>NZ_JBLZNE010000001.1:0-1465000 GCF_048612815.1 Maridesulfovibrio pacificus (SeqCode)
TCAAATAAGTTTAGTGGGGTGCATGCTTATAGCTGCATTTAATGCCAATCGAAGGGGGGGACGTTGTTTTATCTAAATGATTTGTTTCAGGATTTATTTGCCAAAAACAGTCTGTGCAGGAAATTTATTGCATCTTCTCCTGATGTTATTGTCATCACAAATGAGGAAGGAGTCGTATTGGCCGGCAATTCCCGTGCAGCTGAAATGTTCGGTTATGTAGACGAAAGTACAATTCCTTTAAGTGTTAATGATAATTATAAATATCCCGAAGACAGGGAACGGTTGATGAACCTGCTTTCCTCTGGCGAAGTAGTCAAGGATTTCGAAGCTGAAGTCTTGGATCGGGACGGCAATTCTATTTTTACCAGCATCAGTGTTTCCGCGATGGATGTGGGAGGGATGCGGGTCCTTGTTGCGATAGTCAGGGATATTTCGGAGCGTAAGAAAACCCAGTTGAATGAGATTCGGTTTGAAACTCTTGCCACGTTATCCGGTATGGCTGACGCGGATTATAACCAGATATATGATTTTGCTTTGGAAGCAGCAGTAAGAATTACCAGAAGTGAGATCGGATATATTTATTTTGTAAACGAAGATGAATCAGAACTCAGGCTCTATGCGTGGTCTCGAAAAGTTATGCCCCAATGTTCTGTAGAATTAATCCCTGATATCTATCATGTGAAAGATGTCGGGATCTGGGGAGAGGCTATCAGGCAAAGACGCCCCATGATTCTCAATGACTATGCTGCGTGTGGAGCAAAGAAAGGGCTTCCCAAAGGGCATGTGCCAATCAAGAGGCATATGAATGTTCCTCTTTTGGATGACGGGAAAATCGTGCTTCTTGTCGGTGTCGGAAATAAGGAAGATGAATATGATGACGAGGATGTGCGTCAGTTGAGCCTGATGATGGATGGTATGTGGAATATTGTCCGTCGTAAACAGGCTGATGAGGCTTTGCGGCAGGCGTACGCAGAAATGGAAGGCAAAGTTGAGGAACGTACCAAGGAGTTACGGCGTGCTCTCGGCGAGTTAAAACTGGTTAATTCGGAAATGGCAAATGAAGTGGAGCAACGCAGGTTGGCTGAGCGAAGGTTACGTCAATTCGAGAGGCTTGTTGAACTTAGCCCGGATATGGTTTCCCTGCTCGATTCAGATTATCGGTATGTGATGGTTAATGATTCATATGTGCGGTTATTTGATAAACCAAAAGAATTTTTTATTGGTCGCCTCGTATATGAAGTTACCGGAAGAGAAGTTTTTGATAATTGTTCCAAGAGTTTAATTGATAAGGCATTTGCGGGTCAGACAACAGGATTTGAGTCATGGATCGATCTGCCTCTGCTTGGCAAGCGTTTTTTCTCAGTAACCTATCATCCTGTTGACTCAGCGGTTGGTGACGATAGGCTGGTCAGTATCACTGCCCACGATATTACCGAGCAACGAGAAATGCTTGAAGAAGTTAAACGTTTGGCTAGCACTGATTATCTTACCGGTGCACACAACAGGCGTCATTTTATGAGCCGGGCGGAAACCGAGCTGGATCGGCTGACTCGTTATGGCGGAGAGTTGTATCTCATGATGCTGGATATCGACCACTTCAAGAATATTAACGATACCTACGGTCACAGTGTAGGGGACGTGGTTCTTAAGGAGATGGTCAAATGCTGTATAGACACCTTGAGAACTTCAGACGTCTTTGGAAGACTTGGTGGTGAAGAATTTGCAGCTTTATTGGTTCACGGCAGTATAGATTCGGCCATTCAGGTGGCAGAAAGATTGCGTGAGGCAATTGAAGATATGGAAGTCCGTATAGGTAGGCATGTTGTGAAGCTTACGGTGAGCATAGGGCTGACTATGGTCTGTGCAGACGAAGACATAGAGATCGCTCTTAAACATGCCGATAAATGTTTGTATCAAGCTAAGGAGCAGGGCAGGAACCGGGTCGTTTCTTACTGCAAGAAAGAAAATTAAAGGGCCGGTGCGTTTTTACGCACCGGCCTTATTTTTATGCTGATTTCATATTGTCGATAATGGATTTGAGTTGGTGTGCCTGAGCTGCGAGGTCGGAAACAGCTTCCGCCGACTGGCGCATGGCACTGTTTGTCTCGGTTGATATATTATTGATCTCATCTACAGCGCGGTTGATTTGCTCTGAAGTGGCGGACTGCTCTTCACATGCCGCGGCGATTCCCTGAATTTGTTCGGAAACCGCATCGGTAAGTGAAAGGATTTCAGTGAGTGAATTCCCGGCATCTTCTGCCATATCTGAAACTGTTCCGATTTCTTTAACTGTGGATGCACACTGGTTGATACTTTCTTTCGTGCCGCGCTGGATTTCTGAGATAGCCGCCTCAACTTCATTGGTAGCTGTCATGGTTTTTTCAGCAAGTTTGCGGACTTCGTCAGCAACAACTGCGAATCCTCGTCCTGCTTCACCCGCACGGGCAGCTTCAATTGCAGCGTTGAGGGCCAGCAGGTTGGTCTGGTCGGCAATATCCGAGATTACATCGATAATCTGACCGATTTTACCCGCACTGCCACCAAGTTCTTCCATTTCCTTTTCAAGAGCTTCGGAATAATTCTGAACAACACCGATTCCTTCAACCATTTCCTTGACGACGTTTGCACCGTTGGTAGCGGTTGTACTGGCATCACCGGCAGTTGTTGAAGCTTCTCCTGAGTTGCGGGCGACTTCAAGAACAGAAGCATTCATCTGTTCCATGGCTGTGGCTGTCTCCGCTGTTCTCTGGCTTTGCATGTCTGAACCGGTAGCGGATTGTTCAATCTGGGCTGAAAGTTCTTCGGAAGCTGTTGATATGATGGCAACGACGTCTTCAAGTTCCCGTGCAGCCTGATGCATACCGTCGCGTCGGGCATTTTCAGCCTCTTTACGCGCTTCTTCAGCCTCGAGCATGGCCTGTTGTGCTTTTTCCGTTTCTTCTGCTGCGTGTCGGGTCTGTTCCTGTGCTTCGCTGATCTTTTCTTTTAAAGTAACGACCATTGCATTCAGGTCATTAGCCAGTATACCGACTTCATCGCGGGTTTTGATTTCGAGAACGTGGTCAAGTTCACCTGCAGCAACACGGGTAGCATATTTAGTGGCTTCAATTATGGGACGGGCCATTGTTCTGGCGTAAAGCCACGCTGCAAGCATAATGATGGGCAGGATTACGGCGATGACCAGCAGGGAAGATATTTTTACATTATTCTGGGCTTTGATCATGGTTTGGATCGGCATTCCGATAAACCACATGCCGATATTTTTGCCGTTGACTGATTTGATTGGCCAGTAAGCTGTCTGGTAGTCAATGCCAAGGATATTGTTTCGGGCAAGGAAAGTTTGACCACGGTCAATTACGGTAGCTGTAACTTCTGGGTTGGTCATTTTGGTGCCTACCGCCCGACGACCATTTTTTATGATAGTTGTCATTTCCCGGGTGTCACCATTGAATACGGTGACCTCGAGGTCGGAGAATTTTTTGACATCATCAACAAAGTCTTTGTCAGAGAGAGAGGTCCCAAGGGAGATGGTTCCGATTATCTGACCATTCTCTTTTATGGGTGCTGCCGCCCGTAGTGAAAAAGTGATTTCCTTACCTTTGATTATACCTGATGTGACAGCTCCGCTCATTGCCTTGCTTACTGTCTCCTGTTTTTTAGCACTGTCACCCAGGCTGTTGGCGTGTGCACGCCCAAGCACCATCCCGTTTGCATCAGTCAGGGTCAGGAATTCGGACTCTGTTTCAACCATCAAAGAACGGAGTTTCTTTTGAAGTGCTTCTGAGTCTCCTTGTTTCATGGCGGTAATGAGGTCAATATCCCGGGCCAATAATTCTGCTTTCTCTCGAAATCCTTGGGATAAGCTGTCAATATGGCGGTCGACAACTTTCTTCATAGTGGAAATGTTGCGGATTGATTCATGGGAGAACCCTTCGGCAACGTAGTGGTTAACTGTCAGGAAAATTGATGTGGCGGTCACTAAAGCAATCACCACTGCCATCAACACGATTTTGTTTCGGATTGAAAAAGTCATGACACCCTTTGATTATAAATTGCATTTCTCCCTTCAGCTAAAAGCACTCCCTCCCCAGAGGTGTTTTTAAGCCTTTCTCCAAACTTTATTATGTCTTATAGTGACATAATTATATAAGCTATAAAGAATTGTAGTTGTTTTCTAAGGAGAATCAATTATAAAATCTAAGCATGCTTTGACACTTAATCAGTGGAAAAATGATAATACCAAATTAGGACGCGAGGTACTCAGTTGAGTCTTTAGGGGCTTGCTCTCGTGTATTGTCAGTATAATCCCGTGTGATTTTGCCAACCCTTATCCTATAAGATTTAAACAGTTTTTCTTTTCCTGACTGCTGAGCCTCGCGATGATCAAGGAGATTTCGCCATATTTCTATTGCTTCTTCATTCTCCCAGAACGAGAGACTCAGTACTTTCCCCTCATCTGCAAGGCTCTGAAATCTTTCAATAGAAATAAATCCTTCACGGTTTTCAAGAAAGGATTTTATTTGGGTTGCAATCTCGAGATATTCCTGCTTTCCGGCTTCCTTGGGGTAAACTTCAAATATTACTGCATACATATGTTCATTCCTTATCAAAGTTGACGTTGTTGCTTTGCAAAAGAGCTGATTTAGCACTGCTCCGTATTTTCAGACAAGTAATTTCCAAAATATTTTCCGGGTAGAGTTATGGTCTTGAAATTATGAAATAATGTCATGATAGATTATCTTTTCTATACCGGAAAGTCTTGAAAAAAAGACCCTTCTTTAGAGCTGGTTTACAATGTTAAACTTCTTTTTATCAGTGGTTTAAAGTAGACAGTCTTAATTTTAGGACTCTTATTTTTCAGACATTGTGCAAAAAAGCACAAATCGAATCTAAGATTCAGTTGCAAATAAATTATAATATTTTTTTCACAATATTAGAGTTCTCAGGATAACTTGCAATATTTCAGTATATTGAGTGCCTAAAATAATTATCCAGACATGGATTTATAAAATCGTGGTATAGTATTTGCTTACTTCGCTGAGCTGAATGAATAATCAATTGTCTCCGACACTTGCTGGTCAGGTGGCGGTGGTTTCAGGCAATTGTTTTTTGGCTCTGGTCTAAGGTTAAGGGGGTATTCCCTACTTGACCGAAACGGTATTTTTTGGAAAAGGGTTACTCCGAAATAGATACTGAATGATTGACCAATCACTAATCGTCCTCGCGGTTCTTCTTTCACTGCGTGCCTTTCCCAAAAGGTTACGGAAGGAAGAATCGCGGGGGCGGACGAATCTTTCTTAAAGGCTGTGGGGTGAGGGTTCCATACACTTTTTAAAGATTTACCGGAGGATGAAACTGCAAATTGGTGCATAGGTTTTTGCTTCTAATCGGTAGTTTCCGGCCTTAGTGCCTTAATCTTGAATCTTTCTAAATTAAGGATTGATCCGTTGAAGAACAGATATATCCCAATAACATTAATTGTTGCTGTCTTGTCCGTTGCGGCAATTGCCGGGTTTCTTTTTCCCCCGGCAGTGCAGGAAAACCCGGCCCGTGTTGTGATGGACAACAGTGGCGGCAGGGTGATTTTTACTCATTTTGTTCATGCTGATGAGTATGGCTATGAATGCTCGGACTGCCACCATGACGACATCGGTCAGGAAAGACCGATCGCTTGTGGAAGCTGTCATCCGGTTGCTTTCGATGCCAAGTTCAGGGCTGAACATCAGAAGAATTTTCCCAGCGAAGAAGCATGTTTGCGCTGTCACGATGATGTTCCCGCCGGTCCTCTTGCTGAAGAAGACAAGCCTGATACCGAGAACATTCCCCTGCGCGCAGAAGCTTTTCACGCTCAGTGTATGGACTGTCACGAGAGTGACGGAGGCCCCTACGGTGAAGATTCCTGTTACGATTGCCATGCGAGGTAGGTCTCATGCTTAAAATACATTATTCCCTTGAATCCGATGTCCAGAAGACCATTTCCGACATCACTGCGCCCGCGGAACTTAATATTTCCATGCGCAACAAGATTCTGAAGATCAAAAAAGGCCAGAAGCTCGCAGCTGGTGAACTGCTTGCCGAGCGTCCTTCGAAATACGGTGCTGCTTGCAGTGCGGCGCTTTCCGGGAAGGCTACCAAAGTCAACTACCACCACCTGACCATCAAATCTGACGGCGGTGAAGAAAGTGTTGAACCCATTGATGTAAAGTCCATGGGGCCGGGCAAAGATCTGCTGCGCACTCTTCAGGAACTCGGTCTGAACGTTGCCGTTCTTTCTTCTCATGCGGATAAGCTGGTCATCAACGGCCTTAACCCCGAGCCGGGTATCTCTGTTGCTGAACAGCTTCTCAAAGATGAGAAAGAGACCATTGAAGCGGGCCTGCGCCTTGCTGAGTCTCTGATCACTCCGGTGCATACTACTCTGGCTGTTGCTGCCGGTTCTTCATATGAGCTTGCCGGAACGGAGCGCGTCTTTGTAAAGCCCAAATATCCCAACTCCCTCGACGCTCTTGTGGTTAAGAAAGTCACCGGAAAGGAATTTCCTGATGACACCAAAGTGATCAGCGTCATGGATCTTTACAACCTCGGCAGGGTCTACGAAACCGGTATGCCTATCACCGATACCATCATGACCATCGGTGAAAATAACTACCGGGTGCTTTTCGGAACTCCCGTAGCCCATATCTGCAATGAACTGGATATTGAAGTTAAGTCCGGTGACAAGGTCGTTCTCGACGGTCCTTTCCGCGGTGAAGCTGTTTACAGCCTTGATGAAGGTGTAAAGAAGGGTGATTACGGCTTGTTCGTAATTCCTGCCGGCACTTTTCCTTCAATTGAAGACGCAACCTGCATCAACTGCGGTGAGTGTGTGCTCAGCTGCCCGGCAAGAATCCAGCCGAACATGCTCAGCCGTTACGCCGAGTATGAGATGTTTGAAATGGCTGAAAAGCATCATCTGCACAGCTGTTTTGAATGCGGCCTTTGCTCGTTCAACTGTACGGTTAGACGTCCCATCCTGCAGTATATCCGATTTGCCAAGGATCAGCTTCTGGCAAGCGGGCAGGGTGAGAAGGCTTAGTCGTTGTAGTTGTAGGTGTTGCGCTTCGCGCTAAAATGATTTGATTTCGCTTCCGGTAGCACAATTAATCCCGGGATCATCAGATTCTAAATATTGATTGAATAATCATACAGGGATCATCCGGATTGCGGTTAAACATACAAGTTTCAAGGGTTAAAATATGACTCCTCCAGTAATTAAAGCAATGTCCGACATTGCGGTCAGACTCACGGTTTCGCCTGCGCCTCACTGGCGCAGCAAGCGCACCGTGGAGAAGATGATGCAGTCTCATCTTCTGGCTCTGGTTCCCGCATTGCTCATGGCTTTCAATATGTTCGGTCTGCCCGCTCTCGCAACTGTGGGTATCGCCGGAACCGCTGCCGTTCTTGCCGAGGCTCTTCTTCTCAAGGTGCAGGAACGGGATGTAAATGTAGATAACTACACTGCTCTTTATGAAGGTCTTCTTTTTGCCTTCCTGCTGCCTGCGGGCGCTCCTTGGTGGATGGTAGCCTGCGGCGGCGTACTTACTATCGTTTTGGGCCGCACCGTTTTCGGCGGATTCGGTTCCAACCCCATCTGTGCGCCTCTGGTTGCTTGGGCATTCTGTCGCCTTTCCTGGCCTGCTGCCATGGATATTGACGCGAACCTTGCACATTTCATGATCAACGCGCCTCTGGACCAGCTCAAGTTCTTCGGTCTCGATACTCTTGAGCAGTTCAATTACACCGACCTTTTCCTCGGCAAGCAGCTCGGCGGACTGGGGGCTTCCCAGATTATCGCAGTGCTTGCGGGTGGTATTTTCCTCATCGCTACCGGCTGGGTGCGTGTATTCATTCCTGCGGCATTCCTCGTGGGTGTGACTGTTACCGCTTCCATTTTCTGGATGATTGATCCTGAGGTTTACGCCAACCCGCTTTTCCATCTGTTGACCGGATCAGTAATGTTCGGAGCATTCTTTCTCGCTCCCGATGTTGCTTCCAGCCCGGTGGGCATGATTCCGCAGATTCTTTTCGGACTCATTGCCGGGACCATGGTTGTCATTATCCGGGTTTACGGCATCTATCCTGACGGCGTGCCTTTTGCCATCATGGTGGCAAACCTGCTTACCCCCCTGCTGGACCGCGTACGTCCCAAACCTTTCGGAGGCAAGTAAGTCATGCGCGAAATACTTCACATGCTCGTGGTCCTCTCCATCATCTGCGCCACTTCCGGTGCGGTGCTGGTAAACCTTAAGCAGGCCACTAAAACTCAGATTGAACAGCAGGTTCTTACTTATGTACAGGGCCCTGCATTGCTCTCCGTACTTGAAAATCGTGACAACGATCCCATCAAGGAACGTGTGAAAATAAAAGATGTGACTGTCTTCCCGGCCATGAAGGACGGCAAGCTGGTCGGTATCGCTCTTGAAGCCTTTGCTCCCGGTTATTCCGGTGACATCGGAGTTATGGTCGGATTTGATGTCGACAATGACGAGCTGCTCGGCATCGGCATCACCACCCAGACTGAAACTCCCGGTCTCGGCGACAAGATCATGAAACCGTCCTTTACTGATAAGTTTAAAGGTCACGGACTCGATTCCATGCAGGTCTCAGCCAAGGGCGGCGATATTGATTCCATCGCCGGTGCTACTTACTCCTCTGTGGGTACTGTCGATGCAGTTCGCAAGGCCATTGAGGTTTATCAGTCCATCAAGCCTGAGATCACCAACATCTGGAAGAACTCTTAAGGAGACACCATGAGCCGTTTAGTAAAAGAATTTGCAAAAGGACTCTGGGACGAGCTTCCTCCGTTCAGGGTGCTGCTGGGACTCTGTCCCGTACTGGCTGTTACCTCCTCTGCTGAGAACGGTCTCGGCATGGGAATGGCGGTCATCTTTGTATTGACCATGTCCAACCTGATCATTTCCAGCATCAGGAAAATTATACCTGCGAAAGTACGTATTGCCTGCTTTATCGTTATCACCGCTTCACTTGTTGTTACGGTTGAGCTGCTTATGCAGGCGTATGCATATCCGCTTTATCAGAAGCTGGGTATCTTCGTTCCGCTTATTGTTGTTAACTGTCTGATCCTCGGTCGAGCCGAAGCATTTGCTTCCAAGAACGGTGTGATCCTCTCCATTGCCGACGCTCTTGGCATGGGGATCGGTTTTGCCGCCTCCCTGACTTTTCTCGGTGCCATCCGTGAAGTCATCGGTGCCGGAACAGTGTTCGGTGTCCCGGTTATGTGGGAAAGCTTCAAGCCTGCTGAATTCATGATCATGGCTCCCGGTGCTTTTGTCGGCCTCGGCGTCATCCTCGCGGGCATGAACGCCTTCAACAGGTATCAGAGCCGCAAGAAGGGCGAGACCGTGCCTGATGTAATGAACTCCGGCTGCGCGCACTGCGGTGCCTGCGGCGGCATTCAAGACCTTAAGGATAAATAGGGGAGAGCGTTAAAATGGAATACTTTCTGCTTTTTATCTCCGCCATTTTCATCAACAACATCGTACTGGTTCAGTACCTTGGCGCATGTCCCTTCATGGGAACCTCCAAGTCCTCCGATGTTGCTCTCGGAATGGGTGGAGCGGTAATATTTGTTACTCTGATGGCGACAGCCATTACCTGGCCCCTGCATCAGTATGTGCTCATTCCTCACGGACTTGAGTACCTGCAGACCATTGTCTTTATTCTGGTCATTGCATCACTGGTACAGTTTGTTGAGATGTTCCTCAAAAAGGTCATCCCGCCCCTGTACAAGTCTCTGGGCCTCTTCCTGCCTCTGATCACCACCAACTGTGCAGTACTCGGTGTGGCGATCATGGTTCAGCGTAACGGTTACTCTTTTATCAAGTCCATGGCCTACGGTCTGGCTTCCGGTATCGGTTTCCTCGTCGCGCTGGTCATTATTTCGTCCATTCGTGAACGTCTTGACGTTGCTCCGGTTCCCCATGTTTTCAGAGGCGTGCCTATCGCTCTGATTACCGCCGGAATCATGTCCATGATCTTTTTCGCCTTTAAGGGCATGGTTGCCTAACAGGTTAAGTAAGGAGAATATTTAGTTATGGTTACTTCTTCTATACTGGTCCTATTCCTGCTCGGACTTACTGCCGCAGCTATTCTGGCTGCCGCATCCAAGGTTCTGCATGTTGAGGAAGATCCTCGCATTGCCGAAGTCGAAGGGTGTTTCCCCGGCGCCAACTGCGGTGGTTGCGGTTACCCCGGTTGCGGTGCAGCAGCAGGCGCAATTGTAAAAGGTGAAGCCGCTCCCGAGATCTGCGTTGCAGGTGGTCCTGAGATTGCTGAAAACATTGCCGCTATCATGGGCCTTGAAGCCAGTTTCAAGGAACCCAAGGTTGCTAACAACATCTGCACCGGTGGTTCCCGTGCAAATTTGCTCTTCGATTACGAAGGCGTTGAAGACTGCCGCGCTGAAGCACTGCTTTACGGTGGTGAGAAATCCTGCGGTCTCGGTTGTCTCGGTCTCGGTTCCTGCGTAAAGGTCTGCGGCTTTGATGCCATCCGCCTTAACGAAGACGGCGTGCCTGTTGTTGATATGAACGCTTGTGTTTCCTGCGGTAAGTGCGCAGAAGTCTGCCCAACCGGAGCTATCCGCGTGAGTGGTATGACCATGGACCTGCTCCATCTCAACAAAATCGACGATTGTCTGGCTCCCTGCATGCAGAAATGCCCGGCTCAGATCGATGTTCGTACCTATATCAACCAGATGAAAAACGGCGACATGCGCGGCGCATTGCTGACCATGAAAGAACGCAACCCGCTGCCGCTGGCTGTGGGCCGTCTTTGTCCGGCACCCTGCGAAACCATCTGCCGTCGTAATATCGCTGATGATGGTGTGGCTATCCACACTCTGCACCGTTTCGTAGCTGACTGGGAAATGAACTCCGGTTCCCGTGTAAACCTGAACTGCAACCCGCCGTCCGGCCATAAAGTGGCTATCATCGGTGCAGGTCCTGCAGGTCTTTCCGCAGCTTACTTCCTGCGCCGCATCGGTCACGAGCCTGTGATCTTTGAAAAACGTGAGCAGACCGGTGGTATGATGAAGGGTGTTATCCCTGAATACCGTCTGCCTTCCAAGGTTGTTGACTGGGAAGTTCAGACCATTCTCGACCTCGGCGTTGAAGTTAAGAACGGCGTTGAGTTCGGTAAGGACATCACTTTCGAAACTCTTGAACTTGACGGCTTTGAAGCTGTATTCATCGCAACCGGTGCCTGGAAAGTTCCTGCTCTCAAGCTTGAGAACTCTGACGCTGTAGGCGTTATGGATGCGGTTACTTTCCTTGAGAAAGTCGGCAAGTCCATCACCGACCTCAAAGGCAAGAAGGTTGTTGTTATCGGCGACACCAACACCGCTATGGACGTTGTGCGCAGTGCAGCACGTCTGGACTGCAATGTGACTTCTCTGGTCGGTTGCATCCAGCGTAAGATGTCCGCAAACAAGAATGAAGTTAAACGCGCTACTGAGCTGGGAAGTGAACTTCTCTTCCTGACCAAGCCTACCCGTTTCATTGCTGAAAACGGCAAGGTCAGCGGCGTTGAATATATTGAAGTTCAGTACAAGGACCCCAAGAAGGCCCTTGGCGAACCTCTGCCTGTTGAAGGTACTGAGCAGACCATTGATGCCGATCTGGTTGTCATCGCCACAGACCGTGTGCCCGATATGACCCCGTTCACTGATGCTGAAGGAAATATTCCCTTCAAAATCAACAAGAAAACCGGCGGTATCGATTGTGACAAGACCTCCATGCAGACCAGCATGCCTAACGTTTTCGTAGGTGGTGAGCTGCATACCGGTCGCTCTATCATTATTCAGGCAGTTGCTGACGGACGTATGGCAGCCCGCGGAATCCATCACTTCGTTACCGAAGGTGAGATTCCCGAGCCCAAGAACCCGCAGCTTCGCGTTATTCCGGAATCCATTCTCAAAAATATGGACGTTACCTACACCATCCCGAGAATCAAGGTTCCCGAGATCACAGTTGAAGAGCGTAAGTCCACATTCAAGGAAGAAGTTAAAGGCTCCATCGTTTATGAAGCAGCCCGTAAGGAAGGCAGTCGCTGCCTGCGTTGCGGCCTGACCTGCTACGATGCTGAAGCCGGTGCGGAATACGCACAGGATTCCGACGTGCAGAAGTTCAGCGAACTGGGCAAGGAGTAGGGGACTTAGGTCATGGAAAATGCGGTCAGGCGTTCATTCGTCAAATCATTTGGTGACATCGGCTCCAAGGCAGCGCTCATTGCCCATCCTCTCGGTGCGGCAATGAAACTGGCGGACACCTTGCGGATCGGTGACCGGCGGCACAAGTATACTGCAACCCGATCCCTTATGGGGACGGAAGTAAGCATCGTCGCTTTGCATCTGTCCAAGGATGCGGCTCATCATGCCGCAGAACTGGCTTTTCTCGAAATAGAGCGTCTTTCCGCTATCTTTGACCGTCACCGTTCCGGAACTCCGGTTTCCCATCTTAATGCAACCGGAAAACTGAACGACGTTTCTCCCGAACTCTATGAAGTAATGGGGAAAGCTCAGGCGTACTATCACCTCTCCAGTGGGACATTTGATGCAACCGTACTTCCTGTTTTGGAAATGTTGCAAAAGAATAGAGATCCCAAGGGTCGGTTGATGCTTAGCCAGAGCGATTTTGATGATGCACTGGGACTTGTGGGGGCTAATTCCGTTAATGTTTGCAAAAACGGAATCAGTTTCAGCAAAAGATCCATGTCAGTGACCTTGGATGGTCTCGGCAGGGGCTACATTGTAGACAGGGCTTCGGATATACTGGCAGCGAATGGAGTGGAGAACCATCTGATCATCGCAGGTGGAGATATCCGCGCAGGTGGTGAACGTTCACCGGGACAGCCTTGGATTGTCGCCCTTGAGGACCTTTCCGGCAAGGGAGGGGCTACTGCGGTAATCAGGCTTAAGAATGCTGCGGTATCAACTTCCGGCGGCTGTGAATTCTACTTTGATGCCGAACGAGCCCATTACCACATACCAAACTTCAAAAATGCAATTTCATCGTGTCAGGGTGTCAGTCTTTCGGTTGTGGCCCCCACGGTGATGGAAGCTGATGCTCTTTCCACTGCGGCATTCGTTATGAATCCCAAGGAAGCGATTAGTTTCATCAGCGCGCAGAAACAAAGCGAATGCCTGATCTCCCGTTCATCCGGGGCAAAATTGCATTCCCGTAATTGGGAAGCGAAGGTCGGGATTTAATTCAATATAAAGTCTGTTCCGGATGTCGGGGACTGAAAACCTCCTAAATGAAGGTTCCCGGCACACTGTAGGGACGGTGCGGCGCATATATCAAACTCGTGTATATGAATTTGATATGAAAAAATTAATTTTTCCTCAAAATAAATAGAGCATATTTTGGGATGTGATCCGTTGCTGTTCAGGGCAACAACGCAGTAATCCGGAATACGACGTCCTCATACATGGGATACACCTTGTCCCCCATGAAAGCCAAACGGGCCGGAAGCTCACTCTTCCGGCTCGTTTATTTTTTATAGTCTGAAATAAGTTTCTGGGCTTCTTCTTTGGGCATCGGTCTTCCCAGGTAAAAACCTTGCACGGTGTCGCAGTTCAGTTCTTTTAGGATTTCCAGTTGCTGCTCAGTCTCAACTCCTTCTGCAACAGCTTCCATATTCAACCCGTGAGCCAGTTTGATGATTGATTCCAATAGTTTTGTGCAATCATTTCCGGGCTCGATTCCCATGATGAAAGTGCGGTCAATTTTGACGCTCCGGGCAGGGAAGTTGTTCAGGTATGCCAGTGATGAATATCCAGTTCCGAAGTCGTCGATGGCACAATGAACGCCCATTTTACTAAGAGATTTGAGTCGTGCTGCTGCCAGTTCGGGATCATTAACAAATGCAGATTCAGTCAGTTCCAGATAAAGTGACTGTAAAGGAATATTATATTTTTTGATGGTCTCTTCAATATAGCGTACCATGGATGATTCCGTGATGTGCTTGGCGCTGAGGTTTATGGAAATATGCAGGTTTTCGCAGGCGCCTGAAAGTTCGAGGCATTCAGACCACATAGTGCATGCTTTCTTCATTACTAAGCGATCAAGCTCGACTATCAGCCCAGTCTCTTCTGCTAAGGGGATAAATTCAGCCGGGCTGACCATTCCACGGTCAGGGTGGTGCCAGCGGACAAGTGCCTCAAAACCTGAAAGTTTTATTCCGTCCTGTATTCTGAACTGGGGTTGAAAAACCAGCTTGAACTGGTCTTCCTGCAATGCGGTTCTAAAGCTGTTCTCGAATTTTAAAATATCGTGTGTCTGGTTGAGCATTTTCTTGGTAAAAATGCTCACGACATTGTTACCACGCTGTTTTGAGCGGCGCATGGCAATATTTGCACGGTTTAATATATCATCCGCAGTGACTTTATCCTGACTGTTATATGCATAAATGCCGAAGCTTATATCAAGGCTGAAGTGCAGGCCGTCTATTTCAAAGGGATGCAGTATGTTTTCACGTAACTTGCGTAATTTAAGTATGCTTTTATTGGCTGAGACATTCTTTTCGAGAATGATGAAATCGTCGCCCCCAAGTCTGCAAACAAGGGCTTCCGGGTTAACAGCTTCGATGAGTCTTTCTGCAAATTGAATGAGAATTTGATCACCGATGTGATGGCCGAAGCTGTCGTTTACTTTTTTGAAATTTAGAAGATCGAGAAAAAAGACGCTGAATTGAAGGTCTGATTTTCTACTCTGCACAAGATATGCATTCAATTGGTTGGTAAGCATTCTCCGGTTTGGCAGCTTCGTCATGTAGTCGTGGTATGCCTGACTTTTTAAAGCATTTCGCGACTCCAAAAGTTTTTTGAACATGTTCAGTGTCAGGTAAGCTGTAGCCAGAACAAATAATGAACCGAGAAATAATATCGGGCCGAAAATTGAATTGAAATCAATTTCGTAATGGAAAGTAATGGCAACAATGACGGCAGAATATCCCGCAAGAAAAGAGCTTATAAGTCCAATGAGAACATGGAAGCTCTTCCGCGTTTGCCTGTACAGTGACGGTTCCTGTTTGCGCAGGGAGAGAAGCTGTCTGAAATAAAAAGAAATACCGAATAGAAGTATTGTCAGCCCTGAAAGAATACAGGCGTAAAAGAAAGATGATTCGGGGTCTTTTAATATATGCATGAGTTAATTTAAAATTAGTACATACTTGTGTCAATTAGAGGTTTTATGGCTTGTCTTTGAACTTTAGCAATACAAATTTATAAAGCTACCTTGCTTGTTGTTTATTTTCTACTTTCCGCCATGACTTCCATCAGAAGTCCACTATGTTCTTCGTGCATACTTGCGATTGAATATGGAGTCGGGATGCTTTAGGCGATGGGACTCGATTAAATTAATACCGGCTTTATTTCAAACTGGATTGGTAAGGCAGATGTCTTTGCGTGTATTGGTGGTATTAGATTGAGTTATGCCAGCCAATAAAAACTTTTTTAAAGGTTGGCGAAAATTAGCGCTGCAAAAGATCTTTCGTATTATGTGCAGATAATGAGCTATTGTAAATTTCTAGCCAGAATTGCTCTTCTTCCGTTCAAGTCCGGTTTGCTCCTGAAATGATTTATACACATTCCCAGACTCCAAGAGTCTGTTGGATCATGCTACTTTTTGAGTTGATCTTCCGGTAATTTTAGATGGGAGAGGGGTGCTTGCCGCATTATTTAAAGAGAAGATTTGTTCTGTTTCAGCGGTCAGATATGCAGAATTACGAATGTTTCCTTCAGCCGATATCGCCCTCGTAAGTCATGTTTACACAGCGGGTGAGTGGTCATTATTATTTAATTTAAAACGTAGACATAAATAGTAATCGTTCTTATTAAATGTGAGTCCTTAACTGAATTAAAGAAAAATCGTCACAGAAAATAATTTTCTTTTTTAATACGTCAGTGTTATTTCACACATACTTAATTGGATTCATATATAAATAAAAGGTTACAATTTATGAATATTTCTTCTCGATTGAAGCTGTCAGCTTTTGTTCTTGGTTTTATCCCGGCTATTATCGCCCTTATCCTTTTTGCCTTCAGCCCTGATTTTGTTTTTGGGTCGATGTCTTCAACTGTCCTGTTGTGCGGCATAGCTGTGAGTCTGGTGTTTACAATTTTCATTGTATACAGCATCAGTCGCAATGTGATTTCACCCATTGAAAATCTGCGCGATTTTGCAGTTGATGTGCAGAAAGGGAAGGCTAACGATGAGTGTTCCGGCTTTTATATGCATGAATTGGAAGAGCTTAAGGTGGCCGTGTGTGCAATGGTCGCCAGCCTTGAGGAAGCCAACAAGAGAGCCGAATCCCTGAGCGAGGAGGCGCGCCTGAAAAATATCGAAATTGAAGCAGCATTACAAAGCAGCCGCGATAAGGAAGAGCAGACTCAAAAGCTTATTGCTTCCATGCGAAAGGCCGCTGACAAGGCCGGTAATTCTTCCGAACGTATTTTCTCAGGCATCAATGATTTGAGTGAGCGTATTGAAAAGGTCGGTGAAGGTGTCGAGGTCCAGCGTGACCGCATGACTGAAACCGCTACCGCCATGGAGGAGATGAACTCCACTGTGGCTGAAGTCGCCCGTAATGCCTCGCTTGCCGCGGGGAACGCTGATCAGTCACGTGAAAATGCAGCAACCGGGGCTCGTGGTGTTAATGATGCCGTTGATGCTATCAAAAAGGTTGAGGACGAAGTCCTTTCACTTAAGCAGACCATGGGGCAGCTTGGGGAGCGCGCAGAAAATATTGATCGCGTCATTAACGTAATCAACGACATTGCAGACCAGACCAACCTTCTGGCCCTGAATGCTGCTATTGAAGCTGCGAGGGCAGGCGAGGCTGGACGCGGATTTGCTGTTGTTGCCGACGAGGTCCGCAAGCTGGCTGAAAAAACTATGGAAGCCACCAAAGAAGTCGGTGACGCCATTACCGATATTCAGGAACATGCCAAAACAAACGTGGCTTCTGTAGATCGCGCTGCAGCCGATATTGTCGCAGGTACTGAAACCGCGGTGGAATCCGGTAAGTACATGCAGGAAATCGTAACCATAATTGAGTCCACTTCCGAGCAGGTTGAATCCATTGCTACTGCTTCTGAAGAGCAGTCAGCCACCAGTGAAGAAATCAACAATGCTGTTTCCGACGTTACTCAGGTTGCACAGGAAACTGCAGAGGAAATGGGCGAGGCCCGTAGCATCCTCATTGAGGTTTCAAGTCTTGTTCAGGAGCTGGATACTTTGATTAATGGAATGGCTCAGGGAGACCTTGCCTCTGCATCCGGTAATGACCTTGTTACCTGGAGTGACACTGCTTATTCGGTCGGCATCAAGTCTATTGATGTACAGCACAAGAAGCTTGTCGGCATGATCAACGGATTGCACAAGGCAATGCGTGACCGCGCATCAGATACTGTCATGAAGAAATTGGTAGAAGAGCTTAAGAACTATACAGTGGACCATTTCAGCACTGAAGAAAAACTTTTTGACCGTTTTGGCTATCCTCAGACTCCGGCACATAAGGAGTTACATGAAAAATTCGTCAATCAGGTCCTTGAATTTGAATCAGCATTACTTAGCGGTAAGGCCAAGGTAACCATGGATGTCATGCATTTCCTTAAGGACTGGTTGATAGAGCATATCCAGGGTGAAGACCGGAAGTACACCTCATTCCTGAACAGTCGCGGAGTTCGTTAAGTTCACAAGGGGGATTATGCTGCTTTCCTCAATAAACCTGAACCTTATCAGTGCGCTCAAGGCTTTGCTGGATGAAGCTAATGTTACCCGTGCAGCAAAACGGCTTAATGTTACCCAGTCGGCCATGAGCCGCAATCTGGCGCAGTTGCGTGAAATTTTTGCTGACCCGCTTCTGGTGCGGGTTGGTAATTCTTTGGTCCTGACTGAACGGGCTTTGGAATTGCGCAGGCGGGTGGATGCGGTACTTGCTGAAATTCACAGTATGGTCGAGGGGGAAAGTTTCACCCCTGCCACCTGTACAAGTTTATTCCGTATTGCCACCACCGACTATGTGGCTGAGCAGGTCATTCCCGACGCCCTTACGAATATGCATGATGAGGCCCCGCATATTCGGGTGGAAGTCTCCACCATGGGTAGTGGGGATTTTGAGCGGCTTGCTGACCGTTCGCTTGATTTTGTGTCCTGCATCATGGAGGAGTCCATGTCCGGTCTTGAGCACGCGACCATTGGGCGTGACCGGTTTAAATGTTGTATGCGTGCCGGCCATCCGCTACGGGAAGGGTTTAATCTTGATGAGTATTGTGAGGCACTGCATGCGGCTGTCACCGGAACCGGGGATAAGATACGCCCGGTTGATAATTATTTGATGCAGCAGGGGAGGACCCGCAGGATCACTTTTTCAGCGCCGCTATACGGTTCTGTGCTGGAAGTCGTCAAACGTTCTGACCTGCTGCTCACGATTCCCGCACATATCGCTCATAATCTTAGCTTTCGCTATGGTTTAAGTGTCGTGGAACTTCCTTTTGAACTCCCTGAGTTCGAATATTCACTCTTCTGGCATTCCTGCCGTAACGCCGATTCCGCTCATATCTGGTTCAGGGAATGTTTGATGAAAGAGATCCGTTTGCTCCCGGCTTCCGGGGTACCGGATATGATTTGAAGTCATGTCTCGTATGATTAATTATGATTTCAAATTATGATTATCCGCGGGTAAGTACTATCGCCAAGGAGATAGTAATGCTTGAAACAGTCTTTACCCTGCTGACAATTTGCTTTTTAGCCCGCATGAGTCCCGGTCCGGATATGATGCTCCTCATCCACCACGCAGGATGCGGCACGGCTGATGATAAGCGTGGATTATTGCGTTGTTCCCATGCTGCTTACGGCTGTGTACTCGGGGTCTGCTTGGGGTTGACTTTCCACGTCAGTCTCTCTGTATTGGGACTGGCCATTGTGCTAAAAAGTAATCCCTTTATTTACAGTCTCTTGCGCTATGTCGGGGCCGTTTATCTGCTTTATATCGGTTATCGCTGTTTTACTGACCGTTCCGGTCTGGAACTGAATGGAACAGCCGAATGTCCTGCCGGGGCTAGTTTCATGCAGGGGTTAAAGGATGGTTTATTCTGTAATCTGCTTAACCCTAAGGTAACCCTGTTCATTCTCAGCATATTCATGCAGTTGGTGGGGGCGGGAGCCGGACTCGGCGAAAAGGCGGTTTACGGATCGGTTATTGTACTGGAAGCTTTTGTCGGATGGGGCTTGTTCGTGGTGTTCCTGAATACTGCCGTTGTGCAGCGTATCTACGGTAGGCATGTCGGTATCATCAATAAGGTGACCGGAGCTATCCTTTTTCTACTGGGCGGTCTTATTTTCGTCAGCTGATAGATTCTGATTTTTGTTTTCAGCTTTACCATCATTGTTATGTGCCCTTTAAAATGCTAAAAATCAGGCATGAAAAAGGGTACTTACTTTTTTTGGGCGGCACTGCTGGGATATCTTGCCACTATCCTGCTCATCTATCATTTTGAATCAACCTGTGAGAATTCCAATATCAGAACCATTTTTGATGCTTTCTGGTATTCGCTGGTGACCCTGACTACTATCGGTTACGGGGACCATTATCCCACGTCCGTTGTAGGAAAGATGGTTTCCATGGTTATGGTGCTGGGCAGTGTCGGCATACTCGGCTATTTCATCGGAAGGCTTACCGAACATATTCAGGCTTTGGCGGAGAGACGTAAAATGGGTTTTGACGGAACTGGTTTTAGCAACCATGTGATAATTGTCGGCTGGAATGAATTCTCGGAAGATGTGGTGACCCAGCTTGTTCATGCCGGTAAAAAGGTATGTATTGTCACGGATAACAAAGATCACATTGATTTTATTTACGAAAGCTTTTCTAGGAAGCAGGTTTTTGTGATTTTTTCGGATATGAATTGCCGCGAGTGTCTGAAGAAAGCCAATGCCGCCGAGGCCGTCTCACTTATGCCTAACCTTGACGATGACACCAAGAATCTTGTCTTCGTACTTAATGCCAAGAAGTACCATCCCCATCTATCTTTTGTTGCAACCATCGATAATTCCGAGTTGAAGGAAACTTTTACCAGTGCCGGAGTCAATTTCACCATCTGTCGCAACGATATTTCATCCAAGATTGTAGCGAGTTATATCTTTGAACCCAGCGTAGCTTTGTTCAATGAGGATCTTCTTTCTTCGGCTTCCGGTAATCAGGACTATGATGTTCAGCAGTATTTCATCAAGGAAGGCAGCAGATTTGACGGTCAGAATTATGGAGATATCTTTGAAGAACTGCGCGAATCCTTCAATGTCTTGGCCATCGGAGTCAGTCAGGATAGAGGGCAGGGGCATGAGTTGAACAAACTGCCACCGTTTTCCTTAAGGGTCAGTTCCGGGGATTATCTGATCGTATTAACTTCAGGGCGCAGTATTGAGCGCTTGAATGATGCTTTCGGTTGTTCCGAGGGTCTTTATTACGCAGAGTAGTTCTGTTTTTGGCAGGCTAAGCCGCGTTGCTTTCGTCTACAAAACATGCTGTTACTTCAGTTCCGGTTGCTTCGGCAGAGTGCATGGTAATTGTTGCCTTGTGTGTTTCGGCAATGAGCTTTGCGGAATATGTCCCCAGTCCGGTCCCGTCTTCTTTGCCAAGGGTGACGTATTTATCGAAAAATCTTTCCCTGATTTCTTCGGGAACAGCCAAGGTGTTTTTTACGGTCACAGATATGGGCGGTCCGCTGTTAATGGCTATGGTTACGGTATCACCTTCTTTGGAAGCTTCCACTGCATTTTTGATCAGGTTGCGGAACATTGTTCTTAGAAGCATACCTTCCCCGGTCAGGAAAATTTCTTCCACTCCTTCTATTTCTTTGCCGTCCAGCATGATGGAAAGATTTACCTTTGACTGGTTCAGAAGCAGGGCCATTTCCTCTTCCAGCGAAGTCATCAGGTCCACCAAATCCAAATTCATGGTTTTCAGACGGTATATTCCCTGTTCCATCTTAAACATATCCAGATGGAACTGAATCATATCCAGCATGCGGTAGCCAGCGGAGGCGATGCGTTTAATGTATTTGCGCTGATCTGCACTTAGTGGCTCTTCGCTGTTGAGCAGCAGTTCCGGGTAGCCGATAACAAGGTTGAGTGATGATTTAAGGTCGTGCCTGTTAATGCGTTCCACCTCATCGCGGATCATCTCTGCGGTTCGTCTTTCATGTATTTGCTGCACCAGCAGTTTGTTTTTCTTTTCCAGTTCAGCCTGTTTGGAACGTAACTGTTTGGTGCGTTGCGAAACAATGTTTTCCAGCATCTCCCTATGGCTATTCAACCACTGGTCCCGCTTATCGATTTTGGCCAGCATGGAGTTGAATTCCGTAACCAGATATCCGATTTCATCATCACTACGGTAGGATACACGGCGGGTGTAGTCCTTGCTTTCAGAAATATCACGCACAGTATCCGTTAACTGGCCTATAGGTTTAGTAAGTTTTTTTCGGAGATAGCCAGTAGTCAGGAAGCAGGTGGTCAGAACAGTAACCAGAATAAGACCGGAAGTGGCTAGATTCTGGAAGAACCAGTCCAGCTGTTCAGTGAAGCAACCCTCCAGAACAATGTAGCCCAAAAGCTCATCACCGGAACGGATCTTTTTCACGATGCGATAGCGGTTGAAGTCTTGGATTGTTGCTGGAGTTCCAGCGGGAAGTTCTTTGGCTGATGTTCCGAATTCGGCGAAAATTTTACCATCCGGAGTGAATATGGCTGCTCCCATGGAATTCCCCACAAGAGTTAGCGATTCTAGCACTTCGGTTGCAGACTCACGGTCATCAAAATCAAGGGCAGGCGCAACGGAAGTGCTCAGGACTTGCGTCAGTGAGGTCGCTTTTTTCAGGGTTGCCTGCCTGAAAGAGTGGAAAAATGAGGCTATATTCAGGGTCAGGGAGATCACAACCGCGGCAATGGTCGTACCCAGAATTGCGAGGCCTACTTTGCGCCCGATGCTGTTCCGGTAATTTTTCATTGTGGTGTGTCTCCGCAATAAATTTCAGATAATTTCAGCAGTTTGGAACTAATGGTCAGCCCCGCTTGACGCGCAGCACAGATATTGACCTGCAGTTTGAAGCGTGAACCTGATTCCACAAGGTTGATCATGCCGCCCATGCGCAGGAAATCAGGACTCTGTCCGATAGTCAGGATCGGCTTGCCTCTGACTTTGTTGAGCACTGCAGCAATAATGCGCGGATTGTCCACATCTATGAACAAAACTCTGAAATCTTCCTCCGGCCAGCGAACCAGTTTAAACTTGTCCGGATTCTTGAAGAAACGGGAAAGCTCTTTCGGGGCCACTGCAGCGACGGTTACCGGACGTTGCGCTACTATTCTGCGCTTATCGGGGCCTAGTACATATTTCGTAATTTTTTTTATGAATAAGGCCTGTAATTGCGGCTGGGTAACCTTGATATGGCGTTGTATTACCGTTTTCGGGCCGGCGTGCGCAGGCAACTCGGGGATGGAACATACCATAAAAAGAGTGGCGATTGTAATTACCAGTATTTTATGGATATTTAGAAATCCCATGTCAGCCTCACCGAACACGATGGTTCTGAAGGAGAATAGTTGCCTTGATAAACATTGGTCAGCAGATTGTTACCGATAAGTTCAAGCAGGAGGTCATGACGGGCCTGCCATGCCAACCTCACATCAAAGCCGAACCCAGTGGAAAGATCCTTGCTGTCCATGGAGTTAAGGTAGGATGTAAAAAGATCCAATTCCCAATCTTCGGCCAGATCTATCAAAGCCTGTAGCTTGATATTGTATAGCGCTGAGTTAAGCGGCGGTGAAAATCCGGGAATTCCTGCCGGGACATCTTGAAAGTCCTGATTGGAAATATCCACAGAAGGTCGCAAGGTCAGGAAGGAGTAAGGTTGCCAGTCCAGAGCTATCTCTGTCCCGTATGAAACTCCGCTCAATCCACTGAACGGTGTAGCTGTGTTTGTGCTGTCATCGAAATTGAAAGTGACCATCTGGTCATAGCTGTTCAGATACAGTGAAACATCCAGCTTCAGGGTTTCGCTGAAGAGTTTGCGGTATCCGGCTTCAAAGGAGTTCAGCTTTTCATTCTCAAGGTCATCGGTGAAATCCATTGTGTATTCTCTGTCCCGAACCCTGATCCTGTAATTACCGTCCCGCAGCCAGAATCCCGGCTTACGGTTGGCGTATGAGTATGCCAGCCAGTATTCCTCATCGTCTTCCATGTACAGAAGGCGTGCAGTGGGCTGGGGGGCAAGGTTGGAACCACCTGAATAATCGAGTTTCAGACCGAGGGTCAGGAAGAGCTTTTCATCAATTAAGGTAATGCGGTCTTTGGCAAAAGCGCTAAAGTCGAGGCGATAGATGCTGTCGTTGGTGACCTGTACATTCTCACCCTGATTAAATTGATCCCAGAAATATTTCCCGCCGATCCCGAAAGTTAGGAAATGAGCATCCAACTGCTCGTTTGAATAGATAAATTCCGAATCGATGGTGTTGGACATGTTCTCCATATCCGCAACCGTGATGGAGCTGCGGGTATAGGAAGAGCGAAACTGCATGCCGGAACGTGCACCTGTCTTGCGGTCCCAGAGAATCTGGACATAGCCGTTGTAATCATTTTTGTCCCTGTTGGCGGAAAAGGGGTTTCCCGGCGGGGAGTTTTCAGTGATTGCGGAACCGGCTATCTGTCCTTGCAGTGAAAATTGGTCGGTGTAGGCATTGAGCCAGTCAGCACGGAAGCCTCCGCTACCGGTGATCCAATCAGTAGAGCCTTTTTCGGTACGTCCCCGGATGTGATAGTTCTTGCCCGGCTCATATTCGCTCTTGGCATATACTGCCATAGTTGCGTTTTCAGATATATGCCCGCCCTTGCGGATAAACTGGCTCACACCTTCGGTTCCGGCAGTGGTTACACTTTGAGTCCCCTGCATTTCCGCAGCGGATTTGGTGATGATGTTGATGACGCCGTTGAATGATTCTGAACCCCAGAGGCTGGTCCACGGACCGCGGATAATTTCGATCCGCTTTACTGCTTGAATAGGTAGATTCTGACTGGACCAGATTACCCCGTGGAAATAGGGCGATGTTATGGGCCTGTTGTCTACCAGAATAAGTTGCTTGCTGTTGAAAGTGCCTGAGAATCCCCTGACTCCGATAGCCCATTTGTCAGTGTCAGTGCGTGTTACAACCACACCGGGAACAGTCCTTAGAGCTTCTGGAACTGTTCTGGCTCCACTGCGCCTGATGTCCTCTTCGGTGAGGATGGTGTATGAACCGGCTATGTTTTCGAGTGATTGTTTGCGTTCGGAAGGGGATATCATTTCGACCTGAAGCAGGTCTTCGAGATCAAGCTTTTCCAGTTCTGCAGAGACATCCTTGTCTTCTGCAAAACTTGGTGCGGTACCGGCCACCATGGCCAGAAGAATGAGAGAGAGGGCAACAACTGCCAACCGCAATCTGATCATGCTTTTAGGCCTGAGTCCTCGAGGTCATCATATATCCGCGGCCGCGGATGGTTTTGATTGAGACGGAATCTCCGATTTTGCGGCGCAGGTTACTCATATGCACGTTGAGTACATAGTCATCAAAGTCGGCACTCCTGCCGAGAGCGATTTCCATGAGTTCATCACGTTCAATAAGCTTTCCGCAACTGGCGGCAAGATGTTCAATGATGCTGAATTCAGCAGCGGTGAAGTGGGTTTCAATTCCTTTGACTATAATGGCGTGGGAATCAAGGTTGATATCAAGTTCCCCGACTTTGAGTTTGCCCCGAGAGCTGGGGGTAATGCTGTGGGATTGCGGGGTCATGGAGCAGCGGCGCAGGGAGGCGCGCATGCGGGCCAGCAGCTCGCGCAAGGGAAAAGGTTTGCATATGTAGTCGTCAGCACCCATCTCGAGGCCGACCACTCTGTCTACTTCGTCTCCCTTACCGGTAAGCATGATTACCGGAACTGTTGAGTCCAGCCGGATTTTCTCCAGCACATTCAGCCCGCTGATGTCTGGTAGGACAATGTCCAGCAGGATTAGGTCATATTCATCACAGCCGAATGCTTTAAGCCCTTCCTTGGCTGTGCATTTGTGATGCAGGCTGTACCCCTCGCCGTCCAGGTAGGTAGATAAAAGCTCCCCCATCTCCGGGTCGTCGTCGATAAGAAGTATCTTGTTCATAATTTTCTCCTGCATCGCATACTATGTGTTTAGAAGGGATAAGCAAATAAGTTTAGTGTAAATAAGTGTTAATAAGATTAAGAAATGTTAAGGAAGACTGAATCTGTCTATAGTGTCCGCAATTTGAACGGGGTATGAAAATATTTCCCCATAAACGTTCTTTACCTCCGCTACGTATAAGCAAGTAAAGGCAGGTGAATCGGTCTCCTGCTGATAGTGCAAGGATGTACGATAAAACACGGAGGTTTTTATGTCTTTAGTAATCAATAACAATACCGTTGCAAATGCTACCGCTCGCCATCTTAATGATGCTTACAGCGCACTTAGTTCTTCCACTGAAAAGATGTCTTCCGGTTTGCGCATCAATTCTGCAGCAGATGATGCAGCAGGTCTTGCTGTTCGCGAACTTATGCGTTCGGATATCTCAACTCTGCAACAGGGTGTGCGAAATGCCAATGACGGTATTTCAATGATCCAGACTGCAGACGGCGCGCTCGGTGTTGTGGATGAAAAGCTTATCCGTATGAAGGAACTGGCGGAACAGGCTGCAACCGGTACTTACACCTCGGACCAGCGGGCCCTGATTGATCAGGAATATCAGGCTATGGCGTCGGAAATCACTCGAATTGCCAGTGCTACTGATTTTAACGGTATCCACCTGCTCAATGGTAATGTTTCCGGCGACAATGCTGTAACCATCCACTTTGGGACCGGCAACGACAGCGCGGAAGATAAGTATGATATTGAGATCGGAACATGCACCGCCTCAGCTCTCGGTATTGGTAACCAGAGTGCTGAAAATGCCGGTTACACAGTATCTACTCAGGAAGCCGCTCAGGCATCACTTGAAGCCCTTGATAACGCAATTATCTCCAAGGATAAGATCAGGGCAAACCTCGGTGCTCTTGAAAACAGGCTTGAAGCAACCATTTCCAACCTTGAGATTCAGGGTGAAAACCTGCAGGCCGCAGAATCCCAGATTTCAGACGTGGATGTCGCAACCGAGATGACCAATTATTCCAAGCAGCAGATCATCACCCAGTCTGCGGTTTCAATGCTTGCACAGGCAAATTCCCTGCCTCAGATGGCTCTGTCACTCATCGGCTAGTCCGTCAACTTCTAAAAATTTAACCAAGGCCCGGTTTACCGGGCCTTTTTTTGTGATTGTGCATGAGGCTGTTGTCCTGACTTACCGGGATAACGGCCTTTTTCCGTTTTGTAGCGGTTAAATGTTCCGGCAAAAAGTTCCCCTCTGCCGATTTTGCCCCCTCGCAGCCGGAAATGAGCCTTTTCTGACTTAAGAATCCTTAAATTCAGTCTTTTTTCATTAGCTGAGCTAAATCTATTTAACAAATCCTGAATTCAATCTGTTTCATTCTGAATTCAATTCCATTGTAAATTAACATTTGTAGGAATGTAAGTTGCTCCATTCTAGGCAGTAGGAGGAGTTATGAATACTTACATTGAACAAAAATACGAATATATTTCTGAAAAAGAAATAAACTGTTTTTTTAAAGATAATATTAATTTTATAAAAAATGTAGTCAGTAAGTTTATATTTTCTAAGTATGTAGGTGCTAACAAAAATGATGTTGATGAAGTGTGTCAGGAAGTAGCAGTTAAAATATTGAAAAATGATTACATAGCTAAATATTCCTCTGAAAAAAGCTCCATAAATACTTGGTTGTATATCATAAGTCGCTCCGTTGCAGTTGATTATATGAGAAAAAATAATCGTATATATATCAATATATATGATCTCAAAGATATTTCACAACCTGAAAATGAAAAAATAGATTTTAAATTACCTGAAGAAATTTTGTCCAAGAGACAAAAAGAGGTCGTAAGGATGATTTTCTGGGGAGATTTAAAGGCTGTGGAAGTAGCGGAACAGTTGGGCATCACTTCCCGTACAGTCCGCTGCATCAAGCATCAGGCAATTCAGAAACTTCGCCGCCACTTTTCAGCGTCCGGCGAGAGGAGGGTCGTATCATGAGTGTCGACGGCGTCAGCTACTACAGCAGCCTAACCGGGTCGGATACGAGCAGCACTACAACTACAGCCAGCGACAATACCTCGCTTGATCAGGTTGATTTCCTGACCCTGCTGACAACCCAGTTGGAATATCAGGACCCCACCAACCCCGTGGATAACACTGAAATGGTTAACCAGATGACCAACTATTCCATGCTCGATGAAGACGTGCAGCAGAATGAAAATCTGGAAACAATCATCAATCAGCTTGATGCACTCTCGGCGCTAAGTACCTCCGGTTACATCGGGGAGGAAGTCATGGCTGACGGCGGTGTCATCTCCGTGGAAGACGGTGCAGCCACCTCCGTGACCATTGACCTGCAGGAAGATGCTTCAGTTCTCGGCCTGAACATCTACGATTCCGAAGGAACCCTTATGGACACCGTTTACTACACCGACATCGAAGCAGGGGAGTTTGAAATTTCCGGCGAGGACATTTTGAGCAATTCCAACATCGAATCAGACGGAACATACACCGCCCTTGTCTTTGCCAACGATGCCGACGAAGCCTCCGTTCCTGTCTACATCAAGTCCGCCGGGACCATCACAGCAGTGGATCAGGATGATTCAGGCAATACAACCCTGACCCTGGCTGACGGACGCGAAGTTTCAATCACCGACGTTTCGTTCATTTAAATAAATTTTATTAACGCAGGAGCAAAAAGATGAGTGTCACCAGTTCTCTGTATACCGGAATTTCAGGGCTTAACGTAAACTCTCAGGCAACATCCGTGGTTTCCAACAACCTCGCCAACTCCTCCACAGTTGGTTTTAAGGGGTCAGATGCGGTCTTTGAGGATGTTTTCTACTCAACCATTACCACCGGAAGTGGGCTTTCACAGGTAGGTAACGGTGCCGGAGTCTCCACCATCAACGTTGACTACACTCAGGGGTCTTATGAAGATTCCAGTGTCTCCACCAACGTGGCTCTCAATGGTGACGGTTATTTTATTGTACTGGACCCGGATACCGGCACCACTTACTACACCCGCGCCGGAAACTTTGATTTCGATAAAGACGGTTATCTGGTCGACCCGTACGGCAATCAGGTTCAGGGATGGGAAATCGAAGACGGTACCGCCTCCGGTTCACTGACCACCATTCAGCTGGACCAGTCCCAGTCTCCGCCAAGGGCGACTTCTGAAATCAGCCTGACCATGAACCTCGATTCCCAGAGTGTTGACGAGGCCATCACCTCCAATCCCTACACCTCTTTGTTCGAACTCTATGACGGTACTGACAATCCTCCGCTGGACGATTCACAGTATAGTTATTCCACCACCATGACCGTCTACGATGAGAACGGTTCCGCACATGACATGACTTTCTACATGGACCCGGTGGATGTGGATGCCGACGGTAATATCGTTTGGGAATATGTTGCGGCATACGATGTTGAGGATGATATGCGTACTACAGCCGATGGTGTGGACATGAACACCACCAGCGGTGCCGGACTGGCCATGACTGGAACCCTGACCTTCAATTCCGAAGGGCAGATGACTTCCATGACCGCTTTCACCCTTTCCAATGCTGCTACATCCACTGACACAAAAGATCCCGATCAGTGGGGACTCGCCGACCTCAGCCCTGAAGGCTACCCGGAAGTAAATCTCAACTTTACCGGAAGTACCAGCGGGCAGGATGTGTACATAAACTTCGGTATGTCCAGTGACAATGCCACTTGGGATACTTCAGGCGGTATTAACTCATTGGGCGATATTACCGCGGCAACCGACTATTCCGACCTTCCATCATTTACGGATTACACACTCGAATTGGGGGCTACCACCAGTTACAGCGACAGTTCTTCAGCTACTTATAGTGTTTCACAGGACGGTTATCCTACCGGGTCTCTAGTCTCCGTGGAAGTTGATGAAAACGGTATACTTGTGGGTAACTATTCCAACAGCCAGTCAATCGAACTCTATCAGCTCGGCCTTGCAGATTTCACAAACGAAGGGGGGCTAAGCGCAGAAGGAGGAACCCTGTTCCGCGCTACCACTGAATCAGGTGAAGCCATTATCGGCACCGCCGGAACCGCAGGGTTCGGTTCAGTGGTATCCAACTCTCTTGAGGCTTCAAACGTAGACCTAGCATCCCAGATGACCGAGCTGATCATCATCCAGTCTGCATATCAGGCCAACAGTAAGGTTGTAACAACCGCAGATACCCTGTTGCAGACTGCTATTTCATTGAAGAATTAAAGAATTGATTTGATATGCTTCGCGTTTTTTCGATCTGGTTCAGCCTCCAGCGGCCAAAGGAGCTAAGCCCCTTTGGAATTCCTGAGAGTTTGATTTGAACCGCGCACGGCTTTATGTGCGTCAGCGGCGAAGCCCTATTAAAAGTTTTTGGGATTCTTAAACCCTTTTTACAAAAAGGGTTTAAGCCCTCGGAGAGCCGCCGGAGGCACTATGAGTTTAACAAATGCAATGTCCATAGGCGAAAGGGCCGTAGCCAACGCGCAGGTCTCGATCAACACGACCAGCAACAACATCGCCAATGCCGAGACCGAAGGTTACCAGCGTGCCGATGCTGTTTACGACAACATGGGCAACATCTCTGTTTACGGCAACAGCCTTGGTACAGGGGCGGACATTGTTGCGATACAGGCCAATTGGGACAGCTTTATTGAGAAGCAATACCTTGCGGCCTCGGCTGATTTGGCCTCCAGCGAAGCACAATACAAATATCTTTCCCAGATGGATTCCATCTTTAATCAAAGCGATGGTGAAGGACTGGCGGCAGCGCAGGATGAATTCCTGAGTGCATGGAACGGCCTTTCCACCTATCCGGATTCTCTGGCCGAACGTGAAGACCTGCTTGGTGAAGCTGATTCGCTTATCTACGCGCTCAATTCAACATATTCGGAACTTAAGGATATGTCTGCCAGCGTGGAGTCTGAGATTGTCGATCAGGTCAATACCGCTAATGAATTGATAGATTCTATCGGATTACTCAACGAGCAGATTTCAGCCAACCCGGATAACTACGAACTTGTAGCCAGCCGGGATCAGGCCATTCGTGAACTGGATGAACTAATCGGGGTGGAAGTGCTCAGTTATGAAGACGGATCTACCAAGATTTATACTGAGACCGGACACCCGCTGGTAGAGGGGGAGGAAACCCATCACCTTGCAGTTGCATACGATGATGATACTTCCAAAACCGGATTGTTCTGGGAAAACGGTTCCGGCGGTCTGGTGGATATAACCCCCATGAACGATGATGACGGAAATCCGGTTTCCGGGCGTACTGACAGCGGCTCAATTGCCGGATTGTTTATTACCCGTGATGAATATGTCCAGCCAACTATGGACCGCCTAAACGATTACACCTCTACCCTGATCTGGGAGACAAACGTGGCCCATTCACAGGGGGCGGGGCTGGAGTCGCACACAGCAGTGGAAGGAACTTACGGTGTGGATGATCAGACAGCCCCTCTCTCTGATTGCGGGTTGGATTTCGATGACAAGATCACTTCCGGTGAATTCACTCTCTATACCTATGATGCAGACGGCAACATGACTGCAAGCTCGGCAATCAGTATCGATCCGGCAACTGATTCTCTGGACGAGGTTGTTGCGGATATTAATACAGCCTTTGGGGGGACCCTGACCGCTTCAGTCAACTCTGACGGTGAATTGGAACTTGAAGCCGTTGGCGATTCATCTTTTGAATTTGGGGAGGATAGCTCCGGTTTTCTGGCTGCTGCGGGAATCAATACTTTTTTCGAGGGCAGTTCTGCCGGAGATATTGCGGTTAACGATTATGTCGTCTCCGACCCTTCGCATCTTAATGCCGGAGAAGTGGGGGATGATGGAACTGTATCTTCAGGCAGCAACGATACTGCCAGGTCCATAAACGATTTGTTGAGTCAGACCGTATCAATAGGTGAGGGGGCGTCTGCAACGAATGCTTCTTTGAGCGAATATCTGTCATCCATTGTCTCCAATGTGGGGGCGGCAGCTTCTGCTGCTGAGACTCAGGTTACCTGTGATACGGCTGCGGCTCAGATTTATGCCGACCAACAGGAGTCGGTGAGCGGAGTGAATGTTGATGAGGAGCTGGTCAACCTGACCAAAGCCCAGCATCAGTACGAGGCGGCCTGTCAGATTATTTCTGTCACCCGCGATATGATCGATACCATTCTGGGCATTGTTTAGTTTGAAAAATAAAAATTTATTTGAGGGGATTATCTCAGGAGGCAGCCATGAGAGTCAGTACAGCACAGATTTATGACCAGAGTATGACCAATGTCAGCAGGTCCTTGGCTGATTACATGAATGTTTCCAGTCAGGTCGCCACTCAGAAGAAGATAAATGCCCCGTCTGATGATCCGGCAGGTATGGGCAATGTGGTCAACCTGCGCAGCTATGACCAGACCCTTGAAGATTACTATAACAACACCCAGTACGCTAAGAGCTTGCTGGGCAGTGCGGACGGCCTGCTCAGTGAAGCCAGCGAGATAATGATTTCCGTCAAGGAACAGGCCGAGCAGGGTGCCACCGGAACTTATACGGACGAGCAACAGCAGGCCATGGCGGTAAATATGATGGGTTATCAGGATTCCCTGCTTGCTATTGCCAACTCCGAAATTGGCGATGACTACCTTTTCTCCGGTGAATCTACGGATACGGCTCCATATGAATATGTCCCCGGCGTAACGATTACCGGGGATTCTCCGGCTAAAACTGATTTCGCAGCATTTACGGGTGAGCTTGATGATCCGGTAATAGTGGAGTTCACCTCAGACGGAACCGTCGGCACAGACTCTGTTGATTATCGCTATTCCCTTGATGGCGGGAGCACGTGGCTTACCGGAACTATGGACGGCACGGCTGTTCCCCCGGATACGACTATGGAACTGGGAGATGTTTCCGTAGAAATGAACGCAGGTACGGCGGTTGTAGCTTATGACTCTGATGATAAGACTGGCGGTCAGTTCGTAGTCCGTAATTCACTGCAATACAACGGAGCTGACGAGGCGATGTCTGTGGGGATTTCAGAAAGTACCGAGCTGGATGTGAATTCCGTGGGCAGCGATATGTTCGGCGGTGTGGACCCGGATACCGGAGAATCTTTTTCCGATCCCAACATGTTTGAAGCCATAAGCGACTCCATTGCCTACATGTGGATAGGGGATGAGGAAGCTACGGCAACTACAATTGAAACCATCGATAATGGCTACAACCGGATGTTGATCGAAACATCCAATGTGGGGGCTCGAGAGGAGAAAGCCGATTTCACCGGACAAAGTTTGAGCCTGACCCGTGAGCGTGTTGCATCTGCCCTCAGCGACGAGGAGGATGCTGACAGCACTGCATTGACCATTGAACTCAGCCGTTCGGAATACATCTATAATGCCGTGCTCAGTTCAACCTCTGAAGTTATCAGCATGTCGATCATGAATTATCTGTAGGAGGTTCATTATGGCAGTCGCATCAGTTTCAACAGGTACTTACCAGTCCGTCTCAACTTCTGGTGGCTTCACCATTAATGGACTTGGTGATGGAACAGATTGGACCGATCTCATTGAAGCGTCAGTCGAAGCGGAAAGCTATGAGCTGGAGCAGTATCAAGAAGATCTGGAAGAGGCGGAAGCGATCACAGAGCTTCTTGAAGCCTTGGATGAAGAAATCCTTACTCTATCCGGTACCTTGCAGGGGATAGATGAGATGGATGAGTTCATGTCCTATTCCGTTTCCACCACCGGAGATGGAGAAGTTCAAGCTACCATTGAAGACGGGGCCACCGAGGATTCGTATAATCTGGTCGTGAACCAGTTGGCGCAGAAGGATGTCTGGATTTCAGAGGACATGTCCATTACTTCCTCTGACCAATCTATCATTTCGTCCAATTCATCAATCACCCTGTCTTATGCCGGGGAAGATATCTCTATGGACGTAACCGCCGGAACAACAGCTCAGGAACTGGTGGACCAGATTAACAGTGACCCGGATTTTGATAACAAGATTACCGCTTCTTTGATCAGCGACGGCAGTAATTATTATATCAAGTTCAGCGGTGAGGATACCGGGGCGGATAATGCGGTTGTGCTGACCGACTTGAGCGCTATTGACGGCTACAACGCGAGTTCTTTTACCAACACTCAAACCGCTCAGAATGCACAGATGAAAGTGGATGGTTTTCCGTCAGGTTCCGGTAATTGGATTGAGCGTCCTTCCAATACCGTTGACGATGTTATCGACAATATGACTCTGACCCTTAACGCGGTTACTGATTCTTCAGGGATTAATGTAGGTGTTTCATATGATACAGATGCCATGGTTGAAACTATCGAGACATTTGTTTCAGAGGTAAACCAGCTTCTTTATGACTTGCTGGACGTCACCGGGGAGTTGGTAGATGAAGGCGATGATGACGACAGCACGGTTTATATCAAGGATGCAACCCTCGGTTTGGTCTATGATTCGGTGAAGGATGCTTTGACTTCGGCGGGATTGGGATTTCTTTATTATGACAGCGAAACTGGGAAAGGGGATATGTATGCCTCTCTTTCAGGTATAGGCATTACCACTGACAGTACTGAAGGTTCATCCACTTTCGGGCAGTTGGAAATAGATTACGATGAGCTTGAAGAAGCTTTGGCTGCGGACCCTGAAGCTGTAGCCATGTTGTTTGCGGCAAATGGAGAAGCAGAAACAGACAGCTCCGATATGCGGGTTCTTTCGACCATATCCGGTTTAACTTCAGCCGGGGATTACGATGTTGAATACACGGTTTCCGGCGGGGTAATCACTGCCGCTACAATTAACGGTGTGGATATGACCATCAGCGGCAACACCCTGCTGGCAACAAGGGATAGCGATGCTAACGGGCTGTATCTGGAGGTTTCGGATTTGACGGACGGCGCTTATTCCAGCACTGTTACTGTGAAGCAGGGCAAATGCGGACAGTTAGCCGATCTTTGCTCGTCGCTGACCGATGTTTCTACCGGGAGCATCCCTCTGCTGGCTGCAAGTTATGACGACCTGACCGCCAAGCTTGAAGGTGATATTTACGATGAAGAAGCAAGGCTCGATGCTTACCGGACAAGGTTAGAAGAAAAGTATTCCGCTCTGGATACCATGCTTGCCTATTATTCAGGGGTTGAGAGCCAGCTTGAAACAACTTTAGCTTCCCTTGATTCCAGTTAATACCCGCTTTAAATTTACGAAATGACAATGGATGATAAGCTGATTTATTCTTCGCCCGTTGAGGGGTTGGAAGTACTTTCGTGTAGCGGCGGCAGGGAATTTAAAAGCCATCTGCATGATGGTTATGTACTTTGGCTTAATTCCGAGTCCGGTGAAAAGTACCGTCTCAACGGATGCTCTGATATTCTGCAACCCGGTTCCATCAGCATTATCGAGCCGGAGACTGTCCATTCCAACAGCCCTTGCTGTTCCGAACGCAGGCACCTGCGCAGCTTTTATTTTTCTGAAAAGTTTGTCCGTTCGCTCAACTATAAATTACTGGGTAAAGAAAACGGGCAATCCCCATTCCGTAATATTCTTCTGGAAAACAAGCAGTTCTGGCAGAATTTATCCGCTCTGCATCACAAACTGCTCAGCCCTGTAGAAAAGCTGGATACCGATGAAGCCATCCTTTCCGTGCTTTCCGGTTTGTACCGCCATGTCGGAGACGGGACAATCAGGCCCGGAAGTGAAGATAGAAGGGTATCCATGATAATTGATTATCTGCACGCCCATATTGATCGCAACTTAAGTCTTGCCGAGCTTTCTGATCTAGCCGGATGTACTGAGTTTCACCTGATCCGTATTTTTCGCAGTCACAAGGGCATGACGCCGCACTCTTTCCTGATCCAATTGCGGCTGGAAAAGGCTCGCGCAATGATTGCCTCTAATTCTCCCATTGCCGATACAGCCGCATTTTGCGGTTTTTCCGATCAAAGTCACCTGACCCGTCTTTTTAAGATCAGGTACGGACTTACTCCCCGCCAGTATCAGAAGGCCTCTGGCCTCTCCTAAACTTTTCATTAAGCTTCGCTGTCTGAATTGATAGATTGGTATTTCATGTCAATTTTATTCAATATTCATGAAGATCGGTTAGCTATTTTCTTCTCTCGAAAAAAAGTTATGAGGAGAAGAAATGAATACAATTAGTTGGAGTGATTTTGAAAAGATAGAGATCAGGGTCGGAAAGATTGTTGAGGCCCGTGTCTTTGAAGAAGCGCGTGTTCCTGCGTACATTCTGCATATAGATTTCGGGCCGGAAGTCGGCATGCGTAAATCAAGTGCCCAGATCACCAAGCTTTATGGTGTGGAAGAATTACCCGGCAAACTTGTAGTGGGTGTTGTTAACTTCCCGAAGAAGCAGATCGGTCCGCTCATGTCTGAGTGTCTGGTGACCGGATTTCATGATGAAAATGGAAATGTGGCGCTGTGTGTGCCGGATAAGGAAGTGCCGCTTGGCGTAAAGCTTTGTTAGCAGAGTCAATGACGATTTATACGCGTAAGGGGTGAAGCCCTATTAAAAAGTTTTGGGATTCTTAAACCCTTTTCCCAAAAGGGTTTAAGGCCCCCGGCAGGGTTGCCGAAGGCCACTATTTTATTAAAAAGCGCGATAGCGCATCAAATTAATTTGCTACTGCCAATTCTTGTTGCTTGGCAGGTTCCCACCATGCAGTGTGGGTGCTTTGTCCGGGCATGCATAGCTCACCCATTAGCGGGGTCAGCAGATTAATTCCCTGTTCTGCTGCAAGGTTGGACACTCTGCGGATAGGCTCATCCCACTTGTGAAAAGCAAGGTCATATGCACCCCAGTGCACGGGCAGCATGTATTTCCCACCAAGCTCTATATGTGCCTGCACTGATTCTTCGGGCATCATATGTACGTTCTTCCAGCCTTTGTCATAAGCTCCCGCCTCAATCATGGTCAGGTCGAACGGACCGTATTGCTGACCAATTTTCTTGAATCGACCATCATACCCTCCGTCACCGGAATAGTATGCTCTGTGACGCTCTCCTTTGAAGACGTATGAAGTCCAGAGGGTCTTGTTCCTGTCAGTCAGACCTCGACCGGAGAAGTGTTGAGTAGGTGCGGAAATGATTTCAACGTCACGGATTGTGATGGACTCATGCCAGTTGAGTTCAACAATCTGTTCCGGCTTACAGCCCCATTTGCGCAGGTGGGAACCAACACCAAGTGGGACAACGAAAAGTTTAACTTTCGAAGCTAAATGCTTGATAGTGCTCATCTCAAGGTGATCGTAATGATCGTGGGAAATGACCACTGCATCCACTTCTGGAAGCTCTTTGCGTTCGATGGGGGAAGGTTGAAAGCGGTTGACGGTGAAAGGTACCGGGGATGCATTGTTGAAAACAGGATCAATAAGCAGTCGAACGCCGTCAATATCGAGGATCATGGAAGAATGCCCCAGCCATGCTACCTGTAATTCTTCAGGTGTGGCTGAGAAGGAATCCTTGGTCAGGGGAAAGTATGGAAGCTTTTTGTCCGGTGTGCGGCTAAGGTCAAAAAAGAAATTCATCGCTTTGGCAAAGGTGAATCCTTCCACCGTCATATTGACCGGATTTTCGTTGAGAAATGTTCCGTTTTGGAAGTTAGGGGCTTTTTCAAACATGGTGCTTTCCTCAATTGACGGGGCGTGCCCCATCTTGGAGCAGGCCGGGACCCCGATAGAGATCCCGGCTGCTGCCAGCAATGCGAATATATAAAGTAGTGTCTTTTTCATTCAATTTTTCAGCCTGTTGAATCCATGAATATATTCTTAACGGATAATCAACATCTGCTCTTCATACTTTTGTCTAATTTGCAGCTTGTTCTGCAAGTTTAGCGGATTTGCGTTGTGCGGCCCTTTCCTTCCAGCTTTCCTGCAAAGAGCAGAGGGTGGGAACTACTACGAGGGTTAGTACGGTGGCGATAGCCAGTCCGAAAATAACCGCTACAGCCATGGGCCCCCACCACTGGGAGGTTTCACTGCCCATGTCGAGGCGCATGTTAATGAAGTCGAAACTCACCCCTGTTGCCATGGGAATCAGGCCCAATACTGTGGTGATGGCGGTGAGCAGAACCGGACGGAAACGGGTCAAGCCGGCTTCTATAAGCGCTTCACGGGCATTGCGTCCCTGTTCCTTGAGTTGCTCATAGTAGTCGATGAGCACGATGGCGTTGTTGACTACTACTCCGGCAAGGGAGAGTACTCCGACCCCGGTCATGATAACCCCGAAGGCTGTTCCGGTTATCAACAGCCCGACCATAACACCTCCGAGGGAGAGGATGACTGCGGTCAGGATGATAAACGGAGTGGCAACGGAGTTGAACTGGGTTACCAGTACGATGAAGATCAGGAACAGTGCTCCGGCAAATGCTCTTTCAAGGAAAGCGGAGGCCTTGGCCTGTTCTTCCTGTTCACCTGTGAACTTGTATGAGTAGCCGCGCGGCAATTCTATACCGGACACAGCTTTGTTGATGTCGGTAATGACTTCTTCGGCAAGGCGACCGGAGACATCGGCGGAGATGGTGACAACCCTTTTCTGGTCAATGCGGTTGATACCACCCAATCCACCGCCCATTGTCACATCAGCAAGGCTGGTAATGGGGATAGGTTCGCCTTTCGGTCCGGAAACAATAATCCTGCGGATGTCCTCAAGGGAATCGCGTTCTTCTTTGGGCAGACGGGCGACAATATCGTATTCGTCCTTGCCTTCGCGGTAGACCCCGACTTTGACACCGTTAATGGCGGTCTTAACTGACTGAGCAATAGTGAAGGCGTCGAGGCCCATGATACCTGCTTTCTCTTTGTCCACGTCTACACGGATTTCGGGTTTGGCCGAGATGTAGTTGTCTTTAAGATCAACCAGTCCGGGAATATCTTTGATAACCCGTTTGAAGGAAGCGGTGATTTCTCCCAGATGGCGCAGGTCCTTGCCGTAAATTTCCATATTGATGGCACTGCCTGTAGGCGGCCCCATTTTTTCCGCTTCCGCACGTACTTCCGCACCTCGGATGGCACGCTGAAGGCGGCCGCGGATTTCATCGGTGATTTCAGATGAAGGGCGGCTGCGGTCCTGAATATCTACGTAATCAAGTTTAACAAGGCTGTAGTGGGTACCGATTTCATCGGACTGCCCGGATTCCCCGGTGTTGGCGATGACGTACTCAATATCCGGGTATTCGGCGGCGATTTTTTCGACCACTTTTACGAACTGGTCCGAAGCTTCAAGGTTGGTTCCTACCGGAGCCTTGATCTTGACGTCGGACCGCTTGGGTTCGGTCTTGGGCAGGAATTCCACACCGCGTCCGAACATGCCGAAGCTGACAGTGGAAACAATCAGGAAAGCAAACGCAAAAAGTACCACCCACAGCCTGTGATCCAGCGACCATTCAAGGATGGGGCGGTAGATATTCTTGAGCGTTTCCATCATGCGATCAATGAATCCGGGCTTGGCATTTTCATCCAGCTTAGGTACATCCTGAAACTTTGCCGAGAGCACCGGGTTGATGACTAACGCCACAAACAGTGATGCGGAAAGGGCAATGATTACTGTGATGGGCAGGTAACTCATGAATTCACCCATGATTCCGGGCCAGAAGACCATGGGGAAGAATGCGCCCACGGTAGTCAGGGTGGAAGCGATAACCGGCCATGCAACTTCGTCTGTAGCATCCATTGCCGCCTGCAAACGGGATTTACCCATGCCCATGTGGCGGTAGATGTTTTCGACCACAACGATTCCGTTATCCACCAGCATCCCGAGACTCAGGATCAGTGAGAAGAGGATAACCATATTCAGGGTGTAAGAGAATATTTCCAGCACGGTGAAGGTTATCAGCATGGACAGCGGAATTGCCAGTGAGACAAACAAGGCCGAACGACCGCCGATAAAGGCAAAGACAACGATAAGTACCAGCAGCAGTCCACTGATAATGTTGTTCTGCAAGTCAGCAACCATCTGACGGATTTCATCAGACTGGTCCGCTGTGAGGTTTATCTTCAGGGTCGGAGGCAGGATCTGCTGCTCTTCCTTAAGTATTTCCTTAACCGTATCAATGATGCGGATAATGTTCTCCCCGGCTCTTTTCTTGACTTCAATGGTCACACTCTGGATTCCGTTGAAGCGGCTTTTGGAGGTCGGGTCTTTATAGTGGTCACGGATGGTGGCGATATCGCGCAGGTAGATAGGGCGTCCGTCCTGTTCGTAGACTACGATTTTATCGATCTCATCCGGGTGCTTGAAGTCTTCAGGTACGCGCACGAGATACTTGGATTTCCCGATTTCAACAGAGCCGCCGGGAGTGTTGACGTTGGCGTTTTTCACTGAGCTGAGCAGGCTTGAAAGGGGGATGTTGTAGAAAGCCACACGGTCCATGTCGAATTCCACGTGAATTTCGCGTTCAAGGCCGCCAATTATCTTGGCATCCAGTACGCCCTGAACTGATTCAATGCGATCTTCGAGCTGTTCGGCGAAAACTTTCAGCCGTTTCAAAGAGAACGGGCCGGAAAGGACCACGTTCAAAATCGGCTGTTCTGAGAGGTTTACCTCGTTAATGATAGGTTCATCGGGCAGGTCCGAAGGCAGGTCCGGCTTGGCCTGATCCACCTTGTCGCGTACTTTCTGCAAGGCGTCGTCGATGTCTACATCTGGGTTGAATTCAACCTTGATGATGGAAACCCCGTCATCGGAAATGGAGGAAATCTCCTTGGTCCCGGATAACCCTTTGAGTTTGCGCTCAATGGGCATGGTGATCAGAGTCTCCATGTCTTCAGGGGCTACACCTTCGAAGTTTGTCTGTACAAAGATGTAGGGGATGGTGATGTCCGGGTCACTCTCGCGGGGCAGGGACGCATAGCTGGATATCCCGGCTATGATGATGAAAACAAGCAGGACCATTACGGTGGACTGCCTGTTTAGTGCTGCTTTGTTGATAATCACTGGGTCACCACCTTTGTGCCGTCTTCAACCATGGTATGGCCTGCGGTGATAAGCCTTTCACCTGCTTTGAGGCCCTTGGTGATCTGGGCGCGGTCGCCGTCAATTATGCCGAGTTCAATTGTACGAACCTGAGCCACGCCGTCTTTTTCCACATATATGATTCGTTCCCCGCCCTGATTGATAATGGCGGAAAGGGGAGTGGTGACTGCGTCAGTTACGGTCCGACGTAAAAGGGACACACGTCCCAGCATTCCGGCACGGATTTCTCCGCCTGAGTTGTCGGTGATAACTTTGGTTTCAAATGTCTTTGAGAATTTATCAGCTTTGAAGGATACGAAGTCGATTACGCCTTCCCATGTTTTACCGGGGAGAGCATCAACGGAAACAGTCACTTTCTGGCCTTTTTTGATATAGGAAATGTCCATTTCCGGGACGTTGATAATAGTCTTGATGCTGGAGGAATCCACGATATCAACAACATTGGAACCAACTTCCAGACGTTCCCCACGGTCAACGTAACGCTTGTTGACTATCCCGGCTATGGGAGCACGCACGATACCGTATTCCACATTAACCAGCATTTCTTTGAGTGATGCTTCGCTCTGCTCCAGTTCGGCCTTGATCTGGTCGTACTCTTCCTGCGCCAGAACTCCTTTTTTGAGCAGTTCCTTGCGGCGGCGCAACTGTTCGGCAGCGAGCTTTTTGGCCGCTTTGGCGCGGTCGAATTTTGCTCCGCTGGATGCTCCGTCAAGTCGGGCTATGAGCTGTCCTTTTTTGATGTGATCGCCTTCTTTCACACCGAGCCAGACAACTGTACCGGCTGATTCGGAGGATACGCAGACATCCTTATCCGGCTCAGTTTCTCCGGGAAGGGTCAGTATATCCTTGATGGTTACCGGGACAACTTCAACAGTTCCGACCCGGACTGATCTTTCCGGGGCAGCTGTGTTGGCTTCGGTCTGCTTGTCGGATTCACATCCGCAGAGTGCGAGAAGCAGGACGCTCAGCATGAGGGGAATCAGATATTTATTCTGCATGATATTTTTCCTTAATGGCTTTAAGGGAGCCGAGGATGAATGTGGTGTAGTAATCGGTCATGAATTTTAACTGTTCTTCCGAGTTAATTTCTCCTTCCGGATAATGGATGATCATCAGGAAGTGGTGGAGAATTACTCCTCCGGCGGCAATAAAGGCCTGTTCAAGAATACGTTTCTCTTCAATCGGATCTAGTAATTCTCTAATTATGGGGAAAAGTATTTTTTCTTCCAGGTCGTTATGACATTTGAAAAGCTCTGGGTCGCAGTCTTCAGATACATATTCTTCAAACAAGAGTCTGATTTGCCGCTTTTTGGTTTTTTTGGGATCATCGTATGTGCATAAGGGGAGAAGTTCGTTGCGTACGTATAACTTAAGCCTTTTTTCAGGAGGTAACTCCTGTATGGATTTTTCCAGCATGCTAGAATGCTTCATGGATTGATCCATCCACATCCTCAGAACCTGATAGTAAAGTTTACGCTTGTCTCCAAAATGATAATTGATGGCAGCCACATTGGCGTCAGCTTCTGCGCAGATGTCGCGTACGGTGGTAGCTTTGAAGCCTTTCTCACAGAAGACACGGCTGGCTGCTTCCAGTATCCGTTCTTTGGTGCTTTGATCACTCATGTATATCTCCAATAACAATTTAAACACTGTTTGAAGTCTTGTATGATTCTGGTCGCAATGAGTCAAGCAGTATTTCAAACAATGTTTAAATTTGATAGGTGAGTTCATCTTTAGATATGCGGGGTGAAATTTATGTGAATGGTAAGAACTGTTAAGATGTTTGCTGCTGCGAGATTAACAGTTGACCAGTTGAAACTAGAAGCCTAATATCCGCAAATCTTCTTTCCTGCTCTATCGCGTCATCTCATTTTTCCACACAATATTTCCGCTTTTTATCTGAGTTGATTTTTTTTTATTTACTTTAAAAACCGTATTGCTATGCCTAATTTTCTTTTTATTACTATGCTGGCGGCATTTCCCGCCTTGTCTACGGATATGTATCTGCCCGCACTGCCGACTATTCAGGAGCAGTGGGGTATTTCTCTTGCACAAGTGAACCTTTCTCTTGTGCTCTTTTTTATCCTGTTCAGCTTTTTTATGCTTATTTACGGTCCCTTATCAGATAAATTAGGCCGTAAGCCTGTGCTGATGGGTGGGGTGGGAATATACGTGCTCGGCAGTGTGCTTTGCGCTTTATCTACGAATATTTGGTTTCTGGTGACTGCCCGCATTGTTCAAGCCGCGGGTGCTGCTTCGGCCTCGGCGCTGTCCATGGCACTGGCAAAGGATCTTTATACCGGGGCAGAGCGTCAGAAGGTTCTGGCTTATATCGGGGTGATTATTCCTCTGTGTCCCATGCTAGCCCCCATGCTGGGTAGCATGATGCTTGAGTTTTTATCTTGGAAATGGATTTTCGGATGTCAGGCTGTGCTTGCATCCATGGCCTTTTATGGCACTCTGGTTTTCAAGGAACCTGAATTTGAAAAGACCGAGGGCGGAATTTTAAACATGTTTTCCCGCTATCTGGTGGTGCTTAAGAATTTAGAATTCACCACGTATTGCTTTGCTTTTTCAGTCATCGCTATTGGATTTTTTGGATTTCTGGCCGGGTCGGCGGATATCTATATCCGTGTATTCGGGATGAATGAGCAGCAGTACGCCATGTTCTTCGGTTTTAACGCTATCGGTTTCATGACCGGATCATTCACTTGTTCAAGACTTTGTGTGGGCTATTCATCCATCACTATTCTCAAGGTCTCACTGATCGGCGTAATACTGGCAGGTATTGGAGTGCATACTTTGGGTGGATCGGAATATGCCTTTGCTGCACCCATGTTTCTGATGACATTTTCTATCGGGGTCAGCAGGCCTATCAGCAACCATATGATTCTTGAGACCGTAGACCGGGACATCGGAGCTGCTTCTGCGCTTTTGACATTCACCTATTTCATATTTGGTGCCGTTGCCATGGAGTTGATTTCTTTTGACTGGCCGTCAAAGATAAGTGTTATCGGTCAGATGGGAATTATCGGCGGAACGATTCCGTTGCTGTCTCTTTTATGGATGTCGCGGCGGGCAGGATTGGCCGGATAACAACATAGAGCTTAAGATAAAAAGATAAAAGGATATGTGCCGAGTAAGCTGGCACATATCCTTTTTTAATCTTTCGGATACGAATCAAACTATTCAGGAATAGAATCAATCAATTCCAGCATTTCAAGTTCGCCGTCACCTGCGGTAAGTTTTCCGATTTTTTCGATAGCGGCTTTGAAGTGATCGGAATTGGCATGGAAGTCGAACGCTTCCTGATCTTTGAACTTTTCAATGAAGCGAAATGCACCGGGAGTATCGACGACACGGTGCAGCCTGTATTCAACTGCCCCTTCTTCGGTTGCTGTGGCTTTAATTAATTCACGCAGGACTTCTTCCAGTTCCTGCTCTTTGCCTTCGGCAGCTTGCATTTTTGCGGTAAGAGTTTTCATCTTTTCTCCATTTTGAATGTTATCGTTACGGTTGCTCTTTCTTAGATAATCATCTCAACTTTTAGATCGATATTTTGGATGAAATGAACTGTTTAATACTGTTTTCATTTTCAAAGATCTTCTTTAATGTCAGATACGAAAAGAGCTTGCTGATGCTTATAGCGGAAAACTTAGAAAAAAGCATTCTTATGCTTTTTTCAACTCTTATGGAGGTTAATTAATGAATACTTTTTATACAAGATTTATGACCCCGCTTTGCGAAATTATTCTGGCTGGAAGCGAGGATGGGCTGTCACATTTGCATATGCAGACCGGCGAGGGGCACCGCGTGTTTGAAGTCAATCCCGAATGGGTGCGCAATGATGATTTTTTTGCGGAGATAAGGGGCCAGATTGAAGAGTTTTTATCCGGCAGCCGTTCTGAATTTAATGTAAAGTTGAATCCGCAGGGAACTGATTTTCAAAAGCGTGTTTGGTCGGAGCTGTGTAAAATTCCTTGTGGAGAGACACGATCCTACAAAGAAATTGCGATTGCGTTGGGCAATGAAAATGCTAGCAGGGCTGTGGGAACGGCGAATGGGAAAAATCCAGTTCCGCTAATAATTCCCTGCCATCGAGTGATTGCTGCCGATGGCAGTCTGGCGGGATTTGCACACGGCACAAAAATTAAGCAAAAACTATTGGATATTGAGAAAAGTGATTGAGTTGAAGGCTACTCTTCCAGTTCGTCATCAATACTGACTTTAGGAGATTCTGTATCTGACGCGGGATTATCTTTGCGAATTTTTTCTAACAATTTGACGATCTGTTTATGCAGTGATCTTGCTGGTTCAAGGCTTGAATCAAGGCGCAGGCTGAGTTCCGTATAGTTCAGGGCGCTTTCATATTCTTTAGCATAGGTATAAGCACGTGCCATGTTGTAATAAAGGTTGGCATCGTTGGGAGTGAATGTACAGGCTTGATGGTAGGCTTTGATGGCTCCCTGATAGTCTCCGTCCTTACGCAGTTTAACGCCAAGGCGATTGAAGGGGTTTACTGCATCCGGTTCGTTTTGAAGAATTTCAACAAAGAGCTCTTTTACATTATCAAGTTTGTCTTGAACTGCGTATATATCAGCAGCTTTATTCAGGTAATCCTGATAATTACCCATATCTCCTTTGCCTTTGTAAGCATCGGCCATACCTTTGTAAGCTTCAGCATACATTTCATTAAGGGCGATTGCCTTGTTGAAGGCGATGATGGCCTTGCCGAATTTTTCCTGTGAAAGGAAATTCAAGCCCTTATCAAAATATTCTTCCGCGGGGCTTTTTCCGGCTTCGGTTACTTCATCGATGATTTCGGAAAAGCTGTCGATTGCTTCATCGAAGCTGCCGTTGGCTACAAGATCCCATGATGAATTGAGCAGTTCTTTTTCAATTTCATCGGGGCTGGCACTCATATATGCGGCAAATACGTGACGTTTGAGAGTTTCCATGCTGTATGGACGCAATACATAGCCACCGACTCCGGCTGCAATTGAGTCTAGTACGGATTCTTTGCGCTGGTCCGGGGTGACCATTATTACGGGGAGTGAACGCATGGCGTGACGGCGCATTCTTCGAACGCAATCAGCACCGGAAGTGTCGTGTAATGATTCATCGACAAGGGCTACATCAATTTCGCCGTTTTCCAGTGCAGTTATTGCATTATCCCAAGTGGAATAAACATATATATCAGATGCGCCAAGTCCGACCAGTGTCAGTCTGTCGTTTGATATGTGTTTTGAATTGTTGGAAAAGATACCGTAACGAAGCTCTTCAAGCATTCCCCGCTCCTGAAGTGGTTAATTTCTATGTATATTACCTTTTCGTCAGGTTTGATTCAACTGAATTTACATTATAATTGTGTGATTATTCTTTTAAGCGATTACAGGCCCGTGCCCACTTGTAGGACACGGGCCTGTTTTGCGCTTTAAAATGAATTGTACGTTTAGCTCAGGCTTATGGAAAGAGGAATTACATGAAGTTCTCTGCTTTTCTCCTGAGTAGCGCCGAGCTTCCAAGTCACGTTACCTGATTTGCCTACTGCTTCGCCAACTTTTTCAGCGACTCCCTGAATGTTGATGATCGGATGGCGGGAGAAAACCTGCGGCAGACCGTATGTAAGGTTGCAGGCCAGACAGCATCCCGGACGCTGGTGCAACTGCAGTTCGAAATTGACTGTATTGCCGTTATCTCCGGCGTAAGCGAGGGAAATATCGTAGCTGCCTTCCTCTGCATCGCCGAAAAGAGCCTCAAAAAAATCGTTGGTCCTGTCTTTGGGGAAAAGGCTTGTCATCATTTTCTGATCAAAAATATCTGCATATTGAGTCATGAATAACTCCGTTCATTTGTTACCGTTTTATTTGAGTAATCTGCCGAGTTCAATTCAATGCCTTTGAAAATGCCTCTATGTCAACTGTTTCGGGAGTTGGATCAGGGGGGATTTAATCTCTACGTGCTGTTCCGGCGATAATTTTTTCAAGATCTTTCATCTCAAACGGTTTGCAAAGATAGCCGTTCACTCCGGCTTCAAGGGCTGAGTACCTGCTTTCCTTATTTGCGTGTGCGGAAAGAGCTATGATTGGAATATCACGCACGTTGATAAAATTATTTGAGGTACGGATTGTCCGGGTAGCTTCCAACCCGTCCATGATGGGCATCTGGATATCCATAAGTATGGTATCAAACACACCTTCACTCAGAATTTCAAGGCAATGAGCTCCATTCTCCGCACAAGTTACTTTGTGCCCCATTCGTTCCAAAAGTTTGCGAGCCATCATTCTGTTTACGGGCTCGTCTTCAACCAGCAGGATGTGAAGTATGGGAGTTTTTATCATAGAATCGGACTGTTTGTTTTGGGTTGGTTCAGGGGGATCTGCAATTTTCAAAGAAATTGTGAAACTTATTGTAGTGCCGTGATGCAGTGAACTTTCAATTTCAATTGAGCCTTCCATTAGTTCGATAAGTCTTTTTACAATGGCAAGGCCCAAGCCGGCACCCTTGTATCGTCTTGAAAGTGAGCCATCTACCTGAGTAAATGAGTCGAAAATACGTTCTTGATAGTCTTCAGGAATACCGATTCCGGTGTCACTAACAGTGAAATAAAGATTATTCTTTTCCTGACAGGTTCCCGGACCAGTTCTGGCTTCAACTCTAATTGCACCGTGGTCAGTGAATTTAATGCTGTTGCCAATCAGGTTGAAAAGAATCTGCCTTATACGGCCTTCGTCACCAAGGTAGTAGGATTCTGTCTCAGGGAAAATGGAATATGACAATTCTACTTCTTTTTTTTCGGCTTGCGGTTTGAATAGGTTGATGCTTTCTTCCAATAGTTTGTTGAGGGAAAATCTATCTTCAAAAAGGTCAAGAGTACCCATTTCAACTTTCGACAGATCCAGAATGTCATCTAAAACGCGCAGCAGATTACGAGAAGATTGCAGGGCTACACTGATGCAGTTCCTATGTTCCTGATTTAGTCTTGCCGAGTTCATGACCTGCAGCATTCCCATAACGCCATTTAACGGAGTTCTTATTTCGTGGCTGATGTTGGCTAGAAATTCATCTTTCGTCTTGTTGGCTTGAATTGCGGATTCCTTGGCTGCGGAAAGTTCCTTCTCATTTTTCAGTCTTTTGGTAATGTCATGGATGATGGAAATGAGCAGGGTCTTCCCATTGTGATTGAATGGCCCTGAAAAAACTTCAACATCTTTTATCTCGCCGTTTTTGCATCGATGCTGGAATATAAAGTTTGTGCACTCAGCCTCATGCGCTTCACTCATATTTGAGATTACTTCGGCACGGGAAAGGGCGTTGATCTCAAAAATATTTTTTGCTTGCAGTTCCCTATGGGAATATCCGTAAAATTCTGATGCTGCTGAATTTGCATCCAGTATTTTGCCTGTCTCCGGGTTGATGATGAGCATGACTGAGTGGTTGTTTTCAAAAAGAGCCCGGTATTGTTCTTCGCTTTCACGGATTGCGGAGTTGTACTTCTTTCGTTCAATAGCCAAGGCAATCTGATGGGAACAAGCTGAAAAAAGTTGAATATCATCTTCCGAAAAGATGTCAGAATTTTCATAATCCTGAATGACCAGCACTCCAATCGGTGAGTTTCTTACCCGCATGGGAACCCCGATCCATATTTCGGGAATCCGGCCCATAATTTCCAAAGAGTCGTTTTCAACTGAATCAATTATCTTCTGCCGGGTTAATTGTATTATTTCGTTTTTCTGGATGGGCAGCAGACTGATTCGTTTGTTGTTCCGGCCGTATATGTTTTGAATTGGCGGATATTTGTTAATTCCTTCATCTACACAATATGTGAATACCAGCTCTTCCTGTTCGGGTTCAATAAGGGCTATGTAGAAGTTTTTTGCCTTAAGCTCCTTAAGCATTATCTCATGTATTGAGCGCATTAGGTCGTTCAGGTCTTTTGCTGAATTGAATTGGCAGATAATTTCGTAGAGTACAGACTGCAGATGTTTGCTATGTGCAAGCTCCCGTTCTTTGTTGATTACATCGGTGATATCTTCGGCATAAATAGCCACCCTTTCAACTATGCCGTTTTCAATTATCGGGTAGTGGGAATGGAGTATTATTCTGTCTTCCCTCATGTCCTGATACTTAATCGGCTTTCCGCTCTTAACCACGTTGTTAAATACTTGCCTCCTGGGTTCGGATAGCTCAGGGGACAGGCAGTCGAATATATCTTTGCCCGTGAGCGCCTCAGGAGAGGTTTGCAGAATATCGGCTACTATGCGGTTGACGTGAATCACTGTGCCGTCATTTTTAAGAAGGAGTATGGATTGCGCATTCGCATCAAGGAGTGCCTTGATGGTTTTTTCCGCTTCCATAGCCTGCTTGCGGGCTTCTCTTAATGCTGCCTGTGGTGATTTCATATTTGCTGGACCGTCCATGAAGCCTAAATCGTTTTATAAAGGGCCTGAGAGTTTTTATAATATGAAAAAAAGGTGTTTTTTTCCATTAAAGAAATAAAAAAATCATCTCCTGCATGTAATGATGTGGCTTTGGGGTGACTAAATATTGAGGTATGTTGTTACTTCTATGGTTTTCCTTTTGTATATGAGTTAGTTTATAAAAAAATATGCTTATTCATAGAGGAGGCTGGCATGACAAAAATAGAAACTGAAGAGGGAAAAGTCAGGATTGGGATAGCCAGGTGTTTGCTGGGTGAAAATGTTCGTTATGACGGTTCGCACAAACTGGATCGTTACTTAAGGGATGTATTGGGGCCGTTTGTTGAGTGGGTTCCTGTCTGTCCTGAGACAGAATGCGGTATGGGCATTCCCCGTGAGGCTGTCCGTCTGGTAGGAGAGTTGGAGAATCCACGATTAGTGGGGCGTAATTCCGGTGAAGATTGGACCGGGCGCATGCAGGAATGGGGGCGTAAAAAATTAGCTGCATTGGATAAAGAGAATCTAAGCGGTTACATATTCAAGCATGGCTCCCCTTCAAATGCCTTGGGCCGGATGAAGGTTTTTGGCGATGACGGGAAGATCTTTTATTCCGGTACCGGAATTTGGGCCCGCATGGTTATGGATCACTTCCCGTCACTTCCATGTGAAGATGATGGTAGGTTGCATGATTCCGGAATCAGAGAAAATTTTATCAACCGTATTTTTACCTTCAAGCGGTGGCGTGATGTTTTAGATGGCGGGCTTTCTCCTGCTAAGCTTGTTGATTTTCATACCCGTCATAAAATGTTGATAATGGTCCACAATGAAGTCATTTACCGCGAGATGGGCAGACTTGTTTCTACTGCAGGTAGTGCTGATCCTTTATCCTTAAGTAAAGAATATGCGGCTATGCTCTTCAAAGCTCTTACTTATAGGCCAACAGTCAAGAAGCATGTAAATGTACTGACCCACGTCTTGGGGCATTTTAAGAAAGATCTATCAGCAGACGAGAAGCAGGAAATGTTAAAGTTGATTGATCAATTTCATAAGCAGATGATACCTTTGATTGTTCCGGTAACCATGATTAATCATTACGTGCGCAAATATGAAAAGACATATTTGGAGCAACAGTTTTATCTCAACCCTTATCCTGCAGAATTAATGCTGAGGAATCATGTCTGATCGTCAAAACAAAATGATTTGTGTGCTGGGAGCCACCGGATATGTGGGAGGACGACTCGTACCGCAACTTCTGGATCAGGGATGGAGAGTTCGAGCCGTAGGGCGGTCTCAAGCCAAGTTGCGTAACCGCCCATACTGTTTTCATGAAAACTGTGAGCTGGCAGAAGCGGATCTTTTTGATCGCGAATCCCTGGAAAAAGCTTTGCAGGGTTGTTTCGCTGTTTACTATCTGGTGCATTCCATGCAACCGGGCAGTTCTGATTTTGCAGAAAAAGACCGTATTGCAGCGCAAAATACCGTTCATGCTGCTGAGCAGGCCGGATTGGAAAGGATAATCTATCTTGGCGGCATGGTCCCGGATGATCCGAATATCAGTCACCACCTGAAATCACGAGCTGAGGTTGCTGATATCCTTTCCTCAGGAAAGGTGCCGTGTACCACGCTTAAGGCTGCAGTCATTCTTGGTTCGGGTAGTGCTTCGTTTGAAATCCTGCGTTATCTGGTGGACCGTCTCCCTGTGATGATCACCCCGCGCTGGGTGCGTACCGAGAGCCAGCCGATCAGCATCCGTGATGTTTTGTTTTATCTTTCCGGTTGTCTTGATCATCCTGAGACTGCCGGTGAGAGTTATGATATCGGTGGCCCCTTTATTGAGACATATGAAAAGTTGTTTCGAATTTATCAGCAAGAGGCAGGATTGCGTAAGCGTTTGATCATTCCTGTTCCGTTTGTCTCCCCAAAATTATCTTCATACTGGCTGGGACTGGTTTCTCCTGTTCCGGTTTCTTTGGCTGTCCCGCTGGTAATGGGGCTACGCAACCGGGTGGTCTGCAAAGACTATCGTATCCGTGAAATTATGCCTTGTGAATTAACTGACTGCCGGATTGCCATCCGTCGTGCGTTAAACAAAGTAGAGCAGGAAGTTGTTGATACCTGCTGGTCTGATGCCGGAACCATTGAAACCCCGGAATGGGCCATTTGCGGAGATGCCGGTTATTCCGGTGGGACAGTCTATCATTCAGCTTACCGAGTGAAGCTGGAAGGATGCGCCGATGACCTTTGGAATAAAATTATATCCATTGGTGGTGATGAAGGCTGGTATTGCTGCAATGGACTTTGGTCCATTCGTGGATGGCTGGATAAGTTAGTTGGCGGTGTGGGGTTGCGCCGTGGTCGCAGGCATCCTTCCTCGGTCAGCGTCGGTGATGCTCTTGATTTTTGGAGGGTGCTGGATGTTCAGCCCGGTGAAAGGCTGCTTCTGCTGGCAGAGATGAAATTGCCCGGAGAGGCCCTGCTTGAATTCAGTCTTGAGAATACCATCGTCGGAGATACTGAATTGACCATGACAGCACGATTCCTTCCTCGCGGGTTGGGTGGAATCCTTTATTGGTGGTCGGTATACCCGTTTCATGCGCTTGTTTTTAAAGGGATGGCCCGGGCTTTGGCAGAGAAGAGCGGGTGCCTCATAATGGAAGGTCCTGAACTGGTTGAAGGTCCGGCTCCGCGATGCCGTATCCCCGGAGGAAAGGATAATGGCTAAAGTTGATTTTAGGAGAATCCAAAAACTCAACTCAGTTGAAATTTCAGGTGGACCGATTCTCTATTGGATGAGTCGTGAACAGCGTGTTCGCGACAATTGGGGGTTACTCCATGCACGGGAACTGACCGGTGACAAAGTCCCGTTGATTGTAGTTTTTTGTCTTGTTCCTTCATTCCTCGGTGCAACTCTGCGCCATTATGATTTCATGCTCAACGGCATGCAGCAGGTTGAACATGATTTGCGTGATTTGGGTTACGATTTTGTCCTGCTCAGTGGGCAACCTGATGAAACATTACCTGCTTTTGTCTCAAAGATTCGGGCAGGAGCTGTGGTTACTGATTTTGATCCCCTGCGTATAAAGCAGCAATGGCAGAAAAATATCGGGCAGAAGATCGATATTCCGCTGCTGGAGGTTGATGGTCATAATATTGTTCCGGCCCGTTTTGTTACTGACAAGCGTGAGTATGGGGCGCGTACCATCAGGCCCAAGATCCAGAGATTGCTCCCGGAATTTTTGGAGGAATTCCCGGAACTAGCGCCCGCTGAAGTAAAGGGTGAGGCTTTCCCGGTTGTCGATTGGAAACAGGTACGGAGTTCTCTTGAAGTTGATGAGACTGTCGGTCCTGTTGATCTGATTCCCGGAGAAGCGGCTGCCCACGCGGCTCTTGATGAATTTGTGGCGCACGGACTTGGAGCTTACGCGGAAAAGCGTAATGATCCCAATGCTGAAGCAACATCCCGTCTTTCAGCATATTATCATTTCGGGCAACTGTCTCCGCAGCGGGCAGCTTTGGCTGTTGCAGCCAGACCTGCTGGCGAAAGTGTGGATTCATATCTTGAAGAGCTTATTATTCGTCGTGAGCTTTCAGATAATTTTTGTTTGCACACACCCAATTATGATTCGCTGGATGCTGCACCGGATTGGGCACAGAAAACCTTGTCTGAGCATTCTGCAGATAGGCGGGCTTATCTGTATTCGTATGAAGATTTTGAACAGGCGCGTACCCATTCTGCCTTGTGGAATGCGGCTCAGAACCAGATGGTTTCTGTTGGATTCATGCATGGGTACATGCGTATGTATTGGGCCAAAAAAATTCTGGAATGGTCTGCCTCAGCAGAAGAGGCCTTGAGAATTACCATTGCGCTTAACGACCGTTTTGAATTGGATGGGCGTGATCCAAATGGCTATGTGGGTGCGCTTTGGTCTATCGGAGGGGTGCATGACCGGGGGTGGAAAAAGCGGTCTGTTTTCGGTTCAATTCGCTATATGAATGAACGGGGCTGCCGCCGCAAATTTGATGTGGATGCTTATGTCAGAAAATGGAGCAGGAGTATTTGAAAAAGAGATGCTGTTTGCATTTTGTAGTATGTGCCTACTCATTAAGTTGGAATAAAGTTCTAAATTATCATTAGTTATAGGAAGAGATTTTTTTTGAGAAAAATAATGTCAATGCCGATATAGCGTGTTAAAATTCAACAGTCCTTAAATTTATTATTTGGAGGTTTGTTATGGCTAATATGGATTATCCAGGACCTTGTCCCAGTTGCGTAGGTATTGACGGTTGTAGCACTGAAGAATCAAAACAGCAGGCTGTAAATCACTATTGCAAGGGCTTGGAAATGGAGCTCAATTCGTGGAAATCACGGCTGTATGACGTTCTGGTTGACGACAAGTCCGATAATCTCAAGGATCAGATCGTGCATCTCAAGTCGACCATGAAAGAACTGGAAGCTGTTGTAGAACAGATGAAAGATGTTTGCCCCACCAGTCTCGGTGAGCAGGAAAAAGTTATTTCCGGCAAGCTCGAAGATTTGCGTGTTCATTACACCAAGGCAATGGAAGTTCTGGCTCCCGGTTGGTTCGGTGGCTGATTTAAAGAAAATAGTCTTATATTTAAGGCCGGTTCCTGAGGGAGTCGGCCTTTATTATTTCTTCAGGAGTGATTCTTTCAACCAGCTTCTGTAGTACGATATTTGTTCTTCTGTGTGAAAAAAGTGTTCACCGCCTTCCATTACTTCCAAGTCGCAAGTGAACTTATCTTCAAAAGCTGAAATGGTTGCAAAGTCACACTGTTCGTCCTTTGAACCGTAAAGAATTGATGTGGGGGAATTCCATAAAATTATGGGGTTTTCTTTTACGTAACAGTAATAGTCCCAATAGAGAGTTTCTCCAATCGGGGTAGAGATTGTTTGTTCTTTTTCCAGCCTTTCTTCGGTTACGTCAAACCAGCTCATTAGCTTTGAGATGATCGACTCCATGTCTACAACAGGAGAAAGGAATAAGCTTTGTTTTATTACATCATCTTTATAAGCTAAGAGGCTGAAGTAAGCACCTATGCTGCATGCAAACAAACTGATTTTTTTTGAAATTGATTTTGAGAAATCCATTATGACTCTCAAATCCTGAACGCAGTTTTGAACTTTGCAAAGCCTAGTTTCTTCCTGACGGTCCCCGTGCTTAGGAAGATCAAAGCTTAAGACTTGATATCCTGACTTGGTGGCTTCTTCTGCAAGTACGGCAATTGAATTGTCCGTCTTACTTGCTTTGTTGCCATGTACAGCAATAATCAGATACTCGGATTCTTCACCCCAGAGGATTGCGGGTATGTTTTCTATGTTAATGTGTTTGATTTTCATCTTCAGATTTCCCGGAAAATTGTACAGGCTAATATAGTTCAAGAAGTGATGAAATTGTTTGTAAAATATTTCGTGTAAGAATTGCTTTGATTCTTCTTCGCGGGCTTGTCAACGCTCTGAGTTTTTTAGTGCGGAATGTTAATTAAAACATATGGGGCATGCGGATTTTTCTTCAATGGATATTTTGCGTAAGCAGCGCAATGAGCCGGCTTCATCTATGTTGTCGTTGGTTATGACTGTAACCGGGCTTTCCATTTGTTTCGAAACCTTTTTACCGTTTAGCAGCTCAATAGCTGAGCGTACCCCGAAGAAGCCCAGAGCATACGGCCTTTGAGTGATGAGGGCTTCGATTTGCTTGTTGCGAACCCCTTCAAGCAGTTTTTGATTGTAATCAAAGGCAATAAACGGAATGTGCGTTCCGTTGCGGTCCTGCATAACATGCAGGACTCCATCCGATGTGGCTTCGTTGGTTGTGAAGACCCCGGCAATACAGGGGGTGTTTTTCAAAATTTCTTCAGTGGATAGCCTTGTTTCCCGCTCGCTGCCGTCCAGCATATGGATGGTGATGATGGTGCGTCCCGGAGACAGGTCCTGCATTCTGTCGATGAATCCTTTCTCTCGCAAAGCGCATGAACCATTATCCGGAGAGTGCCCGACCACCAGAACCGGACCTGCGCTGTTTAGTCTGGAGGCCATCAGCTCCGCTCCCATTGCTCCTGCTTTGTAATTATCTGTAGAAATGAAGCAGTCTATGGAATCGGTTGTTACCGGAGAGTCTATGATTACGATTTTGATTCCTGCTTGTGCAGCTTTTTCAATATATGGATTCAGTATTTTGCGGTCCATGGGAGCCAGCACAATTGCATCAACTTTTTGGTCGATATAATATTCAAGAAGGTGCTGCTGTGCACTGGGTTTGTTTTCCACCCTTGATCCGCGCCAGATCAATTTTATGTCAGAATCTTCAACGGCTGCATGGGCGCCCATACAGACGATCCGCCAGAAATTAAAGATGGTTGCTTTAGGGATGGTAACAATTGTTTTTTGAGCATAACTTGCACAGGGAATACACAGTATGTATGCTGTCAATAGTGTGCAAGATATAAGTGTACACAAAAATTTATATTTTCTTGATATAGAGATGGATGTTGAATCTGCCATTATAACGTGAATTGTTTTTGGTGAAAGATCTTAATAATAAAAGCCTATATTTATTTTTGTTTTCCTGCAATTAGTTTGATAATGACAATATATTCTTGTGCCTTGGACATTGGAGGTCGGATGCGTAGTATTAAATGTTGCGTGCTGTTAATTATTTTGAGTGTTGTATTTTCATTTTCTGTTGCTTTCAGCGGGCAGGACGGATTGCCCGATGAGTTTTGCTATCTGGATAATATTCTTTCTGACGTAGTTTATGATGTCCGCTATTTCGGCAGTGATAATTTTGTAGGTGAATCCATTGATGGCTATGGGGCCGAGCGGATCATTCTGACTCGTGATGCAGCAACTGCGCTGGCGGGGGCGCAAAAGGATCTTGCTCCCTTCGGTTTAGGTTTGAAGATTTTTGATGGTTATCGCCCACAGGATGCTGTTCTTCATTTTGTGCGTTGGGCAGAGGATTTGAACGATATCCGCATGAAGCAGAAATATTATCCTGGTGTGCAGAAGGAAGATCTTTTTAGCGGTGGATATATTGCTGAAAAATCCAGCCATTCCCGTGGGTCAACTGTGGACTTGACCATAATTGATCTCAAGACCGGTCAGGAACTTGATATGGGTACAGGCTTCGATTATTTCGGACCTGAGTCTTGGCCGGAAAATAAGGATGAGAGTGTGCAGGTGCGCTCAAACCGTGCTTTATTGCGCGAAATAATGGTGCGTAACGGATTCAAGCCCTTGAAGGAAGAATGGTGGCATTTTACGCTTGAATTCGAGCCGTTTCCAGAAAACTATTTTAATTTTCCAATCAACTGAAAACATATGACAGTTTGATTAGAAGGCGCAGTCTGATTTGGCTGCGCCTTTTTGTTTTCTTTAATTGATTGACTATGGGCGATATGGTTATACTTTATTGGTAATAATTATTAATATGAGGGTAGGGTATGAAAACGCTGATGCCATATCTTTGTTTCATGGTCTTATTGTTTGCAGGGCAAGCATTTGCTGCTGAAAGCAAAGGGGAAATCAAGATGCAGAAAACTACAAATGCTTATGAGGTCGCAACTGTTGCCGGAGGATGTTTCTGGTGCGTTGAGTCTGATCTTGAGAAAGTTGACGGAGTCCTTGAAGTTGTGTCCGGCTATTCCGGCGGGCATGTTGATAATCCAACCTACGAACAGGTAAGTTCGGGTAATTCCGGGCATCTTGAAGTCGTACAGGTACGCTTTGATCCCGCCAAGGTCAGCTACGAAGAGATTTTGCGGGTTTTTATGAAGCATCATGATCCAACTGATCCGGGAGGCTCCTTCAATGATCGTGGAGAGCAGTACACTTCGGCCATCTTTTATCATAATGATGAGCAGAAAAAGATTGCTGCAGATGTTTTACTGGATATAGACGGTTCAGGTGTATTTGAACGTCCTCTTGCAACCAAGCTGATACCATTTGAAAAGTTTTATCGGGCCGAGGAATACCATCAGGATTACTACAAGAAGAACTCGGTTCGTTACAATTGGTATAGGTTCTTGTCCGGCAGAGATTCTTTCATCGAGGAGCATTGGAAGCAGGAAGAAGATAACACGCAACCGGTGCAGAAAATGGATGGTTACAAACGGCCTGACGATGCTAAATTGCGCGAAATCCTGACTCCGCTGCAATTCAAGGTGGTCCGCGAGGATGGAACAGAACCGGCTTTCAGTAACGAGTTCTGGGACAATCATCGGGAAGGAATATACGTAGATATTGTTTCCGGCGAGCCGCTTTTCAGTTCTCGTGATAAGTTTGATTCCGGCACAGGATGGCCCAGTTTTACCAAACCAATTGAAGGGCAGGGTGTTGTGGAGAAGAAAGACCGTTCTTTCTTTATGACCCGCATTGAGGTCCGTTCCCGCAAGGCGGATTCTCATCTTGGGCATGTCTTTGATGACGGACCACAGCCCACAGGTCTACGATATTGCATTAATTCCGCATCGTTGCGCTTCATTCCGCTTGAAGATCTCGAAAAGGAAGGCTACGGCGAGTACCGGAAGTTATTCAAGTAAGAAAGATCGGCCCGGAGCAGTTATGTTTCGGGCCGCTTGCTTTCTTGGAGCAGTGTGGTGTAGGTGTTTTAAAAAACTCCCGCACTGGACACAAATGCATGACTTTGCTTTCCATCATCATACCCAATTATAATTACGGATGTTTTGCCGATCGTTTTTTCGGTTCTCTGGCAGCGCAAACAATGTCGCTCCGTGATGTCGAGGTGATTTTTATTGATGACGGAAGCAGTGATAACTCCCTTGAACAGGCCCGAAAGTGGGCAGGTATTCTTGAGTGCAGCGATTTTAAAATTCTAACGCCGCCAAGGTCCGGCAGGCCTGGACCTGTTCGCAACCACGGTCTTGCACAGGCTGAGGGAAAGTATCTGCTCTGCTTTGACCCGGATGATGAAATGAGACCGGAATTTCTGGAAACATGCATCGGCCTGCTTGAATCCACCCCGAAGGTATCGGTAGTTTATTCAGATTACCATGAAGTTGGGCACAAAGAATCCTTCATTCGTATCCTGTCAGATTTTAACCCCAGCCATTTAAGGGATCAGAATACGGTGGCATCTGCTGCTGTTTATCGCCGGGAATTATGGGATGCCGGAGTCCGTTACCGCGACAACACCTCCTATGAAGACTGGGATTACTGGGTGCAATGCTTGATGGTTGGCGCAAAATTTAAGCATGTCGCGCAGTCTCTTTACATCCACCATGTTCATGAATCCAATTTTTCACTTCAGGCTGAAAAAGAGGATGGCGCGGCAAAGGCCCATATTGTTGTAAATAATCCCGGGTTTTTTCATAAGGCAGTGGTCGGCTGGGCCAATGACCATTTGCGTGGACGGGCTCATGCTCCTTCTTTTCAGCGCGGCTACATTCCAACTCCCGATGATCTGCAGAAACTTTCCAATATGATCAGGAAAGGCGAGATATCAAGTTAACTTACGGAGATTTTAATGCAGATTATCCTGACCGGTATTCTCGCTGCATTTTTTTTCAGCTCTACTTTTGTGCTTAACAGGGCCATGAGTCTGGATGGCGGACACTGGGTCTGGTCTGCAAGCCTGCGCTACTTCTGGATGCTGGCTTTGCTTTTCATCGGGCTTGGATTTTTTCGCCGTGAATTGCTGGTCCGTTCCTTTCAACTTTATCTGAAGCATTGGAAATTCTGGACTGTTGCCGGTGGAGTCGGCTTCGGAGTATTCTATGCCCTGATCACTTTCAGTGCCTCATACACTCCTGGATGGGTAGTCGCAGCCACATGGCAGACCACCATCCTCGCTACCCCGCTGGTCCTGCTTGGATTCGGCAAAAAGGTGCCTTTGCGTGCTTTACTGCTGACCTTGGTCATTTTTGCCGGGGTGTTGCTGGTCAATATCGAAAGTGTTGAGGATAGTTCATGGAATGCGGTTCTGCTAGGAGCTATCCCGGTTTTTGTTGCTGCTTTTGCCTATCCATTCGGAAATCAATTGGTCTGGGAGGCGCGTAACGGCGGCAGCGGCAGGATTCCGGCATTAGATGACCCGGCTATGGATGATCCTTTTTGCCGCGTACTGTTGCTGACTCTCGGCTCACTGCCGCTTTGGGCCGGATTAATTCTAGTGACACAGCCCCCACTTCCGCAAACAGGGCAGATTATAAATACCGCGCTTGTGGCGATCTTTTCCGGCATTGCCGCGACCAGCCTGTTTCTCTACGCCCGGCACAAAGCCCGGAACGCGGCAGAACTGGCCGCAGCAGATTGTACACAGTCAATGGAAGTGCTTTTTTCCTTGGCCGGAGAGGTCATATTGCTGCACGGAACATTGCCCGGGATGCTGGGGTGGGCCGGTATCGGCCTGACCATGCTCGGCTTGATGTTATATCTTCGGGTTCAAAATGTGCGTTAGCCTATCAATTCTTCTGCGCTGGCCATCTGCGCATAGAACATGCCCAGCGAAGCCATGAATCCGGCATGAACTTCCGTAGAGCCTACTTTTACACCATTGAATTCAAGGCTGGCCCCGCAGCATGCATCGTGTACAACCGTGCATATGTAGCCCATATCCGCAGCAGCGCGGGTGGTTGCGTCAACACACATGTTGCTCATCATTCCGACGATGACCAGTTCATTCACACCTAATCTTTTTAGTTCATCATCAAGGTTGGTTTCCCGGAAACTGTTCGGATAATTTTTATTGATGACAGTTTCGTTTCCCAGCGGTTTAACGCAGTCATGAATCTTTACACCTTCAGTTTCAGGCAAAAAGAAAAATGATCCTTCCCGCACTGAAATGTGTTGGATGTGGATTACAGGCTGTGCTGTTTTTCTGAAATGTTCGAGGACCTGCGCTGCCTTAGCTCCGGCTTGTTCGCTGTTGTCCAGCATGAACTTGCCGCCGGGAAAATAATCGTTCTGGATATCGATGATGATCAATGCTTTTTTACTCATTAGATTCTCCTTGTAGAAGTATTGCGTTCAAGTTGAGTACATGCTGACAGAATCGCATCAAAATCTAAGTGGCACTATTGACAATAAACATGCCGAAAACGACAATGGGTCATCATGAATATAGCAGTTCTTGCCTATGATAATTGTCTGGTCAGTGCGGTTGCCGGGGTGCTGGAAATTTTCAGTATCGCTAACAGTCTTGCAACTGACTCAGTTGGAGATAGATTTAGCGGCTTATCGATCTTGAGTCCTTATGGAGAATCCGTTTCAGGTTTTGTGGGGATTGCCTTGCAGGTCGCCGGGAGCGTTCAGGATACACGGCCGGATATTCTGGTCATTCCGCCGGTGTTCGGAGATGTTGAAATTTTGCTGGAAAATGAGCCGCTCATTAAGCGTATTGCTGAACTTGGAGAACAAGGGACAATTCTGGCTTCAGCCTGCGCCGGATCATTCCTCATGGCTCATGCCGGTTTGCTGGATGGAAAGCCAGCCACAACGCATTGGAAGTTGGCACCGGATTTTTCAGCCCGTTTTAAAGCCGTTGATTTGCAGCCCCGGCGTATGCTCATTGATGGGGGCGGTTATATTTGCGCCGGAGGGGCTATGGCGTGGCAGGATCTTGCCTTGCATATTGTGGCTCGTTTTATGGGGCGGGATATCTCATCCGCTTGCGCCAAGACATTGGTGATGGATTCTACCCGTGATGTCCAGACTCCGTATTTCATGTTCGAGAGCAAGTCTGTGGATGAAGGTTTCACGGATAAGGATATTCTGCGGGTGCAGGAATGGATGCAGGAAAATTATAGCTGTCCGGTAAATATAGCATTATTGGCTGAGCAGTCCGGTCTTGGTGAGCGTACTTTTTTGCGTCGTTTTAAAAGGGCCACGGGCATGACTCCAAATAACTATCTGCAACAATTGCGCATTGAGGCTGCACGCCACCTGCTTGAAGTCAGTAGTAAAGGCGTGGATGAGATTACAGTTCTGATCGGGTATGATAATCCTTCATCCTTTAGGCGTCTTTTTAAACGTATGACCGGCTTAAGTCCCCGCGAATACCGTAGTCGTTTCAGCCGTCTGGATTAAAATCAGGTACTATTGCCAAATAATGAGTATGAGTGTAATTTCTTGATATTGAAAACGGATTTCGTTATCTGTTTTGGTCCGTCCTAACTGTAACCATTATAAAGGATCACCAGATGATTAAGAAATTTTTTGCGCTTATTATGGTTTTTACGATATTTGTTCCCGCAGCAGCCTCAGCCCATTCTCTGTATATTCAGGCGGGACGTTATCATGTTTCCGAAGGTAAAAAGTCACCGCTGTTCTTCTGTTACGGACACCATGTCCCGGTAGATGACGCTGTGCGTATGAAAAAAATTAACCACATCACAGTGCAACAGCCTGACGGGAAATCATTCAATATTGAACTCCGGGACGAAAAATCGCTGCATGCCTACCTCGTCAATTACTCGATACCCGGAACATATGTACTGACCGCTGCCACAAATCCCGGCCATTTCACAACATGGCTGGATAAGAAGGGCCGGAAACGTCATTCCATTAAACCCATGAGCAGCGTGAAAGAGCGTGCTACTGAAATTGTTACCTCCCTGCGCAGTAGTCAGTGGACCAAAACTTATGTGGTCTGCGAGAATCCTTCAGCAGTATTTCCAGCCATTGTCGGAATGCCCATGGAACTGGTTCCGGCAAAGGATGTATCCATGCTTAGGAAGGGGGATATGCTTGAAATGCAGGTATATATGGACGGTAAGCCCTATCATGGGGAAGGCTACTGGGATGCCACATACAACGGATTCTCCACTCAAGCCGAGGATATGTATATTCAGCGTCAGCAGATTCATGACGGCAAAATCAAACTGCCGATTGATGTGAGCGGAAGATGGTTTGTGCGTTTCTTTACCAAGAAAGAACCGATGAAGGAAAGTTCTGATTTTATGCAGGAGAAAAAGACCACCACGCTGGTGTTTGAAGTTCCCAATGAGCGTAAAAGGCCTAAATTGGACAGCCATTAAAGTTTAAAAAAAGAGGGACCGTGACGGTCCCTCTTTCTATTTTGTCTCTGGTTCCCTGTTTCTTCGGAGAGTATCAAAATCTTTCTTCATATACGGCTTACCTGCGGATGAAGTTCCCAATTTTTCTCGTTCCATATCGAGTTCGCGCTTTTTCGTATAGAGGAAGCGGACCAGATCATACTCAAACGGAGAACCTGTCTGGTAGTAGCGAAATGGTACGTTGGCGCGCAAGTTGAGGCCACGAATTGTGGATTCTCCGATACCGATGGCGGTGCGGCCTTCTTTGACACCGGCAAGATCATAGACCCAGTTCATTTCGTACCAAAGCAGGGCAAAGTCACCCAGCGATCCACCTGTGTCCCGTATACTTGAAGGACCGACAATAGGCAGGACAACATACGGTCCCGGTGGGACTCCCCAGACACCTAACGTGTCAGCAAATCCTGTCTCTTTTGCTTTCAAATCCCACATGGTGGCCACGTCAAATATTCCAAGCAGCCCCACTGATGAATTGATTACAAATCGGGAAAAGGCCCGTGCGGTTTTGCCGCCGTTAAATTGCAGGATGCCGTTAGTGAAAGATTTTACTTCATTCAGGTTGTTGACCGCATTGGTTACCCCTTCGCGGACCGGAGAAGGGACTACAGTGGTGTAAACATCTACTGCCGGAATATAGATCGCACGGTCGAAACGGGCGTTGAAGGAGTATATCTGACGGTTCATGGAATCCCATGGATCGTATACTTCAAGAAAGTCGAGGTCTGCGTCCTTTGTTTGTGGCTGTCCTGCCCGAGGAGCATGAGAGACCGGGGCTATAAAGCCTTGAGGTTTAAGATTTAGCGAAGGATCATTTTTGCTGATTGTGGCGCAACCCTGCAACAGGAGGCAAAGCAGAATGAAGCTGAGTAATTTTTTTATCATTTGATCAGCTCCTGCGCTTTCAGGGCATAAGGCTTAAACATCATGTTTCCGCAATGTCCGCCACGAGGAAAGAGAATCGCACGGTCCCCGAATGTGTCTCGCAGGAAATCTACATCCGCACTGTCCAGAATGATGTCATCTTCATTGCCGAGAACGAAAATTTTATCTGATTTGCTCAGGTAATCTTTGATACTTGTAAGATCGCAGTTTCTTACCAGCTCTCCCTTGGTTGTGCCGGGGGTCAGGAATTGCAGGTAGGGAAGCAGATATTCATCAACGTAATCCTCAAAAGTGATTGCCGCCGAAACTCTGGTGTAGGGCATGAGATTATCGCCTACGCCGAGATGTTTGTTGACCGGGACGATATAGCCGGCATTGAGGCATACATCGGAACTGAATATCATGCTTGCTGAGGACATTCTGAAGGCTGCGGCGATGATGGCCCGCATATCCATGTCCGAAAAGTTTATGTGCTGCGAAAGGGCGTAAAGGAAGTTATCATCAAGGTCGACAATGTCGGATTGAACGTAGATTTCGGAGAAAGCTTCGATAAGTTCGTCAATGACCTGCCGGGGAGTTTTGTTGCCGAGGTTTTCCGGGCTTAGCCATGAATCAAAGCGCAGGGCTGAAGTGTACAGGCTGACCGGAGGGTTGAGCATCAATACCCGGCGGAAAAGGAAATCCCTGCGCTCTTCGTCCAGCTTGGCAAGGAAGGCCGAGTGCATGGCTCCGAGGCTGTATCCGGTGATGCTGTAGCTTCTTATTTTGTGGTCATCTTCAAGGTCGGCTTTGATCCATTTCATGGCCCGGTAAAGGTCATCTACATCATGGGGTACGTATCCGGGAGCACCGTATTTGGAAAAACTGACCACGAAATTCATATGTGTCGGTGATGAAAGGCCTACTACATGGAAGCCTGCTTCATAGAACAATTGGGTCAGGAAACGCATTTTGGTGGAGTCATGTTCCGATCCGGTTCCGGCGATGATGAAGAGCAGTGGAGCTTCTCCTTCCTGCATGGCCGTGGTGTAATAAAATTTTTCATTATACCAGAAAATGTCCGGAATCCTACGTCCTTCAATGAGTATTTCGCATTCGTAAGGTTTAGTAGGTTCCTTCAGTTTGTACATTAAGTCAGGAGGTGTGCCGAAGATAGTAGCTCTATATGGATCATCTATGGGGAATTGTAATGTTTCGGCGGCCACGGGATTTATCTTGCACAGCAAAGGAAGCATTAATGCAAAAATTAATAATAAAATATGTTTTCCCGGCCCCATAAATACTTTTTTCATGCTTTGTTTGTAGCAATAGTCAATGGTATTGTAAATTCATGGTTGACAAAAAACTGTTTAGTAGCTAAACACTTTTATTATGAAAGACGCTAAAGAAATAATACCGCACATGCGTGAGCTTGGCAGGGTTCTGGTTAAGTTCAATATGGTCGAGCGGCAGGCATTTGATTTCGGGGTTGGGATTAAACTTTACCCATCTGAAATACATACTCTTTCCGCTATTGATACTCTTGGTGGATGCGGAATTACTGATCTTGCCCGCGAATCAGGAGTGACCAAGGGCGCCACATCACAACTGGTCAGCAAGCTGGTTAAAAAGGGATTGATGCTTAAAGAAACTGATCCCCAAAATGGTTCCAAGGTTATATTGCGCCTAACAGATCTTGGGAAAAAGGCCAGTGACAACCACTATAAATATCACTTGGACCATGACAGCGAGTTCATAGATTACCTGCGATCCATGTCTGAAGAGGAGCTTGAGATGTTTGACGATATCTGTAGCAAGATGAACGATTGGATGGACAGCTACTTGAAGTAAAATTTTTTAGCTTAAGTGTTTAGCAACTAAACCCTTTTGGAGGATGTCATGAACTATCCCAGACCCGAACAGGATTTCTCTCCTGTGCACAGCCTTATCATCCGCAGTGTGTCATCACAGGTTGTGATGGAAGCGGTGAATTTCAAGCTTTTTGATACGCTCGAAATGAAGCCTGCCAGCCTGAAAGAATTGGCTGATTATTTTGAATTCGATGAAATGAAGCTCGGTTCCCTGCTGGATCTGCTTGAGTCCTATGATCTGGTCCGAAAGCATGACGGGCATTATTCCAATACATATTTAGCGACGGAATATCTGGTCAGTACTTCTCCTTTGTATCAGGGATTGGCTATGGGGCTGACTATGGATTTTTGTACTGGAGTCATCCGGGATATGGGGGAGTTGCTGAAAGGGAATAAAAGCCAGCGTGATGATAGTGATAAAAAATGGGCCGCCACGGATGCCATGGAAGGAACAGCACAGGAATCCCTTAGCGGAGGTCTGCATGCAACGGTCGATGCGATCAGCCAGTTACCCGGATTTGATGACTTCAGGCTTATGGGCGATCTCGGCGGGAATCACGGGAATTATACCATGTCTGTAATTGCCCGTAACCCTCACTTGAACGGAGTCATTCTCGACTTGCCTCATGTGGTTCCTCTGGCTGAGCAACGTTGCCGTGATAATGGTTTCGGAGATCGGGTGAAGGGAGTGGCCGTTGATATGCGCGAGGAAGAACTACCTTTGTTGGATTTTGACCTGATCTTCGCTTCCCATGTACTCTATGCCTGCCGTGGTAATTTGAAACCTGTACTGGAAAAGGTGGCCAGATCCTTGCGTTCCGGCGGCTGGTTCTGCGCCAATCATTACGCTAAAACAGGCAGTCCCATGTCCACCCAGACCATCGCCTCGCTTGAAGTGATAACAACTTTTGCGGGGTATTTTTCGCACTTTATTGAACCGGATATTCTGGAAAGGGAGTTGAAAGAGTGCGGATTTGGTAATTTTCGTAGAACTTGGAGTGATTCCGGCAAGGGCATCATTCTGGTTTCGGCTCAGAAAATATAAATAAATGAGGCCCGGTCTTCATTTGAGAGCGGGCCTCTTTTTTAGTCTTCCATTTCGACCAGCATGCGCGGTTCGGGCAGGTATTCAATAAGCCACTTGGTCCATTGTTCCGGCTTGATCAATTCCATTATCTTCTGGGCGATTTCATGTCCTTCGAACGGCTCTTTGAAATCGTCTAAAACAACAGCTCCTTTGAAAGTAGGGCAGAAGTCTCCTTTATTATATGTTTCAATAGTGAAATCGAACATATCAATGAGAAACCCATCCAAGTTCCCTTTAGCCACCCAGTCGAAAATTATTTCATAGCCCGGTTTGGCATGACGCGAAAATCCGTAGACCTCGGCAACTTTGTCTATGCCTCTGTCTTCATCTCCCATATGGAAATTTTCAGAAGTAACTTCCACATGCGGTTCAAGGGAGATCATTTCCAGTGCGAGATCCTGAAATTGTTTTAAGGTAAGGACTTTATTCATTTGTGGACCTTATAATGAATTCCGCTGCATCAAGCAGGTCATCGGCAATATAATCAGCTTTGCCCACGCATTTGGGCTCTTCTTTCAAACCTTTTCCGGTGCGTACCAGAATAGATTTGGCTTTGCGGGCCATACCCAGTTCCACGTCGCAAAGTTTGTCTCCGATCACGTAGCTTTCTTCAGGATTTATACCGAACTCCGATATGGCCTGATCAAACATTCCGGGAGCTGGTTTACGGCAGTCGCAGTCCTGATCCGGTGCATGAGGGCAGAAGTATATTGCCTTGAATTCAACGCCGTATTCGGCCAGCAATTCAGCCATACGTTCATTAACCGCATGCATATCCGTTTCAGAGTAGTAGCCGCGCCCGATGCCTGACTGGTTGGTGGTAACGAGCAGTTTATATCCGGCATCCTGCATGGCTTTCAAGCCTTCTACTGCTTTGGAGCATAATTCCACCCCTTCAGGATCGCAAAGATAATGCTTGTCTTCTATAATGGTCCCGTCACGGTCCAGCAAAATGTATTTCATAGCATGGCCTCACTAAAAAAGGAGAACTGAAACGACAGTCCTCCTTGATATTTTATAGTCAGCTTATTCGCGCTAAAAGCTAAGCTTACTTAAAGGTTTTGAGATTCTTAAACCCTTTTGCAGAAGGGTTAAGGCGCACGGCAGGGTCCCCGAAGGGCCGCCGGAGGCATCCCTAAACCATTTTTTTCTGGGCGAATTTGAGCATCTTTTCTGCTTCGGCAAAGTTGGGGTTGATGGAAAGTGCTTTTTGGGCAGCTTTGGCCATCCGGTCCCACTTCTTCCAGTCATAGTAGAGGCGACCGGTGTTGAAGTAGAGATACTCATCTTTTTTGTTGATTTTGAGTGCTCTGAGGTAATATTTTTCAGCGGCTTCAAAATCTTTCATCTTGCGCAAAACGATTCCGATACGGTTGTAAAGGAATATCGCATTAGGATCGTTTTTTAGTGCATCTTCCAGATATTCAAGAGCTTCGTTGTAAAGTCCTGACTTGATGAACTTATCGGCAATTTCAGCCCGGAGCTCTGTGTCATCCTTGAATTCCTTGATCAAAGCATTGAAGAGTTTTTGAGCTTCAGAAACGTTGTTCTCTTCAATTAGAGCCTGACCTTTATCCAGTTGTTCCCTTTTACGCTTTTCCATGGCAGCCAAGAGCTGCTGGGCGCCTGCGCTTACGTTCTTCTGCAGCTCCTGCAGGATTTCCCGTAAAGTCTCAAGCAACGCTTTTTCTCCACCGGGAGCGTAGTTGATGATCAGCGGATAATCTTCCCTGAGTTTTTTATCGCTGTTGAGGATGTGTACAGTGCTGTCGAGCAGCTCTTGAAACTCCTCACGCTCAGCTTTCATCAAGCCGCCTTTGAGCATGATCAGTACTGCATCATAAGCAGCCTGAACAGCAGGCATGGCTTTCTGCTGTTTGAGCAGGGAAGGTATGGTTGCCAGTTTTTTTCTGGCGTTGGTCAGTTCACCGGACATATTTGTCTCCGACGTAGGTATTTAGCGCAGTTTATTTACCGGTGGCTTCTTTTACCAGATTACGGAATCTGGCGAAGAAGTAGCAGCTGTCATGCGGACCGGGAGCTGCTTCCGGGTGAAACTGGATGGCGATGATCGGCTTGGTTTTATGAGCAAAGCCTTCCAGAGTTTCATCGTTAAGGTTCTTGTGTGTGATTTTAAGATCGGAACAGTCGGAAATGTCAACGCAAAACCCGTGGTTTTGGGAAGAAATTTCAATTTTTTTGCTTTCCATGTCCATAACAGGGTGGTTACAGCCATGGTGACCGAACTTCAATTTGAAGGCCTTGCCGCCGAGAGCCTGTCCAAGAATCTGGTGTCCGAGGCAAATTCCCGCTACAGGCAGGTCTTCGCAATAGGATTTGGCATTCTTGACCGCCTGATCGAGAACTGCCGGGTCACCGGGACCGTTGGAAAGGAAAATTGCATCAGGCTTGAGTGCTCTGACCTGTTCTTCACTGTAATGGGAAGGAACGGAAAGAACTTCGAAACCCTGTTCATCCAGCAGACGCAGGATGTTCCATTTCACACCGTAGTCAACGAGTACAAGGCGGGGGCCTTTGTCACTCCATTTGTAACCGTCAGAAACATCAACCGGAGCGGGCTTGCCGTCCTGCCATGCGTAGCAGGTTTCGGAAGTTACTGTGTCAGCAAGGTTCTGGCCTTCCATGGTGGGAAGCTGCTTTGCTTTTGCTACCAGTTTCTCCGGATCAAGTTCTTCAGTAGAAATAATGCCGCGCATGGCGCCGTTAATACGCAGATGGCGGGTAAGGGCGCGGGTGTCGATGCCTTCAATGCCCATAACACCTGCTTCTTTGAGGTATTCAGGCAGGGACATCACAGAGCGCCAGTTGGAAGGATGCTTGCAGCATTCTTTGACGATAAAGGCGGCAACATGGATTTTTGCGGATTCGATATCTTCTTTGGTAATGCCGTAGTTGCCGATAAGCGGATAGGTCATGCAGACCATCTGTCCGGTGTAGGAGGGGTCGGTGAGGACTTCCTGATATCCGGTCATGCCGGTATTGAAGATGGCTTCGCCGCCGGACTCGCCGGGGCCGGTAAAGGAAGTTCCTTCGAAATAGGTGCCGTCTTCAAGTGCCAGAATGGCTTTCATATTTTCTCCCTCTCAAGAATCTTAATGGCTGTATCCAAGTCTTCTGGACGGTCCACTCCGTGGCAGGAGTGTTCAGTAATGGTGACATGGATGGGTATTCCGTTTTCCAGCAGTCGGAGCTGTTCCAGCCGCTCTCTTTTTTCAAGAGGCGAAACATCCGTGCCGGCAAAGGTTTCAAGGGCTTCCATGCGGAAACCGTAAAGGCCGATATGTAGAAGGTAATCCCCGTCACCCTGATGGGAAAATGGAATGGGTGAGCGGGAAAAGTATAACGCCCGGCCATCTTTTGCAAGTGCTACTTTCACCCGGTCCGGACTTTGGGCTTCGTCCGCACTTATGGGCGAGGCCAGCGTTGTGACTCTTACGCCATCTTTTGCAAAAGGTGAAACCAGCTCAGAGATCATGGCCGGTTCAAGGCATGGTTCATCGCCCTGAATGTTGACCACAACCGAATCTGAAGGAAGGTCCAGTTTGCGGGCCGCTTCGAGTACGCGGTCGGTGCCGCTGGTGTGGTCGGATCTGGTCATGACAGCCGGGACACCGTGTTTTCCCGCAGCTTCCATGATGATTTCACTATCAGTGGCAAGGACCACTTTGTCCATCTCCGGGCACTTTGAGGCACGGTTCCAGACATGCCAGAACATAGGCTTTCCGCAGATATCCGCAAGGGGCTTACCGGGAAACCGGCTCGAATCGTAACGGGCCGGGATGATGCCATAGCATCCGTAAACTATACTCATTTATTTAAATATTCCTTTTGATAGCCTCGCAGGCAGCAACGGTTCCACCTCGCATATCTTCGAGGTATTTCTCAAAATCTTTTTTGACCTTTTCAGGCTTGAAAGCCCGTTTGCTGATGTCGAGAAGTCCTTGCAGAACTCCTTCCCAATCCTGCTCCTGACGGGCCAGTTTCTTTTCGAAAATTTCTTCACCGATCCATGTGAAGTTGGACCAGTAAGGGCCGATCACCGGGGTTACACCGTGGGTGAGCGGTTCAAGGAAATTCTGTCCGCCGACCGGAGCCAGTGAACCGCCGATGAAAGCTGCGCGTGCAAGGGAGAAAGCGGACTGCATCTCGCCGAATACATCCCAGAGAACAACATGTCCGAAAGGTACGGTATTATCTATTTCAGAGCGCAATACCCAAGGCAGACCCGCATCTTCAAGCATCTTTTTCCATGCATCAATGCGGTGCATGTGGCGTGGGAAAAGTCCGATCACAGTCTTGGGACGTTCTTTTTTCAAGCCTTCTGCAAGTTTAAGTACTTGAGATTCCTCTTCCTTGCGTACTGACCCGAGAATGATGAACGGGGTTTTGGGGCGAAAGATGGAAGAAAGCGGGTTGGCTGTGTACGGAACTGCTGCAGCCGTCCCGGTGCTGTCGAATTTGACGTTAGGCATGGTTGAGACTTTTTCGATCTCAAAAAGGGTCCTGAAACGGGTGGCATCGTCTTCGGAAATAGCGAGGATTTCTTCCGGAGCCACGGACCTGAAGAATTCGGGCAGTGCCATGTATCCGGCAAGGCTCTTGGTGGTCATGCGGCCGTTGATGATGATTACCTTTACACCAAGGTCTTTGCAGGCGGAAAGGAAACCGGGCCAGATCTCGGTTTCGATGAGCACCACAAGCTTCGGGCAGACAGCTTCAAGGGCCTTGCGGGCGATCTCGGGGCTGTCGAACGGGAAATAGGTTGCGGATGCGGAAACATTTCGCGGATTAGGATTCAGACGGTAAGCTGTGCGCTCAAGCTCAGAGAGCCCCTGCTCGGTATTTGTGGTCAGCAGGAATTTTGTAGGGCTGCTCATGGAAATATTTCCCATAATTCGGGAGGCTATCTTGGCTTCCCCGGCTGAAGCGGCTTGAATCCAGACATCCGCACGCGGCGGCAGGCTGTGTTTGAGGGTTCGGCGATCGAAGCCATCTTTCAGTCTGTCGTTCTTCTTGAGAAAGGGGATGGCGGCTTTCCAGCCGAGGCCGTAGAGAAATGATGCAGCTTTAAGTTTGAGCGATACTGACATGTGTTGATCCTGACGTTTCCGTTCCGTTTGAAAAAAAGTTACTTCCGCTTGCGCTGTCCCAGTTCAATGAGCTTTGCAATCAGTTCATTGAATGAATAACCCGCTTCTTTTGCGGCCTGCGGGACAAGACTTGTCGGAGTCATGCCGGGAAGTGTGTTTACTTCCAGCAGGTAGGGCACTCCTTCAGAAATTATAAAATCAGCCCTGCTGTAATCGGTCAGGCCCAGTAATTTGTGGGCTTTGGCCGTGATCTGCTGAATTTGTTCAGTCAGAACCGGATCGATGGGGGCGGGGCATATCTCTTCCGCCCCGTCAAGGGCGTATTTGCTATGATAGTCAAAGAATTCGGCATTCTCAGGAGGATTGATCAGGATCAGCGGCATAGGCTCGCCGTCAAGGATACCGCAGGTCACCTCAATACCTTTGGTGTACTCCTCAACAAGGGCACTGTCGCCCAGACTGAAAACTGTTTCGATTCCTTTTTCCAGTTCCGCTGCTGTGCGGGCAAAGGTCATGCCGAGGCTGGAACCGCCGGAGTTTGGTTTAATGAAAACCGGAGGTTCAAGGTCCTGCAAGCCTTTGCATCCGTCTGCGGCACAGACCAGCTCCCATTTGGGAGTCAGGATACCGTGATGATCGAAGACAGTTTTGGTTGCAGCTTTGTTCAGGGTCAGGAAAGAGCTTTCAGGTTCAGCGCCCTGATACGGGCAGTTAACCTGATTGAGCATGGCCTGAATCAGGCCGTCTTCTCCCGGCGAACCGTGGAGGTTGATAAAAGCGAAATCAGCATGTTCAGCCAAGAGCAGGATATTCTTGAAGTCTTTTGCAGGATCAACGAATTCTACATCGTGACCAAGTTCGAGAAGAGCCTGTTCAATGCCTTTTGCGCCGCTAAGGGATACTTCCCTTTCCTCAGACCAGCCGCCCGCAATCAAGAGAACATGCATTTAGATCAACTCCGATAAGTTTGCCGAGCCGCTCTTCAAGGATGAGAGCCTGCTCGTATGTTTTGTGAATTCTTTGTTTGATTTTTTCGGTCTTGCCGTAGCGGACCTTCAAATCACTGAATCTTTTTTCAAGCGTAGTAAATGAGTCATGCATTACGCGTTTATCAGCGTAACTTATGACTAACGGAAGGAAATATTTTTCAGCATCAGGCTCAAAGGGCCAGAAGACATGGTGTAGTACGCCCATGGATATTACCGGGTTCCCGGTCAATTGCATGACCCATGCTGCACCGAGCTGGCTGTGGTTGCCGCCGTGGTGGATGCAGTAACTTTTGGCAATGTCATGCAAGAGTGCGGAAGCCTGAATAGTCGGGATGTCGATCTCTACGCCGGATTCCCGGGCAAGAGTTGAGGTCTGAACCGCTACCTTGGCTACAAGCATACTGTGAGCTTTGATGTTCTCCAGCATACTGTAATCATCCCACCATGCCATGCATCGCTCTGCGGACGGAACAGATAATAACGGGTCTATTTTTACCGGCGGTGGGGGAGTAAGAGAAGACTCCATTGGCGGGTATCCGGGGGTCGGTTTGTCCGGTGATTTTATCAAGTTGATTTTATTCATAGAAAATAGTCGTAACCATTTATGGGCAGAAACTTCCCTTTGTTACCATTTTGCTCAGAAAAAGGCAAAGCCCCGAATATAGTAAATCCGGGGCTTTGCCTCAGACGCTTTAAATCGTCTGGCATAACAAAATATGAACCTATCTGTTCAATGAAAATCGTTTTGAAATTCCTGTCTTTTATTCAGGTACATCTTCCTGAAGCAACGGGTCGGAAAGAAGTTCCATTATTCTTGCCATGTTGAAATCATGGGCACCGTCAATGGCGCCTTCATGGGCGCTGGCTTCAACAGTCTGTTCCAAAAGCTGGTCAGGGTTTTCCTGTGCCGCATTAAGACCGGACCTGATGTTGCTGGAAACTGAGTCCAGTTTCTGCTCACGGGTCACAGTGGCAGGAGCAGCCTGACCGGGATGTTCATTTCTGTGAGTGGGATTTGCTGATTTGTTAACAAAACTGATTTCCATTTTAGTTCCTCCTGATTTTATGCAAATCATTTAAGCAGGAAGTGTTCCTGTAGTAAAAAAATATTTATTTTTAGTGTGTTATTTGTTTTTGAGGGGATAAAAATTCCGTTTCTTCCATTTTGGTGATGAAAAGAAATGTAAAGAATTTCCCCTTTTGGGCTAAGAAGGAATTAAGTTTGAAACAGGGATTTAGCCGGATTACATATCTGTGGAGGAGGAATTTGCACATTTTTGTGTGAAATATGCAAACTCGCACAATATTTTTCTTGAATTTTTCTTGCCAAGGTTTTAATTGGCACTGTGGGTGAGTGAGAAATTTTCCTCGAAATTGGATTTCGGGAAATTCACTATATCCTGTTGTTAAAGCGCAGGACGCTTTTACGATTAATTTTTAGGAGGTTTTACATGGCAATCGTTGAATTTCAGGGAAAAAGCTTTGACGTAGACGAAGATGGTTTCCTGCTCAAGTTCGAAGACTGGTGCCCCGAGTGGGTTGATTTCTGTAAAGAAAGCGAAGGCATCAAAGATCTGAACGAAGAGCACCAGAAAGTTATCGACTTCTTGCAGGACTACTACAAGAAGAACGGTATCGCACCCATGGTCCGCATCCTTTCCAAGGTTACCGGATTCAAACTTAAGCACATTTATGAGCTGTTCCCCTCCGGTCCCGGTAAGGGAGCTTGTAAAATGGCTGGTCTGCCCAAGCCTACCGGCTGCGTATAGTTTATAAGTTAATCAGTTTGTGAATTGTGAAGCAGTCGCGGTGATTGCTTCACAGCGAGTCCAAAGTCAGAAAAACCCCGGGGATCGGCTCCGGGGTTTTTTTTTGTACCACATATCAGGCACTGTTTAGACTGAATGACTGTGCTGTGAGATAATTAACATCAGCGCGAAATCTTTCCAATCAACCTATCCACATCCATGTAATCCGAAAATTTATACCAAGGATTATCAAGCTTAACGGCAGTTTCAATTTTACCGCTCACATCACCTTTCTGGAATTTTCTCATCATAAGAGCTTCATCGGCACGTTCGTCAAAGGCGGCAAAGAAATCTATTTGCGCTTGAGTCAACTGATCGTAATTTTGAGAATTGAAAACTTTGCTTGCCTGTTCAGCTTCAACTTCCGCGGCATAGCCTATGGATAGCTTCTGCTTTGAAGAAATAAGTTTGGTGCAGATGCGGATCGCTGTATACACAGGTAAGGTTGCGAAGCCGCTTTTGCCCGAATTCGGCTGGACAAGGAAAGTACGGCAGTAATAGCGGTCTCCGGCAATTTCCCGGGTATAGACACCGGTGTTCGGTAATTTTGCTCCCGGAACTTTTTTGGGCTGTAACTCCCAGTCCTGCCTTACGTTGATCAGTTCAACCCATGCTCCCCGTGCACCGTCCCGGTCAGAGTAGTAATAGCTGTGCACATTTACGGCGTTCTTGCTTGTCTTGTATTCTCCCCAATATTCCAACCCATTGAATTCAATGGTCAGGGATGGTGACTTGGTGGAATAAAATCCATACTTGCCGGGTATTTTACGGGCTGCGGTACATCCGGCAAGGATCAGCGTTGCCAGCAGTAAAAGTAATGCGAGAATTATTTTCATAGTTCTGCTCCGGCTCCGGTTTCAGGTTGCGTTCTATATACTATTCAAGTCTTCCAAGATGGTCTTAGCTGTGCGCGCGGCTACGCCCGGTTCGCCGATCATCTCGCGTAATTCTTTTAAATCAGCCCTTACTTTTTGAGCAGATTCAGGAGTGCTTACCCACTGGCGGATTTGCTTATAGAAGTTCTCCGCAGTGGCGTTCTCCAGCAGGTATTCCGGCAGGATAAGTTTGTCCGGGATGATGTTTGCAAGGCTGACATATTTAATATTGAGTATCTTTTTTGCCAGAAATCCGCTCAGTGCGGACATCTTATAGGCCACCAGAGTCGGGGTGCCGATGAGTGCGCATTCCAGAGTGGCTGTGCCGGAAGCAGCCATGATCGCATTGGCGTTGCGCATCAGGCGGTATCTGTTTTCCGGTTGGTTGATGGTTACCGGAATATGGTCGGGCCAGAAGTTACGCAGTTTTTCTTCTTTGACTCCCGGCGCGCGGGCAATGGAAAATTTCAGCTGCGGGAAATCCTTGGAGAGACGTTCCGCTGCAACAGCAAATTCCGGGAGCAGTGATGAAATTTCCTTGCTGCGACTGCCCGGAAGAATCCCGATCAGGTTCGGGTCGGGATCAATTGCATCCAGCTCATCAAGCGGCATGAGGTCCAGCAGGGGATGGCCGACGTACTGGGCATCAACCCCGCGGTCTTTGAAAAATTGTTGTTCAAAGGGCAGAATGCACAAAATCTTGCGTACATGCTTTTGCAGAAATTTGGCCCGTCCCTGTCGCCATGCCCATATTTGCGGGGTGATGTAGTAGTAAACGGGGATATCCAGTTTACGGGCAATCTTGACCAGTCTGAAGTTAAAGTCCGGGCAGTCAATAAGGATTATTGCTTTGGGGCGCTCAGCTTTGAGGATGTCTCCGATCTGTCCGAAAAGCCTGAGCAGACGGGGCAGTTTGGGCAGGACTTCGGTCAGTCCAACCAGTGAAATCAACTGCATGGGGTAGCGGATATCGCAGCCCGCTTTTTCCATTGCCGACCCGCCCATCCCCATTACTCTCAGGCCGGAGTCGCGCTCCATGAGTTCTTTTGCGAGTCTTGCTCCGTGCATATCACCGGAAGCTTCTCCCGCGTTAATCCAGATGCTGTTATTTTTAATGGTCATTATTTGTTCTCGTAAATGTGGTTTAAAGTCGGACAATACGTATGCAGTCATGAAAAAGCAACGGTGCATGGTCATTTCCGAGAGTTGTTATATTTTGGTGATAGTTGTAGTTTATAAGGGGAACCGCTTGCAATTATGGAGAAAATAGTGTTATGGGCCAGTATAGTGTGAGAAAGTTTTATGTATTTCATCTAAATTAAGGAGTTCTCGATGGCTCAAAAGAACGTAAAGAACATGATGGGTGTTCTGTCCGGGGTTTTTGTACATACCGGTCACCTCTCTAAAGAAGAAGCCATGCAGATGGCAGGCATGGACGAAGCAGAGTTCAAGACTGTTTACGACAAAGCTGCAAATGTGGTTAAAAAGTTGGAAAGCTACGACACCGCAGCTGAAAAATATGACAAATTTTCAGAGCACCTTTGGGAAGAGCTTCAGGAATACGTGAAGAAGTTCGGTCCTTTTGGCGTTTAGTACTTTTCTTGTCCAACGTAAAAAGGGGAGATCTGTTGATCTCCCCTTTTTTTATACTAAATACCAATTCCAGAACGGATCGGCGTAGAGGATGGTCAGCATGGACCCCAGCGCCAGAAACGGTCCGAACGGAATCATTGACCCGTATTCCTGATCCTTATCGACTACCATCATGACCACTCCGGATACTAGGCCGGTAAAGGCGGATACCGTAATAACCAGCGGCAGGTTCTGCGGTCCCGCTAAGGCGCCGATCATGAACATTATCTTAACATCCCCAAGGCCCAGTCCTTCAACTCCCTTTAAACCACGGTAAAGCAGCCTCAGGGACCAGAACAGGCCACCTCCTATACCCGCGCCAAGCAATGCTCCTTCCCAGCCTATGGGGGTAAGCATGGCTGCACAGGGAATGGCGGCAATGGATCCGGGGATAGTTATGATATCGGGCAGGATGAATGTTCGCAGGTCAATGAAAGAAGCCACGATCATCAACCCGCCGAAAAACATATATACCAGCCACTGCGCCGAAGGGCCGAAAGTAAGCATGAGCAACACCGCCCATGCAACGGATACAAGCTCAATTACAGCATACATCGGGCTGATTTGTTGTTTACAGGATGAACATTTACCACGCAGCAGCAGGTAGCTGATGAGCGGAATGTTTTCATACCAGCTGATGGTGTGCCCGCATTTCGGGCATGTAGAGCGGCGCGGATTGGTCAGGGTTTGACCGTTAATGTAGCGGAAAACAGCACAGCCATAAAAACTGCCTAAAACCGCACCGATAATAGCAGCTGCAGCTATAGGAAAAATATTTATTGAAATTAGATGCATGTTGACCTTGGATAACTTGAAGATTTAGGGTGTCCCTGCAAAACAATTGCGTCTGACTTATTTAGTAAAAAAAGTGGATACGACACTTAAGATAATTGAACAAGCTTTCTACGGAGACATAAAATGGGCGGCAAATATAGATTCATACCGGAATTGAGTGCACAGGAACTTGCTGATAAACAGCTGGAAGGATTGAAATGGACCGTAGCGCATACCGCTGCAAACAGCCCTTTTTATCAGGCTCAGTACAAAGATCAGGGAGTTGAAGTCAGCGATATCAAGTCTCTTGATGATTTGCAGAAACTTCCTTTCACCACTGCCGACCATCTTAAGGAAGGTTATCCGTTGCCGCTGCTTTCCGTCCCCGAAGAGGATGTTGTGCGTATCCACGGTTCAAGCGGAACCACCGGGAAGCGCAAGATTCTTTCTTACACCCGCAAGGACATTGAAACATGGAAAAACATGTTTGCCCGCTGTTACGAACTTGCCGGACTTACCACTCTTGATCGCGTGCAGGTCTGCGTAGGCTATGGCCTTTGGACTGCCGGGGCCGGATTCCAGCTCGGATCGGAACACTTCGGAGCCATGACCCTGCCTGTGGGACCGGGGATGCTTGAGATTCAGCTCCAGATTCTGGAAGACCTCGGTGCTACCTGCCTGTGTTCTACTGCTTCCATGGCCCTGCTGCTGGGTGAGGAAGCCCAGAAGGCCGGAATAGTTGAACGGCTTAAGCTCAAACGTTGCATCTTCGGCGGCGAAGCCTGCTCAGCTAAGATGCGCGAGCAGTTCGAAGAGGCTCTCGGTCTTGAATCAAGCCATGATATTTCCGGTATGACCGAACTTTACGGTCCGGGTGCAGGGATCGAATGTAATGCCCATGAGGGCCTTCATTACTGGGGAGATGAGTACATCGCTGAAATCATCGATCCGGTCACCCTAAAGCCCGTACCTGACGGTGAAGTTGGCGAACTGGTCGTCACCACTCTGAACAAGGAGGCTTCTCCTCTGGTCCGTTACCGCACCCGTGACCTGACCCGGATCATTCCCGGTGAATGCTCCTGCGGCTGTTCCATGCCTCGTCATGATACCATTTCCGGAAGAAGTGACGATATGTTCATTTTTCGCGGGGTCAATATTTATCCCGGTCAGATCGCTTCCGTACTGGAATCTTTTCCCGAAGCAAGTTCTGAATACCAGATTTATCTGGAACGCCGGGAAGGACTGGATCACATGTCCGTCCGTGTTGAGCGTAAGCCCGAAGCGTCCGAGGTCAATGATGCAAATCTCGCAAAGGCCATATGCGATGAGATCAGGAAATTCATTCTTGTGCGCGCCAATGTGGAAATACTCAAGCCCGGATTATTGCCCAGAAGTTTTGCCAAGACCAAGCGTGTTTTTGACGAACGCGGATAGAAAGCAAAAGGGGATGTCATTCGGCATCCCCTTTTTTTTATTTTAAACCTTCATAAATTTTATCGAGATTATCTGAGAAGAATACCAGCAGTCGTAGCTTCGGAGGCAGGTGCTGTCCGTCAGCAGTGAGCAGTGTGTCTAGAATAACTGGCTGTGCACCGTTGGTTACAATGACTTCAAATATTTTGCCTTGCGGTGCACGGTTGCAGATAACCGCTTTGATTCCATTATCGCGTATAGACTTTTCAAGAGCCGCAATATCCTCATCGTCCCAGTCAATCTGTTGTTTTAAAAAACGGTCCAGCACCTCAATTCCGAATTCAGAAAAAAGGTAGTCAAAATCTTGGGTCAGGCTGATCACTTCTGTTGATTCAAGATCAATTAATTTTGCTTCGTACTTAGTACGCAGCTTGAATAAATTTCGTTTGAATGCTTTGAGATTACTATCTATCTGAGTTGCCTGATCCGGATACAGGGCCATGAGGTCTTTTGCGATAAAGTCCGCCATCTTGGTCAGGTTTGCCGGGGAACGCCAGATAAATGGCGAAATCTTGCCGCTTTTATTCTCCTTGATCAATTTGACCCCGGCCTGCGTTTTATCAACCGGTGCTGAGCTGTCGATTTCCACAATACGGACATTTGCCCTTCTAGCGTAAGGGTACAGATCATCGTGCTTCCATATGGAACGGATGGTCACGCAGGCGACAGCATTCACAGACTGTTCAGTGAAGTTCTTAGCGTGTTTCTTAAAGTATCGGGCATGTGCATTCATGGAATAGGTCGCGGGAACTGTCAGGATCGTTTGTATCCCGGTATCGACAGTTAATGTTTGGGTAAGCAGGTTTGTTGCCTCAAGCGAGGTGAGTATTACCATGCCAGAAGTTTGATGATTGGCAGTTGGTTGTTTGGCACATCCCAAAAGGATGAGCAGCAAAATTAAGATAAGCACTTTTTTCATGTTGAAATCCTTTGTTTAAATAGCTGCTTCTCTAAAAGAAGGCAGAGTCGCACGCGCTAAGGAAGTCATGGCAAAGAATACCGCAGCAACAATAATGATCGCGCCGCCGGAAGGTACGGGAATTTCATATTGCATTGGTATTATTACACCCAGCAGGCAACTCAAGGTGGCAAAGAGCATGCTGTAGAAGAAAAATCCGCGCATGGATTTGCTGATGTTGCGTGCAGCCGCAGCCGGAATAATGAATAATGCCTCCACCAGAACAGCGCCAACTATCTTAAGCGCTGCCACGGTAATCACGGTAATGATGAGGATAAACATGTAATCCATCAGCTTGACGTTGATACCGCGCACATGGGCAAGGCTGGGATTGAAACTCGCCAGCAGAATTTTATTGTACATGGGTAGGCAAACTGCTGCGCAAAGTATGCAGATGACAGCCAGCACGTTGATATCGGTATTATTCACGGTCAGGATGGAGCCGAAAAGGATGTTGTCCAGCACATGCATGTTGACCTTTCCGGTTACGTAGAGCAGCACGCAGGCACCAACTGCAAGGGAAATGGAGAGAAACACCCCGATGACCGTATCCGAGGACATACGCGTCCGGTTGCGGGTGTAGTTCATGAGCAGGCCGAAGAGGATACAGAAGCCGAACAGTGAGACATAGGGCGCGGTGTATGGTTCGCCAAGGACTATACCGAGTGCGACCCCGGTCAGCGCAGCTTGTCCCACAGCCTGCGAGAAGAAGGCCAGCCGTTTAGCAACCACCATAGTTCCTATTCCCCCGAGAATCGGTCCTGCCAGCAGAGAGCAGATCAGGGCATTGATGACAAAGGCATACTGGAAGTAATCCGGCAGGGAGCCGTTTCTGCCCATTTCCATTAATGGGGTTCTGATCAGGTCATAGATGAAATCCATTATGCTGCCTGCCTTGCTGAACTGAATATGCTCATGATGCGTTCTGCGCTGAGTTCTTCTGCGGGACAACCGGAGAAAAGAATTTCCCGGTTGATGCAGGTTACGCAGTCACCGATTTCTTTTACTTCCATAAGGTCATGGTGAATGATCAGGATTGTTACTCCCTTGGCTTTCAATTCCTGAAGCAGACCGCGCATTATGGCTGCCCCTGCCTTATCCAGCCCAGTTGTGGGTTCATCAAGAATAAGCAGAGAAGGCTCGGGAAGCAGGGCTTGGGCCAACAGCACGCGCTGTCTTTCCCCGCCTGAGAGCTGTCCGAAAATGCGTTTTGATTTACCCGCCATGTTAACCCGTTCCAGAGCAGTTCTGATCGCCTTCCAATCCTTGGCTGCTGGGTTCATGAAAGCTGGCCTGTTCTGGCAGGTCATAGACATGAAGTTTTCTACTGTAACCGGAAGGGTGGTGTCGTAGTTCAGGGTCTGGGGTACGTAGCCTATGATTCGGTTTTCATGCCAGTCTATGCTGATGTTTCCTGAATGGGGCATTTGACCCAGCAGGGAGCGGAGCAGGGAGGTTTTGCCTCCACCATTGGGGCCTATAATGCAATGCAGGGCACCGGAATGGATTTCAAAGTTTAAGTCTTTGAGAATGAGGGTGTTGCCGAGAGTCAGGCTGACGTTTTCGAAGTTGATCGAAGGGCCGTACTTTGTTTTGAGCATAGTGTTCATCTATTTCCCGTCCTTGATTTTGTGGGCCTCGATTAAGGCATCAGTCAGGGCTTTTATGTTGGCTTCAATTCCTTGTTCGAAATCGTCCGGGGTGTATGATCCTCCGGTAAGATGGGAGAGGTGGCGGATGCGGATACCTGTTTCTTCATGGATGGTATCCACGTATTTGTCGGGGAAATGCATTTCGGTGAAGATGACGTCAACGTTGAGCTCTTTGATCTTCTTGATCGTCTTGGCCAGCTGGTTTGCTGTCGGTTTAAGGCCGTGGTTGGGTTCTATTACGGCTGTAACCTGAAGGCCGAAGTCTTGCAGCAGATAGTCGTAGCCGCCATGAATGGTGGCGCAGCGGAATTCAACATCGGGCAGGTCGGCAATGCGTTGCATGTATTTGGCTTTGAGCTTGCGTAATTTGCGTACATACTTTCGGCCATTTTTTTTATAGAAATCGGCATTCTCGGGATCAATCTCAGCCAATGCTGCAGTAATGGTGTAAATCTGCTGGATAGAGGTGGTCACTGAGATGAAAGTGTGCGGGTTGACGATTCGCAGATTGTCCATGTTTCCAGCTACCGGAATTAGCGATACATCCTTGTTGGCAAAAATGAGCGGAATTTTACCTTTCATCTGGGCAGCTTCCAGAATTTCCATCGCGAATTCATCATGACCGATGCCGTTAACCACCAGCACATCCAGATCCATTACCCGTTTGATGTCTTCCGGTTGCGGACGGTAATTGTGGGGATTGAAACCGTCACCGATCAATGACTGAACTACAGCATGATCCTGAACTATGTTGGAGACAAAGCTGTAATAGGGATGAAGAGTTGTACCGATTACCAGTTTTTTGGCTTGCGCGTGAGTTGTTATTGAAATTACCAGCAGTGCAGTCAGCAGTAGAATTTTAATACGTGACATGATTTATCCTTTTATCTTTTTGATTTCATCTTCGCCGCTATAGGCGATTACTTCTTTCCATCCTGATGAAATAAAACCCTGATCAGTTGTGATCTCAGGAGCCATTTTGTCTGCTGAAGGGTGGAACCATATTTCATATGGTGCATGGCTTGGTTCTGTGCGGTCGTTGCTAAGCTGCTGGTTATGATCATGCAGAAAGAGAAGTATGAAGGAACCGGTATTTTTCCCTTCTTCCGGATGACCGGTATACAAGGCAATATCTATGGAGCCAGAAGGACGAAGAGACCGAGTCCAGCTGAAGCGACCATTCTTCTTCCACGATGCGTCTTTAGTGAAAGGAGGCATCAGTTCATCTTCAAGCTGGACTATAGTCAGCCATTCGGCCTCTTCCTCGTGAATTACATTGATTTCAACCGCAGCTGTGTAAAGCCCGTTGAAAATAACAAGTTCTTTTTCGTTGAGATGCGAAAATGCCCTTATCTGAAAATCCGCCAATACTGCAATCTGAGATTGCTTCTGGTTGATAAAGATGAGCGTTGCGCAGGTTATGCTCACAACTAGTGCAGCAAGCAGGACATACATAGTCTCCTTGCCTTTACCTGAAGGTGAAATCAATTTTCGGGATGGTTCATTCATATGATTTCCTATAACTTGATACTGGGGATGAAAATCATTATCGTTGTATTGTGAGCACGTCAAGTCAAGGTAGAGATAAATAACCGGAGAATATTTGGAAGTAAAAAAGCCGCCGGGTGTTAACCCGACGGCTTGAATATACTTATTGGTGCAGAGGCTATCTGCGGCGTCTGTCGTCACGTCTGTCATCACGACGTCCGCCGCCGCGTCTGTCATCACGTCTGTCGTCACGGCGACCGCCGTCACGTCCGCCACGTCCACCACTGGGGCGTCCGCCGCCCATCTTGAATTTTTCAAGATCAACTTCCTGTCCGGCCTGCTCCATGAGCCATGCCTTACGGGAAAGACGGATACGTCCGTTAGGCTGTACTTCAACAACTTTAACGGTGATTTCCTGACCAAGCTGTACAACATCGGTAACTTCAGCGATGCGTTCAACATCGATCTGAGAGATATGCAGCAGACCTTCGAGACCGGGAAGGATTTCAACAATCGCACCGATTTCAAGGATCTTCTTAACGGTACCCACGTAGTTCTTGCCCAGTTCTGCGGTCTGGTCATAGTACTGAACCATTTCCACAGTTTTCTTAAGGGATTCAAGAGTGGGAGCGAAGATGGAAACCTTACCGGAATCTTCAATGTCGATGTCGGCTGCGGTTTCAGCAGTGATAGCTTTGATGTTTTTACCGCCGGGTCCGATGAGATCACGGATCTTTTCGGGGTTGATCTGCAGTACTTCCATCTGGGGAGCGTTAACTGAAAGTTCCGCTCTGGGCGCGGGCATGGTCTGCTTCATGTCATCAAGAATGATCTGACGGGCATCTTTAGCCTGAGCAAGTGCTCTGCGCAGAACATCAGCGGGGATACCGCTGATCTTGATATCCATCTGGATTGCGGTAATGCCTTCTTCAGTACCGGCAACCTTGAAGTCCATATCGCCGAGAGCATCTTCATCACCGAGGATGTCGGTAAGTACGAAGTACTCATCGCCTTCCTGGCAGAGACCCATGGCAATACCTGCTACGGGTGCGCTGATGGGTACACCGGCGTCCATAAGGGACAGGGTGGTACCGCATACGGTAGCCATGGAGGAAGAACCGTTGGAGTCCATAACCTCGGAAACTACTCGCATGGTGAAGGGGAAATCTTCAGCCTTGGGCAGAACCGGACGCAGTGCGCGCTCAGCAAGTGTTCCGTGACCGATTTCACGACGGGAAGGCGCACGCAGGAATTTAGCTTCACCCACGCAGTACGGGGGAAAGTTGTAGTGCAGCATGAAACGCTTGGTGTCTTCACCGATCAGGGTTTCAAAGCGCTGCTCATCACGTGTGGAGCCCAGTGTGCAGACAGCGAGAGCGGAAGTCTCACCGCGGCGGAACAGGGCGGAACCGTGGGTCATGGGCAGGTTGCTCACTTCCATGGAAAGATTACGTACTGTGGTAAGGTCACGACCGTCGATACGAACGCCCTGTTCAACAATGCGTTTGCGGACGATTTTCTTTTCGAGGTCTGCCATGGCATCGCCGACAGCTTTAGCTCTTTCAGGCTCTTCGGGGAATTTTTCCTCGACCATAGCCTTGGCATTAGCTTTAACTTCGGACTTTGCAGCCTTGCGGTCCATCTTGCCGGGGACGGTCAGAGCTTTGTCCAGATCAGCGGAGAAGTTCTCGGTAACGAGGGTGATGACTTCATCGTCTTTTACGGGTTCGGCAACATCCATCTTGGGACGGCCGACTTTTTCGCGCAGAGCGTCCTGCAGGTCGAACATGGGAGCCATCTGCTCGTGGCCCCATTCCAGTGCTTCAGCAATGGTGTTCTCAGACAAGAACTGTGAGCTACCTTCAACCATGATCACAGCGTCGCGAGTTGCGGCGAATACGAGGTTGAGGTCGGACTGTTCAGCAACACCTTTGTAGGTGGGGTAAAGTACGAACTCGTTGTTTACGAGGCCGACACGAGCAGCAGCAACAGGACCGTTGAAAGGCAGGTCGGAGATATGCAGGGCTGCGGATGCACCGGTCATTGCCAGTACATCTGGGTTGGTGTCGGTGTCAGCGGAAAGAACGGTTGCGATAACCTGAACTTCGTCGCGGTAAGCTTTGGGGAACATGGGGCGGATAGGGCGGTCCATGAGACGGGAAACGAGGGTTTCACGGTCAGAAGGACGGCCTACTTCGCGGCGGAAGTAACCGCCGGGGATGCGACCCGCAGCGTAGGTTCTTTCAAGATAGTTACAGGTCAGCGGGAAAAAGTCGCGCGGACCGTCGGCAGGCATACCTACAGCAGTAACGAGAACAACGGTGCCACCGGACTTGATCAGTACGGTACCGTTGGTCTGGTTAGCCATACGTCCGGTTTCCAGTGTGATGTCGAGATTACCGACATGACCGGTTACGGATGTGGGTTCAAAAGGTACTAACATTTAGATTCCTCTCTAAATAAGTTGTAATGACGGAACCCGGTGCTGTCCGAATTTTCCAGCCGGCTAAGGGAGGATTTCATTTCGGGGATGAACCCCTTCCTCAGCCAACTAAAAATTGTTGCAGGAGAGCACGGATTCCACTGTTGGATTCAATCTAACTACCATCTATATGATGTAAAGTCAGATGGAAATACAAATGTGTGAATATTTATAAAAAAAGGGGAGGGTAAACCCTCCCCCGAAACTGCTTATTTGCGCAGACCAAGTCTTGCAATAAGATCGCGGTAACGCTGAACGTCTTTGGACTTCAGGTACTTCAGGATGTTTCTGCGCTGGCCGACCATTTTCAGCAGGCCGGTGCGGGAGTGAAAATCCTTTTTGTGGGTCTTGAAGTGGTCGGTCAGGTATTTGATTCTTGCAGTAAGAAGAGCAACCTGTACTTCAGGGGAACCGGTGTCACCAGGTTTGGTCTGGTATTCTTCAATAACTTTTGCTTTTGTTTCAGCAGTCATAACCATAGCGTTATCCTCCAGTTCATGTCTAAAACATGAACGATTAGTTTGTGCCGGAAGTTGAAATTCCCGCGGGGAATCAGCCCCACAGGCCGCGAAGAATTACCCAGAGAAGCTTGCCGTCGATCAGCTTTGTCTCCATAAGAGCCAGAGCAGTACCGTCAGATTCAAGGAACATAGCCCTTTCACCTTCGATAATTTCCTGATCAGCAGCTATATCCCCGACAGGTATCCTTGTTCCGTTCTTGATGGATTTGGACATGTTTTCCGAAACGGTAAACTTGTGCCAATGGGGCAGGGCATCCGCGAGGGGAATGATCCGTGCCTCAAATCCTTCTGGATCGGCAAGAACCTCATCGAGGTTGTGCGCTTCGCTCAGCCTGAAAGGCCGGCTTTCTTCACGCCTAAGTGATTCCATTACCGCGCCGCATCCGAGCCGCGACCCCAAGCTATGGACCAGGGAGCGAATGTAGGTGCCAGCAGAGCACCCAACCCGGAAACGGGCCATTGGCAGACTCACTTCCAGCGGTTCTGCATCAAATATCTCAATGCTCTTGATTTTGACCGGGGTTTCTTCCCCTTTTCTGGCCAGTTCATAGAGCGGTTTGCCATTATGCTTTGCAGCCGAATAGGCAGGAACTTCCTGACTAGTCAAGTCATTCCAGTGTAAAATTTCATTTTCCACCATTTTTTCCGTAATTTCGGAAATGTCGCCGGTGGATGTCTCAGTACCCTGAATATCGTAAGTGTCTGTAGTTCTACCTATACTTAAACTACCGGTGTACACTTTATCATGTCCCAGCAGATAAGGCCCGAGTTTTGTGGCCTGACCGAGCATTACCAGCAGCACGCCCTCGGCCAGAGGATCAAGGGTTCCGGCATGGCCGATCTTGTACTGCTTCAGTTCACGTTTGATGGAATTGAGGCAGTCTGTAGATGTGGGGCCGCTAGGTTTATTCAGAACCAGAACACCGTGCTTCTGGAACGGGCTTTTTTTAGGTTTTCTTCCCATATTCTAAAACTTTTAACTCATTACTTTATCACCGATAGCAGCGATAAGTCTTTCGCGCACGGTGTCAGGGGTGTTTTCAATAAGTCCGCCGCTGGCGTTTTTGTGTCCGCCGCCCCCGAAGAGGGAAGCAACCACCTGAACATTATCACGGGACTGGGAACGCAGGCTGAATTTGTAGCGCATAGGACTGTCCTCGCGGATAAGCACTGCCACGCGTACTCCTTGAATGCGCAGGATAAAGCTGACCAGTCCTTCGCAATCAGGGCCGGCTGCTCCGGCTTCATCAAGCATTTCCTGTGGGATGAAGAGCAGGGCGGTCTGACCCTCATGATACATTTCAATTTTGCCCAACGCAGTGGCCCAGAGATTTATGCGTTTCATGGTCCATTGGTTGCGGATTTTAGGTACGAACTCACCAAGATCAAGACCGTAGCGGATGATGTCCGCAATGATTTCGAGGGTCTCTGGCTTAGTGTTGTTGTATGTGAAAAATCCGGTGTCAGTGGCGATGGACAGGTATATTGATTCGCCTAGCTTGCCGGAGAGAGAAATTTTCAGTTCTCTGGCAATAAGAGTGATCATTTCACCTACTGCCGGACGGTTGGTGTCCACCCAGTTAACAGCAGCAAAACCGGAATTGCCCATGTGATGGTCTATGTTAATGGATTTTTCCGGATCAATGGCGTTCATGAGTGTTTCGCCCATACGCGGAGCGTCACCGCAATCGAGGATGATATACCATCCGTCAAATCCTTTAGGGAGTTCAGTCTGGATGGGGGAAGGTGTCTCGAACCAATCCATTGCCTCGGGCTTCCCGCTCTGATTGTAGAGGCGGAAGCGTTTTCCGAGTTTTTCGAGGATATAGCCCATAGCGGCAGTGGAGCCCAGGGCATCTCCGTCAGGATTGAAATGAGCTGCTACGAGAAAGTCGTCCTCTTCTTTAAGAATCCGACATATCTCTTTCAGTCGAGCTTCCATAAACCATCTCCTCAAGGAAGTTGTCGTGCACGAACCTGAGTTCGGGAATTTGACGGACACGGATACGTTTGCTCAGTTTGCTGCGCATATAACCCTTGGCTTTGTCCAGAGCTTTGACCGCAGCAGCAATTTTTTCCTTGTCCCCGGCCATGGTGAACATCACCTCGGCGATTTTGTTATCTTTGTTCATACGTACTCCGCTGATGGAAACCATTTCCAGACGCGGGTCGCCGATCTCTTCGATGAGCATTGTGGCAATTTCGCGCATGATCTGGTCGCCCATTTTTACGGAGCGGCGTGATGTAGACGTTTTCATATTGTTTACCTGTCTTTCTAAAAAAATATTCCTGATCTAGCAGATCAGGAACTGAAAATTTCTGTTTCGCAATGAATCAATTCAGCCGGGGCCATGGCTTCGATCATTGCTAGTGCTTTGGACAAAGTTGATTCAACTTTGCGCGTTTCGTTGGCTACGGTCACTGCGGCGAGTATCAGCCTTTCATGGGAGTCCATTGCTTCAACTTCTGATACCGAGAGGTTGAATTTGTTTCGAAGCTTCTGCTTCAGGCTGAGGGATACCTTGCGTTTTCCCTTAAGTGATCTGTTTCCGTGCAGTCTGAATTCCAGTGACAGTACGCCGATTATCATAGCTCGTAATTTTAAAAACAGGGACGGACCAAAGCCCGCCCCTGATTATTTCATTCTTATTCGAGAGTTCTTGCTACTTCGACAACTTCGAAGGCTTCAATTACATCGCCTTCCTTGATGTCGTTGTATTTTTCAAGACCGACACCACACTCGTAGCCCTTGGCCACTTCCTTGGCGTCATCCTTGAAGCGCTTCAGAGAGGTCAGAGCACCGGTGTAGATAACTACGCCGTCACGCAGCAGACGAACCTGAGCATGTCTGGTCAGCTTGCCATCGACCACGTAACAACCGGCGATAACACCGACTTTGGGTACGGAGAAGGTCTGCTTGACTTCTGCCTGGCCGAGGTACTCTTCCTTGATATCGGGGGAGAGCATGCCGCCCATAGCGTCTTTGATTTCTCCGACCAGCTTGTAGATGATGTCGTAGAAGCGGATTTCCACTTCTTCGCGCTCTGCGATTTCCTTGATCTTCACAGTCGGTCTTACGTTAAATCCGATAATGATCGCCTGTGAAGCGGAAGCCAGCAGGATGTCGGATTCAGTGATCGCACCGGCACCGCCGTGGATAACTTCAACCTTGATCTCATCAGTAGCCAGTTTGGCAAGAGCTTCGTTAATAGCTTCAAGTGAACCCTGTACGTCGGCTTTAAGGACAACGTTGAGGGTCTGTGCATCCTGATCCGGTTTGGAAGCGAGGAAGGATTCAAGGGTAACCTTGGATTTACCTGCCAGTTCGCGTTCACGGTGCTTGAGTTTACGTTCCTGCGCAATGCGGCGGGCGACTTTGTCGTCAGCTACGCAGATAAACTCATCACCGGCTTCGGGGATGCCGTCAAAACCCTGAATCTCGACCGGGAAGGCCGGACCGGCGGTTTCAATTTTGCGACCGCGGTCATCAAACATTGCACGGACACGACCATGGTAGAGACCACATACAAAGGGATCACCCTGATTGATGGTACCTTCCTGAATGAGGACGGTTCCCACAGGACCACGGCCTTTGTCGAGCTTCGCTTCAACGATGTTACCGCGAGCACCCTTATCCGGGTTGGCCTTGAGTTCGAGAACTTCAGCCTGCAGCTGTACCATCTCGAGCAGGTTGTCGAGACCGGTTCTCTGTTTAGCTGAAACAGGAACGAACATGGTATCGCCGCCCCAGTCTTCAGGTACGAGGTCGAATTCTGCCAGTTCGCGCTGTACGCGTTCCGGGTTAGCACCTTCTTTATCCATCTTGTTGACTGCAACAACGATGGGTACGCCTGCTGCCTTGGAGTGAGAGATAGCTTCACGGGTCTGATCCATGACGCCGTCATCAGCAGCTACAACGAGGATAACAATATCGGTAACCTGCGCTCCACGCATACGCATGGTGGTAAACGCTTCGTGACCGGGAGTATCGAGGAAAACGATCTCACCGCGGTCGGTGGAAACGTGGTACGCACCGATGTGCTGAGTAATACCACCAGCTTCGCCGTCGGTAACCGCACTGTGGCGGATAGCATCCAGCAGGGATGTTTTACCGTGGTCAACGTGACCCATGATGGTCACGATGGGCGGACGGGGCTTAAGGTTTTCTTCTTTATCCGCTTCGCTGGTCGGAATAAGCAGTTCTTCTTCGGAGTAAGATACGTTTTCAACTTCGTATTCAAACTCTGCGGCCAGCAGGGTAGTGGTATCAAGATCCAAGGACTGGTTAATAGTTGCCATTACACCGAGACCGAAAAGGGTCTTGATGAGTTCCTGAGCCTTGAGTCCCATCTGGTGGGCCATGTCGGAAAGACGGATAGCCTCATTGAACTTGATTTTACGTTTTGCAGCTTTAAGAGGTTTCTGAACGACAGGAGTCTGTTCAACACGGTTCTTGCCTTTTTTGCCTCTTTTCTTGCCGCGAAACTTGCTTTCGAGTTCTCTTTCCTGATCGTTCTTGCGATGATCTTTACCGAACTCAACGACGCGTCTATCCTTCTTGAATTTCTTCTTCTTGCTCTGATCATTGGCGGGAGCCGGAGCACCTGGAACAGGTCTGCCGCCACCGCCGCCACCGCCACCGGGACGAGGGCCAGCAGGTCTACCGCCACCGGGACCGCCGGGACCGCCAGGACGACCGGGACCACTAGGACGACCGCCGCCGGGACGACCGGGACCGCCAGAACGACCACCGGAAGGTCTGTCCTCAGCAGGACGGCGTCTTGCTCCGCCCGGACCTTCTGCTGCACGCTGTGCTGCCTGAAGGTTGGGATCAGGTCTGGAAATGATTTTTACTTTGGGCGCTTCAATTTCTTTTTTCTTTTTGCGCTTTTTCTTCTTAGGCTCGGCTTCTTTAGCTTTTTCGCTTTTTTCTTCTACTTTTTCAGCAGTTTTTTCTTCAGCCTTGCTTTCTTTTGCTTTGGCAGTTTTTTCAGCCGGAGCTTCAGCAACGGGTTCTTTTTCTTCAACAACCTTGGCGGCGGGGGGAGTTTCCACTTCGGGTGTTTTAGGTTCTTCTACTGCGGGGGCTTCTTCTTTTTTCTCGATATCTTCAGGCTTAATAACTTTTACCATGGGCTTCTCGCTTTTAGCGGGAGCCTTTTTGGCAGGCTTTTTCTTTTCAGGTGCCTTCTCTTTTGCTGCTTCCTGTTTTTTCTCAGCAGGAGCTGCTTTCTTTTCTTCTTTTGCAGGAGCCTCATTTTGAGCCTCCGCCTCTTCGGCTTTTGCTTTGCCGCGTCCGCCTTTACGACGGCGTACTATTACACCGGGCTGAACCTCACGCTGTTCAACTTTTCCGGACTTACCGGAGAGTTCCTTGCGGATGGTCTCTGCCTGTTCCGCATCAATGGTGGCTACAGTGCTTTTAGCCTGCACACCGATTTCGCGGAGTTTTTGAAGGATGTCTTTGGTATTGACCCCGAGCTCGGTGGCCAATTCCTTTACTTTGATTTTTGAAGCCATATGGTTCTACCCCCTGAAGTTCTTCTTCCGTGGCCGAAAAAATTTAAATCTTTCAAGGCATTTGTCATTGCCGCAGACGTAATAGCCTCGGCCCTGCATTACCTTTTTTTCATCCGGAATAAGCTCGCTGTCGGAAGCCCCCTTGCCCACAACGAACCTGAACAGTTCTTCTTTGGCAAAACGCTGCCTGCAAATGACACATGATCTCGTAGGTTCATGTTTTTCTGTGCTGTCCTTTCCGGTCAAATACAACTGCCTTTATTGAGTCTCCGGGGTTACCCCCGGAGTTTGTTATTCTTTAGATTCCTGTTCTTCGGATTCTTCGCCGTCGGTTTCTTCAACCGCTTCTTCTGCCGGGGAAGTTTCTTCAACCTGAGCTTCCGCTTCTGCAGGAACTTCGATTTCAGTCTCTTCCACAGCATCTTCAACGTCACCGATGCCAAGCAGCATGATTGCGGACTTCATGTCAGAGACCTTGGAAGGAGTCATGCCGGAAATGGACATGAGAATTTCCTCGGAAGCGTTGGCAACCTGGCTGACGGTTTCAAATCCTGCGGAGAGGAAATTATCAACCGGAATTTCAGCAACACTTGCCAGCTGGTCAAGACCCTTGCTTGCGGCGTTCATTTCGCCGTAACGGCTTTCAGTGAAAACATCAATCTTCCAACCCAGCAGTCTTGAAGCGAGCTTTACGTTCTGTCCCTTGCGGCCGATGGCAACGGTAAGCTGGTCATCGGGAACAACAACTTCAAGAGTTTTCTCTTCTTCATCCACAGCAATTCTGGTGATCACCGCAGGGGAGAGAGCATTCTGGGCATACATGGCGATGTCCTGACTCCAAACAACGATATCGATGCGTTCTCCGCGCAGTTCCTGAACAATGTTCTGAATGCGGGATCCGCGGATACCGACGCATGCGCCTACAGGATCAACATCGCGGTCAAGAGAGTTAACTGCCACTTTAGCACGCAGTCCCGGATCACGGGCAACACCCATGATTTTGACGGTTGCATCGTCAACTTCGGGAACTTCTCTTTTGAAAAGTGCGCTCATGTAGTCAGGATGGGAGCGGGAAACAGTAATCTGGGGGCCACGGGATTCTTTCTGTACATCAATGATGAAAGCCTGAACCCGGTCTCCGCGTTTGTATCTTTCGCGGGGGATCTGTTCGCCCTTGGGCAGTACTGCTTCGGTGCGGCCGAGGTTGATGATCCAGCCGGTACGGTCGCGGCGCTGAATGATACCGCTGACAATTTCATGCATGCGGTTTTTGAATTCATCGTAGATGATTTCCTGTTCTGCATCACGCATGCGCTGGATAATAACCTGCTTAGCGGATTGCGCGGCGATCCTGCCCAGATCTTCGACTTTGAGTTTGAAACCCATTTCATCGTCAATCTGTACGTTGGGATCGTGTTCTTTTGCTTCTTCGAGTGTGATCTCGCTGATTTCGTCTTCAACTTCCTCAGCAACTACCTTGAACTGGTAGACCTCGATTTCACCGGCATCTTCATTGAAGTTGACTTCGATATCCATGGCGTCGCCATATTTGCGGGCCACTGAAGAACGTACCGCTTCTTCAAGGGTATCGATGAGCAGGTCTCTGTCGATTCCACGGTCCTTGCTGATCTGGTCAATCGCTTTTTTGAGTTCAGAACCCATATCGCTCCTCCGCTTCGGCACAATTTCCATGACACATGATCTGTGCCGACTAGCCGAATGACTGCCTTATTAATTTATTTAAACTCGTGAATGAGTTTTGCTTTCTTTATTCTATCCCATTCTATTTTGATGGGATCTTCCTGATCTTCGAGCTGGAGCAGGAGCCCTTCCTCGTCGGTTTCCTGAAGGAGGCCTTTAAATTTCTTGCGGCCTTCGATGGAGAAGACAAGGGCGATGTCAATTTTATTGCCTACATAGGCGGACATCTGCTCCGGTTTGAAAAATTTTCTTTCCAGTCCGGGTGAGGAAACTTCAAGAACATATGCGCTGTCGATTACTTCTTCAACTTCAAGCATGAGACCTACGTCTCTGCTTACTTCTGCGCACTGATCGATGCTTACGCCATTTTCACTGTCGATATAAATAATGACAGCCGGACGGTTGGCGGAAGTTACTTCCACGCCCCAGAGGGTCAGCCCCATTGTTTCAATGGTAGGCTCCACGAACTGGCTTACTTTTTTGGCTAATGAGCCCTGTTCCACGACTTACCCCGTGTATCTGGTTTTCAGGCGGACAAAATAAAAAAAAGTGGACCCGAAGAAGGCCCACCTCAGCATCTTAACCCAACGAAAGGTTGAAAAAATTGAGGCTGATGCGAATGTATGAGGTTTGCCTGAAACTTCAAAAGTCTAGATGTATGCCCGTTGGGAACACTGAGATACACCCGCACCGAGTTCAGCAACTTAGGCGTTACCCGAATCAATGTCAAGCCCTGAATGAGTGTTCGAAAATAAGGAACGAGAAGAGTTAATGGGACTTTCCCGGTTACGGGTCTGTTGATAAGTATCATTATATTATAGTACTCGCAACCCGTTACCCTTTGACTTTAGCTTACCCTGCATGTAGATTTGACTTACCGTAGAACGGATTTATTATTTAATTATACGGAACAGAATATTAAAACAGGATAAAAAAATGCCGGTACTTACTGATAATATAGTTGCAGGGCCCGCAGGGCACGTGCAGGCAGCCCCGGCTGCTACCTTTAGTGCCGGTCCGGCAGGTTCCACCGTTCCCGGACCTGCAGGGCATGTGGTCATAACCCCGGCTACGCAAGGTGTGCGCAGTCTTGACGCTACCATAGCCTTTGAGGCTGAAGATGCTACTATCGGGTACCAGAGCCCTGAGGTTACTCAGGGTGTAGTGCCTGAAGTTACGGTTGGGGTGGTGGTTCACCTTTCTACCTGATAGTTAATCCGACTGATTGAATCTGTCCCGGTCAAGTGTATGCTTGGCCGGGATTTTTTTGTTTCCATGCCTTTTGGCCTGCACTTTGCAATAACTGGTGCAGCAACTAATGCGGAGTAAATCCTCTTTCAGGAGAAAAAGACATGCGATCCAGTATTTTCAGTGCCCTATTCGGGGCCATGTCCAACGAACACAGGATTGATATCAGCGCCAATAATTTGGCGAACGTCAATACTACCGGTTTTAAACGTGACAACTGCGCTTTTCAGGACACGTTTATCAGGTTCGCCCATGACTATGTGGCTGATGCCAAGCCTTACCTCAGGGATAAAGACCAGCTGCCGGAAGCAAAAATCATGGCCCGTCCCAGACTTTCCGAAGAAGTGATCGACATGTCGCAGGGTTCTTTTCAGAAAACCGGCAATCCGCTTGATCTGGCCATTCGCGGGGACGGTTTCTTCAAAGTTCAGAAGAACGGAGAGACCTTCCTTACCCGAAACGGTGTTTTTACCCTTTCATCTGAAGGAACCCTCGTTACTGAACAGGGGTATCCGGTCATGGCTAATGGCGGGGAGGTCAACCTTCCTCCTCGTTCCAGAGTAGCCGTTGATGGCGAAGGAGTGATCTACGCGGATGGTCAGGAAGTCGGCAGGCTCGATTTCGTCCAGCCTGCAGATCCTCGCACCCTTAAGAAACAGGGGGAAAACCTCTTTGTTAATGAAGGTGGAGAAATACCCGCAGAAGGTGAAGTTGCTCAGGGCTACATTGAAAAATCAAATGTGGAAGTCGTGAATGAAATGGTTGCGATGATTGAATGTCAGCGCAGCTTTGAAATGTATCAGAAAATGATCACCACCACCGACCAGCTTGACCAGAAGGTTATTCAGCAGGTTGGCCGGGCAATGATGTAATAAATTAAAACAGGGGGATAAAATTATGATGCGTTCACTCTGGACAGCGGCCACAGGTATGGTTGCCCAGCAGACTCACATCGATGTTCTTTCCAACAACCTTGCCAACGTGAACACTCAGGGGTTCAAAAAAAGCAGGGTGGAATTTGAAGACCTCATGTACCAGACTATGCGAATTGCAGGTTCTGAGACCGAAGGCGGTAACAGGCTGCCCACAGGTATGCAGATCGGTATGGGTGTAAAAGAGGTCAGTATCCACAAATTCTTCAGTCAGGGTTCTTTTGAAAGTACCGGTAACCCTCTTGATATAGCTATCGAAGGTAACGGTTTCTTTCTTGTGGATCGCAATGGCGAAGACGCTTACACCCGCTCCGGTGCTTTTAAGCTCGATAGTGATGGGCGTCTGGTAACCTCAAACGGTTATCCGCTTCAGCCTGAATTTACTGTGCCCGCCGAAGCTGTGAATGTGGTTGTTTCTGAAGATGGTCATATTGCTGCTCTTGATAAGAACGGTACCGAACTTTCCAGTGCCGACATCACAATTTACGACTTTATCAACGAAGCCGGCTTGAATGCTGTAGGTAAAAACCTTTACGTGGAAACTGAAGCTTCCGGTGCAGCCATTCAGGGTACTCCGGGTGAAGATAACTTCGGTACTCTCGCTCAGGGTTACCTTGAAGGTTCCAACGTGGAACTGGTTGATGAAATGGTAGGGCTTATTGTCGGCCAGAGGGCTTACGAGACCAACTCCAAAGCCATCACCACTTCCGACTCCATGCTCCAGACCGCAATTAACGTTAAACGATAGTAACTAACTGACAGGACGGGTTTTATTATGACTAAGGCAGGTTTTATCAACATGTTTCGCAAGGGTGCATTGATGCTTCTGATTGCTGCGCTGTTGGCTTCTTTTGCGGCCGACCCGGCAACAGCTTCAAAGGAAAACACCGACTGGCGGATCAGGATCAAGTCTGCCGCTGTGGTTAATGGTCCAAGGGTTACTCTTGGTGATATCGCCGAATTTTACGGCGATCTCCCTGCACAGACCAAAGCAGACCTTTCCGCGGTGGAGCTTTGGAATGCCCCGGCCCGTAGCCGTAAACCTGTCAGGGTGAACCGAAGTAAGCTGCGGGTTATTCTGCAGCACTATCTTGGTGAGCTGGTTCGTAATTGCATTATCCCGTCTACCCTGACCATGCAGTCCGGCGGCAAAGTGATGTCGCAGGAGCAATTGCAGAGGTCAGTAGTCAAAGTCTTGACTCCACAGGCAGAAGGCATGAATGGCGATTACAAGTTCAGGGATTTCAAGTTACCTCCATATTTGTTTTTTAAAGATTCCATGGACAGTTTGAGGGTCCATATCCCCCGGGCCCTTGAACCGGGAAGCAATAGTTTCAGAATGGAAGTGGTCAGCGTTGACGGAAAAGTTATACGCAGATTGGCCGGCTCCCTGTTCGTGGATCTTTGGAAGCCTGTTCCCTGCCCCGTTCGCCCCATTAACCGTAAGGAATTGGTTACACCTGATCTGATCACCTGGAAGAGCAAGAATATGGCGCACTTGGGTAATCAGGTATGGGATGGTAAAGGCGGGCCGTGGCGGGTTAAGGTTCCAGTGGGAACCGGACAGCCGATCATGCGTTCGTCCATTGAACCGGCTCCGGTTATTGCCAGAGGTGACAAGGTTACCTTGATGTTCAGAGGCAAGAATTTGAAGCTCACCGTCCCTGTGGAGGCTCTTGAGGATGCCGGGGTTGGTCAGAAGATCACGGTACGTAATTTGCAAAGTAAGCGTAAGGTTATAGCGACCGTCGTCAACGCCCAAACCGTTCAGGTTAAGTAATTAAGCGGAGGAATGAATAAAATGAAAAAAACAACACTGGCAACTATGCTTCTTTTAGCCATTTGTGCCGGGTGCTCACCTGTTAAGCAGGCTCCGACACCCATGCCGGTTATGACTCCGCCCGCTCAATACGAACCCGAACCTATGAATAACCCCGGTTCATTGTTTGCTGCTTCTGATTCTGAATATCTTTTTGACGATAACAGAGCCAGACGAATCGGCGATATCGTGGTTGTCACAGTTTCTGAAACAAGTAAGGGTAAGCATACTTCAGATTCAAAGGCAGAGAAGAAAAATGATACCAGCCTTGCCGTTACAAATTTCAGTGCCGGTCTAGCTACAGCTGTCGATCCCTTTAATATGAAAGGTGGTGCCGGTGATACTCCGCTGATCGGTTCTGCTACCTCAAATAAATTTTCAAGCACCGGTGAGACCAAGAACGAGTCAACTCTCACCGCTTCTGTTGCATGCAGGGTAGTCCGGATTCTTCCGGGCAATGTCATGCAGGTGGAAGGTGCGCGTCAGGTACGTATCAATGATGAAACTCAGGTTCTGGTCGTGCGCGGGCTGCTTCGCCACCGCGACATAGGACCCAGTAATACCGTGGCATCCAACTATCTGGCCGATGCCCATATCGAAGTCTATGGCCGGGGCATTCTTGCTGACAAGCAGAGACCCGGATGGCTTTCAAGAATTCTTGATAATGTATGGCCCTTCTAATCTCAGGGCATATTTAATAAGGTTTTATAAGAGTTACAGTGATCAATGGAGGGAAGGATGAAATTCACTAACAGGATGAACAGAATGACAGCAGGGCTTGCGGCAGCCGTATTGTTCCTGTTCATCGTACTCATGAGTGCCCAGTCTGCTGAAGCGGTCAGGTTGAAGGATATTTCATCCTTCAGCGGCGTTCGTGACAACGATCTGGTCGGTTACGGTCTGGTTGTAGGTCTCTCGGGAACGGGTGACGGAACCAACTCCGCATTCACAATCACCTCCATGATCAACATGCTGGAAAAAATGGGTGTTCAGGTTGACCGTGCTTCGATCAAGCCTAAGAACGTTGCCGCAGTTATGGTTACCGCCAAGATGCCTGTTTCCGCTAAGCCCGGTGCGCCGCTGGATGTTACTGTTTCCTCTATCGGGGACAGCAAGTCTCTCTTTGGCGGTGTTCTTTTGATGACTCCGCTTAAAGGTATTGACGGTAAGGTTTATGCCCTTGCGCAAGGGGCTTTGACTGTAGGTGGTTTTTCAGCAAGCGGTGAAGCTGCCACAGCGTCCAAGAACGTTGTTACCGTGGCCCGCATTCCTTCCGGGGCCACAATTGAACGTTCCGTGCCTTTTGACTTCAATCGTCAGCAGAAGATTACCATTAACCTCGGTGTTTCCGATTTTGGCACCACCATGCAGGTAGTGAAGAGGATTAATGGTGTGGTCGGCGGTTCTTATGCCAGCGCTGTTGATGCTTCTACTGTAGATCTTGCTATTCCCGAACATTTTCGGGGCAATATGGTTCCGCTCATGGCAGCGCTTGAAAACCTTGAAATTGCACCCGATACCAAGGCCAAGGTCGTGGTTGACGAAAAGACCGGAACAGTTGTTCTTGGGCGTAATGTCCGCCTGACCAAGGTCGCCATCGCTCACGGTAACCTGCAGGTTGTTATTGCTGAAGGTGCAGACGTAAGTCAGCCCGGACCCTTTGCTCCTGAAGGTGCTGAGACTGTGACAACGCCTGAGACTGAGCTTCAGGTTGAGGAAGACAACAACAGGCTGATGCTTGTTGAGGGTGCTACTTTGCAGGAACTGGTTGACGGTTTGAATGCCATCGGCGCAACCCCGCGTGACCTTATCTCCATCCTGAGAACAATGAAGGTTGCAGGAGCCCTGCATGCAGAGCTTGAAGTGATCTAAATAGGTTAATAGAAATAAATGATTGAGAAGCCCGGCAGGTTACTGCCGGGCTTTTCTTATGCGGCACGTTGTCAAGCACCCCGCCAATTCTAATTTTATGTTTTCGTAGGCCGTAGCCATCCCTCACCTTACGGTGCAAGAGATTGATACTCCTTTTCTTATTCGTGCTCAGTGGCACCAAGTACCGATTCGGTACCAAATCAATTTAGGATCGCCATTTTTATTTCGTTGTCGATGCAACCAAAAGCCCCCCGCGATCCGTTATGCAGATGCCGAGGAAACGCCAAGTTTCCAAAGCAAGGCTGCAAGTTTCCGAGCAAGTGCAGAGATCGCCTTTTGTGGCACTGCGTGTTTGCTCAAAATTCTGTTGTAAAATTCTTGAGCCCATTTGTCCTTCTGTTTCCACATCCATGCTGCTTCCACAAGCAAACTCCGTAACCTCCGTTGACCTACAGGACGAAGAGTCGCTTTGCCTTTACTCCCACCGCTTTGACGGATTACCGGAGCAAGGCCGAGGTATGCTGTGACTTCTTTGCTTCTGTTAAAACGCTTTGGATTAAATATTTCTGCCGCGAAGGTTGTTGCTACAACTTTTCCAACTCCAGGAACGGACCTCATTGCAGCAATGCGTCTTGCTTCGTCTTGTTCCTGAGCAAACCGTTCAAGTTTTGCATCAACTTCTTTTTGGGCAAGTATGAAATATCTTAATTCGGAAAGAAGGCTGTCACGAGTCTCGGCTGCTCCTGCTGCAAGAGGTTGATGCTCAAGAGTACAGATCACAGATTTGCCCCAATGATCTATCCCTGCCGGTTCAGCGATACCTAAAGCCAAAAGCAAAGACCTGATGCGCTGCTTAACTCTACGTATTGAGTCTGTAAGCTGGTGGCGTCTTCGTGATAACGCACGGAATGCTTCCTCCCTTTCACTAGGAATAGCGATTGAGCGAACCAAACCAGAAGCTGCAAGTTCAGCAAGTTTTATGCAGTCAAGACTGTCGGTTTTATTGGTGGCGGCAACCGGGCGAGGAATGCGGCTTGGAGCCGCAACAATGACTTTGATGCCAGCGGAACGCAGGCTGCGTGCGAGGCCGAAACCTGTTGGCCCGGCCTCGTAGCACACAGCTGAAATGTGTATTGGAAGTGAGGTAAGCCTAGTGGTGATAGCTTCTACATCGGCTGGAGTTGTCCAGCTTTCAACCATTCCGTCTGGTCTTAGCAAAGCAACACTGAAACTACGTTTATGGACATCAATTCCGACTGAAAAACGTTGACCTTGAAAGCCTTCCACAAACCTACTGATTGATGATACTGTAAGTCTAGCCATGTCAGCCCTCCTTGTGAGTTTCACGTTCACTGGTATTCTACCAGATTAAACCCGGGAGTGCTGACATGGTATTTTTATTAACCCGCGTGGGGATTGGCCTCTTAATGGCAAAAGGTTTCTACTGGTTGGGCCAGAGGTTACATATCTTAGTAATAATAAAAAGTGTGCTATCAAGGATTCCTTTTTATAAAACGTTTGTTCGGAGCATAGTACACATGAAAAAAAAGAATTTTTTATCCAGATACTTAGCAGTAAGGTATATAGGATGCGTACTGCTGGTAATTACGCTTTTTTCTTCAGGATTCGGCTTCTACCTGCATCGCAATCTGGTTCAGGAAGAACTTGAAACAGATAAAGCGGAAAGCACGGCCACACTGAATACGCTTTCAATGGCTCTTACAGATTGGATTCATAGTCAGGTTGGCCTTGCCAAGCTGATCGCCAGCACCCAATCAGTTGTACAAGCCTGTTCCAACCCTGAAAATGAAGACATTGTATTTGAGGCACAAAGATTTCTGCAAAGTATCCATGACCGTTATGGATTCTATGAAAACATACCTCTGGCCCTGCATAAGACAGATAGTTCTCCGCTGGAGATAGAGGTGAATGGACAGTCTCGCAGGATTTCAGATGGTCAATTTTTTGTAGATACGGTAGATGGAAAGACTATCGGCAAGTGCAGTCCACAGATGAGTTTCATCAAGGCTTCACGCGAAGGTAAGGATTACTTTATCAGTCAGGTTTACCCCAGCCTGCTTCGCGGTAATCCTATCTTTGTCATTGCAGTTCCCGTTTACAATAGGGGAAATCATGTCGGGACAGTCATTCTCGCCCTTCAGATGAACTATTTTACCGATATGTTTATTAAAAAGATTCGTATGGGAGAGAGAGGGAGAGTCTTTTTCAGCGATGACCGCAATATGTTTATTGCACACCCTGATCCGGACCTGATCCTGAAAAAAGAATTAGGGGATCATACACAATATCTGCAAAACATAACTGATGGAAAAGAAGACTTCTTTTCTACAGCAGGGACAGGCGAAGATTTTCGCTATCTTTCCATGCACGTTGAAATCCCGTCTCAAAATATATTGCATGAATGGTTTTTGACTGTTGCACAGCCAAGGTCTGAAATCGAAGCCGGAGCTGACGGAATTCTCCAAAAACTTTATTGGTCCGGTGCCTTGTTGATCGTTATGATCGGGCTGGTCTTATTCGGCTTAAACCGCTGGCTTGTTACCTGTCCGCTGGCAAGAGTCGTGTCTTACTCAAAGAGTATCGAGCAGGGTGATTTTAACGCCGAACTTTCTTTGAAACGTTCAGATGAATTCGGCGTGCTTGCGGATAGCCTCAGAAATATGACTGTGACTATTCTCGGTCAATTACAGACTGAGATGGATTTGTTCAAAGGTATCCTTGCAGGCATCCAGAATCCTTTTGCCGTGGTTGATCCGGAAATGCGCTTGATCAACTGCAGCGACAGTATGATCAGGACAACCGGAAGAATGGGCAGGTCTGAAGATTTTCAGGGCTGGAATATTTCAAAGTTCTTTTTTGATGATGCAAATCGTCCTGTTCTCTTGAGCGAAGTGTTCAAAGACGGGAAAGCCAGAAACAAGGTTCCCTTTGCATACACCAATCCTAATGGTAAATCTTTTGAGATGTTGATTGATGTCGTCCTTGTGCGCAGTGATAAGGGCGAGGTGCTGGGAGGAATTACCTTCTGGAATGATATCACTGAGCTCAAATCCCAGCAAAAGGCCATCGAAGAGCAGAAGGACCGGATTGAGCAGGCAGCTGTAGAGGCGGAGCAGTTGTCCGGTACAACTTCAAAGTCTTTGCAGTCACTTATAAGAGATGTGGCCGATTCCAGTAAAATGACTTCCGAACAGGAAGCATGTCTGCTGGAAACAGTTACTGCCATTGATGAACTAAGCTCGACGATTCAGGAAGTCGCCCAGAATGCTTCACTGACCGCCCAGAATGCCGAAGGTACAAAGGAGCAGGCTGCCAATGGAGTACTTGTTGCTGAGGAAACCATATCTTCCATTCATTCCGTAAGAGAGCTTGTTTCTTCCACCCAAGGTGATTTGAAGACTTTAGGTCATCAGGCAGATGCTATCGGTGACGTGATGAAGATCATTAATGATATTGCGGACCAGACCAATCTGCTGGCACTGAATGCAGCTATCGAGGCTGCACGTGCGGGAGAGGCTGGACGCGGATTCTCCGTCGTGGCGGATGAGGTTCGCAAATTGGCTGAAAAAACAATTGATGCTACCGGCGAGGTGGAAGGGGCCATCGGTGCTATCCAGAGTAATTCCCGCCAATGCTTCCGATCAATCTCCAATGTGGAAGCGGAAGTGACCACAAGTGTTGAAAATGTCCAGAAGACGGATGTTGCCTTCAAAAAGATTGCTGAGCTGGCAGAGGTTACCAGTGACATGATCACCGGCATAGCAACAGCCACAGATCAACAGTCGGCGGCAACCGAACAGATTGCTAAAACAGCAGGTGAGGTAAGGGGTATGGCCGAAGAAACCAATGCGGTCATGACGCGATCGGATGACAGTGTACGGCAATTGCAAAAAGCCTTTAAGCAACTAAACGACATAATAATTTCCATGCATTAATCCAAGGGCCGCTTTCTTAAATGAGAGCGGCCCTTTTCATATGGGGAAGATTTATTCAAATGCCGGCTAGTCAACGTACTGACTTTATGGGCGATAATAGAAAAGATATAGATAGATGATGTCTGTTTTTGTTTTTTTATTTCTATGATTATAGGAGTTTGTGTGTAGCGGTATGTAATTTGCTTCTTAGGTTTGAAAGTGGTCCCAGGCGGATTAATGCCCGGTGCCGTGCATGAACTGGAGGAAGTAAACAATGATAGACAGCACAATGAACACAGCTAACGCGCAGGCTAATGCTGAAAGCAAAGAATTGCAGGGTTTTAAGCGCAAACTTACCAGCCTGAATGACCGCCTTTCCGGTGGGAAAGATCAGGAAGCGGCTCTTAAGGATGCCTGCAAGAAGTTCGAAGCGGTCTTCATGGGCAAAATCTGGCAGCAGATGCGTAAGAATGTCCCCAAAGGCGGTTACCTGACCAACAGGTATGAGCAGCAGTACACATCCATGTTTGATAAGGATTTTTCCGAAAAACTGGCCGAGGGCGGTGGTATCGGATTGGGTGATATGCTTTATGACCAGCTGCGCGCCAAACTCGAAAATGCCAGCAAATCTACCCTGCCGGGTACTGGAAACTCAACAGCCTTAAAGACCCTTGATGAAGTAGGGCGTCAGGGTTCAGTTCATGGAACCCGTCTGGCATCAATTAATAAAGGAGAAAATGATGGACTGCCCGGAATTCCGTTGCCTAAGCCCGGCATTCCCCTCGAAGATGAGGATTTCAGCATGGGCCAGCGCGTAGAGCGTCAGGTTGCCCGTGAAAATTCCAAAAGTTCAGCTGCGCCAAGTCCCATGAGCCGAACTGAAGCTATGGCCAAGATTGAAGAACTGGCCCGGAAGATTGAGCAGGAACATGACACAAAAGTTTATGTGCAGGGTGTTACTGCTGAAGAAATTGGCAAGAAACTTGCTGGTATATAAGCAAGGTTTTGTTAAGAAATCTTAGATGAATATAAAAAACAATAAATATCAGGTTATTAAGCAGGGAGGAGAGGGAAATGATCAAACTTATACAGGCAAATCTTGACAGACAGTCAAAGGCAGTCTTGTTGCTCTCCATGCTTCTTCAGGAAGAATTTTCCCTGCTTATGAACAAAGACCCGCACGGAGTTACCGGAGTTGAACTGGTAATTCAGGAGCTTATGAGACAGATTTCCGCTGAACGCATGTCCATGAGATCTTTCGTTCAAAAATTTGACCAGTCCGCACAGCGGCTCGGTCAGATCCTTCCTGCCATCGAGGATGGTCAGCGTAAGGAAATTGAAAAGCTTCTCTCCAAGATTGATGAGCTTGAGCAGAAGTGCGGTGTTCAGGCTACCAAAAATCATCAGCTGGCCCAGGCCCTGCTTGAACAATCCTCTTCCATGCTGGATTTCCTGCATAGGGAAATTACTCCCAAGGAAAAGAATGTTTACTCTGCACGCGGTCGTTACGCAAATCCCAAGCCTCAGGCTTCATTAATTAACGGGAGGCTCTAATGCCCGGTGTTAATTCTCTTCTGAATCTGGGCACAGGGGCCCTTTTTGCTTCTCAGTCGGCGATTTCCGTAACCGGTGACAACATTTCCAATGTTAACACCGAAGGATACTCCCGTCGCAAGGTCCGTCTCGAGGAACGGGTCAGCATCAACTACAATCCGGGCCAGCTTGGCACCGGCGTACGTGCTGCTGAAGTCTACCGTAATTTCGACCAGTTCGTAGAGAATAGCTATAACGACAAAGCTACCATGCGTGAGCGCTGGGATACTCTTTACAGTACCTTGAGCAGTGTTGAATCCCTTTTTAATGAATCAAAGGGATACGGCCTTAACTCCAGCCTGACTAAATTTTTTAATGACTGGCAGGACCTCAGTCAGCGTCCCAATGATGCTGCCTCCCGTCAGCAGTTGCTTAGTGATACCACCAACCTTGTCAACTCGCTGCACAGTATGCAGGACGACATGACCCGCTATCAGCAGCAGGTTGAAGATTACATCAAGCAGGATGTGACCAAGGCTAATGATATCATGCAGCGTATCGCCGAAATCAACCAGCGCATCAACGTGGATCAGGTTGACGGCCAGAACAATCCTAACGCCCTTTATGATGAAAGAGCCACCTTGGTTCGTGAACTTTCCGAGATCATGGATACAAAGATGATCGACAATGGAAAGGGTAACATCACTATTACCACCGGAGCCGGTCAGACTTTGGTGGACGGTGATAAGCATTTCAGTCTTTCTTACGATGGGCCGCAGAGCCAGAACAACCTGACTCCTGCTTCAAACTTTGACGGTAAAGCTTATTTCGCCGGATCCAGTGAGTTTGAATACACTCTGGAGTGTGTAACTGCAGGCGGTATGGGCACCGCTGAATATCGCGTGTCTCTCGATGGCGGAACCACATGGCTTAAGAACGACGACGGCACCGTAAAAACTTTTACTGCCAACGCAGAATCCGGTGCTATTCAGGTTGATGACCTGCAGATCTGGTTCGGAACAGAGTCGGATCCATCCACCGCACCCGCCACCAACATATCTGTGGGCGATAAGTTTAACATCGTTCCCAAGAGTGCCCTGTACTGGGTTGAGAATACCTCCACCAGAGAAAACATCACCCCGCAGATCAACTTCGCGGGGCAGGATAACACCAGAAGGGTTACCGGTGGTTCACTGGCAGGTCTGTTCAACTTCCGTGATAACGCGGTAGGCAGATACAAAGAGCGTATGGACGCTTTGACCAATGAACTCGTCTGGCAAACCAACCGTATCCACTCGCAGGGAGCAGGGCTCAAGGCTCATACCTCTCTTGAAGGAACCTACGGTGTTAACACTGATACAGCCGCTCTGGGCAGTGGATCGTCAGGACTGCCTTTTGCAGACAGACTCCAGTCCGGTAACGCGCTGATGTATTTCTATAATTCTTCCACCGGTGCCATGGAAGCTTCCGGGCAGATTGATTTCAGTTCCATCGCCCCTCCCGGTGTCCAGAATTTCGATCCTTCTGTTCATAGTCTTGAGGATGTTGAAGCTGCGATTGATGCCTCTTTCGGAACATATGTTGATGCATCTATCGTAAACCATAAGCTGCACATCACAGCTAAAGACGGTTACAATTTCCAGATGGGAACCGATACTTCCGGTTTGTATGCGGCCCTTGGATTGAACACCTATTTCAGCGGTTCTCAGGCTTCTGACATCGCAGTGAACGGCGGAGTTAACGGAGATATTGATTTCATCAATGCCGGACATGTGAACGGCGCAGGTGAGTTCAACTCCGGCGACAACACCAATGCTATCAAAATGAAGCAGATGGGTATGACCGATCTGGACATAACCACCGCTTTTGACGGTACCACCAAGCAGACCCTGATTGAATATTACGACGGTACTGTAGCTGTGGTTGGTGCCGATACCGGAACCGCCAAGTTTAATAAGAATTTTCAGGAAACACTTGCATCCGACCTTAACGAGAAGCAGCAGTCTGTATCGGGTGTAAATATTGATGAAGAAATGAGTAACCTGATCAAATACCAGCACTCATACACTGCTGCTGCAAAGCTGATCACAACCGCTGACCAGATGCTTCAGACCCTTCTGGGAATGAAGAACTAAGGTTTAAAAGGCTGAGGGAGAAAGGCTATGAGAGTATCACAGCAAATGCTTTTTAACACTTATGTGTCCAATATGAATAGATCGCTGACCGATTTGGTAGACAGCAATATTCAGGCACAGACTCAGAAGAAGGTGAATAGGCCTTCGGATGATCCTGTGGGCATGGCTCGTATTCTCGACCATCGTGAAACCCTTGCTACTGTAAAGCAGTACCGGGATAACATTGATACTGCAAAGGGCTGGCTTTCCCTCTCGGATACTACCCTGACTCAGGTTTCAACAATCATTACCCGCGCCAAGGGTCTGGCCGAGCAGGGTGCTTCCGGTACTATTACTGCTGATAACAGGGAACAGATCAGTTACGAAGCACGGCAGCTTTTTCAGCAGTTGGTATCCCTTGCCAACACCGAATACGAAGGTAAGAGTATTTATGCCGGGCACAAGGTTGAGGAAAATGCCTTTGCTGAAAATCTCTGGATGACTACCAATGATTCCAATGTTTCCTCACGAAATTTCACTATCACCGGTAGCGCGGATAAAACCATAGTTGTCCAATTTCTTGATTCAGGTGATATCGGTGGCGGTGCGGACCTTGATTACCGTTATTCAAAGGACGGCGGAAAGACTTTCACCACCAAGACTCTTGCGGCCGGTAATACCAGTTTGGACTTTGACGGCGTTACCATGGATTTTGATCTGGGTACTCCTGCTGTCAATATACCGGTACAAGCTAATGCTGCTGATAATACCAACGACGCTTCCGGTACCTGGATGTGGGTACGTCCCACAGCACAGTACATGGGCGATGATGCGGATGGTATTAATGTGGTTGGAATGAATACCAACCTGAACGGCCCTTTGAATCAGGCTGAAGGTGATTTCAATAAGGATGTGGTTGTCCGCATTGATAATACTACCGATCTGGCCAGCCAGATCGAATATTCCTACAGTCTTGATGGCGGTGTCAGCTGGGTTGGCGGTAATGTTAAGCCTGCTGACGGGGTTGCTTCCAATGCTGTACTGACTATCCCCGGCGGAACTTTGACCATCCATTCAAACGGTGGTGCCAATGCCTTGGCATCCGGTGCACAGTTCCTCGTTCATCCTGATACCGCTGCAATGGATGTTCAGATTCAGGAAAATGAATTTGTACGTATTAACGACGTAGGTAAGGATATCTTCGGTGGTGTTTATCAGCAGCCCGGAGCAACCGGAGCCAGCGTTGTTTTTAATAATAACAGTACGTATACCGGGGACGGAAGTTCGCCGACACAAAACCTGCTCGAAACAATGGGTAACCTTGTGGCCTTTCTGGAAACCAACAACCAGAGCGGTGTGCAGGAATGTCTCGAAAGTTTGGATTTATCCCAGAAGCATGTGCTGACCAAGGCTGCTGATGTAGGTGGCAGGGAAAACAGACTGGCGGTTGCGGACCAGGTTCTTTCCAGTCTCGAATTGAACGAGAAGGACCGTATTTCGCATATTGAGGATGTGGATGTTGGAGAACTTATGACCAGACTTTCCCAGCAGCAGATCGTCTATGAGGCCGTATTGAAGAGTTCCTCCATGATCATGAAGATGAACCTGCTCAATTATGTTTAAGAAATTTATTTAAATGTAGATAGTTGTGCTTGCCCGCAGGGCCTTTCGTGCGCTACTACTTATCCAGTGCTGAAAATATTTTCCATAGTGGCGGATGTTTTCGATCAAAGCAGAAACAGTCCAAAAGGATTATTTACACACATATTAATATGCTTATTCTGACCCGGAGACCGGGGGAAGCCCTTTACCTGGATGACAATATAAAGATCACGGTATTAAGCGTGCAAGGCCGGCAGGTTAAGCTAGGTCTTGAGATACCGGCTGAGACTACTGTCTATAGGGAAGAGGTTTACCTCAAGATTAAAGAACAGAACCGTTTGGCGCTTGAAAACACAGAGCAGGATCTTCTTGCTGCGACCGAGTTATGGCAAAAGAAAGAAAAAAAATAATCAGGACCCGTATCGGGGAAAGAGAAATTACCACTGAAGGTATCATTTATTTTTCCCGTGGTTTGATCGGCTTTGACGATAAGAGGGATTTCGCTTTAATTCAGCTTAGCGAGAATTCTCCGTTTCTCCTGCTGCAGAGTCTCGAAGATCCGGCTCTTGGTTTGCTGGTGGCTGATCCTTATAGTTTCATGGACGATTATGAAGTCCGTTTAAGTGAAGCAGAGAAAAGAATTTTAAGAGTGGAAAATGTCCGCCAGCTTGCAGTGCTGGTGACGGTTACTATTCCTCCGGGAAGACCTGATGAAACCACCCTTAACCTTGGCGGTCCCATTGTGATCAACTCCGAGGCTAAGCGCGGAATGCAGGTCCCACAGGTGGATTCCAAGTATCCGACACACTTCCGCCCGGCGAACGATTAATCTTCGTAGTTTCGGGGCATAAAATAAATGTATTTTTATTTTGTGCTTACCAAATTAAATTTTTAATTTGGTGTGCTCGAAACCGCAGGCGTTGCCGGGTCAGCGGTGCGGGAAAAATCCCATATATTTTAGTCATCAAAGCGGTGAAGTCCTTACTCGGATTTCGCCGTTTTTTTACTTTAAGAAATCTACTTCATCGCGCACAAGGTTCATGGCCGTCTTGCGAATATCCGGCTTATATGTACCTGAGCGTACCTGTTCCCTGAGTTCTCTCACCTTCTGTTCTCTGGTGTCCGGGCTGTCGGTGGCAGTCTGTCGAGCTGCGCCGAGCAGTCTTGCCTGAGACGAGACATTTACAACGTCCCGGCTGGGAGCGGAACTTTGCTGCTGAGCCTGAGTCTTATCCGCAGCATTGTTCACCCGGTTGTCAGAGTAGGCCTTGAGAGGGGTCTGGCTATACTGGTTAATCTTCATAATCCCCTCCGGGGTTACCAAATTTACGATAGATTGAGTTTATGCAGAGCGGCCAGCATCAGAGCATGGTCCGGTCAACCTTGTCCAGTGTGATCTCCCATAGACGATTCATTACCTGCGCCTTTTCTTCGCGCGGCAGGTCGCGAACACCTTCAGGAGTTTCTTTTAGAACTTGCACATCGCTGCCATCGAGAGGGTACTCGAAAAAGTAGCGATCGCCAAAATCAAGTTCCAGCTGTTCTAATATATCGGACACTACCGGATTTTCATTACCCGAGACGATGAGATTTTCGATAATTTCCCGGGAAACTTTTTCCACAAGCTCGCGACGCCTTGCCTGCCGTGAAATAGTAACTGTGTCAGGAGACTCGGACCTTTTCAGGGCACGCCTGAATCGGGCCAGTCGCTTGGCACTGGTCAGCTGCTTTCCATAAGTTCGCAGCATGTTACGTATTTCTGCAGGGTTGTTAGCCACGGTACATAATCCTCCTCATACCCTGTATCGGCCGGTTCCTATATAATCTTTAGGGTAATTTAATAAAAAAAATGAAAAATATTTTTATATCTTTTACAGTAAGTTATGGTTTTATGTGGGAAATACATTAAAAATTGACTTAAAAAAATGGATGGCGGCAAATAATAATCTTCTTTATTTTTTGGAGCAGCAAACAGTTGAATCTTGGGCTTCTTTCTAATAGGAGAGTTATCTATGTCAGATAGTCAAGGTTCTGTTTTAATTGTCACCAAGTCCGGCGGAGGTGCCGCGGCTGAGCTGGGTGGAGAAATTGCCCGCTGGCTCAGTCTGCGTGGCGTTGATTCCGATATTGTAGAACACCCTTATCCTCCGGCAAGGATCAACGTTTCCTCTTACCGGGAAAATACCATGCTGGTATTGGTCCTCGGAGGCGATGGTACATTTATCAGTGTTGCCGGAAATGTCATCGACTGGGAAGTTCCGGTACTGGGTATTAACCATGGCCGGGTGGGATTTCTTGCCGAGGTTCTTCCCGAAGACTGGGAAACCGCATTGGAAAGGTTTTTCAGCAACGAGCTGGATCTTTCTCCACGGACTGCGTTCGATTACGAAGTCCAGCGCGGAAACGGCATTGTGGCGCGTGGAGTCGCGATCAATGATCTGGTTATTTCCCGTGGCGCAGTAGCTAGAATCATTTCTCTTGATATCGGCCAGAAGGGCCAGTGGATTAAAAATCTGCGCGCAGATGGACTTATCGTATCCACTGCCACCGGATCTACCGCTTACAACGTTTCCGCCGGAGGTCCTTTGGTTCATCCTGAGCTTGCAGCCATGTGCGTGACTCCGGTCTGTCCCTTTTTAAATGGTATCCGCCCCATGGTTCTGCCCGTTGATACCCCGCTGACTATCGATATCGGGGAGACATCCGGTGATGTTTACCTTACCGAAGACGGACGTGTCCCTTATCCCTTGAGTGTGGGCTATCGGGTGATAATTTCCAAACACAAGAAAGACCTCATCCTGGCTCGCATCCGCAGCAATACATTTTTTGAAAAATTGAGAAGCAAAGGCTTTCTCACGGAGTAACCCATAAGTGAGCATTCTGCCTGATTTTACATCCATTAAAGATCTTAAATACGGAGAAGATCCGGTCTTCGACGCCTGGCTTCTCCATTTCATGACAGCCAACCATCTGGAAAGTATTATTGATCCGGTTAAAAACGCATCCCCGGAACAATTGCGCTTTATGGTTGCTCTAGATGATAATCAGGTTTTTGCCCCCTGTTCGGACTGGCAATTCAACAGGCTGGTTACACCCGGGTTGGAATCAGACCTTCTTGATGTTTATGTTTTCGTCTGGCGGTCGCTGGTAAAACTGGTCAAAAATCATGTTTCCGATCGCTATCAGCGTAGGCTGATTCTTAATCTCTGCCGCCACAAGTTTAAGCAGGCCCTTGATTCATCCATCATGATCCCCCTGCGTTTGCTTAAAAATATGATTACAATCTTTCTTTCCCGCAGCGGGTTGGATGACCCGTATCGCAACCGTAAGGAATTACTGTTCAGTCGAGGTAAGGCCTTTGTTGAAAGTGATTTTTTCAGGCAGTCCATGGAATCCTGCCCTTACCCTGCGCTTGACTGCGAAAGTCTTGCAGAAATGCGCTTTGAGCTGGACATGATTGAGCTGGAGCGGATCTTCCGGCTTTCCAGTTTACCGGATCAGTGGAGTCAGGCTTTGTTCGGAGAGGATTATAAAATTTTCTCAAAGATGTACTCCCGGGACGAAGTTGATTTTACTCCGGTGCGTAATGTTTTTCACGGAACAGAGGGCGGGTTGAAAATTATGTTCATACCGGATGAAACCGGTGGACTGATGGCTGACCTGTTGATGATCAAGTCCTTGTTGCGTCAGGGTCACAGTGTTGTACTCGCGTTGAAGGAAGGTTTCTGGTTTGATTCTCCGACTTTCTGGGATCGTGAAAGCAACCTCCTGCTGGCCGAGGCTCTAAAGGATGCATTGTTTATTTCCGAGGAGCGGATCTCCAAAAACGATCTTCTTTCGAGTCTGCGAGAGAATCCGTTTGTGGTTATTTCTGACGGCACAAGGGAACGCTTGAACCTGATTCGTTGCAGCGTGACCTTCGCCCGGGCATGGAAGGAATCCGATCTGATCATTGCCAAGGGCTGGGGTAACAGACGCAGACTCATCGGTAACAGCAATCTTTTCACTCGCGATATCATCTGCTTTTACCGTAACCTTGAAGGAGAGTTTAAGCTTGAATTCAAGGCTAAGTCTCCCAAAGTTAATAAATTTACTGAAGCTGGGATTTCCGCAAAGGCTAATGAAATTATTGCCGAGATGCAGCAGGCACGCAGTGAACGCAAGGCTGTTATGTTTTACAGTGCTATCGTAGGCAGCATCCCCGGTCAGGTCGATACTGCCATCAAAGTACTGAACACCTTTGTAGCCCATCTGCGTGACAGGCTTGCCGATACCTATATAATCAACCCGGCTGAGCATTTCGAAGAAGGAATGGACGCTGACGACCTCATGTTCATGTGGGAAAAGGTCCAGCGTAGCGGCTTTATTACCATCTGGCGCTTCCAGACTTATGCTGACATTGAGAAAAGCTTTGAATTAATGGGTGAAAGAGTTCCCCCGGTATGGGCGGGCAAGGACTCCACCTATTCCACTGGATGTACTAAGGAAATGCATATCGCGCAGGACGTTCAGAAGCGTCATCGTGAATTGCAGATTATCGGACCCGGTTCCGATAAATTCCTTAGAAGACGTGAATATGGAGTCGGTCGGTTCAGTGACGTGGTTATCGAGCCTTAAATCAAAATGAAAAAGAATATTTCCATCATCAGATTACTGGCGGTTTTTTGCCTGTTTTCAGTTTTTCTTTGTGGCTGTGCCACCAAGATAAGCACTCTTCCTAAAAAGAGAGTTGTTTCGCAGCACACCAAAACCAAGGTTTGGAAAAGCAAGAAAGAAAACGGAAAATTTATTTCCGGTCCGGTTCGTTATTCCAAATTACCTGATCAGGCATCAACCCTTGCTGCGCGCAGGCTTTCTGTGCAAAGTCAGAGTATGCGCTCTTGGCGCGAACTCGGTCCGCAGATTCGCAAATCAATCGAATATGTGCAGCGAAACCCTTCCGGCGGTTTGGCTCTCAGACGCAACGAATTGCGGCTTACATGGGGACAATTGCGCAAGTCACTGGAAGACCTTGAAAGATTGCTGCCCCGCTTGGACCGGAATCCGGAGTTGCTTGGCAAGTATTTTGTCTGGTATGAACTCCAGTCCGGTGCGGAAATGACCGGTTATTATACCCCGGTTATTGAGGCCAGCCTGACCAGAAAAGGTCCGTACAAATATCCGGTGTACAGGCTTCCGCCCGACCTGCGTAAAGCCCGTCCGGGACAGACTCATCCTTGGTCGGAACAGTTGCGCAAAGCTTACCGGGTTGAAAATGGCAAGATACTTCCGTATCATTCCCGCCGTGCCATCGACATCGACAATGTTCTCGCAGGGCGGGGGCTTGAGGTTGCTTGGCTTAAGGACCCCGTGGACCTGTTCTATATGCATGTGCAGGGGGGCGGTGTTTTACGTCTTCCCGATGGAAGGTTGCGGACCGCAGTTTTCAGCGGTAGTAACGGCAGGTCCTTCAAGGGACTGGGCAGCATCATGCTTCATAGCGGGGTGCTGAAAAAAAGCCAGCTTTCCCGTGAAAAGATCAAAGCATGGCTGCTCAATAATCCCAGAAAGATGTGGGAGTTGATGGCCAAGAATGAAAGCTACATTTTTTTCAAGATAACCCGTGGTCAGCCGCAGGCTGCAATCGGTAAGCCTCTTAAATCAATGGTCAGCCTTGCCACAGACCCGCAGCTCATTCCGCTGGGTTCTATTGTCGGTTTCCGTACCGATATTTTTCCCAAGAAGGGCCAACCTTCCCGACGGGTTAACGGTATCGGACTGGCACAGGATACCGGGAAGGCGATAAAAGGTACACGGCTTGATTATTACATCGGGACCGGGAACCAATTCAAATATCCGGCACATCATCTGAAAAAGCAGGTGCCCGTATATTTATTGATAAGTAAATCTGCCCTGCGTAGATAGATTATATTTAAAAGAAAAATCTAATGTTGCCTGTGGCGAACCAGAGTAAAAGGGTTTAAGCCGCCGGAGGCAAAAGGAGCTTATATATAATGACTCAGTTTGAAACAGTGATCGGGCTTGAGGTTCACGCCCAGCTTAAGACCAAGACTAAAATTTTCTGCGGTTGTTCCACTGAATTCGGTAAGGACCCCAACGAGAACGTTTGTGAAGTCTGCTCCGGTATGCCCGGCGTGCTTCCGGTTCTGAACGAAAAAGTAATGGAATACGCCGCCAAGATGGGACTGGCTACCAATTGTACCGTGAACCAGAAATCCATCTTCGCCCGTAAGAACTACTTCTACCCCGACCTGCCTAAAGGCTACCAGATCTCCCAGTTCGACCTGCCCATCTGCGAACACGGTCATCTCGATATTTCATGGGAAGATGCAGACGGCGAAAAGCATGGTAAACGCATCGGTATTACCCGTATCCATATGGAAGAAGATGCCGGTAAGAACATCCACTCCGTTGCTGAAAATGCAAGTTTCGTGGACCTTAACCGTACCGGTGTGCCTCTTATCGAGATCGTAAGTGAGCCGGATATGCGCAGCGCAGATGAAGCTGTTGCCTACCTCAAAGCTCTTCGTTCCATCCTGCTTTACCTCGGTATCTGCGACGGTAACCTTGAAGAGGGCTCCTTCCGCTGTGACGCAAACATTTCCGTACGCCCCGTTGGTCAGAAGGAATTCGGTACCCGTGCCGAGCTGAAAAACATCAACTCCTTCCGTAACATTCATAAGGCTATCCGTTACGAAGTTGCCCGCCAGATCGATCTCATCGAAGACGGTGAAAAGGTTATACAGGAAACCCGTCTTTACGATGCTGACAAAGGCACCACTCATTCCATGCGCGGTAAGGAAGAAGCTCACGACTACCGTTACTTCCCGGACCCGGACCTCGTACCGCTCGTTATCGCTGATGAATGGCTGGGCGAATGGCAGGCTTCATTGCCCGAACTGCCCGCAGAACGCAAAGCCCGTTTCATTGATGATATGGAACTCAGCGCAGACGATGCTGAACTGATCAGCTCTGAAAAAGATATTGCCGATTATTTTGAAGAAGTTCTCGAAATCCACAATGACCCCAAGAAGGTCGTTAACTGGATCAAGGGTGACTTCTTGCGTGAACTTAACCAGTCCGAAATGACCGTGGCTGAGTGCAAATTTAAACCGGAAATGATGGCTAAGCTGATTCAGCTTGTTGATAAAGATACCATCAGTATCAAGATCGGTAAGGATATTTTCAACGATGTCTTCACCAACGGCCTTGATCCTGAAAAGTACGTTAAGGACAAAGGACTGGTTCAGATTTCCGACAGCTCCTCTCTTGAAGCTGTGGTCGACAAAGTTCTGGCTGACAACCCCGCTGAAGTTGAAGCATTCAAGGGTGGCAAGAAAAAGCTGATGAGTTTCTTCATGGGCCAGATCATGCGCGAGACCAAGGGTAAGGCCAACCCCGGTATGGTCAGCAAGATGATTACCGAAAAACTTTCCTAACCAAAGCGAGATTTTACAAATGACCGAGCATATTCAGTTTTCCCCTGAGAAAGACGCCCTTGTACTGCTGGACCAACGTTACTTGCCCACCCGCGAGGACTGGTTTGACTGCAAGACTACTGACGATATCGTTGAAGCCCTTGTGGTTATGGTTGTGCGCGGTGCTCCCGCAATCGGCGTGACCGCAGCCTACGGTTGTTACCTTGCAGGTCGCGAGGTTGCCGGAAGCGCAGACTGGAAAGCCGAACTGGAAAAGAATCTCGATAAAATTGAAAATGCCCGTCCCACTGCGGTTAACCTGCGCTGGGCTGTGCGTGAAATGAAACGTATCTGGGCTGAAGCCGGTGACGTTTCCCTAGATGAGCTCTGCGATATCTGGCTCAAGCGTGCCAAGGAAATCCACGTCGATGACATTCGTATGTGTGAAGACATCGGTAAGTTCGGCGGCGAACTTATGGATGACGGCGACACCATCATGACCCATTGCAACGCCGGTGCTCTGGCTACCGCTGGTTACGGTACTGCTCTCGGTGTTGTGCGCGGCGCTGTTGATCAGGGCAAGAAGGTTTCCGTTATTGCTAACGAAACCCGTCCTTTCTTGCAGGGCGCACGCCTGACAGCATACGAGCTGCATCGTGACGGTATTCCGGTTAAGGTTGCTTGCGATAACGCCTGCGCACTGCTGATGAAAAAAGGTCTGGTCCAGAAAGTTGTTGTCGGTGCCGACCGCGTTGCCGCTAACGGTGATGCTGTGAACAAGATCGGAACCTACGGCGTAGCTCTGCTGGCCCGTGAATTCGGCATTCCTTTTTATGTTGCCGCTCCGGTCTACACTATCGACCCCGAAACTCCCACCGGTGACGATGTGCCCATCGAAGACCGCACTCCCACCGAAGTAACCCACGTGGGCGATCATCGCATTACCCCCGAGGGCGTGGAAGTTTTCAACTTCGCTTTCGACCCGACTCCCAACGAACTCATCGCCGGGATCATCACCGAGAAGGGCGTGCTGAGACCTCCTTATACCGAGGCTATCAAGAAGCTTTTTGAAGAAGAGTAAGGTGAGATTGGGCTAATAAACTGCTTTACAGTCCCATACTCATATGACATAGGACTCCTTTAGGGAGATTTTAATAGCGGGAAGCGGATGTCTTCCCGCTTTTTTTGATATATATTGCTTTGCACGGGATCCGTTATTCCTGTGGAGCGCATTCATTTTTTTTCGGAGGCCAGCCATGCTGCCAACCATAGCACTTATCGGACGTCCCAATGTAGGAAAGTCCACCTTATTCAACCGACTGTTGAGGAAAAAAAGGGCAATCACACACGATATGCCCGGTATTACCCGCGACCGCATTTATGCCGAAGGTAATTACAACGGCGTCCATTACGCTTTGATCGACACCGGCGGTCTGGTCATGGAAAGCGATAATAATTCTGAAGAATTTCAGGGTGATATTTTCGAACAGGCCCGTGAAGCCATTGAAGAGGCTCAGGCCCTTATTCTTGTTGTTGACGGACGTATCGGAATAACCCAGCTTGATGAGCAGGTTGCCGCATACATTCGCCAGAGTAACAAACCGATCCTGCTGCTGGTCAACAAGGTTGACGGTTCAGAGTTGGAAGCAACTGCCACAGCTGATTTTCATAGCCTCGGCTTTGAGATGATGGCAGTTTCCGCTGAACACGGCTTTAATCTGCTTGAACTGCGTGAAAAGGTTGCCGACATGGCCCTTGCCACCGGGATCGAGTACGAGGAAGAAGACGAGGAAGCTAAAGGTCTCAAGATCGCTATGCTTGGCCGTCCTAATGCCGGTAAGTCTTCTATGGTCAACGCCTTGACCGGTGAACAGCGTGTTATCGTCAGTGATGTTGCCGGAACAACCCGTGACAGCGTTGACGTAACCTTTGAGAGCGGTGGAAAGGTTTATACCTTTGTAGACACCGCCGGGGTTCGCCGCCGGACCAATATTACCGATACCATTGAGCGGTTCAGCGTTGTGCGTGCTCTGAGGAGCAGTACCAAGGCTGATATTACCGTCATGGTTGTGGATGCCCTGGCCGGGATCACCAAGCAGGACAAGCGTCTGCTGGAATACCTGCTGCGCGAGGCTGTTCCGTTCATTATTGCAGTAAACAAGATTGACCTTGTTTCCAAATCTGAGCGTAATTTATTGCGCGATGGTTTTGAGCGTGCTCTTCGTATGGCGCACCATGTTCCGGTCGTTTATACTTCCTGTATTTCCAAATCCGGTCTCGGTGGAATTCTGCCTCTCGCCAGCAAGCTTAAGGCAGAGTGTTCACTGCGTATTTCTACCGGTCAGTTGAACAGGATCATGAAGGAAATCATCGAGAAACATCAGCCTCCGGTAGTTAAGCGTAGAAGGGCTAAGTTTAAATATATGACTCAGGCCGACGATGAGCCGCCAACCTTTATTTTCTTCATTAATGATGAAAAATTGATCAAGTCTTCTTACCATCGTTTTCTTGAGAACAGACTCAGGAAGATTCTGAATGTGAAGCATGCTCCTTTGAATATTGTCTTCCGTTCAACTTTTAGAGCAAAAGAAGATATAGTTCATAAATAATTCAAAAAAGTTTAAAAATGTTGTTGACAGTCAGGGGGCGTGGATGTATTACAACGCTTCCTGAGTGAGTGAAGCGGATCACGCTTCTTCACCACATATACGGAGAGGTGGCCGAGCACGGCTGAAGGCGCTCGCCTGCTAAGCGAGTATAGGGCTTAAAACTCTATCGAGGGTTCAAATCCCTCCCTCTCCGCCACATGAAAGTCAAAAGGCAGTTGGAGGAATCCAGCTGCCTTTTTGCTTTAAGTGGGCTTGCAATCCTCGAGGGCAATCTGCCAATTTATCCGTTAGTGTCAGGTTGCTATTTACCTGCTTTTCTTGTTAAGAATGAATCTCAGTTTTATAGCTGGAGCTTTATATTATCTATTCCTTTTGGGTGGTTGATGTTAAATTTGGTTACAGTTGTTATTGCCGATGATCATGCGCTGGTCAGGGAAGGGCTGAAGACGATACTCAAGTCTCAATCTGGGATCAGCGTTCTTGGCATGGCTGAGAACGGCGAAGAGGCGGTGCGTCTTTGCAGGCGTTTGAATCCGGATGTGGCTCTTATGGATCTATCTATGCCCATCAAGAGCGGCGTTCAGGCTATTCAGGAGCTTTCCGGTGAAGGTAAGACAAAGTTTCTGGCCCTCACTGCTCATGTTGAGCCTGATCATATCTATTCTGCTCTTGATGCAGGAGCCAGCGGTTACGTTCTTAAGACTTCTTCCAGTAAGGAACTGGTCATGGCTATTGAAACTGTTATGCAGGGCAAAGTGTATCTTGCTCCTGATATTTCAGCGGAAGTGGCTAAAGGATTTCTGCAGAGGGAACGCGGCAATAGTTGTGATAGCCTTGAGTCTCTCACCGAACGTGAACGTGAGGTGCTGAAGCAGGTTCTCGCGGGTTATAAAAACCGTGAAATTGCCGATCTGCTGGTCATCAGTGTTAAAACCGTGGAAAAGCATCGCTCCAACTTTATGAAGAAGCTCGGCTTGCGTTCTAAAGCAGAGCTTAAGACTTACGGTGAAGAGCTTAAAGAAAAGGGTATTTACCTTTAAAATAGGGGATGTGGGCAGTTGGAGGAGCTTGAATAAGCAACTTTGCATCGCAGTAAAGGAAATAATCAGGTAGCTGCCGCATTTACCATACAAATTTTACGTGTTATTTTTAAAAAAAGGTTGACATCTGAGGCAAGTTCGGGAAAGTTCTTGTCTCACCTTTTGGAGAGGTGGCAGAGTCCGGTTGAACGCGGTAGTCTTGAAAACTATTGAGGGTTTACGCCCTCCGGGGGTTCGAATCCCTCCCTCTCCGCCATTGATATTAAAGGGTTTTAGGACATAGTCTGAATGTCGTGCGTAAATCCATGCGTAAATCGACACTCAGAATCGAGTTTCTAGCCTGTTATTTTAGACCGTAGTGTGCCAGCACTGCGGTCTTTATGTTTTGGATCGAAGAGCTCTTTCAGTGCAGAACTCTTGCCCTGTATCTTATGGATGTAGATTTCAGTCGTTCCGAGGCTGGCATGGCGCAGCGCATCGCTGGTGCGTTTGAGATCCGTCGCGCTGATCGCCATCGAAGCGACCAGATGCCGGATGCCATGGAATCCGAAAGCCGGTTCCACTCCGGCGCGTTCGCAGAGCTTACGCATCAGCTTTCCCCGGCTGGTGTATGGCTGACCATTCCGCTGGCAGAATACGAATACTGATTGCGCATTCTGTTTGTGCTCCCGCAGCCGGTCGGCCAAATCAGTCGACATATCCATCCAATCATACTTAAGATCACCACTGGAACGCTTACGGTGTCCCAGCCTGATCAACCCACGTTCGAAATCTATATCGTGCCAGGTCAACCTGAACAGTTCCGCTTTCCTGCCTGCAGTGTGCAGATAGGTGAAGAGCATCAACTTATCTTTGAGTCTGGCCACATTATAGACCTTCCAGAAATCATCCAGCGAGGGAACAACTGCAGGCTTTTCGTCAACCGCATATTTCTTAGTTCCATTCACTGGATTGGGTTCTCCGTGTTTATAGATTGCAAGCCCCCATTCCCACATGGCCGATACTTCCTTGCGGAGAGTATTTGCCGGGCCGGGACCGAATTCAGCTTTAACCGTTTTCATCACCTCAAGGACCATGGACGTTTTCACGTTAGCAATGGGGGTGTCGGGGTGGACGATTGGTTTCCGCTTGATCTTGCTCTGAAACAGCCGCTTCATGGCAAGTTTTTTGCGGGCAAATACCTTCCCGTCATGAGCTTCCTGAGAATAAGCCAGGTACGCATTAGCCAGCGAGAAGATCGAAAGGATCTCTTCCGGTACATCCGGTGTTTCCCAATCCTCCAACGTTTGTTCTGACTCCCACCTTTGGGCGTCCCTTTTTCTGGTGAACGATTTTGACCGACGTTTCCCGTCGATCATGCGTTGTGCCCTCCATTTCCCGCTTTTCTTCATTAGATATGGCATGTTCTCCTCGCAATATCTGGTCAATCTTAGCGGAGGAGAAAAGGATCGAACCACGCTTTTGCGGTTGAAATCCTCCCAGTGCTTCCTTGTTGCGATAAACCCAAGAGGCGGGTTTATGCAAGCGTTCAGCAACGTCCTGCGCAGTGAGCATAGCCATGACCAGTCCCTTATTTATTCGCCTCGTACAAAGCGAGTTGGGCCTTGTACTGGTCGATGACATCGTTGGCAATCTTCATAAATTTTGCCGCTTCTTCTTCAGGATCGCGGCCTTCGGCCTTAATCTCAGCGATTAGTTCTTCATCGGACATGGACATGATTCTATCGACATTGGTGTCAACGACAGCCATCAATTTGTCATGAATATTCCCAGCCAGCTTTTCGTATCCTGCAGCCTGAACAGTGAATGCGTACTGATTTATAGCAGCCCAAGCGTTTGGATCATCGAATTCCAGCACAATGCAGCCGCCTTTGATGGGCTTGCCGTCCGTGCGCTGAACTATGTATTTATCGTAGAGTCCTTTTTCTTTGTCAGACATCTAAAGTTCCCCTTCAAGGTTTTCAAACGCCCAGCGATCCTCGATGCGCCTTTCAACTTCCTGAACATGCTTCCGCAGAGGCTCTTCATCACCCTGCATCCATGCCGCCATACCAGCACAGCAGTCCTCGCAAAATCTGAGAGTGCGCATGCTGCCGTCATAAATCTCGTTACGGACGCGGTGATGTGTGCCGGGCTTGCATTCCTGGCCACATTCAAAACACCAGCCTTTTGATTGCCCGACAACGACCTTGTCGCTGATAACGCGGTCAAGATCTTCATCGTGGTCGCTGGTGAGGTATTCGAGGCATGCTTCCTGTTGTTCAACTGTCAACATGGCTAATTTCCACCTACACAAATATGCCGCAGCGCAATATCACGCGACTTGCCTGTCTTCTCATTTTCAACGCTGAAGGACAGACTGCCGTCCCAGTTCCAGCGCACACCCTGAACTCTGCCGGTCGCAGGTTTTTTCATGGGCGGTTTCACGAACTGCAGGCGGGTTCCTTCGGGATAGAGCTGGTTAGCTTTTTTCTCGATGGCCTTCTGCTTGTCGTGAATTTCGTTTTCCATGGAAGTCAGTTTTGAGATTTTGGACATAATCAACCTCCCGCCGCTTACGCGGATTTACGGTGTGCGTAGAGCGATTCTTCGTATCGAAAACGCTCGTCCCACCAGCGCAATTTTTTACCTTCTTTAAACCAATGTTTCTGCCTGTCGTCCCTGTCGAGCATGTCGGCCCACAGGTCCGGGAAATATCGTCTCAATGTCCGTAGCTCGGGGATGTTCTTTTGTGGGCAGAGATAGCAGGACACCCGATCAAAATAGTTGTATAGCCCCCCCCAATCGAACCCATAACTATAGCAAATATCTAATGCGTCCTTTTCAGTTATCCCCCATTCTACGAGGGGAAAACGGACGTTGCGCCCTTCGAACTCTTTTGCCTCGCAGCGGTGCTTTTCATCTGCGGCAATACCGATACACTCAACGCTGTTCGGAATTGCTTGAGCATACGAGGTGAGAGCGTTAATCTTTTCGCGTTTGCACCACGGTCCCGGCACAGGCCAGCCGTACCCCGTCTTTTCTTCGCCGCTTCGGGTGTTAACCTCATGCTCAAACATCAGGTAATCAAACGGCTTGGACGGCTGGAGGGTTACGACTTCACAGCCGAGAAATTCAGCGGCTTCCTGCGCGGTCTCAACCAGCTGCGGAAATTCCCAGTCAGTGTCGAAAGATACGAGAGAGTGAATAGGCTCTTTGCGTTCAATCATCAGCAGGGCCAGAGCAAGAGAGTCTTTGCCCCATGAGACGTTAACGACATAATTCGGGCTACCCACTTTAAACCGCCTCCAGCTTCGCAGCGTAACTTTCCGCGACCGGCACATAACCGATCTGGTGCGCAGTCTGCCGAATCAGTCGGGCAAAATAATAGGTGCAGTGCGGGACTTGCCCGTTACCGATACCTCGACATCTGTCCACCCGATTGGCACACCCATCAACCACTCTTCCCAATCCGGGTTCAACAGCCCACCAGCTCGCTCCCCATTCCGTAGGAGAAATCCCGGAATCGAATCCCGCTCCAGCTGCGAAGGTGGAAGCGTTGAATTCTTCGCGTCTTGTGCTGTTGGCGTTGGAAGCAACTTGTGTCCGTTTAGAAATGCAACCTTGTCGTTCAGATTCCGGCTTCTCTTTTCCGGTGTCTGCCATCGGGAACCTTCTCCGGTTCGAAAGTCTCTGCTCTGTGGTGTAGGCCATTTCTCTGGCGTGTTGACCATCTGAGGCAGGGACTGTCCGGTCATGTTTTCCGTGATTCGCCCCCCCCTGGTTCCGTCCGACGCTGCCGGGGTAGCCCACAATCCATATCCGGTCGCGTTTGTGGGGTGCTCCAAGGGCGGCTGCTGATAGACAACGCCACTCTGCATCATACCCGATCTCGGAAAGGTCTCCGAGAACTCTGGATAACCCCCGTCCAGTAAGGCGCGGGCTGTTTTCCACGAGCACGAAACCGGGTCGTAAAACGTCAATGGCTCGTGCGAAATATTTCCAAAGACCAGACCTTGTGCCATTGATCCCAGCTCCTTTACCTGCAGTACTTATATCCTGACAGGGAAAACCGCCTGTCAGCAGGTCGACCCTTTCGACCTTAGAAAAATCAACTTCCTGAATATCACCGTAAATTTCGCGTCCGGGCCAGCGTTTCGCCAGCACCTGCCGGGCATAATCATCGACCTCACAGAACCAGCGGTGCTCGAATCCGGCCCACTCGATACCGAGATCGCCGAGGCCGCAGCCGCTGAAAAGGGAACCGCAAGTGAGGTTAAGCATGGCTAGGCTCCCTCGAATCACGCCACTGCTGCAAATCATGGACAGTCAAACCACGATCCTTGAAAATTCTGCCTGTAACCTCAAAAGTCGCTTCTCGGATATTGTCCAAGCCATGAGGCAGCATGATCGCGCAAAGCAGCTCAAGCAGATCCGTTTGCTCGAAGTGCTTTTCAGCGCACTTAGGGCAAAACCAAAGGCCGCACCACCGACAGCGGTACAGATAGATAAGTCGGACTTCCTCTCCACACTCGGCACAGGGAGCTTTCTTTTGCCCATGCTCAATAGCCTTAAGTTGCTTCTTGAGGATGACTCTTTTCTGAATTCGCTCATCTTCGGGGATGTTGGGGTCAAATCCGCGTTTAAGCATGGTTAGGCTCCCACTCAACCAACACGCCCCTAAAAGGAAGGCCGTGCTCTTTCTTGAAAAATGCTACGAACTCATCAATGGAATCAAAGCCGTCAGCCAGTGCAAACGCGGTCAACCGCTCAGCACCGACCAGATTGACACCAGCAACCCGGACATCTGCAAAGTCATAAATGGAAGCAATCTCGATATCCCGTACCGCCGTGCAGATCGGATCAGGATCAACCAGCTTGCGGCACTTCTTTGTGCGCATGCCTGTATAAAGCTGAACAGCCTCACCGGGGCGCGCATGGCGTTTGCGGTCAGCGCGGATGGTCTGTTTCTTTTTGCCGGATTCAACGTCCTCGGCGAATTGGAGTTTGAAGCTGTAGGCAACCATTTATTTGGCCTCCTTCCGCCATTCCCGCATATGCTCAAGGCAAGCAGGGCCGTACTTGTACAACACCTCGGCAGCATCTACCCAGAGCTGGGAGGGCTGGCAGGACATTACCGCGCTGCCTTTAGACTCAGACCTGTTAGCGATAAAAGGACCAATCATGTGCAGATCGTACCGCCTGAAAAGTCTTGTGTGCTCACCGTTCTGATCGTCGACATTAATTTTACGGAGGCAAAGCCAGCTCAAAGCTTTCCCTTTTACACGGTAAAGCTCTTCACTTTCACAAGTTTCAAATCCATCCTGTATAAACTGTTTTGAGGGGTCATGCTCGGACGGGACACACAATTCGATTTCAAAAAATTCTGACTCGCAATATCTGCATTCATAGACACCTACAGTTGAGCTGTATTCTGTCCACTTATTGCCAATACCGAAATACTCATGGAAAGGAGTGTCTCCATCAATGAAATTAGCTATCGCTTTGAAATCACAAACTTCTTCATTCTGTTTAACCGTATAAAATACTTTGCCGCACTTAGGGCAGGTAACTGTTGCTGTCTCCATCGGTGAAAATTCAAGCTTACCCATCTTACGCCGCCTCCTGTTTCACATCAGCCAACCAACGACTGGTCCAGACAACATCACCATCCAGATTCACAAGCACGGAACCTGCTGTGGTCTTGCTGCAGCCGAGCCTTTCTGCTTCGGCCTTGGCCTGCTCGATAGCCTGTTCCATTACGCGGGGGCGGATTTCGCCTTCCACTGTTCCGAGTACGGCTTTTCTACGACCATTATTGTATAGTGTAATTGTAGCTTTCATGATTACCTCAGCGGACAAACCTGCGGATCAAATGCATTGAGTCCGGTAAATTCTGTGTATGCTGCGCATCTTCCTACGCGGTAACTTGCCTCGCCTTCTATCCAGAATTTGAGCCAGCCCTTGGATAGTGCCTTGGACTTTCTGGGCTGCTCTATGGGAGCGGGGGTGACGGGGGTCATGTCGCGGCCTTCTGCTCTGGCTTCTTGGTATTCTTTACGCAGCTGGACATTATAAATGTCAGCCTGCTGGCGAATACGGTCGTGCCATTTCAGGTTGAATTGCGGTCCGCCATCGAAATAATGAGAGTACAATTCCTCAGCTACGAAAACTTTTGCCACGCTTCCCCTGTGCAGGGTGTATGCGGGACGCTTGCATGCGCTGACTTTTACGGGCTTGATCTGTCTGCCTACGCCATAACCATTCTGTTTACTCAGGCTGAAAACAGCTCCGTTTTCGTCAATCTCGTAGTTGTAGCCTTTAATTCTTTTCCGTTCCGGTACCTGATCCTTATTCATAAAACCTCCCTGAAAACACATCTCGGACCGTCCTCGGTCATGATTGCTGTTACGTGTTCCGGCTTGAACGTGCGCAGATACGTTTTGTTGCGCCTTCCGTTCGTGACTAAAGCTCCCACCCAGAAGCCTCGGGGGTCAGGCCTTAGAATTTCAACCTCGACTTCCTTGCGCCTCGGTCGCTGGAACGTTACCCGCATTCCCGGTTTGAGCATCAGTCGTTAACCCTGCAGCCGCGATGAACGGCATTCTCATCCGGCGGACACTGCGGTTTCGCATGATCTTTCAGGTCCGCCAGACTCGCCATCACAGAACATGTCTTCGCTCGGCCCTGCGCAGTCATGTGACACAGCAGCGCCCGCAGTTCTTTCTGCAGGATATCCAACCTCTGATTCACAAACGGATTCGTGCTCGTTGTCATGATCCACCTCCGCAAAAGCTTTACAGTTACGATGCTCCCGCTCGAAATCTTTGACCTCTTCGGCACTGAACAGAAAATCGCAGGCCCCGCAGCCGGAGCAATAAGCCTTGAAAATTACCTCGCGGTCGATACTAAGATGCGAAAGCATTGCTTCTCTCCAAAGCGTTTTGCAGCCGGGCAGAATGTGTTGCGGCTATGAAATCGGCCTTGTTCTTGTAAAGACCTTCCAAAAATTTGATTGCCGCCTGTGCTGCTTCTTCCAGCGACTCAGTGCAGGCCGGGCCGTCAGGATTATCAAGGAGAGAGCTTGTGCCCAGCCCTGGCACAGGTTTGCTCGGATTCATGGGGCAGAGTGCGCAGGATGAGCCGTCACACCCGTTATCCTTGTTGTACCTGCATAATTCGTGATTGAATTCTTTACTCATGATGTCCTCCAGGGAAGCGGCTCCGCTCCGTATTCACGCAAAAAATAGTATCGAATTATTTTTAGTTGTACGGATGTTGGAGCCGAGCCGCTCCGGTTTCTGGCTGTTTGTGTTTACATCCTCAGCAGATTCACGGATTACCCACCATCCCGGACCCTGTGTCCGAGCAGCAGGCAAGGGATTGCCAGAAATATTTACAGGTTGCAGAGTATGCCCTGAATCGCGGTCAGGGCCTCATGGCCTTCCTTGCGTATTTCGTCTTTCTCATCAGCAGTGAGCTTCTTGTCTTTGATAGCCCGGCCATATGCGGCGACAAATTCTCCGAACTCAGTAACCACATTAATCATGTCCTGTTCGCAATCCTTGGTCTCAGGAAGCGGGATATAAACGCCGCCCATTCGCTCAGAGAGATAACGTAACGGTTCCACGCTATTGCATGCATTCATCAACGGGATGAGCATGTCAGCACCGAGCTTGTGACGGTCATTTTCTGAATTCATTTCATTGAGCAGGACCGGATACTTCTTGCCCACGGCCTCGGCGACATCACGTGCTCCGAGGGTTGAATTCAAAACCATTTCTTGAACTTCGTCCGAAAGGGCCATTTTTCCGCTCCTTATAATAATGATAAAATTAACGTCGCGTACGGTCTGGTATTCCGTACAATCATGCTATGCTTATCGATTTACCCGTTAACCAGTTCCATGAAGTTCTCTTCGCTCAGCACCATCACCTTCAGCTTTTCAGCCTTGTCGGTTTTGGCCTTGCCCACGTTCGCGCCGCAGACCAGATGAGTGGTCGCAGCGGTGATGGAACTAAGCACGTCTGCCCCGTGCTTTTTCGCCAGCTCGGCAATGGTCTTGCGGCTTCCGAATTCCATCTTTCCGCTGAACACAACCTTGTACCCAGCCAAAGCGCCGGACTCCGGCTCACGGGCTACCTCAAACTTGAAGTGGTCCATGAGCTTTTTTATTGTTGTGAGGTTCTCTTGGAGTCCGGCAGCTATGGCGTGGGCGGTCTTCTCACCAACGGAGGGGATGGAGGTGAGTTGCTCAGGAGTGACGAAAAGGATTTCATTGAGGCTGAACACCTCAAGGATTTTTTTGGCGGTGGATTCGCCAAGCCCGTCAATGCCGAATGCGGCCAGAAACTTGGCGGGGGTTACACTTTTGGCTTTTCGGGTCTGAATAGCGTCATTCAGGTTGACACTTTGCTGCATTCCGAACCCAAAACCGACATAATGGTTTACATCCATCTGCTCGAAGAAGTGAACCAGCGGCACGGTTGCAAGTTTTTCAATGGCTGCAGGGCCGAAGCCTTTGATCTCCAGAGTCTTGAAAAAGTGTTCCTTCTGGCGGCACTGTTGTGCAACGCAGTTGTTGGAACGGCAGATCAGCGAAACGCCGTCACGGGTCAGCCGTTCATTGCATTCCGGGCAGTAGGTTGGGATATACACATCCGTCTTCTCAAGTACCGCATCAACTTTGGGAATCACCTCACCAGAGCGGATAATGCGCAGCCGGGTCCCCATGCCTATGCCATGGTCTTCCATGAACTTGGCGTTGTGCCCTGTCACATTATTAATAGTCGCCCCGGAAATGGTGACGGATTCAATCTCAATCACGGGAGTTACAACCCCGCTCCGGCCCACCTGCCAGCGGATCGCCTTGACCGTGGTCTCAGCGGTCTCGCCCTTGCGTTTAAAAGCGATCTGCCAGCGGTGGTGGTGGGATGTGGAGCCGAGAAATTCTTTTATGGTAGGGTCTGTTACTTCGACCACAAGACCGTCGATGGGGTAGTCGCATTCGAAAGAAATCTGCGGAAACCAATCAGGATCAAGCAAACCTTCAAGCAAGTCTCCGGACAGCATATCAAAAGCAGCGGATTGGCCGTTCATTGTATAAAGCGAGGCGAACGGATAGAAGACGATGGCCTTGTTTGCAAAAGCCGTTTCCGCTTCAGGAGTGAGGGTATCCGAAAGAATCGCTCCAGTAATGAAATTACGCGGATGGGTGTACTTATCAGCCAGATGTTCTTCAAAATACTTTTTGGAGACAACGATTTCACCGGGACCGATAGCACTGGGAAGCTTGATTGCTACTGCTTCGTCGTCCATGGGTTCATAAAGATCAGCGTCATTGGTGCTGCCGAGTATGAACAGCCCTTTATTAAGGGCATCAGTAATGTCGAAACCGTATTCTCCACCCCCGCGAGAAAGCAGCTTCTCGCCGTCCCAGTGAGCAGCCATGCCATCAAGCTTATGGGTAATGGCAAAATGTACATAATCAGAATCAAGCCCAAGATCCTGAATCGCCCGTTTTATACGCTCATGGAATTTATCAATTTCATCTACTGTATAAGCCTTTTCAGTACTCAGCATGGGAGCGGGCAGCTTCACCTTCTGGCGATCAGACTTCTCAGGCTCGACAGTGTGCAGAAATTTGTTGCCCGGATCAGTACGCGCCAGCACATCGAGCATGCGGTCATAATGATTATCGGACATGGTAGGCTTGCCAGCGCGATACGCTTCATTTGCGGCGGTCAGGTCCTCGAGCAGGGATACTTGGGCTTCGGCGGTCATGGCTACACTCCGGTGTTTTTGGGTGTTTCGCGGACTTCGCATCCACATGCAGTGAGGCGGGAACGGAGGTCTTTGTTTTCGGAGTCGAGTTTTTCGTTTTTGACAGTAAGATTTCTGATCATTGAGACCATATCGAGCTTGCCTATGCTCGGAAAAGGAGCCAGACGCTTAGGGATGCCTATTTCGACTATTTTATTGCAGACTCTTTCGGGAGCGGTTTCACGGAGAAAATACCCCCTGAATGACGCGACGGTCATTCCAACTTCGTCCGCTGCCTTTTTAAGAATTTCAGCAGGAATGGGATGGGCGATCAAAAACTGTTTAAGTTCAATCTTGCGTTTTAAAAGTGGTTCTCGTATTTCTTTGGATTGCATGTTTTTACCTCGTTTAAGCAATTTGTTTCGTTAAAAATGTGAATTTGCAATCTGAACTATGGAATATTGATACTCTGGGTTGCTCAGTGTGTCAATCTACTTTCTGCATTTTTGTGCAGTTTATTTGCCTAAAAATGATATGTTGCTGCATGGTGGTTTGTTATGTTTAATGAAAACAATGTTTTAAGTCCTGTGGTTGATGCTGCTCTGGAGCGAATTTGTGAGGTTGCAAATTGCGCCGTTGATGATTTGCAAGGCATTTTAAATATCAGCAGGCAGGCATTCAGTGCCGGATTAGGTAAGGCCACGTTGCCTAAAAGCTGGGCAAAGAAGATCCAGGATAAATACAGCGTCAATTCAGAATGGATATTGACAGGCGAAGGCGAACGCACAATGAGCCAGTTTCACCAACAACTGGGCAATGAAGTTAACGACATTAATGACTTGTTGATCACCGTCTTAAAGAAGATGGACCGTTACGGTGTAACGGCTAAAGAAGGAAAGCTGGTTAATAAGATGCGAGCGCCCATAACCGAGCTTAAGCATTTATTAGATGAACGAGCTTTTAGAGAGTGTCTTGATCTGCCGGAGGATAGACGCACCAAGCTTTATTATCAGCATGAAGGGACGGCAGAGCGTATACAGGTTGTAGACCTTCCCAACCAGCCGACAATCTCAGCGCCGGTCGCAGCCAAGCCGATTCCTGAAGCAACACCCGGCATTCTCGCTTCAGGCCGCACAATTCCCCTAATCGGCCTTGCTGAATGCGGGGTAGAGGGCTGGTCAACCCAGATGGAAGGAATGGCAGCGACAACACAGGTCCCGGATGTTCATGAGGACATGATAGCTGCGCTGGCAATCGGAGACTCGATGGAACCTGCAGGGATTAAACCGGGAAATGTCATTTTCGCAGATCCACGTTTAACTCCCAATCCGGGGGACATTGTCTATGTCGTGCGCCGGGATGGGCTTGGAGAAGGAACTGCTACCGTTAAAATTTATCAGGGCGAAACTGATGGCTGGCTGGAGCTTTGCGGCTGGTTGCCCAAAAAGCACAGTGAAAACGGACAGAAAGAATTTTGCATCAAGGAAAAGCTTGAGTACGTGGAAGTGGTTGCGCCTGTTGTTATGATTCGGAAACGGGCGGAGTAAAAAATGGATCAAATTCAAGAAATTTTGAAATATCCGATTGTACAGATTCTTTTGTCCATCGTTTTTTCAAGCGGAATTGTTGGGTTTATCTCTAGAAGAAAGATCAACAATTACTTTGATAAAAAGTTGGAGAATCATAAATCGCAGCTTGCTAAGGAACAAGCTGAGCATAAGAAAAAGCTCGATGAGGAGATAAGAAAAACTGAATACGAGATTCAGAAGCTTTTCAATAAAGTAAGCATGGTTCAGCAAAAAGAATTTGAGGTCCTACCAGAAGCATGGGTCAAATTCTATGCAGTATATCAATGTGTGTCGACATACACCGCCTCTCTAAAGAGTGTTCCAGACCTAAGTCGGGAAGATGAAACTTTTATTGTTGAATATCTTACCGGGAAAGAATGGTCTAAACATGATATTGAAGAATACTTGCAGGCTAGTGATAGGCATAAATATTATTTAGAACATGAGGAGCATAAGGAATTTGTAAATTGCAGAAAAGCAATCTATACTTTTTACGATTATATCCAAAAGAATAAAATTTTTCTTCGGAAAGACTTAAAAGAAGAATTTGAAAAAGCTGCAAAATTCTTTTCAGATTTGGTTTTTGATAAAAAGCATGCCAAAGATGAGCCTTACGATTCCTACGTAAAAATACGAAAAAAAATGGAAAATGAAGCCATAGATGCCATGGCAAGAATTGAGAAGCTCGTTCAAGCAAAACTTCAATATGATAAAGCTCTATAGTCAATTGCCAGACTATTAAAAGCTCTAGAGTCCCTGTCTACCACCCAACTTTCCGCCCCCCATCATAAGGATGCGCCAGCCCCAGAGATAATAGACCCTCTGCGAGGCTGGCACCATCAACGTATACATCCGCTACTATGCGAAAATATTTCCCCCGGCGCAGGTTGCGCAGCTCAATGACTTTGGCCTGTGCAAGCACCGCCCGTACATAGTCACGCGCTTTAACGGCCAGAGCTTTGATCTCTATGCGTTTGTCGCGCATTTCCGGGGTATCGATACCCGCGACTCTGATTCCGATCTTCTTGCCGATTAGCGGCGGGAACTCATCAATATCGGCAGTGAACGTATCACCATCATAAACAGAAACAACCCGGCTTACTGTTGCCGACGCTGCATACACGTCCTTGCCATTAGGCCAATCAGAACAGGCGAATCGGTATTTCCATTCGCTTGGTTTAGTATAGCTAAACCAAGTTGACAACTAAAAATTAACTCTAGTAGCGTTTTTTCCCAACTCCGCCATACAACCACCTGAACCTGACTTTGCAATCCAGCAAACATTGGATGATCCACGCCGGAGGCACTTCCCGGTTATGGATACGAACATTCGAAATAGAGCTGGCCACAACTCCGAGCCGGGCAGCGAGGTTTTTATCGTTATCAACCTTGTACGCTTCCCACATACGCTCCAGAATTCCCAGAGCACGGTTCACTGCCGGTCGCGTCATCACATAATAACGATTTCCATAAAATTGATCAGGCCCGTAAATAACGTCAATTTCAACTCTGCTGATGCCGTACTTCCGCCGCGCATCAACTGTTATGGTTATTGCATCTCCCTGAGACAGCATAGCCTTTTCAAATGCAGCATCGAGCGCGGCATGGTCCTTTGCCTGTATCGCCCCGGATAATGAGAATCCCGGTTCACGCCCGTAAAAAATTGAATCCGGGTCAGCGCTGAATTTTAGGGTTTTGTAATTTTCATCCACCACCCATCTGCTGTCAGTGGGCAGCTTCGACTGGCGCTCAAAGAAAACACTTTCCAGCCGCTGCAGGTTGTCTACAGGATGGAACAACATCATGGCCTGATATTCGGTATCTGTCTCAACAGGGTAAATCTGACCGAATACACGATGGATACCGTCTCCGAAATCCATATCAATTTCAAAGGGCAGCATAGTGCGTTCAGCAATCGAGTCCTGCTGCAGCTGTAAAATTATAGTGTACCCCTGTCCGAATACATCGTGCAGGGTTTCAACCGGATAACGCAGCATTTCCGATAGCACAGGGTTGCAATGCACAACCCGACCGGAATAGTCCGCTATTAATCCAAACTGGGTAGTCAGATTGATAAAATTTAAAATTGCATTGGGTGTAAAATTATCCATAATCTATTAAATCACCAAATGTGATGTAAATCACTAAATGTTAACTGTCTAAAATTATTGACAAATGTTGAGCAGAATAATAATTCTACAGTATCGTCACAAACAGAACAACGTTAAAGGAAAGGGGTATTTAACGTATGGAAAATCTAGTTCATTTGAAATTTGATGAGAGGGGTGATTCTGCAACAACAATTCAGAATCTGAGTGACAATATTCGGGTACTGGCAAATATGGAAACCAGTAACGATAATGAGACGAAAACTATTCACTGGCTAATTGATTTGTTGGCGGAGGGTGTGACTAACATTGCTGAGACAATCCGCCGCTAACACGTAAGAATCCCCGGCACTCACCATGAGCGCCGGGGATTCTCCAAGGGGTATGGATTTTAGATCCAGCCCCGTATTTATACTACTGCTGTTTTTTCGGCAAGGTTCTGGTCATATTCATCGAGCAGTTTCCGGTTGGCCTTACTGAACCAATCCCCGGTAAATATGCGCCTGCCCAGAACGATAGGCCCGACCACGATCATGGCCGCTTTTTCCCAGCCAGTGTCAGCGAATCTACCGGGAGCCTCCCACATAATGTCGAGCGGCCAGCTCTGACCTTTCAGACCTTTCAGGTGCCCGTCTTCGTGAATTTCAGCAGGCACAATCAAGCATTCCGGCCAGTATGGGTATTCGTAGGCCTCGGCTCGGGTGTAGTGGCGGTTGCCTTCGTTGTCAGTGTCCCACCAGCAGCGGGCAAAGACGGGATCGCGGAAGAACTCTTTCCATGTGCGCTTTACGCGCTTTACTTCTACTTCTGGCATTAGTCCCCCTTGCGACCTACCAAAATAGCCTGCTGAGCCGTCACAATTTTAGTCAGTGCGGTGATGCGTGTTGCAGCGGTGGTTGCGGCATCCAGCTCTGTCCATGCGGTATCGAGTTCTGCATGAGTCTGCTTTCCGATCTGCCCACGGTCAATAATGCAGATCGGAACTTCTTTAAAAATATCACCAGACTGAACCATGACCTTCGCGTTGCCATGCAGAGCCGCAACTATCGGCCCCAGCAGTTGGTTAACCAGTACATTTATTTGCTCCACCGTCATGTTGTTTGTATCAATGAGCATAATTTACCCCTGTTTCCAGACGTCTGCCTGAGTTTCGTTATTTTTGACCAGTGCCCCTGCCAACAGACCTGAAACACACAGAGCCACACGACGGGCCGAGGTCTCCAACACCTCAATAATGGATTCAACCAAAACGAATTTGGGATTATCAGCATCGGCATCAGTGCCTGTGGTAGCTGTAGCGATGGCAATCTCGCTGAAATCATCAGCAGTGAATGCCTGCGCAGCATTGCCGGTCGCTGCCATCAATTTCGGCAGGACATAAACCCGTGTCGGAGCAGACTCGAATCCGGCGGAGGATATGTCGATAAGGTGCGCAGCCTCAGACAGTTTTAATTGCTGGCTGGCATCATAGCCGACCATAGCCGAGGACGTGACCTCCAGCAGGGTTACACCGAGATTGTGGTTGGTAAATTCGGAATCCGCAGGGCCACGCTTCTTCGGTCCCCAATAGATAGTCCCGTCATCAGTAATAAATGCAGCTCCCGGTGTGGATGCATTTTTTAATTCCCATGATGAACCATCAGCCGAGAAATACATTTTATATCCGGAAGAATAGCAGACAGCCACCAAACCCACGCTACTGGAAGCAAAATGGTAGTTAGTCCCGGTCACAGGCAGCGCGGTTCCCCAGTTTGACACATTACCGTTTGCATCAATCCGGCGAGGCTGGGCGTCTGTTTCGTTCAAAACCAGCAGTTGACCGTTAAAAACGGTCATAACCATCGGCAAGGGGGTTGAAACTCCTGACAATGCCACAGGGACAAATGAATCAGAGTCAACCGCTTTTTTCAAAACCCGGTTAGGAGACTGGTTGTCGCAGATCAGCCAGACAGTACCGTCAGGAGTGGCGCAAATGTCACGCATATGCGATGCCGCTACGGCGATGGGGGTAATGCTGCCGTCGGTGGCAAATTTATACACGGTAGATGCTGAGCCACAGCCCCAACGAACTCCGTTTTTATCTGTGCAAATATGATTGACAGGCTCATTGCCCGGATAAACTGTCCTGAAATGTCCGGTAGGTCCACCTTCTGCCAACGTATCGTTGCCGGTTGTGACTTTGCCCAGATCGGTTCCCAGTTCTGTTCCCGGCTCAATGGGACGAGGGCTGGCCCAGATAGTTTTGCTGGTTCCGGTCAGCAGTGCTTCGCCTGCATGACGAATTTTGGCCCTGAGCTTGATTTTAGCCCAATCTCCCTCATCCACTTCCTGATCTACGCCGTTACTGCGTAATGCAGCTCCGTCAGCCTGAGCGACCCCGGCCAGACTTGCGCTATCGGCCTCGGCCCACTGGAATGACAGCGAACCATCGCCCTCAAAAAAAGCTTCCGGTGTATGCATGGTTGTGGCGATAGACCATTCACCAGCACCGAGAGTGGTACCGATGTGCATGCATTCCCAGACGTAGTCGTTACGGGTCTGGAGGTAGCCTTTGGGGATGGTGTGTTCTGTCACCGGACCGAGCAGGCCGGAATCGTAAATGATGGTGTCACCCTGACGGATGCGGAAACGTGACCCGGCATGGGTATCAACAACATCGCCTACCACAGCAAACGCGCTGGAGATTAATGTTACATCCTCCGGCACATTCAGCGCATTGGGACTGGGGCTGACGTTGACGGCGCGGGCGGGGTAATTAAATGCAGCCTTGGTTGTAAAAACCGAAACGTCTGACCACGGCGAAATCAGGCCATTTTTTAAACGACGCTTAAACCGAATCTTATAGCTCTTGGATACGGCCAGGATATTAGCCGGCATTGCATATCCGTCTGATATATTGCTCAACCAACCAGTGTCATGCAGAGGATTGTTAAAATCGCCGCCCGCCTCAATAAGCTGCATCCAGAGCGCATCCTCTTCGCCTCCGTAAACTCGTGGCTGAAAAGCATCAAACAGAATAACCGGAGTTGCACCAATTCCGTCTGCATCATCTGCGGGATAGACGAGGAACGGGGTGCCTGTAGCATAAAGATCAAGCATATTCCGGTGCGCTTCGGGATCGGTGTTGTGGTCGTCAATGTCCTCTTTAGTAGCACTGACAAAACGGTCATCAATAACAAAACCGACCTCGGCGTTTGCCGAGACAACAACTTCAATCTTAAGCGGAACTTCCAGTGGAGTCCCTGTCTTGTCATGGATGTATGATGATTTATCGAGCGTGACACAATCCGCCATGTACAGGATATCCCCGAAATCAGGATGCTCGGCAGTGACGCCCAGCTCCAGAACGGAAAAACCGACCTCCAAATCCTCGTTATTAACCAGTCCGGAAACAACGACCTTAGTTCCTTCCTGTTCAACTTTGGTAACGGCAACACGGCGACGAATATCCACCAGATTATCCGGCGCACCACTGTTCTGGTATTCCGCAGGCCAAGTTCCGGCACCGAGAAGAATCTCTTTTAAGACCAGCTTGGTACCGCCCTGCGTTTTGAGCAGGAGATCGCTGCCCTTGCTGGTCCACCTCATTTTTCTGAAATCACTCATTGCGTGGCTCCTGTTATGCTGAATCCCATCCGAACAATTCCGGCTGAGATGATTGGTTCAACTGATGTTGAAATATCTGTCCTCGGCAGAGTTCCCGAAATGGGAAAACTCATGCGGACTATTGCGGTTCCGGCAGCATGAGCAGCCTCAGTGCTAATCTCGTTGCTCAAACTGCCTGTTATGGAAATTCCTATGCGCGGCAGGCCCGCCACGTTTGCGGCGGCGTTTTCTGTGTGCGGGATTTGAATGGAATCCAGATGAGAGCGCACATTCTTGGCTGAATTGATGGCTGTCAAAATGGGTGCGCAGTCTCGGACCTGACCATGCACTGCCACCTTGAACATGTACGGATCGCCATCATAATTAAACCATTCCAGCACCTCAGCACGTTCGCCGGTAGCAATCTCAACCGCCTTTTCCACTGCCCACGGAGTACCCTTTTTCTTGTGCAGCTTGATGGAATTCTTCACCGCTTCACGCTTGGTTTCCACGCTCCAGTTTGCATCCCAGTGGTCAACGTGGAACTGCCACGCCAGCAGGGAAAGCAGTGGCTCTTCGTGCTCTTCGATGCGGGAATAGATTTCGATTGCCGGGATGCTGGCAAGAATCCCTTTGAGCTGCTTGTCGAAAGTCTCAGCCAGAGCCTGAAACTGTTCATCCTCAGCAATGGAACTGGGAAGGATATCGATGAGCTTGAGGTCGGCGAGGCTAGTCATCCTCAATGCCTCCGTAGGTCACGTTCAAACCTCCATCGTTCAGGATTGCAACCTGACGTTTTGAAAGCACGGTATCCACGGGGCTGGTTATCTGCACCCGCTTGGCTCCGGCCTGACGGATCAGGTGGACAAGCTCAGTGGGGTTGATATCCCTGCCGAGCTTTGATTTCTGCCAAAGGATGAAATTCTGAATAGTCTGGTCAACGGCCTGCTGAATGGATGCGGCGAGGGTTGCATTGCCGGAACCGAGCCACCATGTCAGCTCGATGTCATAGTTGACCACTTCCGGTGGCATCACTTCTGTGTGGTCGGTCAAGGGCCGCACATCCTTGGGAGACACAACAGCATCAACAGCAGCCAGCACCTCGGCTGAGGGTAACTTCCCGCCATTCATCAGAACGATGATATCGACCTTGCCGGGAGTGGGAGAATCTACTTCCACATTAGCAATGTCCTGATGTGCGGATTCAGCCCAGTATCGATACTTCCCCGCGGGGCCTGCAACGCTGGCTTTTTCCGGGGAAAGCTGAATGCGGTCCCGGTAGCGGTCATTCTCTTCAACCTCAGCGCCGCCGAGAGTTACACCCGTGTTCGCAACTTTGATCACCCCGGCAATGGGATCAACCAGCCTGTTAAGCTGCCCGGCAAGAAAACCGTTTCCGATGGTTCCGGCGGTCTGGCAGGTAGCCCCGACTTCCACAGAAATATTTCCGGCCGCAATCTCGACCAGCTCATCAGTGGCAAACATGAGTTTATTGTCCGGGGTTATGCGCGTTCCCTTGGGAATGGTGACAGCTGATCCCTGCGCTTCACCCAGCTCAAAGCTGATACTGGCCACAGCCGAGTACGCAGGTAAACGCGGAGTATCAGTCAATGCGCCGAGATGGTCGAGGTGGTCGCCTTGAGCATATGCCAGAAGATTTGATTTGCCTGTCATATTTACCAGCTGACGCACCAGCAAAAGGAGATAAGCCACCCCTTCAACATTCAGCCGTTCAGGGTTTCCCGGCGCAAGGTTGCGATCAACAACGGATTCATAATCGGACAGGGTTTCCCGCTCGACCTTGGCACCGTCAGTCTCGCAAAAATTAACCTCAGGAAGAGCTTTCAAATCACTCATATCGCACCATCCTTAATCCTGACCCGCACCACGGGATAAAGCCGCCCGTCCATGGCCTCGTCAGGCTTTGCTTTAAAATCGACACTGGTCACGGACACACGGGGTTCATATTTTTGCACAGTCTGAATCGCATCCCCTCGGAATTCTGCCATGGCCTCCGGTATGGGCTTGTCAATATATGTGATGGTCAGCCCGAATAGACGGTCAAACGGAACCGTGCCCCTGATCGTGGACAAAATTATGCGCACGTTCTGCAGGATCTCGGCAACACCAGTTTCACCGATGACCAGCGGCGCGGGTTTTGTAGTATCAACGATTAATTCCATCAGTTGTATTCCTGTAGGCCGAGAGCCATTTCGATATATTTGGCCCCGGTTTTGTCGTGATATTTTTCGCTCTGCTCGATAGTCTTCAAAACGAAATCCCCCCTGTTCTCGCTGCCGATGACCAGCGGACGCGGTTCCCCGGAGCGGAGCGCAGCCCAGAACGCGGCGGCGCGATCTTCGGGGTCGGTAAAACCTGCATGCAGTTGCACTGTGAAAGATGTGGTTTCCAGCTTCACCCCGGTAAACTGGAGCTTACTTTTCTGTTCCAGCACCTGATGTTCCGCAAATTCAGCCTCACCATTGCGGGTCAGGTCCTTGAAAGTCAGGATCTCCCGGGCGGAGGCCTTGAATACTATTGTACCGAAGCTGCCGACCTGCATTTATGACCCCGCAACTGTGCCGTTAATAGGATTGGTCACGGTCAAGTTATCCACCGTAAGCTCATCAATATGAGCGGTGCCGGTCAGTGTGTAACTGCCCTCATGCTCTGTATGGACCCGCTTGGTTTCGTGACCGATTTCGCCGTTGACATCAGTCTGGGAAACAAAGCCCTTGAGATTGATTTTAGGAGCACTCAGGTCAATGGATGTTCCGGCAGTCACCTCGGCAGTCTCATCAGCCTCGGCAGAAATATTGGTTGCTGTAGCGGATAGGTCCTCGGAGACATTCACCGCGGCATTGTTGCCCACGGTGGCGGTCAGATCGTTAACCACTGTCAGCTGCGCATCATGCCCGATGGTGATGTCGGCATCGCGTCCGACTTTAGCAGTGAGATCCCGTCCAACAGTCAGCTTGGCATCGATATCAACTGTGAGATCCGCATAGCCGTTAACAACGTGTCCGGACAATTTGTGTTCGCCACGGTGGTACTCAAACCAGCTGCCGTCTTTCATTCTGACATGCAGGACATCCTTGTCCGCCTTCGGTACGCCGTCCGCCTGCGAATAAATCGCGCCCAGCACGAACCCCTGACGCAGACCAAATGGAAGGAACAAACAAAGCACATGTTCACCCACATCCGGCATGCAATAAAACTTATCGAGCAATGTTTTATGGAAAAGCACGGCCAGCTCATCGGAAACCAACGGCTTGCCCTTGGCATCAGCATCACTGAATTCAACGCGCACAGTGCCGTTCTTCTCGTTCACGGATGAAACCACACCCACGCGCACAGTTTGTGTGAGAGCAGCTTTAACAGCTGCTCTCGCCTGATCTAATCTCCAGAAACTCATACTAGTACCCCAGCACACCGCGCACGGCGAGGTTAGTGGTATAGCCAGCACTACGGGTGTACGCATGTGTCGCAGTATCAATGAAATATCTGCCGTCAAAACGGTGAAAGCCGGACAACCCGAAAACCATGGTCGCCATTCGGCGCGGATCGCCCATCATGGAAATGGAACCGGAACGTTCCATTTTATTTTTAGCCCGCAGTTTGGCTCTAGCTCTGCGCTCAGCTTCGGCAATGGATTCAACAGCACCATTGATTTGCAGGACCTCACCAGTGACAGGTGCATCCGGCGGGGTGAAAGTGTAGGTCTTGAGCTGCTTGTCCTTGGGATCGTGGTATTTCACAATGCATGATGAATAAACGTCGGCGACCTTGTCACGCAGGCTAATCCGTCCAATATTGGATTGCCCACGGGACAAAGTGAATGAGGCCGGATTGCGGTCATAGTCCACGCCGGAATAAATGACGATACGCCCATCCACGATCTTGAGAGAATTGCCCTCATCCTCGGCAATGCGATCCAGAAATTTCAGGTCGCTTTCCTCGCGTTGGTCGATGCGGTTGTATGTGGCATCGTTGCCGCTGAACTGAATAATCAAACTGTGCTCGGCAGCAATATCGCTGGCAATGGTGGAAAGCTGGACGTTTTCCCATGCGCGGGTCTTTTTCTCTTTACGGATGCTGTTTTTCACCAGCGCGGATACGGCTTTCAAGGTGACCGTATCGCCTGCCCCGGCACTCATCTCAATCTCATCAATCTCAAACTTGCCGCATGGCAAGACGAGATCTGCACCGCCGGATTCAAACCAGTTCGTGCAAACGATAGAGGCCGATAATTTCGCACCTTTATCGGGATACCAACCGGACTTCCAGAGTTGATCCCGGTCCTCGAGGGATACGCTCAAATCGTCAGCCTTGCCGCCGGAATTATCATTGAAGGTGAACCCAGTCACGTAAGGCCGGATCTCAGTGGAAATGTCCGTACCCTCGTAAAGCAGATTTAGTTTTGCGCTGCGGGGCTTCATGTTCATGACTTACTCCAAGGCGGAGTGGTAATCTCCGCATTACTGGGCGCTTTAACGTCAGGAATTTCCAGCTCGACACCAGCCGGAAAAATCACGGTACCGATGTGGTCGGGGTTGGCTTCCATCAACTTGGAGCACATGGTTTCACGGCCATATTGGGTACGGGCGATGATGTCCCATGTGTCGCCGGATATGGTGGTGTACTTAGCCAAAGGATAGCCTCCTTTGCTCTGCAAACATCTGTTCAACGATAGCGCGTACCTGCTCTTTCAGGTCGCTGTTTGCCTCAGCCATGGCTTTTTTTACAGCGGAAGTATCGCTTCCAGCGGGAACGTTAATGGTCTGGTTGACTGTAAGGTTGATGGGAGCTGAAGCCGGAGCAGCTACCATAGAAGATCCATCCATCTTGGCAATCAAATCGGTGGCCTGTTGTTGTTCCGGTGTTTTCTCAGAGGTAAAAAAGCTGGTGATGCCGCTTCCGGTCATGTCGCCCAGCCAACCGCCGAGCATGCCGCCGACAGCGCCGCCGATGGCAGTACCAACTACGGGAACAACGGAACCCAATGTTGCGCCAAGCAATGCTCCGCCAGTACTGCCCAGAGTTTCGCCAACAGCTCCGCCGACACCAACGCTATCGCCGCTCATTGCTGCGCCAGCAATATCCATCATTCCGAAAGCTGCACCAAGCGGAGCCGCCGCCTTGCCAAGCAGCTTGCCGCCGCCTTTAAGGAAGGACGTAAATTTTGTATCTTTGAGGCCGGTAAAGAAACTGCCGACCTTTGATGAAAGGATTTTTTTATCTTTAAGATCCTTGAAGAAGCTTCCGACCTTGCCTAGCTTTCCAGGCTTGCCCCGGCCAGAACGACGGGACTTTCTTTTGCTTCGCTTGGAATCTCCGCCGCCCAGATCAGCAAGACCGCTGCCACCGCCGGAAACATCAGCGACATAAAGCGGAGTTCCGGGTGTACCGCCACGGCCATTGCCATTCTTGCCGGAGCCACGGCCACGAAACTTATTAACCAGCCCGATAATCCCGCCAATAGCACCCACTGCCGGAGACAGGACCATCATGCCGGCCTTAAGGCCGATAAGCCCAACACCCAGCATGGCAACGCCTTTGACTACTTCCTTATTTTCCTTGGACCACTCGGCAATACCATGCACCCACGGCTTAACTTCCTGTATTAACTCATTGAGAGTCGGAAGCAGGCTCTGACCGATATTCCCGGACATATGAGCTAGTGTATTGGTAAACTTCTGGATATTTGACTTTGTATTATTGGACTTCTTGACGAACTCTTCATGCATGCTGCCCGCATAAAAAGAAGCATCGGCAGTAAGCTGAAAAGCTCTCTCGAAATTTTCAAGGTTGGTGAGCAGCGGGGTAATCGCACCCTTGGATTCATCACCGAAAAGCTGAGTCAGGATAGAACCCTGCTCGGCCTTATCCAGTCCGGCCAGTGCTGCAAAGACTTCCTTGATGGTGCCTTCCGCATCTTCCTGCATGCTTTGCGCAACAGTTGCAGAATCCATACCCAGAGCGGCAAATGCATCCTGCTGACGCTTGGAAGCGGCGGTACCGATGGTCAATGCCCCGGTTAAATTCTTAAGAGCCGTTGCAGCGATCTCTGCGGGAGCACCACTGGACAGCAAAGCCGCCGACAAAGACGCGGCCTGAATTTCAGAAAGTCCAGCCCCTTTGGCAACAGCACCCTGCCGCTGGATAACTTCACCGATGGCCGCAGCCTCGGCATTCATGTTGTTGGAAAGATGGTTTACCGCATCACCAAGGGATACTGCCTGTTTCTGACTCAGCTTCATGCCGCTTCGCCAGTCGGACATCATTTTGCCGGGATCTTTACCTTCTTTTGCCAGATCAAAGGCTGTACCCATTTCTCCGGCATCACGGGCAAATTGAAGCAGACCGCTTTTTTCAATGCCGGATTGACCAGCAGCCGCGATAATATCAGCTATGCCTGCTGATGCGATGGGAATTTCTTCCGAAAGATTGCGAATCCCGGATTCCATTGCCGCAAGACCTGCGGGAGTCTTGAAGTCCACGACCTTTTCAACATCGGACATGGCGTCTTCAAATGCAATTGCTTCCCGCCCTACCAGAGTTAGAGAACCAGCAATAGCCATAGCCGGAATACGATCCGCCCCGGCACGCACTGCCTGTCCGCGCCCAGCCCACTTGGCAGTGGAATTCTGCAACCGCTGGGTGCGGGAAATTTCATCGTTCAGACCTTTATAGTCATGACGCAGACCATCAAGTGAGCGTCCAGCATCCTGAATGGAAATAACCTGATCACGGAGCTGACGCCGATTATATTGTAGCCCGGTAGTGAAGCGGCGGACATTGTTCTCGGCAATCTGAATGCGCCGGGCCAGATTGGCACTGGTGCGCCCGGACTTCTTCTCTTCTTCCTTCAGTTTGGCAAGGTGCTTCTTGGCTTCGATCAGGGCACGGGAACTCGAACGGGTCTTTTCAGTGAACTTTTCCAGCCCCTTGCCGAGCTTGAAGGCTTCTTTACCTTCAAGCTCGGTGATGGACTTTCCAAGCCGGTTGACCTGACCCGTGGCACGATTTATAGTAGACTGGAATCCTCCCCCAAGGGAGAAACCCAGTGCAAACGTTAAACCGAGTTCCTTTATTGCCATGATTAAGAATATCCTTGCAGCCTTAGCCGCTTTTGTCGCAGTCGCTTATACTGCGACCTGGTTAATAGACTTGTTCGGTATCCCGGAGCGGTTCCAGATGTGGACCACAGTCGGGATCGGAGCCGTGGTTTTTATGGCTGTGTTCATCCCTCTTTCATCTCTTTCTGCAATTCCCGAAGAGGATCGCCCCACGCCAGCAGGGCCGGAACAGTCTGACTTTTAATCTCATCCAATCCCCAGCCCGTCATTTTCGAAATGATTAGGACGAGCTTGCGAACTCCCCCGCTTCAAGGCCGTCATCCAGAACCCTGAACCTTCTGGTTACTGCGTAGTAGTCATAGCTTTTCATCTTACGCAGATCCTCGATAGGAACACCGCTGACGATAGCAACAGTATACGCCTCAATCGCAAAATTGCCTGACCCCGGCCCTGCCTGAGCAGCTGCATCAAGCAGATCTTCGACCAGCGGTTGCCGCAGGGTAATGGAAGTGATTTCGTTATCGCCAACCTTCAAAGGTGAATTCAGGGGAATAACGTTGGGATCTACGGTTTCAGTTTTGTTTTTCTTTTCTTCGCTCATCTTCTAGCTCTCCATACCGGTGTTGCGTCTTGCGGTTTCGCGATAGTCAGTGCCGTTAACAACGAACTTGTCGTTCAGCTTGTCGATTTCGAGGGTGTCCTTGCCGTCGAGAACCTGCTTGACGTAAAGGACTTCGAATTCCACTTCATTTTCCTGTTTCTTGGCCTTTTCCGGCTTGCCCAGTGCGAACTTTTTATTCATTACCTGGAGCACAACCCGTTCACCGAGATGGACATAGGAACTGTCTTTCTTCACAGCCAGAGTATTAATCCGGCAGTCCAGCTGGTGAACACCGGGGGCAATCAGATCTGCCCAGCCTGAATACTTGGTTGAAAAAGTCAGCTTCACGGTCATGGCCTTGGGCTGGGTAACGGGCGCATCAATTTCGCCCATGATGCCAGCGCCGGAAAGGGTATCCGACATCATTTCCACTTCGGGCAGCTCAATACTGGCAATACCGAGAGGCTTGCCGCCGTCTTTGTAAACCTTATAGCTATCAGTGAGATCGTGTTGAGGCATGGTTACTCCTTACCCGAACAGGGCCTGCAGGTTGCTCGGGTCATATTCATAGTCAGTAATGATTGCCCGGTTTGGAGAAGGCGGAGTCATCTTTAGTTTAAACTTGATCAAACCATCCATGACATCTGTGATGGAGTTCATTTCTTCGTGGAGATACATTTTACCGCCAAGAATTACTTCATCGGAAGTGAAGGTATTTAAGCGATAATTTTCACTGTCCATGATGGTTTCCAACTGTCTACGCGTCAGCGGCCAATCAACCTTACTGAAGTAGGTCAAGATGAAAGTTATTTCGTGCCAGTTGAAAAAACGGCGAACAGGAATAAACGCATCTTTAGGGTCAGTAACAGAAGGGTAGCAGCCATTACGGTTACCCCAAAACTTCCAACCCCCATCCCAATTAAGCGCCGTCACAATACCTTGAGCATTGAGAGCATTGTTAGCTTTTTTCAAGTCGAGAAAAAGCTCTTTACCCGCATTATCAACACCAGTAATCTCAAATCGCTGATTGGAGGGAGAACGATATGGAATTCCACCAGCTTCATAGTCAACACGGGCAATAAGTGCAGCCAAGTGGCTGGACATATGATAAAGCTTTTCGCCCTTTCTGACCTTAGGCCAGCAGACAATCATATGTTCATCTGTCAGGTTTTGAGTCTGGGTATACTCGGCAACGTCCGTATAGACAGTTACTGTATCGGAGACATCCACAATAGCCTGCGCCTTAAACAGACCGTTAATGTCAGAAGCCTTGCTTGACATGGAAAGGGCAACAGCAGGCTCATCAGAAAAACCGGGAGCAAGAATCAACCCCGGAACAAGACGAAAACGGGGGAATATTTCATCAATGAGCTCAAGACCTGTATTTTCTTTGGTCACATTATCAACGCCACCAATGATGTCATCACCGACCACAACACCGGGATCAGGGTTTTCACCGGTCTTATGTTTGGCCGGATCAAAAACGTTAATGAACACAACCGGTGCCATGTTGTAGTCTTGTAAGAAACAGGTTGCGAATTCGCAAAGAGTGTACTTCTCCCAGGCATCACTCATGCCGAAAGCGGCAACGAATTCATCAAGCGAATAGCAGAGCTTGGGTTCGTTGATGGGCAAATCTCCATCAGTAGGGCCGGGAGCTGTGCCGAACACAACCGGAATCGCAGAATCCACCCGCCGAGGAGGAACCAACGATGTCGGGGATTCGGTGGTGTAAGTACCGTGCAGGTAGGTCATAACTACCCCTCCATTGAGGTTATATCCGGCAGCGGATATTGCCAGCTCGACCGGATGGTTAAATGATGATGCGTGAAATGCCGTTCATCTAGGTTCAGTTTCGGATTGATGGCTTGAATCTTACCGATACGGGTAAACTTCCAAGCGTTAGCTCCGGGTAATTTGTAGAGTCTTGTTGTTTGACGCAGGATTGAACGAACACGGCCTGCAATAACATTCCCCCATTCTTCTGAAATACTACGTCCAGATTCAGAGTAAGTGCAGACCAGAACATCAAAGACTTCGACAGCGAAGCCGTCTACTTCCTCAGCTTCTACCCAGCGCACGACCAGACACGGGTAAGCCACCTCATCATTGTCTTTGCTGGGAATGAAATTTTCATAAACCTTGAGCGGCTGCAGGACTTCATGTCCCTGTTTTTCTGCCAGCAGCGGCGCAATATTCTTTTTAGAATCGCCCTTAATCTGCTCTTCAAGTAGGTCTTTGAGGGCTTTTAAAATTAAATCTGTCATCGTAAACCCGCCTGTCTAAGAATGTGAGTTGCCTCATGCTCTAAATTCTTAGCCATCAATTCCTCAGCCTGAAATTCAAGCTCATGCAACACGCTGGCATCTGCCAGCATACGCAGGGGCGATGGTCCCCAAAGTTTTGCAATGGGTAGCCGGTCGGTACCAACTCGTTTCATGATGGTCCCGGAGGGCATACGGAAACCGCCCTGGACCAGTTTGCGGCCTCCGGCTTTTTTGACTTTGACGGTTACGCCTTTGTGCTTGACTTTTACCGGGCCGGATGATGTTGCGCGGTTGCTGACGACTGTCCGGTCGCGGGGATCAAAATGCGAGAGTGAAATGGAACGGCTGCCACTGGCTTCGAGCACTGCAAACGGGTCGTATTTTGATGCCTGACGGATGTAGAACTGACGGTCAAGATCACCGGACTTAATGTTGTAATCCTCGCGGATCGCTGCCTTGGCGACCACTTTTAAACTTTTGATGCTCTTGTTCGCTGCCCGTGTGCAGGCCAGCTGTATGCCGCCGGGAATCAGACCGAGCACTTCCTTGAGGTGGGCGATCTGGTTCTCAGATTGGCGGGTATCGATTTCAAAAACACTCATGACTTCTCTCTGAAAATCTGAATTTTGAGGATAGGACCCGCAGGCAGGACGCGGGAAACCATCCATTTCGCGCCATTAAACTCATACGAGCAACGCACTTTGGGACGTTTAATTAAACTAGCCAGAACATGCAGGGTGATGACCTCAACGCTCTCCGGGCCGTTACTGTCATCCGAGAGTCCGTCACCCTCATGGATAACCTCAGCGTCGATTTCCTCGCCGTCCCATGTGATGGGGGCGGCGTTTTCGTCGGTGTTGAGGTGGATGTTCTTCGCATCCCATTCCATGATTTCTTTGAAGTTCATTATTCTGCCTGTTTGCGGTAGCAGTTCACTTCTGCTTCCAGCTGCTCAATATGGTTTTTAATAATGACGTCATTGATGTCCCGGCTGCTGACATTCTCCTTTGATCCAACATGAGGATCATTTTGCAGGGCGTGCATTGCCGCCCTGTTCAGCGGGGGAGTTCTGCCACATTTTTTATACTTGGCTACGAACTCAACACGCCTGACCGAATCAATGGGGTCTTGTTGCGTTTTTGGAGCACAACCCCCAAAACTTATTATAATGAGCAACAACACGAACACTGTCCTCATGGCTGAGCACTCCTGTTGAATTGGTTATGGGTACATTCTTGGCTTCTGCTAAAAGCTGCCGGGTTTCACGCAGGTCGATCTGATGCCTGCGCAATTTTTCCTTGTCTTCTTCAACCTGCCCGCGCAGAGCCGAGACAGCATCCTCGGAATTGGTAACGGACTCGTTAAGCTTCTCAATCTCGACTTCGCCGGTCCTGACTTCCAGCTTGAGGGCGGAAATCCTTTTATCCAGTTCAGCAATCGTGCTGTCGCGTTCGGAAATGGTTCCTTTGAGATCAGCAATGTCGCCCTTGAGTGAGACAATCCAGATGCCAACGATGGCGACAACAATCAGGACAACGGCAATTTTAATTAAGAGCTTGCCTTTGCCGGAGCCGAGGAAACTGACGATGGTGGCGATGGGGATCATGGCTTTACTTGTTGTCGTAGACCCAACTTACGGGTCCCCAAATGTTAAGTTTTTCAGGATCGATATCCACATGGATAAAGGACCGGGCAATACCGATACGTTCGAAACCAGCCATAATCAGACCCCGAAGAATCTCTGCTCGAGCAGGGCCGGAGGGAGTTGCGATATCAACAGCGAAACCTCCCACATGTGACGAGGTCGGTTTTGCTCCCTCAGCTGCGTTATGTGCTGGGCAACGGTAACCGCTGTTAATAGTGAAAGGGACTCCGGCAATAGACCGGGCCAGATCCAGCTTCTCGAGAAGCTCCGGGACAATCTTGCATTCCTTGCAGCATTCACAGGCCAATTTAGGGTCTGTCTCAAGAGAGAAAAATTCAGACTTAACCATACATATCCTCGTCGCTCATTCCGGTATGACCGGGGTTAGAGGGTGCTCTTTGTGATGCCGGTCGGGTGTAGGGACGATGCTGACCGTACTGGCCTGCTCCATATCCATAACCGCCTGCGCCGTAGTCCATGCGTCCGCTGATAGGGTCGTAGTTGTCTTGGTAATATTGCAGTCGTTCAATCAGCTTTTGAGGGATGATGCGGACACCCATCCTAGTCAGATGCTTGGTGATGCTGATGAATTCAGTTACTGCGAACCAGAAAACTACGAACTCACGAAATTTTGCTAAAACAGCAGGAAAGCTACCCTGCTCAATGGTGATATCCACCATGTTTGAAACGACTATGACCACGCCATAAAGAATGAATTTGAGGAACCCGCGTACAACTCTGGGATTGTTGTATGTACCATCGCGCAGAGCCAACATTATCCCCAGAACTAGATCAGCGATCATCAGCACCAGAATGGCAAGCAAAGCCATGTCGTAACCACCAACCAGCCATGAAATTCCCGTGCAGCAGGCAGAGCAGACTGTTTTTATTGCGGCGTCGCTGAAAAGCTGGTTCATCATTCCATTCCTTAATTTTGCCCGGACCGCTGAAAAGCGGGAGGTGCGGTCCGGGCTATTGCGAGGTGATTATGATTACTCGGCAGGTTCTGCCCCGGCATCCAATTCGGTCAGCACCAGCGGGTTGGTGCAGTAGACGAGCTCATTGGACTCCATGTAGATATCAACCCCCATGTCATACTTGCGAGGTTCCTGCTTCATGTAATATTCGATTCCTTCAGTCCCTACTGTCTCGTTGAAGCCTGCAGGTGCCCAAACGCCTCTGAAGGTGCGCTTGCTTCCCATTGGAATTGCATGACCTTTGCCTTCTTTAATGAAGGAGATCATTTTTTCATCGTCGCCCGGAGCTTCGCCTTCGAATTCTTCGAAAATCACGCCCTGAATTCTGCAACATTGGCTGGAATCAACTTCCAGATGTTCGACGCTCTTTTCATGATTTTTCCAGTATTCAACGACACTGGGGTGCTTTACGAGTTTGTCGTAAAAAGTGGGATGGATGAAGACGTGTACATAGTCCATCACGTCACCCTGCAGGCTTTTTCTAGTGACGCGGGTGAGTTCTCTGCACTTTTCGGGGACGTTGCCTTCTTGGTTATCAAGATCGAAGTACATGATCCGTTTTTCTACATTGAACTCTTTGAATAAGTTGCAGAGGACTGTTGCTCCGTCACTGTCGTAGATGATTCCCTGCAGGGCTCCCCATTTCATGTATTCCTTGGTAACTTCAAAGGACAGGAGGTTTTCAAACATGAAATCAGCAACGGCGTCCGCGGCAGACATAACCACATCGGTTGTGCCGAATCTGCGCTTGTTCATGTATTCTTCGGGAAGAATGTTTTCCTCAACATTAATGTGAGGCACGACCAGAGTGATAATCTCTCTCTTACCGTGTTTGAGATGATTGAATTCACCGCCTCGGGCAGTGGCAGGAATAATCCTGATGCGATTGTTTTTTGCTTCGATAATGAGGATGCTGGTATTGATCCCCTTGAAGTTAAAAATACCGGAATTGTTCAGCCTGCCGAATGTGCAGGGAATTCTATTCAGCTTATCAGTGAGAGTCGCCATGCCGAAATAGGCATCATCATTGAAAGGGTTAGCCATATTTTGAACCATTAGAGACCTACCTTGTTAATGAAGCCCCTGGACGCAAGGACTCCCATTGCCATTTTTTTCTGCTCATCTGTGGCATCTGCAGGCCAGATCAAAGCAGAACCATCAATCTTCGCATCCTTTTTGATGACCACGCCGTTGACGTTGAATTCAGTTGCATCATAGTCGGCGATGGGAAATCCATATGCGATCTGTCTGCCGTCAGTTGCGGAGAAATCGATCTGGTAGGCAAGACCGTCACCCGGGGACACTTCGATAGTGAAAATATCTCCGACAACAAAGTCTGGATCACCATCATTAATGGTGAAATTAATGTGGGGAGATACGAAAGCTTCACCTACTTGCGCATCATGAAGGCGGACACCTTCGGGAGTGGTTACGTGGAATTTTCCGCCATCTGCGGAAATTTCAACGCAGGAAAGAGTATATGTGCCGTACAGGGCCATGTGGCCGATGGAAACATTGTCAACACTACCCAATCCGGTATTGCCAGCCGCAGCGGTACCGGAATCAGGGACAGAAAAAAGGCGACGACCGACAACAGTGCCGACAAGAAGCTTTTTGTCTTTGCCGAAAGTAACGTTTTCACGACAAAAATCCCGATCAAGTTCGCGGTGGAGGACATCATTCAGACGGTTCCCTTCTGACATCATAACCATGGGCTACACCCCCTTATCTATTTTGCGGGCAATGGCATCACCGAGAGGATCGACTTTAGCCTGTGCCGGAGAACCCGGAGCCGGGCCACCCTGATCATTTGCCTGAATCGCATTCAGGATCTGCTGTCTGGAATTGGCATCCGCATCCGGTGCGTCGCCATCATTATCGGGCTTGCTTGCCAGATTCATGGACAGCCCCAGAGTGTTGATCTGTTCGGCGTTCAGGTTTGCATCAAGCGCGGCCTTGAGCTTGCCGCCTGCTTCCGGCCCGAACATGGCCTCGGCTACCGCAGCGGCGTTGGATTTAGCCGCTGCGGTCTGATTGTTAGCCTCCTCAATCTGGGAGGCAGCCTCGGCCTTGGCGGCATTTTCAATGTCGCTTACGGCAGCGGGATACTGTGCCCGTAGTTGTTCCGCATTCATATTGGCCTCCTTGAGGATATGCGAAATGATTTCATCACGACTGCATACGCGGTCGATCAGGCCGACGGTTTTTGCGTCTTCACCGAGGAAGACGCGACCTTCGGCCCATTCCTTGGACTCTGAAATTTTGAGTTTCTTGCGGCCTGAGGCCACAGCTTCGATGAAAATCTGGCAGGTCTTGTCGAAATGACTTTGCAAAGACTTCCGCGCTTTGTCGCTCAGCTTTTCAAGATGGTGACCCAACGCTTTGAATTCACCTGACCTGATGATGGTGGGCTTGATTCCTACTTCTTCATACATCCCGGTGTAATCAAGATGCACAGCAATCACGCCGATGGAACCGAGGTTAGCTGTCTTTCCTGCGGCGAAATAACGAGCCTGACTACCCAGCCAGTATGCTGCTGAGGTGGCCTTGCTTGCGGTAAAAGCGTAGACGGGCTTGCTCTTGTCCGCGTTTTTGATTGTGAGCGAGAGGTCCTCGCAGCCGGAACATGTGCCGCCGGGGGAATCGATATCAAGCATGATGGAGCGGACGGAATAGTCAGCAACAGCCGCTTTAATCTGGCCCTGCACGACATCATAACGGCTGCAGTACGGCGGATAGTGCCAAGTGTTATTGAGAGATCCAGTGATCTTAATGACCGCAATGTTACCGTTCATCTTGTACGGGCGCTTCTTTCCGGTCATGGCATCAGCGGACAATTGCATTCCACTGTTCAGCAGCTGAACCAGCGCGCCTTCTTCCATCAGCCAGAATTTTTCATCAAAAAAAGGGTTCTTCATTATGCTGCTCCGGCCTTGTTTTTTTCATCGTCTTCTTCCGGTTCGTCAGGGGAAATCGGCATTGTGGATGATTCAGGCAATGGAAGCCCCAACTTTTTAGCTCTCTTGCGTTCACGAGCCATTTTTTCGAATTCAGTTTCCCAGTTCAGACCCTGCTCAGCGAAAAAGGCTTCATAAGAAATTTGGTTAGTTGCGAGTTTGCGCTCGTTGGCCTTAGCTTCCTTGTCCTCATCGATGTGACCTTTCGCCGGGGGGGTCCATTTGCAGGCAGTCCAGAGTTCACGCGCTTCGTAAAAGTCCGGACATCCTTCTGGGATAGACCACATGCCGCGAAGCCATGCTTCCTCGATGACTATTTCGCGGACCTTTTGCAGGAACAGACGAACCAGCCAATCGCGGTAGCACTGGAATTCACGCCAGCTCTCGAGCAGAGCGGCGCGGGCGGATGAGTAGTTGGTCTCTGAAAAGTCTTTAATGACTTGATGATAGGGAACCCCGGCAGCGGCGCTCAGGGTTTTGAGGATCATCTTAAAAAAAGGATCAAAGTTATTACCGGGCCGGTCAGATGAAAGTGCTGTGATTTTTTCTCCGGCGTTACCGTAGAAAACCTGGCCGGGATTGATATCCTGATAGTAACGACCCTTTTTTTCATCGACTTTGAAGTCAGCTGTATCTGGAGGAAATGTCTGCTCAATGGCAATAGGGAACGAGGCGGTAATAATCTGGGCGATTACCTCGTAGTCGAGAAAGTCATATTTATCGCGGAAGAGCTTGATTACAGGCGCAAAAATAGAATCTCCACGGACCTGCTCGAATCTTTTGGCTCTGAATCCATGGAAAAATTTAGGCAGATGGCCGTTTCTTGCGGGGTAATAGCAATAGGATTCCGGTTCATTTAAATCAGCAGGGTTGTGGATGTAGTAGCCGATTATTTCGGAGTCGGAATCAAAGACGACACCATCGCGAATACTGCCATCAAAAACTTCAGTGTCGGGAGTGCGGAGCCGGATCGGATGAATATCCTGCAATGCGAATGAAAAATTCCGGCCTTTGCGGATGCGAGTGATTTCATCAAAATAGCGACAAAGGTAACAGAATTCTCCCAGACTAACCTGACCGGAAATGGTGAGAGCTTGTATATCTGCCCATTGAAATTTTCCGCTGACATGGGCTTCTTTTGCCCAGAGTTCAAAAGAAGTGTTCTGTGCTCTCTCTATCTTGGCAACCTGCTCAGGTGTAAGATTAAGCAACTGTGCAGCTAAATTAGACTGGGCTTTCAGGCCCGGACCGACGATGTTGGTGGTAAGAGTTCCCCGGATAGATTCTGCATGCCCGTCGTTGGCAACAACGTCCTCGATGCGTGATTGCAGTTTTTCGCGGTCCAGCCGTTCAGAGCCGCGAGACTGCCGCTGCGGATGCCAATTCCCCAAGGTGCTGCCATTACCGCCCCCGACAAAACGTACAGGGCGGACAGCATTGCCACGGGCTTTCGCCTGTAGCTGTTTGACCTTGCGAAGGGACATCGTCATTAATTGGCCCTCCCGATGCGGGTGCTAACTATGCGCGGAGTAGCCCGACCAGCACGGCGATCCATTTCGCGGCCTATGTCGGCAAGAGTATCTTTGATGGATTTGATATCGGCGCGGGTAAGCTGAGCACCGCCACTGGAAGTGTAGCTTTGCGCAAAAGCAAGAGTGTGAAGAGCTTTCTTATAATCAGCGGAAAGCTCTTCTAACTCTTCGGAGGTATATACTTTTAGGTAGCCGGACATGGGTGTGACGTTAAATCAATGTGGGATTTAACGTCACGGTATGGGGCGAACCGTGGCGAACTATAGAGTTGTATATGGCCAAAATAGCTGAGATTATTTTTAAGTTTTAACTAAAAATCCAATAGATCAATGTCTAATAATTTTATTTCCGTCTTGAATAAAAGTCTCATGTTTATTATCTGGTTAATCTGATTTCAAATACACACTAAGGAGTTTAAACATGGCTAAGATTCCCTGTCCCGGATGCAACAAGAATATTTCTGAAAATGCGGAAGCCTGTCCAAAATGCGGAGAGCCGCTGACACCGGAAAAGGTGGAAGCCGCCAAAAAGAAACAAAAGAAATTCACCATAGGATGTCTAAGTGTTTTTCTGGCCCTCTTTCTTCTTGGCTCCATCGGCAAAAGCTGTTCGTCGGAGAACCAACAAACAACCAACACAGCATCTGTGCAGACAGTTCAAGCCAGTACGCCTATTCTGGGAATTGATGCGGGAGAATACTTGAAAGCAATCGATAAATATGCGGCAGAATTAAACCTGAGAATTACTGATGTTAAATCATCTGAAGGCTCTGTTAAAAATAGCGTATCGGCTATGCTGGGATGCTGCGCTCACATATCTGTTTTCACCACCAAGGACGAACCTGCTAAAGTGGCTGATGTTTTACTAACACTTGGAAGTGATGGGACACCTACTGCTGGCGGGGAAATGATATTAGCCATGGCAGATGTTATCATGGCAACAGACCCCGGAAAACCAGCAGAATACCGGGGCGGAATTATAAAAGAGATGGGATTTACCTCGGGCAAGCTTCCTGATGATGTTTCCGTGATTAGAGGAAATAAAAAATACTGGTTTAAAAATATTCCCGGAATGGCTGCAATGTTCGGGGTAGAAGCAATAAACTAAAAAGATAATCCATTAGGGCCGGGACTCCGGCCCTAATACTCTTTCTCTCTTTCCTGATTCCGCTCCCGATATGCCTCAATATCAGATTCAGGAATCATGACCTTACGCCCGACATGGTATTTATTCGGAAATTCCCCGTTGGAAACCATTTCCCAAAACTTGGTTTTTCCGCAGCCCAGCACCGCCATGACCTGTTTGCTGGAATATCCTTTATCAATACTCATAATCTACCTCCCGCGACCACCGAAGCCGCCACCGCGACCTCCAAGACCGCCACGGCCACCGAACCCACCAGATGGGCCAGAGCTAACCGGAGGCGGTCCGGGTATCTTTTCTTTTTTTGGTTTGTTCAAATTTTCAGCAACACTAGCCAACGATGGTGACCACTGAAAATGCGCCATTGCCAAATGTCCGCAAAGGGTATCCAGATAGTGGTTGTCCTTGCGCACGGCTTTCCAAACTTCTTTCCCTTTCTTCGGGTCCCAGACTTTTTTCTCAGACAGGATCTGGCGGAAATAAATATCGTCTGTGTTGCCGTGAAACCAGATGGGCTCCTCTTCGTGTCCCTCGGTCAAACGCCACATGATCATGGACTTGAATGCATCCACGTCCAGCAGATACAGGCGCAGGCCGTTCTTGAGGGGCTTGCCGTTGGGGAATTTTTCAAGCAGAGAAAATTTCACTTGTACTCCGGGGGTTTGATGGCTCATGCCCTTGGTGCCGAACATTGATCCGGGTGGTTGCTTAAGCAACCATTTGTATACCTGCATGGTCCGGGATTCATCCACCGGGCGGAGTCTTGTACCCCCGGTATCAATGCAGCCGCGCCAGAATCCCAGCCTGTCGTCAGAACCCTGCTTGCGGTAGGATGTTTTGTGCCGCAGCTCCGCAATTTCATCGAAGGTTCCGATTTTTCCATAATCGAAAATCCATTCTTGCCCAGGGTCAACCCTATGAGCGCATGAGCTATACCAAAAGTGGTCCTTCTGGGTATCAACTGAGAGAGTCAGAGCCGTGGTTTCGGGCGGAAGTATAAGCACGGGCAGCTCAGGAACGACGAATTTTTTGAGCATGTCCTCGTTGACCTCGATAATGGTAGGCTCATACGGAACTGCGCGGTGTGAGTTGTCGAACCACTTCATACCTGTATGGCCTTCTTTCTGCTTCTTAAAATAGTCGGCCATTACTTTAGACAGGGACATGGATTTGCAGGACCATGAAGGAAGATGGAAACCCACGACAGTAGGCCGTTCTACTTTTGAATCTGTATACCAGTACCCAGCATCAAGGGCTTTGTTACGGGTATAGTCGTTCCATGCGTATCCACAATGAGGACAAATATACCGAGCTGACTTATCTGCTTCGATTTTTGCCGAATCACGTTCTCCTTCCGGCACCTTGATATTCTCGAATTCCATTAACTGCCCAGTTTGACAGGCAGGACAAACGGCATGGTATTCATATATGGCTTGGGATTCAGCTTTCATATCGCGCCAGATTGTGGATTCGTCTATTGTCCCTCTGGGCTTGCTGAATCGGAAAATTTTATGTGTCCGTTCGTAGGACCATGTTCGCTCTTCAACTGTGGATACTGAATTTTTATCTGTGTTGGCATCCTCTTCATCTATGAGCAGTGTCTCCGCTGAAAAAGAGGACATCCGCATTTCTGACCCCTGCCAGATACCGAGAAGCAGAGATCCATCTTTAAGCTGGATCTGGGTATTTTGCTCAGCGTACCGATCAGAAGAAATAAGAGAGCGAAGCTGCTGACAACCGTTGATGTGAGGTTGGAGACGTTCAGTGAAAACACGCTTAATTGCGCCTTCATCAGGCATGGAGATGCCAAGCGGTCCGGGACGACGGGAAACCTGTGCTAGGCCACAGGCATATGCGATGGTGGTTTTTTTAGTGCCCTGCGAGGAACCGATGAAGAATAGCTTGCGTATTTCCGGGCGATCCCACACATTCATCATGAAGGGTGCATGTGGGACTTCTTCACGGTTCCATAAACTTCCTTTTTGAGGGCCAGCAGCAAGGCGAAAATTCTTACTGGACCACTCACAGGTCGGCGTCTGAGGCCGCATTTTAAATACGGCCTTTTCACCGGGAAAGAAGTTTATGATCGGGTTTGTGCTCAATGAAGAATTCCTGCTTTACGGGTAATGGTGAACATCGCAAGCAATGTTCGTGGGTCGGTCCCGGAATTTGCCTCAGCCATGATATCAATGGCTGTTTGAACCTGTTCTTCTTCCTGCCGTTCGAGCCACTTTACCATTAGCTCTTCCAGTTCTTCTGTCAGCCATGTGTCGGTGGAAAACACATCAAGAAAAGAACTGATGCTGGAATGAAAATAATTGATAAATGCAGGCTGTTCGGCATGAATAACAGCAGCAAGTTCCGGTGCTTTGGATTTATCCACTCCAATCTTCTCAAGCATCCGAGCGGCAACCTGTTCATCCGCACCAAATATCCCAGCAATTTTATCCGCCGATTTTTCCCCAAAAGCCTCAAGGGAGTACCGGAAAAGCTGACAACGTTTTGCCATTTCAAATTCAACAGCAGAAGCCGGGAAAAGGTCCTTGGCCTTTTCTTTAATTTCCATTTCCAGTTTTATATTCTGGAGTTGGGTTTTGCGCCTACCTTCATCCTCAGCTTCAAGTTTTGTTTTCATCAACTCAACTGAGGTTTGTTTCTCCTGAGCCGAGGATGCCTTTAGTTTTATTCCAATGGAACGTATGTAGTTATTGACCGTAGCAAGGGTGATCTCGCCGTCCTTATTCGGCAAGAGTCCTGCTTTATCGTTATATACTTTAGATTTAGAGACTTTATAGCCTTGTTCTGTCAAGTATCGGTAAACGTCTGAAAGAGTTTTAAAATTTTCAGGGGTTTCTTTCATTTCGGGAAAGTGTTTTTCGGTCAATTTTTGTATTTCCTCCTCAAGGCCTTTCTTTGCCGCGTCCCAGTCTTTCTTGTTTTTAGCAGTGGGGTCAGTCTGATAATTGCTTAGAGTTTTAACCGCTGCATTATTCAGCACGGTCAGCTCGGCCTTTTCGAGCTGAGTAACTACCTCAAAGAGTTTAGTGAGTTCTTCCTGCATATTGCACCTGCTCAAATGTTAAACCGTCAGATTCACGAACAGCCGCACGGCCTGAGAATTCCTGCCAGCGGCGGACAATGACATCAGCAAAACGTGGGTCCAGTTCCATGGTTCGGCATTTACGCCGGGTGCGCTCACAAGCGATGAGCGTGGAGCCGGAGCCGCCGAAGGAATCAAGCACGGTTTCGTTTTTCAAGCTGCTGTGCTTGAGAAACCGTTCCACCAGCGCGACGGGTTTCATGGTGGGGTGTTCATCACTGCGTTGGGGCTTCTTTTCATGAACCACCGAGGGAATAAGCTCTTCAACCTGCAGGTTGTCACCGGTGATGCTCAAAACCCTGTTTTGCAAAGTTAGTTGAATGGAATCATTTTCAACCTGCAGCTGGTCGTCGTTTTCCAGCATCTGGACGGAAGTACGTTTGCGGCCTCCATACCAGCAGTGTCGAGCACCCGGTTTCCAGCCGTAAAGAATCGGCTCGTGTTGAGGCTGGAAATCCGAACGGCCCAGCACGAAATTATTTTTCGCCCAGATTACGCAGGACGCGCATTTGAAACCAGCGTCCCGGAATGCTGTGCGGAAATTGATGCCCTCACTCTCGCCGTGGGCAACGTAAATCGGCCCACCTTTTTTCAGGGCCAGAAACATGGCTGTGAAAGCGTCGTAGAGAAATTGGTAAAACTGGTCGTTCGACATATGGTCGTTTTTAATCTTGCCGGCCTTTCCTTCGTAATTCACATTGTAGGGCGGATCGGTGAAAACCATGTCCACAGCTTCCCCGGCCATGAGTCTCGAAATGTCCGCGCCACTGGTGGAATCGCCGCACATGAGCCGATGGTCGCCCAGAACCCAAATGTCACCGGGAGAGGTCACGTATTCGGATTCGAGATCCGGTACAGAATCAGGATCAGTGTTGCCGGAATTCTCCGGACCGAATTGTTTGAGCAGATCCTCGACATCTGAAATGGCGAAGCCGGTCAACTGCAAATCAACATCGAAGGTGCGCAGCTCGAGCAGCTCCAGCGCAAGGGCTTCTTCATCCCATTTCGACCATGCAGATGAACTATTCGCCATCAACCGAAATGCTTTTACCTGTGCCGGGTTGAGATCGTCAGCCAGCACAACCGGGATTTCATCAATCTCAAGCTGCAGCGCAGCAAGAAAACGCAGTTCGCCGTCGATGATTTCACCGTTAGTCCCAGCCAGTACCGGGATGCGAAAGCCGAATTCCTCAATTGACTGAATCATTTTATCCACGCTTGATTTGTGTTTTTTGAGGTTCCGATCATATGACCGGAACCTCGCCAGGGGCCAATACTCTAAAGCGAGTTTTGTCATTCGGAGGTTCCCGTGCTATTCCCCTCGATGCCTAGTGAGAGGGTTGGGATGTACCTGGTCGAATGCAGCCTCATTCGGTCGCCGGGTGGAAGTACCATTTCCTTCCGGCAACCCTCACCTAGTTTATTCGTCTCGGCTTCCAACCGCGCTTGACCCATGGGTCAAGGATATTTTCAGCCGTGATCAATCCGTTCAATTCATCTAGAACAACATCAAATCCATCTGATTTTTTGAAAACCAGATCGGATACTTTACAGAAGGCCATCCAATTTCGCTCATTTTGGTTTGCCCAGCACTCTGGATCTTCAACAATCCTAATGCCGTCATCTAACTCAAGAGCAAGAGGGTTCCGTACAAGCAGTTGATAAAGCATCATCATGTCGGCTGGAGGCGGAGTCGGCTCTTCTTTCTTTTTTCTTCCCTCCCCCCTGCTCGTAGATGCCGCGCCAGATTTTGAAGGTCCGAGCGTTAGGGCCGGGGGGAGGCCTGCAAAAATCCATGAGCGCAGGTCGACACCAGCGGCAAAAGCCTCGCCGGGATCTTTGCCTTCCGGCACTGGCCACCTACGGCAGTTGGGCAAGTTTTCCTGCCACCACTTCTTTGTCCTGATCTGCTGCTCAATTTTTTTCCGCTCCTCATCATCCTGCGCATTGCCGAATTCGAAATCCAATGCATTAAGGACAGTCATGGCTTCTTTTAGTTTGGGCCATGAATACGCATCCGGTTTGATAGACAGAGATCCAAGCCCCAGACACCCGACATCAAGATCCTGTACTGCGAAATCTACAGCCAGTGCATCCAGCTCCGCTTCAATGGGAACCCATGCTCTAGCCGATTTTCGTGTCACCATCGGGCCCATGCTGGAGCCGGGCAAAATCACATACTTGAGATGAGGGGCAAATTTCTTGCGGTCCTCATTGGTGCGACGAAACCGCACCCGGAAAAGAACGCCTTCTTGAAAATATGGGATGACAAGACCGCGTGGCATCCATAGCGGTTTACGATTTTCAGCCTGTGGTAAGCCCCATGCTTTGCGGGCGCGGAACGTCCCTTTTTCGGTCTCACCGGGATTCCAGCCGAGCTTGTATTTTTTGACCGCTTCCAGCGGCAGTCCGCGGGCGGCAAGGTAAGCAAGTTCTTTTTCATTTTTCAGCAGCTGCTCATGTGCCCAGTCCACGAGATTGTTGGACCGTTCAAGCCACAGCTCTTTAGGCGCAGCGTAATTATTGGGAGCAAAGTTCTTTTTTTTCAGCTGTGTAGGGCGCGGGGTGTAGTCCTTCGGATTGCGGCCAATTACATCGCAGGCATCCTTGAAGGATGCGCCTTTGAACTCCCGCAGGAACTCGATGTTGTCGCCGCCCTTGTCGCAACCACGGCACCACCATGAACCAGTCCCCCCATTTTGTTCAGGCCAGACGTGGAAACGATCTTTTCCGCCGCATGCAGGGCAAGGACTATGGAATTCACCACCTTTACCTCCAGAGACGTGAACCGGGCTCACACCCTCAGCTTTAAGCAAGTCGAGAACATTCATACATCTGTTTCCTTGGACCGTAGGACCGTAAATATTTACCGTCCAAAACAATGGTCTTTAATATAACTATTTATTTTATTTACTTTTTATTTTCTTTTTGGACGATAAGACCAAAAAAGAGATAAAATATGGTGCAAAAACATGTAAAATTTATTGTTTAAAGTATGCTGAACTATGGTCCTTTCGTCCGGGCGCACTAATTTAGTGCATATTCCTAAGTGTTTACGAGGTGGACGTATCCGTTTTTAAAACGGTCCATATGGTTTTACGGTCCATTTAATGGCCTCTCTGTATTTCGTCTCTGATTTCATCGAGAACCCTGACTCCCAGATACCAGTACGTTCCGATCTTTTTCTTTTCGAATCGCTTCCCGGCCAATTTACCGAACGTTTTTTGAGCAATATTCTTCTTTTTCGAAATGTTACGACTGAACCACCAACAAAAAACATCATAAAGATCAGTAGCCTGAATTCTTTCTTCTTCATCTAGAGCGCAACAATCATCGAGAAATTCTTCCAAGAGATCCTCATCACGGCGGTATTCAGCTGTCGCTTCAAGAATTTTAGCAGGTGGATTGAGTCCCTGCTCTTGCCACTCAAGACAGCCTTGGGCTAGCCAAGCCAAAATGCCCGACAATTCTTTCTTAAGTTTATCGCCCAGCTCCTTGTCCATGGGCCGTTCATTTGGGGCCCTGGGTTTCCGATCCACAAATGATAGTTCAAATGGAACAAGCTGAAGGCGTTCCCAAAAAGCAAAGTCGTCGGCAGGTGCATGAGGCTTGTGGTTTGTCAGCAGAAAAAGCATGTGAGATGGCGTGAAAGTAATCATTCGTTTGTCGTAGCCGTTACGGCCAGTAAGTTTGTCGCCACCGGAAAACCATTTTACGCGGGAGGGAGAAAATTTGCGGCCTTCGTCAGTTTCAGATGCGAATGCAAGACGCTGACCACGCAGAGCCATGATGTCTGGGGAAGGACCTGCAGAACTGCGAGCATTTCCCTGATCAAGCAACATTTCAGCTGGGATCGGGTTGGCAAGTTCCCCCAAAACCTCGGTGATTGTGTCGACCATGAGGGATTTACCGTTACGACCAACCCCATGGAACACAGCAAAAACATGTTCAGTAACCTTACCCACGATGGAACAGCCAAAAAGACGGCGGAGATAATCCGCCATCTCCTGATCTCCATCCATAATTTCAAGGATAAACTGGTCCCAACGTTCGCGTGGGGCATCAATTCCTTGCCATTCAACTGGGCTTGCTTTGGTAAGATAATCTTCCGGCCTCCCCCCACGAAGCTCACCAGAACGAAGGTCCAACACTCCATTCGTGCAGGGTAGGAGCCACGGTTCAGAATCCAACTCCTGTCCCTGAATTCGGGCGGAAGCAATGCGGTTAGTGTGCGCACATTTGAGGCATTTTGTTCGGCCATTGTCGCTGTGCAACTTGTTGACCCGCTTGAGGATCATGTCGCGGAGTTTTTCGTTTCTTTTTACCGTTTCTTCATCCCCTGCGTCGTTGGCTTCGCGGATGCGCTCATACAGTTCGGCATATGTTTCCATGTATTTGTCAACGACATCTTCCACGGAATCCTCGACTTCATCCAGATCATCAAGTTTCCAGTGATGACCCATCCATTTCAGCCATTCTTTCATCTGTTTGTTGTAGACGTATTTACCGTCATGGACAGTTGCGAAGAGAGCACCATCGCCCACTTCATTGGAGCGAAGGCACTGAATGACAAATTCCGATGAAATGCCACTCGGCCCTCCATCGTCAGATCCAAATTTTTCTTCTTCATCGGTACGAGCTGCGACCTTTTTCCGAATTTCTTCCAAGTTGGTTACATTATCGACTGACATAGACACTCCGAGGTAACACCCGATTTGATTATGGTGTTATGAATGGTGTAGGCAAAAATGGATTTCCATTTTTCCACCCAAAATAGAAAATTTCGCGTGGCTGAACATCGCGCTCGAAGCCGCCCGCATGAGGGCAAAAGGCTAGGAAGGACCCAATAGATTATGGGCTTGATTTTAGGGAGTTTCCCGCATTGGACTTTGGATTGTTTATGGTGCAGGGGGAGAAGGGGGCGAAAAGCAGCCCCGACTGTAGGGATTAAGGATGCGTCTGCTGACGCAGTCGCGATGATGAAAATATGCTGTCCAGATGGGGAATGCACATGCGTAAATTTGTGCGTAAAACAGGTGCGTAACAGGGCCAACAAGCTGATAGACATAACAACCTAACAGACGGGAATATAAGGATAGCACTGGGAGTCTCACGCCCTCCGGGGGTTCGAATCCCTCCCTCTCCGCCAGTTAATAATTAAGCCCTTGGAATCACTTAAGTGTCCGAGGGCTTTTACTTTTCTGCTTCCAAACTGCTACACCAGTATGCTACACCGGAGGCATGAAAGACGTGTGCAAACATACCCGCCTGCACCGCCGCAAAGGCAGCCGTAATTACTATTTTCGTGCGAAAGTCCCTGTTGATTTACAGGGCGTTTACGAAAAGAAAGAGGTCTATTTCAGTCTGCGTACCAGCGATCCCAAAGAGGCTCTTGAACGTGTCCGTCTTGAGTCTGTGAAGTTGGATCAGGAGTTTGCTGCAAAGAGACGTTTAAAAGAAGCGCAGTCCGTTGAAAAATTATCCCAGGTTGAAATTGAGCGTATAGCCACTTTGTGGATGCACGAGGCTTTGAAAGAAGATGAGGAAACCAGAATCCTTGGATTGAGCGATCATGAATATGATCTATGGGATGAGGTTTTATCTACTGCTCTTGCTGAATCGGCAGAGCAGCTTGCGATTGGTAATCTTAAACCAATTGCAAAGGATGTCGACTGGATTCTGAATGAAATTGACGTTAAGATAGATAAGGAAAGTGATTCTTACCGAGAGCTTAGCTACGCTGTTTTGAAGGCAAAAGTAAAAACTCTTGACCTTGTTCGTAAACGTCATGTCGGAAAGCCTATTGATACACCCCCGCGCCCTGTTTTAAGTAAAGGCATGCTCAGTCATGCTCCTTCTTCGGTTTTGGAAGCTCCTACTTTTACACAAATTTTTGAAAAGTGGTCTGAAGAACATAAGTCAGCAGGTGGTCCAGAAAAAACAGTCAAAGATTTTGGTACGTATGTCAGACGTTTTGTTGAGCTTCATGGTGATCTTCAGATTACCCAGATCACTAAAGCCCATGTCAGGGCATTCAAAGATGCAATGCTTCGGCTACCTGTTCGTCCGTCAGGAAAGCTTTTGAAAATGACTGTTCCTGAACTCGTTGAGTACACTGATAAACATCCTGATATAAAAGTTTTGTCAGCAAGGACAGTCAACGATAAAGGGCTGGGTGCAATTGGGGCTGTACTGAACTGGGCTGTTGAAAATGCCTATATTGAAGTGAACCCTGCATCCAAAGTTAAAGCAAAATCTACAAAGACCAAGAAAACCGTTCGTCAGCCATACAGTGTTGAAGACCTGAACCTTATTTTTAATTTCCCCATTTATTCAGACAATGACAGGCCCAAAGGAGGGGCAGGTGAAGCAGCTAAGTGGTCACCCTTGATGGCTGCGTTCACAGGAGCCAGACTTGAAGAACTGGGGCAGTTAACTGTGGACGATATTAAGCACGAGCAGGGCATATACTTTTTCGATATGACTGCCGTCGACGATAATAAACGGCGTAAGACCGAAAGCTCTAAAAGACGTGTTCCCATCCATTCCAAGCTCATTGATTTAGGATTTCTCGATTATGTTGCAGAGATGGGCAAAGCAGGACAAGAAGCTCAACTCTTCCCTCAACTCAAGTCTAAGGGGGAAAAGCGAACTGCTTCATGGTCTAAGTGGTGGAGCAAATACGCCAGAAAATATGCTGCGTTCGACAGCAGCAAAGTTTTTCATAGCTTCAGACACAGCTTCAAGGATGGACTCAGAGAAGGTGGTGTTCAAGAAGAGATCAGTGATGCTCTCACAGGTCATGCTCCAGTTACCGAAGGCCGCAAGTATGGAAGTAACGCCTATCCTTTGAAACGCTTGAAGGAAGGTATTGAGCAACTGACATATCCGGGTTTGGAGCTACCACATTTTTAAATCCTGTGTGGCACATTTTATTTGTAATTTCGAGTTAAGTGCTTGAAATAAAATAGCGTTGATCGTTAGGTGATTGAAAGTCTCCTGTGTCTTCTGTTTGAATGTTTTGGTCAATCACGATGTCAAAAATGTGGTCAACAGATTTGCGGTTGTCACTGAGGTGGTAAAGCGTTTCTCGTCCTCGACCTCTGGTTCCGTCAGGGATTCAAGAAGAACGAAATGGCATATTTAAATTTAAAATAATCAACCCTGATTTTGTCTTTTATTACAGGTGTATAGAATTGGGGCGCACTAGTAAGAAGAGACCCAGGGATGAAAGAAAGATTCACTATAAAATATCTATAAGAGTACCATAGGTAATCTATAGTCTTCTTATAGTTATCCCTAAGTTTAATCTTACTTATCTTCTTCTTATATCCCTATTTAAAGTTAACCCATAAGAATACCATAGGTGTTCTAAAGATATTCTTTGTTCATGTAATTCTCCTTTGAAGCAAGACCAAGAGGTCTGTCTCAGTTTCTGGTAGCTATTCGGTAGCCAAGAACAGAGTTAAGAAGCTCATCACTTTGATTGTCTGATGGTGGACAGTCAGAGCGGTGAGCTTCTTTGATTATGATTCTTCTTCACAATTGATCCTCCCTCCCATCGTCTCTTTGCGTTGGGTACAGCAGGGCAGTCATTACGGCTATCCTGCTTTTCTTTTGTCCAAAGTAAACCATTAACCACATACAGGAGTAGCTATGTCTAAGACCGTCAAAAGCAACAGCGATACTTTGAAGATTCCCCGCAGCAGCAATACTCAGCCTCAGGTTCGCCTTAAGGGTGCAGGCAAAACACAGAAGCATGCTTTCTGTACCACTCCAGAGCTTGAAGACGACCTCCAGTTCATCCGTGATTGGTACAGTGAAAAGCTTGGAGGTCGTTCCTTGTCGGCTTCTGCAATTGTTCGTCGTTCCCTGGTCATTCATGCAGAACACCTCAGGAACCTCAAGTCAGGTGAAGAGTCAGACCGAGAACTTATCAAGTTTCTCATGCTTGCAGGGGCCAGAGGTAAAAGCTCAATCGTTTAACACGACAGGAGGTCAAGAATGTCAAAAGCAGATCAAGATCAGTCAAGGGCATAACCGAAGACTGGATTCGGCAATACAACGAAGAGCGGCCACATGAATCGCTCGGAGACATGACTCCAGTCGAATATGTCCAAACTCATTCACCCCAAGAAAACTCTACTTTCGGATGGCACTAACTTGGGGAGGTTTACACAAGGATTTGATCATTCAAGAAAGGATGAAGGCTTATCTTGCCGCCGACAAAGTGGGCTATGACAGTCCTTCACAGTTCAGCCGCGAGTTTAAGCGTTACTTCGGGCAGAGTCCGGCGGATGTGATTAGGGAGATTCGGTAAAATTTAGTGTTTTTACTAAAATAAAGCATAAAAATCCTGAATGTGGTCCAGGAAAATTCGTATCCTTTGCGGTAGTTGAGCTGATCCGGTGACTATGTGGACGTCATGTTCAAACCCGCCGCTCCATTCCGGTAGAACTTTGATCAACCGACCATCCTTTTCATATGGCTCCGCCTCCTGCCTTCTGATCAGGGTGAGACCATGTCCGGCAAGGGCGAAATCGCGGCACATGTCTACCGAGCTGAATTTGTATTTGGGCTGTATCTGGATTGCGACCTGCCTGTGCCCGTCAAACATGGGCCAGCGGCTTCCGAAGCGTTCAAGTACAATGCATGGAATCTGGTGCAGATCTGCGGGCTCGGCAGGCAGGGGATAGCGTTTAAAAAGCTGTGGAGAGGCGTAAATAAAAGGTTCGATTCTGAGCAGTTTTCTGGCAATCAACGGCGGGGCGATGGAGGGTCCGATGAGAAAAGCAACATCGTAAGGGGCCGTGCGCAGGTCAACCGGATGTTCCACGCAGGTAAGTTCCAGCCTGATATCAGGGTAATTGTCGGCGAATCCGATCAATGCTTTTTTCATATTACGGTCATAAAGATCGCGAAACATACAGCAACGGACCAGTCCTGAGGGATTCTTCATATTGTTCACAACTGAATCAAAGGTCCGTCTGGTTTCACCAAGTATGAATTCACAACGGTCCAACAGCATTTGCCCATTATCTGTCAGCTCGACATTGCGGGTGTCCCGGTAGAAGAGAACTGCTCCCATCCTTTCTTCCAGCTGTTTTATACGTCTGGATAGAGTCGAAGCACCTATGTTCAGTGTTTCCGCTGCGTTGGTAAAATTTTTTTGGCGCGCTACCTCCACAAGTAATGGAATGTCATTAAGAAAATCCTTCATGATTATGCTCTTTTCTGGAATAGAGATTTCCATTTAGTCTGTTTATTTTGTTTGTGAGTATGGTATGTAAAGGTATCACATAAGGCAATATGTCTGTGCGAAAGCTTATTACATGACCAAATGAAGGAGGAAAACATGACAATGCAGTCCATACTTGATGACACCATGACTTTCATGGGGCACTTAGGGTTGAACGAAGAACCTTTCGGAGTCCACTACAGCGACATTAAACCCGAAAATGCATACGGACCCAAAAAAGGAGTCCCCATTTCCCGCGAATTGGAGGAGAGTGGCAATCTGGATATGAGGGAGGCCATGAAATCTTTCTCCTGCGTTATGGGCAATATCTGGCTGGCAAGAAAAAAACAGGGTGCGGCATTTATCTCAGCCGAAGAATATGGCTGTCCGGGGGGAGTATATTACTGTTCCATGATGAAACCCCATCTGCGCTTCATTGAGCATTATGTCTCCACTGGGTTTGAAGAAACTCCCATGCACGGGGAGCGCTACATGTCCAATCCTGATGCCATGCGAGAATTCATGCTTAAGGTGAATCCGCGCAAAGCTCCGGCGAAGTACTGTATCTTCAAGCCTCTGTCACAGTTTTCCGATGAAGAAAAACCGGAGTTCGTAATATTTTTTGCACGCCCCGAGATTCTGACCGGCCTGTTTATTCAGACAGTTTTCACCACTGGAGATATGGAGTGTGTGGCTTCTCCCTTCGGTGCAGGCTGTACAAATATTCTCAGCTGGCCCCTTTATTACAAAGAGCAGGGAGTGGAAAAAGCCGTACTGGGCGGGATGGACCCTTCGGCCAGAAAATTCATGAAAACAGATGAACTGACCTTCACCGTCCCCTTAGGCTTGTATGAGAAAATGCTGGCTGCTTTACCGGGTTCCATGTTCAATCATGAAACTGCTTGGAAGAGCGTACGCAAAAAAGTTGAGCGCAGTGCCAAGGCATGGGGCGAAGAAAGTTAGAAAGGTTGTTGTTTATGCAATTGCTCACAATGCAAAGATTTATCACCTATACATGGTTTTATCGAGATGATAATTCAGAGGCTGCTCGCAAGGGAGGCTTGAATTTCCCAAGGCCGACAGGGTTGGACGGGGTGCCGGAACTAGTAGATGGTTCTAGCTACGAATCAATATAAATCTAGAATAAAGAAGCCACTTTTTCTTGAGGTGGCTTTTTTCTTTGAGGGCAGATCTTTTGCTGAGGTGACAATTAAAAATTATATTGAGAAAAACTATTACGACCCATATTCATTGTGTAATGTAGGCCTTTCCATGCCTGAGATTGATTCAGGCACTGAATAAAATATTTGTTAAAAATTAAAGTCTGTAAATCTTTAAAAATAAGTTTTTTAAAATAATTTTAACTTTCCTCGCAATTCTGAGTAACTCCCTGAGTAACCACAAAAATAAAACAACCTAATCCCTATTAAAACAGACCATTAGCATATCTATTCGAATCCCTCCCTCTCCGCCAGAATATAATAAAGGCCAAGCAATGCTTGGTCTTTTTTTTTGCGTATATTCTAATCAAAACTGCAAGTTGCGTATAATAATTAGCTGAAGGCTTTTGTTTCTTAATAATATATTTAGTTGTTTAGGTTATTATTAATTTGGTTGAATTGAGCCAGTAGCCGGACTATCGTTGATCCGATTAGATATGTGTACTGACTGGCAAAAAAAATTAGTGAGCTTTTTGAGGCTGTGAACGCTTCAAATTAGAATCAGTTTTCTATAATTAATCTATGGAAAGACGAAAATTAGGAGAAGCAAAATGAAGAAGATTTTGATTCTTGGATTCTTATTATTTGTAGCTGCCTGCAGCCCGGTGAAAAATTCAGAGATATACTGGGTAAATAGTTATAAGCAGGATTGTGTCGGTGTCGGACCTATGAAATGTATGCTCGTTCAAAAGGGAGAAAACCCTGATCAGAGCCAATGGCAGAACTTTTATTCACAAATTGAAGGTTTTGAATATCAGCCGGGATTTATTTACAAGCTGAAAGTAAAAGAAGAAAAGATGCGGGATGTGCCTGCTGATGCCTCTTCAATAAAGTATACCTTGCTCAAAGTTTTGGAAAAGAAAGAGGATGCTCGATTAAAGTTAAGCGGCAATTGGGAAGCAGTTAAGATAAACGGTTCAGTAATAAAAATACCTCGCATACGGGGAGCCGGTGTTATCCCGCATTTGAACATTGATATAAGTGAAATGCAGATAAGCGGCAGCGACGGTTGTAATAATTTTAACGGTCGTATCACTAAAGTTGCGAAGCAGAAAATTGAATGGGGCCCCGTTGCCTCAACTATGAAGTTATGTGCCAACATGAGCATTGCTGACTCCTTTAATCAGGCATTTAACGTTGTGGCGGAATATCGGATTGAAGGCGAGAGCTTGGTTCTGACAGATAAAGAAGGTAAAGAGCTGCTTGAGTTTGCGAAAAGCGGTACTCCGGCTAAAACGCTGCTCAATGATATCTGGATTGCCGAACAGGTGGACGGTATTGTTGTGGCAGACAAAATTAGTGCTCCCAGGTTGGAAATCAATATTGCTAAAATGAAAGTTATGGGCACAGATGGCTGCAATTATATAAACGGGGGCATTAAAACTTTAACCGATTCCGAATTGGTTTTCGGTCCCGTGGCCGGAACAAAAAAAATGTGCTTTGATATGACTGTACCGAACAAGTTTAATGCCATTCTTTCGAAAGTTCGTAGTTATAAAATTGCTGAATTGAAGCTGACGCTGTTTGATAGGAAGGGTAGAATTCTTGCAGTATTAAAAAAGGGTGATTAACGCCAATCCCTGATAGTTAGCCCGATAAGTATAAGGCCCTGACTGAATAGTCAGGGCCTTTTGTTTTGTAGCACGCATTCAAATCTTTGCTTGAGCTTAACTATCGATTCCATTCCGGATCACCAGCATCACTTTCTTCAACTTGGGATGCCAGCTTGTCTAAAATGTTCGGGAGCATCTTCTCCGAGAAGCCGGCAATAAAAGCCCACAGTATGGCTAGCGCAGTGTCTTCCAGATGTTCCGGTTTTAGGTCCTGAAATAATTGAACTACGTTGTAGTAGACTTTTTCAGCCCCTATGAAATTTGGGAACATTGTGCCTTTTAGTATTCCTGTCGCAAACAGACCGTACAACAACCATGCGAAAACCCCTGCAATTACAGGGGACATGTATACCTGCAGTATTGCCATGAGCCTGTTATTTGAGTCTTTGTTGTAATTAAAAGATTCGTCCGGCAGGCTTTTTAGTCGTAAATATGTACTTACTACGCCGCCACCTGCACCAACCAGATAAATTACCAAGAGCATGGATATGTCCCTTGTTTTCGAATCGCTTGATAGTAAGTTAAAAATAACTGCTACGATTATGGCCGGTGGAATGAACGAATGAAATCGAGGTGTTGTCAAAAGCGCATACATATTCTTAAGCTCCTGATGATTGGAATTTTGCCTATTCTTATATTAAGTATAATTTAAATGTGGTGGTAATTCAACAGGACGGGAATAGTGACGACTGTGATTAGTTTAAGCATAAGGCTGGGCACGCAAAGAATCCCGGATCAGCAAGAGGCTGATCCGGGATTTTCGCTTATCTATATAAAGTTCAGTGGGTTTGTAGAACTACTTGGCTACATGTGCTTTGGGCACCCGAAGTAATGCACCGGAGCTGATACCACTTTTGTTGATCAATTCCAGAGTCAGCATCATTTCGTCTTCCAGAATATAACGGGCCTCATCTGCACGATGGCGATAGAAGTCGTCTTCATACAATCTTACCAGATCGACTGTATTGCCCATGGAGCTGATGGAGCTACGCAGTATCCGATGATATGATTCGATGGAAGGCTGCATATTGAATTGAAAAGGTCTATTCGCAATAATCAGCGGCTCCTCGAGGAGTTCAAAAGGCTTAACAAGGGCAAGACGGACACACATGTCCCAACCTTGCTCGTTGTCATTGGGTGCTCTGAAAATACCAACATCGTTGTGCAGCTTGCGCTTGTATAGCAGTCCCCGAAGATCGCAAACTTCATATAGCATTTCCCGAACCTGTGCCATAGGTTGGACATCATTAGCTGAATTGCTTGTGTTCTGTTGGAAATGGCCGCATTTGACGGCTGTAACATTACTCTTGCCGTCTATTTGATTCAACAGGTCGGTCAGGCAATGGGGCAGAAGTTTGTCAGAAACATCTGACCAGAAGATGTATTCACCTTTGGCTGCATACAGTCCGCTATTAAGCAGATCATGAAAATCGCCTGAACGGTTGATTGTCCTGACTTTGAGTTCCGGGAAATTGTTTGCGAGAGCTGTAATGAGGGTCGTATCAGCTGTCTGATTGAGCAGGATAATTTCAACTGATTTTTCAGTTTGTTTGGATAACATGGTCAGAAACATGGGTAGCAGTTTGTGATCTGCTATTCCATTAAGCGGGACTAATATGCTGATTTTGATGTCATGTTTTTTTTCAGAAATCGGCATGACAGGTCTTAGGATGGTCCTGTCTTTAGATATAACCAATCCTTTATTTACGTGCCTGACTCTGCCTAGTCTGTTGAGCTTATGCCATGTCTTTGCCAGAAAATCTGTTGTGCTTGTGGAGAAGCATCCTGCATCACGCATGGTTTCTGTTTCAAACATTGCGCAAGCGCCTACTTCGTTGAAATGCGGAAGAGAATAGGCTGCTGTGGCGGTTTTGTGCTCGAAAATTGAACCGAGCCGTGAAAACATGAGTTCATCAAAGCAATCATCATTGCCGATGTATTCCATTTCCCGGTTGTCACTGATGAGTCTTTTCATGTTCGGGTAGCTAAGTACCGTATCTGTCTTAGCCAAAAACATTTCGCGCAGACTGTAGCAGAAATTCTCCGTGTATTGGCAATCCGGAGTAGCTGTGACCGTAAAAGGAGCTTTAGCCAATTCCAGACCTTTATTCAGCATCATGGGCAGTGGAAGATCTTTTGCGTCCACGTGGCGTATATACAGGCGGTTGCTGTATTTTGTTTTTACTTCCTTTTCCACTTCGCCACTGCTATCAGCGTCCAGCAGAATAAGTTCCGTGTTTAGAATTTGGTCGATCAAAGCGTCGATGCACAGTCTTGTCTCTTCACTCCAACTGAATACCGGGAGTAGTATGCTGGCCTCGATTTCAGTTCTGATATCGGAAATGGAAATACCTGTTTGCTCATAGAGTTCAGTGGCGGTCTGCGGCCCTTCAAGAACCAGTTCCTTATAGAAGTTGAGCAACTCTTCTTCGACAGGCAGTCCCTCTCCCATATGGTCGGTCACATTGGTCCCTTCTGAGTTGTCATATAGGGCCATGGGTTCACCTTTATGAAAGTAGAAAGCCCAGTTTTGCTTTCTAACGCAGGCATAGTCGGTGACACCCGTTACATCAAAGCTGACGTTGCGTTCGGATATGCCGATCAGTTCCGGAATAGGACCGCCTTGGAGCACTGATTTTAGGCTGACTCCCTGTGCCTTCATCTCTTTACTCAGCGCAAGGTCGAGCAGAGTAGGTGCGATGTCTATGGAGCGGATCAGTTCATGCTTTTTAGCCGGGGTAAGCCCTTCGGCAATAAAGGAGGCAAATACGCGGGTTTTGTTGTTGGCAAAGCCCCACGGCATGCTTTTATCATACTCAATGTAGTTCTCGTCCAGAACACAGCCATGATCGGAAGTTACTACAACGATATCTTCCGGTCCGGGGTCAATTTTGTCCCACAGCGCTTTAAAATCCTTTGCTTGTCGGGCCACAACTTTGAGGTATTCATCGGTGGTCCAACTGGTTTTCTGGTTGCCGCCGAAATCATGAATATAATCAAGGTGGAAATTGACGAAGAAAGGTTTCCTGCTTTGCCGTACTCTGGCTATGAACGCATCGCGTCTATCGTTATCGTAATTCCGATGCGGAGTATGTTCGAGTGTGGGGTAGCCGGATTCAAATACATCAAATCCCCGTTTAGGCTGGCAGGAGTCTAAGCTGCTGTCATCCCAGCGGAAGGTCTGGTAACCGTAATACTTGAAATGCTCAGTGACGGTCAGGACATCGTCTTTGAAATTACGGATGGTCTGCACTCCATGATGAATCATCCCTGTCAGCCCGGGCCGCAGGGATGAGAAGTACGAAGGTGCGGAGATTCTGGTAGAACCGCCGCTGGTCATGACATCGGTAAACAGGACCCCCTGTTCAATTACTTCGTCAATTTCATTGTAGACGGCTGTTTCGGAAAGACATGATGCCAGCATGTCCGATCTCAGGGTGTCGATTACGATCCAGATGATGTTTTTCATTTGAAGAGGCCTCGTTCAGGAACTAGAAAGTCAGCAAAGTATTAAACCGGTAGGGAGACATAGGATAGCTTTCAAGATCCTGATCAAAAGTCTGGACCTTCATGCCGTATTTTTTCCCATATTCATGGAACCATGATTTGGGATAGTAAAGATGGCGGTAGGGGCTGTCTTCTGCTGTTGGGTATTCTTCCCCGGCATAGACCACATTGCGCCTGAAGTCTTCGCAAAGATTTCTTTTCTCGAGATCGGGTACATCGAGAATAAATATTTTCCCGTCATGGGTTAGAACTCGCATTATTTCATCCATGGCCCTTTCAGCATAATCAAGGTCACGGAAGTAAAAGAAGACCCCGTGGGAAAAAACAGCTTCGAACATGTTGTCCGCAAAACCGAGGGTAGAAGCTTCGCAAGCTTTACCGTTTAATTCGGGGATTGCGGATGTGGCTTTCTGGATCAGTGTTTCAGAGTAATCAGCACCGTAAAGTTCCGGGCCGGAATTGCGAAAGGTGTAGAGCATTGCTCCGGCTCCGCAACCAACTTCCAGAATCTTTGAAGCCTTATCGGTTTCCAGTCTGTTTTTGATGTCTGCTGAAGTTTTCATCCAGTCATCAACAGATATTGCTCCGGTTCCGGTATCAAAGCCGTCTGCTTTCATAAGGTCTTCAAGTGAATCTCCACTTTCAGTTCCTTTGCGGGTCCATACCTCGTGCCATTTATTATCAGTAGAAATGTTCATTGTGATCTCCGCTTTATGCTGTTTGGGATGTGATCATATTATCAGCAAGTGTTGTGGTCAGGGCATCAACCAGCATGCGGTTCTCCTCAGGAGTTTTAACCGCAAGCCGCAGATAGCGTCCTTCAGGAAGCCCTTGCTTTTTGCCGAGGTCTTTAACCAGCATTTTGTGATTCATGAATAATTGTTCCTGAATGTAATCCGAATAAACCCCCTCCGGGAGTTCGCAGCAGAAATAATTTGCGTATGAAGGGATAACCTTCAGGGTTGGAATTGCGTTTAACATTTCTCCCATCTCATCACGGGCCTCGATTACTTTAGCGCGGGATAAAGCGTAATCGTTGCGGTATTTCGGGAGAATATCCAAAAAATATTGGGCAACTGAATTGATGTGCCAGATCGGCAGGGCTGTGCGTACTTCTTTAATGAGTTCGCGGTCGGCACTTGCAATGTAACCAAGCCTGATTCCCGGAACTCCGAGGTCTTTACTCAAACTGCGCAGGATGATCACATTCGGGTATTTATCCAGTTCATCGAGAAGAGTCGTGTCACGTCCGGTACCGATGAAATCGGCGAATGATTCATCAAGGATTATCATATCCAGATGACGCAGTTCTTCGAACATGTAGCGAAGTTCTGCCGGTTTGAACCTTGTTCCGGTAGGGTTGCCGGGGTTGACGATAACCAGCGCGTTGGAACCGCTTGATTTTGCTTCTTTGACAATTGTTGCCGGAGTTTGAGTCAGGCTATGCGGGCAGGGCGGTATGGCATGGATCTGTTCGGGTTTGAGATTTCGTGCATATTCATCAAATGAAGGCTGGAGCAGGGTAACCTTGTTAATTTTTTGACGCAGGAGTTCAATAAGTTCTGAACCGCCGTTGGCCACTGCAAGCATGGATTCATCAATTTTAGCCCAGTTCGCAAGGCTGTGATTGATTTCCTGCTGTCCTGAAGGGTAGTTGTCGAGCAGGTCGGTCAAGTTCAGGCGAAGTTCGTTATAAAGGTTCTGGTTGGGAAAATAAGGATTGTACAGATACTCGAAGTCCGTGAAGTCATAACGCCAGTATCCACCGTATTTCTTGCGTACTTTTTCCAGCAGGGAACGGTCATCGGTTACATATGCCTCGGCCCGTTGCAGGTCCGTGAAGTCATCAATTTCAAACCAGCGGTGAGAATTGCATATCTTGGCTTTAAGCTCTTTGCTGCCCATAAAAATTATCACACCCAGCACCAGTTCATAATACTCGTTCTGGCCGTTCATTTTTACATACAGATCAATAGTGGGCAGGAAAATATTTTGCAGGAAATCTTCAGTAAAGGTGTAAATGTTTACCGTCTTGTATTTGTCGGTAAAATTGAAATTTTTATCCTGGTCTTTACCGGGGATCAATCGGGTAATATTCTTGCGGTCAGGAGAAAGCTCCACCACAGTGCCGTCCATATGTTGCTGGAAATTATCAACCATGACAGCATTGGCGAATGGCTCTTCCAGCAGCTCTTCAATCAGTCCCGGTTCAAAGAAAATATCGCATTCCAGAAGAATGGTGTTCCTGTCCCACAATTCGCGGGTGAGCCATAGGGAGTGGATATTGTTGGTTTTGTCCCAGTCTTCGTTTCGTACGTAGACAATTTCGATACCGTTGTAGCTGTCACCAAGCCTTTCATGCAGTTGTTCCGACTTGTAGCCCTCTACAATAATAAATCGCTCAACCGGATGTTTCGACAGTATATTTAAAGCATTAACGATCAGCGGGCATCCATTGACTTCGACCAGTGGCTTGGGAACATCATCCGTAATGGGACTTAGCCTTTGTCCTCTTCCTGCTGCTAGAATGATAACCTGCATAGCTGTCTCCATGTCAAATTAGTGTTTGCAATGGGCAGTGATAAGCAATGTTTGTTCCAAAATAAAGTTCAATTAAGATTTATTAAAAACTTTGCAGGTGATCATGGATAGTACGATTAATGAATTTATATTGAGCGAATTGGTTTTATTATGATAATGATTTTATATAGATTTTGTGGTTGTTGATTTTAATGAATATTCGAATCAAAGGAGATGTATGTGGACGGTCTTCCACTTTGGTTGATTTGGCTGATTGCCGGACTTGTTCTGGCTTTGCTGGAACTTGTGGCTCCAGGAATGGTTTTGATTTTTTTTAGCCTTGGCTGTCTGCTTTCCGCTTTAGCAGCACTAATTTACAGTGATGCTTTGGTACTGCAGGTTACGGTTTTCTGTATATCCTCTGTTGGGACGTTGTTGATCCTTCGCCGGACATTTATGGGCTGGTTTCAAGGGCAGGTGTCCGATGTAGTTGATGATGGGTACGATAATTCGCCTGAAGGAGCATTAGCTGAGGTTAGCAAGGATTTCGGTTCTGACGGTTTTGGTCAGATTAAGTATAGAGGCTCATTCTGGAAGGCTGTTGCCCAGTTAGACCATAATTTCGTGGTTGGTGACAAAGTACGTATCGTTTCATGGGCTGACAAAAGCAAGACTTCTTTTTTAGTGGAAAAACTTTGACAGTTGAGGTTGCGTTATGGCTCCTGCTTTGATTGCTGTTATATTAATTGCTGTGGTTCTGGTTGTAATAATCATTAAATCCATTCGGATCGTTCCCCAGAAAACAGAGGCAATAGTGGAAAGGCTCGGCAAGTACCGGGTGACTCTTGGCGCTGGGTTTCATTTTCTGTTTCCGTTTATTGATCGTGTGGCATATGAGTTTTCACTTAAGGAAGAGGCTCTCGACACTTTACCTCAGACTTGTATTACAAGTGATAATGTCAGTGTAGTCGTAGATGGACTTATCTTCATAGAAGTGCAGGATTCCAAAGCCGCAGCGTACGGTATCGACAATTATCGATATGCTGCTTCGCAGTTGGCTCAGACTGCACTTCGTTCCTGTGTCGGTAAGCTTGCGCTCGATAAGACTTTTGAAGAACGTGATTCCATAAATGCTCAGGTGGTGGAAGCCATCGACGCTGCCGCTGCTTCTTGGGGTATAAAAGTTTTACGTTATGAGATTAAGGATATTACTCCTCCGGACAGCGTGAAAGCGGCTATGGAAACTCAGATGATCGCCGAGCGTCAGAAGCGTGCGGATATTGCCCGAAGCGAAGGTGAAAAACAGGCCATAATTAACAGAGCGGAAGCGGCCAAGCTTGATGAAGTGCTTAAGAGTGAGGGTGAGCGTGAGCGGCTCATGAACGAAGCCCTCGGTAAGGCTGAAGCCATCACTACTGTTGCTGATGCCACAGCCAAGGCTTTGCGTACTGTCGGGGAAACTCTGAATTCTTCTGGTGGTGCTGATGCTGCATCACTTCGTGTAGCGGAGCGTTATGTGGAGGCGTTTGAAGGTCTGGCTCGTGAATCTACCACCTTGATTCTTCCTGCTGAAGCCGGAGATGTGGCTTCCATGGTAGGAACTGCCATGAGTGTTTTTGGCAAGGTTAAGGGCGATAGTGGGAAGTCTGCACAGAAACCTGAAGGGCAGGGTGAGTTTGGATTTACTTTGGAATAAGTGAACTTTTTTCTCGGAAATTTACACGCATAATAAAACCCGGCTGTGATGGCCGGGTTTTACGTTTCAGGCGCACGGACTGCCCTTTTAGGCTATAGTGTTAGCTATTGTCCCAACACCGGAGTACGCGGCACTGAGAACGCTTTTTTGGAAATCATAATCGCTACTGGTTGAAGAACTGAACTGATCGGAGTTCATGTAATCAAGTGTCTTGGTTACAACCTGAGCTCCGAAGAGTTGCTTGTCACTTACCGCAGGTGCGGTATCCATTGTTGAGCTGATTCCTGTTACGTCCATAAAACCCCTCCCGAAAAAGGGCAATATACGCGCCTATCTGTTAAATCGGTTAAACTCTGAGATACTTTAGGGTAAAAATAAGGATAATTTAGGATTTCTGAACAACTATCTATAATAATTGTTTTAAAATATAAAAAATCCCCGCTTTTAATGATAAAAGCGGGGATTTTTTGAAGTCCAGTTGAACAGGTCTATTTTTTTACCTGTTCCCAAAGCTCATTCTGTTCGATGAGGCTCATCTCAGAGATATCTTTGCCTTGTTCTTTGGCGAGGTCTTCCATTTTGGCAAAACGCTCAAGGAATTTATTGTTGGTGATATCCAAAGCGGTATTGGCTTTAATGCCTTTTCTGCGGCCCAGTTCAATAAGGGTGAACAGGTAATCGCCGAATTCCTCGGCAATTGCTCCCTTGTCGCCGGATTCTAAGGCAGTGTTCCATTCTTTCCATTCACTATCGAGCTGGCCCAGGCATTGCTCATCAGATTCATAGGTAAATCCGCTGCGGGCTGCTTTTGAATTTATGCGGTATGCCTTGAGCATGGGCGGCAATCCCTTCGGCAGGGAATCGAAAATCTTTTTGTCGCCTTCTTTTTCGCTGCGTTTAATTCTTTCCCAGTTACGGAGCAACTCTTCCTGATCTTCGACCTTGCAGTCCGCGAATACGTGCGGGTGGCGGCGAATCATTTTTGCTGCGCCGGAATCAACAGCATCAGCAAAGGTAAACGCGTTATCTTCTTCGTAACGCTGAGCAATGAACAGCAGCAGAAACATGACGTCACCAAGCTCTTCCATCACTTCCTGTTTGTCGTCAGCACGGATAGCTTCTACAAGTTCGAAAGCTTCTTCAATTAAAGAATCACAAAGTGTTTGAGGTGTTTGCTCTTTGTCCCATGGGCAGCCGTCTGGAGCAGTTAGGCTGGAAATTACATTTTTGAGTTTTTCAATGGATTTTGCGCTCATTTTAAATAGTATCGCTTATAGGGTTAGTGAGTTCTGAGTGATCGGGAAACATTGACTTTATATCCAATGAATCAAGTACATTGTCTGGGGCGAAGCTGATGAAGAAGCTTGCCGTGGACATTACTTTTGGAGCCAGTTTGGACTTGGTCAGGAACTCTGAATTGGGTGTAAAGCTGTTCAGCACGACAATAATGATGCCGCCGACAATGATTGCTTCGACAAAACCCAAAATCCCGCCGAGGACCTGATCAGCCCAGCTGAGCATGGACACCGTCAATATTTTTTTAATGGTAACACCGACCAGAAAAGCAACAAAAAGCGTGGCTACGATAATAGAAAGGTAGCTGAACGCCTTTACAGTTCCTGGGCCGTCAAAAAAAGTTTGAAAATACGGGGCGAGCTCGTGATGATATTTTGCGGCAAGATAAAAGCCGAAAATTAAAGAAAAAACGGAAATAGCTTCTCTGACTATCCCCCGCAGTAAGCCTCTAAAAATCAGGGCCCCGGCAATGACAATTAAAATGATATCCAGCGCATTAAATGCTAAGCCTGCTGTTTGCATACTGAAATCCGTTAATAATTTGTTTGTGAAAAAATGCGCGAATTCCGCATGAAGCCTTATCAATAAAAGAGATAAGAGGAACCTAGCAGACAGCAGAGGAAAAGTGAATATCATGAACCTACTTGAAAATAATAAAAAATATGACAATCAAGTGAAAAATGAGGTTGTGTCATTTCGTGTTCTCAGGTAATTCTCGATTAATTTTGAGGGAATGGTTTTAAGGGGCAGGATTTTAATTATTCATGCTTGGAGGATATGCGTGAAGTTGATTGAAACAGAATTTCCCGGACTTGTGGTTATTGAACCTAAGGTTTTCAGGGATAGGCGGGGCTTTTTTCTGGAAAGTTTCAATAAAAATGTCTTTGCGGAAAATGGGTTGCCTACTGATTTTGTTCAAGACAACCATGCATATTCATCGGGTCTCGGCGTCATTCGCGGTCTTCACCTGCAGATGCCTCCTCATGCTCAGGCAAAACTTGTCTGGGTCACCAGGGGTGCTGTTAACGATGTCGTTGTAGATTTGCGTAAGGGATCACCAACCTACCGTAGATCGTTCAAAATTGAACTATCAGCGGAGAACTTTCTGAGGTTGTTTATCCCCAAGGGATTTGCGCATGGATATGAAACTCTGACCGAGGAAAACGAGTTCATGTACAAGGTCGATTCCGGATACACACCTGGCAGCGAGGCCGGGATCAGGTGGAATGATCCGGATCTTAATATCGACTGGAAGACAAAGAATCCGGTACTTTCCGATAAAGACCTGGAGCTTCCTCTCCTGGCACGGTTTGATTCTCCGTTTGAGTTTTAAACCGGTCTGCGAGAAGTGTTTTTCAAGCGCTTTTTCGCATATCTTTGTCAGGAAATAGGGGTTTTTCTTCTTTTGGAGAGTTTGTGAAAAGTTTCATATTCTCTTGACATAGAAAGATTCTCTATTTTAGAAGAAATGGCGTTAATTGGTTGTTTATGTTTCACAAAACTTAAGGAGTAGTGGGGCGAGGTTATGGAGGAAAAAAGAACATCGAAGCAGTGTGGAGGAGTTCTTCCTTTCTTCATCGGTGTCCTTGCGAGCCTGATTGTTGGTTGGTGGGTTTTCCCGCAGGTTATTTATAGCCAGAAGACTCAGCCTATCGATTTCAGCCACAAGGTTCATGTTGAAGGTGAAGGTATGGACTGTGAGTCATGTCACATGTTTTTGGAAGACGGTTCTTTTGCCGGTCTGCCTTCCAATGAGCAGTGTGCTGAGTGTCACGAAGATGTCCTCGGAGAAACCGAAGCTGAGGAAATTTACGTGACCGAGTATCTGCAGAAGGGTGTGGAAGTACCCTGGCTGGTTTATCAGTATCAGCCCGATAACGTTTACTTTTCGCACATGGCACACCAAGGTTTCGAGTGTACGGATTGCCATCCCGACGTAGGCAACAGCGACACGCTGCCGACGTATTACGAAAACAGAATCAGCGGTTACAGCAAGCAGACCATGAAGATGTGGCAGTGTGAACGCTGTCATGCGGAAGTTGGTACCAGCAACGCATGTTACGTCTGCCATAAGTAAGTGAGGGACTGCAATGGGTATTGATCGCAGAACTTTTATTCAATTGGTAACAGGTGGTGTAGTTGGTTCACTCTTCACCCCTGTAATTTGGAAAACTCTGGATGACGCTTCTATCTGGTCCCAGAACTGGCCCTGGATTCCCAGACTGAAATACGGTGCAATCACCGAGCAGGCTTCTGTTGCCAAATTCGGTGCCAGCCCCTGTGCTGAGATTGTAAAATCCGTGGGCGGAAGCCCTTACCTCACCAGAGGAAATGCAGAAAACGCAATGAGCAAAGGCGGTGTTGACCCGGTCAGCGCCAGCGGCCCGCAGCTCATGTACAGCCCTTCCCGTATTAACGGTCCTATGAAAAAGACCGCGGAAGGCAAATACGAGTCCATCTCCTGGGAAGAAGCTGAAAAGCTCCTTTCTGAGAAACTCGCAGCAGTTAAAGGACAGAAAGGCAAACTCACTGTTGTTTCCGGCGATACTACCGGTACTGCAACTGAGGTTCTGTCCGGTTTCGCTTCCGAAATGGGTGCAGACTGCTACCTGATGCCCTCTGAAGAGCAGGGCGCAGCCGTTGCTCTGGCAAGCATGGGCGGAAAAGGACAGATCGGTTACGATCTGGAAAATTCCGACTTAGTGCTTTTCGTAGGCGCGGATGCCATGGATTCATGGGGTTCGGTTGTGAGAAACCAGTGTGTTTACTCTGAAAGCCGTCCCACCGGTGAAGACATTAAGACTACTTATGTCTACGCAGGGCCTTTCCAGAACAACACAGCAGCCGCTGCAGATAAGTGGATTCCGGTAGCACCCGGTACCGGCGCTATTTTCTGCCTCGGTCTTGCTTACCATATGCTTAAGGCTGGAGCTTCCGCTTCTGCTTCTGATTTCGCCGACTTTAAGACTCTGGTAATGTCCAGATTCTCTCCCGATAAAGTGGAGAAAGCCACCGGCGTATCCGGAGTTGAAATGGCAGCAATTGCCAAACGCATCATGAAATCTTCCGCTCCCGTTGTTGTTGCAGGCTCCGAGTTCGCTCAGGGTGCCGGTGCAGCAGACGTGATTGCCGCTGCCGCAGTTAACATGCTGCTCGGTCGCGTCAACAAAGACGGTGGAATGAAGATTCTCCCCGAACTGCCCACAGCTGTTGAAGCTGCTGCCGGCCGTTCCGAACTGGCTGCTAAAGACTTTATCGGCTACCTTGCTGGTATCGCCGCAGGCAAAGTTGCAGCTCCTGCAGTAATGATGGCTTACGAAGCCAACCCTGTTTACGCTCTGCCCCAGAACACAGCTCTGGCACCGGCATTCGAAAAAGCAGGTTTCCTCGTAAGCTTCAGCACTTATATGGATGAAACAGCTTCCAAAGCTGACCTGATTATGCCCAACCCCACCAGCTATGAGCGTTTTGAAGATGCACAGACTCCATACGGTGTCGGTGCTGCAATGCTCGCAGCCAGTGCTCCTGTTGCAGAGCCTCTCTACAACAGCAAGCCCACTGTTGACGTAATTCTCGGCGTGGCTTCCGGTCTGGGTATCGACCTTGGTTACGAATCCTCAGAAGCCGTTTATCAGGCTAAAGCCGAAAAAGCGGGCGCTGACTGGGATTCCCTTGTAGAAGGATCTGCTTATGTTTCCGATTCCACTGAATCCGGTTCCATTAAGTTTGCAGCATCTGTTCTCTCTAAGGCAGTAACCATGCCTAAGGGCGGCGAAATCGCTCTTGCTCCTTACTCAAAGCTGATCTTCGGTACTTCCACTGTGGCTATTCCGCCGCTTAACGTGGTTGCTATCAGTAAGTTTGAGCTTTTGGGTAAAGACCTCATGGTTCAGGTTAACTCTAAGACTGCCAAGAAACTTGGTGTGTCTGAAGGTTCCAAGGTCAAGCTTGCCGGAGCAGGCGGAGAGTGCGCTGTAAGAATCCACATTAATGAAGGCGTAATGAACGATGTTATCGCCGCACCTCTTGGATTCGGTCACACCGCATGGGATGCTTACTCCAGCGGTAAAGGCGAAAACATCTCCAAACTTCTCACCGTTGGTACTGAGTCCGGCACCGGTTTGTCCGTGTGGACCAGTTCTTTCGTGAGCATCGCCTAAATTAAAGTCAGGGGATTCACGTTATGCAACAATTGGAATTTGATACTAAATGGACCATGGTAGTTGATGTCGACAAGTGTACCGGTTGCGGTGCTTGTATGGTATCCTGCCAGGCTGAAAATAACATAGCTCCCATGGAAGAAGGGTCCAATAAGCTTAAGACCCTCACCTGGATGCTTGTTTACGAACTCAACAACGGTAAGGAATTCCCGAACAGGGAAGTTGCCTACCTGCCCAGACCCTGCATGCAGTGCGGACACCCTGCCTGCGTTCCCGTCTGTCCCGTAGTTGCTACTACCAAGGACGAAGAAGGCGGTATCGTCAGTCAGATTTACCCCCGTTGCATCGGTTGCAGGTACTGTATGGCTGCGTGTCCTTACCATGCCCGCTACTTTGGCTGGCTTGACCCGGTATGGCCCGGTGGAATGGACAAGGCTTTGTCTCCTTCTACTTCTGCCCGTCCTCGCGGTGTTGTTGAGAAATGTAACTTCTGCCATTCCAGACTGCTGGATGCGCGTCAGCGTGCCCGTGCTGAAGGTCTGGATCCGAACAAGCTGCCTGACGGTTGGTACCAGCCTGCCTGTCTGGAAGCATGCCCCACCGGCGCAATCTCCTTCGGTGATGCCAAGAATCCTGAGCACAAAGTTCATGAACTGATTAAGAACCCCAATGCTTTCCGCATTCTGGAGTCTATCGGCATGGATCCTCAGGTTTACTACATCAGCCGTCGTGAATGGGTTCGTGAGCAGAGTGATAACGTAGCTCAAGGCAGCCATGCTGAAAAACATGCTGCTGAAGGCAAGCATTAGGAGGGAGGTTTACCATGGATAGCAATCTCTTCCCCGAAGGCACAAAACGCTGCGGACTGCCTAAGTTCCTGCTTTGGATGGTTTTTCCTACTGCCATCCTGCTCTGGGGCGTCTACGCTGCTGTAAAGATTTTCTATTACGGTATCGGCGTAACCGGCCTAGATAACTACTTCGGGTTCGGCCTCTGGATTACTTTTGACCTTGCGGTTATCGCACTTGGTGCCGGTGCATTTTTCACCGGTTTTCTCAAGTACATCCTCAAGATCGATCAACTTAAAAATATCATCAACCTTGCAGTAGTCTTAGGATTCCTGTGCTACTCCGGTGCCATGCTCATTCTGACCATGGATATCGGGCAGCCTATCCGCGCATGGTTCGGTTACTGGCACCCCAACGTGCACTCCATGCTCACAGAAGTTATCTTCTGTATTACCTGTTACTGCACTGTTCTGATTATTGAATTCATTCCGCTGATTCTCGAGCAGAAGCAGCTGAACAAGATTCCTTTCCTGCATCACTTTGCCCATCACCTTCACGTGAATATGGCTCTGTTCGCAGGTATCGGAACATTCCTGTCCACCTTCCACCAGGGTTCTCTCGGCGGTATGTACGGCGTCATGTTTGGTCGTCCTTACGCCTTCCGTGAAGGTTTCTTCATCTGGCCCTGGACTTTCTTCCTCTTCGTTCTCTCTGCTGTGGGTTCCGGTCCTGTCTTCACAGTTCTGGTTTGTACCCTCATCGAGAAAATGACCGGTAAGAAACTGGTGGATTACAAAGTTAAAGCTCTGATGGGTAAAATCGCCGGTACCATGCTCTGCGTGTACATGTTCTTCAAGATCATTGACACTTGGGCTTGGGCTGTAGGCTACCTGCCCTCCGTTGGCCTGACCTTCGAACAGATGTTCTACGGTAATGTATACGGTCAGTGGCTGCTCTGGACTGAACTCGTGCTTTGCGGCATCGTTCCCGCAATCATGCTGATCACTCCTTCCATCAGAAACAACCCCACACTGCTGTACTCTGCAGCAATTCTGGACTGCATCGGCGTAACCATCAACCGTTACGTATTCACTGTCCAGACCATCGCTATTCCGGTTATGCCTTTCGATAACTGGGAAGTATATGTACCGAACTGGGCAGAATGGGCTACCACCCTGATGATCTGCGCATACGGTGCTCTGGTACTCAGCCTCTGCTACCGCTACCTGCCTATGTTCCCTCAGGAACTCAAGCTGAACAAGAAGTAGTCTTCGGCTGATTACATAAGTAAAGTCAAAAGGCCCCGCTCGTGAGAGTGGGGCCTTTTCTTGTAAACTATGGTATTAGATTTTAGGCTGGAAAATCATAATCCTGACTGGTATGTTAAATTCATGATGACTATGGGTACAAATGATATATCAAAGCTTGCCACATTGCTGGAGCAGCAAGATGATCTCGAAGTCGGGATTGTTTTTGGCTCAACTGTAACTGGCGACACTAGACCTGACAGTGACATCGATGTTGCTGTATTAGGTCCATCTCCTCTTTCTTATAAGAGAATAATGGAACTTCAAGCTCTTATCAGCATCAAAATGGGTCGCGAGGTCGATCTCATTGATTTAAAGAAGTGTCATGGATTACTTCTTCAACAAATTTTAACCACAGGTAATCTTATGTTTGGACTGGATTCTCTTCTTCTGGCTCAAACAGCAAGTCGCATGCTTGTTGAGCAAGCCGATTATGAACCCTTACGAAATCGTTTGGTGCTATCCAACCTAAAGAGAGGATTTAGTGAATCAAAAAGTTATTGAGGTTAAGCTTGTTTCCTTACAGCGTTGCCTGGAAAGGATTAAGCAGAAGACTCCTAGTCGGGTGGAAGTTCTTGCTTCAGATTATGACTTACAGGATATTGTTATCCTGAACTTGCAGCGTGCAGTCCAAATAAGTGTCGATATTGCAACTCATATTTTAAGTGCAAAATTTAAAATTCCCTCTTCAATGGCTGAAAGTTTTATTTACCTTGGGCAAGAGAAGATACTGGATAAAAATTTGGCTGAACGATTATCACGAAGTGTCGGATTGCGTAATATTGCAGTGCATGAGTATATGAACTTGGATTGGGAGATCGTCCACGCAGTAAGCTTAAATCATTTGGATGACTTCTCACGTTTCGGTGATGCTGTTTTGCAATGGTTGGATTCAAATAAGTAGCAGTCTTTATAATTTTTCGTATCAAAAAAGCCTCCCCGCTTGCGCAGGGAGGCTCTCTAGTACATACTTACCTATCTTTGCCTAGTAGGGCAGAAACCACTTCATGCCTTTCATTTTTGCAGGAATGGGCTTCTCTTGTGACGGAGGATGTTTGATGTCCCAGCATTCCATTTCCTGTGTAATCCATGAAGGACGGGAAAGTCTGATAGAGTTCCCTTTGGTTATGGAATCATCATCGCCGCTGAAATGCTGCAGAATGAGGCTGACATTGCCGTCTGCATCACCCAAGGACCATTTCCAGACCTTGAGAGTGCCGAAGGGGTTGCCTCGCCAGTCATTGGGCTTTCCAAAACGTTTTTCAATTTTGCCGTAAAGCTTGTTGAAAAATTCCATGCTATCGTCTTGATATTTGAGCTTCATGCGCAGGATGATATCTTTGCGCTTGCAGTTGCCGACAACAACATATCCACCCTTATAACCTTCCATGTCTTTCAAGCCGATCCGTTTGATATACTCCTCCTGCCAAGGGCAAGTCGCAGAATTCTCTTCCAGAAGTGAACGGATTGTTGAGACATCATTACCGATGGTTATGCCCGCAACTGATTCTGGAGCGTTTTGGGCGGCCAGAGCACCAGATATGCCAATCAAGGAAACTAATAAGGTCAATAAGATAACTTTCTTCATTTGATAATTCCTGTAGCCCAATGGGCTCTATATGAGAGTCAATCCTATCCCGGTAGTACAGCCGGAACATCCTGCGTTGTAGTTTGCTATAAATCTTTCTTCCCAGTTGCTGATCATGTCAACTGTGGCCTTCAAGAACTTGTTGCTGATAACAGGATATTGCTCTTGAGCCTTCTTGAATTTTTCACTGGTCAGGCGGATGCAGATGCAGTCCGAAGTTGCCTTAAGAGTGAATAAACGTTTGGAATCGCCAATGAGGGATAGCGCACCGACAAAGTCTCCCTCTTTAAAAGATTGGACTTTCGTTGTGCCTGCATCAAGATAAGCTTCCATGGATCCGCTGATTAGGTAATATGCGGACTGGTCAAAGTCACCGCTGGCAAAAACTTCGTCACCTGCTGAAAATCTCTCACGTACGCAAAGGTAGGCGATCAGCTTCTGTGCTTCAAGGTCAAGACCGGAGAAGTAAGGAATCTCCCTCATTATTTCCAAATGTTCTTGGTATTCGCTTGTTTCTGCTGCCATGACTAATGTGCTCCGTGTACGAGTTCGTAAAGAAGTCCCTTTTTCGCCATAAGTTCATCATAGGGACCAACTTCCATCAATTTACCAGCCTTCATGACTGCTACTTTATCATAATTTTTAATAGTATCCAGTCTATGGATAACCGAGATAAGTGTTGCTTTGCCTTTCCACTTGGTTTCAAGCAGTCCCTGAATACGGTTTTGAGATCTGTTATCCAATGCGGAAGTCGCCTCATCCATAATCATGATGGGCGGATTCTTAAGGAAGGTTCGGGCGATAGCAAGTTTCTGGCACTGTCCGCCGGAAAGTTTATCTCCCTTGGTGCCAACCTGGAATTCCATGCCTAATTCAACAACTGTTTCAAGGAGATCCTCCTCAATGAGCAGCTGGATCATGGATTGGTTGATTGCGTCCTGAACCTTTGGATGATCGGTTTTAGGTTTGCCGAAAAGGATATTATCCAGAATTGTTTGCGACGGGATGAATTCAGCCATCTGATAAAAGCTGAATGCTTGCGGCATATCTTCTGAAATTCTGGAATTGAACATCTTCCGGCCGTCAAGGATTAACCCTTTCAATACGGACGGAAGCGCGACAATCTTATGTACTCCGGGAACGAATCCAAGAGCAAGGCGCAACAGCATTTCGCGGTCCTTGTCTTCAAGCTCCAATAATGGAATGTCGTCAATACGAGCGGTAAGCTGCTTGTAATCTTCGAATTCCTCTGAAGGAATAGGGCTTTGCTCGAAGAAAACCTCATCCGGGGGGAGATTACCGAGAATATCGACAGTCTGCTTGGCTAATTCGCGTCCAAGGCTCAGTAGCGGTGTTTCCAGTTGCGCTTCCTTGAGGAAGCTCTGGAAGTAGTCGTTGCTAACCAGTGCACGGCCTGAAAAGGTGTTGTCATTGGCATGCCCAAAGGTAATGTTGCCTGCTACGGACGAGAAGTCGAGATATGCTCCATCCTGATAGAATTCCACATGTTCAGCAAGCCTGTCGCCGAAATCGGAGTGAAAGTTTTGACGCACTCTGACCAGTCGTTCTGAAAGTTCAGTTTCTTTGTCCGGGTCGAGCAGTGTGTTAAGGCCGAATCGGAGTACATCAACAAAAATACCAGCCTGTTGAATTGACTCAATCATGTTATCCCGGCTGGGCATTTTCTCTTCAGCTTCAGGGTCCCCCTCAAGGACAGCTAAACAGGAATATAGCAGGTTGTCTTTGATCGTCCCTGAGAAAATGAAAGGTGCTTGAGCCACGATGCCCATGTTATGTACCATGTCGGCCTTGGTCAGGTCTCCGACTTCATAGCCGTCGATTTTTACCGACCCTCCCGTGTATTTATATAGCTGTGAGATACATTGGGCCAGCGTACTTTTACCACTGCCCGAAAAGCCTACAAGAGCCATTTGCTCTCCGGGCTTAAGCTGCATGTTAATTTGCTTAAGCAGCCGTATATTGCCGGACACGGTGAAACCGAGGTTTTGAACTTCAATATTCCCCTTGAGTTTTACTGGAGCGCGTCCTTCAGGCTCAAGCTCGAACTCTGGTTTGGTGTCAAAGTATTCCATGACCCGGTTGTAGCGGACTGCTGAATCGTTATGGACCTGATAGAAATCCATGAGTTCTTTCCACGGATCATAGATCTTTTCATAAGCAGAAAGGAATGCCACCAGAGCACCAAGGTCGAAGCGGCCCTGAATGGCAAGGTAACCACCTACGATGAAGAGTAAAAACGGGCCTAAGTTTTGGAAAAAGTTGTTCAGGACCTTGATGCCCTGTTTATAGAGAATCCAGGTAATCCTGATCTTGAAAAGACGATCGACAAAGGCGCCGTACTTACGGTTTTCAATGCGATAGGAACCGTTTCCGTGAATTTCATGGATGCCGGAAATAGTTTCATTGATATGGCTGGAGAGGTATCTTGTCGTATCGACCCTTTGTTTGTTGGCCCTGTTTGATCTCTTCTGAAGCTTTGGAACCAGATAGATCACAAAAGGATAAAGAGCGATGGAAATAGCGGCCATGATTGGGTTCAGGAAGAACATGTATCCGGCAAAAGCTATGAGCGTGAGCAAGTTTGTAACCGGAACAGCTACGGATTGTCCGACGTATTCACCGGCCGGTGCCAACTCTGTCACCAGCGAAGATACCACCATGCCCGGGTTGGCTTTTCTGAAATAGCTTAAAGGTAGTGTTAATATATGCGCGTATAATTCCTTACGCATTTTTGCCAGAGCTTCCTGACCAATGTATGTCTGCAGCACGGTGATAAGGTATTTTAGCAAGCTGGCTGATACAACAGATGCAATGTAAAAACCACAGTACATGAAGAGGAGGTCAACCTTGCGCATACTAATGGCTTGGTTGATGATTTTCTTCTGCATTTCCAAGGGAACAAGTCTGACTGCTACTGTAAAGAAGATTACAACAAGCAATATGAGCTGCAATTTCATATTGCTGTTCTTCACCCAGTAGGTTAGCGGACGCTTGGTGATCATTAACAACTCCTGTTTAGGCTATATATCTAACAAAAATTTATTACCTTTTTGTTGACGCAGCGACAAGGGTTTTCTAACTTATGAAAGGTAATCATACTATCTGTCCCACATGAGAAAATTGAGGATATGGTTTTGGTAAATAATCCTGCGACGCAGGCTGAGGCGGGCGTCACTTCTTCATTCTCCCTGAAATCCGATATTTCCGAGCTCAGGGTTCTAGCCGAAAAGATAGAAATTTTCGGCAGTGAACACGGTGTTTCTGATAAAACTGTGTTTGAACTTAATCTCGTGCTTGATGAACTTTTTACGAACCTTGTCAGTTACGGCTGCCAGTCGGACAGGCATAAGTTTGATATAGTCATTGAGCTGAAAGATAGAGTACTTACCATCTGGATTGAGGATGACGGCAAGAAATTTAATCCTCTTGACGCTCCTGAACCGGACATGGGCTGTAAATGTGAGGATCGCAGAGTAGGTGGATTAGGAATCCATTTCATGCGTAAAATGATGGACAGCATTGAATATGAATGGAAGGACGGCAGTAATAAATTGACGTTGACCAAAAATATCCAATAGCTTTATAAACCTAATTAGATAAGTAGTCCGCAGAGCGGATTTTAATATTTAACAGATCGGCAGTGCCGTTTAACAGACGGTAAATTTGGAAAACGGAGGAAAAGATGGGTCTTGAAGTTGGTGAAATTAAAAATGACGGTATTATTACCTTTAAGCTTAAAGGTCGTCTTGATTCGAATACATCCAATGATTTTGAAGAAAGGCTTTTGAGCCAGATTCAGGGTGGCGAAAGCAAGATTATTCTTGATTTTGAAAACCTTGAATATATTTCCAGTGCCGGTTTGCGCGTTCTGCTCAAAGCAGCCAGAGAACTCAAAGGCGGGGATGGTAAGCTTATGCTCTGTTCTCTTAAGGATTACATCAGAGAAGTCTTTGACCTTTCAGGATTTGTATCCTTCTTGCCCATATACGACACTATGGATGAATGTATTGGTGCTTTCTAGACATTTATAAATAATCAGGCCATATTCAGGCCTTACCTTATGTTTATATTGCTTCCTGTCCGCTTTTTTAGCGGACAGGAATTTTGTTTTTTGAAACTATAGTTGTTTATTGCTATAATAGCCGATGCGCTTTCTTACATACACCGGAGGGTATAAAATGAACGGTATATTCACATCTCTTGCTGTAATGATGTCACCGAGAGGTCTTGAGGCCGCAGGACATGGTGCCGGATTAGGCGGAGCTGCGTTTCTGGGAGTTTTGGTTCTGGCCGCACTTTCAGCAATCTGCACCGCGCGCAGCATGGATAAATTATCTTCCGGTGAACTACGGGCCACCCCAGTTGACCGTGTTGCTTTCGGGTTTCTTGATGCAGCCCGCTTTTTTACTCTGACTGTTCTGGCTGTGTCATGGCTGGGCATTGCCGGGTATGCGGTTAATGAAATTTTTATCAATTCATTTCCTAATCTGGGTGCTTCATTCACTATCCTCGCCCTTGCTGTCTGGTCTTGCTTTCTTTCAAAGAAATATGCCGGAGATCTCTTCGGCGGCACTTTGACTCTGGCATTTCTGTTCTTTGTGTATGTGTCGGTGATGGTTAACCAGCCAGTGACCGGAGGAATGGGATATCCGACCGAGTTGCCGGGGATGTTTGCTCCATTAATGCCTGCTGGATTGGCTGCTGCCGGGCCTATAGGCTGGATGCAATTGATTTTTCTGGGTGTGTTCGCTTTTATCGGATTTGATCTGCCGCTGGTTTATGAAAATAAAGGATCACGTGCGGTTCCGGCAATTCTGTTGGTGCTTGTTGCTTTCGGTCTTTTCGTCTGGGCCGCTTTACTGGTTGCGACTCCTGAGGACTTACTTAATTCTACCGTTCCACACCTTGCAGTTGCTGCTCAGGTTCTTGAAGGCAAGGGTACTCTGCTCATGGGCGGTACAATCGTATTCGCAACTTTTGCAGGGCTTTGTGCTCTGTTCCGTCTTTTCGGGTACAAAGTTCGCGGTGTTCTTGCTGAAGATTATTCCAGCTACGCTGTCGGTGGCGCTGCGGTTTTTCTGGGCGCAATTATCGCTATCATGCTGGCTAAAGGCTGGGCAGGTAAGGATGAATTGGAGTCCCTTATTTCCGCAGGTCTTTGTTTCTGGTTCGGCTCCTACGCACTGATTGATCTTCTGGGTATCATCGCCATGCGTCGTGCCAGACGTTTCTATTTGCCAAGATTTTTGACCTTAGGGCTGCATGTTATTGCCGCCGCAGTCTGTTGCCTGCATATCGAATTCCTCAACTACTTCCTTTACACAATCGGCTGTCTTGCTGTTGCAGGTATTGCTCTTGGTTTTACCATGAAGGAATACTGCGACTATCCTCCGCTGGAAGAAGTTGAATCTGAAGATGAAAGCGAAAGTTCGTCTAATTCTGAAGAAGGGGAAGAAGTTCAGAGTGATGCGGTTGAGGATGATCCTGAAGATGAAGAACTGAACATCGTCAGTTATAAATAAAGACGTTTCTGCCTGTTTTTACTTGTCCTGCGGTTTTGATTTGGTATTATTAAAATGAGTCCTAAAGTTGATCATTTATTAATATACAAAATACGTGGAGGTAATAATGGGCAACCGTTTAATATTGCTTCTCTTTGCTTCAGTACTTGCTGTTATGGCGAGTTTTGCGGTCTTTCCCCTCGCTGCAGTTGCTGAGGATGTGCCCCGGGTTTCAGGTGATTATCTGGAACGAAAGCTGGGTTCGGAAGGGCTGGTAATTATAGACTCTCGAAGTGGTTCGGATTGGCGGGGCAGCTCTTCCAAGATCAAGGGGGCGATCCGCGGCAAGCCGGGGAAGGAACAGGAATGGTCCGCAGACCTGCCTAAGGATGCTGAGATAATAATCTACTGTGCGTGACCCAACGAATACACAAGCTCCCGTGTGGGGCGGAAGTTGAAGAAGATGGGCTTTACCAATGTAAGCACGCTTCTGGGTGGATGGCATCAATGGCATCGATCCGGTTTCCCGGTGGAACCAAAGTAACAAAATAGAGAGGGGGATTGCTAAGGCAATCCCCCTCTTTTTTATTCCGGTTTATCCATTTCAATCTTATTCAAAAAGCGGTGTTTGCGCAGGGCAGCTGACCTGAAACATTTGCTGACAAGTTTGCGTTTTTCTTTGAGTGCTTCACGCTGCGCTGCAAGCTGAGCTGCCTCGTCACCTTTGGGTTTGTACTTATTTTTGATGCCGCGGAAGGCCACTTTAATTTTCTTGCTTTGGAATTTTTGATCGAGATCATCTACAATATCTGATTCTGTTGGATATTGATGCTCAAAATGCCTGACCCAGAAAAGTACTTCAAATTCTAAACCTAACTGCCCAAAGCGTTTGAATAAAATATTCGGAGCCGGGTCCTTGAGCACATTGGGATGCTTCTTGACTACCTTAAGCATGATCTTTTTAGCTTTCTTGACTTTGGAACCGGGGACAAGCGTGACTGGGATTGTAACCCTGATACGGGTGTCCTGATAGTTGAGGTTGACGATCTCACCTTTCAGAAAGCTGGAGTTCGGTATGATGATCATGGTGTTGTCCAGCGCTTTTATTGTGGTATTTCGGATAGACACATCAACAACTGTGCCGATGATCTTCTTGTGCTGCAGAGTGTCACCTTTCTTGATGGAGCCGCCGAAAAGAATAATCAGTCCGCTGACAAAGTTGCTGACAATATCCTTCATACCGAAACCGATACCGATGGAGAGGCCGCTTGCTATCCATGTCAGAGCGGACATGGGTATGCCAAGCAGGAAGAAGGCTGTCAGCAGGAAGACAACCCAGACAATGTATGATCCGATTGTGGACAAAGTATGGGCCAGCGCCGACTCAATTCTCTGTCCATTGATTGAAGTGTTGTTAACAAAGGACTTGAGCCAGAAAAGAGCCAGTCTTGCTGCAAAGAAAAGAATTAGAATGTAGAAAAGATTTTTTATTGAAATATCCGCTCCGGCAATATTCATGTCCATGTGCCGGAATACAAAACGGGCAAAGGGAATACCGCCCATGTAGGATGTGGCCCAGCCGATGAACATAAAAATTATTACCGAAACCGAGAGGGGATAAAAAAGCTGCACCATCTGGTTATGATGCTGTGCCTCGCGCAGTCCCTGTTTGAATTTCTTTTGTTCTTCTTCATCTAATTCCTGATCTTCAGGAGGCTGGTATCCCGGCTGAGGCAGGTCTGTGATCAGTATTGTTTTCAGGGCGGTACAGATTTTTATAGTTACCAGAAAGAGGAACCATATCTGGGTCAGCATCATTGCCTGTGTCCCGAATCCAAACAGGGTGAAAAAAGCCGATCCGGAAAGAATGATCTTGTTGGCCTTGGATGTGGAACGGGTAATCTGGAGAGTGTATCGGTTGCGGTTCAAGTGCAGAGCTGCAAGTCCGGCGAGACTGAGCACGAACCAGATTACGGACAAGCATTCCGCAGGCAGGGTCAGCATATGCATGATGTCCCCTGCGGTCATCAGGCTCCAAAGGATGAACATGGGGGTGTAGATCAGCGGTGCAGGCTGAACCTTCTCGCGGGCCCAGAGAAAATTGCGGGTGCAGATGATGGCCCCTAAGGTTATGGCCTCCGTCCATACTAAGCCGGTTATCTGGTTGGCCGTAAAAAGGGTAAAAACACGGGCAAACAGAATCGCCGTACCGAGCGATATGAGTAACAGTCCGGTGTTGTATAATGAAAGCCTGTGGTTGCTGAACATAGGCCGGCAAAGCATTCTTTTTACCAATGTGCGGAGGATCAGCCAAAGCACAATGGTAATGCCGCTCATAATTATCAGGAAGTTACTCCAGTCAACCCAGACAATGAGCGGATGGTAGAACTTGGTAAAGCTGTCCTTCCATTCTTCAAAGGCATAACCGAGATCATTCCATGCCTGCGGAAAGAAGAGAACCAGACTGGGTTCAAAATAGAAATTTTTTAAAGTTTGAGCATAAAAATTGTGAGTGACTTCGAGGTCCTCGCTCATGGATTCAATCAACTTGTCTGATTTCAGCAGGGCAGCATCGAGAGTCTTTTTAAGTGTAGCTGCTTCATCACGGACGCGCAGGTATTTGTCTCTGGTGGTGGCAAGTTTTTGTTTAAGCAGCGAATCAGTGATTTTAGTTTTGAAGTGGATTTCGTTGATGACATCAAAGCCCTGTTTTATCTTCTTGAGCCTGTTCTTTTCTATGAGCAGGTCTGATTTTGCCAGTTGAACAAATTCCCCTACATCGTCAAGCTGCATGAGTACCGTGCGGTACGACCACGGGGTCTGCTTTGCCATCCCGCGCAGCATTTTTAGCTGATCCAGCCTGACCTGCGCAGTGTGTAGCTGGGCATCGTACTTCTTGATCATTGCCGGAATATGTTGATTGAGCTTCTTTACAGCCAAGTCCTGTCGGTTGATATCAGCATCGAGAGTTTCGACCATGCTGAGCAAAGTCTGTGTGGCTGTTTCGGCCTGTGAATGTGCGGCTATGGAGAAAGTGAAGAGTAAAATAGAAAGAATCAGGATCAATCCTTTTTGCGTCTTTGAGGGCATGTTTTTCTCCAAGGCTTGACAAGCCTGCTATTTTTCCGGTTAATTAACCGCATCCGCTGACTGCTTTTCAGTTCGTTTCCTCACAGTCCTGCCTGTGATCATCTTTTCTAGAAAATTTTCCGGTACAGACCGGATCGTGTCCGGTAGAAAATTCTATCCACAAACATGCATTCTGCAGTCGGCAATTCTTATTCTTCAATGTACACTGCTGGTTGTACTAAATGTATCTGATAAATAAAACATTTTTTACAGCCCATTATCAACCGGGAGAATTATGGTATCCAATATTTATCTAATCGGTCCCCGCGCCTGCGGTAAAACAACCGTAGGAAAGCAACTTGCCGATAAGCTCCGTCTTGAATTCTTCGATAGTGATGAAGTGCTTGTGCGAAAAGCAGGCTGCGAGATTGCGCAGTATGTTGAACAGCATGGCTGGGATGGCTTCCGTGATTTGGAGGCAGAGGTGCTTCGTGAATTATCCCTGAAACAGAATGTTGTCATTTCCTGCGGCGGCGGAATTGTGGTCCGTGCGGAAAACAGGGCTTTGCTTAGTGATAATTTTACCGTTTATATTAAAGCGGATGTTGAAACTCTCGCCAATCGTCTACAGACCGATCCAAATCATGATCAGCGTCCGTCGCTTACCGGAAAGTCCATTGTCGATGAAATCCGCGAAGTACTTGAAGCGCGGGAAGAACTTTATTCCGGTTGTGCAAACCTTGTCGCGGACGGTTCCGGTTCCATCGAAGATGTTTGCAGTGAGATTTTAGATAGCTACCAATCCTTCAGCAAAAGGGAGAAATAATATGAGCGGCAATACATTCGGCCAGATTTTTAAGGTAACCACCTACGGCGAATCCCACGGCCCCGGACTGGGCGGAGTTATTGACGGTTGTCCGGCGGGTATTGAATTAAACGAAGAAATTATTCAGCTGGAGCTGGACCGTCGTAAGCCCGGACAGGGCATTGCTTCCACCGCCCGTAAAGAGGCGGACCGGGTCAAGATTCTTTCCGGCGTTTTTGAAGGCCGTACCACCGGGACCTCCATTGGTTTCCACATCGAGAACACTGATCAACGCTCCCATGATTATTCCAAAATAATGAATGTATACAGGCCCGGACATGCGGATCGGACCTTTGACGCCAAGTACGGCTTCCGCGATTATCGTGGTGGAGGGCGTTCTTCCGGTCGTGAGACTGTTTCCCGTGTGGCCGGCGGGGCTGTGGCGCAGGAATTTTTGCGTCAGCAATCCATAAGCTGCCAAGCCTACACTGTACGAATTGGCGGAATTGACGGAGAGGTCAAAGCTCCCGAAAAAGCGCTCGAACAGCCTTTCTTCTCTGCTGATCCGGATATCATTCCCAGTTGGGAAGAGCGAATCAAGGAAGTCCGTTCACAGGGCGATACCCTTGGCGGAGTTGTAGAAGTATGCATCAAGGGCGTGCCCGCCGGACTCGGTGAGCCTGTTTTTGATAAGCTGGATGCCCGCCTTGCTTATGCGCTCATGTCTGTGGGGGCGGTGAAAGGCGTTGAGATCGGTTCCGGATGCAAGGCAGCGGATGCTCTTGGAAGTGAGAACAATGATTTTATGGATGGTGATGGTTTCTGCAGCAACAATGCGGGCGGTATTCTCGGCGGTATTTCAAGCGGGCAGGATATTGTTGTCCGGGCATACGTGAAGCCGATTCCGTCCATCAGCAAACCGCAGCAGACTGTTGATCGCGACGGCAACGCAACCGAGATTAAGATTGGCGGAAGGCACGATATCTGTGCTATCCCTCGCATTGTGCCGGTGCTTAAATCCATGGCCATGCTCACTGTGGCGGATTTTATCTTGCTGCAACGAAGAATGGGTTAATAAGTAAAGGGGCAGACTCTGAGAGTCTGCCCCTTTTTTTTATTTCTTGGCGATTATATATCCGAAGCTGGTCCAGCGTCCATTATCTACAGCAAGGGTTTTCGGATCATCGTCCGGGTCCTTTTTGCAGAAAGGGTCATGCTTGGCGAATTCCATCCACCAGTCCCACGCATCGGGAGCATAGCCGCTCTCGATGATTTCAAATCCGGCTAGTTTAAGGTCGGCAACAGTGCTGTCAACAGTCCTGAAGCATTCCTTCCACGGAAATTCCGGTTGTGAAACGTACGGTTCCAAGTCTTCAGGTAAAGGAACATTAAGGTGCATCGGTTCGCCTAAGGCGAAGATACCACCCGGTTTGAGTACCCGGCGAATTTCTTTGAGGCATTCTATATAGCCTTCTTCGCCACTGATCCCGCGAACCATTTCAAGCGCTGTTGTCGAGGTGGCAAAGTCGAATGATTCAGATGCAAGGTGCGTTTCAGGTACACCTATTTTCTGAGTCAAAACCAGATTTTCCACTCCCCATTGCTGAGCGTTGGCTCGGGCATGTTCCACCATTGGTCTGCCGTCCATTCGGTCATCCCAAGGGTCGATGCCAAATACGGATACGCCGTATTCCTTGGCAAGGAAGCAGGCCTGAACGCCACGGTTACAACCTACATCAAGTAGCCGCTTACCGGACTCGATAGCCATTTTCTGGGCCATGAAGTCGCTGAGTTTCAGTCCTCCGGGACCGCTGCACTGTGCGTAGATGGTGTCCAGATCAGTATATTTTGATGATTTTGAGTAATTAATCTGCGTCATTGGATGACTCCTGTTGTTTCAAATTATTGGAACAGGCACGTTCATGCCTTAACCATAGTAAAACCGGAGTCCTCCGCCTGCCGCGGAAACAACCCGTCAGCAGACGGATTACATTACTATTCTATTTTTCATAAAATCCCCGTTAAATGTTTGTGTGTTCAAGTCATAAAAGATGTTATGGCCTGTTGTCTCATACAAAATATTGTAAAATCTAGCCAGTACAGGTCTTACAGATCTTAAGGTTAGTGAAATCACCTTCCTGATACTGGCGGATCAAAGAAATAAAATGATCCGAGTTCCAGATTTCTTCAAGGGTGTTTTTGTAGAGGTTGCCGACCACAACGGTTCTACGCCAGTCGTGGCAGCAGATGATAACATCTCCGTTAAAAAGCACGTAGGCCTGTTTGAGAAAGAGATCACAGTCCCTTTTGAGCTGGGGTTTGCGGGCACTCAATTTGCTGATGTCGTCCCCGGCACGGTTATCCAGCTGGTGAATCTTGAAGGTTACATCTCGTTTGGCCCAATGTTTTTTCGCATATTCCAGCTCGTCGTGGACGATGGTGGTATCGAGAGTGGTGATGGAAACCTTGGGGCGCTTGGCACCTTTCTTCTCTTTGATGTCGAGAAACTTATCAATATTATCAAGAATGTTGAATTTCTTGATTCCCATAGATTCAGTGTAAGTCCCGGCAGTATAGCCCTGAACGGAAACCCAGAGGTGTCGCAGACCTGATTCGATGAGTCTTTCACTCATGTCTTCGGTGAGCAGGGCACCGTTAGTATTGATCTTGGTGCGGGTGAAAGGCTTCTTGTGCTTTTCAATGTAGGCGATACGCTCAGGCATTTTTTTATCCATGAGCGGCTCATTCATTAAATAAGGGCTGACGCGGCCAATGAAATGTTTGCTGGTCTCATCGATGATTTTTTTGAAAAGATCATCTTCCATATGGCCCTGAGGCTGTGTATTATGAGTGTGTTTCCAGCCACAGAACAAACACATTGCATTACAATAGCTTGTAGTTTGAATCTGAATGGCGCGCGGAAAAGAGGGACGGGGACGTTTTTTGTCCTTGATCCAGGTCATCAATTGTTTGAATTTGCCGTCGTTTTCCGCAGGCATATAATATTCACCCATGTGAGTTTACTCCTTGTAAAACTTATAGCGGGTAATTTAAGTGTCGGTATTCGGGAGGCCGAACTTATAATGAGTTGACGAGCAGTGTCAACGTGTACGGAGAATTTGAAAATGAGTGTTCTTGTTGAATTGACAATTTTTCCCACAGACAAAGGTGAAAGCGTCAGCCCTTATGTTGCAAGGGTTGTGAAAATTATCCGAGAATGCGGTCTGCCATGCCAACTCGGTCCCATGGGAACCTGCATCGAAGGTGAATGGGAAGAGGTTATGGATGTGGTCACTAAATGCTATCAGGCTCTTGAGACGGATTGCGAGCGAATCTATATGCTGATGAAAGCTGATTGCCGTAAGGGCGCTGTGGATCGACTGCACGGTAAAGTTAAATCCGTGGAATCAAAACTTTAACGGGGTCGGTTAGGAGAATTCGATGAAATTAATGAAGCCTGCTAACTGTGCAGCTCTATGCATTCTATTGTTTGCAGTGTCCGGATGTGCTCATCTAGGTGTTTCGCATTTGGAGCGGCAGTCGTGGAAGCTGGAAAGTCCGCGGAAAATGCAGATGGAGTTCATGACTTTTGATTATGAAATTGTGCCGCGTAAAGACAGCTTCGGTCTTCGTGGTAAGGCTTATGTTAAGAAAAACAACGTGCCTATGTGGGCCGGGTGGATTGGTGAACTTTGGATTCAGGGCTATTTGAGCGACATGGATGGTGAAGTTTTGGCCCAAGGTTTACAGGTTTTCTCACCTGAAGCTCTGGAAGACGGGAAAGGGATTCCTTTTGATTTTGAACTCAAGCCGGAGAAGCTTGATTCAGGACCGCTGTATATCTCATTTGGATACCGCATGGCACTTTACAAAAGCCGTGAAGACAACAACGGTCCGCCGTTCATGGCCATTGAACGCGCTGTAAGTCAGTAATTTAAAGTGCGATCAATTCCAGATCGCCCCAAGCTCCGATTTTTGAATCATATTGTACAAAAACACCATCAAGCCCGTGTTCCGAGAGAGCGCGGGCTTTTTCTATGACCAGCGGTACATCGGCAGGAGATTTGAGCAGGTTTGCAAGGGCGGTTGCTGCGGCATCGGCAAACCGTGCATCCTTGGCGCGGACAGTAACCAGATCGCCGCTGCCGAGACTAAGAGAATGTCCGATTGTTCCAGAGGATGAACAGATGGAAAGCGGGAAGTCCCCGTCTTCGATTGCGAGGCCTATTTTTGCCCCTGAGTCAGGCTCAGAAAGCAGGGCCACTTTGCGTGTTGAAGTCGAATGCATGTAAATATCGCCGCCGTTCTCCACAATAACATTGGAAGAAAATGGCAGTAGTTTATCCGCAACATATTGAGCTACTGCCCCGGCTACAGCGGCCATGGGACCAACTCCGCAGGCAAGTGCGCCCTCAGCCATAGCTTTGATCACAGGATGTACCTGCGCAGGAACAGCAACAGGTACAAGGCTGGTTGCGAAATCAGGATTGAGCACGAAATGGGCCTGCAGAATACCACGAATTTCATGGACAGCATCGAGTGCTTCTTCTTTTAAGGTCTTTTCAGCAACAATAAATAAATCAGTCTGTTCGACAACAACCTGAAAAGAGGTCTCGCTGCCCGATAGGGCAACATTTTTACGATAACTGCGGGTGTGATCAGTATGAATTTTCTTACTCAAGATGGGTCCTGTTCGTCGTCAGGGAAAGTCAGTCGCGCTAGACGGCGAAGCCAACTAAAAGGTTCTGAAAAGGGGAATCCAGAGGGGAAAACTTTTGCAAAAGTTTTTCCCTCTGGCCGCCGAAGGCAATAAAATTAGAAGCCTAAATCTTCGTTGATGAATACTACGTGGATGCGTCCCTGAGGTGAGGACTTTTCAGTGATTCCCCAGACATTACAGATCCGATCCTTGGAGTTACAGTCCTGACATTTACCGGTAACCGCACAGGGGGTCTTGCGCTTAAGGCGCATGGCATTGACCGGAGCAGCGTATTCTTTGATACGGCTGACAGCAGCATCGAGATCGGGGCAAAGTTTATTACGGCCTACAAGTACAACTACATTGCGGGGACCGAAAGCCATGGCAGCTACGCGGTTGCCTGTGCCGTCCAGATTGACGAGTTCGCCTTCTTCGGTGAAAGCATTGGCACTGGTGATGAACAGGTCTGTTAAAAGAGACTGACGGCGGCGTTCGATTTTTTCTGCCATGGGCGGATTGACATCGTAGGTGTCAATTACCTTTACTTTCGGAAGTTTTTTGATTTTGTCATAAAGGCCGGAGTCTACAACAGTCATGGAGCCGCCGAAGCTGATGGATTTGGGCTTCATTTTGGGGATGATCTTGTCGAGCACCAGAGAAGCTGCAGCTTTCTGACTTTTTACAACGTATGTTTCGTAACCATTGTCTTCGAATACTTCTTTTATCTCACCGAGCTTGATGTCCCAGAAGGTTTGAACGGGTTTCATTGTTATCTCCTTGAAATTATTTCAGCCGCACATGAGTGAGACCGTTAAAAAGTTACCGCTTGAAAAATATATGAAAAAAGCGGTGAAAAAAAAATGCGCACGTGATAAAAGTTATTTAACCAGTTGAGAGAACTTTACGTCAGCATTATGTATGAATTCACTTTGACAGTATGGCCGCATCGGGTTATGCGGACTTGTTTTCGTTTTGCAGCAGCATAGATTATTCAGAGTGAGATTAAAAGCACTTAGCTGCACGGTCACATTGAAAACATTTCTTGACGATATCTGAAGTAGGGGATATATGTTCCCGTTCCTCGTAGCCGGAATTTGTTCTCCGGCTCTACTAACGTTATTAATTTTTGGAGAAATAGAACAATGAAAAGAACTTACCAGCCTAGCAAATGTAGAAGAAAAAGAACCCACGGTTTTCTCGTTCGTTCCCGCACCAAAAACGGTCGTGCTGTTATCGCAAGACGTCGTGCAAAGGGTCGTAAAAGATTAGCCGTTTAAGTTGGAAAAAGGAGCACAAGCTCCTTAGGAAGCCTGAATTTGATCTCTGCTATGAGCAGGGAAAAAAGCTCTACACAAAGAGTTTTATTCTCTTTGTGATGTGTCATGGTAGCGGCCCCAGCGGGGTCCGTTTGGGCCTTACCGTGAGCAGAAAGAAGGGGCCTGCTGTTGTCAGGAACCGGATTAAAAGGGTTTTGAGAAGTTTTTTCAGGATAAATCAGGAACTTTTTCAGGTGCGTGCGGACATAATTATTGTGCCTAAGCGTGCTCTGGACGGCAAAACCATAACCTATGCTCTTGCCGAAAAAGAACTTCTCCCCATGGTCGGAAAGATAAATAAGCTTTCCTGTGGCGGAGAGTGATGAGAAATCAGGGAATGCGGACTCTGTTTCTTTACCCGATACGCTTTTATCAGAAGTTTATATCCCCGTTATTTCCGGGGTGTTGCCGCTTTCATCCAACCTGCTCGCAATACGCCATAGAGGCTATATCCCTTCATGGAGTGCTAAAAGGGGGGATGTATACTTTGTGGCGTCTGTTGCGTTGTAATCCGCTATGTAAGGGCGGATTCGATCCCGTTCCCGCCCATGAAAAAATTCCACCGCGCAGTCCCGGCATGATCTGAGGGACAAATTTTTAGTGAGAAAAAAAAGACATGGATAATAAACGCGTTATTTTGGCTGTAGCCCTTTCGTTTGCAGTTCTTCTCGGCTGGCAGTACCTTTTTCCTCCCCAGCCGCAGCAGCCCGCGCCTGCCCAGCAGGAGCAAACCGCTCAACCAAATCAGGCCGTTGATTCCAGTGTCGCCGGTCCTGTATCAAACCAATTACCCGATCCCGCTTCCACAAGCGCCATTGTTTCCGCCAAGGGAACAAGACTTACCGTTGAAACTCCCCTCTATTCCGCAGTGATCAACTCACAGGGCGGCCTTCTCGAAAGTTTCAAGCTTAAAAAATTCAAGGCAACCATTGATGCTGACTCTCCTTATGTAGACATGGTCGGTGCCAATGCTCTTGATAAAGCTCCCATGGGACTGATTCTCAACGGCATGGCAACCTGGGCTAACGGCGTCTGGGGTTATGAAGGTGCAAACCTCAACCTTGAAGGCGACAAGCTCGGTACACTTATTTTTCGTGGTGATGTGGAAGGTTTCAGAATTGAGCGCAGGCTTACTTTTCACGCAGATAACTACCTCATCGACGAAGACGTAAGGGTAATTAACAAGTCCAATCCCAGCGGCATGGGGCGCATTGCATTTACCACTGCAACAAAGAGCCTGACCGCTGCTGATGACCGTTACAACCCCACCAGAATCGCATGGTTCAACGCTGAAGGTCTTGTCGAAGAAAACGACCGTGACACTCTTAGCGAAACCGGTGTGACCGAATCCGGCAAAGTCGAATGGGCTGCGATTGATTCCAACTACTTCATCCTCGCTCTTGTTCCCGGTGCAGATTCTGTGACCATGAAGGGCAAGCTTCAGGATGATATTTTCCGTATTGCTGCAGAACAGAATGTTTCTTTTGATAAAGACCTTGAACGCAAACTGTCCTGTTCCTACTATTTTGGTCCCATGGATGCTCAGCTGATGGCGAAAGTTCCCGGTGAACTTTCTAAGGCAATCGACTTCGGCTGGTTTGATATTATCGCCAAGCCTCTTGTTGTGGCTCTTGAGTGGTTCCACCAGTATACCAACAACTACGGTATTGCGATCATCCTGCTGACCATCGTTATTAAGATTCTTTTCTGGCCCCTGTCCCACAAGAGCTACAAGTCCATGGAGCAGATGAAGCGTCTGCAGCCCATGATGGCCAAGCTTCGTGAGAAGCACGGCGATGACAGGGAAGCGCTTAACAAAGAGATGATGCAGCTTTACAAGACATATAATGTCAACCCTGCAGGTGGTTGCCTGCCCATGCTGCTGCAGATTCCGGTTTTCTTTGGATTGTACAAGGCATTGATGGGAACAGTTGCCCTCAGGCACGCTGATTTTGTCCATTTTCTGCCTTTTACTGATATTGTCTGGTTGGCCGACCTTTCGGCAAAAGACCCGCTTTACATCACCCCTATCGTGATGGGTGCGACTATGTTCCTGCAGCAGAAAATGACTCCTTCCGCAGGCGACCCGACCCAGCAGAAAATTATGATGTTTCTGCCTCTCGTATTCACATTCATGTTCCTCAACTTCCCCTCCGGGCTGGTTGTATACTGGATGGTGAACAACGTACTCTCAATTGCACAGCAGTGGATGATGATGCGTAATGTTAAAAATTAGCGCGTAACAAGCTGATCGGATTTAATGGAGTGAAGAACAATCAGGAGATAGAATGAGCGAATTCATGGAATTCCAGGGGAAGAATTTGGACGAGGCGATTAATAATGCCTGTGATCATTTTAGTCTGAATCGCGATAAACTTGAGATTGAGATCATTAGTGGAGGTTCCACCGGGGTTTTCGGCCTGGTTGGAAAGAAAAATGCTAAAGTGAAAGCACGTCCCAGAGGTGGAGATAACCGTTCTGTGCTGAATGATGATTCCAGAAGAGGAAGAGGTCGTCAGCAGAGAAGAGAACAGCCTGAAAAGAGACAGTCCAGACCCAAATCTGACCGTCGCAGAGAGGAGCAGGCTCCGGTTGAAAAAGAAGATTACTCTCCTGCTCCGCGTACTGAGCCCGAAGTTCCCGCAGTTAAGCCTGAGGCTGAAGTGGCTGTGAAGGAAGAAGGTGAAGTTGCAGTTAAGCCTGAAAGCGAAGTCGCTGTCAGGGATGAGGCTCCTGCTCCTGCAGTTGCCGATAGACCTGAAGAAGGCCGTGACGAAGATATTGAAGAGCACGATGAGCGTGAAGAACGTGAAGAACGTGAAGAACGTCGCGAACCGCGCAGCATTATGGAAGGTGATCCCGAAGAGATTGCTGCCGCTGTGCGCGAAGCTCTTGAAACGATGATCGAACCCATCATTCAGGATAAGCCCAAACTCGAAATCGAAGTGGGCGAAGACCGTGTTAACGTTCTGGTTGATGATGAAGAAAATTCCGGCCTGATAATCGGCCGCGAGGGACAGACTCTGTCTTCCCTGCAATACCTGTGTAACCGTATGGTCTCCAAGAAATTGCAGACCTCCGTGCGTGTACAGATTGATACCGGTGACTACCGTGAGCGTCAGGACGAAAAGCTTCGCCAGCTGGCTTGGCATCTTGCTGATAAGGCCATGCATACCGGTCGCGTTCAGTCAACTAAGCCGCTTAGTTCTTACCATCGCAGAGTTGTGCATATGGCTTTGCAGGAAGACAAGCACGTCAATACCCGCAGTAAAGGTGAAGGCCCCATGAAACGGGTTCTGATCCTGCCCCGCCGCAGTCGCAGCGGAGGCGGAGGAGGCGGCAGACGCAACGATAGTTACAATCGTGGTAATGATCGTTACGATTCCCGCAGCAATGACCGCACCAATGACCGCAGTAATGACCGCAGTAATGACCGCAGCAGGGGACGTCGCGATCGTACAGAGCGCCCCGAGCGTAGCGACAATTACCGAGGCCGCCGTACGGAGCGCCCCGAGCGCAATGATAATTATCGCGGACGTACTGACCGCAACGATAATTACAACCGAGGTCGTCGTACCGAGCGTAACGATAGTTACAACAAGCGCACTGACAATTATACTCAAGGTCGCGATGAGAACTTCGGTAACCGCGAAGAGTTCAACCGTCCTGCTCCTTTTAATGACGGTTACAGCAACCGTTTTCAGGATGACAACTTCGGTAACCGTCAGTCGCGTTACAATAACAACCGCCGTAACGACCGCAATAAAGACGGTAACAGCGCTAACTACAACAGCGAGCGCTATAACCGTTACTAATTGTTCACGAGCGGTGAATAATGACTTAGAAAACCCCGTGGACTTATGTCTGCGGGGTTTATCCTTTCTTTCAGGGAGATTTTTATATGTCCATCACTTCCACCGGGACCATTGCCGCAATTGCTACACCTCCGGGTGACGGCGGTGTAGGGATCATACGCATCAGCGGTGAACAGGCATTATCCATTGCCAAAGACATTTTTCGTCCAGCCAAGGAATCCTTTTCCGGGTTCAAGCCTTACACCATGCATTACGGTACTATCGTTGATGCGGAATCCGTTGAGATCGACGATGTTTTGACCGTGTTCATGCCCGGGCCCAATTCCTATACTGGTGAAGATACCGTTGAAATTAACTGTCACGGAGGCAGGGCAATTCTAAGTGCGGTTCTCGGCGAAGTACTTGCTAAAGGAGCGAGACTGGCCAATGCGGGTGAGTTTACCCTGCGTGCCTTTCTGAACGGGCGTATGGACTTGACCCAGGCCGAAGCTGTTGCGGAGATGATTCATGCTCCTTCCCGCGGAGCTGCACAGTTAGCTAAGGTTAAACTTTCCGGTGTACTTGGTGAGCGTATCAGCGGTTTGCGTCTTCGTTTGGAGGAGTTGCGTGCGCAACTTTGCGTAGCTGTTGATTTTCCTGAAGACGAATTGGAATGTCTTCCCTTGGAACAGATGCAGTCTGAAGTGGGGGATGCTGTAAAAAATATTTCTGAAATTCTTTCCGGTGTAGAGCGCACAAAGGCGTGGCGCGAAGGAGGACTTGCTGTCCTCTCAGGAAAAGTAAATGCTGGTAAATCCAGCTTGCTTAACGCACTGCTGGGGCGCAACCGGGCCATCGTTACAGATATTCCCGGCACAACCCGTGATTTTATAGAGGAAACCCTCAATCTTGACGGTTTGCAAGTCAGGGTGGTTGATACAGCCGGTTTGCGTGAGACCAGCGATGCTGTTGAGCTTGCCGGTGTGGACATGGGCCGGGATCTGGCATCTCAGGCTGATCTTGTTCTGATGATCATTGACGGTTCCAAGCCGTTCGCCCTTGCTGATCTTGATCCGCAATTTGCTGATATGGCGGACAAATGCCTCGCGGTTATTAACAAGTCCGACCTTGATCAGGCCGAGCCTTCACCAGCCGCAATTATGCGCGAATCCGGGTATGAGGTTGTTGAAATTTCAGCTAAAAAGGGTCAGGGTATTGAGCGGCTGGCAGCACTGATCCGTGAGCATATCCTCCAAGGTGCAGGCGAGCCTGATCCTGATGAACTGGTGCCCAACTCGCGTCAGGCTGCTGCACTGAAAAAAGCCCACGTAGAGCTTGAAGAGCTTATGGGTGATATTGCTATGCAGGTACCTTACGATCTGCTTGGGGTGCGTCTTGAGTCTGCTTGTAGTTCTCTTTCCGAAATTACCGGGGAGATTACGCCTCAGGAAGTGTTGAACTCAATTTTTGAAAATTTTTGCGTTGGAAAATAAAATGGAAGACAGTAAATTTGTTGATCTCAAAGGCGTAACCTGCGGGCTGGTTCCCATCATCGTTAACCATCTTGATAACACATCCAATCCGGTAGTGGAGTTTCAGGTCCGTCTCGGTATTCGCGAAGAACTCATGAGCGGATTCGGAACAGGCGGTAACTGGGATATCGACGTGATCGACGATCTCGGCTGTGACCGTCTGCGTTTTACCCGCCGCAAAGAATCTAATGAAGATCGTTTGAACATTGTAGACTATTAAGATGCCTCCGGCGGCGCTTTCAGCGTGACCAAAGAAACATTTTTATTAGTTTTGGCTTGAACTTGCGCTGAAAACAGTCTTTAAGATCGCTATGCTTTTAGGGCACAAGTCTTGTACTGTTGGATTGCCGAGAAGTCTTTTCAAGTCTGCCACTGTATCCATATCTTGATGCTCTGGCAGAATAGCCGGATTTATAGCAAGTTTTTCAAATCGGGAAATTGTCTCGCTAAAGACGCTTTCCGTGCTCCATTCCATATCTTTGAAGATAGAGTCAGTTAGAAATTCTTTCTGGAAACCGATCAGATAATAGCCCCCGTCGCTTGCAGGTCCAATGCAGGCGGGGGCTTTTTTCATGGCTTGTTCAGCTTGTTGGACAATTTCAGGATCAAGGTCCGGTAGGTCACTTCCGGTAAGGATGCAGGTGTCGAAGTCTAAATTGAATCCTTCCATCAATGCATTATGCATGCGTTCTCCTAGATCGTTGCCCTGCTGCGGGATGAAAGTCCTGTTACCCAGCCAGTCCTTATATCTTTTTTCAGGCTGAAAAGAATCAAAAGCTATGATCGTCGTTAGCCTTGATTCATCCATATTATGGAGCATGTCTTCCACAAAAGCAGTGTAAAGAAGGGCTGCTGTATCGTAGCCGATGTCTTTGCCCAGCCTTGTTTTGACTTTGCCTGCTTCAGGAAATTTTACAAAAACGATGACAGCACATTTCATGGTCAGGATTTCCTTCTACTGTACATGGCTGCTAGAGTTTCCGTTCCTACACCGATACGGTGCAGCAGACGTAAAAGAGTGTTGCGCAGGGCACAGCGTAGAGGGCCAGTCGATAAATAGCGGCGCGCGGAAGTGGTAATGGATTCTTTAAGGATGACGATTTCAAGTCGTCTTTTCTTGATGGTCTGGAAAAGCTCCACATCTTCCATTAACGGAATTTCAGGAAAACCGCCCAGCTCTTCAAATGTGGACTTGGAAATGAAAATAGCCTGATCCCCGTAAGGAATACGCTCGATCCTGCAACGCAGGTCGGCGAGGAAGGCAATAAAATTCATAGTGCGTGAAGGCGTGTCGAAACCAAGCTTAAAGGCTCCGGCAGTGGCGCAAGGCGCACGAAGTGCTTTTCGGACAAGACTGTCTGCTGCATGCGGTAGAATCGTGTCTGCATGCAGAAATATCAGGATATCACCTACGGCCTTTTGCGCGCCGTAATTCATCTGGGCCGCACGCCCCGGAGGTGATGCCAAAAGCCTCACCCCAGCATCGTCAACAGCGGACAGAGTCGATCCGTCAACGGAACCGTCAACGATTATAATCTCAGAATTATCCCCGCAACATTCCTTTACATTCGCGATGCAGGAGACAATAGTTTCCGCCTCATCATACACCGGAATGATGACTGATATTTTCAAGCTTGATGGCATAGTGCTGTACTATACTTTTTCCCAAGCCTGATAAAGAAGCAAATTTGACTATTGCTAGTGCAAAGCAAATCAAAAGTTTCTTTGGCCCTCGGAGAGCCGCAGGAGGCAATTACCCAACGCGGCCAAGCTGATCTTCTTCCATGCGGGACTGGCAGGATACGCAGAAGCGGGTGGTCGGATTCGCTTTGATACGGGCGATGGCAATCTCTTCGCCGCAATCTTCACAAATTCCGAAATCCCAGTTATCCACCCGGCTCAAAGTCTCTTCCATATCACTGATAAGTCTGGTCTCGCGCACATGTAAGGCAAGATTGATCTTCTGTTCGCTGATACGGGAAGCGTATTCATTGTCGTCAGCGCAACTTTCAACAGCAGTATCTCGCGCTGTGGTTCGTTCAATTAGTTCAGCAAGCTTTAATTCAAGATGTTGTCTGATGCTGATTCTCTGAGAAGAATTCATAATTAACCTCCGACTTGGATTGTGGAATTGATTATTAATCCTATGACTATGGGGCTTATACGCCTGCCTGTCCGGGAAAAAATCGCAATCCGGTTACGGAGGTGAAACTTTACAATGAAGTTCAAATAGGGTTGAAAACAACTCCGTGGATACCCAAGGGAATGTTTATTTATGATTCTGCTGGATCTTAAAGGCTGTAGCCTTATTTTTTAGTGCATTCAATAAATAGAAAACAGGGTTTGGTCGTGAGCCTTTTGTACGTCGCTGGGTTAAGTTTTTGTATCTCATTTTGCACCATCCCTTCGTTTAGCCCGGTAACGCAAAAATCTGCTCGGGTTATGGCGGAAAATAGTTCAGTAAGTGGTCTGCGGTAAAATGAAACTTCTACTCGCTCGTCAATTACGTCCCATTCTTGGGTAATCAATTCTTGTTCAAAATAATTTCCTGAAATACTACTTTTAAGATCAAAAACAGGATGATGTGTGGAAAAAATAAATTTCCCCTCCTTTTTTAAAACTCGGTTGATGTCGGAAAATAGGGGGTTCAAGTCTTTGATATAATGGATTGTCAATCCACTGATGACTACGTCAAAAGATTCATCCAGTTCATTAGGTAGTCCCTTGGAAATATCTTGAGTGTAAGCCCTAAGGCTGCCTTGATTTTGTTTTTGAATTAGGTCGATCATTGTTTGAGAAATGTCGATCGCAGTTACATTTGCACCTTTACTCTGTAGGTGTCTGGAGTGTTCACCTGAACCACAGCCTAAATCGAGTACTGTTTTGCCTTTAAGATCAGGCAACATGGCTTGTAGTGAAGGGCGTTCGAAAAGTGCGTTGTAAATATTCTTCTTAATCGCTTCGCTGTATTCAGGGGCATAATCCAGATAAAGTTTGTTGTTCATCTTTTTTGAAATGGTTTGACGTGGTTAAAAGAAATTAAAACTTCACTAGCTTTGAATTAATATCAAAAATGACTGTGAAAATTATTAGACTAGTCAATCTTGCTGGTGCGGCCAAAAAGTTCGGTCATTTCGCCGAGTCTTTCGCGGATAAGCGGGGTCAGTTGTCCGGGAGTAAGTTTCCATCCCCAGTTGCCGTCAGCCTCGCCGGGGACATTCATACGAGCCTTTCCGTCAAGACTGAGCAGGTCTTGTGCCTGAATCACGCACAAGCAGCCTACGCTGGACATGAGTAATCTGATCAGCTCCCATGAAATCTTGGCGTCGTCTATCCAGTTGTAGCCTAGATAGGCCAGCAGATTCTTGCGACTGACTTCGTCCGCATCTTCGAGAAACCAGCCCCTATTGGTGTTGTTGTCGTGAGTTCCGGTGTAGACTACGGAATTGCGTTTGTGGTTATGCAGGGCATCTCCGCAATATCCTATGTCGTCACCAAAGGAGAATTGCAGGATGTTCATGCCCGGAAGATGGAAGCGATCCTTAAGCCAGATTACATCGGGTGTTATGTGGCCGAGATCCTCAGCAATGATTCGCAGGCAGCCTATTTCTTCAGTGAGTTTTTCAAAAAGCTTATGTCCGGGGGCAGGGACCCAGTAACCTTCCATGGCTGTCTCGGCTTCGGCTGGAACTTCCCAATAGGCAGAAAACCCCCGGAAATGGTCGAGGCGCACCCAATGGTAAAGGCCGAGGTTGTGCTTCATACGGCTGATCCACCAGCCAAAGCCGTCATTCTGGAGTACTTCCCAATTGTAAACCGGATTACCCCAGAGCTGACCTTTTTTGCTGAAATAGTCGGGTGGAACCCCGGCAACACAAAACGCTTCACCTTTTTCATCAAGCTTAAAGATTTTGCGATTGGCCCAGACATCGGAACTGTCGTGGGTTACGTAGATTGGTACATCTCCAATGAGTTCCACCCCAATTTCATCAAGATGGTCTTTAAGCTGTCCCCATTGGCGGAAGAAAATCCATTGGCAGAATTTTACATACAGAATCTCGCGGTAGAGCTTTTCGCCCCAATGCCGCAGGCCGTCTTCTGTTCGGTCGCGTATGTCTTCGGGCCATGTGATCCAGTTTGTTCCTTTGAAATGTTTTTTAAGGGCCGTAAAAAGGGCAAAATCGTTGATCCAGTGCATATTATCCCAGATGAACTGGTTGAATATCACTTCATCAAGAAGATTGTTGGCTACCCGTGCGAAGGCTTTGCGCAGCAACTCTTCCTTGACCATTCCTGCTGTCTTGAAATCAGCATGATCGGTGTCAGGTAGTGTGTGCTGAAGAATATCTTCATATTCCAGTAGGCCGTAATCAACCATGAGTTCCGGGCTGATCAAAAGCGGGTTGGCTGCATAAGCTGAAAATCCCGAATAGGGGGAGTTGCAGAGCTCCGGAGCTGTCGGGGTGATGGGCAGTACCTGCCAGAATCTTTGTCCGGCTTCGGCTAGAAAGTCGGCAAAATCATAAGCCGCCGGACCAAGATCTCCAACACCGAACCGTGAAGGCAGGGAAGTGAAGTGTAAAAGAATACCGCTGGAACGTTTCATTATATATCTCCTTCTTGCTCTGCAAAGTCTGCATGCAGTCATGCTGACTCTAACATTATCATATTGCAGGGCAAGGGGGGAGATGTCCAGCCGATATCTTTTTTAACTGATTGAAAGACCCTCGGACCTGATTATCAATTCCGAATGGAGGAAAAGAGCAAAGGATTGTCCTGCTATTTTTACTTTTCCATCCTGAGGTAGAATTCCGGGTAGATCAGAATCATTACCGGCATAAGTGCCGGATGCACTGTATAGTTCGGTGGTCCAAACTCCTTCCGGCAGGTATTGAGCGATGTTATTATCTGTTTCTTCTTTGGAGAAATTAAAGAGCACGGCAGCGTATTCCCTGTCCACGGATGTCGAGTTGCGAAAAATTAAAATTACCCCCGGTGCTATTTCCTGCACATGGCATCTGCTGCGACATGGTTCATGGAGGGTAGGGTGTTCCTTTCTTATTTTCAGTAGTCTGCGGTAAAGGGTTAGCATAGCGCCTCCCTGATCGCTTTCAATATTCATCCAGTTCAAACAGCACTCATCAGAGCAATGCCCGTTCGGCGAGTCATTGAAATTGTTGAAAGGTGCTCTTTCACCGTATTCTTCGCCCATGAAAATCATTGGTACATAGGGTGAAAGCAGTGTTGCCCCTGCGCTGAGCTTTGCTGCTTCGAAACCGGCGTTTTCAATAATGCGGCATTTAGATTCGTCGCCATAATTTTCTTCATGACCTTGAGAATAAACAATAAATTGGCAGCCGTTTAATTCTGATCTGTTGCGTCCCTGCTTTCTCAGGTAATGATTCGAAATTTCGCCCCGATAGGCAAATCCGTACTGCATTGCCGAAACCATACGGTCCGGGGCTACGTAATCTTTGAAGCGTCCTTCATGGTTTCCGGTTACCTGACTATGAAGAGCACAGTAAAAGTTGTCGTTATAAAGGGCATCCAGTCCGTAGCCTCCTTTCTCCGGTGGCAGTACAGGACGCAAGGCATTACGTTTGTCTCCATTGATAAGCACGCAGGTTCTGTTGCTTTGACGTGCAAAATTTTTGACACGGGTTGCCAATTCTTCAAGAAAATGGATGGGAGTCTGATCAAAAATATGGTCGGCATCCTTAATGCGCAATCCGTCAACGCGGTAGTCGCGTATCCATGAAAGAGCGCATTGTATGTAAAAATTACGAACTCCGTAGCTGTATTTTTCATCGAAATTTAAAGCCCGTCCATTATGGACATTGTATTTTTTGCTGAAAAAAGGAAAGTATGCAGGTTCCAGAGCTGCCACCGGAATCAGGCTTCCGAAGGATACATCCAGAATAACCGCTATACCTTTCAGGTGGCATTGTTTGATCAGTTCTTTAAGGTCATCCGGTTTTCCGTATGGAGGATGTACTGCATAAGGGAAGGTGGTTTCATATCCCCAGCCCTGCCTACCGGCAAAGTTTGCTACCGGCATAAGTTGCAAAGTGTTGATCCCCAGCTCGCTAAGGTGCTGCAGTTTGCATATAACTCCCTGGAAATTTTTTTCAGGGCTGAAAGTGCCTATATGAGCTTCGTAAATGAGCATTTCGCTCATGGGCAGACCGGAAAAATCGTCCTCTCCCCAGTCAAAAATATGATGTCCGACTACTGCAGAAGCGTTTCGTTGCTCCTCTGGTTGCCAAGAAGAAGCAGGGTCAGGAATTGCTGGACCGTCATCAAATACATAAGAATATAAGGTTCCGGGCTGAATCTCTTCCAGTGTTATTTCGTGATAACCATACTGGGAAGGAGTTAAAGGGTAGCCCTCATTTTGTTGGGTTTGTATATTTATTTTAACCTGTTGGGCATGCGGAGCAAAAATTCTAAAAGAACATTTACCGTCTTCCTGAAGTCGCGCTCCTAAATATTTGTCATTCATAAATGCGCCCGTGTTAAAAAAAATTTTGTTTTTACAAAAATAATAATGTATACTGATACCAACAGTCGGCTCGTCTTTTGCATGTGATTGAGTACTTGCATCTCGTAACAGCATTAGGAGGCAGACCATGAATAATCAACACCGCGAAGCGTCTGAGGAGCGGGTCAAGATCGCTGAAGTCATGGCCGGGGAAAGCGCAATACTCCATGAATTGGATTTTCAGGATGTAGCTATTTCAACCCACGCTGTGCTTACCTTGAAGAAAGCTGCCGTTGCAGTGATGCAAAGATTCATGCCCGGTAGCCGTCCCGAGACACTGACCAATTCACAAGCTATAGCCTTTTTTATAGATCGTGTGTTTTGGGATCAGGATACAAAGGGGTTGATACTGTGTGCCGACGTGGCTAAACGCAGTTTCTGTATCCCAATCCCAAGGGATCATTGGCATATGAAAGCCGATCTTGGAGTTATTCAGTAGTAAAGTTTTAAACAGTTGACAAGTAAAAAATAAAAGCAGGCGGTAAATTGCCTGCTTTTTTATTTTGTATAAAATATAGGACACCCTATTGCTGAGTGCTCGGGAATAAAAAATGTAAGGCACATGTCACTATAGAGTAACACACGTTAGCGTCTGTCCGGCTAAGGTAGATCAACAAAAATTAATAGCCGGGAGTTGTTGATGGGACGTGAAGCCTGTTCAGATTTATTCAGTTTGAAATCACCGTTTGTAGATCCTTTCAGAGGTGCTTTATTTTCTCTTGTAGAAAAGCCCTTATCACACCTTTTGTGTCTGCCACGGTTAAATTTCTTATATAATCGATTGCACGATGAAGAGCACTGGCGTGAAAAGAATCACGATGATTTTGTTAGCAAGGCTCTGAATTTGTTAGGGGTTCAAGTTGAACTTGATGGTCAGGAATTAAAACGGATCCCAAAAAAAGGACCATCCGTGGTTGTGGCGAATCATCCTTTTGGCGTTGTAGAAGGGCTGATACTGATTCAATTACTAAAAGCCGTTCGACCGGACATTAAAATCATGGCAAATTTTATGCTCGGATTAATTCCTGAGATGAATGAATATTTGATCTCGGTAGACCCTTTCGGCCGCAAGGAGTCTCACCTGGGCAATATTTCAGGGCTCAAGGAAGCGGTTAAATGGGTGAAGGCCGGTGGGATGCTGGCTGTCTTTCCGGCCGGAGAGGTTGCCAGTCTAAATATCAGGGGTGTTAAGGTTGAAGACCCGGCATGGAGTCCTACTGTCGGTGGGATTATCAAGCGAACCGGAGCCAGCGCCACTTCTGTTTTCTTTAATGGACGTAACAGTGTTCTCTTTCAGGCTGCGGGGGTGATCCATCCTTCCCTGCGCACTGTGCTTCTGCCTCGCGAAAACCTGAAACAAAAATCAGGGCCGGTTAAGTTTGCTGTGGGCAATACCGTCAGTGGTGATCGTCTTGCTTCATTTGAGAGCAATCAGGAACTTATGGAATACTTGCGTTTTCGCACTTATAGCCTGCGCTCGCGTTTTGAAAAGAAGAGGATAGCTTTGCCTGCGTTCAAGAAAAAGGAAGCAAGCATAAGTGATCAGACTTCACAACGCAGAATTATTACCGAGCTGAGCATGCTCGGACCGGAATCCGTGCTGGTGGAAAATAACGAATTTGCCGTACATGAAGTTCATGCTGCCAACTGTCCATTTATCATGCATGAGATTGGACGGTTGCGTGAAAAGACCTTCCGGCAGGTCGGAGAAGGAACCGGTTTGGCAGTTGATGTGGATCGTTTCGATAATACCTTTATCCATCTTGTTCTCTGGCACAAGGAAAGTAAGGAAATTGCCGGAGCTTATCGCATTGCCCGTACAGATGATCAGATTAAGCGATTCGGATTGAAGGGCGTCTACAGTCATTCCTTCTTCCGCTTCGACCCCAAGTTTTTCGATAAAGTCAGTCCGGCCCTTGAGCTGGGCAGGTCTTTTATCCGCCCCAGTTTTCAAAAGAATTTTTATTCACTGATGATGCTTTGGAAAGGAATTGCCGCTTACCTCGCGCGTAATCCGCAGTACCGGTACCTGTTTGGATGCGTTAGCATTTCCAATGACTATACGAAAATATCCCGTGAGTTGATTGCTGACATTTTGCTGAAACACAATGGACACGCAGATCTGGCAGAGCTCATTTCTCCGGCCCGTCCTTTGAAATTCAAGAAGCTTAAGGCATGGAAGAAAAACTTACCGGGTGTGTCCTTCGCTGACGAGTCAGACTTAGAGAAAGTAGTTCAAGATATTGAAGGCGGTGGAGGAATTCCGGTTCTGTTGCGTCATTATTTAAAGATCGGCGGCAAGCTGGTCGGCTTTAATGTAGACCCTGATTTCGGAAACGCTCTTGATGGCCTGATCGTGGTCGATCTGTTGGAAACTTCCGAGCGCAGCCTATTTAAGTTTATGGGCAAGGAACAGGGCAGAAAATATTTGGATTACCATCTAAAATTTCCGGCGGCGGGTGATAGGAAAGATTGCGGTTGCCCAAGTAATGATGAAAAAGTTGCCTAGGACCGATTTACAGTAATATAATGAACGCCCTCTTTTACGGTGTGAAAAGAGGGCGTTAAATTAATTTACGGTCTCCTGCCAATAGTGGCGAAGCCATAATAAAAGGTTTTGGGATTCTTAAACCCTTTTGCAAAAGGGTTTAAGCCGCCGGAGGCAAAATTAAATTAATTCTTTCAAAGCAGCGCAGAAGTTTTCGATATCTTCTTCTGTTGTAGACCATGAGGTCATCCAGCGCACTTCTCCTGTCTGTTCATCCCATACGTAGAAAGGAAATCTTTCCTGCAGCTTCTCCACTGCATGTTCAGGGATGATAGCGAACACACCGTTGGCTTCTACCGGACGGGTGATTTTTACACCTTCGATGGCACCGGCTTTTTCCGCCAGCTTACGTGCGAGAGAATTGGAATGCTCAGCATTTCTTTTCCAGAGTTCGTCGGTAAGCAGAGCTTTGAATTGTGCGCCGATATAGCGCATCTTAGAGATAAGCTGCATGTTCTGCTTGCGGATATATTCGAAGTCCTTGCCTAAATCCGGGTTGATAAAAACTGCGGCTTCAGCGCACATGCATCCATTCTTGCTGCCGCCGAAGGAAAGTACATCCACTCCGCAGTCAACGGTCATTTCCTTAAAAGTTACACCTAGAGCGGCCGCAGCATTGGCGATTCTCGCTCCATCCATGTGTACGTGGAGTCCTTTGCTGTGAGCAAAATCGCAGATGGATTTGATTTCATCCAAACTGTAAAGGGTTCCAAGTTCAGTGTTCTGGGTAATGGAAATTACTGCGGGCTGAGCACGGTGCACATCCGGTTCAGAAGGGACCAGCGGTTTGATGGTCTCAACAGTGATCTTTCCGTTTTTGGTCTCAGCCAGCATAAGCTTGATACCCATGCTTTCCGGTGAACCGCACTCATCTACATTGATATGCGCGTCTTCGGAACAGATGACGCTATTCCAGCTTTTACAAATATGACGCAGGATCAGGGTGTTTGTGGCTGTCCCGGTGGTAAGAAAGAAAATTTTGGCCTGCTCACCGAAGTGCGCTTTGAAAAGCAGTTCAGCTTCCGCAGAAACCGGATCGGCACCGTAGGAGGACATATGATCCTCGTTTGCTTCCATGATGGCTTTCATTATTTCGGGATGGACACCGGAGTAGTTGTCGCTGGCAAATGATCTCATGGGAAATCTCCTCATCAAATAAGGACAGCATCCCCATCAAGGGAATGCTGTCCGGTTTGTAACTGGATTGTGGGAAAGACGTGATTTAGCTGAGGTGGGGCAGGATGTAAGGGGAAATGAATTTGCTGATCACTCCGGCCATGATGCCATAACCTTCCGCGTTTGGATGGACTCCGTCGCTTTCCTTGAGGGCCTTGATGTAAGCGGTATTTTCCCGCAGAGAGGAATTAATATTCAGACAGGGAATGTCAAGTTTTGAGCAGATTTTAATAAACTCAGCAGAGAGATTTTCTGTTCTTTTGTCTTTCTCTTCATCAATCATGGGCGGCGGAGTTATGAACACAGTGGCGTAGTTGCTTTTTGCGTTGTGAAGAATGTTTTCAACACAGGTCTTGCTTTGTTCAAGCGGAATGTTTTTTACAGCATCAGGTGCACCCATGCAGAAGATCAGCAGAACAGGGGCTTTAGGATTAATACGGTCGGCAGCTTCTTTTTCCCAGCGGGATTCAATATGTGCTGTGGTGGATGCCCGTACGCCGAGGTTGTAAGCTGTGAGTTTAGCTCCCTGAGGATCAAGCTGTTTGCAGATTCGTCCCGCCCAGCCCAGTCTCTCCGAGTCGCTGACTCCGGAAGTTAGTGAATCTCCTATGAATAAAAGTTGCATTTCCATATTCCTTTTAAAGTGTTATGCTTAATTTCCTTGCCTTTTCAGCCCGGAGATTTAACCTTGAAGGGAGCATAGAGTGTGACTGTTGTAAACTTTATATTGATGATTATATGAAACACTGCCGCAAAAAGATAGTGCAATCCATTCTCAATTAGGCTATCAACTTGTTCGCCTGAACAAATGGCGGAAGGTAAGATTAAATGGATCAAAAAAGTGTAATAAGTTTTAATGATGTAAGTTTCGGGTACGGTCAGCATACAGTGCTGGACCATGCCAGTTTTGAGATAATGCCGGGAGACTATCTTGCTGTTATCGGACCTAACGGGGGCGGTAAAACGACCTTGCTCAAGCTGCTGTTGGGGCTGATTGAACCGCAGCAGGGTAGTATTGAAATACTGGGTATGCCTCCGGGCAGGCATGGTGGACGCATCGGCTATATGCCGCAATATACAACAGTTTCCGCCAGCTTTCCCATCACCGTCCGTGATGCTGTGCTCATGGGTAAGGTCTCTCAGGGATTTAAGGGAGTTTTCGGTTTAAGCTTCGGCGACAGTTCCGGCGGAGAGGTTGAAAAGGCTCTTGAACGGGTCGGGATGCTTGAGCATATAGACCGCAGGGTCTCCGATCTGTCCGGTGGGCAGAAACAGCGGGTATTCATTGCCCGAGCTATTGTGGATGAGCCGAAGATGCTGCTTTTAGATGAACCGGCAGCCAGCGTGGATCAGGCCGGTAAAAGCGGTCTTTACTGCCTGCTCAAAGAGCTTAATGCTGAAATGACCATTGTTATGGTCAGCCATGATATTTCCGTGCTCGGGCAGGGTGTGAAATCCGTTGCCTGCGTCAACCGCAAAGTTCACTTACATGAACAGCCCAAGATTACCCGTGAGCTGCTCAGCGAGGCTTATGGCGAAACCCTTAAGGGCACTTGCCCCATTGAGCTGATAACCCATGGTGAACTTCCGCACCGTGTGCTTGAATATCATCCTGAATCAGATGAGACTGAAGGAGACTGGAATGCTTGAGGCTTTGAGTTATGAATTCATGCAGAATGCGCTCATGGCCGGTTTGCTGGCGTCCATCATCTGCGGGATTATCGGTGCACTGGTAGTCGTAAACCGTGTTGTATTGCTGGCTGGCGGGGTGGCCCACGCTTCCTATGGCGGGGTTGGGCTGGCCTTTTATCTCGGCCTGCCTATGCTTCCGGTTACTGCTGCATTCGCTGTCTGCGCGGCTCTGCTCATGGCTTTGGTGACCATGCGCGTAAAGGAAAGGGCTGATACTTTTATAGGTGTAATGTGGGCTGCTGGTATGGCTTTGGGGATTATCCTGCTGGATATTACCCCCGGCTACAATGTGGATCTGATGAGCTATCTGTTTGGCGGCATTCTCGCTACGCCTAAGACTGACCTTATGCTCATGGGAGGGCTGGCAGCCTTTGTACTGCTGGTTGTATTCTCCTGCTACAAGGGCTTCTGGGCTATGTCGTTTGATGAAGAGTTCGCCCGTTCGCGTGGAGTCCCGGTAACTCTGCTGTATTTCGTCATGCTGGCGCTTATTGCGCTTAGTGTGGTTATGGTCATCCGCGTGGTCGGTCTGATTCTGGTCATCGCCCTTTTGACTATCCCACCTCAGATTGCTGAGAGCAGGACATCATCCCTTTTTTCAATGATGTTTTTTTCTTCCATTCTGAGTATGTTTTTTTGCGTGAGCGGACTATTGCTCTCATATCAGCTGAACCTGTCTTCGGGAGCTACGATAATTGCCGTCAGTGTGGCGGGTTTTTTAGTCTCGGCAGGCTTGGGCAGGATGCGCAAGATTAATTAGTAATAAAACTCCCGGTTTTAAAGAAAACCGGGAGTTTTGTTTTTTTAGACCCTGCCGTTTTTGTGCTCAATGGCCCAAAGAGCAAGATTCAGTATGTTCCAGACAAAATTCTTGTGCTTCTTCCGTCCTGAGACATGCTCATCAATGCGTTTGTTCAGCGCATCCATATCGAAGAACTGTTGCAGGAACGGCGTAGCCTGACTGATAGCATCGAGTGTAAAATCTGCAGAATCGCCGCTGGTCCATTTGGCGACAGGCATGGAGAAGCCCTGCTTGCGGCGGTAAAGGATATCCTTGGGCAGGTAGCGTTCTGCAAGCTTCTTGAGAAGATATTTGGACTCACCGCCCTTGATTTTAAGTTCAGGGGGCAGGCTGGCCATGTACTCGAAAAGTTCATGATCAAGCAGCGGAGAACGCACTTCAAGGCTGTGAGCCATGGAAGCAATATCCACCTTTACCAGCAGGGCGTCGGCGAGGAAATGGACGGTATCCATCCAGAGCAGTCGTTCTGCCGGGGTGTTTGCGTGCATACAGGCCTGCCGGGAAAGTTCGTACTGCCATTTAAAATTAAATTGCCCCAGCTGTTCGCGAACATCAGCGCGGTAGACATCATTTTTATAGCGGGCGATCTTGAATTCATTGCGCAGTATGCGTTTGAATTCCGGGTGGAACTTACAGATCATCTTACGGCGCAGTTTACCAATTGCCGAATTGCTGTTGAAGGCACTGTGAATATTCTTTTCCGGCAGAATCTTTTTACCGATCAGAGGTGCTAAGGCCGAAGCCAATTTCACATGGGTGTATGCAGAGTACCCACAGGCAAGTTCATCCCCTCCATCACCGCTGAGGGCAACGGTAACGTGTTTGCGGGTGGCTTCGCTGAGCAGCATGGTTGCCAAAGCTGCGTCATCGGAAAAAGGTTCGCCGTATTGGCGGACAACTGCGGGCAGCATATTTTCAAACTGGGTCGGGTCCAGATATTCCACATGATGATTCACGCCCAGATGCTTTGCTACTTTTGCTGCATGACCTGACTCATCATATTTTTTCTCATGAAAACCAATGGTGAAGGTATCGATAGATTTACTTCCGGCTTCAGCCATAAGCGCTACGACAAGGCTGGAATCGACCCCGCCTGAAAGCAGGGCTCCCAGCGGAACATCACTTTCCAGCCTGATTCTGGTTGCTTCCAGAAGTCGGCTGTGCAGTGACTCCAGTACATCTTCTTCCGAACATTCAATTTTCCGGGTGAAATCAAGGGACCAATAGCGATGCAGAGAAAGCCCCTGAGTATTCACAATGCCGTAATGGGCGGCCGGGAGTTTTCTGATGTCTGAGTAGATGGAAAAGGGGGCCGGAACGCATCCGGTACTCATGAACAGGTCAATGGCCTGTACGTCCACATCCTTTGAAATGTCAGCGTGAGCGGCAAGGGCACGGATCTCAGAAGCAAAAATGAAATTGTTGCTGCTTTGAGAGTAAAAGAACGGTTTTTTACCGAGGCGGTCGCGTGCGATGAACAGTTGTTTTTTGGCATTGTCCCAGATGGCGAATGCAAACATGCCGCGCAGCATGGAAATACATTTTTCGCCGTATTCCCCGTAAAGCTTGAGCAGGACTTCCGTATCTCCGGATGAATTGAAGGTGTGTTCTTTGCTTATCAATTCTTCACGCAGGGATTTGAAATTGTATATTTCCCCGTTGAAGACAATGATGTTCCCGGTTTTCGGGTCCTTCATGGGCTGATTTCCACGATTGGAAAGGTCGAGGATGGAGAGCCGGGTATGCCCCAGTGCTATGTTTTCCTCTGTGTGGATGTGCTGAAAGTCAGGTCCGCGATGGGAGATAAGGTCGAGGATGGGTCTAATGTCTCCGGGATGTCCACCGGGATTGAAATAGCCTGCAATGCCGCACATGATTGCTTTACCGCCAAGTCAAAAGGGTTGATTGTTTTCAGTATGAAAGCTGGTTACACAGTGTTTTTTGACGGGTCAACAGACATGCTCATAAAAAAGGCGGCCTCCTTTTGGGAAACCGCCTTTTGATTGTCTTTGTCGCCGTCCTTATGACTGCATGTTTCTGATCAATTCCTTGATCTTGGAAGCCAGTTCAGCAACTTCCGAGATGGCCAGAGCAGACTGAACCGTGGTCTCAGCAGCTTCAGCGGAGATTTCGTTGATTTCTTCGGTGGCGCGGCTGATCTGTTCACTTGATGCAGATTGTTCTTCAGCTGCAGCTGCAATGCCTTCGATCTGATCGGCAGAGGTTTCTACCATGTGCACGATTTCATCAAGGGCGTTACCAGATTTAGATGCAAGATCAGTTGATTCAACAATGGACTTAACTGCGTTTTCAGTAGCACTGATGTTTGTTCTGGTGCTGTCCTGAATGGAAGTAATAGCCTCGCCAACTTCCTTGGTTGCATCCATGGTTTTTTCAGCCAGCTTACGTACTTCATCGGCAACAACCGCGAATCCGCGACCTGCTTCCCCTGCACGTGCTGCCTCAATGGCTGCATTAAGCGCCAGCAGGTTGGTCTGGTCCGCAATGTCGGTAATAACATTCATGACCTTTCCGATGGAGTCGGTGCGTTGTCCGAGTTCTTCCATGCTGGATTTGAGCTCTTCAGAGTTCTGCTCAAGGGCCTGAATGGAGGTAACAACCTGTCCGACCAGTTCCTGTCCTTCCAGCGCCTTTTCCTTAGTTACGCGGGCATTTTCAGAGGCTTCGCCTGCATTACGGGCGACTTCCATAACTGTTGCGTTCATCTGGTCCATGGCAGTTGCTGTTTCACTGGCTCTCTGCTGCTGGACTTCAGCACCCCTGCGGGATTCGTCAACCTGAGCTGAAAGTTCATCGGCAGCGGAAGCAAGCTGATCGGATATTTCGTCCGCATCCCTTGCTGTTGCTGCAATGGTGTCACGTTGGGCAGTAATGGCTTTTTCGTTTTCCTTAATGGTTGTGATGTCATTCATGACCATGAAGGCCCCGATAAGCTTTTTATCAAGGTCGTGCAGAGGAGCTACGTCAATAATGGCGTAGAATTCTTTGCCGCCCTCGGTATGCCCGTGTATCTCAATTTCAGAGAAATTGCTCTCTTCTTTCAGGCAGCGGTCAATGGTATCACGAATGGTTTGGATCGTGACCAGATCGTTGGAGCGTTTCCCTACATAATTATCAGGAGTGCCGTTCAAACCAAATTGATCAATGAGATGCTGGTTAATGAAGGAAACCTTTTTATCAAGATCCACAACTATGCAGGGCAGGGTCAGTCCGCTAAGCAGGCCGCTGGAAAAACCAAGCTTGTTCTTCAGTTCGAATACCATGTGTTTAACTGAACTGATTGTACGGCCGACCACGTCATCTGCTTCATATTCAAGTTCGGAATCGTAATCACCTTCAGATACTTTGGCTGTGAAGTCTGAAAGCTGCTGTAGCGGTCTGGTGGTCGCTTTGATCATCAGCAGTAGGATAACAGCTGAGATGGAAAGAGCAACCACGGCGATGATTACGTTGGTAATGAAAATGTCGCGGTCCACGCCATGAGACATATCGGATGTCTTCATCACAAATGCAAATGACCAGTTCCATGGTTTGAAGTCCGTTATATAAGCGGATGTAGATTCCCCGTCCTCGTCGTATTCAATTTCCCCTTCTTCTGTCTCGGCAAAAAGATTCCAATTAGGTGTATCTTTTAAATTTTCGCCGGTAAGGGTCGGGTGGAGCATGATATCACCCTTAGTGTTGAATATCATTGCGTAGCCCTTTCCACCTACATTTGAAGCCATAACGGATTTTTTAAAGGCATTAGTAATAATTTTGCGCCCTACATAAATGACGCTGACAATATTACCGCGCAGGTCAGTCAGGGGTTTGTAGGCGGTGATGTACCATGCGTTAACAACATAAGCCATCCCGTAGTAGGTCTTACCGGCCATTACAGCTTTGTATACGGGGCTTGAGTCGGGGATATATGTGCCTGTGGCCCGGTTTCCATCCAGCTTGAGCACGTTGGTTGAGACACGCAACAGCTTGCCGGGGAGGACTTCGAAAATTGTGGCTGTTCCGCCGATTTCTTTTTTTAGGTCATCAACGATATCAAACTTATCATTTACAGCAATTCCACCGAACTCAAGGCTGGGTATGGTTACGGTTTCGCTTTGTTTGGTGACCTGGTTTGTGATGGTGGTTTCAATGGGGTGGCGCTTGTTGAGTTTTGGAAAGCCGAGTGAAAAGATCTGTTTATCCAGAATATCGATGTCTGCTTTTACCTTGTCCATCAGGATGTCATTCTGCATTTCCATGAGTGAATGAACGCTGTCAGCGATAGATTTCATGGATGTTTGACCCAGCGTATGAAGCGATTCCTGTACCTTATACAGGTTTATTCCGGTCATGAAAATTATAGTAGCCAGAACTATTAAGACTGCTCCAAACATAAGTTTTGTTTGAAATGCCAGCTTCTTTAACATGCTCTCTCCCTGATCCAAAGTTAGATACGTTTGCCAGCCTTGCTCGCGTTTTCCCTCTACGCACGCAGATCCGGCTTAAAATATGATTGAGAACTGTGGGATGCAGTTCCTCAGGACATTAAGTATTTCGGCATGGATTATTGTGTATTGCCCCTTGAGAATTTGGCTAAAATCCGGACCACTGCATTTTCCTGTTCATGTTCAATGCGAGACACCTGTGGTGCGGCTTTGGCATAATACACAATTACACTATCCCCCAGTGAAACCCTCCTCCAGAATGTGCTTTGTACAGCAGCTGTTCTTTCTCTGGGCAAACCGGAAGGATCAATAAAACGATACCTGACGGTCTGACGTTCTTTTTCAGTTTCATTTAAATTATGTTCGCTTATTCGGCTGTTTTTTTCAATAACTATACCTATAGCTTTGTTTTCTCCAAAGGCTCTTATCCTTTCCAGTCTGATTTCCTTGTAGGGAATAAAGAAATATCCGGCAATAACCAACAAAGCTGCACATAGTGCGATTTTGTTTTTTATGCCGGAAGAAGGTATAGATTTAGATAATAGCATGTTTAACTTTAACATCTGTGAGCTTGAGGGGCAAGTTGTTGTCCTTACTCAAGAATAAGAAAGGAGTTAAGGATGAGTAGTCTGCAAAAGACAGGGCAATGGTGGGTGCTGGCGGTTGGTGCGGATTTTGATCAGAATGCTTTTGATCAAAGGGAAAAGTGCCGGGCAGAGTTGCTTCACAGGGTGAATCTCGCTGGCATAGAGTTGGACGAAAATGTCTGGGTCTATGATGAATCCAAATGCGCACAGCTTGTGCTTCAGGTCTGTCCTGACCGTGAAAGTGCGGAAGAAGCCGCCCGCGATTTGGAAGATTCCGGGCTCAGCCTGCGGATAGCAAGGGCATTTGAGTAAGGGCTAGTTTTTGGCAAGGGCCATTTTCAGCCCCAGACCGATAAATACTATACCGGAAATGGCTTCAAGCCGTTTCTTGAATTTACCGCCGGAAATGAGGTGACGCACTTTGCCCAGAGCAAGGGTTATAAAGCTGAACCAGAGAATGCCCATGCTGAAGTGGATGGTCATGAGGAGCAGGGATTGACGCAGGATTGATTCTCCGGGAGAAATAAACTGGGGCAGCAGTGCAAGATAAAATACCGCAACTTTGGGGTTAAGTACATTGGTCAGGAAGCCTTCACGGATGGAGGCTGAGATTCCTTTGCTGCACGGCTCGGCAGAAAATTCGGTCTTTTCCTGCTTTCGACTGCTCCGCAGTGACTGGACGCCTAGATAAATAATATATAAGGCCCCGGCAAGTTTGACCATCTCAAAGGCGGTTGCTGAATTCATGAGGATCATGGAAAGCCCCAGAGCCGAAGCAAGGGCATGGATTAACAGGCCGGCATTGATCCCGGCTACCGTGCACAGGCCGTCCGCAGTTGAGCGGGTCAGCGTGTTATTGACCACAAGCATTGTGTCAGAACCGGGGGTGATGGTCAGAATAGCCGCGACCGGGATAAAAGCCATGGTCAGTGCATCCATTGTCCAATTTCCTTTAAAGCAGCCCGAATTTATTGAGTTCTGCCTGAATTTTTTCTTTTGTGATCGGTTTTGTAATATATGATAAAGCTTCACACTGGAAAAAAGCGCGTGAAGCTTTAGTGCTGTCATCGAGGGCTGTAGTCATGATAGCCTTGACCTTCCTGTCTTCAGGAATATTTTTGCTCTGCTCGATGGCCCTGATCTTTTCGAGAGTCTGAAGGCCGTCCATACCGGGCAGGACTATGTCCATAAAGATAAGATCGTAGGGTTTTCCTTCAAGCCATCTGTGTTCAAAATTTTCCAGTGCTTCTTCGCCGCTGACAGCGCTGTCTATGCTTTTGTTCTCAAGTCCCTGAGTAATTATCCTAAGAACTTCTTTGAGATACATTCTGCTTGTATTGCTGTCTTCGACTATAAGAATCTGCATGCTGCTACTCGCTTGCTGGAGTTTTTCCTATTCTCCGCTCAGGTAAGGCTCAAGTTCACCGACTGCTTCAAACAGAAAGTGGTCAATGAGGTGGCAGAACATGTGTCCTACTGCAATGTGTACTTCCTGAATGATTGCGGTGTCTTTGCTGGGAACACTGATAATATGGTCACATATGGGCAGCATTTCGCCTGCGCTGATGCCTGTCATGCCGATGGTGACCATGCCTTTGCGTTTGGCTTCTTTGAGTGCGCAGATCACGTTGGGGCTGGTTCCGGAGGTACTGATACCGATGAGAACATCACCGGGCTGTCCCAGTGCCTGAACCTGTTTTTCGAAAACCATTTCATATGAATAGTCATTACCGATGGCGGTAAGAATAGAGGAATCCGTGGTCAGGGCAATTCCGGGCAGGGGCGGGCGTTCAAGTTTGAACCGGTTAACCAGCTCTGCCGCCAGATGCTGGCAGTCTGCCGCGCTTCCGCCGTTTCCGCAAAAGAGGATTTTGGAACCGAGGGCAAGGCGAACGGCCAATGCTTTAGAAACATCAACCACGAGTTGGGAGTATTGCTCAAAAAAAGATTCGCGGACTTCAAGTCCGGCACGGGCATGTTCAACTACTTTCTGCAGTGCTGTCTGGGACATTCATTTTCCTTCTGTTTGCAATTCATTATACGCAAGTGGAGAAATCCGTTTATAGGAAATCATAAGCGGTGGCAACATTCTTGCCGTTCTTGATAAATTGCAGAATGCTCACTATAACATGTTTTTTTTATTCTGCATTCAAAAATGACGGAGTTCCCCATTGAGAAAAATAATATTTATTTTAATGTTTATTATTGCGATTTTCAGCGGATGTTCGCTGAAAAAAAGTACTTCCAGCCCTTCTGAATTGGATACTATGATCGGTCAGATGGTCATGGTCGGATTTCGGGGATTGGAGTTGAGTGCGGATAATCCGGTAGTGGGAGATATCAGGGATGCCCGTATCGGGGGAGTGATTCTTTTCAGCAAGGATTGCGCCCTGAACAGCACAGTTCGTAATATTGCCAATCCCCCTCAACTGGTAAAGCTCACTTCCGATCTACAAAGTTATGCTCAAGTTCCTTTGTTTATCTCAATTGATCAGGAAGGTGGCATAATTAAAAGACTGACCGGGGAAATGGGGTTTTCCGAAACTCCCTCTGCCGCCGAACTGGGCAACAGCGGTGATACTCAGGCAGCATTCAGGGCTGGGCAGACTATTGGCAAGTCATTAAAAGAAGCCGGAATTAATATGAATTTCGCCCCGGTTGTGGATGTGAACCGTAATGCTGCAAATCCGGTAATTGCAGCTTTACAGCGCAGTTTTTCGGATGATCCCCGCATCGTGGCCCGATTTGCGGATTCGTATATTGACGGCCTGCATGCCGAAGGTATTATTTCCTGTCTGAAACATTTTCCTGGACATGGCAGTTCCCGTGGTGATTCACATTTAGGTTTTACCGATGTGACTGATTCATGGGACAGCAGTGAGCTTTATCCTTTTCAGAAATTAATCAGCGACAATAAGGCTGATATGGTTATGACCGCGCATATTTTCAATTCCCGCTGGGATCGTAAGTATCCGGCAACTCTTTCCCGTAATGTTATTCACGGTCTTCTGCGCCGCCAGCTAGGTTTTGAAGGTATAATTGTTACCGATGATATGCAGATGCAGGCTGTTAGCGGGGAATATGGTTTTAAGGAAGGGGTCTACAGGGCGGTAAAGGCCGGAGCCGATATTCTCCTTTTCGGCAATAACCTGATTTATGAACCTGGACTGGGGACAAAGGCAGTTTCAACTCTCAAGCAGCTCGTTTATGAAGGGAAGATTACCGAGCGTAGAATCAGGCAGTCCTACGAACGCATCATGAGTGTTAAGCAAGTGATGGGAGCTGCCAAGTAAAGGCGGATATTACTTTCAGAACTTTTAGAGTGTAAAACAGAAAAGCCCTGAAAATCCAAGACGGATTTTCAGGGCCTTATTAATTCTTAGCGATGGGAAGTTGGATTGTGAACGTTGTTCCCCTACCGGGGGTAGAAGCTACCTGAAATATCCCATGGTGATTCTGAGTAATGATGAAGTATGAAACGGAAAGCCCCAGTCCGGTGCCTGTTCCCGGAGCTTTGGTTGTATAAAAAGGTTCGAAAACCCTTTTGCGGGTGGTTTCATCCATCCCGGGACCGTTATCCGAGACTGTGCACTTTACCATATCACGTTCATTCTTGATTTTTATCGAAATAACAGGGGAGTCATTCATTTCAGGCCAATCGTTCATTGCCTGCGCCGAATTGCGCAGCAGATTCAGGAATACCTGTTCGATTTCAGTGGCAGTGCATGGGGTTAGCTTCAGGTTCTCGTCATATTCCTTGAGTATAGTGATCTTTTTGAAATCGTATCCTTTTACTGGATCGTAATCCTGTGCTGCAAGGGTGGATGCTTTGTCCATAATTCTGCGCAAGTCGCCCGGTGCTTTACGGGAGTCGCTTTTGCGGCTGAATTCAAGCATCCCGGAAACAATAGAGGCTGCTCTTACTCCTGAATCGGTTATTCCGTTCAGGGTTTTAATTATTTTGCGGTCTTCCATGTACTGAATGATTGAATCTATTGAGCAGCCTGCTTTTTCCGCAGCCTTTAGGTTGGCCGGCAGATCGGGAGACATCCTGCGCACAATATTTTGAATACCTTGGAGGATTCCCCCAAGGGGGTTGTTGATTTCATGGGCCATTCCGGCGGCAAGTCCACCGATAGACATCATTTTTTCGGTCTGGATCATCATTTCGTCAATCCGGACTCTTTCGGTTGCATCGTCAATCCTGATAACCGCGCCCTTCATGTCATCGGTGAGCGGGTAGATGATGATATCCTGATGGCTGTTGGGATCTGTCATTCCTTGAGTTCGGAATCCAGTTTCCGGGATCCCGCTTTCTATGGCCTGAGTGATATTACCTGCGTATTTACCCAGAGGAGGAAAGGCCACTTCCACTTCGGACCCTTCGATTTCTTCCTTAGGAATAACAGCCAATTGCTGGGCGGCAGTGTTGAAATGGGTGATTCTTTTTTGACTATCCACCCCGATGATCACCGAAGGCATGGAATCAATTATGTTGCGAATGTAGTTTTTGGTGTTCTGAAGTTCTGTTTCAATTGCTTTGCGTTTTGTTATGTCCGTCCCAACGCAGAGTATTTCCGTCAGTTTTCCTCTGGAATCGAGGATAGGACTGTTGGTCCAGTATACCCAGACCTGACTGCCGTCTTTACGTGTATTCAGATTAGTATTGACCGGGAAATTTTCCGGGTTTTCGGTCAATTCATGGATCATCAACTCGAGTTCAGACTTGCCTGTTTCAGTTTTGGGGATCAGTGTTCCTATAACACTTTTCCCTATTATTTCTTCTTTGGAAAAACCGAAAAATATTTGGGCGTATTCATTAAAAAAAGTGCACATCCCATTACGGTCAATCCTTATAATTATACTGCGGGCAGTATGCACAAGGTCATGATATTCCTTGCGTGACCGAGTCAGCTGTTGCGAGTGTGATGCAACTTCGTCAAGCAGTTTAAGTATCTTGCCGGAAAAAAAGGCCGTGGCGGTAATGTAGTTTCTGTTTTCAATAAAAGACATCTTACGTGCTTCCGTAGCCCAGTCCACTTCCCGAATGCTTTTTGCAGTAGATTCAATGGTCGCCAGATGTTGAATCTTTCTTTCCGGTTTATCGACTACCCGCTTCAGCAGATTGTTGATTCTGATAAAGTCCTGTTCGTTCTTATCTAAATCCCAAGTTAAGAATGCAGATCTTTTGACCAGTATTCCCATGCATATTGCGGTAAAAGCTATAAGCAGCAAGCCAGCGTAAAATTCTGTGGAAATATCTTTAGCCAGAGTTATGGAAAGTCCTCCGAAATTTTGGACATCAGCTTTCGCTGTCAAGAATACATGCCAATTGGAAAAAAACAGACTGCCCATCCGGTAGGCTGTTGGGTAATAGCTTATTTCGGAGCGATACAGAGTGTTCCCGGCTTTATCCTTGATGTATAGCTCAGTGTCGTTTGGTGACACAGGAAGGAGACTTTCAGGGGGAACTTTGGCAATGGCGAAACTGTGGTCCAGCCTTTGAATCAGGTATATTTCATCCTCTTCGGATGGCGCGGTTGCAGGCTGTTTTATAAGGAGAGACTGTCCCGGCTGAAAATCTTTCACCTTTTGGAATACAGGTGACTCAGCGATTGACTTGATTTCGATTGGGAAAGGACGCGTATTAACAACTTCGCCTGAAGGGGTGACCCTTAATATGGAGAGACCGTGATCGAAAGTTGCTCGCGAGGTCACCACGGTTTCCAGAAATGAAATCCTTTCCTCAAGGTAATTGGCCCAAGTTGATGCTTTGCCGTCTACGTCCTTTGATACGGACCAGGAGAAAAGAATTGACGAGCAGATAGAGCTGGCAATGAATATCGTTAGAAAAAGGCAGAGATAATTTCTTATTCGGCTGTTAAGTCTATGAATGCTTCTTATTTTCATGAAATATATGAGTTTTCCAAAGTGGCTTTTTACTGCTTTTTTACTGAACTGCTTTTTGAGTAATATATTTGAAACATGATCCTGTAAACAATTTCTCCCCCTCAAAAGTCTGGGAAAGATTTTCCCCATCGCATAAGGCAGAACTTTCCTCCTGTTTCCGCCTTTCGGTCTTGTCTTGTCTTCTATTAAGAAATGTAAATTTCTAAAAAGACTGTCTAAACAGTATCTTGTGTATTCTTTTTGTAAATAAATAAACGAATGAATCAATAGGCACAACCATTGCAATCTCAACTGCAGAGCAAACCAGCTTTAAATTTACAAGGGGGTGTAGCCGGAAAATATAGACCGATAATTCCATGAGCATATGAAGGCATTTGGTCGAGTTGATTCTCGGAGGTTGGTAATGTGCGGAGTTAAACCGCATTGAGAATATTTCCCATAACGGGACATGTGAGAATCGCCGTCTCATGGCCGTGCCTGCACAGAGTCGCGGACTCAGCTAGGAGTTCCGCGTCTTAACTAAAGATTAAGCGGATACCTGCGCGAGTCCATATGCAGGTAATGCCCGAAGATGCTCAAAATGAAGTGTCGGTGGTTTACCGGGCTACAAGGCCGTGGGCCGAAAGTCGAACTGTTCCGGAGGGTGTTTTATGCAGTAAAAATCAAGCGGATTTTGAACTGAAAACTAACCAGTAAAAGGTCGGAGTGGACGGAACCACTCAGGCGAATTTCTATAAATAATTCAAGGAGGAATTATTATGTCGCTCGTAATTAATCACAACTTGATGGCTATGAACGCAAGTCGTAACCTGCAGGAATCATATGGTAATCTCGGAGTTTCGACCCGTCGCCTGTCTTCAGGTCTTCGTGTCGGAACCGCAGCAGATGATGCCGCAGGTCTGGCGATTCGCGAACTTATGCGTGCCGATGTTAAATCCCTGAACCAGGGTATTCGTAACGCTAACGACGCCATCTCCATGATCCAGACTGCTGATGGAGCTCTCGGTGTTATCGATGAAAAGCTTATCCGTATGAAGGAACTTGCAACTCAGGCCGCAACCGGTACCTACAACTCTGACCAGCGTCTGATCATCGACTCTGAATATCAGGCTATGGCTTCAGAAATTACCCGTATCGCAAATGCGACTGACTTCAACGGAATTCATTTGCTTAACGGTAACGTTTCCGGCGATCACAGTGGTGCAGGCCTTAGGTCTTCTGGTAAGGTAAAGGTCCACTTCGGCACCGGTAACGATTCCGCAGAGGACTACTACTACATTGCAATCGGAACCTCTACAGCTTCCGCTCTCGGTGTAGGTCTTGCCGCAGGTAACTCCATCTCTACCCAGGCACTTGCACAGCAGTCCCTTGATAAGTTGCAGAATGCAATTATCTCCAAGGATAAGATTCGCGCAAACCTCGGTGCTCTCCAGAATAGACTGGAAAACACCATTACCAACCTCTCAATCCAGGCTGAAAACGTTCAGGCTTCGGAATCCCGCATTTCCGACGTTGACGTAGCAACTGAAATGACTGAGTTCACCAGGAACCAGATTCTTACTCAGTCCGCAGTAGCCATGCTTTCCCAGGCAAACGGTATGCCCAGGATGGCAATGCAGCTCATCGGTGGTTAATAACACAGGTGAGTTTAATTCACTCAGAAAGGGAGGTCCGGTCACCGGGCCTCCCTTTTCGTTTTAATATATATATGTGAATAATCTGCTGTGGTGTCCGCTTCGTTTTGATTAAAATTCCTTTTTTTGATCTTTTTGCGAACCATGACATTGAGGAGAGTGTTTCAGGTGTCTATCTTTACTTTTTTGCAATAACATCGTATATCTCCGGCCTGAATCCAGAAATGCAGATACATTCCTGCCTTTTGTCCAGCCCGCGGGCGGAAGCCATCCGGTTCCTCTTTTCAGTTTACGCAATAACTCGAAAAAATCCGTCCAGCCCTGCCTAGCACAATCCACTGCACAGCCGTAAGGAGCCGGAGCTGTGTCTATGATTAAGGAGATTATTTTGTCTACAAAAAAAGTATACTTCATTGAAGGTGACGGTATCGGCCCTGAAGTCTGGGGTGCCGCCCGTCCGGTTATTGATGCTGCTCTTGAAAAAGCATATGGCGGCGCAAAAACAATTGAATGGACTGAACTTCTTGCCGGAGAAAAAGCTTACGCGGAAACCGGAGAGTACCTGCCTCAGGAAACTCTCGATACTCTTGCCAAAGCAGAACTGGCTATTAAAGGGCCGCTGCAGACCCCGGTTGGTAAAGGAATCCGTTCTCTTAACGTTACTTTGAGACAGGTTTTTGATCTCTATGCCTGCATTCGTCCCATCCGTTATTTTGAAGGAATTGAATCCCCGGTGAAACGTCCCGATCTGGTGGATATCGTTGTTTTCCGTGAAAACACCGAGGATGTCTATGCCGGAATCGAGTGGAGCTCTGCTTCCCCCGAAGCAAAAAAGGTAATTGATTTTCTGGTGGACGAAATGGGTGCCAAAATCGATCCTACTGCAGGCGTCGGCATTAAGCCTATTACCCCCGCCGGGTCCAAGCGCCTCGTTCGTCGGGCTATTGATTACGCCATTGACCAGAATCGCGAATCCGTGACCTTGGTCCACAAGGGCAATATCATGAAGTTCACTGAAGGCGGTTTCCGCCAGTGGGGTTATGATCTCGCTGAGGAAGAGTATGCCGGAAAGGTGGTCAAAGAAGGCGAAGACGCAGCAGGCAAGGTCGTTATTAATGACCGTATTGCCGATGCAATGTTTCAGGAACTGCTTATGCGTCCCGAACAGTACAGTGTAGTAGCCACCACCAACCTTAACGGTGACTACCTTTCCGATGCCCTTGCCGCTCAGGTTGGCGGTCTCGGTCTTGCTCCGGGCGTAAACATGGGTGACAAGCTTGCTATTTATGAAGCAACCCATGGAACCGCACCCACCATTGCAGGCAAAGACCTTGCTAACCCCGGAAGTATTCTGCTTTCCGGAGCCATGCTGTTGGAAAACAACGGTATGGGAGAAGCTGCTGTTCTGATTAAGAATGCAGTTGAAAAAGCTTTAGCTGCTAAAAAGGTAACTGTCGATCTGGCCAGCCAGATTAGCGGTGCTGAGCAGGTCGGTTGTAAAGCATTCGGTGAGATTATTCTCGCCAATCTGTAGTATGTCGTGAAAAGCATATACTCAGTGATTTGTAGAGGCTGAATGTACTAAGCCCTCCCTATGGTCAACATAGGGAGGGCTTTCTTATTTAGTACATATTGGGTGAGATCTTTATTGCACGCTGAACTTTATACCTTGGGGAGATTGCTTAAGTTCGATGTGACTGTCCGGGTCATCAACCTCAGTAGAGGTTATCTTGAGCATTTCAAGGTCATATACATCCGGAATAGTGCGCACTTTTAATTGCATTTTGTTGAATCCATTTAGCAACCGCTTTGTTTGACCGGGGAAAAGTCTAAACTGTGCGACACTGACATTACCTTCAACAGTAGCAACAGATCCTGCTACAGGATAGCTGCATTTGTTTTTAATAGTCAGAGCCTGTGCTTCGGTGCAAACCGAAAGGAACATAAACATAAGTATTAAAGCGGGAAATATTTTTCTCATGGTTTCCGGTAAGAGGCTATGCGTTTTTGAAATCGTCCAGCTCAGTATGGTGCGCTATTGTCGGGAAGGTATATTATAAATTAACCAGTGTGTCGTTTCTTATTTATTCATACTTTTGGATGATCTGGTGAGCGCGTACTTATGTTAATGATGCCTGTTCTCAGTTGACTATCTTCAAATCTTACGTAAAGTGTGCCCTTCGGAAATAAAGTTATAATTCATATCGGAGCAGATCTATGCAACGGATAATATTTTTTTTGATTTTTATTCTTTCCTCTTGCCCAGTTCTCGCTGCTGAGAAAAAGGCTCCCCAGATGCCTCCGGCACATGTGGCGACATCAAAGTCATTTGCCGGACAGGTTGCACCTGAATCCTCATATATAGGTACGGTTTATTTTTCAGAGACTTCCGATGTTGCTTCGGAAGTCAGCGGAAAAATCGTCAAGGTAGAGGTGGAAGAAGGGGATATCGTCAGAAAAGGTGATGTGCTGATCAGGCTCAGTTCTGATTTACTCAACACTGAAATCCGCGCGGCTAAAGCTGCCTATGCCGAATCCAAGGCAAACTACGATCTTGCCAAACGCGATGATCAGCGTATTACCAAGCTATTCAAGAGCGGTTCCGTCCACGAAGGTGAATACGATTCCAAACGGTATAAAGCTATCGCAATGGAAAGTGAACTTGCTTCTTCACAGGCAAAGCTTCGCCGCCTTCAGATTCAGCTTTCCAAGAAAACAATTCGTGCTCCTTTTGGAGGCATCGTGCTTAAACGTACCGTTTACTTAGGTGAATGGCTTTCCGTGGGTGCTGATGTAGTCAAGCTGGGTATGAATACCAGTTACGATGTAGTGGTCAACGTTCCGCAGGATGTTGCGCAGGTCGTTAAGCCCGGTCTTGAAGTCGGTATTACTGCCGGTGGCAAGGAGTATAAGGGTAAGGTTTTTGCTGTCATTCCCCGTGGTGATATCGCCAGCCGTACATTCCCGGTAAAGATCAGGATTAATAGCGAAAATGCTTTCAAGCAGGGTATGGAAGCGCGTGTTTCACTGCCTAACGGTCTGGCCAGCGAAACAGTTGTGGTTCCCCGTGATGCAGTAATTACTCTGCGCGGAACTACCATGGTTATCGCGGTTATCGACGGGAAGGCCCAGCCTTTCCCTGTGCAGGTAGTAGGCTTTAAAGGCATGAATGCCGGAGTTCGCGGTAAAGGCCTGAAAGCAGGACTGGATATTGTCACCAAGGGTAACGAAAGACTCAGGCCCGGACAGCCCGTGGTCATTGATAATAAATAGCCCGACGGGCCGGAGTAATTCATGGATTTTGTAAAATTTTCAATCGAAAAGCCGGTATCTGTACTGGTTGGGGTTATCCTGCTGGTCCTTTTCGGCGGTCTGGCCCTTTCCGGTCTGCCTTACCAGCTTTCTCCTTCGGTTACCGAACCGGAAATTACAGTTGAAACCTCATGGACCGGTGCAACTCCTTATGAGATCGAACGCGATATCATTGAAGAGCAGGAAAAAGTGCTCAAAGGTGTTACCGGGCTTATGGAAATGGAGTCCGAATGCTTTGACAGCTTCGGCCGCATTTCTTTGCGTTTCAAGATCGGTACTAACATTGACGATGCTTTGCTCAGGGTCTCCAACAAGCTGAACGAAGTTAAGAAATATCCTTCTGATTCGGACAGGCCGGTTATTTCCGCAACCGGTGCTTCAGCATCTCCGGTTATCTGGATGATTCTGCGTACCCTGCCGGATAACAAGCATCATATTAATGAATACGCAACTTATTTTGAAGATGACGTTCGTCAGTATCTTGAGCGTGTGGACGGTGTTGCCGATTTGTTTGTGGGCGGCGGTACCGAAAATGAAATGCACATCATCATCGCTCCTGAAAAACTGGCTGCCTATAATCTGACTATCGATAAGGTTACCAAGGTCCTGCAAAGTGAGAACGCCAACGTTTCAGCAGGTAACCTCGGCGTTGGACGGCGTGATTATCGAATCCGGACTACCGCTGAATTCAAAACTCCCGAAGAAATTGAGAGTGTTGTTATCACCTCCTCCGGTCAACAGAGAGTTACCATCGGAGACGTCGGTAAGGTTCTGCCCGGATTTAAAAAGCAGACAGTTTCCATGCTCCATAACGGTATTCCCGGTATGGCTATAGGTGTTAAGCCCGAACCAGGTTCCAACGTTCTGGAAGTGACCAAGAACGTGCGCAATGTTGTGGAAAAACTTAATGCAGGAATATTGGCTGACAAAGGAGTCTTTCTCGACTGGGTTTACGATCAGGCCCCTTATATCAACGGCGCAATTGATCTGGTAAAGCAGAACATTATTATCGGTGGTGTGCTGGCGGTCATAGTGCTGCTCATCTTTTTGCAGTCTTTTTCCGCAACCATCATTGTAGCAATCGCTATCCCTATCTCTGTAATCGGCTCATTCATCGTCTTCGGCGGGTTGGGCCGGACACTGAACATTGTAAGTATGTCCGGTATTTCTTTTGCTGTCGGTATGCTGGTGGATAACGCCATTGTTGTCCTTGAAAATATCGACCGTCACCGAGGTATGGGCAAGCGTCCCTACAATGCTGCTTATGACGGGGCCAGTGAAGTCTGGGGAGCTGTTCTGGCTTCGACCCTGACTACCGTTGCAGTATTCCTTCCGGTCGTATTCATCGAAGAGGAAGCAGGGCAGTTGTTCAAGGATATTGCCATTGCGGTTACCTGCGCTATTTCCCTGTCCATGTTTGTGTCCATCTCGGTTATTCCCATGCTGGCCAAGCAGTTTTATTCCCTTTCCAAGCGCAAGAAGAAGGTCAAAAAGAATATTCTCACCGGAATCGGTGCCAAGTTTTCCGATGCCATTATGGGATTACTCAGCTTGGCTATCCGTAACTGGGCAACAAGGCTTTCCACTGTAGCAATTCTGGTGGCGGCTTCGGCTCTGCTGGTGATTTCGTTCTTCCCGAAGATGGAATACCTGCCGCAGGGTAACCGGAATCTGGTCCTTTCCATTCTTATCCCACCGCCGGGGCTGTCTTTTGAAGAACGCGACTCCATCGGTGAATATATTGCCGCCCAGACTAAACCGCATATGGAAGCGGAGAAGGACGGCCTCCCGCAGATTGAAAGTTTGTTCTATGTCTCCGCACCGGATATCAATCTTTTCGGTGCTATTTCGAAAGACGAGGATCGTCCTGCGGCTATGATTCCGCTTTTTAACCGGATCATGAACTCAATTCCCGGTATGTTCGGGGTTAGTATTCAGGCTTCAATCTTTGAAACAGGTCTTGGTAAAGGGCGTATGGTCGCTGTTGATTTCAGCGGACCTGAACTTCCCAAGCTCATGGCTGCCGCCGGAACCATGTTCGGTATGGCCCGTGAAGCCATCCCCGGCGGACAGGTTCGTCCTATTCCGTCTCTTGAAATGCTTTATCCCGAAGTTCGCATAGTTCCCGACCGTGACCGTCTGCGCGCCGCAGGTCTGTCCAGTCAGGAAATAGGTGAGGCTCTTGACGTACTCATGGATGGTCGCAAAATCGGTGACTTTAAAGAAGAAGGTAAAAAGAAAATCGACCTGAAGCTTATGGCTTCTGGTAAAAGGGTAAGTACTCCCGAAGACCTTTACGAATCCCTCGTGGCAACACCTCAGGGCTGGGCGGTTCCGGTTTCTTCACTTTCCCATCTGGAGCGTACTTACGGTATTACCCAGATCCGCCACCTTGAACGTCAGAGAACTGTAACCCTGCAGATTACTCCGCCCAAGAGCATGCCTCTTGAGCAGGCTATGGATATCGTCCAGAACCAGCTCATCCCCAAGGTTAAGGAAATGGGCCTTATGGATGGCGTGAATGTGCGCATGTCCGGTGCAGCCGACAAGCTGACCCAGACCCGTGAAGCCATGCAGTGGAACTTCCTGCTGGCAGTAGTCATTACCTATCTGCTGATGGCAGCCCTGTTCGGAAACTTCATTTACCCGTTCATCATTCTGCTGACCGTACCTCTCGCGGGTGCTGGCGGATTCCTCGGATTGAAGCTGGAGAACCTGTTCATCGCTCCGCAGCCGCTGGACGTGCTGACTATGCTCGGCTTCGTTATCCTGATCGGGGTTGTTGTTAACAACGCGATTCTCATTGTGCACCAGTCCCTGAACAACGTGCGTAACGAAGGAATGGAACACCGTGAGGCCGTGCTTGAAGCGACGCGCTCAAGGCTGCGTCCTATCTATATGTCCGCAACAACATCCATCTTCGGTATGCTTCCGCTGGCAATCGCCCCCGGTCCCGGTTCGGAACTTTATCGCGGACTCGGAGCTGTTGTTCTCGGTGGTCTGGCTCTGTCCACGGTCTTCACCGTGTTCATGATCCCGGCCCTGCTCATGTTCTTCATTAAGATGGAGAAGATTGGCGGTGGTGAGGCTGAGGCGTAGGGTGCGAAAATAAAAACGATCCGGTTGTTGAGAAACATAGGATCATAGGCTACTTATATTCCCATCGACGTTGAATGCGTCGGTGGGAATTTTTTATATCAATTTTCAGGAGACAACCTGCCATGTATTTAGAAAAGTTATCGCTGCACAATTACCGGGGTATCCGGGATATGGAGATCGAGTTCGACAGGCATTTGAATGTGTTTGTGGGCGATAATGGGTGTGGGAAGACGAGTATTCTAGATGCTCTTGTTCGAGGAGTTAGTGCTGCTCGTATAAATCATGTTGCTGGGACCGAAAGACAGAATTTGGAAAACATCTTGCTCATCGCTTCTTATGATATAATGAATGATGAGAGCTGTGCCATGTATGAGTTGTCTTTTTCTGTACAGGGTAAACCTGTTGCTGTTGTTAGTAGTAGTAATCCTGAAGAAATTTCTAGCTCATTAAAAGAAAAATTTGAGAGATTGGATCATCTAGAGAGGATGTATTTTCCTGCGGATCGTGGGTTTGGATTCAGTGCAGCTCCGCCAAGTAGAGATGCACTGAATGGAGTGAGAAATATCGATCCTCGTATAGCTTTAATTATGGATAGATCTTCTCCATTTTTATATGAGTTGTTGTGGATTAAGAATCAGGAAGACAGGGAGAATGCTCAACTGCGTAGAATGATAGATAGTGATGAACCGTTGAATTCGTTTAAAGAAAATATCAAGCTGAAAGCAGTAAAGCAGGCTATATCTAAAATTACTGGGTTTAAAAATTTTGCTTTTTATGCAGATGAGGATGCCTTCTCGGTTGTTAAGAAAGAAGGTGAGCACTCTTTGGTGGTTAATCAACTGTCCTTAGGAGAACAGGTTTATTTAGGTTTAATAGCTGCAATTGCAACTAATGTGGTTCTTAATGCTCCTGATGATATTAATCCTCTTGAACATGCCTGCCTTGTCCTTATCGACGAAATAGACCTCCACCTGCACCCCAAATGGCAACGCCGCATTGTCCCGGCTCTGCGCGAAACTTTTCCTAATTGCCAGTTTATTATCACTACTCATTCCCCGCAGGTGCTTAGTGAAGTTCCGGCTGAGAATATTTTTTCTCTCTATCGGGATGAGAATGGGGATATTAAGTATGATAAGCCTAAATTAAGCAAAGGTTTGAACTCATCGGAGATTTTGCAGGAAGTTATGGATTTGTCCGCTTTTAGTCCCGATTTTGAAGAAGATCTAAATAGAATTTATACTTTGATCGAAGAAGAGGAATTCGAGGAAGCAAAGAAGTTGATTGAGAAATATGAGGAAGAATTCGGTGATGTTCCAGCTTTGATTAAAGCGCGGACTGTTCTCGAACTTTCGGAGTAGCAGCTTGTGAGGAATATTCAGAAAGGTGCGATTCCGCGTAAGTTTAGGGAGTGGAAAGAAGAAAATAATCATCAGCTTAGTGACCTTCCGTTTAAAGCCATTCCGTCAGAGGAGGGCGGGGTGAAAGATGATTTGCGGAAAGCTTTATGTGAAGAACAGGGGGCTTTATGTTGCTACTGCCAAAGTAGAATTAGTGACGAAGCTGAGAAAATGCGCGTTGAGCATTGGGCTTGCCAGCGTAAAAACGTGGACAAAAGATTTGAGTATGGAAATTTGCTGGCTGCCTGTTGCGGTAGTGAAGGACAGGGGCGTAGGAACCATCATTGCGATGTGCTGAAAGCTTCATCCGACCTGAAATACAATCCCGCTGATTTTGATGTGGAGAGTGTAATTAAATACAAAGCTAACGGTGAAATTTATTCTACAGATAAAGATTTCAATGAGCAGCTTGGAAGTGTTAACTCTCCGGGGATTTTAAATTTGAATTTACGCAGGTTGCGTATGCAGAGGCAGGCACAGATTGATGCTGTGATTGGCGAAATGCCTAAAAAGGGAAGCTGGCCGCGAGAAAAGGTTCTTCGAAAAATATGCGAATATGAAACGCCGGGAGAAAAAGGTAAACTCAAACCTTTTTGCGGTGTAGCAATCTACTACCTCAAAAAGAAACTACGCCAATCAAAATAAACAAAAAACAGCCCTGCGAACGCAAAGTTCGCAGGGCTGTTCTCATTTCTATCTATATCTCCCTGATCAGGAATTCTCTTTCACATATCTTTCCAATCTATCCATTCCTTCAGCAAGATTCTCCATGGAATTTGCGTAGGACAGGCGGATGAATCCTTCTGCACCTTCGCCGAAGTCGATGCCGGGGGTGACACCGATTCCGGCTTTTTCGAGGATGTCGAAAGCCAGCTTGAGGGAACTTCCATCAAATTTTACCGCCAGATGTTTCATGTTTACCAGCACGTAGAATGCTCCGGTGGGTTCGACTTTGATTTCAAAGCCGATTTCGCGCAGCCTTTTGATCAGGAACTTGCGGCGCTCATCGTAAATACCTTTGATGCGGTTTACTTCATCCCATGATTCTGTCAGCGCAGCCACTCCGGCATACTGGGCCATTGAGTTAGCGGAGATGAAGAAGTTCTGGCAGAGCTTCTGCATGGGGCGCACGTATTTTTCCGGGCCGATGATGTAGCCCAGCCGCCATCCGGTCATGGCGAAGAGTTTGGAGAATCCGTTGAGCACAAAAGCGTGATCCGTGTATTCAAGGATGGTATGTTCCTTCTCCCCGTAAACAAGGCCGTGGTAGATTTCATCAGAAATAATCCAAGGTCCCATCTTGGCAATCTTCTCCATTCTTTCAGGTGAGAGCAGAGTCCCGGTAGGATTGGAGGGTGAGTTAATCAGGATTGCCTTGGTGCGTTCATTGATTGCTTTTTCGATTGCTTCCGGGCGGTATTGGAAACCGTCCTCTTCAAAAGTACGGATACTGTTTGCTTCGGCCCCGGAGAAGGAAATAAAGTTGCTGTAGCAGGCATAGCAGGGATCAGAGACAATAATGTTGTCTCCCTGATCCAAGATAAAGGTGAAGAGCAACAGCATTGCCGGGGAAGTTCCTTGGGTGATGATAACACGGCCCGGATCGACATCCACGCCGTAAGTATCTCGATAATATTTGCTGATTGCTTCGCGCAGTTCCGGGATTCCCAGGCTGTGGGTGTAGTGGGTTTCGCCGGACTCCATGGCTTTGATGCATGCCTGTTTGACACATTCAGGCGTGTCGAAGTCCGGTTCGCCTATTTCCATGTGGATGATGCTGCGGCCCTGCCGTTCCATTTCCTGCGCTTTTTCCAGAACGTCCATGACTAAGAACGGGGTGATCTCACAGGCTCTTTTTGAAATACATTCCATGCTGTTCTCCGGGGGATATGATGCGCCACGCGCTTTTGATTTGGGATTTCGCCTCTGGCGGCCAAAGGAAATTCACTTTGGAATCCCTATGAAATGGCGGGATTTTTCTAAGGCTATACGGACATATACATTTAGTAGCGTTTGAGTGCAACATAGCCGTTCTGAATCTGTTTATCATGCTTGTGCCCGTTTCAGCGATGCAGTAAATACCCGCCACAGACTATGAATATACTTCTTATCGACAACAACGACAGCTTCACCAACAACCTTGAGCATCTGCTGGCCCGCGAGATTCCCGGGGCACGGATTGCTGTGTATCCTTATGCAGAAGTGCTGGGGCGCAGAGAAGCTTTTGATCTCAGCTCTTACGCACTGATCTTCATCTCTCCCGGTCCGGGCTGCCCTGCGGACTATCCGGGGTATGAAGCAGTGATTGAATCCGGTCTGCCTGTTCTGGGTGTTTGTCTAGGCATGCAGATTCTCAACGAATATTTTGGCGGGCGAACCGCACGGCTGGACGGCTGCTTTCACGGACGCACCGAACGCATAGATTTTGCCGGACATAATCTGGCTGTGGCTAGATATCATTCCTTATATTGTGCGCAGCTTGGAGACGGGCTTAAGTTGCTCAGCGAGAATAGCGCCCATGTTCCCATGGCTGTAGTTCATGAAAGTCTGCCATTGTTAGGGTACCAGTTTCATCCGGAATCATTTTTAACCGAGCAACCCGGAGTATTCATTGCATATGCCCTCCATCATTTCGGACTCCTGTAGTTTTGAGCGTTTTCGGGAGATTGCTTATCACTTTGTGCGTGAGCATAAAGCGGATGTACTGCTCGGTGCCTCTGAATTTCCTGATTCATGCGTGAGTTATCTGGGGCTTGAACCGCAGGACGAACTTATTCTGCAATCCGGTGTTTCCGGCGCAGATGTCAGTTTACAAATGAAAGATTTCTGCTTTGCCGAAGATGGGCCTGTCATCGGTTATCTTTCGTATGAACTCGGGCATGAATTGCGTGGAGTGGAAAGCAACAAGGCCGTGCAGTTTCCGTTACTGCATCTGAAAAAGTACCGTGCGGTACTTATACATGACAGTGGTAAATCGTCCCTGAAATTGCTTTGTTGTGATGAAACTTATCGGTCGGCTATTGTTGATTCCATTCATGAAAATGGAGTTGTTCCAGATGTCGAACTGCCGTCTTTTGCAACTGATGATATTCGTATGTCATTGGATAAACAGGGTTATGAAGACGGAGTGGCAAGCACTCTTGAATACATCCGTGACGGCCTGACTTACCAGCTGAACCTGACCACCCGTTTGACAATGGCTGGTGGTAATCTTGATCCTGTGCTCTGGTTTTTCGCACTGCACAAACGTTATCCTGCTCCGTATTACGCACTCTTCAGCAGTGGTGAAAAGATGGTGGTTTCCACTTCACCAGAGCTCTTTTTGCGGGTTGAGCAGGGTAAGGTTTTGTCCGAACCCATCAAGGGGACTCTTCGTTTTGAGGAGTATTCTGAAGAGTTGGTCAGTTTTCTGCAAAGTTCAGTAAAAGAGGATTCTGAGCTTTCCATGATTGTGGATCTGATCCGCAATGACATTTCATCCGACTGCCGTTATGGATCGGTGGTTGTTGAGGACCATAAATCCGTATTTGCGGTGGATAATCTTTTGCAGATGTTCAGCCGGGTACGCGGGGAACTGGCTGAAGGGCGGGATTGTATTGACTTGCTTTTGAACGCATTCCCCGGTGGTTCCATTACCGGGTGTCCTAAGAAAAGCTCTATGGAGCTTATCGATAAGCTGGAACCGCATGTTCGTGGTCCGTACTGTGGCAGTATCGTAATCATTAATGGACCGCAGGATATGGTTGCTTCAATTCCCATCAGGACCGCTGTTTACGACCAAAATACAAAAGAACTCGACTACTGGGCCGGAAGCGGTATTGTCATTGATTCCGATCCTGAAGCGGAGTACAGGGAAACCATTGCCAAAGCCGGCAAAATTCTGGACCCGGAGTCTGTATGATTTATTTCAGGAATTGTGAGTTGCATGAAGATGATGTTTGTCTCGATTTAGCTCAGCCCGCTTTTAGGACTGGATACGGATTTTTTGAGACCATCTGTTGGAACGGAAGTAAAATCTGTCATCTGGATCTACATCTGGAACGGGCGCACAGTAGCCTTGCTGAATTCGGTATAGCTGAAGAGCCGCTTGATTATGAGGCTATCATTGGGAAAGTGGTCAACGCGAATGGTCTCCTGAATGAATTTGCACGTGTGAATATATTTTTTCCGGTAGAGAAAGATCATACCCAGCCCATCGTTTGCGCTGTGCCTTTTGAGTATGTTCCGCAACGTACGTGGACCCTCAAGCCTAATCCACAAGTTTTTCTTAGCCCGCTCATGGTCCATAAATCCACCAATCGCATGGATTATCTTAATGCATGGAAGACTGCACAAGCGGATGGTTTTGATGATGCTCTTCTGCAGGATTTCGAAGGCAATGTGCTGGAGTCTTCCTTTGCGTCTCTTTTATTCAAAGCTGGTGATAGATTCATTGAACCACAGACAGCATTCAAGCTTCCCGGTACCGCCCGTATTGTAGCAGCTCGGCATATTGAAATTGGTTGCGTACAGGTTAATCTGGCGCAGATTGATAAGTTTGACCATGTTTATGCGCTTAATTCATTAGGTGGTATGATTCCGGTCACTGCCATTGATGGAATTAAATTTGAACCTGATTTTGTTTTAGCTGAAGAAATAAGTGCAAAAATTTTAGAACTAAAAATATAATTTGATATTTTCCCGCTAAAGCCTATATAGATTGCGAAATGCGTTCTTATAAGGTGTATATTAACAGCGCTTTTTTAGGTTAAATACTATTGAAAAATGGTGGGAATCTCAATGGTTGCGGGTAATACAAAGTTCACAGTTCTTTCATGCGGTTCTCTGGATAACCTCGGGCTTCAGCAAGGTGAGAGTGTAAATATTGAACTCTTTACAACTCAGGAACGCCTTTGGGGAGAGGTTGTCGGTTTTAAGTCCGGAGTATTTCTTTCTGTGTGGCTCCCGGCTTTGCGGGAAAGGGAGTATCAGCGGATATTGGCTGACGACCCGGATGTTACTGTCAGGGCGAAGTGTAAGGATTGCTTCATATGCGGTTTTCGTTCAACTGTGACTAGGGTAATGAAATATCCTTATCCTATTCTTTATCTCAGTTATCCAGAATCATTCGAAAAGGTCAGCTTACGCAAGAATGAGCGCGTAGAATGCTTTCAGCCGGTACGCATTGTTTATAAAGGAAAAGAATTGCAGGGAGTCTTTAAGGATATTTCCAAAGGTGGAGGGCGGATATCATTCACTCTTCCTGACGGTAATATCTTTTTTAATATGGGGCACGATTTGAAAGCTGACTTTTCTTTTAAGATGTATGGTGATGGACCGGAAATCAGCGGGGTCGGAGTCATCCGTAATATGGTCAGTGGTTCGACTAATGTTTCAATCGGACTCAAGTTCGTTAAGTTTAACATTGGGTCAGAAGATTTGTTAGCGCAGGTTGTTAGATCATTCAGTCTGCATACTTGATCAGCTTAGAAGATGCAGCCTCAGCCGCAAGGGCTAAGGCTGCATTATAGTATTAAGGTTTGCTGACGGTCGCTATGCGCGAGCGGACAGGAATGTTTGAGGATTCTAGGCCGGGAGTTTGCCCGTGCAGGTCAAAGTCGAGGTTAACACCGGGCCTGAAGATGAGCACGTGCGTTGAGCCTCCGAAATGAAACATGCCCAGCTGATCTCCTTTGTTTATATGCTGTCCTTCGTAAACGGTAATTTCATTGGAAGAAACTTCCGCCATACCGACGAACATGACAGCCATTAAGCCGATATCCGGGTTGTCAGCTTCTATGAAGATAAGTGCCCGGGCAGCAACTTGGGTGATATATCCTTGTGATTTGTTGGGACTTGCCGGATCAAACCCGGCTGTTGGTGACTGGGCATAGTAAGAGCCGTCTATCAGTTTTGTCTTCACAATCTTTCCACTTACCGGACTGTGCCAGCGGTGGTAGCTGAGCGCGCTTAAAAATGCCTGATAAATTGTTCCGCCTTCAAATTGCGGAGCCAGCGGGTCGCCATCGAGCATATGGTAGAGCGAATAGGGCTGACCTTTTATCCAGAATTTATCTCTCATCTTTACGTTTTCTGCCAGATTGAACGGTGCTGATTCACAGGCGTTCGCAATGACCGCATCATTTTTAGGTGAGGCAACAGGTCTCCTTCCTTCTCTGAACTGGCGGGTAAAGAAGTCGTCCCATGATTTAAAACCGTGGTATGGCTTGCCTGGATCGCAGACAAAGTCCTTTTCAAATCCGGGCATGGCTTTCTGGGCATCCCGTCCGAACCATCCTTTTTTCGGGTCCTTGCTAAGGACATATCGTGAGTCCGGTGATCCAAGGAATACAGCCCATTGGTTGAGTATTTTCTTCAACTGCATATTGACCCTGCTATCCAAGAAAGCATTTGTCCCGGCTGAGGTCCCCATGGGCCAGTTCAAGACGGCATTAATGGGAAATCCAACCAGTCCGGTTGTGTTGAATTCCGGTGCCTGCTGTGAGATATCACTCAATTTCAGCAACATCTGATTGTAGTCACGGATTTGCGGATTTCCTGCCGGATCATTTTTGAATTTCGGTTTGTCTGGGACCATTTCAAACATTTGAGTGAAAAGCATGAGCAGCTCAGGATCGTTTTCAATAAGGTCTTTAAATTCCTGAACGACCGGAATAAGCTGAGGGGCATCGTTAGAAACAGGATGTTGTGACGCTCCGTTTGCGGATACGGAAAGACCAAGGCAGAGGAGCAGGCTGCAAAGGAATAGGATAATAGTTTTGGGCCAATATCGATTACATGTCATTTCCGAAGCTCCGGCTTTAATTTTTTTGAGTGTAGGATTAGATGAAAACACATAATTAAAGTTATAACCCGCAGGAGATAACATTGCCAAGCCGGATAAATAAAAAAGGGCGTACCTGAGTAACCAAACTCAGGTATGCCCTTTAAAAAATAATCAATATAATGGTGCTCGTTATTTATGAAGCCAACAGATAATCGCGCCCCATAACAAAACCGCGTGTATCTAGAAATTCAGCAACTTCATCACGTGCACCCCAGCTTGCTACGTAGGAGAGCAGGAAGGTTTCTCCTGCCGGTGGTAGTTCATTACGGCCAATTACTTTTTTGCCGTGGATAAACATTCCTATTTTGCGTGGGTCAACGTCAACGTAGAAAGCGGTTTCCACCCCGAGGCTTTCCAACATCTCGTATCGCTTACGTGAGGTCCGTCCCGAACCGATAATGCCGACTTTAGGATTCGGTCCGAGCTTGTACTGCAGCCAGTTGAAAAGATACTCGCTTTTAATACGGTAGAATGCTTCAACTGTATATTTAGGATGGTTGCGGGATAGGCGGTCCGGCGGATCATTCCAGATGAGAAGTTCTTCATCCACCTTACGCATTTTTACCCCAGCTTCCAGCCAGCGCAGGACCAGTTCGTAGTCTTCAGGGAAATCTCCGTCGCGGAATGGACCGTGCTCTTCAATTAGTTCCTTGCGCGCCATGATGGAAGGATTCGCAAAAGGAAATTCCACAAAACGGTTCAAGGAAATCTCATCAGCATCAACCAAGGTGTTGATCCAATCCACATAATGGGCATAGCCGCCGTTCTTTTCCCGGTCTCCGCCGAACCCTACACGGCAGGCGGTCAGTCCTGTCTCATGGTCGCAGTCCAGCAGTTCCGCCTGTTTTTCTATGCGCTCAGGCAGGGCTAAATCATCTGCGTCCATGCGGGCTATGTAGCTTCCGCTTGCTGCGTTAATGGCAGCATTGGCCGCGCCGACCACTCCCTGATGCTCAAGGAATATCGGCTTTAACCGTGGATCGCGGGCAGCATATTCTTTAAGAATTTCGGCAGTATTGTCTTCGGAACCGTCATCCACAGCCACCAGTTCGAGGTCTTCGAAGGTCTGGCCGAGGATGCTGTCAATTGCTTCGCTTACGGTGGACTCGCAATTGTAGCAGGGCATGGTTACCGAGACTTTGGGACTGCCCATAACTTACTTCTCTCCTTGAGATTCCTGTTCGATAGATTCCTGCAACTGGCGTTTAATTCTGCAAATGCTGCATACTCCCGCAGAAGTGGGGTAACCGCATTCTGTGCAGGGATTGATTTCGTAATCCTTTTCTTCTTTCTCAAGAGCTGCGAAAGCGGGCTGCCCTCGGTCAAGGAATCCTTTGTAGAAAGCGCGCTTGGTGCCGGGGCTGCGCAGTTCCATATCACGCCAGAGTTTTTTGTGTCCGGTGAAGCTGGCACCGGAACTGAACGGGCAGGGCAGGTGATGATAAGGAATGTCCGCAAGAAATGAAAATATGGCACTTTCATATTCAGTAACCCGGAAAAGGGGTTTCACCTTCTTGGCAAAGCCGTTCTCCGCAGGAAGTAGCGGACCCTGATCGGACAGATAGCCCTGATCCCAGCGCAGGGTGTTGGCGAAGAGGCGGGCCACTTCGTCATCAAGGTTATGCCCGGTGGCAAGAGCTGTGTAACCCTCTTCAATTGCAACCTTGTTGAAATATTGGCGCTTAAATTTACCGCAGATTGCGCAAATGGGGCGGCGGATGTGTTTTTTGATCAGCGGCATGGGAACGCCTTCTTTTTCCAGCTCTACCACCCGCAGCGGGTAACCCTTGTCTTTGCAGAAATCTTCTACAACGGCGCGAGCCTTTAGGGATGATTCATAGATACCCAGATCAATGTGCAGTCCGGTTACATCGTATCCGAGCTCTGCCAGTGCGTATATGAGTCCGAGCGAATCCTTACCGCCGGAAAGAGCTACCAGAACCTTGTCATCCGGTTCGAGGAGATTGCGGTTTTTGATGCCTTGCGCAACTTGACGCATGAAGAAATTATTAAAATGTTCCTTACAGAACGCGGCATTATGGCTGGGCAGTGAAACCACAGCCTTTTCTTTACATACCTTGCATTTCATATCGCTATCCTACTGAAATTACTTTTCTGAGTTCAATTTCATCGCCCTGTCTGATCTGCTCGTCCTGAGTGAGCAGTTCTCCATTGCGGATGACCAGAGTGTCAGTATGGTGCAGCCCCTGCTTGTTAAGCAGTTGCAGGACGGTATTTAATTTTGTGTATTCTACTGTCTGGCCTTCGGGTTCGATTTTGACAATTACCATGGTCAGACTCCTTTTTCTAATTTTATATGATAAGATTGATGTCCGAGGCCTAGGGATGTAGCGTTTAAGAACATTTTCATCAAGCTTTTCCTACTAGAAAGAGGGAGAATTTTTTGCTTTAATTTTTTACATTAAGTTACAATCAAGGAAAAATAGAAAAAAAAGCAGCCATAACGAAAAAACATTGTTATCCTGTGCTATGATTAAGGCAAGAATCGGAAGTCTGCAATGCATCCGGTGCAAGGAATTATAAAATGTCTATAAATGTTGACCCCAACTTGAATATTGAACTAAACTGGTAATAAGTAAAAACGACTTTCAAGGAGTGGCATATGTCTCAGAAGACAATTTTAGTCGTTGACGACGAAAAGCATATACGGATGCTCTACAGGGAAGAACTTGAGGCCGGAGGCTATAAAGTTTCAACTTCTGACGGGACCGAAGATATTCTTGTGGTTATCGGGCGTGAAAAACCTGATCTTGTTGTTTTGGATATTAAACTTGGGATTAATAGGTCCGGGCTGGATCTGCTGCAGGAAATAAGGCAGGAGGATCAGAATCTTCCGGTTATCCTCAGTACCGCTTATGACAGCTTCAAGCATGACATGAAGTCTATTGCGGCTGATCATTATGTGGTGAAATCCGTTGATTTGAGTGAGCTGAAGGAAAAAGTGAAGCTTGCCTTAAGCTGATTTTCAGCTCATTCTGTTAGGCTGAGTATTAAAATAATTAGACTTATTTTAGGAATCTATGAAAATAGATTCCTTTTTTACTTGCCAAACCAAAATGACGGTGCTAGAACCCGCTTGTCTTTGACGGCAGAGATGTCTCAAGGCAACCAAAATAAATGCAGGCCAGTAGTTCCAACGGCTAGAACGTCGGTCTCCAAAACCGAATGCTGGGGGTTCGAATCCCTCCTGGCCTGCCATTTATCACTTCTAAAAAGCGAACAAGCTTACAATCCATGTTCGACATAGCCAATACAATCAAAGAAATAAGCATTCTTGCTTTACCTTTTCTTCTGGCAATTACCTGTCATGAGGCCGCCCACGGCTTCGCAGCTTACCTTCTTGGTGATCCTACGGCTAAACAGGCCGGACGCCTTACTCTGAATCCCGTAAAACATCTTGACCCCATGGGAACCCTTGCCCTTGTGCTTACACGCATGATCGGCTGGGCTAAACCTGTTCCGGTCAACCCGATGTATTTCAAGAATCCACAGCGTGATATGATGATTGTCGCTTTGGCTGGGCCGGCGGCAAACATGGCACTTGCGGTAATGTTCTCAATTGTCGTAAAGGTAATTCTTTCACTTGATGTGAATTCCATGTCGCCGTTGATGCTCAGGATTCTTGAGCCTTCGGTAATGATCGCCAATGCGGGTGTCATTATCAATCTGGCTCTGTGTTTTTTCAATCTGCTGCCCATCCCTCCGTTGGACGGAAGTAAGATACTTGCCGGATTCATGCCCCGTGAGGCTGCATTCAAATTTATGTCGTTCCGGTACGGATTCGTTATCGTTATCGTACTGGCAATGCTCGGACTTCTCGGTAAGGTTATCAGTCCGGCCATGGGGTTTTTCTATAATTTTCTGGTTCATTAGGACCGCCAAGCATACAAGATTTTTAAAATGAGTAAGACAAACAATCGCATAGTTTCAGGCATGAGGCCCACCGGACGTTTGCACCTAGGACATTACTTTGGTGTTCTGGTCAACTGGGTCAGGATTCAGGAAGATCACGAATGTTATTTCTTTGTTGCCGACTGGCACGCAATGACCAGTGAATATTCCGATCCCCGCAAGATTCAGGGTTTTGTCCCTGAACTGGTTAAAGACTGGATTGCAGCAGGTCTCGATCCTGAAAAATGTGTGATTTTCCATCAGTCTCAGGTTAAGGAACACATTGAACTGCACCTGATTCTGTCCATGCTGACCCCGCTGGGCTGGCTGGAAAGGAACCCCACATATAAGGAACTCAAGCAGGAGCTGGTTCAGAAGGAACTGAACACTTACGGTTTCCTCGGATATCCTGTGCTTATGGCTTCCGATATTCTTATGTACAAGCCTTCGCAAGTTCCTGTTGGTCAGGATCAGCTTCCTCATCTTGAGCTGGCCCGTGAGATTGCCCGTCGTTTTAACCATCTTAATGGCGAATTTTTCCCTGAGCCGAAAGCTCTGCTCACCGAGGATGCAAAGCTTCCCGGTCTTGATGGTCGTAAGATGTCCAAGAGCTACAACAACGGTATTTATCTCGGTGAGCCCATGGATGAAGTTAAGCCTAAGGTTATGTCCATGCTGACTGACAAGAACAGGCTGCGTAAGTCCGATCCGGGCGATCCTGATGTCTGTAACCTCTATCCTTATCACAAGCTGCTTACTGACACAGAAACCTGTGCTGAGATTGAGGAAGGATGCCGTAATGCAAGCCGTGGTTGTGTGGAATGTAAGAAACTTCTGGCCGAGAATATGGCCAAGTTCCTTGAGCCCATGCAGGAACGCCGCCGCCATCTGGATGAAAATCCGCAGCTCGTCTGGGATATTCTCCATGAAGGTACTGCTAAGGCTCAGGTTAAAGCAAAAGAGAACATGGACGAAATCCGTGAACTGATCGGCTTCAAATTCTAAGTTTTATTTATACAAAGACATTGAGAAATCCCCTGTTGCATATGCAGCAGGGGATTTCTTTATTTCTATGATTTCTCTTTTATTGTTTCCAGAGAAGGCGGCGCAGTTGATCCGGTTATTTTTTCCACCACCTGGCGGACTTCCGGAAGACATCAACGACCATTGGGGTTTTTCTCTGCGCACTGGCATTCACTGTTTTTCTTTTCATTTAGAATGCGTTCAAAAATGGTTGATCTTCCATTTTTTAGTACATCCTTTTTGATATCATCTGAGGTGTAGCTAAAGCAGTGGCAAATGAGCTGAGTCATTAATTGTCCTGTCTAGAACCTATTTTTAATAAATTCAGTAATTGCCTGAATGGCCGATTTCTTGTGTTCACTGACATCTTCTTCAGTTTCCCACCATTGCAGGTCGCTGAATTCCAGCGGTAGACGCAGTGTGAGAAACGGCAGGAAAAAACGAACTACGTTTTCCTTGGAAGAACCTTTTACAGAGTCAAAGTGAAAAAAGACTTCGCCTATAAACCACGCACGGTCTTTCTGTGAAGCAGGTTCCGGGGGTTTGATGTACATGAAGTCCGGGTCTGTCTCGGATTTAAGCTCGCTGTCGTGGAAACGGGAGAACAGATCAAGTACCTGCTTACGGATAAGTTTGTCTCCGTAAACGTCAACAATGAAGGTGAACTTAAGGAATCCTGTCTCCGGAGTCAGGTTGTGGCGCGATATTTTAAGCACCCCGTCCTTGCGTTTGGATTCGTCATCATCAAGGAAAAGGTCAAAGGCGCAAAAACCGATAAAGTTTTCCGCTCCGCGAAGCTCTTCAAGTTGAGCTTCAATTCCGGCAGTAATTTTATTCATTGCTGTCCATCTCTTTTTTGTCTTTTTCTTCACGGAGATGGGTCTGCCCAAATCCGCTTCCAGTCCTCTTAACCATCTTGAAGATGGCAAGGACGATGACCAGCATGACTATTATTGCTTCTACGCCTTCACCTGTCATAGTTTACTCCTGTTCCCCGTTACGGGGGCAGTTAGTGTGAATGTCCGTGCAATGATTCACCTTTAACTAAAGCTGTTACCTTGGGAACAGCGATTAAGGCAAGCAGAATGAGTGCACTAATGCTGTAGAGTAGGTTATGACCATGTTCTTCTCCGGATTGGACCCAGTCAGTAATACTTAGCCCCATCGTATAATAAAGCCAGTTGGCAAACATCCCCAGTGCAAGGGAGCAGACGATGATAGACCCGAGGTAGATGAAGGCTGATCGCTTGCCTAGAAGCTTTGCGACCACGGTGAATGAGGCCGCATTTGTTGCCGGACCAGCCAGCAGGAAGACAAGTGCTGCGCCGGGGGAAAGTCCCTTCAATGCCAAAGCAGCAGCAATGGGTGTTGATGCAGTGGCGCATACGTAGAGAGGTATAGCGGCGGCAAGCATAATAAGCAGAGGGAAGAAGCCGTCACCAAGGTTGCGTTCAATGAAACCGTCAGGGATAAGGGCTCCGAATATTCCTGCTAATAACACGCCGCCCAGGAACCAAATACCGATATCCTGCAGCAGATTGCCGAATGAGTATTTCATACCGTAAACCATTTTGCCGGAAAAAGAGTCAGGGCGGTCGTCGTCAAGAGAATTACCGCAGCCACAACCGGAATCTGAGCAGCTTGCCAGGTCTTCAGTTTGCGAGTTACATCCGCAGCTTGAGTCGGAGCAACTGCTGTGCGTGTGCTTATGTGCATCGTGAGAACCGCAACCGCAGCCGGATAATTCATTCTCTTCATTCATTTTAGGGAGGAGTATTGCATCCGGGATCAGCTTTGGTTCCTCTTTGGAGCTTCCGTTCTTCTTCTCATTTCTGTCTACCATGATGCCGGCGACAACGGCTGTGAAGAATGCTGCAAAGGGTCGGAAAACTGCCATTACAGGATCAAGGAGAGCGTAGGTGACAGCGATGGAATCGACTCCGGTTTCAGGGGTAGAGATAAGAAATGATGTTGTGGCTCCTTTGCTTGCTCCCTGTTGGCGGAGTTGAGCTGCAGCAGGGATGACTCCGCAACTGCATAAAGGGATAGGTACTCCGAGAATGGATGCCTTAAACACATCAGAAGTCTTTCCGGAACCTAGGTTTTTGGAAATAAACTCCGGTCCTACAAATGCTTTCAGCAATCCGGCAATAAAAAATCCTAAGAGCATGAAAGGTGCGGATTCCAGCAAGACCTCCCATGATTCCTGTCCAATTGATAATAAGATATCGAGCATTTATTTGTCTCCCAGCGGAACACCGCATCCATCGCCTTGCATATGTGCTAAAGCGGTTTGCATTATGATTTCCACATGTTTATCATTAAGGCTGTATATTGCCCTGCGGCCGTGTTTTTCAAATCGGACCATGCGCGCCGTTCTAAGAATCCTAAGCTGATGTGAAACAGCTGAGTGTGACATATCCAAAAGTTCTGACAGATCGCATACGCAAAGATCACTTATGGAAAGTGCGTGCAGGATCTTGATCCTGACCGGTTCTCCCAAGATTTTGAAAGTCGCAGCCAGATCATTCAATGTCTCATTTGGACAGCTTTTGCTGTTAACCAGTTCCACAGCACCCGGAGTAGGGTTGTGAGAATTGCAGCAGTCAGAGTTTGTAGTCATGAGTATTCCTTATATGTGTACATATGAACAACTGTTCATATATTAAGTGTAGGCAGTATAAAGTCAAGGAAATTGATTTCTATTTTTCCGTTAGAGGAGTAAAATTATATACCTATTGGAATATATAATTTGATTTTTTGAGGCGGTGGATTAGCTTAAGATATTGGAATCAGGAATTAATCAATTGAGAATATGGTAAAATTTTGAGGAGCTGTTTTGGACGACTCATCACTTGGCAGAGTTTATGTAGATTCAGATTTATTTGATCTGGTTCCTGTGCTCATCGAGTCTCTCTCCGCAGAACTCAGTGAGATTGAGGCAGGGCTGGAGAAAAACGAATACTCCTTTGTCCGCGAAAAGGTTCATTCGTCAAAGGGGGCTGCTCTTACATTCGGTTTTGCGGTTTATACTGAAGAGTTGGAGAATCTCAGGAAATTTGTAATAGACCAGGACGATGCCCACATTCGACAAAGTATCGGCAGACTGAAGATTCTTCTTGAAACTGCTGTTTTCGCACCCGACGACTAGTCAGAGCCTTTCGTAGCAATTCCCGTGTCTTCCTGCCAATCCCCGGAGCACCGCTTTCTCTTGGTCCGGCAACATTCATTGTTACAATATTCTTTGCTGCTATCCATGCCCGGACTGTGTCTACAAGATCTGGACTGTCTAACGATATAACGGCAATCGGTTTGCTGTGTTTTCGGGCCAGTTTGATGGTTAGTGCGGTTCCTTTAGATTTATTCTTTCCGGCAAAGACAAGGGTGCCGTCTGAATCAAGCACATTTTTTTCCGTCCTGATCCAATATTGCCAGCCTGAGGTCTCCTGCATGTTGTAACATGGAGGGATAGGTCCGTCTTCAGCTTTGCGTCCTTTTGGACACCAGCCCCGGTGGGGAATACCCAATTCAATAGCTGCATCCAAAGCTCCGCGATCAACCCCGGTCTGACCGCCGGAAATGATGGTGAATCCTTCTCTCACCAGTTCTGGAGCTTTTGAAAAGGAAGAATGGGCAGCATCAGAGGCAGCTCCGCAGGTTGGGCAGAATAGTATGCTATCTTCGGGAAATAGGCCCGCCTGCCTGTTGAATGTGGCAAGCGGACCTGTATATGAGCATTTAGGACAATTGGCGTACTTTTTAGTTCCGTATTCAGCTGGTATTTCCATATGCTGATAAATATCAGTTTTCCGGTAAAATAACAATCTGTACGTCAGGGGTTTGTGAAAGGCGATCCAGATCAAGACTGCTACTCAGTTCTGCAGTTATAAATATGGTTCCCTTGAATCCTGATGATACCCGGGTCCACAAGTCTGCAGGGGGACAGTAGTTGATTTTGCCCGGACAGATAACCAGCAGGTTTTCCGTGGGCGGTTCATTCTCTTTGCCCAGAACCATGCAGGGATCTGACATGATCAGGTCTTCCTGCAGCAACCCGTGAATGGTTTCCACCAATCTTTTTTCATCGATGGGTTTGATGAGAGCCGCATCTCCTCCGGCTTGCTGACCTTCTGCCAGAGCACTGATGACTATCACGGGAATATGACGTGTTGACGGGTCCTGACGCAGGGCTGTGATAGCCTGCGCTCCGTCCATTACCGGCATTTTCAGGTCCATGGTGATTAACTTCGGCATGCGTTTTTTAGCTGTTTCTACAGCTTCCTGTCCGTTTGTAACCGTTATGATCCGGTAGCCTTCCTCTTCCAGAACCTGAGAGAGGAATTCATTCAGTGCCGGATCATCGTCAGCGACCATGATCAGCGGACTGTCCACGCTTCCAAGATGCCCTTCTCTGATTGGTGTTTTTGTGATGTGGGCAGGAATTTGTGTTTCTTCATCCGGTGTACCAATGGCCAGAGTAAAGTGGAAAGAGCTACCTTCACCGAGTTTACTGTCTACCCAGATACGGCCTTGGTGATGATCAACAATCTGTTTGCAGATTGGTAATCCCAGTCCGGTTCCCTTGGGTTTACCGGTCAGAGTATCGCCTGCCTGCTTGAATCTTTGGAATATTTTTTTTTGGTCTTCAGGGGAAATTCCGCTTCCTGTATCACTGACGCTGACCATTATTTCATCAGCGTGCGACCTTGCAGTACAGGTGATGGAGCCGGAAACAGTGAATTTTACAGCGTTTGATATAAGGTTGACCAGTACCTGCATAACTCTGTCGCGGTCTCCGTAAATGGTGGGTATGTCATCTTCCACATCCACTACCATTTGCAGATCCTGAGGTTTCCATAAAGGAGTGGTTGTCTGCACCGATGTTTCAATAACTTCAGCAATTTCGATGGGAACATTTTTCCAATCGATTTTGCCGGATTCCATTTTTGCAATGTCCAGAACATCATTGATCAGTTCGGTAAGCCGTTGGCCTTCTGAAACAATGATACCGATATTGTCCTGCACCTGATTAATAGCGCGTTCTGTCTTTTTGTCCGGTGCATCACAGACGGGAAATACCGATTTTTCCAGCTTTTTCTTGATAATTTTTGCAAAGCCTAGAATGGAAGTCATTGGGGTACGCAGCTCATGAGATACAGTGGAAATGAAGTCGGTTTTCAAATTGTCGACTTCTTTTTCATAGGTGATGTCCCGGACAAGTATTACTGCACCAAGACATATATTGGGGGTGTTTCCCTCGTCCATCTTATGGATCGGGGTTGCCACAGCTTTCCCTGTTTTGCGTCCGGAGAGCTCTATCTCAGAGGAATAGACTTCATGCTCGCAGCCTTTTACCAGTTCGAAAAGAGCAGTCATCTCTTCAGGGAAAAAGGTTCTGATGTCTTTGCCTCGCAGTTCATTCTCCGTTACTCCGAAAAGTTCTCCAAGAGCGGGGTTGGTAACGGATATCTTGCCGTTAATATCTACAACCAGCAGACCGTCCGCAAGGTTGTCCATGATGACTTCCATATAAGTCAGGGTGTCCTGCAGTTCACTGGTTGCGTTGCCCACAGCCCGTTCAAGCCCTGAAATAAGGGTCGTCAGTTCTTCGGCCATGTTTCTCATGGTTCCGGCAAGCAGTCCTATCTCATCTTTGGAGGTGATTTCAATTTCCGCAGTAAAGTCATGGGCTGAAAGTTTTTTTGCGTACTCTGTCAGCTGGTTGAGCGGTTCCGAGATGCGTTTAACCATCATGTATAAGATAAACACACTTCCCCAGAAGATGAAAAACATGACTACCTGCAGTTTTGCAATGGCCGCCCAGACATATTTATTAATGATGCTTTTATCCATGCCGACGTGAACATATCCGGCCATTCCGGCAAGGATGGGTTTTGTGATGTCTATTACTTCGCCACGTCCTGCAACTTTCAATTCGCGGATGGATATTGAATTGGGGTGAATACTGGTCTTACTGAGAATTTCAGGCACTTCAGGTACAAAGGTGTGCGAAACAATATCTCCGTTTGAATCCTGCACGTAAACGTACGCGGCTCCGTCGCTGTCCTTGAATTGATCGATCATGGACTGGATGGTAGAGGCATCCCTGTTAAGTAGGATTTCAACACTGGAGCTGGCTATGCTGCTGGCAATGGCTTTGCCTTTACTGACATATTCATCAACCATATGATTGTGCAGAGTTAGAGCTGACACAAGGGACATGGAAGTGGAAATTACCCCGAAGAGAATGAAGTTCAAGAGCAGGGTCTTCTGGAATATTTTAGACATTCTCATTTTCATTTGCTCCACCTCGTCCAGTTCTTAAGGGGTACGAATTTTCCGTCAGAAACGGTTGTGTAATATACTTCGTCAAGTCCTTGGTGTTTTCCGCGCCCAAAATTTATTTCCGTACCTATTCCGATATCCAGATTACGGATGGACAGGGTTGCCGAATAAATATTGCCTTCATATTGGGGCATGGAAACTTTTTCCAGAATTTTAGCCATGACTTTGGCGTTCAGGAATCCTTCAAAGCTAATAAAGCTGAACTCAAGTGGGGTGTAGTCTTTGCCGAAACCTTCCGGCGGAGGTGGATTCTTGGCCATAGCTTCGCGGTATTCGCGAACAGCAGGAAGGCTTGTGTCTTCGTAGCTTGGAACTGTCTGGGAGTTTACAAGGTCACGGGTGTAATCTTTGCCTGCGCTGCGGCTAAGGTCATCAAGCAGTTCCAGCATATTTTCGCTTCCCACAAAAGATAGGTTGCAGATGGGAACGTCTATCCCGGCATCCCGTGCATCGCGCACAAAAGCTGCGCACGCCTCATAGGCTCCAACAGAAATTATTGCGTCCGGATTGCCTTTTTTTATTATTTCAACCTGTTCTTGCATGGAGTCATTGAAAGAAGCACCTCGTCTGTAGGTAGTTTCGGCAACTAGATCCAAATCTTTTTCTTTAAGTGCTTTTCTGATTCCGTCCCATCCGCTTCTGCCGTATGCATCAGCCTGATAAAATACAGCTATGCGATGACGTCCTACCATATAAAGATTATGAACCAATCCCCATGTTTCCTGTCTGTATGAAGCTCGCAGGTTAAAGACATATTCTTCGTAAGGAAATTCTCTTTGCGGCTGCGCACCGGTGAAAGGGAAGAAAAGGTATTCCGGCTCTTGGGAATTGAAATGCTTAATGACCGGAAGTACTCGGGTAACAGTCGGGGTGCCCACGTAGTTGAAAAGGGCGGTGACTTTATCCTTTTCGACCAGTTTGATGGTGTTACGGATTGCAGGTTCCGGGTTATAACCGTCATCCAAAAATTTGATGACGATATTGTGTCCGTTTATTCCACCTTGCGCATTGATGTGGTTGAAATAGGCTGTTGAGCCCCGGTAAAGCTCGATCCCTAATCCTTTACTCGGTCCGGTAAAGGCGGCGGACATCCCAAGCAGAAAGGTATTGTGTTTGTCTGCGGTGGCTGGAGAGCAGAGCAATAAGGAAGTCAGCAGGAGCAATACTAGCGTGGATAAGGCTTTGTGCATACCGGAAACCCCGGGGGTTTTACAGCCGTACCCTCATGATAGAAATAGCTCGAAGGCCCGGCATTAGTTCATGTTGTTACGAGGTGTTTTGCAAAACCTCGTTGATACCGGACGGTCAAGATTAATTGATTCCGCTCCGGTTTCAATTTCAGAAATTTTAGTGATGAACAGGTCTACCAGATTCTGGTCCAGCTTTCCTTCTGCAGCTTCCAGGGAAAGAATTTTCAAGGCTCTTTCTTTGGGGGTCGCAGGTTTGTAATGCCGTTCCTGAGTAATGGCATCATAAATGTCCACAATTGCGAGAATTCTGCTCTGGATGAGAATCTCCTCAGCGAAAAGGCCTTCCGGGTAACCTGATCCATCAAGCCTTTCATGATGCTGCCCAATAATGGTCAGTAATTGAGAAAGATCATCTTGAAAGGGGATATGTTCAAGGATGCGTTTGCTTTCTGCCGGGTGTCGTTCAATTTCCATACGCTCTTCAGCGGTCAGGTTGCCACGACGCACGGTCAAACACTTACGCTCATCAGGCTGGAGCATGTGAATTGTAGAGCCGTTAACCTTGAATTTTACGGTACTGATACTATCAACAAAATCAAGGTCCTCCTGAGCGGGACTCAAGGATTTGTTGATTTGTTTGATACGTTTATAGTCGTCTTCCCATTCATGCATGTGATGAATTCCGAAGAGCTTCAACCTCATGCCGATTACGTCTACCATGGACTTCGGCAGTCGTGTCTTCTTGGTCAGCACTTCTTCTTTGATACCGATTTTTCCGATATCGTGAAGGATGCCGGAATAGAAGATTTCCCGGAGGTGTTCATCAGAAAAATTAATGTGGACGAATTTCGTGTTGTCCTGCGAAATCTGTCTGGCAAAGGAAACCGCCAGATGGGCTACCCGCTCGGAATGTCCTGCAGTAAAAGGGTCTCGTGCGTCAATTGCCTCGGCCAGTGCTTTGAGCAGCGCATCCATAAGAACCCGGATGGATTCAAAGTTATAAGCATTACTGATGGAAATTCCGGCTACGGAGGAAAGTGTCCCTACATGTTTAAGATGGGCGGCATTGAATGCATTCGGAGCGCATGATGTCAGTACCAGTACTCCCTCACAGACATTTGGAGAGGGGATGGGCATGATCAGCATGGAGCGGATATTGGAGGAAAGTTTTCCCCGGCAACGTTTGTCTTTGCTGACATCGTTAATAATCTCGCCGCGCAGGCTGGAGATGATGTCTTTAAATAATGAGCATTCAACAAGTTGCTGGGATTCATCCGCGGAAAAATTACCGAAGCTGTCAAAAATAGTAAAACCGTCTTCTTCGGGGAGATAAACAGCGCCCATTTCCGCCGGAAGGGCAGATGTCTTGCACTCATTGGTCAGGGCGGTGATGACATCTTTCAAGCGCAGGGAATTGTTAAGTTCGACAATTGAACGGTGCAGCAGAGCCAGTTCCCTGTATTTGGAAAGAGTTTCCTCTCCGATCAATCTTCGTGCGGTTTCAGATTCAATGTAGTTTGCTATGGAGAAAGAAGTGAATTCCAGAACGGATTTGATGTGTTGCAGTTCCGGGTCGGAAAGATTGTTGCGGTTTTGGATGAATGCTCCGAGACAAAGATTGTCTCCGGCAGGGTTTTTGACCGGGCTGAGAATTGTTTCTTCAAATGAATGGCGGACAGGTTCAGCGCAAAAAATAGGAGTTCCGTCAATATAAACACAGAGCACCGAACCCTCTGGAAGAAGCGGAAGTGCCTTTTGCAAGAACGATCTCAGCTTTTTGGGTTTGATGATTCTTTTTAGCCGGATTTCCGGATTAAGTCCTGCATTCATAGTGGTGTGATCAGTCCTCAATGTTCAGGATGGATTTTGCTACCTCTAAAATTTCGTCCGGGTCGAAAGGTTTGGTCATATAGCGTTCCGCACCGAGTTCAAGCCCGTGCTTACGGTCAGCTTCCTGACCTTTAGCTGTCAGTAGGATGATTTTAACGGTAGAAAGAGCCGGATCTTCACGTACTGCCTGACACACTTCGTAGCCATTCATGTAAGGCATCATGATATCCAGAAAAACCAGTTCCGGGCACTCTTCACGGATACAGTCCAGGCCGTCTTCGCCGTTTTCAGCCGTCAGCAGTTCTACCCCGTGATCATCTTCCAGTTCTTCCAATGTCTGTTCAAGAAGCATCCTGATGTGGACTTCGTCGTCCACAACTAGAATCTTTCCGGCCATGATTCCCCCCTCTTTATTGCCAAATTGTGATCATATTTACATATTGTATTCAAAGTCGGCAAGGGGTAGGTTCGGGAAAATGAAAATTAATTCATTTATTGTCAATGCAGTATGTAATGTATCTAAAAGTAAGGAAATACTCACCGGATGCAGTAGTGACGTTTAGCTGGAAATAATATATTCTGAAATATAACAGCCTGCTCTTGTTCGGGGCTTGCGTAAATTTCTATCAATAACAGAATTAGTTGTATGATACAGTCCAAAGTTGATTCTAGATTTCTGGGGACCATTCAGGATTCTTTCCACGGTTTGCCGCCCATGCCGGGGCCGGTAAAGATTTTCTTTATGTTTCTTGCTGCAGGTCTTTTGCTGCTTTTGATAGTTTATTGGCTTAAAAAATACGGCGCAAAAAATTTTATTTTTGATTTGTTAAAAAAAACACCTTTGGGCCTTCATGTCGAAGAGAATGACCAAGAAGGTCGAAGCGTGGGAGTGGCTGGAAATGTAAGTCGTACAGGAGAACCTTGGAAGGTTACAAGTGATCGGGATATTCTCGATAAGCTGGTTATGAGTCGGATGCAGGTGGATGTTCTTGTCGAACGTTCCGGTCAGCGTTCTCTGGCTGCTGTTGTAAATGTGGCCGGAGTTGAAAAGTTCGACGTGGTGGTTACGTTCAAGGATCTGGTCAGCGATGAGCTTCTTGTTCCCGGAACTCAGGCTAAGTGCATATTTCCCGAAATGATACGGGATAAGAAAAGGGTAAATGCCTTTGTCGGGCTGATCAAAAGTAAGTCCGACAACAAGGGGATGGTTATAACTCGCAGATCTTCTTTTGGTTTTATCAAGCGTAGGGTCTTTGCGAGGCGTAAGGTCGCTGATCAGCGCTTCATTAAAATCAAAATCTGGCGTCTTGAAGCCGAGGATTATGATGTAGATTTTATTTTGGATAATATTGAGTCGGATGTGCTCATTGATAACCGAAAATTTCGCACTCCTAATCCTTCAGTACCACAGGTCCTGGATATTTCTAAGGGCGGTATCGCTTTGACTGCTACTTTCAGGGAGGGCGGGAATGTTATTTCTCGCACTGACAAGGTTCTTTTATGCATGTTGATTTACCAGCCTGCACGCAAGACTTTTCAGCCCCACCTGATTTATGCAGAGGTCCGGGCAGCACGCCCCATGGGGCGGGGGATGACGAGGCTTAGTTTTCAGTTTTTACGCAGTTTGGCTATCCCCCCCCGCAAACGCAGCACCCTTTTTAAGGGACAAGCGGTTATGGCTATGAGTCTGGCCCACCCTGAAAGTGGAAATTAATCAATGAAAAAAATACTGCTTCTAGTTTTGTTTTTGGTCCTTGTTGCCTGTGAACGCTCCGTTTCAATAGAAGTTGAAGAAAACGATCATTCTGGGGTTTATCCTGATAAGGTTGTTCTAGGTGCTTCTCTCGCACTTAAGGGACATGCAAGCTATCTGGGAACCCAGACCATTCATGGAGCCCTTGCTTACCTTAAGCATATCAATGAGCAGGGCGGGATTCATGGCCGGAAAATTGAAGTTGTTACATATGATGATTCCTATGATCCGCCAAAATGTTTAATCAATACTCAGAAGCTGCTCATAAACGATAAAATTTTTGCTTTATTCTGTTATGTGGGAACTCCCACTACGGTGGAGGTCTTACCTCTGGTAGAGGATGCACGTATTCCGTTGCTCGGAATGTTTACCGGAGCGGATGCCCTGCGTAAGCCCTTCAACCGTTATGTGATTAACATTCGTCCTTCATACTATCAGGAAACCCGCGAAGCCGTGCGACATATGGTCGAGGATCTCGGTATTACGAAAATTGCGGTTTTTTACCAATATGACGCCTTCGGTTTTGACGGTCTTACCGGAACCGAATTGGCCTTGAAGGACTTTGGTCTTGAGCCGGTGGCAAGGGGGTCATATACCCGGGGATCATTAGATGTCAGCGAGGGTGTCGAGCGTATCAAGGATTCCGGGGCGCAGGCCGTATTTATGATAGGAACCAGCGGGCCCTGTATTAAATTCATGAACCGTTTGCAGCAGGAAGGGCTCTCTCCTGCCTACTATACCGTGTCATTTATGGGTGCGCGTGAATTTGCCCGGCACCTGAAATCGGACAAGAAACTTGTGATCATGTCACAGGTGGTTCCGCCTTTTGCTGATGATCGTGATTTATCCAGTTCCGAGGCTGCCAGCTATATTGAATTGCTAAAGAGATATTATCCTGAGGACACAGCAAACCTTGTGGGCTTGGAAGGTTTTTTCAATGCCCGTATTCTTGTGGAAGGTTTGCGCCGTAGTGGGCGGGATCTGGATCGAGAGGTGTTTATCAAGGCTATTGAGTCTATGGACAATTATGAAATAGCTCCGGGCATAACGGTCTCATACGGACAGCATGACCATCAAGGCATGGATAAAGTCTATTTTACCCGTTTTAAAAACGGCAGGTTCGAGTTGATAAGAAATTGGGCTGAGTTAAAGCAGGGGGCATTGAAATGAAAAAGATTTCAATGCAGGAACTTGTAGAGCGTTTTTCCGGTCTTACCCTCAAGAATAAAATTTTTATCTCCACTCTCGGGGTCATCCTGATCATCAGCGCTATCATTGCGTTGTTAGCCCGCTGGATTCTTGTGTCGTCATTAACCAAAGAGCTTGAGTTGCGCGGTGTAGCTATTGCCTATTCCATTGCCGAGCGCGGGGCCGGATATATTCTGGATAAAGATTATCCCAAACTCCTCAGTCTTGCTTTTGAGGAAGCCAAGCTTCGCGAGCGTCAGCATCTGATCACTTATATTTATATTTTGGACAAGGATGGTAAGGTGCTTTGTCACACGTTTACCAAGCCTTTTCCCGGAAAACTGGCTCAAGCCAATCCTGTTCCAGAGGGAGCAGACAAATCTTTGCGGCTTATTGATCTGGGGAAAACCTCAGCTTACGATATAGCCGTACCGATTAAGGAAGGTTTGTACCGTATCGGAACTGTGCATGTCGGGCTGAACAAAATTCATATTGATCAACTTGTCTCCACTCTGCGATTTACGTTTCTGGGTTTTATTTCATTTGTAGTTGTGATCATCTTTTGGATCAGTCACAGGCTGGCGAAATATATTACTCAACCTGTGAGTACCCTGACCCGTATCTCAGATGAGCTTTCTAAAGGTAATTTTGATATCAGTCTGGATTTACTTGCCGGTGGATCGGATTGGAATCCTTCAGCCTGTCCCGCTTACTACAATACGGATTTTCCCTGCTGGCATTTTGATCTGTCCACCAACGATGATAATCGAGAGTCGTATGGCCGGGCCAACCGCCAGAAATGTCGTGACTGCCATTTCTATTACAAGCGTGATGGGGATGAGGTCGTCCAGCTCGGGGACAGTTTTCGTAATATGGTTTGGTCCATCAAACTGTACCGCCGCAAATTGCGTGAGTCTGAGGAAAAATACAAATCACTTTTTGATAGTGGCCCGGATCCTGTTCTGGTTGTTTCCTGTGACGATTTTACAATCATGGATGCCAACCCGCGTGTGACAGAGCTTTACGGCTATTCCCGCAATGAACTTATCGGCGAGCAGTTCTTGAGACTGGGGCCGGAGTCCAACAGTGAATGTATCAAGGCTTTTGAGGAATATGGCGGTCCTTCCGGCTGCATTTATTTTCCTAAGATCATCCATTACCGCAAGGGTGGAACTCCGGTTTACGTAAACATGCATGCCTGCCCCATCACATATAAGAGTCAGCCGTCCATTATCGTGGCGGTTAACGATATTACCGAGATTATCGAGAAGGATGCCCAGTTGGTGCAGGCTGCGAAGATGAAATCCCTTGGTGAGATGTCCGCCGGGGTCGCGCATGAGGTCAATCAGCCTCTAAACGCTATCAAGATGGGCAGTGAGTTCCTTGCCCTTATGGCTGAACAGGGACGGGATGTTCCTGCCAGTCAGTTGCAGGAAGTGGCCAAAGAGGTAAGCAATCAGGTGGATAGAGCTGCTGAGATTATCAGTGCGCTGCGGGCCTTCGGGCGTAAGTCCGGTTTCAAGACCGACAGAGTGGATATTAATGCTCCTATACGCAGTGTCCTTGCCCTTGTGACGAAACAGTTTGAACTGCAGAATATTTTTATTCGCTTGAACCTCATGGATGGATTGACCAAGATTGTCGCTGAGGATAACCGTTTGCAGCAGGTAATGTTCAACTTGGTGAATAATGCCCGTGATGCCATTGCCGAGAAACGGGAAAACCTTGGTCTGGACAGCGAAGATTACATCAATATAGACACTTATGAAGACGGAAAATTGGTCTATGTGCGTGTTTCTGATACCGGGGCAGGTATTACCGAGGAAGTACGCAACAAGATTTTCGAGCCGTTTTTCAGTACCAAAGAGGTAGGATATGGCATGGGTTTGGGCCTCGCTATTACCTATGGCATAGTAAGAGACTACAAAGGCAGCATAGATATTGAGAGTGAACCCGGAAACGGAACCTCGTTCATAATCAGTTTTCCGGCTGCTCCGAATGAAAATTAGTTTTTCTTAGTTTAATATAAAGTTATCCAGAGGTTGGGCGTGAGTAGAATTCTTGTAATTGATGATGAAAAAGCAACATTGAATATGTTCAAGATGCTTTTGACCGCTTACGGTCATGAGGTCCTTACTGCCGAAAACGGCGAGGAAGGGATCAGTGTTTTTGATACCGAAAAACCCGATCTGGTCATGACAGACATAAAAATGCCCGGCATGGACGGTTTGCAGGTTTTAGGGAAAATTAAATCAATTTCACCTGATTCCGAGGTCATCGTGATTACCGGACATGGAGATATGGATCTTGCGATCAAGGCGCTCAACCTTGATGCCACGGATTTTCTGAACAAGCCGGTAAAGCGTGAGGAGCTTGAAAAGGCACTTCAGCTGTCAGCGGACAGGATTGAATTTGCCCGCAGCAGGCAGAAGGACATTGTGTTGACCCTTGAAGATGATCTGGCGGTGATCAATGTCAGCGGCAACCTGACGTCTAAATCAGAAGGTCTTTTGCAAGATGTTTTTGATGAGGCTCTTGCCACAGCCAAGGGAAGTTTTATGCTCGTGTTCGAAGAGAAATCCTCTATCAACGGAGCTGCTATGGATTCACTTTACAAGCTGGTGGAAAAGGCCCGTACCCGTGGTTGCGGGGTGCATATCGCAGGTCTTTCCGATAATTTCCGTTCTGTGCTCGATTCCATGGGCATCACCCAGATGGCTTCTGTCTATGAGACTGAGCAGGAGGCGCGGGGAAGTTTGTAGTTAAGATGCTTCCGGCGGCCAGAGAAACCTACTAGTAGGCTTCGCTGATCTCTTTTGAAATTTATTACAATTAAAAAAAGTGCCTGAATCAACAGATTCAGGCACTTTTTGTTTTGCTTTAGTTGTACGACCGATACGTCTCTCTATTCCTACGCAACTGATATTTTTTAACCGCTGCGTTGTGTTCTTTGAGCGACTTGCTGAAATAGTGAGAACCGTCACCCTTGGCTACGAAATAGAGGTAGGAATGCTTCTCGGGATTAATAGCTGCCTTGAGCGATTCAAGACCCGGTGAGCATATGGGGCCGGGAGGCAGTCCCCGGTGCTGGTACGAGTTGTAGGGGTTGGACTTGTCGGTCAGGTGCTTTTTGCGCAGGTTGCCGTCAAATGTCTCACCCAGACCGTAGATGATGGTCGGGTCACATTGCAGCAGATAGCCTTTTTCAAGGCGGTTTGCGAATACACCTGCAATGGTGCGCCGTTCGCTTACATCACCGGTTTCTTTTTCCACTAAGGAAGCAAGGATCACGGTTTTGTGGATTTCAGCCGGGGACGGGAGTTTGCCGTCCCACGCTTTGTCGGCAGCTTTACGAAATTCCTTGAGCATGGTTTCGACCATGACTTTACCGGTCTCAGTTTTGGGTCTGGTCAGCAGATATGTTTCCGGAAAAAGATAGCCTTCAGCATTCTTGGCCGGGATTTTATATTTTGCCAGCAGTTCCGGATTGGATACTGCCTGTTTGAATGCTGCGTACTCGGTCAGACCGGATTCATCCGCTTTTGCTGCAGTGGCCCACCAGGTGAGTCCTTCACGTACGGAAAATTTGTGCAGGATACCGGAAGATGTGGTCAGGGTTTCAAGCACCTGTGGCGCGGTCATGTTGGACCAGAGTCTGAACTCCCCGGCGCGGACCTTGGAAGCTTTGCCTTGGGCCTGTGCGTATTCACGAAACTGTTTGACGTCAGTTATGAGTCCGGCCTCGGCAAGGTCGCTTGCAACGGTCCACAGGGGCTGGCCCTGTTCGACGGTAAAAAGAATCTCGCGCCCTTCAAGTTCCGGGGGAACATTGAGGAAGGTCCAGTTGCGGTACATAAACCAGCCTGCCACCAGCATAAGCGCCATGCACCCGAAAGCAATGGTAGGCATTACATAACGCAGTACTATGCTCGGGCGAGCCACGTTTCCAGAATTATTTTCGCTGCCTGGCTGTCCAGATTCTTCTTTCTTTTCCGGTCCCAAAGTCCGGCCTCCTTGAGTTCGTCTTCCGCTGCAATTGAGCTGAGTCTTTCATCCACAAGATGAATGGGCAAATCAACCCGTCTTTCCAGTGATGCCGCAAAGTTGCGGACCTGACGGGTGGTCAAAGTGTCTTCCCCGTCCAGAGATAAGGGAAGGCCGATGACGATGTCACCGACCTTCTCATTTTCTATAATTTCAAGCAACTCCGAGAACATGGCGTCACGTGTGGTGCGTTCCATGACCTTGAACGGAAATGCAAACATCCGTCCCGGATCAGTAATTGCCAGACCAACGCGCTTTGTTCCGAAGTCTATGCCAAGTGCTTTCATATTAAATTAATACCAATTCATCCTGACGGGTAGCTCTTTCAAGTTCTTTCTTGAAGTCTTTGCGCCACTTGGGTCCGCCGATAAGTTCGGCCATGTATTCCACGGTGTGGAGTACGCGGTTTTGTCTTTTCAGAGTATCCATATTGCGTTTGATACCTACTTTACAGGACGGGCAGCCTACCAGCACCGGGGTTTCTTTATCGTATCCCTGAAGATCTTTCTTAAGCTGTCCGCCCTTGCGGTCACGCAGCTTGTTGTAGATTTCAGGGCTGGTGATGGAGCCGAGACCGGATTCTCCGCAACAGCCGGGAGAGAGTGTTACCTCAGCACCAAGCATGTCGGCAACTGCTTTCCGGTACATTTCCGGGGCCTTGTTCTTTTTAACGTCAGTCCATTCAGTGTGGCAGGAAGCGTGGTAGATCACATCTCTTGCCGCATTGGCTGTGTTGAAATTGAGGTTGCCCGGATTGGTCAGCAGATATTGTACTGCATCACTACGGTTAATATCGTAACCAAGTTCCTTGAATTCGTATGATTCAAGTGATTCACGGCAGGTACCGCAGGCGGTGATCAGGGTGGAAACCTTCATGCCTGCAATGGAAGCTTTGGCGATGCGGTACTGGATGTCGCTGATATTGCGATGGCGGTTGGTGTTGTATGCTTCAACACAGCCACTTGCCAGCAGCGGATAACCGCAGCAAAGGTGTTTGGCAGGCATGATCACGTTTACGCCGGATTTCAGCAGCAGGTACAGGGTTGCCATACCGATGTCTTTGGAGAACAGGGAAGCTCCGCAGCCGGGGAAGTAGTAAACACTGTCCGGTGCGGGGGTGTTCTGCAGAAACATGGAACCCTTGTCGAGATTGATGGTCTCGGAAAGGTTTTTGAAATCCATGGCCGGGGTCTTGCTGTGCAGCATTGGTGATTCCATGCGTCTGCGCCAGTGACCGGGAATAAGTCCGATAGCCTTGGCCTGCAATCCTGCGGACAGGGACAGGAACTTGGCTGCCTTGGGTAATCTGCTCTGCGGGTCCTTAGCTACAAAACCGAGTACGGCATTCTTAATGGGATGCCCGCTGTCGCCTTTGTATTCGAGGAAAGAACGGATCTGGAGTGCTGCTCCTGCAGAATCAATCTTGATGGGGCAGACGGATGTGCAGCGGCCACAGGCTGTGCAATGCTCCATGAGCTTCCTGAGTCTGGTCATAAGATCCGGGGAAGGTTCTCCGCGCTGTACCTGTGAATAGTAGATGGCCTCAATGAGTGCACCCAGCGCGATGTTTTTGTTGCGCGGATGGTACATGAGTCCTTCTTCCGGGAAGAACATGGGGCAGACCTGCTTGCATTTTCCGCAACGGGTACAGGTCTGGATGTTCTGGAGCAGTTCCATCAGGTGTTCTTTGTCCTTGATGGCAGTCTTGTTCAGGTCGTTAATGAGCCTGTTGAACGAGAATGTGTATGCCGGAGAAGGAAGATTTCTGCGGGTCAGCTTACCGGGGTTGAGAATATTGAGTGGGTCCACCTTGAGCTTGTAGGCTTTTATGGCCTCAATCTTTTCCTCGGAAAGGTAGTCGATCTTGGTGATGCCGATTCCGTGTTCACCGGAAACTTCACCTTTAAGTTCAAGAACTTTTTTGAATACATCATCGACTGCTTCATGGGCGCTGTGCAGCATATCCGGGTCGTTGGAGTTGACCGGGATGTTCACATGGCAGTTACCGTCACCGGCATGCATGTGGTTGGCGATGATGATGCGTTGTTCCTTAAGTTTGGCGAGAATCTTGTTAATCTTTGAGTCCAGCTTGGGGAATTCGTCGCGCAGTTCCTGAAAGAGGTAATAGACCTGACTTTCAAGTTCCTGATCACTCATATCCTTGCCGGTGATTTTGCCTTTGAGGATGTTGGTAGTCCGTTCAAGGGCCAGTTCAACTTTTGGTTCCTCAATCGGAAATCCCTGCAGTTCCTTAATGGAAAGCAGAGAACGACGGTATATTTTGGCAAGGTAGATCAGGTTCAGGTCTTCAAGGAAGTCCGAGAAGTCCGGAATAACTTCAAGGGGGATAACGATATCTTCGTTAACCTTGAAACCTGATGTGCGTTTTGCAATGGCGGAAAGCTTGTGGCGGTCTTCCCAGAAAAGTTCCGCTTCTTTTTCGTCACGAGCTGCAAATATGTCCACCCCGTCGTAGGGTTGGGCAATTGAAATAATGGTATCCACCGCACTCTGCAGAGCTGCTTCATCATCAGAATCCAGCTGCAGGATGAGCACGGAAATGGGATCACCTTCGTACTTTTCGGACTTTTTAATGTACTTGATGGCCTGTACGTACTTGGGACCGAATTCTTCCAGTGCAGAGATTTTTACAAGGTCACCTTCCTCACGGATGGTGTCGCGCAGTGCTACAACGTCTTTGATAACGAGCATGGCGTTGCGCATGGAGCGGCCGAAGAATTCAAGACAGAGCACGCGAGAGTTGCTCGGTTTGGGATAAAGGGCAAAGCAGCATTCAGTAATGATACCGTCGACCCCTTCTTTCTGCACACCGGGCAGTCCGCCAAGGTACTTATTGGTTACATCCTTGCCGAGTCCGGTGGTGCGGATTTCTTCTGCTGTGAGCTCAATAGTGTCGATGAGACGGTCTTTGGAGTCAAAGATCTCAAAAGTAGCATCTTCATTGGCGAAGATCTTGTGGCCGGGATGGCCTTTGCGGCGCACTTCAATGAGTTCGCCTTTAGGCATGACCATTTTATAGCTGATGATGTTATCGATGGTGCAGCCGTATTCAAAAGCAAAGGGACCGCCGGAGTTCTCGGAAATGTTACCGCCAAGGGAAGATCCGGCTTTAGATGCCGGGTCTACGGTAAAGAGCACGCCTTTTTTGTCCGCAGCTTTGATGGCATCGAGAGTGATTACTCCGGCCTGAGCACAAAGTGTCATGGCGTCAGTATCTACGCTGAGAATCTTCTTGAAGCGGGCGAGGGAAAGCACTGCTGTGCGGTCAAGGGCCGGGATAGCGCCCCCGGTTGCACCGGTTCCGCCGCCGCGGGGAATAAGACCGAACTGCATTTCATTTGCAAGGCGTACAATGGCCCGGACCTGCTCGGTATCTTCAGGAAAAAGAACCGCGATGGGCAGTTCAATACGCAGGTCAGTGGCATCTGTTGCTGATTGCACAACAGTGTGCGGCTCAAGGCCGATACAGTGTTCGGGCAGGATTTCTTTCATCTTTTCGATGAACCTGTCCCGGAATTCCATATCCGCATCCTGCTTAAGCCAGAAATTTTCCACTGCACGGGTTAAGCGTTGCGGGTACTCGCCGGAAAGGGTGGGGCGGGCAAGGGTAAGTGTGCGGGATACTGATTTGCGGACCAGTTCCGGATCAATGAATGGATTGTAGCGCACAAGGAAAAGCTCAGCTGCGATGCTTTCCGCTAGGGTGCGCACATCTTCGGGCCAGCCTTTAAATTCAAAGGGATCAAGACCGAGTACCCTTTGTAGAAGGGCTTCGGCAGGAATAGAAATATGGGGACCTAATTGAGGCATAATTGTCTTACCGTGAATTGTTGTTGTTTTTTACAGGGAGCAGAACACCCTCCTGTGAAGAAAAAAGGGAATATAGTGACCACTGTGGTTAAAATCAAGCAACTATTTTGCAAAATAATGATTTTTTATCAGCTTGTAAATTTAAGCTTAGATATTTAAATCCCTGAATTACTATGTAATATTTTAGGATACAGAGGATTAAGGAATGCAAGATAGATTTTGCTTTCCGGCTGAAAACGTCTTTTGCGCTGATGAGCGGGAGACTTATAATAGTGGGCCGGACTTCATTAGATATAATGGCGGTGCCGCCGATTGTAAAGCTCTGTATGCGGTTAATGCTTGACAGAAAAGGTGGAAGTGAATGATTATTTCTGCCTCCACATTTCTCACATTTGATCGTTTCTTAAACTTCATTTCGAAATTCGTAATATAAATCTAAAAAATTAATAAATTTGAAAAAGAGAGGGTCTATTAATGATCGGTGACGATTTTGCAGAGCTCAAACTTTTTATAACCGGCCCCATTCTTTTGCGTGAAGAAGTGCGTAAGGCCGGCCTTCTCCCTGAGTTCGGACATCGGGATGCAGAGAATCCCAAGCGCTTCGATCCAATCATGCGCAATCTTAAAACTATTGCCGGAAATCCGGAAGGATACATTCCGGTTATATTCAATGGCTCAGGTACCAATGTGCTTGAAGCTTCCATCCGTTCACTTGTTGCGGATTCCGATAAGGTACTGAATGTTTCCGTCGGCGCATTTGGTGATCTCTACCACAATCTGGCCGTTGTTAACGGTAAGAATGCAGTTCAGCTCAAATTTCCCTATGGTCAGGCTATAAGTCTGGAAAAATTGGAAGAAGCTCTCAATGAGCATAAGCCCGATGTGGTTACTTTCACCCATAACGAGACTTCGACCGGTGTAATTAACGATGTTGTTGCGGTTTGCGAAATGATTCGCGCTCATGGTGCTGCCCCGATAATTGACGCGGTTTCGATTTTTGGAGGTGCGCCCACATTTATTAATGAGTGCAGACCGCTCATGTATTGCACCTCCACGCAGAAATCTTTGGGATTGCCGGCCGGATTCGGTATCGGTTTTGTTTGCGAGGAAGCTTTGCAGAAAGCTGAGTCTGTTGCCAACCGGGGTTACACCACTGACATTATCGCTCAGGTAGGAAAGGCCAAGATTAACCAGACTCTGACTACCCCCAACGGAACCCTCGCCAACCAGATGTGTGTGCAGTTGGACTATATAGTTAATGAAGAGACCGTGGCAGGACGATTCAAGCGTCATGAAGATATGCGCGCTATTGCCCATAAATGGGCTGAGACAATGGACGGCTACGAACTCTTCGCACAGGAAGGCTTTCGCTCTCCCAGCCTAACCACTTTCAAAACTCCTTCTCATATGAATATTGAGAAGCTTAAGGAAGTGAAGGAACTCATGCGTGGGCACGGTTACCTCTTTGATCCCGGCTACGGCAAAATCAATAAGGAACTCGAAGAGCAGGGAGAATCCCCAATCTTCCGTGTTGGACACATGGCAGATATCCAGCCGGAAATGGTTGCGGAATATCTTGATGTTCTTGGCGGGGTGCTGAAGGGATTTAAGTAGTCTGGCTAAGTTAAGTTTGAAGTGAAAGCCCTGACCTGCGTGAGCGGATCAGGGCCTTTTTTATTTTTAAACCAAAAAACATTTTTTATAGTCACCACTCAGTTTTTCTTGCAAAAACGGAAAAAATTTGTAAATTAAAACCGAGTAGTGGCTCAGTTTTAAGGTTAAAAAAGAGCTATGTGAAAAAAATATCATGTCGATTTTGGGGTCAAAAACATATAAAAACATAAGTATTCGAAGTTGTTAACTTGTTATTTGTGTCATATTTGTGAAAAAATGGACGGGTTGACATTGAACCCCGATTCAGATTATTTTAGATTCCGACTGAGTGCTCAGTCGGTTTTTTGAAAGAGGAGAAACAATGACCAAGATGTCCAAAAAGAAGGCGGCAATTCTGGAGGCTGCCACCATCCTTTTCGCCAACAAGGGATTTGCAGACACTTCCATGCAGGAACTGTCCAAGATGACCGGAGCGGCGGAAGGAACTATTTTCTATCACTTCAAGAATAAGGAGCATCTCCTGTTGACGATCCTTGAGGCAACCAGGGCTCGTATATTGGAGGAGTTCGAGGCTCATATGGATCAGCATCAGCCTGGAACCGGTATTGAAGAGATGGAAGAGGTGGTTGCGTTTTACCTTCTTCTGGCTGGGCGGATGGAGTATCAGTTTCTGCTTCTGCACCGACATTTTCTTTATCAGTTCGCCGAAAGCCGACCTGAATTCCGGGAAAACCTCGAAGCTATCTATAACTGTCTGGTCATACTCTTTGAGCAGGCTATCCAGAAGGGGTTGGATGATGGCTCCATCGACGAGGTCAACCCCCGGAAGAGTGCACTCATCATTTTTACGATGGTCGATGGTTTAGTGAGATTCAAGAACTTTAATCTCTACGATGCGGGTGCTCTGTTCAATGACTTGATTGAGTCTATCCGTAGGATGTTGAAACCTAACTAGGGGTGTTTATCTCATGCTTACTAGAATTTTTCCTTTTCTGGGCTGGTTCAAAAAGTACAGCGGAGCGGCTTTCAGAGCGGATATTATTTCCGGTCTGACCGTTGCACTGGTTCTTATTCCCCAGTCCATGGCGTATGCGCAGCTTGCAGGGATGCCTGCTTACTACGGTCTTTACGCCTCTCTGCTTCCTCCTATGGTGGCAGCACTGTTCGGTTCCAGCCGACAGCTCGCTACCGGTCCCGTTGCTGTTGTATCCCTTATGACCGCAGCCTCCCTTGAGCCTTTGGCAACCGCGGGTAGTGAAGGCTACATCGCCTATGCATTGTTGCTGGCATTGCTGGTAGGTGTTTTCCAGTTTCTGCTCGGCGTTCTGCGACTCGGACTGGTCGTTAACTTCCTTTCCCACCCGGTTGTTAACGGATTTACCAACGCAGCGGCTATCATCATTGCTTCTTCTCAGCTTTCAAAGATGTTTGGCGTCTACGTGGACAAAGCTGAACTTCATTTTGAAACAATTATGAGGGTGATTAAGGGCGCAATGCATTATACCCATCTACCTACTTTAGGTATGGGGATTTTGGCTTTCGCCATTATGGTCGGGTTGAAACGGGTTAATCCCAAGATTCCAAACGTGCTCTGCGCGGTAGTGATCACAACGCTGCTTTCATGGTCTACAGGTTTTAACCATGATGCACGAGTTGATATCTCCGCCATTCAGGATGCTGAAGTACAGGCTATCATTGCTGACTTCAACAAGTCTGTTGCCGGTATTGAAGACCTCGCTGTTAAACGTACTGAAATTGCGGCTCTTGAAGATAAGGCTAAGGCAGATAAAAACCAGATCGGTTATTACGATGCAGAGCATGACCTTGCCGTAGTCAACTATCAGGTTAATGTTCTTAAGCATAAATCTCATGAACTGCGTGCTTCCTTACGTAACCTTCTATTTGACGGTGTGGAACAGGCCGACGGTTCCATGACTTTCTACGTGCAGGGTAAAGCTCCTCAGGGTGTAACCACTGATGGACGTACCTGGCGTGTAAAAGTTGGGAACAAATTACTCGACACCACTTCGCTGAAAATGATGGGCGGCGGGGCAGTTGTCGGAAACGTACCTTCCGGTTTTCCTGCAATTGCGGTTCCTACGCTGGATCTTAAGGTTATCCTTAAACTGCTTCCTTTCGCAGTTATCATTTCCCTGCTTGGTTTCATGGAAGCTATCTCCATTGCAAAGGCTATGGCAGCCAAGACCGGTCAGAGACTTGACCCCAACCAGGAACTTATCGGTCAGGGGCTTGCAAACATGCTTGGTGCTTGCGGTTCCGCATATCCAGCTTCCGGTTCATTCTCACGCTCCGCAGTTAACCTGCAGGCGGGTGCTGTAACCGGACTTTCAAGTGTATTCACCTCCGCCATTGTGGCTGTTACCCTGCTGTTCTTCACCCCGCTTTTGTATCATCTGCCGCAGGCTGTACTCGCTGCCGTTATCATGATGGCTGTTATCGGGTTGATTAACGCTTCCGGTTTTATCCACGCATGGAAGGCCCAGAAATATGACGGAGCTATCTCAATTATTTCATTTATTGCAACTCTTGCCTTTGCACCGCACCTTGATAAGGGTATCATGATTGGTGTGGCACTTTCGCTCGGTGTATTCCTCTATAAGAGTATGCGCCCGCGTGTTTCGAGTCTGTCGAAGGGTGAAGACGAGGTGTTGTGTGATGCAAGCATTCATGGTTTGCGTGAGTGTGACCATATCGCGATTGTCCGTTTTGGCGGTCCCCTGTTCTTTGCTAACGCCAGTTTCCTCGAAGATCAGATTACCGATCGACTGATGAATATGCCTAAACTGAAGCATATCATTCTTGTTTGCAGTGGTATTAACGATATTGACGCATCCGGCGAAGAAGCTCTTTCCCTGATCGTTGATACTGTCAGAAGCGGAGGAAGAGATATTTCTCTTTCCGGCGTAAACGAGAGTGTCATGGATGTACTTGGAAGAACTCATTTACTTGAGAAAATCGGAAAAGATCATGTGTTTGCGGATACCGACAGTGCCCTCTGTAGAACTCATGCTCAAGCTCACCATGACGGTACTGAGGATGATTGTCCGCTCACAACATATTGCCGTGTTCGCGGTAACGCCTAGTGGAGGTTGCTAATGTCTGATCTATTTATCTTCAGTGGTCTGTTCTGTCAGGCTGATGCCATTGTAAAACGCTTGATTGATGACATTGACTTCAAGCTGGTTACCGATGGCGACCTCGTGGCTGATGCTGCAGCGCTCGGAGGAATGAATGAAAAGGCCATAGTTAAGGCTTTTTCTCCCAATACTTCGATTTTTAATAAGTTCAGCCATGAAAAAGAACGCGCTGTTTCCTGGCTCCGTCTGGCTCTTGCTAAAAAACTTGCCGAAGGTCAGGCATTGCTTGTCTCAGGTATGGTTACCCAGCTTTTGTCTCAGGAAATCAGCCATATTCTTAAGGTTTGCATCATTGACGACCTGCAGAAGAGAGTGGAAACCGCCCGTAACGAGTCCGGGCTTTCCAAAAGTGAGGCTGAAAAAGAAATTCAGCACAGTGATGAAGAGCGTGCCATATGGGTTCGTGACATAACCGGGAACAATGATCCCTGGTCTTCATCTCTCTACGATATGATTATCCCTGCAGATAAGACCGGTGCTGATGAATCCGCAGCTTTGATCAAGGAACAGCTGAACAACGCAGCTGTAGAGGTTACCGAAGCATCCAAAAAGGCGGTACAGGATTTCCTGCTTGCTGCTCAGGTTGAGACTGCATTGGTAACCAAAGGTCATAACGTTCTCGTCAGTGCAAAGGATGGCAAGGTCACACTCGCCATTAATAAAAAAGTGCTCATGGTTGACCGCCTTGAGAAGGATTTGCGCGAAATAGCCGAACCGCTGGAAGGCGTAAAGAGCGTGGATGTGACCTTCGGTAAGGAATTCTATGAGGCGGATATCTATCGTCGCATGGATTTCGAACTTCCTTCACGAGTTCTGCTGGTTGATGATGAACGTGAATTTGTTAAGACCCTGTCCGAACGATTACTGCTTCGTGACCTCGGTTCCGCAGTAGTTTACGATGGTGAATCCGCCCTTGATGTTGTTAAGGATGATGAGCCTGAAGTAATGATTCTTGACCTGAAGATGCCCGGTATCGACGGTATCGAGGTTCTGCGCAGAGTCAAAGCTGACCGACCTAACATCGAAGTTATCATCCTTACCGGTCACGGTTCCGAAGACGACCGTAAGACCTGTATGGACCTCGGCGCGTTCGCTTATCTGAACAAGCCTGTTGATATCGATGTTCTCAGCAAGACCCTCAAGGATGCATACGCCAAGGTGCGTAACTCTTAATCATTAACCTCTCCGGGGCGGGACATGAACATAAAGGGAATATTCAAGCCGGAATTCTGGGATGCGGACCCTAAGTCCGCAGGACCTTACAAGCAGCTGTTTGATTACAAACGGATCTGGCAGCTTTGTATCGGAATCCTTGTTGCGGTATCTCTTGTTCCCATTTTGATCATGGCTTCCATCGACTTCAGCGTTACCCGGGGAGCGATTATATCTGAAAACACCCTGGAGGCGGCAAGGACTACGTCCAATACCCGCCGTTCGGTTTCGTACTTTCTGGAGGAGCGGAAATCAGCATTACAGCTGCTGGTTGAAATGCATGATTTCCGCTCTTTTCATGATCCTGTAAAACTGGGTGAAATGCTGAATTCATTGAAAAAAAGTTTCGGCGGATTCATTGATCTCGGTGTTATCAACAAGGCTGGTAAACAGGTTGCCTATGTAGGTCCGTACAATCTTGAGGGCCGGGAATATGCAGGACAGGACTGGTTCGAACAGACCGTGGAGCAGGGTATTTACATCAGTGAGGTTTTTCTGGGCTTTCGTGACAGTCCGCACCTTGTTATCGCCTTAAAGCATATGCTTGACGAGAAGACTAATCATTTTAAAATTCTGCGTGCGACTCTGGATACCAAGCAGTTTAACGGAATTCTGTCTTCATTGGTTCTTTCTGCCGGGGAAGATGTCTTTCTGGTGAACAGGGAAGGGATTTTGCAAACTCCATCCAAATGGAACGGTGAGATATTTTCAAAGATAGGTTTTGAACTCCCTGAGGAATCCTTCCGTACCAAAGTGGAACAAATTTCTTATCGCAAGGGTGCTCCGGGCATGGTTGGCTACGCTTACCTTGAAAATACCCCTTTCGTACTTCTCTATGTGAAGACTGAAGCGGAGTATATGGGTGGCTGGCAGAGCTCCCGCGACACGGTGACCTGGTTCACCATTATTAGTATTGCCGTCATTATTCTGGTTATGTGGGCGGTAGCTTCGTATCTGGTTGATCGTATCTACATAGCTGATATGACCCGTTCCAAAGCTTTGCGGCAGATGGAGCATCATAATCGCATGGCCTCCATTGGACGTTTGGCAGCCGGGGTAGCCCACGAGATCAATAACCCCTTGGCTATTATCAATGAAAAAGCCGGACTGCTTAAAGATCTTTTTACCTTCAGCAAGGCTTACGATGCCGATGAACGGGTTATCGGACTCGTGGATTCAGTCATCGGCTCTGTTGAACGTTGCGGGCGGATTACCAAGCGTCTGCTGGGATTTTCCCGTCAGACCGATATGGAGTTTCGACCGGTTTATCCTCGCAAGGTGATCGATACAGTTCTGAGCTTTTTAGATAAGGAAGCTGAGTATCGCTGCATTGAGGTAAGTGTGGACGTGGATGATGGTATTTATGAAGTGGTCACTGACCGAGGTAAGCTTGAGCAGGTTTTACTGAACCTGATTAATAATGCCTTTCAGGCCATGAAGGACGGAGGAGCCCTTTGGGTCAGGGTTGAGCGGGGAGATGAGGGACAAGTGCTGTTTTCAGTGAAAGATAACGGGTGTGGCATTCCCGAATCAGATCTGAAGAGAATTTTTGAACCGTTTTATTCAACTAAAAAACAATCAGGCGGAACCGGGCTTGGATTATCCATTACCTATGGTCTGGTGCAGGACCTTGGCGGTGAAATGAAAGTTCAGAGCCAGCTGGGTAAAGGAACTGAGTTCAGTTTTATGCTGCCTGTTGTTCCCAATATGAATGGGGAGAGTTAGTCGATGAAAATTTTATTGGTTGATGATGAATCAGAACTGGTTTCAGCGTTGGCAGAAAGACTTTCCTTTCGCGGATTTGATGCCGATTGGGCCTGTTCTGGGGCTGAGGCGATAGAAAAGGTAAAAACGAATGAGTATGCGCTCGCTGTTCTGGATGTGAAAATGCCTCGTATGAGCGGGTTGGAGCTACGGGCTGAGCTGAACAAGATTCGTTCAGGCATGAAATATATTTTTCTTTCGGGCCACGGTTCGGAAGATGATTACAAGGCGGGAGCGGCCGAAGCAGAGTGTTATCTGGTCAAACCCGTTAAGATTGAAGAGCTGGTGGAAAAGATTAATCTGGCTCTTGGATCCAAATAAACTTCCACAAGGAGTATCGCATGGGAGCATCAGCACAGCAGAAAGACCGTGACGGACTCTGCTTTTTCGGGCAGATCAGCGCGGCTATTTCCCATGACCTCAAAAATGTTCTGGCAATCATCAATGAAGATGCCGGCCTGTTGCATGATTTTTCACTCATGGCTGCGCAGGGCATGGAACTTGATCCACAACGGCTGATTAAGTTGGCTGAGAAAATTCAGGGTCAGGTCAAGAGAGGTGACGGAATCATCAAAAACATGAATCGGTTTGCACATAGTGTGGACCTTCCGGTATGCGATGTTGATTTCCGCGAACTCACTGGACTGGTAATTTCTCTGTTGACCCGCATCGCCTCGCGCAAGTGTGTCACGGTAATTCTTAAGGAAGGCGAACAGGTCAACGGTAAGGGCGACCCGTTTACCATCCAGATGCTCATGGCCAAAGCTCTTGAGTATTCCATGGATAGTGCCGGCAGGGATGGAGAACTCGGCATAGAGGTAAGCTCCGCAGGCGGCGTGAATACTGTCGCAATTTCAGGATTGAGTGAAGCAATTTCTGATGAACAGCTGGCCGATCTTGAATCAATATCCGTTAAAGCGGGCGCCGAACCCGCATATGTCTCGCAGGACAATATATTAACTCTTAATTTTTAATTACTTTAAACTGCTTCATGCAGGTGGAGAGAAAAAGATGGCAGAAAAAGTACTTCTGGTTGATGACGAAAAGGAATTTGTTGAAGGTTTGGCTGAACGTATGGAACTGCGCGGTATGAATGTAACCGCATGTACAAATCCTCAGGAAGCTCTCGACAAGGTTGACTCTGAAACTTTCGATGCAATTGTGCTTGATCTCCAGATGCCCGGAATCGATGGTATCGAAGCTCTTAAGCACATCAGAAAGTCCAGACCTGAAATGCAGGTTATCCTGCTCAGCGGTCACGCAACCGTAGAGAAAGGCATCGAGGCTATGAAACTCGGCGCCATGGATTTTGTTGAAAAGCCCGCCGATATCAACGTGCTGACCGACAAGATAAAGAAAGCACAGGCTAAGAAGATGATCCTCGTGGAAGAAAAAACCGAGGAGAAAGTTAAGGATATTCTGAGCCACAAGGGCTGGTAGGGATAGCCGATCATAGCTTGTAAGAAAACGCCTCCGTCGGGTGCGATGGAGGCGTTTTTTGCGTTAAATCAGTGTCTTCTAAGGATTATCCAAATAAAATGTTGCGAATGGCAGGTGGTATTGTGAAATTGGCATCAATATAAACTAAGAGAACAACTAAAAAAATACCTAAGCCCATAGGCCAGATGAGTTTGTCGTACCAGTTTTGTTTAGGGCAGCTAAAGTGAAAATTTAAGAATAAGGTAAAAGATGTTTTAAACTTATCCCGTAAAGCTTGAATGCGGACTTTACGTGAAGAGTTTAATTTTTCAGGGCCAATAATTCTTGCGACAAAGAAAAAATAATCAGCAAAAAAACCAACCAAGATAACGAGAATTAAAATATTATATATCCATAAATCTTCAAGCTGACCTACAACATACGCACACAACAAAAGACTTAGTATTGTCCAAAAGAATCGTCTGAATATTTTAATAATCATTTTGACCTCTAAAATGTCTGGCGCAACCACGCTAAAATAACGCATACCCTAGTCAGCCAAACACCCTGTATTCGGTTGAATGCGGAGGCTTTTTTTCTCATTAAATCAGTAGCTTTTCCTACTATTGTAAAACAATTATTGAAGGACAATAGTAAAGATTATTTAAAGACAATAGTTAGCCGGCTAGCGCCTGTTGAGCAGCAGCTGTCCATATACTGCCTGACCAAGGGAAATACACCCGTCGTTGGGTGGCAGATAGCGGTGAACCAGTGGCGAGAGACCTCGTTTTAAGAGTTCTTCCGGAAGTTCTACGGCTATGGTCAGATTTTGCATGACCCCGCCGCTTAAGCCTATAGTTTTGATTCCGGTTTGGTCGGCAATCTGCTCAGCGCAATCAGCGAGTCCCACTATCAGGCCTCGATGGAAACGGCGGCTGATTATTGCGGGAGATATACCGTTTTGAAAATCCCTAAAAGACTGCTTGAAAAGTTCTCCAGTTCGAATCTCGTATGGGTCGGCAGTTTGATCGAGCGGGCAGTCGTATACTCCTTGTTCATTCATATCCTGAACTTTCTCGAGGATAATTGCCGCCTGTCCTTCGTATGATATGGCCGGGCAGAGTCCTAGCATGGCTGAGACTGCGTCAAAAAGGCGTCCGCAACTGCTGGTCGGCGGGCAGTTGATATTCCTTTCAAGCACCTGATCAAACATTTTCAGGCCGCCTTTAAATTGATCCGGTATTGCAATCAGGCCCGGAGTAAGGCCGAGGTCCTGTGCTGCTGCACGGGCAATGCGCCAAGGTTCGCGTACGGCTGCTTCTCCACCGGGGAGGCGCAGGTGGCTAAAACGGGCCAATCGTTTGTGTTCCAACTTTTCGTTATCCACAAGCAGACATTCACCGCCCCAGATGGTGCGGTCTTCGCCCAGTCCGGTTCCGTCTAGGGCCAGTCCCAGCGCAGGGCCTTGATGCTTGTTCTCGGCAAGCACAGAGTGGATATGGGCGTAATGGTGCTGCAGTGTTGTTGTTTCGAGACCTTCTGTCTGTGAAATTTCTTCAGCAAATCCTGTGGTCAGATAATCGGGGTGTAAGTCGTGGACTATAAGTTCCGGTTTGACCTTAAGGATGGATTGCAGGTGCATCCGAATTTCTTTCCAGAAATTGGCAGTCTCAAGGTTTTGCATATCCCCTATATGCTGGCTGCTGAAAGCCTGATCACCTTTGGTCAAACAAAGGGTGTTCTTGAGTTCCGGTCCGGTTCCCAGAACGCAGGGGCCGTCCTGCGCAAGGAAAACAGGGGAGGGAGTGTAGCCTCTTGCTCTGCGCATGAAGACTGTGCGTGATTCGGATTCACCGTTAAATTCGGGCACAGAACGGGCTACAGAGTCATCTACCCGAATAAGGATGTCGCGGTTATGAAAGAGGAATACGTCTACGATATGAGAGAGTCGTTTCAGGGCTTCGCGGTTCCCGATACAGATAGGGGCGGAACTCATGTTCCCTGAAGTCATGACCAGCGCTGACGGAAGGCCAGAATCATTCATGGATGAGAAATGTTTGAGCAGTACCTGATGCAACGGGGTGTAAGGCACCATTAAACCGATGAAGTCTGTGTCCGGTGCTATTTCAGGAGCAAGTGAATAATTGTCGCCTTTGGGTGCCAGAACGATGGGGCGCTGCAAACCTTCCAGAAGCTCAATGTCGTTGTCGGTGAGGTCTGCTAGTTTGCGTGCTTCATCAACATCACGAACCATAACAGCCAGTGGTTTGTCCGGTCGGTTTTTACGCTCGCGCAAAGTGCGGACTGCATTTGGATTGGATGCGTCACATACAAGATGAAATCCGCCGAGGCCTTTCACCCCGGCAACTTTTCCGTCTGCAAGCAGCTTTGCCAGTTCGCGGAGAGCTGTGTCCGGTCCGGCAAGATCATTGCCTTCGTTATCGGTCAACCAGATCTTCGGACCGCAATCAGCGCAGGCATTGGGCTGGGCATGGAAGCGGCGATCCAGCGGGTTTTCATACTCAATGCGGCAGTCATCGCAGAGTTCAAAGCAGGCCATGGAAGTCACCGGACGGTCGTATGGAATCGATTTGGTAATTGTGTAGCGCGGCCCGCAATTGGTGCAGTTGGTGAAAGGGTATTCGTAGCGGCGATTCTGCGGATCATTCATATCCGCAAAACAGTCCGGGCAGGTCGCCACATCCGGGCTGATCAATACGCAATGGCCTTCCCCGGCTGTTGAGGCCAGAATGCAGAATTGTTCCTCACCTGCGACAACTTCAAGATTCTTCTTTTCCAGCGAAACTATACGGGCCAGTCTTGGCAGGTCGTCCTTAAAGCTTTGGTCAAAGCCATTGAGCGCATCTTCACTTCCCTGCAATTCTATGAGCACACCTTCCGGGCTGTTCAGCACAGTGCCGGAAAGATCATGCTTGAGGGCGGTCTTGTAAACAAAGGGCCTGAAACCAACGCCCTGCACCTGTCCGGTGACAGTGAGCAGTCTTCGGGAAATTCTGTTGTCGGTCATCGTATGAAAATCACTTTGTTAATAATTTTGCAATCTGTCAGCACAGGTTGTTAACCATAATAAAATTATCTAGGCCCTGTAAGGAGGTCGGCGGTTAAATCAACCGAATCTGCTTAAGAAGGATTTGATACGTCCTTTTACAAAGCGGACGGGTTCAAATTCCATAGGACTCAGTTGCTCAGGGACTTTAAAGTCAGTGGTGTCAAAGTCATCGGGTGGTTCGATTACATATTCAATATGGTCCGGGTCGTAACCGTATATTTTCTGGCGTGTGGTTTCCCGCCAGATCAGAATCTTTTTGGGGCTTAAGCCAAGCAGCATGTATATGGCGGTATCAAGGGCATAGGGATTTGTCGATCCTGCCAGCAAACTCATGGAGTATGGCTTGCCACTGATCGGTCCGGTTTCATGCATGGGATAAATGGCGTCCATTAAATTGAAGGCCAAAGGCATGGATTGGACCACTTCAATGATCATCTTTTCCATCAGTCCGGGGGTTTCACCAAAACGGGTATGAGCATACGCCTTGCGGAAACCTACCACAGTGCCGAAAAGGTTTTTCACTGCCCCGGTTACTACAAATTGACCGTGGGCCTTCAGCTTAGGAACGTTGATGATCATGTCCGATTCAAGGGCATCACGGGATATGCCGATGGTTTCACCGAAGGAAAGTTTGAGCGCGGTAGGGCGGCCGAGGCTTTTGGGCTTCAGCCCCATCTTTTTCAAGCCGTCAGTCATGCCGATGGCCTTGGAAACCTGAGCAGCACTACCGTATCCCGGAGAGTCCGCAACTGTGATCTGTGCTCCGCAATCCTTCAGGTAACGGCACAGGGAAAGAATCACGTTAGGATGAGTACAGGCCAGAGGGTTCTTGGAGGAAACCAGATTGGGTTTAACCAGCACCTTGGTGCCGGGGTGAACCTTAAGCCCGCATTCCTCCACGGTCATGGCGACTGCCGTATCCAGAAATGTGGATTCATATTCAAGGATACGAAAAAAGGCGACGGGGACTTTCGGATTGTTACTGCTCATCGGGTTTTATCTCTTTTTTCGCCACGCGTTTAGCTTTTTCCGGTTTTGCTGCTGACGGTTGGGCAACAGGCTTCTTCATTTGTTTCTGGCCCGGTTCCGGTTTGGGCTTGGTTGTAGCTTTTTTTCTCCCCTGCTGAGTAGTTACTTTTTTGCCTTTGTTTTGTGAAGTGGCCTCTTTTACTTTTTTGGCGGGGGCAGATTTTTTGACAGGGTTGCCGCTGGCGTCCTTTTGGATCGGACGCTTGTTTTGTTCTGCAGATTTTATTGTTTTCTTCTTCCCGGGCTCAGCCGGAGTTGCTTTTGCTGTTGGTTTTTGCCCTGCAGTTTTCTTTTTAATCACTTTCTTGGCCTGTTGCTCTCCTGATGGTACCGCTGCCTTTTTAGGGCGGGGTTTCGTTGCTTGGACCGGGGCGGATTTTTCCTTTACCACAGTTTTTTTCTCGGCTGTGGCGGTGGTCTCTTGTTTGACTTTCGGTTCAGGTTTCTTCTGCAGTGCTTCTTTGTTGGTTCGCGTGCTTTTAATTTTGTGCCCCTGATCTCCTTTTTTCTTCTTTGCGGCCTTAGCCTTTGCTGTTCTTTTTTTCTTTGCGGCAAGGTCTTTCTTCTGAGCATCCGATAATTCACGGCCAAGTTTGATCCGTATGCTTTTCATAAAATCTTCAGAAGCTAGGGTACCAAAAAACAAGAAATTGGACATATCCCAGAGAACTGCAAATAGAAGTATTCCTAATGTTCCTAATGCGAGATATGCAAAGCCTGACGTTTGGCTGACCGGTAGTGCCTCTCGCAGGTTATAGGCAGGAATGAGCAGTTTTTGACGGATTTTATTGATAAGCATTTCCGGCTTCTCTTGCTTTTGGGAAGCCATAGCACCGGACATTTTTTGCAGTATCCGGTTCAGGTAGTACATGGCCTGAATTGCAGGCATGGAATATCTACGTTCCAGGGCATCGAACCTGTTGAAGTAGAGCAGGTGGATATCGTCCATGAAAAATTTGAGGGTGTATCCGAGGTCACCCTGAATGTTGACCTTGCGGCCTTTTGGAGTAACGGTCAGCTTATTGCGCAGGAACATCATTGTCGCAATACGGGCTTCATCGTTGTCCCTGAAGACAAGTGTTGTGTTGAAATTTTTGCCGAGAAATTGTTTGTTTTCAGCTTCAATTATTTTGAAAGGAGGTTTTATGCCTTTGCGTAAAGAGTTGAAGGTGGATTCCATTGCCTCAAATCCGTCAGCACCCTTAAAGAAAGGTAGATGCATAGCTCCGACTATAAGCATGCTGGAAATGAAAAGCATGGCCGCGATAATGAGGGTTTTAATAGAATAGGTCATTTCTTTTCCCCCTCTTCCTCAACCTGTTGTAAATCTTTATATACTCCGCTCAGAAAGGCGAAGAGCATCCAGCCCCCGAAAATCCCGGCTCCGATGAGTAGGATGTATGATCCACTCGAGTTAAAGGTTGAGACCAGTCCCGCATCGATGGATGCTCCTGCTTTGCGCAACAGGGCAGGGATAGCCAGTATGCGGTTGATGATTACTGATACTACCAGCAGGGCAACCAACCCTTTGACCCGGTAGGGCAGGATGTTTTTAAGACTTTTGCTTCCTATATGCAGGCCGGTTATGGTGCCGAATACGAGCCCTGTTATGCAGTATATATTGATGAATCCATTCAGACCATAGGTTGTCATGGATAATCCTCCGGCTGAAAGGGCCAGCCTTGCCAGATCTGTCCCGGCTACAAGTGCGGCTACGCAGGCAAAGCCTTTGGTCATAACGGTAAAGGTCAGGATTACCCCGCCTGATCCGGTCATAGCCATGAAAAAACCGCCGACTACTGTTAGAAAAAAGATCGGCAGAATGGGGATGCTTTCTGCTTTGTCCTCTTCTTCTGCCTTGTCCAGATCAGGTTCTTCTCCTCCGCGGCGCATTTCGGCAGGTTCCAGTAGGTCATCTTCTTTATCTTTTATGGTCGAAGGAAATTTTATGTATGGCGGTAGTTTCATACTCCGCATGCTGCGGGCAATTTCCCAAGGTTCTTCGTCCGGGTATAATTCATCTTCGAATTGAGGTTCTGGTTCGGGGGCAGGTCCCGGCTCCGGCCTTTTTTCCTCTTGTGGTTGGGCTTGCTCGTCCTTTCCTGCTTTGGGTTGCCCTTCCTTATCCTTTCCTTTTTCTTCACTCTTGGTCTGTTCTGCCGGGGCTTCAGCTTGTGTGTTTATTGCCTGTTGTTCTTGATCCTTTTCCTGCTCCTTGCGTAGGAGTTCAAGAGCATATTTTTGTGCAGCTTCACGGAAATCCGGGATAATAATGAAAGAGTATACGATAAGCCAGAGAGCGATCATGGATGAGATGAAGACATCATTGCCGGCAGGGTCGGCAATGAATATTTTTTTGCATACTATGTAACCAGCGAGTCCCCCAAGTACTGTGCCGACAGTCATAATCAAGGCCAGTGTGTACTTGATTCGGCGGTTGATACCCATGCGCAGGCTTTGGATGGTGCTGAAGATAAAAAGTCGGAACATCTCTGATCCGACAGCATATATTCCGCTTACTCCTGCGGTCATCAGTGCCGGAACAACCAGCAGCCCGCCGCCTGCGCCGATCACCGCGCTGAGCATTCCGGTAACAAGGCCGATGGCTGTGCACTGGAAAAATCCCGGACCGTCAGCGTCCGGCAGAATGTATGGGTTGTTGGCTCGTCCAATGTAGGCTGGAATTTTGATGTCTGCTGCGTGCAACAGCAGAGGGCAGAGCAGGAGAAATGCTGCGCTGATGAGTAGGAAAATGTCTCGGCCGGAAGGTTTCTTCATGTGATTCCCTGCCTGATTGATTAATGATTTTATTTACATATAAAAAGAATTGGGAAATATATCAACCATCTGTCTTTTCTTCTCGTCTGTAATCATGAGCACAACTTGCACTTGTTATTTTTAAGTAGTAGAAGTTTAGCCCTGATCATAAATATTGGTTTATATTTTAAAAGCTTAAGTATAAGGCGAAGCGGGGTTGGCATGAGCGGTAAATTGGTTTCCATGAACGATCTTTCACTTACACTGGATCGTGGACCGGTGTTGCAGGGTATCGATTGGGATATCCGTTCCGGTGAGCATTGGGCAGTACTCGGGCCTAACGGTGCAGGTAAAACTACATTGATGATGATTTTGGCCGGTGAAGTCTGGCCGGATGATGATACCAGCCGGGAATTCTGCGTTGAGGGCGAGGTTGTCCACAGCCCGCTGGAACCCCTTGAGCGTTACCGTATGATTTCCCCGGAGCATCAGGATATTTTTGAGAAACTGGCTTGGGACGTGACCGGGGAAGAAGTCGTTTTGGCCGGTAAGGATAATACTCCGTTTTTATATCGTCTTGCAGATGATGAAGAGTACGTGCGGGTCCGTGATTATATGGAATCGCTGGGGATGCTGGACCTTGCCAAGCGCAGCATGGTTAAAATGTCCCGAGGTGAGGGGCGCAAGATTCTCATTGCCCGTGCACTGATGGCTGAACCGGAAATACTTATTCTGGACGAATTTCTTGAGGGCATTGACCAGCAGTCCCGTGAGCAGTTGATTCGGGCAATTGATATTGCCGCTGCCAACGGAACAACTATTATTTGTTCCGCTCACCGTAAGGAAGAATTGCCTTCCTGCGTCAATAAAACTTTGTATATCCGTGACGGTAAGATTGACCACTGTCGGGACGGAGAGGGACGTGAGGTTTCCTGTGCAAGCCCCCGGGAACTGAAGCGGACTCCGCCCGAAGTGAACAGCATTGAGCCGGGACGGACTTTATTCAAACTTTCCGATGCAAGTGTGGTTTTTCTCGGGAAGACAGTGCTGAATAATATTGATTGGGAAATGACCGGCGGTCAAAGCTGGGCTGTTTTGGGTCGTAACGGTGCCGGGAAGTCCACTCTTCTGCGTTTGCTTTACGGAGATGCTGCAGCCTATGCCGCTGAAGATGAAATGAAACGTCTGCCCGAAAGAGGCGATAATTTGCGTTCTGTTCGTGGACGTATGGGCATGGTTTCCGCTTCCATGCAGGCCTCATTCGGTGAAGCTGTGGGTAAGCCGATCCCGATTTTTGATGTAGTTATTTCCGGGTTCTTTGCTTCTGCGGGAATTCTGGACGAAATTTCGGATGAAATGCGTGAGAAGACATGGGAGTGGTTACGCTTCTTCGGTATTGAAGAACTAGCGAATCGGCCCATGGAACAGGTCTCTTACGGGCAACTGCGCAAGGCGTTTATTGCCCGTGCACTGATTTCCGGACCGGATGTTTTGTTGCTTGATGAGCCGCTGGCCGGAGTTGATGAAGAATCTCGCCATGAGATTTATCAATTGTTGGAATTACTGGCCAAGGCCGGTGTCGCCATGGTTTACGTTACACACCATCGTGAAGAACTGATTCCTTCAATCTCACATGTTCTTGAAATTGATGGAGGCAAGGTCGCCTTCCGGGGAACTAAAGAAGATTATTGCAAATTACGCGACTAAGAAAGAAGGGGATGTTTAACATCCCCTTCTTTATTTTTTGACCCAGCCTTTGGCATTCATACAGCGCTGGAAGGCTTTTACTTCCTTAGTGTAAAGATCCTGATCCTGCGTGTAAGTTCTTTGTGGAAGGTCGTTGTCCGGAGCGGAGTTGCTAGCTTTTTGCGATCTTTTCAGACACTCAGCTCGGTCTGCGGTAAAGCGTTCGCTTCTGTTTACGGAAAGATCAAGGGTGGGATTCTGCCACGAGGTGCAGCCTCCTAAGAGCAGTAATCCGGTCAGTACGATATATTTCATGTTTTATCCTTCATCAGGCTTTGACAATGAAGCCTGCATTTCTCAAACTTTCTTTGTTGTAAGGGAATTCCTTTCCATCCAGTCCAAGCATAGAACCGCCCGCAGCCTCAACAATGGCTTGTCCGGCACCTGTATCCCATTCCATGGTAGGATTAAAACGGGGATAGAGGTGAGCTTTGCCTTCCGCAACAAGGCAGAATTTGATGGCACTTCCTGCCGGGGTCATTTTTTTTACGTTGAGTGTTTCCAGATATTCCGCAAGTTCCGGTGCAGGGTGAGACCTGCTTCCGACCACTATGAGTCCTTCGTTTTCAGCTGGAGGACGGGTGGTGATGGTCACAGGCGGTTCTCCGTTTCTGCTGACCTGTGCCCCGGTTTCTGTGCTTCCTGTATAAAGTGCGTCTTGTGTTGGCGCATAGATAACCCCGAGAATAGGGCGGGTTTTGCGCATTAGAGCTATGCATACGCAGAACTCGCCATTATCCTTGATAAATTCTTTAGTTCCGTCCAATGGATCTACGAGAAAAAAATAATCCCATTGTTTTCTTTCTTCATAGGGGATTTTAGCTCCCTCTTCGGATAATATGGGAATTTCGGGATACAAGGCAGCCAGACGCTTGGAAATGACTTCATTGGAGGCAATATCAGCCGCAGTAACCGGGGATTTGTCATCCTTGTTTTTCACGTCAAAACCATTGCTACGGACATCCATGATGGCAGATCCGGCTTCACGTGCAATACAGGACAGATTCTTAATTATTCCTTCCATGGGTAAGCAGTATCAAAGCTTTATCAAAGTGTCATCTATTGTAAGAGCGTGTTTAGTTGATTTTGACTTGTCAGTGTGTGAAGTTTATCTTCGAATGTTACAGGGGGAATTATGAAGATAGATGTCAAAGTTTCAGAAATGCTTGACGGGCAGTTCATGGAAAAGTGTTTTGCCTGCGGAGAAAAGGTTATTATTGCACCGCATGTTCTGCTTAGGAAGATTTCGCGTGATCTCGGGCTGGATATGAATTGTGTTGAGCGGGCCGTTTTTATAAAAGGAGCTGTTCCGGAGCGATACGCTCGCAATCTTATGACTTTTTCTGCGGAAGAACAGCGGCAGCTGTTTTTTTCAAAGGTGGCTATGGTTGGTATAGGCGGTCTTGGGGGGCATTTACTTGAGTCTTTGGCTCGGGCCGGAGTAGGGCACATCACTGCGTGCGATGGTGATAGCTTTGAGCCTTCTAACCTTAACAGGCAAAGATTTGCTGTAGAAAATTCTCTTTATAGCAAGAAAAGCGAGGCTGCTTTTGAGATGATAAGGGAAGTGAACCCTGCTGTATTCCTGGATGTACGGTCAGAGTTTATTGATGAAGATTTTGAGTCTTTTATCAGAGGTGCAGACCTTGTCGCTGATTGTCTGGGAGGACTTGAGTATAGGGGAAAGCTTAAAAAAGCTGCAGCAAAGTTGGGGGTCCCATTGGTGACGGCATCTGTTGCTGGTTGGGCTGGAATTGTTTCTACAGTTTTTCCAGGAGACACTTCTCCAGCAGATTTTTTTGGCTCTAATAACGGTCTTGAGGAAGAGTTGGGGACTCCTGTTCCTGCGATTGCTACTGCTGTAGGGGTTCAATGTGGTGAAATTCTAAAGATACTTAGTGGCAAAAAAGCTTCTCTTTCAGGCAAAGCTTTAATGTTTGATTTAGCAGAATCGTATTTTGAAACGGTCTCTCTTTAAGAAATTTATGTGAACACTAGTTCTTTGGATTTAAATTCTCTCCGGATGTTTTTTTTAGGAAGCCGAGGCATAATATAATGTGCCTCGGCTTTTTTGGGTTATTGTTCCATTCTCAGAATTTCGAATATGTGTATTTGTGTCGTAATATTTTTGTGTCTGACTATATCTTGTCTGGTTATATTAGGTGTATTATGTGAAGATACTTTGGTTTGAAGAATAGATGTTTTGCTGTTATGCACTTGTTGCGTGTTTATATTGTATGATATTTTGATCTTTTTTTTATTAATTATGTCTTTTTTGCATCGTGTTTATGTTGTTTGTGTTTGTTCGTCTGTTTATAACATTACGTAGGTAAAACTTTTTAAAATATTAAAATGAATTCAGCAATGCAAATAGGCGAATCTATTGTAAAAAATACACAATTGTGTGGACAAAATAGCCTTTTGAATATATTTCTTTGCCTATTGTTTTTTTTGACATAAATAATGCAAAGGTAGGAAATGTAGATGAAGAAACATTTAGAAGATGTTGTAATAGAGATGAATAACGTTTCTGCTGCACTTGAGTTTATAAGCGAGTCTATTGAATGCCATGCTGCTGAGGGAAGGGCTATCAATGCATGCGGATTGGCTTACTTGACTAAGATGCTGGGGGTAAGTTCTTCCAATGCGGCTGATATCTGTTGGGGGATATTTTCCGAGGTATCTGCCGGAAGTAGCGAGTCTTGCGATTCGTGATTATGAGCCTGTTTATACTACATAATCGGTTTGATTTGTGCTAAACTCATTCTGAATTTAAAGTATTAAATGGCATTAATTATTTTTGATGCTGCAAAATATATTCTAGGATTGTCATGTTTGCGGAGGTTTTCAGGTGAGCAAAAGTCCCCTTGATTTAAAGGCGAGTGAAGAAATTCCTAAAATACTGGTGGTGGATGATTCTGCAACTATGAGGAATTTTTTGACCCGAGTGCTCGAAGGCGATTATGATGTTGAAACTGCCTCCGATGGGCTTGAGTGTGTTGCCCTGTATATGAAATTAAAGCCTAGTGTAATATTGCTTGATTTGCTTATGCCGGGCATGGATGGCTTTGATGTAATTGATAAAATTAGAAATGTTATCAATGATCAGGAAGTTATAATCATTGTTCTTACCGGTCAGGACGAGCAGGAAATTAAAGCCAGGGCTCTTAATAGCGGGGCTAATGATTATCTGACGAAGCCTTTCCATGTTGTTGAACTCAAGGCAAGGGTTGGAGTCGCCATCAGGCAAGTCATGCTTAACCGTCAGCTGCAGGCGGCAAACACGAGTTTACAGCGTGCTTACGATATCATCGATGATGAAGTTAAACTTGTCGCCCGTTTACAGGACAAACTTCTACCGACGGTTGTCCCCGTTATTGAAGGTCTTGATATCAAGAGTATGTATCGTCCGTCAGGCCGTGCAAGCGGTGACTATTACGATATCTTCGGTCTCAAGGAAGGCGTGGTTCGGGTTATAATGGCCGATGTCTCAGGGCATGGTCCGCAGGCGGCTTTCATTATGGCTATCGTGCGTACACTTTTCAAGGCTGATGGAGCAAACCATAATGATCTTGCAGAGAGTTTGAACCAAATCAATGAACATCTTCTCGATCTCATTGGTAAAGACAGTTATTTTGTGACCTTGTTTGCTGCTGACATCGATTTTAATAAAGGTGTGATGAAATACATGAGTGCCGGGCATTGTCCCGCGCTGGTCATGTTGGATGGCAGAATGAATGATCCTTTAGTGGCCGATGTTCCGCCCTTAGGATTCTTCCCGGTAAACTGCGTTCTTTCGGAGTGTCGATTTACATCTTCCCTGCGGTTGTTTTTGTTTACCGACGGCTGTTATGAATGGCGTATGAATGATGATTTTTTCAGTCTCGAGCCTTTTGTGGAAATAGCAGAGGAATTGATGATAAGTAACTCTCTGCATCTTGAATCCATAGAGGATATATTGGAAGAAAAGACCGGGATTCGCCCTGTCTTTGATGACGATGTGACGGCGCTGTCGATAGATTGGTCCGGATCTGTATCCGGATGATCTTGTTAAACTAATTTGGCTTTGACGAATTTGAAGGCTGTCCGTATTTCGTTACGGTGTATGTATATTATTGCTGTTAATGCTAAAAAAACAATTATTGCAGCTGTTTTGCGATGGTTTTCGCTGTCCGGTGTAAAGTCCAGCCATTTATTTACGATCGTTTTTTTTCTTTCTTGAGGTATGGCTGCCATGTGCAAGTTAATTTCTTTGATTAAATCTGAGTTATGTTTGCCCACAGTGGGGTAAAGATTTCTTGTGTATAAGTCCTTAACACATTTGAATGAATTAGCTATTCTCAGTTCACTAAGCAGATAGATCGCTACAGGGTAATCGGCAACAAAGACTTTAACCCTTCCTTCCGCAGCTGCATTGAACATTTCTGCTGCAGAATTGAAAAGCATTAATTGCGTATAAGGATAGTGTTTTTCCATGAAAATTTTTGAGTAGTCACCCTTGATTACTCCACAGCTTTGTCCATCTTCTATTTGATCATCAACAATGATGTCAGGGGTAGTAAAAAGGCTCCCTTTGATTTGGAAGAGGTAGTCGCCGTAGAGCATTTTTTCTGCGCGACTTTCTGAATAAAACATGCCTCCGTTAATATCAGCTTTACCATTGACCGTATCCTGCACAGCCTCTTTCCATGGTTGAAGCTTGAATTTAATTTCTACTTCTACTTGTTTTGCCCATTCTTTCCAGAAATCAATGAGAACTCCGTCCGGTGCCCCCTCTTTGTTGATGAAAGCCAGAGGAGGCATGCTTGAGGAGTGAGTGATGGTTAGCGGAGTAGATGATGCCGCAGAGATTGCAGGCAGTAACATCAGTATAGCGGCAATGGTGGAGAGTATTATGGATTTGTTCATTTTATGCCAAGGCGGTTTTTAAGGTAGTAGTGCTACTTCAAAAATAGATTATTAGCAGTAAATGACACTTTAATCCACGACAAAGTCAATAGGTCTGGACTGGCATAAATAAGATTTACTTAATGATGTTCTGCGGCTGGTAGAATCTTGTTAACTTGCAGCAGCAAGTTCCATTAGTTTAGCAAAGCTTTCTTCAATAGTCTGCTTGTCTTCAACAAGCTGTTGCAGGAATCCATTGATCGCCGGAACCATTTTGATGGCAGTGTCAATTTCCGGGTTTGCACCTTTTTGATAAGCACCGATATTGACCATGTCTTCCACTTTACGGAAAGTAGCCAGCTGGCCGAGAACTTTGCGTCCGGCGGCAACAATATCACCTTGTACAATATCTCCACGAACACGGCTGACGCTTTTGAGCACATCGATGCAGGGGTAGTGCCCTTGGTCGGCAAGGTCACGGGTAAGCACTATGTGTCCGTCAAGAATTGAACGTACAGCATCGGCAATGGGTTCGGTGAAATCATCGCCGTCAACGAGTACAGTGTAAACGCCGGTGATGGAGCCATTTGGGTTTTTACCGGCGCGTTCCAGAAGTTTAGGCAGCTGTGCGAAAACTGAGGGTGTGTAGCCGCCACGGGTTGGCGGTTCACCTGCTGCAAGACCAACCTCACGACCGGCCATGGCAAAGCGGGTGACTGAATCCATCATCAAGAGCACGTCTTTATTCAAGTCACGGAAATATTCGGCAATGGCGGTGGCGGTATAAGCCGCACGCATTCGGATGAGCGGGCTTTTGTCCGAAGTGGCGATAACCAGCACAGAGCGGGCAAGTCCTTCCGGTCCGAGATCGCGTTCAATGAACTCCAGAACCTCACGCCCACGTTCCCCGATCAGGGCGATGACGTTGATGTCTGCGACTGTGTATCGGGCCATCATGGAGAGCAGTGTCGATTTACCGACACCGGAGCCGGCCATGATACCCATACGCTGCCCCTTACCCAGTGTCAGCAGACCGTTGATGGCTTTAACGCCTACATCAAGCGGTTCATTAATGCGCGGGCGTTCCAGCGGGTTGGGGGGATCGCGATGAAGAGAATTGTACGATTCGGGAATGATCGGCCCTTTGCCGTCAATAGGTTCACCAAAGGCGTCCACAGCTCGTCCAAGCAGGCTCATGCCCACAGGAACTTTGGGTGGTGTCTTGGAGTTCTCAATCAGACTTCCGGGGCTGATACCATGCATTTCCCCGTACGGCATGAATAAGCAGGCTCCGTCCCGGAATCCGACTACTTCGGCAGCGATGGGAGAGTCTGCTTCTTCGGGAATGAGTTGGCAGACTGATCCTAAGGGAGCCTTGATTCCTTTACCTTCTGCAATTAAGCCGACAACCTTGCTGACCCGGCCATAGCTGCGGCAGGGGTCCAGTGCGGAAAGAAGTTGAGTGCAGCCTTTCATATCGGCCATAACTATTCTCCTGTTCCGGGTGTGAGCTGTCCGAGAATGTCCTGAACGCCTTCCCAACGGGATGTGATCGTGTTTTCGATCATAGCGTCGGTAGCTTCAACAATTACACCGCCGTTGTCGATTGCAGGATCTGCTTTAACACGCCACTTGGCGAGGTCAGGATGTTCGGTTCGGGCCTGTTCCAGCAGGGGGCCGATGATTTCACTGTCGGCCGGTGAGACCTTAATTACTAGTTGGGTCATGGAGTCGATGCGGTTCAGGGCATCATCCAGCAGGGATGCAAGAATTTCCTGTCTGCGGGTTTCCATTTCTACTGACAGTGTCTTTTCTATGACCATGAAGACCAGTGATATGGCGTCAGCAGACTGGGCCATCATGACATTGTGTGATTGCTCTTGGATGTTTTGCAGTGTCTGGGCGACATTCTGGCTGAAGCCGATTAAATGCTGTTCAGCTTCCTGCGCTGCCTGTTGCTGGCCTGCTGCATAACCTTCGGCCTGAGCATCGGCACGGATCTGCTCCGCCTCAGCCATGGCCTTGGCAATAATTTCCTTGGCCATGTTCTGGGCTTTGGCTTTGACCCGCTCATAATATTCGCGGTCAGTGTCTTCGTTCCAGGTCGGCTTCTTCTTGCCTTCCATTTCCTGTATAGTCATCTCCTGAGTCTTGTTGTTGGAATCAAGACCCATGATAACTCTACCGGTGTAGAACTTATCGTCTTCAGCTTTAGACAAAGACATCTCCTGAACCTCTGCTGATCATAATCCGGCCTTCGTCTTCGAGGCGGCGGATGTTCTTAACAATATTCTGCTGTGCAGCTTCCACATCGGAGAGCTTTACAGGTCCCATGATTTCGAGGTCTTCGCGAATCATGTTGGAAGCACGCTCGGACATGTTCTTAAAGAAGAGCTCCTGTAAATCGTCGGATGCACCCTTGAGTGCGGTAGTGAGTTCTTCGTTTGAAACTTCCTTGAGCAGTTCGCGGATCGCGCGGTCGTCCAGTCCCTTGATGTCTTCGAAAACGAACATGAGGTTCCTGATTTCTTCGGCCATCTGGGTGGATTCTTCCTCGATTTCTGAAAGAACTTCCTCTTCGGTTGAGCGGTCTACGGCGTTGAGGATTTCCGCTACTGCGGGTACGCCGCCCACTTTCTTGCCTTCCTTGCCGCCCATGGCGATCAGCTGGCTTTGCAGCACCCGATCCACTTCCATGAGCATTTCTTCTGCAACAGCTTCAAGCTTGGCAAGTCTCATAAGCACTTCGGCTCTTACGCCGCCGGGCAGGTTGGATATGAGGTCCGCTGCCTGATCCGGGTGCAGATGCCCGATAATGAGGGCCAGTGTCTGCGGGTGCTCGTTTCTGAGAATCTGAGCCAGAATCTTGGGGCTGACGTTCTGGAGTTCCTGAAACGGAGCTGGTCCGCTTTCAAGGTCAAGTTTATCCAGAATGTACTTTGCGGTTTCCTCGTCAAGGGATTTGCTGAGCAGTCTTTTGACCTGATCGGCTCCACCCATGAGGAGTTCAGCTCCATATGCCAGAGTTTCATTGAACTCTTTGAGCACTTCTAAAACCTGTTCTTTAGGGACTGAATCCATCTCCAGCATGGCTCTTGACACGTCGGCGATTTCCTGACGGTTCATGCGTTTGAAGGTTTCAGCGGTAAACTTGTCCCCAAGGGCAAGAAGTACAATCGCTGTTTTTTGATTACCGGTGAACGGCGTGGACAATTTAAGCTGCCTCCTGCTTCAGCCAGCTCTTCAGCACCTGCACAGCCTGATCCATGTTCTTTTCCGAAAGTTGCAGAGCCTGAGCCTTGGCGTTCTCCAGTCTACGTGCCGTATCAAGAGCCTCTTCGTCAAGGTCACTTTCATCAATTGCGAGTCTTTCGCCTGCTTCCGGCAGACCGGCAACTTCGTCAATTTCTTCTTCAGCCACACGGGGCTTGATCAGGGCCATGATTACCGGGCGTACAACCAGTATCAGGAAGAGGAAGATCAGCAGGCCGTTAAGGAAAGGTTTACCGAGGCGTTGAGCGTATTCGAGCATGGTGCGCATGAGGCCTTCGTCACCGAACATATCCTGTATACCGAAGGACATATTGGAAACCTCAACGATGTCGCCGCGTACTTCGTCATAACCGACAGCTGAGCTGACCAGTTCCCGGATGCGCTGCATTTCTTCTTCAGAGCGGGGTACATAGGTCATTTCACCTGTGTCAGGGTCCTTTGCATAAGTTCCGTCAACGATAACAGCTACGCTAAGGCGCTTGAGTTCGCCCACGGGGACGATGATCTGCTGTTCTTCTTTGTTGATTTCATAGTTGGTTGTACGAGTTTCACGAGCTGAATCCTGAGTGGTAGCAGTTCCGGTGAAACCGTCACCTCTGAAGTTTGCTTCGGGCACGCCGCCGTCAACGTTGGCGGTTCCGCGGGTAGTTTCTTCGCTGGTCTGTTCAGAACGTGCAACCTGACCGTCAGGGTCGTATGCTTCTGTCTTAATGGTGCGCTGTCTGAAGTCGAGATCCGCGTTGACTTTGGCAATTACTTTGTCCGGGCCTACGATGGGCATGAGCAGACGCTGGATGCGCTGTTCAATCTTGGATTCAAGGCCGGATTTGTATTCGAGCTGGCTGTTGGTGATGTTCAGTCCCAGTCCGCCGTCATCTTCAGGCTGGTAGAGGACCTGTCCGCGCATATCAGTAATGGTGACATGCGCAGGCTTCAAGCCTTCAACAGACATTACTACAAGGTTAAGAACGCCTTTGATCTGCTTGTCGGCAAGTTTTTCGCCATCTTTGAGTTTAAGTACTACGGAAGCAGAGGGCTCAACCTGTTCTTCAATAAAAAGGGATTTCGCTGGCAGTACCAGATGGACTCTGGCGCGCTCAACCTGCGGGAACTCGCTGATTGTTCTGGCCAGTTCGCCCTGCAGAGCTCGCTGGTAGTTGATCCGCTGGATGAAGTCTGTCTGCCCGATCTGGACCTCATCGAAAATTTCATAACCGATTCCCTGCCCGTGAAGGGCTCCTTCTCCGGCAATTTTCAGACGCAGGTCATATACCTTGTCTGCAGGAACCAAAATGGTAGAGCCGTTATCCTGAATTTTATATGGCTCTTTGGTGGATTGCAGGATGGAAACAACACGGGAAGCATCTTCAGCGTACAGTTTGGTGTAGAGAACACGGTATTCTGTCTGGTTGAGCCAGAAAACCATGAGGATGAAGACAATTACGACTGTGGCCGCAAGTCCACCGATCATAATTCTCTGCGAAACAGTTCGGTCGGACCAGAAGGTCTGAAATTTACCCAGGTACTCAACGATGAAATTTGGCATACTTAAACTCCTGACGATTTTTCATTTGTTCAAGCAAATAGTGGTCCACTGCTGAAAACATCATTTAAATCAGTAGTTTGAGAGGTGTTTTTTTTGGTGTTTGGCGATGTGGTGAGGGAGGATGACAAAATAATGTCAATGCGAATGATATAGGAAAGCTACCACGAGACCCCTCGTAGCAGGGGCTCGTGGTAGCAATATTTGCAAGACAGATAAAGGAGCGGCTATGTCAGAATTAGAAAGGCATTTTCATGACTTCCTGATACGCAGTCATAACTTTGGTGCGTACAGTACTGGTCATGGTCATGGCAACGCTGGCTTTCTGTAATGAAATCATCAATTCGTGAACGTTCTGGGTTTTGCCGGAAGCAAATTCTTCGATCATCTGCTTTTTCTGGCCTTGAAGATCGTTAACGCTTTTAATTGAGTCAGTCAGGGTTTCGGAAAAAGTGTTCGGCTCGGCCTTGTTAAGGTCCATGGTCTTGTCGAACTTTTTGTCGAACTTCTGCTGGTTCTGGATGGCATTGGTGTATGCCTGCATTGCTACGTTTTTGATAGACATGTCTTGCTCCTTTTTTCGAAAGTCGGAAATCCGTCGTTCTGGGGCAGCCGCTTATTACTGGCCCATTCCAATTCTCAATGCACGGTTGAACATCCGTTTGGCGGAGTCCACTGCTTGCGCATTGGCTTCGTAAGATCTGCTGATGCTGATCATGTTAACCATTTCTTCAACCACGTTGATGTCCGGATATCTGACAATTCCCTTCTTATCCGCATCAGGATGGTTGGGCTCATAAACCTCTTTAAAAGGGCGGGTGTCGGAAACGATGCCTCGGACAGTTACACCCCGGAGCTGCTGGTTGAGCTGCTGGTTCATGGCAGTTTCAAAAGGAGAGAGAACAGGGCTTGACTCCATGGAAACACTTTTGCGGCGATAGGGTCCGCCTTCGGCTGTACGTGTTGTCTTGGCGTTTGCCATGTTCATGGACACAACGTTCAGATACTCCCTTTGGGCTTTGAGCCCTGAAGCTCCGATATCAAGTGCTGTGAAGAAGTTCATTACCTAGCTCCTTCCTGAATGATTTTGGTCATGCCCTGAAAACTTTTCCCTATAACCTGGGAGAGGGCATTGTAGTAAAGAGTGTTTTTCGCCATGGCGACCATCTCTTTATCCATATCGACCCGGTTTTCACCGTGAATAACTCGGGGTTCGAATTTGGAGAGAACGTCTCCCTGAAATTTGTTTGCATCGAAAGTTGTGGGGATGTGCATCTTGCTGGTCTTGGTCATTTTGCCTTTAGCATCAAGGTTCATGGCTTTTTGAAGGTCTTCTTCAAATTCAAGACGCTTCTCCTTGTAGCCCGGGGTGTTGACGTTAGCCAGATTGGAGGAGACAAGGTTTTGACGCTGTAATCTCAGGTCGAGTACTTTACCTGTCAATTGGATGTGGCTTCCGAAAAGTCCTTTCATGTTTATATCCTCCTGCAAAAATTTCCCGGTTCCCTTCTGGGTCGGAAACTATTGATGATTTCATTTGGTTTGTTGTTAGCAAAAGGCGTTCCATTTATATAAGTGTTCGATATTTATGGTTAAAAATATGGCATATGAAAGGGTGGGCAGGTTGGTGTCGGAAATCGGGCACACAGTATTTATTCTCTTTTATAATGTAGTAATGTCGGTTTGTGTTTTGGCACGCTGTGTGCATTAAGTTTGGCAGGCCCCGAGGGGTCGAAAAAAATGCCGCTTTGGATTGTCTTGCGGTAAATAAAATTTCCGGAGGGGAATTATGAGTCATTTAGATTATGAAATTAACAAGGAACTCGGTGAGTGTTATCTGTTCATGGGCGAACTGGATAAGGCTGAAGATTACTACAAGAAGGCAGCCGGCTCCAACGGCGTGCATCCCGATCCTTACATCGGGCTTGCTACCATCGCGGTTCAACGCGGTGAATATGACGCCGCAATGTCCCTGTACGAAAAGGCACATCAGGTAGAAGCTACTGATAAGAGCTTTGCCGGTATGGGCTTGATTCAGATGGAAACCTCCCGTCAGGATGAAGCTTTTGAAAACTTTTCTCAGGCTCTCGACATCAACATCAGCAACATGGTTGCGCTTTTCGGCATCATCAGGATCGGTCACGAGGCTGAAAGAATGGCTGAAGCTATTCCTTTCCTCGAGAGGTTCCTCGAAGTTGATCCCGAGAAGCATGAAGTCCGCTACTCCCTCGCAGGTCTTTATATCTGCATGGAGCAGAAGGATAAGGCAGTCGAGCAGCTTGAAATGATCCTTGAAAAGGATCCCGCAAATGAAGCGGCTAAGGAACTGATGAGCCAGATTTAGCTCACACAGATCCTTTATATATAGCCGACTCCCCTCCCGGTTGGTCCCGTTCCTGTACGTGTGGTTCGGGAGCGGGGACCAACTACCGGCGAGAAAGGTGCGGTCCGGAACTTGCCTTTACGGCGTAAATCCGGCACAACTCCACAAAAACAATAATCTGGAGATGTGTTATGGATATGTTGCCTGTAAAGCGCGGAGTGCTCAGTGTTACTGATAAATCCGGTCTTGCTGAATTTGCGGCTGAGTTGGCTGGCTTCGGTGTGGAACTCATCAGCACCGGCGGCACAAGAAAAATGCTTCTTGATGCCGGACTTGAGGTTAAGTCTGTAAGTGAAGTTACCGGTTTTCCTGAAATCATGGGCGGCCGCGTAAAGACCCTGCACCCCAGCGTGCATGGTGGTATTCTTGCGGACAAGGATAATCCTGAACACCTGTCGACTCTTGATGAACATGGAATCGAGACTATCGATATGGTTTGCGTTAACCTTTACAATTTTGCCAAGGCTGTTAGCGAAGGGCAGGATCTGAAGAACGCTGTCGAGCAGATCGACATCGGCGGTCCTACTATGTTGCGTGCTTCAGCCAAGAATTTCCATTCTGTTCTGGTTGTCCCCAGTCCGGTACATTACCCCCGTATTCTTGAAGACATGAAAAAGAACGACGGCAAGGTTTCTCTCGCCCTGAGAAAAGACCTCGCCGCGGAAACTTTTGCGCTTGTTTCTGAATACGATTCCATGATCGCCAAATATCTGGCAGATCACGACGCTTAGTTTTCAATAGCGGGATGTCATTTATATGGCATCCCGTTTCTCTTTATTATAAGATAAGACAATTCAGCTTCAAAAGTGGCGAAGCCTAATAAAAGGTTTAAGCCGCCGGAGGCAAAATACTTGGAGAACTACCATAGCTCTTAAAGCCAAAGGTAATACTCAGGGGCTTAAGCCCAGTGAGTTGAAACGCATCAACCGTCTTGCGGACCGCCGTTACAATGAACCCAACGGGTTCACCAACGAGCAGGCCCGTGAGCTCTCTTTTCTCAGTCATGAAATCGGACGCCAGATTGGTCTGTTGATTAACAGGCAGGGCAAGCCGGAAATGATTCTGGTCGGTGATCCGGGTTCAATCTATATTCCCGAATTGCCCAGAGCCCGTCAGGCCGAAGGGCGTTTGCGCGGTTTAAGGCTCCTGCATACTCATATTTCCGGAGAAAACCTGTCCGAGGAAGACCTTATGGATATGGTTTTCCTGCGTCTGGATAGCGTCAGTGTTATTGCTTCCGATCCTCATGGCGAGCCTGATTTCGTTCAATATGCATATCTGCTTCCTCCCGGAGCTGGTTCAAAGCCCTATGAACAGTTGCCACCCGTCCGGTGGGACCGTGCGGATATGGACCTACCGGCTCAGATTAAAGCTCTTGAAGATGAATTTCGTCGTGCAGACCGGACCCGCGATACAACGGATAAACGTGAGCGGGCCATCGTGATCAGTGTCTCACAGGATCCCAAGTCCGTGCAGGAACGCTCCCTTGATGAACTGGAAGATCTTGCCGATACTGCGGGACTGAAGGTGGAAGGACGACTGGTCCAGCGTATCCGTAAGCTCAATCCCAAATTCATTATGGGGAAAGGTAAGCTGGCTGAACTTGAAGTTATTGCCTTGCAGGCGGACGCGGAAGTGATCCTTTTTGACCAGGAACTTTCTGCCGCCCAGATGCGTAACCTTGCCAAACTGACTGAGCGGAAGATTCTTGACCGTACGCAGTTGATCCTTGATATTTTTGCTCAGCACGCTACCACCCGCGCGGGTAAACTGCAGGTGGAAATGGCGCAGCTGAAATATACCATGCCCCGTCTTGTAGGTAAGAACCGGGCCATGTCCAGACTCATGGGTGGTATCGGCGGTCGGGGACCCGGTGAAACAAAATTGGAAATCGACCGTCGCCGTATTAAAGACAAGCTGACCAAGTTGGGTAATGAGCTTAAAAAAGTCAGCCGCCAGCGCGGCTTCACCCGTGAACGCCGTGCACGGGCCGGGGTTCCGGTTGTTTCTCTGGTCGGTTATACCAACGCCGGTAAATCCACCTTGCTCAACACTCTGACCAACAGCGGAGTGCTGGCTGAAGACAAGCTCTTCGCGACTCTTGATCCTACCAGCAGACGCATTCGTTTCCCGCGTGAGCAGGAACTGATTCTCACTGATACCGTTGGATTCATCCGTCAATTACCCAAGGAATTGAAGGAAGCTTTCCGGGCGACTCTCGAAGAATTGGAAGCTGCGGACGTACTGCTGCACGTTTGCGATTCTTCACATCCGGAAGTGGATGAGCAGATAGCAGCGGTAAATAATATCGTTGCCGACATGAAACTCGATGATGTGGTGACCATTCTCGTGCTCAACAAGTGGGATAAGCTTGATGATGAACAACGTGAACTGATGCGTAACACTTATCCGCAGGGCATTCCGTCCAGCGCAGTGGAACGCCGTTCGCTGAATGTTCTGGTAGAAGAAATTCTCAACGCCATCGATAGGCTCGGGCATAAATTTTAAGACCGGGCCTACTCGTTAAGTTCTTTCCTTATTGCATTAATACCTGTAAATTAGTAAAAAATGTTTAAACAACAGCAGTACTAATTTTTTTCAGAAGCAGTTGTTGGCGGAGGTTGCCATGGCTAAGGAAGAAGGTATTGAAGTAGAGGGCATAGTTCAGGAAGCATTGCCTAATGCTATGTTTAAGGTTGAGCTTGAAAACGGGCATGTAATTTTAGGACATATTTCCGGCAAAATGCGTAAGCATTATATACGAATCCTGCCGGGAGACAGAGTTAAGGTAGAGCTTTCGCCATATGACCTTACTCGAGGGCGGATTACCTTCCGCATGAAATAATTTATGCGCAGCTTTCAGTCTTGTTCCGACTGATGAGGTTTTTATGAGTGCAAAAGGGGTAGTCAGCTGGTTCAACGATATCAAAGGATTCGGCTTTATTGTGGATGAAGCCGGAAGGGATATCTATGTCCATTATTCAGAAGTGCATCGTGATGGATTCAAGACCTTGAATGTTGGTGAGAAAGTTGTCTTCGAAGTGATAGATGAAGACACGGCCCCCAAAGCAACTGCTGTTCGAATTATTAATTACTAGTAGATTCAATTCATATAAATTTTAAGCCCGTCTGTTGAGAAACAGGCGGGCTTAATTGTTTATAGCAGTTGTTTGTGAGTTCTTTGGAAAGCCAGATGAAAGTTTTTGTAATTTTTAAACACTACTTTCTTATCTCTGGCCGGCTTCGTTTTTCGTGGGTTCTAATACTGCGTCTACGTTGACAACACGCGAGGTCATCTTGTTGTTCTCGATTTCGTAGCGGGTCAGCTTCCATTCTACGTGGTCGATGAAATCTACCTTTGCCCATCCTTTGGAGGGCAAGCGTTTTACCATCTCTTCGAGAAAGTCATCGATATCGATGTAATGTCCTTCGAAATCAACGTTTAACACTTTATCCTTGTAGACAATTTTTTCAAACGGCAACTCCATTTTAATATCTTCGAAGTCTTCTTCGGATAAGCCATGGACATCTCCGTAAACTCTTACGTCTTCCATATAAATCTCCTCTGTGAAGGGGATAGTTTTTTTAGTTGAATACCATTCCGAAATAGGAAGATATTGCTACATTTGGATTCATGCAACAAAAAACGGTTCACATAATTGCGAACCGTTTATGTCTGGGTTTCAAAAAGAGGCTATCCTGCTAATGGGGCTTACGACTTTCAATGAGCTTGATTGCTTTTTCCGGCAGTAAGTGCAAATCCGGTTTTGAAATCTGCTCATCTGCACCTACGGATTCACCTTTGTGGCGCAGTTCTTTAGTGATAATAGAAGAGTAGAGAATGATAGGCAGGTCTTTAAGGTCCTGATCATCCCTGATCCATTTGGTAAGGGTGAATCCATCCATTAGCGGCATTTCAATGTCTGACACTACTATTTCAACGTAATCCTTTATTGGGCGGTTTTGCTGTTTGGCAACATCTTTGATGTTTTGCAGGGTGTTTCTGGCTTCCTCGCCATTATGAACGATAGTGTGGCGGAAGTTTGCCTTTTCAAGGCTTCTTTCAAGCATGGCCCGGATGGTGGGCGAGTCGTCGCAGACCAAAACATTGTATGCCTCGGTTGCAACTGCGGATGGAGCATCGAAATCACCACCGAGAGTAGGATCAAGGTCGGCAAGTATGGATTCGAGGTCCAGTAATTGGATGAATCGATCCTCGCGCTCAACTATTCCTACAATACAACTGTCGTCGTAACTGCTCATGAACTTGTCAGGCGAAAGAACTTGTTGCCATCCGACACGATGGATTTCAGTTACCCCGCTGACCTGAAAACCTGAAACGGTCTGGCTGAATTCAGTCACAATAACGATGTCGTATTTTTGCTTCTTGCGCTCCATTCCCAGCCATACTGCAAGGTCCAGTACAGGGAGAATATGATTACGCAGGGGAATTGTTCCCATAAAGCAAGGATGTTCAGCCGACTCGGGATGTTCGAGATCAGGGCTTTCAATTACCTGCATGACTTTGGCAACGTTGACACCAAAATGGCATCTTTCTTCCGGGCCATCTTCTGATGCGGGTAGGTCAATATAAAATTCAAGAATTTCGAGCTCATTGGTGCCGGTCTCGAGCAGGATTTCTGTCTTTGCCATGATAGTGGCTCCTGAAAAAATTATATTAAAGATGTTTAAGTTCTTATTCTAGTAAGTTACAATATTAGAAAGTTCAGGTCCATAAATTTTGGACGGAATGTATTTCTTTTTGATAATGGATAGTTCTTTACAAATATGGCTTATTTAGCTTAGTCAGTTGAGAATAGGTAAATAAAATGAAGAGGGATCCATGTATAAAATATTGATTGCTGAAGACGATAAGATCTCCCAAAAGCTTGCCGCCAGGTTTGTTGCTGATCTGGGACACGTTTCTTTTGTCAGCCCTCACGGTAAACACGCTTATGAAGCATTGAAAGCTGAGAACCATTTTGATGTGTTGGTTACAGACATAATGATGCCGGAAATGGATGGACGTCAGCTGGTTCAAACCCTGAGAGGTGATTCTCAATTTATGGACCTGCCTATTGTGATTATGTCCGCTGTGGTCGGGGTCTCGGATATTTCCAATTTATTAGCGCTTGGGGCAACATATTTCCTGCCCAAACCTATTGATAAAGAAGAATTTAACGAGGTTATTAACCGCTGTTTGAAATAACATTCAGCTTTCTGTATGTCGATTTTATTAAGGCTCCGTCATTTTTGGCGGGGCCTTTTTTGATAGCTTGAAATATCCGCCCTAACGGACTTGTTAGTAAACGTGATTGGGTATAATGAGAACAAAAGCTTTATGAATAACAAGGTTATATCTGTGCGCTAAAAGTATAACCTGTGTGTGGAAATGTTAACTTTGGGGGTGCTCCTTGTCGCTTGAGATTTTGGATAAATTTAACGACCCTGGACTGTGCAAGGAACTTCTGGCTTGTTTGCGGGACGAGCTGGATGGAGAAATACGGTTCATGGAGGTCTGCGGAACACATACTGTTTCCATTTTTCGCAGCGGGCTGCATTCGGTCCTGCCGAAAGAGGTTGTCCACCTCAGTGGGCCCGGTTGTCCTGTGTGTGTTACCCATGAGTCCGAGGTAAATGCTTTTCTGGACCTCGCAGGGAAGGACGGGGTTATCGTTGCTACCTTCGGCGATTTGATCAAGGTTCCCGGCGACAAAGGGCACTGTTTGAAAAATGCCCAGGCAGACGGGGCACGGGTGGAGATCATTTACTCTCCTTTCGATGCTTTGGAGCTTGCGCGGAACAATCCTGACAGTACGGTTGTCTTTTTAGGGGTGGGCTTTGAAACAACTGCTCCGACCATTGCAGCCACAGTGCTTATGGCGCAGCAGCAGGGACTCGAAAATTTTAAAGTGCTTTCATTTCATAAGTTGGTTCCGCCTGCGCTGGATGTTCTGATTTCCGATCCGGAAACATGTATTGACGGATTTATCCTGCCCGGCCACGTTTCTACTGTTATCGGAGTCCATCCTTATGATTTTATCGGAGAGAAATACGGTAAGCCTTCTGTCGTAACCGGTTTTGATCCTGTTGATATTCTACAGGCATTATTGATGATGGTCCGAGCATCCGGGGAAGATCATCCGGCCATTCAGAACCAGTACGTTCGCGGTGTTTCTGAAAATGGCAACCCCAAAGCAGTCGAAGTTATGTATCAGGTTTTTGAGGAGTCAGATGCTCTGTGGCGCGGTATCGGAATGATTCCCGGCAGCGGACTTGAATTTCGGACAGAGTTTGAAAAATATGATGCCAAGAAAGTTTTCGATCTCAACATTGGTGAATGTCCGCCCCTCAAAGGTTGTAAATGCGGGGAAGTTTTGAAGGGTAAGATGACTCCTGAAAAATGTCCTCTGTTCGGCAAGGCTTGTACTCCGGCCAAACCGGTAGGCCCCTGTATGGTTTCAACTGAAGGCAGCTGTGCCGCTTACTTCAAATACAAAGTAGATTAATATGTCCTCAGATAAAGTTTTACTCGATTACGGTTCCGGTGGAAGGGCTTCCCAGAGGCTGATTTCAGAACTTTTTCTCAAGCATTTTGCCAATGATGAACTGGAAAGGCTCAATGATGCTGCCACGTTGAATTTGAAAGGGCAGATTTCAATGAGTACTGACAGTTTCACTGTTGATCCGATCTTTTTTCCCGGTGGTAATATCGGATCGCTGGCCGTCCACGGGACAGTGAATGATGTGGCTATGCTAGGCGCAATTCCCCGCTACATGACCTGTGCTTATATTATTGAAGAAGGTCTGCCTATGGATGATCTGGAAAAGATCGTGAAATCCATGGGTGAAGCCTGCAGGCATGCCGGGGTTAATATTGTTACCGGCGATACCAAGGTTGTTCCTAAGGGTATGGTTGATAAAATTTTTATCAATACTACCGGGGTCGGCGAGATTATTGCTGATCCTGCTCCCAGTGGAGACCGCGCAGCTGTTGGTGATGCTGTTCTTGTCAGTGGTACCATGGGCGATCACGGGCTGACCATTCTCGGAACCCGTGAAGGCCTATCCCTTGAATCCAATGTAAAAAGTGACAGCGCTGCTCTGAATCATCTTTTAGTCAAACTGGTGCAGGAAATTCCGGATATCCATGTCCTGCGTGATCCGACCCGTGGCGGATTGGCAACCACATTGAATGAAATAACCGTTTCCTCAAATGTCTGTTGTGAACTGGAAGAATCTACCATTCCGGTCCTTCCTGAAGTAGCTGGCGGCTGTTCCTTTCTTGGACTTGATCCCCTGTATCTTGCTAACGAGGGTAAATTCTTGTGCATTTTACCGCAGGAATATGCTGAACAGGCCCTTGAAATTATGCGTGCAGATGATTTGGGTAAAGATGCCTGTCAGGTAGGTACAATCACAGATGCTAATCCGGGCAAGGTAATCCTTGTTACCCCGCTTGGTGGTAAAAGATTGCTTAATATGTTGGAAGGTGAGCAGTTGCCCCGCATCTGTTAAGAAAAAATATTTAGTCGGAACTTCAAAGGCTTCCCCGATGGGGAAGCCTTTTTTTTATAAAAAATATGGTGTTATATGTTACCCGTATCGTGCTATAGTCAGATCAAAATCATAGGAGTGTAACGTGGAAGCCGATATTAAAAGTTGTATTACAGCCATTAGTAAAGTTGTCACTGAAGATGGTCTTACTATATTATTTCAGCCGGTTGTGTCTCTTTTATCTCGCGCCGTAGTTGGCTTCGAGGCTTTTGCGCGTGGAGTTGATGAAAAGGGCGAAACAATTGCCTCACCCGGTTGCCTTTTTAATTCCTCGCTACCGATTCAAGCACAGCTTAAGGTAGAAGAGTTATGCCTTAAGAAGAGTCTTGAGTCCTACAAACCCCTGTATGAAAAATACAGCGACATGCTCTTATACCTGAATATTAATTGCGGGGTATATTCCCGTGCAGAAGATAAAGAACGTGGCCCGCATCAACTTGCCGAACTGTATAAGTATTCCCCTAGAATGATTGTTTTTGAAATGGATGCAGCTCAGCTTAAAGAAAACCCACCGCTAGAGATGATACAAGATGTCCGTGAGAAAGGATATCGGTTATGCGTTGATAATGCCGTCCCCTCTTTCGATTGTATGGATCGGTTGCATATAATCAAGCCTGACTTTGTTAAGATTGACCGCAAATTTTACGAAGGAATTGAGAAATCAATAAGAATAAAGAAGAAGCTGGCTTTAATTGCGGCGATGTTTTCCCATTGTGGTGTTGTACCGGTAGCAAAGGGTGTAGAAACTGAATTGGAAGCAGTTTCCTTGATGCAAAGTGGATTTTATATGCAACAGGGATATTTTTATTCATACAGCGGCGAAGCTGAAGGCAAAGAAGATTCGTTTAAGAGTAAGATTAACCGGATAAGTCGCTCTGTAAATGGTGATATGAAACTCAAATCCGAGAATGAGCGTGAAAAATTTAGAGATTCGCATTTGCTGCTCAAAAGCACGATGACCCGTTTGCAGCAGGAAGGCGATGGGGATATGAATAGAGTTCTTGAAGAATTGGTTAAAAAGAATGATTCTATTGTTTCTGTTTATATTTTAGATAGTTCTGGTAAGCAGCGAAGCAAACGTTTGGCAGGAAAGGCTGCTGATCCTTTTGGCCTGCGTGTTCTTCCTTCGGTGGTGGGAAGTGATCACAGTTCTCAGGATTATTTTACCCATTTGAATTCAGGATTTGAAAAATCAGCAGGGGAGCGCAGTCCTGACGCTCTTTGCTGTGAGAAATATAATTTTCTGGCAGGATTTTATTACAAGGAAGGCAGCCGACGGGGTATGATTTTGGTTCTTGAATATGTAAATGCTGCGCCGGACGACGTAAAGGATTAGATCTAGGAAGAAAGAATTCTATTCTTGTATCGTTTTTGGCGGAAAATATTCATGGTGTCTTTGGATTTAATAATTCCGGCTACGGTTTCATCTTGATTGACAAGCGGTAAGAAGGAAACCCCGGTCCTTTCGAATATAATAATGGCTTCCTTGAGGTTTGAGTTTACAGAAAGCGATACAACGGTGCGGACCATCAGGGTGTCCACTATTTCTGCTCCTCCTTTTAAATCTTGTGCATTTTTGAGAAATGCACGCATGTCACGCAGGGTCAGGATTCCGACAAGTTTGTTGTCGTCATTCAGAACCGGAAAATGCGGGAATTCAGAGTCTAATACCATTTCGACAGCCTTTTTGAGGCTGTCTGTGGTACGCAGGTAATCAAATTCTGTTTCCATTACTTCCTGTATCGGAACATTTACCATAACCGACTCGTCATGGCCGCGTATAATATTAATGCCCTGACGCAACAATTTTGCTTCATAAACAGAGTAGCCTTTTAGTACGCGGACTACCAGCGCACTGGTGATGCAACCCACCATCATGGGAAGGATTATCTTATATGAGTACGTCAGCTCAAAAATAGTGAGTACTGCAGTAATGGGCGCGAGGGTGGTTCCGGCCACAACTGTTCCCATGCCGACGAGTGCATATTGTCCATGCGTAAGGGCTAGTTCGGGGAAAATAATATTAATGGTCGAGCTGACCGATACCCCTAGGGTCGCTCCTAAAACCAGTGAGGGAGCGAAAATACCGCCACTCATTCCTGATCCGATACAAAGGGAAGTGGCAACAAGCTTGGCCCCTAGTAATAGAATGGCTAGGTCAAGGGGCAGGACTCCTGTCAAACCCATATTTACAGCTTCATAACCTACGCCGAGTACTGCAGGAATTTTAAGTGCCATTGCGCCGAGGATCAGCCCCCCAATACCGGGTTTTACCCAGCCGGGAACAGGGATATGTTCAAAAGTAAATTCGCAAAGCCTTATCATTTTTACAAAAGCAAGGGAGACCAGCCCTGCCAGGATTCCGAGCAGAAAGAAGATTATTAGTTCTTCGAAATTACTGAAAATAAATTTAGGCGCATCGAAGGTGGGGAAGTCTCCCCAGAAAAATTTTGAGAGGGCGGATGCTGTTACTGATGCGACAATTATGTGGCTGACGTAGGACATTTCAGTATCCAGCAGCAGGATTTCAATGGCAAATAAAGTCCCTGTTAAAGGGGCATTAAAAGTTGCCGCAATTCCTGCTGCCGCACCAGATGCAACACAAACCGGAAGCATTGACGGGTCAAGGCGGAATATTCTTGCCGCTGAGGATCCAAGGGAAGCTCCTATCTGAACAACAGGCCCTTCACGTCCAACAGAGGCACCGCATCCAATGAGAAGGCTGGTAACTAACGCTTTAATAAAAGTGATGCGGTGGCGTATTACCCCGCCCTGTACCGCCAGTGCTTTTATTACTTCGGGTACTCCCGGTCCTTGAGCTTCAGGGGCCCAGTTGGTGATAATCACCCCGGCGATAAGTCCGCCTATGCAGGGAAGGAAAAGAACCAGCCACCATGGAGAATTGGCTGCCATATCGAGGAAAGAGTTACCGCTGGCCCAGAATAGGTGCTGGAAATTTTCAATCAACCAGCGAAAGAGGAAAGCACCGCTTGCCGCAGCCATACCGATAGCCACAGAAAAAAACATAAGTAAAACGTACTGGACCCTCGGATTGATAGAGTTTCCAGTACGTTTTTTAGTTTTGGAATCGGAAAGGGAAACCATGTCGATTTCCGTCCGTTTTATTTTTCAATCAGAGCAATGGCGCGTTGTGCCAGTTGGGTAACCTCAGGCTTTGAGATCTGGTCGTCAGCACCGACAGATTCCCCTTTGTGGCGAAGCTTATCGGTAATGATTGAGGAGAAAAGGATTACAGGTAATTGCTTCAAGACTTCGTCGGCCTTAATGCGCACAGTAAGGTTGTGTCCGTCCATAACCGGCATTTCAATGTCAGAGATAACTACATTGACGAAGTCGGTTATGGGCCGTTCTTCCTCAATTGAACGCTGTTTGTATTCTTGCAGTTTGTCCCAGCAGGAACGCCCGGTATTTGCCATTTCAACAGAAAACTTAGCCCGGACCATCATTTCGAAGAGCATTTCCCGTATCAGGGTAGAATCATCTGCGATGATGGCTTTGTAGCCAGCGTGATTGGCCCAGTCGATAGAATCATCAAGCTTCAGCCCAAGAGCAGGGTTAAGCTCTGCTACGATTTTTTCGAGGTCGAGGATCAGAGATATTCTGTCTTCAAACTTAACAACTCCTGTAATTGAGTCTTCGGAGAGAGAAGATACATAATTAGAAGGAGCTTCAACCTTTTCCCAGCTGATCCTGTGAATTCTTGTTACTCCGGAAACGAGGAAAGCAGAAGAGACGTTGTTGAATTCTGTAACAATTACTTTGGGAGGTTCAGTTTCAACGCGCGGTTTTTTGAGCCAGTGACTCAGGTCCACAAGGGGGATGACTTTGTTTCGCAGGTTAAAAGTTCCCATGATCGCAGGGTGCGCAACCTTAGGAAGTTTTGTTATTTTGTCAGGAATTCTGATGATTTCCAGAACCTTAGCAACGTTTACGCCATAAAATCCGCGATAATTGCCTTCGCCTTCTTCGCGCGGTTCTTCTTCAAGCCAGAATTCAACGATTTCTAGTTCATTAGTACCGGCTTCAAGTAAAATATCAGTCTGAGCCATTTGTCTCTCCGATTAAATTCAGATTCTGTAATTCGATTACAATACGTATATTACGCTTTAAATAGTGTTATCGTCAACAATCGCTTAAAAAAAATAAATGATTAGCAACGGTCCCGAGTAAGAGTGGATACTTCGCGTGCAGCTTCCAGGAGTTCTTCCCAGTTCTCGCAGGCCGTCAGTTTGCTTCTGATGGCTCGTATGCCGTCCATTCCCTTAGCATAGCGGGGAAGGATAGATCTTATTTTCCTGAAAGAGCGATTGCTGCCGTCAAAATCTCTGGTCATATTGATATGCTCTTCCATGGTCTTTCCAAGATCAAAAGGGGGCAGAGTCGCGCATTGAGGATCATTGAGTAGTTTAAGATAGCGGGCAAATATCTCAGGATCAAAAAGAGCTCCGCGCGCAAACATGATGCCGTCTATGCCGGTTTGCTTGATGCATTCCATTCCATCTTCTGCAGTAAAAAGATCGCCACTGCCTATCACTGGTATGGAAACATTTTGTTTCAATACTGCGAGTTTGGACCAATCTGCCTGCCCTGAGAACATCTGTTTTGCATAGCGTGGATGCATTGTAAGCCATGCTACCCCCGCATCCTCAAGTCGCTTAGCTATTTCAAGGTAGTTATCCTCACCGTCCATAAAACCGAGTCTGATCTTAACTCCGACCTTACCTTCGCCTGCAACGCGAACCATAGCGGATGCCGTCTCAACCAAACGGTCAGGATCAAGATGAAGGGCAGAGCCGCCTCCTGTTTTGAGCACTTTCTTGACCGGGCAGCCTGAGTTTAAATCAAAAAAAGAGTAGCCCTCATCTATCAGTTGGGGCATAGTGTCTGAATAGTCTTGCGGCTCCCCGCCGAATAGCTGGACAACCAGTGGATTGTCTTCCGGGCAGGTGGCGAGCAGGGCTTGGGTCCCTTTACCGTCATATTTTAATCCCTTGACGCTTACCATCTCTGTGCAGGCAACGGCGCATCCCCGTTTGCGGCACAGCATGCGAAAGGGCAGGTCTGAATATCCGGCTAAGGGTGCCAGCCAAGGTTTATCTGGACTTATTGGAAGTGATTTCATGTTTTTGTACCTGAGAATCTTAAGTTCTTTGTTTGTCCGGCAATAAGTGCCGAGGGCAGTGAATTACGTCCAAACGTCCGCAAAGTCAAAACCTGCCTGCGTTTGTAGCATATACTACGTTGGTTATTTTCGAAAAAATTAAAAAAAGTTGAAAAAAGGTGTTGACTTCAAAGGCGATTTCCATTTAAACCCCGCTTCGTTGCTTCGGCGGATCTCGAGTTCAACGAAGTTTTCAAACCGAGAATTGATTTGAAAAAAGTTCAAAAAAGTTCTTGCAATTTGAAAACAGAGCTTGTAGAAAGATTCGCTCACGAGGGCTGGCGTAGCTCAATTGGTAGAGCAGCTGATTTGTAATCAGCAGGTTGCGGGTTCAAGTCCCATCGCCAGCTCCAGTGTAGAACAACAATATATAGTGGTGGGGTTCCCGAGTGGCCAAAGGGAACAGACTGTAAATCTGTCGGCAACGCCTTCGGAGGTTCGAATCCTCCCCCCACCACCACTTAGATAATCGCGCTGTAGGAGGCAGGTAGGCCTGCTGTTAAACTACGGACATAGGGTGCGGGAATAGCTCAACGGCTAGAGCATCAGCCTTCCAAGCTGAGGGTTGCGGGTTCGAATCCCGTTTCCCGCTCCATAATGAACTTACCCTAGTCCATTCCTGCGCGTTTAATAAAGGATGCCCACGTAGCTCAGTCGGTAGAGCACTTCCTTGGTAAGGAAGAGGTCACCGGTTCAAGTCCGGTCGTGGGCTCCATACATTTGTGTAGTATGACCTTTGACGCTTTAAATCATTAAAAACTCTATTTATTTTAGGGGGATTTATCATGGGTAAGGCTAAATTTGAACGCGGTAAGCCTCATGTTAATATCGGTACCATTGGTCACATTGACCACGGTAAAACCACTCTGACTGCTGCTATCACCAAGATCGCTGGTCTTGCTGGTAACGGCGACTACGTAGCTTTCGACGAAATCGACAAAGCTCCTGAAGAAAAAGAACGCGGTATCACCATTGCTACCGCTCACGTAGAATACGAAACCGAAGCACGTCACTACGCTCACGTAGACTGCCCCGGTCACGCTGACTACATCAAAAACATGATCACTGGTGCTGCTCAGATGGACGGCGCAATCCTCGTTGTTGCTGCTACTGACGGTCCCATGCCTCAGACTCGTGAGCACATCCTGCTCGCTCGTCAGGTTGGTGTTCCCGGAATCGTTGTATTCCTGAACAAGTGCGACATGGTTGATGATGAAGAACTCCTCGAGCTCGTAGAAATGGAAGTTCGTGAACTTCTTTCTTCCTACGACTTCCCCGGTGACGATCTTCCCGTTATCCAGGGTTCCGCTCTTAAAGCTCTCGAGTGCGAAAGCGCGGACGAAGATGCAGCTAAGCCCATCCTCGATCTCCTCGCAGCTTGTGACTCCTACATTGAAGAGCCCGAGCGTGACATCGACAAACCTTTCCTCATGCCCATTGAAGACGTTTTCTCCATCTCCGGTCGTGGTACCGTTGTTACCGGTCGTGTTGAGCGCGGTGTAGTTAAAGTTGGTGAAGAAGTAGAAATCGTTGGTATCAGAGACACCACTAAGACTACTTGTACTGGTGTTGAAATGTTCCGTAAGCTCCTCGACCAGGGTCAGGCTGGTGACAACGTTGGTGTTCTCCTTCGTGGTATCAAGCGTGAAGAAGTTGAGCGTGGCCAGGTTCTTTCTGCTCCCGGTTCCATCAACCCTCACACCAAGTTCAAGGCAGAAGTTTACGTTCTGTCCAAAGACGAAGGTGGACGTCACACTCCTTTCTTCTCTGGCTACCGTCCTCAGTTCTACTTCCGTACAACTGACATCACCGGTGTAGTTACCCTCGACGAAGGCGTTGAAATGGTTATGCCTGGCGATAACGCCACCTTCAACGTTGAAATGATCAACCCCATCGCTATGGATCCGGGTCTGCGCTTCGCTATTCGCGAAGGTGGCCGTACCGTAGGCGCAGGAGTTGTTACTGAAATTCTGGAGTAAGACATGCGTGTCAAAGTTCAGATGCAGTGCACCGAGTGTAAGCGTCGTAACTATTCGACGATGAAGAACAAGAAGAATACTACTGGTCGTATCGAGCTGAAAAAGTATTGCCCTTTTGATAAGAAGCATACTCTTCACAGAGAGTCCAAGTAGTTTCTATAAATAAGCAGGCCAGTAGTTCCAACGGCTAGAACGTCGGTCTCCAAAACCGAATGCTGGGGGTTCGAATCCCTCCTGGCCTGCCACTTCATTTATGGGAATCAATATGGCCAAGAAAAAAAATAAAGGTGCGGGAGTTCAGGCTAAGGCTGAAACTCAGGGTGCCGGTAGCAAGATTAAACAGTTTACCGAGTTCTTTGAGCAGTCCAAGGTCGAAATCAAGAAGGTCGTATGGCCTACTCAGAAAGAGACTATACAGACCTGTACCGCCGTCTTGGTCCTTGTCGTAGTCATGTCGCTTTTTCTGGGTGTTGTTGACATGGGTCTCAGCAAACTTGTTGAGGCAATCCTGTCTTAAATAACCCGTAGAAAAGGAAAGAGCTCCATGAACGCAGACGCTGAAAAACCTCAGGGAAGGAAGGCCCGTTGGTACATTGTTCATACCTATTCAGGTTTTGAACAGCGGGTTGAGCAGACTGTCCGTGAGATGATGAGAACTGGTCAGGACAATGGACTGATCGAAGAAGTTGTCGTCCCTACGGAAAAAGTTGTCGAGCTGGTTAAAGGGGAAAAAAGAACATCTACCCGGAAATTTTATCCGGGTTATGTCATGATCAAAATGATCATGGAGGATGAATCATGGCATCTCATCCAGTCTATTCCTCGTGTTACCGGATTCATCGGTGGCAAAAACCGCCCGACTCCAATGCGCGACAGCGAAGCAGCCAAAATCCTGAGCCTGATGGAAGATCGTCAGGAACAGCCGAGACCTAAGTTCAACTTTGATCGTGGCGATGAAGTCAGGGTTATTGATGGACCGTTCAGCGGTTTCAACGGCGTTGTAGAAGATGTTAACTACGACAAAGGCAAGCTTCGGGTGTCAGTCTCCATTTTCGGCCGCCAGACCCCGGTGGAACTGGACTTCGTTCAGGTAACCAAAGGGTAGTCCTGACCGCACTGCTGCATATTCATTTCCGACAGTGAGTACCCTCACTGGAATTTAATATAGGACATAAAGCGATGGCCAAGAAAGAAATAGGCAAAATCAAGCTTCAGATACCTGCTGGCTCTGCAAATCCGTCCCCACCGGTCGGTCCTGCACTCGGTCAGCACGGTGTAAATATAATGGAATTCTGCAAGGCGTTCAACGCCAAGACGCAGGATCAGAAGGGCATGATCATTCCGGTGATCATCACTGTCTACCAGGACAGGTCCTTTTCCTTCATTACCAAGACTCCGCCGGCATCCACCCTCCTGCTTAAGGCTGCAAAGCTGCAGAAAGGTTCCGGCGAGCCTAACAAGAACAAGGTCGGTAAAGTCACTAAAGCTCAGGTTAAAGAAATTGCTGAGCTTAAGGCTCCCGACCTGACCGCTGCCGATACTGAAGCTGCCATGAAATCCATCATGGGAACAGCCCGCAGTATGGGCATTGAAGTCACAGAATAGGTAAGGGGAATAGATCATGCCTAAGCACGGAAAAAAATACAGAAAAGCAACAGAAGGTACCGAACAGATCGGTCTGACCGTTGAACAGGCGGTAGCTTCTGCTGTAGAAAAGGCATATGCCAAGTTCGACGAGACTGTTGATGTTGCCATCAACCTCGGCGTAGACCCCAAATACTCCGACCAGATGATCCGCGGCGCAGTAACCCTGCCCAACGGTCTTGGTAAGGAAATTCGCGTAGCTTGCTTCGTGAGCGGGGAAAAAGAAGCGGAAGCCAAAGAAGCCGGCGCTGACTTTGTCGGTGGCGATGACTTGGTTGCCAAAGTTAAGGACGGATGGCTCGATTTCGATAAAGCTATTGCAACTCCTGACATGATGGCTAAAGTCGGTCAGATCGGCCGTGTGCTCGGACCTCGTGGTCTGATGCCTAACGCTAAGACCGGCACCGTTACTTTTGATGTGGCTTCTGCCGTTAAAGAAGTAAAAGCTGGACGCGTAGAATTCAAGGTCGATAAGGCCGGTGTTCTGCATGCGCCCATCGGTAAGGTTTCCTTTGGAGCTGAAAAGCTTCTTGAAAACCTTAAAGCTCTGCTGGAAACAGTGTACAAATTGAAACCCTCTTCTGCAAAAGGTACCTACATGAAGGCTGTTGCCGTAGCTACCACCATGGGACCCGGTTTCAAGATTGATCCGCTGGCAGCGAGAAAATACTCAGAGTCCTAAAAACATCATGGCCGCCCGCAAGGGCGGCCATGATGTAATAAATACACGGGAAGTTTAGTCGAAGACGGCAGGTGGGATGGTCCCTTAATTACCTGCTTAGACAACACTTTGACTTGCTTTCCGGGTCAAATCATTAGGAGTGTTAAGGTGAACAGGCAAGAAAAAGCCCAGATTATTGAGCAGCTTAAAGAAAAAGCTGAAAGGGCGAGTATTGCCATCGTTACCGACTTCAAAGGCCTTGGCGTGGAAGAGTTTACTCAACTCCGCGCTAACCTGCGTAACGTCGGTGTCGATTGCCAGGTCGTCAAGAACACTCTGGCCCGGTTGGCTTTCACTGGTACTGATCATGAAGTACTGGCTGACAAATTCAAGGAAAACTGCGCAATTGTAACTGGTTATGATGATCCTGTTGCAGCAGCAAAAGCAGTTGCTGATTTCGCTAAAGAAAGCAAGACTTTCGAAATGCGTTACGCATCCCTTGAGGGCAAATATCTTGACGAAGATGGCGTGAAGGCGCTTTCCAAGCTTCCGAGCAAGGAAGAGCTCCTCGGCAAAGCTCTGGGTACAATGAATGCTGTACCCACAAACTTTGTGAGCTTGCTCGCAAATGTACCCCGTGGCTTCCTCAACGTTCTGACTGCATTGAAAGATCAGAAAGAAGCTGCATAACAGCCTAGTCAAGGCAAATCAAAGTAAGTATATTCCCAGGAGGAAATTTCCATGGCAGATATCACCAAAGATCAGGTAGTTGAGTTCATTTCCAACATGACCGTTCTCGAACTCTCCGAGTTCATCACCGAACTGGAAGAAAAATTCGGCGTTTCCGCTGCAGCTCCCGTAGCTGCTGTTGCAGCTATGCCTGCAGCAGGCGGCGAAGCTGGTGGTGGCGAAGAGCAGACTGAATTTGACGTAATCCTGAAGGCCGCTGGCGGCAACAAGATTGCAGTTATCAAAGCTGTTCGCGCTCTGACCGGTCTCGGCCTCAAAGAAGCCAAGGCTAAAGTAGACGAAGCTCCCGCAGCTATCAAAGAAGGCGTTGAAAAAGCAGAAGCTGAAGAAGCTCTCAAGCAGCTTGAAGAAGCCGGTGCTGAAGCCGAAATGAAGTAATTCCAGCGAATTTATCGCTAATGCAAGAGGAGCGCAAACCCCTGTAAAACGGGGTTGCGCTCTTCTCGCTGTTAAAAAGATTGACAAAATTGCCTGATCAATTATTTTGGTAGGATTCGGAAAAGGCGCAGCCGGATTCTTTAGCGCGATCAAAATAAACCCTATAAAAATTTCTTTTCAGGCATGTTGTTCTGCCGCCTACGTTTATCTTGCACTTTTTGACTTGTAACTGACTATTTATTGGTTGATGTTCGTCAAATTGCTTCATTCCAACCCTAACCTTCTCACTTGATTGAGGATACGATGGGTCAGCTCAGAAAAATATTTGGAAAGATCAAAGTCACTCTGCCGATTCCCCACCTGCTCGAACTGCAGGTGGATTCCTTCAAAAAATTCCTTCAGGAAGGCGTAGCCCCCGCAAGCCGGGCGGACGTCGGTCTCGAAGGGGTTTTTCGTTCGGTTTTTCCGATTGAGGATTTCAACAAAACTGCTAGCCTTGAATATGTCAGCTACGACATCGGCGAGCCTAAATATGATATGGATGAGTGTATCTCCAAGGGGCTCACTTATGAAGCTCCTATCCGTATCAAGGTTCGTCTGGTAGTCTTTGACGTTGATGAAGAGACTGAAAGCAGAACTATCCGCGACATTAAAGAGCAGGATATCTACTTCGGAACCGTGCCGCTCATGAGCGAGCAGGGGACTTTCATTATAAATGGTACTGAACGCGTTATCGTTAACCAGCTTCAGCGTTCCCCCGGTATTATCTTTGAACATGATTCCGGTAAAACTCATACCAGCCGTAAGGTTCTTTACAGCTGCCGCATTATTCCTATGCGCGGCTCCTGGCTGGATTTTGACTTCGACCACAAAGATATTCTCTATGTGCGTATCGACCGTCGCCGTAAAATGCCTGCTACTGTTCTTCTCAAGGCCATGGGCCTCTCTAAGCAGGATATTCTCGACTACTATTATGACGTAGAAGAGTACCAGATCGACCGTCATATTGTGCGCCGTAAGGTCTTAGAAAATCAGTACCGTAAGGAAAATGCATGGGTTGACCTCTGCCTCGAAGATGGCAAAGTTATTGTCCCCCGTGACAAACAGATCACTAAGTTCGGTTGGAAAAAACTGGTTCGCGGTGGTATAGAGTATATTGAAGTAGATCCCAAGTCTCTTGTGGGTCAGTTTGCTTTCAATGATATCACTGACCCCGATACCGGTGAAGTTATTGCTGAGGCAGCTGACGAGATTACCGAAGAGATCTTTGAACGTATTCAGGAAGTTGGCCTCAAGGAAGTCAAGGTCCTGCATACTCAGGGCTCTGACGTTTCCTCGGCTCTGCGTGATTCCATGATGCTGGACAAAAGCACTGATGTTGAGTCCGCTCAGATTGAAATCTACCGCAGATTGCGCCCCAGTTCTCCGCCTACTGCTGAGATTGCTGCGAACTTCTTTGAAAACCTCTTCCGCAGCTCTGATTACTACGATCTGTCCAGCGTTGGTCGATACAAGCTGAATGCACGCCTCAACATTGAGACTCCGCTTGAACTTCGTACCCTGACCAACGAGGATATCCTCACTGCGGTCAAGGTTCTTTGCAAGCTCAAAGACAGCCACGGTCCTGCTGATGATATCGATAACCTCGGTAACAGACGTGTTCGTCCGGTTGGTGAACTGGTTGAAAACCAGTACCGCATCGGTCTTGTTCGTATGGAAAGAGCCATTAAGGAGCGCATGAGCCTCCAGGAAGTGGCCACTCTCATGCCGCACGACCTGATTAACCCCAAACCGGTTGCTGCAGTACTTAAGGAATTCTTTGGTACTTCTCAGCTTTCCCAGTTCATGGACCAGACCAACCCGCTCTCTGAAGTGACCCATAAGCGCAGACTTTCAGCGCTGGGACCCGGCGGTCTGACCCGTGAGCGTGCAGGCTTTGAAGTTCGAGACGTTCACGTTTCTCACTACGGACGTATTTGTCCTATTGAAACTCCTGAAGGTCCGAACATCGGTCTTATTGTTTCTCTTACAACTTACTCAAAGGTCAACGATTTCGGTTTCATTGAAAGTCCTTACCGGACAATCAAAGATTCCACCATGACCGACGAGATTTTATATTATGATGCTACTCGCGAAGTAGGACATGTAGTCGCACAGGCTAACGCTCCTATTGATGAAAAAGGGGCGTTTTCAAATCCGCTGGTAACATGTCGTCTTAATGGTGATGTATCAATGCATCCCCGCGAAGATGCAACACTCATGGACATCAGCCCCAGTCAGACCGTTTCGGTTTCTGCTGCGCTGATTCCTTTCCTGGAGCATGATGATGCGAACCGCGCACTCATGGGTTCCAACATGCAGCGTCAGGCTGTGCCTTTGCTGAAAACCTCCCAGCCTCTGGTTGGTACCGGCATGGAAGCTAACGTTGCTCAGGATTCCGGTAGCTGCGTTCTCGCTGAGAACGACGGTATTATCGATTATGTTGATGCTGAGCGTCTCGTTGTTCGCTACGATGACGGTGTCTATCCTGATACCGGCGGCGTAAAGCACTACGAACTCCAGAAGTGGCACAAATCAAACCAGAACTCCTGCTACGGCCAGCGTCCCCGCCTGCCTATCGGAACCCCTGTCAAGAAAGGCGATGTCCTTGCTGACGGTCCCGGTATCAAAGACGGTGAGCTTGCTCTCGGTAAGAACCTGCTCGTAGCGTTTATGCCCTGGTGCGGATACAACTTTGAGGACTCCATCCTCATTTCCGAGCGCGTTGTTAAGGAAGATGTTTTCACCTCTGTTCATATTGAGGAATTTGAACTCGTCGCCCGTGACACCAAGCTTGGACCCGAAGAAGTTACTCGCGATATTCCTAATGTGAGTGAAGAAATGCTTCGCAACCTCGATGAATGCGGTATTATTCGTCTTGGTGCTCGCATCGCTCCTGACGATATTCTCGTCGGTAAGATCACTCCTAAAGGTGAAACCCAGCTTACTCCTGAAGAAAAACTGCTTCGTGCAATCTTCGGTGATAAAGCCCGTGATGTGAAAAACACATCCCTCAAGGTTCCGCCGGGAATCGAAGGTACCATCGTTGACGTTAAGGTCTTCAACCGCCGTTCCGGTGAGAAAGACGACCGTACCCGTAATATCGAGGATTTCGAGCTTGCTAAACATGATATGAAAGAAAGCAAGCACGTCGAATCCCTGACCAACAAAACCCGCGTCAAAATCGCGGAAGTGGTCGCTAACAAGCAGATCGCCCAGACCCTCATGGGTCGCAAGAAGGGTGAGGTACTTGCTGAGGCAGGACACATCATTACTGATGAAATCCTTGCAGAAGTACCCCTCAAGAAGCTGGGCGGACTCTTTGCAGATAAAGAAACCAACGAAGCAGTCAAACAGCTGCTCGCTGAATACGATAAGCAGATTCGCATCATCAAAGGTATTTACGATGTGAAACGCGAAAAAGTTACCGAAGGTGATGATCTGCCTCCGGGCGTAATCAAGATGGTCAAAGTCTACATCGCTGTTAAGCGTAAGCTCAGCGTAGGTGACAAAATGGCCGGGCGCCACGGTAACAAGGGTGTTGTTTCCAACATTCTGCCAGAACAGGATATGCCGTTCTTCGCTAATGGTACTCCTATGGACATCGTACTGAACCCGCTTGGTGTTCCTTCACGTATGAACATCGGTCAGATCATGGAAACCCACCTTGGTTGGGCAGCACTTGCTCTCGGACAGAAGTTCGCGGCTATGCTCGACACTGGTGAAGCTCTCGGCGTTATCCGTCAGGAAATCAAAGATACCTTCGAGTCAGAAGATGTCTACGAGCTGATCGATTCGCTGGATGATGAAGAATTCAGACTGGCAGTCAACAAAGCCCGTGAGGGTATTGTCACTAAGACCCCTGTATTCGACGGTGCTACTGAAGAAGAAATCTGGGATCTGGTCGGCAAGACCGGAATCGGTGATGACGGTAAAGTTACCCTTTACGATGGACGTACCGGTGATCCTTTCCACAACCGCGTAACCGTCGGTGTAATGTACATCCTCAAGCTGCACCACCTTGTTGATGAAAAGATTCACGCCCGTTCCACCGGTCCTTACTCGCTGGTTACCCAGCAGCCTCTCGGCGGTAAGGCTCAGTTCGGTGGTCAGCGTCTCGGTGAGATGGAAGTTTGGGCTCTTGAAGCATACGGCGCAGCCTACCTGCTTCAGGAATTCCTGACCGTCAAGTCTGATGACGTTACCGGTCGTGTCAAGATGTACGAAAAGATCGTCAAGGGAGATAACTTCCTTGAAGCCGGCCTGCCTGAATCTTTTAACGTTCTGGTTAAGGAACTTATGTCCCTCGGCCTCGATGTTAACCTGCTTCAGGATGAAGTCGAAGAGACTGCCGACAAGAAATAATGAACGCGGGGGCCCAAGCGGCCCCCGCGATGAAATAAACCTTTTCATGTAAGGGGTATATTAATGAGTCTGGACGAACTGTTCACTATGCGTAGAACATCCGGTGCAGGCCTCGCAGGACGCGGCCTCAAAGGTATTCAGATTTCCATTGCTTCTCCCGAAAAGATCCGCGAATGGTCTTTCGGTGAAGTCAAGAAGCCCGAGACCATCAACTACAGGACTTTCAAGCCGGAAAGAGATGGTCTTTTCTGCGCTAAAATTTTCGGACCCGTAAAAGACTACGAGTGTAACTGCGGTAAGTACAAGCGCATGAAACACCGCGGCATCGTATGTGAAAAATGCGGTGTTGAAGTTATTGCTTCCAAAGTCAGACGTGAACGCATGGGCCACATTGAGCTTGCTGCTCCTGTTGCCCATATCTGGTTTTTGAAAACCCTTCCTTCCAAGATCGGTACTCTGCTTGATATTACCATGGCCGACCTTGAGAAAGTTCTGTACTTTGATTCATATATTGTACTTGATCCAGGTGAAACCCCGCTCAAGCAGTATCAGATCATCTCTGAAGATCAGTATTTTCAGGTAATCGACCACTATGGCGAAGAAGCCATTGAAGTGGGTATGGGCGCTGAGACCATCAAAGGTCTTCTGGCTCAGATCGATATGCCCACACTCAGGCATGAACTCCGTGAAGAGTCCTTGACCACCCGCAGCCAGACCAAAAAGAAAAAGCTGACCAAGCGTCTTAAGATCGTTGAAGCTTTCCTCGAGTCCGGTAACGACTGCCAGTGGATGATCATGGATGTAATTCCGGTCATTCCGCCCGAGCTGCGCCCTCTGGTTCCTCTTGATGGCGGACGTTTCGCAACTTCCGACCTCAACGACCTCTACCGCCGCGTTATCAACAGGAACAACCGTCTGAAGCGTCTGATTGAACTCGGTGCTCCGGACATCATTATCCGCAACGAAAAGCGCATGCTGCAGGAATCTGTTGACGCACTGTTCGACAACGGTCGCCGTGGTCGCGCAATTACCGGAACCAACGGTCGTCCTCTGAAATCCCTTTCCGATATGATTAAGGGTAAACAGGGTCGTTTCCGTCAGAACCTGCTCGGTAAACGTGTTGACTATTCCGGTCGTTCCGTAATTGTTGTGGGTCCCAAGCTGAAACTTCACCAGTGCGGTCTTCCCAAGAAGATGGCTCTGGAGCTGTTCAAGCCTTTTATTTACGCAGAACTTGAGCGCAGGGAAATCGCAACAACCATCAAAAGCGCTAAAAAGATGGTTGAACGTGAAGACCTCGTTGTCTGGGATATCCTTGATGACGTAGTTCGTGAATATCCGATCATGCTCAACCGTGCACCGACACTTCACCGTCTCGGTATCCAGTCCTTTGAACCGTCTTTGGTTGAAGGTAAGGCTATCCAGCTGCATCCGCTTGTATGTTCTGCATACAACGCTGACTTTGACGGTGACCAGATGGCTGTTCACGTACCTCTTTCTGTCGAAGCACAGATCGAGTGTCGTGTTCTGATGATGTCTTCTAACAACATCCTGTCCCCTGCGAACGGACAGCCTATCATCAACCCCTCTCAGGATATCGTTCTCGGTCTTTACTATCTGACCGTTGAGCGTTCTTTCTCTAAAGGGGAAGGTATGATCTTCACCGCTCCGTGGGAAGTCATCGCCGCTCTGGACGCAAAAGTGGTCAGCATGCATGCCCGTATCAAGGTTCGTATTGAAGGCGAACTGGTTGAAACCACTCCCGGACGTATTCTCGTGGGTGAACTTCTTCCCGAAGGCATGGGCTTTGAATTCGCAAACGTGGTCATGACCAAGAAGAACATCGCCAAGCTGGTTTCCAGCGCGTACCGTTCAGCGGGCAGCAAGGCTACTGTTATTCTTTGTGACCGCCTCAAAGACCTCGGTTACGAGCACGCAACTCGCGCAGCGGTTACTATCGGTGTTAAAGACCTTACCATTCCTGCTGCTAAGGCTGGATTGCTTGATACTGCATACGCAGAGGTTGAAAACATTGAAGCACAGTACCGTGAAGGTATCATCACCCGTACTGAAAAGTACAACAAGGTTGTCGACGTTTGGACCAAAGTTACCAACGACGTTTCAGCCGAAATGACCAACGAGATGTCTACTGACATCATGGTCGATCCTAAGACTGGTAAGCAGGAAACCAACTCTTCCTTCAACCCGGTCTTCATGATGGCTCACTCCGGTGCTCGTGGTAACCAGGATCAGATGCGTCAGCTTGCAGGTATGCGTGGTCTGATGGCGAAACCTTCCGGTGAAATTATCGAAACTCCGATTACTTCATCCTTCCGTGAAGGTCTTTCTGTTCTGCAGTACTTTATTTCTACTCACGGTGCTCGTAAAGGTCTCGCGGATACCGCGCTGAAAACAGCGAACTCCGGTTACCTGACCCGTCGTCTTGTTGATGTTGTTCAGGATGTGACCATTGCCGAACATGACTGCCGCACAGTTGATGGCCTTGAGTTGACCCACTACATCAAGGGTGGCGAAATCAAGGAAAGACTGTCCGAAAAAGTTCTCGGCCGTGTGACCATTTACGATGTAGTTAAAGAAGATACCGGTGAGATTCTCGTTCCTGCTGATTCTCTTATTGATGAAGCAGCTGCGAAGATTATTGATGAAAACGGTATCAACTCCATGACTGTTCGTTCTCCGTTGACCTGTCGTGCCAAGCACGGTATCTGCGCTATGTGTTATGGTCGTGACCTTGCAAGGGGCCACGTTGTAAACGTAGGTGAAACCGTAGGTATCATCGCTGCACAGTCTATCGGTGAACCGGGAACACAGCTGACAATGCGTACCTTCCATATTGGTGGTACTGCATCCCGTGAAATTCAGCAGTCTTCTTTTGAAGCACAGCATAACGGTTCTGTCGTTTTGAACCGTATGCGCTCCGTCCGTAACGCTGATGGCCATCAGATGGTCCTCGGTAAGAGTTGCCAGATCGGTATCGTGGACGAGCAGGGTAGAGAGCGTGAAAAATACGTTCTTCCTCTTGGTGCTAAACTTTTTGTTGAGGAAGGGCAGCAGATCACACAAGGAACCATGCTGGCCGAGTGGGATCCGCTTGCAGAACCTTTCATCACAGAAGTAACAGGTACAGTTAAGTTTACCGACCTTGTTGAAGGTAAAACTTTCCAGGAACGTGTTGACGAAGCCACAGGACAGGCTACTTACACAATCCAGGAATACCGTACCACAAACTTTAAACCTTCAATGTCCATCTGCGGCGAAGACGGGGAACCCCTGACCCGCCCCGGATCCACACTGAAAGCGGTTTACCCGCTGCCGGTTGGCGCGATTTTGATGGTTAAAGACGGTAATGTCGTCAATGCTGGTGAGATTATCGCTCGTAAGCTTCGCGAAACCTCAAAGACCAAAGACATCGTTGGTGGTCTTCCCCGAGTTGCGGAGCTGTTCGAAGTGCGTAAACCAAAGGAACTTGGAATCATTTCGGAGATTGATGGTGTGGTCTCCTATGGACCTGAATCCAAAGGCAAGCGCAAAATTGTTGTTACCCCTGAAGTAGGTGAAACCAAAGAATACCTCGTGCCTAAGGGTCGTCATATCACTGCACAGGAAGGCGACTTCGTAGAAGCCGGTGACCTGATGACAGAAGGTCTGCCCGAACTGCACGATATCCTCAAAGTAAAGGGCGAGAAATATCTCGCACGTTTCCTTGTTGAGGAAATTCAGGACGTTTACCGTTTCCAGGGTGTTGGAATTAACGATAAGCACATCGAAGTTATTGTCCGCCAGATGCTCAAGAAGGTCAGCATCGTTGATCCCGGTGAGACCCATTTTCTTGTGGGCGAACAGGTGGACAAGCAGCGCTTCATGGAAACCAACCAGGATGCTGTCGCTAATGGACTTAAGCCTGCTACCGCACAGACTCACGTCCTCGGTATTACTCAGGCTTCACTTTCAACCGCTTCCTTCATTTCCGCGGCTTCATTCCAGGAGACTACCAAGGTTCTTACCGAGTCTTCTCTCTGCGGCAAGAAGGACTACCTGCGCGGCCTGAAAGAAAACGTCATTGTTGGTCGACTTATTCCGGCTGGTACTGGTTTCCGTAAGTATGCACGTACGGATATTATCGTTCCCGATCAGCCCGAACGTGCAGATAAGTTCCTTGAGGAACTGGAAGAAGAACCGCTGCTCGTTAACGAAAGATAGTGCCGGCGCCAGTACGCAGTACCGGTCCGAAGAGCAGGTGGTTGCAGCCTGACTTGAGTGACAACGGAGTAAATATTTCACAATTTGTCTTGACAAATTGTGAAATATTAGTCTAACTGCGTCGGTCTTTGTAATTAAACTTAATTTGGAGGGTTCATGCCAACCATCAATCAGCTTATAAGAAAAGGGCGTGAAAAGCAGCTCAAGCGTAAGAAGACTCCTGCGCTTCAGGCCTGCCCCCAGCGCCGTGGCGTATGCACTCGCGTGTACACCACCACCCCTAAGAAGCCTAACTCCGCACTGCGTAAGGTCGCTCGTGTGCGTCTGACTAATGCCATCGAAGTTACTGCATACATCGGTGGTGAAGGTCATAACCTTCAGGAACACTCCGTGGTACTCATCCGTGGTGGTCGTGTAAAAGACTTACCTGGTGTTCGTTACCACATCGTTCGCGGCTCCCTCGACACCGCTGGTGTTGCAGATCGTCGTCAGGGTCGTTCCAAGTACGGCGCAAAGCGTCCTAAATAGCATTAAATTCCAAGGAGTATACCAATATGCCTCGTAAAGGTCCGGTACCCAAAAGACAAATTCTTCCCGATCCGGTATACGGTTCTCAGCTCGCTACCAAGTTCATGAATAGACTCATGTACGATGGTAAGAAGAGTGTGTCTGAAAATATATTCTATCAAGCTCTTGAATTCCTCGGCGACAAAACCCAGGAAGATCCTATCAAGGCTTTTGAAAAGGCAGTGGAAAACGTTAAGCCTCACGTGGAAGTTAAGTCCCGCCGTGTTGGTGGTGCTACTTACCAGGTCCCCGTTGAAGTTCGTCCCGATCGTCAGGTTTCCCTGGCTATCAGATGGCTGATCAACTTTGCTCGCTCCAGAGGCGAGAAGGGCATGGTTGCACGTCTTAGCGGTGAGTTCCTCGATGCTTACAACAAGCGTGGCGGAGCAGTGAAGAAAAAGGAAGACACCCATCGTATGGCCGAAGCCAACAAGGCTTTTGCTCACTACCGTTGGTAATCGGAGTACAAAGTGGCTAGAAAGGTTGCTAGAGATAAACAGCGTAACATTGGTATCATGGCCCACATCGATGCGGGTAAGACTACCACTACTGAGCGCATTCTTTTCTATACTGGTGTTTCTCATAAAATCGGTGAAGTTCATGATGGCGAAGCTACCATGGACTGGATGGTCCAGGAACAGGAACGTGGCATTACCATTACCAGTGCTGCCACTACCTGTATGTGGAAAGATCACCGCATTAACATTATTGATACTCCCGGTCACGTTGACTTCACTATGGAAGTTGAGCGTGCCCTGCGTGTACTCGACGGCGCAGTAGCCGTTTTTGACGCAGTAGCCGGTGTTGAGCCTCAGTCTGAAACCGTATGGCGTCAGGCTGACAGATATAAAGTTCCCCGTATGGCTTTCGTTAACAAGATGGACCGTATCGGAGCAGACTTCTTCCGCTGTGTAGAAATGCTCAAGGACCGTCTCGGCGCTAAAGCTGTACCTCTTCAGATTCCTATCGGAGCTGAAGACGAATATCAGGGTGCAGTTGACCTTATCACTGGTAAGGCTTTCATCTACTCTGACGACATGGGCAAGGATTACTCTGTAGAAGAAATCCCTGCTGATCTGATGGACCAGTACGAAGCCATGCGCCTCGAACTGATCGAAGCTATTGCAGAAGAAGACGAAGAACTCCTCGATAAGTACCTCGGTGGTGAAGAACTCTCTCCCGAAGAAATTATCAAGGGTATCCGCGCAGCTACCATCAACCTGACCATCTGCCCCGTTCTTTGCGGTACCGCATTCAAGAACAAAGGTGTTCAGCCCCTGCTTGACGCTGTTGTTGATTATCTGCCTTCTCCCATGGATATCGCTGCTATTGTTGGTGTCGAGCCCGGCACTGAAAAGCAGATTGAGTGTCCTTGTGATGACAACCTTCCTCTCGCAGCTCTGTCCTTCAAGCTCATGACCGACCCCTTTGTTGGTCACCTTACCTTCCTGCGCCTGTACTCCGGTAAAATTGAATCCGGTGCTACTTTCATTAACGGTGCTACCGGTAAAAAAGAGCGAATCGGTCGTCTGCTGAAAATGCATGCTAACAAGCGTGAAGAAATCAAGGAAGCATACGCTGGTGACATCGTTGCAGCTGTTGGCCTTAAGAACATGGCTACCGGTGACACTCTCTGCGAACAGAAGAACGCAGTTGTCCTTGAATCTCTCGATATTCCCGAACCTGTTATCGAAGTCGCTATTGAGCCTAAAACCAAGGCTGACCGCGATCTGCTCAGTCAGGGTCTTGCTAAGCTCGCTAAAGAAGACCCCTCTTTCCGCGTTAAAGGTGACGAGGAAACTGGTCAGACTCTGATCTCCGGTATGGGGGAACTTCATCTTGAGGTTATCGTTGACCGCCTCCTGCGCGAATTCAACGTTAACGCAAACGTTGGTGCTCCCCGCGTTGCTTACCGTGAAACCATCACCAAAGCGGTTGAGTCTGATCTCAAATACGCTAAGCAGTCTGGTGGTCGCGGTCAGTATGGTCACGTTGTCGTTACCATCGAGCCCAACAAAGAAAGCGAATACGAATTCAAAGATGAAATTAAGGGCGGCGTAATTCCTAAAGAATACATCCCCGCAGTTGACCGTGGTATCCACGATGCAATGAAGAACGGTGTTATCGCCGGCTTCCCGCTCGTAGACATCAAGGCAACCCTGACCTTCGGTTCTTACCATGATGTTGACTCCTCTGAGCAGGCATTCTACATCGCCGGTTCTATGGCACTGAAGGATGCGGTAAAAAAAGCTGCTCCGCAGCTGCTCGAGCCCATCATGGCTGTTGAAGTTGTTACTCCTGAAGAGTACCTCGGCGACGTCATGGGTGACCTCAATGGTCGCCGTGGCCGTATCGGCAGCATGGATTCCCGTGCTAACGCACAGGTTATCAAGTGTGACGTTCCCTTGAGCGAAATGTTCGGTTACGCAACCGACCTCCGTTCCAAGACTCAGGGACGTGCTACTTTCACTATGCAGTTCGACCACTATGAGCCTGTTCCCGCTTCTATCGCTGAAGAGCTGATCAATAAAAATTAAATTAAATTTGATTTTTATCTGAAATAAGCTTGACAGCAACGCTGAAAAAGCACTATACCTCCCGAACCCATAGAGTTCGGGAGGTTCTTTTTTTACGGGAACCACCCCGTGAAACCACAGAGATAGGGTATAAGGTCCGGCATGCTGACTGGACGACCATACCAGGCCAGGAAGGGCTCACCTCACGATCCTTCTTACCGTTGCACGTAAAAGGCCGTCTCTGAATTCATTTAGGAGAAATTAACATGGTTTCTATGACTAGTGATCGTATTAGGATCAAGCTCAAGGCATACGACTATCGTATCCTTGATAAAGCAGTTACCGAGATTGTGGATACTGCCCGCAATACCGGCGCTGCTATCGCAGGACCCATCCCGCTGCCCACACAGATCAGCCGTACTACCATTCAGCGTTCTGTGCACGTAGACAAAAAGTCTCGTGAGCAGTTTGAGATGAGAATCCACAAGCGTCTGCTTGACATTCTTGAACCCACCCAGCAGACCGTTGACGCACTCGGCAAGCTCAGCCTGCCAGCTGGTGTTGACGTTGAAATCAAGCTGTAAGGGAGGGCTTCAACATGGCAAAAACTATCGGTTTACTCGGTAAAAAACTGGGCATGACCCGCGTCTTCGCTGACGATGGTTCTGTTGTGCCCGTCACTGTTCTCGAAGTAGGTCCTTGTCCTGTTATGCAGGTTAAGACTGAAGAGAAGGAAGGCTACAACGCCATCCAGATCGGCTACGACGCTCTTCCCGAGCGCAAGGTTAACAAGCCCGCGAAAGGTCATCAGGAAAAAGCCGGTAAAGGCTACTTCCGTCACCTTCGTGAGTTTCCCCTTGAGTCTGTAGCTGACTACGAACTGGGCCAGGAAATCTCCGTGGACATCTTTGCCGCAGGTGAAAAGGTAAAAGTTACCGGCACCTCCAAGGGTAAAGGTTTTCAGGGTGTAATGAAGCGCTGGAACTTTGCTGGTTCCCGTGCCTCTCACGGTGCTGAAAAGGTACACCGTTCTCCTGGTTCCATCGGCCACGCTACTTTCCCTGGCAAAGTATTCAAAGGCAAAAAAATGCCCGGTCAGATGGGTAACGAGCGCGTTACTGTTTCCAACATTGAAATCGTAGACGTTCGTGCAGACGAAAACGTTCTCGTGGTTAAGGGACAGGTTCCCGGTCCTAAGAACGGTCTCGTTATGATCCGCAAGACCAGCTAGAGGAATTAAAAAATGGCTACCATTACTATATATGATCAAACTAAAAAGGAAGTCGGGAGCATGGATCTTGCTCCGGAAGTTTTCGAAGTTCCGGTCAAGCCTGAAATCCTGCATCTCGTAGTACGTTCCCAGCTTGCAGCCAAACGCCAGGGTACTCATGCCACTAAAACTCGTGGTATGAAACGCGGCGGTGGTGCAAAGCCCTGGCGCCAGAAAGGCACCGGTCGTGCTCGTGCAGGTTCCACACGTTCACCCCTGTGGCGTGGTGGTGGAACCGTTTTCGGTCCCCAGCCCCGCGACTACTCCTTCAAGGTTAATAAAAAGGTCCGCCGTCTTGCTCTCAAGATGGCTCTCACTTCCAGATTCAGCGAAGAAAAGATGATGGTTGTGAAGAACATCGACCTTCCCGAAATCAAGACTAAGCTCTTCGTAGAAGTAGCTGAAGCTCTCGGTCTCGAAAAAGCCTTGGTCGTTGTTAAGGACGCAGATAACAAACTCCTCCTTTCTGCGAGGAATATCCCCGGCATTAAGCTTATCACTGCCGATCAGCTGAATGTTTACGACATTCTTAAAGCTCGTCAGCTGGTAATGCTTGAGAACGCAGCACAGGATCTGCAGGAGAGGTTAAAATAGTCATGGACTATACTCAGATTCTTATCAAACCGGTAATATCGGAAAAGGCTACTGACATTAAGGAAGCAGCCAATCAGGTTGCCTTCTACGTGCTGCCTTCTGCCAACAAGACTGAAGTCAAAAAAGCAGTTGAATCCGCTTTTGACGTTAAGGTTGATTCCGTACGTATCGTACGTAAAAGACCCGGTCTTCGCAGAAAGTTCGGCCGTGTTGTCGGAAAATTGTCCGGCTACAAGAAAGCTTACGTAAAGCTTTCTGAAGGCGAAAAAATCGAATTCTTCGAAGGAGTTTAAGAGATGGCTACTCGTAAACTGAAGCCGACCTCCCCTGGTCGCCGGTTCCAGACTATCTCCACCTTTGAGGAGATTACTAAGTCTACTCCGGAAAAGTCCCTTACTAAGGGTCTGACCAAGAAGGCCGGTAGAAACAATAACGGCCGGGTTACTTCCCGTCGTCGTGGCGGTGGCGTTAAACGTCTTTACCGTATCATCGACTTCAAACGTAACAAAGTAGAAGTACCCGCAACTGTTGCTTCAATCGAATATGATCCCAACAGATCCGCACGCATCGCTCTGCTGCACTACGCAGACGGTGAAAAGCGCTACATCCTTTGTCCTGTTGGACTGAACAAGGGTGACAAGATTCTCGCTGGTGAGAAAGCCGACATCAAACCCGGTAACGCTCTCCTTCTGAAGAACATTCCTGTTGGTACTATCGTTCACAATATCGAATTGTATCCCGGCAAAGGTGGCCAGTTCTGCCGCGCTGCCGGTACCTACGCACAGCTCATCGCGAAAGAAGGCAAATATGCTCTTCTGCGCATGCCTTCCGGTGAAGTCCGCAAGGTGCTCGCTACCTGCTGCGCAACCGTAGGTCAGGTTGGTAACATCCACCACGAAAACATTACCCTCGGTAAAGCCGGCCGTAACCGTTGGCTGGGTCGCAGACCTAAAGTTCGTGGTGTTGCCATGAACCCGATCGATCACCCCCTCGGTGGTGGTGAAGGTCGCAGTTCCGGTGGTAGACACCCCGTTTCTCCTTGGGGTATGCCTGCTAAGGGATACAAGACCCGCAGTAAGAAGAAACCTTCTTCCAAGCTCATCGTTAAACGCCGCGGGCAGAGGTAGGAGACTGTAATGCCAAGATCACTGAAAAAAGGCCCGTTTATTGACGATCATCTGCTTAAAAAGGTCGTAAAAGCTCAGGAATCAGGTGACCGCAAGGTTATTCAGACCTGGTCCCGTCGCTCCACTATCATTCCTGAAATGGTAGGTTTGACCTTCGCAGTACATAATGGCCGTAAGTTTATTCCTGTATTCGTGACCGAAAACATGGTAGGACACAAGTTGGGCGAATTCTCTCCCACCCGTACCTACTACGGTCATGCTGCAGATAAGAAAAGCAAGGCCAAACGCTAGAAGGTGTTGAGCAATGGAAGCAAGAGCTATTGCAAAATATATGCGCATTTCCGCTAGGAAAGTGCGCTTGGTAGCGGAAAACATCAAGGGAAAGCCTGTTGAGGAAGCCCTCAACATTCTGAAGTTCACTCCCAAAAAGGGTGCTGAAATGCTCAGTAAAGTGCTTTACTCTGCAGTGGCTAACGCCGAGCAGATTCCCGGAGTGGATGTTGACTCTCTCTGTGTAGACATCGTTAAAGTTGACGAAGGTCCTACCTGGAAGAGAATTCAGCCCAGGGCTATGGGTCGTGCGTATCGCATTCGCAAGCGCACCAGCCATATAACCGTCGTAGTTAAAGAAATGTAGGGTAGTGTCATGGGTCAGAAAGTACATCCATACGGCTTCAGACTTGGATACACCAAGAACTGGCTTTCCAGATGGTTCTCCAGTAAGGACTATCCCGCTTTCGTCTACGAAGACGACAGCATTCGTAAATATGTAAAAGAGAAGATCTTCCACGCAGGCGTCTCCAAAATTGAGATCGAGCGTGCTGGCGGCAAAATCCGTCTGATTATCCACACTGCACGTCCCGGTATCATCATCGGTCGTAAAGGTGTTGAGATCGAAAAACTTCGTGAAGACCTTCGTAGAAAATTCAATAAAGAATTCGCTCTTGAAGTTAGCGAAATCCGCCGTCCTGAAACCGACGCGCAGCTCGTTGCTGAGAACATTGCTCAGCAGCTTGAGCGCCGTGTGGCTTTCCGCCGCGCTATGAAGCGCATTGTGGGCCTTGCTCGCAAGTTCGGCGCAGAGGGTATCAAAGTGGCTTGTGCCGGTCGTCTTGCCGGTGCTGAAATCGCACGTACCGAATGGTACCGCGATGGCCGTGTGCCCCTTCAGACTCTCAGAGCTGACATCGACTACGGTGTGGCACGTGCTAACACTACCTACGGTGTCATCGGCATCAAGGTCTGGATCTTCAAAGGTGAAATTCTCGACCACGAGGTGGAACAGTAATGCTATCACCTAAGAAAGTTAAATTCCGTAAGCGTCAGAAAGGTCGCCTGAAAGGTAAAGCTCAGCGCGGTTCTACTATCGCTTTCGGCGATATCGCGATTAAGACTCTGGAACACGGAAAACTTACCAACAACCAGATCGAAGCAGCTCGTGTCGCTATCATGCGTCACATCAAGCGTGGCGGTCAGGTGTGGATCAGGGTTTTCCCTGATATGCCTATCACTGCCAAGCCTGCTGAAGTCAGACAGGGTAAAGGTAAAGGTTCCCCGGTTGGTTGGGTGGCCCCGGTTAAACCCGGTCGCATCCTCTACGAAGTGAAGGGCGTTGATATTGAACTGGCCAGAGAAGCTCTGGTCCGTGCATCTCACAAGCTTCCTGTTAAAACTACCATCGTAGTCAAGGAGGGATTGTAAAATGAAAGCCAAAGAACTTCGTGAACTCGACAACGCTGCTCTGAATGAGAAGCTTGCAGAAGCTCGTCAGGAGCTTTTCAACCTTCGTTTCCAGCATGCTACTGCACAGCTGGAAAACACCCAGAGACTGTCCGATGTCAAAAGAGACATCGCAAAGATCCTCACCGTGCAGCGTGAAAAGGAACTGGGAGCATAAGCCATGGCAGAGCTTAATCTGAAAGGAAACAGGCGCGTGCTGACCGGCGTGGTTGTCTCTGACAAAGCCGACAAGACTATTGTTGTGCGTTGCGAGACCCTCGTTAAGCATTCCCTGTATAAAAAATACATTCGTCGCCACACCAAATTCATGGCACATGATCCGTCCAACGAGTGCGGTATCGGCGATAAGGTACAGATTGTTGAATTCCGCCCCCTTAGCCGGCGCAAAAGGTGGCATCTCGATAAAATTCTGGAAAAAGCAGTTTAGGGGTATTAGCTATGATTCAGGTAGAATCTAAACTTGACGTAGCAGATAACTCTGGTGCCAAAAAAGTATCTTGCATCAAGGTACTTGGTGGCTCCAAGAGACGCTACGCCAGTGTCGGAGACATTATTGTGGTTTCCGTTAAGGAAGCGATGCCCCATTCCAAAGTGAAGAAGGGCGCTGTGATGAAAGCTGTCGTTGTTCGTACCAAGAAAGAAATTGGTCGTCCTGACGGTTCTTACATCAAGTTCGACAATAACTCTGCCGTTCTTCTGAACAACTCCATGGACCCGGTAGGGACCCGTATTTTCGGTCCCGTAGCTAGAGAACTCAGAGGCGCAGGCTTCATGAAGATCGTTTCTCTGGCACCTGAGGTTCTGTAATCCTTATCACAAGAAGGTAAACGGCATGAACAAGATACATGTTGATGACAAAGTAATGGTCATCGCCGGCAAGGATAAGGGGAAGATCGGTAAGGTCCTCAAGATCAACCGCAAGAAGGACACTGTCCTTGTAGAGCAGGTTAATATGGTTTCCAGGCACACCAAGCCGAACCCTTATGCTAACCAGCCCGGCGGTATCGTTGAGAAAGAAGCCCCTGTTCACATCTCCAACATTCAGGTTGTGTGCCCCGCTTGCACAAAAGCAACCCGCGTTGGCGTACGTGAGACCGAAGACGGAAAAAACATCCGTTTTTGTAAAAAATGTAACGAAATCATCGACTAGGGTTTTGCGATGACACGTCTCGAAAAAATATATACGGACAAGGTCGCCCCGGCTCTTAATAAAGAGTTCGGGTACAAGAGCTCGATGGAGATTCCCGGTATTAAGGCAATCTCTCTAAACATCGGACTCGGTGAAGCAAGCCAGAACGCTAAGCTCATCGACGGTGCTGTTGAAGAACTGACCGCTATTGCTGGTCAGCGCGCAGTAGTCACCAGAGCGAAAAAGTCAATTGCAGCTTTTAAGCTGCGCGAAGGAATGCCTGTAGGTTCCCGTGTAACTCTTCGCAGAGATCTCATGTGGGACTTTCTGGATAAGCTGATTAGCTTTGCACTTCCTCGTGTTCGCGACTTTCGCGGTATTCCTGACAAAGGCTTCGATGGACGCGGTAACTTCACCCTCGGAATCAAGGAACTGACTATCTTTCCTGAGATTCAGCTCGATAAAATCGAGATCACCAAAGGGATGAACGTGACTATCGTCACCTCCGCTAAAACTGATAAAGAAGGCAAGATGCTCCTCGAGCTTCTTGGTATGCCCTTCAAGAAATAGGAGGATATCGTTTTGGCCAGGACAGCTTTAAAAGTTAAGGCGAAACGTAAGCCTAAGTTCAAAGTGCGCGAATATAACAGATGCCCCATCTGCGGTCGTCCTCGTGCATTCCTGCGCAAATATGGCATCTGCCGTATCTGCTTCAGGGAAAAGGCCCTTGCGGGTGAACTTCCCGGCGTGCGTAAAGCCAGCTGGTAATATAAGGAGTTTAAAATGCCTGTTGTCGATCCTATCGCCGATATGCTGACCCGCATTCGTAATGCTCACGGTGCTTATCACAAGACCGTGTCCATTCCCGGGTCCAAGATCAAAACAGCTATCGCCGGGATTCTTATGGATGAAGGTTACATCACTGACTTCACTGCTGAAGACAATGAAATTAACGTCACCCTTAAGTATGTTGATGGAAAAGCCCTCATTAGTGGCATGAAGAAAATCAGCACACCCGGTCGTCGCGTGTTTGTAGGCGTTGAAGATATTCCCTCTGTCCTTAATGGACTCGGGATTTGCATACTTTCCACTTCAAAGGGCGTAGTTGACGGCGTTAAAGCTAAAGAGCTTAACGTTGGCGGCGAACTCTTGTGCGAAATCTGGTAGAGAGGTTTTATTATGTCCAGAATTGGAAAAAAACCTATTGATATACCTTCCGGAGTGGAAGTAACTGTTGGTGCAGATTTGGTTTCCGTTAAGGGCCCCAAAGGCACCATCACCACCCCGGTACACCCCATGGTCAGCTTCACTGTTGCTGATAATGCGGTCGAGGTGAAGAGGTCTGGCGATTCCCGTCAGGAACGTGCTCAGCACGGCCTGCACCGTTCTCTGCTTGCCAACTGCATTGAAGGAGTCTCCAAAGGCTTCTCCAAAACATTGGAAGTAGTCGGTGTTGGTTACAAGGTTAACGTGCAGGGTAAGAACATCGTTCTGAACGTTGGTTTCTCCCACCCCGTTAACTATGAACTGCCTGCTGGAATCGAAGCAAGCGCAGAAGGCAACACCAAACTCACCATCAGCGGCGTAGATAAGCAGTTGGTTGGTGAAGTTGCAGCGCAGCTTCGTCGTGTACGTCCGCCTGAGCCTTACAAAGGCAAAGGCATCAAGTACATTGATGAACAGATCAGACGTAAAGCCGGTAAGTCCGGTAAATAGTAGGGTAAAGCCATGAAAATGACTAAAGAACAGGCAAGACAGCGTAAAAAGATCCGCATCCGCAAGAAAATCAGCGGTACTGCAGCTCGCCCGCGTCTTGTTGTATTCCGTTCAAATAAGCACATCTACGCTCAGCTCGTAGATGATCTGATTGGCAAAACCGTGACCGCATCATCTTCCAAAGCGCTCGCTAAAGATGGTGAAGCTCTCAAGCTCACCTGCGAGACTGCAGCTAAAGTCGGTAAAGACATTGCTGCTAAGGCTAAGGAACTGAAGATCGAAACAGTTGTTTTCGACCGCAGCGGTTATATCTATCACGGCAGGGTTAAGGCCCTGGCAGACGGCGCTCGTGAGGGTGGCCTGAAATTCTAAACTTATGGGAATATCCATGGAACAGAATGATCTGGGTCTGATTGAAAAAATCGTTTACCTCAACAGAGTCGCAAAAGTCGTGAAGGGCGGTAGAAGGTTTTCCTTCAGTGCCCTGGTTGTGGTAGGTGACGGTAAAGGTCAGGTCGGTTTCGGACTTGGTAAGGCTAACGAAGTACCTGAAGCTATTCGTAAAGCTTCAGAGAAAGCCCGTAAGGAAATGATCTCCGTACCTCTTCTGGACGGTACTCTTCCTTATGAAGTTCTCGGCCGTTACGGTGCAGGACGCGTAATGCTCAAGCCCGCATCCAAGGGTACCGGTATCATCGCCGGTGGTCCTGTGCGTGCGGTACTTGAAGTTGTAGGCGTACACGATATCCTTACCAAGGCTATCGGCACCAACAACCCGCATAACGTCCTTCGCGCGACTATCGCCGGACTTGCTTCCCTGCGCAGCGCTGATGAAGTTGGTCAGCTCCGCGGGAAGAAAGTTGTGACTCCCAGAAAGTAGGAGGACATAGTTATGCTTAAGGTAAAACTCGTTCGCAGCATGATCGGCTGCAATCCCAAACAGCGTGCTACTATTAAGGCGCTGGGACTGCGTAAGATCAGGCAGGAAAAGAGCTTTGAAGATACTCCCATCGTAAGAGGGATGATCAAAAAAGTTGAGCACCTTGTGGAGGTATCTGAATCATGAGGCTGCACGAAATATATCCGTTCCAAGAGGAACGTAAAAATCGCAAGCGCGTAGGTCGCGGTGGCGGATCCGGCTGGGGGGGAACCTCCGGCAAGGGTCACAAGGGTCAGAACGCCCGCTCCGGCGGCGGTGTCCCCGCCTGGTTTGAAGGTGGTCAGATGCCTCTGGCTCGTCGTCTGCCTAAGCGCGGTTTCAAGAATCCTTTCCGCGAAGAGTACGTAGCTCTCAACGTTGGTTTGATTCTTGGTGCTTTCGAAGGCAAAACTGAAATCTCTCTCGAAGACATTTACGAAAGAGGCCTTTGCAAAAAAGGCGCTCTCGTAAAAGTACTCGGCATGGGTGAAGTAAGTGCTGCTGTTACCATCGAAGCTCACCGCTTCAGCGCATCTGCGACTGAAAAGATCACAAAGGCAGGTGGTACTGCCAAAGCCCTGGAAGGATAAAACGTGGCATTGTCTGGAGTTGATAATCTTTCCCGACTGCCGGAACTGAAGAAAAAGCTCTTCTGGACTTTTCTTCTTCTGGCTGTCTACCGGATCGGGATTCACATCCCGGTCCCGGGCGTAGACAGCTCAGCATTGGCCGATTTCTTTGAGAGTGTTTCCAACACTCTCTTCGGCCTTTTTGACATGTTCTCAGGCGGCGGGTTGCGTAACTTGTCCATATTCGCGTTAGGGATCATGCCCTATATCTCCGCGTCTATTATCGTTCAACTTCTAGGTGTGGTTAGTCCCACCATTAAACGGCTTCAGGAAGAAGGGGCTCAGGGACGCAAGAAGATTACCCAGTACACCAGATACGGCACTGTGCTGATTACATTAGTTCAGGGTTTCGGCATCGCTGTCGGGCTGGAAAGCATGACCAGCCCTACCGGTGCTCCTGTTGTACTGCATGCAGGATGGGCCTTTAGAGGCATCACCATTCTGACTCTGACAGCAGGTACTGTTTTCCTGATGTGGCTCGGTGAGCAAATGACCGAGAAAGGCATCGGTAACGGTATCTCTATGATCATTTTTGCTGGTATTGTTGCAGGCCTTCCGTCTGCTATCTTCAATACTGTCAGACTGATGCAGGCTGGAGAAATTACTCTCTTCCTGCTCTTGTTTGTTATGGCATTTATGGTCGCCATTCTCGCTTTTATCGTATATATGGAGCGTGGACAGCGCAGGATTCCAATACATTATGCCAAGCGCATGATGGGACGTAAAATGATGGGCGGACAGACCACTCATCTGCCCCTGCGAATCAACACTGCCGGTGTTATTCCCCCTATTTTTGCTTCCTCTATCCTGATGTTCCCCGCAACCTTGGCAAGTTTCTCTAATAACGAGATTCTGTCCAAGTTCTCTGCGTACTTTGCTCCATCTTCCATAGTATATAACGTAGTATACATCGCCCTGATCATTTTCTTCTGCTATTTCTACACTGCGATCATGTTTGATCCTAAAGGAATTGCTGAGAATATTCAGAAGCAGGGTGGTTTTATCCCCGGAATTCGTCCCGGTAACAGAACCCGTGAATACATTGACCGCGTTCTGACCAGGATCACTCTCTGGGGTTCTCTGTACGTTGCTGCTATCTGCGTACTGCCTATGATTCTTATCGCTCAGTTCAACGTGCCTTTCTACTTCGGTGGAACCGCACTGCTCATCGTTGTCGGTGTTGCAATGGACTTTATGGGTAAAATTGAATCCTACATGATCTCCCGTCAGTATGAAGGGCTCATGGGTAAGGGCAGCAAAGTTAAGGGCAGGTAATTGCTTTGAAAAAGTACAGAGGTATCTACCTCAAGAATGACAAGGAGATTGGCCTCATGCGTGAGGCCAATCGTCTTGTTTCTTCCATTTTAGATATGCTGGGTGAAGCTATCAAGCCGGGTATCTCTACCATGAGTCTTGAAGATATCGCCTGCAAGGCCTGTGAAGGTTACGGTGTTAAGCCTGCTTTCAAAGGTTACCACGGTTTTCCTTTTGCCCTTTGCTGCTCCGTGAACGAAGAAATTGTTCACGGATTTCCTTCTGAGGATAGAATTCTTGAAGAAGGTGATGTCGTCAGCATTGATATGGGTGTTGTTTATCAGGGCTTTTACGGCGATTCTGCCCGTACTTACCCGGTCGGCGAGATAGCCGATTCTACCCGCAATCTTCTTGATGTAACTCGTGAGTCTCTCATGCGCGGTATCAAACAGGCATTGCCGGGTAACAGTCTTTATGATATTTCCCGGGCAGTTCAGGAATATGCAGAAGGAGCAGGGTTCGGAGTTGTGCGCCGTTTTGTAGGCCACGGCATCGGACGTAACCTTCACGAAAAACCTGAAGTACCCAACTTTGTACCCTCGGGGCTTCCCGGAGTACAACTCAGAACGGGAATGGTAATCGCCATCGAACCGATGGTGACTGAAGGTTCGCATGACATCGAAATTCTCGATGATAAATGGACCGCAGTGACCAAGGACAGGAAGCTGTCCGCCCATTTTGAACACACCGTTGCCATTACAGCGGACGGGCCTCAGATTTTGAGCCTTTCCTAATTTTTTTAAAGTACTCCACAGGGGTTGATTTTTCTGGAATCGTTCTGTAGAGTACACGTCTTGAATTTCGCGGCAACGAAAGACTGGCATGGTATAGTTACCCTTTAGCCGGGTAGCTAAGGCATTAGGCCCACAGTCGGCTAGCTCCCGATTGTTGAAACTGTTTAACTGCATTATTTGGAGACGGTCATGAAAGTAAGACCATCTGTTAAGAAGATTTGTCCCAAATGCAAAGTAATCAGACGCAAGGGTGTTCTGAGGGTTATTTGTGACAACCCCAGACACAAACAGCGTCAAGGATAGAGAGGTATAACTGTGGCTCGTATCGCTGGAGTAGACCTTCCGAAAAATAAGCGTTTGGATATTGCACTGACTTACATCTATGGCGTAGGTCGGACTACCGCTCTCAAGATTCTTGATACTGTTGGTATCGACTGGACACTCAAAACTGATGACCTCAGTGGCGAGCAGGTGAACACCATCCGTAAGGAACTTGAAGACAATTACAAAGTTGAAGGTGACCTTCGCCGCGATCAGATTGCTGACATTAAGCGTCTGATGGATATCGGCAGTTACCGTGGACTGCGTCACCGTCGCGGCCTGCCCGTGCGTGGACAGAGCTCTAAGACCAACGCAAGAACTCGCAAAGGTCCCCGTCGCTCTGTAATGAGCAGGAAGAAGAAATAATATAATCCGCAGTTGTCAGACCATGTAACGGTCCCACGTGCTGCTGATATAAATTCATTCTGGAGAGAATGGTATGGCTAGACCTCGCCGTTCCGGCAAGAAAAAAGAGAAAAAGAATGTTCCCGTGGGCATCGCTCACGTTAAAGCAACATTCAACAATACCATCATCACCTTCACTGACCTGAAGGGTAACGTGATCAGCTGGGCTACTTCCGGTGCCTCCGGTTTCAAGGGATCTAGAAAATCTACTCCCTTTGCTGCACAGGTTGCTGCTGAAACCGCTGCAAGGAAAGCTCAGGATCAGGGTATGCGTACCGTTGGTATTTTCGTCAAAGGCCCCGGCTCCGGTCGTGAAGCAGCAATGCGCGCAATCGGTAACGTCGGGATGAAGGTTAACTTCATTCGCGATATAACACCCATCCCGCACAACGGCTGTCGTCCGCCGAAACGTCGCAGGGTCTAATTTCGAAGGAGTAATAACCTTGGCCAGATATACTAAAGCAAAGTGCAGACTGTGTCGTCGTGAAGGCGAGAAGCTTTTCATTAAAGGCGACCGCTGCTTTACTGATAAGTGCTCTTATGAACGTCGTCCTTATGCTCCCGGTATTGCCGGTCGCATGAGAAAGAAAATGAGCGACTACGCAATTCAGCTTCGTGAGAAGCAGAAAGTGCGTCGCATGTACGGTGTCCTCGAAGGCCAGTTCCGCAGCTACTTCAAGCGCGCGGACGGCATGAAAGGTGTAACCGGTGCGAACCTGCTCATGCTTCTTGAGACCCGCCTTGACAACACTGTTTACCGTCTTGGTTTCGCCAACTCCCGCGCGCAGGCTCGCCAGCTCGTAAAACATGGCATCTTCACCAAAAACGGCAGACGTGTTAATGTTCCTTCCATGCATGTAAAACCCGGTGATGTAATCGAGGTTCGTGAAGAATCCCGTAAAATCCCCGTGATTGCAGAAGCACAGGAAGTTATTGCCCGTCGTGGCTGCCCCGAGTGGCTTGAAGCTGACGGTGCTAATTTCAAAGGTGAAGTTAAAGCGATGCCGACTAGGGAAGATATCCAGTTCCCTATCAACGAACAGCTGATTGTCGAGCTGTACTCCAAATAAGAAGGATTAGTGCATGCTTATTCAAGACGGTGACAAACTCATCAACACCCGCAACTGGGCCGAGCTGGTTAAGCCGGAACAGCTTGTGCGTGACCCCAAGTCTAACGAGCTTTATGGTAAGTTCATTTGTGAACCCCTTGAGCGCGGATTTGGAACAACCATCGGTAACTCTCTCCGCAGAGTACTGCTCTCTTCAATGCAGGGAGCTGCCGCGGTTGCTGTAAAGATCGAAGGAGTTCAGCACGAATTCACCACTATTGAAGGTGTGATGGAAGATGTGACTGAGATTGTTCTGAACATCAAGCAGATCAGATTCGCAATGACTACAGATGAACCCCAGTTTCTTACCCTCAGGGTTAATAAGCAGGGCGTCGTCACCGCAGCTGATATTCAGGAAAACCAGAACGTCAAAGTCCTCAATCCTGAGCAGATTATTGCGACTCTGTCCGAGAAGATGGACATGGAGATGACTTTCGAGATCCGCATGGGTAAAGGTTACGTACCTGCAGACATGCACGAAGGTCTTGTCAATGAAATCGGTCACATCATTCTTGACTCCAGCTTTTCTCCCATCCGTAAGGTTGCTTACAGTGTGGAGCAGGCTCGTGTCGGACAGATGACCAACTACGACAAGCTTATTATCGAAGTTTTCACCGATGGTTCCGTTACCCCTGAGGATGCAATTGCCTACAGTGCAAAGATCCTCAAGGACCAGCTCTCCGTTTTCATCAACTTTGATGAAATGGGATCCGAGCAGGAAGAGTCCAAAGAAAGCGACCTCGATCTCAACCCGAATCTGTTCAAGAGCATCGACGAACTCGAACTCTCCGTTCGTGCTACCAACTGCCTCAAGGCTGCCAACATTCGCATTGTTGGTGAACTTGTGCAGCGCACTGAGCAGACCATGCTTAAAACCAAGAATTTCGGACGTAAGTCTCTCGACGAAATCCGTCGCGTTCTTGACAGCATGGAACTTAAGTTCGGTATGGTCCTCGAGGATTTCGATAAAAAGCATCAGGAATGGCTGAAGAGGAAAGAGAAAAATGAGGCATAAAAAGTCCGGAAGAAAGTTCAACAGAAGTGCTTCCCACAGGAAGGCCATGCTGAGAAACATGGTTCGCTCTCTGCTGACTTATGAACATATCCGTACCACCGAGCCTAAAGCAAAGGAACTGAGAAGCTCTTGCGAAAAGCTGATCACCCTTGCTCTCCGCAACGACCTTCATTCTCGTCGTCTTGCTTACAAGACCCTTGAGAACCACGGTCTTGTTAAAAGGCTTTTCGATGAAATCGGCCCCCGCTACGAAGGCGGCGGCGGTGGTTACACCCGCATCATCAAGCTCGCTGAACCCCGTAAGGGTGACTGCGCTCCCATGTGCATCATCGAGCTGACCAAACGTGCTGAAGCTCCTGCTGAAGAAGCTGCGGCAACCACTGAAGCTCCCGCTGAGGAAGCTCAGGAAGCATAAATCAATGCTTATCCAAAGGGGCGGAAACTTTTCCGCCCCTTTTTTTTATAAATACTTATAGATATTTTCGATACGAGAGATTACATGGACTTACGTCGACTCGAAGCCTTCTGCAAGGTGTATGAATTAAAGAGTTTTTCCAAGGCCGGTAAAGAACTGTTTCTTTCTCAGCCTACTATCAGTGCTCATATTTCCACTTTGGAAGAAGAGCTTGGAGTGCCGCTCTTCGACCGTCTGGGCAGGTCTATTATGGCTACTCAGGCTGGAGAGGTGCTTTATCGCAATGCAAAAGATATTTACAGCCTGATCGGAAAGGCGCAGTCAGAAATCAACATCCTGCGTGATAAAGTTGTCGGTGATTTGGAAATCGGCGGTAGTACCATTCCTTCTCACTATCTTTTGCCTGAAATTCTGTATAATTATTGCAAAAAATATCCTGACGTGAGTGTGCATCTCTCTGTAGGTGACACAGCTGAAATACTTGAAAAGGTCCGTTCCGGTGAGTTGATCATCGGTGTTGTCGGGGCCACTGCAGATGTTCCAAATATCGAGTTTGTTCCCATTATGCGCGATGAGCTTGTTATAGTCGCTCCTCCGGTATTGGTCCGCAACTATGATGTCATTGACGACATTCAGCATCTCGCTGAACTTCCTTGGGTCATGCGTGAGGGTGGGTCTGGAACACGTAAAGCGCTAGAGGCCGGTTTATCTGAAATGGGCACCAGTGTCCGTGAACTCAATGTTACTGTCTGGGTTGAATCTACTCAAGCTGTTGTGCAGTGCGTAAGGGCCGGACTCGGTGTCAGTGTTACCTCTCGCCTTGCAGCACAACCGCTTATTGATTCCGGTGAACTTGTCCATATCAGCGATCTGCCGCTTAATCTTGACAGAAGTTTTTACCTTGCTCACCTCCAGGGAAGGGAGTTTTTCCCTGCGGTTCGCTACTTCATTGAGCATGTTAAGGAATTATCCAAATAGTATTGGAAAATCAAAAAGGCCGGATATGCATGAAGCATATCCGGCCTTTTTTGTGATCTTAGGTCTTAAATATCGAGAAATTCGAGGTCTGGAATATGGTCGATCTGTCCGGTCTTTAGCAAATATTTTGAAAAAACTTTCAGTCCTTCAATTTCTGTTTTGCCTAGATCGTAGACTAGACCGTCATAATAGGAGCGGCTTTCTTCGAGATTGAGCATGGTCTTATCAGCGGTCATTTCGCAGATCTTTTCAATATTAGCTTGACCCCATTCTTTAGCACGAATCAAATCGCGCACAGCCTGCTTTACGTCTTCTCGGTGAGCTGCATCGCGACGTACAGTCCAGATGCCGAAGATAAAAGGGAGTCCGGTCCATCTTATCCACTCTTCACCCAGATCAAATATGTACGGATACTCTGCATGCTTGCGCAGGTTCAGGGCTTCATCACCAATACACAGGATTGCCTCAGGCTTTTCCCCTGATTCAAGTCTTTCTGTTGCGTTACCTGTTTCGTAAGTAGCATTAAGAGGAATGTACTCTGAAAGCAGGATTTTCAGCAGGGCAGCCGAAGTGTGGGTCTGAGCACTGACCAGCACATTGCAGCCCTTGAGTTGCTCAAGAGGCTTGCGGCTGATCATGATTACAGATTGAACCGGCCCACGGCTGCCGATAGCCAGGTCGGGAAGCAACAAGTATTGTTCAGCATGGCGCAGGTATTCGATACTAGAGTTGGATGCGATATGCATCAATCCCTCAGACATCATTTTGTTCAGCTGTGCCGGAGGACCGTATACAAATTCAAAGTCGTTAGCGATCAAACCTGATTCTAGAGGATAATAGATCGGCAGAACGTTTAAATAAGAAATACGTCCGACTTTAACCTTATCCATTAGCATTCTCCGCGAGGGTGTAATCCATAAGCCGTTGTTTTGGCTTGAATCCGGCTTTTTTGATCAGGTTATGGATTTCTGCTTCGGAGAGCCTGAAGCTTACGCCTGCGGCTTTTACAACGTTTTCTTCAATCATGGTAGATCCGAAGTCATTTCCGCCGTAGAAAAGAGCTAACTGCGAAATTTTCGGACCCATGGTAACCCACGAGACCTGCACGTTGTCGAAGTTGTCGAGCACAATGCGTGAAACTGCGAGCATGCGCAGATATTCAACGCTGGTCATTTTTCGTGCATTGGGAATATTGGTGTTGTCCGGCTGGAAAGTCCAAGGAATGAAAGCAGTGAATCCACCGGTGCGATCCTGAACTTCTCGCAGGGCAAAAAGATGCTTGATACGATCCACAGGCTGTTCTTCATGGCCGAACATCATGGTAGCGGTGGTGCGCAGGCCCAGATTGTGGGCTGTTTCCATCACTTCGAGCCATTTGGAAGCATTGCATTTATTGGGCGCAATCCTGCTGCGGACTTCATCCACCAGAATTTCAGCCCCGCCACCGGGGATTGAAGCCAGTCCGGCCTTAATAAGTCTTTGCAGAACTTCTTTGATGGAAATACCGTTCAGTTCACTCCAGTAGACAACTTCCGGCGGAGAGAAAGCATGGATATGAACCGGATAATTCTCTTTAATAAAGGTGAGCATCTCTTCATAAAAAGAGAGCGGCAGATCCGGGTGGTGTCCGCCCTGCATGAGAATCTGGGTTCCACCAAGGTCGATAGTCTCCTGAATCTTCTGTCCAAGTTCTTCCCTGCTGATTACGAAGCCACCGTCTTTACCCGGTGCAACATAAAAAGCGCAGAAACGGCAGCCGCAATCACAAATATTGGAGTAGTTGATATTGCGGTCGATCACATAAGTAACGTTCGGCTCAGGGTGTTTTTTCATCCTGATGGAATGGGCAAGACTACCTAAGTCAAAAAGATCAGCCTTCTCCATCAAGATAACGGCTTCATCAAAATCTATACGTTCCCCGGCTTCTACTTTTTTGCCGATTTCCAGAACTTCAGCGGGGCTTTGAGTTAAATTTGTCATATTCTTAAACCTCATTAAAAGCCGCATCGCGTTCAACAGGTGTGAACCCGCAACCGACAATCATTTCTTCGAGTTCTGTACGGCTTAAGCCCTGTTCAGACTCGGCTCCGGCCATGTGCCCGATCTTTTCCTCGACGACAGTACCATCGAAATCATCCGCGCCGAAATGGAGTGCTGCCTGAGCCTGCTTAACTCCGAGCATCACCCAATAGGCTTTGATATGCGGGATGTTGTCGAGCATGAGACGGCTGACTGCAATATTACGCAGTTCATCAACGCCGGTTAGCGGATTATCGATTTTGAGCTTGCTGTTCTCGGTCAGGAAGGGGAGAGGGATCAGGCAATTGAACCCGCCGGAGATATCCTGCTGACGGCGTAACTGGTCCAGATGGTCGACGCGGTCAGCATAGGACTCCACATGACCATAGAGCATGGTGCAGTTTGTAGTATAGCCGAGTTCATGGGCTTCACCGTGGATACGCAGCCATTCCTTGCCGGGAAGTTTTTCAGGGCAGATCTTGGCGCGAACCTCGGGATTGAAAATTTCAGCACCGCCGCCGGTAAGCATCTCGGAGCCGGCAGCTTTAAGCCGTTTAAGAACGTCAACGGTGGAGATTCCTTCTGCACTGGCAAGATGGTCGATTTCTACAGCTGTGAATGCTTTGATCACTGCCTGCGGAAGAAGTTTCTTGATTTCGACGAATGTTTCTTCGAAGAACGAAAGCGGAATATCGTGATGGCATCCGCCGACTACGTGAACTTCACGGGGCGGTATTGGTGCCTTTTCAAGCTTTTCGAGAATATCTTCCCGGCTGAGTTTGAAAGAACCGTCCTCTTCCGGTTTACGGGCATAAGCGCAGAACAGGCAGCCATTCACACAGATGTTTGTGTAATTGATGTGGCGGTTAATTACGTAAAAAGTTTTATTGCCGTGCAGCTGGCGTCTGCGGATGGAGGCCAGTGCTCCCAGCGCATTGAGATCAGGACAGTTGAAAAGAGTCAGTCCGTCATCGGTGGAAATCCTTTCTCCGGCAAGCACTTTGTCGAGGATCGAGCCGAGTCCGGCGTTTTGGAAGTAATTTTTTGAGATCATTTATATTCACCTTTGTTCAGCCGTAAATAAAAGTCGCTTCCAGCCATGTCAACACTGGATTTCCGGCTCTTAAAAATATAAAACCTTGTTCATGAGCAAAATATTGAAATTGGGCTATTCGCCCTGTCCGAACGATACATTTATTTTTCATGCCCTCGCCAGCGGGGCAGTCAGCATAGACCCTTTCAAATTGGACGTCACCCTCGCTGATGTAGAGGAACTCAATTCCATGGCCCGGTCAGGAAAAATGGATATCTGTAAGGTTTCCGTCCATGCCGCCGCACACATTATGGATGATTATGTCCTGCTGCGTGCCGGAGGAGCTATGGGCCGCGGTGTCGGGCCGTTGCTGCTCACCGGAGCACCTTGCACCATAGCGGACCTTGATGGCAAGCGTATTGCCATACCGGGGCGCAATACCACTGCAAATCTGCTTTTCAGCCTCATGCGCCGCGAAGCAGGAATCAAGGTGGACTTGGTGGAGATGGTTTTCGATCAGGTCATGCCTGCCATCAAAAACGGTGAAGTTGATGCAGGGGTGGTCATTCACGAAGGCCGTTTCACCTACGAAGCTCTGGGGTTATCCAAACTTGCTGACCTCGGCCAGTGGTGGGAGGATTTTTCAGGTCTGCCAATCCCGCTCGGCTCCATTGCGATCAAGCGTTCACTGGGTGCTGAAACAGCATCTCTTATTAATGCTGCTATCCGTAAATCTTTGACCCTTTCCTATGTGGATGAAGACGCAGCGTGGCCCTATATTAAAGAGCATGCACAGGAAATGGATGATGAGGTCATTCATCAGCACATCAAGACTTTCGTGACTGATTATTCCGATGATGTAGGTCAGGAAGGCGAGCAGGCTGTAGCGAGACTGCTGCAGGAAGCTGCGAGAATGGATGGTATTGAATTGCCGGATCAGCCTATTTTTATTGAAGTGTAAGATTCTACAAAATACCAAACTTAACTCGCAATATCTTCCGAGATATTGCGAGTTTTGTTTTTGAAAGAAGTCTTAGTAGGTTATTTGTTAAGCCTATGAAATTCTTTTCTTCCCCAGTCGTCGAAGGCAAATTATTTGTCGGGGGCCATGGCTTTGGTCAACCGTATGAGCACTGCCAGTCCTCTTTTGGCGTCTTCGTCCCCCAATGAACGTAGCAGATCTGTGAAACCGAGTGCCTGCACATCACAATCTCCGACTTTGCAAGGTATAGAAGCCATGTGTTCGATGAAGCGCGTGGCCTCGGGACTGCCCAATTTCTGCACCGCGCCGAGCATGTTGATCATGGTCTCTGTCATATCTTCCAATTCTTCCTTGGAATATGTTTCAGCTATTTTTTCAAGCGAACCGATCCCGATCCGTAAAAGGTCGAACACTCCTTTGCGCTCGAGTTCATCAAGGCGGGCGATGTAGTAGGGCACGGTTATTTTCATGAGTGGTTCTGCCGTGTCTACAAGATCGATGGCGTTCTTGAGCTGGTTGAGAGCATAGTTCAGGTTCTTGACGTTACGCAGCATGTTCTTACCCAGACCGGTTAAGTCTGAAAGTTGGAAATCGCTGTCTATTTCAGCCAGCTCGAGGATCACGTGACGGACCATCTCATTTATGCGCGGCGTCAATTCCTCTTTTAATTCATTCATGGATTGTGCAGATTTTGCCATAGGGGTCATAAGGGCCTCAAGGCGGTCCAACCGTTCAAGGATTTCGTCTTCCTTTTTCATAAACTAACCCTCCGCTTCCTGCTCAATATAGCGGCGCACCTTGCCTGCCAGATTCATTTCAGGTTCAAGAGGAAGCTCATGGCCTTTCATCATCAGATTCCAATAGACCCAGCGGAACATCATCTTGCCCCAATAGTTGCCCAGTGATTCCTTTAGCAGGTCAAATGGCCCCATGCCGGGGAAGGGGAACATGCCGGGGAGCGGTTCTACCTTGTAGTTGAAATCGAGCAATACGGCTTTATCAAACCCTGAGGCCAGAAAGCAGGTGGCGTGTCCGTCAAAAGTAGGTTTGGGGTCGTAGCCGTCGATTTCGCGGATGATATTGTTGACTACGGTAGTGGATTGGTAGTGGGCGGTAGAGCCTGCTTTGGAGGCAGGAACATTAGTGGCGTCGCCGATGACAAATATCCGGTCCATGCCTTCCGCTTTCAGGGTATAGTTGTCGGTCTGCATGAATCCCATTGGATCGCCCATCTTAGAGTCTGTGATACATTTGTCTCCCAGGTTAGGTGGAATGGAAACCAGCAGGTCATAATCGACTTTTTTGCCATCAGCAGACTCTATAAGCCGTTCCTTGGCATTTACATTATCCAATGCAAACTGGGTGGTGACTTTAATGTTTTTCTTTTCAGCCAGAGCAGAGAGAGCCTTAGTGGCAACCGGTTTGGTGAAAACGCCGTCCAGAGGTGTAACCAGTTCGATTTCTACTTTATCTCGTACTCCATTTACAGTGAAAAACCAGTCTGCGAGAAATACAAATTCAAGAGGAGCAACGGGACATTTGTATGGCACATCTGCAATGTTGAGCACTATCTTGCCGGATGAAAAATATTTGAGTTCCTTGTGCAGGGCCTGAGCTCCGCCCAGCGAATAAAAATCAAATATGGATTTGCGCCAGCCTTCCATCATGCCGTCTACTTCTGCGGGATCAATGCGCGCCCCGGAAGCGACTACAAGCCAATCATAGTAGTAGCTGCCTTTAAGTGTTTCAACTTTACGGTTATCCGTGTCGATTCTTATGACTGTGTCGAGAATGAATTCAACGCCATCAGGGATGAATTCCCGTTTGGGTTTAAGAACGTCTTTTTTGGTGTATATTCCAAAAGGGATGAATAGATATCCGGGCTGGTAATGATGTTTCTCGTCCCGGTCAATGATGGTAATTTCGAACTCTTCTTCGTCAAGTTCTTTGCGTAACAGGTTGGCAACCATGGTTCCGCCGGCCCCGGCACCGATAATTACGATCTTTCGCATAGCATATCCCTCAATGTTATAATGTCATGGATAGGGTAATCTGACACTTAGCTGAAATATAACATGCCGGGGTTTTAATGTCATACTTTTTAAGTCAGGAATGGCAGCGCTGTTTAAAAGAAAAGGGCTTACATAGATATCTATGTAAGCCCTTAAATTTGGACATGGACATGAAGGGGAGAGATTAACCGCTTTTCTTATCCTGACTCAAAATAACCCCGCCCATCACAAGCGCAGCTGCGGCAAACTGCATGGTGGTGAATGTCTCATCCAGTATCAGCCAGCCAAAGAAAAGGGTGCATACCGGAATCAGGTTTACGTAAGCGGTTGTCTGGTTGGCCGGAAGCTTGCTCATGCCGAAGTTGTATAGACCATAGCCGCCGATTGTTACGCCGATTCCCAGATAGGCTATGCTGCCTGCTGCCAGGGGATCAAAAACAGAGGGGATATCTGTAGATGGTAAAGCCAGTAGCGGCAGGTAAAATATCGCACCCATAAAGGCTTGAAAAGCAGTCAGGAAAAGTGAGGAATAATGGGCGGTCATCTTTTTCAGCACGGTCATATACCCAACCGCACAACACATGGCTAGAAATTCAAGGAAATTTCCGAGAATTGGATTTGGCGCATGTTCCGTCGACTCAGATGCCAGAGAAAGCCATATTCCACCGCAAACAGCCAAAGCGAATCCGGCCAAGGTCCTACGGCTTAGGTCTTCGTTGAGAATAAATCGGGCAGAGACAGCCATAAGTAGAGGCAGGGTAGAGCAGATCATCCCGGCTTGAGATGCTGATGTGTATGTAATAGCCTGACTTTCAAATACAAAGTACATACATGGCTCGCAAAAGGCCATGAAGATGAGCCATCTGAAATCACCTTTCCGGATGGGTTGCTTTTTGAAGCTTGGAATGAAAAAAATGAAGCATATGGTGGCCAGCATCATTCTTCCGAATATTACGAAAGTAGGGTCATATACAGCCATAGCCAGTTTTAAGGCTACAAATGAGCTCGACCAGAGCAGTACAGCGGTAAGCAGCGCTACTACCGCAACATACGGGGATTGGAGAAAGGACATTATGACCCTCACGGGTAAGATTTTATCGATAGGGGAAACATGAAATAGAAGTTGTTATTTGCTTTGTCAATACGGTGTTTTGCCCGGAAAGATTTAAATGATGCCGTAAAATGCAAAAATCCCCGCAGGCCGAAGCTTGCGGGGATTTTGATTATTGTGGTTACAGCTTATATTATCTGGTCCACGCAAGGAGGTTGAACGGGGTGTATTTGTTGTCCGGGTTCTCCGCATAGCGGCAACCGAGATTTGAATCATCGCGTTTATTAACGATATCGCAGTCGGAGCCTACATAATGTGGGCATTTGTTGTTGTTACAAACCACGATTACTCCCCAACCGGATTCCGGCGGTGCGATCCAAGGGCTGAGCTCTTCTCCGCAATGGGGACATGTCCTTTCTTCCAGTTCAACACCACTATAGGTATAAGTCACGGTCTTTCTCCTTGATTGTTTGCTTAGAAAAGTGAGTGTGAATTAATTCACAACATAAGTAAAGTAAGAATGAATTTTCAGGAGTCAAGTCCGCTTATTCAGATAATTCGCGCAGTGCTTTAAAAAGAGCGCGTGCTGCCTTGGGAGGCTTGTTTTTTTCTTTTTCCTTTTTGGCATTGCGCGCCAACTGTGAAATTCGCTGACGGTCAGCTTGAGGATGCAATTCCAAGATTTCGTCAAATACGGAAAGATCGCCATCAATTAATTTGCTGCGCCAAACTTCAAGAGTGTGGAACTTCATGTTGTCGGTTTTGTTTCCGGTTTCGATGTCTTCAATAAAGTCGATAAGTGGCTGTGCATCAATATCGCGCATGAGCTTGCCTATGTATTGTACTTTGCGGCGTTTGGCTTCATGAGCTTTAATGGACATGGCGTCTAAAACTTCTTCAATAAAGTAATCCGGCAAACCGCATTTCTTGACCAGTTCAGGGCTAAGAGTCATCAGCTTTTCGGCATATTTCTGCAGTGCAATCATCTCACGTTTTTTCTGAGATCTGCTCGGACCGGAATATTCCTCTTCGTCATTATATAAATCATCTGCGTCGTACATATATTAATGCCTCCGGCGGCTCTCCGAGGGCCAGAGAAACTTTTTGAAAAAGTTTCTCTGCACTCTTCAAAAACTTTTAACAGGCTTCGCCGCTCTTTCTAAAATTTGACTGTTGTTGACAACATACTATTTTTAGTAGCTGGTATAAATTTAAAACTACTAACGGTTTTTATTACTCCGGCAGGCCCCACTTCCTTTAGATTAGAAGCTTTGCTTCGAGTCTCATGAATACGTGCGAGCTTGATGCAGCCGGAGGCGAAATCTTTCTAAAAGAGCGCGTAGCCCATCATAATATAAAAGTCTAGTTGCGGTTAGTCAGCCAGACCCCGAAGATGGTCAGTGCGCCTCCTGTTACGAGAAAAAGGTCAACAGGTTCATTTAGCATGATGGCTCCGAGGATGACTGCTACAACCGGGACGAGGTTAATGAAAATTCCGGTCTTGGATGGACCTATCTCCTGCATTGCTTCGAAGTACCAGCTGAACCCCAGTCCTGTGCCGAACAGGGCCAGATAAAGAATACAACTATAGTCTACAAGAGATGCGCTGATGATCTCAGGAACCAGACCGTGGTAAAGAGCGGGCCCAAGAAGCATTATTGAGCCGAACAGGCAGCACCAATAGACCATTTCAATGGGGTGAATTTTTTTCATCACGGGTTTTCCGGCTAAAGAATATGCCGCCCAGCTGATTACGCAGCCGATGATGCATAAATCTCCATAACTCGTCCCTTCTGTAATTATGGATATGGGGTTGCCGTGTCCAATAATGGTGCTGACTCCGGTCAGGGCCAGAATAAAACCGGCAATCTTCCATAGTGTAAATTTTTCCTTGAAGATTATGGCTGATCCAAGAGCGATAAAAGTAGGCGTGGCGGCAATTATCAGTGCAGCCCTGCCGGCATTAACGGTCTGTAATCCGCTGAAAAATAGAATATTATACAGGAAAACACCGGTCAGTCCGAGGAATGATAGCGGCAGAATATCTTCCTTGGTGCAGCTGGGCTTTTTGCCCGTGGCTCTGCATGTGAGAAAAAACATGAAGATGGTTGCAAAGAAAAAGCGCAGGAATGCAGCAGAGTAAGGGGTCAGGTCTCCGGCCAGAATTCTTCCGGCAATCCATGTTCCGCCCCAGAAAATTACAGAGCCGATGAGCTTGAAGTAGAGTAGTGCAGGTGATGACATGTTATGCTTTGTTGTGAAGTAGGTTAATAGTGAAGTCTGTTATTTCTTCAACGATGGGTAAACATTTGTTCAGCTTAACTTTATTTTCCTGAAAATATTTCTGACCTTGGGAGGTGGATAAGTCGCAGGTAGTTATGTCGAAGCAATTGATAGATTCATTACGTTCATTGAAGTGATCCGTCAATTTTTGAACTAAGCTGTAGCAATCGTCAACATTCTGGTCCGGCGACTTGCGGCCATGGGTAAGACTTATAGCCAGAATGGCTCCTTGCAATGCTCCGCATACCCCTTTTGTTCTTGAGGCGCCTGAACAAAAGGCCGTTGCAACTGCCGGTATGCATGGATTATTCATGCCTGTAGATTCGGCTATGGCCAGTAGTACACTTTCAGCACACAGATATCCGTTGTTGAAGTAGTGGCATGCTTTTTTTCCGTTCACGATTTTTCTCCAATTTAGATGTTCTATGCTAATTTTAATAAAACATTAGTTTGCCATTATTGCGGATTGTACTGGTAAATAATGTTCTGATTGTTTTATGCAGTGAAAAAGAAGATCAATATTCAGGAATCCGAAGAATGTTCGGGAGGCTTGCTTTGTTCTGCTTTATTACATAATATGCGAACTTAATTCGTCAAGATCCATTTGGCCTTAAAATACCTCAGATTCTTGTGTAGTCGCTTTCTGTACTTCCGAAATCAGACTTTTGTATTAATTGTTTTTAAGTATTGCAGCATTTATGTGTGTTGCTCAGTATTTATTGTCATGCCGATTTCCTACAAAATTGTATGTTACTTGATGAATGTCTGTGTTTTTTGATTGATCAATTAATCAATTGGCGGCTTGTATGTTATGCATGTTTTGGTGTGCAGTAGTCGAAAATTCAGGTATAAGGGGCAGTAAGTAGTAAATGATTCGGTTACATTATTGTTTTGCTTAACTTTTGATGGTTAGATGCGTGTCTTCAGGTGATTTCTTCTTGACAAAACTTTAAAAATTGAATTTTATTCTAAAAGACAAATGACTAAGAGAAAGATTGACGAAACTGATCGTAGAATTCTGACAATACTTCAGAATAGTGGCCGAGTCTCCAATGCTGATATCGCAAGAAAAGTCGGCATGGCTCCTTCAGCGGTACTTGAGCGTGTCCGTAAGTTGGAACGCAAAGGTGTGCTTACCGGATATGAAGCTATCGTTAACCCAAAGGCCGTCGGACGTTCCCTTACCGCCTTTATCTTTGTGAATGTAAATGAAGGCGTAGGCGCCACCTCCACAGGTGAGGAACTTTCCCGTGTCCCCGGGGTTCTGGAAGTGCATTACTGTGCAGGACGTGACAGCTATCTTATAAAAGTTCGCTGTGAAGATACCGATGGGTTGGCCATTATGCTGGGGCAGATCGGAAGAATCGAAACCGTTAGGGATACCAATTCAACAATCGTACTAAACACCATCAAGGAGTCTCGGGCAATTCCTCTAGAAGAGGATGATTACGAATCATAGCAGACTGTGAAATATCCCGTGTTCAGGCTCGGCAGTATGGGCCTGTAACTTCCTGAAGATTCAGGGTCGGAGTGATTTTTGATCGGTCTGCAAAATTTATGATTTTGAAGAACCATTAAAAATCTCAAGGAGAGCAGGTATGAACGCAGAAGTCTCCACTCTGGACAATAAAGTAATTGAACGCGGGAAACAGTTTTTTGATTCCATATCCGGTGAAGCGCCTTCAGTCTTTAATAAAGGCTGGTGGACTGGTAAGGTTATGGACTGGTCCATGAAAAATGAAGATTTCAAGGTCCAGATGTTCCGTTTTGTTGACGTTTTGCCATACCTGAATACTTCCGAGTCCCTATCAAGACACATTGAAGAGTATTTTGCCGGAGAAGACAGCAATATTCCCGACGTCCTCAAATGGGGCGCCACCAAGACAGGTTTTGGCGGCGGTCTTGTAGCCAAGGTGCTGAACAAGACCATTCGCTCCAACATTGAAGGCATGGCCCGCCAGTTTATTATCGGCCAGAAATCCAAGGAAGCGGTAAAAGGTATTCGCAAACTGCGTAAAGACGGTTTTGCTTTTGTCCTCGACCTGCTTGGTGAAGCTACTGTTTCCCATGAGGAAGCCGCAGCTTACCGCGATGGTTATCTGGAAGTCCTCGATGCAATTGAAAAAGAATACAAGAAATGGGATGCCCTTGATGCATCCGGCGACCTTGACTGGGGCCATGCTCCCAAGATCAATGTCGCAGTTAAACCTTCCGCTTTTTACTCCCAGTCAAAGCCGGTAGATCTAGAAGGTACTGTGCAGGGTATGATGGATGCCATCGAGCCAGTGTACAAGAAGATCATGGACATGGGCGGTTTCATGTGTATCGACATGGAAGCCCTCAAGTACAAAGAGCCTACTGTTGAAATGTACAAGCGGTTCAGGAAGAAATACCCTGACTATCCGCATCTAGGAATTGTCTTTCAGGCTTACCTGCGCAGCGTAGATGATGATGTTTCCGGTTTACTTGATTGGGCGCGTGCAGAAAATCTGCCTATATCCATCCGTCTGGTAAAGGGTGCTTACTGGGATTACGAGACCGTACTCGCCAAGCAGAATGACTGGCCTGTTCCGGTCTGGACTCATAAACCTGAATCGGACATGGCATTTGAGCGTGTTTCCAGAATGATTCTTGAAAACAACGATATCTGTCATTTCGCATGCGCGTCCCATAATATCCGTTCAATTTCTTCGGTCATGGAAGTTGCGAATGAACTGGGTGTTCCTGAAGAGAAGTATGAATTTCAGGTCCTCTACGGAATGGCCGAGCCTGTACGTAAAGGGCTTCGCAACGTTGCCAAGCGTGTCCGTCTCTACTGCCCCTATGGCGATCTGATCCCCGGCATGGCTTACCTTGTGCGTCGTCTGCTGGAAAACACAGCTAACGAATCCTTCCTCAAGCAGACCTTTGCTGATGAAGCTGACGTAAGCCGTTTGCTTGAAAATCCTGAACTTACCCTTGAGCGGGAACTTGCCGCTAAGCCTAAGAATAATCCGGGTAACAAGCCTCCGGAAGGTGAGTTGCCGCGGTTCAACAACTATCCGCCTGCGGATTTCACTATTAAAGAAGAGCGTGCCGGTTTCCCCGCAGCCATGTCTAAGATCAGAAAGGATTTCGGCAAGCGCTATCCTCTCTATATCGGTGGACAGGAAATCGTAACTGACGACACTCTCGATTCTTACAATCCGGCAGATACTTCCGAAATCATAGGTTCCGTTTGTCAGGCAGGAACAGCGGAAGTCGATAAGGCCGTGGCAACAGCCAAACAGGCTTATCTTGACTGGCGTGATGTAGATCCCAAAGAACGCGCTCAATATCTGCTCAAGGCTTCACAGTATCTCAAGGACAATATGTACGACCTTTGCGCCTTGCAGGTTCTCGAAGTTGGAAAGCAGTGGGATCAGGCTCAAGCTGATGTTGCCGAGGCCATCGATTTCCTCGAATACTATGCCCGTGAGATGATCAGACTCGGTGTTCCCAGACGTATGGGTAATGCTCCTGGTGAATATTCCCAGTATTTTTATCAGGGCAAGGGCGTTGCCGCAGTTATTGCTCCGTGGAACTTCCCGCTGGCTATCAGTGTAGGTATGGTTTCAGCAGCTATCGTTTCCGGTTGCCCGGTTGTTTATAAACCTGCCGGAATATCTTCCGCAGTTGGTTACGGCATCGTGGAAATGTTTAAGGCTGCAGGTCTGCCGGACGGCGTATTCAACTACTGCCCCGGTCGTGGCTCAGTAATGGGTGACCATCTGGTTGACCATCCTGATGTTTCTGTCATCGCTTTCACCGGATCAATGGAAGTAGGCCTGCGCATTCAGGAACGTGCAGCCAAGGTGCAGCCCGGTCAGGAGCAGTGCAAGAAGGTTATCGCTGAAATGGGCGGTAAGAACGGTATCATCATTGATGACGATGCTGACCTTGATGAAGCTGTACTCGGTGTGCTTTACGCGGCGTTTGGTTTTCAGGGTCAGAAATGCTCGGCTTGTTCCCGTGTTATTGTCCTTGATTCCATTTATGACCGCTTCATTCATCGCCTCAAGGAAGCAGCAGCATCCATCAAGCTTGGACCGGCTGAAGATCCTACTAATTACATGGGGCCGGTTGTCGATAAGGCAGCTCAAAAGAATGTGCTGGAGTACTGCAAAATTGCCGAACAAGAGGGTAATGTTGTTATCAAGCACGAAGCTCCGGCTGAATATCGCGACAAGGGTTGCTACGCACCGCTGCTGGTAGTGGATGGCATTACCAAGGAGCACCGCATTGCGCAGGAAGAAGTCTTCGGACCGGTTCTGTCCATCATGCGGGCCAAGGATTTTGACGAAGCTCTCGATATCGCCAATTCCACCAGATTTGCGTTGACCGGTGCTGTCTATTCCAGAAGCCCGAAACATCTTGAAAAGGCTTCCCGTGAATTCCGTGTAGGTAACCTCTATTTGAACAAGCCCAGCGTTGGCGCTCTGGTTGAACGTCACGCATTCGGCGGATTCAAGATGTCCGGCGTCGGTTCTAAGTCCGGTGGACCCGACTACCTGCTCCAGTTCATGGACCCGCGTCTCGTTTGCGAAAATACTATGCGTCGCGGTTTTGCCCCCATCTCCGAGGATGATGACTGGGTTGCATAGCTTTAACTAAGAATAGAACATAAAAGGGCCGCCATATCTTTTGCGATATGGCGGCCCTTTTGCTTTAGGTATTGCAGGTAAAGCTTAACTTCTGTCCTTTGCTTCATGCATCTTTTCGATAAGTGCCTGAAGCTCGGCTGCAAGCTGGCTGACGTTATCAGCTGCCTCTGCGGATTGGGCTACATTATCCGATATGTCAGCAGAAATGGTATTGATCTCCATAGTGGATGAATTGATCTGTTCGGCTGCTGCGGATTGTTCTTCAGTTGCAGTGGCAATCAGTGCCACCTGATTCGCTGATTCGGTAACAATTTCAACAATGGTTTTTAGTGAATTACCAGCATTTTCAGCCAGCTCGGAACACTTGGCAACCGCCTGTTCTGTTGTTTGCATGATTCCCAGACTGGTGGAGGTGCCGCTTTGAATCGCTGAAATGGCGTTGCCAACTTCCTGTGTGGCGGTCATGGTCTTTTCAGCCAGTTTACGGACTTCATCTGCTACAACTGCGAATCCGCGACCGGCTTCTCCTGCCCGCGCAGCTTCAATAGCGGCGTTCAGGGCTAGAAGGTTGGTCTGGTCGGCAATATCGGAAATGACATTCATGATCTCGCCAATTGATTCGGCCTGTTGATCCTGCTTTGCAAGAGCTGTTTGAAGTTCTCCTGTGCTTGTCTGAACCTGACTGGTTGCTTCGACCACCTGTTCAACAATGGAGAATCCTTCGTTTGCTTTTTCGGCAGCGTCCCGGGTGCCTTCGGAAGCGTTGGAAGAGTTGCTGGCTACCTCAAGAATGGTTGCACTCATTTGGTCAACGGCGGTGGCGGTTTCCTGTACCCGGTGTTTTTGATTGTCGGCTCCTTGCATGATCCCTGAGGACTGTCGTGCAAGTTCTTCTGCAGCCGAGTTGAGGCTTAAGGTGATTTCTCCTGCCTCGTCAGCAATAGCGGAAAGAGTCGCAAGTAGTGCGGTCGCATATTCTTTTTCAGAGTGAGCTTCTTCCATTGCTTGATTAGCTTTTTGGGCCTGATTGTCTGCTTCAATGGATTTTTGTTCAGCTTCGTCCATGCTTTTCTTTAACTGGATGACCATTTCAGCAATTGTTACGCGTAATTCTTCCAGTTCTCCGTGAAAGCTGATTCTGCTGCAGGATTCAAAATCCCCGCTGCTTACTTCTCTGGCACATTCTTGCAGTGCTGAAAGTGGTCCGAGAATGGATCGGATAATGAGGATTATTGAGGTAATGAGTAATGCAGCTGCAATAAGTTCAGCGACAATAGTAGCGTTGCTGATCAATTGCTGTTGTTCGTGGAGTTGCTTTTCTGATTTGTGGGAAAGCTCTTCAAGGAGAGGTTCCATTTGATGGATCAGTGCTCTGAATTTATCTTGTTCAGATTTTAGCGAGAGGGTCAGCTGGGCATACCTATCCATGCCATCGTTATATGTTTTAAGCTTTTCAATGATGTACTGCTTTTGTTCTGGGGTGAAGTAGGATTCTTCAATATTGGCAACCAGTGTTTTCATGTTGTTGTTGAATTTATCCAGATACTTTGGATCGATTCTCATCATGAAATCTTTTTCATTTCTACGCAACCTAAGGATCCCAGCCTCGTAAAGCTTGTTATTGCCTAAGACAGCCTCTTCGGCATCATGAACTGCTTTGCGTAATTGTCCAAGTAGGCCGCTGTCCTTGGTAAGACCAAGCTTTATGAAATCATCGGCAACGACCATGAATTGTTTTTCATACCCCGAAGTCAGCGCTTCGCCTTGGATGGCCAACTCTTTGAGGGGGCCTTTCTTCAATTCATCAAGGTGGGTATGCATTATACTGGTTTTTTCTTTCACTTTTTCAATATATTTTGCATCTTTTCGCAGAATAAAGTCTTTCTCTGCCCGTCTGGCCTGCAACATTTCGATTTCAAGCTCAAGTGCGTGTTCTTCTGTGGTCAGGCTTTTTTGAATCAGTTGTGTGCCGTAGAAATTGATGGCAAAAACAGCCAGCAGACCTGCTAGGGCTATGGCTCCAATGGCCCAAAGCTTCATTTTAATAGTCATTGATTTGCCTCCAGATAGCTTATGAATTCCATTTGCTGACGGTATGTTTAGCTATTAACAATTAATAATATACCACTGCATAGCTGTAATGGATACAGATAGAAAAAGAAAATGTGGCAGTCCTTACATCGTGTATACTTCCCACTTCCCTTTCGGGTTACCACCTGCTAGAAAGCATGATATATAATTGAAAAAGAGTGTATTATTATGATCTCAGATCCTATTGAATTTCAACTATCAGGCTCAACTATGAGTATCTCCGGTCGCCTTGATGCCGAAGGAGCCGGTGAAGTCTGGGATAAGGCCCGTGCCGCTGTTGCGGCAGGGTGCTCCGTGGTGGAATGCACCGGGATTGAATATCTTGACGGTGGCGGTGCTTCCTTATTTATGATGATGAAGGCCGGGTGTCGTGACCGGGGCAGTTCTCTGGTTATTAATGGGCTGCGGCCTGAGTTCACATCTTTTCTTGAATTATTTGACCTTGATAAAGCTGCGCCGCCAAGCGAGCAGGACAAACGCAAAGGTGGCATACGTGGTTGGATTACATCTGTCGGATTATCCGGTCAGGCTGTAGCCGCAGATATGCGTGAGCAGATTGAATTTACCGGAAATTGCGTACTTGCTTCTTTTTCTACTGCCACTTTAAAAAACAGGTTGCGATGGCCCGATTTCTGGCTCACTTGTGAAAAGGTCGGAGCAGACGGGTTACCCATTATTTTGTTAATCGGGTTTCTGATGGGTTTGATCATGTCTTTCCAGTCCGCAGTATCTCTTATGCGTTTCGGGGCTGAAATTTTCGTACCCAATATGCTCGGACTGGTCATGTTTCGCGAGCTTGGCCCTATGGTAACGGCTATTTTGCTTGCTGGACGGACCGGATCAGCTTTTGCGGCCGAAATCGGTACTATGAAAGTCAATGAGGAGCTGGATGCCCTGAGTACAATGGGCCTTAACCCGGTTAGTTTTCTCGTCCTGCCGCGGGTTCTGGCAACAGTCTGTATGACTCCGTTGCTGACTCTCTTTTTCAACTTCATGAGTCTCGTTGGCGGGGCGCTGGTTATGCTGTCCATGGGCTATCCCTTGAGCACTTATTGCGGGCGCGTTTTTGAAAACGTGCAGTGGATCGATTTTTCAGGAGGCATGATCAAGGCTGTGGTATTCAGCTTTCTTGTTGCCGGAATCGGTTGTCAACGGGGGTTGGTTACCAAGTCCGGGGCCAGTGCCGTTGGTGACTCCACTACCAGTGCTGTGGTTAGCGGTATTATCCTCATTGCCGTGTTTGACGGTATCTTTGCAGTAATCTTCTTCCTTACGGGGATATAAATTGGTTCGCACAAATGAAAGTATAATTAATGTGCAGAACTTGACCTGCGCTTACGGTGATACAGTTATCATCGATGATATTTCTTTTGGTGTCCGGCAGGGGGAAATTTTCGTTATCCTCGGCGGTTCCGGTTGCGGTAAAAGTACTGTGCTGAAGCATATGATCGGACTTTATCCTCCGGCTGCCGGCGAAATTTTTATTGCTGGTGATGATATCGGTTCCGCATACGGACAGCAGAGACTGGAAATATTGCAGCGTATCGGGGTTATGTATCAGATGGGAGCCTTGTTCGGTTCCATGACCCTGCTGGAAAATGTGCGCCTGCCTCTGGAAGAGTTTACATCCATGCCGCGTGAAGCCATGGATTACACCGCTCGTATGAAGCTTTCTCTGGTCGGCCTTGAAGCTTCAGCCGATAAGATGCCGTCCGAGCTTTCCGGTGGAATGCTTAAGCGCGGAGCTATTGCCAGAGCTATGGCTCTTGATCCAAAGATTCTATTTCTGGATGAGCCCTCTGCAGGTCTTGATCCTATAACTTCAGCTGAGCTTGATGAGTTGATTCGCAGTTTATCTCGCTCGCTGGGAGTAACATTTGTAATTGTAACCCACGAATTGCAATCAATTTTTTCTATTGCGGACCGAGTGATTATGCTCGACAAGAGCACCCGTGGAATCATTGCCGAAGGTGATCCCCGTGTCCTGAGTGAGGAGTCGGAACACCCTCAGGTTCGTAGATTTTTTCATCGAGAAGTTGAAGGTAAGGCCATGGAACAGACCGTGGCTACGGAGAATATATGAGTCGTAAAACCAATCCTTTCAGGCTGGGACTTTTTATAATTATCGGCACCATAATTTTTGTCTCGGTGCTGGCAATACTCGGTGCTGGCAAGATATTTGAGCAAAGTGTCAAAATGGAAACCTACCTTAATGAATCCGTGAATGGTCTTGAGGTTGGCTCACCAATTAAATTCCGCGGGGTAAAAATCGGCACAGTCAGCCAGATCGGTTTTGTCACTGATCAATATGTGGATTTAAACCAGAGTGCTTTGCGTTACGTTTATCTTCTCGGCGATCTTAATCATAAAATGTTTAAAACCAAAGAAGGGGAGGAGCTTGTGAGCACCTTGAAAAGAGAAGTGGACCGTGGCTTGCGTGCCCGTCCTGTCTCTCTCGGGCTGACAGGACAGCTTTTTCTTGAAATTGATTATGTTGATCCGGTTAAGAATCCTCCTTTGAAGATTTCCTGGAAGCCCAAAAATATATATGTACCGTCAGCTCCGTCCATGATGAGTAAGGTTGAGAGTGCGGTTGCTTCAATCAGTGATACACTTGAAGACATCAACAAGGCTAATATTTCCGAGGCTATCGAGGATGTGCGTTCGGTGGCTCAGAGTATGAGTACCTTTCTAAAGAATTCAGATACCGGAGAGATCAGCAAGCGTTTGACCGGAACCCTTACCGAGGCTGAAAAATTTATTGCCCGCGTAAACCAGCTTCTGGCTGATCCTGAAGTTGATAATCTCATGCCCGACGTGGCGGCTGCGGCCCGTAATTTACGGACAGTAATGGAAAGTTCTTCCGGTGATATTGTGGCTGCCATGAAGGATATTCGCAAAGCTTCCGAAAGCGCGAAAAACGTGACCGGAGGTATGGAGGAATATCTTTCAGGTCCCAAAGGTAAGCAGACGTTGGCTGATCTTTCCACTACCCTCAATAATATAAGTGAGGCCTCTAACAGGATTAAGGGGGCGGCCGCACGTTTTGAATCTACACTTTCAAGGGTGAATATGACCGTGGCCGGACAGCAGGGTAATATCGAAGCTATTCTGGATAATGTCCGCAGGCTGATGGAAAATTTACGGGAACTTAGTAATGAAGCCAGACAATATCCTTCCGGTGTCCTCTTTGGTGATCCGCCGAAAAAGGCTCCGCTTAAGCAGGGGAGTGAGTAATGAAAGAATATAAATATAATAGAACATGGTTATGTAAAATTGCAGTTATGCTGGTGCTTGTTGCCCTTTGCGCAGCCGCAGGGTGTGTAAAGCTGGAGCGGCCCAGTCTTGATCGTAAATACTATACTCTCGATGTTGTCCGGGGTGATAAGCAGAAGAATGATATCAAGGCGGTAAAGAATCTGATCGTCCGCCGGATCAAGATTTCCCCTCGTTATGAGGACCGTGACCTTGTTTATAAAGTGGGCGAGAACACCTTTGAGGCTGATTACTATAATTCTTTTTTTATTCCGCCAGCAGCATTGATAACTCAAGACTTGCGGCTTTGGATGGGGGAATCCGGAGTGTTTGCCAATGTGCTGGGGACGGAAAGTCTTGGTACTGGAGAATTACTTCTCGAAGGTGTGGTAAATTCCATTTACGGAGATTATTCCGGTCCGGAACCGAAAGCAGTTATCAAGATGCAATTTATCCTGCTTAACAACAGCAATCCCGATTTGCCTATTGTGTATTCCCGCGACTTCAGCCGAAACGTGGTAATAGGATCCCGCGGTCCTGCCGCTCTGGTAAAAGCCATGAACAAAGGGCTTACTTATATTTTTGGTGAACTTGAAAAAGATCTGGCTGCAACGGTTCGTGCAAATCATTTTGATAGCGCAAAGGGTTATTCACAGGAAAAATAAACTCTGTTTTTTCCCTTTATCTTGCAGCGATACATATTGTCATCTGCTCGTTTGATGACTTTTTCCAGAGATTCGTCATTGGTAAACTCAGCAACGCCAATGCTTATTGTCTTGTGGATGGGGGATCCGTCTTTAGGCCGGTATTCATATTCAGCAAGGGCGATGCGAATGTTTTCTGCTACTTTGATAGCTTCCAGACCATTTGTCTCGGGCAGGATGACCATAAATTCCTCGCCGCCATAGCGGAAGGCTTTGTCTTTGTCGCGAATGTTGTCTTTTATGATTCTACCTATGGCTTCAAGGATATCATCGCCTGCCGCATGGCCGTAAGTGTCGTTAAACCTCTTAAAATCATCAACATCCATGAGCATTATGCTTAAGGGATGTCCGGTGTTTCGGCTTTTGAAAATTTCTTTTTCAGCAACATCAAGCATGTGGCGGCGGTTGAAAAGTCCGGTCAACTGGTCGGTTATGCTCAAATTTTTGAATCTTTCTTCGCTTTCTTTGAGTTTTTGCTCTGCTTTTTTTCTCTCGGCAATTTCCAGTTCCAATGCATAATTTTTTTCGTCAAGCTCATGGAGCAGAGTAGCCAACTGCGCTGCATTGTCCTCTTGGAGTTCCTTTACTTCCATCAGTTCTTCAATCAACTCTTCGCGACGGTGTTCGGCTTCTTTTTCAGAGGTCACATCCTGCATAATGCAGATACAATTTTCGGGGGTATCACAGGTCGCTGCAATGTTGGACACTGACATGTCTATGTAGTGAGGATCATTGTTTTTATCGGTAATGGCTATGCTGAGATTTGCCTTGCCTGAAGGACCACAAAAAAGATTGTGTAGATACTCTCTGCCTTCGGTGTCATCCTCGGATACGAGAATTTCGTTTAATAGCTTACCGATAACTTCGTCTTGATTATATGCTGTGATTGTTGCGAAGGCAGAGTTGGCGAATAGGATCTCGCCTTTTTTGTCCAAGATTACAATAGCTGAGGCGGCATTAGAAAATAGATCACGGAACCGGAACTGTCCACAGTCCGGGCATTTGGAAAGAAGGGAATTTCTCAAGCTTATATTCTTGTTCCTGAGTTCCGCGAGTTCAGAATAAATTGATCTTGAACAGCTTAAATTCTTCATAACATAATACCCCTCTACTTTACTCCACCCTATTAGGGTGAACACTTTACGTTGATTTCAAAACTAATCAAGTGATTTTTTGTTTAAGGAGGGCGTTTGCTTTAATTTACTTGCACTTTGTTTGAATTTAGACAAATATATCCGCGCACTTCATTAATGAGTAACTAGAAAAAATAATTCAGGAAAAAATATAATGATTACTATGAAGCTTCTACTTTCACCCGTCATTTGCGCTTTGATCGGTTGGTTTACTAACTTTCTTGCGGTAAAAATGCTTTTTCATCCGCACAAACCAATTAAAATCGGTCCGTTTACAATTCAGGGTATCTTTCCTAAGCGTCAAAAAGAGTTGGCTCTGCGTTTGGGGGAGATGATCGAGCGGGAGTTGATTTCTCATACAGACATTAAAAATGTTATTCATGATCCAGCGTTTATCGATAAGCATAAAGATGTTGTTCTTGAGTATCTGGATGTATTTTTCCGTGAAAAACTCACTACTCTGCATCCCATGGTCGGTATGTTTCTTAATGATGAAACAATGAAGACTGTAAAGGGCATGCTTTCGCAGGAATTAGATTCCATGCTGCCTAAATTAATCGAAACCACATCTTCGCAGCTTGAGTGTTCTCTTGATTTCAAATGTATCGTTCAGGATAAAGTTGAATGTTTTTCCATGGAACAGCTTGAGTCGATCCTTTTCTCCATAATGAAGAAAGAGTTTAAATTCATTGAAGTTATCGGTGGGGTACTTGGTTTCATTATCGGTTTAATTCAGGTCGTAATCTTTATGTTATAAAATTAATCTATATAAAGAATTATTAATCCCGTCTGCAGGTCTTATATTATTACTGTAGACGGGATTTTGTTTTTGTGAGGGGTCGTGAACACAAACTCCAGCGCGCGGAGGATATTGTGAAACGATTTATTATTCTGTCGGCCTTTTTGTCTTTGTTTGCAACAGGATGTACTACATTTTCGGGTCCTTATTATCTGAACAACCAGAAATATAAGGAAGGAATTAAAGCGTTCAATGAAAAGTTGCAGGAAAATCCGGGTGATGCCGAATCTGCATACTATGTTGGGCGTTACTATATGGCATTGAAAAATCCGAAAGAAGCTCAGCCATATATATCGAAAGCTCTCAGTATTGCTCCTGACAATGTCGACTATATCTTTTGGTCCGGTGTTAACTATTGGGCCTTGAAGCAATACAGCAAGGAGAGGGCTGCCTATCGCCGGGTCCTAGAGCTTGATCCTAATCATATCTCAGCCAATCTGTATCTCGCCCATAGTTATCTTGAAGAAGGAAAGCTCGTTGAAGCTGCTGTTCTTTATGATAAAGTCATAAAATTAGACGAATATAATCCTGAAGCCCTTTATAATCGAGCCGATATCCTTGGAAGACAGGGCAAGAAAGAGGAAGCCGTTAAAGCGTGGAAGAAATACCTCGAGTCTTATCCTGACGGTTCCCTTGCTATGAGCGGAACTGAAAAACTGAACCTGCTCGGTGATTTTACCTACCGCAATTTCATCTTCGGAACTCGAAATCTAACTTTACGAAGTATTACTTTCAAGCCCGGTCAAAGTGATTCAGATTTTGATAGCAAGAGCTCCCTGCACGTGATTGCCGCAATGATGGAAGAGAACACGGATCTCCGTTTCCATATTGTTGCTTATGTGGCTGGGAACGCTGAGTTGGCGAAAGCCCGTGCAAAAGGAGTGCGGGATTACATATTGAGCGGGCATCCTGATTTTGCTCCCTCAAGAATGCTTTTAAGCTGGTTCGGTTCAGCTGAAGAGGTAGAAAGAAGTGGTAAGACTTTCAAGCTGGACGAATCCATACAGTTCATAACTGTAATTAATTAGGGGAGGGAGGAGTCTATGAAAAACATGTTTAGAAAAACCTTATGGCTGATTGCGATGCTTATCCTGAGTGTAATGTTAGCGGTTCAGCCCTTACTTGCTCAGGATACCCAGACCGGTGAAACTACCGGGGTGACTGAGACCACAGATCCTGCTGACACCGGTGAACCTACTGATACCACTGATCCTACTGATCCCGGTACGACTGAAGAAGAGGCTGAAGCTCCGGCATTTGCCAATCCTGCTCAGGCTGCGAAAGCTGAGAGTTTTGCAGCTGCTGATGCTGAAGCCAAGGCTGAAGAATTCGGCGAAGCCATTGCTGAGGCAGAAGCCGAAGTTGCTTCCGCACAGGAAACCGTGGACACCGCAACTACCTCAGTTGAAACAGCCCAGGCTTCTGTAGACGGCTACAATTCAGATCTTGAAGCTGCTTAGGCTGAACTTGCTGCAGCGGAAAGTACTCTTGAGAGTGCTAAGGCTGCCGCTGACGAAACACTTTCATCTGCCGCAGCAGTTGATACTGCAGCCATTGCCTCCATGCGCGAACAGGGTATGGGATGGGGTGAAATTGCTCATGAACTGGGTGTGCATCCCGGCACTCTTGGACTGGGACATCAGAAGCAGGCTCAGAAGCAGGCTCAGGAACGTACCAGTGCAGTTGGAACCGCATCTACTGCCAAAAATTACGGTCAAAGTAAGAAGTCTGCCGCAGCAACTTCAAGGAATACTAAGACCGGTGTTTCCTCAACTCCCGGTGTTTCCGGCGGTAAGGGTGACAAGTCCGTTGGTTTGAGCCGAGCTTCCAGTAAGGCCCAGAGCGGAGCCAAGGGTTCTGAATCTGCCTCAAGCGCTAAGTCTTCCGGTGGACGCGGTAACTCCGGCGGAAGTGTTGATGGTGGAGCTGGCGCGAGCACCTCTAATGCCAATGCAGCATCAGGTGGTGCTAAGGGCAAGGGTGGCAGCAAGGGCAACAAGGGCGGAAATGGTAAGGGTAACAACAAATAAAATTAGTATAATTTAAAAATATAGCTCCGGTAACTGAGAAGTTGCCGGAGTTTTTTTGTGGAAATGTTTTAGCGAAAATTATGCTGATGATGTTTAGTGTTGACTCTTTGGTGTCTTTTGCCGTTCAAGTGCATTGGTTACAATTTTAAGTATGCGATCGCTATGCTCTGATTTTCTGATCGCCAGCACCAGCGGCGTCTCGAAAAGTTGCTTTAGGACAACAATATTTCCTATCCCATTTTTTTTAGCATAGTAATCCATTACAGAAGGATCGGTGATTGCTACCTCGCATCTTCCCCGTATAAGTTTTTGGACAAGAGAATTCTCGTCCGGTGCTTGATCTACGTTGTCTTCATATCGCTTGGCTGGTTCGGTTATTTCTTCCGGGTATTTGTAAGTTTTAACAAGTCCGACAATATGCTTTGCAAATAAATAATCGATACTATCAGGTATGCAAATGTGCCGAGGAGCCATTATGGCTATCTTTGACTTATCAACAGCTGGCGACGCAATGAATCCTTCATTTACCTCTTCAGGCCATGCAGGAAAATAACCAATATATTCCGGTTGAACTGCCATGGCTTTTGCTCTGGCCCAAGGCAAAAATTCCACTTCCAGTATAATTCCAATTGATTGCAAAGCCTGTCTGAGTTTTGCAATTGATTTTCCTTGATCAGGTAATTCCTTTCCCGAGTATGGTTCCCAATCTAATGAGGTTATCTTCCATTTTTCGGCAGCAAATGCGGGCATGACTATGGATATAGCCACGATAAGTGTGAAGACTGTTTTCATGAAAAGCATGCTGTCGTTGCTCCCTCATAAATTGTGGTTCAAAAAGATTATTCAATAGCACTATAGCATCAGAACTGACAGGATAGAAGATGAATCTAAAGAAGGAGAAGGCTGATGTTTGAAAGCATTATGATGCTCGTAGTTTTGATTAAACTCAGTTAAATTGCATGTGGTTGTGTTATAATCTTTATGGTATTGATGGTGTTAGATCGCATAAACTCGGAAGTGCAGTTTCAACAAAGGAGTACATATGGATATTCAAAAATTGGAAGCTGGTGATGTTCTGCTTTTTTCAGCTGAGAAAGGCAGTTTTATTTCGTGGGCAATTACATTTCTAACTGATGCTCCTGTTAGTCATGCTGCAATGTTTTACGATGTTTCAAAGCAGCTGATTATTGAGGAAAGCCCACCACAGGTTGCGACTAATAAAGCTCTTGAGCGTTTTAAGGGCAGAGAGATTACTGTGCGACGTTTGAAAGACGATTTGCCAATGGTTCCGGTTATTGATGTCGCCAAAGCTTATCTTAATGATGAGGAACCTTATGATCAAAGCGGTTTATATCTTGTAGGTTTACTTCTTCTATACAGAAAGTTCACCCCAAGTTCGGCGAAGCAGCGGGTCATGATTAGAATTTTCAAAAAAATAACCGCCTCTATTATTGACTACATCCATAAGCACCAAAGTCCCGGAAAGGAGCCGATGGTTTGTTCACAGTTTGTGGCCCAATGCTATGCCAATGCCGGACCGGAATATAAACTCCAATTTAAAGGGGGCCGTCTGCAAAAGTATGCAACGGCACAGTTGGAGGAGAAAAATTTAATTGAACAGGTTTTGGAAAAACTGGATCAGGAAGAGCTCCCGCAGACACAAAGACTGTTGATGTCAGTTATGGAGCCGGAAAAGGAAACGTTCCTTTCGGGAGAGGATTTGTGCCAGGAATTGCAAGAGGCCTTTTTAGATGAATCCGATACCGTTTCAGTTTCTATTTCTGATGAATTTACTGAAGCTGTAGCGCAGTTTGCCTATGCACATAATCTCGCAAGTACCGGTCAGGCGTTAGATCTGTCAGAGCAGAACGTCCCGCAATTGCTGCGTGACTTAAATGACTATGAGAATATGTTCACCGCGCCGGGAGATCTGCTTAAGGCATGTGAAAGTCTTAAGGATGTATGTGTGATAAAATAGTGTGAAGGATTAGATTCTTAGGAATTTTTTAAAACCGGGTAAGGGGAAACTCGTTAAAGTTACCCTTACCCGGCGTCGAAGACCTAGCCTGCGCAGGTCTCCAGAAAGAGTTTGTGTCTTTCTGCGTAGGGCGGATATTTGAAGAATGCGGAACCGGAAACAAGCACGTCTGCGCCGGCCTCGACCAGTTCTCGACAATTTTCCATTGTCACGCCGCCATCAAGCTGGATGAGGGTGTCAGCACCCATTTCATCGATCATGGCCCGCAGGTCACGCACTTTCTGAGTGCAGAAAGGAATGTATTTCTGACCGCCGAAACCGGGGTTAACGGACATGATCAGCACCATGTGCAGCTGCGGAATCAGGTATTTGATGGATTCCAGCGGAGTTGCCGGGTTCAAAGCAATAGCAGGCTTTACACCTTTTTCTGCAATAGCGGCAACTGCACGTTCGAGATGCACTGTGGACTCAGCATGGATGCAGAGCAGATCAGCTCCGGCATCGCAGAATTCATCAATGTAACGTTCGGGCTGCTCGATCATGAGATGGCAGTCGAAGAACAGGTTGCACTCTTTACGCATGGACTTGATTACCGGAGGTCCGAAAGTAATGTTGGGTACGAATTTGCCATCCATTACATCAAGGTGCGCCCACTTGAGGCCTGCTTCTTCCAGTGCTTTCAGTTCATCGGCTAGACGGCTGAAGTCACAGGAAAGCAGGGAAGGGGAAATGATGGTTTCCTTAGCTGCCATTTATTTTTTCTCCTTGTCTTCCTTCATGTCAAAATCAACCTTGATCTTGAACAGTTTGGTCGCGGGCAGGTAAAGTACGCGGATGCCGGTTTTCTCGGAAATTGCATCGAGAGTGGCAATCACGGTTTCTTTGTCCGGCCCGATGAAGGTAAACCAGATGTTGAAGTCGTTTTCACGCAGGTAGTTGTGGGTAACGCCGCTGTGACGGTTAACCTCGGCTACAAAATCATCAATTTTTCCTTCAGGCACACTGGCTGCGCACAGAGTGGAATGCCAACCCAGTTCACGGGAACCGAAGTTTGCGCCTACGCGGCGGATCACTCCATCTTCGCGCAGGGCGTTGACCCTTGAAAGCGCTTCGTCTTCGGATACTCCGACCATCTTCCCGATTTCCTCGTAAGGGCGTGAAACAATGGGGAAGTGGGACTGGATGATGCCGAGAATATCTTTATCTACTGCGTCCATTTATATTTCCTTTCTATTTTTTAGGCTTCTTTTTGGGCTCGTAGGAACAAAGCGGTTCCGGTCCAAGATAGTTGCCTTCCATGGTCTGGGCGCGCGCACGGCAACCGCCGCACACTTTTTCGTATTCACAGTGACCGCACTTTCCGTCGTAGGTGTCGGGGTTGCGCAGGTTAAGAAACTGCGGTGATTTGGCCCAGATTTCCGGGAAGGGAATCTCGCGCACATTACCACAGTCGAGATCAAGGTATCCGCAGGGCTGAACCTGTCCACGGTGGGAAATAAAACAGAATCCTACACCGCCAAGGCAACCGCGGCTCACAGCATCAAGGCCGAAGTTTTCAAAGTTGACCGGAATACCTTCTTCCTTCGCACGCTGACGCAGGATGCGGTGGTAGTGCGGTGCGCAGGTCGCTTTGAGCTGCATGTCGGTGGTCTTCTGGAAATCGTAGAACCAGTTGAGAACTTCTTCGTACTCTTCCGCGGAAATAACTTCCGCACCCAGCTCTGCTGCACGGCCGGTGGGTACCAGCAGGAAGATATGCCACGCGGATGCTCCGAGATCTTTGGCGAGCGTGAAGATATCCTTGAACATGTGCAGGTTGTTGCGGGTCACGGTGGTGTTGATCTGGAATTCGATTCCGGCATCTTTCAGGTACTGAATACCTTTCATGGCCTGATCGAATGCCCCCACTTCGCCGCGAAAATCATCATGGTATTTAGCTTCAGCAGCATCAATGGAGATGGAGCAACGCTGGATACCAACTTCTTTGAGTTTAACGGAATTCTCTGCGGTAAGCAGGGTTCCGTTTGGAGCCATTACGCAACGCAGACCTTTGTCGTTGGCGTAGGATACCAGCTCGAAAACATCGTGGCGCAGCAGCGGTTCGCCGCCGGTGAAGATGATGATCGGGTCTCCTGTTTCGGGAAAGGTATCGATAAGCGCTTTTGCTTCCTCGGTGGAAAGTTCTCCCGGATAAGGCTCGGGGTGCGCTTCAGCCCTACAGTGCTTGCAGGCAAGGTTGCAGGAACGGGTAATTTCCCATGCAATCAAACGCAGCGGAGGAGAACCGTCAGCGTTTTTCTGGGGAATGGGATGTACGCCCGGATGACCACCGGGATGTCCGCCACCGGGGTGACCCGGTTTACCGCCGGGATGACCGCCCGGATGTCCACCACCCGGATGACCTCCGGGGTGTCCGCCTGTCATTTTTTTATCGCTCATATTATTTCTCTTTCAGTCTTTTGAGTACGTCTTCAGTGAAGTAAGTCAGGATCAGGTCCGCTCCGGCGCGTTTGAGCCCGATGAGGGATTCCCAAACTACGGATTCTTCATCAACCCAACCGTTCAAAGCTGCAGCCTTGATCAGGGAATATTCGCCGCTGACCTGATAAGCGGCAACTGGCAGATCGAAGTTGTCGCGGGTCTGACGGATGATGTCCATGTAAGGTCCGGCAGGTTTGACCATAAGAATGTCTGCACCTTCGATAACGTCCGCTGCTGCTTCGCGCAGACCTTCGCGGGCGTTGGCCGGGTCCATCTGGTAGGTTTTGCGGTCACCGAACTGGGGTGCGCCTTCAGCTGCTTCGCGGAAAGGACCGTAGTAAGCGGATGCGTATTTTACCGCATAAGACATGAGCGGTAGTTCTGCAAAACCGTTTTCGTCCAGAATCTCGCGGATAGCGGCAACGCGCCCGTCCATCATATCTGATGGGGCAACCATGTCTGCGCCTGCTTTGGCGTGAGAGAGGGCAGTTTTAGCCAGCAGTTCGAGGGTCGCATCGTTGAGGATGATCTCATCCTTAACCAGTCCGCAGTGTCCGTGGGATGTGAATTCACACAAACACACGTCAGTGCAGACCAGCAGTTCGGGCCAGCGTTTTTTCAGCAGGCGCACGGCCTGCTGCACAATGCCGTCATCGGCGTAGGCTTGAGTGCCTGCGGGGTCCTTCTCGGCGGGAATGCCGAAGAGGATCAGGCTTTTGAGGCCGTTTGCAACTGCTTCCTCTACTTTGATTTCCAGCTGTTTCAGGCTGAGCTGAAACTGACCGGGCATGGAGGAAACTTCTTTCTTGAAATTTTCATCGTCTGTTTCATAGACGAAGTAGGGCATCATAAGATCATTGGCGGAAAGTGTGGTTTCCCTGATCAGATCACGAATAACGGGAGTTCGTCTGAGTCTGCGTCCCCGATGGAAGTCGAATACCATAAATGCCTCCGGCGGCCCTCCGGGGGCTTAAACCCATTTTGAAAAAAGGTTTAAGAATCCCAAAAACTTTTACTAGGGCTTCGCCTTATTAGCGATAAAATGTTTGTTATAAATAAAATCCCGGCAGACCTGTAGGCCCGCCGGGATTCAATAATATCTATCGTCGACAGGACGACCGTCTTGAAACGTTTTTCAAAACAGCGGGCCTAGTCCTTCTTGATTTCCTCGTCGGTGAGGTAACAAGCGGGGTCCTGAGCCCAGATGTCGTCGTAGTATGCTTCGGCGCGGGCACGGAAGTTACCGGCACAGATGTTCAGGTAACGACAGGTTGCGCAGCGTCCACCGACGTGCTGTTTCTTGTCTTTGAGCTTGTGAAGCAGTTCGATGTTCTCGTCCATCCAGATTTCGGAGAAAGGACGTTCCAGAACGTTACCGAAGGTATGGTTACGCCAGAACTGGTCAGCGTGAACCTGACCGTCCCAGGAGATACAACCGATACCGCGGCCGGAGTTGTTGCCTTCGTTGAACTGCAGCAGTTCAAGGACTTCCTTGGCGCGCTCGGGATCTTCTTTCAGCAGGCGCTGGTATACGTATACACCGTCAGCATGGTTATCAACGGTGAGGATTTCTTTAGGCATGCCTGCGTCATAGAGAGCTTTGGTCTCGTCCATGATCAGGTCAAGCAACTGGCGGGTTTCAGCGTGGCTCAGATCCTCTTTGATGAGTTCAGAACCACGGCCGGAGTATACCAGATGGTAGAAACATGCTCTGGGAACTTCGAGTTCACGGAGAACTTTGAAGATGGAAGGAACTTCAGTCCAGTTACGCTTGTTGATGGTGAAGCGCAGACCGACTTTCAGGCCTTCAGCCTTACAGTTTTCAACACCTTCGATAGCTTTCTTGTAAGAACCGGGAACGCCGCGGAATTTGTCGTGGGTTTCTTCGGTACCGTCAAGGGAGATACCAACGTAGGAGAGACCAACGTCTTTGAGTTCACGGGCTTTTTCTTTGGTGATCAGGGTTCCGTTAGTGGAAATAACTGCACGCATGCCTTTGCCGGTTGCGTAGCTTGCCAGCTCAACGAGGTCTTTACGTACCAGAGGTTCTCCGCCGGAGAAGAGCATTACCGGGGCGCCGAATGCTGCGAGATCATCGATGATCTCTTTTGCTTTTGAAGTGGAAATTTCGTCTTTTCCGTCAGGATCAACAGCCTGTGCGTAGCAGTGAACACACTTAAGGTTGCAGCGTCTGGTCATGTTCCAGACTACAACGGGTTTTTTATCTTTGGAAAACTGCAGAAGGTGAGAAGGCAGTTTGCCAGACTCACGACCGTAGCGCAGGGCATCGGAAGATTCTACTGCACCACAGTAAAGTTTAGAAATACCAATCATTTATAAATTCCTCCCTAGCTGCTGAGATGGCGCCAGGCTATCAGTTTTAACGATGTCTCCCCGTGTTCTGGAAGTAATAATAATTACTGTTTGCGATCCGTCAACCGGGAAAATCAATCGGTTATGCGTAATGAGAGAGCGAGTTTTGGAGTAACACAAATGTAAGCGGGGGAAAAGGGCAAAATAGGAGCTTAAGTTGCGTAATTTAAGATACTGAAAAATATGAATAAATAATTGAAATCAATTATCAACTAAATATTATAAACAATGAAAAACCTCCTCGTTCGGTGTGCAATCGAAGCGAGGAGGTTTAATTTGCTGATTTGATTTATCTGAACTTTGTTATGGTGCGATAGATACCTGTACCCGTCTGTTCAGAAGCTTGTTGTATTTAGTTGTATTGGGAACCAGCGGATTGGATTCCCCAAAACCGGTTGTACCGATGCGCTGCGGCGCAATGGGAAAATTATCGGTCAGGTATTTTTTGACTGATTCAGCACGTTCCTTACTCAACTTAATGTTGTATTCTGGGGAAGCATCAGAATCCGTGTGCCCGCCAATTACAACTCGCTTATTTTTGAGGCGGTCGCTGATAAGGGCTTTACCAAGTTCATTCAGCAGTGAATATGATTCAGGCTTTATCTTGGATGAATCCACATCAAATTGCACAGCAAGGTTGATTGAGCGCGGTTTGGGTTGCTCTTTAGGTGCTTGAGTTTCGGACTGCACAGGTGCAGGTGTTGCTTTGGGATTTACAGGTTTTGCAACAGGCTGATTCTGCTGAGTTGATGTGCCTTGAGGTCTGGAGTTTTTGCTCTGTGGCGGAGCTTGCATCTGCACCATATTGGGCATAAGTCCTGCGACCATGCCTTGGTTGGTGTTTTCGTATCGGGCCCATGAGGTCAGTGGCACAGCCATGTCTGAGGCAATAGCTTGTATGATTTTATAGAAAGCAGAGTCCGGCATGCGGTGTTCCCGCTTTACGAATATAAAATCGTCATCCATTTTTTTCTCAATGCGTCCGCTTTGTTCAAAGGAACAGACCAGTTGTCCGCGTTTTGTTTCGTAAATTTTAATCTGAACTGATACAGCGGAGTCGTCCACAGTATGGCCCAGATAGAGATAGGGAACGAATCCTACTACCAGCAGGTCGTAGCCGCGCGAACGGGCGGTGAACATGGCTTCATCCAAGCCCCGGTAGGTCAGATTATCGTCGTAGACCATGGATGGAAAAACCTGCAGACCTGTCCAGTTCTGCCAGATACCTTTTGCAACCCGTTGTCCCCAGTCGCTTCCTTTGTACATGGTCTGGGTTACGTGGAAAGGATAGAAAAGAGCGGAAAGCGGCCCGTAGTGCGGCTTTTCCGGCCTTGAGTAGACCATCAACTGCGAGAGCGATACCTCGGCATCCTGATAGTAAACGGACTGAGTGGCGATTTGCGGTTCAAAATGGGTGCAGGCGGATAAAGCCAGCAAAAGGATCAGCAAATATTTTTTCATATCGGCAACCGGGATTGGGTTTAATAGTGTCTGAAATTTGACCATAAAATAGTTGCTAGAATAAAAGCAATATTTGTGCCGTATGATTCTGAGTAATAAAAAAGGTTCTTCTTTCGAAGAACCTTTTTAAATTTATTGCATCAATTTGGTCGGAGAGGGTGCTGCTTGCATGGAATCAAGGATTTGTTCCTTGGATTGGATCATGCTTTCGCGTAGTTCCATTCGGCGCTGCACGGAGAGTTTTTTGAACTCCGGTTGGCGGGTAAGTTCGGTAAGTTGTTCCATTTCGCCTTTAATTCTCTCAACTTTTTGCAGCATTTCGCTCTGGGGCGAACAGACTTGAGAACATGCATCTGCTAGTTCGGAAATCTCTCTGGCCATATTTCTAAAGCTTTTAGGATTAATTTCCTTGGCAATGCGGACGCGCTCCTTGGCGTTGGCAACTTTTCCTTTGATCCATCCAAACATAAATTATCCTCGGATACTGCTAGATTGTGGGCTGGTTGAACTGCATGTAGAAGCCCAGAATGACCAACAGTAACACAATAGGCATCACCATTGAAAGAACAACTCGCATGTATGTCGTATTATGGATGTTTTTGTAGGCAATAATAGAGATAGCCACACTTATCAGCGCGCCGATCATATCACCCACAATGGGGACAATACAGAGGATGATCGGGGCATATGAGTATGTGGTAGCTCTGAAAGTGGCTTGATAACCGCGATCTCCCGCTCCGAATATCATGAGCAGGATGTGGGTCATGCCGATAAGCGGAAAGCTGATCCCAGCCAGCATGAGCGGGTAAAGCAGCAGGGAAAAGAGAGCCGGGCCTGTTCCATCCTGCAGAGAATCTGCGATCATGGAGTCGTTCATAATTCTGCCGACATCGGCACCCATTGAAGTGTCCACCCCGGTCATAGCCCAGACAAAATTACAGATCTCCTGAAATTCAGCCAGAATGACAAAAAAGAACAGGGGCATCAGGAAACCCTTCAGCGGCATATCCTTAAAGAAAGCAGCCGGGGAAAGGATTATCTTTTTGATGGTCAGAAAAAGACCGGGAAAAAAACCGTATTTTTCCAGATTTTCAAACGGAACTTCGTTCTCTTCAGCATAACTTTCAGTTTCGTAGCCGTGCTCTTCCTCATGAAGGTCTACTTCCGGTTTCATTGAGTCAAGACGCTGCCAGATATCTGATTTATCTTCCTGAATCTGTTCCTCGCGGGTTGCTTCAGGCTGCTGGTTGAATTGCTCATCATAAGGCTGAGGCTGTTCTTCGCCATAGCCTTCGGGTTGCTGTTCCTGTGCATGTTGTTGAGCATAGGCAGCAGCATCCTGATAACCGTCTTCTTCAGGGGCTGGAAGGTTTGTATCTTCTGGAGCTAATCCCGGAACCGGGTCGCTTTCCTCTTCAAAATCTCTGAATTTGAACTTGGCCTGACATTTTGGACAGGTGGCAAGCTGGGCAGTTGCCGGAATCTTATCTTCCGGAATTTCACTGCTGAAATCGCACTCGGGACAAGTAACTTTCATATTAAATCCTTGAAGCTGTTTGTCGGAATATTTCGGTCAGACCTAATAAATTTTATACTGTTAGGCAATGCCAATTGTGCATGAACATTATGACATACGAATGTCCGGAAGAAGCAATGGACCGACTTTCCTGTCTTTTCGGGGGCTAAGCAATTCCTTTGCAATATTAGGGAATTCTTTGCCCAGTCGATGGCTGAAATGACCTTCGCTCAAATTGTTGAATTTTTCCAGTTTGGATTCAATTTTTTTTCTGCTTTTTAAAAGATGAGTCAAATGTTGAATCGGGGTGTCCGGTAGGATTCCAGATGCACCCTCTAATCCGGTTAATTGCTCGTGAATCTTATTAACAAATCTAAGATTACAATTGTTTTTAAAAAGCCTTAGCTGTAGGTCCGGCCAGAGTCCGTAGCCGATACGGCAATGATTCTGGTCGGGATAAAATGTCATCCGCGGGAGATACCATCCGTTACACTTCTCACATGAAGTCATCAATCTTATGTCATCCCAATTTTCTGGGCGCAACCTTTCATCAGCGTCAAGGTAAATGATCCATTCGCCGGAACAATTTGCAATCATTCGGTTACGTTGTGTTGAAAAGTCAGCATCAAGAGGGTGACATATATTGATAATTTCTGCCCGGTGAAATTTTTGAAGGTCCGGGGCAGTGGCTGACTCAGCACAATCCCAGACCAAAACAATTTCAGCAATCCAGTCAGGAAAACTTTTGATGAAATCTTCGAGTTCAGGTTCATCCGGGCTGAGGATTGCTGCTGCAGAAATTCTGCTAGTTGAATACTGCGTCGGGCAATTAATATTTCTGCAGCTGGAAAAAATTTTTTGCAAGTTTTGATGTTTGTTTTTGCTTTTGCCTTCCAGCGCGGGATTGAGGATCAGGTGTGAACTTGCAGCGGAATAGCCATTTTGGATCAGCAACAAAAGCATGGCCCAGATTGATGAATCTGTCAGCACAGTACAGTCTTCGTGAGATTGATTAAGCTCGTTTTGTCTCAGATTTCGAATATGCTCAGGATACAGATCGCAGATCAATAGTTCTTGTTCAGCCTTTTTGTTTTCCGCCAGAGCTTTTCCCAACAAACCATCTCCAGCGCCAAAAAGAATGATGGTCCCGGCATTGCGTCGCGATGCGAAATGCAGGTGCTTTTGGGCTGTTTCCTCAGGAGATGCCGAAATGTCTTTCAGTTCTTCCGGTGTCTGACCTGAAAGCTTGTAGGTTAAAATTTGTTCCGAGTATAAATCGAAGATGTGAGTCATGGCTTAAATGGCTTTTTTTAGTTTGAGCAGGTCCAGATAAATATTGCCCAGTTTAAAGGCGATGTCTTGTGCCCGGAAGAGTTTTGAAGCTTTTGCACGTCCGTTTTCACCCATTATACGTGCTTCCTGTGGATTGGTTAACAAAAAGCGGATGCTTTGCGCAAACTCCTGTGCATTATGGGCAACGAAACCGGTTTTTCCATGATCCACAAGTTCCAATTGCGCGTTATCCCGCATCTCTTTACTGGGATGGGTTATTACAGGAAGTCCGGCAGCCATTGCTTCGGCAATTACCAATCCGAAAGACTCGCCAGTGTCGTTGGCATGGACCAGAAAGCTGATGGAATTAAGGAATTCGGCAATCTCGTTGTCAGTCAGTACCGGCGGAAGGAAATTAACAAAATTTTCCAGATTGTGATCTGCGACATACTTTTCTGCTTCCGGTATTCCACCGATGATCCGGTATTGGAATGGAGGCAGCAGCTGATTTTTTACCTGTTCTTTTAGGATAGGAAGAAAATCCAGCGCAAGTGTCGACCATTTACCTTTGTCTGCACGGGAAATTCTTCCGAATGAATCTGCAGGTATTTCCCGTTCGCGCGGGCACCTTTCCAGAAAAAAATCTGTATCAACGGGATTATATAGGACGGAGTACTTCGGTTCCACCGTAGGAATGGAATTAACTGCCGCATATCGTTTTGCGCAGAATTGGGAAACGAAGAGGTGTCGGTCAATTAGTTGCCCTTCGGGGCTCGGGTCATGATGTCCGAATACATTTGTTTCAACCAAAACAGGTGTTTTGGCTAATTTGAATGGGCGCAGTGTGCCCGGTTCGGCCCATCCTGCACGATGGATATGGACTACTTGTGGCTGGAATTTATCTAAGACGGAGAGCAGATCTGTTCCCACAAAGGTTTCTATTCCCTGCTCTCGGATAAGTTTTGCCCGTGGCCCGTTTGCTGGAGAGTAGATCGCAGTGTGAAAAATTTTCCTGTCCAGATTGATTGCAAATGATTGCATGACCTTTTCAGTGCCTCCCAAGCCCAGAGAGGGGGAGACCTGAAGTACCCTGATTCTGTTTTCTTCCATGATAGAAATAGATGACAGATACACGGTGCTAAGTAAAGAGTGTGCTTTCCTATCTTGCTTTAATTCATAAAAAAGCCCCTGCCTAGGCAGGGGCTTGTCTTATCAAATTAGCCGGAGCAAATGACAGTTAATTTGTTATGCTCCGCTTCCGTACGCGTTTGCTGCTTTTTTCAAGCGCAGGGCGTTGGGGGCGGGGATGTTCTGTGTTTTGGGCATTCCGTAGCCTGCATCGTTTACAAAACTGCGGTTCACATTGGTAGAGCCACTGTTTGCAGTTGCAGTTGTCTGCAGGGGAACTGCAGCCTGAGCTTCTTCTGTGGGGATAATTTCCCGGTACGCGGAAGCAATGCCGTCAATAATCCTGATGACTTCATCAAGTTTTTCCGTATCCATTTTCAGGTTGGCCTGCAGCAGTCTGGTATTGCAATAAATATAGAGCTTGCTGAGGTTTTCTGCGAGTTCTCCGCCTTTTTCCTTATTCAGGCTGGCGGTGAGCTCAGAAATAACTTCAATGGCTTTGGAAATAAGAATTCCTTTCGCAGCATAGTCTTTCTCGTTGATCTTCACTTTGGCCTGCTTCATGAATTTGATTGCAGCATCATAAAGCATGATGAGAAGTTCACCCTTGGAAGTGGTATGGACCTGAGTTGAAAGGTATGCTTGAGCGGCTTTGTGCATATATTTGCTCCTCCTGACTTACTGATCGGCAAGCTTTCCAGAAAACCTTAGGCTGTTTTTAAATTTATTTTGGATTTAAGCTAGCTCTTCATCAGCTGGGTCACACTGGCAGTCAGCTGAGCCGATTTACCCTGATAGTTACCAAGCAAGGCATCGAGTCTTGCGTATTTTTCTGTAAGCATACGCTTTTTAAGTGCAATTCGGTCTTCTTCAGATTCGATTTTCTTATCAATATTCCGCATGATGGTATCGTAGTTGTCCTGAAGAATTTCAAGAGGACCGCTATCACCGGTCATATCTTCAAGGGCTTCAACCATCTCGCCTGTCTTGCCAAGTTTGAGGTGGACATTAATAGCGTCGGAAGCGTCACTATTGGAGTTACCGTAAACTCCGTCAGCTCGGTTTTCTACGCGGATAGCCATACCTGCAGCATCAGTACCGCCGGCACCGGTAATCTGCCAGTTGGCGGCATCGATTGCAGCTGTTTGGCCGTTAATTGTTGCGGAAATTATCTGACCGCCGGAGACTTCGTATTGCACGTTATAGTCACCGGCTTTAGTTGTACCGTTAATGTGCGAAACATACTGAACATTGGGGGAGTCACTGACACCTTCATAGTTGGCGGCAAAGAGCATTGCCACAGCCATAGGATCAGCATCCAGAGCTTCATTAAGCTTTTCAGTATCAAGTTCCAGTAATCCCATGTTGGCACCGCCGCTATCAGCGTTGGTCATGATCCCGAGCTGAGACAGTGCGGAATAGCGGTCGCCGGTAAAATCGCCATTGGAGAGTTCTTCATACCAGCTGAAGCCGATACCCTTGCTGGCTATAATGTCTTTCATCCGCTGTCCGACTAGTAGTTCAACCCCGTAGTTACCTGTTAGGATCGAACCCTTTGCCGAATCCGAGGATGTTGTTACCGAGGTCAGGTCTTTAATCATTTGTCGGATTTCATTGTTTTGATCGACAAATTTCTGGACATTTTCCTTCATGCCCTCATTATCGGTAACAATGCCGATAGCGGTGGTCTGCCCTGCTGCGTTGGTATTTTTCAGGTTAAGGGTTACCCCGTCGATAACGTCACTGACGGTGTTGGTATCGCGTTCTATCCAGTCGCCTGGTGCAGGGGGATAGCCGTCAACTTTGATCTGCGAATTTACAGCATTTTGTGTTTCGTCAAAATCGTTTTTACTGAAAACCATCCCCACAGTGTTGTCGATGCTCACCTGATTGTCTGCCCCGAGATCAAGGCCGTAAATTTGCAGGTGGTAGCTGGTTCCGTCGTTAATTGTCGTCGCCCTGATTTTCTCTCTGGAGTCAACATGGGAGTTGATCAGGTTTACGAAGCCCTGAAGAGATGTTCCCGCGCTGATGTTGCTCAGGGTGATGGTTTCGGAACCATAAGTAAATGTGAACTCACCTGTGGAGCTGAAAATTGATTCTGTCAGGCTTGAAACACCTGAATCTGTAACGTGAATATCGTTTGCGGCAAGCTGGTCGATTTCAATCGCATGGGAAGAAACCAGAGCTTCAGCAGAAGCTGTGGCGGTGAGGGTCCCGGAATCTGAAGTGGTTACGGTCTTGCTCATGAACTCATCAAGAGTATCCATGGACTTGAGCGTAGTTTGCAGGCCGAGGAGAGCGGTGTTCAGTTCCTGAAATTTTTCAACTTTATCGCTCCATGAGCTTTTCCAGCTTTCAAGTCTATTAATATGAACTCGTTCAAGCTTGATCAGCCCGTCAATAAGAGACTGGAAGTCGGTTCCGGACCCGAGTCCGGTAAAGTTGATATTTCCTGAGGTGTAATCTGACATAATAATCTCCGGGAATTTTTTTCCCTGGTTCTATTCTCACCTCATCCGATGCAATCAGGATGCCAAATATTAACGATTGTTTAAGTTATGTTAATGGTTCTGAAGTGTTTAGTCCCTGCTAAGCTGAAAGCCGGGCCGGTTGGACCGGGCCCGGCTTTCCTCTTAAGTCTGACTTGGTCAGAATGTTTTATGCTGCGCCGGTTTATTAACCGATAAGCTGCATTGCCATTCTGGGCATGCTGTTAGCCTGCGAGAGCATAGCCACTGCGGACTGGGTCAGGATCTGGTTACGGGTGAACTCAGTCATTTCAGTTGCAACGTCAACGTCGGAGATGCGGGATTCCGCAGCCTGAACGTTTTCTGCCTGGATAGACAGGTTGGTAATGGTGTTTTCCAGTCTATTCTGGAGAGCACCGAGGTTAGCGCGGATCTTATCCTTGGAGATAATAGCATTATTCAGCTTATCCAAAGACTGCTGCGCCAGAGCCTGGGTAGAAATTGAGTTGTTAGCCGCAAGCCCAACACCAAGTGCTGATGCTGTGGAGGTGCCGATGGCAACATAATAGTAGTCTTCGGCGGAGTCGTTGGCGGTACCAAAGTGAACCTTGATCTTACCAGTAGACTTTAAGCCAGCTCCGCTGTGAGTACCGGATACGTTACCATTAAGCAGGTGAATGCCGTTGAAGTCAGTTGCATTCGCAATACGGGTAATTTCTGAAGCCATGGCCTGATATTCGGAGTCGATGATCAGACGCTGGTCAGAGTTGTAGGTACCGGTTGCGGCCTGAGTTGCAAGCTCCTTCATACGAATGAGCTTTTCATCAATAACACCGAGAGCGCCGTCAGCGGTCTGGATCATTGAAATTGCATCGTTGGCGTTACGGATACCCTGGTTGAGTGACTTAATGTCAGCACGCATGAGTTCGCGAATTGCGAGGCCTGCAGCATCGTCAGCCGCGGTTCCAACGCGAAGACCTGAAGACAGGCGACGGGTTGATACACCGAGGTTACCATATGATTCCTGCAAGTTGCGCGAGGCATTCATTGCCATCAAGTTGTGGTTAATTACTAAAGACATGTTTTCCTCCTTGAAAAGTGATCTTTGGCTTCCTTGCCAAAAACATTGCCTTGGAACGAAAGGTTCACAAAGCCATACTGGTCCTTCGTGCCTACCTGATCGTCTGAAACATAGATTACTTTAGGGTTTGGATGATTTTTTTGTTTTTTGAATAAAAAAAGGGACCTCCGTTTATGGAGATCCCTTTGCTGAATATTAAATTTTATAAAAATTAATTAACGGGGCGTTATGTTCTTGAGCCGTTCCTTTGCCATTTCAAGGGAGATTCCCCGTTTGCTGGTTATGGCTTCAAGATTCTCTTCTGCATCTGAACCGCGTAAATACATGGGCATCGGCATTGTGTCTGAATATTCGGCTTGTGCCGCTGCTTCAATTATATCCAGATCCGAAGGAACGTTGAACCTTTTCGGCAAGGCTGAATACTGGGAATGCTGAACCAGAAACTCTTCAAAGAAAGCTTTGTTTTTAGTCAGCCCGCTGCCGAGAAGAACAGCCTGTTCCTGTTTATATGAAAGGATTACCTCTACTGCTTCCTGAACTGCAACCGGCAGTGGAGGGGTTATGGCAGTCAACTGACCATTGTCAGTAATTGCTTCAAAGCCCTGCAGGTAAACCTGCATTCTCCGTGAATGAGTGACCGCCCATACTGGCATTCCGCTTACAAAAGCTCCTCCTTTTGCAAGGATCGGCAGGTAGTCCAGCCCAGCTACGGGACAACCGTTTCCGGCGGAAAGACCTGCAGCTGCAGCAAAGGTAAGGCGGAGTCCGGTGAAGCTTCCCGGTCCTGCGGTAATGGCAATTCTGGTGATGTCTCGGGCTTCGTATTCAAAGAGTTCCAGGGAATCCCGGACAGACGGGATCATGAAGTTGACCGAACGTCCCGGCACAATCAGTTTTTTGGCTTCCAGTAAGGAGAATGCTTCCTCCTCTTCTTCCCGGCGGGCCAGTATTATCTGTAAGGTTTCCTCCGCGCCGTTAATAGCCAGCAGGAGTTCTTTTTTTTCTGTTGGTAAAGTCATTTATTTTAATGCTTCTCTGGTCAGGTCATTGATAATGGCAAAAGCCATGAGGCAGAGCAGGAAAATTAAGCCTATTTTGGTTGCTACAGCCTGAAGTTTTTCATTCAAGGGACGGCGCATTACGGTTTCAAGGCTGAAAAAGAGTAAGTGTCCGCCATCCAGTACCGGTATGGGCAACAGGTTGAGCAGACCGAGGTTGATGCTGATGAATGCTGTGAACTGAAGAAGTTCCAGCAGGCCGCGTTCGGACTGTTGTTTGATGGCTTGCGCAATCATGATCGGTCCGCCGATGGAATCCATGGGCACGACCCGTTCAACCATTTTGACGATACTTGTGCAGATCAGTTTGGTGACGTTCCATGTTTGCTCTGCTGCAGCTACAGCACCGTCGATTCCGTTCATTTCTATTGTTTTGGAATCACCGGAAGCTACAATGCCGACCACAGGCCTGCGGATGGTTTCACCAAAAATATTCTTAAGTTCTTGAACCTGCGGTTTAATTGCAATCTCTTTGGTGCTGCCGTCTCTTTCAATAACAAAGTCAAGGGTGTCGGATTGGCTGTTCTGGATTGTTTCAGCGAGATCGGACCAAAATATAATCTTATGTCCTTGAATAGAAAGGACGTTATCGCCGACTTCTATCCCAGCATGCAGGGCCGGACTGTCCGGCTGTAATTTGCCTACTGTGGGAGCAAGGCCCATCTGCCCGTTGCTGATGATGATTCCCCAGAAAATAACCCATGCAAGGACAAAGTTGAATAAAGGACCGGCGGCAACCACGATCATGCGGTGCCACGGGGGACGGTTCATGAAAAGTTCTTTATCATTAAATCCGTTGTCCTCGGTCATGTCCCGTTCTTCACCGGCAAGGCTTACATATCCGCCAAGAGGGATCAGGGAAAGACGGTAGTTGGTGGCGCCCCATGTGAAGCCGGCCAGCCTTGGGCCGAACCCCAGTGAAAATGTCTTCACACCGATGCCGAGCATTCGGGCTGCAAGGAAATGACCAAGTTCATGAAAAAAAATCAGCCCGCCGAGGACCAGAATAAAATCAACTATCCAAGACATAAATTTTCCTTAGACGATGGATTCCATCACATCTCGTCTCGTTTTGATATCCAGTTCAAGGACTGCTCCAGCTTCGCTTACATCACATCCGGCATGGCTTTCCAGTGCCTTGCCGATAATGGCCGGAATGTCCAGAAAGCGGATCTTTTCTTTCAGGAAAAGGTCGACCGCTACTTCATTTGCTGCGTTGAGGACAATGGGGTGGCTCTGTCCGGCTGAAAAAGAATCCGCTGCATGTTTCAGGCAGGGAAATACTTCAAGGTCCGGTTTTTCAAAGGTCAGAGTGCCTATTTCTGCGAGGTTCAGCGGTTTGAGCTTCAAGGGGACGCGCTGGGGGAAGCACATACAGAAAGCAATGGGGATCTGCATGTCCGGTACACCAAGGTGTCCAAGCTGTGAACCGTCCACATACTCGACCAAAGAGTGGATTATGGACTGGGGGTGAACCACAACATCCACCTGTTCCGGCGGCAGGCCGTAGAGGTGGCAGGCTTCAATGAATTCCAGACCTTTATTCATGAGGGTTGCGGAATCAATGCTGATTTTTGCTCCCATATCCCAGTTTGGGTGGGCCAGAGCCTGTTCGCGTGTTACTGTTTCGAGAAATTTTTTAGATTTGCCACGGAACGGTCCGCCGGAAGCTGTCAGGATCAGTCTGCTTACTTCTTCCCCGTCGTGTCCGGCCAGTCCCTGAAACAGAGCGTTATGCTCAGAGTCCACAGGAAGAATGGTAGCACCGGTGCGGTGGCATTCATCACGGATGATATGACCGCCGAGTACAAGGGATTCCTTGTTGGCAAGAGCTATCATTTTTCCTTTTTTGGCAGCAGCAAGAGTGGGCTCAAAGCCCGCAGCCCCTACGATAGAGGAGAGTACAACAGAAACTTCTTCAAGCTCAGAAAGGGTGATATATGCGGAAGGTCCGGTAAGGATTTCCGGTTTATAATCAGCAGGAAGCAGGCTCTTAAGTTCAGCAGCAGCTTCATCGTTAAGTACAGCTAAGTACTGGGGGCGATGTTTAATTGCCTGTTCTGCCAGCAGTTTTGCATTTCTTGCCCCGGCTAGGGCGGTTACCTTGAACAGATCCGGGTGTTGCTCAATTACTTTAAGGGTGCTGGTTCCGATGGAGCCGGTGCTGCCCAGAATGGAAATTGATCTGGGGAAATCCGGTAATGTTGCTTTTGCCGGCCATGGAGAAATATATGTTTGCAAGTCTGTATATCCGTCTGTTTTGTGGGCTTTGGGTCAAGGCCCGGTTTAGAAGAAAGAGTGAATTTGTCTTGCCAGAATATATACGGGAAGAGCGAGCACAAGGCTGTCGATCCGGTCCAGCACTCCACCGTGACCCGGAAGAATCTTTCCAGAGTCTTTGATTTGGAGTTTTCTTTTAAGAGCAGATTCGAAAAAGTCTCCCATTTGGGACGCTATGTTGAGCATTATCGCAAGAGCAACCCAGTACAGAATCGGTGCATGTCCGAAAAAGTGGCCGAACACGGTACAGCAGATGATACAACCGCTCATTCCGCCCAGAGATCCGGCCCAGGATTTTTTGGGGCTGATCTGGGGCCAGATTTTCTTTTTACCGAAGAAAGTTCCGGCATAAAAGGCGGCTGTGTCCGAAGAAGAAGCTGCAAGGAGAACGAAAAGAATTTCCCAGCTGCTCATGGAAGTCATGAACTGCATGGTAACTGGAACGTATACCAATCCGGCAAAGAGTATCAGGCTGTCCAGATAGGTGGCCTGATCCGGTTTCGCGCTATATGAAAACAGGAATCGGAAATTGAACAGCCAGAAAGCTCCCAGCATAATCAAAAGCATCCAGACCGGAGAAACAGTAGCGGAAGTAAGGATAATACCAGCTCCGGCGGCCATTCCGACAATTCGTGATGCGAGGTGTGATTTGTCCTGCCAGAACATGGCATAGAATTCATAGAGGGCGATGGTGCAGAATATAGCCAACCCGCCGGTTAAGACCGGTCCCCCCATGATCAGGGCTGTTGCAAGGGCTGCGATTAGGAGCAGGGAAGTGATAATTCGTTTCTGAAGGCTGCTTAGGGACATGAAATCCTCGGTTAAAAAATTTCCACAAAAATTCAATTAAAATATATAAGTACTGCTTTTGAAAGATGGTTCTCCGCGCGTATGTGAAGCTTCATGTCTCGAAAGAAGTAAAAAGTCAGTGCCAGTATAGAGCAGATTATGCTTAATCGTGTAAAAAACTCCATTTTTATAATTCATTAATAACTGGCGGGCAAGTCGTTGACAGTTATTTTTCCATATTAATTCTCCAATAGTCATTTAGGGCATACATATGGTTTAATCATCGGTATAAATGTTCGAGAGTGGTTCCAGAGCTTTATTCTTTGTGATATTGGTATATAAATATTGTTGCAATTTTTATTTTTGTTGCGAATATAATATTCTTGTATAAAAATTACCAATGTAGTTCTAGGGTTGTATTGTTGATTTGTGATTTGTCCGGTGGGTTTTTCTCAGGATGTGTATTCTTGCAGGGAGGGGATAGTGTCACGCAATGGAAAGTTGTCTTCGGGCCTAGAAGAACTAAATGGTATTTTGGAAAATGCATTAGTTGATTTGCAGGGTACTGATTGCCATGAAGTAGTAAGTAGGCTTAGTCGGGATATTGAAGCTGCTTTTACTAAAAATTCTGATGCAAAAGAGGACCTTGTTGAGCGGTTGACTGAAATAGGGTTGGCTCTTTCCGGTGAGACACGTCTCGAGCGGCTGCTGGAGATGATCGTTGATGAAGCACGTGTTTTGACCCGGGCCGATGCCGGAACTCTTTACATTGTAGACAGAGAGGGTCGCAAGCTTGAATTTTCTATTCTCCAAAACGATAAGATGCAGGTCCGCATGGGCGGAACCAGCGGCAATGAGATAACCCTGCCTCCGGTTCCACTGTATACTTCTGGCAATGCTCCTAACAAAGCCAACGTTTCCTCATATTGCGCCTTGACCGGTGAAACAATCAATATTGCAGATGTTTATGAAGCTGAAGGTTTTGATTTTACCGGACCTCGTAAATATGACGCTGCTACCGGATACCGTTCCAAATCCATGCTTGTGCTTGCTTTGAAAAATCACGAGCAGGACATTATCGGAGTGTTGCAATTACTCAATGCTCTGGACGAGGAAGGCGAGATTATTGAGTTCTCGGCTGATGTGGTAGACATTGTAGGTTCATTAGCTTCGCAGGCAGCTATCGCCTTGACCAACGCCCAGCTTATTCAGGGACTGAAAGATCTTCTCTATTCGGTAATCCAAAGTATTGCCGCAGCCATTGATGCTAAATCTCCCTACACTAATGGTCATATTGAGAGAGTTGTGACCATCACCATGATGATTGCAGATAAGGTCAATTCCATCCATGAAGGTAAATATGCTGATGTGCATTTTACTGAAGATGAATTGGAGGAGTTGAAACTCGCCGCGTGGATGCACGATGTGGGCAAGATATCCATCCCGGAACATGTGGTAGACAAATCTACCAAATTGCAAACTATTTTTGACCGTTCACAAATGGTTGATGCTCGGTTCAGGCTTATTTCCGAGACCATTAAAAACAGGCAGCTTGAGGAAACTATTGCTGCCCTTAGGAATGGTGTTGATGAGGCAGAACTTGATAAAATTGAAATGCGTTATGCCGTTGAGCTGGAGCAGGCTGAGGAAGACCGACAATTTGTCAATTCCTGCAATATCCCTAAAGAATTTATGTCTGACGAGCGTATTGCAAGGATTATGGGGATTGCTTCCCGTACCTTTGAAAGCAATGGTGAAACTTTCAACTGGCTGACCGAGGATGAGGTAAAAAATCTATGCATCCGGAAAGGAACCCTGACAGACAAGGAACGTGAGATTATCGAGAGTCATGCAGCGATAACGCATGAAATGCTTTCACGACTTCCATTTCCCAAGAGGCTTTCCCGAGTCCCTGAATATGCAGCCGGGCATCACGAGAAATTGGATGGTTCGGGGTATCCTAATGGAGTGGGCGGAGACGATCTTCCCTTGCAGGCAAGGATTATGGCTGTTGCTGATATTTTTGAAGCTCTGACAGCTAAGGACAGGCCATATAAGAAGCCCATGAAACTTGCGCAGGCGATTAAGATTTTAGGATTTATGGTCAAGGATAAGCATATTGATGAAGATGTCTGTCAACTCTTCATCGATTCCGGTCTATACTTGGATTATGCCAAGGATGAACTTGATCCTTCGCAGTTGGAAGAAGATAATTAAAAAGGGGAGCGACCATGTTGCTCCCCCCTTTTTTTATCTCTTTTTATTATTTTCCTTCCAGTGAGTCAGCACAGTATCAATGGTGCGCAGGCGGGCTATCTTGCGGGCAATATCGATAACTGCCAATTTGATTAGCCGGTCCTTCTTAGGGTGCATATACTCTCCGGTCAGGTTCAGTGCGTATGAGGTTGGCGGATCGAATTCCACTCCGAGGAAATCTCCGTTTATATCAACCAATGCGGAGTATTGTTCGTAATCTTCGTCATATTCAATATCCACCTCAGATGCTCCGATGACTACATAGTCCACAGCATTATCACGGGCAATGGAAATGATCTCATCTTCGGTAACGGTTTGTTGCGATGTGGCGTATGATCGTTTGCATGAGTCGAGCAGGAATCCGGTGATCATGCGGTCACGGTGGGTTTCAAACCCGGCTTCATTAAATTCCTGTTGCAGTGATTTGTTCAGGTTGCGGATCAGGTTTTCGCATTCCTGCGGGGAGAGGTTTTCTCCTTTGATGCGCGGCACAAGTGAAAATACAATGGTCGGCTTTCCGGTTTTTTTGTAAATTTTGTATCCGTCTTTGCTTCCGCATATTCCGGTGGTTGCAAAGGACAGTACCAGTATGGCTGAAATGATGACTGAAATTAATGACGTCTGTTTCATTAAAAACTCCTTGGCTGCATTTCGGTTACCTTTTGCAGGAATCCAGGTCGGAAAGGGTATTTATCAGGCTGTTGTATAAGTTCACATCAGACACGGACGTATGGCCTTTGGCGATTGTGGAATCAACAGCCTTGATACATTTTATGACATCACCGTTGCCCTGAAGATAGGCTGCGGTAGTGTAGTTGCGTTCAATAAAGGCGCCGAGATCATTGTCCTTGGTTCCGGTTTTGATGGTCAGGCTGAATCTGGTTTCTGCTTCAGGCATGCGCATGCTGGTTTGGTAAACGTTATCTTTCTCTGAGAATCCGGACTTCTCCGAACCTTGTTGGAAGGATACCCCGAACATGGAAACCGAAGCATGGAGTCCTTTGCGAATGGCGTTAAACCTTGTTTTCGGAGGCAAGACCATCATTTCCTGCGAAAGAGCCTGCGAGGCCAGCATCTGGGCAAGCGATTTATATTTGGCCGGATTCTGAATGCGTTTAAGTGTTCCTTTGGAGAGGTTTATTTCGTCCACGAAACAGGTCTTGGTCGAAAACAGGTAATCCATATTGGCAAGACATTTGCCCAACTCATCTTGTGCATCAGCTTTAAGTCTTTTGCGGTCCGTAAAGAACTCCACAATGGAAGATCTTATTTGACCGGCAAGAGGTTCTAGGCTGAAGTTTTTGGTCTTATCCAGATATGGAACAGAGATCAGCATGGGAGCTGAATAAACCAGTGATTCAGATTTTGCCTGAAAGAGCAGGAAGTTCAACCCTATGTAAACCCGTCCTTTGTATAGCCGTTGTTCTGCTGAACCATACTCATCCACAAAGGAAATGACGTTATCCACAAAGAGAAGGGGGACGAGGATGGAATCCGGGTCGAATTTATCTCCGAATCCGGCCCGTTTGATATTTATGCCTTCGTTTTTAGCCGCAGCACGTTTAAGAAAACCTAGAATTCCTTTACGGAGTGCCTTCTTGAACTGCTTATCCTTGAGTATAATGCCCAGTTCTGTTTTGTGGCGGTCTTTTTCCTTATTACGTACCTTACCGATAGCTGGCGGCATAATATAAAGCTCGGCAGCTTCAACCCATGATCCGCAGAGAAATGTGACCAGCAGGATAAAAACGAGACTGAATTTATGGGCCATAATCTTTTACCATTTATAGCCTTCAGTTGAATCCTGGCTTTCTTCCTGTTTGATTTCCTCAGTACGAGCCTTGGCAGACTGGGTTTCGTCCTTGAGATCTCCTGCGGACTGGTGCACTCCTTCCATAGACTGTTTTGCAGAGTCTGCCTGCTTGAATCCGCAGGAGGAAAGGGCCAGAAATGCAGCAATACAAAGTAGTAGTTTAAGTCTTTTCATCAATAAATCTCCTTGTTTCAGTTAATCTAACATGTCTTCGGCCAAAGCAACAGAAGCGGCCTTCTTTTCAACTGTTTTAAATCCTTGGGCGGTCTGGCTGGCCATTTGATTCTTGAGTCGATTACTCAGGGCAAGTTTGTTCTGGTAGTATGATTCCAGTAATGTAGTAATCTGAGTGTTTTTTCTGCGTGCTGTCATGATGATCTTACTGATCTCTTGACCTTGCCCGCTTATAACAGCGGAGTTTTCTTCAATATATTCATAGTCTGCTTGAAAGTCGGAAAATAGGGTTCCGAGAGTTGTCAGGTCTTCCTGAATTTCTATCAAGCGAGGCAAGGCAGTAAGTGCCCGAACGGGGTCATTTTGGGCGTTGCCGATAATTGAGACAAGTTCGGCAGTAGCAAGGGCGATAACCCCGGCTTGTTTTGTTGCTTCTGCTGCCATAGGCCCTGCTTTTTCATCATAGGCATTAATAGCTCTATCAATCCGCAGGATTACATTGTTGGCTTTGTCTATACTGAAATCATAAAGTGCATTAGATGCATGCAGGTTGTTTGAAAATGAGTTGATGACCGAATCAAGGTTCTGGATCTGCTGGGCATTGAGATTTGAAAATTCATCAGCCTCAGATTTAATTTTGGTTTCCAGAGCCCTGAGCATCTTGCCGTTTTGAGCTATTTTTACTGCCGCTCCTTCAATTGAGTCTGTCGGTTCATATGAAAGGTCCTTGATAAAGGCTTTGATGGATATCTTTTTCATTCCGGTAGTGCTTACACCTCTGGCAGTGTCCGCAGCTACTTTATAGTTGTCATTCATTGCTACAACAGTTGCTCCCACCAGTGATTGCAGAGCTCGTGTTTCATTTAAGGCTTGCAGCATTTGTTCGCGTATTTCAACTGTTTTGGCAGCAAGTTCTTTGCCGACGCTAACGCTTTTGAGAATTTCTTTGAGCTGGTCATTGGAGGATTGCACAGGAACACCGCTTTTGCTTGGTGCTGTATTTCCACCGCCTCCAGTGAGAAGTGCCTGAGCAAAAGCTCCAAACAAGGCAGCTCCGGCGCTTTGACCGCTGCTGCTTGTTTTGACAGTGGTTTTCTTTTTGGTCCGACTGCTTATACGGGGCTGAATTTGTTTTGTTTTGGGCCTTGCGGCAATTGTAGTTTTACTTTTTGGAGGTGTAGGACAGGGGGTGCCGGCATCTTCCGGAATAATTTTTCCTGTCATGGTTCTGGTTTCGATTTTAGCAATAGGGCTGAGTGGATTGGCTACACAGACTTTTGTAGGAGCATAACCTTCGAAGCCTTCACCTTTGATCAGGTAAAAATCATTTTCAATGCCGATGATATCGAAGGTGGTCTGAGGAGAGATGACCCGCACAGTGGGAGATTTCCTGTCCGGAGCTTGGTAGACTACTGTTTTTTCTTTGTTTCTGCCTCTTGTCCCGAGGTAATTACCGAAATCAAGATTGATCAGCTTGTGGTAAACGAAACCTGGCTTGCCGCTTCCATCCATACGTTTGATTTTGTACCAGTTGTTGTTTTTACCGATGAGTTCAACTTGTATGTCTTTCGCAAGAATATCGACGATATCCGCCTTTGAAGATGAAACTTCCCGCACATTGCTTTTTAGAAGAGTTCTACCTGTTACGATAGGTGTCACAACTACTGTTTCAGTTCTTACAGTCGTCTTCACAGCATTATTTTGAGTGTTTGTTTTGGGAATACATCCCACTACAAGCAGGCAAGTTATCAAGCAGATTATCAGGCCGAAAAACAATCTAGATGACATGAAATACCTCCCTTTATTCATGAAAATGCGCTGGCTGCTAAGATATGTAAATCGGGACGATTTTAAAAATCATTCCAAGTTGCAATCTGCTGCATATTTTCTAGATAGAATAAGGCGGTTTACCTGATTTTGTCGATAAAAAAATAAATTTATAGGAAGAAATTTTTGAGGAAGGAAAATAAAAAATCCCACAGAGTCATTCTCTGCGGGATTTGCTTATACTTGTTCACCGGTTTTGCCGAATCTGCGTTGCCTTCCGGCAAAATCAGCCAGAGCTTTATCCAACTCTTCGGGGGAAAAGTCCGGCCAGTAGACGTCTGTGAAATATAATTCCGAGTAGGCGGCCTGATAGAGCAGGTAGTTTGACAAACGCTGCTCTCCGCTGGTGCGGATAATCAGATCGGGATCAGGCTGTCCGGCTGTATACAGATACTTGGACAGTGATTCCTCTGTTATATCATTTTCTCTGACGCCTTCGGCGATCATTTTCTTGCAGGCCCGCACCAGTTCGTCCCGGCCAGAATAATTCAGAGCCAGATTAAGTGTCATGGACTTGCAGTTTTCCGTTTTTTTTATGGTGTGGGCAACAACCTGCTTTACGCCAAAGGGGAACTCAGAGAGTTCCCCCAGTATTTTCAAGCGTATATCCTGCTCACGCAGGCTGGACAGTTCTTTCTTGAGGAAGACTGTCAGCAGGTCGAAAAGCGTGCTGATTTCATCTTTCGGTCTGGCCCAGTTTTCCTTGGAAAAGGTATACAGGGTCAGGTGTTCAATACCGAGTTCGCGGCATCGGGTAACGATGTTTCTCGCAGCTTCTGTTCCGGCCCGGTGACCTTCACTACGTGAAAGCCCTCGGGCTTGTGCCCACCGTCCATTACCGTCCATAATAACGGCTATATGTCGGGGCATCATTATACTAGATTTCCAGAATTTCCTTTTCTTTCTCGCCGCATGATAAGTCGCATTTTTTGACGTAATCATCGGTGAGCTTCTGAACATCATCCTGAGCTTTGCGCTGTTCGTCCTCGGAGATATCCTTGTCTTTTTCCAGCTTCTTCAGGGTATCGTTCATGTCGCGGCGAACGTTACGGATAGCGACCTTGGAATCTTCGGTGTATTTTTTAGCGATCTTAACCAGTTCCTTACGGCGTTCCTCGGTGAGAGGAGGAATGGAGATGCGCAGTACTTTACCGTCGTTAACGGGGTTCAAGCCGAGGTCGGACTGTTGCAGTGCTTTGTCGATAAGGGGAAAAGCACCTTTGTCCCAGGGCTGGATGGAGATGGTACGGGAATCCGGGATGGAAACGGAAGCCAGCTGGTTAATGGGAGTGGGAGTTCCGTAGTAGTCAACGGAAATGCTATCCACCAGCGAAGTGGCCGCGCGACCTGTGCGCAGTTTTGCAAAGTCGTTTTCCAAAGCGGTCAGTGCGCCTTCCATTCTTTTTTTGCCATCGGCAAGAACTTCATTAATCATTATTATCCTCCGTGAACAATTGTTCCGATCTGCTCACCTTTAACAACCCTTTCAATGTTTCCTTTTTCGAAAAGGTTGAAAACAATGATGGGCATGTTGTTGTCCATGGCCAGTGAAGTGGCGGTGGAGTCCATTACACCCAGTCTCTTTTCCAGAGTCTCAAGGTAGGTGATAGATTCAAATTTAACAGCATCGTCGTGCTTCATCGGGTCCTTGTCGTAGACACCGTCCACTTTAGTCGCCTTGATGATAGCTTCGGTCTTAAGTTCCATGGCCCTGAGCGCTGCTGCGGTATCGGTAGTGAAGTAAGGGTTACCGGTACCGGCTGCACAAATTACCACCCTGCCTTTTTCAAGGTGGCGTACGGCTCTGCGGCGGATGTAAGGCTCGGCCACGGCCTGCATGGGGATTGCTGACATTACTCGTGTATCGCATCCCAGCTTTTCAAGAGCATCCTGAACAGCGAGGGCGTTCATGATGGTTGCGAGCATTCCCATGTAGTCGGCGGAAGCGCGATCCATGCCTTTTGCAGAATCAGACATGCCGCGGAAAATATTACCGCCACCGATGACCAGGGCAACCTGAAGTCCTTTCTTGGCAACCTCTGCAATTTCGCCTGCGAACTGGCTGATTGCTGAAGGTTTAATACCGAACTGCTGGTCACCTGCGAGTGCCTCACCGCTGAGTTTGATCATTACCCGTGAATAGCGCAATTTGTCCATAGTTTCTCCCGTTTTTCCGCGGATCTTGTCCGGTTATTAGTCGATAAGCAGGCCGGAAGTTAATTTAATTGGCGCGGGAGGGTGCTCCCTCCAGTTTCCGGCTGTATAAAAATCGTTGTTATCCGTTTCCGTTCAGTTGCCCGATGTTACCGGAAAATCCCGCTTCCGGTAATTGATCGGGTGAAAATTGCCCCTTTAAAAAGCTCAAACCCATACGGCCATTACCGTATTGATTTGAGCTTAGAAAAATATCCACCGCTGAACTTCCTTCATTCTCTTTCGTTGGATTCGTTGATGAAGGTCGGTTCGTTTTTGCGGCTTTCCGGTGCTATGAGGAGCAATTGTTATATGTTTCAAACTTGTCCTTGGTATGTGTGTGGCCGCTTGTTAAAAAACGGACAAAAAAAACGGGCCTTGCGGCCCGTTTTAATGAAGTCTTATTCGGCTTCGCTTTCTTCAGCGACTGCTTCCGCGAGGTTGATGCGGGCGAAGCGACCGATCTGCATGTTCTCGCCGAGAACTGCGATGGTGTCGTTGAGGAGATCTTTAATGGTCTTCTTGTCGTCCTTGATGAAGGGCTGTTCAAGAAGGCATACTTCTTTGTAGTATTTGTTGACACGGCCTTCAACGATCTTTTCAGCGATGTTTTCGGGCTTGCCTTCAGCGATAGCCTGCTGCTTGTAGATTTCTTTTTCTTTCTCAAGCATTTCCTGAGGCAGATCTTCAGGCTTTACACAAACAGGGCTGGTCGCTGCAACCTGCATTGCGAGGTCTTTGGACAGCTGGATGAACTGTTCAGCCTTAGCAACGAAGTCGGTTTCACACTTGAGTTCAACCATAGCAACGAGCTTGCCGTTGCTGTGGGTGTAAGTGCCAACCAGACCTTCACTGGTAGCGCGGCCTGCTTTTTTAGCAGCCTTGGCGAGACCTTTCTCACGCAGGTATTTGATTGCGTTTTCTTCGTTGCCATCGCATTCAGCGAGAGCTTTTTTGCAATCCATCATTCCTACGCCGGTTTTCTCACGCAGGGCCTTAACCATCTGTGCGGTAATAGCCATGATTATTTTGCCTCCTGAGGAGTTTCTTCTTTAGCTTCAGTTTCTACAGCTTTCTCAGCAGCTTTGGTTTCTTCTGCTTCCATAGCTTTGTCTTCCTTGCGGCGAGCTGCGCCTTCGAGGCAAGCATCAGCCATGTGGGAAGCGAAGAGCTTGATGGCGCGGATAGCGTCATCGTTACCGGGAATGATGTAGTCAACCATATCGGGATCGCAGTTGGAGTCTACTACTGCAACTACGGGGATACCGAGTTTGCGGCATTCCTGAATAGCGATCTGCTCACGCTTGGGGTCGATGACGAAAGCAACAGCGGGTGCACCGTTAAGGTCCTTGATACCGCCGAGTGCGAGGTTAAGTTTTTTAACCTCACGACCCATCATTACGATTTCCTTTTTGGGGAAGCGTTTGATGGAACCGTCTTCGAACATTTCTTCAAGCTTTTTGAGGCGATCGATGCTTTTTTTGATGGTCTGGAAGTTGGTAAGAGTTCCACCCATCCAGCGGTGAGTCACGTGGAACATGCCTGCACGGCTTGCTTCAGCAGCGATAGCTTCCTGAGCCTGGCGCTTGGTACCGATGAAAAGAACTTTGCCGCCTTTAGCTACGTTGTCAGCGATGAAATCGTGAGCTTTGCGGAAAAGTTTAACAGTCTGCTGCAGATCCATAATGTGGATACCGTTACGTGCACCGAAAATGTAAGGGCGCATTTTGGGGTTCCAACGACGGGTCTGGTGACCGAAGTGAACGCCGGTCTCAAGCATCTGTTTCATAGTTACGTATGCCATAATTTCCTCCTGGGTTTTTCCTCCATTCCGGCGGTAATGAACCTGCAACCGCTGCAGGCACCCATATTGAGGCCGGAATGTGTGATTTGGCTACGCACCATTACGGGAATTAGGTTTGAAAATCAAGTCCCGGTGCGCGTTTTTTGAAAAAAATTATATAAATGTATCCCGGAAACAACAATCAGGGACTCCAATTATTGCTTACTGAACCGGCGTCTTCAGCGAGTCGTCGTCAACAACGGGGTTGCTGAGTTTGCCGATTCCTTCGATTTCTACTTCAACACGATCCCCGGCTTTAAGAGTGCCGATTCCCGGAGGTGTTCCAGTCAGGATCACGTCTCCGGGATTGAGAGTCATGTGGTGCGAAATATAGCTGACCAGTTCCGCAGGGCTGTGCTGCATGTCGGCAATGGTGCCTTCCTGCCGGACCTTATCATTAACTATAGTACGGATACCAAGACCGCTGATATCGATATCTGTTTCAATACAAGGTCCGATGGGTGCGAAAGTGTCAAACCCTTTGGCCCGGGTGAATAAAGTGTCCTTGCGCTGGAAATCACGTGCGGTGACATCGTTGGCACAGGAATACCCGAAGATCATTGGATCGACATCCTGCGGCTGAACGTTCTTGGTCGTCTGGCCCATGATGATGGCAAGTTCCCCTTCGTAATCAACCTGCTCCGAGATGGAAGGGATAACAATAGCATCATTGTTGCCCACAACGGCAGATGGCGGCTTAAGGAAAATCATGGGGTCATCCGGGATTTTCATATCCAGTTCAGCTGCATGCGCCTTGTAGTTCAGGCCTACGCAGACAATTTTTGAAGGAACCACGATGGGCAGGATCACGCATTCCGAAGATGGAATAGGTACGGAACCGGGCTGTCCGGTTACCAGACTCTTGAAATGTCCGTCTTCCAAAGTTGCATAGAAAACCTTTTCGCCATGTCTGATTCTGTAAACTTTCATTTAATCTCCCGGCATGATCTGATTCAGTCGCAAAAATAAAAATAGCACAAATGGAAAAAACAGCCAAACAGGTGTTGGTGTTTTTAGAGAATACATTTATCGCACTTGGCGTCGATATCCTTTTCTTCGTCCCCGGTAATGGAGATAACGAGGGGGATGACCACCGGATCACGGCCGAGAACCTTGCGGAAAAAACGGCGCAGGGCAGAGCGAATGCGTTCCTTGAGCTTATTGGTGTGTCCCGGGGGTATGTTTTCAAAAACATCAAGCACAATGCACTTGGCATCTTCCAGCAGATGAGAATACTGCTGTTCAAAGACAAACCCTTTGGATGTAACTTCCGGCCCCCTGAGGATTTCTCCGGTGCTAACATCAACAACCAGTGCGACAATGACCAACCCTTCTCCGGCCAGCAGCTGGCGTTCCTTGAGCACGGTCTGCCCAACATCGCCGACTCCCTTGCCGTCCACGAGAGTGCACTGAACAGGCACGTTTTCTTCAAAACGGATGCCGTGCAGCAGGAAGGTTACCGGTTCACCGTCTTCAATTACTAAAGAACGCTCTGGAGCGACTCCGGTTTCAACGGCCAGACGGGAATGCTTTATTAAATGTCTGTATTCACCGTGTACGGGGATAAAATATTTGGGACGCACAGTTTCAAGCATGGTGCGCAATTCTTCGCGATGTGCATGGCCGGATGCGTGAATGCCCTGCACCTTTTCATAGAGGACTTCTGCTCCAAGCTTGTAAAGCCTGTTGATGACCCGGGTGATGGCTTTTGTGTTGCCGGGGATAAAACGCGAAGACATGAGTACAAGGTCGCCCTCTTTGATGGAAAGCTGGCGGTGGTCCCCGGTGGAAAGACGTGAAAGGGAGGCCAGTGATTCACCTTGAGATCCGGTTACCAGCAGTACTATTTCATCATCGCGATAATCGGGAAGGTCTTCGAGATCGATAAGTGTACCGCCCGGAAAACGCAGCTTACCCAGATCGCGGGCCAGATCAATATTGCGGGCTAAAGATTTTCCGCTGACCCCGACCTTGCGCTTGGACTCAACCGCAAGATCAAAAATTTCCTGCATGCGCTGAATATGGCTGGAGAAGAGAGTGACCAGAATACGGCCTTCTGCTTCAATGAAAAGGTCGCGCATGGTGTTCTTGATTTCATTTTCGGTGAGGGCATACCCGTCCTGCTCAACATTGGTGGAGTCAGAGAAAAGCAGAGTAACACCCGGTTCGGAAAATTTTGCAATGGCTTCAAGGTCTGTTGCGTGACCATCCAGCGGATTGCGGTCAATCTTGAAATCACCAGTATGGATTACCCGGCCTACAGGTGTTTCAATTCCCAGAGCGTAGCCTTCAATAATGGAGTGGCATACAGGGAAGAAATTGAATGCCATGTCGCCCAGTTGTATTCGGTCATGCGGGTTTACCACGCGCAGGTCAACATAGTCCTCAAGATTATGTTCGCGAAGTTTGTTTTCCACCAGTCCGAGGGTGAACTTTGAGCCGTAGACAGGTACATCTATATAAGGAAGCAGCCACGGCAGGGCTCCGATATGGTCTTCATGTCCGTGAGTGAGCACGATACCTTTCAGGGTATCCTTCATGGTCAGGATATGATCAAAGCGGGGAATTGCTATGTCCACGCCGAAAAGAGCATCGTCAGGAAAAATCAGACCGCAGTCGACTACCACAGCAGTTTCAGCAGTGCTGAGCATCATACAATTCAGACCGATTTCGCCAAGGCCCCCGAGCGGACAGACTGTAAGCTGAGGATCACTCATCTCTCAGCTCCGCGTAGGCTGCGCCCATTACTTCTTCGAGCTGTTCTTTGAGTTTGACGCGGTCACGGACTTTGTATTCTGAAATATCAATGGGCGGCAGGGCTTTGATTTTTATTTCCTGAAAAGGATTCATCCACAGGCTGTGTTTTTTGCAGACCCTGTTAACGCCGTACATAACCACCGGAGCGATGGGTTTCTGGCACTTAAGGGCCAGGACCATTCCGCCTGTTTTAAATTCCATGAGACCGTCCTTTTCCGGAGCGGGGTTGCGGGTTCCTTCCGGAAAGATGAGCGGGGAAAGGCCGCTATTGGCAGTGTCAATGGCGTTCTGGATGTCGCGCATTCCCTGTCTGCGGTTTTCGCGGTCAATAGATATGTGTTTTCCCGCGGTCATCGCGTGTCCGAAAACCGGGAAATCGAAAAGTTGCTTTTTCGCTACGAATTTGAATTGCCAAGGTGCAAGATATTTGAAGAGCAGGGGGATGTCATAAAAGCTCTGGTGGTTTACCATGAAAACATAAGTTTCATTTTCATCAAGGGCGCTTAAGTCCACACGGTTTGTGCTCGCGCAGAGCCAGACAACAAGTTTACCCCAGTTCCGCTCACACCAGTGGCTGGATTTCTGGGTGCGCCCAATAATAGCCACGATGGAAAAGAAGATAGTGGCCGGGAAAAAAACAAGATAAAAAAATAAGGTTCTAAGTAAGCTCACGATAGTAGTAATTATGGGTTAAACTGTTTTGCTGGAAAATATATTGAAGGCCGCGGATTTCTGAATTCAGCCGACCAATCATTAACTAATAACAAATAAACCACCCATTAAGTAGTTTAATTTTTCCCGCTGGACAAGGGGAAAGGGAAAATAATGAAAATAACGCCTTTGGGGCATATGGTAAAAAAGCGACGTTCCAAAATAATGAAACGTCCCTTTTTGTAGTCGTTAATTAAGTTAAATCAAAAAAGGCCTAGATTCATAACCTTATCCCATGCGGAGATGAAATCGGTTACAAATTTCTCTTCTGAATCATCACAGCCATACACTTCGGCAATGGCCCGGAGCTGTGAATTGGCTCCGAAGATAAGGTCAATGCGGGTTGCGCTCCACTTTAACTTACAGCTTTCGCGGTCTCGTCCTTCAAACAGTTCTGCATCTTCGGAAGTAGGTGTCCATACAATATCCATATCGAGCAGGTTGTTGAAGAAGTCATTGTTTAGGCTTCCCGGTTTATCTGTGAATACGCCGTGTTTTGATCCATCAAAGTTTGCATCTAAAACACGCATCCCGCCGACGAGTACGGTCATTTCTGGTGCGGTCAGGGTCATGAGCTGGGCTTTGTCTACCAGAAGTTCTTCCGCGGTAACTGAGTATTTTATTTTCTGGAAGTTGCGGAAGCCGTCAGCCGCAGGTTCCAGCACAGAAAATGAATGTACATCGGTCTGTTCTTGTGAAGCATCGGTACGCCCCGGAGTGAAAGGCACGGTTACATCAAATCCTGCGTTCTTTGCACCTTGTTCAACTGCCGCGCAGCCGCCCAGTATGATCAGGTCGGCGAGAGATACTTTTTTATTTCCGGATTGGCTGTTGAATTCCTGTTGGATTTCTTCAAGTTTGTTCAGCAGTTCCGGCAGTTGTAACGGCTGGTTTACGTACCAGTCTTTTTGCGGCGCAAGGCGGATTCGCGCACCGTTGGAACCTCCGCGTTTGTCGGAGTCACGATAAGTGGAAGCGGATGCCCAAGCTGCGGATACCAGCTTCGAAACGGATAATCCTGATGCCAGAATTTTAGCTTTCAAATCTGCAATATCAGTGTTGTCTATCAGTTCGTGATCGACTGCGGGCACCGGGTCCTGCCAGATGAGTTCTTCATCGGGGACCATAGACCCCAGATAACGTGAGCGCGGTCCCATGTCGCGGTGCGTCAGCTTGAACCATGCCCGTGCAAAGGCGTCCGCAAATTCTTCAGGGTTTTTATGAAAACGTTTGGCAATGGGCGCGTATATCGGGTCCATGCGCAAGGAAAGGTCGGCGGTAGTCATCATTGGAGGATGAGTCTTGGATGGATCGTGTGCATCCGGTACAGTCTTTTTAGCTTCCGGGTCGGATGGATGCCACTGCCATGCCCCGGCAGGACTTTTCTCAAGATTCCATTCGTATCCGAACAGGGTATCAAAATAGCTGTTGTCCCACTTGATGGGGGTCGGGGTCCATGCGCCTTCTATGCCGCTGGAGATGGTATCGCCACCCTTGCCGCTGCCGAATTTGCTTTTCCAGCCCAATCCCTGCTGTTCAATCGGTGCTCCTTCGGGGTCCGGGCCTACATTCGCTGCGTCTCCGGCTCCGTGGCATTTACCGAAAGTATGTCCTCCGGCAACGAGAGCCACGGTTTCTTCATCGTTCATGGCCATGCGGGCAAATGTTTCGCGTACATCCTTGCCTGAAGCCACGGCATTGGGGTCGCCGTTAGGACCTTCGGGGTTCACATAGATCAATCCCATCTGAACTGCTGCCAATGGGTTATCAAGTTTACGGTCACCTGAGTAGCGGGTGTCGCCGAGCCATGTGTCTTCATCGCCCCAGTAAATGTCTTCTTCCGGTTCCCAGATATCTTCGCGGCCTCCAGCGAATCCGAAAGGCTTCAGTCCCATGGATTCGATTGCGCAGGTTCCGGCAAAGACCATCAGGTCGGCCCATGAAATTTTGCGTCCGTATTTTTTCTTGATGGGCCAGAGCAGCCTGCGGGCTTTATCAAGATTTACGTTGTCCGGCCAGCTGTTAAGCGGGGCTAGGCGCTGGCTGCCTGATCCGGCTCCACCGCGCCCGTCACCGATGCGGTAGGTTCCGGCACTGTGCCATGCCATGCGGATGAATAATGGGCCGTAATGCCCGTAGTCGGCAGGCCACCAATCCTGCGAATCGGTCATCAGTTCGAATAGGTCTTTTTTGAGGGCTTCAAGATCAAGCTTTTTGAATTTTTCAGCATAGTTGAATTCTTTATCCATGGGGTCAGATTTTGCTGAATGCTGATGCAGGATGTTCAGGTTAAGCTGGTTGGGCCACCAGTCTTTGTTTGATGTGCCGCTCCCGGCTACCTGACTTGAAGAGCGCCCTGTTACTGGACATTTCTTTTCATCACTCATGGTTTTTATCTCCCGTTTGCGTGAGTTCGGAATTTTACGATTGCGACCACATTAGCATTTATTTGCAGTTTAATCCAAGGGAGAGGGTGCGTTGGATACAATTTAATTTGAAGCGTGGGGGACAGATTTTTTTGCGTTCTTTTTAATCCTGATCCATGCCGTGAGTAGTGACCCTGCGCAAACAGCTATTATAAATAGGATATGTGATTGTTGAATCCAGCGAAGGTCTTGAACCCCAAAAGCGGTCAGCTTAGCTCCGGCCTCTATTTTTAGAGTAGCTACAAGTGAGCCTAACTGATTCAATTGTTCATGGTATTTCAATAATGCTAGATGGTTGTTAATGCAAAAAATAAGGTAGGCCCCAATAATTACTAGTGGCTCCTTCATAGTACGTACGGCCTTGTCGCTTTTTAATATTATTCCGACGACTGTAAGCGATACAACGCTGAAGTAGTCCCATATTTTGCCGACTTGCTCGGTTTGAGCTTGATACACGCTAACTGCATTTAAAACGAGTTCCATATTTTCCATTCTGTCCTCCATTAGTTGAACTTACATATGTGTATTATTGTTATAAGTCTAGAACTGTAGTTAGGCAATATAAAAGGCCGGGACACATGTCCCGGCCTAAGTAGTTCAACCATAGTAAATAGATGCAGGTTTATTCGTCCTTACCCGCATTGTATTCTTCGATGACCTTGTCCGCGATCGGCGGGGGGCATTCTTCGTAATGGGACATTTCCATGGTGAAAGTTCCCTGACCACCGGTCATGGAGCGCAGATCCGGTGCGTACTTGAGAATTTCGGACATGGGCACGTGGGCCTTGACCTCGGTTACGCCTGCGGTGGAGTCGGAGCCGAGCACCTTACCGCGGCGGGAGGAAAGGTCACCGATGATGTCACCCATGAATTCATCAGGAACTTCAACCACAACGTTCATAAGTGGCTCAAGCAGGGCAACCCCGGCTTTTTCGCATGCCTTTTTAAAGGCCATGGATCCGGCAACCTTGAACGCCATTTCCGAGGAGTCAACGGAATGGTAGGAGCCATCGTAAAGGGTTACTTTGAAATCGATGATCGGGGACCCGGAAAGGAAACCCTTCTGGGCTGCTTCCTGAACACCTTTGTCTACTGCGGGGATGTACTGTTTCGGAATTACACCACCGACAATGCTGTTGACGAATTCATAGCCGTTACCCTTGGTCTGAGGCTCGAGCTTGATCCAGCAGTCACCGAACTGACCGCGTCCGCCTGACTGCTTCTTGAAACGTCCCTGAACTTCGGCAAAACCTTTGATGGTTTCACGGTAGGGAACCTTGGGTGCGTTAAGAACGATTTCAGCCTTGTAGCGGCGCTTTGCTTTCTCAACGGAGATTTCAATATGGTTCTGACCCATACCGGAAAGCAGGATGTCGCCGGTTTCCCCATCGCGGGAAAGGCTGAGGTTAACGTCTTCAGCAAGCAGCTTCTGGATAGCTTGAAAGACCTTGTCCTCATCGCCTTTTTCCGCCGGAGAAAGGGCGAAGGTGATCAGCTGCGGAGCCAGCTGCGGTTTTTCGAGGGTAAACTTGTTGTGGTCATCGCAGAGAGTATCGCCGGTAAAGGTTTCCTTGAGCTTGGCAAGAGTGATGATTGCGCCGGGGCCAGCAGGATTTTTGAGGGGCTTTTGGTCCTTGCCTACCATTAGCTGGATATTGCCCATTCTTTCCTTGGCGCCGGTATTGGTGTTGGTCAGGGTCTGGTCGCCGCTGACTGTTCCGGAGAGAACGCGGCAGACGGTAAGCTGTCCGGCAAAGGGGTCGGCAATGGTTTTGAATACAAAGCAGGCAACAGGGCCGTCTGCGGAAGATTCACGGGTTGTACCGTCTTCACCCTGCCATTCGGGATGGTCAAGCGGGGAGGGCAGATAGGTCTGGATCATATCCAGCAGGAAGGAGCCACCTTTATTTTCCAGTGCGGAACCAACGCATACCGGGAACAGGCTGCGGTTTTTAACACCTGCGGTGAGGCCTTTTGCGACTTCTTCGGGAGTGAGTTCGCCTTCTTCGAGGTATTTTTCCATGAGATCTTCATCACTTTCCGCGATGTTTTCGATCATGGTTTCACGCAGGACTTCTACTTCGTCTGCGATATCGGCGGGGATATCTCCCTTGGTAACCTTTCCGTTCTCTTCGAACAGATAGGCCTGACCGGAGAGCATATCCACTACGCCCTTGAAATTTTCCTTGATTCCGATTGGATAATGCAGCAGTACGGGGCTGATGCCGAGGGAAGAGTTTAGGCTATCGAATGCAGAATCGAAGTCTGCACGGTCTCGGTCCATCTTATTGATGAAAATAACAGTGGGGAGGTTTGCTTTTTCAACTGCTGCCCATGCTTTGCGCGAAAGGGGCTTGACTCCGTCCACGGCGTCAATGGTAAAGACAACGCCGTCGGACGCGGCTAGAGAGTAGGGCAGGTCTCCGCAAAAGTTTGCATCACCCGGAGTGTCGATCAGAAAGTGGTCATTTTTGTCCCACTTGTACCCGGCGAAACCGGACTGGATGGAACCGCGGCGTTTAATTTCTTCAGGTTCGGTATCGAGGGCGGTGGTGCCTTCCTCAATCTTACCGAGTCTGTCGATCACACCGGCATTAAAAAGAATCATCTCGGCGGTAGAGGTTTTGCCACAACCGCCGTGGCCCACAAGTGCAAAAGTCCTTTGGTTTTGTAAAGCTTCAGACATTCAACAACTCCGTTTCTCTGAATGTTCACAGCCGGGACCTGACGACCCGGCCAGTACAGGTCTAAAGGTGCAACTTATAATTCTTCCTAATAATCCCTATAGGTATAGCCCAGCTAACATGTCAAGCGTAGATAATTAATTAAATATCGTGCATAAACAATAATTGAGCACGACCTTATTCCGTTTTTCGGAGGTTAGATAAATTGAGTAATCCCAGTGTTTGCAGCCTTTCACCGGCTGATATTGACTGTTCCGGTCCATGGCTTCTGCACCCTGAATCCCCGGTTGAAAAACTTATTCCATCGTTGAAAAAGCACGGACAGCTCGTTCCGGTGCTGGCAGTCGAAGAATCCGGCAGAACCCTGCTTGTTGCAGGCAGGTCAAGGGTTGCTGCCGCTTCAAAGCTTGGAATGGATGTTTTGGTGCGTTATATAGATGCAGCTGATGAAACCTCAAAAGCGGTGCTACATCTTGAAGAAAATAGCGCGCGTTTAACAGACGAATCGGTTAAGTTGGCGGCAGTGCGCTTTTTTGCCGCACGTATGGATGCGGCTGAGCTTCCCAAAACAGTTGCCCCTCTGCTTGGCATTAAGCCTAAATCAAGGGACATGAAATTCTGGCTTGATTGGATGGAACTTGAACCGGAATATGATGAGTTGCTCAAGCTCGGGCATATCCCTTTGGCAGCGGTTTCAGTGCTTATTAAGCTTGATGAAGCTGACCGCGCCGCGTTGATTAGTTTTTTTGAGAAGCTGAGTTGGTCCCGTTCCAATGCGGTTAACTTTCTTACTTGGCTCTACGAGACTTCACGTCGCGAGAACAAATCCATTGTAGAATTGATTTCCGTTCCTGCATTTGAAGCTGCGAGAGAGAGTGAATCGCCCAAGGATGCGGTTACCCGTTTCTGCAAGGCTGCAAAGGAACTGCGTTATCCCAAGCTTAGCGAGCTGGAAAAGGTTCACAACAAGATCGTTTCAGAAATTTGTGCCGGAACCAAATGGCGGGTTGAACCAGTTGGCAGTTTCGAGACCGGGGAAGTCATGATCCAGACTCGTTTCAAGAGTCTTGAGATGATGGAAAAGGCTATGGCTGACCTTGAGTCCATCGCTAAATTTAGTGGCTGGGAAGAGCTTTTCGAACTTGGTAGAGACAAGTAGCGGATTTAAAAAATGAGCAATGATTTAGTACTTCCCGACCATTTAAAGGGAATAGAAAAAATATATATTGATCGCAGCATGCAGAAGGTTCCGCTTACAGAGCGGGTGCTTTCACGCATGCCCGACCTCCCGGTAGAGGTTGTGGACCCGGAGAATTTCCCGCATGGGGAACTGGGTGGAAAGCAGTCCCTGTATCTTAAAGAGTACAAGGGTAAATTTTTGCGGTTTTGTCCCGGCACCCGTTACTACCATTGCTGCGGATACCGGATCATTCATATCGGTGAGGGCTGTCCTATGGCTTGCTCTTACTGTATTTTGCAGGCTTACTTTCAGGACAATGTGCTTAAAGTCTGGGCCAACCAGAATGATCTGTTCGATGAGCTGGGCAAGGCTTTTTCTGCGGATATTTCAACCTGTTACCGTGTCGGTACCGGGGAATTCACTGATTCCCTCGCCCTTGAAGCGGTCACCGGATACAGCCGCGATCTGGTAGAATTTCTTGGCGATTATCCCAACGTCTGTTTGGAGCTTAAGTCCAAGATCATCGATCTTTCATGGATGGACGTGGTCAAGCGAACCGACCGTCTGCTTCCGGCTTGGTCCCTCAATGCTCCGTTTGTTAATGAGCATGAGGAGTTTGGTGTATCAACTCTCAAAGAGCGTCTTGAAGCCGCCCGCACCTGTGCAGATGCCGGTTTCAGGGTCTGCCTGCATTTTGATCCCATTATCCGTTTCGACGGCTGGCGTGAAGGCTATGCTGAAATCATCGATATGATTTTCGATTACGTGAAGCCTGAGCAGATTGCATATTTCAGCCTAGGCTCATTCAGGCATATGCCGCACCTCAAGCCGATCATTGAGCAGAACTTCCCGGAAACAACTTACATATTCGATGAGTTCATCACCGGTAATGATAACAAGATGCGACTGCTGCGGCCCCTGCGTCTGCGTCAGTTCAAGTTTATCGTAGACCGCCTGCGCAAGCATGGTATGGGTAAGCAGCTTTACTTCTGTATGGAATCTACCGAAAACTGGCAGGATGTGTTCGGCTACACTCCTAAAGATCTGGGCGGACTCGGCAAGCATCTTATGAAACAGGCTTTCAATGATTAGAATTGTTTAATATCGTATTCAACTCAAACCCCGCAGCACTAATAGTGTTGCGGGGTTTTGTTTTGCACAAAAGCGAAGGGATGTGTTGCACACAGGTTATCCAAGTCGTGCAAGTTTTTGCATTTATTTATATTAAGTTAAAATTAACAGAGTCTTAAGTGCTTCTCTAATCAGTGCTGATTAAACATTTTTTTGTTTCTGGCATGCAGTATGTAATTCTATTTACAAAAATCGCGAGGTTTAGAATGGAATTATATGATGTTGCAGTTGATGTTTTAGGCGTGCTTTTTTCTGATGGGATGGCAGGAGCCGTCTTTTGGATTCTGGCTATGCAGTTAATTTTTGCAGTTATCGTCATCTGGGCTGCGTTTCGTTCTCTTCGCAAATCAGCGGATACATCCGAATTTTCCACGGCTTTCTACGTTAAGAAGAAACGCTATGGGATTAATGTGATGGATGACAGACCTTACGATTATCTGAAATAGTTGTGGGGGAAATATAATGTTTACACTGAATGAGCTTCTTGCTTTTGTTTGTATTATGTTTTTTGCATATCATGCCCTGTTTGGCGGGTCATAATCTGCTTTTGAACAGTCTTTGTGCAAAATCTTGTTGTTCATTTGTGAAGCGAAATGCACATTTGTCAGATGTTGAAATTGTAATGTGTTATATTTACTACTTATATCTCATGGCATGAGTTATGCTTTTAGCTTAGTAAAATTAAAAGAATGAGGTAAGGACATGGAATTTATCAGTGCATTAAGCAGTTGGTGTAGCGGTTCAGGATTCGGTCATGGTGCCGGATATGGCATGAGTGGTATGAGTGGCTGGATGCCTTTTCATTTTGGCGGTATATTACAGCTCGTAGTAATCGGGTTGATTATTTATTTTACTGTGCGCATGTTTCGTAAGCCGGATACCGGCACCAGTGCGCCCTCCGCTCAGGATATTTTGAAGAAGCGTTACGCTTCCGGCGAGATTGACGAGGAAACTTACATTCGCATGAAGAATGAATTGAAGTAAGGAATAAACTAGTTTGATTAGCTGTTAAACTTGGTGTAATAACTCAATTAAAGGGGGATTACACCAATGTCCTTACAAGATTATAAAGATCGCATTGATCGCTTGCAGAAAGGGCTGGGAAAAGCCTTTGCTGAAAATCCTTTTATCCTGAATATTCCGGGCAAATCCATCGCGTTAAAGGTGGACCCCTATTATTACGTGGCCTTCGAGCCTGCATTTTCCGAAAACTTGAGCCGTTTCGGGGTCATGCTGCCCAAAAACGTGCGTGATACCTTGGTGCGTACCGGTAACTTGGTTACAGATCACGAGACCCGAAACCCTATCATTAAAATCCGCATGAAGTGGAATGACCGATCATATGCCATGAACGTCTGCTTCGTGGAATCCGGTTTCATCGACCAGGCCTTGAAAATTTATGGCGGTGTCAAAGAGGAAGTCGGATTATCCGAAATCCGTATTCTCGAATCCGAGCGCGAAAGGCTGGAAGAGTTCTTTGGTGAGCGGACACTTTTGAAAAGTGTGGCGTTTGTGGAGTAGGGGATTCTGAAATTTATTAAGAAAAGAGCCGCAACATCGGTTGATGTTGCGGCTCTTTTTTATTCTCTTGTCCATATTAAAATTGTTCAGTAGGATTAAATCCTACACAAAATTTGGAGGTTCATTTTATGCGTTCAACCAAGCAAATGAGCATAACTTTACCCCTTGAGATGGCAAAGGCAGTTAAAGAAAAAGTCTCGTCTGGTGAATATGCTTCTGAGAGTGAAGTTATTCGTGACGGTCTGCGAGCACTATTGGCTCGCGACAGAGCTGTAGATAATTGGCTGAAAAGTCAGGTTGGTCCTGCTTATGACGCAGTAAAAAAAGATCCTGAGCGGGGCATTAGCTTAAAAGAAATGCGATCCCGGATTGCCACTGAGATTGAGGAAGAAAGGACTGAATTTTAATGGCGTATCGAGTTGTATTTGCGCCGGAGTTTGAATCTCAGATTCTCGATTTGTTTCGCTATCTTAAAGAAGTGGAATCGCTCGAAGTTGCTGCTGATTACACAAATGCGATTATTGATTATTGCGCGAGTCTTGCAGAATTTCCTATGCGCGGAACTGCCCGTGATGACATCAGACCCGGTTTGCGGATTACGCATTACAAAAAAAGAGCGATAATTGCGTTTGCTGTTTTAGACGATAAGGTTTCAATTTTAGGCATTTTCTATGGTGGGCAAAATTACGAAGGGAAATTAAGTTAGTTCTCATATTCCTGTTCAAACAAAAAAGCCCGCCAGAGCAAACGCTCCGGCGGGCTTTTCGAATACTAAATCAACAAAAAACTTAATTCTGACGGGTCTGGCTCTTAGGACAGGTATCCTCAAGGTAGCAGACTTCACAGCCACCGGAGTACGGGAAGGGAGTGAATACCGCGTACTGGCGGTTAACGGTACCTTCCTGATTCCAGGTAAGTCCGAGGGATTCGAATGCCTTGAGCACTTCTTCACCCGGCTTGGGCAGCGGTGCACATTTGCCTTCTTCCAGCTGCGGAATCAGGGACTGTGCTGCGGACATTACGAGGGTGATAGCGAGGTTGTGATGTGCAAGGCCCTCGGTGGGGGTGTCCTGCCAGATCTCCTCAACGGAATCCTCAACTTCCTTCTCAAGGTAAAGCAGCAGGAAGTCTGTACCCTTGGCATCATCAGGCTGTTTCAGGGTATAAGCCTTGAGGTGGGGCAGCCATTCGTTCCAGTATTTTTCGAGGCTTTCCATGAGGGAATGCTCGATGCGGGTGGAACCGTTCAGTTCTGCGAAGTAAAAAATATTAAAATCCGGATTCGGCTTTGCTTCAACAATTTTAAAAGCGCTCATATTTATATCTCCTGACTTGCTGTTCTGGTTGGTGAACAGTTTCTTTACATGCTTCCGCGAATTGCCTCAAGTGTAAAAAGAACCCCCGGAAACCAGAAGGTTTCCGGGGGTGAATAAACTGAGTGATCCAGTGCTGCTTAGATTTTGCAAGCAGTTCTGAGATCGTCTACAGCGTCGGTCTTTTCCCAAGTGAAGTTGGGGTTGTTGCGACCGAAGTGTCCGTAACAAGCGGAAGGCTTGTAGATGGGACGACGAAGGTCGAGACGCTCGGAGATGTACCAGGGGCGCAGGTCGAATACTTCCTTGACTGCTTTGGTCAGGGTTTCATCGGAAACTTCGCCGGTACCGTGGGAGGTAGCCAGAACAGATACTGGCTCAGCAACACCGATTGCGTATGCAACCTGAACTTCTGCGCGCTCGGCAAGGCCGGCAGCTACGATGTTCTTTGCGATGTAACGTGCCATGTATGCGCCGGAACGGTCAACTTTGGACGGGTCCTTACCGGAGAAAGCACCGCCGCCGTGGTTACCCATACCACCGTAGGTGTCGTTGATGATCTTACGACCGGTCAGACCGCAGTCACCCATGGGGCCGCCGATTACGAAACGACCGGTGGTGTTGATGTAGATTTTGGTTGCATCGTCAACCATGTCTGCGGGAAGGGAAGCCAGCACAACTTCACGCTTGATGTCTTCGTAAATCTGTCCCTGCTCAATACCGTCATCGTGCTGTGCAGCGATAACAACGTCAGCAATGCGGACGGGTTTGCCATCAAGGTATTCGAAAGCAACTTCGGTCTTTCCGTCAGGACGGAGGTAATCGAGAGTTGCGTCCTTGCGAACTTCAGTTAGTTTGCGGGACAGCTTGTGAGCGTAGTAGATAGGAGCAGGCATGAGTGCTTCAGTTTCTTTGCATGCGAAACCGAACATCATACCCTGGTCGCCGGCACCCTGGCTTTCAGGAGTGTTGCGGTCAACACCCTGAGCGATGTCTACGGACTGTTTATCAATAGAAGAGATAACAGCACAAGTATCAGCGTCGAAACCCATATCGGAGTGAACGTAGCCGATTTCACGGATGGTGTCGCGAACGATTTGCTGAAAGTCTGCGTAACCAGTGGTGGAAATTTCACCTGCGATGAATGCCATACCGGTTGTTACCAGTGTTTCGCATGCTACGCGGGCATCTTTATCTTGAGCGAGGATGGCGTCAAGAATTGAGTCGGAAATCTGGTCAGCCACTTTATCGGGGTGACCTTCGGTTACTGATTCAGAGGTAAAAAAGTACTTGCCTTTGCTGCTGATCATTTAAAAGTTCCTCCTGGAATTAATTGGCGGGGGAAATGTCGTTCGAGACCATTTCTCGATAACTCCCCGAAATATATAGCTCATAATCACTATATAAATAAATTTGCATATAAGAATGAAGACACCTTACACTTTTATGAGCAAATTGTCTATCAATCTTGCGTTGCCAAGTTGTATTGCTACCGCACAAAGTGCTGAATCACCCACATTTTTAAGTATATTGATGTTTTCGGGGTGCACAATTTCGATATAATCAACCCGACCGCTCGGAATCGTTTCAGTATAGAATTCAACAAGGTCGGATTTTAGTTTCGCCACATCAGACTCTCCGGCTGCTACCCAGTCACGCATTTTCTGCAATCCTTTCTGGATATTGGGTGCCACAGATTTTTCATCTTCGGTGAGGTAAACGTTTCGAGAGCTCAAGGCCAGCCCGGATTCTTCGCGCACTATTTCGTGTCCCTGCACATCTACCGGAATGTTCAAGTCGCGGACCATCCTTTTAATTATAGCCAGCTGTTGCCAGTCTTTTTGTCCGAATACAGCTACATGCGGCTGGGCGGTCATGAACAGTTTGGTTACTACAGTTGCAACCCCCCGGAAATGTATGGGGCGGGATTTGCCGCAAAGATTGGTGGCCAGATCGGGAACTTCCACCCACGTGGAGTGGTCATCAAAATACATGTCGTCGCGCACTGGAGTGAAGAAAATATCCACGCCGTGTTTCTCGGCAAGTTCGGAGTCCCGCTCCAAATCATGGGGATAGGCATCCAGGTCTTCATTTTCACCGAATTGAGTGGGGTTCACGAAGAGGCTGACGATGAGCACATCGCATTGTTTTCGGGCAGCATCCATGAGGCTTAGGTGGCCTTCATGAAAATAACCCATGGTTGGTACAAGGCCTATCTTTTTGCCTTCAGCGCGAAGCATGAGGCACAAGTTCTGAAGTTCTTGCGGATTACTGATTGTTTCCATTTTATAAACCCTGATAATTGATTTTGTAGCCAGAGGCTCTCATTCATTAATATATGGAAGGCTGGGAAATCCGTTTACGCTGATCAGTATCTGCTGTCTATAACATATGGGGAGATTTGTTGTCGATTTATGATTCACTATGATTTAAGTTGTACTTAAATTATAAGTGTCTCAATTTCTGGTGTGTTAACCGAGGAGGAATAGTCTCTTGCCTAGGTGGACTATATTTTACGCAATTGCCGGAATCATCGTTCTGGCCGTTATTTGGTGTCTGGTGCCGAAGCCTGAATTGTTGGTGTCGATTATTGTGCGACTTTTCGCTTTTGGGATTGCGGTGTCTGTTTCAGTTAAATTTCGGGAGTGGAAGATACTTTTTCTTGCCGCAATGTTTTTTTTGATGGCCTTAAGGCAAGTGCTTACATTTTTAATTTGGACCAATGAGTTGCAGCGGGGCCCTTTGATTAATGCCTTGAGTGAGTTGCCCGGGTTTGTTGTTACCATACTTTCGTTAGTATCTATGATTTATCTTGGCAGTCTTCTCAACAAGAATGCGAAAGTATTAGAATTAAAAGAAGCAAATATCCGTACCTTGAATAGCTTGCTCCCTATGTGTTCCAAGTGCAGAAAGATTAAGGATGACGATGGGTATTGGAATGATCTGGAAGCGTACATTGAAAGTAATACAGATTCTCAATTCAGCCACGGTCTTTGTGAGAAGTGTTCTGACGAGTTGTACGGTGATCAGGAGTGGTATCAGAAGAGTAAAGAGAAACGTAAAAAAATGAATGAGAATAACTCTTAGATATTATTGTGCATTGATGGTGGAGTGGGTGTTTTTAAAAAGGCCGCACAGCAGGTTTGTCTGCAAAAGGGGATGATTGCGTCTTGTGTGCTTGTTCTACTGTACGGCCTTGTTTTCAGAACTCCATCGCCGGGGATGGTCGATGTGAAAAGTCCTGCAGGGGAGTTGCGAACTATTTTTTATTATTTGGCGTTAAATTTTCAATTGAACAGGTCCGTGGCATATGCAGCCTAGCCTGTATGTTATAAATCGCTCCAAGGTATGTTCTGAAGGCCATTATTAGGCTGCTGGATTTTAATGCGAAGTTCATGACTTACTCCTTGTTTGGAAGCGGTTCAGTCTTTGTGGTCTGAATTCCTCATTTTTTAATCCTTTTTTGTCTATTAATGCAAATAGTTTTCACATAAGCTCGATATTATCAAATATTGTGCATAGGATTGACTTTATTTGCATGAGGTGTGAAATATATGTTTGATACAAACCTGTAATCGCAAAGAGTTTGCATATGATAAAACTTGATGATGTGGATCGGCAGATAGTTGCTGCACTTCAGGAGAATGGAAGGATTTCAAATAAAGAGGTGGCTGAGTTGGTTAATCTAACCCACTCAAGCTGTTCTCGCCGGATAGCGCGTTTGGAAAAAGAGGGGATTATTGTTGGGTACCGTGCCCTGACTGATCGCCTTAAGCTCGGCTATTCCGTGCGTGCGTACTGCGGGGTGTTTCGCGATGCAAGTGTAGGCTGGGCAGAGCTTGCTGAAGAGCTTGCCAAGATTGAAGGGGTGGTCAGCGTTTACGCTGTCTCCGGTAATGTTGATATCATGGTCGAGATTGTCGCACGCGATATGCAGCACTACTCATCGGTGGTGATGAAAGAGTTTGCCAATACCAAGGGAGTCAGTGCCACCCGGAGTACGTTTGTTCTGGAAGAGGTAAAGTCTATCTACTAAAGATCAATCATTGTTTCGATTGCGGACATCATCGCGCCAAGTCATGAGCGGAGCGCAACAGCCGAGACCTTCGAAAAGCTGACGCTTTGCGTCCTCTCCTTCATTCGGGTCACTCATCAATAGACAAACGTAACGGTTCATGGATTCGTCCCAGAACAGATCCGGGCATCTTCTCATGTATCCATATTTATGGTGTGAAACTTCACATTGATCGGAAATACAACACCATCCGCAGCCTACACATGGTTTACCGGACAATTGCCATGCCGCCTCTGCAGACAGCATGTGACATATTCAAGGAATGTAATAAACGGACTTTTACTGCCCGGGTATGAGGTAGGTTCATTAGAGAAATCCTGAAAAAGTGGGCAGTATTGCTGTGGCGATGTTAATTGGTGTCCGGACACTAAGTCTGGCAGCCATAAAATGCAAGTTATACATAATATTATTGTTAAACTAAAGGTATAATTGATAAAAAATATGAAAGTAGGTGTTCTGTTTAGTGTAAAATAAACATTTACACTTGCGCGTACGCTCTGAAATATGCTTATATTAAAAGATTAGAAGCCCGTCATTCGTACCAAAGAATTAAGGAGCAGTGATGAAAAATTTACCTATTGCGATGAAATTGGCATTGGGATTCGGGGTCGTGATTCTGCTGTTATCTATTTCGGGGGGAATGGCGTATTATGCTTTGTCTTCCAATCTGGAGTCTTTCACTCAATATCGCGGGTTGGCGCGGGATACCAACCTCATGGCACAAGCACAGGCTAATCTGCTTATGGTGCGCATGAATGTTAAGGATTTTTTAATCACTGATAGTGAGAAGGATAGGAATGAATATAAACAATACATGGAGCTGACCGAGGGCTTCATGAGTGAAGCTAAAGAAGATATCAAGAATCCGGAGCGAGCTAAATTCGTGGAGGAAGCAGGGCGTCTGCTTATCGGCTATAATGCAAAGTTCAATGAAGTTGAGCGCTTGCAGAGTGAGGGAAATGTCGATGTGCAGGTTTTGAATAGTGTCGGACCCGAAATTGAGGAAAAGTTAACCGAGATAATGCGCTCGGCTCATCAGGACGAGGATATCAGTGCGGCTTATTATACAGGATTAGCATTGAGGAATCTGCTGCTGGCCAGGCTGTATGCAATGAAATTTCTAAAGAGTAATGATTTGGCAGATATTGAGCGTGTTAAAGCTGAATTTGATATTTTTGATCAGCAGCTGACAATTCTTGACCGTGAAGTTCAGAACCCCGTACGGCGCCAGCTTTTAGCTGATGTTTATGTAGCCAAAGATAAATATGTAGACGCATTTGGTGAGACTGTTGAGCATATAACAGCCCGTAATGTGATTGTTAAAGGGAATCTTGATAAGTGGGGTCCCGTTATCGCTAAGAATCTCGAAGACGCTAAGTTGTCGGTTAAAAAAGATCAGGATACTTTGGGACCGAAAGTACAGGCTCAGAGCGAGCAGGCTAAGACTAATGTGGGGCTGTTGTCGTTTGCGGCTGTGGTATTTGGCGTTATTGCTATGCTTGTTATTTCAAGGGCCATTACCCGTCCTCTGGGCATTGCGACTGCTTTTGCGGGAGATGTTGCGGCTGGAAGGTTCAAAACAAGCATTGATATCAATCAACAGGATGAAGTCGGTAAGATTTGCGATGCACTGAACAGTATCCGTGATTCTGTTTCATCTGTAGCAGATGAGGTTGAAGATATTGTTTCCCGAGTTGAGAACGGGGAAATGAACGCAAGCGGAAATCCTGATGCTTTTGAAGGCGGTTTTGCTGATTTGGTTAGTGGCGTAAATACGCTTGCTGGTGTCTATAGCGGATTTTTGGATCAGTTGCCGGTGGGAGTAATGAGTCTGTCCTCCGATTTCAAGCCCATATACTTGAATAAGGAAGCAAGAACTATTGCCGGAATAGACTCGTATGGAGATAAGAAATGTTATGAACTTTTTAAAACCGATGATTGTCGAACCGCTGACTGTGCTTCGGATATATGTATGAAGAAAAAGGCTGCCGCCGCTTCTGAGACCTTAGCTCATCCGGTTAGCGGAGAATATGCGATTACTTATTCTTCTACCCCGTTGATAACCCGTTCTGGCGAAGTTGTCGGTGCCACAGAGGTCATAATTGATCAGACTGAGATCAAGAAAGCTCAAGAGACCATGCTGAATGTTGCAGGGCAGGCCAATGAGATTGCTGATCGTGTGGCTTCGGCATCTGAGGAGCTGGCAGCCCAGATTGAGGAAGTCAGCAATGGTGCGGAGATTCAGCAGCAGCGTGTAGGGGAAACAGCAACTGCCATGGAGCAGATGAACTCCAGTGTACTTGAGATTGCGCGCAATGCTTCCGAAGCAAGAGAGCAGTCTGATAACGCCAGGGATAAAGCTCAGGAAGGTGCGGAACTGGTTAATAGTGTTGTTGCTGCTATTAATAAGGTCAACACTGTTGCCAATGTATTGCAGGATGATATGGAAAAGCTCGGTAAGGAGGCGCAGTCTATCGGTGGTGTAATGACCGTGATTACTGATATCGCTGATCAGACAAACCTGCTGGCTTTGAATGCGGCAATTGAAGCAGCACGAGCAGGTGAAGCCGGGCGCGGATTTGCCGTTGTTGCTGATGAAGTCCGCAAACTGGCTGAAAAGACGATGGATGCCACTACCGAGGTGGGGTCGAATATCAGGGCTATTCAGACAGCAACGGACACCAACCTGATTAATGTCAACAGTGCAGTGGATAATGTTGCTGAAGCTACTGAACTTGCGGGTAATTCAGGATCAGCTCTTAGTCAGATTGTTAGTATGTCCACGGAATCTTCTGCACTGGTGGGCGAAATAGCAACCGCAGCAGAAGAACAATCGGCAACGAGCGAGCAAATCAACCGTGCTGTTGATGAAGTTAATCGTATTGTAAGCGATTCGGCGGAGGGTATGGTTCAATCTGCCACTGCTGTTCAGGAGCTTGCAGAGATGTCTCTTGAGTTAAAGAAGGTTCTCGATAATTTGAGAAAATAGTCTCCCAAAAGATTCTGCTATTATAGGGGGGGTGATCCTTTACAGGATCGGCCCCTAAATTAATACCCTCACCAAGCAGAGTACATCGTTTCTGTAGCTTCCATCTCTTTTGTATTCCCGGTATCCGGCTGAGTGTGCGCAGCCTACTGCATAAAGAGAACCGTCTTCCTCAACCAGCTTAACTGTGGATTCGCCTTCACCCAGCTGATTGAAATCAGGGTCTAAAGTTATGGTTTCACCCGGTTTTCGCTCCGGGTTGGTTGCGGAAATAAGTTTTCCCCCCGGTTCTACAAACATCCCTTCTGCTCCATCTATAATTCTGCCCTGACCGTCTTTGGGAAGCACATCTCCCAGCATCGCTTTAAATTCAGGTTCTGAATCAAACACAATACCGATGCCGCCCAGTACTCGTGACGGGTCATCGTGCGCGGTGATGGATGCATTGTATATGTATGTGTATCGGTCCTGACCTTCCGAAGCATAGAGGTCGGTCTTGATGAAATCGGAAACGCAGTAAAGCTGTGAGTCTGTTATTCTTGTGGCTTCGACCACGTAGCCGGAGTTTAATACTCTTCCTTCCTTATCGCATTCTCCGGGGTTGGAGCAGGCCAATATTTTCCCTGTCCGGTCATAGACAAACAAGTTGGTATAGACCGTGTACAGGCTGTTGATATAGCCAAGAATTCTTCGCATCCGATCTCGGTCTTCTTCATCTATTGTCGGCTTTTCGAGGATTGTCTTGAAGTCTGATGTCAGTGCCCACCAGCGGCAGTCGTTGGCTCGTTCGTATAGGTTGCGGTCCATGATGTCGATGGCCAGCTGGGCAAGAAACTGTGTGTCGTGCAGTCTCGAGGCCGTTACAAGCTGTAGGAGCTCGTCAGTGGAGTACTGGAATACGCTCTGTACCTGATCGCCTATTTTCTTGATTTCATTAAGAATATGCGGGAGGGCACGGCCTTCCATCTGTTCTACCGGATTCGGCTCAATGCATTTTTTGGCAGCCATGATCTCGCCGTTCTGAACAACCAGTTCAAGGTCCGAAAGAACATTTTCCGAAGCTTCTTCCACATGGGTGAGTCTACCTGAAAAATGGGCTTTGTCTCTTATGGCTGTTGCATCAAATGAATTGTCGTTATTCCCGCTGAAAGCTGTATCCATCCGTTTTAGAACATGTCCATACCATGGTAATCCGAAAAATCCCTGATATCCTTTGGTTCTGACTGTTTTGGATAAGTACGGAGTGTTGTCGATGCTGACGATCTGAAAATCCTCATCCAAGTTCATGCTGATCCTTCTGCCGACGGGGATTGAGTCTGAGTTGCTGGAAGCAATTGCACAGCCCCGGTCGTCTAATACAATAAGGACCGTGTCTTTTGAGAACTCGCTCAAGTTTTTGAATACCCCATCCATTTCACCGGCAAAATCAAAGATCAAACACAGGATTCCAAGGTCTCTTCCTGTCTCAGGAGATTTAATGGCCTGAGAGTATATCAGAACTTCTCCCGAATCCGGGGCTAAATCGCTGCTTCTGTATGTTTCCACATAGTCTTTTGCTTCAAGAGTTTCAGAGATAAGCGGATCTCTTGAGGCTGTGATCTTATTGTTTTGGTCGAGGTGTGCGCAGACACGGCCCTCAGTATCAAGGATAACTATTTCATTGTATACTGTGTACTTGTCTCTATATTCGCGAAGTCTGTCTTCGATAATGGAAACATCATGGTTATTTCTCTCGGGGTTGGACAGAAATCGGACAATATCATCGTCAGTAGCAAGAAATCCTACGTCTGCGGTCCTTTCGAAGAGGTTTCGTTTAAGAATGTCGATGACGACCTGTGCTACAGCGGACATTTCCTGAACAACTTTGTTTGTGTTTTCTTTGATAAGGATATCAATCAGGTTCTGTCTGAGGCCGGAGAAGTTCTCTTGAGTTGTGAAGATAAAATCAATGAGGGTCTGGGCAATCCGGCTGCAGTTAATTTTTCCGGTCATAGTTGCCATTGTCCACTGTCTGTCCAGCCTGGTCAGTCTCGACATACAGTTAGAGGTGGTGGGCATTACCTGTAAGAGCTGTTTTGAGTGTTTTTCGATCAGGGTAGGGTTCATTGAAATCTCGCTTGTGAGTCTTTTTTTTTGAAATGTAAATTTCAAAATTGTATAAAATAGTTCTTCGTATTTGTATTTTATGATTAATATTTGCAATTAGTGTGCAAAATATGTTTTTAGTGCCTGTTTTATTGTTTTAATATGTGTTTAGTGATTGATTGAGTAGTCAAAAATCGGGAAACGGGAGTCGTTATCTGTGCGGTTGAGAAGCTAGAATATAGCAATATATAATGTAAAGTGTTGCAAATTTGTATCGAGTTACAAAGTGTCTTTATATGTATTTACAAAAATGTTCAAAGATTAAAAAAAGCTGTAAATCTATCTTTAAAATACAATTAACAGTCCGTTTCACCAACTCCCTGCTTGTCTTGAATCTCCATGCGGGTTATGTCCCTGCCTATGAACAAGGATAACCTCTTCACCTCTGGAATCAGTCTTTCCCCGCAGGATTTGATCCTCTACGAGCACACCCTCAAGGACCTCATTCAGGAATTCCTGCCTTTCGAATCCTACAGCCTCTATTTTCCCAAGCCCGCTAAGGGGCAGTTTCGGGCCAAACTAGAGGTCCGTTACAATGCCGAGGAAGCTCAGTTGATGCTGCCTTTGCGGTTGCGTGGCCGTGATCTATGCTATTTCATTGCACGAGGCGTGGAACTTGAAGCACCTGAAGCTTTGCCGCCTTACCTCGAAGCCCTGGCTGGCTGCTCGCTGGAAAAGATTCTTCTTTATAAAGGTTCCATTACCGATCAGCTGACCGGTATGGCTACACGCGATTACTTCATGTCCAAGCTGAACAGAGAATTGGACCTGATCCAGAACTGCATGATGCCTACTACCGGTGGTTGCAAGGACCCCGGTATCCCAACTTTCAGTGGGTCCGTGGGTGTTGTTGTTCTCGATCTGGATCATTTCCAGCGTATCAATGACCGGTACGGCTATGGTTTGGGCGACTCCATAATTGCTGATCTTTCGGCTAGCATTAAGGAAGTGGTGACCGAGTCTGTAATCTGTGCCCGAATTTTTGATGATAAGTTTGCATTCCTGATTCCAGATGGGCGGCCTAAAGCTTGTGCCAAGCTGGCTGAAGAGTTGCGCGCTCTAGTTGAAAAATTTCAGGTTGCGGACCCGTTAACCGGTGATGTGCTCAAAATCAGCGTCAGCGCAGGTTATGCCAATTATCCTCAATCTCTTTCCGGCCCTCATTTCAAGCGTTCCGCAGACGAGCAGGCCCGCATCCTCATGCGCAAGGCCGCAAAAGCAGTAGCAACTGCTAAGGATTTCGGGCGAAATTGCGTTTTTGCCTATTCCGAGATTTTACAGAAGGGTGCCAAAGTTCTGGAAGTTCTGCCGTTGCAGCGTCTGGCTTTGTCCATCGGTCAAAGTGTTGATGCGCGTGAAGGGGCTCGTTTTCTGGTCTGGTCCCCGGATTATCAGTCCGGCACACAGGCCCGCCTCACAGAAGATGAGCGTATTTCAGGAACCTATCCGACTATGTACAAAGCTGAGGTGGTCATTATCGAGGTGCAGGAAGAAATCGCTTTTGCAGAAATTCTGCATTTAAGTGATCCGGCATGGCCTGTCTCCGACGGCGACCGGCTTACTCTGCTTAATGAAAAGGACAGTTTTTTTGATGCACAGGCCGGACCGGAAGCAAATGTCTCCCCGCAGAGGGATATGATCACCGGATTGTACAGTTACAAAGAATTCATCGGGCGTTACAGCCGTATGCGTCAGAATTTGGATAAATTTTCAGTAGCTGTGCTGCGTCTTGCTGCCAATCCGGCAGAGCAGGGGGGTAATTTCCAAAAATTGACTGATGCTCAAGTCCAGAAAGTAGCCTCAAGGGCGGAGACCTTTTTTGATAAGTCCTGCATGGGAGGGCGTTACAGCCTGAACAGCCTGATTTATTTCTTTCCTGACGGTGAATCAGATGCTGTGATGGAAAATGTACTGCGGTTGGTGCGTGAGTGTTCAGATGACTTTGAAATCGAACTTGCTGCCGGTGTAGCATCATTCCCCTTCCTTAATTACCGGCGCAGCGAAATTCTTGAAAACTGCCGCAAGGGTCTGGATCATTCCCTGATGCTTGAAAAGCCCATGGTGGCTCAGTTTGATTCAGTTTCTTTGAATATTTCCGCAGACCGCTATTACGTGGATGGTGATATCTACGGCGCTATTGAGGAGTTCCGTCTCGCTCTGCTTGCTGATTCTGACAACATACTTGCCCGCAACTCGCTGGGTATTTGTTATGCGCAGGTCGGCAAGCCGGAACAGGCCCGCAAACAGTTTGAGGAAGTTCTGAGCATTACTCCCAAGAACATCATGGCTCTCTACAACCTTGGCTGGACCTGCCAGATGCTCGGCAGCATGGATAGGGCGCGTGAGGCTTATGAAAAATGTCTTGAGCTGGAGCCGGAAAACGTTTTCTCTCTTGTTCGTCTCGGGGTGCTTTCCGAGCAGGATAAAGGCTTGGATGAGGCAGAGCAGTATTATCTCAAGGCTGCAAAGCTCAAAGGCGGGGATGCCTTGAGTATGCGTCATCTGGCCCGGATCTCCTATTCCCGGGGAGATATGGATAAGGCTCGTGAATATCTGCATCAGGCTTTGAACGCCAACCACAACGATGCTGCAGCCATGAATATGCTGGCCCGCATTTATCTTGAAAGCGGAGAGGACCCGCAGGTTGCTGAAGTTCTGGCCCGCCAGAGTGCTGCACTCAAGCCTGCTAAAGAGCAGTTCTGGATGACTCTTGCCAAGGCCTTGGAAGTGCAGGAAAAATTTGATGAGGCCGAACAGGTCAGGTCCAGATTTTAGGCTGTTAATAGTTAATGACTAGATTCATTGTTGCCTTGTATCTAATCCTCAGCGGGGCTATTGTGTTCCGTATGATCATACCGTTTGATGCGGAACGTGAGTTTTCACCTTCGCAGCGGCATGAGGTTCAGCAGCGCATAAAGGTGGCAGACCGTGAGCGGGTTCCCGTTCCTCCGCTTTTCGGACAGGTTGCCGATGAATTTTCCCTGCATCCGGAAATTCTGAATGCTATTGCGGATCATGAGAGCGGCTACAACCCGTGGGCCTTGAACATAGAGGGGCGAAGCGTGTATCCTGATTCCCGTGAAGAAGCTCTTGCCATTATCGAGAAGTATAAGGGCAAGAGTTATGATGTGGGACTGATGCAGGTTAACTCGTACTGGATCAGGAAATTTGATCTTAGCCCTGCCGAGGCTCTGGAGCCGGAAGAGAATTTACGACTTGGTGCGTGGATTTTACGGTATTGCCTTGACCGTTATGGTTATAATTGGCGGGCTATCGGGGCCTATCATACCGGTTCGCCAAAAAATCTTCCGGGGCGGGCTCGTGCGTATGCGGTGAAGGTGATGAAGAAATATAATGCCTTGATGGAAAAATCTGCAGCTGCCGGGAAGTAGAAATTTATGCCTAATACTGAATACGTAATTTTCGAGGTTGATTCCTGCAAATTCGCCTTGCCTTCGGTTGCTGTGGATCGAGTAGAGCGTGCAGTGCAATTGACCCCGGTCCCGGATGCGCCTGTTCCTGTTTTGGGAGTGGTTAACCGTAGCGGAGATGTTGTACCGGTTCTTGGTCTGCGGGGCAGAATTGGTGGAGAAGAGCGGGACGTAATTCTTAGCGACAGGCTAATTTTCAGTTCTGCCAATGGACGGCGCATGGCTCTTCTTGCAGATAGAATCAGTGATGTGCTTGAAATTGAAAACAACGTAACACGTGATGCAGAGGAAATCTGGCCGGGAATATCTCTCCTGAAATCTCTTGCCGGCATGGGAGCCGATGTGGTGCTGGTTCAGGATATGAGCAAGCTTCTTGATCCGGAACAGGAAATGGATTTACTGGCAGCTATTGCGGCAATGAATGAAGCTGAGGGCTCCGCAGCAGATGATTAATTTTCTGACTGATGACAGGGTTAGCGAATTGGCGGACATGGTCCGTAACAGGTTCGGCCTGAATTTTTCCTCGGAAAGGTGGAAGGATTTGCGCAGTGCTGTCGTTCGTTTTCAGCGAGAGGATTCGTCATTCAAAACCCCTGCCGAGTGTCTGGAATATATTCTTTCCCCGACAGTTGGAAATGATGATCTTGAGCAGTTCATCAATAGGCTGACCATTGGTGAAACATTTTTTTTTCGCGACACCAATGCACTAAGAGTTCTGGAATATGAAATCCTGCGAAAAATGAGCGGCAGGGGGAGTGGGGTGAACGGTGCAGCCAGAATCTGGTCTACTGCTTGTTCAACAGGGGAAGAACCTTACACTCTTGCCATGATCTGCCGCAGGTCCGGAATTAGTGCTGAAATATTCGGAACGGACATTGATAGCAAGGCTTTGATCAAAGCCCGCGAAGGCTGTTACCGCAAGTGGTCATTCCGTTCTGAGGACACAGGATTCAGGGATATTTTTTTTCGAAGGGTCGGTACCAACTCATTCATTCTTGATTCATCCATTAAAAGAATGGTCAATCTTTCCCGTCTCAATCTTATGGATGCAGCTGTACCTGTTACATTACAGGATATGGACGTTATTCTCTGCCGTAACGTACTCATGTATTTTTCGTCTGCGGGAGTTAATTCTGTACTTGATAAACTCTGGGATTGTCTGGTTCCCGGTGGCTGGCTTGTTGCTACTCCCAGCGAGTCGGGGCTGCTTAGCAGTCATGGGCGTTTTGAGCCTGTGAATGTAGGTGGTGTTCTCCTGTACCGGAAAAATGAGAATTATGAGCCGGAATGCAGAATGGGCTTTGACGGGTTCAAATTCAGGGATGATTTTGATGCTTCTGTGTCTTCGCCTGCAGAACAGTTTGATTTTAATGCCCAATTGGAGTCTACTCCGGTTGATTCTGTCGATTTACTGCTTTCTGAACCGGAAATTTCCGTGCCTGAGGTTGATTTTGGGCCTGAACCTCCTGAGATACCGAGAGCGGGGAACTATGGCGGGGGATTGCTCAAGCAGGCGGAAGAAGTGCGGATGCATGGCGATACCCTCAAAGCTGTGGCACTTTATAAAGAAGTAGTTGAGCATGAGAACCCTAGAGAAATCAAGGCTGCTGCATTTCTGGGAATTGCCGGGATCAAGGCGGATTCAGGTTTGACGGATGAAGCCGCTCTGTGGTGTGCTAAAGCTCTTGAATTGGATCGGGTTTCTCCTTGTGCTCATTTTTTGCTCGGACAGATTTGTTTTCAGCAGGGAGATTTTAGTACAGCTTTAGCTCACATGCGTAATGCTGTTTTTCTGAATAGTGAGTTTATTATGGCCCATTTTCTTCTCGGCAATATCTATTTAGAGCAGAATGACAGGAATGGAGCATTGCGACATTTTCGTATTTCCATGCAGGAGTTGGAGAAAATGGATCAGGATGACCCTGTTCCCTGCTCAGACAATGTAACAGCCGGACGGTTGATGGAAATGGTTCGCTTGGTTCAGCAGCAGTTGGTTCAGTAGTATTTGACCAGAGGTGGAAGAATGGACACTAATTCCTTGGATTATTTCAAACGTGAAAGTGATAGGGAGCTTCTTCGTAAAAGAGCGGAAAAGCTGGCCCTGAAAATTTCTGCAGAACCAAATGAAGAGGAGCAAAAGTCCGGTGCACGGGAATATGTATTTTTTCGCATGGGCACCCATACTTATGGTTTAGAGGCCTCAGTTGTTAAAGAAGTAATGATTCCTGAAGAGATTGTTTCCGTTCCCTGCACCCCGGATTTTCACCTTGGGGTGATGAGTGTTCGCGGCCATTTGTGGGCGGTAGTTGATTTATGTGTTTTCCTTGGAACCGGCGATAAGCTTGATTTAGAAAAGCCCGGTGTTGTTCTGCTGGCTGATGACGAGATGGAATTCGGCATCGCAGTTGATGAGGTTGTCGGGGTGATACCTGTTGCTGATGCAGATATAAAATCTCTTCCTGACGGTGAAAATCTGCTGACCAGTTTCAGTATAGGACTCACCGAGGATCGCAGGACTATTCTTAATGGGCTTGCCTTGCTGCGGGAAGAATCGTTCATCATCAATGAGTTTGTTGGTGGTAGTCGACACGGCCTGTCTTAACGGGAACACTGGGAGCAGATGTGGGTATGATTGACGGTGATCTAAAGCAAAGACTTTTGGCGGCGTTCAGGGGGGAAAGCGCTGATCGCATGCGGGTTCTTTCCAATGATTTTATAAGATTGGAAAAAGGATGCGGCACAGAAGACCTTTCAGCTGTAATCGAATCTTCCTACCGTGAACTGCATAGCCTGAAGGGTGCGGCAAGAGCTGTCGGGCTTGGAATGGTGGAGGAATTTTGTCAGACTTTTGAGTCTTTTTTTGCGGTGCTGAAGAAAGAAGGGTTGGTGCCGTCCGGTAGGATTTGCTCAATTATGTTGGGTTGGCTTGATTTGTTGGAAGGCATGCTTCGCGAGGAGGATGATTCCCGGGATTTTAAGACTTCTCCGCAGGTTCAAGTGGCCATTGCCCTCATGAAAGAATTTGCTGAATCTCCGCAGCAGATTGAATCAGAATGCGGGGCGCAGGATTTAGAAAAAGCCACCCTTGTAGATAAAAAAGATTTTGAAGTATTCGGAAAAGCAGATTGTACTGATGCGGATAGCACTACCGAGGGCATAAAGCTTGAGGAAGGTGTTGAACATCATGATCATAAACAAGAACACACTATCACTCCCACTTCGATGGGCGATTCTGTCAGAATCAGTTCATCATTCCTTACCGGTCTTCTTTTGCAGACAGAAGAGTTGATTTCCTCACGTAATTCACAGCGTAGCAGAGTTCATGATATCTCTGAAATGGATACTCTCCTGCGGGAGTTTAAGCTGTTTTTTAATGATTCACAGGATAAGCGGATTGACTCCTTCTCTGAAGAAGAAATGAAGTTGAATGCGCTTATGGACAACAAACTGGACGAGCTTTCCAGACGATTCAATGCGCTGGAAATTTCGACCCGGCGTGCAGAGCGTGATCTTGCTTCAAAAATTGATTCACTGCTTGGCGATTTTAAAAACTCTATGCTGCTTCCCTTTTCTTCCTTGCTGGATGTGTTTCCCCGTATGGTCCGTACTTTAAGCTTGGAGCAGGGCAAGGAATGCAGGATGGAGAGTAGTGGTGAAAAAGTGCGTATTGATCGCAGAATTCTTGAAATGCTGCATGATCCTCTTATGCATATGATGCGCAACTCCATTGACCACGGTATCGAGGATAGCGAAGCCAGAAAAGCTGCAGGCAAGCCCTCCGTGGGCAGGATATTTTTTTCCATTACCCAGACAGATCGAGACGTGGTCAAAATTGTATACGGTGATGATGGCCGTGGAATAGATCTGGAGCGTTTGAAAGCGGTAGCGGTAAGCCAAGGGCTTATTTCGTCCGACGATGCTAAGAAAATGGATCGTCGTGCTGCACTGGATCTTGTTTTTGTTTCCGGTATGTCCACCAGTGAAATCATAACGGATATTTCCGGACGTGGATTGGGTATGGCTATTGTGCGCGACAAGGTAGAATCTCTTGGCGGCAGTGTCGTTCTCGCCAGCCCTGCGGGGAAAGGGTTCAGGGTGATTTTGAATATCCCCGTGGCTCTGACATCATTCAGGGGGATAGTCGTCGGATCCGGCGGTAAGAAATTTGTGTTCCCCAAATCCGGGGTGCGTAAAGTTCTGCTGGTTCGGCAGGATGATATTGTTGACACAGGTGGTAAGGAGACCGTTTTTGTTCTCGGAAGGCCGCATCCTCTGGTTAGCCTGGCAGATACCCTCGAGTTGGGAAGCCAGAGTAATCAAAGCCCGTCTTTTCCGGTCTTGATTGTAGGTAAAGGCCGAAAAGCTGTAGCCATAAGTGTTGATGAATTGTCCGGTGAGCAAGATGTTATGGTCAAGAGCATGGGGCCTTTACTTAAAAGGGTTCGTAATGTCTCAGGCTTTTCCATGCTTGGCTCCGGAGAGCTTGTGCCCATTCTTCATACTCCGGATATGGCTCGTACCGCTATGGGAATGCATACGGCGGGACAGGTTAGATCCGTTGTCCACAGGCAGGGAGTTCAAGAGCGCAAGACTGTACTTGTTGCTGAGGATTCCATCACCTCACGTATGCTGCTCAAGAATGTTCTGGAAGCTGCCGGGTACAACGTAATAACTGCTGTTAACGGCCTTGATGCTTTGCAAAAAATAGAAGCATCATTGCCGGATATTCTGGTTTCGGATGTTGAGATGCCCCAGATGGACGGCTTTACCCTGACAGCAAAAGTCCGGAAAATGGACAATAGCGCAAGTTTGCCCATAATCCTTGTTACCTCCCTTGGCTCGGCAGAGGATCGGGAACGCGGGGTTGATGCCGGTGCTGATGCTTATATCATTAAGTCGAATTTTGATCAGGGTAATTTGCTGGAGGTGATCGGACGTTTAGCTGGATGATAATTGTTTTTACTAAAGTGAGTGTTGTTCTTATTTGTATTATTGAAATGTTGATTTTGCGTGCCTGATAATTAGCGTGTAAATGATAGCTCCTGATGCAGAATTTTTAGAGTGATTCAATTGGAGTGGGGAAGTGATTAAGGTTTTGATCGTGGACGACTCAGCATCTGTGCGAACTTTGTTTGCTGAGATGTTTAAGCGTGAGCAGGATTTTGAAGTGGTCGGCTGTGCCGAGGACGGCTACTCTGCTTTACGCATGGTCCGGGAATTGAAACCGGATGTGGTCACCATGGATGTGAACCTTCCTGACTGTGATGGATTCCGGGTTACCAGGATGATTATGGAAGAGAATCCGGTCCCCATTGTGATTGTCAGTGCCATATACCGGGCCTCGGATGCTGAGATCGGTTTTCGCCTTATTGATACCGGAGCTCTTGCTTTTCACAACAAGCCTGCATTGAAAGATGATAATTTTGAAGAACAGATGCAGGAGATAATTATTTCGGCACGCTTGATGTCCGAAGTCAAAGTTGTACGCCGTAAGACGCGGTTCAGCCGCAAAGGTCCCAATAGTTCGGTTATACAGCCGGAACCTCCGTTTCAGCCGGAAGAATCATCTTCCGCTATAGCTAGAGTTGTTTGTATCGGGGCTTCCACCGGTGGTCCGCAAGCTATAAAACAGATTCTTATGTCGTTGCCTCAGGGGTTTCCCGTTCCCATACTCATTGTCCAGCATATGTCCGAAGGTTTTACTGATGGAATGGTTAACTGGCTTAAAAATAATACCGGTCATGATATCAGGGTTGCCGTCCATAATGAAGAGTTGAAGCCCGGGGTCGTTTATTTCGCGCCGGAAGGTGTGCATATGGAAGTCTCTCCCAAAAGACGTGTAGTTCTTACTGATGCGCCGAATGTTAATGGCATCAAGCCATCTGCATCAATTCTTTTTAATTCTATTGCGCGTAATATAGGACGGGCTGCTGTCGGGGTATTATTGACCGGAATGGGTAAGGATGGTGCCGACGGGCTGCTTGAGATAAGGCGCAATGGCGGCTACACTATTGCTCAAGATAAAGAGAGCTCAATTGTTTTTGGTATGCCCGGGGAAGCGGTTAAGATAGGTGGTGCTGTCTCTGTCTTGCCTCTTGATAGCATTGGGGGAGAGCTTTGCAGGATTTTTTTGGGATTGCTGGAGGATAAATAGTGGGAAGCAATCATATTCTGGTCGTGGAGGACAGCCTGACTCAGGCGGTTAAGCTGGAATATATTTTATTTGAGAAAGGGTTCAAGGTATCCCTTGTCTCTAATGGTGAAAATGCCCTTCAACTCTTGGAGGACAAAGATGTAGATCTGGTCATCAGTGATGTAGTCATGCCCGGAATGGATGGCTATGAACTATGTGAAAAGATCAGGAAGAACTCCCGTTATAAGGATGTTCCGGTCATCTTACTGACCAGTCTTTCCGAACCAGGAGACATTATCAAGGGGCTCAAGAGCGGGGCTACTAATTTTGTAACCAAACCTTACGATGAAGGTTTTTTGATTTCGCGCATTGAGTCTGTCCTTAAGAATAAATATTTTGATGCTGAAAGTTCAACTGTACAGGAAGTTGATTTTGAGTTTCAGGGAGACAAGCATGTCCTGAAGGCTGACTTTAGTCAGGTCTTTCATTTGCTGCTTGCAACATATGAAAATACTCTTCTGCAATCCAGACAGCTTGATGTAGCCAACCGTAAGCTGCTTGCCCGTGAAGAGCAGCTCAGTTCTGTGCTGGCTTCCATGTCCGCTAAAATTGCCGTTCTTGATACGGACATGAAGGTCATAGCCGCGAATGATTCATGGCGGGAGATTTTTTTACCCGGCACAACCGAAGAAGCTCTGGATGGAATAGATTTCAAGGATGCCGTACTTTCATCAGGGTGCCTGCGTGGTTCCTTGAATGAACTGGTAGACGGGGTCCGGTCCGTGGTAGGCGGAAAGAACCGTAAATTCTCCTACGAATATTCTATTGATCAGGATGGTGATTCTAGATGGTATCTGCTGGAAGTAACCCCGATGCAGGGTGAGTCCGGTGGCGCTGTCGCTTCTTTTATTGAGATCACCGAGCGAAAGGAGATGGAGAGGGAGCTTATTACGGCCCGTGATGCAGCTGAAAAGGCGAACCGTTTCAAATCCCGTTTTCTGGCATCAATGAGCCATGAAATTCGCACGCCTCTTAATGCCATAATCGGTTTGACTGACCTTACCTTACGTTCCGAACTATCAACAAAGCAGGCTGAAGATCTTGAGCTGGTTAAAATTTCCGCTGATCAGTTGCTGACCCTGATTAATGACATTCTCGACCTTTCCAAGGTTGAGGCCCGTATGCTTACGCTGGAAGAGTCCTATTTCAGTTTGAGCGAGGCCATGCAGGATGTTGTCAGGAGTATGGAGCAGCAGGCTCGGGATAAAGGCTTAGCCCTGAGTATTGAGGTCGATGCTGATGTGCCCGAAGCTGTTTGCGGTGATCAGGTCCGGTTGAAACAGATTTTGTATAACCTTATCGGTAACTCCATTAAATTCACCGAACATGGTGGTGTTTTTGTTCAGGTCAGCAAACTTGAGGATCGCAAGGAGTCTGATGAAGCAGTTATTCTGGTTTCTGTCCGTGATACCGGAATCGGAATTCCGGAAGAAAAGCAGAATATTGTTTTTGAGAGCTTCCGTCAGGCAGATGATTCGACCACTCGTAAATTCGGGGGAACCGGGCTGGGACTTGCAATTTCCCAGGAGCTGGTTGAGATGATGGGCGGCCGGATCGGGGTCAAGAGTTCTGAAGGTTTCGGCAGTGTTTTTTCTTTTCATGTAGTCCTTAAATATGGTGATTCCAGTAAACTTCTTACTGGACAGCGTGCTGACTGCGTTCAAGATCTCTCTGCGGTATCTGCTGAGTATTCTATACTTTTGGCTGAGGATAATCCCATTAATGTTCTCGTGGCTACAAGCCTTCTGGAGAAGATGGGGCATTCAGTAGAAGTGGCTTCAAATGGACTGGAAGCGGTCAGCATGCTCTCTGGAATTGATGTTGATCTTGTGCTGATGGATCTGGAAATGCCAGAGATGGACGGCTTTAGTGCATCTAGGAGTATCCGCAGCGGAAAAGCTGGTGATGCCGCCCGCAATGTCCCGATTATTGCCATGTCCGCCCATGCTATGGCCGGAGTCAAGGACAAGTGTGCCAAGGCCGGGATGAATGATTATATTGCAAAGCCTGTGCAGTATGTGGATTTACGGGAAGTGATTCTCCGGACCATGAAGAAAAATTCCGGGGCTCCTGTCGTTATTCCAGAGTCCGTTACGATAGAAGAAAAGGTTATTGATCCTGATAAGGCAAGTTCTATGTATCAGGGGGACAGTTCTTTGTACAATGAGTTGTGCTCTATGTTCATGAGTGATGTGTCCGGTGATATTACAAAATTTAAGGAAGCTCACGATAGTAACAAGGTTTCAGTTGCCAAGAGGATCGTTCATACCTTGAAGAGCAGTTGCGCCGCGATTTGTGCCCCGCGCGCCAGGGATGCGGCTGTACAGCTCGAAAAAGCCCTGCTCAATGAAGATGCTCAAGCGGTTGAAGAGTGTCTTGCTAAATTTGAGGCAGAGGCGACCAGAGTTTGTGTCGAGCTGACTGATTAGTCGGATCAAAATTTAAGAATAAAAAAAATGGCGGAGGGCTTAAAGCTCTCCGCCATTTTTATTGTCATTTGAACTCAGAGTTATTTCAATGCAACTTCGAAAGCAGCATTTACTATCTTGGCAGCTTCTTCTTGAATGGCCACGAGATGAGCCAGTCCTTTGAATGATTCAGCATAGATTTTGTAAATTGATTCAGTGCCGGAGGGACGGGCGGCAAACCAGCCGTTTTCTGTCACAACCTTAAGTCCCCCGATGGCTTCTCCGTTACCGGGGGCCGCGGTGAGGCGTTCTTCAATTGTTTCTCCGGCAAGTGTTTTGGCTTTAACCATATCCGGAGTAAGAATGCTGAACGCTTTTTTCTGTTCCTCAGTGGCCGGAGTGTCGATGCGTTTATACACCGGGTGCCCGAATCTCTTTTCAAGGGAGGTGTAGTGCTCTCCGGGGTCCTGCTCGGTGATGGCGGTAATTTCAGCCGCCAGCAGGTTCATGATGATGCCGTCTTTGTCGGTAGTCCATACGGTTCCGTCTTTGCGGAGGAAGGACGCGCCGGCGCTTTCTTCGCCGCCAAAACCGCAGGTGCCGTCCAGCAGCGGCTCAACAAACCATTTGAAGCCAACCGGAACTTCCATAAGCGGGCGGTTGATGGATTCGGCCACCCTGTTGATCATGGAGCTGGAAACAAGGGTTTTACCAACTGTGAGTTTATCGCTCCATTGCGGCCTGTGCTTGTAAAGATACTCAATGGCAACGGCCAGATAATGGTTCGGGTTCATCAGTCCCCGGCTCTTGGTGACGATGCCGTGCCTGTCAGCGTCCGGGTCATTGGCGAATGAAATATCATACTGGTATTTCAGCTCAATAAGACCGGCCATGGCGTAAGGAGAGGAACAATCCATACGGATCTTGCCGTCCTTGTCCACATGCATAAAGGAGTATGACGGGTCGAGCTTTTTGTTTACCACATTGATGTTCAGACCGTATCTCTCAGCAATAGGCTCCCAGAAATCAATGGCTGCGCCACCGAGGGGATCTACACCGATGTTGAGCCCTGCGGATGCAATGGCCTGCATGTCAACGATATTTTCCAGATCATCAACATAGGGTGTAATGAAATCAAATTCTTTAGTGGTGTCAGCTTTGATGGCTTGGCTGAAGGGAATCCGTTTTACATCCTTGAGTCCATTTTTCAGGATTTCATTGGCCCTGTTCTGGATGGTGCTGGTTGCAGCGGTCCCTGCTGGTCCGCCGCTGGGCGGGTTGTATTTAAAACCGCCATCACGCGGGGGGTTGTGGGATGGCGTAATTACAACTCCGTCAGCAAATCCGTCTTTTCTGCCCTTGTTATAGGAGAGAATTGCATGGGAGATGGCAGGAGTGGGGGTGAATCCCTTGTCGTTGAGCAGCACGGTAACGCCATTTGCTGCAAACACTTCTAAGGCCGAAATTTGAGCCGGTTCTGAAAGGGCATGCGGGTCCTTGCCCATGAAGAGCGGACCTGTGTAGCCTTTTGTCTTTCGGTATTCGCAGATGGCCTGAGCAATTGCGAAAATGTGGGCTTCGTTAAAGGAACCGTCGAGGGCAGAACCTCTATGCCCGGAGGTTCCGAAGGCAACAAGATGAGAATCAAGGGAAGGATCAGGTTTTACTGTATAATACGCTGAAACTAATCTCGGTATGTTTTCCAGAATGTTTGCAGGAGCCAGTTGTCCTGCCAGTTTGCTAAGAGCCATTTAATCCTCCGTATTTTGAATGCCGATAAAGAATATCAAAGAAATATAAAAAAACAACAGTTAACAGATGTTTTTAAGCTGATTGTAACCTGCTTAGGAGCAGGGAGCATTTAGTGATAATTAACAGGTAGCAGATACCTTTGTCTATGATTCTCGGCAGATATGGTGGCTCTTTTGGTAATAATGGGAGCAGGAAGGGAGGAGATGGAAATAATTAGGAAATATTTTATGAGATAAAAATAAAATCCCAATTCAGTACTGTGCCGTAGAGCAGGCATAATCCGGTCAGCAGGGATATGATGGAAAAGAAGATTTCTTTTGTTTCTGTTTTATGGGGATTTTTGAGCAGCTTGAAAAGCTGCACAGGCAGGATAAGACCCCGAATGCTGAAGATAGTGCCGATTATAATCAACACAGGGCCGAGCATCGGCATTCTGGCAAATTCTCCTGCACCTGAAAATGCGTATAGACCGAAAACGGCAAGGACTATTGCAATGAATGCAGTCAGAAGTGGGGGGATCGGTGAATGTTTCTCGGCAAGTGAAGCCAGTTCTTCTCCGGCACCGAAGTAGCGGTAAGCCTTTGGGCCGACAATAATTATCACGATATGCAGTATGGCAATCAGAAAGCAGACTGTTCCGCCAAAGTTGAGCAGGATGGTAGGGTCGTACATATGCTGTCCGGGTCAGTTGTTATGGGTATCGTGGTTTTAAATCCTGAGTTTTAATGAATTTGTCTACTCCGTGCTGCTTCATGAAGTTGTTATTGTCCTGCCATCTTTGAAGTAATGCTTCAGGCAGTCCGGTTTTACCACAATCTGGAAAGCTGCTGCATTCAAAACAGAATTCGCAGTTGTTCTCCTTTGCACATTCGGAAACGTTGCACTGAGGGAGGCATTTTCTGTTTTCAGAACGACATCCATCGCAGTGCGGTGAGCTTAATGATTCAAGTAGTTCACGAAACTGGAGATAATTTTTCATTGCGGGGTTGAAACCGCTAAGTCTCTCTGCATAGGTATGGAAATTATCGCCAAGAGTTTCCTTTATTCTTTGGGCATGTGCGGAAACTGTCCCGGCAGTGCAGCCTACACAGCGAGAACAGTCTAAACCACAGGGAGCTATGAGTTCACGTTTGCTATTTGAGATGTTTGTCATTTGGAAGTCTCATGTAACAATGGGGTCAGAATTGAAAATAGTTTTCTATTTGAAAGCAATATAAAACAGAATCGTATAAATTACGAGAGGCTTACAGTCTGAAAAAGATGTTCAGCGGAAAATTATATTCGTTAAAAAAGTCCCCCGATCCAATTTGGACCGGGGGACTTTTTTAACAGTATAAATCAGCAGTATGCGTATTAGCGGTGCTTCTCAAGTTCCTTGAGGAATTCATCGGATACATCAAAGCCGGTTTCAATTGCTTTATCTACGCATTCGATTGCTTTTTTGTAGTCTTCTTTTTCAGTGTAGCAGAGAGCGAGGTTGTTCCATGCGGGACCGAAGTTATCTGCCAGCTTGAGAGCTTTTTCGCAGACTTCGATGCAGTCATCCACTTCGCCTTCGTTAAAGTAAGCTGCGCCGAGGGTGGAGAGAGCCTGTACGAAGTTGGGGTCGTACTTGATAGCGCGTTTCAGGGCTTTGATAGCTTTATCTGTTTCGCCCTGTTCCATGTAAACGTAGCCGATGTTGCCCCAGGGAACAGCGAAGAAAGGACGCTGCTGGGTAGCAGTGATGTTGTAGCGCAGGCAGCCTTCAAGGTCGCCGCGCTGCATGGCGATACCGCCAAGCTGTACATATGCTTCCGCCATTTTGGGGGATTCGTCGATAGCTACGAGGAACTCACGTTCAGCTTCCATGAAGTCTCTTTTGGACAGGTAGGCAACACCAAGGTTGTAGCGGGTGTTACTACAGGTGGGGCTGGCTTCTTTCTTCTTTTTAAGGTCCGCGATGTAATCATCAATATTATCAAATTTCTGCATGGGATAAACCTCTTATATTACAAAAGTTTTGTCGTTGTTGGTCTACTGCTGAAGACTATTGGCGAAGGCTAAGCTTTTTTACCTTCTTTTCTCAGCAGCTCTTCGTACCAGACGCAAAAGTCATAAATGGGGCGAACTTTTTCAAAGTTCATGACCAGCATTACCCCGAACTCGGCTGCGGCCTGCGCATATTCAGAGTTGCGGCTTACGTGGACGTCTTTGATAAAGTCTTCACAGAGTTGCTGTGAAGTTCTTCCGGTGACATCCTGACGCAGGTCAATGGGATCGAAAGGTCTCGCAAAAGGGTCCCATTCGTCGTAACCGATCTTGTCGACAAACCTGCGCCTGCGTGGTGAAAGTTTGTCGTACATGTATCGTTTTTGTTCTTCAATTTCTTCCGGAGTAAGGGTGCCCAATTTTATCTCCTGTGTCCTATTTCCCGGGCATAGCGCCGAGTTCTACAGAGTAGTTACAGTTGGCACATGCAGACTTGTCTTTGTCGCAGGTCCCACAAGCTTCAGAAGACTCAGCAGCAGGAGCTTTAGGCTCAGGCTTGTCTCCGGTGTTGGCGCCGAGGTATTCCGGGGTATAGTCGGTTACCAGTGCCATGGAGAGGGGAACCAGTACTTCCGGGAGCTCTTTCAGGGAAGAGTTGATGGAAGCAGCCAGTTCTTCGCTGAGCTGCATCAGTTTGGACTGTAATGTGTCCATGTTGATGGTGGGGTAGGCTTTACCCGCAGTAAAACCTGATTTCTGGCAGGAGTGAGCCTGTCCGCCGATATTCATGGGAACACCGTAGATGCGGCAGGTCAGCGGCCTGTAATCATAGAGGGCACAAAGGTTGTCTTCCTTCAGGCAGGGGCATTTGACCCGTGCGAGGGAAACTTCTTTGAGGATTTCTGTTGTGGAGGCTCCGGACTGGCTGGCTTTGAAAGCCCTTCTTTTGATCTTGTGGATCAGTCGGTCCGCTTTATCCGCATCCTGCATGATCACGGAACGTTCCATGCCGCTATAAGTTTCATTGAACTTGCGGTTGATGTAGATCGCTTCCACAAGAGTCAGATCGAAGAGGGCGTGACAACAGTCGCTGCAACCTTTGGCGCATTTGATGCCATCTTCAGTCTGTTCGGATATTTTATTGAAAGTCTTGTCTACTTCAGCGACAAGAGCTTCGTATTTTTGAAAAATTTCTTTGAACTCCAAAGCAAAACCTCCGTAAAAAAATATGTTCAGAGCCTTGGCGGAATGAACCGCGTAAACTCGTATTAACTAAGTCTTATTGTTCAGCAGTCAATTGTTTGCGTGAAAATAATTACTGATTTTTATAGAACCGGTCCCGCATGACGGTTCAATCGGCACTGTCAGCATGCCGGGGATGGCGCATAAAAAAGAAAAGAAGAGGGGGAGGAGAAAAAGAAATCCGGCTCCGGCAGGCTGGTCCACTGAACGATTTTAAATTCGCTGACCGTTAATTAAAGAGCAGGCGGGAATCTGGGCTAACCCTGATTCCCGCCTTTAAAACTTCGTTTAATGAAGAATTTTCTACTGCTCTTCGATGGTGATAGCGTCCTGTTCACAAACTTCGATACAGGATTCACAACCGAGGCATTCGTCTTCGTTAACAGCTACTGCTTTGCCGTCCTGAAGTTCGTAAACTTCGGTAGGACATACATCAACACATTCGCCGTCGCCGTTACATTTGTCATTATCAATGGTAATTACGTAGCTCATAGAGTTACCCTCCAAAAAGATTGATTTTTTAGCCTCTGGTAGCCTGCGTACAAAAGCCTACAGGCTACGCAGTCTTTTACAACTAGGATTGAGCCGGATTAAGTCCAGCTGTGACCCCCGACTCAGGGCTATTGAAATGTGGATAGCCACAAGCCTTCCGCATGTCAAGAAGGCAGGTACTAAAAAGTACAAGAAACATACTAATTATCAAGATTAAGATTTTCAAGCAGAGATTATGATTTTCAGTTCAGTGGGCCGACTTTATTCATAGATGATGACTTTAGTTGGACATTGAATTAATAGGTGACTTTATTTCGAAATAATGGATGTTATAATTTTAGGAGTTTTTATGCTGACCGATGAACAGCTGGAAAAATATGTTGATGCCTTGTGGTGGGGCCTGACTACCGCCCGTACCAAACCTTACGAGAAGGGTGATCTGATCATGGTTCGCTATGAAGCGGAAGCCCTGCCTCTTGCAGAAGTCGTCTTTAAGCGCCTTATCGCTGAAGGCCTTAATCCTGTGCCGAGAATGACCCTCACCCCGGCAATGGAGAAAAGTTTTTACGGTGACGGTAATGACGATCAGCTTAAGTATATTGCTCCGGGTGAAGAGGAATTTACCGAAGGTCTTCACGGCTTGATCGTGCTTCTTGCTCCTTCCTCACTAACCCATTTAGCCGGAGTAGAGCCTTCCCGCATGGGTAAATGTGCGGTGGCACGTAAATTTTTACGTGATATTATGGAAAAGCGGGAGCAAAAGGGCGAGCTGGGTTGGACTCTTTGCTCCTACCCCACAAGGGCTCTTGCTGAATCTGCCGGACTTACCATTAAAGAATTCACCGACCAGATCGTAAAGGCCTGTTATCTTGATGAAGAAGATCCCGCAGCCTGCTGGAAGGGTGTTTTCGATAAGGCTTCCGAAGTCAAGAATTGGCTGAACGGTCTGGATATTGAATCTTACCGTGTTGTTACCGATGACATGGACCTGACCGTTAAGCATGGTGAACTGCGCCAGTGGATCGGTGTTTCCGGTCACAATATTCCCAGCTTTGAGCTTTTTATCTCTCCTGACTGGCGTGGAACCTCCGGGGTCTACTACGCTGACCAGCCCTCCTACCGCTCCGGTAACTATGTTGAAGGCGTACGTCTTGTCTTCGAAGATGGTGTAGCCACGGAGATAAGTGCCAAGGAAGGCGAGGAGTTCGTCAAAAAGCAGCTGGCAATGGATGAAGGGGCAGCACGCCTTGGTGAGTTCTCTCTTACTGACCGTCGCTTTTCACGCATTGACAAGTTTATGGCTAACACTCTCTATGATGAAAACTACGGTGGAGAGTTTGGTAACTGCCACGTTGCAGTAGGTTCTTCTTATGCCGATACCTACGCCGGAGATCAGGCTGAGCTTAATGAGCAGATGAAAGAAAAACTGGGTTACAATACTTCTGCCCTGCACTGGGATCTGGTGAACACTCAGGATAAAACCGTTTACGCTAAGTTGAAAGATGGCAGTGAAGTGGTGATTTATAAGTCTGGTGAGTTCCAGATTTAATTTATATTATCAGAACTGACTTTTCTATGACGTTTCCCGGCTGGATTAATTCAGCCGGGATTTTTTTTGAAAATTTCAGAAACTTGTTATCTCCGTTCAATTGGAATAACTTGGCACAAAAGTAATAATCAAAGCAAAGAAGGAGCACCCAGACATGGCAAAACATTACCAGCCCCGCATGCATTCTGCGGAGCATATTTTGAATCAGGTGATGGTGCGTAAATTTGATTGTGATCGCTGTTTCAGCGCGCATATCAACAAGAAGAAATCCAAGTGTGATTATAATTTTGAACGCGGTTTGACAGATGCGGAAGCTGGCGAAATTGAGCAGGGTGTTAATGATGCTATTTCTTCCAATCTGGCAGTGACTGAACAGATGATCAGTCTTAAAGAGGCCGATGAACGCTTCAATCTTACTCGTCTTCCTGAAGGGGTGACAGAAGTTAGAGTCGTTAATATCGGTGATTTTGATGCTTGTCCCTGTATTGGTGAGCATGTAGAAAATTCCAATGAAATAGGTGAGTTCAAGGTGGTTTCGCATAGCTTTGATGATGGTGTTCTGCGCATTCGCTACAAGCTTGGTGAACCGGAAATTTAAGGTAGATTTGAAAAAAATGTTTACAGAGCTGAAATCTGTTGCTAGTCATAGATCAGCTTTTTGAATATACATTCCGTGCAACTGGCGATGTAATGTGGAATTAACCACAGGGAAACACGGAATTTATTTTACCAGCCGCTCGCCTGGGCCTCGTCTTTTTCAAGACGTGCATCCTTACCTCTCCACGAGGTGAATCATAAGGAGTGCCCATGCAGCAATATCGAAATCTTCTCCAAGCAAATGATCCTGACATTTTCAATGCTCTTTCCGGCGAGGAATCCCGCCAGAGAGCTGGTATTGAACTGATCCCTTCTGAAAATTACACCTACCCTGAAGTACTCTGTACCCTCGGCAGTGTTTTCACGAACAAATACTCCGAAGGTTATCCCGGCAGACGTTACTACGGCGGTCAGGAATTTACCGATACCATCGAAGACATTGCCCGCGAAAGAGCGAAGCAGGTCTTTCGCTGCGAACATGCCAATGTGCAGCCTCTTTCCGGTTCTCCCATGAACCAGGCTGTATACCTCGGTCTCCTTGAACCCGGCGATACCATTCTGGCCATGGATCTCTCTCATGGCGGACACCTCACTCACGGTGCCCCGGTTTCCTTCATGGGCAAGCTTTTCAATTTCATCCGTTACAAGACCGATCCGGTTGACGGTAGTATAGATTTTGACGAGCTTCGCAAAACCGCCCTTGAGCACAAGCCGAAAATGATCCTTTGCGGTTACACTTCCTACCCCCGCGATCTGGATTACGCTGCTTTCAAGAAAATTGCCGACGAAGTAGGGGCCATTACCATGACCGATGCTTCGCACTACGGCGGACTTATTGCAGCCGATGTCATCCGCAACCCCTTTGACTTCGGCTTTGATGTTGTCACTTCCACCTCACACAAATCCCTGCGCGGTCCCCGCGGCGGAATGATTCTTTGCAAGAAAGAATTTGCGCCCAAGATCGATAAGGCTGTCTTCCCCGGTCTGCAGGGTGGGCCGCATATGAATACCATTGCCGGTATTGCGGTTACTCTTAAAAAAGCACTTGAGCCGGAATTCAAGGAATACGGCAAGCAGGTGCTGGTTAACGCCAAAACTCTCGCGGATGAACTGCTCAAATCCGGTGCATCCCTTGTCACCGGAGGAACAGACAATCACATGATGGTGCTCGACACTGAGAAGAGCTACGGCATTAACGGCAAAGTTGCCGAAGAACTGCTCGACGAGGTTGCCATCACCACCAACAAGCAGATCATCCCCGATGATCCCAATCCGCCCCTGAAACCCAGCGGTATCAGGATCGGTACTCCCGCTGCTACTTCCCGTGGCATGAAGGAAGCCGATATGGTCAAACTGGCGGGCTGGATCACCACCATCCTCCAAAATCCTGAAGATAAGAATCTGGCCGTCACCACCCGGTCAGAAATTGAATCTTTCTGTTCAAGGTTTCCGGTTCCGGGAATCTAGTTGAAAACTCCTTCCTTCCCATGTGTCCGGGATTCCATGCATCCCCGGGAATCCCGGACAGATATTTCTTCCCGGGCTGGCTGAAAATTTTATTGTAAATTGTCTTGTGGGTAACAACTTTTTTAGCCAGCCCGGATATTTTTCATCACCCCATCCTCCAAATAAAAAATCGACTTGAGCCTTATGGTTCAAGTCGATTTTTGTTTTTATGGCCTATACTTCTCCGGCAACTTATACTTCAGCCAGTGACTCCAAAGCAGCCAGACGGATATTGCCACACATGCCCCAAAGGCCCAGCCTGCCATTACATCGGTGGGGAAGTGTTTGCCTAGATAGAGGCGCGAGTAGCCGACCCCGATGGGCAGGAATAGCATCCACGGGCGTAGCTGGCGGAAGAAAAACATGAGCATCACCGCAAAGGCCATGGAGTTTGCCGCATGTGCGGAAGGGTAGGAATTGCCGCGTTCTTTTGTCTGCTGATAATCGAGCGGCCTGCGCTGCCAGATTCCGTCTTCTTTGAAATAGGTCAGGGCGATGGAGTTCAGCGGACGAACTCTGCCGATGGATTTTTTAACGATGTTGGTGGAAAAGTCTGCCAGTCCCATGGTGGCGGATATGAGCAGGATGATAACAAGAAATTTAGCTCCCTTTTTCCAGACCCCGAAAATTGTCACCAGTGCAATAATAGACCAGAGCAGGGCGGCAGACGAAAGCAACGGCATTGCTACATCCATCCAGCTTGTACGGAATATCTGGTTGGCAAGAATGAATATTTGCATATCCAGCGGTTGAGTAAAAAACGGCACTTATTTCTCCTGTGTGAGCGTTTTCCTTGGCAAGACGGTTGTTTCCGAATAACATCCCCGTCCGTTGTTATGAACTTAACTCGTAATTTTTAATTTCAGCCGGCTTTATCGCTGCCGGATATGGTTTGCGAGTATCAATATAAATAAAAGCCCGCAAGGGACTTCCTATAGATGAATATGAAAAGAATTGCCTTAATCCTGCCCCGTTTCAGCCGTTACGGCGGAGTGGAGCGCTTTGGATACAATTTGAGCGCGGCTCTTACCGATGCCGGATATTCCGTTGATTTTATCTGTGCCCGTGCAGAAGATGAGCCTCCCAATGGCGTGAACATCATCAAAGTAGGCCGTTACGGATTTTGCCGTGCCGGGAAGCTGCTCTGGTTTGTGATGGCTGCTGAAAAGACGCGCAAAAAAGGTAACTATGACCTGACTATCAGCCTTGGCAAGTCCTTGAATCAGGATATTCTGCGTATCGGTGGCGGGCCGCTGGAATCTTTCTGGGCACTTTCAAAGCGAGCTTGGCCTGCCGGTTTTGCGCGTTCTTCCAAGATGTTTCGCCGCCGTACCGCACTGGTCAATATGATCATCAAATATATAGAGCGCAAGCAGGCTGCCTCTGACTGCCGTATGGTTTGTGTTTCTCACCGTGTGCGTGACTGGATGGTGGATTCACATCCATCACTTAGTGGACGCAAAATTGATGTCATCTACAATAAGCCGGACCTCTCACTGTTCAGTCCGCTCAGTCAGGAAGAAAGGACCCTTGCCCGCGCTGAATTTTCCTTATCGGATAATGATGTTTTGATTTCCACCGCGACAACAAACTTCGCTCTCAAGGGTGTTTCTTTCCTGATCAAAGCTCTTGCCGAATTTCCCGCTAATTATCATTTGCAGGTTGCCGGAGGGCGCAATCCTTCCAAGTACATCAAGCTTGCTGAAGAGCTGGGTGTTGCCGAGAGGGTCCGTTTCTTAGGTAAAGTGGAAGATATGCCCGCACTCTACGGACGTTCTGATATTTTCGTTCTTCCTTCATTTTACGATGCCTGTTCCAATTCAGTGCTGGAGGCTCTGGCGTGTGGAATCCCGGTGATCAGTTCCCGCGATAATGGAAGCAGCTATTTTCTGCCCGAAGAGCAGATCATAGATGATCCGTCAGATTATACGAAGCTTGCCGGAATGATCAGGGAAGTGGCTGTGAAGAAGAGCGGAGAGGCTTTTGAGTGGCCCGATGATGTGCCTTGCGGAATTGAACCGTATCTGGAACTTGTGGCGGAGATGATTGGATAGCTGAAGCTGAAATTATATGCGCCCTTGCAGGCTTTAATGCTCTGCAAGGGCTTTTTCGTCTTTTATCTTTCCATCATTTCAATAATGATCCCTGTGCGGTCCTGAGTCTGACGGAATTTCACAGCACTGAACTGAATGAAAAGGGAGCCAAGTTTGGTGTTCCCAAGTTTCAGATCAGAAGTGTTGCCATTATCCATTGTTTCCTTGTCTCCCCAGATCTCACCACGATAGGGCTTTCCGTCGAGAGTCTTGTCGTAGTTAGTGCCTTCAGTTTTATTCAGTTTAATCAATTCAGCACGAATAGCCTGATAGTCTTCCTGACTACCATTAGGGATATATAATTCGCAAAATGCTTTTCTGAATTTTTCACCGGTTGTTACTATTAGTGTCTGGCCATCTGTTTTTTTTTCAAAGACTTTTTCGCCAAATGGATTTTTAGGTTTTGCTGAGCTTTCAGCAAAGCCCAGTTTTACAACAGCGGCATCACCGGAATTAAGCGAAGCATCACAAACGGCAGCAGCTTGTTTGAGGATAGGGGAAGCTGCGAAAGCAGGAGTTGCAATCGCAACCAAAGCGAGAAGTAAAGTAAATACTATAGCTTTTCTCATTAGTTTCTCCAGAATTAAATTGTTGGTGGAAGAATATCCTTCTCTTAGCGGAGAAGGGTAGAATCGTACTTTTTTTTTGCCATAGAAGACTGATTTCGCGGTATAAATAAAAAACCGATAAAGTCTCTATTAGAAGTGTAATAAAAAAGCAAGGTCATCTGATTGTCCTCGCGCATTTGCACAGAGAAAAGGAAGAGGCGTTGATGCTGCCATCAACGCCTCTTTTCAAAACTATGATTAATATCAGAATCTACCAGCTGTTACGAACCCGCACACCCTGAGCGGCCATGTGGTCTTTGAGCTGTGGAATGGTGTAATCACCGTAGTGGACAATGGAGGCGATGAGCGCTGCTGTGGCGCGGCCTTCGGTTACGGCCTCTACCATGTGCTGCGGATTGCCTGCTCCGCCGGATGCGATAACGGGTATCTGAACGCTCTCGGCCACCAAGCGGGTCAGCTCGAGGTCGTAGCCGGTTTTAACGCCGTCGGCATCAATGGAGTTGAGGCAGATTTCACCTGCACCGAGAGATTCTCCGGTCTTGGCCCATTCGAGGGCATCAATGCCCATGTATTTGCGTCCGCCGTTGATGACGATCTCGAAACCGGAAGGAATATTTTCGGACTTCTCGACTCGTTTTACATCCATGCCGAGCACGATGCACTGGGAACCGAAAGCTGCGGCACCTTCGCTGATGATATCCGGATTCTTAACAGCACCGGAGTTAACAGAAACCTTTTCCGCTCCGGCGAGGAGTACATCGCGCATATCCTGCACTGAGTTAATGCCGCCGCCAACTGAGAATGGGATGAATATTTCGGATGCAACGCGTTCAACCACGTCGAGGAAAATTCCGCGACCTTCGGAAGATGCGGTGATGTCGTAGAATACGATTTCATCCGCACCCTGCTCGTAGTAGAGACGGGCGGTTTCCACGGGATCGCCGATATCGACATTGCCTTTAAATTTAATACCCTTGGTGAGGACTCCGTTCCTTACATCAAGGCAGGGGATGACTCTTTTACTAAGCATCGGAAACCTCCTTGCAGTATTCGTAGAAATTGGAAAGCAGCTTCAAGCCGGGGCGTCCACTTTTTTCCGGGTGGAACTGAACAGCCCAGAGCCCTTCACGGCCATGCAGGGAACAGAAAGGACGACCATATATGGTTTCACCGATGATGTATTTTTCTTCGGGTGCCGGATAGTAGCTGTGTACGAAATAGAAATGTGCTTCAGGATCAATGTCCTTGAAAAGGATACAGTCCTGTTTGAGCTCAATCTGGTTCCAGCCCATGTGGGGTACGCGAATGGGCACACCTTCGTAATCTTCCCATGAGGGGTTGAAAAGGCGGCATTCGCCGGGAATTACGGAAAGAGCCTGAGTGTCGTTTTCTTCACTGTAGTCCAGCAGGATCTGACAGCCTACACAGATGCCGAGCAGCGGTTTTTTCTGCTGCAAGAGATCCTTAAGAAGTTCATCAAGTCCGCCGGATGTTAGTTCATCCATGGCCTGACCTGCAGCTCCGACACCGGGAAAGATGATGCCTGTGGCTTTGGACAGGACTTCCTTATCAGAAGTGATCTGGTTTGGAATGCCCAGTTTGTTCAGCGCGCGCTGTACACTGGTTTGGTTTCCGGCCTTGTAGTCTAGAATAGCCAGCATGAGAGGGGCCCCCTTCTGTTTGTTAAATACTTATTGAACCGCAGAAGTCTGTAACTTTAATGAGGGTATATTTCCCGGATGCAGAAATGTATCCGAAAGAACGGCTGCCTTAAGGCGGCAGTATATAACGGTTCTGTTCTATATATAGGAGCTAGTCAAAAAAGCGAAGGAAAACAAGTGAAAATGTAGCTGGAATATGTTTTTTTCGAAAAAAGAAAAGAAGAGGGCTGTAAAAGATTACTTTGCCATTATGCGCAGATACAGATCGCCCTTGAATGGTCCGAGTTTGCGGCCCTGACCTTTAAGGCGAATAGGCCGTCCGATAACGAAATCACGGGGCAGGGTGATTTCAAGGGTTTTGCTTTTTTTGCGGAAGCCCTGTTGCAGGGTGATGCGTACGGTCCGGCCGGGATGGAGTGCAGATGCCGGGAAGTAGACAGTCTGTTCGTCATCAAGCTGACCTTTAAACCAGCCCTTGATTCCTGATCCGAGACCGGAGGAAACATCTACAGAGGTGCTTTTATCACCCCAGTTTACATTCAGCTTGCGTTCCTTGATTGGTTCGGAAGGCTTGCGGAATGGTTTGTCTTTGCTGATCTGGCTGTAAATGTCTTCAAAGACCTGCCGCGCAAAAGGGTCGTTTAGAATATCCTTGAGCACGTCTTCTTCCTTTTGGAAAAAGTAACGGCTTTGCTGGGCACTGGATGTGCCGTTGCTGCGGGATTCGGATTTGGCTTTGGATTGCTGCGCCCGGTAGGCACTGGCACCTTCGCGGGCGGTTTTGCGGTCTGAACTTGAATTGAAGTTTGATTTTTGACTGGTGTACGAACGTTTATCCGCAGAAGCTTTTCCGGCTCCAGAGTTTCCGGCTACATTTTTAAGAAAGACGTATGCTTCATTCAGTTCGCGGAATTTCTTAGCGGCATCAGGGCTGGGGTTTAAGTCCGGGTGCATGCTGAAGGCCAGCTTGCGGAAAGAACGTTTGATGTCCTCCTCGCTGGCGTTAGGTCCGACTTTTAAAATGCTCTGTGCCTGTCTTGTGTTCATAGCAGCAATTAATCTTCGTCAGTAATCAGTGCGTTGGGTGCAACATCAGGATCATGCTGGCGCAGTCCTTCGGCGCGGATGTATTCCTTGCCTTCTTCAACAAACTTGGCATGTCCGGCTTCCTTGTTCACGCCGGGACAGTAATCCTGAATCATCTCCCAGCTCATCTCGTCAATGAGATTGCCACGGAAGAAGGGCCATGCTCGGCAGATGTCCGGACGTCCGGGGTGGATACCGCAACCTTCATTGAAAAATACACAGAATCCGTCCTCACGTGACTGGAGGCGGATTTTGCCGTTAACGGTTTCACTGTGTTTTTCAATCAATTCCTGTTCGGAGATGCCGAGGTGATCGGCGAGTCGATTGCGGTCCTTGGCGGTCATGATGATACCGCCTTCGCCTTGGCAGCAGTGGCCGCACATCTGGCATTCAAAAGCCTTGCTCATTATTTATTGCCTGCTAAATTTTTATGGTCAACCATTATGCAACGGTCTTCTATTACGGTGATGTCTTTACCGGAAAACAGCTCGCGTGCTTCGGGACTGAAAATATCCTGCTGCATCCAGAAACATTTGGGCAGGCTTTCAAGCTCCAGTACTTCCCGGGCGTGGTCCGCACAGAACTCGGAAGCCCTGAACAAGTTAACGAGATCAACCGCAACGGGGATGTCTTTAACGGACTTGTATGTCTTAAGTCCCCAGACATTTTCTCTTTTGGGGTGTACGGGGATGATTTCATATCCGGCATCGATCATATAGCGACAGACCCGATCAACAGGGCGTCCGGGTTTATCCACCGCGCCGATTACGGCTATTACCTTGACCTCGTCAAGAAGTGTCGCTAACTTTTTTTCGTCAACTATAAGCATATTTTGATCTCTCCGGGTAATTGATTTCAGCATGCTACAGTAAAGCCCGGTTACTTGCAAAGCTCTCTTTTCCGCGAATCCTTATTTATATGAATCCGATACATCCAAGGAGTATAACCCATGTCTGATCTGGAATCCAATGTTGTTGTTCCGCGTAGTGAACTTGAGGCCCGCTGGGCAAAGTGCCGCCGTTTCCTGCCCGAAGTAGCTCCTCAGGCGGGGGGCATGCTCTGCTTTTCGCGCTTGCAGATTTATTACCTCTCAGGCTCATTTGTCAACGGCGCAGTATGGCTTCCGCTGGAAGGAGAGCCTGTTCTTTTTGTCCGCAAATCATGCGATCGTGCAAATATTGAAAGTTCCATCAAGAATATCGTGAGTTTCAGGTCCTTCAAGGACCTCGCTCCCCTTGCCAAAGAGTTGGGGCAGCCGCTGACCGAGGTTATGGGTGCCGAGACCGCAGGACTGACATGGCAGCTTGGGGAAATGCTTACTTCCCGTATGTCGGAGTATAAATTTGTTCCCGGAGATATGGTCTTGGCTTTGTCTCGTGCAGTTAAATCCGAGTGGGAGCTGGAAATCATGCGCGAAGTGGGGCATCTGCACCACACCGCACTGTTTGAGGTATTGCCGGAGCTATTGGAAGTCGGCATGAGCGAGCTTGAGATAGCAAAATATCTTTGGAATATCTTTTTTGAGCTGGGTCATGAGGGGCACATGCGCATGCAGACCTTTAACGAAGAAATTTTCCTCGGTCATATTTCTGCCGGTGATTCCGGTATTTACCCCAGTTCCTTTAACGGCCCGCTTGGATTGCGCGGAGTGCATCCGGTTTCCCCGTTTATGGGCAGCGGCGATAAATTCTGGGAAAAGGGTGCGCCTCTTTCAGTTGACTGCGGATTTGTTATGGAAGGGTATCACACCGATAAGACGCAGGTTTACTGGTCCGGCCCTAAAAGCTCCATCCCTAAGGAAGTTCTGGATGCCCAGTATTTCTGTCAGGATATGCAAGCCCTTGCTGCTGATCATCTTTACCCCGGAACTCCTGTCAGTGAAGTATATGCCAAAGTCATGGAACAGGTTGCGAAAGAGGGCTTCACGGAAGGCTTCATGGGCATCGGCGAATGCAAAGTTCCCTTTATCGGGCACGGTATAGGTCTTACTGTGGACGGCTTCCCGCCCATTGCCAAAGGTTTTGATCTTCCCATCGAAGAAGGTATGGTCTTCGCTCTTGAGCCGAAGCAGGGCATCCCCGGAATCGGCATGGTCGGGGTGGAAAATACCTTCGAAGTCACTGCTGACGGTCCAGAGTGCCTTACCGGCGATGATTACGATATAATTTGCATTGAGTAGGTTCTGGTCTGAAAAATTAAATGGTGCGCAGGTTGTTTTTGCGGCCTGCGCACCTTCTTCTTATAATACAGTTATCACATCTTCTTGTGGAAGACGTGCCTTAGGCTGCCCGTGGTTAAAATCACCACCTTCCAGATGATATCCCAGCGCCAGTGCGGTTTCGCACACGTATCCATCAAGCTCTTTCTTGAAAATTTCACTGATATGTTCAGAATCAACGCCCTCCATGGGAGTGGAATCAATTCCTAGGCGTGCAACCGTGTGCAGGATATTACCCAGTGCAAGATAGGTCTGGGCTTTGGTCCAGCAGCCGTTGTAGCCTGTTTCGTCAGTGTTCAGGCCGGCAAAGAACATTCCTTTTTCCATCATTTCATCATATTTTTCTGCTGGCAGATGGCCCGATTTAACTTCGGCATTCACGACTTTTTTGTATTGTTCTGCTGTGAAGTATGGATTGTAAGCGAATAGAATTATATGTGATGCTTCAGTCGCGTGGGGTCTGTTGAATTCGAATTTATTGGCAAAAGTGTCATGGAAACGCTGCTTAGCTGCATCACTTTCAATGATGATAAATTTCCACGGCTGAGAGTTAACGGACGATGGTGACATGCGCAGTGCATCTTTAATCACAGCTACTTTGTCAGCTGGAATGCGTCTGGCTGGATCGTATTTTTTGCAGGTATATCGGCAGTTAAGTTCTTCGATAATCGAGTTGGTCATATTTCATCTCCGTTCAAGGATTTAAGGTTATCAATTTTTCGCTAAGTCTAACCCGACATGGCGGCCACGTTCAATCCATTTCTTTTGTAAGCTTAAGAAAATAGAATCCCCCGCAACTATCTGGCTGCGGGGGATTTGTCTTCATCCTTTATATCGAAATTTTACTTCACATCAATATCAAGTCCGTTCCCGGTTTTGTTGATGACTGGCGCCGGCGTCTGGCCTTTCAGGTCCATGACCATGCGGATTTTGTCATCGTAGATACCGATCCTGAAGCGTGAAAAAATCGGGTTTTCCGGCTTAAGCACGGTGGGTCCGAAGTAATCCCACTTGCCTTGGATATCGACCACAAGACGGTTAGGATCTTTCAGGAAAAAGGATGTGTAGGACAGGGGCGATCCACCGAGATCAAGGCTGATTCTGGTTTTGCTGTCCACTTCTTTGAAATAGATGGACCTGAGTTTACCTTCTTGTAGACCGTGTTTTTCGTCTTCCTGTTTCTGTGGCTTTTCAGCTACAGTCGTTGCGTTGCTTACATCCGTTCCGTTGAAGGCCAGAATGGTTTTTGAAGTCGAGTTTTCCTGCGTTGCGTTGACGAAAGTTGCGTTGGCAGTGCCATTAGCAACGGAGGGGGGAATAGTTCCATTCTCAACGGTGAAACTGCTGTTGGTTGCATTGGCAATAGCCATGGACAGCAGAGGAAGTTCGTTTTCCGGCTCGGATTCAATAATTTCAATCTCAGCCTGTTCCGTTTGCTCTGTTACTTTCTGTTCCTCTTGGAGCAGCCAGCTTTCAGGGAGCAGCAATTGCGGATTGATAAAGGCGAGGATTGCCAACGCACCGAAAATATGAATCAGGGCCTGCTTGCTGGTGAAGTAATTGCCATAGCGGCGAAAGCTGCGGCTGCATGAACCGCAGGTGTATGACCTGATCGGTACGAGCAGTGAAATTAGCACGTCAGAAACCAGCCCCCGCCTGAAGTACAAGCGGTTGCTATCACAAAACGGGCACTGAATTATTTTTTTCTGCTTTTTAGTCATTGTGCGGTAATTTCCTCCGATCCCCAGCTACCAACACTTTGAAATATGCCAAAATTCTTTAATTGCCTGTGGTTATACTTATAAAAGAGCACATGACAATGTCAATTAGCAGTTTTTTAGAAATTAAGGGGAACCCACAGAGTGAGTTCCCCCTTGAATAATCAAACTTAGCAGCGCGAAGTTAACTATCATTAACCTGCAATAGCTTCGGACATGATGCATTCGAGATCTTCGCGTTCCATTTTTGCGGGGGTGAACTCGAAGAGTTTGCTCATAGTCTGCTCGGCAATGTCTACCAGCTCGGCAACATCTTCTTCTTTTGCACCGTAATCTTTGAGTGATTCTTCGTTGAATCCGGTCCGTTCGAGTAGGGAGCGAAGCCCTTCAAGAAAGACGGTAGCGCGCATGTTTTCGTCAAACTGCTGGGTGTCGTAACCCATAGCCATGGCGAGATCTTCGAAACGCTCCGGGCTTTCCGGGATCAGGCGTTTGAAGTAGGGCACGGAAAGTTTTGCAAGGCCGAGGCCGTGCGGCAGTTCGGGATATTTTGCGCTCAGGGCATGTTCAAGAGCATGCTGGGAAATGCAGCGGGAAAGGGTCTCGCACATACCTGCGGCAGTACTGGACCATGCCATGACAGTGCGGGCTTCGATGTTTTCGCCTTCGGCAATTGCCATGGGCAGGTAATGGCTGCTCAGGTGAACCGCTTCGAGGGCAAGCATGTCGCTCATGGGCTGGTGTGCTGTGGAAAGGAAGGTTTCCACTGCATGGAAAAATGTGTCGATGCCGGTGTAGGCAGTTGTGCGCGGGGGCACGCTGACCATGAGTTCCGGGTCAACGATGGAGATGGTCGGGAAGGTGGAATCGTTGCCGAGGCTGATTTTTTCAATGCCGCCGGATTTATTGATCACTGCCCACTGGTCCGCTTCGGTTCCTGTGCCCGCTGTGGTGGGAATGGCGATGAGCGGTGCTGCCGGATTTTCAGGGGTAACGCCGCCGCCGGAACCGGACTGCATGTAATCCCAGCATTTGCCCACGTTGGTGGTCAAAAGGGCGATGGCTTTGGATGCATCGATGGTGGAGCCGCCGCCAAGTGCAACGATAAAGTCGATTCCTTTTTCACGGGCTATCTTTGCAGCCTCGTCAACCTGATCGGAGTTCGGGTTGGGAGATATATTATCGAAAACCACGGTGGAAACATCCTGCTTGGCGAGGAGGGCCTGAACTTTATCGAGGTAACCGTTCTCGATCATTGCACCGGATTCACCGATTACGATCATTGCTTTTTTGCCTTTGGGCAGGGGCAGGGTGCCAATTTCTGCAAGTTTTCCGGGACCGAAAACAATGCGGGTGGGGATAAATATCTGAAAATTGAGCATGTGCTTCCTTTATTTATATAGTGTTTTTTTAGTTGCGTTGAGCCACCTGATAACTGACTGTGGTGCTGTCGTAAAGGGTGGAGAGTGCTTAAATCTATTTGTTCCAATCTTTGATTGATGAGATTAGCTCTTGAAGGCTTGTTTTTTCGGTTTTACCAGCTGTGTCCACCACAATCCTGTCCGACTCCCAAGCGTGATATTCTCGTTGCTCCACCTGTTCCCAAGTAGGGAGTTTCAAGCCTGCTACTGTTGAAGTTCTCTTTTCAACTCGTCTCTTATGCTCGGCTTTGTCAGAACGAACAACTTCAATATTTATAAATCTAACGCCAGCATTTATAGCAACTTCCTGCCATTCTGCGCGGGTTAATTCTATTGGGTTGCAGGAATCGGAAACGACGCTGATGCCGCATTTAAGGTTATCGGAAGCAACCCGATAAGCAAGGCGATACCCCTCGCCTTCTACTTTGAAATTGCAAAGGTCGCGTATTGCCTGCTCAATTGTATCTATCCTGAGATAGGCACAGTTTAATTCGGAGCTTAAACCTTGAGCCAGGGTGCTTTTACCTGATCCCGGTAAGCCGGAGAATATGTATAATTTCGCTGAATCCATTAATCTTTTTGGTCGTAAGTAATCAGGTTCAGGTAAATACCCTGCGGGTCTTGAATAACGCAAAACCGTCCGACACCTTCAATTTTTGTGGGGGGGAGCATAACCTTGCCGCCAGTTTCTTCGACTTGCGCCGCCGCAGCTTCCACATCATCGACTGTGATATACGGGTCCCAGCAGCCTTTGATGTGGTCAGGTGTATCCGCAGGTTTGATCATCATGCCTGCTGCCATGCGTCCATCTTTGAAGGCGGTCAGGTAGGTGTCGCCGTATATGGTTTTCGATTCCTTAAAGGTCCAGCCCAGAAGGTCGCCGTAGAACTTTTCGGCTGCCTCCAGATCGCTTGTCAGCAGTTCATTCCAGCTGAAAAAACCATGTGATGATGAATTGTTGTGCATAATATTTCCTTACTTGAGTGTCTGGCTTAGTGCCTCATCCATCTGTCCGGTGGTGTAGAGGTCACGGATAACTGTGGGGGATGCTGAATCCTCTCCGGGTTTGAAGATAGCTGCCAGCGGGATGGAACGGCTGTCCAGAGCTCGCAGGAATTGATCAGCTACTTTATCCGGCGCGGTGAGGTCGACCCTGATAAAGGTCAGATTGTACTTTTCCTGCCAGCGGTTGAGGTTGGCCGGGGTCAGTACTGTCTGTTCCAGAACCTTGCAGGACGGGCACCAGTCAGCTGTGAATTCCACCAGCATGGCTTCGCGTCCCAAGCGCGCTGTGAAATCCTGCTGTTCAAAGCCGACCCAGTGCGCGGTGCGTTCCTGCGGAGTTGCGGCCCAGAATCCGGCACTGATGCAGACAGCCAGCGCGCTGATACGCAGCAGGTACATGACTGATTTCTTGTCTGTTCCGGCGGAAAGTCCCCACATCCATGCGCCAACGGCAGTAAACCAAAGGAAGATCATCGTTGGGATATACATGTCCTCAGGTAGAATGCTGAACAGGTAGATACATGTTCCGGCAAGGAAAAATCCTGCGGCACGTTCGATCCAGATGGTCCATGCTCCGGGTTTCGGGAATTTGGTTGCCATTGCCGGGAAAATGGACATTAAAATATAAGGCAAGGCCATGCCCACGCCAACGCTCAGGAAAACCGAGCTGATTACATAATGCTGCTGCACCATGGCCCAACCGAGCACTCCGCCGAGAAAGGGGCCGCTGCATGGGGTTGCCAGCAGGGTGGCAAGTATCCCGGTAAATAGCGCCTGCCTGCGTGGACCGCTGTTTTTAGATCCAAGCTTGAGGTCTACAATGGGCAGGTTGAACAACCCGAACAAACTCAAGCTGAGTGCGAACACAACTCCGGTCAGCACGATAACTACCGGGGGCTTCTGGAAAATCTGTCCCCAAGCCATACCGGTTACACCGAGGATGCCGCTGAGGACCCCAAAGTAGAGCAGGATGCCGAGGGCAAAGAAAATATTGTGTTCCCTGAAACCGCGTTTTTGTTTTTCCGCACTTTCGTGTTCAGCCCCGGCGAGCAGGGTCGAGAGTTTCAGACTGATCACCGGAAGAACGCAGGGCATGAAGTTGAGCAGGAATCCGGCCAGCAGTCCGAAGATGATCGCGGTGGTCAGGTCTGTTACTTCAAGGCCCGGAGTAAAGGAACGAGGGCTGAGGGAGTCGAATGAAAATGCGCCTTCAGTGGCTTCTCCTTCTACATCCTGAACAGGAGGAGCAGTCTTTTGCGGTTGGGATTTAGCAGTTTTTTCCGCATTCTTCCCTTCAACTTTGGCAGCGATATTTTTTAGGGAAATCTTGATGGTCTTGGCACCCTTGCGCATCTCAATGAATTCCGGCCACCACGGTTGCAGGCTGGCCTGCGGCAGTTTGTCCGGTGAGACCGACATGCCGAAGAAACTGAGATCGGTCCTGAAAGGCTGGCAGGCAGTCTCCGAACACATAAGCAGGGATAGTTTGGCTTTGAGCGTAAAGGATTTCAAAGCAGGGGGTACCGGCACCAGAATAGGGGTAGGCTCTGAGTATGTGGAGACCTTTTTGCCTTTGTTAAAAGGGTCATCCTTGAGCTTACCCGGAAGGTAAATGGCTGGAAGGATGGTGTTGTCCGGGGTCAGGGTGACTTTAAGGGTAGTCGGTTGTCCCAGCTTGCCCGGATTGTTGGAATATGTGTACCAGCCGTTTTTGGGCTCAAGCATCAAGCCTACTAAAATATTGGTTTTCAGCCCGGTAAGTTTCTGGTCATCTTTACTCAGGCTGTAAAGCTTCCATTTGGTATCCAGATTGGGATTCTGATTTTGGGCACTGAGAACCGTTTGCGGACAGATAAGCGCAAAGGTTGAAATGAAACTTAATAAAATTAAACAAATTAGCTTAAAACGCATTTAGTTGCCTTTTTTAAATAAAAAAATAAAAAACTGATTGACATCTACAGTGAATCTCTCTAAACCCATTCTCACGACACGGGTCACTGGCTCAATTGGTAGAGCAGCGGACTCTTAATCCGTTGGTTCAAGGTTCAAGTCCTTGGTGGCCTACCACAGTAAATACAGGGTGTTAGACGAATAGTCTAGCACCCTTTTACTTTTTGTTTTTTCGGGTTGTACAATTCCTGTACAACCTTTTCATGTGACGCTGAGCGATAAAGGGTGACACTATTCTTTCGCATACCCGAAATTATGGCTGATTGTTGTTGTGGTGTCCATTTTTTAGGTGTGCCATGACGTTTCTTTTGCCACTCCCCAAGCTGTCCCCTCCAAGTTAACCCCCAATCACCCCTCAAGTTAAAGCCTTGATAGAAGTCATTTCTGGAGAAATGAGCCGCGATGAGCTGCAAACTGCTGTGAGTTTCAAAGGCCGCAAAGGCCGCAAGTGATTCAGGGAGATTTACCTTAAGCCCGCATTGGAAGAAGGGCTTGTGGAAATGACCATTCCCGGCAAGCCCAATAGTTGAAATCAGAAGTATCGGTTGACTGAGAAGGAGTAGCTGGTAGCATATCGCTAGCCAGTCCTTTTTCTAGTATTTTGAAGCAGGTTGATAATAGTGTGCCTATTGTCGAACTTTGCCGAGAACACGGGTATAGCGTATCTGGTTTTCGTGTAGAAAAAATTGTTATTGAAGACCTTGAAATAACGAATTATCCATCGCGCCGACGGAGTAATTGAGATGAAAGCACATTTTAATTTTGAAGATTTGAGCCAGACTTTTGTAGGGGCGTTTGCATTGGCGGTTCCTATCTCTTTTTCCGAAGAAGCTTGGAACATAGGACCGTCTTTGCCGCTGTTGAACTTGCTTTTGATTTTTTCTTTGTCGGTTTTATTTTTAGCTTTTTTCACCTATGAAAGCGTGTTTAGAGGGGACGTGAAGCATAGGATTGGAGCTTTTTTTTTCCGTCTCCTTGTTGCTTATACTATTGCAAGCTTAGTGGTTGCTCTCCTTCTTTTTGCCTTGGATAAGTTTCCGTTAATTACAGCTCCTGAAGTCGCAATCAAACGTTTGATCGTCATAACTATGCCAGCTTCTATGGGCGCTATTGTTGTAGATAGTTTTGATAAGGAATAAATGAGCCTACCCTGATAGGGTGTGCTTCTCTTTCCTTAGGCCTTTGGTAGATGGACATATATTGTTGTTATTTCAGGGCTAGAACAGTTTAGTTCAATCTTGCCATTTTGAACTTTGACCATCATCATCGCTAAATATGTTCCCAATCCAGTTCCAAATTTTTTGCCTGATGTAACCATTTTGTTGAAAAAAGTTTCTCTTATGCTTTCAGGAACTGATCCGTAGTTACTAATAGCGATGGAACAATACTTGTTTTTGCTAAGAATAACTGAAATTGGCTCTCCTTGAGGAGAAGCTTCTAATGCATTTGTAAGTAGGTTCATGAAGATGCTGTAGAGAAGAAATTTATCTCCAGTTACGGGGAAAGTATCGCTTTCAGTGCCGTCAGCGTCCATGCAGGTGATTGAAATTTTATGTTCGTAATTTGAATGGGAACCAGCGATACGTTCGACAACATTTGTGATTATTTTGAATAGGTTTACAGTCGTAAATTTTTTTTCATAAGTGCCTTCTTCTATCCGATAAAGTGTTAAGCTTGAGTCAAGTATCTCAAGCATTTTTTCCCCACTGTCCCGGATTAGTCGTACAATGATCTTTTGTTTGTCAGTTAAGTTGGGATCAGAAAGAACCGATTCTGGTAATGATGCTGAAGCTATCAAAGCACTTCTGAGATCGTGCTGGATCATTTTCTCTATTAATTCTCTCGCTTCGATTTCTTCATGTAAACGGTCTATTTCAGTTTTTAGTACAGAGATAGATTGGTTTGCATCATCCAGATCAGCAATACTTATTGTTAATTCGGCATCTGTGATACGTTGTTTTTTCTTATAACCATCAATCCGATCTATGGCATTTTGAGATTTTGTATCAAATTCTTCAAGACTTAGTTTGAATTTGAGATGTTCAGACTGCATGTCTGTGATCACATCATCCTGCTCCAAAATCTTATTTTGGAGTTTGGATTTTTCCACATCACTTGTTGACGTTGCTTTTGGGGCCCATATACCTTTCACTATAGTCGCAATTGTTCCAATAAGAATACCAATGAGTAAGGTTCCCAGAAGTACTAATGCACGAGATATTGGAATAGTCCAAAATAAGAACGCGATCTGAATCTGTTCAGTATTTTGGATGATAAACAATACGAAAAAAATAATTATCAATATAATGACAGCTAAGTATATCTTATGTCTGATTTTTGTTAGAAGTTTTAGCATAAACGTCTCAGGATATATCCATCTTTTTTAGATGAGGAGGTTGGTTCTTTTTGGGAGAGTGTTTGCCGCACCAATCGTTTTTTTTTACTCTTGGCCAAATTCCCATGGCCTTATCTGAGGTTGGTGAAACTGTTGGAGGCGAGAACCTGCATATTCCGTCTTCTTTGTAGTCCATTTGGCTTGGAAGGTAGTAACGACAATTTTCGCATGCTTTATCCATTGAATGATCTCCTTAAAAGTATCACTGTCGGTAAAGTTGTGTGCTTTTTATGATTCTCTCTTTAATCTTATGGCTTCTGAAATCTTAGGTCAACCGGCATGCAAAAAAAGATGCTTAGTCCTGACGGATTTTTCGGTTCTGTTCTGCTGATCTTTAAGAATATTTCTGGTCGGAATGTTTATGGGGATACGCTGATCAATACCGTCCTTGGGATCACGGTTAAAAATTAAGCCGCACTCGAAATCAATATCTTGCCATTGCAGCCTGTATATTTCATCTTTGCGCATCCCCGTATAAGACCATGAGCATAAGAGTGTGTTAGAAGAATTGTCTAGCACACTTTTACTTTATGTGAATGAAAACCGGTCCGAGCATGATGTTCGGACCGGTTTTTTCGTTATCTATTTAGTCTGTTGGTAGGCTGGAAGAGTTCGTTCCGTTGTGCTGGGCTTCGGATTGTATATAGATTGATGAAATTCATTAAATCAGGTTGTTGCCGGGATTTAGATAGTTATGCCTCTTGCAAAAAAAGCTTCGCCTTTCAGCCATTTATCGGTCAACTGAGCAATATTCTCAGCCCCGCCTTCCAATAATAAATATACGGCTCTAGGTAAAAGCAGATAGCCTGTTTCGCGGCCTGTTTCTTTTGCCCCGTTCAGAATTCCTATTTGAATGCTGTCTGCAGCAATTCTGGGCAGAGGATGGTTCTCTATTGGCGCTAGGGCGTCCCCGGATTGATTGCTGTGTTTGCACATCTCCGCATTAACTGAGTTCCAGCCCCGGCAGACAAAAGGTCGGGCTGCATAAATAGAACAAGTCTCTCCTTCCATGAACAGACAGGGATGAAGATGCCTTTCCATCCCGATTTCCTGACGACTTTTCCCTTTCAATTCTGTGAACAGGGTTAGTGTTCTGTCTTTAAGGGTTTGGAGCTCACTTGGGCTGCGGGTTTCAAGAAGATGAAAGCCCAGATACAGCGCTTCCGGCTCAGTCAAAGACACCTGGTTTATGCAGCAATAAATACAACCCTCTTTGCATGCCAGAGGCGGTTCTAAGGTCATATCATCCAGCATTGAGTCGAAAAGGGAATATGATTCCTGCATAAACTCGTTGAGCGGCTGGATTCCGCTGTGGGCTGTTTTTAAGGAAAGCCTTTGAACAAATTCTTTTCGTCTTTCTTCAGCTGTTTTTAAAGCAGCAGCTTCATGTTGAGATAGTGTGTTTGATACGTGCTGATTTTGTTTGGCAGCATTGGGTATTACTTTTCTTTTTCTTGATTTCTTCTGCCGAGTTTTTTGTCTGGAAGCCATTAGTTGTTCCTTTGGCAGGGATTTGATCATGAATACACTGCCTAAATTATAGTCTGTATTGGAATAGTTAATTCTACATTAATCATGCCAGACAAAAGTGAAAATGAATAATGTAATTATTGTAATGTGCTTTTGTTAACTGACTGTTAAATAGGCATATTTTATATGTTATTATTTAGGATGCCTGTTTTGATAAAGATATGGTGTGTGGTTGATTGTTTAAACAGGTCTTCAAAGTTCTTTTTATGTGAAAAAGAGAATCTAGAGTTCTTGCCGATCATGCCTTTATAAATACTGGAATTCATCAAATAACGTCACTTCATTCATATAAGAGGAATTCATAGTTCCTATCATGTCTCAACGCTACTGACATTGTGTATGGATTATAGCCTGTTATTCGGTGGCATGTATGTTGATAACAGTCCGGAGTATATAAAAGCTGTTTCATTTCCATTTAGTGTCATGTTGACATTCCTGCTGTTGTGAAGAGTTCAATATTCCGGGAGTTGAAGTTGGGCATAATAAGGTTGTTACTAGCTATAGCTGTCTGTAATTCTCATTTTGAGTTGACCGCGCTACCGATGGTTGATGGTCATGAGGCGGTGCTGACATTTTTCGCAGTGTCAGGCTTTTACATGGCCATGATTCTGGAAGAGAGGAAAGAGAGTACGGGCAGTTTCTATAAGAGCCGCATACTGTCTCTCTATCCCATGTTTTTATTTGCAGTAGGAGTTAGTGCGGCAATTTTATTCTTTCTCGATGCCCATCCGCTGATAAGTCGTGCCCAGATGGTTGAAATGTTGAGTAATCCATTAGGATTTATTATTGTTCTTTGGACTTCTGTGTGCGTGGTAGGGCAGGAGTTGCTGTTCAGTCTAGGGGTATCCGAGGGCGGGACCTTACACTTTATAAGCGGGGATGTGTCTAGCATATATAATCATGTTTTTCTGGTGCAGGCATGGTCTCTTTCGCTTGAAATAGTTTTCTACTCGCTGGCACCATTTCTTGTCCGATTAAAATCCAAAAACCTGCTTAGTTTAAGTCTCGGAAGTCTCTTATTGCGGGTCCTGATCGTTGTGACCCCGCTTTCAGAGCAAAGTTTTTTTCTGCGCTTTTTCCCTGCTGATTTCTGGCTGTTCGGGTTCGGTATTATTTCCTACAGATTTTATTGCGGTCTTTCGAAAAAAGTATCTCCGGTTGATTATCTGGCATTTATAACTTTAATTGCTCTAGTTATGATCGCCGGTGGAGTCAGCAACACTTATGCTCCCTTCTTTCTTCCCATGGGAGCCATAATTCTTCAGCCGTTCATTTTCCGGGCTTTTCAGTCTCTTGTGCTGGATTGTGTCGTGGGTAAAGTTACTTATCCCTTTTATCTGCTGCATTATGCCGTGATCGGACTTTTTGAGGAGTATGCAGATGATCCGCTTGGGTGGCATATCTTTGCAGTCTCAATGGCTGCGGCCCTGATAGCCTTTTTATTATTCAGCCCCGGTATAGGTGTTTTGAAATCTAGAGTAAGGAGATGGACTTCCGGTAATCCAATTCTTGGTACTGCGTGAGAAACAGCGGTATTGGCTGGCGTTGTTTGGGCACCACCGCCCCCGTCTGCCAGGGGCGGTGATGTATGGAGGTTTGGGAATTAGTCGGTTTTCAACTTAACCCAGTATTCATCATATAATTTCATAGAATCACCTAAGTAATCCTGAAACTCTCCGCGTTCGATTACTTCATTTGAAGGGTAAACGATGGGGTTTTTACGCACTTCTTTCGGGATAAGTTTCATGGCTGCATCATTAGGTGTAGAGTAACCCATCTCAGTAGAGATTATGGTAGCGACATCAGGGCGCAGCAGGTAGTTGAGGAAAGCGTGTGCTTCTTCAATATTCTTGGCTCCTTTGGGAATGCACAGGGAATCCACCCAGAGGTTGTATCCTTCAGGAGGGTATACGTACTTGATGTCGGGGTTTTCCTGATTGGCGATAAATGCTTCTCCGTTAAATACCACGCCTACTGCAACTTCCCCGGCGAGCAGAGCCTGCTTGGGGGAGTCGGAATCAAAAACACGAACACTCGGGATCAGAGTTTTCAGCTTCTGATAGGCTTCCTCAATGTGCGCAGGATCGGTTTCGTTCAAGGGATAGCCGAGCAGCTTGAGGGCAAGTGCGAATGCTTCACGCGGTTCGTTAGGCAGAAGCAGCTTGCCCTTAAGTTCCGGTTTCCAGAGATCTGCGATGGAGTTTACAGTGTCGTTGCCGAGCAGGGCGGTGTTTACTGCAATAGATGTTGATCCCCACATATACGGGATGGAGTATGTGTTCTCCGGGTCAAAGGACTGGTTGGTGAACTTTGGGGCAAGGTAGCTGAAGTTGCTCAGCTGGTTTTTGTCCAGCGGCAGCAGCAGACCCTGACGACGCATCAGGCTTACATAGTCAGAGGAGGGAACAATCAGGTCATATCCTTCTCCGGCCAGTTTCACCTTGGTATACATGGCTTCGTTGCTGTCGTAGTTGGACATGTGGACCTTGATCCCGGTTTCTTTAGTGAAGTTCTCCACAACTGCATCCGGTATATATTCGGACCAGATGTAGAGATAGAGTTCACCGCTTCCGGCGTAAGTGGGCACGCAGTAGAACAGAACCATGGCAAGAGCCAGCAGTATTTTTTTCATTATTTTTTCTCCTTAAGCAGACGCCGAGATAAAATGACGGCGACAACAGTTATCCCGATCATCACCACGCTGAGTGCGTTGACGTCAGGTTTAATTCCTAAACGGACCATGGAATAGATTCGCAGGGGCAAAACTTCATAGGTCGGCCCTGTTGTGAAAAAACTGATGATTACGTCGTCCAATGAGAGTGTGAAACTCAGCAGCCATCCGGCCATCAGGCCGGGCAGCGCCATCGGGACGATAATCTTTTTGAAAACCAGATATTCGTTTGCCCCCAGATCGCGGGCAGCCTCAACCACGGTCCTGTCGAATCCCTTGAATCGGGAATAAACAGTTGCGGTGACGAACGGAACACATAAGGTCACGTGTCCCATGAGCAGCGTCCAGAATCCAAGGGTGAAACCGGCTCCCATGAACAGCACCAGCAGTGAAATACCGATGACAATGTCAGGGGACATCATCATGACAAATATACTGCCGAAAACAGCCCCGCGTCCTTTGAAGCGGTATTGATGCAGCATGAAAGCTGCAAGTGTACCGATCAGGCAGGCGATTGTGGCCGAGATCAGTGCAATGGTCATTGAGCGCAATGCAGCATCAATCAACGTGGTATTGGCGAGCAGTTTGCCATACCATTTCAGAGTGAATCCCTTCCATGAAAGCGAGTATTTGGACGCATTGAAAGAGTACACCGCCATTACAGCCAGAGGCAGGTAAAGGAATGTGTAAACCAGCCCGACGTACAGAGACTTGATGAATTTATTCATATTTTAAGCCTCCTGCCGGAGCGGCGCATGCTACGGTAGTACACGGCCAGCATAAGTCCCATCATCAGGGTCAGAGCAATGGATGCCGCTGATCCCATGGGCAGGTCTCTTGCAGTAAGGAACTGGTCACGGATGTAGTTACCAAGCAGCATTGTCCGCGCTCCGCCGAGGACATCGGGGATATAGAACATTCCAAGTGCCGGAAGAAATACCAGCATGCATCCGGATACAATTCCCGGCATGGTCAGCGGTATGGTGATCTTCCTGAATGCAAGCCATCTTCCTGCTCCAAGGTCTCTTGCTGATTCCAGTAAACGCTGGTCGAGTTTTTCGATAGCAGCGTAGAGCGGCAGAATCATAAACGGCAGCAGGGTGTAGACCAGTCCGATGAATACGGCGGACTGGGTGTACATGATCTTAATGGGTGCATCTATCAGGCCGAGAAACATAAGTGTTTTGTTCAGGATACCGTCAGCCTTAAGGACAGCAACCATGGCGTAGGTCCTGATCAGGGTGTTGGTCCAGAACGGGATCATGACCAGCATAAGCATCAGCCGGGACGCTTCTTTGCCGGCCCGGGCTACAATGTATGCAAATGGATACCCGATGAGCAGACAGAGCAATGTGGCTGTTCCCGCCATCAGCAATGATTGCACAAGCATGGTCCCCAGTGCCGGTTCGAAAAGCCGGAAATAGCTATCCAATGAAAAAACCGGGGCAACGAGGTCATCGGTATGCCGGGTCATGAAGCTCACACCCAGAAGCATCACAGTGGGCAGAATTCCGAATAATGTAATCCAGCCCAGAACTCCCCCGATGATAAAACGTTTGAACAAGCGTCTATCCTTCATGGGGCAGGACCACCTCCCAGCCTTCGAACCAGCCGACTGCTACGCGGTCTCCGGCGTGGAAGTAGAGGGTCTCGGCGTCTTCATCAAAGAACTCCGAAACCAGAATTTTTTTACCGTCATCAAGGGTTATGTCCAGATCGTATGTCGCACCTTTGTAGTAGGTGTGCTCAACGGTGCCTTTGAGGAGTGCTTTGGCAAACTTTTCAGCCAGTTCCGGGTCATCGTTTACTTCATGCATAACCTCAACCCGGAAATCTTCCGGCCTGAGCAGGACGTGGACTTTGTCTCCTTCGGAGAATTCACGTTTTGATTTGACGATGACAGGAACTCCTTCAACTTCGGCGTTGAAGCAGCACCCTTTTTTTCCGGTGATGATCCCATCAAGTACGTTGATTTCCCCTACAAAGCGGGCCACGTATAGGTTGGAGGGATCTTCGTAAATTTCGCGAGGCGTGCCGATCTGCTCAATGCATCCTTTATTCATTACCACCACACGGTCAGACATGGTGAATGCTTCTTCCTGATCGTGGGTAACAAGTATGAAAGTAATGCCGAGGGTACGTTGAAGCTCCTTGAGTTCCTTCTGCATTTCCTTGCGCAGGCGGTAATCAAGAGCGGACATGGGTTCGTCCAGCAGCAGTACGCGGGGTTTGTTGACAATGGCACGGGCGATGGCAACGCGCTGCTGCTGTCCTCCGGAAAGTTCACCGGGCATGCGTTGTCCCATTTCACCGAGGCGGACCAGCTTGAGTGCTTTTTCAACTTCGCCGGCAATCTCGGCTGCAGGAATACCTGCTATTTTAAGGCCGAAGGCAACATTCTCGTACACTGACATGTGCGGGAAGAGGGCATAGCTTTGAAAAACGGTATTTACCGGACGGTCCTCCGGCTCAATGCCGGTCATGGGCTTGCCGTCCAGAAATATCTCGCCACTGTCGTATTTTTCAAAGCCGCCCAGAAGACGCAACATAGTAGTCTTGCCGCAACCGGACGGTCCCAGCAGAGTAAGGAATTCACCATCGTCAACTGACAGGGACAGCTTTTTCACGGCAATGTCCCCGTCATATGATTTAGATATGTCGGATATCTTAATAACCTTGTTCGCCAAAATTATCTCTTCCTTTGTTTGTTACCAGGCATCGTCGCCTCCGAATTGCATTTCATCCTCAAGGGTGTAGCCTAGAATTTTAACGCTGATATCATCATCTGTTTCTGTTACTACGGCCTGCACTGTGATCCATCTGTCTATGTAGTTGGCAAGCAGCTTGCTGGACTCGTCTTTTTCGATGTTGAATTCTTCTTCCCCATCTACAAGCAGGACAAGCTCGGATACAGAGTCGTTGTCCCATCCTGAGGGCACAAGCTGTCCGTATAATGTGTCTTGATAAATTTCTGAACCCATGTTTCCCCCTCAGTAACTAGTTAAGCTCGTCAGCGTCCGGACCCATATCATATCTGTAAACAATTCCACCGCCTTCCGGGATGAATTGTTTGATATAACGGTGTTCTGGAATGAAATTATTAGCTTCACAAAAGAGACGTGCGTTTTCAAAGGCACGGTCTGTTTTTGTTTCCAAAAAGATGCATTGCCCGTTCTCGTAATCAATCATTCTGTTCATCTCGGCGATCAGAGCAGAACCGATTCCGAGCCTCTGGAAGTCAGGGTCGACGGCAATTGCGTACATCTCATAATTTCCCGGCCAGTACGGAATGGGTCCGAAACAGATAAAACCGATAACCTGATCCTGTCCGGCTTTCTTTATAGTTGCCTTGAGAAACGTGTCAGGTTCACTGCCGTTTCCATAGGCACTGTCCCATGCCATGGATTCTGCAGAGGTCATTTCTGAGGACGAAAAAAGTCCACTGGCCGCTGCCATGCTTAAAACTTGTTCAACCTCATCCGGGGTAAGTCCCGATGCGATTGCAACCTCTTGCGTTTCGACAGATGCAACTTCCTCTAGAGCCATCTCTCATCACCTTTGTTATTGGTTTTATTGCATGAGGGGGGGGGCGAGTGCGTCATTCAGTTGCGGTATGCTTCCGTTGGCGTGAATCTCCCGTCACTCCCCAGCATTTTCTATCAGTGTAAAGCTTTCCAGCAGAATGGATTCCATGCCATCTTTTTGGTTAATGACACCGGTAAAAAATGCTTCCTTTTGCGAAAATGTCCGTAATTCCGGAAAACTTTCAAGATTTTCCACGCGAAGCTCCCGTTCATCCCGGCAGGCAACAAGAATGCCTGTCACTTCGAAGCGGGCGTTCCATTGAGCAGGAAGGGCCATGCCTCTGACGGTTGTTCTGGTGCTTTGCGCAGATGTAGATAATTTTTCCATAAGACCTCACGACATTTTCAACTGCGCAGCCAAAGCATAAGGAATGCCAAAGTTGTAAGTCCTTGATTTTAAATACTTAGAGTCTTTATTTGTGATTACAGTAGGAATTAATAGTTCTTGTTGCGCTGAAAAAGGCTAAAAAAAGACAAAAGCCAATCTTGCATATGCAAGATTGGCTTTTGTGGCGTCTAAATATAATTCTGTTATTTTAGTGTATTATGAATAGATAGGAACTTTTAGTTCTTATAAACAAAGGAGAGAGAATTCTTATTTCTTGTTTTTGAAGTCTATTCGTTTGAGGGCATGGCGGTTCATCAGCTTGCTTAGTTGCCGGGTCGTTATTCCTGCTTTTTCAGCTGTGGTTTTGATAACACCATTACATTGCTCAAGCAGACTGGAAAGGTATTGTTTTTCAAATCTGTCTACGGTTATCTGGCGGGCTTCCTTGAGAGGAAGGCTGGTTTTGACCGGAGAGGTGACCACTTCACCCTGCGTATCCAGCAAGTCCGGGGGAAAGCTGTCCGGCTGTAGAATGTCTCCTGTTTCCAGAATGCAGGCTCGTTCAATAACATTTTCCAGCTCCCGTACGTTCCCAGGCCAGTCATATTCGAGAAGAGTGTCCAGTACCTGGGGATGAATGCCTTTGATTTCGGTATTCAGCAGTCCGTTAAATTGCCTGATGAATCCCTCAGAGAGGCGGGGAATATCTTCCCGGCGTTCTCTTAGTGGGGGAATTCGAATGGGAAATACATTGAGTCGGTAGAACAGGTCGCGCCGGAATTTGCCTTCCTCGCAGAGCTGCCCCATATCTTCATTTGTTGCAGCTATAATGCGCACATCGACTGAAAGGTCGTTCTCGCCGCCGACTCGCTGGATGATGCGTTCTTGAATTACGTTGAGAAGTTTAACCTGCACCGATTGACTGACAGTGCCGATTTCATCAAGAAAAATAGTGCCCTCGTGGGCCAGTTCGAATTTGCCCAGCTTGCGACGGATAGCACCGGTGAATGCCCCTTTCTCATGACCGAAAAGCTCGCTTTCCACTAATGTGTCGGGAATCGCCCCGCAATGCACGCTGATGAAAGGCATATCTTTGCGGTTGCTGTGGGCATGGATAAGCTTGGCAATAAGACTTTTCCCGGTACCGGTTTCACCTGTCAGCAGAACCGTGGTACGTGTTCCCGCTACCTGTCGGATCTTAGCAAAGACATCGCGCATGGATTTGCTGCGAGTGTCCACGTATTCCAGTGAGTCGTCGTTCCAGAATTGTCCTCTGAGATAGTCCAGTTCAGATTGAAGCACATCGGATTCACGGACCTTCTCCATGACCAGACCCAGTTCTTCTTTTTCAATGGGGTGGGTCAGGTAATCAAAAGCACCGGCTTTTACCGCATCAACAGCTACCTTAGTCTGTTCCTCGCTGGCCATGACTACGATGGAGGCTGACGGGTAATGCTTCCAGAGGTCATCAAGGGCTTTAGTCATGGATTTGTTCTTTTTTTGCAGCGATTCTACGTCTACAAAAAGTGTATCTACTTCCCGGTCATCTTCTGGGCTGGATGATTCTGTGGATGTTTCGGTTAGAATCTCTTCAATCTGGTCAATCAGATCTCCGATTTCTTCCGATCTGCTCCCATCGCGGGTAATCACAAGCATCTTTCTCATAGGTTACAACTCCTCATAGAGTATTTAAGGCTATGTTGGGTTGAGCACAATCAGAAAGTTGCACAAATCTTAAAATGTTGTTGCTGGCTCTCAAAAAGATGCGTGTCAGCTCTCCATTTGTCCTTTCCAGCTGATGAATCATAGCTTGTCCCATCATTATTTTAAATTTTTCATAAAGGAATTAGTAGGCTATGTAGGTCTACCAAAAATAGTAATGCTTTTAGATCATTAATTGACACGTATAACAGAAGTGTATTAGTGCATCTCTAGTGTTACTTTTTCAGTATTTGTGTTTGGTGTGTTTGATGATTTGTTAACTAATTTTAACAAAGGAGGCCATACATGTCAGGATGTGCGCCAAAGTCCCCGCCAGCCGGGGCGGCAGCGGTCCAACCTGCTGTGAATGAAAATGCCAAACGAATGGAGGGTGTTGAGTACAGTCTTTACGCTCCTCCTGTGGGGGTTGATGCAGACACTGTCAGATTCGTGCGGGTTGATGAATCTAAGTGTGAAGGGTGTGGTGCGTGTGAAGAATATTGTGCCAGTGGTGCTATCCAGTCTATCAATGACGATGGCACTCACCGGATAGTCGATCCTGTTGCCTGCATGAACTGCGGTCAGTGTCTTACCAACTGTCCGTACGGTGCTATTTATGAGGGTGTTTCCTTCGTTGATGAGCTTGCAGCGAAACTTAAGGACCCGGATACCATTGTTGTATCTATGCCGGCTCCTGCGGTTCGTTACGCTCTGGGCGAATGTTTCGGTGCGTCTACCGGGACATATGTTGGCGGAAAGATGCACGCGGCTCTGCGCAAGCTTGGATTCGACTATATCTGGGATACCGAATTTGCAGCAGACGTGACCATCATGGAAGAGGGAACAGAACTGCTTGAAAGGGTCAAGAATCAGGGCAAAAAAGATACTCTGCCTTTGCCTCAGTTTACTTCCTGTTGTCCGGGATGGATCAAGTTTTCGGAGACTTTTTATCCGGATCTGCTTCCGCATCTGTCTACCTGTAAGTCTCCTATCGCTATGCTTGGTCCCTTGGCTAAGACATACGGTGCACAGGAAACAAAGACTGAAGGTAAAAAAATCTACACTGTGTCCATCATGCCCTGTATTGCTAAAAAGTACGAAGGCGTGCGCAGTGAGATGAATGACAGCGGATTTGATCGTGACATCGATGCAACTATCAACACTCGTGAACTGGCTTACTTGATCAAGGCCGCAGGTATTGATTTTAACAACCTGCCGGATGAAGATCCTGATCCGGTTCTCGGTGAATCAACCGGTGCGGCTACCATCTTCGGTAACAGCGGCGGGGTAATGGAAGCAGCTCTCAGGCTTGCTTACGAAGTCCTTTCCGGAACCAAGATTCCCAGCCCTGATGTCAAAGTTGTCCGTACCCATGAAGGCATCAACACTGCTGATGTTCATGTTCCCAACTTCGGAACTGTGAAAGTTGCAGTTGCCAGTGGTCTTGATAACGCTGCCAAGCTTTGTGATGAAGTTCGTGCAGGTAAATCTCCTTATCACTTTATCGAGATTATGACTTGTCCCGGCGGTTGCGTTAACGGTGGCGGACAGCCTCTTGATCCTGAAATCCGGGCTTCCCTGTTCAGGTCTACAGTGGCTCAGATCAACAAGCGTTTCAGAGCCCGCAAAATTAAGGCATAAGGAGAAACTGATATGAAATTAAGCAGACGCAGTTTCATCAAGGCCGCAGGTGCAGTGGCCGGTTATGCGGTTTTGGGCGTGAATATTGCCAAAGAGGCAGCGGCAGAAGTCATGGACTTCGTTGCTCGCCGTCAGAACTCTGTTTATGCAGCAGATGCCAACAAGGATATCTACAAGTACAGAAAATCTCAGGATAACCCCATGATCGTTAAAATTTACGATCCCAAAAAAGGTTTCCTGCATGATGGTCCTTGCGGACATAAATCCCATGAACTCCTGCATACTCATTACTATGATCGCAGCAGCAAACTTAATGCCTTGAAAGAGAAGGGCATCAAGCTGAATCTCTAAAAAACTATATACATGCGTTTGCCTGAGGTGAGGATTTATCTGGCCCAAGGGTCGGCGCAAGTTTCGGAGGCTGTTTTGTGAAAACAGCCAGTGTTTTTCTTACCGGCAAATTACCGAGGAAAAGGGTCCGTCCTGACTTCCTGCAGGGGTTTCCCCGGCAAGCTCCGGAAGCTGTCAGCTGCTTCTTTACTTCGACCATTGCGGAGCCTTTTTAATGGATAAGCGTTTGGGAATTATAGGAATAACCATCAAAGATAGATACAAATCTGCACCCAAGGTCAATCAGACCTTGAGTGAGCATGGAGAAATCATTGTAGGGCGCATGGGACTTCCTTTCCGCGAAAAGGGCGTGAATGTCATCGGTATAATTATCGAGGCAACCACGGACGAGGTCGGGGCATTAACCGGGCAACTTGGCATGCTTCAAGGCGTAAAAGTCAAATCACTTCTCGTGTAGGAAAGGATACCGTTATGAATAAGAATGCCACCCTTGGAACCGATCTTGAATCATTTATTGATGAAGAGCTTATTTGGTCGGAAATTGAAAAAGCCACCAATCCTGAACCATCCCTCGTCCGTGACGTCATAGCAAAAGCCAAGGAGAGAAAAGGTCTTTCTCCCTTTGAGGCGGCGGTTTTGCTGAAGAACAAGGACAAGGCGTTGGACAATGAAATTTTTGAAGCCGCCATTGAAGTGAAAAAGGGAATCTACGGCAACAGATTGGTCCTTTTTGCTCCTCTATATATTTCTAATGAATGCGCCAACCAGTGTGCATACTGTGGTTTTAACGCCACTAATAAAGATCTCGAACGTCGAACTCTTACTGCGGAAGAAATTCATAAAGAGGTCGAGGTCCTTGAAGATCTGGGGCATAAACGTCTTCTTCTGGTTTATGGTGAACACCCCAAGTATGATGCGGACTGGATTGCTCAGACTGTTAAAGATGTTTACTCCGTTACTTCCCGCAAGAGTGGTGAGATTCGCAGGGTAAACATCAACTGTGCACCGTTGGATGTTGAGGGCTTCAGGAAATTGCATGAGGTCGGTATCGGTACCTATCAGTGTTTCCATGAAACCTATCATCAGGAAACATACAAAAAATATCACCTTGCGGGCCGTAAAACAGATTACAACTGGCGTCTTTATGCCATGCACCGAGCTATGGAAGCAGGTATTGATGATGTCGGCATGGGCGCGCTTTTCGGTCTTTATGATCCGGTCTTCGAGGTTATGGGTTTGCTCTATCATGCTTTGCAGCTGGAAGCCGATTACGGCGTAGGTCCTCATACTATCTCATTTCCCCGTATTGAGCCTGCGCAGAACTCTGATCTGGCACTGAATCCTCCTTTCCTTTCTTCACCTCATGATTTCAAAAAAATTGTGGCAGTACTGCGCCTGGCAGTGCCGTATACCGGACTGATCCTGTCTACCAGAGAGAATCCCGAGACCCGCAAAGAATTGCTGGAAGTAGGTGTTTCCCAAATTTCAGGCGGTTCGCGCACATACCCCGGCGCCTACAGTGATCCTGAATATGACCGTCCCGAGGTTCAGCAGTTCTGTATTGGCGATAGCCGTTCCCTTGATGAAACCATCCGTTCCATCGTAGGTGATCATGGCTATGTGCCTTCATGGTGTACTGCCTGTTATCGCCTTGGTCGTACCGGCGAGCATTTTATGGAACTGGCCAAGACCGGATTCATCCAGAAATTCTGCTTGCCCAATGGCTTGCTGACTTTTAAGGAATACCTTGAAGACTACGCTTCTGAAGAGACCAAGAAAGTAGGTGAGGAATTGATCAGGAAGGAAATTGAAGGCTATGCTGATCCTGAACGCCGCAAGCTGCTTACTGACCGCCTTTCCCGTATGGAAAAAGGCGAGCGGGATCTCTATCTGTAATTAGAATCCGGGGGAAATATGTCTGAAGTCGGAAAAACTGCTTTCCGCATAGAGAAGGACGCGCTGGGTGAAATGGAGATCCCGGCGGAATCGTATTACGGTATCCATACCCGGCGGGCTATGCTCAATTTCCCGCTATCCGATTCCCGAATTCATGATCGGTTTATCCGCTCATTCGGGCAGGTGAAAGAGGCATGTGCTGCTGTAAATATGAAACTGGGCTTTCTGGATGACAGGATAGGAAGGGCGGTTATTACGGCATGCAGGGATGTTTCCTCCGGTAAATTTAATTCCAGTATAGTGGTTGATCCTTATCAGGGCGGTGCGGGAACTTCCACTAATATGAATTTTAATGAAGTCATAGCCAACAGGGCAGTTGAGATATTGGGCGGTGAACTTGGGGACTACAATCTGGTCCACCCCGTTGATCACGTAAATATGCATCAGTCCACCAATGATGTTTACCCCACGGCTCTGAAGGTGGCAGTTCTTGCGCAGCTGGTTGATCTGGAAAAAGAGGTCTCAAAACTTCAAGAGACATTACAGCAGAAAGAAACGGAATTCTCACAGGTTGTAAAAGTGGGGCGGACGCAACTGATGGACGCTGTTCCCATGACGCTGGGAATGACTTTCGGTGCCTTTGCTGATGCTATCGCCCGTGACCGTTGGCGCATTTTCAAATGCCGGGAAAGGATTAAGAAGGTCAATCTGGGCGGGACTGCTATTGGAACAGGACTTGGTGCACCTCGGGACTACATCCTCAGGGTTGCAGGCGAGTTGAAAAATATATGCGGTCTGCCAGTTTCAAGGGCAGAGAATCTTATTGATGCCACCCAGAATTGTGATTCTTTTGTAGAAGTCTCCGGCATGCTTAAGTCCTACGCCACAAATCTGATGAAGATCGCAAATGATCTGCGGCTGTTGAGTAGCGGACCTTCTACCGGGCTTGGAGAGATCAAACTTCCTGCACGTCAGTGCGGTTCATCCATCATGGCCGGTAAAGTCAATCCGGTTATACCTGAATCGGTTGCGCAGGTGGCTTTGCAGGTTATGGGCAATGATCAGACCATTACTCTTGCCGCGTCTATGGCTCAGTTGGAGCTTAATCAGTTTATGCCGCTTCTGGCGCACAATATCCTTAATTCCTTAAGTCTGCTGCAAAATGTAACCGTAAGTTTTACTCGTAATTGTGTACATGGGATAACCGCTGACACTGACCGCTGCCGCGAGCATGTGGAGTCCAGCTACGCGCTGGCCACGGTTCTGGTTCCGGTTCTGGGGTATAGCTCTGTGGAAAAACTAATCGCTGCCTGCCGTGAATCCGGGCGTTCATTACGGGATGAAATTGTTTTTCAGGGGCTTGCCGGGGCTGATGACGTTGACGAACTTCTGTCGCCGCAACGGCTTTGCAAGCAGGGTTTCACCTCGGATGAAGTAAAGTGGGGTAAGAAGAAATGAAGCTCGTAAGTGGCGTAGGAGAGTTGGGCATTCCTGCAATGTTTGCCGAGGCGAAGAGGAGAATTATCCTCCATGCCGCGGTTTACGGCCCTTTTTCAAAGTCCGAAGTTCATATTCAGGGATTGGAGAAAGCCTTGTCGCGTACCGGTTTCAACAGCCTTGATGTTATTGCCGTGCAGCCCGGAAGCGAAAATGGATGGGACGATTCGTTCTTAACTGCTCTTCGTTTCGGAATTTCCCGGCAGTCTGTCGATGATGAGCTTGAGCTTTCACAATCATTTTTAGCTGAACTGGCTGAACGTCATCCTGAAAAGGTAAATGTTTTTCCGGCCGGCAATCTTCCATGTCTGCCGCTTGTTATTGTAGATGATACCATTTGTTTCGGGCAGTACGCCCATTCCAGCGTTCATGCTCCTCAAGGATTCTGGGGATGTGTTGAGGCTGATGTTGAAAAACTTTTTAGCTGGGCCGAGTCAGGAAATGTTCCGGTTGGAGCCGGGGCTGATGAGATTGCCGCATTCAGACTGGTCAGTGAATGTTCCAGGGCTATGAAGTGCAGTGTAAATGTTGAAGGGGTTGATGATGGCTGTGCTCGGGCGTGATGATATTTTGTATTACCTGAATGGCGGCAATGATGAAGAATTGTATGCAATAGCCGATGGTTTGCGGGAAGAATCGTTTGGGCGTGAAGTGTATTTGCGGGCCATTGTCGAGTTTTCTAACATCTGCAATAAGAAGTGCAATTATTGCGGGCTGCGTGCTCCTAATTCCAAAGTGAGTCGTTACCGCATGAAGGTTGATTCCATAATTGAATCCGCGCATCTGGCTGCTGAGGCAGGTGCGCGTACCATTGTTCTGCAGTCCGGTGATGACTTCAACTATTCCCCAGCGCAGGTCGAGGATATCATTCTAGGGATCAAGGAATCGCACGATGTGGCGGTAACTCTCTCACTGGGAGACCGTAGTGCCGGGGAATACGAGCATTGGTTTAACTGCGGTGCTGACCGCTGCCTGCTTAAGCTGGAAACAACTGCCCCGGAGATCTATAAAAGAATCAGGTGTGGTGAGAATTATCATCAGCGTATCGAGTTGCTGCGGTCCTTGCAGGATATAGGTTATGAGGTGGGGTCTGGAATCATTGTAGGGCTTCCGGACTATACCTTGGAGCAGCTTGCAGATGACTTACTTTTTCTTAGTGCCCTCGATCTGGATATGATCGCGGCAGGGCCGTTTATTCCGCATCCCGATACACCTTTTTCTTTAGCAGAAACAAGCGATATTGAGCTTTCATACAGGTTTACAGCTTTGGCCCGTTTGCTAAATCCGCTGTCTAATATTCCTGCTACCTCCGCCCTTGATTCCTTTGATTCAAAGGGCAGGGAAAAGGGCTTGCAGCGTGGTTGCAATGTCATTATGCCTTCGGTTACTCCCGCCGCCAAGCGGAAGGATTACAATATATATCCCGGCAAGAATGCTATTTCTGTAGATGTTGCCGATACTATTTCCCGAGCCGAAGAATTAGTCCGCGCACTTGGTTTTGTGCCGTCAGCTTCCAAAGGTTCTTCAAGGAGAATGAATAATGTCTAATAAGGCTCCTCGCGGTGTCCGTCTTGTGGTAACCCTTGTAGGCAAACGCAATGCCGGTAAATCTTCATTAATCAACGCCATTTCCGGGCAGGATGTGGCGATTGTCTCCGATCAGCCCGGAACAACCACTGATCCGGTGGCAAAGCATTATGAATTGCTCCCTCTCGGTCCTGTGACATTTTATGATACAGCCGGACTGGATGATAGCGGAGAGGTCGGCGAGTTGCGTATTAAGGCTACCAATAAGGTCATGATGCGCACTGACCTTGCTCTGGTTGTCGTTGGCGAAGATGGACTTACCGATTACGAAATGAAGTTGATAGACAAGGTTGCTGAACTGGAAATTCCTTATCTGGTAGCTTTCAATAAGAATGATCTGTGCGAGCCGCTTGAGTCTGATATGGACTATTGCCGTCAGCGCGGAATCCCATTTTACAAGACTTCAGTGCTGGAAGCCTGTTCCATTGATAAACTCAAGGAAGCCATCATCACGCTTGCTCCGGAAGAAATGAAGCGCGATCCAGTCCTCGCAGGTGATCTGTTCGGTGAGGGCGACTGGGTTGTCTGCGTGGTGCCCATTGACCTTGCAGCCCCCAAAGGAAGGTTGATTCTCCCGCAGGTTCAGGTTCTGCGTGAAATCCTCGATTGCGATGCTGTGGGGGTAACAGTCAAAGAACGGGAGATTGAGGAAACATTGTCTTCAATGAAGCGCAAGCCCGCGTTGGTCATAACTGATTCACAGGTTGTTATGAGCGTTGCCGGGGATGTGCCGGATGAGATTCCGTTAACAACATTTTCGACTCTGTTTGCCCGCTACAAAGGGGATTTGCCCAGTCTTGTAGAAGGTGCAAAGGCCATTGATTCCTTGCAGGATGGGGATACTGTCCTGATGGGTGAGGCATGTTCCCATCACCCCGTTGCCGATGATATCGGAAAGGTTAAGATTCCGCGCTGGATTCGCCAGTATACCGGAAAGGACATCAATTTTGTTATGTATTCCGGTCATGATTTCCCTGAAGATTTGGAGCGCTTCAAGCTGGTTATTCATTGCGGAGCCTGCATGCTTAATCGCAGCGAGATGCTTCGTCGCATCAAAGAATGCCAGCGTAGCGGGGTTCCGGTTACTAATTACGGCGTAGCAATATCCAAAGTGCAGGGAGTCTTGGATCGGGTTATCCGTCCATTTGAACTGTAGGATTCTTCTAAAAACCAAAAAGGCCGGCATCCGCTTTCATTAAGATGGATGTCGGCCTTTTTTTATGCTTCGTGTATCCCCACGGGCCTGATAGCAGGGACAGGCGCTATCAGGCTCGTGCTCGAATCTAGAGGTAGTTATTTCCGAGTCGCCGTGGGATTTGAAAAACTTAATGCCCCGGGGATGGAGGTAGATCTTCTTGAGGGTATTCAAGAAGCCGGAAAGCGTGCTGAGCAGTAGCTTCTTTCCGGACTGGGGCCGTTTTTCTTGAAAAGTATCTACTTGATTTTGTGTTACCAGTCAAGAAAAGGTGTTACAAAGTTTGATGAATATTTAAAACTTATTCATGAAATATGTGGTGGCTCGTTTTTGAGTGGATGAAGAAAAAAGGCCCGAGCGCTATGCTTGGGCCTTTTTTTATCTTCTTAGTTTGTTGCGGAGGGCGAAGGCGAAGAGGGCGGCTTGGATTGTTATAAGCAATCTCCAGAGTGCTTGTGCTAGCGTAGCTAGGCTGAGTGGTTCTGAGCTAATTTTAATAATTGGTAGGTATTGGGCTGCGGTCGTTATTGCTGCAAATTTATAGTGAGTTAGTAGGTCTGTGGGCATAAAGAAAGCGGTTACAATAAAAAGTATTAAACAGAGAAAAGCTCTTAGAGGTTCTTCTCCGTAGCCACTTATAGCGCGGTAGATGTTTAGGTATATTTTGGGAAACCATTTGTGTGATTTTTGGTTAGTTTTATATTCGTCATAGGCAAGTAAAAATGGTGAACTTGCCAAAATAAGACAGGTGATAAATGAGCTTGAGTTTAGGGCATTACTTTTAAGTATTTGGTTAATGCACATAGTCATAGCAAGGGCTAGGGTGGCGATTATAATTAATGGAAATAAGGATACATGTGACAGCCTTTTGCGTGACATGTCTTTTTCTTTGTAATGCCATGCTGAGGTTTGCACTTCATCGTTGTTTTGGCGGGCTATTTTTTGGAGGCGGCGGTAAATTTCTTCAAGCTTCAAGTAATCAGGTGTTTGGTCTGATTCAAGGGCTTGGATTTCATCGTAGATAGCTTTTCGTCCGTCTATTGTGGGCCATGTGCATTCTGTGAATTGGAAGGATTCTATGTTTGTTTCGGATAGCTTGAGATTAAAAAGTTTTGTTGATTCTATGAGGATGGTTTCTTTGGAAATTGCCCCTGCAAATTCGATTTCGCCTTCAAATATTACATTTTTGAAGTAAGTCCATTCTTTAAAATGGGCATATTTGAAGGAGGTATAGTTCTTAAAAGAGGATTGTTCGAAGTTTGTGTAGTCGCTAAAAATACAATTTTTAAAGCTGGTCCGATTGTTAAAGTGTGCTCCGTTGAAAGCTGCAGGACCTTTCAATTCCATTAGTTCAAAATCAGCACTGTTAAAATATGCATCATCAAAGTAAATTTTTTTACGTGATTCCGAATCATTAAAATGTGTTTCTCCTAATGAAGTTCCTGAGAAATATGCATCTGCACGAAATTGTGTCTCTTGAAAACAGCTTCTTGTTCCGAGTTTTGAGTCGGTCAATATAGCTTCTGACCGAAATTGAACTCTATTGCACACCATATCTCCGTAAACGAATGTTTCTAAAAAACTTATATCACCTCTAAATTGAGAATCATCGAATCTTGCATTGGTACTGAATACTGAGAATGAAAAGGTTGCGTTCTTCCTGAATTGAGTTGAAAAATAATGAGCTTCCGAATGAAAATAAGCATTTTCGAAATAAGCAAGACCTCTGAATTGTACTGCATTGAAATTGGCTTCTTTATCAAAAATAGATTTAGTAAATGTAGCAGCTTCATGAAATTTAGTTCCTTCAAAAATAGCTTCATCTTTAAATAGGGTCTTGTTAAATTCTGTAAAAGCCTTGAATACAGATATTTCAAAATCAGCCTGTCCAGCAAAGACACATTCAAGAAAAGAAGCTCCACAATTATATGTCGTTTGCCCAAAAGTCGCATGTCCTAGAAAATTGGCTCCATTGAAATCTGCATACCCATTGAAAAGAGTCCCCTTGAATAAAATATCTCTTTCAAAAATTGCTATTCCAAAATAAACATCTGATGTGAAATGAATCTGGTCAAAAAAAGTTTGTTCTAAAAATGTAGTTTTTTGAAAACTTATAGGCGGAAGTGAGATATTTTTTTTCTCATGAAATAATGAAAATGAGATTGTGTATGGAAAAATAGTTCCTGCAAAATTGCAACGAGGATTCCATTCAACTATAAAAGTATATGTGTCTCTGAAATCTGCTTCCTCATCCTCCCCAGCATCAATAACCCCCTGTATCCGATCAAATACAAGCTGATTAAAATCTTCCCCACTCATTAAAGCGGGTTTCTCACCGCCTTCACGCTCATCATACAACTCTACAAACTTACATTCTGCCGGAGCGTGAAAGATACAATACTCATTTCCTTCTTTATCAATATAAACCGGGGGATAACTGGGGCCAGTAAGGTTATCCTGACACCAGTTGCTATGCTTTTCTCCGATACAACAGCCCATCAAATTCCTCGCAAGTAATTGTTCTTCTGATTGCTGCTCTATATCGCAAAAATATATGAACAATCCAGCAGGAAAATCTCAAAGCGTGGGCGCAATTACTCCTGATGCCATACCCCTATGCAGAACTCCCATATTGTATATGCATGAATATTATGCTTATTATGACAGCATATTTCATCGGTTAGTACTATCTGGCATTACTCACCAAAGTTAAGGAGACTCAAAATGGATATTGTTCATGACATAGAAGTGCCATGCAAGGCAGAGGGGATTGGGCTTGGAAAGCTGACCACTAAACACCCCGAAGGGGACATGGGTAAGCCCGTATTCGTTGCTGACGATTCAGAAAAGGCTTACGGACCTTCTGAAGTCGATGCTCTTATGCCTATTGAGGGTCAGGAATATTCGGAAGATCAGCTGGAGTATATTCGTGTGCACGGCTTGCAGATACAGGGCGATCGTGCATGGTATATGGATGGCTGGGCTTCCAGCAAACATGTTTGCAAAGGTCACTAAGCCTGTTCGGATAATACGTAAGGCGTAAAAAAATCCCCTGTTGAGATAATCAACAGGGGATTTTTTTTGCTTTGGTGTGGATCTAAAATTTAACGTAAAGACGAAGCCCGGACATATAGAACTTATTTTTCGGTTCCATGTAGGTTCCGGTGCTTACTGTGTCTTTCTCTGAGTCTTCAATATGCCAGTAACGGAAGTATGGCTCCATCCCCAGTGCATAATCATCAAAGTCGTATTCAAGGAATGCTGATACACGTCCACCGCCACCGGAAGCGAATTCCTGTGTGTTGTTGACGTCTTCATAGTTCGACCCGACATCGGAAAGCTTGCTTTTGACCTTACCGCCCAGCAACAGGTCGCCTTCAAGGGTTCCGCCGATGGACCAGCCTTCGTCAAGTCGGGTGACGATATTAACGCCCACGGGCAGATAGACCTGCTTGATCTGACGTTCGTAACCGCCGGTGGTTTTAATGTCGTCATTCCAGTAGCGGGCAGCTATGCCGAGGTAGGGGGTAATTCCTGTGTGTCCGTAATCGAGACCCATGCCGATGGTGGCGCGCCCACTGATGAAGTAGTCGTCAGTGTCGCATTCCAGCGGCGTGCCGTCGCTGTATTTACCGCTGTAGCGCAGCGATCCGGCAAGGCCTTCAAGTTCGGCATTGAGCATGATGTTGTAGTCTGAAAAATATCCTGTCCACGATCCGAATCCACCATTGAGGATACCTTTTTCATGCATTACATCGGGTTCATCGTAATACATGTACATCCCCTCGTAACCGAGCTTGAATTCGCTGGTGGGGAAGAGTTCCTTGTCCGCTGCAAAGGCAGAACTTGTCATTAGCAGCAGGGCGGTAATGAGGATGATTACTTGTCTTTTAAGCATGAGTGCATGAACATTTCGATTAAAGATTCGGATTCTTTATGGATGTTTACTTCTTCCGGGAAGAACTGGGAATACTGTGCCAGTCCGAGCAGGATCGAAAAATACTGTGCGGCCGCAACGCTTGGTTTCAGACTCTCTCTGAAAACACCATCCTGCTGGCCTTGCTCAATAATCTTTTCGGTTCTTTTCAGGAACTTGTATTCATATTCCCTGAATTTCATTTTGAAAGGCATGAGCTCTTCAGACCATTCAGTCTTGTTGAACATGATACCGAATGCTGCCCGGAAATTCTCTTCCGTACCTGCATGTGAGATCCAGACCTGCATGAGGCTGATGAGCATCTCTTTGGGCTCGAGGTCTTCTTCAAATTTACTGAAGAGTAGATCGCGAACAGGCATGAATGCATAATCAAAGAGTTTCCCAAAAAGATCGGTTTTATTTTTGAAATGCCAGTAGACTGCCCCGCGAGTCACTCCGGCATCTTCGGCGATATCCTGCAGTGTGGTCTTGGCATATCCTTTTTCATTAAACACCTTGAAGGCCGAGGCAAGCAGGGCTTGCCGCGTTTTCTCTGCTTCTTCTTTGGTCTTTCTGGCCATGTCTGTTCCTGTTTTGCTTATTTTCTCATTAAGTTAGCTTCTTCTTGTAACATAATCCTATTACAACCTGAGTGCGGGAAAGTCCAGTCGTGTATGTAAAGGTGGGATTGGTTTGTTAGTGAAGGGTAAGTGTCTTTGCGGCTTGTTACAGAGGAACAAAAAATGTTGTTATAATGGTTAATATGACAAATAACAAAAGCGTTTACTAGTATGTTTTTAATTGTATAATTAAATTTATATTGCTATATGTTAAACACATAAAGCGTTTAGCAATAGTATTTAATAGCTATATATAATACTTGTTGTTACTGATTTGGTTTACTATGCACTTAATTGTATTTATGCAGGGTGTAGTGTCGGATATGAGCGTTGAACAGGGACGAATAGTATGAATAAAATTTTTAGGTTGATTGTTTTGCTATCCTTAACTGGTGTGTTAATGACCCCAAGCTTAACACAGGCAAAAGATATATATGTTCTAAGCAGGTCTAAGGCTTCTGTTTTTGTTTTTGATTCAGAATCTAGTGGTACAGCTACTCCAACTCGGACGATCAGCGGGTTAGCTACAACTTTAACTGCTAGCAATGTGTATGGTATTGCTGTCTATAATGATGAAATATACGTAACTAATGATTCAGGTAAAACCATTAACGTCTTTAAGGTTTCTGATAATGGTAACGTGGCTCCAACACGTCAGATAACCGGAGACAATACAGGATTAAGTCTTCCGAGAGATATTATCATACACGATGGATATATCTATTGTTCTGATGAAAGTGTCAAATCGGTTAAGGTTTTCAAAACAAGTAATTCCGGTGATGTCGCGCCGACAAGGGAGATTACTGGTTTTACTCATTATCCGTATGCATGTGCAGTATATAACGGAGAATTATATGTGCAGTGCTCTGATACAAAAATATATGTTTTTGAAATCACTGCATCTGGGACCGTAGCTGCTACCAAGAAAAGGGAGCTTGATCTTTCAGGGTCTCTCAGTGCTCCCAGAGGTCTTTTTATCGCAGATGGAATAATCTATTCTTCAGATGGCGATCAAGTCGACACCTATACAGCTACAGGAGCTGGTGCAGTAGCACCCCTCACAACAATTAAGGGTAATGTAAATACTGGTTTAAGTTCTGTACATTCTTTGATTGTTGATGACGGAAATATATACGCGGCTAACTACAGTAACTTCGCTAAAGCGGTTGAAATTTTCAGCACTTCCGCCAACGGGGATGTTGCAGCAAACAGATTTTTCACTGCCTCAGATATAGGCTCTGTCATCGATATTACTATGGAAACAGGTTATGTATCGCCAGCAACACATCAGCAAAGCGGTGTGACTGTAAGTGTTACGAAGTCTGTTCAGAACAGTACTTCGGAGGCTGTTTTCGTTTCAGCATACTCGCCGCCGCCCACTTTTGCTAAGGTAACTCCTTTGGCTGAATTTGAAGCCACAGTGGATAGCAATGGAGCAAATGGGGTTTTTTCATTTAGTTCAAACGCTCTTAACGGTACCGCTGGGACGTACTCTCTGCTGAAGTGTTTTAGTACGAATGGTACAAGTATATTTTTTGGTGGATATTCTCCGATTGCGGATCCTGACACAGAGGGAACCTGGTGGATTGAGGATGATGATGGTAACTTTCTCTCTGGTGACACCGTTCTCAACTTAGGTGCAACTTATCGTGTCAATTTTGTTGTACAAGATAATGGAAAATATGATGAAGATAGAACTCTTGGACAGATCAAAGACCCTGCTGTACTTGGTTCTCTTGATTCCGGGACAGGTTGTGTCTTTAACCCTGTCGCCGGATTTGGATTTGAATGGTTAATGCTCGGATTTGGTGTACTACTTTCTATTCTGCGTAGCTACGGGAAGAAGAGATAACGACTAGATTAGATAATCCTTAGTAAAAAAAAGCCCTGCTGAACATGTTCAGCAGGGCTTTTAAATTGCGTCAGTTCGAGAACTAGAAACGTACGGGCAGGGACTTTTCAAGACCTGCGAGCACTTTCTTGTGTTCTTTGTCTACTGCCTTGTCAGTCAGAGTTTTCTGGCCGTGGCGGTAGGTGATGCGGAAGGAAAGGTTGCGTTCTTCGTCCTGACCTTCAGGCACGAATACGTTAACCAGTTCCACGGATTCGATCAGCGGCAGTCTCAGGCCGAGGATCGCTTCCTTGATGGTTTCCGCGTGCAGGGAAACGGGACCGATTACGGTTACGTCACGTCTGGACGGCGGGAATACCGGAAGTGTTTCGAACTTGATCTCGTGATCCATGACGATCTCACGGAGCAGATCAGCGTTGAGGTCAGCCATCCATACTTCTTTCTTGGCGTGGTACTTATCGGCAATATCTGCCTTGACCATGCCCATGAAGCCGATTTCTTTCTCACCGAGAGTGATGTTCACGCAAGGCTCAAGGTAGCTGTGATCTTCAGCAAGGGCGAAGGTTGGGTTACACTTTGAGTTGGCCAGCTTGAGGTCGGCCAGCAGGTGTTCTACGAGGCCTTTTACATCGAGGTAGTCGGCATCGCCCTGTTCGTTGGGCCATTCGGCGTTGGAACGGGGACCGTTGAGCATAATGCCCAGACGGGTCTGCTCGCGGGTTTCTGTATCGGAAGTTTCATCTTTGATGAATTTTTTGGCGATCTCAAACACCCGGATGTGGGTGTTGCCCTGTGCGAGGTTGTGACGCACGGTGTTGAGCAGTCCGGGAGCCAGCTCGGTACGCATTACGTTCTGGTCTTCGCTCAGGGGGTTGGCGATGTTCACGCGTCCTTCTTTGGGCAGGCCCAGAAGGTCGAGATCATCATCACCTACGAAGCTATAGTTGATGGCTTCGTGCAGACCTATGCCGCGTCCCCAGTTTTTAATGCGGCGGTAAAAGCCGTAAGGGGTTTCCGCAATAACGGAAGCGTCAAAGGTCTTGGAGATGCGGGGCAGAACAGAAGGAATCTTATCCATGCCGAAGTAGCGGGCTACTTCTTCGTACAGGTCGGCCTCGCGTTCGAGGTCCAGTCTGTAGGAGGGGGTGGATACCTTCCAGCAATCTGCATCGCTATCGTTAACTTCCAGCCCCATGAGGGAGAAAGCTTTTTTGCTGAATTCAGGTTCGAGGTCCAGACCGAGCCAGCTGTTGCAGCGCTTGTGGCGGTAATCGTGGGTACGATCCTGCCAGGGAGTGGGCTCGTTCTTTGCCACGCCGGAAACAACTTTCGCGCCGGACAGTTCGCTCATGAGCTGAGCTGCACGGTCCATTGCAAAGGTGTTCATCTGCTGATCCACGCCACGTTCGAAGCGGTAGGATGCTTCAGAAGGCAGGGCCAGACGGCGGGCGGTTTTGCGGATGAGGCCGGGACGGAATACTGCGGATTCGAGGACCACGTTGGTGGAGTCGTCGTTAATCTCGGAGTTCATGCCGCCCATAACACCGGCCAGCGCAACCGGACGCTCGGCATCCCAGATGAGCAGGTCGGAGCCGATAAGCTTACGTTCCTGTTCATCAAGGGTGGTGAATTTGGTTCCTTCAGGAGCAAGGCCGACACGGATCTTGCCGCCTTTGAGCAGGTCTGCATCAAAGGAGTGCAGGGGCTGGCCCAGTTCGAAAAGGATGTAGTTGGTCACGTCAACAATGTTGCTGATGGGACGAACACCCACGGAAAGGAGACGGTAACGCATCCAGTCCGGGGAAGGTGCGATCTTTGCGCCTTGCAGGATTCTGGCCTGATAGAGCGGGCAAAGGTCGGGATCATCGATCTCAATCTTAAGCATATCTGCCGCATTACCACCGTTCTCAACGAGGTTGAGTTTGGGCATGGTGATGGGCAGGTCGAATGCCAGAGAGGTCTCACGGGCAATACCGAGCATGGACAGGCAGTCGGCACGGTTGGGAGTGATACCCAGATCAAGAACCGTATCTTCCATGTTCATGGCTTCGGTAAACTTCACACCGGGTTTCAGGCCCTCGGGCAGAATCATGATACCTTCGTGCGCGTCGGAGAGCTCCAGTTCGCGCTCGGAGCAGATCATGCCGTTGGATTTAACACCGCGGAGTTTGGCCTTCTTGATTTTGAAATCGCCGGGCATGGTCACGCCGACTTTGGCCACAGGCACGTTGATGCCCTTGGTCACGTTGGGTGCACCGCAAACGATATCAAGAAGCTCGCCGTCACCGACGTCTACTTTACAAACAGACAGCTTGTCGGCCTCAGGGTGCTTGTCGCACTCCACAACGTGACCGACAACTATGTCTTTGATCGCTTCAAAAGGATTGAAAATTTCTTCAAGCTCAAGGCCGAGCATGGTCAGCCTGTCGCCAAGCTCCTGAATTTCGCCCTCATATGGAACGAAATCCCGCAGCCATTGCATGCTTAAAAGCATTTGAGCCTCCAGCAGTATTTACTGCGTATATATTAGGAAAACTGTTCGAGGAATCGGATGTCGTTTTCAAAGAACATGCGCAGGTCGCCGATGCCGTATTTGAGCATGGCTACGCGTTCAATGCCGAGTCCGAATGCGAAACCGGAGTATTTTTCGGTATCGTAATCAACTGCTTTCATTACGTTGGGGTCCATCATGCCGCAGCCGAGGATTTCCACCCAGCCGGTCTGCTTGCATACGCGGCAGGGTTTGCCGTCGATGGTACCTTTACCGCCGCACATTACGCAGGAGATATCAACTTCCGCACTGGGCTCGGTAAAGGGAAAGAAGCTGGGGCGAAAACGTACGTCAGTTTTGGGTCCGAAAAGCTGGTGGACGAATGCTGTAAGTGTTCCGCGCAGGTCTGCCATACTTACGTTCTGATCGACGAGAAAACCTTCGATCTGGTGGAACATGGGGGTATGGGTCAGGTCGGAGTCCCTGCGGTAAACCTTACCCGGTGCGATTGCTGCCAGCGGAGGAGTTCTGTCCTTCATGGTGCGGATCTGCAGCGGAGAGGTGTGGGTACGCAGCAGGATGGAATCTGAAATGTACAGGGTGTCCTGCATATCGCGTGCGGGGTGTTCCGGCGGAATGTTCAGTGCTTCGAAGTTGTACCAGTCATTTTCAACTTCGGGTCCGGTTACGACTTCAAAGCCCAGCCCGATGAATACGTCACAAATCTCGTCCATGACGAGGGTGACCGGGTGGAGCGAGCCTTCAGCAGGTTTGCGTCCGGGCATGGTAGGGTCGAAACGGGACAGACTCTCAGCGGTGGCGGCTTTTGCAAGCTCGCTCTGCTTTCCCTCGATGAGCGCTGTGAGAGCGGCCTTTACTTCATTGGCTTTTTTACCTGCGACAGGCTTGTCTTCGTTAGGAAGTGAGGGCAGACCGGACATAATTTTGGCTACGCGGCCCTTGCGGCCGAGCATGTCGATCTTGATATCTTCCAGTTCAGACAAAGAAGCCTGATCCAGGCGTGCAGAGCACTCCGGGACCAGGCCTTCAAGTTCCTGTAACAGGGACTTTACGTCCGACATTTAGCTTACCTGAGCTTTTGCGATCTCAACCACTTTGGCGAATGCAGGAGCATCGTTTACAGCCAGATCGGCGAGAACTTTGCGGTTCAGGGTAACGCCAGCGGTAGAAAGGCCGTGAATAAGGCGGCTGTAGGACATACCGTTCAGGCGTGCGGCAGCGTTAATACGCTGAATCCAGAGTTTACGCATATCGCGTTTGCGGAGCTTACGACCAACGTAAGCCATGCAAAGGGAACGTTCAACACGCTCTCTGGCGGTGCGGTAAAGGGTTGATCCGGAACCACGGAAACCCTTGGCCATTTTCAAATATTTTTTATGACGCCTCTTAGCGGCGACACCACGTTTTACTCTCATTTATTCCTCCTAGGGAATTTTCTCTAAAACCAGCCACGAACGTAGTTCCGTGGACAGGAGTGTTCAAATAAAGTGCTAATTACTCAAGTAAGCTTTCTAAAAAGTAATTATGCGTAGGGAAGCATGCGTTTGACCTGGCCGATGTTCGCACTGTCAACAGTTGCGCTCTTGCCGAGTCTGCTTTTACGCTTCGCGTTCTTCTTGGTCAGGATGTGGCGCAGACCCTGCTTGCGACGTTTAAATTTGCCGCTGCCGGTCTTAGCAAAACGCTTTGCAGCGCCTCTTCTGGTTTTCATTTTAGGCATTTTTTTTCCTCCTTGGGAATACCGGCACGTAAGCCGGAAAAAACCTTATTTTTTAATTGGGGCCAGCATCATATTCATGGTGCGGCCTTCAGACCTTGGGGCCTGTTCCATTTTGGAAATGTCCTGAGTTTCCTCTTTGACACGCTCCAGAACAGCCAATCCTCTGTCCTTATGGACGATTTCACGGCCCCGGAAAAATATAGTGACTTTGCACCTGTCGCCGCCTTCGAGAAACCGACGGATGTGCTTGAGCTTTGTCTGGTAGTCGTGCTCGTCTGTCTTGGGGCGGAATTTGACTTCCTTGATCTGGATTACCGTCTGTTTCTTCTTGGCTTCCTGCTTACGTTTCTGCTGCTGATATTTGAACTTACCATAGTCCATAATCTTGCAAACAGGCGGGTTAGCCTTTTCTGCAACTTCAACCAGATCAAGCCCCCGGTCTTGTGCAATTTCAAGGGCTTCACGTGTGGGAAGTTCTCCCAACTGATTACCCTCTTCGTCAATAACCATGACCTTGGGAACTCTAATGCGCTCGTTTCGGCGGGCACCGTCATCCCTGCGATAGGGACGCCTGTCTCTATGAAAAGCTATAGCTCATGCCTCCGCGTTTGAATGGTTCGTCAATGGCGGTCGAAATAAGCTCTGCCGCTTCTTCAAGAGACTTGAGTCCGGGGTCTTCCCCGTCGCGGGCTCTTACATTGACCGATTCCGCAGCGACTTCTTTGTCGCCAATTACTAACATGTACGGGATTTTTTCAAGCTGGGCTTCCCGAACTTTGTAGCCCAGTTTCTCATTTCGATCGTCAACCTCGGCACGAATGCCTTTTTCTCGCAGAAACTGCAAGACTTTTTGTGCAAATTCGTTCTGAGAATCGGTGACTGTGAGAATTTTTGCCTGAACAGGGGACAGCCAGGCAGGCAGTGCACCACCGGTGTGTTCAAGCAGAACACCGATGAAACGTTCGATGGAACCGAGGATAACCCGGTGGAGCATAACAGGTCTGTGACGCTCACCATCTTCGCCCACATAGCTTAAGTCGAACCGCTCTGGCAAGGTAAAATCACATTGGATTGTAGCACATTGCCAGCGACGTTCAAGAGCATCTTTAATAATGATGTCAATTTTGGGACCGTAGAACGCTCCGTCACCTTCATTGATTGAGTATTCCATACCCATTTCTTTGAGGGCGCCTTCGAGTGCTTCGGTGGCTCTATCCCAATCTTCGTCAGAACCGATAGCTTTTTCAGGCTTGGTGCTGACTTCTGCTTCGTATTCAAATCCGAACAGGCCCATTACATCGCCGACAAATTTAGCAACGCCGATGATTTCATCGCGGAGCTGGTCGGGGCGGCAGATGAGGTGCGCATCATCCTGAGTGAAGGTGCGCACACGGAGCAGGCCGTGCAGTACGCCGGATTTCTCGTGGCGGTGAACTACTCCATGCTCAAAGTAGCGCTGGGGCAGGTCACGGTAACTGCGCAGTCTGGATTTGAATACCAGCATGTGAGAAAGGCAGTTCATGGGCTTGATGCCGTAGGACTGCTCATCAATCTCAGTGAAATACATGTTTTCGCGGTAGTTGTCGTAGTGGCCGGATTTTTCCCAAAGCTCACGCTTGAGAATCAGCGGACCTTGTACGAACTGGTAGCCGCGTTTGAGGTGTTCCTTGCGTTCGAAGTCTTCAAGGATAGCACGGATAAGCGCACCCTTGGGATGCCAGATGGTCATGCCCGCACCCACTTCGGGGTTCACGGAGAAGAGATCAAGCTGAGTTCCCAGTTTACGGTGGTCGCGCTTTTTGGCTTCCTCAATCTGAGCGAGGTGCTTTTTCAGGGCTTTCGGATCGGGGAAGGCGGTTCCGTAAATACGCTGGAGCTGCTGGCGTTTTTCATCACCGCGCCAGTATGCACCTGCAACGGAGAGCAACTTGAAAGCTTTGAGCATACCGGTGCGTGCCACATGGGGGCCACGGCAGAGGTCTGCAAACTCACCGTTGGTGTAAACGGAAACTGTTTCTGCACCAAGATCGTTGATCAGTTCGATCTTGTAGTCTTCGCCCATTTCTTCGAACTTTTTCAGTGCATCAGCACTGGAAAGCACTTCACGGGTAAATTCTTCATTAGCACCCACACGGCGCAGCATTTCGGCTTCGATGGCCTCAAGATCTTCAGGAGTGAAGGGGCGTTCATAGTCGAAGTCATAATAGAAGCCGCTGGCGATGGAGGGGCCGATGGTTACCTTGGCTGTGGGGAAGAGTTTCTTCACAGCTTCAGCCATAAGGTGTGCGGTGGAGTGGCGGATTACTTCCAGACCTTCTTGGGAATCAGCCATCACCGGCTCAAGGTCGGTACAGTCGGCAGGCACGGTGGTGGTGAGATCAAGAAGCGTTTCGCCGCATTTGGCTACTACAACGTTCTTGAACTGCTTCTTGGACAAGGCCTCTTTGAGAACCTCGCCGCAAAGCGCACCCTGCTGAACCTCAAGTTCTTTACCTGCAACTTGCATAATCCATTCTCTCTTTGCGGAAAAATTGTTTCTATGTCCGATTCTTTCGAACAACTAAAAAATGTCTTCAAGCAGATGGAAATGTTGCTATTGCAACTTATCATTATCCTTGAATTCATTGGTCTTGAAGACGCAAAACATCATAAAGATCGCGCAGTAATATTACTGCACGAAAGGCGGTATATTTAGCTGACATATTGTGGGAAGTCAAGGGATACGCGGCCTTTCAGAGGGTTTTATTACAAATTCAGTTTATATTGAAAAGCATCTGTGAATATTTTTTGATGTAGCAAAAAAAAGTAAAAGTTTTGTCAAACTCCTTATCCACCGGATGGGCAGGGGGGAGAAGGTGTTTGTCTTTCCGGTTATACCGATCCGGTTTCAGCTTTTAACGGCTATTTGAACCCTTTTGGGAAGTCCTGATATTGCTTTAATTCAGCAGTAAGCATGTCGTGCAACTTCTGTATGAGGGCTAAGTCGGCTTTCTTTCTTTATCCCCAGCAGTCCCGCAAAGAGTGATTCACAGTCTTCGGTGAAAAACATGGCACGGTCACGGACACTTGCCTTAGGGTCCTTCATGACAGGAACAAGGGATTTGCCGTAGATGCCAGCTTTGTTCAGTTCTTCCGGTGTTGCGGCTCCGGTCAGCTCTGCCACTGTGGGAACCAGATCGATCAGGCTCCAAAAGGATTTGGTTGTTTTTTACTCTAGCTCTATGTTGCTTTCTTTTGAGATAATGCCATTTTTTATAAGTTTCTTAATCTTAATATTAAATTTTTCGTTGAGTCTATTTGAAAAAAAAGAGTCAAGTTCAGACATCATTTTATTTTCTGTTTTATGAACTACGTCTGCCTGTTTTGCTATATATTTTTTACCTACAGGTGTTTTGGCGAAAGCAAGTAACTCTTTAAGTTCTATTTCATTGAATTCTTCAAAGAGTACTTCGGTGCGGATACGCTCTATTTTTGTCAATATTTCTTTGTCGAAAAAAGTTTCTTCAACTGCTTCTATAAGAATTTGCATTAATGGCCTTTCATATTTGGCTGTTGCAGGGTTCTTATTCATTTCTTTTCTTAGTCTCATTACTGCTACATAACCGAATGAATGGTAATATGAGTCAACATCAAACGTTTCTTTTTCCAGTTCTTGTGCTGCTTTCATATGCATGTTTTCCTGAGCATTAGCAGGCAGTGTCTGGGCAACGGTTACAAGAATCGTAAACATGCAAGGTAGTATGAATTTAATCTTTCTCATCTTTATTCCTCTGTAGGGATAATTCCATCATTCCGCAGCGCTTCAATTATCGGTGTTAGTTTGTTATTCATTGTTTCGATAAAAACAGGGCCAAGCAGTTCGGCGGCTTCTTTTTCGCCTGCTCTTGCGATTATTTGTTGTTTTTTCATGTATTTTTTACCTAGGGGTGTTTTATAGAAACGCAGCAGTCCTTCTAGTTCAGCCTTGTTGAATTCTTTAGCATAAATGTCAGCCTGCAGGCTTTGCAATCCACCCAGAATTTTCGGGTCGTAAAACGCTTCTTTTACTGCTTGTTGGTGTGCTGCTATTAATGGGATTCGGTGTCCTTCTGTTTCAGGATCATTATTGATGTCGTTTTTGATTGCAGTCATGGCTATATAATCAAACACTGCGTACATTGCTTGCATATTGACTGATTCGCGTACCAATTCGAGAGCTACTTCCTGTTTTTCTGTTTCATCGGCTTTTACGGGCTGGGCGGTAAGGCAGAGAAGAGCCAATATGCACACGATGCTTAATTTTATTTTTTTCATATTTAATCCTTAATTTAAATAGTTGTGGTGTATTTATATAGAGTATAAAATATTGTCAAATGTTAGTTATATGGTGCTGAAAACTTGTACATAATTTTCAGCCAAAACAAGAAAAGCTCAGGATATGCGAACATATCCTGAGCTTTTCTTGTTTAATTATCAGAGTGCTTTTTATTCCACTTTCAAAGCAAAAGCAGCTTTCCCTTCAGTCTCATTCAGGCCAATCAATTCAAAGCCATCTTCTTCGCAATCACAATCCATCAACTTAATGGTGTTTCCTTCGAAAACTTCGGAAAGGAAGGCAACGCGAATTGATTTCACTTTGTTCTGGTCAAATCCAAGTGAGCGCAGTCCGTCAAATGACCAGCGTAGATACTCGGTATTGTTGACGTGCCCATTGGCATCAAGAGAACTGTAGCCCACATTTAAAGACCTGAGTTCTTTATCAGGTGTGCCGGGACGAAGTCGCTTCATTGAGTCAGGGAATACGCAGCGGTCTTGAGCGTGTAGATTCAGCTTTTGATTAATTGCTATCGGTCTGCGGGTTTCGGAATCAAGTACCATCCATTCTGAGGAGGCACGGATTATTTCACGTCCGTTTTCATCGCAGCCGGAGAAATCGCGGAAGGCCCGCAATTTTTTTGCGCCCCGTGACCATGTTGTGAGTGCAAAAGTCTTTTCGCGCAAGGGCAGTTCTGCAATTTCAATACGCATTGAGGTCAGCACCCAGAAGCAGCCCTGCTTGGCCATATCCTCAATGCCGAAGCCAAGAGAGTTCGCGTGGGAGGTGGCAGCTTCCTGCAATCTGCACATGAGCCAGTGGCAGTGCATGCGATCATCCGGTCCCGCCTCGTATGCCGGGACCGTGTTGCTGATCAAAAGTGAACTATTGTCCATTTTACCATTTCCTGCCGAGGTCAAGCGGATATTTGCGGCGCATCATAATCTGTTTGGTCTCTTCATCTGCGGAAAAACGTTGGTACACGCCCAGTGCCCACATGGGGAAGTACTGGGAGTAGCCGTGGTAACGCAGATAGAAAACGCGCGGGAATCCGGTCCCGGTGAACAGGCTTTCTTCCCAGCTTCCGTCATCTTTCTGTGTATCCAGCAGGTAACGGATACCTCGGCTGACAGCCTTGGAGTGAACCCGTCCGGCGGCCATGAGACCGAGTAGGGCCCATGCTGTCTGGGATGCAGTGGAATCACCAAGTCCTGCGTAGTTCTTGTCGTTGTAGCTCAGGCAGGATTCGCCCCAGCCTCCGTCTTTGTTCTGGTGGTTTTCAAACCATTCGACAGCCTTGCAGACGTAGGAAGAGTTCATGTCCTCTCCGGCCTGACGCAGGCCGCAAAGTACGGACCATGTTCCATAAATATAGTTAACGCCCCAGCGACCGAACCATGAACCATCGTCTTCCTGTTCATTTTTAAGGAATTCAATACCTTCTTTGATTGGGCGGAAGCTCTTATCGTAACCGAGTACACCCAACAGCTCGATGACACGTGCGGTCAGGTCCGAGGTGGGCGGATCGAGCAGAGCACCGTGATCCGCAAAAGGAATATCGTTCAGGTATTCTGCGCAGTTGTCGATATCGAATGCTGCCCAGCCACCGTTGGAGGACTGCATACCGATGAGCCAGTTTACACCTTTGATAAAGTTCTCACGGTGTTCAGGCTGGTCCAGAACTCCGGCGCGGCACATGGCCATGAGTACCATAGCGGTATCATCAAGGTCCGGGTAGAAGGTGTTCTCAAACTGGAAAGCCCAGCCGCCGCCCTCAAGTTTGGGCGCCTTGGAAATCCAGTCTCCACGGAAGAAAATCTGCTGATCCCAGAGCCAGTTCAGTGCTTGCTGAGTGCTTTTGCTGTCCTGATTTTCGCCTGCTTCCATCATAGCTGAAAGAGTCAGGCAGGTATCCCATATAGGGGAGTTGCAAGGCTGGCACATGGCCTGCTCAAGGTTCTCCGCTGTGCCGTGGTCGGGGGAAATGTCCAGCTCAGGTGCAGCGGAAAGTTCAGCTCCACCAGTGATAACAGTGTGTTCCCAAGGGGACTTTTCAGGCACGTGGAATTTATCGACCATGAGGTCGTCCACAGACTGCATGCCACGGGCGAAATCCGGGTCTGATTCATCGTATCCGAGCAGGCTAAGGGCCATGACAGCGTTAGCCATTGCCGGGAAAATTGCACCGATACCGCCACGTCCGGCCATGTGTTCGCGAGTCCATTTTTCAGCATAGTTCAAGGCTTTCTTGTTTATGGACTTGGGCACCAGATGAATGGTCCGCTTGAGTACGCGGTCCAGCAGAATGAAAAGATTCTTGCGCCAGCCTTTGTCGCGGTACTTATCTATATGTATATGTTCTTCCGCCGGTTTGCAGAAAAGTTCGGGCACTGCTTCTTCCGGGCGCAAGCGGCAGACCGGCTGCTTAGCGTAGATGATCAGAAGCGGGTAGATTACCGAGCGGGACCAGTAGGATACTTTGTCCAGATGAAAAAAGAACCATTTGGGCAGCAGCACGATTTCAATGGGCATAGCCGGAGGGCAGTGCCAGGGGATCTGTCCGAAAGTGGCAAGGCAGATACGTGTAAACACGTTAGCTGTTTCAGCGCCGCCCTTGGCAAGGATGATCTGGCGGGCGCGCACCATATGTTCAGCGTCCTTGTTATCGCCGAGCATCTTGAGGGCCATATATGCTTTAACGGAAGCACTGATATTTACCGGACCGTCATTATCATGCAGGGGCCAGCCGCCATCGGGCATCTGTTTGGCGCGGATGTAGTTGCCAAGTCTTTCGGCAAGGCCTTTGTCCATCTTGCGGCCCAGAAATCTGTTGAACATGATGTATTCGGAAGGGATGGTCACATCCGCTTCAAGGGCAAAAACCCAATATCCTTCAGGGGATTGCAGGGAGCGGAATCTTTTCATTACCCGGTTCAGGGCATCTGTAGGCTGAAGCAGAGAGACGACGTGATTTTTAGCCTTTTTTTTCAGTTTCATGGCACTTTTTTTGTTCATGTTGAAGTTCCTTATGTAAACGGATTATTTTATCCGACCCGTGCGAAAAAGATTTGTTCGATTATAGTAATCAGCCGATGGCGTCAACAGCGGAGTCAATTACCTGCGCTTTTAACCTGTCCAGCGGGCCCCATGCGAAAGTAGGGTAGGTGATTAAAAGGGACGTAAGCCCGTGGGTAGCTGCCACTACCGAGTTTGCGGTAACCCGAATGTCCTCTTCGGAAGCATTTGCAGGCAGACAGTCCTTAACACATTCATTAATGCGGTTGTACATGGTCTTGCCTAGCGGGTTATCCTGAAAATGTGAGTTGTGATCATTCCAGAGGTCGCTTTCCATCATGAAACCCACACGATAGGCATTCGGGTTTTCAAGTCCCATATCTACAAGAGTGTACAGGATATTCTTCAGGGCCTTACGCGGGGGAGGCGTAGTCGCTATAATGCGATTGATGCGATGCAGGAAGTCCCGGTATGTCTCTTCAGTCAAGCAGAGGAAGAGTTCCTTCTTATCCTTAAAATGATGATAAATCGTAGTGGGCGAGTAGCCGATAGTGTTAGCCAGCTTACGCATGGAGACCTGAGCGTACCCGTGCTCTGCAAAGAGCTTGCGGGCGGCGTCCAGAATCAGCATACGCAAGGGCTGCTGCGGCGCATCCATTGTTTTCGAAGTAGTATTCATCGTTGATTCTCCTGCGCTTAACAGTGTTAAGCTGAGAAGCGTTCTGGCATGAATGTATGCGACTGTCAACCAAATGTAACCGAAGATATGAACTTTTTACTGGAAGCAGGGCTAAGGAAGGCGTGTTAACCGGATTGTGTGGAAAAATAAGGATAAAGATAAAAAAAGGACTTGCAATCGAAAACCTCTTTGGATATTAATTCTCGCCTCGGACGGAGAAATGCGCTAAAGTTCTCCAGCCGTTTCCACATAAAGTGGCCCCGTAGCTCAGTAGGATAGAGCACAGGATTCCTAATCCTGGTGCCGCAGGTTCGATTCCTGCCGGGGTCACCATAGAAATCAAAGCCTTACGAAGATTTTTCTTTGTGAGGCTTTTTATTTTCCAACCGTATTTCCAACCTTTGAAGGGAAAATTAGGGAAAAGGTAGGATATATCGTTCTTTGATAGATTTAGTATAAATTCCATTACGTCGCGAGTTGCTTGTAGGTATTTATAGTAACTCTATCTATCTTCACTCAGCAGTAAAATTTCTTTCCGTAATTAGTTGTGATATTGATATACTCAATGGCTTTGGTTTTGTTCGATCGATAAAACAGTGTGTTTTATATTTTTAATCGCCCAATGTGTAAATAATATAAAAATATATTAATAAGTGCTTGCTAATTACTTAGTGTTTCTATAACAGAGAGCGCTAGTTTTGATAATGTCTATGCACTGATGTCGTCGATTTCCTTTTGTCCGTGAGAGTGGGAGTCAATAAATTTGAGGCTATCAATACTATTAAGCAAGCTCTCTGTCTGATTTGAAGAAAACACAAGTTTACACCACACCCTAGCATAACTCTCCAGTTCCATAATATTCATAGTATTATAATTTTTGATCACTCTGGCCGGTTTAGATCGAAGTCCTTTTGGCTATCTCTTTGCTCATGAATTTTATATTAAAAAGTATGAAGATATATTATAAAAGCTATTGCTCTTTATTTAGTATTTCTGTAATAGCTGGCGTTGCTTTTTTGTAAAACCTTTGAGTGGCGCGGGTTAAAACTAGGTTAAAATAAACATAATTTGTTTTGAATAAATATACTGCTTAGGATTGAGTTGTGAGAAAATATTTTGTTTTGTTTGATGGCTCAAGGTGTTTGTTGGGCTGGGGCTAATGAAGATGACGTTGTGGCGATTAGTAATGCTGTGAAAAAAATTTTCAATTATAAGAAGTACGTAATAAAATGGAACGGAATTGTTCGTTATCGTTTTGTCGGGGCTTCTAATGCTATTTTGAATGAGTTTGATAAAAAAAAGATTCAATATGAGGAGTTAACTGGGGTTAGGTTTGAAATATGGCACGAAGGAGATTCTGCGTCTCCGAATATTATAGTGTTCTTAGGTGATGCGAAATCAGTGATGATGAATAACGTTAACCAAAGAATGATCGAAGGAAAAGATTTACAACCAGCAAGTCTTACATATGAAGAATTTGTAAAGAAAATGGAAGGAAATCTGTTTTACCAGTCTGCTAAGGCCGGCAGGTCTGGTTACTATACAGATATGTATTTTTTGTGGACACCTGAGATGAATGTTTGGAGCCTTAGCAGGCAAATGAACTTTCTTTTTATGTCCACATTACTTGGTGCTTGTGCGCCTCTTGAGGTGTGTGGTTCTGTCTTTTCTTGGCAGTGCGATTATGATGGCACCCTCTTTGATGATGGTTTGTTGCAGGCTTACTATAATACGGAAATTCATCCCAAGTCTAAAATTGAAAATGTAATCCCTAAAATTGTTGCGGAAATGATCGCTATCTTTAGCAGGTAGAGTAGGCGTTGGCTGTTCAGTTCATTCGCATCATAACCCGTCATAACTTTTTCGCTCCTCAATATTATGGAATTAAAATTTATGATCATTCAGGCTGGTTGGGATCGAAGTTTTTTTGGCTATTTTTGGTTTACGATTTTTTTAATTAAAAAGATAAAGATAGGTTATAAAAGTTATTGCCCTTGTTTTAGTATTTATGTAATACGGGTCTGCACTTTTTATAAAACCCTTGAGTGGCGCGGGTTAAAAACATGCTAGGGTAAACATAATTGCTCGAAAGTGTGCTGTTTTAGAAAGGTGTTAGTGGTCGAGTTGGTTTCTATTTTACATTGGTTTTAATTTTTGTGTGAGTATTCTTATGAAATATATATTGATGGTTTTGGTTTTAATTTTGTTTGTGGGGGGGAGTTCTGTGAGTGCTAAAGCTACGGATAGTGATGCTTCTAATGGAATAGGGAAATACTTAGACCTATATCTATCCACTTTGTTTTATAAAAATAATGATACCTTGCTTAAGTGGGATGACCACATAACAATCCGAATGATTGGTTTGCCAGAGGAATTAAATCCTTTTTATCATATGTATTTAGATTATTTTAATTCAAAGTTAAATAGTGATGGTGTTGTCATTGAAGATGTAGAGAGTGGGGATGCCGACATTATGATTGTTGTGTCAAATGATCTGACTAAAACAGCTCTTTCTTCAAATATTAAAAGTCTTTTAAAGATTAATTCGCAAAGCGAAGATGATTATAATGAAGAAGTTTCTAGTTATAAAAAGGACGGAATAGTTCTCAAGTATAAAAGATTTGAAGATGGCGCTAGATTTGTCGCTCTTTGGGATCCGTTAGTATATCCAGCTAGAAATAAAGTAGAGAGAGACCCTCGTTTTCAAATGCAGAGAATTCTTTATTGTGCATTGACTTTTGTTCCACCAACTACAAAATGCAATAGCCTTGTTGTAGGTAAACGAGTTTACGGTTTGAATTACCTTGATGCTTCTTACATGGTTTCTTTATATGATAAAAGTATTAAATCTTTTGCCCCTATTTCAGAGGCAAGAGGTAAAATTTTAAAGAATATGGTTAATTATCTTTCAGCTATAAGAAAGCGTAAGTAGTAAGTTTGAGGAATTTTAATTATGTCTATTGTGCCCAAAAAAATAAGCTCTCCATCTGATCTGAAGAAATTAATCATAGATTGTGATGGTAAGATCACTGTTGACCCCTATTCAGGCGAAATCACAGGTATGAAGGGGGAGGTTGAGACAGTCTTAGGGTCAGTAAAAGGGCGTATTAATTTTGATTCGCAAGGAAATGTCGAGTCTGTTGAATTCGGAGGTTCTAAATCATTTAAGCTAGCTGAAATTGGGGCTCAAGTGACAGTTGGCGATGACCAGTTTATAACCGAATTAAGTGCTTCGTTGGGTGTTGAGGCAAAATTTATAAATGCCGAAGTGGGTGTTTCTGGAAGTATTGAATATACTGATGGCTCTGTACTATTTAGTGTTACAGCAAAAGGCGAAGTTGTAGTTAATGCTTTCGGATATGCAGGAAAAGTTTTAGAAGGGGACTATACTAAAGACTGGGTCTTGAATGAAGGTGATGGCGCTGTAGGAGAGGGCGGCACCGTCAGCGGAAGAGTAGAACCGTCTTCTGATGATAACACTCCTTCGTCAGGTAAGGTTAATCCTGACACCCCTGATACACCTGACACCCCCGATACACCTGACACCAGCTCAACAAATACACCCCAGCCAGATAATCTGGTAACTCCTACCCCGCAAAACAATACTTCTCAGACTATCCCCCGCAATAGCACTTACAAAATCCAGCCCGATGACACTTTGACTGCGATTTCAAAAAAATCAGGTGTACCAGTTGATGTGCTGCGTGAGCATAATAATATTGATGACCCAAACAAGATATATGCAGGCGCTGACCTTGAGATTCCTACTAAGGATAAAGAAGCCGAAATAAAGCAGAGAATCAAAGACGAACGCGAAGCAGCAATAAAAAAAGCACAAGAAACAAAAACTGCCGAAGATACAGCCACAACTTCTTCTGAAAATAATTCTGACCCTCATGATCAGAAAGATGCAGATAGTGCTGATGATCCTGCAAATGAAGACAATCCTACTGAAAATAAAGATGAACAGAATGCGTCCTGTGAAGATCAAGACGAAAATAAACCAGCTGAAGAGAATGCAGACGCACCAGCAGTAGATAACGTCATCACCGGAACCATCGGTTCCATTGTCGGCTCCCATATTGGTATGGCCCTTGGTATAGATGGGCGTTTTGAAGCTGCTGCTGTCAGTGCCGTGGGCCAGACTTTTGGGCGGAATATTGGTGAAGTTGTCGGCGGTAATATTGATGCTTTTGATGATTTTCTTATCGGTAGCGGGCATGAAGATAACGACCTTCCTTTTGAAGATTTTTCCTCTAGCGATTTCGGCCAGAATCTAGTCGGGGCTGGGGTTGGACTTGCTTCATCATTTCTTACATCAGAACTTGCCAATCTATTAGATGTCGGTGGAGACTTCGGTGGGGCTTTGTTTGAAACGGTCACGGATTTCGCAATTTCGTCCGTTCTTGAGCAAGGGCTTATTGCCGCTGATTTCAATCCAATTTTAGAAGGTGGCGGTAAGCTCTTCGACGGTATCGGTGGGCTTTCAGATATTGGTAACTGGGCCAACATGGGGGGCGGATTTCTGGGTGGTTACCTGGGCCGTCAGGTCGTGGATATTGATACCCAGGCCGAGGCCATAGGTAGTTCCATCGGGTCAGCCCTCGGAGCCTGGGGCGGTGCGGCGGCAGCATCCAGTATTATTGAGATGGCCTGTATCACCCAAACTTGTATCCCTATTCCTTTTGTCGGAGCTGTTATTGGTGCCTTTGTAGGTACCATTATAGGTTGTTTCTTTGGTGGATTGTTTGGCGGCAGCAAGCCTGAGCCTCCGCCGCCGCCACATGCCGAGGCTGTTATGGAGCTCAATGCGGACGGTGAGTTCGAGTTGACCCATATGGAAATGGAGCATGGCGGGGACGGTGGCGGACTCGGTGAAACGATCTCCACCATGGCCGACACCCTGAATGCCCTTATTGAGGCCAGCGGCGGTTCTATCCTTAATGTCGGGGATATCGGTAAAGTTACCATCGGCTATACCAAAGATGAGAAGCACCTTAACGGTGAACCTATTGATTCCCTTTCTGATGGTGTTGATAGGGGGCTGCTGGCTACCATCCGCAGCATTCAGATTGAGGGTGGCGATCCTATCATCAAGCGGGCCATTTATAATTCCCGAGCCACCACGATTGAGGAGCTGCTGGAAGATGTTCAGGCTGCGGAGAAATACCGCACCTACGTTGAGAATCAGGACGAGATTGACCAGTTGCTGGAGGCGGAAGGCGAGATTGAAGAACTTCTGCAGAAGGCCGATGAGCTAGCGGCTGATTCAGAGGTAACCCCTGCTGAATTGCGTGCTCAGGCCAACAAGATGGCCGAAGAGATTGAGTTCTGGAAGGATGTACTTAAGCAAGTAGAAGGACTCCGACTTGATCAAGAACATTATTCGGATGGCTTCAGCAAGCTCGGCAAGCTGCTGGCAGCCAGCGGAGTGAATTTTTCCGGGCAACATCTGAATGACCTCTCCATGGAACTTTCCCATGGTCGGCTTACTATTGCTGTTAATGATCCGGAGAACCCGGATGCTGATTTTTCTGACCTCCAGCCTCGTTTTACTATTTCAGATTGGGATAATTGGAAGAAAGATTCTTCCATGCTGACTCTGTCCGACGGGACTATTGTTTCCCTTGGTGGGCTGGTGGAAAGTTTCGGTGTTACCGAGAACTCCGGCCCTGTTAATCTGGGTGAGGTCATGGCCGAACGTCTCGGCACTGATGGTATCTCCGGTACCGATATGAATGATGTGCTTGGCGGCACAAGTGGTGATGATGTCATGTCCGGCGGTAAAGGACGCGATACACTCAAGGGTGGAGCCGGGAACGATACTGCCGATTATTCAAGCTCGGATGCCGGTGTGGATATTGATTTGGCCGCAGGCACAGCTAAAGGTGGTGATGCTGCGGGCGACAAGCTGGTCAGCATCGAAAACCTTACTGGTTCCTCTCAGCGTGATGTCCTTAAGGGGGACGCTAAAGCAAACGTGATTGACAGCGGAGCGGGTGATGATGCCATTGCTTCCGCTGGCGGGGATGATGTTGTTCTCGGTGGAGCAGGTGAAGATGTTATCAATGCCGGGGCTGGGGATGACGTTATTGATGGCGGTGCTGATTCAGATAATATTTTCGGTGATGGTGGGCGCGACCGGGCTTCCGGAGGCGCGGCCAATGATTCGGTCTTTGCAGGGGCCGATGATGACTTTGCCTCCGGTGGTGATGGAAACGATATGCTTTCCGGAGGTTCCGGGGACGATGTTCTGATCGGTGGTTCCGGGGACGATGTGCTCGTGGGCGGCGAAGGCAGTGATTACCTTGTAGGTGGTACAGGCACTGATACTGCTATTTTTGATGGCGATGCCGGTGACTATATCATCAAGACTGAGAATGGACGGACTACCGTACGTCGCAAGGACGGTACCGGAGATGAAGATGTCCTTAAGGATGTAGAATTTTTCCAGTTTGACGATTCCGTTGTCAACAGGCTTGATACAGTTGTGGCTTCAGGTGGAGCAGACGAAGAGGAAGAAGAGGAAGAATATAAATCTTCCGGTTCCCGTGTGTTGCCTTCCAGAGCCAGCATGATGGCCATGGCCGCAGCTTTGGGTATTGCCGCAGTGATGGCAACCGATGAGTCTTCGGCTGCCGATGAATTTTATGATCTTACACCTGATCAGGTGGTTGGAACATCCGGCGGAACCGTTACTGGTGATGACGCGCAGGATGTGGTTGTTAATGCAGCAGATCAGGCGGCGGACATTGAGAGCTCTTTGTCTGAAAACACAGCAACAAACGGGGCTGCAGAGAGTGATAATGTAGTTGTTCCATCAGATGAAGATAGCGCAGATGAGGAGCAGCTGGAAACAAGCTCTTTTAGTTCTGTTGCTATGCCGGAGCTGGATCTGGAGCAGAGTGCTGAAGCAGAACCGGCAGAGGGCGGAGAAGTTTCTACCGCCGAGGCTGTTGCAGAAGATGATGCTGAAGAGAATGTTGAAGTTGAAGAAGACGGAGAGGGGGCTGAGATAAATGGAGATAGCGACCCTGAACCTGAAATCCTTATCGCAGAATCTTCTCCCTCTGCCAGCGGAGATGAAGATAGTTCCATTGATCTGGACTTGAACGTACATTTAAGCAATCCGGGAAAGGCCTTAATCATAATTTCAGGAGTGCCTGAAGGAGTCTCTCTATCTGCAGGAACTCATACAGGATCAGGCAATTGGACTCTTGAATACAGTCATCTGGAAGGTCTCAAGTTACTGATGCCGAATGACTGGGCTGCGGATTTTGAATTGGGGCTTTCACTAACCCAGTTCGGTGCGTATTCCGTTAAAAGCAAGGTCAGTTCCTTTACGGTCCAAGTTCAGGCTACTACCAATGCTCCGACTCTTACCGTTGTTGAGGAAATCTTGGCTGTCTCCGATACCAGTACAGGCGAGCTCATGAACGGTACAGCTGTAGAGGATACTTTCCATGCCGGTGGAGGTGACGATACTGTTTACGGTGCTGCCGGTAATGATGTTATATATGGTGACAGTGCAAAAGGATTGTCCACTTCGCCTCTGGTAATTGATTCTACAATGGTGCAGCCCGATGCAGACGGGAGTGAAACCCTGACTTTGGCTGTGTTCGGTGTTCCTGTCGGAGGGTATCTTAGTGCCGGAACCGAAATGCCGGTTGGATCGGGAGTATGGAGCCTTACAGCCGACCAGATCGAAGGGCTTGAAATAACTGTTCCCGCAGGTGCTGAAGATTACACCGTTGCAGTCATTGCCACCACAACCGATATTGATCCTGATACTGGGCCTGTTACAGCTTCCAGCGAGCCAAAAGAAATCACAGTTAAAGCTTCCGACGTTGCCGGGGATGATGAATTGCACGGCGGTGCTGGAGCTGATGAACTGCGTGGAGAAGACGGTGCCGATGTTCTTTGGGGTGATGCCGGAGAAGATAGCCTTTATGGCGGTGACGGCAATGATGTCTTACATGTGGATGCGGACGATAAAATTTATGACGGCGGCGACGGTTACGATACTCTTGTTGCAGATGGAAGCACAGGGATCACAGTCGATCTTGGTGAGAATAATATTGAACGCGCCTATGGTGGAGCTAACTCCGACAATATTTATACTTCAACCTCCGCATCAGTATATATTGATGGTGGAGCCGGAACTGATGCCCTCACAGGGAATGACGGTGATGATACTTTAATCGGTGGTGCCGGAAATGATGCGTTTCACGGCGGCGACGGCGATGATACTCTTTATGTGGATAGTGAAGATACCATCATTGACGCCGGGGAAGGTACGGATACGCTTATCGTCACCGGTGACAGCGGGCTTGATATTGATCTTAGCGCGGCCGATGTGGAGATTGCTGTCGGTGGAAATCATGCAGATACATTTCGGATTAGCGGCGTAGAATCCATTGTTGCTGATTTAGGAGACGGAGACGATCTGGTTCTGTCCGGTTCGGGCCGAGATGTTCTCTCCGGCGGCGATGGTGAAGATACAGTCTCATATGAATTGTCCGATACTAAGGTTTATGCCAGTCTTGCCGTCGGTTTTGCTGGAGTGGATGGATATGCTGAGGCAGATTCTCTGGACGGTTTCGAGAATATCATAGGATCTTCGCATGATGATGTGTTGACCGGGGATGATCTTATCAACAAGTTGGTTGGTGGTGCTGGAAATGATAATCTGATCGGTGGCGGTGGCGACGATATCCTTACCGGAGGCATTGGCGATGATGTAATTGAAGGTGGAGATGGTGACGATGTCGCAGTATTCAGCGGAAAGTTTTCTGATTACACCGTAACCAAAACCGAAGACAGGGCAGCCTCTGTTGTCTGGAACGGTGCCTCCGGGACCGATTCTGGTAGTGACACGGTATCCGAAGTTGAAACATTGCAGTTCGATGATGCTGTCATCTATCTGGATGGGCGCAACAACAGACCTTATACTCAGGCGGATACCGCATCCACTCGCGAAGATACAGCTGTAATAATTTCCAAGGAAGACGTTTTTGCCAATGATATGGATTTTGATGGCGACCCCATGCATATTTCTAATGTCTCTGCAGCGGTAAACGGCTCTGTCAGCCTCACCTCCGGTGGTGATATCAGGTTTGTGCCTTCGCATAACTATTACGGCGAAGCCTCTTTCACTTATACCGCCTGCGACGATAAAGGGCTGGAGCATTCTTCTACAGTGAGCGTTACCGTGGAGGCGGTTAACGACGCTCCGACAATTCAGGCCGGTGGGGCCCAGTATTCCGGCCAGCATTCACCATACAGCGGCTCTGGACGTGTGCTCGGAACCGATGTTGATGATTCTTCGCTAACCTATCAGTTAGTCTCAGGGGACGGATTTTCTGTAAGCAGTGACGGTTCTTTTTCCTACGATGGAGGTAATCAGACAGACTCCATGGTCGTTCGTATTACCGACCCACACGGTGCCAGTTCCACTCATACAATATCTATCACCAACCCCGAAAAGCCTGATGGCGGTGGAAAAAAGCCTATAGCCATGGATCTGGATAACGATGGTCTGGAATTTATAGGCATTGATGATTCAGATGTCTATATGGATGTTAATAATGACGAGTTCATAGAACATTTGGCTTGGGTAAGTGGCGACGATGGTTTGCTTGCATTCGATCGTAATGACGATGGTAAGATTGAAGGTTTTGACGAGATTTCTTTTGCCGCTGACCATGATGATGCCCGCACAGACCTTGAGGGATTGGCTCTGGGCTATGATTCCAATAGCGACGGAGAGTTCAATGCTGAGGATGATTTATGGGATCGTTTCGGAATTTGGCAGGACGCTAACGAAAATGGAATCTGCGAGCATGGAGAATTTATCGGCCTCGAAATAATTGGAGTGTCTTCCATTGGTCTGAGTAGTGATTGGCAGGCCGAGCGTTTGGGCGATACCGTATTATTCGGGAAGACGTCTTTCGAGACAACTGATGGTGAAGTCGGTGTTATGGGGGATGTTGCTTTTCTGTATGACGATTCTCGTTATGTTCGTATCGATAATGACGATGGGTCTAGCCGGATTGTACAAGTGGCCGAAGATACAGAGGAAGGTAGACAGGTTCTCAATGAAATGGTGGATGAGGTAATTGCCGATATTCAGGAGCAGAATAGTAAGACTGAGCAGCAAGAAGTTACGGAAGAGAGTGTCGAGAGTGATGTTTCCCCTGAAGATATGTGGCTACAGGATCAGCAGGACAGTGACACTCCAGGACTGGAGGATGGGCCGGAAGAGAGCTTTAATCATGATGTTTCTCCTGAGGATGCGTGGTTACAGGAGCAGCAGGGCAGCGATATTCAAGGGCTCGATGATCCGCCTGCGGAGAGTCTTAATGGAGATGTTTCTTCTGGGGATGCGTGGTTACAGGAGCAAGCTGTTGAATCGTTTGATAACGATGAACAACCTTATGAGAATAACTCTGAATCCATTTCAGATTCACGTTCAGATTCAGGTATTGGAGATGGGGGGAGCGTAGCAACTGAAGCTTGTCAGGTTGCTGAAGCTATGGCCGTATTTGATTCTCCGGACGATTCTTCTGCTGAAATTGATTCCGCAATAATTGATTTGAATATGGATGTTTACATTGATGAAGCTATTGATGCTGATGCCAGATAAAAACAATGAGACCGAAAAAAACTGAAATAATTGAACAGGTAAAGCAGGTTACTGCTCAGGTTATGGGGCTGAACTCTTTGAGATTGAAGGAAGAGTTCCACTACATTGCAGATTTGGGTACAGATTCTCTTTCAATGCTGCAGATTAAGCTGGAGCTGGAAGATTTGTATGACATAGATATACCTGACGAACATATTACAAAAATATCCAGTATCGGTAGTACCGGCGATTATCTTTTAGAGCGATTGAGTGAGGGATCATAATGAATATTCGCCCTGCAATGCATTCAGATGTCGAAGCTGTAGTTCAGCTTGGGAAAGAAATGCACTCCTTAGGTCGTTTTAAAAATATCAGATATGATTTTACAAAATGCCGTCAGGCCGTCAGGCATTGTGTGGATAACCCCGGTTCCTTTTTTTTCTGTATTGCAGAAACTGATGAAAAGGAAATCATCGGTTTGCATATGGGAATGCTTCAGGAGTATTTTTTCAGCAATCAGGTAGCAGCGCAATCGATTAGTTTTTTTGTAACGCCTGAGTACCGTGGGTCATCGGCTGCTTTGAAAATGTTATACGCTTTCAAGAAGTGGGCGAAGAAGCGAAATGCCATTGAGGTTGTTTTCGGTACAGGTATTTCTGAAGGAGCTCCTTTAGCTGTTATGGATAATTTTATGAAAAGGCTCGGTTTTGAACTCACTGGCGGTAACTACGGCTTGTGGATTAACACGGACCAAAGTGTGGGATAATATTTTTAATGATGACGAATTCAGAAGACAACCTTGATTTTGAGGCAGCGGACAGGAGTTTTATTAAAGAAAGAGGCGGGGAAAGTTTCAATAATTATTTTGGAATTCCTGATGGTTCTGCTGTTTTTGAGTCTGTGGTGAAGTTGCTTCTTAACTCTCCTTCCCATGATCATTTATTCCTTTCGGACATGAAGTGGCTAGTGTTGCCTCCGTTACAGCTAAGGCAGTGCAAATTGTATCGCCAGCAGGGGGTTGCCGTGGCTTTTGCTTCTTGGGCGATGCTGTCTCCTGAGGCAGAGAAGGATTTTATTCGTAATAAAAGACTGCGTCCAAGGGATTGGGATTCCGGAAATAGATGCTGGCTTGTTGACGTGGTGACTCCCTATGGTAATTCGGAACAAGTCATAAAAAATTTGACTAGGACAGCTTTGAAGGAAATACCGGTTCAAACTCTGCAGTTCCACAAAGACGGTTTTAGAGTTGTTCAACTGGAAGAAATGCTGGCAACAACAAATCAGTAATAAAAAATATTTTTTTTAGGAGAATAGGATGAGTGAAAAAAATAATAAATCTGGTCACTGGAGTCAGAAGAATACCAACGTTAGAGGAGCAAATGGGGAACCCATCACAATGGCTGGAGTTCTCGGAGAGATAACTTGGGTTCTCTCACAGCACCGCTCTCACCGTTATATGTTTCTTGCGGATTTGGAATGGCTGGTAATGCCTCCGGTGCTGGCTGGTCAGTACAGAATATTCCGTACTGAGGAAGGTCCGATCGGCGTCGCTCTGTGGGCATACTTGTCAGATAAAGCCGAAAAAAGGATTTCAGAAGGGTTGGGGCGTATTGCCCCTGTTGAATGGAGGAGCGGAACGAATCTTTGGATTATTGATTTGATAGCTCCTTTCGGTGGGGATGATAAAATGATTGAGGAATTGAAAAGCAGCGTATTCAAAGGACAGTCGTTTAAATATCCCAAAGTAACACCCGATGGTCAGAGAACAATCGTGGAAGATAAAGGATAACTGGTTCTCGGCGTAACTGTATTGCTCTTTAATGGCAGTAGCTTGTGAGTTGCATGAGTGAAATAGGTGAAATTATTATGCATACCAATGTTAATGGATTGGCCGGTTCAAGTCATTCCAACGAAGGACATACGATTGATAGTGGATTGGCCTGCACTGCATTGGCATTGAATCTTCTTGAACTTCCTTCTGATGCTAAAGAAATCAGGAGAATTGTCGGAACCTATGAGCTTTTTACTGTCAGCGATATTATACGGGCGGTGAGGGAGTCTGGTGCAAAGGCAGACCAGCAGAAGACCACATGGGAACGGCTTATCAAGTTGCGTTTTCCACTTATTGCAGTGTGCAAGGAACAGCGTTTTGTTCTTGTTGCTGGTGCTGAGGAAAATAAAATTCTTATTCGTGATCCTCTGCAGTCAGGGACGCTCGTCCTGACCAGGGAAGAGTTTGAAGCGCAATGGGAAGGGGTGGTTGTTCTTGTTGCTAACGCCAGTCAGAAAAGCTCAGAAGCAACAAAATTTGGGTTTAAATGGTTTTTACCGGGGTTGTTCCGCCAGAGAGGTTTGCTTACGCAAGTTCTTTGTGCATCTTTTTTTGTGCAAATCTTTGGGTTGATAACTCCTCTTTTCACAATGGTTATTATTGATAAGGTCCTCTCTACAGGAGGTATGAGTACTCTGGATGTACTTGTTTTCGGTCTTATCATAATTACTGCATTTGATTTCATTATTGGTGCTTTTCGAGGATTTCTTTTTCGACATATGACCAACCGAGTCGATGTTGAGTTAGTTGCACGCCTATTCAGACATATGAGCAGGCTGCCAATGAGTTATTTTTCTTCCCGTAAAACTGGCGATACTGCTGCACGTGCCCGTGAGCTTGAAACTATCAGGAATTTTTTGACAGGTCCTGCTTTGACATCCATGACGGACTTTCTGTTCACTTTTGTATTTCTCATTGTCATGTATGTTTTCAGCCCGTTGCTTATGGTTATGGTGATGATTTCTATTGGATTGCTGCTCTTGCTATACGGAGGTCTTGCTCCGAAACTTAAGAATCGTTTACAGAAGAAGTTTGAGGCCAATACCGATTCGCAGTCATATCTGGTGGAAGTTATTTCCGGCATGGAAACCGTGAAGGCAATGTCGGTTGAGCCTCAGTTTCAGCGGCAATGGGAAGATCTAGTGGTGGGGCACACTAGGCAGGCCAAAGATTCGGAAAATCTTTCCAACATAATCGGGTTGATTTCAGGAACGATCAATAAGCTCACTGTTGCTATCTGTCTTTGGGTGGGGGCTAAGCTGGTCATTTCGGGAGACATGACTGCAGGTGGTTTAATCGCTTTCAATATGATGGTAGGGCGGGTTCTTGCTCCTGCAATGCGAATTGCTCAAGTTTTTCAACAGATTCAACAGGCTAAAGTGTCTGTTAACCGTGTGGGAGATATTATTAATTCACAAGTGGAGCCTGCAAGCGGCTCAAGCGTGGAGAATCTTCCTGCTTTGCGTGGCAATGTGCGGTTTGAAGATGTTTCTTTCAGTTATGGACCTGAAAGCCCTTGTGTGGTTGAGGATATAAGCTTTGATGTAAGAGCCGGTGAGATTGTCGGTATTGTCGGTTCGTCCGGGTCTGGTAAGAGCACCCTAATGAAGCTTTTGCAGCGTCTTTATACTCCCCAAAAAGGTCGGATTCTAGCTGATGGCATCAATGTTTCTCAAGTGGAGCCGTCATGGCTTCGTAGGCAGATAGGAGTTGTTCTTCAGGAGAGCATTTTGTTTAACCGATCAATTAGGGATAATATAGCACTGACAGATCCTTCATTATCCATTGAGAAGGTTGAATATGCTGCTAGGCTTGCTGGAGCTGATGAGTTTATTCGTGCGCTGCCCCAAGCTTATGATACTATTGTGGGGGAACGTGGCGCCACTCTATCCGCCGGGCAACGGCAACGTATTGCCCTAGCGCGCGCTTTGGTAGGTAATCCTCGCATTCTTATCTTTGACGAGGCGACCAGTGCTTTGGATTATGAATCCGAACGTATTATTCAACATAATATGCGGAAAATATGTCAAGGCAGGACTGTTTTTATAGTTGCTCACCGTTTGAGCACTGTACGAATCGCGGATCGAATTCTTACGGTAGAAAAAGGTCGAATAGTTGAAGACGGACCTCATAAAGTGTTGCTTGCTTCCAATGGGCGTTTTGCCCAGCTTCATGCGATGCAGGAGGGGCAGGTTTGATGAACGAATCTAATAAAGAGATCATGCCGTTGCCTCAGCGTATAAAAAAAATGATTCAATTCACTAAAGCCGGTTTGAACCAATGTTTTGGTTTTATGAGGTTGGCTCCGAAATCAGTTTGTGATGGAATTCACTGTTATAAAAATAGGTACAGATCTAAGGAGGCTGAATACCTTTCCGGCATTGATGCTGTTGTGAATGCGCCGCTTCCTACGATTGCCTGGCTTCTTCCTGTAGCCATTATGGGACTTATTTCAGTAGCTATATTATGGGCCACGTTTTCTCAAATTGACATTATTTCTCCAGCAACAGGGAAAACAATTCCTTCCGGGCGGGTCAAAGTGATCCAGGCCCCAGAGCTTTGTGTAATCAAAGAGGTTTTGGTTCAAGAGGGGCAATCAGTAGAGGCCGGACAGACTCTTATTGCATTTGATCAGACTGAGGTTGAGGGAGATGCTCTCGATATTAGTAATCAGCTTGACCGTCAGTATGCAAGGCGCGCTAGGCTTGCGGTTCTTTCCGAGTCTGATGATAGCGTCGGTGATTTTATGGAACCAGCAGGGGTGCCGCAGTTTTTAGTCGAAGCAGAAAGGCGGATCATGTATTCTCAATGGGATTCATTTTGCGCCGAGATGGCTACTCTGGATCAGGAGATTGCAGGAAAGGAAGCAGAGTATGAAGAGACTCTTGCTCAGTTGGAAAAGATTAGAAGTATGGTCGGATTTGCTGAGAGGCGGGTTGAACGTCTTGAAAAGCTTTTTCAAGAAAAGGCGGTATCAAGATCTGGTCTTGAAGAGATGGAAGAACAATTGGTTGAGAGGAGACAGTCTGAGTCGGTCCTGACACAGACGGCGAAGAAGATCGAGACTGAGATTGGTTACGCAGTTGAACAACGCAGGACAGCTGCTGAAAAATTTCATCATTCAATACTTACGGAACTTTCAGAATGTGAACAGCAGATAGTGACTCTGGAGCAGGATCTTCACGCAGTACAGCGCCGTCTAGCAATGAGGACATTGAAATCTCCCATTAAAGGTACAGTTCTCGACCTTGCCGTCCATACCAAGGAAGGCGTAGTTGAGCCAGCATCTGTACTCATGCGTATTGTACCTAATGAGAGTCACCTTGAGGTTGAAGCTAAGATTTTAAACCGCGATATTGGCTTTGTGAGTCCTGGACAAAAAGTTAAGGTAAAGGTCGAAACTTTTGAGTTTACAAAATATGGAGCCATTAATGGTATAATCCGTAAAATTGCTAACGACGTAACAATGGATGAGCAATTAGGACCGGTATATCGGGCTCTTATTGAGATGGAACGCGATACTATAAAGGTGGGAGATAAACCTATCAGACTTATTCCGGGGATGTCAGTCACAGTTGATGTTAATCTTGGATCAAGACGTTTAATCGAATATCTTTTGACACCTGTTTTGCGGTATAAAAATGAAGCCTTGAGAGAACGCTGATTGGATAAGTCGGAACTAATAAATTTTAATTTTATTTCAAGTGTTTATGTGATGTTTTCGATTCCTGCCGGGGTCACCATATAGTACGAAAATAGTACAATATTAAAGGGTTAACTCATTTTCAGAGTTAACCCTTTTTGTTTTTGGGGGAGTGTTAGCCAGAAGTGCGACACTCAATGCCAATGCTATTAGATTTTATTTTATGATTTTTGTTTCGTTTGATGTGGTGAGCTCTGTTTACCGAAGATTTCTGTGGAGTGGTAAACCAAGCAATAGATCCCGTAGGGGAGTACGAGATCTATTGGTGAACTTGGTGAGTGGGGGAGAGCTAAGTTTAAAGAAAATTATATTGTCTTTTTTAGCGCATATTTGTTATAGTTAATGCGTTATTTTGTAAGTGCAGGCAAAAATAAGTCAAATAGTTTAGAATTTTATCACATATAATTGAATGTGGTAGGCTTTAATGGCTAATTCAGGATGTAAGTGTGTGGGGTTTGTCTGTTGCGATAAACGCTTTTATGAATGTGAGGTGGCGGTAATGATATCTTCTGGTAAACTGAGCTTAAAAATCAAATTTTTGGTTTTAACTATTGTAACTATATTTCTTTTTGTAGGACTTGGTTTACTAGGTCATTTAGGTGATAAAAATATCATTTGGCCTGTTGTTCTCGGTGCAAGTGTTATTTCTCTGTTTTTTTATTTTTTGCAGATTAAGATGCTAATTCGTCCGTTGGCTGAAATTGAAGAGGTTGTTAATCTCGTAAAGCAGGGGGATTTTGAAGCCCGTCTTGATGTTGATTCTAGTGATGGGATTGGTGGTCTAGGTGCTAATTTGAACCTTGGTTTGGATAAGGTAATGGACAAGATTTATTGGTACGAAAGTCTGCTTGATGCAATCCCGTGGGCTATTTCGGTTACTGACATGGATATGAATTGGACATTTATAAATAAAGCAGCAGAAGATATAACTTCTTCTACTCGAGAAGAGGTTCTTGGTAAGCAATGCAGTAATTGGGGAGCAGATATTTGCAAGACAGAACGATGCGGAGTTGAATGCTTGAGACGAGGAGAGGATGTATCCTTTTTTACTCAACCTGGACTTAATATGGATTTTCAAGTTAATACCGCATATTTGACTGATAAAGAAGGAAATAACGTAGGTCATATTGAGATTGTTCAGGATATTACTGAAGCAAACGAGATGAAACGTAAAACAGAGCGGGCATTGAAGGATGGTATGCTCATGGCTGCTGATAAATTAGGGACTATTGTCGAAAATATTACTTCTGCCTCTGAAGAACTTTCCAGCCAAGTTGAAGGAGCTAGTCAGGGGGCAGATACTCAGCGAGAACTTGCGGCTGAGACTGCAACAGCAATGGAAGAAATGAATACTACTGTTCTTGAGGTCGCTCGTAATGCCGGTGATGCCGCATCCAATGCTGATACCACACGTTCCAATGCGGAAGAAGGTGCTGACGTAGTTGATAATGTGGTTAAATCTATTGCAGAAATTAGTAGACGTGTGGAAGGGATGCAGCAGATTGTTGATGAGTTAGGAGAACAGGCTCAAGGCATTGGTCAAATTATGAACGTGATTACGGATATTGCAGATCAAACTAATTTACTCGCTTTGAATGCTGCTATTGAAGCTGCTAGAGCTGGAGAAGCCGGCCGCGGGTTTGCTGTTGTCGCTGATGAAGTTCGTAAGTTGGCAGAGAAAACTATGCAGGCTACTACTGAGGTCGGGCAATCCATCTCAGCAATTCAAGGTGGGACTAAGAGTAGTATAGAAAATATGGAGATGGTTGTTGATGTTGTTAATAAGAGTACTGACCTTGCTCAAAAGTCAGGAGTCGCTCTTGAAGGAATACTAAGACTTGCTGAGGGCACCTCAGATCAGGTGAGTGCAATTGCTACCGCTTCTGAAGAGCAGGCTGCCACTGCTGAAGAAATAGCAAGGCACACTGGACAAATAAATCAGATTTCCTCTGAGACAAGTGCTACAATGAGCGAGGCAACAGAGGCAATAACAGATTTGGCAAAGCAAGCGGGTGAGCTACAGAGATTGATAGAAGAATTGCGCAACGCTTAGTTGTAAGAGTTTCGATTTCTGCCGTGGTCACCAATAAAATAAAGGGTTTGCATCGATTTAAGATGTGAACCCCTTTCGTTTTTTCCGCCTATTTTCTGCCTTATTGCCCCATATATTTAGTTGAACAAAGTTTCCAAATAAAAAAGCAGCCAATCCCAATTGAGACTGACTGCTTTGGTTGATTGTTTAGAAGCTCATCAAATGTGTTTTCAACATTTACACAATATTTAGCTTTTCATTTGATTAATAAGGTTTTGTAAAACCTGCGCCTGTCGGGCCATTTCATCAACAGCTTTTGTTGATTCCTGCATTGCTTTTGTTGTTTTAGACGATATGTCAGCTACTTGAGCGAGGGATCTGTTGATTTCCTCACTTGTGGCTGATTGTTCTTCAGATGCTGTTGCTATGCTGTGAACCTGCGCTGATGTTTCATCTACAAATGAAACGATTGAATCTAGTGCCTCACCGGATTCTCCTGAAAGTTCAGCTGTTTCGTTAATTTTGGTGACTGCAGTTTCAACGTGTCCTATGTTTGCCTGTGTTCCCTGCTGGATTTTGCTGATAGCAGCGCCTACTTCCTGAGTGGCAGTCATTGTTTTTTCTGCAAGCTTACGAACTTCATCAGCGACTACAGCGAATCCTCGACCTGCTTCACCCGCTCTTGCAGCTTCAATGGCAGCATTAAGTGCAAGGAGGTTTGTTTGATCAGCAATGTCTGATATTACTTCCATAACTTGGCCGATACTTTTTGCATCTTCACCTAAGTTTGTAACATCTTCCTTAAGTTGTTTTGCGACAGACTGAACTTCTTCCATACTAGCGAGAACCTGAGTGACAATATTTGATCCCGTTTGCGCTTTTTCCTTTGTCTGGTTTGCTGTTTCTGCGGAACTGGAAGCATTTTGAGCGACCTCTAAAACAGTTGCGTTCATTTCTTCCATTGCTGTTGCAGCTTCACTAATTTGAGCATATTGGTCAGTTGTACTTCGTGTTGATTGTTCAATTTGCGCTGAAAGTTGTTCTGAAGCTGATGTTACTATGTTTACAACTTCTTCAAGGTCTCTAGCTGCTTGAAGCTTACCTTCTTTTTCCGCTCTAGCAGCCTGTTCTTTAGCTTCATTTGCTTCTTCAACTGCGACATTTGCACGTGCAGCTTCTGCTTCTGCAGCTTTGCTTTTTTCTTCGGCTTCAAGGATCATTTGTTTAAGGTTTTCGACCATTCTTTTCAAAGCATCAGCCAAAACACCAATTTCATCAGCTTGATTGATGTCTAGTTCCTGATCAAAATTACCATTGGCTACACTTTCTGCAAAGTGCACTGATTTTTTTACTGGTACAACGATTGCCCCTGTCAGAAACCAGAGAGCTACACATGCTAAAACGGCAACTCCAGCACCAGTAAGGATTGCTGTTTGAAAACTGCTGTTTGCATTTTCAGCCATTTCGTTATTAAGTTGAATTGCTTCAGCAAACACGACATTTCTTGGGACTTCTATGAGAACAGCCCAAGGTGTTCCTGTGTTACCTAAGGGAATCGGTGCCATAGCCAAAACAAGACCATCTTCTTTCCCTAAATTGATATAGGATTCTGCCGCCTTGATTTTTTGGCTTATTTTGTCTGCATATTTATTGCCTGTTTGGGATATGGGTTTTCCAACATTTTTTTCATTGGAACTGTCTGCGACAATTATGCCCATATAACTGATTACCTGTACTGTGGACCTGCCTTCATAGAGTCCTTTAGCGACATCTTTCGCAAGGTCCTGAACGAAGTCCAAACGAAGATCAGTTCCTCCGATTCCAACAAATTTGTTGTTAATACGGATGGGGACGGACATTGTGGTTAGCATTTCTTGTTTGCCTTGTACTATATAAGGAAACGGGTCGAGTATATTCTCTTTACCTGTTTCTCTTGGATTCAGATACCATCCTCCTTTACGCACTCCATTGGGATGCAGAGTGGCATCTTCATACCCGACAAGAGCCTGTCTTGCTATATTTCCATTTTTATCCCTGTTCCAGTAAGGAACGAATCGTCCTGACTCATCATATCCATCTGCCTTTTTGCCTTGGTATGCGATATCATTGCCGTCAATTGCATCTGGCTGCCATGCGCTGTATGCCCCTAAAAATTCGGGGTTATCTTTTAGCGTTGTGAGGAGAATATCATTAAAAACCTTTCGTATATCAATGTTGTGTCTGGTTCCATCGTCAGATCGTATGGATTTGAATGCACTGGCAATGGTTCGTGCGGTATCAATATTTTTTTCAAGCTTGGACTGAATCACTCCTGCTTCACCTTTGGCGATTCCTAAAAGTCCTGTAGCTGTAGACTTTTCAATTAGGTTATCAACCTTTGTTCTTACAAATTCACTGGTATTGTTTTGCTCCCAAATTTGTAATGATATGATTGAGATTGCAAGGATTGCGATACAGCATGCAGAACTGAGTACAATTTTTGTTTTGATCGATTTAAAATTCATCTGTCCTCCTATTTCTCAAATATTTTGAGTGTTTTTCTTTATAGGCAGATTGTGTGTTTTTTGAAAGTCTTATTGTTAATTGTTTTGGTCTGCTTCGCTCAAACGAAGAAACCGAAATATCCGTCATAATTTAAACAATCATATTGTAGCAGCCACAACGATTTGGTTAAGTCCTTAATCTGCGTCACAGAACATTCCTTTTGTCCTCCGCATCTGATCTACAGAATCAGCCCGCCCCGGTAACCAAATCAAGACAATCAGAATAACTCCACTTTACAACTACCTCCCCTCCAAACCCGAAAGTCCAGTTTGCCTATTTTACTGTTTTGCGGGATCCATGTTGCATTTGCAACGGACTGGTTTTCAAAACTGCTATAATCCATATTTAGAGTGAGTTTTGGGGCAAATATTCTGACGAGGGTTGGGAGATTCTGGTTAAGAGCTTGTTCCGCGTACAGTATGGTAAGATACTCCCAAGAATGGAGACAATATGAGTTCAGAAAACAGAAAGCCGAGCCTGCTTTGGGCTTTTCTAACCTTCGCGATTCCGGTTGCGATTATTTTGTACGGTACTGTCGTTATCGGGGTACGGCCCCCGGTTCTGCCGCTGCTTGTTGCTGTCGCTGCTGCGGGCATAATGGCCCTGAAGATCGGGTACAGCTGGAATGAGTTGCAGGAGGGCATGCTCTCGGCAGTGGGGCGTATTCAGCTTGCCGTTGCGATTCTCATGCTTGTGGGCATGATCATTTCCTCATGGATGGCTTCCGGTACCATTCCGGCAATTATTTACTGGGGCCTTAAACTGATTGCCCCGGAACATTTCCTTTTATCCACATTTATTTTGTGCTCCGTGGCATCGCTGGCAACAGGTACCTCTTTTGGTACTATGGGTACTATCGGTGTGGCCTTGCTCGGTGTCGGGGGCGCAATGGGTTTTGATCCGGCATGGACAGTGGGTGCGATTGTTTCCGGCGCATATTTCGGTGATAAGATGTCGCCTGTATCCGACTCAACCAACATCACTGCTACTGTTTGTGACGTCCCGCTCTTTACGCATATCGGTTCCATGCTGTGGACTACTGTTCCTGCTGCTTTGATAGCAATTGTCGGCTATATGATTCTCGGTTCCATGCATACCGGGGATGTTACCAGCATGGGCAATATCGATACCATCCTGACTTCCCTTGAGGCCAGCTTCTCGCTTTCCCCCATTGCTTTTGTGCCTCCGGTTCTCATGATTGTACTTGCATATAAGCGTCTGCCTGTTCTGCCGGTCATGGTGATCTGCGTGGTCAGTGCCCTCGGCATTGCAATGCTTGAAGGGGCAACCCTTTCCACATTGGCTAAGCAGCTGACCTCCGGCTACAAGGCCGCGACTCCTTCTCCTGAATTGAACAAACTGCTTTCCCGCGGTGGACTGATGTCCATCATGGTAACCATCCTGCTGCTTACCAGCGGTATGGCTTTCGGCGGTATTCTGGAAAAGGCAAGGGTTCTGGAAGTCCTGATGGACGCGATGCTTCGCGGTGCGCGTTCTGCTGTTTCACTTGTGGGCGCAACCCTTGGTGCTGCCTACATCATTCTTCTGGGTACCGGCAGCCAGATACTGGCAGTTGTTGTTCCCGGGCGGGCGTTCGGTGAGAATTACAAGAAAGCGGGTATAGCACCGCAGGTTCTTTCCCGAACCTGTGAGGATGCTGGCACTTTGGGTTGTCCTTTGGTTCCGTGGTCCGTTCATGCTTTTTATATTCTCGGCGTGCTTGGCGTCAGTGCTGTGGATTACGTTCCATATGCATTCTTTAATGTCATCATTCCTGTTATTTCTATTGCTTGCGCTGCTACCGGAATCGGCATTATCAGAACAGACGACAAGTCGGCCCGTTCTTTGATGACCGCAACTGAGTCCAAATCAGATTAATTATACGAGGTAGACTATGTCACAAGATAAAATTAAAAACGTTCTTTTCATAATGCTGGATACATTGCAGTTCAACTATCTGGGCTGCTACGGCAATAAAGAAGTCAAAACTCCGCATCTGGACAAATTTGCTGAAGAGGGATTTCTCTTTGAAAATGCCTACAGCGAAGGACTCCCGACCATCCCGGTCCGCCGTGCCCTGCTTACCGGGCGCTACACCCTGCCTTATGGCGGATGGCGGCCGCTTACTACCGAAGATACTTCTATTACAGACGTTCTCTGGTGCCGTGAGGTTCAGACTGCACTGGTTTATGATACTCCGCCCATGCGTCTTCCCAAGTACGGATATTCCCGCGGTTTTGACTATGTCCGTTTCTGCAACGGTCATGAGCTGGACCACGAAACCTTCAGCAACGTACCTCTGAAAGAAGAGTTCAAGGGCGAGGACTATCTTTCCCCCAACTGGCTGAAGAAGAATGAAGACGGCGAATACGATGATTCGAGCAAGTCTTTGATCCGTGAAGCTGAATGCTATCTTAAGCAGCGTCAGAACTGGAACTCCGATGCGGACAACTATGCTTCTGTCGTCATTAGCGAAGCCGATAGCTGGTTGAAGGAAAAACGCAATCCTGAACGTCCTTTCTTCCTCTGGCTCGATTCATTTGATCCTCACGAGCCTTGGGATCCGCCGTCTGTATGGGAAAACAAGCCTTGTCCCTACAATCCGGATTACGATGGCAATCCGCTGCTGCTTGCTCCCTGGACCGAGATCGATGGGGTTATGACCGAAGAAGAGTGCGAGCATATCCGTGCCCTGTATGCTGAAAAGGTTACCCTTGTTGATAAATGGCTTGGAAAACTTTTCGATTCTCTCAAGGCTCAGGGCCTTTGGGATAATACTATGGTTATCGTCACTTCCGACCACGGTCAGCCTATGGGCAGCGGTGAACACGGTCATGGACTGATGCGTAAGTGCCGTCCCTGGCCTTATGAAGAACTGGTTCATGTTCCTCTGCTGGTTCACGCTCCGGGTATGGAAGGCGGCAAGCGGGTAGAATCCTTTGTTCAGAACGTGGACATCACCGCCACTGTTCTTGACGGTCTGGGGCTCGGAACAGATGCTGTTGATGAGACCGGACATGAAGGTATCTCCACCTATGATGCCGATGATATGCACGGTATCAGCCTGCTGCCCGTTATGCGAGGCGAAACAGATACTGTCCGTGATTTTGCCATCGCCGGATACTACGGCATGTCATGGTCCATCGTTGATCATGATTACAGCTACATCCATTGGCTGCAAAAGGAGATAGACACCGACTCCATGAACAAGGTATTTTATGACGGTTCGGGGTCTGGCGGTAATGCCGGTGCTCAGTCTGCAAAACTGGAAATGAAGGAAGACATGTGGACTTGTGTACCCGGAGCGGAAGTTTCGGTTCCCCAGTCCGACGAGCTTTACGATCGTCGCAAGGATCCTTTCCAGTTGAATAATATCATTGAAAGTAATCCGGAAAAAGCTAAGGAAATGCTCCAGAAGTTGAAACTCTACATAGGAGAGCTGAGAACTTCCTAACTCTTGATTGATTATAATCCCGGTTCCCTCGCATAGGAGCATATATGTCTACACTTAAGATCGATGAATTCTGGCGAATCAAAGGTAATAGCGATGTCTGGAACAAGGTTATTGACCTTGGTGTCCGTCAGGAATTCAAGAAGGGTGAACATATAATCCTTGCGGGGGAAACGGTTACTGAGCTGCATTATCTTCGATCCGGATCAGTTCGCATGGTGCGTACCTCTCTTGGAGGTAACGAGAAGGTTATAATGCATGTGGAGCATCATTCCCTTTTCTGTGAAGTTCCGTTTTTTACCGAGGAACCGATCACCAGCTCTTTTAGCTGCCATGAAGATGCTGTTGTGTATTCTTTTCCTAAGGATACCGTGGACAAGATGCTGGCGGTGCATCCTTCAATTGCCAAGGATATCATTCGTACACTTTCCATGAAAGTGAGCGTTCTCAGCAACCAGTTGGCATCTCTTGGGCTTGATACCCTTGAGAAGAGGATAGTTAAATTCATTCTGTTGCGTTATAACTCAACTGAATTGGCAGAGAACGATACTATTTCCTTAGGCTCCCTCAGTATGAAGGGAGTCGCTTCGATACTCGGGGTTCATAGAGCCTCGTTATACAAGGCACTAAAGTCCCTTGAGAAAGCCGGATACATTAGAATACTGGCTGAAAACAGGTTGCAACTGCTGAATATCGATGCTCTTGCGGCTATCGCATATCATTGATTTTGATTAGTTAATAACCATATTGATTCAAAGGTGGATACCAATGAGTGAAATTAAAGATATTACCGAACTGGCCTCTGTTGAGCATTTTGGCTCTTTGGGTGAGGCTATTGTTATTTTTTATAAGGAACTTTGCCCTCACTGCAAAAACATGGAGAAGGTGCTCGTTAAATTCGGTGCCAAGGCTCCGCAGGTTGCTCTTTTCAGCGTGGATAGTGAAAAACATGCGAACCTGATGTCCGAATATGATTTTGAGCGCGTTCCTACACTGCTTTTTATTCGGGAAGGTAAAGTGATCAAGACCCATTCCGGGCTTATGAATCCACGTGAGCTGAAAGCCCTTTACGCATCCCTGTAACATCATGAGCAATGCATATGATCTGATAATTCTTGGGGGCGGTGTCGCGGGGATGACCTCGGCCATCTATGCGGCCCGGGCCAACCTGAAAGTCCTCTTGCTGGATGAGAACGCTTGTGGCGGGCTGGTCAACTGGACCAAGGTGGTTGAAAATATGCCATCTTATAAATCCATTGGCGGTATGGAGCTGGTTGAGCGTGTTCAGGAACAGGTAGAGGCTCTCGGGGTTACTGTCGAAGAGGCAGCCTGCATTGATTCAATGGATCTTTCCGGAGCAATCAAAACCATTGAGGCTGATGACGAAGTGTACACTGCCAAGGCTGTAATTGTCGCCACAGGACGAAAACCGGCCCCGTTGGAAGTTGCTGGTGATTGCGAGCAGGTGCATTATTGTGCCGTTTGTGATGGCTCGGCGTATATCGGCAAGCGGGTTCTCATTGTAGGGGGGGGCAATAGCGGTTTTGACGAAGCTCTTTCTTTGCTTGATCTGGGGATCAGCGAACTTACCCTTGTCGAAAAAATGGACCGTTTTTTTGCAGCTTCTTCTACGCAGGCTCAGCTTGCGGAGCGTAGTAACGCTACCATGCATCTCTCAACTGAAGTTGTGTCCGTAAACTATAGTGATAAGCTTGAGTCTGTCACACTTCGCAACGTTGAAACAGGCGAAGAGCATACCCACGAATGTGACGGTATCTTTGTTTTCATGGGTCAGCATCCCGGAACAGAACCTTTTGCTGAGTTTCTTGATCTTGATGCAGATGGTTACATTATTACGGACGAAGACATGGCGACATCCATTCCCGGAGTGTTTGCTGCAGGTGACGTAAGGCCCAAGAAGTACCGTCAGATCACCACAGCCATGTCCGATGGGACCATAGCGGCCCTCGAAGCTGAACGTTTTATCCACAGCATTAAGTAAATGATGTCAGGGCTCAAGATTAATATTCTTGATCCTGACACAAGCAGGGCTGAGCGGGCCGCAAGGCGGCTCCGTTCCCTCCTGAAAAGCGAGAACGTTCCGGCTTGTGTTCAGGTTACGACCTGTTATCTTGAAATTTCAAGGCAGGGCCTCAAGGGTAAAACTCCTGCTATTTCAGTGAACAATATAAAGTACCAATGTAAAAGTCTAAACGACTCCCTTCTTGCCGAATTTTCTGCATGGCTGGCCAGTAATATGGACCGTCATTCATAATTTTTTTGTTTTTAGTGAGGAGTACTGGTACGGATTGGGATTCAACCGTTGTTGCCAGCGCCAGTTCCAGAAATTGTGATCATTTAGTCAGGCTTCCTGTTCTGGTGTCGCAGGGTCGATTCAGCCGGGGGCATCATAGAAATAAAAGCCTTACGAAGAATTTTCTTTGTAAGGCTTTTGGTTTTTTTTGGTTGCTATTGGTAATGGCGTTGATATTTATAGGGGCTCCCCCTTTTAGTGTTCTGCACATTGTTTCTAATTGACCTGAGTCTTTTTATTAGAAAGTAAATTAACGGTATTTTGAAATACGATCTCTAGTTTTTAGCCTTTTTTTTGCCATAAAGTTATGAAAATGATAATATTTCAATATGTAATTGATAATTGTCTATGAGATCAGTGTTTGAAATTTGTATATATGAATAGGTGAGTTATGCGTAAGTTCTATGAAGGTAAATTAATAAGGAAGGCCATTATTATGGTTCTTGCTTTTAGCTTTGTAGGTCTCCTGATCGTTTTTTATTTTTATTTTAAATCCTTGGATGATTTAGCTGCTGAAAATATGCGCCAAAGGGTAATGGTTGCATTAGAGGTTGAAGCAAGTATTCAGCAGGAGATACTTGAAGAGTATACTTTTTGGGATGAAGCATACGAAAATTGCATTGAAAATGTGAATGAAAAATGGATTTCTCTCAATACAGGAGACTATATATTCAGTCAGCTGGGTGTCGCTTTTAGCTTGGCGATAGATCCGAGTGGGACTTTCACTTATGTAGATGCTGCTGATGAGCAAGATGTAAGTATGTATAAGCAGCTGCTTGGTCCAGAGATAGATTTGCTTTTGAAAAAAGTGCCGGAAAGTTCTCTGCCAACAAAGGTGGTTAGCGGGTATATCAATATTAATGATGAGTTATATCTTGTAAGCGTCGGTCCATTTATAAGTGAGAAAACAAAGCAGGTGCGTTCTCCTGCTAGTTATCTAGCCTTCGGAAAGAAAATGAATGCTGATCATATTAAAAAAATAGGCGAAAAGTATAGATTAAACAGTCTCGATTTCAGTCTTGAATCTGAAGATTGTGCGCATAGCCTTCAGATACGTGGCCAGGAAAACAATTTAATTGGATGTGTAGTCTGGGAGAGGGTTTACCCCAGTCGCGAAATCTTGCCGTTTCTTACTTTGGTGGTTTGCTTATTCTATCTCATCGCTAGTGGTATTTGTATGGTCGTCCTGAAGCGGGAAGCCGGGAATATTAAAGAGCAGGAAGAACATTTATATTTCATGGCCACCAAAGATTATCTCACAGGGGTCAGCAACAGAAGACATGTAATGGAACTCGGACAGCAGATGCTTGCCGCTCATCAAAGGAGTTCGTGCAATCTTTCAGTGCTGGTATTGGATATTGACCATTTTAAGACAATAAACGATCAGTTCGGGCATGAAGTTGGCGATCGCGCACTAAGCTCATTTTCTACTCTTTGTTCTAGGGTGCTGCGTTCTTCTGATGTTTTCGGCCGTTTCGGCGGAGAAGAGTTTTTAGCTGTTCTTCACAATACAGGGTTAGATGAGGCCGTTGAGGTGGCTGAAAGGATGCGCAGAACTGTTGAAAAGGGTTCCGTTAATAGTGATGATATTCCGCAGTTAACCGTAAGTATAGGTGTCGCTGTTGATTTTGCCGGAGATGATTTTGAAATGATTATACGCAGAGCTGACGAAGCCTTGTTTGAAGCTAAATCAAAAGGGCGTAACAGAGTCGAAGTTTACGATGGGACTGATGTCGGCTAACTAATGATTGATCCGGGCTTAATTTAGATGCTTTGAGCAATATAAGCTTCATTTAATCGAGAACAGCACCAGCTGTATTAAAATATAATTCTTCGACCACCTACCTATTCCTCGCCAATATCACCGCGCGGGAAAGTAATGGTAAAACATGCTCCGAGGTCTTCCTTGGTGGAAGCGGAGATTGTTCCATTGTAATCCTTGATTATCCCGTAAGAGATGGAAAGGCCGAGTCCTGTCCCTTTGCCTACATCTTTGGTGGTGAAGAAAGGCTCAAAGAGGCGGGTCTGAATGGGGTCCGGGATTCCCGGTCCGGTATCGCAAATCTCGATGACTACATTCTCATCAGTAAAGTCTGTGGTGATGTAGATTTTCTTGTTATCGGCAAGGGGAACACTGTCCTTCCAGCGTTCTTCAATTGCATCGCGGGCATTGATAAGCAGATTGATCACCACCTGTTCAAGGCGGTTGGAATCTGCCTTGATTATGGGAAGGTGGCTGTTTAGATTCCATTCGACATTGATGTTGCGAAGAGTCAGTTGTCTGCTGAAGAAATCAAATCCACGTCTGAGCACATCATTGACCTGTACCGGCATGGTTTTCATGTCGGATTTACGTCCGAATTCTCGCATGTGCTCGATGATCTTGCTGGCACGGTTGACGTGGGTATCCACACCCTCTGCCATTTCCTTGAGAACTTTGGGTTCAACCTGCTGGTTGCGAGTTACCTTACGCATGAGCAGGTTACTGATGGTCTTAAGAATTGCCAGCGGCTGGTTAAGTTCATGGGCAACGCCGGAAGCCATTTCCCCAAGAGTACTCATTTTGCTTGCCTGAATCAGTTGCTGTTCCGCTTCGAGCTTCTGCGTAACATCACTGCAGGTGACAATCAGGGTACGATTGCCGTCAAATTCCGCCGGAGAAATTCTAAGCATGGCGTAAATTGTATTGCCTGACTTAGTAAGGTGTGAGCAAGGACCGATTTCTTTCCTTAATTTGATCAGATGCTCATAGTCATTTTGTTCCTCTTCCCTGAAGAGTTTGAGAAAAGAACTGCCCAGAATCATATCGCGTGAATATCCATAAATTTCTTCAACCGGATCATTACAGTTCAGGATGGTCAGGTCTTCCGCGTCCAGCACGAATACGGCTTGCGGAATGGAATCAAAAATTGCGTGATAGCGCAGCTCGGAGGCTGCAAGGCTTTCTTCAAGTTCCTTGCGGCGGGTAATATCGAGCATCATCTCCATGGCAGCGACAATTTTGCCTTCCCGATCTTTGATAGGGGAGGTGTATACTATCCAGTGGATGGGGTTGCCATCTTTGGAAAGGCCGGATTCTTCACTCATGTGCGGGGTTAGATCAAAAAACGTTCTTTCGACCGGACATTCTTCGCACTTGCGGTCCCGGTCCTTGTTGATCTGGTAACACTGCCTGCCGCGCGGCTTACCGAAATGTTTTTCATAAGCCTTGTTGTGGCGGATAACCTTGAAATTCAGGTCGACCACAGAGACCAGACAGGGAACGTTGTCGAACAGATCGCGGTATTCTTCTTTCTGCTCAAGAAGGGCGCGATGTTTTTCCTGAACCTGCCTGCCCATCATGTTAAAGGCATCGGCAAGTGTTCCTATCTCATCTGTCTGGGCTAGCTGGATTTCAACAAAATCCTGAGCAGATCCGAATTTTCGTGTGGCGGTAATCAGTTTCCTGATCGGTTTAAAAATGAAATTGTAGGCAAAAACAAACAGGGCTCCGAAAGTGGCGATAAATACAACCAGTGCAATGAAAAAGTTAGCCTGTTCAAAGGTGGTGAGTATGGAGTCCTTTTTTTCTGTAGAAATCTCAAGGTCAAGCAGGCCGAGCAGTTGCTCGTCTTTAGCGTGAACATGGCAGGGGCCGGGAGCACAGCCTTCGGAATTGGGGATGGGTGTCATTATACCCATATACTTTTTGCCATTGATAGTTTTCAGCCGGGTGCGCTGCTCAAGGCTCATGGTTGCCGGAGGATTGTCCAACTGGTGACAGTTCCAGCAGGGCGGACTTTTTATGTCGATGACGTTGAGGATTTCATCCGGATCATTTGAATAAATGATCTGGCCTTTTTTGTTAATGACCCGGATGGATTTGATTTCACCTTGTCTGCTGATGTTGTTGATATCGTTCTGGATAAATTCTTTGGAGTCGAGCATCATGGCGTGATGCAGGCTCAGCAGTACTGTGTCGGAAAGCATGGCAATGTCGGATTGGATATTGCCGGTGACATTCTTTTTAAAGAAAACCACATTAAAGCTCGTCCAGAGAATCACGCTTAAAAGTAGGGTGACTCCACCGGAGAGGAGCATTTTCATGATCAGGGTGTGGCGGTATTTTTTAAACACTCAACATCCTGCGTATTATGATCTTTTATTACTCGGGCCTGTCCATGGGACAAAGGCGGGCATCTTTAATCAGATCGGCCAGTGTGTACGAATCAAGCATTTTGTACATGGCCTGATTTGCGTCATCCCATATAGAGCGGCGCAAACAGACTGCTGCTCTGGTGCAGGTAGTCATATCACCATCACAGTCCAGGATTTTGTCTTCGCCCTCAAGGGCCTCGGTGAGTTTTCCAAGTGATATTTCTTCCGGTGCCATAGTCAGTACATTACCGCCGTTGGGACCGCGCTTGCCCTTAATGTAACCGGACTCTTTAAGAATTTTGAGTATCTTTTCCAAATATTTCAGTGAAATATTTTCTCTGCGAGCTGAATCTTTACTGGGAACCGGGCCATTTTCCGAGTGAAGGGCAATGTCGAGCAGCAGACGTGCTCCGTATCTTGAACGGGTGGTAAGTTTCATTAAATTAATTGTCGTTGTTTAAAATTATTAGAATATTCTATAGCTTCTAAAGCTCTTATAGCAGGATGCCGTCAAGATTGAAAGTAGCAGCAATCATTACACTATACACAAGGGCAAGGTCTGGGCTGTTTTTTGATCTCAGCCTTTCGGGGCAGTATGATTGTAAATGTTGTTCCCTGGCTGAGTTCTGATTCAACGCTTATCTTGCCGCCGTGCTGCTCAATTGTCTGGTTGGAAATGAACAGACCTATTCCAGTTCCCCTTTTGCCTTTGGATGAGAAGAAAAGGGTGAATATTTTTTCACGGGTTTCCTGATCCATGCCCGAGCCGTTGTCACTGATTTTGATTTCGATCTGATCTGCTACTTCTCTTGCAGATATGTTTATAGAATATTCCTTGTTTGGAAGTGGCGGCTCACAGGCATCGACGGCATTTTCCAGAAAGTTTACTAATGCGGCAGACATGGAGCTGGTGTCTATTTCAATATTACCGAGCTCTTCGGGAATGTCGATATTATAGGAAACATTGGCAGCTGCGGCTTTGCTAACAATCAGGGCTGCGGTATCGCGCAGGAAGTTTCCGGCGCAAATGGTCTCGGTCTCAATCTCACGGGATTTTGCATAGTAAAGGATATCCAGTACCATCTTTTTAACCCGGCCGACTACATCCTTCAAAGTTTTGGTAGCATCCTCAACTCTGGTGGAATCGTTTTTACGCAGGCCGGACTCAAGACGATATAAACCGCCATCCAGAGCAGTAAGCATTCCCTTTACTCCATGAGACATGGAACCGAGCATGAAACCAAGAGAGGTCAGGTGATCCTGGAGCCGGCGAATCTCGGTAATGTCAGTAGACATTTCCATTACCTGCTTGATCTCCCCATAAGCGTTACGCAGAGGGGCAGACCAGACCAGCATATTTTTCTGTTCGCCGTTCTTGGTTGTTACTACTGTCTCCATCTGATGGGATTCACCGTCTTTAAAAGTGCGCTGAACCGGACATTCATCACAGGGAGTGTCGCGGTGTTTGTAGGAAGAGTAGCAGGTGCCTCCGATCGGCTCCAGAAAGTCGTCCTTGAAACGCCTGTTAACTTCCGCAATGGTGTAGTCCTTATTCTGGACAGAGATGTAGCAGGGAGCTTCGTCAAAAAGTCGCTGAAATTTAGATTGCGTTTCAAGCAGTTCATCACGCAAACGCTGCAGTTCGGTCATGTCCACGGAAATGTCGAGAACAAGTTCGATTTCACCGTTTTTAGCCGGGATGGGGGCAGTGTAGACGGTTACAGGAATCTCCTCGCCGTCTTCTGTGATGAAAGTTTCCTTGCTGCGTTGACCTTTACCGGTCTGGAATGTGAGTTGTACCGGACAGGCGTTACCAGCGGAATTGCGGTCGGAGTATATGTCAAAACTGTTTTTACCGACCACGTCACCGAGACGTTCTTTGAGAAGTTTGTTTGTGGCTACAATTTCGAGATAGCGGTTATGGATAGAGACCAGACAGGGAAGTTCGTTGAACATACTGCTTTCTGATTCCACTTCATGGGCAGCATTTGAAAGAGCATTGCTCAAGCCTTCCACAACCTGACAGGCTGCGTTCTGGCGTTCCAGCTCGACAATGCGACTGGTCTTTTCTTCGACCATCTTTTCGAGATTTTCTGTGTATTCCTGAACCTGTCGCTTAAGATGAATTTTTTCCATTACCCGCTCAAGCGAGAGTTCAAGCACATCGTCATCAACGGGTTTGGTAATAAAGTCTGCAGCATCGTTTTTGAGAGATTCAATGGCCAGATCGAGGTCTCCATGCCCGGTAAGCATGATCACTTCGATGTGGGGATGGTCTTCTTTGATTGCTTTCAGTAAATCAATACCATCCATTCGCGGCATTTTGATGTCGGTGACAATTATATCGGGGTGGAAATTTTCAAGCAGCTTAAGTGCCTCAACCCCGTTTTCCGCAGTTTCAACCGTATAACCGAAATCCATAAGAGTGAGTCCGAGGAACTTCTAAGGCCTTCCTCATCGTCAACAAGCATAATTTTATTGCCGCTCATCACTGCACCCCGCAAAGTCATGACACAAGTCTCCAGCCAAAAGGCCGAACAAAAATTCAAGTTAGAAAGGCCCCCCCGTCGACAAGCAGTCTAGTCGTCGGTCTCGCCCAGAGCCTTCCTAACTATTTCAATAACTTCAGTGGGATCAAAAGGCTTTTTAATTGTTGCCACAGCCCGTTTGATCGCCATATGAATTCCCGGAAGACCGCTGATAACGATAACCGGGATATTGGAAAATTCTTCTTCGAGGGTCAGGCGCCGGTAAAAACGCGGCCCCCATTCATGGGGCATTTCCAGATCAAGAGTAATCAGGTCCGGTTTTTCGGCCATGGCCACATCGAAGGCAGATACGCCGTCGGACGCCCGACAAGTAAGGTAACCGTGGTCCTCAAATACCGTTACGAGGTAATCCACGATATACGGGTCATCATCCACAACCATTATTTTTTTGGGCATTATTTCCACCTGTGCAATGATTTTAAGGGGTTATGTTTCCCTGTGGGATGAAGCCTACACCTAGCCCGCATAATCTTTCAAGTTAAAAAAATGGCCGGCCGGTGTATGAACACCGACCGGCCCGATATGGATTCCAGTGGATTAGCCGATTGTGTCCTTCACAATCCTGATTAGCTCTTCGGCATCGAAGGGCTTGGTCAGAGTAGCTACCGCTTTAGGAATTGCGTACTTATTAGCGTTGAGACCGCTGATAACGATAACCGGAGTTCTTTTGAACTCATCGTTCTGGGAAAGCTTGCGGTAGAAACGGGGACCCCACTCACCGGGCATTTCCAGATCAAGAGTGATAAGGTCAGGTTTCTCGGTTTCCACAGCTTCCATAGCAACTGAGCCGTCTTCGGCCATGGCGGTTTCGTAACCGTTATCGGTGAACAGTTCGCTCAGGTAAGAACGAATATCCTGGTCGTCATCTATAATTAAGATCTTCTTAGACATAATAACTCCTCCTGTTGAATCTTTCCCCTTCGTTATTTCCCGGCAGCTTGAAGGTGTTAGGCTGCCGGAACTAGCGATAAATAAGATTCAGTTATGCTTACAGCCTAAACTTTATCGGGCTTGCTGACGCTGACCACCGGGCAGTTTGCCCTTAAAATGACCTGCTCAACAGTAGAACCGATACGTGCTCTTTCCGGATCAAGCTCATTGGTGTGATGGGCGAGGCAGATAAGATCCACGCTCTTTTCACGGGCAAGCTTGACGATTTCGACGTAGGGAGTTCCTTCCCATACTTCGATGTCGTAGTTTTTGAAATCGCCCATGAGCGGGACGTAGGTTTCTCTGATCCGCTTGCGGGCGATGATCAGGTTTTCCTCGATTTCATTCTGGTCCAGAACCTTGCCGCTGATGTCCAGGGCATGGAAGATAGTCAGGTCGCAGTCGAGTTCGCGGGCTGTGGACAGAGCGAATTTGAAAGCACTCTCAGCCTGCTTGGAGAAGTCGGTACCAAAAAGGATGTTAGAGAACCCGCCCCAGTATGACGCGGATTCACGGTGCACGGAAAGGACCGGGCAGCGAGCAGCTTTAGCCACTTTCTGCATGGTGCTTCCGGGGTAACCCTTGTGGAAGGATGCGTTTTCGCCGGAGCTTGCAGCCATAACAACAAGATCGCTGTCAGCTTTGCGGGCTTCACGCAGGATTTCACGGGAAGGTACACCGGTTGTCAGAACGATCTTGGCGTTGTCAGCTCCTTCGAACTGTTTGGCGAAGGTTGTCTTGAGTTCTTCTTCAACCCAAGCGAGGTATTCTTCATCAACCTCAACCTCTTCACCGGTGCGAACGTCGTTGACAACGTGGGAAAAAGCCTTGGTAGGCACACCCACAACATGGAAGATCGTAACTTCGGAACCGTAGCGTTTCGCCATGTCGAAGGCTACGCGGGCGGCTCCGAAGCTCGCAGGAGAGCCGGTAGTCGCCAAAAGGATTTTCTTAAACATGTGACACCTCGTTCGTTGCGGACAATATCAGATAATCATCGGCCCCGAAGGGCCGATGGCTACTACCATTCGACTCGCATGCCTTCGGGAACGTCCAGCATACCAATGATCAGGGGCTTAAGGAAGGACCAGCGGATACCGATCTCATATTCTTCCTCAAGATCTCGGATCGCATCCCAGCAGTTGTGGCAGGGAGCAATAACCAGCTTACAGCCGGTGTCGAGAATCTGATCCATCTTTTTACGCAGGGCTACGTTACGCTGTTCGCGGTACATGCCGATTCCGTTGAATCCGCCACCGCCGCCGCAGCAGTAGTTATGTTCCTTGTTAGGTGCCATTTCCACGAAGTATCCGGGCTCAACAATGTAGCTGATAATTTCGCGGGTAACATCTTTAAGACCTTGGTTACGCACGTAGTTACAAGAATCCTGCAGTGTTACAGGTTCTTTGATGCGTTTTGCGGGATCAATTTTAAGCTTGCCTTCGCGCAGTGCTTCTGCCAGCCATTCAACGTAGTGAATGTAGGGCTTGGGCGGAAGACCGTCTTCACGACCGGCCCAGTAGGGGCCTTCGATAACGGTTGCGCGGTGAGCGTGACCGCACTCGGTACCGGTTACGCGTGCAGGGTTCAAACGTTCAATCGCGTCGTAGACGTGGGTGACGTTGTCCTTGCAGCATTCCCAGTCACCGGCAAACATGGACAGGGAGGTCTGTTCCCAGCCTTCGGAAGGCACGGTCCAGTTTTCTCCAGCCACGTGGAAGAGAATCGCTGCTTCAGCGAGGTCTTCCGGGTAGTGCTTGGGCTCACGGGCGTTACATGTGTACATGATATCGGCGTCCTGCTTGTCCACAGGGATGGTCAGACCTGGCCATTCTTCCTCGGTCTCTTCAGCCATCCACTCACAGGTTTCAACCCAGTCTTCAGTGGTGACGTCCATCTGTGCGCGGTAAACGCGGTGCATGCCGGAACCGATTTTCAGTTCCCAGGGAACAAAGCCCTGAGAGTAAAGGAGTCCACGCAGGTAAGAGAACATAACACCCATGTCGATGCCGTGGGGGCAGTACATACCGCAGCGGTTGCAGCAGGTGCACTGGGACCAGGCAACTTTCATGCAGTGGCGCATGAAGGCGTTGTCTACCTGTCCTTTTTTCTTGACGATGTGGCCAAGAGTGGACTGAATTTTATATGAAGGTACCTGTTCGGGTACACAGTCGTTAACCTGATAAAGGAAACAGCTGTCGGCGCAGAGGCCGCAGTGGGCGCAGATTTCAAGCCAGGTTTTGGTTCTGGACTTCATGGTCTTCTGGATAGTGGCCCACAATGCATTGCCGTCCACGTCCAGCTGTTCCATTTCAGCGTAGTATTGCTTGCCGCTCTTATCCGCGAGAGTCAGCTTAAGCTGCTCGTCGGTTTTGATCGGCTGTCTGTTACAAAGCTTACCTTGAGGCATTTTCTTTCTCCTGTTCGGCTGTGATTCTTCCTGTTACCAGGAGAAGGTGGAGCCTTTCATACCGCCGCGTTTGATGCCGTAGTCCATTCCGAGCTGTGCACGGGAACAGAAGAAGAGCACGCAGTGGCTGAGTTTGGTGAAAGGCAGGCACAGCAACCAGATTTCGCCGGTAATAATGTGGGTCAGCAGCCAGAAGTTGTAGTCACCCATGTGGTAACGGGCGATAAGGCCGGTTACGAAAGGAGCTACGGTGATGATCAGCAGCAGGTAATCATATGCTGTTGTCAGGATTCTTACTTCCGGGAGCGCAAAGCGGCGGGCGATGATAGCAACGCAGGCCACGATTACGGTCCATGACAGCAGGTCCGCAAGGAATGCGGGCATCTGCGGCAGGCTGAAGCCCAGGTTTTCCTGCAGCATGATGTTATGAGCTGCGAGGAAAATGGGGGTTACAAGCAGTCCGATGTGGAATGCAAAGAATATGAAAGTAAAGCCGGGTTTTTTTCTCCATCCGCGTGCACCCACGGGATTGAGCCAGCTAATTATCGAATTGAATGCACCTTTAAGTCCGTATGCAAGATGGGGCTTATATGCCACACGGTCGAGCTGCTGGCTGAGGCCCTTGAAGTAGAGCACGATGCGAACCAGCAGGCCGCCGAAGCTGATCGCGAAGACCAGCCAGAGCAGGGGCCCTGTCAGAAGTTCATACATTATAGTTTCTCCTCGAATCTCGGCTTAATGGTGGTCGCCGTAGTTCTTCTTGTTTTCGTCACGGTAGGCCTTTCCACCCATGAGGAACTGCCAGAACATAGTGACGCCGACCAGTGCTCCACCCATCAGAAGGTACATGATACCTTTGGTGAATGTGTAGTATTCCTGAAGGTTATGTGCTTCCATTTTACTATCTCCTTAAGGTCGGCCTAGTGGTCGCCTTTGTAGTCAGGATGCTCAAAGAAGATGGGCATTCTGGTGGTGATGAAACGGAAAATCACAACACCGAGAGTTACGATGAATACGGAGATTCCGATTTCAGTCATGCTGGGGAAGTACCTGTCAGCTGCGGGCAGGTGGTAGTTGAACGCGATCATGGAAACGTTGAACCTGTTGAACACGATACCGAGAACGGTAATGATCGATGCTTTTTTAATCAGGCCGAGGTTTCTATCACGTACACCCACAGCATAGAGGAAGCAGGGCAGGGCTACGAAGCCGAGCATTTCAGTCAGGAACACAAGTCCGTAACCGGATGCGAGGTAGTGCCAGTTGTTATCGTAAGCTACACCCATGGTTTTGATGAAGAAGTAGCCGAAGAGAACAAGTGACGCAGCCTTACCGAAGCCGAATACAACACTGTCGTGGTGCTTGAGGTATTCCTCGTCCATCATGCGGTGCAGCTTCTTGTGGGACATGGTGCCCTCGAAGATGACCATGGACATACCTGCTGCAATACTTGAAACAAAGAAGTAGAGCGGCATGTAAGGTGAATACCAGAGCGGATGCAGCTTGGACGGTGCGATGGTATACAGCGCGCCGAGAGAAGACTGGTGCAGGGTGGAGAGTACTACGCCGAAGATAGTCAGCACGAGGGTCATTTTAACGACCACTTTGCGGATTTTCTTCCAGCCCAGCCACTCAAACATGGCCGGAGTGAACTCAATAAAGAGCACAGTCAGGTAGAGCATAACGCACAGACCCACTTCGAAGAGCAGGGAGGTGGTTCCCTGAGATACGAAGATGGGGTAAGGCAGTCTCCACGGGCGACCGAGGTCATACTGCAGTGCGAATACAACCAGCGCGTAGCCGAGGAAAGCGGTCAGAATTGCCGGACGCACAGCGGAATGAAAGCGCTTGAGTCCGAAGATATAGCAGGCTGCGGAAGTAGTGTATCCGCCGGCTGCAAGAGCAACACCGCAGAGCAGGTCGAATCCGATCCAGATTCCCCACGGGTTGTTGTCATCGAGGTTGGTCACGGGACCGATCCCCTGAGTAAATCTGAGTACGGAAAGTATCAGACCTATTACGAGGATGGCGCCAGCCACCAAATTAAAGGTATTGAAGGCCGATTTAGGGCCGTTGTTCGCGGGAGTGGACATTAGGATTCCTCCTTCTCGCTGTTTTCATCCTGCTCTTCTTCTTTGGGAGCAAGTGCTTCTTCCACAGCTTTCTTGACTTCGACTTCGATCTTGCGCTTGTTGGCAACATCAGCCTTTTCAAGAGCTTCGGAGAGAGTTTTTTCAGCTTCCGCGCTTGCCTTGGCAAGTGCGTTATCCACGGCTTCCTTGCGTTCTTCGTCGGCAATTTTGCTGTTGCGTTTGCTTACAGCGTAGATGCCGCCAAGAAGTACGGGCCAGAGACCTGCAACCATGGGAACTGCTGCCAGCGCGCCGGCGGTGAGTTCAGGTGCGGACTTGGTACCGAGGTCTTCGCGCATGCCGATTTCTTTGAAAGGCACACCGGAGATGTACAGCCAGCTGGTTCCGCCCATTTCGTCTTCACCGTAGATGTGATCGACGTAACGGTCGGAGTTGCGGCGGATACGCTCGCGGGCGATTTTGATAAGTTCGTCCCTTTCGCCGAAAACAAGTGCTTCCTTGGGGCAGTCCTCTACGCAGCCGGGCAGTTTGCCTTCTGCGAGACGGGGTGCGCACATGGTGCACTTCATGACTCTGGGAGTCAGGGGCTCATCATATTCGTAAGTCGGGATTTCGAAGGGGCACGCCACCATGCAGTAGCGGCAACCTACACAAACCGACTCATCGTAAACAACTGCGCCGTTGGGCAGTTTCTTGAATGCTTTTACAAAGCATGCGGATGCACAGGCGGGCTCAAGACAGTGGTTGCACTGGGACTTACGGAACACGGGGTTCTTGGGTCCACCGTACTTGTTGACCACGGTAAAGGTCTTGGCGTCGGTTCTGCGTTTGTTATCCAGCACGGACAGGTCGTCGAATTTTTTCTCGGGCTCGGGAAGCTTGTTGACCTTGTTACAGGCCGCTTCACATTTGCGGCAGCCGATACAGCGGGTCGCGTCGAAGAGTACACCCTTGCTTCCGGGATAACCCTTGAACTCCTTGCCAGCGGCCTCGGCTCCTGCGGGGAGGCTTGCTCCCACGCAGGCTGCGCCAAGCATTCCGAGGAATGTTCTGCGTTGCATTTATCTGTTCTCCTTCAGGCTATCCGTTACTATTTCTTCGCGTGACATGCGGTGCAGTCAGTTGAAGCAGGCTTCTCAATGTTCATAGCGTCATGACAGGTCATGCACTGAACATGGTAAGCAGCCTTGAGGGCCGGACGTCCGTCCTGAACTTTACCGCCGTGACAGCTTGCGCAGCTCGGCGGAGTCGCGCTTGCGGGGCTGTTGTGGTGGCAGCTTCCGCACACGGTAAGCGGTGTGCTGTGGAAAGCGTTAGCCATGTTGTCAGCCTTCATCTTGTCGACCATGCTCATGATGATCTTACGGTGGGGCAGCTTGCTGGCTTTGTATTCATTTTCGAGGACGTTGATGGTCACGAATTCGGGAATGTCCTTTTCAGCAACCAGTACCGGGGAGGTAGGACGCTCCACAATCAGCTTGGACGCAATGGCTGCCTTGGCGGAGGCATCCATCTCGACGGGATCGCTGGAGGTAGAAGCGGGGCCGTTATGACAAACGGCACAGGTTTCCTTGGACTGGATTACGTTCTTAGGCATGAGTTCATGACAACCTGCACAATTCGGGTCTTTTTGCTTAACGGCGTGACAGCCCACACAGGATCTGGTGCTGTCGGCCTTGTGCATGGCCTTGTCAAGAGTAACGAATCCGCCATCCTTGGAACCACGAACGGTGTGACATGAGGAGCATGACTTATTCATGGTTTCGTGGTGGCAGGAGCTACAGGAGTCAGTGTAACCTTCGTGAGCTTTATGATTAAAAGCTACGCCAGCCATAGTTGCTTTTACAGCAACGTTGTCCTGTACCGGAGCGGTAAGCAGAACAGCATCAGGCTGGTTTCTGGGCAGGCGAGGAAGTTTGCCGCCCATTTTCTGCAGAACAGCAGCGTTGTCTTCCTTGAGGTCAGCAGCCTGATTCAGGCCGTGACAACCGACACAGTCGACAGGACCGGTCTTTTCAGCCTTAGCAGCTTTCATTTCAAGGTGACAGGATACACACTGGCCGTGGTAAGCTTCAGAAGTATTGAGCTTAACATCGCCGGTGGGCTTGGCGGTATGACATACGCCACAATTCTCTTCCTGTCCTTTTACGTATTCAAGCTTCTTATCAAGCTTGTTGTATACGTGGTGACAGGCTCCACAGTTGGTGTCCTGACCTGCATCTTTAGCGATGAGCTTGGAATCCCAGTGGCGGTAGTGGAGAATGTTCTCCATGCCGGCGGGAGCACGCTCTGCTGTGATTTCAGGTTCAGCAACGTGACAGCTGCGACATTCACCAACCTGAGGTCCGGTTTTCTTTCCGGCCTTGGCGTCGGCAGCATGACAGCTGATACAACCGTTGTGGTAAATTTCTTTAAGCTGTTCAGGAGTTCCGTTCTCAAGTCTTTTGAACTTGTAGGATACGGTTTCCTCGTTTTTCTGGTGGCAGGCAGTACAGTCTTTGCCTTGCTCGGCCACCGCCTTAGCGTGTGTTTCATGGAGAAACGCAACGGCAGGCAGTTCCAGTTCTTCCTGAGCGGCAATAGTGTCGATCATGATCAGATCAGGACGCTTGTTGCCGTTTTCCTGCGGGGTTCCGACCATGCTCAGTGCTTCCATATGGAAGCCGAGCACCCCGGCCAGGACGATCAGGATACCGGACAATCGCAATAGTTTCTTTCCGTTTGCCATGATATGGATCCCCTCTCAATGCAATTGGTCCTGGAGCCTCTTACTCCAGACCTTTGTTGCTCCGGCCGGTTTTTTATAACTATTCACAGCTTTTATTCCTCCGTGGAAAGCCGTTTTGCAGAATAATTTGTCTAACCGTTCCGGTGCGCCTCATTTCCCATCCATCGGGTTGGTATTAATACCTCCTCAATAGATAGGTTTTTATACCTGCTCGATAGGTATGTTATTAATCTACCTTCCGTCAAGGGGTGTTTGCAAAAAGTTGGGGTTGGTAATTCTTCACTTTTATGGTCTGAAATTACGAAAATCATTAACTTTTAATGGCGTAATGATTTTGCCAAAATGATCGGATTTCTTGCCGGTCAAAATTTGAAAATCCTTGACACAAAATCAATTTGCCCCGAAAAAGCAGCGGAGAAAAACGGCATAAATGCCGGGGAGCGTTTGAATTTAGAATGAAATATTATTTTGAACTACTTAAAAAGTTTAATGATTTTAATGGTAGTGCCAGCCGCAGGGATTTTATACATTTTGTCCTCTGTCATTGTGGCGTAATTGCAGTTCTGCTCTTTTTGGGCTTCGCTATTGAGCATCCTTTTGCGCTCAAGGTTGTCAACACTTTGAGTGGGCTTTTTGTTATCGGAACTTCGTTGTCTTGCGTGGCTCTTTTTGTCCGCAGGATGAATGCTTTGGGCCGTAGTCCGAAACTGTTGCTGTTGGCCTTGATTCCCGTGTTAGGATGGATTTATCTGTTGTTTATTTGTCTTAAAAAAGACTGAGCAGGGCTATACGTTTCTGCAAGTCTAAGTGCTGGTAAATTTGACAGAAAAAGGGCCTGAAACTTAACGTTTCAGGCCCTTTTTCTGTTGATCAGATTGTTTTCCATAAAGGGTAGGGTGAAAAACTAAATTTTAACCCTCGCTATGTTTTCCGCAAATTTGCATAACATACCCAGAAGCAGAAAAGAATCACATGTCATCACTCCCTTGATGAAAATGCCCCATGGAAAGGGCGGCTACCCTCCTAGCCGTCCTTTTCTCCTTCTGTCAGCATTTGAAATTCATCGCTGCCTATGGCTTCCTCGGCTAAATCTTTTTTTATGGAGCGTTTGGGCTTTACTCCCAATTCTTTCAGCATTTCCGCCTGCCGAATGAGGTTGCCGGAACCGTTGCAAAGTTTGGTGCGGGCTTTCTCGTACGAATCCTGAGTCTGACGAATTCGCTCACCCACTTTTTCCAGATCGTCTACGAAATTTCTGAATTTATCGTAAAGAATTGCACCGCGGTCGGCGATCTCCTGTGCATTTTGATTCTGGCGTTCTTGACGCCAAATATGGGCTACAGTTCTGATTACAAAAAGCAGGGTGCTGGGGCTGACGATAAGCACGTTCTTATTCCAAGCTTCCTGCCATAGGGCTACGTCACTTGAAATTGCCAGTGCAAAGGCCGGTTCGATTGGGATAAACATGATCACGAAATCCGGCGATTTGATGCCGTATAAATCCTGATAGTTTTTAGCAGACAGTCCTTTCAGGTGGGCTTTGATGGAATTGATGTGGCCTTTCAAAGCGATCTCGCGTTTTGTTTCGTCTTCAGCCTCAGTATATTTCAGGTAGTCTGTCAGCGAAACCTTGGAATCAACCACCAGATGCTTTTCTTCCGGAAGATGTATAACCACATCCGGTTGAATTCTGGTTCCGTCCTGACGGGTATGGCTGACCTGCACCGTATACTCATGATCTTTGCGCAATCCCGATGCTTCAAGGACACGTTCAAGAATAAGTTCGCCCCAATCACCACGAGTCTTGGACTGTCCTTTTAACGCCTTGGTTAGGTTGTGGGCATCATCAGAAAGCTGACGGTTGAGATTCATAAGCTGTTTAACCTGCGCAGCCAGTTCTGACCTGTCCTTGCCTTCCTGAAAATATGCTTTTTCAACCTGTTCTTGAAATTCGTGGATTTTCACGCCCAGAGGAGCAAGTATCTGTTTGATATTTGTGGCGTTCTGGTCCGTGAATTTTTTGGACTTTTCTTCTAGAATCTCTCCGGCAAGAGTCTTGAATTTATCGGAGAGTTCTTCCTTGGCTTCTTGAAGTAAAGTCAGTTTTTCCTGTCCCTGTCTTTTTTCATTATCAAGATTGGCTTTGGTTGCCTTGTATTTGCCGTACAGGTTGGAATAAGCCGTGGTCAGCTTATGCATTTGCGCTCGTTGTTGTGCCAGTTCCTTTTTTAGTTCCGGTAACTGCGTAGCCTGTTCTTCCAGTCTGGCACCAAGCTGGAGCTGCTCTTGAAGGTGGTCCTGCAGCTCTGCTACTTTCTCCTTCTTTTCCTTCAGCCGTCTCTTGCCGAAAACGGCGGAGATAATCATTCCAAGCACAAGTCCGGCAAAAGAACTGCCCAGCATAACATATTCATTTCCAATCATTTCAAGGGATGGCAGAGAGAACACGGGAACCTCACATTTCAGAATTAGTAGTCGAGTTTAAATCCGTGTGCTCGATAGCATATGTCTATTCATTAATATAGTGCGTGCGGAGGGGGGATTTAGTCTGTCAAAATTTAAAAGCCCCAGAACATGCTGTTCCGGGGCTTTCGAGTTTAAGTCTTTTACCAGTTGATTTGATAAAAGTTCATCAAGCCGCCTACAACTAGATAGATACCTATCGCAACTGCGCTGAGTCCGATTACATACGATAGAACTCTTCGGACTGCGGGTACGTCTTCGTAGGTCATGCTTTCAAGCTTTCCGCTGACCACTAAACGAGATATCCAAGCGGGGCGTTCCTCTACTGTTAATTTGAGATTTGCATCACCAGCAAACATTGACTGGTCCATAGGGAAATTATGCCGCCGCAAATGGGCAACGGCAAAATGGATGATGAATACATGCAGCATGGCAAGTCCTGCCTCAATACGATGTATCCACAGGGCGACATTGAGAGTCCAGCCTTTGAAGAACGCAGTAGTGTCAAGGGGGGAATAAAGCATAAGGCCGGTTATTCCCAGTATTGTCATGCCCCAAAACACTGCCCAGTAGTCAAATTTCTCCCAATATCCCCAGCGTTCAAACCGCGGGGCTTTACCGCCGAACATCCAGCCTAAATGACTGAAGAACTGTTTCAAATCCCTGCCTTGCGGCCAGAGAGTGTCTCCGGCGTGCAGATTATTAGTAAAGGAGATAAACAGTGCATACGCGATATGGCACACAAAAAGGAAAAGCATGAATAGTCCCACGTACTTGTGTACCATAAGGCATCCTTCATAGCCTCCCAATGGTTTCGCAAGCATCTTTCCCCATGCTGTTTCAATGTACATTCTGGCTGTACCGGTGAAGGCCTGCACCAGAAAGGAACACATCAGCAGGATGTGGAACAGCTTTTGTGTCGGGGTGAATCTTATAATCCTCATTTGTCACCCCCTTTGTGTTTACGGGTGAATAGTTCGCGCAGCATCCAAAGTCCGGTATGGGGCAGGAATATTGCGAACGTTCCAACAGCAATTGCCAGCATGATCCATACAGCCCAGAACAGAGCGGGGAAACTTTCAGCGGTTCCGGCCATAATAGGTGATGGTTCGTGCACAACGAACATTGCAAAAGAAGCGCTTGCTCCCTCGTGACACTTGGCGCAGACATAAGCATGCCTGCGAATGGGGTTCAGAGGTGAGTAATAATAATTAACCCCCGCAATTGGTTCGCCGGCGTGACATTGACGGCAACTGATGTTGTTCCGGGTGGTATGGCGATTATTACGCGCTTCAACCTTATGGCAATTTTCGCACGACTGGTGTGCATAATTTTTTATCAAAGCATGAGCGTCTGCTTGATAGGATGCGTCGGAACCGCGCCCTCCAGTGCTGATCACCCCGGAAGGAGAATTCCACTGCTTGAACGGGCTGCCCCGGCCGGGTTTAACTTCATATTGCTGATAATAGCCCGTGCTTGCTTCCCGAAGCTTGTATCGGTTAGCTCCAGCAAGTTCTTCTTGCGCCGTACACGGCTGTGCAAGGAAGAGTCCCGCAATAAGCAGGGCCATATAGAGTGCAAATCTTTGCATGAGTGCCCCTATTTATATACATTTACCGGCTGTATAACCTTGCCCTGCGGCGCAGGCATGGAGGCTAACTCTTCAAACCTTTTTTGTAACTCGACCAGATTGTCATCCTTATGTCGGTGGCAGGTCTGACAGGAGTTAGGATTCTCAGGATTTTTGATTGTTTCTGAAGGTAATAATGTCTTAAAGACATGACTGTGAATATCTGCTGATTCCGCACTTTTGGCGATGCGCGGCATATGACAGCCGACACAATTGGCAAAGGAATGAATGGAGTGTGCCATATTGCTGTTTTGCTGTTTATGGCAAGTCAGGCATGATGCAGAACCGGCGGCCTTGGTCTGAAAGCGTGTTGCAGGCATCCCCAGTTCATGTACAGAGTGACAGGACGTACAGGTTACGCCTTCTCTGCGGTGTTCAGACTTGAGCCAGTCAATATACTGTTGGTGGTGAGCTTTTGAAAACTCATTGGGATAGACATGTTTCTTATCGCCGCTGGCGTAAGAGGTTGAAACATAGAATGGTTCAAGAGCCTTTCCGGGAGTATATCCGACTGCCCATCCAGCACCCTTTTGCATCGTCGATTTTCCCCTGTTGTGACAACTTCCGCAAATCTGAACAGCCGTCCCACGGGGCAGTTTGGCAGGGTTGATGATAGTTTCACGTTTTTCAAAGAGGGCAGTTTTAGGGAGCGCGGCATGCCAGGAACCAGCCCCGTGACACGCTTCACAGCCTACTCCTGGCTCAGAGAATGTTCCTTTAGAAGGATCATTCTCATCAAGTTTTGCGCCGGTGGTATGGCAGCCACCACACTTGAGCAGCCAAGGACGCTTGTCCCAATCGTTGTCATGATAATTTACCCAGCGTCCCGTTTCGGTATTGAACTGGATCGGTGAGATGTAAAGAACGCCGTCTTTTTCAACGACGTAGCGCTGCTTCCATTCATTACCGAGTGTGTACTTGATTTCATCTTTCTTCGGAAAATATATTTTGTCCAAGGGGGTTTTAAGTTTGCCGTTTTCTTCGAGCTTTTTGAAATCAGCCATAATAACTTTAAGGTTGATATCTACAATGAAGGCATCTGCATTTTTGGTTACATCTTGAGCCATTCGGCTGTGATTGGTGATTTTCCATGAATCGTAGTGCTCAAGATGGCAGGTTTTACAGTTTTCCGAACCTACAAAAGTTTTGGGTTGAGAGGTGATTTTAGCAACATTGACCGATTCACCTGAAGAGCATCCGCTTACAAGCAGGGCTAGCAGGGCAGCACAAACATGAATAATACTCGTTCTACTCATACTCATCTCCTTGGTTGAAACAAATTTAAAAGTTATCTCTTCAATCCAACGTACTATTGAGCAAAGATGCTATTCTGGTATTTTGGGTAATACATTAACATGAATATGGAGATAAACACAGAGATAGGTAGATTTAATGCAGGAATATTGGGTAGAGCAGGTGATGGATTTGTCAGAAGCGTCTAACTAACTGTGTTCACAGTGATTTATGTGTGTTTAAGATAAAAAAGGGTTAGCTCCAACAGGAGCTAACCCTTTTCAATTCTAAAAACTTCAACCAACTATGCAAACTTATTCCTTATTAACATCCATTGCATACTTGTCCATGTGTACTTATGTAGCTTGATGAACCCTTTTGTTTTTCAAAAAGGGTAAAAATGATGCGGTTAATATTGTTGAATTTTATATAATAATATATGCAGGACTTTAATTATGAATGAATCTTGAGGGTGAGCATGATTATGAAAAGGGTCTTGTATTTAGGGGTGTTCGCATTTTTTATGAGTATAGTCTCAGCTTCTGCGGGTGATCGGCTGACTGTGTTAACCGAAGATTGGCCCCCTTATAGTTATGAATCAGATGGTAGGGTTGAAGGTCTAAGTACTGACCTTGTGGTGCAGACTCTTTCACGTGCCGGTCTCGAATATTCTCTTCGTATTAAGCCTTGGAAACGCGCGTATAAAGAAACATTACGCAAAAAATCGACCCTTTTATATACAACCAGTCGTACGGAGCAGCGTGAAAAAATGTTCAAGTGGGTGGGGCCGCTGTTTCCTAGAAAAATAGTTTTATATCGCTTGAAGAAAAACAAACATATCGTGGTTAATTCGTTTGATGATTTACGTAAGTATAAGATTGGGGTTTTGCGCGGCGGGTCGGTTGAAGAGATTTTGAAAGCGCGTGGATTTGAGCTGGGGTGTAATTATGATGAGGCCACAACGAACAAGCAGAATATCCTTAAATTGTTTTTAAATCGTATTGATCTCATCCCCGGATCGGAAGTGACTATGGCGCATAGGATGAAGTCGACATCACATAGATTTAGTGATTTGGAAAAGGCTTTTGTTTTAGTTGATCAGGGTGGTTATTATATAGCGATCAATAAAGAGACGCCTGATGATGTTGTGAAAAGAATTCAGGGAGCTTTCGACTCTTTGGTGGCTGAAGGGGGTAGGGAGAGAGTTATCAAAACATATTTAGGAGATTTAGAGCATTAGGAATCAATAGATTGTTTTGATTTATTAGATTGTTATTCTTCTCCGCCGGTCTTTTTATTAATACTGAAGAGAGTTGCGTTTATGTAGGATATTCCATGTGGAATGTCCTTTTTTATGGGCTGAACGAAGTGTTTTTTAGATTGTTGTACAATTATGTAAAATAGCCTCGGAATTATTTTGTTGTTTTGCGACTTAAAACGTATAAAATTTAAAAAAATGATAAAATTTTAGAATTAAATTTAACAAATAACGTTTTTGTTGAACGTAACCTCTGGTAAAACTCCTGACTGGACAATTTTATGCATTTGCGGGTGTTAAAATCCTGCGTTTTTTAGAGGGATTTGGTTTTGTGGTTTTTAACTTGCTTATATTCTGAGGTGTTATCTTGTTTAAGCAGGATATGGCATGCAAATTGTTTTACTGCATAACCAAATAAAAAACATATGATAAAGGGGTAGTACTAATGTTTGAAGCACCATATTTACTTTTTCTCGGAGACGCTCCGGATGCTCTGGCTGCGAAAATGGCTCAGGGCATCTATGACTGGAGGCCTGAAGCTGTTGCCGGACAGTTTCGTATGGAAGAGTGTGGAGCAGATCTCGGAATCAAGGATCTTTCTATTAAAGAAGCAGCTGAGGCAGGAGTTAAGACTCTTGTCATCGGCGTTGTAAACCGTGGCGGAATTATTTCAGAAGGTTGGAAATCCATCCTTGTGGAAGCTCTTGAAGCCGGAATGGATATCGCATCCGGATTGCATACCCTTCTGCGTGACCAGCCTGAGCTTGTTGAAGCTGCTGAGAAGAACGGCTGTTCTTTGCACGATGTACGTATTCCTACTGTTAAGTATCCTATTGCAAATGGTAAGAACCGCAGTGGTAAGCGTTGTCTTGCTGTCGGCACCGATTGCTCTGTTGGTAAAATGTACACCACACTCGCTATGGATCGCGAAATGAAAAAGCAGGGCCGTAAGTCCACTTTCCGTGCTACCGGACAGACTGGTATTCTGATCGAAGGCAACGGTGTGCCGCTTGATGCTGTTATTGCGGATTTTATGGCCGGTTCTGTGGAATATCTTACTCCTGAAAATGATGCAGATCACTGGGATTTCATCGAAGGTCAGGGTAGTCTTTTTCATGCCTCATATTCCGGAGTAACCATGGCTCTGATTCACGGCGGTCAGCCTGATGCTCTGATTCTCTGCCACGAGCCCACTCGTGAGCATATGCGCGGTCTGCCTGATTATACCCTGCCTTCTCTTGAACAGCTTCGTGAACTGGCTCTGCCGATTGCTAAAGTTGTTAATCCTGATTGCAAGGCTGTGGCCTGCTCCATCAATACCCAGCACCTGTCTGAGGATGAGGCTCTCACCTATCTTGCTGAAGTTGAAAAACAGATGGGTATTCCCGCTGTTGATCCTTTCCGTCAGGGTGCAGAACGTCTGGTTGAGGCTCTGGGTTAATGAAAATCTCGGTAACAAAAGACGTTTTCCCGCTGGCGCAGGTTTTCACTATTGCGCGCGGATCTCGGACCGAAGCTGTTGTGCTGCGGGTCGAGATTGAAGAAGACGGTTTTACCGGGCGTGGGGAATGCGTTCCCTACGCCCGTTACAACGAAACCGTTGATTCTGTATCCGCCCAGATTGAAGGGCTGAAGACTCCTATTACCCGTGAAGAGTTGCAGTCTGCACTTCCTGCCGGGGCGGCGCGTAATGCCGTGGATTGCGCTCTTTGGGATCTGGAAGCTAAGAAGGCCGGAGTTCCGGTATGGAAACTGGCTGGAATCAGCGAACCTACCCCGGAAGTTACTGCTTATACACTTTCCCTTGGAACCCCTGAGAAGATGGAAGCTCAGGCTGCGGAAAATGCGAGCCGTCCATTGCTTAAAACCAAGCTTGGCGGCGGGATTGAAGATATTGCCCGTATTGAAGCTGTGCGCAGGGGAGCTCCTGATGCCCGCATCATTGTGGATGCAAATGAAGGCTGGACTGCCGACATTTATCGTGAGATGGCTCCCGTGCTGGTTCGGCTTGGTGTGGAAATGGTGGAACAGCCCCTTCCCGCTTCAGATGATGAAGCCCTGCTGGATATTGAAAGGGTTCTGCCTGTCTGTGCGGATGAATCCTGTCATGACCGTGAATCCCTGCCTGCGTTGAAAGGCAAATATGATATGATTAATATCAAGCTGGATAAGACCGGAGGGTTGACCGAAGCGATCAAACTGCGTGAAGCAGCTCTTGCTGAGGGGTATAAGGTTATGGTCGGTTGCATGGTCGGGTCGTCTTTGGCAATGGCACCTGCTGTACTGGTTGCCAGCGGTGCTGATGTTGTAGACCTTGACGGGCCTTTACTTTTGGCAGAAGACAGGGAATCCCCTTTGGAATACGATGACAAATTTGTCTTTCCCCCGCAGAGTTCTTTGTGGGGCTAGTAGTTAATCTCTCATATTGGAATAAGTGAAAAAAATGAGTCGTATTGTATACGTAAATGGTGCTTACGTACCTGAAGAAGAGGCAATGGTTTCTGTTTTTGACCGTGGTTTTCTGTTTGCTGACGGTATTTACGAAGTTACCGCTGTAGTGGATGGAAAAATCTGTGAATGGGAAGGTCATATCGGTCGTCTTGAGCGTTCTCTCGGCGAAATCGGCATGGCAATGCCCATGAGCGCTGATGAACTTCTCGAAGTTCACCGCGAAATTGTTAAGCGTAACAACCTTGAAGAAGGTGCGATTTACCTGCAGGTTACCCGTGGGGCCACTGATCGTGATTTCGTTATGCCCGAAGGTCTTGAGCAGACTGTTGTTCTCTTTACTCAAGCCAAGAAACTCACTGGTGAAAAATCCGGTCTGCGTGTGATTTCTGTTCCCGATATCCGTTGGGGCCGCCGCGATATCAAGACCGTCCAGCTTCTGGCTGCTTCTCTGGTTAAAACCGAAGCCAAGAAGAAAGGTAAGGATGATGCATGGATGGTTGAGGACGGCTTCGTAACAGAAGGTTCTTCCAACAATACCTACATTGTTACCAAAGAAGGAAAGATTATTACCCGTAACCTTTCCAACTCTATTCTGCCCGGTATTACCCGTAAATCCGTACTTCGTCTTGTTGAAGAACTGGATATGGAAATTGAAGAGCGTCCTTTCACTATTGAGGAAGCCCAGAATGCTGCCGAAGCTTTTATGACCGCTGCTACTTCTTTTGTTACTCCGGTTATTGAAGTGGATGGAGTTGAGCTTAACGGTGGTACCCCCGGACCCGTCAGCAAGCGTCTTGGTGAAGTTTATATCGAGGAAAGCCGCAAAGCTTCCTGTTAAGAATATTTGCGTAACTTGGGGAAGTTAACGCTCCTGAACAGACAGCAGTCTGTGTTTACTGACTGAAAGGCGGTCCGTTTCTTTTGAAACGGACCGCCTGTTTTGTTTTTATGGTGCAGTTGGATTTGTTGTAATAGTTTTACATGAAATGATGGTGGCTTGTAATATTGGTTAAAGCTATGCTACATTTGATGTAATGCTGGTACGAAATAAATATAATATTTTTTCAGGGTTTAAGTTAGTTCTTAAGCTTTTGGTCTGTTTTATTTTATTGTTATTTCTTGCTTTGTCTTATGATTTGGCCGTTGCTGCAAATAAGACTGTTGTTGTGGTCAATAGTTATAACCGTGATTTCAAATGGGTAAAAGAGCATAACGGTATTTTAAAAAGAGGCCTTTCGGGTGTGGCCGATGTGTTTTGCCATTATCTTGATTTCAAGAGACTCAGCAAAGAACAGGCTGAGCGAAATGTTGAGGCTGTCAAAAATATTCTGGTTGAACAAAAGCCCACGGTCGTGGTTCTGACTGATGATTATGCCTTGAAATATTTAGGCCAATTCCTTGTAGACCGTGATATTCCGGTGGTTTTTTTAGGTATTAACGGTAATGCGCGTGGGTATGTGAAGAACATTCGTAAGATTACTGGAGTCTTTGAAAGGCCACTTGTTAAACGTTCTGTGGCCTATTTAACGGAGATTGTCGGACCGGGTAAGTATCTTGTCCTCATGGATGACAGTCTGAGTTCAAGGGTTTTTGTGCAGGAATCTCTCAGGGGAGATCAGAGCTTTAACGTATCCGGAACCCATGCGGATATTTTGCTTATTCAGAATTTTCGAGGTTGGCAGGAACAGGTCAAAGCCGCTTCGGATGCTGGATACTCCTGCATAATAATCGGTACTTATCATATTTTTAAAGATAAGCAGGGGAATCATATCCCCAGCACAGAGGTCATAAAGTGGACCTCAAAACATGCTCCGGTTCCTGTTTTTGCTCTTTGGGATTTTTCTGTGGGTCAGGGTAAGGCTGTTGGGGGGTATGTCCTTTCTGGAATTGCTCAGGGCCGTGAAGCCCTGAGAATGGTTAAAAGAATTTTAGCAGGCGAAAAGACAGAAAGTATTCAACCTGTTATAGGTAAAAGAGGGCAATTGCTCTTCAGCGGTCCTGAAATGACACGTTGGAATATAACTATACCGGAATCGCTGAGTTCGAAGGGATTTCAAATCAAGATAATCCGTTGATTTCGAGTGGCTAGCTTATTATTCGTGCTGCGGCCTGCGCACATTTCTCTCCATCCAGAGCAGCGGAAATTATTCCGCCTGCATATCCTGCACCTTCTCCACAAGGGAAGAGTCCCTTAATCTGTACATGTTCCAATGTTTCCCGGTCACGCGGGATACGTACCGGGGAACTGGTGCGAGATTCCACCGCCAGTACTTTGGCTTCGTTAGAGTCGAATCCTTTAAATTTTTTACCCAATTCTTTTAGTCCGTTGCGCAATGCTTCAGATTGGATAAATGGCAGTAACTCATGCACCGGAGCTGAATACGTGCCGGGGATGTATGATGTCTTGGGGATTGATTTTGATACACGCCCATCGATGAAGTCGTTTACCCGTTGAGCCGGGGCTTGCTGGGTGACTCCATCTCCGGCGGCGAACATGTTTTTCTCCGCAGCCGCCTGATATTTTAAAGCGCAGAAAGGATCGCCGGGGTTTTCCAGATCTTCGATTTTTACTTCAGCCACCAAACCTGCGTTAGCAAAAGGAGCATTGCGTGCGGCAAGGCTCATACCGTTCAGGACCAGTTCTCCCGGAGCTGTTGATGCCGGGACAATGTAGCCGCCCGGACACATGCAGAAAGAGAATACACCGCGCCCCATAGCTTGAGTTGAAATGCGGTAGCTTGCTGCGGGAAGGTTTTCGTGGCGCGGGGATTGGTGGTAAAAAATTTTATCGATCAATGGTTGGGGGTGTTCAATACGCACGCCTAAAGCAAAAGGCTTCGCTTCAATTTTTATATACTGATCGGCAAGGGCATAAAAAATGTCACGTGCTGAATGTCCGGTTGCTAAGATTACAGCATCGGCGCTGATCTCATTACCTCCGGCAATTACTCCGGCCATACGGTCCCCTTCAAGAATAAATGAATCCACACGGGTGTTGAAGTGGACTTCGCCGCCACAGGATATGATGTCATCACGCATTTTGCTTACGATGCGAGGCAGTACGTTTGAACCGAGGTGCGGGTGCGCATCGATACGTATGTCTCCGGGGGCACCGTTTGCAATGAGCAGATCAAGGATGCGACCTACATTGCCTCGTTTGGTTGCTCGTGTGTAGAGCTTGCCGTCGGAATAGGTTCCGGCACCACCTTCCCCGAAGCAATAGTTTGAGTCCGGGTTGACCAGCCCTTCAGTGTAGATCTTTTTCAGGTCCTTACGGCGGTCATTTACAGTGCGTCCGCGTTCAATAATGATGGGCTTTATTCCGTGTTCCAGCAGAGTCAGTGCTGCGAAATAGCCGGCAGGTCCGGCCCCGGCAATGACAACCTGCTTGCCGTTTAAGGGCAGGGGAGTGAATACAGATTTTTGCGGTTCCACGGTTTCAGGGTCGCCGATTGCAACTTGCAGGATAAAGTGCGGTTTGCGGGAGCGCGCATCGATTGAGCGGCGCAGAACACGTGTGGAAATATCTTTATTGTCCGGCAGCCCGGCAGCCTTAAGAGCTTTTTTGCGGATGGCACCGGGAAGATTGATTTGCTCGGGATTGATTTTGATCTGTACTTTTACCTGTTTCATGGCAGCAGCCCTCTTTAATTATTGAATTCCGCCTACCTCTACCGACTGATCTGCTAAAGTCAATGTAAATTATGCAGGGCATGGTTTTCAGCTATTTGGCTGATTGTCTTTCCTGATAACTAAGTTACCACTTTTACATGGAGTTCGGTCTTAAATTGAAATTAAATTGTATGAAGACATGTAAATGTTAGTATGAGGAGTAAACAGATGAAAGTAACAGTAGTCAATGGAAGTGCCAGAGTAAAAGGTAATTCACATGCTATTGTGGATGCATTGTGTGAAGGGTTTGCTGAAGATGCGGAAATAAAGTCGTATGAATTGTCTAAAATGAAAAACAGTGGCTGTCTCGGTTGCATGTCCTGCAAAGGAAAAACCGAACGTTGCATCATACAGGATGATCTTACCTCTGTTTATGAAGAGATACATGAAAGCGACGTACTCGTTCTGGCTAGTCCGGTCTATTTCGGAGATGTTAGCGGGCAGGCTAAAATCTTCATTGACCGGCTTTATCATTTATTTACCCCTGATTTTCATGATGGGTTCGATCCTGAAGGCGGAGTAATTGAAGAGAAGATGCACCTCTACAGTAGGCTTAAGAGAGGAGTTAAATTTGTGTTTATCACTTCGCAGGGGGCTGTGAGGGAAGATATGTACGCTGATATTCAGGCACGTTATCCGTTGTTTTTTAAATATCTTGGGTTTGATGAAGTGTATTCAATCCGGGGGCTCGGTGATTCTGTTGCCTTTCCGGATGGTAATCGTATAGAAGAGGCACTTGAGCAGGCAAAAGAGCTTGGTAAGCGTTTAAGTATTTAGAATATCGATAAGTACGCAGCCTTCGGGCATAGTCACTGCCTTTGTTAAAAATAGAACAATTGTAGGCATATTTTAAGAAAATAATAAGCCGTCACCATTCAGGTGGCGGCTTTTTTTGTTTAAAAATTACAGAATTATTATTTTGGAATGTAAAATAAATAGAGATTGTGAAAATTGGCGTAAAGTTTATTTAAATGTGAAAAAAAGAATTAATAAAAAACAGTTGACGAGGGCACTTTTAGGCGTATGTTTTCGTCAACGTCTTTTCAAAAGGAGCTAAGAAATGGCACTTGAATTGTATTTTGCGCTTACTTTATTATTTTTTGTTTCTGTTAGCGCAGTAGTTGAAGCAGAACAGTATGTTGAGGATAATGTTTTATTTAAATCAAAAAGAATTAATGGTGTTTTTCAGATGTTGAAGGATAAAATTGCAAAGTTTTATCAACATGATGATGAATTTTACTGTTTTTTCAAAAAAGATGCATTTGATTTGAATTAATTGAGATAGTTCTCATTCAAATTAAATACAAAAACCCCGTTCTGGTAACAGAGCGGGGTTTTTGTATTTCTGCTGAAAATTAGTTTGCGGAGCAATGATAAGAGGTGTAATTGTTGTGCTTATTGACTGATAGCGCCTCCGGCAGAGAAGGAAATGCTGATGAATAGTCTTCTGAAAATACAGCTTGCGGTTTTTGCCCTTGTTTCAGCTTCTTTTACCAATATCTATCTTCCTCAACCTGTTCTGCCTATTCTGCAGTCCGAATTTCAAATCACCCCTGTGCAGGCCTCTTTTGCGGTCTCATTTGTAATTCTTGGGATAGTGCTGTCCAATCTTTTTTTCGGCTACCTTTCGGATAGGTATCCGGTCAAACCGATAATTTTTGCCGGTGGTGTTTTCGTTGCTGCCGGTGGTTTTGTTTGTTCTCTGACCAATAATTATACGGTTCTTGTTGGTTCGAGGCTGCTGCAAGGTCTTTTTATCCCTGCTTTGACCACCAGCATTGCCGCATGGCTGGCCCGCACTCTTCCAGCAAAACGCTTAAGCGTTGTCATGGGTTCATATGTATCGGCAACGATTCTGGGCGGGTTGGGGGGGAGACTGTTGGGAGGTTGGATTCATCCTCCTCTCCATTGGCGGTATGCATTTGCCACAGCTTCAGTGCTTATTCTGGTCACGACTTTGATGGCTGTGCTGATCCTGCCCGCCAGCGGAGAAAAAGAGATTGAAGATGTTCGTACCAGCAACGGCAAGGAAACATATTTTTCACTACTTAAGCGCAAAGAGCTTCTTCTGATCTATGCATGCGGGGCCGGTAGTCTTTTGATTTTTTCCCCGGTTTTCAACTACCTGCCATATAGGCTTTCGCATCCGCCGTTCGATCTTTCCACTGAGACCATTACTCTTGTTTATCTGGTATACATTCTCGGTATTTTTCTTGGTCCCCTTGCCGGAAGACTCAGCAGCCAGTTTGGCGGAGGGGTGATGCTGCTTTCCAGTTCGGTTCTTCTGGGAACTTCGCTTTTGCTGCTTTTGCTCCCTTCAATCACAGCTGTTGTTTTTGGCTTGCTGGGAGTCTGTGCGGGCTTTTTTACTATTCACACAGTGGCGGTAGTTCTTTTGAATCGTAAACTGACCTGCAGTCATGGCAAAGCCAATGCTCTGTATGTTTTGTTTTATTATAGTGGAGGCTGGTTAGGTATTACAGGTGCTGGCTTTGCGTATGAATATGCGGGCTGGCAAGGTGTGATCATATTTTTAGCATTCTTTTTGATTATTCCGATCAGTGCAGGGTTGCTTGAGCGAAGGATAGAAAATAGACCATAGTCGGGTGATCTTTAATATAGTGGTGTTGTTTAGGTCGTTAATTAGATGGGTTTTTATTAGGCAGAAATGCCTGTTTTGTTTGGGACTGAATTTCTGTTCAGTTTGCTTCGTGTAGTTAATCCAGTAGCTTGATAGCATGCAATGAATGTGAATATAAAATGTGAAAAAAAGAATTAAGTGAATCTCATTGACGAGGGGTTTTTTCTGCGTACACTAAAAGTAAGTTCTTAGAAAAAAGAAATTTTAAAAGAAATTTTTGATTGTACTTTTAGTTGTAGGAGCGTTTTTTATGTTTATGTGCTGGTTATGCGGAATTGCAAGAATTGTAGAAGATGTCTTTTTTGCTAATGCTGAGAAGGCTTGCGTTGTTGTTGAAAGAACCAGTCGTGAAAATAAACTAAGAAATCGTTACAACGGTAAATATTAAAACATATCGATAGTCATTCCTCCTGAGAGATGCAGGCCGTAGTTCTTTTTTGAACTACGGCCTGTCTTTTTTTGTACTGTTTAATCGCAACCATGGGCCAAGCGTATTGCGTCAGCGCGCATACGGGCTTTTGAGTATAGGGCTATTGCGGCTACAGCTCGGTCGCAGACTGGAAAGACCGGAACCCCGTTTTCAAGCAGTTTATCTCTTAAGGGGTCATAAAGCCTGCCGCCGTCTACAATTGCAAGTATCGGCTTATCGCTTTTTTTGACGATTTGAATGAGCAGGTTGCCCAGGGAATTTTCTTCTTCCATTGAAAAAGCCGGAATTGTCGGCTCAGCCAAGGTGTGCATGGACGGGGAAAGCGGGTCCAGACCGATTACAATGGAATCAACCGCTGGATCTTTAGCAAGTATTTCAGCCATACTGGCGTGGATTACGTCATTTGATCCCGGAGTGAGATCGAGAGGATTCTGGATGGTTACCAGAGCTTTCAGTCTGTTTTTTTCGAGAATATCATCTATGGTATTGATAGATTCTTCACTGAACCGGGCCAATTCAATATCATAGTCATCGGATTGAATGGAATCAGCCATTCCCACTGCTTCGAATCCGGCGCCGCTGACAGCAGCAAGCCTATCGCCGCAAATGGTTTTGTTGCTCAGCTTTTCCGCCAGCATGAAAAGGTCCTGAAATTCCTGAAAGGTGCGGGCTACGATCGCTCCGGCTTGTCGCACGCAGCTTTCGCAGACCATGTAATCGCCAGCCAGAGAAGCGGTGTGTCCGCTGGTGGCGGTTTTGCCTTCCGGAGTCCTTCCGGCTTTGTAAAAGACTACTTCCTTGCCGTTCATTACTGCCTGCCGCACGGCTGTGCAGAATTCCAATCCGTCAAGATCGTTGAATCCTTCTGCATAAACTGCAATGACGTCTACTTCCTCTGAATCTTTAAAGTAATGGATCATGTCACCAAGGGTCAGGTCCGTCTGATTGCCCATGGAAATCATGTATGCCGGATTAAGTTCCGGGCATTGGCTGTAGCGAAAAACCATAAAGGCTCCGCTTTGGCTGATCAGAGCAGAACGCTGGTATGGCGCGTTGCGGTCTTTGGGTAGCTTTTCGTCTGGAATGAACCATGTGTCATACCCGCCGGGGCGTGAAACTACTCCCATGCAGTTCGCTCCGATAAAGACCGGTCCGCCGTCAGCTTCAGCATGTTTTTCATTGATGCTGGCAATGACCTGTTCCGCCCGCTCTTTACTGTCCTCGGTTTCACCCATGCCTCCCGGAATGAGCATTACGCTCTTGGCGCAGTCCAGTTCAATCACCTTGTCAACGAGATCGGGAACATGCTGGGCAGCAATGGCGACCACTAAGAGATCAAGCTGATGATCCAATGCATCAAAGCTCGGGACACAACGCACACCGTCAACATCATTACAACCTTCACGAATAACAACTACGTCTTCTTTTGCGTATCCTTCAGCCAGAACATTATCGAGGATGATACGTCCGAAGTTTCTTCTGGTGGAGGAAACCCCGATTATGCCGATTTTTTGCGGATGAAGCAGGTTGTGGATCTTTTCTACAGGACGGGCCAGAGGCATTTGATCCGGTCTGGAAAAACGACACAAACCGTCCAGAGGCACCATCAGATACTCGGTAAAAGCGAAGGGGTTGATTTCCAGTTCTTCAATGACGAATTCAGCTTTGGGGTTGGATGGAGAAAAGTATTTACCCATTTCAATGAAAGAATCAAAGCATTCAATAAGCTGTTCATCGGTAACAATCCGGCGCTGCCCGCGAGTTAGTCCTGCCAGCTTTTTATATGAGATGGTGTTCTTGAAGAGCTGAAAAAATGATTGTCCATCCACCATTTTTACTGATGCGGCAACAATGGCTTGTCCTTTACGGAAGCGTTCAGCGTAAAGTTCGGTGTCGGTTCCCCCGAGTCCGGCACTGATGATGGTTCCGAATTCTCTGGTCCGGCGCAGGCCTACAATGAGTTCGTTGCCGAAAGAATCAGAATCCGGGGGCATGAACTGGACCTGAAGAACTCCTCTGAGGTCACGGCTGATGGCCTTGATCAGTGCTTCTCCGTGCAGATCTTTGTACTCTTCGGGTGCGTGGTCAGGGTCTCTTTCTATATATGATGCGAAGTTTTCCGGTACTTCATACATCATGCCGCGTACAGCGGAACGGATCTTTGACGGTTCTTTTTTTACAATGCGCACTCCTCCAACTTCCGTTTTATGGACGATAGTAGGGGATACTATTTTCAGCACTGCTTTTTCGCCCGGTATGGAGGTCAGTTCTTCATCTGAAAAACGTGCACCGCGCGGCAGCAGGTTTGCGGCAGGCGGTGTTTCAGCACCGGAGTTCGCCAGCAGGTTGTATACTTCATATTCAAAAAGATAATCACGGCCTTCATTGTCAGCATTGCCGAACAGGTCGTTGATAGCTTCAAAGCTGATTTCATTTTCGATAAACATGTGTACTCACTTTGCATGAATTTAAGTTCTGAGCATTGTATGCCATATCTTCTTTAAAGGGTACAAGACGGATTTTGACGTATTTAGGGCATTTTATCAGAAATCAGTACAGGGCGGACCCGAGTCTTCTGACTCGGGTCCGCCCTGCTGCATATTATGTATTTCGAAGGGGGCGAATGAGGGCGCTGAACGACCGCATACTTCGTTGAATCGTAGATATCGGACTTTTTCATGAACCGAGTTCTCTCCGGAAAATTGTTTTGTACCCATATAGCAAGGAGGCAGTATTAATGACAACGGACTCCGGTTTTCTGGAGGATGAGCAACTCGAAGCAGAAAAGGTTCGTGAAGAACAGCGTAGGATAAACGAACAGTTTCTTTCAGATGTACGGGCTACATTTAATACCCCGCACGGCAAGAGGATCTTCACCTTTTTGTTGGAGCAGGGCGGGGTGAATGCGGTTTTATTCGCAAAGAAAAACGATATCTTCCGCAATGTGGCTGTGCATGATTTTGTTGTTGAAAATGTCCTCGGCCCGGTTATCAGTGCCGATGAGGAAATTTACCTTTCCATTATCCGTGAACGGGCTGAACAAATTAGAAAAGAAGAGGAGGAAGATAAATGATGGATTTTCCGGTCGGTAATGATCCGCAACCGGATCATTACTCTCCGCAGGCAAAGGTGAAAGACGATCTACCAGAGCCGGTACTTGGCGGTGAAGGCTTGCTGGAAGATGAGTTTGCCGAGGATCAGGATGGCCCCATTGTAGAGGAAGCCGAGATGCTGTTGGATAATCCGGTTCCAAATGCGCCGGAAGCGTACGAGCTTGACTATGGCATGCCGGACGGGATTGATCCTTATGTGGATCGTCAGTTCCGGCAGTTTGCTCACGAAAACGGGGTCAGCGGAGAAATGGCTCAAAAACTGGTGGATTTTCATAACTCGCTTGAATCGGCTCGTTATCAGGACCACCAGACTCAGGCTGGCGAGTGGGAGAGACAAACCCGTGCGCTTCCCGGCTGGCACGGTAATAATTACCGCAAGAATATGGGGGTAGCCAATAAGGGCCTGCAGGCTTTTGCCTCTCCGGTTCTTGCTAAAATGATCAGGGAATCCGGGTATTCCTGTCATCCTGAGGTTGTTAAAGCCTTTTACAATGTAGGCAGGCGTCTCACTGAAGACTCATACGTGGATAGTAATAGAAATACTCCCCGTAAGAAGACAATCGGGGAAATTCTTTATCCCAACCAGCCGATCTAATAATAGCGCGAAGCGCACCGAAATATAGAACGCTTGAAGCGTCACACAATTAAGAGCTCCCAAGAGGGCCGAATCTCGTAAGGAGAATTAATTATGGCAACTCTTGGTATGAATGCACTTACCCTTTCCGACTGGAGCGGACGTCTTGATCCTAACGGTAAAGTATCCGAGATCACGGAAGTTCTGGCCCACACCAACGAAATTCTTGATGACGCAGCATGGGTGGAAGGCAACCTGCCTACCGGACACCGTACTACCGTACGTACTGACCTGCCTACTGTAAGCTGGCGTAAACTTAACTACGGTATCAAGCCCAGTAAGTCCCGCACCAAGCAGATTGATGACACCTGCGGCATGCTTGAATCCTATGCGGAAATGGACAAAGCCCTTTCCGATCTCAACGGTCATTCTTCCAATTTCCGTACTTCTGAGGAGCGCGCTTTCCTTGAAGCCATGAACAAGGAATTTGCAGACACCTTTGTCTACGGTGATACCGCGCTGGAGCCTGAAAAATTCCTCGGCCTTGCACCGCGCTTCAATTCCCTTGAGGATAAGAACGTCATCGACTTCGGTGGTACCGGTAACAATTGCACTTCTATTTGGATTGTGTGCTGGTCGGATCAGACCGTCCATTTCACCTTTCCTAAAGGCAGTTCCAACGGTCTGAGTCATAAGGATCTCGGCGAAGTGACTCTCGAAGACACCAACGGCGGTAAGTATCAGGGACTGCGAACCCATTACAAATGGACTCCCGGACTTGTTGTTCGCGACTGGCGTTATGTGGTGCGTATTGCTTCCATTGATCCCAAAAACATCGGTTCCAATTCTCTGCGCCATGCGTTGATTGAAGGCTTGAATTTGATCCCCAATACCAACATGGGCAGAACCGCCATTTACTGCAACCAGACTGTGAAAACACTGCTTGATATTGAAGCGTCTGACAAAAACAACGTCATGCTCAAGACCGAGAACTGGGAAGGCAAACCCGTAACCACCTTCTGGGGTTGTCCGGTACGCCGCGTGGATTCCATTCTCAACACCGAAGCAGCTCTCAGTGCGTAATTAAAAGGAGTAAAGAATATGTATCTTGATAAAGAACTTTGTTTTTGTGAAGAGCAGGCCGTTACTGCCAGCGCGGTTTCCCAGAATGTTATCAATGTAGGTGAAGATTGCGGTTCCGGTGGTAATGTCAGACTCAAGGTAATGGTTGATGGTGAAGATTTTGCTACTTTGACCAGCTTGCGTGTGGGCGTACAGGCTTCCGGGACTGATGATTTCTCTCTTTTTGACACTCTTTTCGAATCCGGTTCCATCCCTGTGGCGGAGCTTAAGCAGGGGTATAGCTTTCCACTGCCTTCCCTGCCTGTGACTCATAAAGGATTCTTGCGACTCTCTTTTACTGTAACAGGAAGTAACGCTACCGCCGGTAAGGTCAGCGGCTATCTGATCATGGATGATCAGACCAACGTTTAAGGTGGTTTTTTAAGTGAAATACGTCTGTAAAAAAGATTGTTACGTGAGGAATCCGCAAGGTAAATTGCAGCATTTCAAAGCTGGAATGAGTGTTGATTATGCTGACGGTGTTGATGTTGCGGAGCACTTCGAACCTGTGGGCGGGGCAAAAGCCAAACCTGCTTCCAAAAGAATAATGCCTAGAATGAAAAAGGAGAGCACTAAATAGTTTGGTTTTAGCATTTTGAATCAATACAATATTAAACTCCCCGGTCTTTATGGATCGGGGAGTTTTTTTGTAAGTAGATAGTTATGTTACAGGAGATACAAAGCCTGCAGGTTTGATGGCCAGCAATGATTCTGTAAGGGCTCCTGCTACTTTCTCCGCAGTATTGCCGATGAGCAGGCCGGCTATACCGGAACGAGCCACACTTCCCATAACAACTATGTCCATTTTCTTCTCAAGTGCATATTCCGGTATCAATATTCCGGGGTCGCCATGCATGATTACTTTGCGTGGTTCTTCAGGGAAAGAAGTGGCCTCAATTAAGCTGTTAAAAGCTGTTTCGCTGCTGTTTTTTTCATAATCCAGATATTTTTCCACTTCTGATTCTGAGAAATACGGGTTGGCGGTGACACCTTCCAGATAGCCTTTCCAGCAGTGCATTACATGCAGTTTGCCGCCAAGGACACGGTTCAGTTCTGCTGCATGTTTGAGGATGTCTCTGTTCAAAGACTCATTTCCTGGCGAGTTGTCGAACGGTCCTACTGCGGCAAGAATTCTTACCGCTCCACGCCATAGGTGACCATGATGAATCCAGACCGGACAAGGGCATTTTCTTAGCAGGTGCATGACAGTGCTGTCCGGAGTTTTATCGTGAGCAGTTTGCGGGCTAATTACCAGATCATATTTGTTTTCGTTAACCGCTTTAATGCACTCAATGAAACCTTTGCCCCAGCGAAGTGAAAATTTTATGCGGCTTTGTTCTATGTTTTCTTCGTCCAAGGCAGATTGCAAGTTGGCGTTGTGTCCATCGAGGATATATTTTTTTAAATCCTTTCCCTGAGTGTTGAAATAGTCGAGTGCAGATGTTTTGGGGTTTTTGAAAACATGCAGGACGGTAAGAGAAGCCTCGCTTTTGTCCGCGAAATCAAGAGCGTGTTTTATCAGGGGAGTTTCTATTTCAGTACCAAGGTAAAGTAAGATCTGTTTTGTCATATAACCCTCTTTTGATTTAAACCTGTTCCTTTTCACTCTCGCAACTGTCAGTAGAGCCGTTCAGAAATACTTTTGGAGCATCGGCGTCCTTGTCACATACCATCCAGTAACATCCTCCTAAGGCGAGGATTATTAGTCCTAGGGAGATGGCTTGCATGTAGCCGATTTCCTTGAAATCAAGCACAATTACTTTTCGGGCAGCGGCCATCAATGCTGTGGCTATAACAAGTTTTAGATGAATCATCTTGTATTCAAGATATATTATTATGTTTGCAAATATTTCGATGGCAATCAGCACAGCCATGAAAGCTCCGAAGGTTGCCAAGATATCATTTATATTTAACAGGTAGATTGGGGGTGTTTTTATTCGCTGGTAAAGGACCCAGATCACATCAAGTATTCCCCAGATTATGACAAGAGTCATCAGTATTGCCAGAATGCGCACAGAAAAGCGTATCATTGCCCATAATCTTCCTATCATAGGATCAGAGCATGGGTTTGCGGAAGTTTTTTTGTCGAAGAAGAACATAAGTTAACCTCGTTCGGTCTGTGGAGAATATTGCCAATCTACTTTAGCAGTTAATATTTATAAAAAACAGTGGGGCGGATAATAATTTTTCAAATTGTAAAGTTGCGCAGAATTTGTTGGCCCATTTTGTCTTGCGTAGATTTAGCCCGTAAACTGTGCTAGTTATATTCTATGACGAAAGTAATATGCGAACATATTCGTGGTGAATTATTGCGGCTATGCTGGCTTGCCGTTTTTTTTCTTTTTATGGTTTTTCCTGCCCGAGCTGAGGACGTCCGCCATGTTTTGGTTCTTCATTCTTACCACTCGGGGATGTCTTGGGTTGCTAATATTGAAAAAGGGATTCGTGATACCTTACTGGTCCCGCCTTATAATGATCTGGTTCTGCATATCGAATATATGGATACCAAACGGCATTATTCGGCTAAACATTATGCTAGAATCAAAAATCTGCTCGAAGCAAAATTTAAAAGTATAAATCTGTCCTTAATTCTGTCTTCCGACAACAATGCTTTTGATTTCCTATTGGAAAATCGTAATGAGCTGTTTCCCGGTGTGCCGATGGTCTTTTGCGGAGTGAATAATTTTTCAGATGATCAAATCAAAGGAGTAAAAGGAATCACGGGGGTGGCGGAAGTTATGTCATCGCGTGAGACCGTGGAATGTATTCTGAAGCAGTTACCGGAAACGAAATCCATCTATGTTGTTAATGATTATCTCAAAACCGGTAGGGCTTGGGAGGCCACAATAAAGAGGAATCTGGCCCCTTTCAAAGATCGTGTCAGTATTGAATATAATGATAACCTCACCATTGCAGGCTTGCGGGAAAAAATTCAGTCTATGAAATCGGGCAGTGTTGTATTGCTTGGTGTTTATTATTCAGATCGGGATGGTAAATATGTAACATATGAGAAACTGGGCAGCATACTTACACAGAATAGTCCGGTTCCAGTATATTGTCTTCTGCGCTTTAACCTTCGTGACGGTGTAATAGGCGGTAAAGTCATTAGTGGTTATCATCAAGGCGTGATGATGAGCGAAGTTGCCCACAAGGTTCTTGACGGGGAGAAAACAGATGACATCCCGGTCATTAAGATCGGAGCCAATGCGTTTATTTTTGATTGGCAATCTCTAAATAAATACGGAATCCCTATTGAGTCACTCCCTGAAGAAAGCGTTGTCCTTAACGAGCCTTTTTCCTTTTATGAAGAATATTTTTATCTCGTGTGGAGTACTGTCTTTGTTTTCGCATTCATGATTGTTCTCGTTATTGTTTTAATTAAGAATGTTATAGCTCTGCACAAAGCCCGTAAGGATCTTGAGCATTCGGAGATTAAATATCGTTCCATATTTGACAATGCTCAGGAGGGGATTTTCCAGACCAGTGTTGAAGGAAGAGTTTTGGCTGCTAACGCTGCGTTTGCTGCAATATTTGGTTACGACTCCCCGGAAGAAGTTATTGAAGTTGTAGATAACGTTGGGAAGAAACTTTACCTGAATGAAGTCGACCGCAATGCTTTGCTTGCAGCAATGCAGGAAACAGGAACTCTTTCTGGTTTTGAAGTGAAAATGAAGTGTAAGGGCGGTGAGATCGTTTGGATTACTATGAATGCCCGTAAGACGACAGACTTAAATGGAAAGGTTATCTTTGAAGGTTCCATCGTGGATATATCAGAAAGGAAGCTTAATGAGCAGCGTATAATCCAGTCCGAGAAGATGATGTCTGTCGGCGGCCTTGCTGCGGGAATGGCGCACGAAATTAATAATCCTTTGGCAGCCATCGTTGGTGCAGTTCAGAATCTGCAAAAGCGTTTGGCGAGTGAAAGTAAAAAAAATATCATGATTGCAGAAGAGTGCGGAATATCGTTTTCAGCAATTACAGAATATCTGGAACGAAGAGATTGTTTAAAATTTCTGGATGGTATTTATGAATCAGGACTCAGGGCTGCAACAATTGTGCGCGGAATGCTTAGTTTCAGTCGCAAAAGTGGTAGTGATTTTGCCTCACACAATTTGAGTTCAATTGTTGAGAATGCTTTAAGTTTGATTATGAAGGATTATGATTACAATAGAAATTATGATTTCAGGAAAATAAAAATAATTAAGGAATTTGATTCTCCAAATTCATTGATAAAATGTGATGAAGTTGAAATTCAGCAGGTTGTATTGAATTTATTGAAAAACGGTGCTGAAGCCATGGGCGAGAAGTCCTATGTAGAGGACGGGCCGTGTTTTGTCCTGCGTATTCGTGAATATATGGCCATGGCTGTGCTGGAGATAGAAGACAATGGTCCCGGCATGGACGAGGAGGTTCGTAAACGGATACTTGAACCGTTCTACACAACAAAGTCAGTGGGGAAGGGGACCGGTCTGGGGCTTTCGATCTCATATTTCATTATAACCAGACGTCATAACGGTTCCATGGAGGTTTTTTCCGAGCCCGGTAAAGGCACACGTTTTGTCGTCCGACTGCCTCTTTATAAAGGATAAATTTCCGCAAAATATTTCAATTACAGAAAGCAGTTTGGGCGGACTTGAGTTGAGTTACTCAGGTCCGCCTTCGATTTTATCCTGACTATGAAAAGGAGATCGTAATAAAGCGTATTTCCGAAACATATCAGGAAAAATATGGCTGTTTCAGAAGTTAAAATTTGTAATCTTGCCCTACGTAAACTTGGGGCAAGACTTATTGAATCGTTAAGCGACAGTTCGCAGGAGGCTGTTACTTGCAATCTTTTTTATGATCAGGTTCGCGATGCGGTCCTCCGTGAGCATCCATGGAATTTTGCCGCTTCACGCATAAGACTGGCTAAGCTTGCAGACAATCCGGCTTTCGGTTTTGTCCATCAGTACCAGCTCCCTTCAGATTGCCTGCATCTCAGACAGCTTAATTCCCCGGATGATGAGTTTGTGGTTGAAGGAGATAAAATCCTAACTGACCGTGATGGTGCTTCTGCTGTTTACACTATGAAAGTGACTAATCCGGTTCTTTTTGATCCTTCATTTGTGATGGCTTTTGCCGCGCGGCTGGCTGCGGAAATGGCTGATGACATTACCGGCTCAACGACCAAGGCACGAGAGATGTGGACCCTCTATCTTAATGCCATGCAGTCTGCGCGCTTGGCGGATTCGGCGGAAGGTCGGGAGGACAATATTCCCAGCGATCCGTGGCTGGAAGCACGGGGAATTCACGGCATGGATTCACCCGTCTGGAGGGCTTAGTTATGTCAGTGTCCCTCATTATGACTAATTTCAGTGCCGGGGAGCTTTCCCCTCGGCTTGGCGGAAGGGTTGATCTTGCTAAGTATTCCAATGGTCTTGCCGAGCTTGAAAATATGCTTACCCATCCCCACGGCGGGGCTTCGCGCAGGACCGGTTTTCGTTTTATCCGTGAGGTTCTGGGGCGTAACCGGCTTCTCGCTACAAGTCTTGATTCCGCAATAGACTGGACTGTAGGCAGCGGCTGGACTGTGTCTTCGGCAAAAGCAACCTGTGATGGCACACAAACAGCTGAATCAACACTTAGCAGAAATTTAGAGCTCGTCGCGGACCGTGTTTATGAGATCAGCTTCAAGGTGACCGGATATAACTCCGGCGCGGTTTGTGTAAGTGCCGGAAGTGGCAGTCTGAGTGAGTCTGTTGCCGCTGACGGAAGCTATGCTTTCCGGTCCAAGGCGGATGCTGATGGATATCTTTCAATTATTGCAGATGCTGATTTTTCCGGTGCTGTCGAGACTGTTCAGGTTCGGGAAACCAATCCTTCGACCCGCCTAATTCCTTTTGAATTTTCCACTGAGCAGGCTTACGTGTTGGAATTTACAGACCGTAACATTCGTATTTTCAAGAATGGCGGGATTGTGGTGGATGAGCAGGGGAGTCCTGTCGAAATAACATCTCCCTATACGGAAAATGATCTGCCGGGAATCCGTTTCACCCAGTCAGCTGATGTAATGTATATCGTTCATCCGGAAGTTCAGCCTTACAAGCTTTCGCGCACATCCCATGTTGATTGGAAGATGGAACTTGTCGCATTCAGTTCTCCGCCGCAAGAGTGGAATAGTGAAAAAGGATTTCCTTCCTGCGTAACCTTCTTTGAGGAGCGGCTCTGTTTTGCTGCCAATCCTTCCAATCCCCAGACGATCTGGATGAGTAAAGCCGGATCGTATGAGGATTTCGCGGTTTCTTCTCCTGTGGTGGATGATGATGCGTGTACCTATACTCTTTCCGCTGATCAGGTGAATGCCATCCGTTGGATGGTTAGTGCCAAGAAATTGATCATGGGCACTTCCGGCGGTGAATGGTGGCTTTCCGGTGGGAGCAGCTTGGATTCAGTTACACCCAACTCGGTTATGGTTCGCCGTGAAACTACCCACGGTTCGGCGGCGATTCCTCCGGTGGTTGTCGGTGGAGTGATGTTATTTTTGCAGCGTGAAGGCAGGACCATCCGTGAGCTTTCCTATTCATTCGAGGCTGATGGTTATACTGCCCCCGATCTGACCATTCTTGCCGAACATTTGACTCGCTCCAACTCCATCACAGAGTGGGCATACCAGCAGTCGCCGGATTCCGTAATCTGGATGACTCGTGATGACGGGGTTATGATTGGCCTGACCTATCAGCGCGAACATGAAGTCGTGGGCTTTCATCGTCATACCACAGACGGTAAATTTCGATCCGTTTGCACCGTCCCCGGACCGACACAGGAGGAAGTGTGGGTTGTTGTTGAAAGGGAAGTCGGCGGCATTTCCCGTAAATATGTTGAGCGCATGGAGAACCAGTTTGTCGGCGAAGGTTCGGTCGATGCTTTCTTTGTGGATTCCGGCCTGACCTATGATCAGGGAGTAGCGGATACAGTTTTCAGCGGACTCGAACATCTGGAAGGTAAAACTGTTTCCGTTCTTGCAGACGGTGCCGTGCGACCTGATGTGGTGGTCAAGGAGGGTGCCATTACCCTTGCTTCCCCTGCCAAGGTAGTCCATGCCGGACTTCCATATATATCCAATATGAAAACGTTGCGTATTGAAGGCGGATCAATGTCCGGTGGAACTGCTCAGGGCCGCAAGAAGAGAGTCTCCCATGTCATTGTGCGATTGTTTCAGTCTCTTGGGTTGCAGGTCGGGTACGACGGGGAACATCTGGAGCGTGCACCGTTCCGTACATCGGCTGATAAGGTTGGTGGTGCTCCGGCTCTGTATACAGGAGACTACGAAGTTAAGTTTAACCGTGGTTATGATCGTGACGGGCAGATTTATATCCGTCAGGATCAACCCTTACCTCTCTCAGTATTGGCTCTTATACCGGAAGTTTCGGTGTATTCGTGAGCCGGATGAAAAAGGCCGCACCGCTTAAGCTTGGGGTTCCTTCCTTGGAAGATGTGGATCTTGTTGCCGCAAATATTCGTGAAAGTGATAGTCATGACATGGAAGGGTTGCATCCCGGAAAATCCATACGCGCAATCATCATGGGTGATGTGGAGTATTCAAAGCTGGTTTACGGCTTGTATCGCAACGGTTCAGTTCAAGCTATTTTCGGAGTTGTACCCATTGCAGACGGAGTAGGGTGCCCGTGGGTTGTAGGCAGTGTTGCTATGGATGAAAATCCGCTCCCGTTTGCTAGGGCTTCACGGCGGCTTTTGGATATGCTCCAGCGTTCATTTCCTTTGTTGGATACATGGGTTTGCAGTCGGAACAGCAGAAGTGTGCACTGGCACAAGTGGTGTGGTTTTGAGTTTGAAAATGAAAAAGTACGGCTGGGCAGGGATGAATATTTCCATGCAGTGCGCCGGTTAGCAAAAAATAAAATGGAGACGAGTTGATATGGCGATGGGAGTTGCTTTTAATTATGGCTCGCAGATGCTCATGGGTGCTGTGAGTAATATGGCAATGGACTCTGCCTCTACTGAAAGTTCCGGGCAGGGAATGCCTTGGAATGTTGGCGGAGGTGGTCTTGATGGTTTTTCCAGTCTAATGGGCAGCGCCGGAGGCGTTTTTGGTGGAAGTAGCGCACCATCTAGTGGTTCATCCGGTTTTGGAGGAAGTTTGCTCGGTGGAGGAGGCGGTTCAAGTTATCTGGGAATGATGACCCAGTTTGGGCAGTCTATTTTGGGTGGAAGTCAGGAACGAAACGCAGTGCAGTATAATTCCCAGATGACTGAGGTGAATAATTATCATCTCATGGAACAGGGTGTTTACAATCGAAGCGTTAGTTACAAAGAAGCTCAGCTTATCAATCAGGATGCAGAAATTAAATTAGCAACCCTGCGCCGTGAATTATACCGCCGTAACCACTCGATTTCGGGCCATAAGGGCGTGCGACTTGATTCCGGTTCTGTTGTGGATGTGCGGGAAGACACTATCCGTCAGGCTGCTTATGATGCTGAAATCGTAAAATACCAGGCGGAGGTGAATTCAAACAGGATGATTGAGCATGGTGACTTGTCGGTCTGGTCAGCGCAAAGCAAGTCCGTGCTAAACTCTAATATGGTGCAAGAGGACACAAATAAAAGCGATTCAGCAATTAACGGTGGACTTTTGAGTCAGGGGATGAGTTTGGCCGGGAGTATGCTGGGTTCAAATCTCGGTGGATAATTAACTTTCGTACAAACGCTATTCAAGGCGGACCTGAGATGGATTACTCAGGTCCGCCTTTCTTTTTAAGCTACAAATATAAGGTTGGTTTTTAAATGATTTAGTAATGTTAACAGGAGAAATTTATGACTGTGGTTTCTAGCGGGAGCACCATTACTTTTGCAGGGGATGGTGTTCAAAATTCTTTTGATTTCAACTTCCGTATCTACAGGGCCGAGGACCTTTGTGCAGTCTTGCGCAATAGCGAGGGTACTGAAGAGCGGCTCATCTTGGGTAACGATTTTAAGATTCTTTCCGGTCTGGGTAGCGATTCAGGGGGGCGGGTACAGTATCCAATCAACGGCACGCCGCTTCCGGCAGGGCAAAGCATTACCCTCTACCGTGAAATTGCCTACACACAGGAATTGGAATTAGTGGATAATGATCCATTTTCCGCACAGCTTTTAAATGAAGCCTTTGATCGAGGTGTGATGCGCGACCAGCAGTTGCAGGAACAGGTTGATCGTGCTTTGAAATACGACATTTCAACTCCTGATGCAGAACGTATTACTCCACAGGAAATGGTGCAGACTATTTCCAATGCAAGGGATGAAGCTGTCTCCGCCCATAGCGGCGCAATTGAGGCGGAGGAGAATGCCCGGGGGATGCTCGGTGATGCCTTGGCGGCACAAACCGGTTCTGAAGCAGCTCGCGACCGGGCTTTGCTGGCTCAATCCGCAGCTGAGGAAGCGAGGGATTCGGCCATTGAGATTTCCTTGGGTGATTTAAGTTCCTTGCGCAGTTCTTCCCCCGTACTTTCAGCCCCTGTTGAGGCCCCGGAAGGAACAACTGTTTCAATTGTAATTACTGATCATTCCGATGACGGAATCTCTTCATATGAAATCAACACATTCGGATTTGGATCAGCTTCAATAACCGGGGGTACCATTAGCTGGGTGCTGGAAACCAGTGCTGTGGATGTGACTAAAGCTATTGAAGTCACCAGAAGAAGACGCGGTGAACTCTATTCAGACCCGGCAGTGCACCAATTGTTGATAAAACATGTTTTCGTTCAGGATGGACCGACCATTGCTTTTGCCGATTCCATTGATGGTTACCCCGGCGCAAGTGTGGACTCTGAAGGTGTTCATGCTCCTGCTTACTCGGTTCCAGCAGAGAATGCTTCACAGATTGCTTCAGCTAAGCCGGAAATTGTGGTTGTTAACGGGAAGCTGATAGTATTGGACGGTACAACAGAATCCGTCCTCAAGCTGGCAATGCTGGTTGCTGCTGGTGATGTTCTCATTACAGATCAAGGTGAGGTCTTTGTTGCCAGTGTTGAAACTACATCGCAGGTGGGCTCCACTATTCTTCCGCAAATGACTGCAAATACACAAGATGGGTTTACCATAGTTGCATCTTCGGAGCAGTCGGGGTTTCCTGCATATTACTTGACTGATCCTGATTTAACAAAGACATTTGCAACATCTTCTTCCAACTCCCTCCCAGCAGTAATTACTTTTAGCTCTCCTGAGGCAAAGCAGCTTACACAACTTAGTATGTCTGCGAGTAACCAAGGTGGACATGTATCTTATTCTCCTAAGGCTTTCTCTATGCGAGCTAGATTGGGGAGTGGGGGGTGGGTTTCTTTAGGCTCCTTTACCGCTAACTATACCACTGATGGACAGAATCTTACGTTTGATCTGCCAAGAGGTACGTATGATCAATGGGAGATAATTGTAAGTAGTTTGATGGGCGCACAAACCCAATGTATTATTGGTTATATTGGCTTGCTTGATGGTTCCATTTCGTGTTCTGCAACCTGCGTACACCCCCTCCCCGGAGTACCGACAAAGGCTTTTCATACACCTTTGAAGACCAAGCTTAATTGGAACATTTCAGGAAGCACGGCTTCTGTTTTGAAGCTTAAAGAGAACTATATTGGCAAGATTTTTACCAACGTAGGAGAGTCTGAGATCGTAAGCAATAGCGGCGAAGTAAGCCCCCCAGAAAGTTTGCTCCCTCGTTACATGACTCAGGCCGCAAATGGTGTAACCATTACCACAACCAACGCTGGTAATTGTCAAACCGTCTACTGCATTACTGATGATGGAGATAATCTTTCTTATTGTTTTCCTAAAAGTACAAGTCCCACGGTTACAATTACTTTTGCCGAGGCAAAACAGATTGATCGTTTTTCTGTTTGGCTGAAAGAGTGTGGTCTAGGTGTGATTAATGGAGGACATGAACTGGTCAACGCCAGAGACATTACTATTATGGGCAGGCTTAACAGTGGTGCATGGCAGACCTTGTATGATGTGGCTGATTATGATTGGTATGCTGCTGCAACTATTGATGAAGACGCATTGGTTCCGGGCCTTTATAACGAAATACAAATAACTATGGGAGATAACGCACATGCTACATATACTTATGTTATATCTCCAAGATTTCAGTTTTATACAGCAGGAGTAGAGATTGACGGAGTTCTTGCCGAAGCTCTGCCCGGTATCCCTAGTTGGGTGTACAAGCCCAGTGATTTTGCTCTTAAAGTCGGTGCCGGGGTAATCGGAGAGTATATTGGGCCTCAAGAGGCATTGAAACTTGATGGAGGCATTGTACAACTCCATGAAGACATTGCTACATTTCCCAATGGTTCGGCAACTAGAACACTTGTAGACTTATCAAGGAAAATTCCTAACGGAGTAACTGTAAGTAAATTTCTCTGGAACTCCGGCAATTCTGCTGGCGGTGGTTATAACCAAACAATTAAAATGAAGATTGTTAAGCAAACAGCCGCAAACACCTTTGATGTTGTAGTTGATCAAACTATTGATTGTGCAGGCAGAGAAGGGAACGTGTATTACTCAGATGATCTTGTGACACCCTACACAATTCCAGAAACTGGTGATTATTACGTTGCAATATATGTGCAGGGCACAACTCCATATTTTAGCTTCTGGTCAATGACTGCTGGAGAGAACGCGAATCTTGAGGCTGCAGACATGACTGGCACAGGAAATACAACAACGTCCAGTGCATATGTCTTTGCTATAGGCTGGGAGGAGCTTGGATCATCTTCAACCGCCTCTATTGTGACGAAAGGCGGCAGCTCAGTTAAAGATAAGATTCTAAAAGCTGGCGGGCTGCATAAAACTTTGCTGTTTGATGGAGTGGAAAAAGAAGTAAGTGCGGTTAGTGAGGTTGTCTCACAAGGTGGACCTGAAATTATTGCTGATCAGGGAACTTTTATACATAGCACCACCACTCCCGGCTATGAGGATATTAATCCTTTGGTTAATCCTGTTGATACCAATCTGTATTGGGGCGGGAATGACGTTGGTCCGGCGGCTGTGGATACTGTCTATGTAGGATCTCAATTTGCGGAAGACACAACTGTGCACGGTTTCTACCTGCGGCAAGCTGGCAACGCGACCACTGGCGCAAACTCAATGACTTCTGTCATGGTGCAAGAGAGTACAGATGGAATTAAATGGACTGACGTAGAACAGATAACCATTACTGAGTTCGGACTTAACTTAGGTCAATATACGTTGACAACTCCTCGCACAGGCAAGTTTATGCGTTTACTTGCTAAATCAAACACTCTTTGTGCTGCATGCGGTTGGGCGATCAGTTATCTACGCTGGTTTGGTCTTGCTGATGTTTGCATAACCACAATTCTTCCCACAGTTGAACTCCCGCAGGTTCCTAGCTCTGTGGCGATTCCAGACCGCTGCACGCTGACCCCGGCGAACTATGCGTATGCACTGGATGGCGAAGACCTAAAGATCACTGGGGCTGAAATAGTCTTGGAGGACAATCCGGAGCTGAAGCGGTTGGCTATGGCTGTGAGCGGGGAGGGGGGTACTTTTAAAGGCGGTAAGATTTACATCAAGGAGAAACCATAATGGCTGAAATAATCCATAAAGTTGAGGAACAGTCCGGAGTTTCCATTCATCGCGAAATTCCGGCAAAGCGTAGCCATGAAGATTTTGATATCAGCCTGATGAGTCAAGAGACCCGGGCTGCTTTTATCAGGGTTTGTAAAGATGGCTCAGCATCACCGGATGACTACAGGCATGTTTTCGAGTCCATATTAGGGCGGAGCGTAGTTAGCGGGATTTTGCAGTAAAAGATAAGGGGCTGGTGAGAATTCTCACCAGCCCCTTTATACTACTTATGTTCCTTTAAATAGGCAGCGCAACGTTGTTTCACGTTTTCCTGCACATTGTAGAAAAAGAAATCATAGTCGTAGCGGTGGTACACTTCTTTTCCCAGCGACATATTCAGTTGACTTAATACCGCTGGTTTTGGAGTGGGGACTTCCAATGCTCCGTCTTCATTTATGCGTGCTGCTGTGAAATTTTCAATAAGCAGCTTCTTTCCGGGGCTGAGGAATATTTTAGCTTTTATGTTCATGGATGCCGGAAATTCTTTTGTGGCAGTACTCCATGAAAGAGGATTCACACAGCGAGCTCCTTTCTTAACCGTCGGAGATTCTCCACCGGGCCCGACTGTATTCCAAGTTATCAGGCAGCCGGTCTGATCCGGTTTTTCACTCAGTTTGAGGTCAAGATCGTGAAGGTCCTTATCAGTGAACGTCCATCCCGGCATGTATGCTGCCACCAGTTTGCTTTTGTCCAGAAGTTCAGGATTATTGCGCAGCAGTGTCTGTAGAACAAAAGATCCCTGACTATGGCTGGCAAGAATGAACGGGCGGCCGTTGTTTATGTTGCTCAGGTAGTATTTGAAAGCGGCTTTAATATCCGAAACCGGTGTTTTCAAGTATTCCTGCAGATGCTGGTCATCCTTCTGGAGTACTTCAATGTTCATCTGGCGGTACCGGGGGGCGAAAACATTGCAGGAGTCAGCAAAGGCTCCGGTGATCCATTGTATAGTGTCACGGTCAGTTATCCGGTTGAGTTTCTGATCGTTTAAGTCTGCTATTAAGTGTCCGTTTGCCGGTGGACCGTATGTTGTTGGATGTACAAAGAAAACATCAATCTTATGCCTAATATTTTCATCTTTTATGGACCAGAATCTCTCCTCAGTGTAATCGGGAGCATCTGGTAATGGGGCGGTTCTTTTGATGTTGCAGGCAGAAACAGTAACGACCACGATTGTTAAAATTAAATATGTAATAACTTTCTTAAATGCCATATCTTATCTCCGTTCTCGTTTGTGAGTAAATATAGTTGTTATATATTGAATCTGTATGCTGTCAACGCTCTTGGAGGATTTAATGATTTGTTGTGTGTAAATACAACTGTATAAGTGGAGTTTAACTTAAATTTTGCTTCTCCTAAAAAACATGGTTGCTATTCTGGGCCATGAGTCTTATTTTTCCTGTTCAGCATTTGAAACTACCTTTTATTTTTTACTGCCGGATTTTGTTTTTATGACTCCAAAGAGTTTTTATCGCCGTATTGAGGGCGAATTGACTGAACTTGAAAAAAGTTCCCTGCTCAGGACGGTTCCTGAGGTGGATTGCGGTGCGGATAAGGAACTTGTTTTCAAGGGCAGAAGACTGCTAAACCTTGCCTCCAATGATTATCTCGGACTTGCTAATGATCAAGGCCTAGTAAAGGCCGCAATAAAAGCAGTGGAGCAGTATGGTTGCGGTTCTGCTGCCTCCCGTCTGGTAACCGGTAATTTTCGCCTCTATGATGAATTGGAACGTGAACTTGCTGCTTTTAAAGAGCAGGAAGATTCAATGTTTTTCACATCCGGCTATGCAGCCAATCTCGCTATTATGGATAGCTTTGCCGGGCGGCGCACGGTTGTTTTTTCAGATAAGCTTAACCATGCCAGCATATTGGATGGGATAAGGATGTCCGGTGCGCGTCAGGTTCGTTACCGGCATAATGATATTGACCATTTGAAGAAGCGCATGGAAGCGTCAAAGGACGCTGAAGAGAAGCTGCTGGTTACAGATACTATTTTCAGCATGGACGGCGACCTTGCCTATCTGGAAGAGATTGCCGATCTTTGCGATTTTTACGATATCATGTTGGTGATTGATGAAGCTCATGCTGAAGGCGTCTTCGGTTCAGGGAGAGGAATAGCTCATGAACGGGGACTGGCCCGGCGTGTGGATTTACACATGGGAGCTTTTTCCAAAGGTTTCGGCTCACTTGGCGGAGCTGTTTCCGGGCGAAAGGATTTAATTTCTTATTTACGTAACAAAGGGCGTTCCTTTGTTTTCAGCACTGCCTTGTCGCCTGCTGTCATCGGTGCAAACCTCGCTGCCTTACGAATAGTTGCCGAGGACCCGTCTCGAGGAGATAAGCTTCTGCATATGAGTCGGGGGCTGAAAAACTATCTTGAATCATGCGGATTTGATTGCGGTCAATCGGAAAGTCAGATCATTCCGGTAATACTTGGGGATAATAAGACCGCGCTTGCAGCCCGAGACATACTTATTGAAGCTGGAATTTATGCTGCTGCCATCCGTCCTCCGACTGTTCCTGAAGGAACGGCCCGTTTGCGCCTTTCCTTGCGCGCAGATTTAACTGAAGAGGATATGCAGAAGATTAAGGCAGCGTTTGGCGGTTTGAAAGCAGAGTTGGAAAAATGAGTATAGTTTTTGTCGGCGGCTGGGCTACATCTCCACAGCAGTATCCATTATTGTCCGAGTCTGCGCGTTTTTTGATTCCATTTACGGGATTCGATCCGGATGAATTACCGGATTTGCTAGGCGAAGGCGGCGATGTTCTGGTGGGCTGGTCTACCGGGGCACATATGCTTTTGAAGGATTGCCGTCATTTATTCGAATTATATGAAAAGGTCCTCTTGATTGCTCCCTTTTTATCGTTTACCGACTCTTTTCCCGCACGGTTGGTTCGAGTGATGATAGCCGGAATGGAGAGTGATCCTGCGGCGGTTGTAAGTTCTTTCCATGAGAATTGCGGTGAAACAAATCCGCCTGCTTACGACTCGAAAGATCGTGATTTCCTGATTGCCGGACTTGAATACCTTATTACTTCCAAGATTGAGCCGGAAGGTGTTTTCAATTTGTCTAATTGTACCTTGGTTCATGGCTCAAAGGATCGCATTGTCAGGCCCAAAGCTTTTGAAAAAATAGCAGGAGTCATTAAGGGGGCGGAGATCCTTAAAGTAGAAGGCGGCCATAAAATTTCTGAAACAAAATTAATGAGCATCATCAAGGGATAGAATTTACGTGAAACAAAGGATTCGCCAATGTTTCGGCAAAGCTGCTTCCAGCTATAGCAAGGCCGCTTCCGTACAGCGCGTGGTCGCGCGCAATTGTGCAGCCATGTGTCCAGAAAAGGATTTTCGCAATGTTCTGGATATAGGGTCGGGAGTCGGTTTTCTTCATAATGATCTAAAGGAACGCATTTCCTGCAGTAATTATATTTCATTGGATTTGGTAAGGCCTATGCTTTTGGAGCAGAGGGATTCCGGCGCATGCCTTGTTGCTGCGGATGGCGAAGAATTGCCTTTTGCTGCTGAGAGTTTTGATCTGCTGGTAAGTTCATCTGCCATGCAATGGTATGGTGCACCGGAAATAACTATACCGCGGAGTTTTGAAGTCCTCAAATCCGGTGGAAGGTTCGCTATAGCGATTTTTACACACGGAACACTTGCTGAACTGTCTGATGTCAGCGCAAGGACCGGATTCGGGTCGGTAAAGGAGCTTAAGCCGAACTCATTTTACAAGGAACTTTTCGACAGTATGTCAGGTTTAAAGGTGGATTACGCAAGTGAGGAGCATATTGAGTTCTTCCCTTCCGTAAAACACTTCCTGAAACAGCATAAGATGACCGGGGCAGTTGCTTCCAGTGAGAAGATCTCATGGGGTCGAGAAAAATACCGCCGGTTCGTTGAAGAGTACGAAAATTTATACAGGGGAGAATCAGGTATAAAAGCCAGTTACAAGGTCTTTCTTGCTTCCGGGCGGAAATTGTAGCTGCCTCTATGGAGGATGGCAGTTAACCTTTGACTTTTTTCCTGATCAATACGAACTTCTTCGTAAGATTAATGATGAGATTCAGGAGTTAGATATGTTAGTTGGGGATTGGATGACAGAAGAGGTGCTGACCCTTATGCCGGGCGCACCCATAATCAACGCCATGGAAATGATGCGTGATGCCGGAATCAGGCAGATCCCGGTAACTGAGGCTTCCGGCCTTGTTGTAGGTATTGTTTCCGATAGGGATGTGCGTGATGCAATGCCTTCCAAGTTTTTGCCGGGAGATAACGCCGCAGGAAAAGGTGACGGGTTGATGGGGCTTAAGATCAAAGATATTATGACCCATGATCCGTATATAGTTTCTCCGGATACCTGCATGGAGGTCGCGGCCGAAATTCTTCTTGAAAAGAAAATCGGTGGCTTGCCCGTTGTTGATGAGTTCGGTCTGGTCGGTATTATTACCGAGGTTGATATTTACCGGTTTCTGACCACTGTAACAGGGGTAAGTAAAGGGAGTTCCCAGTTTGCATTTGTGCTCGAAGATACTGCCAGTGCCCTTGAAGATCTGCTGAGTGACATGTGGGCTAGGGGATTAAGGCTTTCTACAGTTTTTACTTCTTATGAAGGTGTTGAGCAGGGTTCTCGCCGAGTATTTATCTGGGTCCAGAAGCTCGATGATGATATTGTGGAATCTTTAGTTGTACACCTGAAAAAAACGTATAACTTTAAGTACCACGTTCACCGGGGCGAGACGTATAAGAATGAATTTTAATGGTTACCGCTAATGAAAAAACCGCACTGGATTTCCGGTGCGGTTTTTTTATTTCTTAAAGAAGTTTCATTTTTTTAGCTTCTTCGTACTTTTCAATTGTAATCATATTCAGAGTCAAAAGAGCAGCGATTACATTTAAATTTTTTTCTGTGGCATAAATCTCAGCCGAAAGGAATTGAACTTCCGTCAGTGCACCACTTTGTACTAGCCAACTCTTGAGGTCCGAGGGCTTTTCGTCTGTCGTCTTTGCCGCTGCCTCTGTTTTTATTCCGGCCTTTAGAAGTGTTTTTAAGTCGTCCAGCCTGCGCGAAAGTTCTTTGCGTCTGGCTTGCAACTCCTTCTGCGTTTCGACCAGATTCTTTTCTTTTCTTGCCAACGCATCATGCTTAAGCTCAAAATTGCCGTTGATTGTTTTGCAGGCAACTATAGTGGCTATAGTTCCAAATAAGACAAATATAATAGAAAATGTCATTTTTTTGATGTCTTACAGTGCGTTATGAGCAGTTAAGAATCCTTTGAATTAACATCCGCTTCGACTAAGTCGATATCCAGCTCATCAATTTTTTCTTGAGTCTCGACGACTTCTTTTTCAATCAAGTTGATTTCAGAGCGGATTTTTTCCATGGTTTTTTCCATATGCTGCTCCTTCAACTCGAAAGCCTTCTTCCTCTGAGCATATTTTGCATTTTGTGCAGAGTATGAGGAGTAAATAATGAAGGCAAAAATGATGAGTGCAATTGATGCGACAAGTAATTCTGTCATTCCAATTAATCCCCGTGTGTGTATATTCTCGAAACCTTAGTTTATATGGACTTTATGTTCAAGGAAAAATAGCTATCTGCTTAAAATAATGTATAATGTGTGTTGCATAATGGAGAAATAGCCTTTTAAGTTCATAATACAGTTTAAATTTTTTTTTATATGAGATAATCTATCGGTAAGATTCTTCAATTACTGTTGGTTATTCCGTGAGGATTTGCATGCATACTGATAATCTGTTCGCAGAGGATGAACTCCTTTTTTCCGGTGAAGAAGCTGATGAGTCTCCGGTTCATGTGCTTGAACCGTGGATGGTTCTAATCGTTGACGATGAACCGGATGTCCATTCTATGACCAAAATGGTTCTAGGTGATTTTGCGTTTGAAGATCGTTCTCTTGAGTTTGTGAGTGCTCATTCAGGTAAGGAGTCATTAGAGATACTTAAAGATGATCCGAGTTTTGCTGTGGTTCTGCTTGATGTTGTAATGGAGACAAACACAGCAGGTCTGGATGTTGCGCACAGGATCAGGAATGAACTGAATAACCAGTTTATCAGGATCATTTTGCGAACAGGTCAGCCCGGTTTTGCGCCGGAACATCAGGTAATTACCGAGTTAGACATCAACGATTATTGGCAGAAGGCGGAACTGACTTCCAGAAGGCTGACCACTTCTATGACCACGGCCTTGCGTTCTTATCGTGACTTGCGCAAGATCGAACTTAATCGTGAAAGTCTGGCTCAGATGGCCAAGTCCGTGGCTCACCAGATACGTAATAGGACCATGACCATCAATGGCTTCACTAATCTTGCTTCCCGTAAACTGGGGCCGCACTCAGAGGCTACGGAATATCTTGAAACCATCTCCCATGAGACTGCAAGGCTGGAAAACATAGTTAACAGTGTTTCTGAGTTTGCAGCTATAGATCGCTGCGATCATTGCAGTGCTGATATTAAGGAGGTTGGGGAAAAGGCGATTGAATTATGCAGGGGAGTGGCAAATGAGCTCGGTAAGGATGTTCATTTTGATATAGATTTTGTTGCGCAGAATATAGATTCACGCCCGGATTTGCTGTCAAAGGTTATATTTGAGCTTGTCTCTAATGCTATTGTCTTTGCGGATGATAAAGAGCCGCGAGTCAGCATTAAGGTGAGGGTTGAGGGTGATGTCTGCATGCTTGTAGTATCTGATAATGGAAAGTGTATCTCAAATGAAGACTTACCTTATATTTTCGATCCCTTTTTTACTACTCGGCCAGAAGCAGTCGGAATGGGATTAAGTATTGTAAATAGAATTGCCAGTGGTTATAACTGGGATATAGATGTTTCCTGTTCGGACGAAGGGGGGGCTGTTTTTTCATTGCAAATCCCCCTATGATGTTCAAGTGAGGTCTGTTTATGGTAGATGGTTCTAGCCCCTTTGATAATGATGAGCTTCTCTTTGCTGATGAGACCCCTGAAGAAATAGGGGGAGTGAAAGGTAAGCTTTGGAAAGTTCTTATTGTGGATGACGAAGATGACGTACACAGCACAACCCGTCTTGTTCTAGATGATTTTTCCTTTGAAGGATCCGGACTTGAATTTTTGAGTGCGTACTCGGCTGAAGAAGCTGTGTCCGTATTGAATGAGAATCCTGATGTAGCTGTAATTCTTCTTGATGTGGTTATGGAGACTAACCATGCGGGGTTGGAATTGGTTAAGACCATCCGCGAAGAAATGAAGAATACTATGGTCCGCATCATCTTACGTACCGGACAGCCTGGTCAGGCTCCTGAACGGCAGGTTATCGTTGAATATGATATCAATGACTACAAACATAAGGCCGAACTTACTGCTCAGCGTTTATTTACCTCACTGTTCTCAGCTCTCCGCTCATACAGGGATATTCAGGTCATTGAGCAGAACCGTAAGGGGTTGAAGCATATTATTGAAGCCTCCGGAAGTCTTTTCAAACAACAGTCAGTAGGACGGCTTGCGCAAGGAGTGCTGACTCAGGTTATCTCGTTAATTGGTTTACGGGATTCGGTTTATGTTGAAGGGGACGGTGTTGCTGTTTCCAGTCCGGATAAAGAAAACATGAGGATTATTGCTTCAACCGGAAAGTATTCCGTATGTAATTCATCCATTGATGAATGCAGCGTTATTTCTGAGCGGACCAAGGAGCAATTGGAGAGAGTCCGTGAACAAGGGTGCGGGTGTTTTGCGAATAATGATTACATTGGTTACCTGCCTACCCATCAAAAAGGTTCTCACATGCTCTATGTGGAAAATTGTGGGAATGCGTTTAGTGAGCAGGACGAAGATTTGCTCAAAATTTTTTCAGATAACGTAGGTGTTGCTTTTGATAACATTTATTTGAATCAGGAGATTTTGGATACACAAAAGGAAATCGTTCGTATGCTGGGCGAAGTTGTGGAATTCCGTTCCAAGGAAACAGCCTTCCATGTCATTCGCGTTTCCGAGATAGCCAGAATTTTAGGTATAGCGGTAGGTCTTGATGCAATGCAGGTAGATGAACTTTACTATGCATCTCCCATGCATGATGTCGGGAAGATCGGTATTCCTGATTCCATTCTGCTCAAGCCCGGAAAGCTTACCCCGGAAGAAATGAATATTATGCGCACCCACACCGAAATAGGATACAATATTCTACGGGCCAGTAATCGGAAATTGTTGAAGGCGGCAGCTACCATTGCACACGAACATCATGAATACTGGGATGGAACCGGGTATCCTCAGGGCTTGAAAGGCGAGGAGATAAGTATTGCCGGACGCATCATCTGTATTACAGACGTTTTTGATGCTCTGTGCAGTGACCGCATATACAAGCAGTCATGGGAAGTAGATCGTGCCTTGGAGTTTCTCAAGTCTCACCGGGAAACGATGTTCGACCCGGGACTTGTGGATATATTCTTTGAAAATCTGGATAAGATTATGCAGATAAGGGAAAAGTATAAGGACGATTTTTAAGCCAAAAAAAAGGAGCCGATCGGCTCCTTTTTTTTGATTTTATCTATTTTTTCTTCTTCCAGGAATTTTCCTGGCCTTTGGCAAGGCGTCTGATGTTTTCCCGGTGAGTCCAGAACAGGAGCACTGTCATACCGCAAGCAAGCGGGACCATGCTGATGGAACCGGTTACCAGAGTAAAGAAAGGCAGGGCAACTGCAAAAGTAAGTGATCCCATGGATACAAATCCGGAAAGGACGATCACTGCCAGCAGGAAGACGATAGAGTAAATTGTTGCTACGGGAGCCAGCGCCAGAAATACGCCGATAGTAGTAGCAACAGCTTTGCCGCCTTTCATGTCCATGAAAATAGAGAATACATGCCCGATTACGGCTGCAGCAGCTACCAGCGAGATGAAAATCCAGTTGTGGCTGTACTGATAGGCCATGAGTACGGGAACAAAGCCCTTGGCAACGTCAAGAATAAGTGCTGCCACGCCGTACTTGAATCCACAGAGGCGGGCAACGTTGGTCGCGCCGGTACTTTTACTGCCTTCGGTGCGGATGTCGCAGTTGCAGCAAATTTTACCGATGAAAAGTCCGAAGGGGATTGATCCCAGAAAATAGGCGAAAACCAGCCAGAATATCCAGAGCATGCGCTAACTCCTTTAAGTCTTTTTCCGTTTCAGGCCTACCGGTGTCCCCTCCCGTTGCTTTCCGCCATTGCGGGATAGGGCCGATTGCCTGTAAGTTTCCGTTTGATGTCGGTATTAAAGGTTAATAACCTTAAAAACCGAAAATACATATATGCTAATTCCAGCTGGAATAACAGCCGGAAATAAGCGCTTCCTTCCCTTTATAACTATTCTTCCATAGCCTCAACAACACGCAGTTCGTTAGTCAACGGGTCAATTTTGTTGAAGCGTATCTGGAATCCTTGTCCGGGATACAGTTTGTCCCCTAGCATGGGCCGGGGAACCCTGACATTTATCTGAATTTCAGGCATGGCCAGTGTGGCAAGGGGGCCGTTGTCGTCTACAACAACCGCATGATGCCAGCCTTTCCTGTTCTGGGCTAGATACAGTAATTTCCAATAACGCGGCCTGAATCGTTGGATTTTAATAACCGATTGCAAGCGAAGCTGAAGATTTTCGGCGAGAGATTTCAGTTCGTCAGTATCCCATTTCGGCTGCTCTTCAACAAGGTAGTGGCAAAGTTGAGCCATGTTGATGAAGTCTGCGTATCTACGCAGAGGGGACGTAATGGGACTGTAGCCGCTTACTGCAAGTGTTGCGTGTTTTTTAGGAGTTGTATCCATCTGCGGGGGGACCATCTGGCGTACCCGCATGTAAATTTCGTGAGGCTCAGTGATGATGCCGCTCAGATCGGAAGGCAGGGCAATATCCTGAGTGCGGTATAGCAGGGGAAAACCTTTCTCTTCTGCGAATTTGCCCAGGCCGGAGTTGGCGAGGATCATAAATTCACTGATGATCTGGTCCGCACGGGTAGTCTTGTCCTTGGCGGACATGAGTACTTTGGTTTGCTGCGGCCATCCTTCAAGGGACAGTTCCGGCTCAGGCCTGCGTATGACAATCGCCCCGTGCTTGATGCGTTCCTGCAATAATTTTTCAGAAAGCTCAAAAGCAAGGGCCATTTCATCATCACTGCCTTCTTCAAGCATCTGTTCCACTGCGAGATATGTGGAGTTGTCGGTGATTTTTACCCAGCTGATGTGAGGTTCCGCCGACTGAAGAATTCCATGCTCATCAAGCTCAAAAGTGGTTATCAGTGCCGGGCGAACTTCTCCGGCAAAAAGACTGAATGCACCGATGCCTAGTGCTTCGGGCATCATGTGGCTGGTGCCTTCGGGCAGGTATACGCTGGTTCCGCGGTTCATGACCGCCTGATCAAGATCGGAGCCGAAATCCCAGTCCATGCAGGGCCGGGCAAGGGCAATGGTCAGGGTGTAACCGCCGTCTTCACGTTTTTTGAGATTGAAGGCGTCGTCAATATCCTTGGTGGTTGCAGAGTCAATGCTGCGCATGGGTAGCGGACAGGGATTGCCTGCTTTTGTCTCCACAGCTTTGACCAGTCTGTCTATTTCATCTTTGTGTACATCCGACCAGCTGTCATCAAAAACATATTCGGCTTCATTGAGAAGGTAGTTGTGATGAGGATGGACTATCCCCCACCCTTGGGCCAGCAATAGCGGTAAGTGAGGGTGGTCGGGCAGCCCTTTGCGCAGAGCAGACCACATCTTATTAGATTTATCTTCGTTAAGGCCGGCAATTCTGTCCATAAGAAAGGATTTCAGGCCTTCTGCTATTTCATCGGACATATCCGGAATCTGGTCCGGTCTGATTTTTCCTCCGGATTCACGGGCAGTCCAGATCTTCTTGAAGAGATCCTGTCCGACACTCATGATTTCTTCATGAGCCTTTTCTTCTGCCTGCTGCTGAAGGCGGAGTTCGACCTTTTCTTGAGTGTAGATGATAAATTCGGGCGGCTGAAATTTGAAATGTGTTTTAGCCGCGATCATGGCCCTGCCGAGGGCGGAAACCTGATCTGCATCCGGTTCTTCCCAGAGAAGCCCAGCAAACCAGTTCAGAGGAGCTTTTTCAAGTTCTCCCTGAGCCAGATCCCAAATTTCCATGGTATCAAGTCCGGCTTGAAGTTCGCCTCGTTTTTCCTGATGGGCGACCATGTAGTCGAGCATTTCCTGCCGGGAGGCTGAAGCGGAATATTGCGGTCCTACCCAAGGGAGTACCCGTGCTGCGGGCATCTTGGTTTCGCGCTTGTTAATGGTATAGAGCTTGAGCTTTCCGGATTGCTCTTCCATGACAAATGCCAGCTGCGGCTGGTTGCCATGCATGAATTCTACAATATTTCCGGGCGCTACGTAACGTCCTTCCTTGAATAGGGACATGTAAATCCTTCCGGGAACTGCTGTGTTTGCCGATACAGTAAACGTTTCCCGCTTTCCGCCTGCTCACTATCAGGCGGAAGTAATGTTCTAACTTGCTAAGTCGTAAAAAAAATAAACCCCGAATGTCTCACCAAGACATCCGGGCATTCTTAACATAAATGTTTAATTATTGAAATGGCAGGTCTGCGCTAAAAACAATTTCAGATTCGAAGCGTTTAAGCCTATTGAAAAGTTTTGATTCGCCACGTCCTGTGCCTCACCCCTGCGGGGTGTTGCCTTTCAGGCAACGGCCAAATTTGCTTTCCTGCATATTTGTGAAAGGATGGGGTCTGGGGAAGGAGAACTTTTTCAAAAAGTTTTCCTTCCCCAGTCGCCGGAGGAATAAAATTAATGCTTAAAAGAACGCTGACCGGTGAAAACCATGGCAACCTGAGGTGAGGCTTCATTGGTAGCCTGAATCACTTCGTGGTCGCGGATGGAGCCGCCGGGCTGTGCGATAGCGGTGATACCCTGAGCCATGCACAGGTCAACGCCGTCGCGGAAGGGGAAGAAACCGTCGGAAACCAGAACGGAACCTTTGAGTCCGCCTTTGGCTTCAACAGCGGCCTGTTCGATTTCAGCGAGATCTTTGGCTGCCTGCTCGTCGTTGAGAGCCTTGAGCTTCAGTTCGAAAAGGGACATCTGGAATTTTTCAAAGCAGAGTCCGTCAGCGTACTTGATACGGGCTTTGGTGACGGCAAGTTCTACGCAACCTACGCGGTCCTGCTCACCGGTACCGATGGCAGTGGTCACGCCGTCTTTGGCAAAAATTACAGAGTTGGAGGTTACACCTGCTTCAACTGCCCATGCGAAGAGCATGTCGTCCATTTCCTGCTTGGAAGGAGCGCGGGAAGAGAAGGTGGAGCCGTCTTTTTCTGCTGTTGCGGGGATGAAATCTTCTGCATCGAGAATACGGTTGCGGAAAGAAAACTGCACAACCATGCCGCCGTCCATAAGGGATTTTACATCGAGAAAAGGCTGGCCGAGCATTTTTTCCAGATCGGCAATGCCTGGAATCTGGAGAATACGCAGATTCTTGCGTTTCTTGAGAACTTCGAGGGTTCCTTCTTCAAAAGAGGGAGCTGCAACAACTTCAAAGTATGCACTGTCGACAACTTCAGCCGCTTCCATTGTGAAGGGACGGTTGACTACGATGGCGCCGCCGAATGCTGCAATTCTGTCAGCCTGAAAAGCATTGTGCAGTGCTACGCCAACGCCTTCTTCGGACCATGCTGCACCGCAGGGGTTGTTGTGCTTGAGGATAACAGCTGCAGGTTTAGCGGTAAGGTACTGCAGGATGTTCAGGGCATTGTCCACATCGGTAAGGTTGGTCTTACCGGGATGTTTGCCTGCCTGAATCATGTGTTCTTCGGTGAGAGCGGAAACAAGTCCCTGTCCTTCGCCGCGAAATTTGATGCCGTCGTACTCAAGTCCGCCGGAAACAAGTTCGTAAAGAGCTGCGGGCTGGTCGGGGTTTTCGCCGTAACGAAGACCTTTGGTTTCACCGTCGATTTCCCAGGTCCTTTTTTTAAAGGTCAGTTTCTGGTCGCCGAGAGTAACGGTCATATCAGCGGGAAACGGGTCCTGCTGCAGGGTTTTGTACATTTTTTTAAGATCACTCATAGTTGTTCTCCGTGAGTTGTTGCCTTGTGGTACGCCGCTCATAGCACACCCTTTTCCGGTGGGCAATTTTGAATTGCGGTACCAGCGATCTTTTTGTAGGTTGATTTTGATCAAGTGCGCGGGAAAATCACATTTTTTTCTGAGTCCCGTCGCCAGCAGTATTTTGGGAGAATATATGTCAGAAGGTTATATGGAAAAGGCCCTGTTGAAATTGGCAAAGCAGCTCAATGCCTACGATGAGGCTTCTCTTACTGAATTATGGAACAAGTACGAAGCTGAAGTGGCCAATTTCGAACCTACCCGAAAGTGGGAGGAAGCCGCAGTTGTATTCGGAATGATACAGGCTGTAAGGCTTAAAAACCAGCTTTTTAATTATCATTGGGCACAGACTGCCGGTCCGGAGTCCATGTCTCCTCGTCCGGATTTTATTCCCGGAAAGGGCGAGGATGAACTGTTCGGTTCAAAACCTAAAGGGTCAGGTGGCAGCTCAGCGGGCAGTAGTAAGGGGAATAAGGTAATTCGCCTCCAGCCCCGGAAGGACAGCTAGTCCATTCATAATGTAATAGTAGTAGCGGACGCTATCGACATAATCCACGGCTTCATACCCACGTGTGTAGCCGTATTTTGTTTTTGAATGGTACTTCGGTCTGGTCAGCAAAGGAAATACCTGCTTGAGTGAGCGCCATGTGCCCGGATGCTTGCTGGTGTACTTGGCGATTTCAATGGCATCATAAACGTGTCCTAAGCCTTGATTGTAGGCCGCAAGGGTGAACAGCCAACGGTCCCAGCCGTCCACATCTCGGCTGTCCAGTTTGTCCCAAAGAAATCTTAAATAGCGCGCACCGCCGTTAATTGCCTGCTGCGGATCCAGTCTGCTTGTTAATCCTAAAAGCTGGGCTGTGTCGTTAGTCAGCTGCATCAGTCCGCGAACCCCTGTCTTGCTGCGTGCAAGGGGATCAAATCGCGATTCCTGATACATTACAGCGGTAAGGAGCAGCGGGTCTATTTTGTATTTCTTGGCGGCCTTCAGGATATATTTGTGATAGCGGGGCAGCTTATCACGGATGTCCTTGCGCAGAGAGTATAGATCATAAAAATCGGTCTCTTCCGGTATGAATCCAAAATATTTTTCCTGTAAATCGTCAAGAGTGCCGTTCGTTGTAACTAGGTCCCAGTAGTCCCCTGCTGTCTGTCCGAGACCATGAACGTCGCCTCGCAGATACCATCTGTACTCTTGGTCATCACCGAAATAGTCCGTGATTCTGAGTTTATGGATAAACGGTCTGATAGGCTTGAAAGCACCGGATTCTACAAGATGAAAACGGACATTCTTGTTCTCGTTGAATTTCAGCAGCGGTTCAAGATGTGTTGAGTTGTTTCCTTGGATCATGGTCGGTGAACAGTCTAACTGCTCGCTGAGTTCGTTGAAGGTCTCAACCAGTCCTGAGTGGGCGGGTACAAAGACTTCCTGATCGCAAAGCTCAAAAGGTGTGCGAAGTTCAAATCTGAGAATGTGGTGCAGCATTGCCGCAGGGCTTTTTTCGTATACCGGACCTTTGACAAGTGGGGTAGTTGTCGAACTCAAATCCGGATTGTATCCGGTAGCCAGCAGAATGTCAGCTTTACCCTTTATAAGTGCTTCAAAGGCTTTGTCGTGGGTCGGATAGGCTTTAATATCAAGTTCTGTCCCTGCGAACTCAGTGAATTCATCCACTAGTTCTCGTTCAAATCCCGGACCCCACGGCGAAAGTTTTGGAAAAACGCGTTCTATGTCCACTGCGGCAACCCGGATTGTGTTGGGCAGGGGAATCTCATATTTTACTGAATAAATGTAGTAAAAAAAGGAGAATAGCGCCAAGTACACAACAATATTGAATATATGTTGTGAAAAAAGTATCAAAATGCCCATTCTAGGGTCATTTAATTTACTCTGATGTATTGACATATCCCCGAAAGATTTTTTACGCATTAAAACCCGTCTGCCGTGCTTAGTGCTGGCGTACCCATTTTAAAGAGGGTATCAAAAGCAGGTAAGCGGATCTTCTTGAGCGGCCTTAACGGATTTATTTGTTGTGAACGACTGGTTCGTTCCTGTTAATATACGTCAGACGCAGTGCCGCTATCAAGTAATCAAATTACAGCAAAAATTCCATGTCTTAAGTCAAGAACATGCGGAAATACTGTAGAAGGAGCACATTAGTAATGGCTAATACCGTAATCGTGGGAACCCAGTGGGGGGACGAAGGCAAGGGCAAAATCGTTGATATGCTCGCCGAACAAGCAGGTGCGATTGTACGTTTCCAAGGTGGAAACAACGCAGGTCACACCCTTGTTGTGGAAGGAGAGCAGTGTATCCTGCATCTCATCCCGTCCGGGGTTCTCCATCAGGGTAAAAAGTGCCTCATCGGTAACGGTGTAGTACTCGACCCCGAGGTTTTTCTCAAGGAGATTGACGGACTTGCCGAAAAAGGCGTTGACGTTTCTCCCGAGCGCTTGATGATCAGCAAGAAAACCCAGATCATCATGCCGTACCACAAGCTGATGGACAATTGCCGCGAATCCCTTAAATCCGCTGATAACAAGATCGGTACCACCGGTCGAGGAATCGGCCCTTGCTACGAAGATAAAATGAACCGTTGCGGCATTCGTGCTGCTGATCTTGCTGATCCCGAACTGCTGCGTGAAAAAATCGTCGCCGGGCTTCAGGAAAAGAACGTTCTTTTTGAAAAACTTTTCAACGTTGAAGCTCTCGATGCTGAAAAGGTATATCAGGAAATGCTGCCCATCGCAGAAAGGGTTAAACCCTATCTTGCCGATGTGTCTTCTATAATTCAGGATGTTAATAAAGAAGGTAAGGACGTGCTTTTCGAAGGCGCACAGGGCGTGCACCTCGATATTGACCACGGAACATATCCGTTCGTTACGTCTTCCAATGTTGTAGCAGGTAACGCTGCTGCCGGCGCTGGATGCGGTCCTCGTCAGCTGGAACGTATTATCGGTATCTGTAAGGCCTACACCACTCGTGTTGGTGCCGGTCCTTTCCCTACCGAATTGTTTGACGAAACCGGCGATACCCTGCAGAAAAACGGTCACGAGTTCGGTGCAACCACCGGCCGTAAGCGTCGCTGCGGTTGGCTGGATATGGTAGTCCTGCGCGAAACCGCAAGACTCTGCGATCTCACTGAGTTCGCCCTGACCAAGCTGGATGTCCTTTCCGGTCTTAAAGAAATCAAAATCTGCGTTGCTTACGAGTACCGCGGTGAAAAAGTCGATTATCCCCCGCAGGAACAGAACGGTATGGCTCATGTTCAGCCCGTTTACGAATCCATGCCCGGTTGGGATGAAGACATCACCAAGGCTTCTTCTTATGACGAACTGCCTGAAGCCGCACGTAACTACATTGCACGTATTGAAGAACTTTCCGGCGTAAAAGTCGGCATAGTCTCCGTAGGTCCTGACCGCGCTCAGACTATTGTAAGATAATATTGATAATTTAGTGTCTGGGAAAGGTGGCCTCAGTATGGGGTTACCTTTCCCGGACATATTTTTTTTTAAGAACCTTTTATTAAGCTTCGTTGCTGGCACATCATGTTCACATCTATTCAAGAAACTGCTTCGAGGCAGAGTTTGGTATTGCCTCGTTTTGCGAAGCTCGCTCAAAAGCCTCCGCAATGCCTGCTGATTGAGGGCGGCAGTGCGGAAGAGCGTATGGACATGGCTCGTTACTGGGCCTGTGTGTTGAACTGTGAGAACGGACAGGACCCGTGCGGTTTATGTCAGTCCTGTCAGCAGATTGCAGATAATGCCTTCAATGATTTCCTGCTCATTGACCGTGAAGAAAATGAGAGCGGTACCGGATTGAAGCAGGATATTTCCGTGGATTCAATCCGTGAATTACTTCCGGTGTGGGGCCAACCTCCTAATGGTGGCGGAACCCGTGTTACCGTGGTTCGTGAAGCTCAGCATCTCAACGGCAATTCAGCCAATGCGCTTCTGAAGACTCTTGAAGAACCCCGTCCGGGAAATGTTTTTGTTCTCACCGCACCGCAGCGTGAACGTTTGCTCGAAACTCTCGTCTCCCGTAGCTGGGTCATCACCCTTGCGTGGCCTACGGATCAGCAGAATTCCCCTGAAGTCGCTGACTGGGTTAATGCCATGCTCCGTTTCTGGCGTTCCGGTCAGGGCTGGTTTGCCCGTACTTCCGCAAAGGGAGCCTTGGATAAAGAAATGGGCTTGCAGGTGGTCATGGGCTGCCAGCGGGAGCTTAAAAACGCACTTTTAAATCCCCAATCCACCTCCGCAGCCAATGCGCTCTCCGGGATGTTCGATCCGAAAGGTTTGCGTAGACTCGACCTTGTGCTTGGAAAAGCTCAGGAATCACTTAATTACAACGTTAATCCAGCATTAGTACTGGATTGGGTTTGCACTGCTGCCATGCCGAAGAAGCGGCGGTAGAATCCCGTTGTAATTTTGCTGCGATGTATTCGGATGTATGTGCAACTGATTCGGATGCTGTGGCTATCTAATTTTACCTATCATATAAAGCTTTTCGTTTTTATTTCCCTCTGATATGTACGGTTATTCAAACTGTTAGTCAGAAGGATCTGAAAATGAAATCTTCAATTCTTTATGATCACTTGGAGCCTGTTGAAGAAGACCGTGCTTCAGAGTTGATATTCAAAGTTTTCGATGAAAATGTTGCTCCGGGCTTTACTGCACAGGACTCAAAGCAGCTTAAGAATGTCATTAGATTTGTGCCGATGAAGTATTAGCTGTGAGCATCTATTAATCAGCATACCTGCTGAGCTCGGTCTCATATTTGATTTCAGTAATTGCTGCATTGATTTTGCTGATGGTGTCGTTTGAAACATCTTTCGAAAATATCAGGTGACGGGTATTCCCTTTTATGATGTCTGACATTGACATGAGGTAAAAATCATCTTCTTTGTAAGGTGATTGCCTGATTATTTTAGCGATTTCAACGGGAGCCAGCAGGCAAAAATCAATCCGTTTGTCATGGAGCATTCTGACAAGCTGCTCAGTTGTTCCGGATAGGGCATGGAATGATTTAGGATGTTTCTGAAGTAAATAGTCTATATATCCTCCCATTGAATGGCCCGCAATAAGTCCCGTTTTGTATCTACTTTTTTTAAGTAGCTCTTCTAGGGTTTTGTATTTTGAGAACTGCTCACGATTTTCACGTCTTAAAAGTACAAGAATTGGTTTATTTTCGTAAATTGGTAACGAAAAATTTGCATATTCTTCGCGATCTGGTGTTTTAAACCAACCTATCGAAGCAAATAAGCCTCCTTTTTTTATGGTATGCAATATTCTTTTAGATGGCATACTCATGTATTTGCATTTGCATCCTGCTCTCTCCATAATTTTTTTTGTCAGATGAAGTAAGATGCCTTCAGGTTTTTGCTGGTCATTCGTATAGTAGTAGGGTGGAAGTTCGATATAACCGACTGTTATTTGTTCCGCATAGATGATTTTATTCGATAGAGATAGAATGGTAAATACTAGAGTAGTGTATGTGAATATGAGATAAAGATTTTTTTTCATATCTCTTTTTGTTTTTTTTATTGTGATCGTTATTGGTAATTAAGTGTAATTTCTAAAATTAATTCATTTATAATAGGCGCAATAATAACAGGTATAACTGAGTCTGTCCATTAAGCTACTGGAAAAAGAGCAAAAGAAAACCCCGGGCAGAACATCAGTTCTGCCCGGGGGCTTTAAATACATGTTTTACAGATTACTAAGTAACGTGTCCTAACCAGTTGTTAACGGTTTGCTTTTAGTGTTAACTAAATTACGCGTATCAACCATGATTAGCGGTTGTTTTGAAGTTATTCTTAAACGCGTCTAAACCGATTTAATGGTTTGTTACGAAGTTACAATAAATCCGTTTGCCGTTGAAGAGGGGATCCATTTTCGCATTTGCCGGGATAACCGGCTATTTCCAATCTCTCCGTGGGCCCGTTGGAGGTCTTAAAAGAACTCTCGCGGTAGGCTCCCCTCGAATTGAGCCTCTACTTGAGACTCTTCTTTAGAAAGTGACATCAAATTGATTTCACTCCCGTCTGAGGGTTGGTAACGAGTTGCCTTGGTACAACTACCTCTGCCTTTGATTAAAAGATAACTCCGCTTATGCCACGCGTCAATACCTAAAAAATATTTTTATTGTTAGTCGAAAGAAGGCCTGCAAATACAGGTTTGTATACAGGTAAAAAAAAAGAGGCAAAACTCCGCAAGAAGTTTTGCCTCGTAGATTGTCAGGATATTAGCGATACAAAGCTCTGATATCTACAAAACTGGCCTTTTCGGTCCCTGTGAGAACCATAGCCGCGGTGAGTTCCGCTTTAAGCTGGTCGATGTATTTTTCAACTCCTTCTTGCAGTCCGCCTACGGTGGCAATTGAGAAGGGGCGTCCGATCATTACTGCATCTGCGCCGAGAGCCAGCATTTTTAGTACGTCAATGCCGGTTCTTACTCCGCCATCAACCATTACAGCACACTGTCCGGAAACCGCACGGGAGATTTCAAAGAGAACTTCCGCAGTGCCGGGGCATGAGTCGAGCACGCGACCGCCATGGTTTGAAACAACAATACCTTTAGCTCCGGCATCGATAGCCATGCGTGCTTCGTCAGGAGTCATGATGCCTTTGAGAATGAAGTCGGCATTAACGGATGCGATGATTTCGCGCAGTTTACGCATGCATTTCGGAGTAACCGGACGGCCCATTTTCTTCAGGGTGATCAGTCCGGCTGCATCGATATCCATACCGATGATTTTACATCCGGTTTCTTCTGCTTTTTGGAGCTTCTCGTTGAGTTCTTTATCTTCCCAAGGTTTGATGAACGGGATGCCGTGTCCGTCTGCTTCTTTGATCGCTGTAAAGCCGCTTTCATGGATAAAAGGCGGTACTCCGTCACCGGTACAGCCTATGATCCCTTTATTCTTGCAACCTTTGAGCTTGTTGGTGACATAGTCGAGTTCAGTAACCTTGCCGCCCATATTGAATTCCACACCGCCGATGGGGGCGGCAATGACCGGAATATCAAGATCGATGCCCATTACATTTACAGAAGTGTCCGGCTCGCTGAATTCATGGATGGTCCGCATGTTCAGCTTAAGGTTTTCAAGGGCTTTTACGTTGTTTTTGAAGCTGGAAGCAGTACCAAGTCCTCCCATACCGGGAACTTCGCCTACACAGGCTTTACCGTTACATACAGGGCATACTTTGCAGTAACCTTTCATTAATTCTCTGGCGTTATCGCGTACTTCTTTCATGGGTTTTCTCCTATATTAAAAAATAGAAATCAACATTCTGGTTGCTACAATTATGAGCAGGATTGCAAAAATTTTCTTAAGTTTATCCACTGGCAGGCTGTGCGCCAATCGAACACCAATGGGAGCTGTCAGCATACTAGCTGAAACGATACCGATCAAGGCGGGCAGGTAAACATATCCGAAGCAGTAGGGGGGAAGTCCTTCCGCGCCGATCCCGGTCCAGACATATCCGGCAGTTCCGGCGATGGCGATGGGCAGGCCGATTGCCGCAGCAGTACCGATGGCGGTGTGGATAACAATATTACACATGGTCAGGAATGGAACGCAAAGTGTTCCTCCGCCGATGCCGACGAGGCTGGAAAAGATTCCGATTACGTTACCGGCCACGAAAAGTCCCTGAAAGCCCGGTACCTGCCGGGAAGCCTTGGGCTTGAGTCCAAAAAGCATCTGTGAGGCTACGTAGTAGAGGAAAACTACGAAGATACCTTTTAGAAAATTGGTATTCATGAATGATGTCGACAGGGCGCCGAGAAATGTACCGAGAATGATGCCCGGAGTAATTGTTTTGAAAATATCCCAGCGCACTGCTCCGCGTTTATTGTGGGAACGCATGCTGGATATGGAAGTAAAGATGATGCTTGCGAGAGAGGTTCCCAGTGCAATGTGCATCAAGTGTTCTTCCGGGATGCCCAGAGGGGGGAGGGTGAAAACAAGGATGGGTACAATAACCAATCCTCCACCGATGCCGAGCAGCCCGGCCAGTATGCCGGCGAAAATACCAAGTACAACAAAAATAAGTAAGGTAGAGAGCATTCGTTCCTCCGCTACTTCTGTTACAGATTATTCTGATGAACCACGGCCTGTCGCCGTTTCTTCGACTTCAGCAATATGCTTGCGCATGGTTTCCCGGGCCAGAGCCGGATCACGATTCTCAAAAGCTTCAAGGATTTTGAAATGCGCTGTGATTGATGCCTGCTGGCGTTTTGGCGGTTGCAGGATCTCACTGCGGCTTTCATCCATGATCCTATCTAATGCCTGCATCATTTCCGGAAAAATGGAGTTTCCGGTAGCTTTGGCAATTTCAAGATGTAACTTGGTGTCAAGATCACTGGTGTTTTTGCCGCTTTGGGCTTTCATCTGTTGATCGCAGACGATTATCTTTAAACGGTTAAGTGTCTCCGCATCCATGGAAGTAGCGGCAAGGGCCGCAATCTCCGGTTCAATAACTTTCCTAAACTGGAAAATGTCACTGATCCTCTTCTTCTGGTCGCTGAAGGCTGTGGTGAAGGCATCGAAGATGTCTGCATCCATATCCGCAAGAATGTAGGTGCCATCTCCGCGGCGGCTTTCAACCAGATTCTTTTGTGCCAGAGATTTGATGGCTTCCCGGATTGAACTTCTGGAAACCTTGAATTTTTCGGCTAAAGCCCTTTCTGCAGGTAGCTTGTCGCCTTTTTTAAAATTGCCCGATTCAATCAGCTCGGCAATCTGCCGGCCCACTGATTGGTGCACTGTTTTTGCTGGATTTTTTGAATCCATGATGGGTCCTACCAATTTTTGATTTTGAACAATTGGTCTGACCAATATCATTGATTGGAAAATCAGGCAATAGAAATTGAAGCAAAAAAAAGCCGTCTACAATACGTAGACGGCCGTTCTGCAAAGGGTTGCAGCTAAATATTATGTGCTCAAGGTCATAAAACGTGCCAGAGTGGCCAGGCCAATGCATATGAAAAATACAGCGAGTCCGGTGGCGAACTTGTTCAGTCTTCCGCGCTGGTAATCCTTAATGAATCCCCATTTGACCGCGATTCTGTAGAGGCCGGCTACCACGTGCATGACCACCAGCGGAGCCAGTACAAGGTAAAAGAAAATCCACGGTCCTGACTGAATACGTTCAGCGGAACGGGCCGCAGTTATGGGCAGGTCGCTGAGTACTGCCCACATATGGATAGCGCCCATAACCAGAATCAGCATGGCGGAAACAACCTGGACAACCCAAAGCCATGTGTCACGGTGTTTGAGCATTTTGGCATGCTTCCAGATGGTTTTCTGTCCTTCAAGTCTGAAGGGAATCTTGCGCGCGGCAAGGTAGAAATGAAAGAGGAATAGCAGGAAAAGGAGCGGCCCGCCGATCTGGGCCATATAGTTTTCCTCGTAGGTGTGGGCGATAGTGTCCATGATGGATGGACTGAAAATTACACTAGAAACAAGGCTCATATGCATAAATACAAAAATGATAAGAGCCACCCCTGAAAACATCTGGAGCCAGTCCAGAATCGCGTCACTCTTGCCTCGTTTGACAGGAGCGACAGTAGAATTGAAAGACATCAGCACCTCCGTATAATAATTGAAATAAAATACCTCGCAACTGGTATTTTCCGCGCCGGTGATAATGTACTTCATATGTTGTTTTGTCAATCAACATAAACATTGTTTATTGTAGGTAAGGGCTTGTAATTACGGACTTGAAAGTCCGTTTTACGTTTTTCGTAATAGTGGGGTCTTTGTTCTGGGGTTTTGTGTCTATTTTCGTCCTTGCATTGACCTTGGCGAAAGCGATGCTTAATTTGTTCTTTGTGTATACGGGATTTTTTCAGTCTCCCTCTATTTTTAAGATAATTTGTACTTCAAACCTGATTGACATACTGGAGTTTAAAAGACATGGTCCCTCAACAAAATGCGAAGGCTGTAGCAGCCGTTAAAGGATTTGATTTTGAAAAATTATGTATTTTTATGCTGCTTTGCGGGGTGCTTCTGATGAGCACCGGATGCAAAGTGGAAAAGATAGATGTTAATAAAAAGGCCGATGTAGCCGCCGGATTAAACGAAAATGAATCTGGAGCTGCCCCTGCGGTTCAGCCAGTTGCTGATATTGTGGCAGAAAATGCCGCTTCCGCTGAACTCAGTGAGGAGATCAAGAAAGCACTTGCTTCAGGCGAAGGTCCGCACGTGATCAAGCTTAAGAACGGCATGTCCATCCTTGTTAAAGAAGATGATCGTTTCCCGCTGGTCAATGTACGTCTCTTCGTGCATGCCGGATCTTCTTATGAGGAGCCGGGGCAGGCTGGGATCAGCCACCTTTTGGAGCATATGGTCTTTAAGGGAACCGAAACCCGTGGTCCCGGTGAAACCGCCCTTGAGATAGAATCCGTGGGCGGTGATATGAATGCCGCAACCAGCTTTGACTACACTGTTTATTACGTGGAAGTCCCTGAGAATGAATGGAAGCTGGGTATGGATATTGTCACTGACATGACCTTCAACGCTAAGATTGATCCTAAGGAACTGAAATCCGAGCGGGAAGTGGTTCTTTCAGAGCTGGAACGGGGAGAAGATAATCCCGGCAGCAGGATTTTTAAGACTTTGCAGTCTATCGTCTGGAAAGATACCAGCTATCAGTGGCCTATCATCGGATACCGCGACACGGTTAAAGGTATTTCAGCTGAAGATATTCACGCTTATATTGACCGTCTGTATCAGCCGCAGTCAATGCTGCTTAGTGTTGTGGGTAAGATTGACCCCGAGGCGGTTGTTAAGGAAGCGGAAAGACTTTGCGGTAACCGTAAGTCCGTCAATCCGGTTGTTCCGCCCACAGCATTTCCTGTTCCCGTTTCCGGTGAGACCACAGTCAAAGTTGTTCCCGGAAAATGGAATAAGGCGTATATCGGAGCAGCTTTTCCCATTCCCGGTCTGAGTTCTTCCCAGATAGCCGGACTTGAAACAATGTGTGAGCTTCTTGGCGGCGGTGAAACTTCTCGCCTTTACCGCAAGTTCAAGTATGAAAAGCGCATGGTGGACAGCATTTCCGTATCATCCCTGACTCTGGAACGAGCCGGGATGCTTTATGTCTTCGCCACACTTGATGCGGATAAAGTCGAAGAGTTCTGGAAAGAACTTATGATTGAACTTTCATCCGTTGATTTCAGTGATTTTACTGATCGCGAAATGGATCGCGTAGTGATCAATCTTGAGGATTCCCTGTTCCTGACCAAGGAGACTCTTTCCGGTCTGGCTTCGAAGTTGGGATATTTCCAGTTTTTTGAAGGCGGGCAGCAGGCTGAGGAAAACTACCTGTACGATCTGCGCAATATAACCCGTGATCAATTGCAGCAGCTTTATGATGAATATTTTGATCCCACAAAGCTGGCTGCTTGCATGCTCATGCCTGAAGGCGTTGAGGCTGACGCTCAGGAATTTGAGAAAGCCGTTGCTGCGAACTGGCCTGCTAAGGCCAAGGCTGAAGCGCAAGCTGAAGCTGCTGGTCCGGGTGATGCTGCAACTATCGAATTGGCTAACGGCAGCAAGCTTGTCTTCATTCCAGATGAGACCCTGCCGTACACCGCCATGTCCATGTACTGGGTGGGCGGAGACGCAGACCTCATTGCTGAAGAGCAGGGGCTTGCAGCGATGGTTTCGCAGAGTTTGACTCGCGGAACTAAAAGTTTGAATGCCACAGAGCTGGAAGATTTTGTCTCTGATCGTGCAGCATCCCTCGGCGCAACTGCCGGGCGTGAAGTCTTTGCTATCAATGCAAAGTTCCCGTCCCGATTTACTGCGGATATGTTGCCGCTCATCAGCGAACTCATCACCAGTCCGCGCTTTGCTGAAGAGGAGCTGGAACGCGCTAAGCAGGATCAGGTTTCTGCAATCAAGCGTAAAGAGGATCGCCCTCTGAGTCTTGCGTTCAGGAATATTTTTCCGTTCCTTTATAAAGACGGCAGCTATTCATATTTCCACCTTGGTATGCCCGAGAATGTGGAAAAATTTTCTCGCGATGAGATTATTGCTTATTGGAAGAAACAATCCTCCCGTCCTTTCGTAATTTCCATTTGCGGTGATTATGACCGAGAAGCTCTTGCGGCTTTTGCAAAGGATTTGGATGGCAAGCTGGTAGTGAAAGATACTGCAGTGGCAGTGCCTGCTCCTCATTGGGGAGTGGAAAAAGACCTGACCATGACCCTGCCGGATCGTAATCAGGCTCATCTGATGGTTATCTTTCCGGTTCCGGGTATGGAAGATGAAGAAGCTACTGCGGGACTTTCCCTGCTCCGGGCTTCTCTTGCAGGGCAGAGCGGATTACTTTTCCGTGATCTGCGTGACAAGCAGGGCCTTGGCTACACCGTCACCGCTTTCCTCTGGCAGGCCCCCAAGACCGGATTCATGGCTTTTTACATCGGAACCAAGCCGGAACAGCTTGATCAGGCCATGGCTGGTTTTGATAAGACTGTGAAGATGCTCAAAGAGAATGATTTACCGGAAGATGAAATCCTGCGCGCCCGCAATATCCTGCGCGGTGAGTACTATCAGGAACATCAGAGTCTGCTTTCCCGAAGCCGGGAAGCGGCCAGCCTGATAGTAAAGGGATTCGAGCCGAATCTTGACCAAAAAATAATCGAGCGGGCTTCCAAGACTGATGCCGCTCAAGTTCGCGAGTTGATTAATAAATACATCGACTGGGACAATAGATATACTCTGACAGTAAAACCGTAAGTCATATTTAAACCCCTCGCTTCATGTGAAGCGAGGGGTTTTTATTTATCTCCAAATATCTTCTTCTTCCACTAACAGTTCTGCTGTCCCGTTGGTGTCTTCCACAATCCTTGCGCAAAAGGCTTCCACCTGATCTGAGGGCATGATCAGAGTAAACATCAGGCTGGCTCCGAAAGATTGTTCTTCTATCTCGGCTCGGTATTCATCGAGCATGCGCCGTAGCATGCCTTCCTGTGCATATGAAATTTCAAGAGTCAGTATACGCATGGGAACTTTCATGACCACTTCAAGGGCTTCCAATCCCTGTTGCACTGCACCGGAATAAGCTCGTACAAGCCCTCCTGTTCCGAGTTTTATCCCTCCAAAATACCTTGTAACCACTGCTGCAATGTCCCCAATGCCGCTGCCTTGCAGAACTTGCAGCATGGGCTTACCTGCGGTCCCTTGTGGTTCTCCATCATCACTCATGCCCATGTCTCCGGTTTGAGGCGGTCCGGCTATGAAAGCAGAGCAGTGATGGCGGGCATCAGGAAACTCACTTTTGATGGAGGCGATAAACTCTTTTGCCTCTTCTCTTGTTGTTACTGGCCTAATATCACAGATAAAACGGCTTTTTTTTATGGTTTCTTCGGTCCGGATATTTTTTAAAGGAACTGGATATGCTTGATTCGCCATGATTGCTTAATGTTTAATATTATTGGGTTTGTTTGTTTTCTATCGGGCTTGGTTAATTCATATAGTACAGAAATTCAAATTTAATGAAATTTATCTCTTGACTCACTAATAGTAATTGTTATTATTTAATCAAGGTTGATGGGAAACCGATTAGTTAAAATATTTTTTAGAGTAAGGAGATAACTATGGGAAGCCTTAGAGATTATAAGAACTGGGACATCGATTGGGAAATGACTCCTGAAGATGCTGTAACCCTTTACCTTGAGTGGGGGAACCATCCTTGGGATTCCAAGTTTGCACCGGTAACATCCAAGAATGACTATACAAACTATTTCACCGTTTATCTGTGGGACGACAAGCCGAGAGTGCTTTTCGTACGCAGGAACTCGGAAGAGGCTCGTGAACTGATGAGCATTGAACTGCCTAAGGACATTGCTGAAAGGTTCAGGAAGTCGGTCGGCGGTCTCAAGGGAAATTATCCCATAAACGCCGAAGTAAGAGAATGGATCGAATCACAGATGAATAATTAGTTCCCATCTCCTTATCATCTAACCCGCAGGGGGACAGGTAAATACCTGTCCCCCTCTCTTTTTTATGTGCTTATTTGTCCTGTTGTGATATGTTCTTTAATAAGGATTAATGGCGGTAATTTGAGCTTTTTGGATGGGAAGAATCTTATGTCTGAAATGAATAATCACCAAGAACTCGGTGAGTTGTTGCCGGCTATGATTTGTGAGTTTTTACCGGATAGTACTCTTACGTATGTAAATAAGGCATATTGCGATTACTTCGGTAAAAATGAAGAAGAGCTTGTGGGCTACAAATTTCTAGAGTTCCTACCTGAAGATTCAGTGGATACTGTCAAAGGCAGGTATCTAAATCTTACCCCTGAAAATCCGGTCCTTACTCATGTTCATGAGGTTGTCAGGGATGGAGAGATTTGTTGGCATGAATGGACGAATCGCGCTTTTTTTAATGAAAACGGGCAAGCTGTTCGTTTTCAGGCTGTTGGGCAGGATACAACAGAACGTAAGCTCATGGAGCAATTGCTGAAATCACGGCTGATGCTTCGAGAATATTCCATTGAGCACAGCGTGGATGTAATTATCGGACGTGCTCTTGAAGAGGTGGAGAGGCTTACATGTAGTGAATATGTTTTTTTTCGTTTCATAGAGTCCGAAGATTTTCTCATTGATGTTGATGAACAGGCTAAGCTGAATTTTTCCTTACGTAACAAATATGAAAGGAATATTCTGGACGCTCCAATGTTTGATGATTGGTGTTCAGAATGCTATCGTAAGTGTTGCTCAATTTATAATATCGCGATTAAGGAAAATGAATTGCATGAAGGATTTCAGCATGAACGCATGAAATATATTTTAGTCACCCCTGTGTTATATCAAGGTAAAGTTTTTGCCGTTTTGGGTTTATGCAAAAAGGGTCGAAAGTTTTCTAAGAAAGATACGGAAGTTGTTAATCAACTGGCAACCACAGCAATTGATGCTGTTGTTCATAAAATTATGAGCGATGCCTTGTTGAAAAGTAAAGAACAGGCAGAGGCTGCAAGTAAGGTAAAATCTGAATTTCTCGCAAATATGAGCCATGAAATACGTACGCCTATCAATGGGATAATGGGCATGCTTCAACTTTTGAAAACAACTGAACTCGATGCTGAACAGTTAGAGTATGTTGACTATGCTTTGAAATCCAGCAGCAGATTGAGTTCTTTGCTTACAGATATCCTTGATCTTACAATGGTTGAAGCAGGGCACATCGAATTGCAGATAGCTCCTTTCGAAATATCAGAGATCATAGATTCGGTTAGACAGTTGTTCGGGCAGGAGGCACGAGCGAAAGGTATTGTTTTAAATTTTGATGTCAGTCCTGAAGTACCGGAGACAGTTGATGGCGATGCTCTGCGTTTGCAGCAAGTGCTGGTTAATCTTGTCGGTAATGCCTTAAAGTTCACCGAACACGGCAGAGTGGATGTAGAGGTCATTCTGGATGAGAAACGGCCCAAAACTCTTTTGTTTAAAGTGCAGGATACTGGAATAGGGATTGCCGACAGTATGCAGAATAAGCTCTTTGAACCTTTTATTCAGGGTGACGGTAGTTATAAGCGCAGTTTTCAAGGGGCGGGCTTGGGATTATCCATCTGCAAGCGGGTTTTAAAAGTGATGGGCGGTGAAATCTCTGTTGCAAGTGTTCTGGGAGAAGGGACGGTCTTTGCGTTTACGATGCCCCTTATGACTGTGGAAAATGATAGCGCTGTTGAAAAGGGGCAGGCCTTGAAGATTCTGATAGCTGATGATGATATGATCAGCAGGTTCGCTATTCAAAAGCAGCTCGAAAAGATGGGGTATGAAATTCATATTGCTGAAAATGGGGGGAGAGCGCTGGATATGCTTGCCGGGGATCAATATGATTTAGCTTTAATCGATATTCAGATGCCTGTAGTGGATGGGGTAGAAATGATAAGCCGGATCCGTTCCGGTGCAATAGGAGAAGAAGTGCGCCATATACCCATTATTGCTATTTCTGCATACGCTATGTCCGGTGATGCTGAAAAATTTACGGAATCAGGTGCAGATGACTATATTGCCAAGCCTTTACTTTTTGTGGATTTAGAGAAATCCATACTGAATATTCTAGCTTAAGAGTTATTTTTTCTGTACTGCTGTAAAAAAACTGTTTTGCTACTTGTGTTCTAAATGAAAATCAGTATGCTTTCTTTCATTCCAACGTTCGCATCCCTTTATTTTATCCGAAAATAAGCAACGAACTGCCGAAATTCCACTGCTGTATTTTGTAGTGGCATAATATCTTATGCCTTTTTTTCGGCATCACATATTCTCAAGGAGGCTCAAATGCCCGTTAAATTTGCAGACCGTATGTCCACAGTACACAGGTCTTTTATCCGCGAAATTTTGAAAGTAACTGAAGATGCTTCAATTATTTCTTTTGCCGGAGGTTTGCCTAATCCTGAACTTTTTCCTGTAGCCGACCTTGAAGCAGCTGCAGTTAAAGTTATGCGTGAAAGCGGTCCGCAGTCCATGCAGTATTCTACAACAGAAGGTTTTCAGCCTTTGCGTCAGTATATTGCTGATCGCTACATGGAGAAGAAAGGCATTAAGGTCGATGCGGATGAAATTTTGATTACTTCCGGTTCACAGCAGTGTCTGGACTTGCTGGGCAAGGTTTTTCTCAATGCCGGTGATAATGTTGTTATTGAACGTCCCGGTTATCTTGGTGCTATCCAGTCCTTTTCGGTTTTTGAGTCAAACTTCCTTACCGTAGGCCTTGAGGAAGATGGTCCTGACCTTGCCGAGTTGGAAAGAGTGCTGGACGAGAACGAAGCTAAGATGTTCTACGCTGTAACCAATTTCCAGAATCCTTCGGGTCTGACCTACAGTGCGGCAAAACGGCAGGGTGTGGCAGATCTTCTCAAAGGTCGCGATATTCTTTTCGTAGAGGATGATCCCTACGGTGAACTCCGGTTTATGGGTGATTTTGAAAAGCCTGTTGTACGCGGCTACCTCGAAGAGAATGGAATTCTCCTTGGTTCTTTTTCCAAGGTTGCAGCTCCGGGCTTCCGTCTCGGCTGGATGGTCTGCGGCGGGGAAATGCGCGATAAGCTGATTATCGCCAAGCAGGCTTCTGACTTGCATACCAGCACATTCGCACAGCGGGTTATGCATCAGTATGTTACTGATAATCCTCTTGATAACCATATTGAGAAAATTCGTGAACGGTACGGTAACCAGCGTGCGGCTATGGTGCAGGCCATTGAGGAATATTTTCCGGCTGAGGCTAAAGTCACCCGTCCTGAAGGCGGCATGTTTCTTTGGGTTACCTTGCCGGAAGGAATGTCTTCCATGGATCTTTTTGATGAGGCTATCAAGAACAAGGTTGCCTTTGTTCCCGGTCGTCCTTTCTATGTGGACGGTAGCGGCGAGAATACTTTCCGTCTCAACTTCTCAAACTCTGATGAAGAGCATATAGTTGAAGGCATTAAGCGTCTTGGTGCTGGAATTAAGGATTTTTTGAGTAAAGCATAACTTTTATTTACATCAAAAATTAGAGGCCCTGAAACATATGTTTCAGGGCCTCTTTTTGTACTTTGTATTAGTTAAGTCTAATCATATCCATGTTCATGCATGAAGTCGGTATACTTGGCATCCACAACCATGATGTGCTTGATGAGCCAGTCTTTAAGAAAGCGGATAATATCGGTTGAGGCAGTAACTTTGCCTCTTTCAACATCGTCTTTAAAATCAGCGATTTTATCGATGAAGATTTTATGCAGTTTTTTGTGCGGCTCTTTTTCGGGGTATCCATGTTTGTCGAAAATCTTCTCTTCGTATCCGAAGTGGTAGATAGTGTATTCAAGCAGTCTTTCTGCAACTTCACCAATAACGGTGTCAGCCTTACGCTGGCGCATGGCCCCGTAGAGTTCGTTGATCAGGTCAAGCAGTTTCATGTGATGTTCATCAATAATGCGCACATCAACTGAAAGGTCGTCCGACCATTCAACGATTTTACCGGAACTGGTATCAACAATTCTGCCGGATGAGATTCCCTGTACAATTGAGTCCAGCTCTTCAACCACGCTGGCGATTTCGGTGAGAGCATGGGCCGATGCTGCCATGCCTTCCGAGGTTTCGGAAGCAACTCTTGCTACGTCGCTGATAGCCATGTTGATTTCTTCAGATGCTGCGGACTGTTCTTCACTTGCTGCGGCAATGGATTCAACTTGAGTGTTGGTCTCGTCAACGATTCCCACAATTGCTTCCATGAGTTCACCGGATTTAGCTGCGGACTCGGTTGAGTTCACAATATCTTCAGCTGCAGATTCAACAGCGGCGATGTTTTCACGGGCATTTTCCTGAATTTTGGAGACAGCCTCTCCAACACCTTTGGTTGCGTCCATTGTTTTTTCAGCAAGTTTACGGACTTCGTCAGCAACGACTGCGAATCCGCGTCCGGCTTCACCTGCCCGGGCAGCCTCAATTGCGGCGTTCAAGGCCAGCAGGTTGGTCTGGTCGGCAATATCGGTAATAACGGTCATGATCTGACCAATGTTATCTGCCTGTTCGCCCAAGGTACCCATGGTTTCCTTAAGGTTAAGGATGGTGTCCTTGATTTGCTCAAAAGATTGGATTGCTTCTGCAACACCCTCAGCGCCGTGAACAGCGTTGTCTTTGGATTGAGAAGCGCTGTTGGCTGCAAGACCTGCGTTCTGGGCAACTTCCAGAACAGTGCTGTTCATTTCTTCCATTGCTGTTGCTGTTTCGGTTATCCGGTCACGTTGCAGTTCCATACCTGCGTTAACCTGATTAACCTGTGCACTGAGCTCTTCAATTCCTTCGAAAAGTTTTCCTGATATGCCACCGGCATTTGCAGCGGACTTGCTGATGGAGTCTAAGACTTCTTTTTGATCTGCAAGTTCTTTGCGGGCCTTTTCAATATCTGATTTAGCTTTGCCTAACTCGTTGCGCAGGTCTTCAGCTTCTTCTTTTGTTTTATTGAAGTTTTCAGCTAATTCATGGATTACTTTACCTGCTTTTTGAGCTGTCTGAGTAATATTGTCATCAAGACTGGCAGGAATAGAGGCTTTAGTTTTGCCCTTGCTTAGGTCTATGAGGTAGTTGCACAGAGTCTCTTGCTGACCGTTCAGCCCGGAGTTAAGGGAAATAAATGCAAGTATTGTAGCTGCAACGGCAATACATAAAACGATTATTTGATAGAGGGATATCCCAGATTCAGCAGTCGGGAAAAAAGCAGCCATGACAACTGAGGCAACGGCCGTCAGGAAAATCACAGCTATGGATAAGGTTAATTTCAGTTTTTCTGGCATGTTTTCTCCTTTTTCGGGAAATTCTCATTCTGGGGTGTTAATTATAAAATAAAAAAAATTATTTACGCAAATATTGTACTGATAAAGACTGTTTTAGCTGGGTAAAAAAATATCATCTTTTTTGCAGTGTTGTAAACTAATTGCCAGTTATAAACTCACTTTTTACCCAGTGGAGGCAGTGTTGACGCAACCTCCTTAATCACTGAGCGTATCCATTGTTGCGCAGGATCACTATCATTTAGAGAATGCCAATGCTGGGATACGTCGAATTCAGTGCTTTCAAGGGGCATATGGACAATGCGTAAATGTCCTTTTGATGTATACATTTCCGCCAGACGTTGGGCTATACTGCCTACAAGGTCCGAATTTTCCACAAGTGAAGGAATCACTGTTTCCTGCTGCAATACTATTTTTATTTTTCGTTGCACACCCTTACGGTACAGGTAATCCTCAAGAAATCCCAACCCAGACTCGGAAAGTGAAAGGGCTGCAAATTCATTGGCGGCCATTTCTTCTTCATTCATAAAATTGCCTTTTATCGGGTGGTCATTGCGGACAACACACACCTCTCTATCTTCAAACAGTTTCTCCTTGAGTACTCCGGCTCCGTAATTTCTGGGGCAACCAAGAAATACATCCAATTTACCGTTTTGAAGCATTTCCTCACGTTTTTCATATGTTGTCTGCATTATGCGGATTGAGATTCCGGGGGCTTTGGTATCAATCATTCGTAATATATCAGGAAGAAGCAGCTTGCATAGATAGTCACTGAGCCCGAGGCTGAATGTTCTTTTGGACGTAGCCGGGTCGAATTCGCCTCTATCCGCAAGTGACTGGTTAATTGCTTTCAGGCTGGGAGCAATATTCTGGTGTATTGTTTTACAGAGCGGGGTCGGTTCCATGATATTGCCACGGCGTACAAATAGACGGTCATCAAAGTGATGACGCAGTTTGGAAAGGGCGTGGCTGACAGCGGATTGGGTCATAAACAATTTGTTTCCGGCAAGGGTCAGGTTACGCTCGGTAAAAATCGTGTCGAGTATGACCAGCAAATTCAGATCAAGATTGGAAGGATTAGTTTTGCTCATACAGGGAATGAATAGTTTTCAGTGGTAAAAGTTAATAAGCAGGAGTAGTTATCCTCCCATACTAAATCACTACTTCATTTCAGGGGAAATTTAAATGTTTGCTTTATACGGTTCAATTGCGGTTGTTGTAGCTTCTTCCGTAATTTATCACCTTGCCCAAAAAAGTATTGCCGGTGGCGGCTCTTTCTTCGGTTCTCTTGCTTTTGCATATGCCATAGCCATGATTTTCAGTCTGGCGGGAATGTATTTCCAGACCGGAAAAATAGAAATGCTGGACATTGTAAACTTTAAAAACTGGCCGGTTCTGCTGTTAGGTCTGGCTGTTTTCGGGATCGAGATAGGTGTTTTGCTTACATACAAAGCCGGGGCGAATGTGAATACCTTACCGATTTTGGTTAACGGTGTGGTTATGGCTTGCCTTACCCCCTTGGGGGCCCTGATTTACCGGGAACACATATCACTTACGTCCGTATTTGGCATATTGCTGATCGGTTCCGGAGTATGGGTTTTGTGTTCATCCAGCCATGCCTAATTGATGCTGCAATACTATTTGCACGGTGAGGGCATTTCTTTATTAATACCGGCTTGTTTCATAATTTCTTCACATTCTTTTGATTTTTTGAATTCTTTCAAAATGATTGAGAATTCCTGACTTATTTTCCCATTACCCGGTTTGCGTGTGAATCCTATGTAGAGTGGGGTTGTATGAATCGCAATAGGGCAGGCTACAATCTTATCCTCCAGATTCATGCTTTTTAAAATATGATTGCCCACCGTAAGGTAGCCGGCAACCAGATCAACTCGTCCGGCCATAAGTTTTAGGAAATTGTGACGTAAGTCTTTTACCTCATCCCTATGAAACAGAGTGCTGTTGTCGAATTTTATCCCGTATGTATATCCCTTTGTTGTCCCGATCTGTTTACCTTCAAGCGAAGGTATCCCGGTATATACAAAGGGGTCCTCAATTCGTTTGAATATTGATGTTGTTATGAGCATCAACGGTTCTTCGGGGTAGATCAACCATCGTTGTCTTTCCTTTGTTTTTCGCAAACCGAAAATACCGTCCACTTTGCCGGATTCAGCCATGAGCAGTGCTCTTTTCCACGGAAGGAATTTGATGTCGAATCGGGTGTGCATCTTTCCAAAAACTGCTTTAGCTAATTCGACCTGTAGTCCTTTATCTACGCCGGCATCTTTGTAGTAGTAAGGAGGGAAGGGGTCTGTAGCAAAGGTCAGCTGTCTTGCTGCAAAAGAGTATGCAGGAAGTAACAACATTGCTGTCAGAGATATTGTGATGATTTTTAAATAGTATCTCATAGCCCCTCTTTACGGTAAGTCATAGTAACAGGCTTCCTCTTCAAATGTTAAAGTATGTCGCTGTATAAAATGATTACATCCCCGAAAGGTAACAGGCCAATGCAATGGAATGGAATTTAGAACTGTCGGAGTCTCCTCTTGATGAAACAACAATGGGAACTTCACTGCCGACAACTACACTGGCCATGGTTTTTCCAGCAATGGTAGCCAGAGCCTTGTAGAGGATATTTCCGCTTTCAATTTCAGGAGTGAGCAGTATATCAGCTCGACCGGCCACAGGGTTTTCGATTCCCTTACAGGTTGCCGCTGCAGTTGAAATGGCAAGATCCAAGGCCAGCGGGCCAGCTACGTAGGCATCTCCGAAAGCGTCTTCCGAGGCCATTTTGGCTAGGATATCCGCATCGAGTGTTGCCGGCATGGCCGGGTAGTTAACTTTTTCAGTTGCAGCAAGTATCGCCGCTTTGGGCTTTTCCATTCCAAGTTTACGCGCAACATCGATCGCGTTGCGCAGTATGTCGGCTTTGCGCTGCAGATTAGGTTTGATGTTAACGCCAGCATCTGTCAGCAGAATCAGTCTTTTCGAAGAGGATGCCTCAAACACACTTACGTGGCTGATTATTCCTTTAGTTGGCACTCCTGTTTGTTTGTTCAGGATGGCTTTTAGCACCGTACTGGTGCTGACCAGCCCCTTCATTATCAGGTCTGCTTTGCCATTTTTAAAGTAGGAGACAGCTGTTGCCACCGCTTCTACATCGTCATGTTCATCATGGAATTCAAATCCGTCCATGTTTAATCCGTGCTTTTCCGCTACAGCAAGGGACTTTTCCCTGTTGCCGATGAATATCGGTTCGGCAATTCCTTCTTTATGTGCAGTGAGGGCGGACCGGATTACAAACTCTTCAGCGCATGGGGCAATTGCCACGCGCGCAGGTCGATCATGATTGCGAACTGCTGTAATAATTTCATCTAGTGATGTTAGGGTCATCTGCGCACCTTTTTTACGGTCTGGAAGTTCCGTCTGGATTATGATCAATTCCGCGTTGGTTAAGCGTTATTCATCTCCGCGTTTGAGTGCGATCATACCGGTACGACAAAGGCTTTTGATCCCGAAAGGCTGGAGGATTTTGATAAGCCCTTCAACTCGTTCCTGATCTCCGCTAAGTTCTACGGTAATGGTTTTCTGGCCCATTCCAACAACATCAGCCCGGAAAACTTCGAAAATCTGCATGATTTGCGACATGGTGTCTTTGTTTACTTCAACTTTTATAAGCACGAGTTCACGGTCCACAAATTCTTTGCGGGCGAGATCGTCAAGCTGAATGACAAAGTCCATGGCTTTGAGCTGCTCGGTGACTTTGGTTATTTCTTCTTTGCTGCCCTCGGCGCATATGACCATTCGTGAAACATCCATATTTTCGGTTTCACCGCATGAAATGGAAGTGATGTTGATTTTATTGTCTTGAAAGGCGGCAGAAGATTCGGCCAGAACCCCGGTTTTGTTTTTTACTAGTGCGGATATGGTGTGTTTCATCTTTACTCCTGAAAATGACAGTTCTTTTTCTTGGAGCATACACGCAAACCCGGTCGTGAACAAGCAGGGACGGTAAAAGAGAAGGAGGGGGTAAGGGTGTTAGATTGTGGTTAATCCAGGGGGGCAGAAACCTTCGGAACGCATCTTGACCAGTTTTTCCGCATCTTCATTTGTCTGGGGTTTATCAAAGTAGTAGCCCTGAACGTAGTCGCAGCCGATATCTTTAAGAAGAACAAGCTGTTCTCTTGTCTCAACACCTTCCGCAATGACGTCCATGCTCAGACTGTGCCCCAAAGCATTAACTGCGCGAACAATCTCAAGGGATTCGTGATCGCTGGCCATATGGCTGACAAAAGAACGGTCAATTTTAACGGTAGAAGCCGGAAAGCGTTGCAGCTGTGCCAGCGAAGAATAGCCGGTTCCGAAGTCATCAACTGCCAGTCTGATGCCCATTTCACCTATTTTTTTCAAGTTCAGGGAGGATGCAGCATTGCGCTCCATGATCGCGGATTCGGTTATCTCCAGCTTAAGATTGTCTGCCGGAATCTGGGTCTCCCGCACAATTGTTTCAATGGCTTCAGCCAGATCAGGCTTGGAAAGCTGACTGGGGGAGAGGTTGACCGTCAGGAATAGATCTTTGGCATTGGGATAACGCCTGATCCATAAGGACATGAATCTGCATGCTTCAAAAAGTATGATTCGGTCTAGTTCAACGATCAATCCTGTTTCTTCGGCAACGGGGATAATTTGATCCGGGGTCAGAAATCCGCGCTCCGGATGGTTCCAGCGAACAAGAGCTTCGAAACCGGCCAGATTGCGGTTTTGCATGCTGTAAACAGGTTGAAAGTAAGGAAAAAATTCATTTTCAGGAATTCCATGTCTTATTTCAGTCTCAATCAGCAGGCTTTGCAGGGCTTTTTCGTGCATGGTTTTGTTGAAAACCTTGAACTTATTAACCCCTTGTTCCTTGGCTTTGTACATGCTGATGTCCGCATCACGGATAATGTGCTCAGGATGCTCGTAACTTGAAGTCTTGAAAACAATGCCGATGCTGGAACTGATAACAACTTCCCGCGAAGAGATGCTCATCGGCTTGCGGATTTCATTACGAATATCCCGGATTATCTGGATGACCCTCTGAGGAGTAGAGAAATCTTCAATCAGCACCGCAAATTCATCTCCGCCCATTCTTGCTACTGTATCAACCGGGCGCAGGCAGCATTTAATTCTGTTGCCGACTTCAATGAGCAGTTCATCCCCTGCCTGATGCCCAAGACTGTCGTTGATGCGTTTGAACATATCGATATCAAGCATCAGGACAGCGAAAGTCCTTTCCGGAATATTACGGGACATATCCAGCGTTTCTTCCAGGCGTTCAAGAAAAAAAGTGCGGTTCGGCAACCCGGTCAGGGAGTCGTGCAGAGACTGGTAAGAAAGTCTTCGTTCATATTCTTTACGCTGAGAAATATCATCGTAAATTATGAATGTTCCGGAAATTTCATCATTGTAAAGAAAAGGGTACCCAAGGATGGAAACCGGGATAAGCCTGCCGTTTTTATGACGGCGCATATCTTCTGTCCGGTAAGTTTCGCCGCCGAGTATTTTTTTTAGGTTTGCTCTGATTTTACCTGTGTTGGTCGGAGAAAGGTTTTCGCAGCAGGGCGCCATTTCTTCGGTGGAATAGCCGAAAAGTTTGTTGAAGGCTCTGTTTGTGTCAACCACATTCCCTTTGGAATCAGTTAATGCAATGGCCTGCGGGGAGCTTTCAAAAAGCTGCATGAACCGGGATTTGTGTCTGAAAATCTTACGTTCGGCTACAATTTCCAGAGTGGAGTCGAAAGCTGTGCCTGTGTAAAGAACGGGGTTGCCTCTGGAGTCATAGGAGGTGCGGGCGTTAACAGTAACCCATTTCTCTTTTCCGTGGCGATGGTTCACTCGTAGCAGCATTCCATTGACCGCACCATCGGTAAGCAGTCTTTTCAGAAATTTATGACGGCCTTCATGATTATAGAGAAATCTTGAAGCCTGATTGTTTTCCGCCAGCATTTCATCAACATTGTCGTAGCCCATGATTGCCGCCAATGCAGGGTTGGCTACAGTAACTCTGCCCGCAGCAGAGATCTGAAAAATAGCAACGGTAGCGTTTTCAAAAATTGAACGGAACTTCTTTTCACTTTCCAGTAGTGCGTCTTCAGCCTGCCTGCGTAAAAGGGCTGCAGCTACTTGTTCGGATATTGCCACCATGAGATCAATATCCTGAGAGTTGTAGACTCCGGATCGTTCGTAAGACTGAATTGCCATCCGCCCATTACTTTTTCCCCGTGTTTCAGAGGGATGCCCATCCATGACTTAGCAGGAGAACCAATGTGATGAATGTTATTGGTTCTTTGGTCGCGGAAATCATTTTCATCAAGCAATAACGGATGTTCGGCCTTTATTACCTCCACACTTAGACTTTTGCCATCAGTCATTGGCAAAATTGTATATGGCGCCATGAAATCTTTTTCGTCAGCGTAATATGGGAATGTTAAGGTCTTCTGTTCTTCGTTATACAACCCGACAAAGAAGTTTTCTGCTTCAATGAATGGTTTGAGGCTTTCGTGAACCTGCTTGAGAAATATAGGGGTGTCTGCTGTTGAGTTCAGTGCAGAGGATATCTTGTAGAGAATTAAGTTAATATTCTCGGTTTGTTTTCGTGCCGAAATATCGCGAAGGGATTCGATAGCCCCGATAGTGTTGCCTTTTGAATCCAGTATTGGGGCTGACTGTACCCAGAGGTTGGTGCTCTTTCTGTTCCCGAGGTCCTGAATGCAGATTTCAGCTGCAAGGGCTCTGCCCCTGCGGCTGATGGCTCCGTATGCAATCTCGCCAATTTCGTCACACCCATTTACAAGATCAATCAGGCCGGGAGTTCTTTTGCCGTGTATGAGGTTTATGTGTTCAAAGTTACCCTTACCTATGACATCCTTAGCTTTTGTAGCTGTAAGTTGCTCAAGGGCGGGGTTCCACGCAACAACGATCCCTTCTTTGTTAATTATAAATGCGGGATCAGGTATGAAATGTAAAATGCTTACGGCAGGGGAGTTTGGTACAAGAGTAGAATCATCAAGGCCGGAGTATGTTTTTTCGACCAAGTCAATAAAATCGTTCAGCTCATCGGCGAGTTCTAGAGACTGGTCTCCGATGGTGTCTTTCAGTTGTTTTTCCAGCAATTCGTGCATCGTAGTAAGTGGATACTTTAATAATTGTTGAGTTGCAAGTCAGCTTGTCTCATTATTGAAATAGCATAATATTTTGCTATATTAACCTTATCTACCTATTTTATGGACAGAAATAGTCGGTTCATTTTGTTGATTTCGTTGAACGCTGATTAAATAGTATTCTCCGCGTGGAGTTCTTACTTCCCATGTTTTATCTTCGGAATTCATTTTTCCTTGAATTGTCTTTTCAATTATTTGAAATCTATTCTTGTCTATTAATTTAGAAACGGAAAAATCTTTAAAGTATTGAGGATTACGTTTGTTGTTTTTAAAAGAAGGCAGGTTGAATTTTATGGTCTGCCAATTTGAGTAGAAGGCCTGACTGGATGCTGTCGCATTCACATTTCCTGTCTGGTTCTTTATTTGCGGGTAAAATGGTTTCCATTTTTCGCCGTCATAGAATTCTATCCAGCCCAATTCGTCAAGAAAACGTGCAGGAATACCAGCGCTGCGCAGTATTGCTGCGTTTAATATGCAAATTTCAGTAATCGAAGATGCCTTGCGGGTGTCCAATATTTGGATAGGTGAGAGGGGATTTCCCAGCACACCTCTTTTCACTGAAGATATTTCAGTGTTAAATATCTCTAATCGTTTTAGCAGTTTCTTCACTCCACCGACTTTGGTAAGATTGAATCTTTGATGCAGATATTCTCGCCAACTGCTTTGCTGTTCGTACATGATGCGCGGGTTGAGGACATATTGTTCGAAAATGTTGTCGGGATATTTCAAGCCGTTTATTTCAGCTTCTTTTCTTGCCATGTCAGAAAATTCAGCATTCTCAATCAATTCAATTGCATTGACCGTCAGTAGATCTGCCGCGGGCAGGCTGGAAATAGACTTGAGCAGTGAATCCCGGTTGGAGGCTGGGCAGTTGTCTATTGCCAGTAGTATTTGCGGGGTGTTCAGCCCCGATTTTGCAATAGCTGAAGCGTTGTCAGGCAATGCTGTCTCAGCACTGGTTTTCATGCCTGCCAGTTTTTGCAACCGTCTATTTTTTATGAAATCAAATTCCGCCTTTTTTGCCCCTTCTGAGTTCTTGGGCGGGGTGGGAATTTTTAAAGTGTCCTGATAGGCAAATTTAAAACTGATAGTGCCTTCCGGTTTATTGTTCGGCTGCATCCTGAGTATGACCGGAGAGCGTACCGCTTGTTCTCCGGGAATCCAGATTGATCCTGAATATGCAGAGCGCTCCCCGTTTGCAGCAGATAGAAGTACTGAACCCGGACCTAAAGTTATTTTTACCTTTCCCTCTGCGTTAGTGGTCTTGCTGGCGACAGGGCGGAAGGACGCATAATTCAAAACTGAAAAGAATATTCTTGTTCCGGGCAGAGGTTTGCCCTTGGAATCAACAACCAGCACTTCGGTTCTGCTTGCCGGGGCATAACGCGCTGTAGTGTTGATCAGTGTACAGCCGAAAGAACGGCCCATAATCGGGTAATCTGCTGAAGTGGCATTGCCGTAAGCATAGGAAATTACCAGCGGTGCCTTGCGGACTGAGCCGCTGAACCATGCATGGTCGAGTCCGTAGTCGGGATTGGCGGATTCAATGTAATGCCATTTGCCGTCTACCTGAACCTCGGTCCAAGTGTGGTTATCGTTTGAGTGCTGCCATGCCGGGACCATTGCCTGTCTTGCGGGGATACCCACGCTGCGCAGAGCGCAGACTGTAAGGATTACAGCTTCTTCACATCTTCCCCAGCCCCGGTTGATAGTCATGAGCGGGTTTTGGTCCCAACGCTGGGTGGACTTGAATCCTGTTTTGGAAAAACACCAGCGGTTTACGGCAAGCACAGCTTCTTCCATTGATTCGCATTCAGCAACAAGTGGTAGAAGTTCGTTGAAAAATTGTTTTCGCCAACTAGCGGCTTTTTCCTGACTAACACGGTGCGGCAGCACATAGTGCAGGAAGTCGTTCCATGAAATGTTTTTTCCCCACTTGGTTGATTCGCGGGCAAGGAAGGCATAGTCGATGTTTTCAGCCAATTCCTTTGCCGAGAGTCCGGCCCGGTCCGATGGCGGAAGGTTGGCAATCAGAAATTGTGCTGCCTGATGTTTTTCCGGTCTTTTGCCATATCTGGAAATTAAATTCTGTAATTCAGAGCGGTTGCTGCCTGAAGTCTCAAGTATTGTCTGTATTGATGCGGAGTATGGTGAAGATTGATCTTGATAATTTTTAGTTGAACAGGCGCATAGGGACGCGCAGAAACAAATGGCAGTGAAAATATAGGATATGTTTTTGAGTGGAATCATGAAGATTGGTCTAGCATATAGTCCGTCTTATGTAAAAAAAGACCGGAACCATAAAGGTCCCGGTCTTAGTGGTGTATAGTCTCATTTTTCTCGATTTGGTTAGCCGCAACCGCAGCCGCTGCAGCCTCCGCCACAACCATTTTCTTCTTCGAATACGAGAGATGAGGAGATTTCAATTCCCATAGGGGAAAGGTCAATCACCATGGGTTTGGCCTGCTCTAAAAGTTCCTGATCAACTACAAAGTCGTAGCCTTCAAGATTGATGGTTTCATCGCCTTCTTTTGCGGAATCAATTCCAAGCGCCAGGCGGGTTCCACTGCATGCGGAAGCGATGTATATACGAATCGGCTCTTTGTCTTTGTCTTCAAAGTGCTGATCGAGTACTTCTTTTGCTTTCTCTGTGATTTTAAGCATTATTTTCTCCTTTTGAGGTTTGTTTTTCTAACAGAATAGCCTTCATGCAAGGTAAGTCAACCTGATTAGAGCAAAAAAACGTTTACTATTTGTTTTACTCGTGAATGTGTTTGTTTTGCATTTAAAAATCCTATTCGCAGGTAGGATATTAGCTATCTGTTCTCCCTGACGAAACGTCCGGGTGAAAGACCTATTACCTTTTTGAAGTGGCGGGAAAAATGACTTTGGTCAGAAAAACCGGAATTAAGTGCTGCTTCGATAAGTGTTTCTCCGGATTGAATACGGGCTTTAGCCTCATATATGCGGCAGGAAGTGAGGTGTTCCTGCGGAGATAGGCCGAATTTTTTTACAAACAGCTTTTGTAAATGAAACTGACTGAGACATGCTGTCTCTGCCAGATCGTTTAAAGTGATTTTGTCTTTGAAATTTTTATCAATAAATCCTTTTACCCTGCTTAAAGCTTCCTGTTGGGGACCGGTTATAGCCGGGACGATTTGCTTGGTGCTGAAATTTTCCAGTGCATGGTATAAAAAATTGTTCAAGGCTGTTTGTTTTTCCAGAGCTGTTTCGGTTGTTTTTAAGAGCGAGAATAGTTCATCAAAAGAAATACGGTCAAAATCTTTGTAAGCAATGGCAGGATTAAAATGCGGCGCAGAACATGCCTTGCCGCTTATCTCCGCTGCAAGATTGCGCAGATAGGAGGTATTGACACATAAGGCGCGATACGAGTGGGGACCAAATGCATCTTTGTAAATGGATTCGCAACTATGCGAAGTGCCGGGGGGAAGTATGCACATCTCCCCGGCACAATATGAATAAGTTTGTGAATTGATACAGACCTTGCGTTCACCCTGATCTATCAGGCTGAAAATGTAGCTGGAATGAACGTGGCGCGGGAAGCGGTTAGCGATTTCGCATGCTTCAACAAGTACCGCCTCAGGCAGCTCCTCCAGCTCATGGAAGGTCAGTTTTTCATTTTGTTTTGTCATTTGTCCCGATTCATATCAAAGCCGGGAAAAACTTGGCAAGCAGAGTCAGCCCTTCCGGTCCTGCTTTTACGCTATGCTCTTTTCCTTTAGGGATAACGGCGGATTTTCCGGGATGGTAGGGTGTGGATTTGTCTGCAAGGCTGGCATTTCCGCTCCCCCCTATGATTTCATGCAGTTCCCATTGGTTTTCATGGATATGTGTTTCAAGGGTGCAGCCGGGATCAATCCTGACAATGTGGCAGCTCAGCTGACCTGCGGTCTTATCTCCGGTGATAAGGTGTTTGAGGTAAACCCCTTCAAATGCTGGATGTGGATTCCACTCAAGGTTTGAGCATTGGATAGAGCCTGCTGTTGTTTCAATTGTGCCGTTTGCGGCGAGTATGGGGAATTCTTCAGTTGTCATATTATCCTCCTGTTTTTTGTTGGTGTTCTCGCCTTATAGACGGGGTCAGGAGGTGCGGTATTGTACGATCTTGTGAATTTAGATCTCGCCAATAAAAAAGCGGATAAGTAGTAATACTTATCCGCTTTAAGCTGAACCAGTGTTGCAGCAAAATTATTTATACAATTTCAAGCTGAAAAGCCGGAGGGCTCATGAGCAGCTTTTTGATGGGACAAAGGTCCAGCGCACGGAGCAGGGCCGCTTTGTATTTTTCAGGAAAACCTTCAGGGATAGTTAGTTCGTAAGTGAACTTGGCTATCTGGTTTCCCTCTTCATTATACTGGTATCTTACCTTTAGCCCCAGACCTTCCATAGGGAGTGATCTCGCTTCACAGAACTTGCGGGCGTAATGAGCCGCGCAGGTTGCCAGTGAAGCCAGAAAAAGATGTGTAGGTTCCGGGGCAGACCCTTCGCCTCCTTCGCTTACAGGCATATCAACATCGATACAGTAATCATCACTGACTGCTGAAAGCTTCTGGCCTGTGCCGAATTCAATTTTGATTTCATTATTCATCATGACTCCAATTCGCCATAAATGTTGATAAAAATCACAGTGCTGCGGTTGCGATGTAAAGTATCCCTTTACGCAGGGAAAAAGCAATGCTTTTTGTGTAGGGAAAACGGGGAAATACGTCTTTTTTTCTATTTTCTTTCGGGGATATGTCCTGATTTGATTTTGCCGTCGTCACGCATTGCATCTTGCAGTATTTTCTCGAAGTCGGTTTCAGTGGACATGCGGAATCCACATCCAGCAGGAAGTTCTCCAAACTGCATGAAAATAGATGGGTTTGGGAAGTTTCGACAGAGCTGAGGGCGATTTTCATAGTCGCTGCACGTACCGTTGTCGGTCAGGCTGGTGCAGGAAAATTTAAGATAACCTTCTTCGGTTTTTCCGCATATTTCAAAACGTGACAAAAGATCGTCTTCGTCTATAGCCTTTAAAAACTGCTTTTTATTTTTCAGCCATTTACCGCCTACATGAAGGCATATTGAACGGCAGCAGCTCCCGCACAGTTTGCAGGAACCGCGAATGATCACCGTTTGCCGTTTTCTTTTTAAACGCCATTTTCGGAATTTAAATTCCAGATATTCAAAAAGATTCATCTGTGGAAAATAGACCTCTATGTTACGGAATGCAAGGTGCTTAGAGCAAAGGCTTACCCGCAACCCGGAAATTTACATAGAGGTTTAATATATAATTCCATAATCCGGTAATAAGTGAGATCAGGATTCGGCAAATGAAGTATTGCCCGTGCAGAATGTCGACCATCAGGAACATCCCCCCGGTTACGATAATCAGTCCGGTTCCGGCTATAAGCAGGAAGCCGAAATAGCCTTGCCTGAATTCTCGGGCGGTTCCTTTGAAAACGAGCCTGCGGCTGATAAGGTAGTTTACGGAAACCGCTATCAGAAAAGCCAGTCCGGCTGCAAAAGCAGGGGGCCAGTTGAAGCCGTCTGTTAATATGTAGAGCAGGGCCAGATCAAACAGAAAGGTCCCGCCGCCAACGCAGGTATAGCGTAGAAAGCGTATGGTTCCTTTGATGTCCCATGTTGAAAATATCTTGCCTGTTTTGTTTTGGCTGCTTGCCTGCTCTGTCATATACGGCAGGAAGCCAGTGGTTAGGTTGAAAGTCAAGGTGTATCGGCAAAGGTGACCGATTTGTAATATGGTAGTAACAAAAGAAAGGCCCCGCTGAATGAGGGGGTGAAATCCTCGTCAGCGGGGCTTGCGGCGTTCGGGTCAGGTTGCGCCAAACCTCCCTTGTGCCGTCTGGAAGAAAGGGTGTTTGTCCGGTGATGAACAAAGAGTGAAAGTAAAAAAAATTCTGCAGCAGTAATTCTTTTTCTGCTTCGTTGTTCTGTTTATATGGAACGGCTTTTCATATGTCTAATATATAATTTGTGTCTATCTGATATCTTTTAGGTCTTGATCGACCGAAGCATGGGCTTTGCTGAGGATAATTATTTTTGAAAAGACAATTTCAGAATTAAATTTGTTGAATTATAAGATTAGGCCTGAAGCGTTCAGTGCTTTGTTCTGATATTTATTTTTTAGATCTTATGGGTTTTATTAAATTTGATTTTATATTAATTGGTGGAATCATGGAGAATAGCCTGAAAATACTGCTTGTGGATGATAATGCCGTAAATTTGACTCTTCTTGAGCGATTGCTCAAAGACGAAGGGGCTGAGTTACACAAGGCTATGGAAGGGGAGGAGGCCATCGGACTATGTCGGGAGAATGATTTTGCATTGATTCTGCTTGATGTGCAGATGCCCGGGATGGATGGTTATGAAACTGCGCGCAAGATTAAAGATATTGAGTCTTGTCGTCTTGTTCCGATAATCTTTTTGACTGCTATTTATAAAGATCCGGCATATGCCCGTATGGGGTATGAAGCCGGGGCAGTTGATTTTCTTACACAGCCAATTGATCCGCCTACTTTAAGGGGAAAGGTCGGGGTTTTTTTGGAGCTGAAAAGACAAAAAGATCGATTGGAACGGGAAATAACGCAGCGTATTAAAACTGAAAAAGCTTTGCGGGCTGCCGAGGAAAAGTACCGCAACATATTTGAACGTGCTGTGGAAGGTATCTTCAGGTCTACCCTTGATGGTAATTTTGAAGAAATCAACCCGGCTTTGGCTCGTATTCTGGGCTATGATACCCCGGAAGAAGCTGTGAAAAAGGCCCATACGGATATTCTTTATAAGAATCCGGCTGACAGGAAAGTTTTTCTAAAAAAATTAATGCAGGAAAAGTCGCTAAGTGATTATGAGCTTCGTTTCCGGCGTAAGGACGGTTCAGTTATCTGGGTTTCGGAAAGTTGCCGATTGTTTGAAGAAGGTGGCGAATTCTACATTGAAGGTGTTGTGGAAGATATCACTAACCGCAAAATGTGCGAGCTAGAGCTTCAGGAGAAGGCCACTCTTGATGCACTTACCGGAATACCCAATCGCTACCTTTTCTTCGACCGGCTGGAAAAATCCGTTGCCAACGCAGGTAGATATGGTGAAAAACTGGCTCTTTTGTTCATTGATTTGAACGATTTTAAGCGAGTTAATGACATGTATGGTCACCATGCCGGGGATACTGTTCTCGCCAAAGTTGCCGCAAGACTACAATCGCGTTTACGCTCTGCAGACACTTTCGCGCGGCTTGGCGGTGATGAATTCTGTGTCTTGCTTGAACGTCCTGCTGACAGGGATAGTATTGCGCGTGTAGCGGATGATTTTATCAATTGTCTTACAGAACCATTTGAATTTGATGATGTCCGGTGTTCTATCGGTGCTTCGATCGGTATAAGTATATATCCCGAAAACGGGGTTGAGGCTGAGGGATTGGTCAAAAAGGCAGATGAGGCCATGTACAGGGTTAAAGAACATAAAGATTGTAAATACTGTTTTTACAGCTGAGGAATGAATCAGCCGGATTTAATACTGTAGCTTTTTCTACACATATAGATTTTTGCAGGTAGGTGTTTTCGCTCGCGTTGGGCGGAAACACCTTCTTTTTTGTCAGGCGTTTATGTCTAGTTTTTAACCGATAATTTATTATGTGTCATTCTGATACTATATCTGAACTGTTTAAGCCTTGTGAAATATATTTGTTTCTCTCATTCCTTATGTTCTGTGCTTTAAAGTATCTCGCTGATTAGTGTGTCGAAATATTTTGCAAAAACAGTATTGAATCTATTGTTGAATGTGCTATTACTAAGCGGAAATTTTGTTTTGCATCATCGTTTATCTTTCAACTCTCTGGAATTAAAGTTGATTATTTTGTGATTAATTTAACTATCTGATGTTTTACAGTCGTCTTAGCCTGTAAAACGCGCAGCCATCCTTGACACAGGAATGGTCGAGTGAGATAGATTTAATTAAAATTTAACTTCAGAATTTTTTTAGACTTTTTCCAATGTTCTCTTTGCAATTTAACAAAAAAACAATTAGTGTCCGCTTCGTGTTACTAATTTTAAAAACGTAAGAGAGGTGCGAGAATGGTTTTTACCTGGCTTCAGTTCGCCATCTTCATGTTTTTGATCGGTGGGCTTCTTTTTGCCGGTGGTCCGCTTATCTTGTCTGCTCTGGTTCATCCACGTGCAAAAGGCGGGGATATGGGCATTCCTTATGAGTGTGGGATGAAACCACACGGCAGGGCATGGAATCAGTTCGGCATCAGTTATTATGTTTACGCCTTGTTGTTTCTAGCCTTTGACGTAGACGTTCTCTATCTCTTCCCGGTTTCAGTCTGGTATCCCCATACTGATGGAATGTTTTATTTTATTGAAGTTGCCGGGTTCCTGTCTGTTCTTGCTATCGCGATTATTTATTTCTGGAAGAAAGGAGTGTTCACATGGCCGAGAAAAATCTCCTGACCCCTGGCGGGCATGTTATCGAGGATGGGCTTGTCCGCCTCGAACTTGCCGAAGACGCCATGAATATCTGCCGATCCATGTCACTATGGCCTATGACCTTCGGGCTGGCCTGCTGCGCAATTGAAATGATGGCTGTGGGTATGGCCCGTTTCGATATGGCCCGCTTCGGTGCCGAGGTCTTTCGTCCTTCAGCGCGTCAGGCTGACCTGATGATTGTGGCGGGAACGGTGACCAAGAAAATGGCTCCTGCTGTTGTCCGTCTTTACGAGCAGATGCCTGCCCCTAAATGGGTGCTTGCTCTTGGTAACTGCGCAATCTCCGGTGGCCCTTTCAAGTTTAAAGGTCAGTACGGAATTGTTGAAGGAGTGGATAATCTAATTCCGGTAGATGTTTACGTTCCCGGATGTCCGCCGCGCCCGGAAGCATTGCTCGAAGGGTTGTTCCAGATTCAGGAAAAGGTAACCGGAAAACGCTGGTGGCCTGTACCTGAGGACTTAGAGAAGGAGCGTGCCTTATGATGGGTGATAATCTCAGTCTCCCGGTTACCCCGCTTATGATTGGCAAAGGAAGTGTTCAAACATCCGGGGTGACCATGAATGTCTTTCTGACATCCGACGATATCATGCAGGCGGCAGAGGCTATGCTCAAGCAAGCCTACCATCTGGAAAACATAGATGCCCTTGATGTCGCCGAAGGTTTCCTTATCTCCTACCATTATGCCCATTTCACCAAACCGGGACGCATTGCCCATAGGGTGTTGGTCTGTCGTGATGAAGCTGAATTGCCGTCAATTGCTTCCATCTTTCAGGGAGCGGACTGGCATGAGCGTGAGTGTTACGATTTTCACGGTGTAAAGTTTGCCGGACACCCCAATCTGCTGCCCCTGTTGCTTGATCCTGAAACTCCCAACGGAGTGTTGCTCAAAGATGATAAGAGCCGCAAACCGTTGCGCGAGATTCTTAATCCCGGTGAAATTGTCTTCAAAGGTGAAGGTTTCACTCTCTTTGATGAAAAGCAACCGGAGCCGGAAGAGGGGGCGGAATCATGAATACATTTGCTGAAGGTGATTACTACACCAATCATTTTGAGAAGGGTGCAGATGACCATACCATGATTCTGAACATGGGTCCGCAGCATCCTTCCACCCACGGTGTTCTGCGGGTTATCCTTGAGCTGGACGGTGAATATATCGTTCGAGCCGAGCCGGTTCTTGGTTATTTGCACCGTATGCATGAAAAAATGGCCGAGGTTAAGACCTGGGTCCAGTTCATTCCCAATATGGGCCGTGTTGATTACCTGCATCCGCTGGCATGGAACCATGCTTATGTGGGTGCGGTGGAAAAACTGGCCGGGATCGAGGTCCCTGAACGGGCCGAATACATTAGGGTCATTCTTACCGAACTTAACCGTATTTCTTCGCACCTGCTCTGGTGGGGCGCATATCTTTTGGACCTAGGCGCATTTACTCCGATCATGTACGGCTTTGATGACCGTGAAATTCTCATGGACATTATGCAGAAGGTAACCGGGGCACGGTTGACCTATAGTAACTTCCGCTTCGGCGGGGTGGTTCATGATCTAGATGACGGTTTCGCGGACAAGTGTACCGAGTTCATCAAACGTCTGCGCGACCGTTTGCCCATGTACAAGGATCTGGTCACCGATAATATCATCCTGCGTAAACGCATTGAAGAAATCGGTTACATGGATGCGGACATGTGTAATCGCTACGGCGCGACCGGTCCTCTGATTCGCGGTGCGGGCGTTGAGCATGACACCCGCAGGGCTGAACCCTATTCTATTTATGATCGTTTCGACTGGAAGGTTCCGGTTTATTACGAGGCTGATGCCATGGCCCGTTACATGGTGCGCATGGAAGAAATCGAGCAGAGCCTGAACATTGTGGAACAGGCCCTTGAGCAGATTCCTGAAGGTGAGCACATCATCAAGAAAGCTCCCAAGCCAACTTGGAAGGCTCCGGCAGGTGAAGCTTACTTCTGTACTGAAGGCGCTCGCGGAAAGATCGGAATCCATATCGTCAGTGACGGCAGCAAGACCCCGTACCGGATCAAGCTCCGTGCACCGGGATTCTCCAACCTGTCCCTGTTTGCTGAATGTGCACAGGGAACAATGCTGGCAGATGCGGTTGCTATTTTAGGCAGCTTGGACATGGTAATCCCGGAAATCGACAGGTAGTCAGGAGCTTTATATGTCTCAAATTCCTGTAGAACTCGTGAAATTAATCATCGCACTGGTGGCGATAGCTGCTTTTGTGGGATTGAACGGGCTGGTGCTGGTTTACCTTGAACGTAAGGTGGCCGGATTCGTACAGCGCAGGCCCGGACCTTATGAAGTCGGCCCGCAGGGGCTGCTGCAGCCTCTGGCCGATGCCGTAAAGCTTATCGGTAAACAGCTTTTCACCCCGAGCGGTGCAGACAAGCTGTTGTTCTGGATGGCTCCCATTTTATCCTTTTTGCCCGTACTTTTACTCTTTCTGCCTATTCCTTTCGGTCCTGTTGCTACCGGAATGGAAATGGACCTCGGTCTGTTGCTCATTCTGGCTTTTGCAGGGCTGAATGTGCTGGCAATTTGTCTGGCAGGTTGGGGATCAAATAACAAATGGGGCATTCTCGGTGCAGCTAGGGCTGTGGCCCAGTCCGTGGCTTATGAAATCCCGTTGTTACTTTCGGTACTGTCAATTGCCTTCATGACCGGAAGCCTGAACCTGACTACCGTAGTCGAAGGGCAGGGCGGCTGGCCATGGCAGTGGAATGCAGTAGTGCAGCCTCTGGCATTCATTATTTATTTTGTCAGTGCGCTTGGCGAAACCAACCGCGCTCCCTTTGACCTTCCGGAAGCGGAAAGTGAACTGACCGCCGGATTCCATACCGAATATTCAGGCATGGGTTTCGGTATGTTCTTTCTCGCTGAATATGCCAACATGATCGTGGTCTGCTCCGTAGCTGCGGCCTTGTTTCTCGGCGGCTGGCAGGGACCTTTCTTTGACGGCGCATGGTGGTTCCTCGCCAAAGTTTACACGCTGCTGCTGGTCATGATCTGGCTGCGCTGGACTTACCCCCGCGTACGTTTTGATCAGCTTCTGAATATCAACTGGAAATGGCTCATGCCCTTAGCTCTGTTGAACCTGTTTATCACCGCTTTTGTGATGAAGTTGTAGGAGGGCGTTTTTAATGAGTGTAATAAAAAAAATTTGGGACGACGTGACTTCGCTTTGGTCCTTGATCGTAGGACTGAAGGTCACGGGTAAAAACTTTGTCGATAAAAACGTCACTCTCCATTACCCGCGTGAAACGGTTACTTCCGGGCAGTTGGAAGGATTTCGAGGGCCGCTGGAACTCATAGGTAAACCTAAGGACCCAGCCAAGCCCAAATGTATAGCCTGCATGATGTGCGTCACCGCCTGTCCCAGCAAATGCATTACCGTGGTCAAAGCCAAGGCTCCCAAGCCTACCGAAGCTGAACTTCAGGCCATGAAGGAAGCGGAAGAGCGGGGCGAAAAGGTCAATAAGCCTAAGGCCCCCAAAGAGCCTGCAAAATTTTTGTATGACTTCTCGCTCTGTTCGCTGTGCGGATCATGCGTGGAAAACTGCCCCGCAAATGCTCTGCGTTACTCCTCAAATGTGTACCTGACTGTTACCGACCGAAAGGAACTTAAAATGGATCTTCTGGCACGGCTCGGCGCACAGGCTGAGGCTGCTGTAGCAGCAAAAGCGGTAGAGTCCCCCAAGGATGTTGAAGCTGCAACTACTGAAAAAGAGGCAGGGACAGAATCATGATGGAAACGCTCGCTAAAATAGCTTTTGTCGTCTACACGCTGTTGATTCTCGGTGGCGGGTGTATAGCCGTGGGCGCACATAGTTTGGTTCGGGCCATGGTGGGGCTGATATCATCTCTGCTGGGCGTGGCTGGAATGTACATGCTCATGGCAGCGCCGTTCATGGCTTTCATGCAGATACTCATCTACGTGGGGGCGGTCTGTGTGCTTATCTTTTTCGCTATCATGCTTACTCAGGCTGATGCCCATGGGGTGGAAGCAGGAAGCCGCAGGCCGGGTAAATCTGCATTGGCGGCTCTTACATTCATCACTCCGGTATTTTTGATCGGGTTCATTCTTATCAAATTCCAGCCCGCTTCAATTCATATTCCGGTTGAGGTCCCGCTGATCCAGATAGGTAAAGGGCTGCTGGAAGATTATCCGGTTGCATTTGAGTTGATCTCGGTTGTCCTGCTGGCTGCTATGGCCGGGGCCGTGCTGTTAGCTTTTGAAAAGAAAGGGAGGAAAGCATAATGAGTCCTCTTTTAATGTATCAACTGGTGGCGCTCCTGCTGCTGGCTATCGGGTTGTACGGCATTGTCTGGCGTAAATCGCTGGTGGGCATGCTTATTTCCGTGGAGCTGATGCTCAACGGCGCGGGGCTGTCCATTGTTTCCGCCTCCCAGCTTACCGAGGCCGGAAGCGCAGTGGGGCAGATCGCCGCACTTTTTGTTATGGGACTGGCCGCTGCTGAAGCGACCCTTGTGCTGGCAATAATCATTGTGGTGGCAAAACGGTTTAAGTCCGTTGAGACCGACGCAATAACAAGGCTGAAAGGGTAAACGTATGACAGTTAGCACTGAATTCATCACCAGCGCGCGAATCCTGATCCCGCTCGGCATCACCCTTGTGGCACCGTTCTTCATCTGGTTTTTCCGGGAGAACATAAACCGCCGCGAGGCCGTATCCATCTGGGCCGGTATCCTGACCTTCCTTTCCGTGGCTTCCATGGTTCCTGATGTAATGGAAGGCAAAATTGTAGAGTACACACTATTCACTCTTTTTCCGGGTGTGAACGTCTCTTTCGCTGCGGATGGGCTGGCCTTTATATTTGCCCTTATCGCATCACTCCTGTGGATATTCGCCACCAGTTATAACATCGGCTACATGCGCACCCTTAACGAGCATGCCCAGACCAGATATTACTTTTGTTTTGCGGTTGCCATTTTCGGTGCGGTGGGAGTTGCCTTTTCGGCGAATATTTTCACTCTCTATCTATTTTATGAAATCATTTCCGTATTCACTTACCCGCTGGTTGCCCACCATCAGGATGATGAAGCTTTCAGCGGCGCGCGGAAATATATGGTCTACCTGATGGGTACCTCCAAGCTGTTTCTGCTTCCGGCCATGGTCATGACCTATGTGCTCTGCGGAACTTTGGACTTTCATCTCGGCGATGTGGCTCAGGGAATTTTCCCTCCGGATGCCGACCCCACAATGGTGACCATCACCTACGTTCTTTACATTGCAGGTCTGGCAAAAGCAGCCCTTATGCCGTTTCACAACTGGCTTCCTTCAGCAATGGTCGCGCCGACTCCGGTCTCCGCGCTGCTGCATGCGGTGGCTGTTGTTAAGGCCGGGGTTTTCTCAGTCTCCCGTGTAATCCTTTCCGGCTTCGGTGTGGATCTCATGGATAAACTGGGTTTGGGATTGCCGACAGCATATCTTGCGGCATTCACCATTGTTACTGCCTCGCTCATCGCCCTGACCAAGGACGACATCAAGGCTAGGCTTGCATACTCCACGGTAAGTCAGCTTTCTTACATTATCATCGGTGTTGCCATGCTGACCCCGGAAGCTGTGCAGGGTGGCTTGATGCACATCGCCCACCACGCCTTTTCCAAGATCACATTGTTCTTCGGTGCCGGTGCCATTTATGTGGCAACCCATCTTAAGAAAATCAGCCTCATGGACGGCTTGGGCAGGCGAATGCCTTGGACCTTCGGGGCCTTCGCCATTGCTTCGCTGTCCATGATCGGGGTGCCTCCGGTCTGCGGATTCGCCACCAAATGGTATCTGGTCAAAGGTGCGGTAGGTATCGGTCAATGGGGATTGCTGGTGGCATTGCTGGCAAGTACTTTGCTTAATGCCGGTTATTTCGGACCCATCGTCTACCGGGCATTTTTCAAGGCTCCGGCTGAGGGTGCCAATATTGAGCAGTACAAAGAGGCCCCGCTGTGTATGGTCATTCCGCTTTTTACCACAGCTCTGATCTCAGTCTGGCTGGGACTTTATCCCCAGACTTTCCTGAACTTCATCAACGTGTTCGGTAAATTCTAAGGAGAACCGCCATGATCGAAAAACTTGGAAACTGGTTCGAAACCCAGCGCACGCAGAAAATGAAGTTCTGGAAGCTCCTGTTTGCAGGCTTTCTTGTGCTGCTGGTGGGCCTTAATATGTTCATCCATCCGCACCATGCTGAATATCATTACGATATTTATCCCGGTTTTTGGGAGCTGTTTGCCTTGGCTGCATCGGTAGGCATGGTCTTCCTGATGAAAGTTCTCATTCAACCTTTTCTTGTAGGACCGGAGGAAGATGATGACGCTTAACGGTTTTCTCCATCCGGCACTGGCTTTTATCGCCTTGGCAATGGCCTTGCCATTCTTCCGGGGCAAACAGTGGAAATGGTTTCTGCTCGTTCCGCCAGTTATTGCCATTGGGGTGGTTTTTACTGCTACACTTGGTAATTTCGGGGTAATTCCATATCTCGGTAATGTGCTGGTGCTGGGTAGGGTGGATAAGCTTTCGCTGGTCTTTGCCAACGTATTCGCCATCCAGTCGCTCATCGGCATGATCTACGCTCTGCATACTGATGATAAAGCGCACCACGCTGCGGCGGCCCTCTATGTTGCCGGATCATTCGGTTGTGTCTTTGCCGGAGACTATTTGTCCCTGTTTATCTTCTGGGAACTAATGGCGGTGGCCTCCACCTTTCTGGTCTGGCTGCACCGCACCAAGACCTCCAGCGCTGCCGGTTTCAGGTACTTCCTGTTCCACATGCTCGGTGGTCTGTTCCTGCTTGGCGGATTGCTGCTCCGTTACTCCGAGATCGGAACTTTCGCCTTCCTGCCAGTAGACCCGCAGGGCATGGAATATTACGACTGGCTGATTCTGACCGGATTTTGCGTCAACGCAGCTGTCGTACCTTTGCATGCATGGCTGCCTGATGCCTACCCCGAAGCAACTGTTCCGGGTGCGGTTTTCATGTGTGCCTTCACCACCAAGACTGCGGTTTACGTATTAGCTCGCGGATTCTCAGGAGTTTACGCGCTGGCAGTGGCCGGAACAATCATGGCTGTCTATGGAGTGCTTTACGCGTCCATGGAGAACAATGCGCGCAGGATTCTTTCCTACCACATCGTCTCACAGGTCGGTTACATGGTCGCCGGTATCGGTATCGGTACAGCCATGTGCATCAACGGTGCTGTTGCTCACGCTTACGCTCATATTTTATATAAGGGTTTGCTTTTCATGAGTGTAGGTACCGTACTTTATGCAGTAGGTACTGCCGATCTTGATCGCCTCGGCGGTTTGGTCGGGAAAATGCCTGTGGTCATGCTCCTGTACATGGTCGGGGCGGTTTCCATTTCCGGTATGCCGCTTTTCAACGGATTTGTATCAAAGACCATGACCATTACCGGGGCTGCGGAAGCACATCACACTCTGCTTGCCGTAGGTCTTGAAATCGCCGCCGTAGGTACGTTCCTTTCGGTTGGTATCAAGCTTCCATACTTCGCTTTCTGGCATAAACCTGCGAAGACGGACATCAAACTCAATCCCATTCCCAAAAATATGTACGTGGCAATGGGTATCGCGGCTTTCCTCTGTTTCGCACAGGGCGTTTATCCGCAGATGCTCTATAAGCTGCTGCCGTTCCCGGTGGAATATGATCCTTACACCCCGTGGCACCTGTTGCAGGCTTCCATGCTGCTGGCATTTACCGGAGCAGGTTTCTGGATCATGCGTAAGGTCATTGTACCGCACCACGGACGTAACCTCGATTTTGACAAGTTGTACCGTTTTATCGGTAACATGGGCTTGCTTCTGGTCTGCCGCCCCATTGCTTGGGCGGATTCCGTCTGGACCACAGTGTACAGGGTAATCGGTCTCAAGTGGCTGATGGATTCTGCTGCCGGATCATCATGGTTTGACCGTAAGGGTATTGATACCGTTGTGGATGGCACTGCCTACACCGTACGTAATATCGGTAAGACCGGGGCCAAGATACAAACCGGACGTTTGCAGGATTACCTCGGAATGGCTGTGTTCATCGCGCTCTGCGTCTACGGTTTAGTCTGGTACTTCGGATAAAGGGGAGAGAATACAATGCAAGAATTCGCTTATCCTGTTCTGACTGTCCTCGTGTTCTTCCCGTTACTGGCGGCTGTCGGTCTTTTTTTTCTGAAAGGCGACAATACCATCAGGATGTTCACACTGGGCGTGTCAATAATTGAACTCGCACTCTCATTTCCGCTTTTTGCCGGATTCAAGCTTGAGTCAGCAGCCTTCCAGTTTGTGGAACGCATGGACTGGGTTAAGCAGTGGGGGGTAGAGTATTACCTCGGTACCGATGGCATCAGCTTTCTTATGGTTGTGCTGACCATCGCAGTACTGCCGCTCTGCGTGCTTTGCTCTTGGACTTACATCCAGACGAGAGTCAAGGAATTCCACTTCTGCCTGCTGTTCATGACCGCAGCCTGTGTGGGAGTTTTCACCGCTCTTGATCTGGTACTTTTCTATGTGTTCTGGGAAGCAATGCTGATACCCATGTACCTGCTTATTGCTGTATGGGGCGGACCTGAGAAGCGTTACGCATCGCTCAAGTTCTTTCTCTACACCTTGGCTGGATCAGCACTTTTGTTGGTGGCTATCGTTGCCTTCAGAATTGCTGGCGGAACCTTTGCCATACCGGAACTTATGGAGCAGAACTTTGCTTTCAGCTTCCAGTTCTGGGCATTTCTGGCCCTTGCTCTGGCCTTCGCCATCAAGGTCCCGATGTTCCCGTTCCACACATGGCTTCCTGCCGCACACGTACAGGCGCCCACTGCCGGATCAGTAATTCTGGCTTCCGTGCTCTTGAAAATGGGAACCTACGGATTTTTACGCTTCAACCTGCCGCTTACCCCGGCAGCCAGTGAATACTTTGCTCCGTTTATGATTGCCATATCCATTGCCGGAATTCTTTATGGCGGGATCGTGGCTCTCGGTCAAAACGATATCAAAAAAGTTATTGCCTATTCATCAGTAGGCCATATGGGATTTGTCACTCTCGGCATCTTCCTTTTCAACCAGCGCGGATTGGAAGGGGCACTCTTCCAGATGCTCAACCACGGTATCACCACCGGCGGTCTGTTTATGATGATCGGGGCCGTCTATGAACGCAGCCACAGCCGCGAACTTGATGACAACCTCGGACTTGGTAAATACATGCCAGCCTATATGTTCTTCTGGGGGCTGTTCGCACTGTCCTCATTCGGATTCCCCGGAACCAACAGCTTTGTAGGTGAGATTCTGGTATTCGTCGGAGCATTTGAGCAGAATCCCTGGATCGGCGCACTGATGGTGCCCGGAGCCATGGTTGCTGCCGCCTACATGCTGCGTGTTTCACTTAAGCTGGCCTGGGGTCGTCCCACTTCGTGGAAGGAGTGGCCTGATCTCAACCTGCGTGAATGGACCTATCTGGTTATTCCGGCGGTTTTTGTCCTTTACATCGGTCTTGCTCCGGGGCTTTGCTTCAAGGTTATGGATGCCTCGCTGATCAAGTTGGAGAAGGATGTGAAGGAAGGCGCTAAGATTGTTGCCTTGGAAAAAGAACATCCAGCTGAAATGGCCCTTAATTCCCTTAAGGGAATCATTAAGTAAGCAACAGGAGATATTGAAATGAATGTGAATCCATATCCTTTCATGCCGGAACTTTCCATGTTCCTGATCATCGCCCTGTTGTTCGTACAGGCGGTGGGCAGTGAACGTATGCGCCACAAGGTCGGGGTCTGGTTACCCATTGCGTCTTTGTTGCCAATAGCAGTATCGCTGTTGTCACTAGGGCAGGAAGGCTTGTTCTTTCATGGGGCTTATCAGATCGATCCGCTTTCGCAGTTTTTCAAGGTCGCCATTGCAATTGGTTTCAGCGTGACCGTGTTCAATGCTAGCCGTCAGCCGACTCTGCTGAATGACAAACGATCCGACTATTTCCTATTCCTCGCCATAAGCGGTTGGGGATTGATGATGTTGGCTTCATCAGTTGAACTGATCACCATGTACCTTGCTTTGGAACTTTCCTCCTACGCCCTTTATGCCATCATCGCTTTGCGGGCCAAGGACAAGGGAGCAGCAGAAGCGGCAATCAAGTACATAATGTTCGGTGCGGTTTCTACTGCCGTGGCATTGTACGGATTTTCTTACATCCTTGCCGGTATGCATACTACCTACCTCGCGGAATTGGTCCAGAAGACATGGTCCTTCGAGGCCGCACCCATGGCTGTTACAGGCATGGCTTTGTTTCTGCTGGGCATGTTCTACAAGCTGGCTCTGTTTCCGTTCCACTTCTGGTGCCCGGATGTTTATGAAGGTGCCAGCAACGAAACTGCAGCTTTTGTGGCAACCCTGCCCAAGCTCGGAGCGGTCGTAATCCTGATTCGCCTCGCAGCTATGTTCAAGCCCGGTTACGATATCACCACTATTCTTGCCGTACTCGGTGCTCTGTCCATGACTTTCGGTAACCTTGCCGCGCTGGTCCAGCGGGATGTAAAGCGTATTCTCGGTTACTCCTCTGTTGCCCATGCGGGTTACATCATGATCGGCCTTATTTCCGGTACTGCGGAAGGTCTTGCCGCTGCATCATTTTATGCACTGGCTTACGTTGCCATGAACCTGACCTGCTTCTGGGTTGTCAGCCGCGTGTCCGTGGATGGTCGCAACCTGCAATTGGATGACCTTAACGGGCTGCATAAGCGTGCCCCGGCCTTGGCTTTTGCTTTGGCTGTTGGGGCTTTCGCGCTGGTCGGCCTGCCGCCCATGGCCGGATTCATGGGTAAGCTGTTCCTGTTCTCCTCCGGTTGGAACCATGGCTACAACTGGCTGATCATAATTGCCGGGATCAACACTGCCATTTCCATCTACTACTATCTGGGAATGGTTCGCCATGCATACACCAAGGATGAAGTTGAAGGTACTCCTTTACCGGATACTTCCGCGTTCAGTTATGCGGGTGCAGCTCTGCTTTCCTTGCTGGTACTCGGTTTGGGAATGATGCCTGCCGGAGTGTTTGATTTCGCTTTGAAGGTGGGAAGTGTAATGCCGTAGGGTGATCGATAAATAATTATGAATTTGAAAAGCCCCGTCTGATTTTTCAGGCGGGGCTTTTACGTCTTTGCTGAGTTAATTCTATTTGTGCAGATGCGGTCGGAAGTAAAATTTCAAAGGTTGTGCCTTCCGAAGAGGTTTTTGCCACAGAGATTGTGCCCCCATGATTTTTTATGATGCCGTAGGCCATGGAAAGCCCCAGCCCAGTCCCTGGTTCCAGTCCTTTTGTTGTAAAGAAAGGATCAAACACACGTGGAACATCTTTTTTCAGGATGCCGGAACCGTTATCACTGAAGAGAATGCGTACCATGGTTATTTCTTCCTTGAATTCGGTAGTTACATTGATTCTATTCTGTGATGAATCTGTGCGGTAATATAACGCGTCCCGGGCATTTGTCAGAATATTGATAAAGACCTGCTCCAATTCACTGTTGTTGCCCATAACTGAAGGCAGGCGCGAGTGGAATTCTGTGATAAAATTGATATTCAAAGTTTTAAATTGATGAGTCAGCAGTGTGAACGATGAATTAATGACATCATTTACATTCAGAGGCCGCTTCAATGTGTCAGACTGACGGGAAAATTGTCCGAGATGGTCGATTACTTCCGATATTTTTTGGGTATTTTGGTCTATAATTTTAATGGACTCGTTTAAGCCGTAATCAGTTTCCAGAACAGTTATCTCTCTACGCATCATGTAGAGGTTCTTGTTTATGATTGTAAGCGGATGATGTATTTCCTGAGTAATTCCAGCTGCCATTTGGCCAATAGATGCCATTTTTGCTGATTGTACCAGCTGGGCTTGGGTTTCAGCCAGATCTTGGGCCATTGTTTTTAAGCTATCAGCGAGTATTCCGATTTCTCCCTCACTTCTATGAATTTCTGCTGTATAATCCCCGTGTCCGATTTTAGTTACGGCCCGTACAAGGGTATGAATCGGGGAAAAGATGGAACTGAATGTAATAATTGAAGCAAACAATATTGTGCAAACAAGTACTATCAGTAGGATGATATTTATTGTTTGGAAATTCTTGAAAGTAATACGTAATAGGTCATGCGCTTCATCCATTTCTTTTTGTTCATCTTGAATTTGATTGTCTACGATAGTTCGTAGTTCATTGTCGTAGGCAGAGTGGATGCTTTTTTGAAATAGAATTAGAGACTCGCTGGTCCTATTTGCTCGAATGGCTTTAAGTATATTGTCAGATTCATGTATTATGCGGTACGATATTTCGTGGATTTTATTTATAGTATCAATTTCATTTTGTTCAGTATTTAGTTTGTCATCATTGTTGGCAGATACATGCTTGATTTCATCTAGTGTTGTTGTTTTCAGATTTTGAAGATCTTCTTCGAGATTTTTTTTTGCTGTGTTGAATTCTTCTAATTCAAAATTATTTTTTAATATTATACAGTCTGCCACTTCTTTTAACATAAGACTTGATGATGACTTAATACTTTTTAAAAGCCGTAGTTGCTGCTGGGAGTATGCAGCCCTTTCATTTTCAGCTTGCAGTGAATTAGCTGTTAAAATTGTTGTGAATCCCATAAGAACACTGGCAACGAAAATAGAACCGAAGGCAAAAAAGAAATATTTTTTGAGACTCATTTTAGCACTGGGTATATTTGATTGTGATTAAAGAGACATTTATAGTGGAGTAGTGTGAGTTCTGTCCGTAAGAAGTATGAATTTAGTATCTCGTAATTTTGAAAATGAAAATAAAAAAGTCGTTGCCGAAAACTATTTAAAAAAAACGGGCGGAGAATCTTTGAGATTCTCCGCCCGTTTTTAATGATAATTTGAAACGTCAGTTTTACAGATTCAAAGGCTGCAATCCATCCAGCTTATCTGATTCCTTGTTGCCCAGATATTTGAGAGTCGCGTAAATCCCAGCGAGGATGGCGATGGCGATTCCGGCGTAAACAGGGTTTCTGCCTTCTGCGATCTGGTAGAACAGGGTCGCTACGGACCAGCCCAGAGCGGTGCAGTACATCGCCATAACACCGGAGTAGAATCCGCCCATTTCCTGTCTGGTTGCCCCGATTACCGCAAGGCAGGGGAAGTACATGAGTACGAAGAGCAGGTATGCAAATGCGGAGTAGACGGTGAAGTTTGCTGCAAGGTGCTTGTATACAGAAGCATCTGCGCCGATTTCTTCGGATACGGTTGCGCTGTCTTCGCTGATCAGCCCGATTCCGAGCAGGTCAACCGAAGTAACAACACCTACAAGACCGTCAACTACAGTGCCGAAAGCTTCGTTAACTGTTCCGCCGATATCGAGTCCGCCTTCTTCTTCTCCACCCTCAGCAGCAGGGTCAGCAGTAGCCGCAGCGTCATCAAGAGATGCGTACAGGGAGTTAACGGTACCTACGATTGCTTCTTTGGCGAAAAGTCCGGTGAACAGTGCAACGGATGCAGGCCAGTTGTCTTCTTCAATGCCCATAGGTTTGAATACAGGGGAGATGGATTTTCCGGCAATGGACAGTACGGAATTCTGGGAATCTTCGTTGCCGAAGGTCAGCTTGCCGTTATCGATACCTACTGAGTTCAGCATGGAGAGTACGAATACAGCGGTTACAACGATAACACCTGCACGCTTAACAAAACCCTTCATACGCAGCCATGCACTTTTGAAAACTGCACTGATTCTGGGAATGTGGTAAAGGGGCAGGTCCATTACAAAGTGGGACGAAGAGCCTTTGAAAAGAGTGTTTTTCAGCAGGAACCCGGTGAAAATTGCCATTGCCAGACCTGAGAGATAGATCAGGAATACGGCCAGACCGGAATATGCACCGAAGAGAGCCACGCAGAAGAGCGCGTATACAGGCAGGCGCGCACCGCAGGACATGAACGGAGCCATGAAAATGGTCATGAAACGGTCACGCTTGGAAGTAAGTGTTCTGGTGGCCATAACCGCAGGAACAGTGCAACCGAAGCCTACAACCATGGGAATGAATGCAGAGCCGGGCAGGCCTATCTTGCGCATGAAGCGGTCAGCTACAACTGCAACGCGGGCCATGTAGCCGAAGTCTTCAAGGATTGCCAGCGCGAGGAACATGAAAAATACAACCGGAATAAAGGTAGCAACTGTCTGGATACCTGCGCCGATACCGCCAAGGGTTACAGTTACCCATTCCGGTGCGCCGATATTACTCAGCAGGTCCGCAGGGATGTCGATAAAAAGGAGTCCGGCCATGATGTCGAAGAAGTCGATAAATACGGAACCGAGACCGATTGCAAACCAGAAGGTCAGGAACATGGAAATAAGAAACACGGGAATAGCCGCGAACTTGTTCATGACAATGTTATCGACCTTGTTGGTGAAATTCTGACTGCGGTCTTTTTTTTCCTTGAGTACTTTGCTGTAAATGTTGTCGATATGGTTGTACTTTTCAACCGTATCCATCACTTCCTGACGGGTGGGGTGTGAATCGTGCTCCGGGAGTTTTTGTGCTTCTACTGCAAGAGCTGCGACAGCTCTTTCAACAGAATTCCTGTCAACGGCAATTACCGGAATTACTGCGATACCAAGCTCTTTGCTGAGTTTTCTTACATCAATATCAATGCCTTCGTTTTCTGCAACGTCGAGCATATTCAGCAGGATAACGATATGGTCAGTGCGTTCCTTAAGATCCATGGTCAGGAACAGGTTTCGGGAAAGGTTTGTTGCGTCCACAACGTTTACGATCATATCGTATTCACCGCTGCGGATTACACGTTCGGCAACTTTCTGGTCTTCGGTATCAGGGCTCAGGTTGTAGGTCCCGGGGAGGTCTACAAGCTCAACCTTGGTACCGGAAAGGGAAAAAGTTCCTTCGATTTTTTCTACTGTAACTCCGGGCCAGTTACCGACTTTCTGGCGTGCTCCGGTGAGGGCGTTGAAAAGTGTGGTTTTACCGCTGTTGGGTACGCCTGCAATGGCTATTCTTTCTATCTTATGCATGACTAGAGTTCCTCCACCTTGATCTGGTCTGCTTCATTTTTACGTAAGGCCACGCGGCTGCCGCGAATTTCAAAAATCATGGGATCTGAAATTTTAATCGGGGCGAGGGTGATCTGGGTGCCTTCGACAAAACCCATTTTGCGCAGTTTCTTGGCATAATCAGAAGTCTCTGTTTCAAAACCGAGAACAGCGTAAGTACGGCTTTCAAGAATCTTGGAAAGATTTATGTTTTTAGTCATTTGGTGTCTCCGTTTGTGAATGACTGTTATATTGATGCGTGATTTAGAGGTTGAAAATCAATGTCAACTGAAATTCTAACTATACAAGTATGAAATATGCGTCAAGAAGAAAATGAAATTAATTTTCAATTGAAGGTGGAGGGAGGTCAGTGGAGTTCAGGATTAACCATTTTATATGGTGAGATGATGATGAATGGTCTGATTGTTTCAGATAGAGCCCGGCTGATTCAATCCGGTGATTCTCTGTTGGGTATGCGGCAGCGATGTGAAGCAAGGAGCTGCTGTTGTCGGCTTCCTTGATTTCATCAGTTGGAAGAACAGTGTCCAGGAAATGAAAATGAAAAGTATTGCCGCCGCAATGCCAAACTTTATGAGGCACCTCTGTTTCTGCGGATTCTATCGGCCCGTTATGTTTGTGATGAAAATGCTGATCATGATGTTCGGCATTGTGCGGATAGTTGGTAGGGGTGTTAATCCCGCTACCATCATTAATATGGGCTACGAAAATGCTCTGGTGGTTGTTTACGAAGCCATCGGTCCATGCACCACGGCAGTGGTCACAGCTCTCAGTATACGGTGTTATTAAGACCGTAATTATGAGAACCAGAATAGAGGTTCGTATGATGGTATTCATTTTCGTCATATTGTCTAATTGAAATAAAGATTGATAATCAAAGTCGATTAATTTCTATGATTAGAAGCAGTGGAGGTCAAGTAGAAAATGAAAATTGTTTTCAATTAGAGGTTGTTCGAGCGTTAAAGTTACAAATGATTTGGAAGGTGTTTCAAAAAGGAATATTCTTAAGCTTGCGAAAGGCGTTTAAAGTTTTTATTATATAGTAGTTGCAGGGCTCATAGGGAGTTTTGCTTCAAGGATAGAGAAGGGTGGGCGACCTGATCGGCAGGTCGTCCTCCCTTCTTTTGTTTTAAGCACTTGCACAACAACCCGGCATGCTTATATAATTAAGTAATAAATTAACAAGCCAATGACGATGCTCTTTTGGAAAAGGGTTAAGTCGCCGGAGGCGATATCAATTTAATCGAAAGCGCGAAGCGCATCAAAATAAGACCCGCAGGGCCGCCGGAGGCAGAAGATGCATGAAGTAAGTATGGGTGGAACATTACGTGATTACTTGAGTGGCGAAGAGATAGAAGAGACCACTTATGAGGAATTTCGTCAGGCTTTGGCAAAGCTGCTGGTGGAAGAACTTGGTTATCCCAAGGATGCCCTGAAATCCAAAATCGATATTTGTTTCGAAATAGATGGCGAGGAAATGTGCCGCACTATGGATCTCGTTATTTATGACAAAGAGAGCCTCCCGATTCTTCTGGTTATGTTTTGCGCCGGTGATGTTGGCAGCTATGAACGTGAAGCTGTTTGCGCTGGTAAACTCTTTCAGGGGGGACCTGTTCCTTACGTAGTTATTACCGATTCCATGGACGCGTTTCTGTTGGATGCTGTTTCCGGTAAAACATTGGCGCATGGCATGAAGTCCGTGCCCAGTTACGAAGAACTGCTCAAAATGACCGCTGATTACAAACGCGAACCGCTCCCGGCTGAGAAACGTGAAAAGATTGAGCGTATCTTTTATACCTATACCGGATTTCTGCAGGGAACTTGTTGCAGTGAGTCCTGCTCATTGCCTCCTAAAAAGTAGGATGACTGACGTAAATTGGAAATTGAAACAGGCCGCAGCGTGGGACGTTGCGGCCTGTTTTTTAAGATGATGTGCTGATGTCTATATAAATATTTTTACTAACACTTCAAGTACCTTGGCTGCGGCTTCCAGTGCTTTTGCGGTGGCTTTAACCTTTTTCTCTACATCATCGATATCCTGTTTAGCTTGATTTGCAATTTTGGTTGCCTTACCAAGTTTTTTCATACTGTTTTCATAAACGGTTGTCCCTGCGTTAATATTATCCAGACGTATTTTTCTTTTGCGATACTTGATGATTTTAATAAGTCTTCTCAGGTCATCCTTTGCTTCGGAATCAGTTACTCTTTCTCTTACGTATTTAAGCGTTTCAATTGTTTCTTCCAAGAGGGAAATCATTTGTTCTTTAGTGACATTTCCAGAGTGGTTAATTGCTATATCGACTATGGTTTGCATTTCAGATGTTAAGCTCATTCTTTTTTCTCCTTGTTATTTCTTATCTTTCAATAAATCGTCATATGTCTCTTTGATGGACTGGCCCGTGGCAACCAGTTCTTCAATAGTAGCTCTTGCATTTGTGAAATCTGGTTTTGTATTGTTGAGTTCTTTTTGGATTTTGGCGTGGGCGGAGGCAAATAGCTTTGCTGCTTTGTCAACATCATTAGCAAATTCTTTTGTTTTAGGTGATGCTTGACATACTGGCTTGATTCTTTGCAGTAAGGCGATTTTTTGGGCCATATCCAATTTTGGTTTCATTGCGTTGTAGTGCCTTATATGTGCTTCACAAATGTCATTGAGCATATCAACGGCAAGGCTGGAAAAGTCGTTGGTGTCTAGCTGTATCTGCGCACTGATCTCCTTAACAGGTCCTTCTGCCGTGTCTACGGCACTCTTCAGAGCTTTAAATCTTATTTTTTCGGTAATAATTGTTCCTGCAGCATACACAGTTGTTCCTATCGCTGCCGAAAAGGAAGCGTTAGAGTCTTTTGAGATTAAATTTTGCATGTCCTTAACTGAATCATTTACGCTCCGAGCTGCTTTCGAGTAGCTTTCCGTGTTGTCCGCTTCAACTAGGCTTTTAATTCCTGCAGCATATTTTTTGATCGCTGAAAAAGCCTTGAGTCTTTTCTCAATGTCTGCGGCAAGTCTTTTGCTACCTTCTACGGATTCATTATCATTGGGGTTTAATGGATTGGCGGTGATCATTTTGTAAGGATCGGTGAACATACTTTGGGTTGCGTCCAACTCATTGTCTACTGTCATATAAAGATTATATTTCGCGGATAAGTTTTTGAATTCGTTGAGTGCCTTACTTGAAGTATCAAAAACCGATTCCGAAGCTGTAGCAAAATTATTGATCTCGTTTACAGGTTTCGGGCATCCGGTCATAAATGACAGTAGCGTTAGTAGAAGAATGGTCTTTACGGTGTTTATTGTGGTGGGTTGGAAAGACATTTTTTCCTCCATATTGCTGGGTGTTAATTAGATAGATCATTAATAGTGAGCTGTATTATACTAAATCTAATTTAGGGGTCAATATAAGCATACAAAAACCCCTGCATCTTAATATTAAGATGCAGGGGGTATATGTACGCTTGCCTTATGCCGCTAACTTTATTTGATGCTACCATTCAGTGCTAATATTTAACATTCTCACCAACTACCAAAGGATTGCTATCCTTTTCGTAAAATACCTCGGGAGTCCATGTTACATTTTTCTTGATAATCTTTGCGGGATTGCCCGCAGCAAGACTCTGCGGCGGAATTTCTTTGCTGAGAACTGTACGGGCTCCGAGTATTGAATCGTGGCCAACGGTTGCACCTTTCAATAGCACGGCCTCATAGCCGATCCATACATGGTTGCCGATGGTTATATCCCGTCCATGGTTGATGCGCTTACCTGTTGTGGCGTCAACAATTGAGTGGGCATCGCCGGTCCAGGCGTGCACGCCATAGCTTATGAGGCAATCCTCTCCGATTACAATTTTGGTTCCGACCTCAAATGAGATTATCTCTGCCTCGACGATTGTGGTTCCTACTCCTATCGCTATCAGACCTGCTCCATGGATAAGACGTAAAAGACCTGCGCTCATTTTAACATCCCTGCCCACAAAAAGGCGATGACGATCTCCACGTAGAACAATTCTCACTGATCCCAGTTGAGCGCTGGGGTGGATTTTAATTACGTTGTCATTTCCAATAATGTCTATGCTCGCGTTAGATATGCTTGAGCTCTCGTACTCAAGAGAATTTCTATCTCCAAGGATATTGATATTGTCAGTGTTTTTCATTTGGTCGCCAGTTTGACTTGTTATGAGCGGTACCATCAGGGATTGAAGGTCGGTTCCGTGGAATAATTAATTTTGTTATTTATAAATGCTCTTTAGCAATTTTAAGATTAATACGTCAAACTATTCGTTTTTTTTATCCATTTATTTGAACTGAGAATCTTATGAAGACTGTTATCATCAACTTGAACATAGAATGAGATGCAAGACTATAAACCGATTAAACCAATACAACCTAAAAAGAGAAAAGGGTGTAACCAATTTATGTTACGCCCTTTGTTTAGAAACCATATATTTTAATGGCCCCCGTAGTGGAAGCATACATTTGGCTTCACATGTCCGATTCCGTGGATTAGGATTAGTCGATTGTACAGCCGTTCTTATTTTGTGTTGTGATCAAGAACTATCTGTTTATTCAGGTCGCATTTTTCAAAAACTTTAAATAGTCCTTGAATACCTAAATCTTCGTATCCCAAATCAATTGCAAAAGAGTACACACGATCAGCCAGAGCTAATCCTGGTAAAGAAATATTCATGCGTTTTGCTTCATTTAAAGCTATCCCCATATCTTTGATAAAGTGCTTTATGTAAAACCCCGGATTATAGTCTCCACTTGCGATGCGACGACCCAACCCATTGACGCAGACGGAAGCCGCTGCACCAGATCCTATTACGTCAATAACCTCATCAAGGTCCATTCCTGCCTTGTACGCATAAAATAGAGATTCAACTGTCCCTACTATAGTCCCGGCAATTAAAATTTGATTACACATTTTAGTGTGCTGGCCTGCTCCAGAAGGTCCTCTATACTGGATATTTTCGCCCATTACCTTAAATAAATCTTTGACTTTATCGAAGGTTGTTTCAGCTCCACCGACCATAATGGCCAAAGTCGCATCGCGGGCTCCGACATCACCACCTGATACCGGGGCATCTAACGATTCCACTCCCTTGGCACTTGCTTTCATGGCAATCCGTTCTGCGAGTGCAGGTTCAGAAGTTGTCATATCAACTATGATTTTGCCTTTATCCGCATTCGCGAGAACACCATTCTGTCCCAAAATGGTTTCTTCCACATCACGGGGGTAACCAACAATAGTAAAAATGATATCAGCTTGTTGTGCAACTTCAGCCGGTGATTTACACCAGACAGCTCCTTCAGCGATAAGGTCTTTTGCTTTCGACTTTGTGCGATTGTAAATAAACGCTTTATTCCCTGCTTTTAGAAGATGCATACACATTGAAGTACCCATAACGCCCGTTCCAATCCAACCAATCTTTTTACTCATGTCCCGGCTCCGTTTTTAGCGGTCAAATATTTATAGGTGAACTTAAAACAGAATTTCAGCTTTACTTAGCTGAGTTTCCATTGCGCGGCGCATTTATTTTACGTCTTCGCATTGGTTCGCCTTTTGATATTCAGAACATCAGAACGTCAGATGTTCTGAATATCAGATATTGATTGTTTAAAAAAATGTCAATATGGTGAAAACTCACTTTGAGAGTTAGCAATTCAACTTTATCTAGCTACCAGATTTTAACTAAAAGCAGGAATAATGAAACTTAACCAGCCGAAACTTCAGCGCAAACGCCTTTCAGACCAGATTATTGATGAATTGGTTGATCGTATTTCCAAAGGAGAACTCCGCCCCGGAGACAGGTTGCCTCCTGAACCTCAACTTATGGAGCGATTCGGAGTGGGAAGAAGCTCAATTCGTGAAGCAATTGGAGCACTTGAACTATTGGGAGTACTCTCAGTTCGTCCCGGGCAAGGAACGCGTATAACCGAAGCAACGGAAACATCGAAATCAATAGGGTTGTCCCTTATCACTATGGGACGGGGAAAGATTAGAGAACTGGTTGAGGCTAGATCTGAGATTGAGCAAACAATTGTCGGACTAGCAGCTGAAAGGGCAACTGAAGATGATATTGCCCAAATTAAAGGCGAGCATAAAAAGCTTATTCATGCGCAACAGAATGGTCACGATCTTATACAGGTCGATCTTGAATTTCATATGGCAATTGCAACATCATGCCACAACTCGATACTTATAAGGTTCTTTTCTGAACTTCATCGTCCAATGCGTCACTGGATGGAACAAAAAGCGAAATATGACTGGGGTTTTGCAAATGTAGTAGCAGAACATAAGGTAATTATTAATGCAATAGAGTCGGGTGATCCTAAAGCAGCGCAAACAGCAATGAGAGAGCATATTGAGATTGCTGGGAAGAATTTGATCTCTGCCATGCTCAATGACATTGAAGTCGAGAAAGAAGCATAAATATACAATTAAATCTCGAATCGAATAGAAAAAGGGTGTAACCGATATCGGTTACACCCTTTGTTTTGATTATTTGCAGAAGTCTTAGATATTAGCCCAGCAAAGTTTCAGATGTTCTTTGTTCATCTTCGGCGTGATCAGTGCTACCCCGATAGCCAGTGCCATTGAAACGGGCAGGGCGACTACGTTGGGGTCAACCCATTGCAGCAGCCAGATCCATGAGCCCTTGGCAGCGGATGACACAAGGGTGTCCAGTCCGGTCAGGGCCTTGCAAAGCCCGATGGCTTTGGCTTCCTTGACGTGCACGAACAGCAGCCAGAACATGGAAGCGCTGAACCCGCCTACCATAGACACTTTTGCGGCTTTCTTGGTCATGCCTTTCCAGTAAAGACCCAGCAGATAGATGGGCAGGAACGATGCGGCGCAGAGTCCGAAGAAAAAGGCTGTTGCGCGGGCAATGATGGACGGAGGCAGGACCCATGCCCAGAGGATTGCTGCCAGCAGGGTAATGCCAACACCGATCCTGGTGATTTTTACAGATTTTTCCTGCGGAACATTTACAAATCTTTCAAAGAAGTCACGGCCCAGTGCAGTCCCGCCTACGTGATACTGTGAGGAAAGGGTGGACATCCCTGCGGCAAGCATTGCCAGTAGAAATAGAGCGGAGAACCATGAGGGCATCATCTGCTCGATATACATGGGAATGATTTTATCCATGTTACCGCCAGCCACGGCAATGGATATTTTACCTACCGCTTTATAGAAAATCGCGTTGGAAAGAGCCCCGGTAAGGAAGGCAACCCCGGTCATGAGCGGAATGAATATTCCACCGTACAGAACTGCGCGGTTAAGCTCGCGGTCGGATGGTACGGTCATGAAACGCACTGCCAATTGCGGCTGGGCCAGTACGCCGATGCCTACGCCGTAAACAATGGTAGTGTAAATAACCAGCCAGAGCGGTGTTCCGAATTTTGCCCCTTGTGTCCAGCCGATCATGCCTCCTTTTTGGAGTTTGGCAGGCATGAGGTTGACCATGTCAGTCAGGGCCTGATGCGCTTCAGTTACGCCTCCGAGCATAGAATAGGTGGAGACAATGAGGATGATCATCATAGCGGCCATGATCAGCCCCTGAAAAGCATCAGTGTACATGACCGCCTTCATGCCACCGGAAATTACGTAACCCGCAAGAATGACACTGATTAAAATCAAGGCTGTGTCATAGGGGATACCGAAGGAGATTTCCATCATGCGTGAAATACCGATAAGTACCGCTGCAGCGTATACCGGGATAAACAGAAAAATTACTCCGCCGGCAAATCCTTGAATGAACTTGGAATCGTATCGCCGTCCGAGCAGTTCCGGGAAGGTGTGGCTTTCAAGAGCCAGGCCCATTCTACGGGTCCGCTTACCGAAAAAGACCATGGCGATAAGTACACCGACCACGATGGTGGCAAGAGTCAACCAGAGCAGGGGGAATCCGAAAAGACCTGCAGCCCCGCCAAAGCCGATGATGGCGGAAGTGGAAACAAACGTCGCACCGTAGGACATGGCCATGATGAAAGGGTTCATCTGCCGTCCGGCGAGCATGTAGTCAGTGGATTTTTTGGTGGATTGCCAGCCCTTGAAGCCGAGATAGAAAATTACGGAAAGATAAATGCAGGTAATGACGATCTTGGTAACCATTATTTATCCCCTTTACCTTTAACATCTACATTCAGTGCAGTGGCATCGGGTTTGCCTCTTTTATTCCAGTTCAGGATTCCATAAGCCACACATCCTAGCGACGAGAGAATACAGAGCCAGAAGACTGCTGCAATCTCTACGCTTCCAAGTCCTAACATCATTTGAAGCCTCCTGATTTCAAAATTGGTTAAATTTGTAAAAATGCAGTGGTTAGCTCAAATTGCAGAGTTTTTTGGAGGGGCAGGCGGTTTGTGGAAACCCGGGGCAGGAAATAAAAAAGGCCGCGGGCTGGTTGCCTGCGGCCTGGGAGAAAACTCTTTCAACTATCGCTTACGCGAGTGAACACCTCCAGACCACAGGGCTGGTAAAGCTAAAAAAGTTAAAAAAGAAAAATAGAGCTTTGTTGGTGTTCATGATTGCATGTCTACAGTAAGCGTTTACTCACTGTCAACCTGTTTATATTACAATTTGATTCTAATTTATTTGATTGTTTGATCAAAAAGCACAAAATTAGCAAAAAAAAGATGAAAAAATCTTGTGATTTTGTAAAAAGATGTGTGGACTTAGTTGGTTAGTGGTGGAATAAAGGAATTGAAAATTTATTTGGATGTTAATTTCATATCAACTGCTTAAGGCCGATTAGGAGGCTGTGCATGGAAATTTTGGAACTGGTCAAAAACAGGGACCCCAATGAACGTGAATTCCATCAGGCTGTGAGTGAGGTTGTAGAATCCATCAAGCCTGTTCTTGACCGCAATCCCGAATACCGCAGTGCCGGGATTATGGAACGGATTGTCGAGCCGGAACGGGTTATCATGTTTCGCGTGCCGTGGGCTGATGATGACGGCGATGTGCACGTCAACCGCGGGTTCCGCATTGAAATGAACAGTGCCATCGGTCCTTACAAGGGCGGTTTACGTTTTCACCCCTCGGTAAACCTCGGTATTCTCAAATTTCTGGCTTTCGAACAGGTCTTCAAGAACGCTCTGACCTCCTTGCCCATGGGCGGCGGTAAGGGCGGTTCCGACTTTGATCCCAAGGGTAAGTCGGATATGGAAGTGATGCGTTTCTGCCAGAGCTTTATGCTTGAGCTTTCCCGTCATATAGGTCCGGATACTGATATCCCTGCCGGTGATATCGGGGTTGGTGCCCGTGAGATCGGTTACCTTTTCGGGATGTACAAAAAGATCCGTAACGAATTCACAGGTGTGTTGACCGGTAAGGGCCTCAACTGGGGCGGCAGCCTGATCAGGCCTGAAGCTACCGGTTACGGTTCTGTCTATTTCGCAGCTGAAATGCTGAACGCGCAGGGGCAGACTTTCGAAGGTAAGACAGCCCTTGTCTCCGGTTCCGGTAACGTGGCTCAGTTTACCATGGAAAAGCTTCTTGAACTCGGCTGTACTCCGGTCACGTTCTCTGATTCCTCCGGTTACATCTATGATGAAAAGGGTGTTGACCGTGATAAGCTCGATTATATCATGCAGCTCAAGAATGTGCGTCGCGGCAGAGTTAAGGAATACGCTGAAAAGTATTCCGAAGCAGTCTACATTCCGGTTGATCCTGATCTGGGTTACAATCCGCTCTGGAATCATAAGGCCGACTGCGCATTTCCATCTGCCACACAGAACGAAATTAACGGCAAGGATGCTTCAAACCTCGTAGCCAATGGCGTGCGTGTGGTATCCGAAGGCGCGAATATGCCTACCATGCCTGATGGAGTCGACATTTTCCTTGATGCCGGACTTCTCTATGGTCCGGGTAAGGCTGCAAACGCTGGCGGTGTGTCTGTTTCCGGTCTTGAAATGAGTCAGAACAGCATGCGCCTCAACTGGCCCCGCGAGGAAGTTGATCAACGCCTCAAGCATATCATGCATAATATCCACAAGTCCTGCATGGATACTGCCGAGCATTACGGAACTCCGTTAAACTACGTGAACGGTGCGAACATCGCAGGTTTCGTAAAGGTCGCTCAGGCCATGTTAGATCAGGGTGTTGTATAAAACAGTTTCATATTATATTGTTATATAACGAATCTGACCAAAAAGGCGGACTGCGATGATTTCGCTGTCCGCCTTTTTTTGAATTTATCCAATTGCGGGGCATCATATGGAAGACAAAATGAGGTTTTTGGGCGGGCAGAGCCGCAAGTTCAGTCTTTACCATGACCTGATGCAGGTTAAGGTACGGGACATTTTGTTGATTTCCAGCCCCTATGATGCCTGGGTCATGGAAGAAGACAGTCGCATTTCCGAACGCATTGTCAGCGAATACCGTGGCTTGAATTTGAGCCGTCCCCCGCGTCTTACATGGGTTTCCAATATTGACGAAGCTCTTGAAATTCTTGATGTGCGTTTTTTTGACCTTGTTATCATCATGCCTCATCTGACCAATATGGATTGCTGCGATATGGGGCGGCGCATCAAGGATAAAATTCCGGGTATTCCGGTGGCAATGCTGGCTCATAAGCAACTGGCCGTTAACGATGAAACTTTCTGTGACGGCACGGACCGTCAGTTTGTCTGGTCCGGTGATGCCGAACTGCTGGTGGCTATGGTCAAGAACTTGGAGGACTTGCTTAATGTTGAGCATGATACTTCCGAGGTCGGGATCAGGGTCATTATTGTTGTGGAAGATTCTCCGCGCTATCTGGCTTCTTTTTTGCCTATCCTCTACAAAGAATTGGTCCGCCAGACTCAGGCAGTGCTTGAAGAAGGTCTGAATTCCGAACACCGTCTGTTGACCATGAGGGCTCGCCCCAAGATACTGACCGCCCGCACCTACGAAGAGGCTATGGTTCTTTTTGAGAAATATGAGCCATATATTCTGGGTGTGATTTCTGATGTCCGCTTCCCGCGTATGGGCATACTGGACGGTAATTCCGGCATAGAACTGCTTAAGAGTATCAAAGAACGTCGTGATGATATCCCGTTGCTCCTGACCAGTAATGAACCGGAAAACAAGGAACGTGCCGAGGCTGTCCCGGCCTGTTTTGTGGATAAGAACTCACCGGATTTGATGTCCGAGGTGCGTAAGTTTGTCATGGAGCATCTTGGCTTCGGCGATTTCATTTTTCGCGATCTTGAAGGTAATGAGGTTGCGCGGGCTTCCAGTCTGTATTCTCTGGAGAAAACTCTACGTAAGATTCCGCAGGATATTTTCATGCGCCATTGCCAGCTTAATGATTTTTCACGTTGGTTTTATGCTCGTACGGAAATAGCTCTTGCCAATACAATTCGGCCCATTCGTGAAAATGATTTCCCTGATGTGGAAACCCATCGTGAACATATGCGTACTCTGATCAGGGAAAGGCGTTTGCAGCGGCAGCAGGGGGTCATTGTTTCCTTTAACCCGAAAGATTTTGACCCTGATACTGATTTTTTGAAGATCGGTGCCGGTTCGCTGGGCGGGAAGGCTCGCGGAATGGCCTTTATCTGTTCTATGCTGGCCCGTAATTCATGGCTGCATGAAAAATATGAAGATGTGGTCATCACCGCACCGCGAACTCTTACCATCGGAACTTCCGGCTTTGATGACTTTATGGAGATGAATGACCTTTCCTATCTCGCCACCACCGACCTTGAAGATGATAAGGTGGCTGAGATTTTCAGAGAGGCTTTCTTTCCCGGCTGGATTGAGGCTCAGCTGTGGGCATATTTGAAGGAAGTGAAATATCCGCTTTCCGTCCGTTCATCCAGTTTGTTGGAAGATGCACAGTATCAGGCATACGCAGGTTTATATCAAACCTACATGATTCCCAATGATCATTCGGATATTGAGCAACGTTTGAAGCAACTCGTTGATGCAGTAAAGCTGGTCTGGGCGTCTACTTATTACAAGGCTCCGAAATCCTTTTCTCAGCGGGTGAATCAGCGCACAGATGAAGAAAAGATGGGGGTGATTATTCAGGAGGTAGCCGGACAGCAATATGGCGATTACTATTTCCCGGCTATTTCCGGAGTAGGGCAGTCTTACAACTATTACCCTTTTGGAAAGATGAAACCGGAACACGGGGTAGCAACCATTGCCCTTGGTATCGGTAAGTCGGTGGTAGATGGTGAACAATGTATTCGCTTTTCGCCTAAATATCCGAAGATTCTGCCTCAATGTCCGACCTTGCAGGATTCGCTTAAGAATGCCCAGACGTCCTTTTACGGGCTTCGCTTGGGGAATGGCGAGGTTTATGACATCCACGGAGATGCCAATCTTGAGAAGCTGGATATTGCTGATTTTGAGGATTCAGTTCCGGTTCGCAAACTGGCTTCCACTTATCTGGCTGATGAGGGCAGAATCAGGGATACGGCGGCACTTCCCGGGCCCAAGGTTGTTCTTTTCGCTCCGGTATTAAAGCATAAGTTGCTTCCGCTTCCTGGTGTACTGATCGATGTGCTTAACCTTGCTGAAAATGGTATGGGCGGTCCGGTGGAGATGGAATTCTGCATCAATATGTTTGAGGATGGCCGTAAACCAGAATTCAACCTCTTGCAGCTTCGGCCTATGAGTGCCCGCGCAGACCTTAACCGCATTGATATCTCCGATCTGGAATTGAAGGAAGCGGTCTGTGTTTCCAGTCATGCTTTAGGCAATTCCGAAAAGGATGACATTGTTGATCTGCTTATTGTCCGGCCCGACTCCTTTGATGTCGCTAAGACCCGACAGATCGCAATGGAAATTTCAGCTATAAACAGCCGCCTTATCAAACAGAATCGCAAATATCTGTTGGCTGGTCCGGGACGTTGGGGTTCTGCGGACCATTGGCTGGGCATTCCGGTAGAGTGGCCCGATATTTCAAATGTTTCTGCAATCATTGAAACTTCCTGTGATGAACTTAAAGTTGAACCGTCACAGGGCTCTCATTTTTTTCATAACATTACGACCTTGGGCATTAACTATCTGATGGTACTTGATAAGCCCGGTGATTTTATGAACTGGGAATGGTTTCAAAACCAGCCGACCGTTGAAAAAGGTGAGTTCATAAGTCATTTGCGGTTGCCAGCTCCGGTCATACTGAAAGTTGATGGGCGTAGTTCTCAGGGAGTAATCCTTCCGGCTAAGGGAAGTGAAGATTATTGCCTGTTACGTGAGTGCATTGCGGAATAAATTTCCTTTATACTGAATATCTTTGTTCGAGAGTCCTTTAGGGTCTTAGAGTGTTTTCCAATTTTTTTGAATGTTTTTTTATCCTTTCTTTGTGGTTCCTTCTTGTGTATAAACAACGCATGAGTGGTTACTAATATATTATTGATTTGTAAAAAATTATGCAGAAAAATTCTTTATTTCGTGCTGCTTAATAGTTTTTTTTACTTATATTTTAATTGGTTTATGTTTTTTAAAATATTCTAATGCAGGTTTATAATGCGCAATTTCAGTAGCGTAACTGACGATTATGTTTCTAAACAGGCCGGTAAGGAGCCTGTTAATTTCGATTTTACGGAAAATTGGATTGAGGACATTGTGGTTTTAAATCCTAAAGGGAGTCTTAATACAGCAACCGTATCGTTGTTTAGAGATCAGTTATACAATTTGAGTCGTGATGAAGGTTGTAAAATTGTTATGTCTTGCAGCGATGTGGAATCCATAGACAGCGTTGGATTAGGAGTCATGATCGCTGCCCATAAAAAGGCGGATGACTATGGCGGGAAGATAGTTTTTTGTGATCTTTCAGATTTTATTTTTAAAAATATGAAGATGTTGCATATGGATAAGTATTTGAATTTTAGTACCAATGTTGATTCTGCATTAGGTGACTTTAACTGGTAGTTTTTAATGCATATGTTTTTTTGAAGCGAATCTGTTTTCAGGTTCGCTTTTTTATTTGCTAAATTTATAACACGTTAGCTTGAGTATTGGCATCTATGATGCATCATCCTGAGTATGACTAACATAAATGACAGTGTGAAGCGCAGCGGCCTCGGGTCCAATGCCTTGAAGTTAAAGGAAAAGGTAGAGGGGCAAAATTCTGACACTATGCAGAGTCTCGACTCTGTGGTTAATCAGGCTTTTGATGCTCAGTTTGATTTTATTGAGCGCCAGAAAGGGGAGTTCACCATTTTTGCACCCAAGGGACGGATCAGTAATTCCACTGTGAAGTTCTTCAAGAATAGAATTTATAGCGCAGCTGCTGAGCAGGGCTGCAAAATTATCATCAACCTCAGGTACGCAAGTTTGATTGATAGTGTCGGTCTTGGAATGCTCATCAACACCCACAAGACAGCGGATCGAAACGGGGGAATGGTTGTTTTTACCGATGTCCCTGAAAGGATCATGAAGAACCTTGAGATGTTGTACATGGATCGTTTCCTTAAATTTGCTCCAGATATGAAGCATGCAGTAGGGATGATGAACTGGTAGATAACTATCATACGTATTGAGAAACCCCGACTCTAGTTGTTTAGAGTCGGGGTTTCTTTTTGGCGTTTAATCCTGTTCATGTGGAATGCCGAGTAAATCACGTTTGGCTCGACCACGTTCATAGGACCACTTCTGGTACGAATCCATATAGGTGTAGAAGACGGGGGTCAGGTAAAGGGTTACTACCTGTGAGAGAATCAGACCGCCCACAATTGCAAGACCCATGGGCTGACGGGCCTGTGCACCGGCACCGAGTCCCAGAGCGATGGGCATGGCTCCGGCAATGGCAGCGATGGTGGTCATCATGATCGGGCGGAATCTTTCCAGCGATCCTTTCATTGCCGCTTCTGACGGGGAAAGGTTCTCTTTTTCTTCAGCTTCAAGAGCAAAGTCTACCACCATAATGGCATTTTTCTTTACGATACCGATAAGCATAATGACCCCGACAATGCCAAATAAATCTAGGTCCTTGCCGAAAATGGTCAGGGTCAAAAGTCCGCCGATTGCCGCAGATGGCAACCCGGAGATGATGGTGATGGGATGGATGTAGCTTTCATAAAGAATCCCCAGAATCATGAAGATGACAAATATCGCGATGGCAAGCAGGAAATAAACGCTGGCCATGGATTTCTGGAATTCATCAGCAGTACCTTCAAAGTTGGAGACCACGGTATCCGGTAGATTGTTGAGGGCCAGATCGTTAATGGCCGCAGTTGCATCACTCAGGGAATAGCCCGGAGCAATGTTGAAGGAATAAGTCACTGAGGGCAGCATGCCGGTATGGTTGACCTGCATGGGGCCGGGTTTCTCTTCAAAGCTGGCAAGGTTGTCCAGCCTGATCAGGTCGCCGTTCTTGTTGGCGACATGGAGTTTCATCAGGTCGCGGGGATCGCGCTGGTTGTATGGCAGCACCTGCAGGATTACCCAGTACTGGTCCGTATCTCCGTAAATGGTTGAAACTTTGCGTTCTGAGTATGCGGAATTAAGTGTGTTCTCGATATCGTGAGCGGTGACTCCATAGTAGGAGGCCTTGTCACGGTCTATCTTGACCCAGAGTTCAGGATTCTGATCCAGCAGGTCCGAGGTCAGTCCGGTCAGGAACGGAATCTGGCGCATCTGCATTTCAAATTTGGGAGCAATTGAAAAGAGTTCCTGTTGATCAGGGGCCTGCACTGTGTACTGGTAAAGGTTTTTAGTTGATTTCGCAGTCAGCCTGATCATGGGCGGATTTTGAATCCAGACCATGATGCCCGGTTCATTGTTCAACTTATACATGAGCTGGCGGGCTACCTGATCCGCAGTCATATCGCGATCACCCGGAGGTGTGAGCATGGGGAAAACATATCCTTGGTTCTGGATAGGTGCTCCGGCCACGGTAATGACACTTTTAATATTCGGATCGTCCATGAGGATCGGTTCAAGCTTTTTGATATGATCTTTCATGGCATTGTAGGAAATTCCCTGCTTGGCCTGTGCGAATCCCTGACAATAGCTCATATCATCGGTGGGCAGGAATCCCTTGGGGATGACCATGAAAAAGTGAATGGTCGCCAGCAGAATCAGCGCGGCTGCACCCATAGTCCACGCCCGATGACGCATGACAAAATGAAGAGAGCGGTCATACATGCGTAGCAGGAAATCAAATATGGGATCGGATTCGGAAAGCTTGCTTCCGGGTTTAAGAATGCGGCTGGCAAGCATGGGGGTCATGGTTAAGGAAACCACGCCCGAGGCAAGAATTGCTACGGTGATGGTCATAGCAAATTCATGAAGGATACGCCCGATGATCCCCGACATGTACATGAGCGGAATAAAGACGACCGCCAGCGACAGGGTCATGGATATAATGGTAAAGGTGATCTGCTTCGCTCCGTCCAACGCTGCCTGATAAGGCTTCTTGCCTGTTTCCAAATGGCGGACAATATTTTCGATCATGACCACTGCATCATCGACAACAAATCCTACGGAAAGGGTTAAGGCCAGCAATGATAGGGTATCCAGAGAATAGCCCAGCACATACATGATGGCGAAAGTGAAGACTATGGACACCGGGACTGCCACGGAAGCAATGATTGTGGCAGATATGTTTTTCAGGAAAAAGAAGATAACGCAGATAACGAAAAAAATCGCCAGCAGCAGGGTTACCTGCACATCATCGACAGCTTCTTTGATGGGCTCGGAACGGTCATAGAGTACCTTCATTTGTATCCCGGCAGGGATCTGGTTGCGGATGGTTGGCAGCATTTCCCGGATGGTTTCGCATACCTGAATAGTATTTGACCCGGGCTGTTTTTTGATGGCGATAACGATACCGCGTTTACCGTCAATCCATGATCCTGATTTATCCGATTGCACAGAGTTGATAACCTCACCCACTTCGGAGAGGCGCACTGTCCTGCCGCCTTCCGACTCAAAAATCATCGGCATGAATTCGTCGGCATTCTTCAGCTGTCCGGTGGATTCTATGGTTACGGACTGCTCCTTGTTATCCAATGTACCGACCGGTTCTTTAACGTTCTGGTCGGCAATGGCCTGACGGATGTCATCTATATTCATGCCTCGTGCGGCCAGTTTCTCCGGGTTTACGCGTACACGTACCGCCAGTTTTGATTCCCCATAGACATCGACCTTCGAGACGCCGTTGACCATGGAAATGGTGTCGGTCAGGAAGGTGGTGGTGTACTCGTTTACCTTATATAAAGGGAGAGATTCCGACCAGATTGCCATATACAAAACCGGATCGTCAGCAGGGTTGAATTTTTCATAGTAGGGCTGCTGCGGAAGGTCGGTGGGCAGATTGCCGCTGGCACGTGAAATAGCGGCCTGTGTGTCCGAGGCTGCTCCGTCAATGTTGCGGTCTAGGTCGAACTGTAGGGTAATCAGGGTTTGACCTTGCGAGTTCACAGAACTCATGGAGCGTAGTCCCGGGGTGGAGGTGAATTCTTTTTCCAGCGGTGTTGCTACTGACGAAGCCATTGTCGAGGCACTGGCTCCGGGCAGGGTGGCTGTAACCTGCAGGGTCGGGAATTCAACCGCAGGCAGGTAACTTACCGGGAGTCGCAGATACCCGACGATTCCGAAAAAGACCATGCCGATGACCACGAGAGAGGTCATGACCGGGCGTTTGATGAAAAGTTCGGTGATATTCATGGTTATTCACCGTTCTGTGCGTGAGCTGCAGGTGTCGTTGAATTTGTGGCTTTTCCTTTAATAGTAACGGCTGCACCGGGGTAAAGACGTAATTGACCATCAGTAATTATGGTCTCTTTATCCTTAAGGCCTTCAGTAATTATATCCATTTTCCCGGCTCTGCGATCGACTGCAACCGGGCGCATATCAACTGTATTATTGCTGTGTGCTATCCAGATAAATTTTCCATTCGGTCCGGTGCAGGTTGCCTCCATAGGGATATTGATTACATTTTCATCGTAAAGTTTAAGACGTATTTCTACATAGTTACCGGGCCAAAGAGCTTTGTCCGTGTTGGCAAAGCGTCCCTGCATCCAGATTGTTCCTGTTTTGGTGTCCACATTATTATCAATAAAGGTCAGCTCGCCGCTCTCAGGTTTGCCCCGCCCCTCGGTGATGGCGAGCACTTCAAGGGTCTTGTTCGCTGAATATTTTTGAACTTCCGCCAGATATTTTTGCGGCAGGTAGAAATTCACAGCAATGGGTGAAATTTTGTTGATGACGACCAGTTCGTCTTTGTTTTCTTCAATCAGGTTGCCCTCTGTGGGCGTTACGTAACCTGCAAGACCGTTGATGGGGGAGCGGATGAAGCAGTAGTTGAGGTCATTTTGGGCATCAGTAAGTTTGGCTCTGGTCACGGCGATTGCATCACTGGCAGTTTTCATGTCCAGACGCTTCTCTTCATAATTTTCTTCGCTGACAACCTTACGCCGCACAAGATCCCGGTAGCGGTTGTAATCTTTTTTGGCTTGTTCATACTTGGTAATGTCGGAAGCAAGCTCTGCTTTGAGCTGTCCTATGGAAGCTTCATAGGGAGATGGGTCCATGGTGAAAAGCTGCTGCCCTTTATTCACATACTGTCCGTTCTCAATGAAAATTTTGCTTAGATATCCGGTAACCCTTGAGCGTACGGTGATAGTGTCCACAGCTTTCACTGTTCCGATAGCAGTTAGGTAGTACGGTGTATTTTTCAGTTCAGCTTTTGCTACAGTGACTGGGGCGGGTGGGTAGCCACCAGTAGCCTTTTTATCATCCTTGCATCCTGAAAGCAGGATGCAAAACAACAGGGAGAGTAATAGAAGCTTCAAGCGTTGGACATAATGTACTGAGGTGGATGCTTTAATCCGAGGCATGGGCAAAATCTCCTTACTGCTAAAATATAATTGTTATATAGCCTAATTTATAGCTCCTTAAAAGGCGGTTGATGTTTATTTCTGAATGTTTGAAAAAAACACAGATGCATTTATTTGTATAATAACTTGATTTTTGTTCATATTACATGCAGGAAGAGGCTGCTTTTTGTGACGATCGTTACAACGTTTATTTTGCCACATTAAAAAAAATATTTAGCTCTTTTTATATATGACTACAGCAAATACTGTGAAAATTGACTATGTTGACGGTGTCCGCTTCAGGAGGGGAGTTGTGGCCGCCGCAAGCAAACTGATAGCCAATTCCCCGCATTTGGATGCTATCAACGTGTTTCCGGTTCCCGATGGTGATACCGGGGCCAATATGGCCGGTACAATGCGCAGCATAGTAAGTTCCACCGGTAAATCTGTGGAGCGCTCGATTGAGAAAATGACCGCCATGATTGCGGAATCCGCCCTTGACGGGGCCAAAGGTAATTCCGGTGCTATTCTGGCGCAGTTCCTTTGCGGATTCGCAGAGGGCGTGAAGGATATGCCTAAACTTTCTCCCGCAGATTTCGCTCAGGCGGCTTCCTTGGCTGCCAAGCGTTCCTGCGAGGCCATTTCTGACCCCAAAGACGGAACCATTCTTAGTGTTATCCGTGATTGGGCTGCTCATCTGCATGCTAACGGTGAGAGCTATCGTGATTTCCATCACCTGCTTTCCGATTCTCTTGAATACGCGCGGAACTCCGCAAAGTGTACTACTGAAAAGTTAGCCGAACTTAAGGCCGCCGGTGTTGTTGATGCTGGAGCGCAAGGTTTTGTCTATCTTCTGGAAGGTATTGTAGACTTGCTGGAGAACGGCAAAATAGAAAGAAGTTTTCTGCCTGATGCTCGTAACTCCAAATCCTTTGCAAATGTTCAGGACAAGGTCGCGGTTGAATCTCTTGATTTCCGCTTTTGCACTGAATTTCTCATCAAAGGACAGGATGTTGACCGCGTTGCTATTCGGGGTGCCATCAGTGAAATGGGTGACAGCTTGATCGTTGCGGGAACTCCTGCATCGGTTAAAATTCATATTCATACTAATGATCCTGATGCAGTAGAAAAGATCGTAAGCAATTACGGTGAAGTGGTTAAACGCAAAGTTGACGATATGCTGGTTCAGCATAAACGCCTCCTCGCCGATGATCGCACAGTTGGTATTCTCACTGACAGTACCTGCGACCTTCCTGATGAAGTTCTGGAAGAGTATGATATTCGCGTAGTTCCTATGCGCTTATCTATCGATGAAAATGAATACATCGATCGGGTGACTCTCAGTTCCAGTGAATTCTATAAAATTCTTCCTTCTGCAAAGAGAGCGCTTTCTTCCCAGCCGACTCCCGGCGATATGAAGCGTGCCTACGCCAAGGTTTCTTCTGATTATGAAGATGTTGTCTCTCTGCATGTTGCTAAAGTGCTTAGCGGGACATTCCAGAATGCCCTGACTGTAAGCAATCCTTTTGATAATGTTTCCGCTATTGATAGCAAAATGTTGACTATTGGTCTCGGTCTGCCAGTGCTTGAAGCTGCTCGTGCAGCTAAGAAGGGTGCTACTGCTGCTGAGGTCCGCAGGGTTGCTGATAGAGCTGTGGAGAACGTTAAGATTTTCGTTACTATTGACTGTCTTGATTATGCCGTACGTGGCGGCCGTTTGAGCAAAGGACAGGGCTTAATTGCTAAGGCTTTGAATATTAAGCCTATTCTGCAGTTTGCCGGAGAAGGTCATCCTAAGGTTGTTGCTAAGTCTTTCGGCGTTAAGCGTCAGGAAGACGCATTGATCAAGCTGGTTAAAGATAATGCATATGGACGTGGCAATCTCAGGTATGCCATTTCACACGCAGATGCTCCAGAGACAGCAGAGAAGTTTAGCTGCGTGCTGAAAGCTGAGTTTGGCGCAGAGCCTGAATTTGTTGTTGAGGCTTCTCCTGTGCTGGGACTCCATTCCGGTCCCGGAGCATGCGCGGTGGCTTTCATTACTGACGAATAATTTCGATATTCCATACAAGCTGACTCAGCGGGAACAGGTTCAACCTGTTCCCGCTTTTTTTTGATTGTTTATTCCCGCAGATGTCGGCTGATGTGTTGTGTTTATCCCTAGTTACAGGTGTAGATTGTTTGATCAATCAAAAAAATTACAACTATGGCAATTGTGGTTTTGTTGTGTGAATATGATGGGTTGAGGTCTTTAGGGCTTGTTTTAAAAGGACGCGTGAGTCTGTCTGAAGATTTATTGTAAGTGAATAAAGATATGCGGGGGTAGGTTTTCCGTCAAAATTTATAAAAAAAGAATAAAATTATTCAAATTTCATTTTTCCGTAAAAAAACATTTGTCTTTTTTGTATATTGATTTCACTTGTGCTAATAAAGGTGTTATGTGTTGTCTAAGTTTCTGGGAGCCCGTGGTTGCGCCAAAATGAAGTTTCTAGGTGAGAGTGAGACGAGGTCAGAATTAATGCCGTTTTGCATCTTCGGCAAATTATTTTTACGATTATACATAAATGGAAAAAAGGGGTTAATTCCTTGACTTTTCATCGTTTTAAGCTATAAAAGTCTCTCATTCTTGAATTCTGAGCGATATCAATACTAGCTTGGAGAATGGCGGCCGTAATTATCAATACACGCTTTTATTTACTGTCACGGCCGGTCCTGAACTTAATAAACAGTACGGGAGTTGGAGTTAAGCATTATGGCAATGATTGAAATTAAGAATCTCCACAAGTGGTACGGGGATTTTCATGTTTTAAAAGGTATCAATGACCATGTTGATAAAGGTGAAGTACTTGTAATCTGTGGCCCCAGTGGTTCAGGTAAGAGTACTTTCATCCGCTGTATCAACAGACTCGAAGATTACCAGAAAGGGACAATCACATTTGATGATAAGGACATTCTTGACAAGAGTGTAAATATCAATGAGCTGCGTGCAGAAATCGGTATTGTTTTCCAGCAGTTCAACCTTTATCCCCACCTGACCGTATTGGATAATGTAACCCTTGCGCCTCTGAAAGTGCGAAATGTTCCCAAGGCTGAAGCTGAGGAAACAGCACTTTACCTTCTTGAAAGGGTTGGAATTCACGATCAGGCCCATAAATATCCCGCAGAACTTTCCGGTGGACAGCAGCAGCGTGTTGCTATCGCAAGGGCTCTGGCCATGAAGCCCAAGGCTATGCTTTTTGACGAGCCTACTTCCGCGCTGGACCCGGAAATGATCAACGAAGTTCTCAATGTAATGAAAGACCTTGCCCGCGAAGGCATGACTATGCTTTGCGTTACCCATGAAATGGGTTTTGCCCGTGAAGTGGCAGACCGCGTAATTTTCATGGATGGCGGTGAGGTTATCGAACAGGCTCCCCCGGAGGAGTTCTTTCGCAATCCCAAGCATGAAAGAGCAAAAATGTTCTTGAAGGAGATATTGTAAGTATCGCACTTGCCGGCGATATTGGTAGGTAACCTTAAATTTTTCAGGAGGACCCTGATGAGAAGACTCTCAATTATTGTTGCTATGGTTTTGGCGATGGCTCTTTGCGCATCTGTCGCAATGGCTGACAAACTGCAGGAAGTAAAAGCCCGCGGTGTTCTGATGTGCGGTGTTAAAGATGCCGTTGTTCCCTTCGGTTACATCGATGAAGACACCAAGAAGCTCGTCGGTCTGGATATCGACATCTGTAATTACATCGCTAAGGAACTGGGTGTGAAGGCTGAGTTCAAACCCGTAACTTCCGCCACCCGTATCCCCATGGTTGTTCAGGGCTCCATTGACCTTGCTGCTGCTACCATGACTCACAAGATTGCGCGTGACGACACCATCGACTTTTCCATCACTTACTTTATGGACGGTCAGAAGCTGCTCGTTAAAAAAGGTGCCGGCATCAACTCTGTTGCTGACCTGAAAGGAAAAAAAGTAGGTACCGCTAAAGGTTCCACTTCCGAGCAGAACATCATGGCTGCACAGCCTGACTGTAAGGTTCTCTCCTTTGAAGGTTATCCTCAGGCAATGCTTGCTCTCAAGCAGGGTAAAGTTAAAGCTGTAACCACTGACTCCACCATCCTTCTCGGTCTCAAAAACTCCGATCCCAACCCCGAAAAATGGGAAATCGTAGGAGAGTTCATCTCCCCCGAGCCTTACGGTATCGGTCTTCCTGAGAACGAATCCAACTTCCGCGATGCTGTAAACCAGGCTCTCATTAAAATGTGGAAGTCCGGCGACTACAAAAAAGCATACAACAAATGGTTTGGTCCTGACACCAAATACTACCTGCCCCTCACCTGGAACATGGAAGTTTGGCCCTAAGCCGACGGTCATATAGTGCCGTGTCCATCCAATATACATTTGAAATGGATTTATTCTGAGGGCGTGGCTCTAGGTTTTAGTTATGTAAGATAACGGGGAGGCCGTGTTCGCGCGGTCTTCCCGAAAACAACGGATAGATGTTTTGAATTATCAGTTTGATTGGAATCTGGTTCTTAGCGGACAATACGGGCAGTGGATTATTGACGGGGTTAAAGTTACCCTTCAAATATCTGCTGTATCTATCGTATTCACTTTGCTTCTTGGAACTGTTGTCGCAGTTATGCGTATGTCCAAGTTCAAGCCCTTTGAATGGTTCAGCTTTGCTTTTGTTGAGTTTTTTAGAAACACTCCTTTGCTGATTCAGATATTTTTCTGGTATTTCGGTTCCTATTCCATTCTGCCAGATTCGGTAAACGAATGGCTATATGATCATGATTTCGAATTTGCGGCCGGGGTAATCTCTCTGACCGTTTATACCGCTGCCTTTGTGGCAGAGGAAATCAGGGCCGGAATCAACTCCATCCCCAAGAACCAGCTGGAAGCCTCGCGTGCAACCGGGCTTTCCTTTCTGCAGGCCTACCGCTACGTTATTCTGCCGCAGGCTTTCAGAATCATTATACCTCCACTTATTTCACAGTCGCTGAACCTTATTAAAAACTCGTCACTGGTCATGACTATCGGGGTTATGGACCTCACTTACATGGCCCGCCAGATTGAATCCTATACTTTCCACGGATTCGAAGCTTTTACTGTGGCGACCCTTATCTATCTGTGTATCTCTTTGGTCGTGTCACTCATGATCAATATGTATAACAAGCATTTCCTGCTGCAAATTAAATACTAGGAGTGGCGTCTCGTGCAATGGGATGTAGTTTGGAACAACTTTGATTATTTTTTATGGGGCGCCTTTCCTGATGGACCTATCGGCGGCTTGGCAGCCAGTATTATTCTGGCGATGCTTGGTATTTTCGGTGCCTTCTGGATCGGTCTTGCTGCAGGTCTGATGCGTCTTTCTCGCAATAGGGCGGTTAAAACCGTTTCTGTAATCTATATTGAGGTCATCCGCGGTGTGCCGCTGTTGATGCTTATATTCTGGTTCTATTTCCTTGCACCGGTTGTGCTTGGTAGATCTCTTCCGGAGTTTCACTGTGCCTTGATCGCTTTTATCGTTTTCACCGGAGCGTACATTGGTGAAATTGTTAAGGCGGGGGTTATCGCACTACCCAGAGGACAGATGGAAGCTGCGCGCGGGACAGGGCTTTCACATGTTCAGGCCATGCGTTACGTTATTCTGCCGCAGGCCTTGCGAAATATGATTCCTTCTTTTGTTAACCAGTTCGTATCCCTGACCAAGGATACATCACTTGCGTATATCATCGGGGTAAACGAGCTGACCCGTACTGCAACACAGGTTAACAACAGGACCTTGTCCGCACCTACTGAAATCTTTATTACCATTGCGATTCTTTACTTTATTGTCTGCTACGTACTCACTTGGGCCAGCCGCCGGATGGAAGCGCATATGGCTAAGTACCAGGCTAGGGATCGTTAGTTATCTTGAAGGATTAAAGCAGATTTGCCCCTGTTTCATATGAAGCAGGGGTTTTCTTTTGCGCTTGTGTAACTTTATTTTGACCGAAATTTCTAATTCGATTAATGTCGTTCTAATGGGAAGTATGGTCTAGTTTCAGGGATGGCATTATCTGTCGGCCGCTGAATCGTGTTTTTCAATTTTTAAAGCCGGGAGGCGGACATGGACAAAATAGAGAAACTTGCTTCGTACATTGACCACACCTTGTTGAACGTAACAGCGGTTCCAGCAGATATTGAACAGCTGTGCCGGGAGGCCGTGCAGTACGATTTTGCCTCTGTTTGTGTCCATCCTTCTCATATAGCCCGCGCGGCTGAGTTGTTGTCCGGTGAAAAGCCTATCGTTTGTTCCGTAATCGGTTTTCCTTCAGGATCGACCTTGTCGGAAGTGAAAATGTTAGAAGCCATGCGTGCTGTGGAAAAAGGTGCACGCGAATTGGATATGGTGGTCAATATTGGGGCTTTAAAAGCTGATGACCGTAAAGCTTTTTTGAATGATATTTTTATGACCGTGGAAGGTGCAGGCGGAGTGCCGGTAAAGGCGATTATCGAAACCGGACTTCTTGATGATGAACAGAAAAAGATTGCTTGTGATCTTGCGGTGACAGCGGGTGCCTCTTTTGTTAAGACATGCACCGGATTTGCTCCCGGCTGCGCTTGTGTAGAAGATATCAAGCTTATGCGTTCTGTTGTTGGCGATGATATCGGCGTAAAGGCCAGCGGGGGAATTAAAACATATGAACAGGCTCAAGAACTGTTGCAGGCAGGAGCCAGCAGGATAGGTACTTCCTCTTCCCTTGCTATAATAAGGAGATAATTTTTGTCCGGGAAAGTAGAACTTATGGCCGTGGCAAAGCCCGGTGATATTGAAAAAAAGTCTTTTGAAATTATTGATTCCGAAGTCCCGGAACCACGCAGGTTTGACGGTCTTGAATGGCAGATAGCTAGGCGCATGGTCCATACTACTGCTGATTTCGAGCTGATTGATCTAGTGCGTTTTCATCCGGAAGCTGTTGCTTCCGGTCTTGCAGCATTGCGGGCTGGGTGTGTAATTGTTACCGATACCGAAATGGCCCGTTGCGGGATTCCGATGCGCCGGATGACTCCTTTGGGATGTGAGGTCCGCTGTTTGATGAATGACCCGCAAGTTATTGCATCCGCCAAGAAGAATTCTACAACCCGTGCTCATGCGGCTCTCGAACTGGCAGCTTCTTCTTTGAAACCCGCAATCCACGTTATAGGCAATGCTCCCACAGCACTCATCAGACTGGTTAATCTTGTGGAAGAAGGGAAAATGGCACCTCCGGCGTTGGTGGTCGGTATGCCTGTCGGTTTTGTGAATGCTGCAGAATCCAAAGCATTGTTGATGAATTGTGAATCAATTCCTTATATTGCCATTGAGGGCAGAAAAGGAGGGTCAGCTCTTGCGGCATGCGTAATTAACGCTCTTGCAGAAGTTGTTCTTGCTGAGAAGAATCTTTCCGGTGAAATATGATCTTTTTCGCAGCGACAGATTATTAATTATAGACTTTGAAAGTTAAGTGTGAAAACAATACTGTAGTTTATTCTATTGGTTTTCCAAGTGTTAATGCTATTTCCGGTGCAATAAGGTATGTCTGAGAATACGACCGCTTCAAAAAGATCATTACTGAAATTCAAAAAGGGCGAAAGATCAATATCCCGTGATCTGGCTGCCTGCCTTGTTTTTGCGCTTGCCATTATTATCGGTTTGGTAACGGCGTATGAATATTTCGGCCGGTCAAAAATGTTGCGTCAGGAATATGAAGATAAAGCTGATAATTATGTTGAACAGCTAGCCAAGTCAGTTACTTTTCCTATCTGGAACTTTGATATGGGCTCGCTTAAGCATGTCTGCAGTGCTTATACCCAGAATGAACAGTTCGCTAAGCTTAAAATTGTCGATATGAACGGTGAGGTGTTGTTCAATTTTGTGCGTCCCGGCGACAAAGATGACAACCCCATCGTCCGTGTACGTGATCTGTATATTTCCAAGGAAAAAATCGGGTCCATCCGTATGGAACTCAGCAGCAGGATCTACCGCCGCAATCTCGACTGGATTCTGTTTGTATCCAGTTTGACTTTTCTTGCCTCAGTTGCGGTTATCTACATAATCACCGGTTTTCTCATGGATTATTTTATCCGAAATCCAATAGCACGCTTGCGTAAAGGGATGGATAAGGTCGCCATGGGGGATTTCTCATATCGCTTTGATGAATTTCAGTACATAGAATTGCTGGAGATCGGTTCCCGGTTCAACCGCATGACCGAAGAAATCGCCAGTCGTGAAAGCAGGCTTGAGGAAGTGAATAAGGTCTTGCAGGGTGAAATTCTTATGCGTGAGAAAGCCGCTCGTTCACTTGTTAAAAGTGAAAAACGCTACCGTGCGTTGGTGGAAACTACCGCTGAAGGTTTTTTCATGATTGATGAATCCTTGATTCTGCTTGATGTGAACCCTGCTTTCTGCACCATGATAGGACTTTCCCGCGAAGAAGTTCTTGGTGGAGATGTCGGGGCAATTCTAGGAGAGTCTGCTGCGGAAAGGTTTCGGAACAACGAAGGTCATTCCCACAAATTTGAACTCAGCTTTGTTAATAGCACGGGGCGTGAAGTTGACATTTTTATCAACGCTACCAATCTTTTTGAAAGCGATAATGTAAAACTGACTTTTGCATTTGTTACTGATGTTTCCGGCTACAAAATGATGGAAAAGGCTTTGCGTGCTTCTGAAGAGGAGTACAGGACCATTGCTGAATATACATTTGACTGGGAAATGTGGATCGGGCCTACCGGGGCGGTCAAATATGTGAGTCCTTCATGTGAACGTATTTCCGGTTATCCCAAAGCGTATTTCATGGAAGGTCCGGTCAGGGTAGAGCATATTCTGCACAAGAATGACCGGGAGTTCTGGCAGAAGGCCTTACGCGGGACTTTCCCCTCTGCCGATGGTACGGATATGCGTCTTTTTCGTAGGGATGGGCTCTTGCGCTGGGTTTCTCTTACCGGGCATCAGGTTTTTGCAGATGACGGAACCTCGCTCGGCTTAAGAATTTCCTTGCGCGATATTACAAAACGCAAGTTTATGGAAAAGCAGCTTCAATATGAAGCTCTGCATGATCCGCTTACAGGACTCGCCAACCGCACCCTATGTTGTGATCGAATACTTCAGGCTGTGGAGCGCTCCCGCCGCCGTGAGAATTACTATTTTGCGGTTGTGTTCATGGATTTGGACCGTTTCAAAATCATTAATGACAGCCTTGGTCACAATATCGGCGATAAACTGCTGGTGGAAGTTTCTAAACGATTACTCCAAACTATTCGTGAGCTGGATACGGTGTCCCGGTTCGGTGGCGATGAGTTTATTGTGGTGCTCGAAGAGCTTGCTTCTCCGCGGGAAGGTATCCGCATTGTTCGTCGCATAAGGGATTGCTTGAATGATCCCATTATGATCGAAGGGCATAAAATCAATATAGCTGCCAGCTACGGTGTTTTGCTTAGTCCTACTGAGTATGACAAGCCGGAAGAAATTATCCAGAATGCCAACGTTGCCATGCATCAGGCTAAAGAGTCCGGCAGGGACAGGATCAAGGTCTTCAATAAAAGGATGCTGGAAGAGGCTGTACAGGCTATGCAGCTTGAGAGTGATCTCCGGGCGGCAATGCTTTCAGGAGATGAGCTCTATCTGGATTACCAGCCTATATATTCTCTGCAAAGCCAAAGCGTTGTGGGCTTCGAGGCTTTAATACGCTGGGATCATCCTCGTCGCGGTCTGGTTATGCCCGGCGAATTTATTCCTATGGCTGAAGAGTCTGGGCTTATTTTTGAACTTGGCAGTTGGGTTGTCAGTGAAGCTTGCCGCCAGATGAAAAGTTGGCAGGTTAATTACGAATCTGCTTCCGAAATGATGATGTCCATTAATATTTCTCCTCGGCAGTTCTCACAGCCTGCACTTGTAGATAATATTCTTTCGAAGCTAAGTGAATTTGATCTTCCAGCCCGAAATTTGAAAATTGAAATTACTGAAACGGCAATTATGGAGCGGGCCAAGCAGTCTGTGGACATGCTCAATAGACTTAAGTCCGCAGGAGTTCTGGTTTCCATCGATGATTTCGGAACAGGATACTCTTCCATGAGTAATCTGCAGGAATTTCCGCTTGATCAGCTGAAGATTGACCTTAGTTTTGTGCGTAAAATGAATGAGTCTACTGAGAACTTTGAGATTGTCCGTGCAATCGTTAATCTTGCTCACAATCTCGGATTGAACGTTGTTGCCGAAGGTGTGGAAGAGATTGAACAGCAGGATTCATTGCGCGATCTAGGTTGTGAATTCGGTCAGGGTTACTTGTTTTCAAAGCCTATCAGCCGCAGCAAGGTTGAATCCTTTTTCAAGAATGAAATTAAGCTGAACTAATTGTTGGTAATATGTTTAATTGAATCTTGAAAATATGTGTTGCATGTTTTTCTGCAAGTAATATTCAGAAAATGTTTGTTCTGGTGATGCAATAGCGAGTAGAATTTTGAGAGTCGGCATTTAGCCGACTCTTTTTTTGGGCAGATTTTATGATTGTATAATCAATCAAAAACCATTTGCTACACAATTGTCCATCCTCTCATAATCTATGTACAAAGCATATTCATGTCAATTAAGTAATGCTTATTTTATAATATTGCCATAAAAGTTCTGTTTCCTGTTGCATGTGCGGAATTACCATGCTAGGGCCGAATTTAGGCCTAGTAAAAATAAAAGTTTACGAGGCTGTCGGCAAGGTTGGTCCGTTCAAGGGGAGAAGAGGAACGGATTATTAGAGTCACCCTCAACCTGGATCAGGTTATGAGTGTCAAACGCAAGGGAAATAGCACGGTTACGATTTTTCCGGACTGGTGCAAGGGGTGCGGTATTTGCGCAGCCTTTTGTCCGGCAAAGGTCATGGAGTTGAACGATCAGGGTAAGGCGGTCGTTATCCGGGAGGAAGAATGTATTAATTGTGGATTCTGTGAGCTGCATTGCCCGGATTTCGCGATTATGGTTCGTCCTAAAGTTGATGACGAGATTCCTGCAGTATGCAGGGCTGTCCTTGAAAAGGCCGCCCGGAAAGCCGATGAGCCTGCCGCTTCCGGCGGAGCTGCGGAAAAAACCGGTTCCGGTAAAAAAAAGGGATAAGGTGAATTTCCATGGCCAGACCTAGAAAAAAAAGAAACAAAGAGATTTTCGCTCTGGGCAACGAGGCTGTTGTTGAAGGTGCGCTTCTGGCAGGCTGTACTTTTTACGGCGGGTATCCCATTACTCCTTCATCGGAAATTATGGAGATAATGGCTCAGAGATTACCGCTCATTCCTAATGGTTCATTTATCCAGATGGAAGATGAGATCGGTGGACTCGGATCGGTTATCGGTGCGTCGCTGGCAGGCAGGAAAGCTATGACTGCTACTTCCGGTCCCGGTTTTTCCCTTATGCAGGAGCATTTGGGATATGGATGCATTACCGAGACTCCGCTGGTAATTGTTAACGTCATGCGCGGCGGTCCCAGTACCGGTCTTCCCACTTCCCCGGCTCAGGGTGATGTGCAGCAGGCCCGTTGGGGGACACATGGCGATCATTCCATCATAGTACTTTCTGCTTCTAATGTTCAGGAATGTCTCGATAATACCATCGAGGCTTTTAACCTTGCAGAGAAATATCGCACCCCGGTAATCCTGCTTATTGACGAGATTACCGCTCATACCCGTGAGAAGATCATCATTCCCAATGAAGATGAATATGAGGTCTTCAACCGTATTGTACCGACGATGCCTCCGGAATGGTATAAGCCTTACGAAGAGACCGTGCGCGGTGTACCGCCTATGCCAGCCATTGGTTCAGGGTACCGTTTTCATGTTACCGGGTTGACTCATGATACAAATGGTTTTCCCACATCCCGTCCTGATGAAGTTCGTGAACTGAACGAACGGTTGTTCCGCAAAATTGATCAGTTCCTGCATGATGTGCAGCTGGTTGATGAAGTGAATACTGAGGATGCGGATGTTGTTGTCATTGCTTACGGCACAGTGGCGCGTTCAGCTGAGCTTGCTGTTAAACAGGCTCGCGATCTGGGTGTTAAGGCCGGATTGCTCAAGCTTTCAACTCTGTTCCCTTATCCAAGGAAAGCAACAGAGAAGGTTATGACCAAGGCCAGCACTCTTGTTGTTCCCGAAATGAATATGGGGCAGATTTCAAGAGAAGTTAAAAGGGTCAATAACGGTCAGGTAAGCGTGCGGACAATCAATAAGGTCGATGGGCAGATCATTACCCCGGCTGAAATCCTCAAAGTCTTAACACGGGTGTAGTCATGGTTGATATGAAAGGTACACAGCTCATTCATGAGTACTTAAGGCATAATAAGAAGTTTCCGCACGTTTTCTGTGCAGGCTGCGGGCATGGCATTGTGCTCGGTTCACTTATCAGATCTATCCACGGTCTCGGCCTCAAGAAAGATGAAGTTTGCGTGGTGGCCGGTATCGGCTGTTCCGGCAGGCTGGCGGCTTACGTTGATTTTAATACCGTCCATACCACCCATGGCCGTGCATTGACTTTCGCTACCGGAATCAAGATGGCTAAACCCAATATGCACGTGATCGTGGTTATGGGTGATGGTGACTCCATGGCTATCGGTGGTAACCACCTGATCCATGCAGCGCGCAGGAATATTGGTGTTACTGCCCTTATCCTCAATAATAACATTTACGGTATGACCGGCGGACAGTGTTCACCTACAACTCCATCCGGTTCTTTCTCCATGACGACCCCTCTTGGTCAGATGGAGCAGAGTTTTGATTGCGTGGAGCTTTGCTCTGCTGCTAAGGCCAACTATGTGGCTCGCGGAACTGTTTTTCACGTAAAAAAGCTGGATCAGATGATCATGGACGGCATCAGCAATCCCGGTTTCGGCGTTGTAGAGATTCTTACTCCCTGCCATACACAGTACGGACGTAAGAACAAGTTTAAGACTCCGGTGGACATGTACAAAATGCTCAAGAAGGATGTTGTCGATATTGAGCGTTATGAAAAGCTGAGCGAGGCGGAAAAAGCCAACAAGGTTCCTTCCGGCGTATTCGTACAGAAGGATGAGCCCGGCCTGGAAGAGAAATTCTATGAAATGGCTGCTAGATGTCAGGGAGGTGCGTAATGAAAAATCAATCTTTGGATAGATTTGAAATACGCCTTTCCGGTCTCGGTGGTCAGGGTATTCTCACTTTGGGTAAGGTTATGGGGTCCGGTCTTGCTCTGGGACATGGCTATTTTGTGACCCAGACCCAGAGTTACGGCCCGGAAGCCCGCGGTGGTGCCAGCCGTTCCGATCTGGTGATTTCATCCAGTGTGATCAGCTATCCAAAAGCTGAATCCCTTGATTTGCTTATCGCCCTGAGTCAGGAAGCGTGTAACATGTATTATCGTAACCTGAAGTCCGGCGGCCTGCTTATGATTGAAACCGATCTGGTCAAGCAGCCTCCGGTTAACCAGTTTATCGGCCTGCCTTTTACGAAGCTTGCCAAAGAGAAGCTGGGGTTGCCTCAGGCTATGAATACCATTGTTTTGGGTGCTGCAACTTACTTGCTGCCATTTGCACAGCAACGCACCATGCGTAAGAACCTTGAAGAAGTCCTGCCTGCAAAGATCAGAGACATCAACGTCAAGGCCTTTAACATGGGATTCCGTGAAGCCAAGAAGAATTTTGGCGATCCTGAAAAGCTCTGGAAGGATAATTCTGTTATCGTTTCTGACGAAGAGTATGAATACGATTCCATTTAGTTCTGACTTGAAATAATATTGATAAAAAAACTCCGGCCTTTGGTCGGAGTTTTTTTTATTTAAAGTTAAACAGGGAGTCAGAACTTTGGTTGAAAGTATTTACTTCTTCCTTTTGGTCGGGGCTGAGATTTAGCGGGTCCCATTGTTCGCAGAGTTCTTGCGGCTCACGGGCGCGATTACGCACTCTGATAACCGTTAGGCTGCGTTTCCCGGTAGGAATGAAGGTCATACGTACCAAATGGCAGTCTATGTGTGCTGTGTAGCATTTAACACCTTGGTCATCGCTTAAACAGCTGCCTACAGATACGGTCGACCAGTCTCCTATTTCTGGCATGTCCACAGTGGCCTTGCGGTTCAGGAGCAGTCTTACTTCTGCTGTGCAGTTTTTACTTTCAAAGTAGTAGTGCTGTTGGGTGATAGTTTTAAAATCCCGTTCTGAGCTGCCATCGGGCGATAGTGAGGTAGATACGGAAAGAGTCTTTTGGGTGGTTATATGAGAGGAGTCAAATGGAATGACAAAGGGTTGCCCCGGTGCTTTTTTCGCACCGGAACAACCCGTAATAATTAAAACCAGCAGACTTAAAGCTGCGCAAAGGATAGGCTTGAGATCGCCTTTTCCGGCAAGCTTTACTGTTTGCATATTCTATTTTTTCTTTTTAGCGCCTGCGTATTTCTTAACGTCAATATTGTACTTCTTAACCTTATAGTTGACGATACGGTAACTGACTCGCAGGTCTCTGGCGGCTTGCAGCATGTTGCCGCGTGCCTTTTTAAGGGAATCGACCAGCAATTCCTGTTCGAACTTGGCCACAGCCTCGCCAAACGAAAGAGAGGTGTCGGTGGCTGTTGATTCGGCGGTCTGCAGGGTCGGCGGCAGGTGGTAAGTTCTGATTACCTCTTCCTCGCAGATGAGCACAGCGCGCTCAATGCAGTTCTTCAGCTCACGGACGTTCCCCGGCCAGTGGTACTGGGTGAAAAGATCGATTGCAGGGCTGGATATACGCTTGATTTCCTTGCTGTATTCTCCGGAGAATAAGTCGAGGAATTTTTCAGCCAACGGAAGGATGTCTTCGCGGCGTTCACGCAAAGGCGGAATAAATACAGGGAAAACGTTGATGCGGTAAAAAAGGTCTTCTCTGAATTTGCCGTCACGCAGCAGTTGTTCCAAGGGCTGGTGGGTTGCGCAGATCAAGCGGACATCAACAGCGATGGGCTGTTCAGAACCGACCCGCTGGATTTCTTTTTCCTGAATTGCGCGCAGTACCTTGGCCTGCGCATCAAGGGAAAGTTCCCCTATTTCATCAAGGAAGAGAGTTCCGTTGTTGGCTATTTCAAAGAGACCGCGTTTGTTCTGATAAGCTCCGGTGAATGCACCTTTCTGGTGTCCGAAAAGTTCACTTTCAACCAGTTCCGCAGGCAGGGCCGCGCAGTTGAGTTTAACCAGCGGTTTGTCTCTTCTGGGGCTGCAAGAATGAATCGCTTCAGCAAGAAGTTCCTTACCTGTGCCGGATTCACCGCGAAGCAGGGCGGTAGCGCGGCTGGGGCCGACCTGTCGGGCCTGCCGGAGAACCTGTTTCATGCTTTTGGAAGTGGCCACAAAGTCAGCCGGAGGAGGAACATCTACTGCTCCTGGCATCATTCCTTGCGAAAGCATCTGTGCCTGCAAGGACATTTCTTCTTGTAAGCGGGAAACCTGATTGGAAATAAGGGCTGCTACAACTTCGAGGAAATGTTTATGCTCATGCAGGTTATCCATGGGCAGGATAGGAGAGTCAACGCTCAGCGCGCCGATAACTTCCTGATTTCCGTCTGAATCAGTCCTTATTACAGGAACGCATATGAAGGAAAGGGCCTTCTGTTCTTCTTCAGATCTGTTGAATGCCTTATTGAGCATCTGATCATCGTCAGACATTCTGGGGATGATTACAGATTCACCCGTTTCGTATACTTTACCCACAACTCCTTTGCCCGGTGCGTAAGTGGCGGTGTAGTCTTTTGCTGGGCTGTGGGTAATAGAAAGCTTCAGCTTTTCCGATTCCGGGTCCATAATGGCCAGGAATGCACGCGGGAAGTGGAGATCTTTGGACAGAACTTCAAGAATCGCATTGAGGCTGGGTTCCAAATCATGATGGGGAGCTACAGAGTCAAGAATTTCACTCAAAGTTGAAAGATAAATATTGTCCACTCGTTCCGTCAGTCCGTTTCTAGTCATTTCTTTACTCATGCCGTCCAGGCTGTTTTTAGATTGCAGCTTTGTCGGAGCGATGGTGCTCCGTGGTTCCGGCCTAAAATTTTAGTTGGCGCGTCGGGAGTATCCTCCCGATATAGTATAGAGTTTTTTAAAATCGACAGCCGCATGATAACATGCGGCTGTCAATTTATTTACTTATGATACTGCCTTCACTCCAAGTTCCAGAGCCTTCAGGTTGATATCCGCAATTTTCGGTTTCATGGCTGATTTGATTGTTTCAGCCAATTGTTCCGGTTTAAGCGGAATGCATCCTGTGGCACAGAGTGCTCCGAGCAGGGCAATGTTACCACTCTGCACAGCACCGGCTTCAAGGCCGAGAGACTGGCAGGGGAGGTAGTATGCTTTTCCGGCGCAGGTCGCAACCTTTTCCTTGATAATTTCAAGGGGGGTGTTTTCTGCTTTTCCGGTGCATACGGAAAGGGGCGGAACGTATTCGGTGCTGGAAAGCACTGTGCCGCCGGGTTTGAGGTAAGGCAGGGCACGCAGTGTTTCCAGAGGCTCAAAGCCGAGGATTACGTCTGCTTCTCCGTGTCCGATCTTAGGGGAGGCCAGTCCGATGAGCAGTGCGGATTCAACAACACCGCCGCGCTGGGCCATTCCGTGGATTTCGCCGGCAGTGACATCGATACCGCAGTCAAGAACCGCCTGAGCGAGGAGGTTGGTGGCTGTCAGGGTTCCCTGTCCGCCGACCCCGGTCATGAATATACGCAACCTATTACTCATTAGCTGCTCCTTTTCCGGGCTTTAATATCTTTACTCAGCTGCAGGCAGAGCATACAGCCGGAACAAAGGATTTCATTGATTTCAACGCCTTCCGCAGTCTTTTCAAATGCGGGGCAGGCCAGTTCTTCCATTACCTTGAGCACATCTTCGGTCTGATTAACTACATAAGCAGTCTGTCCAGGTGCTTTTTTAAGGGTTCTGCGGGCGAAGAGAGGACAGGGTGCCTTAGCGATAAGGACACGAACGCCTTTCATAGCCTTCAGATCTTCAAGGTCCTTGGTGAGGGCTTTTTGGTTCAGCGGATTCACGGTGCGAACTTCGCTTACACCACAACCTTTGACGATGGCTTCCATATCAATCCGGGCAGGGTTGGAACCGAGCATAGTTGTATCAACACCGGGGTTGGGCTGGTGTCCGGTCATGGCAGTAGTCGCGTTGTCAAGAATCACCAGCAGAATGTCGTGCTGGTTGAAAACCGCGTTAACCAGACCGGTGATGCCGGAATGGAAGAAGGTGGAGTCTCCGATGAATCCAACTACGGTCTGACCTGCGGCTCTTGCTGCTCCTGAGCCTGCGGAGATGGAGGAACCCATGCAGAGCAGGAAGTCGGCAGCATTTAGCGGGGGCAGAATACCGAGGGTGTAGCAACCTATATCGGAAGAACAGACTGCATCGGGACCGAATACTTTTTTCACTGCATAGTAAGCGGCACGGTGAGTACAGCCTGCACAGAGGTTCGGCGGACGCATGGGCAGCCCTTCTTCTGCGGGACAGCTTTCGATCTTTTCGGCTTCCATACCCAGAACTTCGCGGATAATAGCAGTGATGTTCAGGGTGGAGTATTCGTCGTTCAGCGGCAGCAATGCGTTATCTTTACCGATTACTTCTACTGCAATGGAGTTTTTCTGTGCCAGAATCCTGATTTCATTTTCGAGGAAAGGCTCAAGCTCTTCGAGAACAACAACTTTTTCTACAGAAGAGATAAAGTCGGTAATCATCTTGGTGGGCAGTGGATAGGTGAAGCCCAGTTCAAGAAGCTTAAATTTGTCGGCAAGGCCGGTATCAGCCAGTGCATCTGCGAGATATGCCCTACAGATACCGGAAGCTACAATACCGATTTTCCCGTTTCCGGAAATTTTGTTGTACTTGGAGGTTTCCGCCATTTCACGCAGTTTTTCGAGCTTTTCAAGAAGATCTACATGCATTCTGCGGGCGAAAGCCGGGATTGGTACGAACTGAGCGGGATTTTTTTTGAATCCTTCAGCAGGAGCAAGCTTGGCGATATCTCCGTATTCAACCGGACCGCGAAGGTGGTTGACTCGGGTGGTAGTGCGAAGCAGGAACGGAGCAGACATTTCGCGGGATATGTTCAGTGCATCGCGGGTCATGTCCTTGGCTTCCTGAGCGGTGGAAGGCTCAAGGCAGGGCATGCCGGCAAGGCGAGCATAGTAACGGTTGTCCTGTTCGTTCTGGCTTGAGTGGCATCCGGGATCGTCCGCGGAAAGCAGTACCATACCGCCGGGAGTACCGGTATAGGCCAAAGTCATGAGCGGGTCGGCAGCAACGTTTACACCGACATGTTTCATGGTAGTCAGGGTCATTGCACCTGCGAGAGTGGCGCCACCGCCAACTTCAAGTGCTACCTTTTCATTGACCGAGTATTCAAAAGTGAAGTCGCCTTCAGGGGAAAGGCGGAAGAAAGTGTCCGGAACTTCGGAGGAGGGGGTGCCGGGGTAGCAGGTCACTACCTGGATACCGGCTTCAATTGCGCCTCTGACAATGGCTTCATTGCCGAGAAGCAGCTTTTTCATACCCGGACTGTCCTTAAGAAGTGGGTGAGCCATTAATGTGCTCCTTAGGTCATGGGGTTAACAGAATGTTCACAAACGCACGACTGTTTAGTCTCAGCGGGGATCCGGCCCCTATGGTTAATGCCGGAGCCCCGTTCTGCGGCTTATCGTGTACCGTCGTACACTTATGATCAGCCTGTGTTAAATTTAGAGTTTTGCCTTAAGTTCTTTGATTTTGAACTCAAAGAAAGAAGCTTCCTGAGGAGAACTGGTCAGCAATGCCTGATAAGCCTGAATTGCAACCTGAGTGTTGCCGGCTTTCTCTGCTGCTTCACCAAGCAGTCTGTTAATGGATGCTGCGTAAGCTTCGCCTGCGCTCTCTTTCAGTTTCTGAAGAACTGTAACGGCTTCGCCTGCTTTGTTTTCAAGCATCAGACATTTAGCCTGGCCGAGAGCTGCAACGGGTGCCATCTCGGGAGAAGTTTTGGCAATCGCGGCCCATACTGCTTTAGCGTCAGTATAGCGTCCTGCGTCCATCCATGCCTTGGTGAGGGCGAGCTGCACTGCGGGCTTCATGGATGCGGGAGCGTCTTTTTCAAAAGCAGAAAGTGCTTCAGCCTGTTTTGCTCCGCTGTACTTGATCAGGATAGTTCCCATTTCACTCTGGGCTTTGAGCAGTTTCTTCTGGTTCATGTATTTGAACCCGGAGGTGCCACCAGCTATGAGAATAATTGCCGCAATCCCGGCTGCAATCATCTTCCCATTTTTAATAATGTAGTCGAGGATAGGATGCAGGGTGTCGGGGGTGGATTCGTGAACCTGATTCAGAATGTCCTGTGTGTTGTTTTGTTCTTCCATTTTAAAGGAAAGCCTCCATGAAAATTTTATACAAAGTTGAAGTGCGCTATATAATGCAGTCTGACAAAAAGGTCAAAAGCGAAAACTTAAAATAACGTCCCGTAAAATTTGACTTATTGCTAAAGTGCTTGAAAAAGATGACAAAAAAAGAAAAAATAATTTTACATATTTTACGTCAAAACCCCCTGCCGATGGCTATCATTGGTAAATGGTAGTTGACTTTTTTGCAATATCCTTAGTAGCCAAAAAGAATCAATCGGCGGAAAAAATAATATTTCAGTCAATATAAATGTTTTTGAGGTGGAATAATGAGCCATTCTGAAGCAATGAAAGCTGTGGCCGCAAAGGCCAAGGAAGCTTCCCGAAAAATAGCCTGTGCCGACGGCACCGCAAGGAATGCGGCCATCATCGAGCTGGCTGCTTTGCTGGAGCAGGAAAAAGAATTTATTTTTGCAGAGAATAAAAAGGATCTCGATGCAGCAAAAGAACGTGGTCTGGATCAGGCCCGCTTGCAGCGTCTGGAAATTACCCCATCTGTTCTGGAGTATATGATTCAGGGCTGCAATGAAGTTGCCGGACAGGCTGACCCTGTTGGTGAAATCGAGAAGATGGAACGTCGCCCCAATGGCATTATGGTTGGTAAAATGCGCATCCCTCTGGGCGTGATTATGATGATTTTCGAATCTCGTCCCAATGTTACTGTTGATGCTGCCGTGCTTTGTCTCAAGGCTGGTAACTCTGTCATTCTGCGTGGCGGATCCGAGGCTATTCACTCCAACCTCGCACTGGCTTCCCTGTTGCAGAAGGCTCTCGGTAAGGCCGATCTTCCTGCTGAGGCTGTTCAGGTTGTCGAAGTGACAGACCGCGAAGCAGTTGGTGAACTGCTCAAATTGGATGAGTACATTGACGTAGTCATTCCCCGCGGCGGTGAAGGGCTGATTCGTGCAGTTGTCTCTCAGGCAACCATGCCTGTGCTCAAGCACTATAAAGGTGTTTGTCATATTTACGTAGACAGTGATTGTGAAATTCCTGAGGCCATGGACATCATCAAGAATGCCAAGACTCAGAAGCCTGCAGCCTGTAACTCTCTTGAGTGTCTGCTTGTTCATGAAGATATTGCCAAGGAAATTCTGCCTTCCCTTGGTGTTCTGCTTGGAGCATGCGGTGTGACTATGAAAGGTTGTCCTCGCGCTATGCCTCTGCTCGGGCCTAAGGCTATTGCCGCTGATTTTGATGATTGGGGTATGGAATATCTGGACCTTATCCTCTGCGTTAAGGTTGTCAGCACTCAGGATGAAGCTCAGGATCACATTTCCCGCTACGGTTCCAACCATAGTGAGGTTATCCTGACCAAGAACCATGATCATGCCATGCGATTCATCCGCGAAGTTGATGCTTCCATGGTCGGTGTTAACGCCTCAACTAGGTTCAATGATGGCGGGCAGCTCGGACTTGGTGCGGAAATCGGTATTTCCACCTCCAAGCTTCACTCTTACGGTCCTATGGGAGCGACTGAACTTACCTCAACTAAGTTCGTACTCCTTGGTAATTGGGATGTTCGTAATTAGTTTTTAATTGATCAAATTAGTCCCGGTAAAAGAGTTATTCTTTTGCCGGGAATTTTTTTAGGTTTGAAATATGAAAATTGGTCTTTTCGGTGGAAGTTTTAATCCTGTTCATCTGACGCACATTGATGTTGCTGAAGGGGTACGTACACGTCTTGGGCTTGATAAGGTCCTTTTTGTTCCGGCGGGTAATCCCTATCATAAGGAACAGGGCGAAATGCTTCCTGCTGCATTGCGGTATGAGCTGGTTGAAAAGGCAGTGCAGGGCTGCTCCGATTTGGATATCAGCGATATAGATATTTCGGCAAACGGTCCCACTTATACTATAGATACCCTGCGCGAGGCAGCGCGCCGCTATCCAGATGCTGATCTCTATTTTATTATGGGGCAGGATTCGCTGGAGACTTTCACTACTTGGAAGGGTTGGCAGAGTATTCCCGAGTTAGCTAATGTTGTAGCTGTAAGCAGGGCAGAAGCCGATCATGGTGCTATGTCTCACGAGCTTATGCGTATTTTTCCTGATGTGGTCGAAAGCGGTCAAGATGTCTGGCAAATGAAGGGTGGAAAGTCGATTTACATTATCGGAGATTTTGATTTTGTAATCAGTTCTACTCTTGTACGTGAGGAGTGGAAGAAGGGTGCAGATATATCCGCACTGGTCCCGAAGGCTGTTGCCGAGTGCATGGATGAATATGCCGTTGAGATAGGCAAATTTTGGAAATAGCAGCGGCGAAGCCCTAATAAAATGTTTTGGGAGTCTTGAACCCTTTTGCAGAAGGGTTCGAGCCGCCGGAGGCGAAATCTATTTATTCCTAAAGCGCGTTAGCGCATCAAGTCTAAAATCTTTTCAAACACATCTTCCGGGGTGATATTTCGAAGGCATTCCCGGTCTTTTTTGCAGTTGCTTTTCCCGTGCAGGGAACAGGGGCGACAATCCATTTCAGATTCCAGAACTACATCACGCGGTCCGGCGGGGTAGAATCCCCAAGCCTTAGAAGTGGGGCCGAACATGGCGATTACCGGGGTTCCCACCGCAGCGGAAAGATGCATGGGGCCGGAGTCTCCGGTGATCAGCAGTGCTGATCTTTCCAGCAGGGCACATGTTTCGCGCAGCTGTAACTGACTGGTAAAGTTGCAGCCGTCTGACTGCGGTTCAAAAGCATTGTCGTCACGTCCAATAATCGTCCACTTTATGTCAGCCTCATCCAGTTTGTTGATAAGTGTAAGCCAGTTTTCTTCTGGCCACGCTTTGTCTGGGTGGGTGGCATATGGATGCAGGGAAATGAAGTCCTGTCCCAAGTCGTGCTCATCAATTAGTGTGCGGGCTAGTTCCCTTTCATCATCAGTAAGATATATCCGGGGTATAAGTTCAGATGTATCCGGGATGTTGTCTTCAAGGGCTGAGGCATAACGCTGGGTAACCCTGAGCTCCGAAAGCTTGGAATTCAGCTTGGCAGAGCGGGTCATCTTGAACATACGGCGTTCAAGGGAAAATTTGTTGTAGCGGGATACCTTTCCTTTCCAACGTGCGGCAAGGATTCTGGAACGCAGAGTGGAGTGCAGGTCAATGAGTTCACAGCCTTCATACTCGGCGGCAATCTGTCCGGCTTTTTTTACCCAAGCCAGATCACCAAGGTCTTTTTTCTCAAGGCTGATGACATTTTTTATATGAGGATTATTTTCTAATACAGGGCTGCTGGAACTTTTGGTAATAACTGTGAAGGTGCAGTTGTACTTTTGTGCCCAATACTCAATTACGCCAGTTGTCAGCACTACGTCCCCTAGGGCGCTTAGCCTGAATACTACTTTGTGATTTGTGTTTGTCATCGCGCGCATATTTTAATGGCGAAACTCAAAAGGTCAATGTCTTTTTATCTTGTTCGGAATGGGGAGTAATGATTATTTTTTTCACTCTAACCGTTTGAACTCTTGCTAATTTTAACTTATAAATTTATTTTGTAGCAAAACCGTAGGGATTAAGGCTTCAGGTCTCCCTATTTCTATTGCGCCACTATCTGCCTTCTGATACTGATGCCAGTATCAAATAGATGCCGGATGGCGTCATTCAATAACTTTAACTCAAAAATTAATGCTGGAATTAATACTTTCCGTCAGTGTAGCTACACTTATTTCTGCTTACTGTTCCGTCAGTGAAGCCGTTTTTTATTCCTTCCCGTGGAGCAGGATTGAAACCCTGCGTAAGGAAGGACATAAGTCCGGAGCGATCCTGCATAGACTGCGCTCTAATGTAGATCGTCCCATCACTGCAATTCTGACTCTTAATACCGTTGCCCATACTGCCGGAGCCGCTTTTGCCGGGGCTGCGTGGGCTTCTGTTTACGGTGTTGAAACCCTGCCTTGGTTCACGCTCGGTTTCACAATTATTATCCTTGTTCTTTCCGAAATTCTGCCAAAGACCATCGGTGTGGTTTATTGTGAACCTCTGGGACGGGTTTTAGCCCGACCCATGGAAATTTTAATTTGGATTTTTCTTCCGGTTATTTGGATCTGTAGTATCTTCTCCCGCCTTGTTAACAGGAAGGGGGAAGGACCGCAGGCCACGGAAGAGGATATAAGAGCTATGGTCAGCCTGACCAGGAGATCCGGGGCGATTAAACCTTATGAAGCCCTCTCAATTGCTAACATTTTGTCGTTGGACGACAAGATTGTTGAGCAAATTATGACCCCCCGGACTGTTGTGTTCTCTCTTCCTGCTGAGATGACCGTAGCTGAGGCGCATGCCAAATACAGTGCATGGCCTCACAGCCGTATTCCCGTCTATGAAGGGGAAGATTCCGAAGATATTGTCGGGGTTATCTACAGGCGTTCCGTTTTTGAAGCGCTTGCGGATGACCATGACGATGTGAAGCTTTCCGAGTTGATGAAGCCGGTGCGTTTTGCTCTGGAAAACATCACTTTGGATAAGCTTTTGGTGAAATTCCTTGAAAGCCGCATGCATCTGTTTGTGGTTCTGGATGAATACGGTGGAATGTCAGGGGTTGTGACCCTTGAAGATGTTATGGAAGAGATCCTCGGTAGCGAGATTGTGGACGAGACTGATCAGGTCGTAGACATGCGCGAACTTGCCCGTAGGAGAAGAAAAGAACTGGTCGTCAGCAAGGAAGATGCTTCCGCTGACGTTTCGAAATAAAACGGAGTACGAGATGGCCAAGAAAGGTGGAAAAGGCGTTTATATTGCCGCCTTGATCCTTTTTCTCGGTGGACTGGGGTATCTGATTTATTCAGGTGTTTCTCAGGACAGCGTGTATTTTCTTAATGTTTCAGAGGCCCTTGCTATGGATGAAGCCGAGCTTGGACAGGCAAGGCTGTTTGGTAAGGTTGCGCCTCAGAATATTGAGACTAAGGCTGGAGGACTCGGTGTTGCCTTTGATCTTAAGGATCAGAAGGAAGATACCGGGACTATCCGCGTTGATTACAAGGGGGCCGTCCCTGATACCTTTAAGGAAGGGGTTGAGGTTATTATAGAGGGATCATTTGTCGGCGGTAATAAGCTGTTCAAAGCCACTTCCCTGATTACCAAGTGTCCTTCCAAGTACGAAAAGGAAAACCGCGAGGGGTGATCCCTGTGGTTATACTTCAAGGTTCTTGCCTTGAAGTTGCCGTTTTTATAAAGATTTTATCCGTAATGGAGTAAATATAATATGCAGCTATTTGCTAACCTTTTGCTCCTCATCGCCCTGCTTGCGGCGTTGGGGGCGGGTGCTTATGCATGCTTGGCCCTGCTTACGGGCAAGAGAAGTGTGCTGGACCTTATCGACAAGGCGAATATGGCTATTGCCGGTTTGGTTACTGGTGCCAGTGTCATTTTGACCATAGCACTTGTTAACAGAGATTATTCATTTAAATACATTTACGAATACGTAGATAATACACTTCCCATTTTTTATACGCTTACAGCATTCTGGGCAGGAGCTGACGGTTCCCTGCTTTTCTGGATGCTTTCCATTGCAATTATGGGCGTAATCTTTTCGAGGCTCCCTCTTTTTAAGGAATTTTCCGAAAAAACAAGGCTTTACTACTGGCTGTTTTTCATGGTGGTGCAGGCCTTCTTCCTGCTTCTGCTGACCAGCTGGTCTAATCCTTTTATGGAACTTGTTCCCACTCCTGCAGATGGACGCGGTTTGAACCCGTTGCTCCGTAACCCCGGTATGATTTTTCATCCGCCGCTGCTGTTCCTCGGTTATGCAGGCTTTACAAGCCCTGCGGCTCTGGCTCTTGCGGCGTACCTTTCCGGCGAGCTTAAGTCCTGGGTTTCCTTTTGTCGTAACTGGAACATTCTGGCCTGGATTTTCCTTACTGCCGGAATCGTTCTTGGTTGCTGGTGGTCTTATATGGAACTCGGCTGGGGTGGATACTGGGCATGGGACCCCGTTGAAAACGCATCCCTCATTCCTTGGCTAAGTGCTTCCGCTTTTATGCATACAGCCATTATCCAGATTAAGCGTAAGGCGCTTCAGCGGACTAATGTCTTTTTGATGGCGTTGACCTTGCTGCTTTGTATTTTTGCTACCTATCTGGTGCGCTCCGGTGTCGTGCAGTCCCTGCATGCATATGGTGAGAACGGAGTCGGGCTGCCGTTGCTGCTGTTTCAGCTTTCTTTCCTCGGTATTATGCTGGCAGTTCTTTTTGCCGGTCCACGTCCTGAGTTCAGAACCCTTTCCGGCTTGAATAGCAGACAGGGTATGTTGGTTGTAGCAGCATGGGCTTTCCTCGGCCTCGGCCTCGTGGTCGGACTTGGTACCATGTGGCCTGTGATCAGCAAGATGTGGAGTGCTAACCCCATCGGCCTTGATGCCCGTTTCTACAACCGGGTCTGTCTGCCATTGTTCAGCTTGATCATTCTCATTTTTACGGTTTGCCCTTGGTATAACTGGAAAGAAGGTATCTTTGACAAGCGTGGACTGTATCTGGTCGGCGGAGCTTTCATCGGTGGCGGTGCTATCAGTTATGCATGCGGCCTCCACAATCCCCTCGGATTGATTACCAGTGCTGCGGCTATTGCATCTTTGGTGGGAATCATTGGCGTTTTCGTCTTTATCCCGCAGTTGCGTAAAGTCCGTTCCATGATCGGTGTTTACGGTCTGCATTTCGGTGTAGCGCTTGTATTCCTCGGCGTGGCTTGGTCCGGCCCCAACAAAATCGAGCATCAGTATGTGATCAAGGAAGGCCAAAGCGTCCAGCTTGGAACATACACAATGACTTATAAAAAACTGACCGAAGGCCAGACTCCTGAAATGGCGAAGATTTCCGCGATTGTGGAAGTCTCCGAGAACGGAAAGTTTATCGGTCTGCTCGCTCCTGAGCGCAGGCTTTACCGTAACTTTGAGCAGCCTTTTGCTGAAGTTTCAGTTATTCCCAGCCTCGGCAGCGAAATATACGCTACTTTGTTGAGTGTGGATGCTGAAGGCAATGCCACATTCAAGATGAGCCTTAATCCGCTTATTAACTGGCTTTGGATCGGCGGTACTTTAATGTGCCTGTTCGGGTTCATGGCTTTTAGAAAACCGAAACTGACTTAGGCGGGTTAAAGTGGTTGAGAAGGAAAGTATAGCTCTTAAGGTTAGAAAGGCGGCCAAGTTCTTTGGAACAAGGTTGATTTTCAAGGATGTCAGTTGCGATGTGCTGCGCGGGGAAATTCTTCTCGTAGTAGGGCGTAACGGTGCGGGTAAAACAACTCTGCTCAAGATCATGTCCGGGCTTTCAAGGCCTTCGGCCGGGGCTGCGGAGATTTTGACTGAGCCGGAAAAGACCGCTTATCTCGGGCATTCCACCTTTATTTATCCGCGTCTTAGCGGTGTGGCGAACCTTTCATTCTGGGCTTCTATGTACGGCCTTTCACCTTCCCGTGATGAGCTGATGGCTCTGCTGAAAAGGGTTGGGCTGGAACGTGCAGCCGAAGAGCAAGCCGGTTCCTATTCACGGGGTATGGCCCAGCGTTTGAATCTGGCTCGTGTATTCCTCGTAAATCCGGATCTTCTTTTTCTGGATGAGCCGGGAACAGGGCTTGATCAGGCTTCACTCACTTTACTTCGTGATGAAGTTGTAGCCATGCGTGACCGTGGGACTGCCATTGTCTGGATCAGTCATGATGTGAACCATGATACTGCACTGGCTGACCGGGTTCTTGGACTGGCCGGACGTAAAATGGCTTACCTTGGAGCTGCTTCTGAATTCGTCCCTGAAACCGTATTGGGAGGGGAGAATGCTTAAGCGTGGATTGACAATCGCAGCCAAAGACCTGCGCCTATCCATAGGCGGAGGACAGGGGCTGACTCAGGCTGTTCTTCTCGGACTTTTGCTGATCTTTGTTTTCAGCTTATCGCGTCCGGCTGGGCAGTTGGTTGAGCCGCAGGCTGCTTCGGCCATCTTCTGGCTGGCATCTTCCTTCGGACTGGTTTTGGTTTTTAACACTTTGTTTTCAATGGAAGAATCAAACGAAGCGCGTTTGGGACTGCTTTCATCGCCTGTCCCGCTTCACGCTGTCTGGTTCGGAAAAGGTCTTGCCGGATTCGGGCTGTTGCTTTGCTCTCAGCTTGTATTCCTTCCGGCTACAATTGTGTTTCTTGGTCAGGATATGAAGGGATCATTTGCAGTTTTTGCTGTAACCCTTCTGGCTGCTGACTGGGGATTGGTTTCGCTCGGGGCATTGCTTGGTGCAATCTCCCAGGGGCAGGCCGCTAGGGAATCACTGCTTTCAGTGATCCTTTTTCCCCTGCTGCTGCCTATCCTCCTCGGAGCGATACAATTGATGACTTCGGTATTTTCCGGAGTTAACCTTATGGACGAAAGTTCGTGGATGGGCATCATTTTTGCCGCCTCGGCTTTGTTCAGTGGTGCGGGCCTGATCCTGTTTCCTTTTGTATACAGCGGCGAGCAGTAGGCTGGCCGGTTAATATAGCTTACGGAGTTTATAAATGAACCTTGCAATCGCAGCACTGCTGGCTGGTGTAGCACTCTGTGCCGGGCAGTATCTTATCTGGATGTATGCACCCATTGAAATGACTATGGGGCTTGTTCAGAAGATTTTCTATGTCCACATGCCAATGGCGGCGTGGGCCATGATCAGTTTTTTCGTGGTTTTCCTCGCCAGTGCGGCGTATTTGCTGAAACGTGATATAAAGTTTGATTACATTGCCGGAGCTGCTGCCGAGATCGGAGTAATCTTCAGCGGTCTTGCTCTTGTAACCGGTTCCATTTGGGGCAGGGCGGCATGGAACGTCTGGTGGACATGGGATCCGCGGCTGACCACTACATTAATTATGTGGTTTGTCTATGCTGCTTATCTTGTGCTCAGGACTTCCCCCATGTCGGCTGAACGTCGTTCCCTTGTTTGTGCGGTTCTTGGAGTTGTCGCATTTGTAGATGTCCCTCTCGTTTTTTACTCTGCGCGGCTCTGGAGAAGTGTGCATCCCAACGTAATCGGTGCAAAGGGCGGCGGAATGGAGCCTGAAATGTTGACTACTCTCATTGTCAACATTGCTGCATTCGGTCTGTTCTGGCTGGTCCTGTTGGCAGTGCGTTATCGTCAGGTAAGGCTTTCCGGTCAACTGGATGCAAAAATGGTCTGGGACCAAGATTAATATTAAATGACTAAACTGCCATACGAAGCGGCAAGCCTTTACTGAAAAAGTTTGGGATTCTTAAACCCTTTTTGAGTGGTTTGAGCCGCCGGAGGCGAGGAGTACATATATAATGAACAGTGAAACATATCTTCTGATTGCTAATGTTGCTGTTTGGGTCGTTATTGCCGGCTATCTGGCATTTATCGCGGCCAAGGGTGCATCCATGGACCGCCGTATCAGGCAGATGGAGATGCTCGATAATGACAAGTAAATCACTCAAAGACTTTACCCTCAGCGGAGGACAGAAAGCTGTTGTCTGGCTACTGGGCTTAGCTCTTGTTGCGTTGTTTGTTTCATCTCTTACTTACCGTATGAGTCATCCCGGCAATAAGGTTGAATTCCAGCAGCGCAGCAGCGGTGGCGGAATGCCCGGAGGCATGGGTGAGGGAATGAGCGAAGATGCCATGAAGCATGTTCGTGAACTCATGGAACGTATGGGCAAGGATCCTGAGAACATGGAAATTCAGCTTGAACTTGCTAATTCATTCATGATGATCAGGGCTTATGGACGCGCACAGACTTTCTTTGAAAAAGTAGTCAGCGTAGAGCCGAAAAATGTACAGGCTTTGATGGGGCTGGGTATGTGCTTCTATCAGGCTGAACAGTTTGAAAAAGCTGCCGAGGTTTTTGACAAGATAGTGGCTATTACCCCTGATGACTCTATGGCCCTGTTTAATGCTGCTATCGTGAAAAAATACTATCTGCATAAGCACGAAGAAGCTGATGCACAGCTGAAGCAGATTGTAGACAATCCCAAATCTTCGCCTGAAATGAAAAAACGCGCTGAAGAAGAACTGAAACGGGACGCTCACGCAGAGCAATAGTTTTAGTAAATAAGAATTAGAAAAAGGGAATCCGTAAAAACGGGTTCCCTTTTTTTGTTTTTGCGTTTTGTTCGGTTGTAATTTTGCTTAAAAAGTATTCGGTGAGTGTTTGCTCCGAATATTATATTTTTGGGAGGGTAAAAAAAGCACCAAAACAGACTATTTTTTTACGAGTAAGTTAATTTGGTTTACTTTATTCGTGATTTTCAGGCAAACGTTGACAAGTTTGCTCAATGCTGGGTAATTAATACTGCAAGACAAGTTGATATTCTCGCAATTTGATATGTCCGTCTTGCCGGATCTGGACATTCGCAGGGATTAATCAATGAATTGTCGTAGTCAGTTGTTTTCAACAGCTGTATTAACATGATAGGGTTATTCACGTTTTCTTCTTGTGGCGATTCACGAGTTGTTACGCAGGTGAATAAGGTAACCGGGCTCGAACGGCCCAAATCAACGCAGTCAAGGAGTGTTATGATGAAACGTTCATTGCTGGTTCTGCTGGTCGCAGCTATGATGACCATCGGTAGTTTCGGTTCTGCATCAGCAGGCAAAATTGTTCTCGGTGTTCCCGGTGCCCATAGTGGCGACCTCGCTTCCTACGGCCTTCCCACTGTTGAAGCTGCCAAGCTCGTAGTTAAGTCTATTAACGAGTCCGGTGGTGTGAATGGTGAGCAGGTTGTTCTTTCTCTTCAGGATGACCAGTGCAAACCTGAATTCGCCACCAACGCGGCTATGAAGCTTCTTTCCGATCAGGTAAACGTTGTTCTCGGTCATATTTGTTCCGGTCCGACCAAGGCCGCTCTTCCCATTTATAAAGATTCCGGTCTGGTCTGCATGTCTCCCTCCGCAACCAGCCCCTCGCTGACCTTAAGCGGCGACTATCCCAACTTTTTCAGAACCATCGCTTCAGATGACGCTCAGGGTGCATTGGCAGCTATGTTTGCTATTGAAAAACTCGGTCTCAAAAAGCCTGCTATCATCCATGATAAAGGTGACTACGGTAAGGGCTTTGCTGAGTACACTATGAAGTACATCAAGGAAAAAGGTGTTGAGCCTGTTCTTTTCGAAGGCGTAACCCCCGGTGCTGTGGATTATTCCGCTGTAGTACAGAAAGTTAAGGCTTCCGGCGCTGACGGCGTTATCTTCGGTGGTTACCATCCTGAAGCATCCAAGGTTGTTTCCCAGATGCGTAAAAAGAAAATGACCATCCCCTTCCTTTCCGACGACGGTGTTAAGGCTCAGACCTTTATCGACATCGCAGGCGATGCATCTGAGGGTGTATACGCAACCGGTCCTCAGGATATTACCGGTAACCCCATGTATAAGGTTGCCCTCAAGCAGTACAAAGATTCCCATTACGGCGCTGAGCCCGGTGCTTTCTACTTTGAAGCATACTCCGCAGCTCTGGCCCTGCTCAAGGCTATTGAAAACGCCAAGTCCACTGATTACGACAAAATCGTTGAAGCTCTGCGCACCAACGAAGTTGAAACTCCTGTCGGTAAGATTAAGTTCGATGCCAAAGGGGATGCAATCGGTGTAGGTTTCGCTGTTTATCAGGTGAAAAATGGTGAGTACGTAGAAGTTGACTAGGCTTCTTTTTTAGCAATTCCGGTTCAGGGGACAGGTGTATCGCCTGTCCCCTGAGTCTTGATTCAGCAGGGTCCAAATGGAATATTTTCTGGAATTATTCTTCAGTGGTCTGACCAGAGGGAGCATTTATGCGCTTATCGCCCTCGGCTACACCATGGTTTACGGCATTATTGAACTGATCAACTTTGCCCACGGCGAAATTTATATGATCGGGGCATTTGTGGGGCTCGTTGTCGCAGGTATTCTGACCAGCTTCGGATTCCCGGCGGCTTCCATCATTGTTCTGGCTTCCATTGCGGCGATTGTTTATGCCGCTGCATATGGTTATACCATCGAGAAAATAGCTTACCGTCCGTTGCGTGGGGCGCCGAGACTTTCTCCGCTGATTTCAGCAATCGGTATGTCCATTTTTCTCCAGAACTATGTGATGCTTTCCCAGACTTCCGATTTTCTTTCCTTCCCCAACCTTATCCCCGAATTTCACTTTCTCGGGAAGTTTGAATCCATGGTCGGCTCATCTGACTTTGTCATCATCGTCGTTGCAGCTGTGGTCATGGTTGCCCTCAACCTTTTTATCAAATTTACCAGAATGGGTAAGGCCATGCGCGCCACGGCTCAAAACCGTAAAATGGCCATGCTCGTCGGTATCAACGTTGATCAGGTTATTTCAGCCACCTTTGTTATCGGTTCCGCCCTTGCGGCTGTCGGTGGTGTTCTTATTGCCTCGCATATCGGGCAGATCAACTTTTTTATTGGATTTATCGCTGGTATCAAGGCTTTCACAGCCGCTGTTCTTGGCGGAATCGGTTCTATTCCCGGCGCTATGCTGGGCGGCCTTATTCTCGGCTGGACCGAAAGTTTCTGCACCGGATATGTTTCCAGTGACTACGAAGACGTTTTTGCCTTCGCACTGCTGGTTCTTATCCTCATCTTCAGGCCTTCCGGGCTGCTTGGCAAGGCTAAGACCCAGAAGGTGTAACAGTCAGGCTGATGGTGCGGGAAACGCTTCCCGCTGATTGAAAATGATAAAAATGGATATCTTTTAATATGGAAGGCTTGAAAAAATCTATACTGGCTTCATTGTGGTTCATGTTTTTGACCCTGCCCATTATGGGGGTCTTCGTGAACACAATTGATAAGTCTGTTACCTGGCATTTGGACCGGGTTTTATATGTGGGTGCGGCGGCCTTTGTTCTTTCATTTCTCTGGCGCTATATGCTTGAGCGCAAAGAGAAGGGCAAGAAGGCGGAAGAACAATCCAGTGTTGAGAAGATTACGCTTTTTAACAAGCTACTGGCTAATCCGAAATTCTTCTGGCCCGCAGTGATCGCAGTGACTGGTTTTGCAATCGCATTTCCCAAACTGTTTTCAATGTATCAGGTCAACGTCATGACTTCGGCACTCATCTATGTAGTGCTTGGTCTGGGATTAAATATTGTTGTCGGTCTGGCCGGACTGTTGGACCTCGGTTTTGTGGCCTTCTATGCTGTGGGCGCGTATTCCTACGCTCTTATGAATATGTATTGGGGAATCAGTTTCTGGGTGGCATTGCCTCTTGGAGCATTGTTGGGAGCCTTCTGCGGTATCCTGCTTGGTTTTCCGGTGCTGCGTTTGCGTGGTGACTATCTGGCTATCGTAACCCTTGGTTTCGGTGAGATTATCCGCCTTGTCCTGGAAAACTGGGGAACTTTCACTCATGGACCGGCCGGTATCTCCAATATTGCCCGCCCTGAATTCTTCGGCCTTGCCAAAGGGTTTATGGCCCAGATCAACTTCATGTATTATTTGATGCTGGTGCTGGTGGTTTTTACCATTTTCGTGGTTAACAGGCTTAAGAATTCCCGTATCGGGCGTGCATGGCAGGCCCTGCGTGAGGATGAGATTGCCTGTCAGGCTATGGGGATTGATAAGATGAAAACCAAGCTCATGGCCTTCTCGCTGGGTGCTACATGGGCTGGCATGGTCGGGGTCGTCTTCGCTGCCAAGACCACTTTCATCAACCCTGCGTCATTCACATTCCTTGAATCGGCAATCATTCTTTCCATCGTTGTCCTCGGCGGTATGGGCTCCATCCTCGGGGTTATTCTCGGAGCGTTGGTGCTGATTCTGTTACCCGAATATATGAGGGACTTTTCTGAATACCGTATGCTCATTTTCGGTGCGACCATGGTTCTGGTTATGGTTTTCAGACCTCAGGGATTGGTTCGTGATGTTCGGAAGAAAATTGATATCAGCGCAGTGAAAAAGGCTTTAGGTGGCGCCCATGAGTAATGAAAGAAGAACAGTTCTCCAAGTTAAGGGCGTCAGCAAGGATTTTGGTGGATTGCGCGCACTTGATGATGTTGATCTTGATGTGAAGGAAGGGGAAATTGTCGCGCTTATCGGACCCAACGGGGCAGGCAAGACAACTTTCTTTAACTGCATCACAGGAATTTACAACCCGACAGAGGGTGACGTTAATATCGATCCCAAGGGTGACGGCTTTAAACGCATCAATGGTATGAAGCCAAACCATGTAACTGAATTGGGAATGGCTCGTACTTTTCAGAATATCAGACTGTTTCCGTCCATGTCGGTTATTGAAAATGTTATGATCGGTTGTCATTGCCGGACTAAGGCGACTTTCCTCGGTGCGGTTTTTCGTGACCCTCGGACCCGCAGGGAAGAGCAGGAGACTATTCTCAAAAGCTATGAACTTCTGCAGGAACTCGGTCTTGATCAGTTTGCGGACGAACTGGCCCGTAACCTTCCGTATGGTGCACAGCGTAGACTTGAAATTGCCCGCGCTTTAGCAACTGATCCTTTTATTTTACTTCTGGATGAACCTGCGGCAGGTATGAACCCGCAGGAAACTTCAGAACTTGAAGAGTTGATCGTTTCCATCAAGGATAAGCATAACATCTCAGTTCTGCTCATTGAGCATGATATGAAAATGGTCATGTCATTGTCGGATCGCTTGTTCGTACTTGAATACGGACGAGAGATCGCTCACGGCACACCGCAGGAAGTCAGCGAGAACCCCGCTGTAATCAAGGCTTATCTCGGGGAGGAACTTGTCGATGCTTAAACTTAAGAACGTAAATACCTTTTATGGTAATATTCAGGCCCTTCGTAATATCAATATCGAAGTAAAGCAGGGAGAAATTATCACCCTTATCGGGGCCAATGGTGCAGGGAAGACCACCACTCTCATGACTATCAGCGGTGTTGTGCCGCCGAGAACCGGCGAAGTGCTCTACAACGGAGAGCCGATTCATAAGACCAAGCCGGATAAGATTGTGAAAATGGGTATTTCTCAGGTTCCGGAAGGACGTCTGATTTTCCCGGACCTGACCATTACTGAGAACCTTGATATGGGAGCGTTCCTGCGTGACGACAAAAGCGGCGTCAAAGCTGACATGGATCATGTCTTCGAGCTTTTCCCTATTCTTTATGAACGCCGCAAGCAGCTTGGGGGTAACCTTTCCGGCGGTGAGCAGCAGATGCTGGCAATTTCCCGCGCGCTTATGGCCCGTCCAAAGCTTTTACTTCTGGACGAACCATCCCTTGGTCTTGCTCCGCTGATTATCCGCCAGATCTTTGAGATCGTGAAAAAGATTAACGAGGAAAGCGGTACCACAGTTTTTCTGGTAGAGCAGAACGCAAACCTTGCTTTGAAAACTGCTCATCGTGGATATGTAATGGAAAATGGAGAAATCATTCTTTCCGATAGTAGCGACAAACTTCTCGCCAACGAAGATATCAAGAAGGCATATCTTGGCTTGTAGTTTAGTTGATTAAATTGAAACGGCGAAGCCTTGATAAATGTTTTATGAGAGTCTGAGAACCCTTACCCAAAAGGGTTCTCTGCTTTCTGGAGGGCCGTCGGAGACAAATTAATTATTGACAAAATTCGGCCCTGCACATATGCGGGGCCGAACACTTTTAATAACTTTTCTGTTACGGCCTTGAGTCCGGTGCAAAAAAGTATATAATCAGTTTATCAAAGATTGAAATTCCCGGCAGGGAAGAACCTGCCAAAACCCCTGAGAAACTGATGGTGTCGCTGTCCGGTAGATCGCCAATAATGACCGGAGCGCGCCTTTGAGAGGAATCATATGTAATGATTTCTCTTTTCTTTTAGCTAATATTTCAAATCATTTTGCGAGGGCAATATGGAAAAGGTAGTAGGTCAGGCTCTGACTTTTGACGATGTTCTGCTTTTGCCCGCCTATTCGGAAGTTCTTCCCGATAGTGTGGACGTATCCGCCAAACTCACCGAAGAGATCACTCTTGGAATCCCACTGGTCAGTGCCGCAATGGATACTGTCACCGAGTCCAAGATGGCGATCCAGATGGCCCGTCACGGCGGTGTCGGCGTTGTTCATAAAAATATGAGCGTACGTGATCAGGTTCGTGAAGTTGAGAGGGTTAAAAAATCCGAGTCCGGTATGGTTACCGATCCCATTGTGGTTCATCCCGATGACACCGTGGGCAAAGCTCTCGACCTCATGGCTGAATTCAAAATTTCCGGTTTCCCGGTTGTTAAAGGTGAGCACCTTGTAGGTATCATCACCAACCGTGATGTCCGTTTCATCTCTGACCGCAATGTGCCCGTCTCTGAAGTGATGACCAGCCGTAACCTCGTTACCGTGCAGAAGGGAACTTCTTCCGAAGAGGCTAAACGTCACCTGCACACCAACCGCATTGAAAAACTGCTGGTTGTTGACGAGGAAAACAAGCTGACCGGTCTGATCACCATTAAGGATATTGATAAGGTCAAGAAGTATCCCAACGCAGCTAAAGACTCCGCAGGCCGTCTCCGTGTAGGTGCCGCTGTAGGTGTCGGCCGTGATCTCATGGAGCGCAGCTCTGCGTTGATTACTGCCGGTGTTGACTTCCTGACTCTTGATTCCGCACACGGTCACTCCAAGGGTATTCTTGAAGCAATCAAGGAACTCCGTTCCTGCTACCCCGATGCACAGATTATCGGTGGTAACATTGCTACCTACGATGGCGCTATGGCTCTTATTGATGCCGGTGTAAACGCTGTTAAAGTTGGTATCGGTCCCGGTTCCATCTGCACCACCCGCGTTGTTGCCGGTGTTGGTGTTCCGCAGATCACCGCGATTATGGAAGCAGCCCGTGCCTGTCAGGAACGCGGAGTCTGCGTAATCGGTGACGGTGGCATCAAATTCTCCGGCGATGTTGTGAAAGCTCTGGTTGCGGGTGCAAATACCGTAATGATGGGCTCCATGTTCGCTGGAACTGATGAAAGCCCCGGTGAAAAAGTTCTCTATCAGGGTCGTAGCTACAAACTCTACCGCGGCATGGGTTCCATTGACGCGATGAAGAAGGGTAGCTCTGACCGTTACTTCCAGAAGGATACCAACAAGCTGGTTCCCGAAGGAATCGTTGGACGCGTTCCTTACAAAGGACCCGTATCCGACAGCATCTATCAGATGATCGGCGGTCTCCGTTCCGGTATGGGTTATGTGGGTTGTGCTAATATTGCTGAAATGGCAGAGAAAGCTCAGTTCATCCGCATGTCTGCCGCCGGTTTCAAAGAAAGCCACGTTCACGATGTAATTATTACCAAGGAAGCACCCAACTATCGGGTTGATTCCTATTAATCAGGAGTCGTCATGCAGCACGATAATAAAGTAATTATTCTGGATTTCGGGTCTCAGTTTACTCAGCTGATTGCTCGTAGAATCCGTGAAGCGGGTGTGTATTCCGAAATTCACCCCTGTAATGTTGATCCCCAGAAGATTAAGGATCTTAATCCCGGTGCGCTGATTCTTTCCGGCGGACCTTCCTCCGTTCTGGAAGATGAATCTCCGCAGCTTGATCCTTCCCTGCTGGAACTGGGCGTACCCGTGCTTGGCATCTGCTACGGCATGCAGCTCATGACCAACGATCTTGGTGGTCGCGTTGTTTCTTCCGAAGACCGTGAATACGGCCGTGCGGAATTCAAAGGCGATTCCAGCTGCACTCTTTTCGAAGGAATCGAAGACATCGAAAAGCTCACTGTATGGATGAGCCACGGTGACCGCGTTGAAGCAATCCCCGAGGGATTCAAGGTTTGCGGTACCACTGAGTCTATCCCCTTCGCAGCCATGGCTAACGAAGAAAAGAAAATGTACGCCCTCCAGTTCCACCCCGAAGTGGCACACACCGAGAGCGGTACCACCATCATCAACAACTTTGTTTTCAAAGTTGCAGGGCTCAAAGCTGATTGGACCATGTCCTCTTTCGTAGAGAACTGCATCGAGGAAATGCGCGAAAAAATCGGTGACAACCAGGTTGTACTCGGTCTTTCCGGCGGTATTGACTCTACTGTTGTTGCTGTTCTTCTGCACAAAGCCATCGGCAAACGTCTGCACTGCATCTTTGTAGATAACGGCCTGCTGCGTATGCACGAGCGTGAAGAAGTTATCGGCTTCCTCGAAGAACACTTCGAACTCAACGTCAAATGCGTTGATTCAGCCGACCTTTTCCTCGACAAACTCAAAGGTGTTGAAGATCCTGAGAAGAAGCGCAAGCTCATCGGTTACACCTTCATTGATGTTTTCAATGAAGAAGCTAGCGCATTAAAGGATGTAAAATTCCTCGCACAGGGTACTCTTTACCCCGATGTAATCGAGTCCGAATCCTTCAAAGGCCCCTCTGCGGTCATCAAGTCCCACCACAACGTTGGCGGACTGCCTGAAGATATGGATCTCGATCTGGTTGAACCTCTGCGTGAACTCTTCAAAGATGAAGTCCGCAAGGTTGCTTACGAGCTTGGTCTGCCCGAGTTCATTATCTGGCGCCAGCCTTTCCCCGGTCCGGGTCTCGCTATCCGTGTTTTGGGTGAAATAACTGAAGAGCGTCTTGAAATCCTGCGTCAGGCTGACAAGATCGTACAGAACGAAATGCATGCTTCCGGCTGGTACCGCAAGGTATGGCAGGGCTTCGCTGTTCTGCTGCCTCTCAAAACTGTCGGCGTAATGGGCGATGACCGTACTTACGAGCACGTCATTGCACTTCGTATCGTAGACAGCATCGATGCTATGACCGCTGACTGGTCCCGCATCCCCAACGATATCCTCGCACGTATGTCCAACAGGATCATCAACGAGGTTAAAGGTGTTAACCGCGTGGTTCTGGATATTTCTTCCAAGCCGCCGGCAACCATCGAATGGGAATAATTATTCCCTTGGAATTGAATTAATTAAATGTCTCCGACAATATGTTGGAGGCATTTTTTTTTGAAATTCAGTGTTGATGGTTTTAGTTTTAAATCCATCAAACGCGCTTAATGGTGCGATGTAGAACAAAAGATAAGAAGGAAGTCCTATTAAATTAAGTTGGTAGTGAGCTATGGGTATTAGGGCATTAATTGGTAAATAGTTAAAAGCTAACCGATTACTCTGAATTTCTATGGAGATAAGACGTAGATAAAGTTTTAGAAATCGGTTACAAGACGTCAGCAAATTTTGAAAAAGCCTACGCTGGGTATAAATTAGGTCAGTGTCGGCTTTCCGCGCATTAGCGTGTTTTTTATTGTCGCAACGAAGAAGGAATTAATATGTTCGGTATCGGTTCTACAGAACTTATCGTAATTTTGGTTGTAGCCCTTATTCTCATTGGACCCCAGAAACTCCCGGAACTTATCAAGAACCTTGGTAAAGGTCTTTCCGAAGTTAAGAAGATGTCTAATGATGTAAAAAACACTCTTGATGCTGAAATTTCTGCTGCCGACGAAGAAAGGTCACAGAAAGAAGAGGCAGAGCGCGAGGCTGCACGCAAGAAAGCTGAAGCAGAAGCTATGGAAAAAGCACGTCAGGCTGAAGCTGAAAAACAGCAGGCCGCTGACGAGACTGAAAAGGTCGCTGCAGCACCTAAGACCGAGAGCGAGAAAGCATGAGTTCAGCGGAGAAAGATTCGCGTGAAGTAGGGCAGGAGAGTCCTGAAGAAAAAAAGCAGTCTGAAGAGACTGCTGCGGAATCTCTGAATCCTGAAGAGGAAACCGCCGAAAGCACTGACTCCGAAGCCGGACTGCCTGCTGTAAAGGATGCGGACGGTCTTGCTGTATCTGAAGATGATTCAGATGCAGACGAAGATGCGGAAGATGATGACGAGCTTGATGAAGAGGAAGCTCCCATGACTTTCCTTGAGCATCTCGAAGAATTGCGCCGCCGTTTTGTCAGGATTATGATTGCTTGCGGTATTGGGTTTCTGGCTTGCTATTCATTTGCAAAACCGCTTTTTTCCCTGCTCATGGCACCGCTGGTTGCAGTTCTGCCGCCTGATTCAACATTGATTTTTACTTCCCTGCCCGAAGGTTTTGTCACCTACTTGAAGGTTGCTTTTGTGGCCGGGATTTTCACTGTATCTCCCTATATTTTTGCCCAGGTCTGGGGCTTTATTGCGCCCGGACTTTATGAACATGAACGCAAGTGGATGATTCCGCTGGCTTTCCTGTCCGCATTTTTCTTTGTGGGCGGTGCATTGTTCGGGTATTACGTGGTATTTCCGTTCGGCTGTGAATTTTTCATGGGCTTTGCTGATGAATTCATCAAACCCATGCCGACCCTGCGGGAATATTTGGCCTTTTCACTTAAGCTGCTCTTTGCTTTTGGCCTTATTTTCGAGCTGCCGTTGTTCATTTTCTTCCTCGCCAGACTGGGCGTGGTCACTGCCGAAGGTCTGCGGGCCAAACGTAAGTACGCCATTCTGGTCTGCTTTATCTGCTCCGCAATATTGACTCCTCCGGATGTTATGACCCAGACCTTGATGGCTGGACCGCTGATCATTCTTTATGAACTCGGTATCTGGGTGGCCTACTTCTTTGGTAAGCGTGGTGGCAGGAAGCTGAAGAATGCTGATCCTGAAAATGACGGTCCGGATGATTCCGGTCCTGACGGCGGAGATTCCGTTGCATCAGCTGAAGACAGCTCTTCTGAAACAGAAGCTGAATCCCCGGCTGAAAAAAAGCCTGAAGCAGAAGATTCTGGCGCAGAAAAGAAAAAGAAGTCTAAAGCGGCAGATTCAGGCTACGATGAAGATTTGATTGAAATGTAATGGCCGCAACAGGCCGCACCATAAGAGAGGTTGGTTTTGTCACAGAGATCCGCAGCAATTACCCGTACCACTAAGGAAACTGATATTTCCCTGAAGCTTAATATTGACGGTGAAGGTAGTACTAATATCGATACCGGAGTTGGGTTTGCAGACCATATGCTGACTTTGATGAGCTTTTGGGCCGGGTTTGATCTTGATCTCAAATGCAAAGGCGACCTCGAAATTGATTCGCACCATACCCTTGAAGATATCGCGCTTGTTCTTGGGCAGGCTCTTTCAGAGGCCATGGGCGATAAGAAAGGCATCAACCGTATCGGTTTTGCCAAGGTGCCTATGGATGAAGCGCTCGTTGAGGTTGTAATTGACCTTTCAGGACGGGCCTATCTTGTGTATGATGATGACATCCTGCCCCCGATCATTGCCGGGGACGAAAGAGATGTCTGGCGTGAATTTTTCAAGTCACTGGCTTTCAAGGCCGGTATGAACCTGCACATCAAGTTTGAATACGGACGTAACGGCCACCACCTGCTCGAAGGTGCGTTTAAGGCACTTGGGCTTGCTTTTCGTAATGCTCTGTCCGTTGAAAGACAAGGTGTTTCCAGTACAAAAGGGAGTCTCGATTAATGAAACGGCTTTTCCCTCTGCTCATTCTCTGTGTTTTCGCACTTGGAGCACTCAGTGGTTGTGCTTCCAAGAGTGACCTTGTCAAACTCCCGCGCCCTAGCGGAAAAATTGCCGTAGCCGGGTTCACCAACCCTGTGTTCAACTGGGAGCTGCTGGCCGGCTATCTGCCGCACGAAGGCAAGCCCATTAATAAAGACATTTTGCAGCAGCTTGATGCCAAGATGGTGGGTGTGCTTTCAAAGCATGGTGTTACCGCTTTTGCGCGTCCGGCAATTACACGCCAGTGCCAGGAAATCGAAGTTTTTGAAAATTTGGGCGGTCGTCGCGAAGCCGCTTTTGCTTATTGGGTTAAGGTCGGTCAGTGCATGAGCGCCGACTACATTCTGGTCCCCCAGATTATTTTCTGGCAGGATCTGCGCGGCATGCAGAAGGCTGATTTCAACATCCAGCCCGCTTCTGTAATTATTGATCTGTATCTTATTGATGTTAACAACAGGCGCATCATCAGAAGGTTTCATTATGACGAAACCCAGCAGCCTCTGACTGAGAATATGCTGGAAGCCGGTACTTTCTTCAAACGTGGAGGCAAATGGGTTACCGCAATGCAACTTGCTGATGAAGCTCTTGAGACAGGACTTATGGAGCTTGGTTTATGATCGTTTTCCCCGCTGTAGATATCAAGGACGGCGTTTGCGTACGCCTCTCACAGGGACAGGCTGATGCTGTTACCGTATTTTCCAGTGATCCCGTTGCCCAGGCAAAATACTGGGAAAATCAGGGCGCAAGATATCTGCATGTAGTTGATCTGGACGGCGCATTCAGCGGAATGCCCAAGAACTTTGAACTTATCAGGGATATCTGCAGCCAGCTCAGCATTCCGGTGCAGCTCGGCGGTGGTATTCGTGACATTGAAACTGCATCCAAATATCTTGAAGCAGGCGTAAGACGATTGATCATCGGCACCATGGCCCTTGAAGATGAGGAAACTTTCGCTGAGCTTTGCGCCAAGTACCCAAGTCAGATCGGGGTCTCACTTGATGCTGTTAATGGACAACTTAAGTCTCGCGGCTGGGTTGAAGATGCAGGAATTACTGTGTTTGACATTATTCCCCGCATTGAAGCAGCCGGGGCTGCATTTATCATCTACACTGACATCAGCCGTGACGGCATGCAGACCGGTGTGAATGTTATGGCTCTTTCCGAACTGTGTTCCAAGACTAAGTTGCCGGTTATCGCTGCCGGAGGTGTTGCTACCCTTGAGGATGTCATTAATCTCCAGCCTCTGGTTTCAAAAGGCCTCGAAGGTGCAGTCTCCGGTCAGGCCATCTATACCGGGACTCTCAATTTTGCAGAAGCCATGGAATGGATTGAGAATAATTAGCAGGGCTTGATGCCGACACGACTACATGATACGTGTTCTCAACTAGAGGGTTGAGTAGCTAATGCTGCCATACTCCCGAATAGCTAAAGCATTCAGAAGAGAATAAGGAGACTAGTCATGAAAAAAGTAGAAATAAAAGGCATGAGTTGCATGCATTGCGTTGGTTCAGTTGAGAAGGCTCTCAGTGCAATTGAGGGTGTTACTGATGTCAAGGTCAGCCTTGAAGACGCATGCGCTACCTACGAAGAAGCTACCCCTGTCGATGAAGCCAAGGTCAAAGAGACCATTACTAAAATCGGTTTTGAGGCTGGCGAAGTTAAGTAGTTTCGCTTTGATATGGAAATTGAAAGCCCCGTGTTCTTATGAGCGCGGGGCTTTTTTGCGTTCAGCTGTGGAAGGGAAGTCTCAAAAATGAATCATTTGGAAAGAGGTTGCTACTAAATTTAAACTAAGTTAGTCGGTTGTTAGTTAGATAAAAAATAAGAGAGGCTTTTGGATGAAAAATACTTTTGCTTTTCCCGGTCGAGAATTGTTGGTTCCGGAGATTGTAAAATCAAATAACTGCACTCTTATTGATGCCGATGGCAACCAGTACATTGATCTGGAAGCAGGGATATGGTGCACCAGTATTGGCCATTCTAATCGGGCAGTGAGGGAAGCCGTTATTGCGCAGATGGATAATATCTCGCATGTGGGTTTTTGTTATAGTTCAGATGTTGTTGAGCGTGCTGCCGGAGCGGTTCTTGGTTTGCTCGGTCATGCCGGGGGAAGATGTTCTTTCCTCTGTTCAGGCAGTGAATCGGTAGAATATGGAGTGCGTGTATTACGCACGGTGCTGAAGTCGAAACGCATCATGACCATGTCTGATTCATATTTCGGTGCCTATGGGGATGCCTCGGCGAAAGATTCCGACAAATGGTTCCTCTTTGATTGGAACGAATGTGAGCGTTGCACTCAGGAGGTTTGCACCAAGGATTGTTCCGTTTATTCCGATATTCCGTTTGATGAAGTTGGTGCCTTCTTATTTGAGCCCGGTAGTTCGTCCGGGATGGTCCGCTTTCCGCCTCCAAAATTGATCAGCAACATTGTTCAGGACATGTCCGCCGCAGATGGGTTGGTGATGGTCAATGAAGTCACTACAGGCGTTGGCAGGACTGGAAAATGGTTCGGATTTCAGCACTATGACATGCAGCCGGACATTGTCGCTATGGGGAAAGGTATCGGAAATGGTTACCCAGTAAGCGCTGTTTCGCTCAACAGTCGTGTTGTAGAGCTGCTTGGTCCTGATGCCGTTGCCTACGGTCAATCCCATCTCAATGATCCTTTGGGCGCTGCTGTAGTAGAGGCCGTGATTGCCGAAATTAATGAGCATAACCTGATCCAGCATGCAGAATTGCTATCTGATGTTCTCATGGATGGTTTACAGCGAGTCGCTGCCGAGTCAGATTTGATAGAATGCGCACGCGGCAGGGGGCTGATGGCGATTCTGATTATGGCCGATCACGTAGATGTTTCACAAGTGGCAGAGCTGCATAGGCGATTGGTTTCGCGGGGATTCATAGTAGATCATCGTCTTGGGACCAACGCTTTACGGATGCATCCAGCTCTTACAATCGGTGTGGAAAAAATCTACAATTTTATTGCCGTGCTTGAGGAAGTTGTGGGGGCCATGGAGATTGAATTGGGTTGATGGATTTAGAATAAATTTATTGGGTAGTTGAAAGCCCCGCGCTCATCTGAGTGCGGGGCTTTTTTTGCGTTCTATTAGCGGCGTAGCTTGTTTCGCAGGGCGAAACCGAAGAGGGCTGCGTGGAGGGTTATGGCGGTTACTGAGATGCCTTTTAGGAGGTACTGAAGGCCCGTGAAGTTTATTGTGTCTGGGAATTTAATTTGGATTAGTGGCATGTACCACATGGCTTGTTTGATCCAGTCTGTTTGAGGCAATGTTTCGAGACTTACCAAGAAATTAAGCAGAAATGGCAGAGCGGCGAGTCCAAAAAGGACCATAAATGCGCGCACAGGTTCTTCACCATATCCACTAATAAATCGATAAATATTTAAGTATATTTTTGAACCGAGTTTTGCTGTTTTTGATCTATCGCAAATTTCTTCGCGTATTAAAGAAGCAGGCAAAGCAAGGAATATTAATGCAGGAAGTATTGCATAGTATGGTGGGTGCATGTGTTGCAACAACCATCCAGAAAGCAGAATCATTAGTATTGCGATGATTAGCGTAAACCAGAATTGAAAAAGTGAAATGCAACTTAAGTTGCGTCTGGTCATCTCTTTTTCACGATAATGCCAGTGGGAAGTCTGTTCTTCATCTGCACTTTCACGAGCAATTTTCTTTAGGCGGCGGTAGATTTCGGCTAAGGTCGTGTCTTTACAATTTTTCGGATCGTTTTTCTCATCGTAAATTTTGGCAAATCTTTCTTCACCCCAGTTACAGTCTATGAATTTGAAGGATTCGATGTTGGTCTCTGCAAGTTTTACATGGGATAAGTCCAGTGATTCCAAGAGGATCGTTTCTTTAGATATTGCGCCGGAAAAGGTTGTTTCTTTGGCGAATTTTGTGTTGCGGAAATATGCCCACTCTTTGAAAAAAGCTCGCTTGAAGTTTGCTCCTCTATTGAATTCGGTTTGTTCAAAGTTGGAGTAGTCATGAAAGATTGTATTCTTGAAAGATGCTAAATTCATAAATTTAGCAGCATCAAAATATACAGGCCCCTTGAATCTCATTTCGTTGAAGAGGGATTTATAAAAAAAACAAATTTTGAAATTTGCTTGTTTGCGGACTTCAGCTAGTGAAAATGTAGTCTTTCCTAAGGTTGCATTGTAAAAAATTACATTTTCTCTAAATTCAGCTCCATCAAAATAAGAATTGCGTTTTATTTTGAAATTTGAATAACTGGTATCTTTTCTAAATTGTGCATAACTAAAAGCTGCATTATCGTATTCAGAATCGCTAAATAACGAAAAATGTCTAAACTGAACATTTGTAAAATCAATGTCTCCTTTAGATATTATATTGCTGAAGTTTGCAGCTCCCCGAAACTGTGCGTTCGGAAAATACATAAAAAATGATTTACTATGTGAAAAATCAACATTATCTCTGAATTGTGTGTTAGCAAAATATGCATAGTCTTTAATTGTAGTGTTTTTGAAACTAACTTGATCAATAAATTTGACACTGTCAAAAGTGCTTTTTTGATGAAATTCAGCTTGCTGAAAAGAAGTGTGGTTATGAAATACAGAAAAATCAAATTCAGTTTTTTCTTTAAAGATTACTGATTCAAAGGATACCATACTTTTAAAGATGCTGCGGTAAAAAAAAGAATCTTTGTTAAATGTAACTTCCTTAAAGTTTATATCGTTGTAAAAAATAATATTATAAAAAAAAGCATCATGTGTAAAAATTGACTTATGGAAATTAATAGCGGGTAGCTTGTTGCTTACTTTGCTGTTGTTAAATCGAATAGGGTATGGAAAAATTGTGCTTGTGAAATTACATCTAGGATTCCAGTTAAAATAATCCCATCTATCACGTTCCTCATCCTCCCCAGCCTCAATAACCCCATCAATCCGCGCAAAAACCAACCCATTAAACTGCTTAGCCTCCATCAAAGCAGGCTTCTCACCACCATCCCTTTCATCATAAAGCTCAACAAACTTACACTCAGCAGGAGCATGAAAAATACAATACTCTTTCCCCTCATCATCAATATAAACGATGTCGTAATCTTCACACCAATTACTATGATCAGCCCCAACGCAGCAGCCCATGTGTACCTCTTTTGAATGACGAATTTCAGTAAGTAGAAGTCTTATATCTTATAAGGTTACGTTTAATCCAGCGCAAAAGAGCGGGCTGGAAGGATTCCCGTAAAACTGAATGCGTACCAAACAAAAAAACGCCCGATTCTCAAAAGAGAACCGGGCGCTAAAAAGTCTTTTACGACTTACTGAAACAGACTACCAGCGGGGGCGTTCTGCTCTAGGCTTGGCTTCGTTAACCTTGAGGTTACGACCACCGAAGTCTTTACCGTCGAGTGCTTCGATAGCATCGAGAGCGCCGTTGTCATCCATTTCTACGAAACCGAAACCACGGGGGCGACCGGTTTCACGATCTTCGATGAGTTTAACGGAAACAACTTCACCGTAAGCTTCAAAGGAAGCACGGATATCTTCTTCAGTAGCGGACCAAGGCAGATTACCAACATAGATATTCTTAGACATTCAAAATTCTCCAAAAAAGTAAAAAAGTATATTAGCGCCCGTGCACCAAAAAAAAAGGGCCGTGTACAAGATGCGTACTCGGCTCCTCGATAGACATGTTCAATTTAAACCAGCGCTAGTCACAGTCTGACCGTGCCTTCACGGGTACGGCTGGTGTTTGATGAAGAGACTCTCCATTATTCTTCAGGTAAAGTCAAGCATTACTCTGCTAAGAAAATGCAATAAATGCATAAAAAATCGTTATTTTTAGTTAAACACCTGAAAAAACATAATAAGTTTTTTAGAGAAAAAATAATTAAAAAGCTTTGTAGTCAATAATTGCAGCGTTATTTTGCGATAACTACATGCCTAAGCATAAAAATGCCCCGCACTCAGGAGAGCGCGGGGCTTGATCTTTGTAATAAAATTACCTGCTGCCGATGGGCTAAAAATAAACAGGTATTTATTTTGAGGGTTTGACCTAGAGCTTAACTTTTGGCAGCTCGGGGAGGTTCTTTTCAAGTACGTTAGCAGCCTGCAGCATGGTCTTTTCGTCGAAGGCTGGTGCCATGAACTGGAGACCTACGGGCATGTTGGTTTCCTTGCCGAATGCTACGGGCAGGGACATGCCGGGCATTCCCACGAGGTTAAGGGAAATGGTGAAGATATCCTGCAGGTACATCTGCAGGGGATCGGAAGTCAGCTCACCTACGGGAAAGGCTGTGGTGGGGCATGCGGGGCTTGCGATTAGATCGCAGGACTCGAAGGCCTTGTTGAAGTCTTCGCGCAGCAGGCGGCGAATCTGAGCGGCCTTGCGGTAGTATGCATCGTAGTAACCTGCGGAAAGAACGTAGGTACCGATGATGATACGGCGCTGAACCTCGTCACCGAAAGCTTCGGTGCGGGATTTGGTGTAAAGCTCTGCCAATTCCTTGGGATCTTCGGTGCGGTGGCCGTAGCGTACGCCGTCGAAGCGGGACAGGTTGGAGCTCGCTTCAGCCATTGCGATGATGTAGTAGGTGGCAATGGCGTATTCGGTCATGGAAAGTTTAACCGGAACGGTCTTGGCCCCCAGTTCTTCGGCCTTGGCGATTGCAGCGCGGCAGGCTTCGGAAACTTCTTCGGAAAGACCTTCGCCCCAGTATTCTTCGGGAAGGCCGATGGTCAGGCCGGAAAGGTCCTTGCGCTCTTCAAGGGCGGCTACGAAATCTTCCATGGGCTGATCAGCGGAAGTGGAATCGCGCTGGTCGTACCCGCCGATAACGTTGAGCACGCGGGCGGCGTCTTCTACGGTTCTGGTCATGGGACCGATCTGGTCGAGGGAAGAACCGTAGGCGATCATGCCGTAACGGGATACGCGGCCATAGGTGGGCTTAACACCTACACAGCCGCAGAAAGATGCGGGAAGACGGATAGAACCACCGGTATCGGTACCAAGTGCAGCGTAGCACTGTCCGGCTGCGATAGTTGCTCCGGAACCACCGGAAGAACCGCCGGGTACGCGGCTGGCGTCCCAAGGGTTGGTGGTGGTCTGGTAAGCGGAGTTCTCAGTGGTGGAACCCATGGCGAATTCGTCCATGTTGGCCTTACCTATGATGATGGCACCAGCTTCCTTGAGCTTGGCAACTGCAGTGGAATCGTAGAAGGGGGTGAATCCTTCAAGGATTTTGGAACCTGCAGTGGTGGGGATTCCATTAGTTGCCAGTGCGTCTTTGATGACTACCGGTACACCCCAAAGCGGCTTGGATGCGTCAGGACCTGCGGCGTCCATTTCTTCGGCCTGCTTGAGTGCTTCATCATTGCAGGTATGCAGCAGGGCCTTGGTTTCGGGTTCGCTTTTGGCGATCTGTTCAAGGCAGGCTTTGACAGCTTCAGTTGCGGTCACTTCCTTAGCCATGAGCATGGCGTGGATTTCCGTGAGTGATTTTTCTATGAGTGCGGACATTTTATATCTCTGCGTATTAGATTGAATTTATACGATGCGGGGAACAACGAAGTACTTGCCGTCAGAGTCAGGTGCATTGGAAAGAACTTCTTCTCTTGTGTGTTCCTTCTTGACCTCATCCTTGCGCAGTCTGGTGGTGTGTTCCACCGGGCTGAACATGGGTTCCACTTCGCTGGTGTCGATTTCGTTCAACTTGTCCATGTATGTGAGGATGTTATTGAGCTGTCCTGCAAAAAGTTCAGTTTTTTCTTCTGAAAGATCAAGACGGGCCAGTCGCGCAACTCGCGCTACTTCCTCAAGATTGAGTTTCTCATCACTCATTGAATATCTCCTGATAACATTATTTTAATGACAGTGGCGAAGCCATAGCAAAAGGTTTTGGGAGAGTCCAGAGAACCCTTTTGCTAAAGGGTTTTTTGGTCCGCCCGAAGGGCTCGCCGAAGGCTGTTTTATTCTTCAATTTTGTCAGCTTCTTTCTTTGCTTCCAGCTCAGCCTGCTTCTCTTTCCAAGCGTTTACACGTGCCTCGCGTCTGGCTTTGGCCTTAGCGAGGGTGTTGCTGACCAGATCTGCATCGATGCGGGTCTTGCCGTTTTGTTCTGGACGGAACAGGTAAAGCTTCTGGCTGGCCTGACCGTCAGCGTTCCAGCTGATGGGGGCAAGGCTGAAATCCATGTGCTGGGCATCACTGATACGGGCGTTAACGGTTTCAGCGGTCCAGCCTTCAGAAAAAGTTCCCAGTTTGCCTGCGAACTTGATGAAGTCGTATCCCAGCGCAACCCAGAAGTCGGGGGTGCCGAGACCTTCACGGTCCATTACTTCTTTGAGGCGTGAAGCTCCGTCGCTGGCGGGCCACCATGCTCCGGGGGCAACAGTCAGGCGCAGGTTGCGCGCTTCAACGTCGCGGGCGGAGTTCAGTGCCTGACTCCAGAGTTCAGGGCCGAGGAAGACAAGGGTGTCTGCCTCATGAAAAAAGAAGTGCGGGATCAGCAATTGTGCCTGATGCCATGTATCCGGGATGAACACCGCACCGAAATCGGTTTCCGGCAGGGGAGCGTCTTCGCCCAGACCATTGGCTTCATTCTGAGCCTGTTTCTGAGGAGCGCGGACCAGATTGCCGACCACTTTGCCCCATTTAGGGAAGTCACGGGGCGGGTAGGATGCCATGCCGGTGATTTTCGCGCCGCGCATGGAAGCCATATTAAAGAATTTTTTGGACATCTGGCGGCCGAATTTTTCCTGCGGATAAAGCACGGCCAGCTTGGTGATACCCAGATCATTGACTGCGAGGTCGAGGGTAGAGCGGATCTGGTCTTCAGGGCTGGAGAAAAATCTCCAAGCCTGCTTGCCTTCTTCAAGGTTGCCGGGCTTGGCAAGGAAGGAGAAGGTCACTTTGTCCGCATAAGTTCCGGCCTGTTCCATCTGCTTGAAAGCTTTAACGCTGAGAGGTCCGCCGATAGTGGAGTACCATGGGGGCAGATTCTGGAGTCTTTCCAGCCAGTCAGGAGCTTCGGTGTTGATGACCTGTACATCCACGTCGAGTCCTGCCTTGGTCATTTCCCACTGGGCAGCTCCCGCACCGCGTACGATTTTCCAGCCGTATTCCTGAAAACGTCCGGAGATGGGCAGTACAAGTGCGATACCTACGCGCGGGATGCCGTATTCTCCTTGGAGCTTATTCAGAATTTCGGTGAAGTAAGTTTTATCCGCGATCTGACCGTTCTGGATGATGCCGGACATGGTGCGCCACGACATGGGCCAGTACTCAATGTCTTCAGACTGGCGGACCGCTTTTTCGAAAACCAGCAGTTCGTAGGGAAATTTCAAATTGCTGTCGCTGGGAACGAGTTCGTTCATGACATCTATTTCAGCCTTACTTTTTTCTTCAAGGCCTTTCATGAACCACTGTTCCAGTTCCTGTTTGTTATTGTCAGCAGGTGCAATGGCGTAGAGCCTTTCGAGTGCTTCAAGAGACCCGGCATCCTGTTCCATGCTGGAAAGTCTTTTGCCTGCAGCGGAACGGATATCCCAAGACAGGAAAGGGTCTTCCATGGTCTGGGAAAGATGGGTTCTCAGCTTGGAGAAATCCTTAATAGCAGCAAGGGTCTCGAAATAGTAACTCTGCCAGACCGGGGAGCTTCTCGCTTCTTCGGAAAGCTTCTGCCACTGCTCAAGACGTGCTTCGGCTTCATGATAATGGCCGGATTTAAAGGAGCTGACAGCCAATCTTTCCGTTGCCGGGAGGATTACCCGTTCAGGAATATCGGTGCGTTCCAGCAGTCTGGTGTAGTAAAGTTCGCTGGAGATGTAGTCCTTTAACCGCCAGGCTTTATCAGCTTCACTGGCAAGGTCTGTAGTGCTTAGCATTTCAGTGGAAATGGTAGGCATTTTAACCGGCTGTTTCTGGAGAGAAACACAGCCGGATACGGCAAAGATAAAAGCCGCCAGCATGACTAAGGTAAAAATATGGTTTGAAAGGCGCACGGCCTTGTCTCTATTCATTGATTTTTCCATGCAAAGTTTGTGGCCCATGAAAGTAAATTCGTCAAGGGAAGGTAAAAAAAATCCGGCCTTCCTAACTTTAGGAAGGCCGGATTAAATTATACTTTACTAATCAGCTATGCAAGCTTGCACGGGAATTATTTTTTCTCGTCTTTAACTTCGGTGAAGTCTGCGTCGACTACATCTTCGTCTGCGCCTGCAGCTCCGGCATTGGCAGCACCTTCAGGGCCTGCGGCGCCTTCTGCTCCGGTATTCTGCTGTGCGTAGAGCTGCTCAGCCAGCTTGTGAGAAGCCTGAGCAAGAGCGTCGGTAGCCTGCTTGATGGTTTCAGGATCATCAGAATCCTGAACCTTTTTGAGATCTTCAATTTTGGCTTCGATGTCGGACTTGAGAGCTGCATCCACATTTTCTCCTACTTCACGCAGGGATTTTTCAGTGGTGTAGATCAGGGAGTCAGCCTGGTTGCGAGCTTCGATGAGAGCCTGCTTTTTCTTGTCGTCTTCAGCGTGGGACTCAGCATCCTTAACCATCTTCTCAATGTCTTCTTCGGAGAGACCGGAAGAAGCGGTGATCTGGATGGACTGTTCTTTACCGGTTCCCATATCCTTAGCGGATACATTTACGATACCGTTAGCATCGATATCGAAGGTAACTTCGATCTGGGGTACGCCGCGGGGAGCTGCGGGAATTCCGGTCAGCTCAAAACGACCGAGGGTCATGTTGTCGGCAGCCATGGGACGCTCACCCTGCAGAACGTGGATGGACACGGAGGGCTGGTTGTCAGCCGCAGTTGTGAACACCTGGCTCTTACGGGTAGGAATGGTGGTGTTTCTTTCGATCAGGTTAGTGAAAACACCGCCCATGGTTTCGATACCGAGGGACAGGGGAGTAACGTCGAGCAGGAGAACGTCTTTGACGTCACCGGCGAGGATACCACCCTGAATGGATGCACCCATTGCAACAACTTCGTCCGGGTTAACGGAACGGTTGGGTTCTTTGCCGAAGAATTCCTGAACCTTCTGCTGTACCAGAGGCATACGGGTCATACCACCGACGAGGATGACTTCGTCAATGTCAGCTGCGGTCAGGCCTGCGTCTTTCAGTGCTTTCTGGCAGGGAATCTTGGTGCGTTCAACAAGATCTTCAACCAGTTTTTCCAGCTTGGCGCGGGAAATTTTGACCATGAGGTGCTTAGGACCGTTCTGGTCAGCGGTGATGAAGGGCAGGTTTACTTCGGTTTCCACAGAAGTGGAAAGTTCTTTCTTCGCTTTTTCTCCAGCTTCTTTCAAACGCTGCAGAGCCATGCGGTCAGCGGAAAGGTCGATGCCGTTTTCACGCTTGAATTCTTCAACGAGGTACTGAATTACAGCGTTGTCAAAGTCTTCACCGCCGAGGAAAGTGTCACCGTTGGTAGCGCGAACTTCAACAACGTTGTCGCCTACTTCAAGGATGGAAATATCAAAGGTACCGCCACCGAGGTCAAATACCGCAATCTTTTCGTTGGCTTTTTTGTCGAAGCCGTAAGCCAGAGAAGCTGCAGTAGGTTCGTTGATGATACGTTTTACTTCAAGACCTGCAATGCGGCCTGCATCTTTGGTTGCCTGACGCTGGGAATCGTTGAAGTATGCGGGTACGGTGATAACTGCTTCGGTAACAGGTTCGCCGAGGTAAGTTTCAGCATCTTTTTTGAGCTGCTGCAGGATGATGGCGGAAACTTCGGACGGGCTGTATTTTTTGCCTTCGATTTCAACCCATGCATCTCCGCCTTTACCGTCAACGATGGGGTAAGGGCAGTGCTCAGACCATTTTTTTACTTCAGGGGTGCTTACCTGACGACCCATGAGACGCTTGATAGCGAAAACGGTCTTTTCAGGGTTGGTAACAGCCTGACGTTTAGCAATTTCACCAACGAGGCGTTCTTTGTCAGTGAAGCCTACGATGGAGGGGGTGGTGCGGCCACCTTCTGCGTTGGTAACACATTTGGGGTCTTTACCTTCCATAACGTAAACGCAGGAGTTGGTAGTACCGAGGTCGATTCCGATAATTTTAGACATATATAAATTCCTCCAGATGAATGTTCAAATTTATTGCATTATGATTTAAGGCCTGATTTCTGCTTGTAAAGAGGTCAGGCTATAAAAATCAGGATAATTTGTTCACCATTACTTTTGCAGGACGGATTACCCGCTCTTTAAGTACGTATCCGCGCTGCATGATCTGGGCGATGGAGTTGTCAGGAAGATCCGCAACCTGTGCCATGCCCATGGCTTCGTGAAAATTGGGGTCGAACTCATCGCCGATTTTGCCTACAGCTTTTAGGCCGTGTTTGGCGAGGGTATCCAGAAACATTTTTCTGGTCATATCCACGCCGATTACGAAGTCCTTGCAAGCATCGAGGTTCTGGGCGTGGTCAAGGGCGAGATCAAGGTTGTCGAGCACGGGCAGCAGGTCGGAAAGGATGGAGTCTGCCGCGAACTTTTTCAGTTCTTCAGTCTCGCGGGCAAGTCTCTTTTTGATATTTTCCGTTTCGGCCAGTGCGCGGAGCCTTTCTTCCTTGGCTTCTCCCATCACATCGCATGCGGGGCATACGTGTTCCCGGCAGAGGGCTTTGAGCTCATCTTCGCTTAAAGTCACTTCATTCTCAGCTTCCGCAGTTTCTTCTGTTTCAGTTGCTGCGGTTTCCTGTTCGTTCATTTCTTTATTATCTTCTTTTCCAGACATGGACTCTCCGGTGTCATGAATTAGCGGCCTGAGTACCTTGAAAAAGGACAGTCAGACCGCACAATTAGACAAATAAGCATCCCGCATATCTTGTCAACACATGAAAGGGGATCAAAGGGAACTTTTTTTAAATTCATGCATTTTTAAGGCATTTTGAACCGTCCGCCCTCGTAAATAGTCACTTTTTTGCCATCGGCAAGGCTTGCGGTAACAATTTTTTCTTCAGTGTTCACAAGATCCCAATGAATGGAAGAAGTATTGAAGCCCAGCGAATCCATCATCATTTTATCGAGAATTTCAGGAGGACCTGCAAATGTTTCGCTTAAGGACTGACCCAACGCGATGTGGCAGCTGCCTTGCTCTCCACCAAAATTTTCATCAAGAATGGTCTGGGCCATGAAATGATCGACCCGTGAGATGGATGCATCGGTCAAAGAGAATTCACCGACCCTGCGTGCTCCGCCGTCTGCCCGGAGCTGATCAAGGATGAATTTTTCCCCGCCCATGGCCTTTACGTGCATTGCAATACCATCCATGAATTCGATCTGCACGCCATAGGTGGCTTTATCCATATATAAAGAAGGGAGGTCGGCGTAGTATATGCCGTTCACGGTCCGGCAGTCAGGAGACACGTAGATCTCATATCCGGGAATGTTCTCTCCGGCGGCTCCCTGCCAGCGTCTGTTTTCTCCGGGTGAGAAAAATAGGTCGCAAAGCTCCGATTGCATATGGATCGTTTTGATATTCAGCGAAGTAAGCCACTTGGCTATCTCGTTGGTACGATCAGAAATTTTCTGCCATTCGCGGGCTGGATCTGGCATATTCAGGTAACAGGCCCGCATGAGTCGGGTGGTGTAATCCTCAAGTGAAAGACCGGATTTTGCCGCCAAAGCTGCGGTGGGGTAGGCACACTCAGTCCAAGCCAGCTTGCCGTGCAGTTTGCGTTTCTCAATTGATTGGCGGAAGGAACGCGAACCATTCCGGTTTTCCATTATCGAACGAGGGTCAACCTCGGTCATGGCTTCCACTTCTTCCGGGGCGTGAATGCGGATAACGCCTGATGCGCTCGAGTAAAGATCCTCTTTGCCCGGAGGATGAAAAGTAAGCTGACCATAGCTGGAATTGATGTACAATTCAGCTTTCATGGCCGGAGTCAGTCCGGTTTCCATGACTGGATGTAAATGTTTTTCAATGAGCAGCGCAAAAAGTGCTTCAGCAAGAGGCGTTGCCAGATAGTCATATTTAATAATGATGATATCTTTGTTTTTTAAGCCATCTGATTTTTGGCTGTCTAAAGCCCAGAGCAGGACTTTGGCGTATTGGCGCAGATCTTCGTAGGAGAGTAATTTTTTCATGTAGAAGTATGAATGGTTAGAGTGGTAGTTTATTTTGGCAGTGTAAATGTTCCGTCCAATCTTTTCTACAATTAAAAATGATTATAGCTGATTGACTTACTGTGTTGCATACTTAATTGGTGTGAAATTAAACATGTCAAACTTTTCACATTAAAATTGTAGGGTTTGAGATTGACTTTCAATCATCTGCGTGCCTATGAAACTCATTTCTCGCAGTACTCCAATAGACTGCGTGTTGTTGAAAATGCTATTCATATTCATGTACATCGATATATAGTAGAGGGGAGTTATGTCCGTATCACTTAGAACAATGAGAAAAGACCAGAAAGGTGTTGTCGTTGCAGTCAATGCCAGTGGTGAACTTGGCCGCCGTATTCGTGATATGGGGCTTGTTCCCGGTACTGAATTCATGGTCGTGGGCCGTGCGCCTCTCAAAGATCCTGTTGCTCTGCGCATGAAAGGGTTTACTTTGACCCTGCGCAACAATGAAGCTGATTTCATAGTGGTTCAGCCGGAGGATTAGTTCATGGGTAAGGAATATTTTGTAGCTGTTTCAGGCCAGCCAAACTGTGGAAAGAGTACTATGTTCAATGCCCTGACCGGAGCAACGGCTCGGGTGGGGAACTATCCGGGAATTACCGTTGATCGTACTGAAGGGCGTTATTGTACTCCGGAATTCTGTGCTAATCTGGTTGATTTGCCCGGTACATACTCGCTTACTTCTTACTCCATGGAAGAGGTTGTTGCCCGTGATGTGATTGTTGATGAAAAGCCCGATGTGGTCATCAACATGCTCGACGCGACCTCTCTCGAACGTTCTCTTTATCTTGCTGTTCAGTTTATGGAAATCGGTGTGCCTGTTGTTCTCGGACTGAACATGATGGACGAGGTTCGTAAGAAAGGCATCCGCATCGACACTGAAAAGCTTTCCGAACTCATGGGTGTTCCTGTCATCGAGTGCATTGCCCGCAGGGGAGTGGGTAAAGACGAGCTCATGGCGTCTGTCCAGAAGGTCGTTGAAAAAACTCAGGGAAAGTGGAGTCCGGTAAATATTTCATATGGTCACGACCTTGATCCGGTTATTGAAGAGATGACTGCTTTGATCAAGGAAAATGAATTCATGACAGACCGCTATGATCCGCATTGGCTGGCGGTCAAATATCTGGAAGAAGATGAAATTGTCATGAAGAATGGTAGTAAGGCCGGACCGCTAGCCGAACAGCTGGAAGAAAAGGTTAAGACTGTCTCCGAACATATCCAGAAAACCCTGAACACCTATCCCGAGGCAGTGCTTGCCGACTATCGTTACGGTTTCATTAACTCCATCCTTAAGCAGGGTGTTATCAGCCGTGAAGATGACCTTCGTTTTGATTTTTCAGACAAGATCGACCTTGTGCTGACTCATAAATTTCTTGGTCCGGTAATCATGCTTCTGATCATGTACGGCATGTTCTACATTACTTTTAATGTAGGTGCTGTGCCGCAAGGCTGGGTTGAAGACGCTTTCGCGTGGTTCTCCAGTACCGTAGGATCGTTTTTGCCGGATGGACTGCTCAAGTCCATGATCACTTCCGGCGTTATTGATGGCGTTGGCGCGGTCATGGGGTTTACGCCGCTGATTTTGATCATGTTCGCCATGCTCGTTTTTCTGGAAGATCTTGGTTATATGGCCCGTGTTTCATACATGGTTGACCGTGTGTTCCGTTCCTTCGGGCTGCACGGTATGTCGATTATGCCCTTCATTATGTCCGGCGGTCTTCCGGGCGGTTGTGCTGTTCCCGGGGTAATGACCTGCCGAACTTTGCGCAGTCCCAAGGAACGTATCGCCACCATCCTGACCGCTCCGTTCATGATCTGCGGTGCGAAGACCACCGCATACCTTATGCTTGTCCGTGCATTTTACCCGGACAATGCGACTACGGTCATGTTTTGTCTGGTGTTGGTTTCTTGGCTGCTGGCCCTTTGTTTCGGGCGGCTGTTGCGTTGGACCGCTCTCAGGGGTGAGTCCACTCCTTTTGTTATGGAATTACCGCCATACCGTATTCCGACTTTGCACGGGATTGCCATTCACACTTGGGATCGTGTCTGGGAATACGTGAAGAAAGCTGGTACCGTAATTCTTGCCATTTCCGTTCTTATGTGGGCCTTGATGACCTTTCCGCAGCTTCCTGCTGAACGTGTTGCAGCTTTCGAAGCTCAGCGTGTTCAGGTTGCAGAGCAGAGTGCTGCATGGACCGGCACTGCTGAGGAAAAAGAAACCAAGGCAGCGCAGGCTCTTGCTGAAATCAGCTACAATGAAGGTGAGGCAGCCCTTAAATATTCCTATGCAGGCCGTCTCAGTGAGGCTATATCTCCGGTGACAGACGTAGCCGGATTTCCGTGGCAGGCTAATATCGCTTTCATAGGCGCATTTGCAGCCAAGGAAGTCTTTGTTTCCACCATGTCCACAGCTTACTCTCTTGGAGAGGAAGATCCGGAAGAGCCTCTTTCTCTTACTGAGAAAATTGCTGCGGATAAGGCATGGACCACTCCGGTCATCTGGTCGGTGTTTATCTTCTTGATGGTTTATGTGCCGTGCATGGTTACTGTGGCGGTTATCGCCCGTGAAACCAACTGGAAATGGGCGACATTCTCAGTTTTCGGGTCGCTGGCTTTCGGTTACACGCTGTCCGTGATTATTTATCAGGTTGGGAATTTGTTGATTTAGAGAGTGCCTCCGGGCGTTACCAAAAATTAAGGCCGCAATATCATATAAGATATTGCGGCTTTTTTGTGTGCTATGAATAGCAAAAGGCGGACTGTTCGGGTGGGATCGAACATTCCGCCTTTTTACTTGGGGTGTGAGTGGTATAATGAGGCTATTTAAATATCTTAAAGAGGTTCGTAGTAGCAGCGTTTGGGGCTGTGAACTTTTCCTGCTTCTCTGAGAGCCTTAATGGCTTTAGAAACTTCTTTGGATTCTTCGCCGATGGCTTTTGCGACATCACCGGGACGAACGGGCTTACCTGCATCTTTCATTGCTTCGAGAACTTTATCTTGCATTTATTAATCTCCTTAATTGCTGTTGATAATTATTACTAAATAATAAGTAAGCTCTTGTCAACAAACTTTAATATTTTTGCTTTTAACCAATTCTAGGATAGCTGGTTATTAGAAAAGGGCCTGATGCGTACATGCAGGCCCTTGAGTCTGTTAATCGTTTAGTTCTTCTAAAATTCTTTCCGCTGCCAACCTTCCAGAATCACATGCTGATTCAAATGTAGGGTAGAGTGTCCAGTCTCCGGCAAAGAACAAGCTTCCATTTCCTTGCGAATTCAGTTTAGCGAGGTTCATAAGTGTTCCCGGTTCCATTACCGGGTATGCATGGGTAAAGCGATGAATGTCGTATCCGGTCATCTTGGCTTTGCTTCCCGGGAATACTTTTTCAAGGTCTTTGAAAACCCGGTCGACAATTTCAGTGTCGCTTAACTTGAGGATGGAATTATCTTTAAAGCTTTTGGGCGCGATGTAAGCGGAGTTGATATAGATATTTTTGGGTGCCTTGGGGTCCTTATGCCTTTGCACCCAAGTGGAATCATAAAAATCAGTGAAGAAAAAATCCGGTGGCATTGCGAGATCAAAACTCTTGGTAAAAATTGGTTCTGAGAAGAATAATGCACACGTAACATAAGGAGCGTATTTAATATTATTAACTACTTTGGATTGTTCTTCCGGGATAACCTTACTCGCGATCTTTGCTGCAATTGGAGCAGGTACGGCGATAACAACTATATCGGCTTCAACTATTATTTCATTTCCACCGGAAAGGTAATGCACGGTGTAGCCACCTTCAGCGTTACGTTCAATCGAAGTTACGGTACTGCTAGTCCGCACTGCGGGGCCAAGGTGCTTGGCAATGCTTTTACTGACTTCCGCAATTCCTGTGCGGAAGGAGAAGGCAGATTCATCGCCGTTTCGTATTGGAAGTCCTTCCTCATCTTCAAGTTCAGACGGGTCAAAACCTTCAAAATCAAAAGCGACTTCTTCAAATAAGCTCAGGGCTGAAATTTCATCGAGATTAGCGCCGAACAGTCCCATGGCAGTCACATTGTATTTATCCTTATACGATTGCGGAATTTCATTTTTATCCATCCACTGCGCTGCTGTCATAGCATCAAGGTTTTGAAGGTCTTTGTTTTTTGAAAAAATACCTTCCTGTCTAGATTCCTGAAACTCTTCAAATAGCGCATATTGATTCATTATCAGTCGGTGGAAACGTTTTAAACCTCTTAATCCTCCTTTCCGTGTCAGGAGTTTAAGCATCCCGGAGAAACCGTAATGGATTTTACCGTCCGTCCATATTGCATCCATTGGAGGAACTATGGGCAGCAACGTCATATTCAAGCCATCAACTATGTTTTTTAATGCTCCATAAGGAACTCCTACGTATTCAGTCCCTTTAGCGTACCAATAGCCATCCCGGTATCCCGAAATAGACCTACCGCCCACTTCCGGTTGTTTTTCCAGAACCAGAACATCTCGCCCCGGCAGGTGATAGGCTGTACTGAGTCCAGCTATGCCGCCGCCGACAATTACGATTTCATGATATTCAGGTTCATCGTCCTCGGCATAGGCACAAGGAGCGGGCTGTATGCTTATCATCGCAGCAAATAGTATCAGAATGACTATTAGGAGTTTAGGATACACAATGTTGCTAAAGTCTTTTGATTGCATTTTCTGGCCTCGTTATGAAAGTCACTTGTTGTCTTTTTGCCCGCTTGTACGTTCTATGCTCGTGATAGAGGTGGCCTCGATTTTATGAAATTAAGTTAAATCTATGTCAGTACGCAACAAAAAAAGAGCCGCAAGCAATTATGCTTGCGGCTCTTTGAACTTGTCGTTTTATTTAAATTAATCAGTCATAAATTCCAAACCATCATCTCCGGCATCAATATTGATAGTCTGTTCCTCACGAAGATCGCCACTGATGATCTTTTTGGCCAGTGGAGTTTCCACATGGGATTGCAGGTATCTGCGCAGCGGTCTTGCCCCATAGATAGGATCGTAGGACGCATGGGCGATGAATGCCTTGGCTTTGTCTGTGACTTCCATAGACATTTTCTGTTCTTCCAGTCGCGCACGCAGTCCTGCAAGTTGCAGGTCTACGATCTTGACAAGGTCTTTTTCAAGCAGCGGCTTGAAGAGCACTGTTTCGTCAACGCGGTTCAGGAATTCGGGCCTGAAATGTCCGCGTAGAACGTTCATTACACCGTCCTGAACACCATCCTTGAATTCTCCGTTTGCTTCGATTCCTTCAAGCATGAGCTGAGAACCGAGGTTTGAGGTCATGATGATGATGGTGTTCTTGCAATCCACGGTGCGGCCTTGTGAATCGGTGATCCGGCCGTCATCGAGGATTTGCAGCAAAACGTTGAACACATCGCTGTGCGCTTTTTCGATTTCATCAAAGAGCACTACGGAATAGGGCTTACGGCGGATGGCTTCGGTAAGCTGACCGCCTTCGTCGTAGCCAATGTAGCCCGGAGGGGCTCCGATGAGCCGTGCGACCGCATGTTTTTCCATGTATTCGGACATGTCCATGCGCACGATGTTTTCTTCACTGTCAAAGAGCGCTTCAGCAAGAGCCTTGCAAAGCTCGGTTTTACCGACCCCGGTGGGTCCGAGGAAGATAAATGAGCCGATGGGCCGCGAAGGATCTTTCAATCCGGCACGGGCGCGCAGGACCGCTTCGGATACCGCACGGACCGCATCATCCTGACCGATTACCCGGTCATGAAGGATTTCTTCGAGGCGGAGCAGTTTTTCTCGCTCACCTTCCACAAGTCGGGTGACCGGTATTCCGGTCCAGCGGGAGATGATCCCTGCAATATCATCCGGGCCGACAAATTCTTTAAGCAGACGTTTGCTGTCCGCAGTTACTTTGTCATCTTCTCCTTCGATGTCGTTGGAGATAGCTGCCAGCTGACTTTCCAGACCGGGCAGCACTGAGTAAGTCAACTCAGATGCGCGGCCGAGGTCGCCTTTACGCTGGGCTTCTTCAATATCTATTCTGGTCTTTTCGATCTGCGCCTTGAGGTCGCGTACAGTATCAATTGACCCTTTTTCTTTTTCCCATTGTTCAACCAGCTCGGACTGTTTGATCTTCATCTCGGTGAGGCTGTCTTCCAGTTTGGAAAGACGTTCACGGGATGCGGCATCGTCTTCTTTACGCAGTGCTTCGCGTTCAATTTCAGCCTGCATGATCTGGCGGTTGACCTTATCCAGTTCGTATGGCTGGGAGTCAATTTCCGTCCTGATCATGGCGGCTGCTTCATCAATTAAGTCGATGGCTTTATCAGGCAGCTGGCGGTCAGTGATATATCTGGCGGAGAGACTCGCAGCTTCCACCAGCGCGCTGTCACTGATACGCACACCGTGGTGCACTTCAAAGCGCTCTTTTAACCCGCGCAGGATTGAGATGGTGTCCTCAATTGTCGGTTCCTCAACCAGAATAGTCTGGAAACGGCGTTCGAGGGCCGGGTCTTTCTCAATGTATTTGCGGTATTCGTCAGTGGTGGTCGCGCCGATGCAGTGCAGCTCACCACGGGCCAGCATAGGCTTGAGAAGGTTTCCGGCATCCATTGCGCCGTCAGTCTTACCTGCGCCGACAATGGTGTGAATTTCATCAATAAAGATGATGATCCGGCCTTCGGATTCCTGAACTTCCTTGAGTACGGCCTTGAGGCGTTCCTCAAATTCTCCGCGATATTTGGCACCGGCAATGAGCGCACCCATATCGAGCATGAACACGGTTTTGTCTTTTAACCCTTCGGGCACGTCTTGTTTGACGATGCGTTGGGCCAGACCTTCGATGATGGCGGTTTTACCGACCCCGGCCTCACCAATGAGGATGGGGTTGTTCTTAGTTCTACGGGACAGGATGCGGATAACGCGCCGGATTTCGGAATCTCGGCCGATGACCGGATCAAGCTTGCCTTTGCGTGCTTCTTCCACCAGATCGCGTCCGTATTTCTTGAGCGCATCGTAGGTGGCTTCGGGGTTATCGGTGGTCACGCGCTGGTTGCCGCGGATGGAGGTCATTGCTTCCAGCACTTTGTCTTTGGTCAGACCGAAAGCTTTGTTTACCTTACCCGCTCCGGTGGAGCCGTGTTCATCCATGATGGCGAGGAAAAGGTGTTCCACGCTGATGAATTCGTCCTGCATACGCTGGGCGATTTCTTCAGAGGCCACAATAATTCTGTTCAGCCGCTGGGTAACAAATACCTGACCGGGCTGAGCGCCGGGACCGCTGACCCTAGGCAGTTTGCGGATCTCATCCTCTACAGCCTTTTTATAGTCTGCGGGATCAATAGATGATTTTTCGAGAATTTTGGAAACAATCCCTTTCTCCTGCTCAATGAGAGCGAGGAGGAGGTGTTCCACTTCTATCTGCTGCTGACCGTTTTTAACAGCCAGAGATTGTGCCGCAGCAATTGCGTCGTTGGTTTTCTGTGTGAATTTGTTCGGATCCATATATAGTCTCCTTTGCTTTATCTTAATTGACTTGCATTCAGATTCACAACTCTTTTCAACCCGCTTGGGTGAACTTTGGACGCACCTTTACTGTCCTTCAGGGAGAGAGGGGAGCCCTCCCCCTGAAGTAATCCGGCGTATTAGGCAGGAGTTTGAATCTATTTTTAAACTCGCAAGTCATTGCGGTTTTAAATTAACTTTTTCATTTCTTCGATTTGCGACTCAAGTTTTTCGACCCTTTCGAGCAGGTCTACGATGATAGAGCCGCCTGTGGGGGTTACATCAAGGTCCTTGCAGAGCCTTGATAGCTTGGTCATGCGATAGAGATCGCGTGTTTCAAAGAGATAATGTCCGTCCCCGGTAGTTCCGGGGCGCACCCATTCCATGCTGATCAGTTCCATTACCACGGTTTCTTTCAGCCCGGTCATTTCCATGACCTGAGTGATAACCAGCCGTTTGGAACTGGAAGGAGGCTGCGCTTCGGTCCTTTCTTTAATGTTCATTGCGGGCCTCCTTTAGAATGAGCGGGGTGAGAAGTCGGACTTTGCAGCCAGTTCTTCCCAGAGTTTTTTAATTTCGTCTGTTTCGGCTTTGGGCACTTGAATCATGATGCGCACAAACTGGTCGCCTTTCTTGGCTCCTGTGCCAAGTCCGCGTCCCTTGATGCGCAGCTTTTTACCGCTTCCAAGCCCTGCGGGAATGTTCATTTCAACCATTCCGTCAAGGGTGGGCAGCTTGAATTTCCCGCCAAGCGCCGCTTCCCAGGGGGCGAGATGCAGGTCGAGGATGACGTTGCTTTCTTCGACCTTGAAATCCTTGTGCGCTGCAAGCTTGACCTTAAGGTACAGGTCGCCGCGCGGTCCGTCATGCGGGCCGGGTGATCCCTGACCGGAAAGGCGGATTTTCTGACCTTCCTTAATCCCAGCGGGAATCTTAACATCCAGAGTCTTGGACTGCACCATGGGATGCCCGCCCGGGCCAGTTGCTCTTTCCTGTACTGTTACGGATTTAGGTCCGCCTTTGTAAGCTTCCTCAAGGGTCAGCAGCAGGGTGGTTTCGGAATTTTCGCCTTTGCGAGGACGCTGCTGATGGAATCCTCCACCGCCAAAGCCCTGCGAGCCGCCGAATCCGCTACCGCTGAAGCTTGCGCCTCCGCCGCCAAAAATTGTTTCAAAAAAATCGCTGAAATCACCGCCGCCAGCACCGCCGAATCCTCCGAATCCGCCACCGCCGCCGAAGTTCATGTTCTCATAGCCCGGAGGCGGACGGAAATTCTGCCCGTGCTCCCAGTCCGCGCCGAACTGGTCGTACATTTTCCGCTTTTCGGGGTCCTTAAGAACTTCGTAAGCTTCGTTGATTTCCTTAAACTTCGTTTCAGCTTCCGCATTGTCCGGGTTCAAGTCCGGGTGGTATTGCCGTGCCAGCTTTTTGAAAGCCTTGGCAATCTCATCCTTGCTTGCGGACCGGGAAACTCCCAGAAGTTTGTAGTAGTCCTTATATTTCACGCTCATCTTGTAATTACTCCTTGAGTGGTTGGGCGATCAGTCTCTGTCCGCCACTCTACCAGAATAAATCAGAGTTTGAGCAAGTCAAGCGTAATAATTGAAATTTAGGTGAGAGTGATGGGTAAAACGTTTGAAATGGTTAACGCTAATGCATCGAGCAGCCTTATCGAGAGAATTCTGCGTGTCATGATAATTTTCAATGTGGATGTTGTTTTGAAGTATGTTGTGAGAAACATACGAGAATGCTATCCTAAATAATATGTGTCTAAGCGGTTTGCCGGGGCCTTTGGTCCGGGCTTTAATTTCTGGGGTACGAACTTGTGCCGGTAGTTATAATTTTCGGGGAGATGGATGTGGATAATCAGTCGGAAGTTTCAGTAGATCTCAGACAGATGGTGCTGGCTATTGAGAATACAGTAAGTCTGGTGGGGATGAATGATACCGCTCATGGCAAGCGGGTCGGTTATATTGCAATGCAGATCGCCAATCGGCTGGGTTTTTCTGATAAGGAAAAACAGTATGTTTTTGATCTTGGATTATTGCATGATTGCGGTGTGTCCTCAGATACCGTGCATGGATATCTCGCTAATCAGTTCGATTGGGAGAATTCCGGTGAACACTGTGTTATAGGGCATAGGTTGTTGAAGGGGTTTAAGCCTCTTTCGAAAATGGCGACACATATTTTGTGTCATCACACTCCATGGCCGGAATTACGAGACATCGATATTCCTGAGAATGACAAGCTACTTGCAAACCTTATTTTTCTTGCAGATCGTGTGGACGTAACAGCCGCCTCGTCTTATGGACCGAATATTCTTTTTCATACTGATAATATTGTTAGCAGTATTGTCTCCAAGCAGGATACTTATTTTGATCCGAGACTTGTTGAAGCCTTTATTCATATCTCTAAGCCGGAAGCATTTTGGCTTTCGTTGGAAAATCGTCACATTGACAGATTTGCTTGGGATATGGGGACGCATGGCGAGTATGAACGGTTATGCATTTCTGATTTGAAAAAACTGGCCCAGATATTTTCGTATATTGTCGATCAGAAAAGCCCGTTTACAGTGCAGCATTCAGATGGGGTTGCTGCTCTGGCTCGCCATATAGCGCAATTGCTTCATCTTCCTGATGATGTAGTCGATAAAATTGAAGTTGCCGCTTACCTGCATGATATAGGTAAGCTCCATATCCCGGATCATATTCTTGAAAAACCAGGCCCCTTGTCTGCGAAGGAAAGATCAATCATAAATCAGCATAGTTATGAGACTTATGAAATATTGAGAGCAATAGATGGTCTTGGTGATATTGCGAAATGGGCTGCCTATCATCATGAAAACTGTGAAGGAACCGGATATCCCTTTCATCCTTCTGAAGAGGATTTATCTGTTCCTGCCAGAATTATAGCGGTCTCAGACGTATTTCAGGCATTGGTTCAGGATAGGCCTTATCGTAAAGGCATGACGTTGGAGAATGTAGCAAGAATTTTAAGTGAAATGCGCGATTCAGGAAAGCTGGATAAGGAAATCGTAGCCGTGGCTCTTGCAGATGCCGAAAGGTGTTTTGATGTCGCACGTATGCCACGATCTGCCTTACCTAATTAGTCGAGGAGTTGTGCTCAATAGAGTTGTAATTTTTAATTTTGATTAAAAATCCTCCGGCAACTCATAATCTTTTTTCTCCGGCACATAACAATAAACACAACGATCCTTCTTCACAAAGAATCGAATCAAGATCACTCCGGCGATAAATCCGCCGATGTGGGCGGCCCATGCGACTTTTTGTGTACCTTCGGCAAAATGTTCGGATACACCGGAAAATACTTGAATCAGGAACCAGATTCCCAAGAATAATGATGCCGGAATTTTAAAGAAAAACGGGATGATGATTACAGGAAATAAAGTCAAAACCTGTCCGTGAGGATAGAGCAGCATATATGCTCCCATGATTCCGGCTACCGCGCCGGAGGCACCGATTACGGGCGCACTGGCAGAGGGGTTTATTATCATCTGTACTGCGATGGCTATGATCCCGCAGACCAGATAAAACAAGATGAACCGTCCATGCCCCATGGCATCTTCGATGTTGTCGGCGAAAATCCAGAGCATCCATAAATTTAAAATGATGTGCAGCCATCCGCTGTGCAGGAACATATAAGTGAATAACGGCAGTATCCCGGAATCAGGATATCCGGCGGCTACTGCCCATTCTGGATTGAAAAATCTTGCCGGAACGACGCCCAGCAGGTGGAAAAGTGCCAGCCGTCCCTGCGGGGTCAGCATCTGTTCAAACACAAAAACAATGACATTTACGATCATGATTCCGCGCAGCACGTACGGCGTGATCAGGCAGGGGACGTTGTCGCGGATTGGGATCATGGGGTTAGCCTTTGTTGGAGCTTGAGATTTATGAATTTAAATTAAAGCTTAACAGAAAAGTATTTTGATCTCTATGGGGATAATCCCACAAAAAAACGACCCCCGCTACATAAATGCAGCGGGGGCGTGACGAGATTGAGTTGGTAGGTAAACTAGGGGTACTCACTCCCTAAACACTAAACCTGATGCCGAAAGCGGGGTTGGACCTTGCGTAGAATTCTTTTATGTATAATGGACTTGCATCCTAACAATTACGTTGTGTTCATTCTTCCGACTACGGCCCTGACCACACGCCTCAAGTCTTACTTATAAAATAACACATAGAGCGGGTAAGTCAATACTCACAAGTTCGAAAACCTAGCTTTCATCAGGCATGAACAGCTTTTTGAGGTGGTTTTCGAATGATGTTTCCTTGTCCTTGCGCAGGCCAGCCAGAATTTCGAGAATCCGGTTTGTTTCCGAATCAAGTTTAGCCAGATCGGCATCATTTTCTATGATAGCGGTGCAGCAATCCATTTTGGATTTTTCATCCCACTGCCACGAATCGAAAACTGCAAGTATTTCAGGGTCAATTTTACGTTTCTCACGTAATTCACCTGTACGCTTAGCTTCAGGAGTGCGCACTCCGATTACAGCATCAACCAGCTTTTGGGTATGCCAGCCGCCTTCCAGCAGCAGAGGAACCTCCGCTACAGCCAGCGGCTCATTGGTGTTGGCTTTGAAAAATTCACTTACATCGTGCTGCACAATGGGATGCACTATATTCATGACTTCCCGGCGCAGGTCGTCATTTTCGCGCATGGCGGTGAAGAGTTCTGTCTTGTCAATGTTGCCGGTTTCGTTGTCTATGAAACGGTTGCCGAATCTTTGGCGCATCAGTTCCCATCCCGCTCCGTCCTTTTCATAGGAACGGGCTACGGATTCATCCGCGCTGAAGGTGGGAATGTTCTTGTCAGCAAGGACCTTAAGTACTGCGGATTTGCCACCGCAGGGCATGCCGATCAAACCGACACGTTGTACTGATTTATCAAGAGCCTTGAGCATGGTGATGAAATCTTCGGGCGGTGCTTGGGTGAAACTCAGCTCTTCTTCGGAATCAGGGTGAGTGAATGAGAGAGAGTAGGCATGCAGCATCTGACGTTTAGCAAGTTTGGCCAGCTGGGGCTCTTCCTGCTCCCATATGGAGTGCGGCATAGAACCGTATACCAGATCGCCTACCAGCGGATGGCCGATGTGGGCCATGTGGACCCTGATCTGGTGGGTGCGTCCGGTGAAAATTTTTACCTTAACAAGACTGGCTCGTCCGGCTGGATCGGACCAGAGTACTTTATATTCGGAGCGGGCATCGCGTCCTCCTTTGAGGACTACCGCCATTTTGGTTTTATGCACCGGATGCCTGCCCATGGGCTGGTCAATTTCACCGAACTCCCGTGCAGGGACGCCATGCACGATTGCAAGATAGGCCTTGTTAACCTCACGATCTGCAAAGGAGGTGGACATGGCAAGACGGTCATGTTCGTTCAAGGCTACGGTAATGAGGCCGGATGTAAACTTGTCCAGACGGTGCACAATCCCGGGCCGCCATTCGTCCATATCCCGGATTTCAGGAAAGTGGTGAATCATGCGGTGAACGAGTGTCCCGGTAGGGCAGCTGGGTGCTGGGTGAGTGGTCAGTCCTGCCGGTTTGTTGATTACTGCGATCTTTCCATCATTATATATAATTTCAAGTGGCAGGTCTTCGGGGACCAGCGAAGTCAGTTCAGCTTCCCCTTTGAGGGTAAGCTCTTCGTTTCCCATCAATTTCTGGTTCGGCTTTTTGCAGACCTTGCCGTTTATTTCAGCAAATCCGGCCTTGATCCAGTCTTTTACCTTACCGCGCGAAATTCCTTCTTCTTCCAGAGCGGTTCCCCAGAATTTGTCCAACCGGGTATTACTGTCGGAGAATTCTGCAGTTTTTGTCCAGAGAAGCTGGGACTCATTTTCTTGAAAATCTTCGTTATTGCACATGTAATTTATTCCATATTGGGTTATATTCGTATTCAGTACTTGGATGCTTATTAGTAATTTTCAGTTATGCCAAGTGGATAAGGCTTAACCGGAGAATAATTCAAAATCTGCTTGACTGTCAAAGCTGTGTCTTATAGAAACACGAAGTTTTGACTTTTCGGATTTTATAACAAATAACATGGGATCAAGGAGGCACCGTGGCGGTACATGTGGTAGACCATCCTTTGGTAAGACACAAGCTCGGCATTCTCCGTGAAGACGGCATCAGCACAAGTCGTTTTCGCGCACTGGCTCAGGAAATTTCCAGACTGCTTACTTATGAAGCAACCAAAGACCTCGCAACCGAAGCTAAAACCATTACTGGTTGGGCTGGTGAAGTTGAGGTTGAGGAAATCAAGGGTAAAAAAATCACCGTAGTTCCTATTCTTAGGGCCGGCCTCGGTATGATGGACGGCGTTCTGGACATGGTTCCCGGTGCCCGTGTCAGTGTTGTCGGCTTTTACCGTGACGAAGAGACTTTGCAGCCTGTCGAATATTACGTCAAGCTTGCAAGTAACATTGATGAGCGTATCGCTCTTATTCTTGACCCCATGCTCGCGACCGGCGGAACCCTGATGGCAACAATCGATCTTCTCAAGAAGTCCGGTTGCACCAATATTAAAGGTTTGTTCCTCGTAGCTGCTCCCGAAGGGATTGAGAAAATTGTTAAAGCTCATCCGGACGTGGATATTTACACGGCGTCCATCGATGAAAAACTCAACGATGCAGGATACATTCTCCCCGGTCTCGGAGACGCGGGCGATAAGATATTCGGCACTAAGTAAATGTTTTTAAAGGCACCAAATACGGTGCCTTTTTTTTGGAATAATTTTACGGAGATTACTAATGAGCATATCCAGTACTGACTATAATTTCAGGGCAAAAGACGTTGTCCTTGGCGCACAGATGCTTTTCGTCGCATTCGGTGCACTCGTCCTTGTCCCCCTGCTGACCGGGCTTGATCCCAACGTGGCCCTTTTTACCGCCGGCGCTGGTACACTGGTTTTTCAGGTTGTTACCAAGGGTAAAATTCCCGTATTTCTGGCATCCTCATTTGCTTTCATTGCGCCCATCATCTACGGCGTACAGACCTGGGGTATACCTTCCACCCTCTGTGGACTTGCCGCAGCAGGTTTTTTCTATGTAATACTCAGTTTTCTTATCCGTTGGCGCGGTACCGATATCCTGAAGCGTGTTCTGCCTCCGATCGTAACCGGTCCGGTCATCATGGTTATCGGGCTGATCCTTGCTCCGGTCGCAGTTTTCATGGCTGTGGGTAAAACAGGTGATGGCTCTGTTGTGCTGGTTCCCGAAAAGACTGCACTGATTGTCTCCATGGTTTCTCTCTCTGTTACCGTTGTCGTGTCCTTGTTCGGTAAGGGCTGGCTCAAGCTGATTCCCATTCTTTGCGGTATCGCAGCAGGTTATGCTGTTTCACTTTTTCTCGGTCTGGTTAACTTTGACGCTGTTGCAGCTGCTCCCTGGCTTGCAATTCCCAACTTTACCGCACCTGAATGGAACCTTGAAGCCGTGCTTTTCATCGTTCCGGTGGCAATCGCTCCGGCAATTGAACACTTCGGTGATGTTCTTGCCATCAGTTCCGTTGCCAACAAGGATTACGTGAAAGAACCCGGTATACAGAACACCATGCTTGGTGACGGTCTGGCTACCTCTCTTGCTGCTTTCCTCGGCGGACCTCCGAACACCACTTATTCTGAGGTTACCGGCGCAGTTGCTCTGATCAAGGTTTTCAACCCCGCAATCATGACTTGGGCTGCAATTGTTGCCATGGCCCTCGCTTTCTGCGGTAAGGTCGGTGCCTTCCTTTCCACCATTCCCGTTCCGGTAATGGGTGGTATTATGGTCCTGCTCTTCGGTGCGATTATGGTTGTCGGTATGAATACTCTTGTTCGTGCCGGCGATGATCTTATGGAAGCACGCAACCTCGCTATCGTTGCTCTGATTGTAATTTTCGGTGTGGGTGGCATGTCTCTGCCTACTCCTTTCAGCGATGAGTTCAGACTCGGCGGAATCGGCCTTGCCGGTATTCTCGGTGTCTTTTTGAACCTTGTCCTGCCGCAACCGAAAAAAGTAGAATAGCAATAAGCCGGAGTGGTCCGGCATTGTATAGGTTTGACTTGTGAGAGACTTGTCCGGAGACCCATCGGGGGTGTCCGGGCATTTCTCATTTTTTACTTGCTGGGATAAGAGCTGCTCTGTAGTTTGTAACCGGAACGAAATTTCACGGTTGATATACTGTTACAAACAATAAGTAATTTGTGGAGAATGTAATGGATACAGGGTTTAAATATCCTGAACTTAAAGATCTGGCAGCGGGGCGGAAGGTCGCCATGGCTGTCAGCGGTGGCGCGGACAGTCTATTGTCTACCGTTCTGCTTAAAGAGAGCGGAGCGGATATTGTGGCAGTCCACGGTTGTTTTCTGGGTAAGAAAAAGGCCGAAGTCGCTGTTGCCGGATTGGAGAAGAGATGTGCAGAGCTGGATGTGCCACTGCATGTTTTTGATCTCACTGCGGAGTTTGACCGTTTGGTGGTCGAGCCTTTTGTTCAGGAATATCTTAGGGGAAACACCCCAAATCCATGCGCTCTCTGCAACCCTGAAATCAAGTTTGGCGTACTTTATAAAGCTGCACAGGAACTTGGTTGCGATCTGCTCGGAACTGGGCATTACGTACGTATTGCCGAAGACGCGCGCTATGGTCGCGTGTTGGCCCGTGGTGCTGATATGGGCAAAGACCAGAGTTATTTTCTTTCCCTTGTACCGCGTGATTCAGTTTTGAATGCGATTTTCCCTCTTGGCGGTCACAGCAAGGATCAAACTTATGCCGAGCTGGAAAAGCGCGGTGTGGAGATTCCGCTGCCCTCAGAGAGTCAGGAGATTTGTTTTGTTCCTGATGATGATTACCGCCAGTTCTTGATTGATCGCAAGGTAAAGCTTCCCGGACCGGGGATAGCGGTTCTTTCTGATGGAACTAAGGTCGGTAAGCACAATGGGCTCTGGCGCTACACTCAAGGCCAGCGACGAGGATTGGGTATTTCATGGAAGGCTCCGCTTTATGTTCTGGATAAGGATATGAAACGTAATCTGCTTATCGTGGGGACCCGTGATGAGCTTGAAGCCGGGGGCTGTGTTGCTGACAGTTTCAACTTTCTGATTGATTTTGAACGCTGGCCGGAAACCGTCTACATCCAGACTCGCTACCGTCAGCGATCCAAGCCCGCAAGGGCCGTGCAGGTTGGCAGCAGCATAAAATTTGATTTCATTGAGCCGCATTCCCGGCCTACGCCGGGACAGATTGTGGCAGTATATACAGAAGAGGGCGCTGTGCTCGGAGGTGGTATCATCCGGGAATAGGCCCGGGAGATACGCGCCGTGTTTATCGAGACGCAGAGACTTATTTTAAGGCCCCTTAAGTTGGATGATGCCGGATTTCTTTCCGATATGATGAAAAATCCCGATGTTTATCGCTACATCCTAAAGCAGGAACCGTGGTCTGACGGCAAGATATGTTCTTTGCTGCAAAAACAGGAAGAATTATTCGCACGGCAGAGGTATTGCCTGTTTGGGGTTGCAATGAAGGGTAGTAGAGCATTAGCAGGTTATTGCGGAGTGCAACCCTTGGAAGGTTTTTCAGAATCGCTGCTCGGGCAGGTCGGTATCAGCTGGGTGTTTCAAAAAAATTACTGGGGAGCAGGACTTGCTACGGAATCAGCCTCAGCCTTTTTAGATTATGCTTACCGCAAAACAAATCTTCAGGGTATAAAAGCCCTCATTCACCCGGCTAATCGTGGCTCCATGCGTGTGGCTTCCAAGCTGGGGTTTGAGTTTGATGATCTGGTCTTTCGTAACGGGAGGTTGCGGATAATGTATTCACTTTTGAAAGAAAAGTATTCTAGCGAATCATTTGTTTTCAGTGGGCACAGCGTGGGCTGCCTACAGCCCGTATTGGCTTAATTCTCTTGGGCGGGTGTTCAGTTTTTAAGGGGCTTGTTTAGGTCTGGTAAGGACTAAGCTTGTTTTGCGGTCTGATACTGATATATAAATAATTTACAAATATCGGGTTGACCTTTGTCTGACAGGGGAGTATTAACTGTTTCCAGAAAGCGGTTACAGGCATGTTGCCAACCGAACATTTTGACCCTAACGGGTTAGGTAAAGTTAAAAACTAATACGATTCTACTGGAATTTATTTTTAAATCAGTTTAAGTGTTACTCATGGCAAAGGAAAAAAGAATACCGAAGCACAAGGGCGTATACATTCTGCCCAACCTCCTCACCGTGGCGAGCCTGTTTTGTGGGTTCCTCGCGATGAACTGGGTTGTGGAAGGTGCATACGAGATGAGTGCTGTAGCCATTCTGGTGAGCTGTCTCTTTGACGGTCTCGACGGAAAGGTTGCTCGGTTGACCGGAACCAGCAGTGAATTCGGCGTACAGCTCGATTCTCTCGCTGATGCGGTCGCTTTCGGTGTTACTCCTGCGTTCATGGTATATCACTGGCAACTTCACCAGTTCGGAAGACTGGGTATGCTGGCAGCTTTCTTATTGATGGCTTGCGGTGTGCTCAGACTCGCTCGTTTCAATGTTCAGGCTGGAACAACCTCCAAAGCCCATTTTATTGGTCTGCCCATTCCTGCGGCAGGCTGTACCTTGTCGACTCTGATCCTGTTCACCCCTTATCTCCCTGAGACTCTTGCTCAGAGTGTACTGCCTATGTTCACTCTGGTGCTTGTATATTGCCTCGCATTTCTGATGGTGAGTACCGTCCGCTATAATTCTTTCAAAGAATTTGGTGTATTCAAAGCTCACCCCTTCAGCTCCATGGTTACCGTTATTGCGCTCTTTACCATGGTCGCATCTCAGCCCAAATTTCTGGGTTTCGTGATCTTTGCCGGTTATATTATTTCCGGTCCTATTTATACTATTTTTATTCTATCCCGCAGAAGCAATAAGCTACTAGGAAAGTCCTCCAAAGAATTGTCATAAGCTTTTCCCAAGGTAGTTCTACAACTACACCCAGAACAAGCTTATACGGTACCAAAATTCTTTCGGGGACGGTAAATTACTCAGTAGTTTAACCTGTTTCACTGTTTTATTCCCCCTTTTTATTATACACTGCAAATATTCTGTACTTGCAGCTTCATTCTGGAGATAGATAAATGTCTGATAAAGTATACATTTTCGATACTACATTGCGTGATGGCGAGCAGTCCCCCGGTGCAACCATGAACATGGGTGAAAAAATCACCATGGCGCGGCAGCTGGAAAAGCTCGGCGTAGACATCATTGAAGCCGGTTTCCCTGCAGCAAGTCAGGGTGACTTTGAAGCCGTAACCGCGATCGCTAAATCCGTAGGCGATATTCAGGTTGCAGGGCTCTGCCGGGCGCTGAAAGCAGATATTGACCGCGCTTTTGATGCGGTCAAACATGCTAAAAACCCCAGAATTCATACCTTTGTTGCTACTTCCGATATCCACATGAAGCACAAGTTCAACAAGGAACCGGATGAGATTCTGGAAATGGCTCGCAAGGCTGTACGTCATGCTGTATCGCTGACTCCCAATGTTGAATTTTCTGCTGAAGATGCTTCCCGCTCACGCTGGGATTTTCTCGCACAGGTTGTAGAGGTCGCCATTGCAGAGGGGGCAACCACCATCAACATCCCTGATACTGTTGGTTATGCCCAGCCCGAAGAGTTCGGTAAATTGATCGAGTACCTGATCAAAGAAGTGCCGAACAGCGACAAGGCTATCTTCAGCGTTCATTGCCACAACGATCTCGGTCTGGCCTGTGCCAACACTTTGGCTGCTATCAAGGCCGGTGCCCGTCAGGCAGAGGTTACGCTCTCCGGTATCGGTGAGCGTGCTGGTAATGCTGCTTTGGAAGAAGTGATTATGGCCCTGCATACCCGCAAGGACTACTATGATGTAGAAACTTCGATTCTCACCGAACAATTGTTCCCCTCCTGCCGTAGATTGGCGACAACCATCGGTCAGCCCATCTCCCCGTATAAGGCTATTGTAGGTGCTAACGCATTTGCTCACGAGTCCGGCATTCATCAGGACGGCATGCTCAAGAATCGCCAGACCTATGAGATCATGACTCCTGAATCCATAGGCAAGAAGGGCACTTCCATTGTTATTGGTAAACATTCAGGTCGTAACGCTCTGGGGTCAAAGCTCAACGAAATGGGCTACCAACTGGATGATAAGCAGATCGGACGTGTATTTGCGGCGGTTAAGGCGCTGGCTGATAAGAAAGAAGAAATTTTTGATGAGGACGTTGAAGCACTCGTTCTGGAAGAGGCATATCGTATCCATGATTTGTACCGGGTAAAGGAACTCTCTGTGTTCTCCGGTACTGCAGGAGTTTCCCCGCACGCAGCAATCGTACTGGAAGATTTCAGCAAGGATAAGGAAAATCCTGTGGTAATTCAGGAAGTCGGCTTCGGTGACGGTCCTATCAACGCGGTGTTCTCAACCATCAACAAGATGGTGAATAGATCACCTAAACTGGAACTTTATTCCGTAAACGCAGTTACCGGCGGTACTGATGCGCAGGGTGCGGTTACGGTCCATATTACTGACAACGGTTTTAAATCAATCGGGCGCGGTTCTGACGAAGACATCATCGTCGCCAGTGCCAAGGCGTACATCAACGCAATTAACAGGGCTGAACGCATGAAACAGGAGAAAAATAATGCCTAAAACTTTAGCTGAGAAAATTTTACAGGCTCATACCGACGAAACAGTGAAAGAGCCGGGCCAGATTGTCCGCTGCAATGTTTCCATGGTGCTGGCCAACGACATTACCGCCCCTCTTGCCATTAAATCTTTCAGGGCCATGGGCGCGGATCAGGTCTTTGACAAGGATAAGGTTGCTCTTGTTTGTGACCACTTCACGCCCAACAAAGACATTGATTCTGCTGAGCAGGTTAAGGTTGTTCGCGAGTTCGCCCATGAGAAAAACATTACTCATTACTATGAGGGCGGCGAAGTAGGTGTTGAACACGCACTGCTGCCCGAACTGGGCCTTGTCGGTCCTTCCGATATCGTAATCGGTGCCGACTCCCACACCTGTACTTATGGCGGCCTCGGCGCATTTGCTACCGGAATGGGCTCCACCGACATCGCAGGTGGTATGGCTCTGGGTGAAACCTGGTTCAAGGTTCCTCCGACTATTAAAGTTGAGATCGAAGGTACTCCCGGTAAGTACTTGGGTGCCAAGGATTACATCCTTAATCTCATCGGTACCATCGGCGTATCCGGTGCTCTCTATAAGGCTCTCGAATTCAGCGGTTCCGTTGTAGATAATCTCTCTATCGAAGGCCGCATGACCATCGCCAACATGGCAATTGAAGCTGGCGGTAAAGTCGGCCTGTTCCCGGTTGACGCTAAGACCCTCGAATACTGCAAGGCTGCAGGCCGTACCGGCGATGTGGAAATGCGTGCAGACGAAGGTGCTAACTACGAGCGCGTGGTCAAGATTGATGTAACCGGCATGAAACCTCAGGTTGCCTGCCCGCATCTTCCTGATAATGTTAAGCCTGTTGACGAAGTCAAGGACATGAGAATTCATCAGGCCGTAATTGGTTCCTGCACCAACGGTCGCATCGAAGACCTGCGTGAAGCCGCAGCGATCCTTAAAGGTCGCAAGGCAGATAAGAACGTGCGTCTGATCGTGCTGCCCGCTACTCCGAACATCTGGAAGCAGGCACTGCGTGAAGGTCTGATCGAAACCTTTATGGAATCCGGCGCAATCGTTGGTCCCGCAACCTGCGGTCCCTGTCTCGGCGGTCACATGGGTATTCTTGCTGGCGGTGAAAGAGCAATTGCCACCACCAACCGTAACTTCAAAGGTCGTATGGGCAGCCTCGAGAGTGAAGTTTTCCTCTCCAGTCCCGCAGTAGCAGCAGCGTCTGCAATCACTGGTATCATCACTGACCCCGAAGCCTTATAAGAATAGGAGAATTTAAATATGTCTATCAAAGGAACAGCACATAGAGTCGGGGCACATATCGATACAGATGCTATCATCCCGGCCCGTTTTCTGGTTACCACCGATCCTGATGAACTCGGTGCTAACTGCATGGAAGGGCTTGAAGCAGGTTGGATTAAGCGCGTTAAAAAGAATGACATCATGGTTGCCGACGAAAACTTCGGCTGCGGTTCTTCTCGTGAGCACGCTCCTATCTCCATTCTTGGTGCCGGTATTCCGGTCGTAGTTGCTAAAAGCTTCGCCCGTATTTTTTACCGCAATGGCTTCAACATGGGCCTCATTCTCCTCGAAGTTGGTGATGATTTTGAAAAGCTCGGCGATGGCGATCAGCTCGAAGTTGATGCCGAAAACGGCAAAATCAAGAACGTGACCACTGGTGAAACTATCACCTGTGCTCCGGTACCCCCGTTCATGAAGGGCATCCTCGACTGCGGTGGGCTGGTAGAATACGTCAAAGATCGTCTCTCTAAATAGATTTTGATGCTAGACAGGTCGTAAAATGAGCGACTTCGGCCCCCGGCAGCGAAGCTTATTACAAGTTTTTGAAGAGTCCAGAGAAACTTTTTCCAAAAAGTTTCTTTGGCCGCCGGAGGCGAAATCAATATAAATAGCGCGTAGCGCATCACATAGGAATTTCAAAATGAAAATATGCATAATGCCCGGTGATGGTATCGGGCCGGAAATCATGGAACAGGGCGTTAAGGTTCTGAACGTAATCGGCGAAAAATTCGGTCACAAATTTGAAACCACCGAAGCTCTTATCGGCGGCGCAGCCATCGACGCAACCGGTGTACCTCTTCCTGACGAGACCGTTAAGGCCTGTAAAGAGTCTGACGCAGTTCTTCTCGGCGCAGTAGGCGGTCCGAAATGGGATACCATTGATCCCGCAATCCGTCCTGAAAGAGGTCTTCTCGGTATCCGTAAGGAGCTCTCCCTGTTTGCCAACCTGCGTCCTGCAGCATTATTCCCGCAGCTTAAAGATGCATGTTTTCTGCGTCCCGATATCGTTGAAAAGGGCATTGACATCATGGTTGTGCGCGAACTGACCGGTGGTATTTACTTCGGTGAACCTCGTGGTACAAAGGTAGAGAACGGCGAACGCATGGGCTACAACACCATGGTTTATTACGAGCACGAAGTAAAACGTATTGCCAAGGTTGCTTTCGAAGCTGCCCAGAAGCGTAACAAGAAACTTTGCTCCGTAGATAAAGCTAACGTTCTGGATGTTTCCCGTGTATGGCGTGAAATCGTCATTGAAGTTTCCAAGGATTACCCCGATGTTGAGCTGACTCACATGTATGTTGATAACGCTGCAATGCAGCTGGTGCGTGATCCTTCCCAGTTCGATGTTATCGTGACCGGTAACCTGTTCGGCGATATCCTTTCCGACGAAGCTTCCGTTATCACCGGTTCCATCGGTATGCTGCCTTCAGCATCCCTCGGCGCGTCCAATCCCGGCCTGTACGAGCCTATTCACGGTTCCGCACCGGATATCGCAGGTGAGAACAAAGCCAACCCGCTGGCTACCATCCTCTCCATCGCTATGATGCTGCGCTACTCCTTCAATATGGCTGAAGAAGCTGATTGCATCGAAGCCGCAGTTGAAAAGACCCTTTCCGAAGGACTGCGTACTGGTGATATCATGGATGTGGGCGGTAAGCTCGTAGGCTGCACCGAAATGGGTGAAGCCGTAATTAAGAATTTGTAAGATTGCCTCCGGCGTCTGGGGAAGGGGAAACTCTTGCAAGAGTTTCCCCTTCCCCAGACCCCATCCCCTTCAGAACCTTTTAACAAGCTTCGCATATATTTTTTAACGGCTGTCTTCGATTGAAGGGCAGCTCATCATTTGGCAGACTGGTCTTGTTGGGACTGGGCTGCTTTTTTGTTTGCATTGAGTAAAATTTACATATTGTTTAATTCTATTGTATCCTTTTTATTATGATTAAGTTTAAAACTGAACGGCTTATTTTACGTGGCTGGAAATCTAGCGATTATGCTCCCTTTGCTCGTATTAATGCGGATCAGGAAGTTATGAAATACTTTCCGGCACCGCTTTCGAAAGTGGAAAGTAATGGCAATGCTGACGTGATAAGTGGCTTGATAGATAAGCGAGGCTGGGGATTTTGGGCGGTTGAAATACCGGATGTTTGTCCGTTTATCGGTTTTGTCGGCTTACATATTCCAATTGCAGAATTGCCTTTCTCGCCGTGTGTTGAGATTGGTTGGCGACTTGATAAAGAGTTTTGGGGTTACGGTTATGCCACTGAGGCAGCAAGGTTTGCCTTGGAATACGGATTCACAAAGCTTGGTCTGGATGAGATTGTATCCTTCACTTCCACGCAAAATAAAGCGTCGCAAGCAGTCATGGAAAGACTCGGTATGCGCCGGGAAAGTGAAACGTTTGAACATCCTTCAATTCCTGTGGGCAATTATTTGCGCGAGCACTTCCTTTATCGGTTACAGCGGAATACTTGGAACGAAATTCAGCGCTCAGAATGATCCTAAAATAGGTGTTTGGGCTTGTTTTGCGCCAAGTATGTTGAGCTTTATTTGCCAAGTCGCGGGTAATTAGTTGTATTAATTGTACTGATGTTGTTGGCCTCCTTTATGCAGAATTAAATGAAAAGAGTATTTAATTTCAGAACAGGAGGCATTATGCTTATCGCTGTAAGTGCAAATAATTCTAATTTGGATGGCCCGTTTGAACCTCGTTTTGGCAGGGCTGCTGGTTTTGTCATTTTTAATAGCGAAACAGGTGAAAGTCGGTTTGTAGATAATTCCGTAAATGCGCAGGTCGCTGGCGGAGCAGGATTACAGACCGCTCAGCTGTTGGCTGATCAAGGGGTGAATACCGTGATTTCGGGAACTTTTGGTCCTAAGGCTGAGCAGGCTTTGCAGGCAGGACATATTGAAATGGTTACTGTTCAGTCCGGTACGGTGCGTGAACTGGCCGATAAGTATGTGGCTGAATTTTCGGGCAGTGCGCAGCCAGTTGCAGATTTAAAGCGTTCTCCAAATGACTTGAGCCGTTTTGGTGGTGGGTGCCGCCGCATGGGCGGAACCGGACGCGGAATGGGGATGGCTGGAGGAGGTCGCGGTATGGGCGGCGGAGGCCGTGGCATGGGAGGCAGCGGGATGGGCCGAAGATAATAATTTGGATCATTTTATATTGCGACACGTAAAAAAATCCCCGCACGGAAAACCGTGCGGGGATTTTAAATTGTATTGCTGAAAGCAGCCTAGATCAGGCCGCTTGCTTTGAGCTGTGCTTCAAGCTTTGCTTTGCTTTGTTCCATGAGCGGAACCAGCGGCAATCTGAAGGATGTCTCAAATTTACCCATCATGCCCAGTGCAGTTTTCACTGGAATGGGGTTGGTCTCAACGAACATTACCCGGTTCAGGGGCTGCATCTTGAAGTGCAGTTCCTGAGCCTTCTTCATGTCTCCGGCCCTGTATGCTGCGCACATACCGGACATCAAGTCAGGCACGATGTTTGAGACAACGGAGATTACGCCGTGTCCGCCAAGAGCAAGCAGAGGCAGAACAGTGAAGTCATCACCGGAAAGAACGGTGAATCCTTCCGGGCACTGCTCGATTACATCAGAAACCTGACCGAGATTGGCAGTTGCTTCCTTTACACCAACGACATCGGGAACTTCATTCGCGATCATAGCGATGGTTTCGGGCAGGGCATTAAGTCCTGTGCGCCCGGGGACGTTGTAAAGGATGAAGGGCATGGAAGCCTCTTCTGAGAGGGCTTTGAAATGCGCCAGCAAGCCCGCCGGAGTCGGTTTATTGTAATATGGTGTAATCTGGAGGGTGGCGTCTGCGCCTGCCTGTTTAGCAAGCTTAGTCAGGTTTACGGCTTCCTTGGTATTGTTGGAACCCGCGCCAGCAATGACCGGGACACGTCCCTTGGCCTGCTCGACACAGATTCTAATAACCTCACCTTGTTCATCATGGGTCATTGTTGCCGCTTCGCCGGTAGTACCGCAAGGTACAAGACCGTCGATCCCCTGTTCGATCTGCCACTCGATCAGTTCGCGGTATGCGTCCTGATCAATCTCTCCGTTCTTGAACGGAGTGACCAGAGCAGTGAATGCTCCTTGGAATGTCATGCTTTAAGCCTCCAAATTTAATTTACTTATCATCCGAAATACCACTGAGCAGCTTTACTACTTCCGGCTCCTCACGGAGCTTTTCAGTCAAGGTTTGCAGAAACCATTTTACGTTTTGGCCGGAAGACCACTTAAAGTCTTCATCTCTAGAAGGCCAGCCGTAGATATCGATTCTGTTAACCGCTTTTCCGGTAGGGTAGCTGCGCACCCACACGGTCTTACCGTTTACGGTAAGACTGCCGGAAAGTCCCGGTCCGTCACCGCTCCCAAGGAGAATGTCCGGAGGAGCCTCGCCAATGACCGGATTGGCGAGAAATTTTTTCTCCCTGAAGTAACCCCATGAACTCATGGCAATTACCAGATCCGCTTCCTCCCTGCTTTCCTTGATCAGTGTGGCGCATTCATCAATGAGATCGTCAGGAAGGTCGTCGGAGCCTTTTTCAAGGTATGGAAGAATGATTATTGAGGCCTTCTTACCATTGGCAAGAGGCTTATTGATAACCTGTGCTTCCATGTTGCCGAACCAGTTTTGCGGAATTCCTTTAGGGGAATTTTGCAGAAAACTCATTTCGGCAGGACTAAGAATTCCTAAATCATAATTAATGATTTGGAAAGCTTCAGTCAGCGCATTTCGTTTTTTATCGGAAACTTTTTTGCCGGAAGTCGGCAGAAATTCAAATGCACCGCCCAGTATCAGGACGTCGTGTTTCTGTGCGACCCGCAGATCCATAAGATAACCGGCCCGCCGGGCCAGTCCCCCAAGGGTTTTGTTCCCTCAGGTGGGGCAGGGGTTTACAGTCCCGAATGTGTTGGCGGTGTCTGCAATAGACAATAGTACATCCTTGTCAGCATAGGACATCGAAGGTCCCATGCTGACAAGGAGAAAAAAAGCAAATATGAGAAGTCGCATTAAGCGTTCAAATATTCCTTCAGCTCTTTACCGGGACGGAAAAAAGGCAGTTTTTTAGGGGTAACGTCTACGACATCACCAGTTTTAGGGTTACGCCCGGTGTACCCTTTGTATTCTTTCATTTTAAAGCTGCCGAATCCTCTGATTTCAACTCTGTCGCCGCGAACAAGCGCCTCTTTGATGGCATCTACAAATGCATCAACAATTTCGGCTGATTCATCCACGTGGAGACCTTTTTCTTCCGCAAGACTCTTGATCAGTTCGCTTTTGTTCATGTCCTCTCCCACATCGTGTTGAGTGTGACAAGCTAGTGTTATTACCATTTCTAATACAACTATGCCGAAAAGTTACCCTTTTCGTCAAGCATAATTAGTCGTCCAGTGTAGGAAATTTTTTCATGACAGGTCTTTCACCGAGTCTGCCCATATTTTCCATTCTGATCTTTTGAATTTTAACAGCAATATTCAGGATATCGCGGCTTGCATCAGATTTAGGAGCATACTTAATAAAAGGAATCTGCCGTCTTACAGCTTCTGTTACTGCAGGATCATAGCGCACATAGCCCATATTTTTCAACTTAATATTAAGAAATTTTTCGCAGGCCATATTTAAACGGTTAAAAGTCTCCCGGGCTTCTTTTTCATTAGTAGCCTGATTTACTACTATGTTGAAATCGCTGACATTGTGCTGAGAGTGCAGAACCTTGATCAGTGCGTAGCTGTCTGTCAGTGAGGTCGGTTCCGGGGTAATGACCACAATTCGCATTTGCGTCATGGCCGCGAAAGAGAGCACTGTTCCACTGATTCCGGCACCGAGGTCGAGCACCAGATACTGGTATCCGCCGACAAGTTCAGTTATTTTGCTGAACAGCAGATCCTGCATGTCTTCGTCCATTTCGACAAGTTCCGGCACTCCGGAAGCTGCTGGCAGGATGTCGAATTTCTTTCCCTTCTCAATGGGGATTACAATATCAGAAGGCTTGGCACCGCTGGTCAGCAGATCCTGCATGTTTGATTCCGGGGAAATTCCCAGCAGAACGTCCAGGTTTGCCAGTCCGAGGTCGCAGTCCATGAGCAGCAGGCTGTTGCCTCCGATATTCAAGGCATAGGAAAGATTAAGGGATAGGTTGGTTTTACCGACTCCGCCCTTACCGCTCATGATAGCAAGGCTTAATGTTTTATTGGCGTTGATCATGTCTTATATGTTCCTTCATTAGGGTAACAATAAAATTTATCGGGATTCAAAATAACTGATTTTGAGAGTGCGGCGTCAACTTCCCGTGAATAAAAATTTTTTTTCATTGGCATGCACAAGGGTTTCCTTGGTCACTGTTTCAAAATCAAGAATATCAGCTGAGCAAACCTGATCCTTACCTGATTCCTTGGCTTCATACAGAGCCTTGTCTGCTTTGCTGACCAGCTCTTGCATTTCAATTTCCACCATGCCTTTAAAGCAGGAAATTCCGGCGGAGCAGGTTATTGAAAAAGTTTCATTGCTTCCCGGTTTGGTGAAAGTCAGTGCCCGCACTTTATCCAGCAATCTTTCGAGCAGTTGTTTGGCTTTTACAAGACCCACTCCCGAAAGGATTATTGCGAATTCTTCTCCACCGATTCGAGCTACAAGGTCATAGCGGCGCGAGTTCTGTGAAAGGAGATCTGCAAAATCAATTAAAACTTCGTCGCCTTTCAGGTGTCCCCACGTATCGTTAATTTTTTTGAAATTATCCAGATCAAGTATAGCCAGAGTCAGAGGAGTCTTGTTCCTTCTGGTCCTCTCTATTTCCTGATCAAGGGTTCTTTCAAAGACCCGTCGGTTGGAGAGGCCAGTAAGAGGATCGTGCTCAGTCTTGTAGGAAAGTTCCTGAAGAACAGATTGCACATGGTTAAGGTGCGGGGCCATGTTCCGGTCGAGAGGAACGGTCATCCAGTCGTTTAAACCGTGCCTTTCCGCAAGAATTTCCCAAGCCTTAAGGGTCATCCCCGGACAAAGCCGTAAAACGGCAAGTCCTTCCGGGCATTCATGGGTGTGACAGACTTCTTTTTCATTACAGAATCTGTCCCGCACGGAAAGCAATTCTTCGAGGAGACTTGCTTCATTTTCAGCGATGTACTCAGCGCTCATTTTCTCCGCCGTATGCGTCAAGCATGAATTTCCTGATCAGACCATCGAGTTCACCGTCCAGAACCGCTTCGACATTTCCGTCTTCGGCTCCGCAGCGATGGTCTTTGACCAGTCGGTAAGGTTGCAGAGTGTATGTCCTGATCTGACTGCCGAATCCGATAGAATCCTTGGTGGCATAGTCAGCTCTTTTGCTTTCTTCCTGCCTCTTCAGTTCCTGCTCGTAGAGTCGGGACTTGAGGACTTTCATAGCGGTTTCTTTGTTTTTCAGCTGTGACTTTTCATTCTGGCACTGAACAACAATATTTGTGGGCAGATGGGTAATGCGTACCGCAGAGTTGGTCTTGTTGACGTGCTGCCCGCCGGGACCGCTGGCCCTGAAAACGTCAAGCCGGATATCTTCGTCTTTTACTTCGATTTCGATGTCCTGTGAAATTTCAGGATAAACGTCTACCGAAGCAAAGGAGGTATGCCTTCTGCCGGAAGCATCAAAGGGCGAAATGCGGATCAACCGGTGGATGCCCGCTTCACCCTTGAGAAAACCGTAGGCGTAAAGTCCTTCAATGCGAAGGGTTACACTTTTGATACCTGCTTCATCGTCTGGCTGGTAGTCAAGATAGCTGGTTTTCCAGTTACGTTTGTCTGCCCAGCGAAGATACATGCGCAGGAGCATTTCGGCCCAATCCTGTGACTCAATTCCACCGGCACCGGGGTGAATCTCAAGAATGGCTGTACTTTTATCTTCCGGCCCGGAAAGCAGGGCGGCAAGCTCAGTCTGTTCCACAAGCTGGGCAAGCTTTTCAACGTTCTCTGAAAGGGCTTCGAGGATTTCCTGATCCTGATCCTCAGAGGCCATCATCAGCCATTCTTCAACATCGTCTTTGCTGGAAGAAAGGTTGTCGTATGAAGTGACTTTTTCTTCCAGCATGGATTTTTCGCGCAGGACCGGAGTGAGTGCGTCCGGTTTATCCCATGCACCGGGTTTGCTCAGGTCGTGTTCTATCTCTTCGAGTCTTTCCTTGCTTTGAGCGTGGTCAAAGACGCCCCCAGAGGGATTCGTATTTTTGTATGCAGTTTAAGGCCTTGGATTTGAGGTCTGAAAATTGAAGCATATTTTGAAATAATTCCTTTATATTTTAATTCCCGTCTGTTTTTTGCGACGGTTTATAATTATCCATACTACACCAAGCATGGTCAGCACCAACGGGGTGGTGGTTACTGCTTGGTAATTGGCGTGGTAAAAAGTAGTACCGCTCATCAGTTCGGCTTCTGCAGCTACTGCCGCATCTACAAAGAGTCCGGTTGCTTGACTGATTCGTCCCAGAGGATCAATGCAGGCGGATATTCCGGTGTTGGTTCCCCGGAGCATATAGCGTCCCTGTTCAACAGACCTCATGGTTACCAGGTTAAGGTGTTGCCGTGGAGCGGATGTGTTTCCGTACCATGCATCATTGCTGATATTTATCAGTATGTTGGCACCTTTCTCTACTCTTTCCTGTGCCAGTTCCGGGAAGATACCTTCATAGCAAATGAGCATACCCATAGCAAGGTCGCCGCTTTTAAGCGGAGATGCGTCGGAGCCGGGGATAAAATCCCCTGCACCCTGCACCAGTTTGCCTAGCGGCAGGTACTCTTTGAAGGGTATGTATTCTCCGAAAGGCACCAGATGTGATTTGTCGTACCAGTCCATGTATTTTTTGTCAGGTGAAATAAGGTATGCCCTGTTGTAAAGAGAGAAATCGCCTTTGCTGTGCAGGATGTAACCGGGAGCTCCGGTAAGGATTGGGGTTTTGGTCTCGGATGCGAAATTCATGATTTCCGCACGCATTATGCCGCCGTCTTGAAGATAAAAGGGCATGGCGGTTTCAGGCCAGAGCACAAGATCGGTTTTATGGATTACCTGCCTGCTTAGGCGGAGGTATTTTTCGAAAGTTGTTTTTTTATACTCTGCATCCCATTTTTTTGCCTGGTCAATATTACCCTGAATCAGGCCGATGGAAGTGTCTCCGGTTTTTACCAGATTAGAAAACTGCTCCGGAGCTGTACGCATGCCGCCGAGGATAATGATCAACGCGACAACGGTAATAGTCCATATTTTTGCAGGGAGGGAGTTTTTGCAGCACAAGATTGCCGTTGCCACAGATACCAGCAGTCCTGAAAGGCCGTATGATCCGATAAAAGCTGCTCCTTGAATCCATTCCGGCCTGAAAGCCAAAGCGGAGGATAATGTCATCCACGGGAACCCTGAAAACAGGAAGCCTTGCGCGGTTTCCATGCTGGTCCAGAGTGCTCCGCTGAAAATACAGAGCGCAAAGGGAGATAAACACCGGGCTGCATAGTTGAGGATGTATGTGTAGATGCCGTAGTATACTCCTATCAGCATGGCTATCAATATGGGGCATGGAATTGCCAGTGCCCAGGAAAGCCCACCATAAACCCCCACAGGATAGGCAATCCAGTACATACAGGCCAAAGCTGCCAGTGAACCGGCAATCCAGCCTTGCTTCATGGCTTTGCGTGGAGAGATTGTCGAGAAGGCAATCATGCCCAGAGCCAGCGGAAAGGCAAGGATAGCAGCAGGGAGATGGAGGAGGGGATTGGCATAGCCAAGCCCCGCAGAGATCATTGCAATAAGAATAGGAACAGTTGGGTGCATTCTAGTTACCGGTTGGCGGGTCTATCAGGATTGAAATAATCTGCTTGGCATCACCTTCATGTACGGTAAATTTATAGCCGGAAATATTGATGAATTCTCCTACGTGGGGAATTCTTCCCGTCAATTCAGAGATGTATCCACCAATTGATTCAACATGTTCTGAGTCCAGGCTCAACTCGAGTCTTTCAGATACTTCGGTCAGGGGAACCCTGCCGGAGATGAGGAATTTGCCGTCCTCCAATTCATTGAAGTCAGAGGGACGGTCAGCATCGTGCTCATCGGAAATGTCACCGACGATTTCTTCAAGAACATCTTCCATGGTGATTAGACCGGAGGTTCCACCATACTCATCCTGCAGGATAGCCAGGTGTATGCGCCCGGTTTGAAATTCCGTAAGCAGTGTTTTCACTTTTATGTGTTCAGATGCAAAGAAAGGCTTCCGCATTATCTCTTCAAGCGGTGTATCAGTCTTCCCTCTAAGTAGGGGGGCGATGATGTCTTTGGCGTGGATGATTCCCACGATGCGGTCTTTGGTCTCTTGAAATACAGGAATTCGTGAATGCCCGTGTTCAATGATTTCTTCGGCTACATCAGCCAGACAGCTGCCTACTTCAACACCGACCATATCTGTGCGGGGAATCATTATTTCATGGGCTTCGGTGTCCTTGAGTTCAAGAACATTTAGCAGCATGGAAACGACTTCATCTTTGATTTCGCCGTCTTCGCTTGCTTCGAGGATGTGCTCTTCAAGGGGTGAGTCTGATTTTTTGAAAATATTGACCATTTTGGCCCACAATCGGCCTTCAGAACCGTCGTCCAATTCAATTCTCCTTTTTGCGGTTGATCCAATTTAATAAGCAAATATAAATCAGGTTTATAGTTATATCTACTTATTATGTGCTATCCGTGTCAACAAGCTTAATTACTCGTTACCTTCACGGTAAAGCTCAAGATAAAGATTATAGGTCCAGTCATCCATTTCCGGGCAACCGTTTTGATCTACTTTTTCCCATTTGGGTTTTTTGGTCTCCTCGTCAAAACCCATGAATTTTGACTCAAAGGAAAGACCAAGTTGCGCCCGCCCTTGAGTAGGGTCGATGAATACTCGCCTGACTTTAGTAACAAAAAGGTGGCGGACAATTCCTCTGTCTCCGAAATCCACAAGGCTGAGCAGGACAAGAAAATTATGCCCCTTGTTCAAGTTGAAGCGTGCAGCTCGCTTGTTTGTCATATGGGTCAGTTCAAGCGAAAGTCCACCGCCTGAAATATCCGAAAGAAAGACGCTGGAATCTTTCCCTCCCATGCGCCCAGGAGTGTATTCACCGTTTGTGGCGATGAATTTAAGACCTGCGTTCAGTCCCTGCGTTGTATCAGGGATTATGTTTGCATAGTCATAGTGCCGTGAAGGAGGGGAGACTCTCAGGAATTCGCGTTTCTGGGTCTGCTCAATATGGTCAGGCAAAGCAACGTACAGATTGAAGTATTGCGATCCCTTGGGCTTTACTTCGGTAATGATTGAAGTAAAATTATAAAAAATCACCATGCCCGCCTGTTTAGCCGGGACATGGAAGAATCCTGTTACTTCACGGCCTACCCATGATTTAGCAATGTCTCCATCAGCCGGCATTTCGAGGACAAGGTCCTCATTTATGTCTTCAATGGAGCAGGCAACTGATCGGCGTTTTTCAGATTTGGAATGAAAACTGAGATCAATTTTTGAGCGGTAGACAAGCGCCGTTTCAAATATTGTATCAAGTTGTTCCTTGTCCGTTATCCAACTGGTTGGAACTACTTTGAGCTTTTTTTTCAATTCCCTGTTGTTGTACCAAAGCACTGCAGCAACAATGGCAATAAGACAGAACCCCACCACAATCAGCATATTTACTGTCTGGGGAGGGAGCCCCGTCTCTCCGAATCCTCGCAGGGTCTTGTATAAGAATTCCTGATCTACTGCCATCTCTCAGCCTTGTATAAATGTTAAAGCTTTTTGTTTACTTATACTTATTTTTTATTATTTTGAAAAGTAAATGCTTTAACTAACAGGTCTGATAATTAAATGGCGCCGATTTTTTTTAGATGAATCTCAATTGAAGAGACCGCGGCCGGAGTAATTCCGGAAATCCTGCTGGCTTGTCCAAGGGTCAGGGGGCGAACCTCTGTTAGTTTCTCAACTGCTTCCCGGGTAAGTCCTGCTACTGCGGAGTAATCAATATCTTCAGGCAGTGATACAGATTCCATTTTGCGGAATTTGTCCACCAGCTCCTGCTGGCGAACAAGGTAACCCTCATATTTAATTTGGGTTTCCGCTTCTGCTATGATGTCATCGGCATAGTTCTCAATCTCAGGTTTGAAATGGATCATATCTGTGATTGAAAGTTCCGGCTGACGCAGCACTGCCGCAAGGGGAACAGATTTGTTAGGAACTGTTCCGCCGATTTTTGTGATTATTTCACGGGTCGGCTGATCCGGCTTGATCTGAGTGGAGTTTATCATTTCCAGAACTTCATCGAGCCCTTTTTTCTTGGCGGAATAAAGCGCCCAGTGATCATCTTTGACCAATCCCAGTTCACGGCCGATTTGTGTGAGGCGCAGATCTGCGTTACCTTCACGAAGCAGCAGCCTGTATTCTGCACGGGAAGTGAACATGCGGTAAGGCTCAAGTGTTCCCTTAGTTACGAGGTCATCCACCAGAACGGCAATGTATGCCTGATCGCGTGAAAGCAGGAAGGGATCGCGTCCGGTCAGTTTGCAGAAAGCGTTGCAGGCCGCCCAGAGTCCCTGTGCTGCAGCTTCTTCGTAACCGGAAGTACCGTTGATCTGGCCTGCCAGATAGAGACCGGGAAGAACCTTGGTTTCAAGGGTCGGCAGCAGCTGGGTAGGCGGTACGAAATCATATTCAATGGCGTAGCCCGGGCGTACAATCTGAGCCTGTTCCAATCCTTCGATGGAGTGGATCATGCGTTTCTGTACATCCAGCGGAAGGCTGGTGGGAATGCCGCTTGGGTATACCTCAGGGCTGTCATAGCCTTCAGGTTCAAGAAAAATCTGGTGACGGTCTTTTTCAGGAAATCTGGCAACCTTATCTTCAATGGAAGGGCAGTAACGCGCGCCGGTTCCCTTGATCACCCCGGTGAACATGGGAGAGCGTTCAAAACCGCTACGGATGGCTTCATGAGCCTTTTCATTGGTATAAGTGATATGGCAGCTTACCTGAGGCAGGCTGATTTCCTTGGTACGGAAACTGAACGGTTGAGGCGGATCATCTCCGCGCTGTTCTTCCAGTTTGTCGTAATCAATGGAATCCTTGAGCAGGCGGGGAGTGGTCCCGGTCTTGAGACGACCAAGTGTGAGCCCTGCGTCCTTGAGGCTTTTGGACATACCGACGGAAGCCGGATCGCCCATGCGTCCGCCGCTGAAATTCTCCAGTCCGATGTGAATGAGACCTTGCAGGAATGTTCCGGTGGTCAGCATTACCGAACGGGAATGGAATTTTTCTCCGATTCCGGTCACAACCCCTGCGGCTTTGCCGTTCTCTATGATTAGCGATTCAGCAATATCCTGCCGGACCCAGAGGTTGTCCTGTGAAAAAATATCCTTCTGGACCACGCGCATGTATTCATTGCGGTCCATCTGTGCACGGCTGGCGCGTACAGCAGGCCCTTTGCGGGTGTTCAGGATACGGAACTGGATTCCGGCCTTATCGGACCAGAGGCCCATGTAACCACCCAGTGCATCAATCTCCTTGACCATATGTCCTTTTGCAAGCCCGCCGATGGCAGGGTTGCAGGACAAATGACCGATACGATCCACATTGATGGTTAAAAGCAGGGTTTTCAGGCCAAGGTTTGCGGCAGCCATAGCGGCTTCGCAACCAGCATGGCCCGCACCTGCGACAATAAGGTCGAATTTTTCCGGCGGCGGCTGTTTTCTGATCATGATATTAACTTACTTCGCTAGAACGGCAGAAGTGCCATTACTTTTGCATCATTGAGAGTGTTGCTGATGGAGCCTTTTTCATTGGGCTGGTGGGCCTGATGCAGCAGGGTGGACCAGACAACAGTCTGGTAGCCGCGCTCGCGCAGGTGGGCAGCAACTGTTCCGCCGCCGATTCCGCCGGCTCTGGCGTTCACGCCGTAAACTTCTTTAACAGCGTCGACAACTTTTTCCACGATCTCGGCATCTGCCGGGGTGGGCGGTGCAGCCTGACTTTCGCTTTCAACTTCCACTGTGACTTTTACGCCGTACTCTTCGGCAACGTAAAGCCCCATGCCTTTAACCTGATCAATCACTTCCTTCAGGTCGTAAGTGGGCAGCACACGGCAGTCGATGTAGAAAACATCCTTGCCCGGAATGGTGTTGATGTTTTCGACGTTGGCTTCCTTTTTAGTCGGTTCGAAAGTGGAGAAGGGCGGGGAGAAAAGTTCGTCTTCTTCATCAAAATGGTATTTCAGTTCCGGCACTTCCATAATCATTGCAGCAGCAGCGACAAGGGAGTTCACGCCTTGTTCGGGAGTGGAAGCGTGGCACTGTTTGCCTTCTACTGTCACCTTGAACCATACGGATGATTTTTCAGCGATTTCAACCAGTGCGGAGTCTGGCTCGCCGGAATCAGGTACGAGAAAAAGATCGTTCTTTTTGAACAGGTCTTCGTGCTCTTTGACGATGTACTCAAGACCGTAATGTGAACCTGTTTCTTCATCGGAAACGAAGATGAGTCCGATATTGATGCCCGGAGTCAGGCCGGAATCAAGCAGGGCTTTTGCCGCAATTACGGAGCTTACCAAGCCCTGATGGTTGTCTTCCACGCCGCGTCCGTAGATTGTATCGCCATCCTGTACCATTTTAAACGGATCAGTATCCCAGAGGCTGAGGTCTCCTACGGGAACAACGTCCATATGGGAGATGATCCAGAGGGTTCTGGAGCGATCCTGACCGGGTATTACAGTAACCAGATTAGGTCTGTAACCGCACTCAACTCTATCATCCGGCGCATTGTATGATTTGACTTCGCCGAATCCGTTTTCTTTAAGGTATTCGGTCAGGAAGTCCGCTTTGGCTTTTTCCCCGGTACCATTGTTGGTGGGACCGATAGCGGGAATGGCAACCAGCTTGGCGTGGAGGTCTAGAGCTGCGTCTTTCATTTCGTCGATTTTTGAAAGAAGCTGAGTAGGCATTGGTGTTTCTCCGGTTATGCATCAGATACAGGGTTATTGGAAATTCGGCCATGTTCAGGCGTACCAAAGAGAAGAGCCGGAACAAGTCCGGCTCCCATGATACACGAAATGAATCGGTTGAAAAACATCCGTGAGAATGTTTTTCAGGTAATATGCAGTTAACGACTTGCCTGAAAAGACAGTGTTCGCTTGTACTGGCATCACACTTATAAAATAAAGCTAAACCCATTTTATAAGCGAAATTAATGAATAATTTTGCAGATGCTTTACTAGCGACCGCGTGCAGCACGCTTGGATGCTTTAAGCGGGTTAACTTTAACTTTACCTTCTTTGTCAACACCGGCACGCACGTGAGTTGCGAAGTTACATACGCTGTGAGACCACTTTTTAGCGGGCTGAGCGTAGCTGGGGCAGTAGTTTTTACCTTCGAAATCAACTGCGCGTTCACAACCGTCACACTGTTCAACAACGGTTTCGAGAATTACGCCTTTGTAGGAAAGACCTTCAGCAGTCATTTCTGCACCTTCGAGTGCGTGTACTCTTGCATTCTTTTTAGCCATGTAGCGCCTCCTGTTTGGCAAGTCGCTTGCGAACAAGCGTTAGTTTTATATTTAAATATCTTTGCTTGGAAAAGCACAAATCCATATGCAGTCTTCCCCTATGTTGTCAAGGAAAAAACTAAATTTGGATTTCAAAAAAATATCCGATTAGCGGTTTTTAAGCCGCTTCAAGGCCCATTCTACCGCCTTTTCCGCTTCCCGTGAAATAGTTTCCACATCAGCGGTTTGAAATTTACCATCCCGGTAGAGAACGGTGCCATCGCAGATGGTCAGGCAGACATCCTGCCCTCCGGCAGAGTAAATTACGTGCGAGAGGGGCTTGTATACAGGTTTAAGGTGCATCTTGTCCATATTTATAGCAATGATGTCCGCTTTCATTTCCGATTTAATTGCACCGCAGTCATCAAATCCTAAGAATTTAGCTCCAGAAAGGGTTGCCATATCAAGAACTTCCTGCGCTGGCATGGCTTCCGGGTCCTGTAGGAATCCTTTTTGGAGCATGGCCGCTGTACGCATTTCATCGAACATGTCCAGATTGTTATTGCTGGCTGCACCGTCTGTGCCCAGTCCGGTTGTTACTCCGGCATCAATAAACTTGGTCAGTGGGCATATGCCTGAGCCCAGTTTGAGGTTTGATTGCGGGTTGTGGGCAATCATTGCTCCCGCATTTTTGATCCAGCTAATTTCCTCATCTGTGACATCTACGCAGTGATGCAGGCGTGTCCGTTGTTTCAGCAAACCGTATTCTTTGAGAATCGCAATGGGCCGTTTGCCAAAGGTCTCCAGTGTAAGTTCGGTTTCCGGTACTGATTCCGCTGCATGAATCTGCCAAAGCAGGTCCAGACGCTCGGCAAGCTCCATGCTCTCGGCCAGTTGATCAGGATCGGTAGTGAATATCGCGTGAGGTGTAACCGCAGTTTTAATGCGATCATGGTCGGCAAATTGATTGTGCAGTCCTTCAATCACATCCCATGCTTCTTGAGCTGTTTTGAAAAAAGGTGAGGGGAATTTGAAAAAACCTTCCCCGAGCACAGCTTTCATACCTGTTTCATCAACTGCCTTGCCGACCACATCCTCATACATATAGCCGTCTAGTATGGCAGTGGTTCCGCTGGCGACCATTTCAGCGCAGCCAAGCCTTGCTCCCAGTTCAACCAGGTCCTTGGTCAGCCCTGATTCGATGGGGAACATATAATTATGAAGCCATTCCAGCAGGGGCAGGTCGTCAGCCACACCACGCATGAGGGTCATGGGCACGTGGGTGTGAGAATTGATCAAACCGGGAAGGATAACGGATTTGCCGCAATCAATGGTTTCATTGGCAATCCATTCCTTCTCAATATCAGCACTCTTGCCCACAGCGGAAATTATCTTACCACTGACAGCAACAGCACCATCTTCAATCAGCTCACGGTCTTCATTCTGGGTAAGAATGTAAGATCCCTTAATGATCAAATCACATTTGTTCGGCTGCATATAATTTACCCGCACAGCTTAACGTCAACAATGGCGAAGCCATAATAAAAGGTTTTAAGCCACCGGAGGGACCGTCGGTAGCCCCTCCGGAGGCGTCCTAAATATTTTCAATAGTCTTAATCAGCATGGAGGTGACGTTCTCGGCATTTGCTTTGAAAATTGCCAGAATATCATCCCATGTGACGGGGGCTTCGTCGGTTTTCCAGCAATCGTAGTCGGTAGACATAGCAACTGCGGCGTAGGGAATTCCTGCTTCGTTGGCTAGGATAGCTTCAGGGGCGGTGGACATATTGATGATGTCAGCTCCCCATGCGCGGAACATGTGCGATTCAGCTCTGGTGGAAAAGCGCGGACCTTCGATGGTGACTACTGTTCCCTTGTCGTGAACGGTAACCCCCAGTTCTTTGCAGGCCGCAGTCATTTTGGCGCGCAAATCAGCATCAAAAGGCTCAGCCATGGGCGTATGGGCCGGGGCGTGCGGTTCAAAGCTTTCGAAAAATGTAAGTTCACGCTTGCGGGTGAAATCAATGAACTGATCGATGATGACCAAGTGTCCACGGTCGATTTCTTCACGCAATGACCCTACTGCGGTGGTGGCAAGAATGCAGTCGCAGCCAAGATCTTTGAGTGCCTGAATGTTTGCACGGTTGTTCACGTAGGTCGGGGGGATTGTGTGCTCGCGTCCGTGACGGCCGATGATATGGACTTCTTTTCCGGCAATGGTTCCGGATTTGATGGGTGAGCTGGGGGAGCCCCACTTGTTGGAAACTTCAGAATCCTTTGCGTCTTTCAGAATGTCAGGATTGTCGAGTCCGCTGCCACCGATGATTCCGATTACTGCCATGATTGCTTTTCCTTATTTGCAAAGGTGAAAAAGAAAAAACTCCTGCCTCGATCGCTGATTTGTAATCCGTGATCCGGGCAGGAGTTTTGAAATATCCTGATTAAAGCTGGATGAGGCTGGTGGTATCTATTCCGCTCAGCTTGCTCTTTCCGTCAAGGAAAGTCAGCTCGGCGATAAATCCCATACCGGAAACCTTGCCGCCTGCTTTTTCAACCAGTTTTACCATTCCTTCAGCTGTTCCGCCGGTAGCAAGAACATCGTCGATGAGCAGAACATTTTCGTCCTTGGCGACTGCGTCAACGTGCATGCTCAGGTTGTCTGTTCCGTACTCGAGGTCGTAGCTTACGGAAATGGTCTCGTAAGGCAGTTTACCGGGCTTGCGGATAGGCACGAAGCCGATATCAAGCTTGGTAGCCAGCGGGGCTCCGAAAATGAAACCACGGGCTTCTGCTGCTGCGATTTTGTCTATTTTGTAGTCAGCAAAGCGTTCAGCAAGCTGATCAATTGTATATTGGAAAGCTTTTGGCTCAGCCAGAAGCGGGGTAATGTCAAAGTATACGATACCTTCTTTAGGAAAGTCGGGTATATCGCGGATATAATCCCTCAGATTCATGAAGTTCCTCCATCGGATTTATTTGATAAAATTTGCTTAAATGCTTTCGGTGCAGTTGTCAAAGGTGGAGGAACTGGACATTAAATGTTCATTTTGATGATTAAAACAGAACTTCACATAGCATTCCTTTCGGAACTTCTGTTAAAGAACTCTTGACTGTTTGTGCAGGTGTTCCGCCGCCAACTCCTCCTGAACCTTCTGCTCCTTTTTTCTTATTGAGAATATCCATTAGCATTCCCTGATACTGTTGCAGTTCCTGCTCTTTCATCTTTATAGCTTTTTCATTTTGTTCAGGATTTTGTCGTAATTCTTTGAGTTCTTTTTCCAGTTGTTTAATCTTTTTCCGTATCATTTCCTCTGTATTGTCTTTTTCAGAAGCCTCTTGAGCTACTTCTTTAGCTGATTTTTCCGTTAACTCACTGGATTTCCGAAGACCCTCAGCAGAGATATTCACCGAGTCCTCTGTTTTTAATTCGAGTGTTGTTTTTGCAAAATCTGTATCTTCAGATTCTGATTTGATTGGGGCAATTTTGAAAGTTGAACTGTCAATTTGATCTGCCGTTGTTGTTCCAATTTTTAGATCGAATCCCATATGCACCTCTTTTGATGTGTGTGAGTGTATTATTAATATCGGTAGAAAGTTTAATCTCTTTATGCTTGCTTAATGAAAGTGGCACAGATTTTTACAAAAAAAACCCCATCCAGAAGTTTTCTGGATGGGGGTTTAAATAATACTTAAAATTTGCTTATGTGAGTGAGTTACTCATTCCTTCTGCTCTGGTGCCGCCGGAAGCGTTAGTGCCGGAAGCCTGTGATTTTTGATCCTGCAGTTCAACCAACTGGCCCTGCAGCTGCATCAATTCGTTTTGCTTGGCAGCAATCTGGTCCTTGTTCTTTTCCGGATCTTTTTGAAGCTTTTCTATTTCTTCTTTGACCTTTTCGATCTGTTCCTGAATTTTTTGAATCTGATCGTCAATGGAGTTGCTGCTTTCTGAGCTTTCTCCCGTTGCTTCGGAAGATGATTCCATGGAAGTCATGGCAGCAAGTTTGTCTTGACCTGCCTGGGAAATGGAAACGGTGTCTCCGTCAGCACTTTTACCCATGGTCAGTCTGGTTGACTGGATTTCAGTTTCCTCTGCCGCAGCATTTTTGGCAGTTGATGTAGCGTACGTCTGTTGTGCGTCACCGCCGATACGAAAGTCGAAACTCATATTTATATCCTCTTTTTTAGAGTTATATGCGTGATACGACTTCCATATCGGCGGGCTTTTAAGTTTCTTTAGGGTCCTTTGTTTATTTTTATTTTAATACGGCAAATAAGGAGGAATGTGGTCGAAAATGCGGTTTGCCGTCAAAGTCCAATGTCCTGACTGTTCTAAAGGCGATGAGAGCGCTTTCGCGTGCATGGACTACGGCAAAGGGTATTTGCATATCAGGAAAATATGCGGCAAAAGCTTTCGACATATATTAGACGGGCAACCTAGAACTTGCTTAGTTGTCCATATGGAAGTTACATTAATTTTTTTAATATATTTTTTAAAGTGGAGTTTTTGTGCAAATAAGACACAGAGCCAAAAAAAGCCTCGGGCAGAACTTTCTGCAAGATGCCAATATAGCCCGTAAGATTGTAGATAGTCTTAAAATTACGGAAAACGATTCAATTATTGAAATCGGTCCCGGTCAGGGGGCTTTGACAAAATTTATTCTCGAAGCCGGACCGGAGAGCCTTACGCTGGTCGAAAAGGACCGCGATCTTGCTCCGGCTCTTAAAGCTGAATATCCGGAAGCCAGCGTAGAGTTGGAGGATGCCCTTAAGTTTGATTGGGCTGGTCTTGATCCCGAAAAGAATTGGAAGATTGTGGGCAACCTGCCTTACAACGTGGCTTCGAAAATTATGTGGGATATTGCGGCACAGTGTAATGCAACTTGCGTTTTCATGGTTCAGCATGAAGTTGCCCAGCGGGTTACTTCCGGGCCGGGGTCGAAAAAATATGGCGCGATCAGCGTTTGGATTCAAAGTTTTTGTCGGACAGACTATCTTTTCAAGGTTCCGCCGACTGTTTTTAAGCCAAAACCCAAGGTCGACTCCGCAGTAATAAAATTTTTTCCACTTTCTGAGGAAGAAAAACCCAGTGATATTGAGGGGCTTGCGAAGCTGGTAAAATACTGTTTTCAATTTAGGCGCAAACAATTAGGTAAGATATTGAAATCATTCATTTCTGATGAGGTGGTTCAATGGGCTGAAAAGGAAGGTGTTTCGCTTACGGATCGGCCGGAAGCCTTGTCACCACTGCAATTTCAGAGTCTTTATAAATGCGTTAAAAACGATTTTCCCTCTTGACTTGTTGGCGAAAATTTTGTTTTAGATTTTCATCAGGGTCGTTTGTTCAGGCAGTCCCGCTTTTTTTTTGAACGAAATACGGGGTAGGGGGCTTGTTTTAAACGGTTTTGAGTGTTAGCAAGACAAATTGTCGGGCGGGGATGTCCGGCAGTTTTTTTAATGAACCAAACTCTCGCCGGAGGGCGAGGTTAATGGCAGGTGCGATAACGTGCCGCAATAATCATTTTCCCGTTTCAAGGAGGAAGGACTGATGACTAAGGCTGAACTCGTTGTTAAGATTGCTGAGAAAGCAGGAATGACCAAAGCTGATGCAGAACGTTGCCTGAATTACTTTCTGGATACAGTAGAAGAAACCCTCGTTAACGAAGGAAAACTGACCCTTACAGGTTTCGGTACTTTCCAGGTTGACGAAAGAAAAGAGCGTGTAGGTCGCAACCCCCGCACCGGTGAAGAAATCAAGATTCCCGCTTGCAAGGTTGTAAAATTCCGCCCCGGTAAGCTTCTGAAAGACGCTGTAAAGTAGTTTAAGGAGATTTAATTATGTTGCATGGTGAAACTGTTCAGAGTCCTCTTCCTATGGATCTTCCTTGGTGGATGCCTGACCATTTTATTTTCTTCGGCGTCCTCTACATTGTGATCGGTATTCTTGGTGCCGGAATGGCCTACTGTGCTGTTAAAGCATGGATGGATTCCAAAAACGACACCGCCGCTCACTAGTATCACTTTTGAGTGACAATTTTTGTTCAGCATCTGCGTATGCGGGTGCTGAACATTTTTTTTGGGGGTTGCCCTTGACTCCATGCAATATTTAAGGTTAATAAAAATCTCTTCCGCACATTTTTTGTGCGAGATTAATTCAGGGGGGTGATTTGATTGCCCGGTGTATATCTCGAAGATTCTGATAACTTTGAAATAGCTCTTCGCCGCTTCAAGAAGCAGGTTGAAAAAGCTGGAGTTCTTTCCGAACTCAAAAAGCGTCAGCACTATGAAAAGCCCAGCGTACAGCGTAAGAAGAAAAAAGCTGCTGCCCGCAAAAGGCTCATCAAAAAAATGCGCAAAATGTCAATGGGTTAGTATATGAGTCTCATTGAGCAGATTGATAAAGACTACATTGCGGCCTTCAAGGCCAAGGATGATGTAAAGAAGGCGGTTCTGAGACACCTCAAGACTGCCATCAAAAATCGCACTGTTGAACTGAAAGGGGAGACTCTTTCAGACGACGAAGTACTTGATCTTGTTGCAAAGCAGATCAAGCAGCGTAAGGATTCCATTGAGCAGTATAATGCTGCGGGACGTCCCGAGCTGGCCGAAATTGAGGCTGTTGAAGTCGAAGCTCTTTCCGGCTACATGCCGGAGCAGCTTTCCGAAGAGGAAATTGCTGCAGCTATTGATAAAGCGATTGCCGATCTTGGCGCATCGTCCATGCAGGATATGGGTAAAGTGATGAAATCCATCACTGAAGCCTATAAAGGACAGGTTGACGGAAAGGTCGTTAGCGGCCTCGTTCGTGCCCGTCTTTCCTGACATCAGCTTAAGCTGAATTTTAACGGCAGGCCCCGGAGTTTCTCCGGGGCTGTTTGCCGTTTTTTCTGTATTGGTGTCCCGTTTCATTCGGGGTGCATGATCTAACACTTTTCTACATTGGAATCCCATGGAGCCAAGATCTCTCCAGTTACTCGAATTTCCGAAAGTTCTTAATGTCCTTTCCGGCCATTGTGTTTCCACGTCAGGTGCAGAGGCTTGTCTTGCCCTGTCTCCTATGGTCGATGCCGGTACCATTAATTCCACAGCCCAATTTTTCAGGCAGGGTCAGAATTTCGTAAAAGAAACGGGATTCAGGCTCGGCACATTTCCTCCGTTGGAAGGACTTTTTCAGTATCTGGTCAAGCCGAACAATGTGCTCGATGCTGATGCTCTTTATGCGCTGGTCCAGACTCTTGGTCAGGCTCGTACCCTCAAGGAAGCCCTTGAGATTGCAGAGAAACGGGAGTGGGATACTATCCTCGAATTTCTTGAAGGTGTAAGCTGGCCCGAAAAAACATTTTCCGGCCTCAAGCGTTGCCTTGATCAGGACGGCAATATCAAAGATGAAAGTTCCCCGGAGCTTTACGATATACGCCAGTCTATTCGTTCCCTGCATCAGCGTTGCTCTAAAAAAGTACGTGATTTCATCCACGGCGAAGATATTTCCCGTTTTCTGCAGGATGATTTCATGACTATTACCAACGACCGCTATGTTCTGCCGCTGAAGACAAATTTCAAAGGCCGCTTGCAGGGGATTGTTCACGATTACTCTAATACCGGTGAGACCTGCTATTTCGAGCCCATGTTCCTCGTGGAGCTCAATAACACAATGCAGGAACTCAAACAGCAGGAAAGGACCGAAGAGCTTAAGATCCTGACCTATCTGACCGGGCTGGTCCGTTCGGAATATGACCAGTGCGAGGCTGCATACGGTTTTCTGGTTGAATATGATGTTCTGCAGGCTAAGATAAGTTTTGCTGAAGCCGTAAAAGCTGTAGCCGTTGACGTACAGTCCGGAGCAGGTTTTGATCTTCGCGGTGCGCGTCACCCCCTTCTTGCTTCTGCACAAGGTGGCGTAAATCCACTTAATATTGAACTGCCTACAGAGCAGAAAGTTCTTATTGTCAGTGGCGGTAACGCCGGTGGTAAAACTGTCTGCTTGAAGACTGTCGGTTTGCTTTCAGTCATGGCATTCAGCGGAATTCCCGTTCCGGTGGAAAAGGGCTCAGTACTGCCGTTGTTCAAGGAAATTTTCGTCATCATGGGTGACGAACAGTCTCTTGAAGAAAGTGTAAGTACTTTTTCTGCACAGATTCAGTCCATCAGCCGTATTTGGGATTCTATGGATTCCTCAACCCTCTTCATTCTTGATGAGTTCGGTTCCGGTACTGATCCGGCACAAGGTGCTGCTCTGGCACAGGCTGTGGTGGACGGGCTGCTTGAAAATGGCGTTACCTGTTTTGCTGCTACTCACTTTCCGGCACTTAAGACTTACGCTCTGGTGACCGAAGGAGTACGTGCGGCCAGTGTGCTGTTTGATCCTTCTACCAAGAAGCCGCTTTTCTCACTTGCCTATGATCAGGTCGGAGCTTCCATCGCGCTTGATGTCGCAAGAGAGCACGGATTCCCTGAATCCTTGCTTGCCAATGCTGAGCAGTACCTGCTCATGGAAGGTTCTGATTCCGGTTCAGTTATGAACAGGCTCAATGAACTTGCGGTTAGCCGTGAGAAAGAGCTTGAAGAAATGGATCGCATCAAAACCAAGCTGGAGTCCAAGCGTGCCAAGCTGGAAGAAAAATTCGAGCGTGAACGTCTTACTGTGCTTGCTGATGTTAAAAAGCAGGCTCAGAGCGTTCTGAAAGAATGGCAGGATGGCAAGATCGGCCGCAAACAGGCTCTGAAAAAACTTTCTGAAGCGCGCTCTACAATCGGCGGCGATGAAAAGCCGAAAGCTGATGTAAAGCCGTTTTCATTTGATGATATCAAGGTCGGTAAGCCGATCCTGAATATCAGCTGGAACCGCAAGGGTGTGGTCATTGAAAAGGATGAACGCAAGAAGCGGGTGAAGGTTGATATGGATGGCGTAGCCATGTGGATTCCCGCAGACCAGCTTGGTCCTGTCGGCAAAAAGGCTGTGCAGGAGAAAGTGCGTCAGGTTACTGAAAAAGCAGACAAGAAGGCTCCCAAGGGTGAAATGACCCTTAAAATCGATCTGCGCGGTAAACGGGCAGATGTGGCGATCAGTGAGCTGGACCGTTTCTTTGATCAGGCACTGTTGCGCGGGGCTACTGAGCTTGAGATTGTTCATGGTCGTGGAACCGGGGCTTTGCGTCGCGAAGTGCATATCTTTCTGGACGATAATCCGGCAGTTGCCGGGTACAGCCTTGCTCCAGAAGACCGGGGCGGCGACGGTATGACCGAGGTTGAATTAGTTTAGTGCAAATTATTTCAGGCCGTGCTATGGATGTTCAGGCTGCAATGATTGTGCATTATTTCAACTGCTTCGAATTGTTTCGATGTTGTTACGGAGGATTCTTTGGATAGAGCTGCCATAGAGGCCATCAAAGAACGCCTTGACATAGTCGATATCGTACGCAGGTATGTAGAACTGAAACCTGTGTCCGGCCGTTGGATGGGACTTTGTCCTTTTCATAATGAAAAGACCGCTTCTTTCAGTGTGAATGGCGAGGAGGGTTTTTTCTATTGTTTCGGTTGCCAGGCTTCGGGGGATATTTTTGATTTTTACTCCCATATTAACGGGGTGGAATTCAAGGATGCACTTGAGCAGCTTGCTGCAGAAGCCGGGGTGGAGCTTACCCCGGGGAAAGTTGACCCTCAGGCAGCCAAGAGAAGTTCTGAACGCAAAATTTTCATGGATATGCATGAACATGCGGCTAAATATTTCAGTCGTATGCTCAAGCTTCCTGAAGGGCGTGAAGCCCGAAAATATATCGAAGGCAGGGGCATGGATGCCTCTGTTCTCGAATCTTTCGGTCTGGGGTGCAGTACCGATGATTGGCAGGGACTGGAAAAGTATTTGATTTCGAAAGGTTATACGACCGAACAGGGAGTCAAAGCCGGACTTCTTTCCCAAAATGCCAAGGGGCGCACTTATGATCGTTTTCGTGCAAGGCTGATCTTTCCCATCACAAATTTATCGGGAAGGGTTATTGCTTTTGGCGGAAGAATAATTACAGATGGAGAACCGAAGTATTTAAACAGTAGTGATACCCCTATCTACAAGAAAGGGGAGCACCTGTACGGCCTTTCCACGGCCCGGAACTCTATTGCCCGGACCAAGCGGGCCCTGCTGACCGAAGGGTACATGGATGTAATTTCCCTGCACCAGTTCGGATATACAAATTCCTGCGGGGTGCTGGGAACGGCACTGACTCCGGATCAGGTTAAACGCCTTTCCGGGTTCTGTTCGAAAATTGATCTCGTTTTTGACGGGGATGCTGCCGGGCTGAAAGCGGCTTTGCGCAGTACGGAAATGATTCTTACGCAGGGAGTTTCCTGCGGTGTAGTTGTTCTTCCCGACGGGGAGGACGTGGATAGCATCCTTCAGGCCCGTGGGGCAGAAGGATTTCAAGTGTTTCTGGATAAGGCACGTGACGGTCTGGAATTCAGTCTGGAAACCTTGCAGAAGGGGTCTTCTCCCCGTGAAGTTATGGATTGGGCGCAGGGATTCCTGAAGAGGATGACCAGTGCGTCCTTGCGTGCGTTTTATCTGCCTAAGGTCGCCAGCGGCCTTGGGGTGGCAGAAGCGGAATTAAGGTCGGTTTTTTCCGGTGCTCTCAATGCCCCGGTCCCGCAGCAGCAGAATACGGTTCAGAGGGATCAACCCCGCGCTGCGACTCCGGTGGGTGCACAGGTTAAAGATGATAAATATTTCTTGAGGTATGCGGTAAAACATCCAGAATATGTCGTCGAATTATCGGAAAGGGGAGTAGCTCAGGTCCTGACCTCGCACTGGGGCAAAACACTGTGGTCTAAAATTGCGGCTCACAGCGGGCAGGACATTATCCCGTTACTCGATGATTCTGAAAAAAGATTCTATGCCGGTTGCCGGATGGAGGAAGCTCTCTCCGGTGAAGATCTGGAAGATGAATGGCGACATGTCTGTAGGGTAATTGCCCGGCGGCGGTACGATATGGGCCGAAAAAAGCTCACCGATGCTTTGCGCCGTGCTCAGGCTCAAGGCGATACCGAACGCGTAAACGCGTACCTCAAAGTCCTGAACGACTCTGTATGGAGGGATGATGAGCAACATTAAGGATATTCAGGCGATTAAAACTCTGATTTCCGAAGGTAAGAAACAAGGATTTCTGACCTTTGAACAGCTGGGTAAGGCTCTGCCTGCCGAGTTCAACAAGGCTGATCAACTTGATGATGTCATCAAGATTTTCGACCAGTTGAATATTGCGATCGTCAACACACCCGAAGACGGCAAAAAGATTATGGATGCCGGGGTGGATAATGATGATGACATTGATCTTACTGAAAGCGAAGAGGAAAGCGTAGATTACGTTTCCCGTTCCACCGACCCAGTGCGCATGTATTTGCGCGAAATGGGCGCGGTAGGTCTTCTGGACCGTGAGGGTGAAGTTGTCATCGCCAAGAAAATTGAAAACGGCGAGATGGATGTTCTTTACGCACTGGTTGAAATTCCGGTTGCAATCGAAGAACTCATCAGCGTCGGTGAAGATCTTGACGAATCACGCATCAAGCTGAAGGACGTCGTTAAAACCATTGAGGAAGACGACCCCAGCGAAGATGAGATGAACCAGCGCCAGCGTGTTATCTTCCTGCTGGACGAAGTCAAGAAGCTATACGAAAAAAAACGTGACCTGTATTTCAAGCTCGATGAATGCGCTACCCTTGATAAAAAAGTCGCCAAGCAGCAGAACGAGATTGTAAACTATAAGACTGAAATCGTTGAAAGACTTCGTGATATTAAAATCGAGAAGACTCTCATCGACCAGATCATTGAAACTGTGGGTGATTACGTAAGGCAGATGCATAACTGCCAGCGTGACCTTTCCGCGTATATTCTCTCCACTGGTAAAACCCAGCAGGAGATCAAAGATCTGTTCAAACAGATTGATGACCGTGAAATCAACCCTGTTGCTGCTTCTGATGAACTCGGAATGACAGTGGATGAGCTTTTCTCATTTAAGGAAATGATTTCCGGTAAGATGGAAATTCTTGTCCGTCTTCAGGATAAATGTTGCCACAATGTGCATGAGCTTGAAGAAGTGCTCTGGCGCATCAAGCATGGTAACCGCAGTGCAATGCGTGCTAAGCAGGAGCTTATCCGCGCCAACCTGCGTCTCGTTGTTTCCATTGCCAAGAAATACACCAACCGCGGACTGCAGTTCCTCGACCTGATTCAGGAAGGTAACATCGGCCTGATGAAGGCGGTTGATAAGTTCGAATACCAGCGTGGTTACAAGTTCTCCACTTATGCAACCTGGTGGATCAGACAGGCCATCACCCGTGCAATTGCGGACCAGGCCCGTACCATCCGTATTCCGGTTCATATGATTGAGACCATTAACAAGCTGATCCGCACCTCCCGCTACCTCGTGCAGGAACTGGGACGCGATCCTTCCCCGGAAGAAATTGCTGAGCGTATGGATTATCCGCTGGAAAAAGTTAAGAAAGTACTTAAGATTGCCAAGGAACCCATTTCCCTTGAAACACCTATCGGTGATGAAGAGGATTCGAGTCTCGGCGATTTTATTGAAGATAAGAAGGCCGCAGCGCCTGCTGAAGAGGTGGTCAGCACCAAACTCGGCGAGCAGATTGCAACCGTTCTTTCTGATCTGACCCCCCGTGAGGAGCAGGTTCTGCGTAAGCGTTTCGGTATCGGCGAAAAGTCCGACCATACTCTTGAAGAGGTTGGTAAGCTTTTCAACGTAACCCGTGAGCGTATCAGGCAGATTGAGGCCAAGGCCTTGAGAAAGCTGCGTCATCCTGTTCGCAGCGCATTACTGCGTTCCTACTACGAAAATTAAAAATAAGAGAGCGGTACGGATTGTTGTCCGTGCCGCTTTTTTATATGATGTAGAGACAGCAAGCCTCCGGTTCTGTGGGAAGGATCGGATGCGGGGCATTTCTTTACCTTTACGCGAGGTAGGAATAGTGAGGTTCCGGCTCCGGCTGTCCCTGTGTGCCGATTATAGTGTAGGTTTATTAAATTCATAGATATGAATTAACTTAAAATAAATACGAATTTATTTTAAGTGTACCGCACTATTTGTCCCGGCCAAACGCTTTAAGATTTGAGGATAAATATCTGATGGACAATTCTACTGTTTTGTTTCTTGTACCTGTTATTGCACTTGTCCTTGATCTCGTTTTAGGAGATCCCAAGTGGTTCCCCCATCCCGTGCGCTATATCGGTATGGCTCTCGACAAGTACAAAAACTGGGTTTTCTCCACCGGCATGTCCCGTAAGATTATGGGCGGTGTAGGTGTACTGGTTTTCGCTATAGTGGTCTGGAGTGTACTCAAGATTTTTCTGGCAATCCCCTTCGTTGGCGTACTGATTGCCCTGTATCTTGCTTACGCAGGTCTTGCCCTCGGCTCCCTGCTCAGTGAGCACAAAAATGCTGCTGCCCTGCTGGACAGCGGCAGAATTGAAGATGCCCGTAAAGCAATTGCCGAACTGGTAAGCCGTGACGTTTCTGAACTGGATGAAAACGGTCTTCGTAAGGCTCTTGCTGAATCCACCAGCGAAAACCTGAATGACGGTTTCGTTGCTCCTTTCTTCTACCTCGTAGTTACCGGTCCTGCCGGAATGTGGGTTTACAAAACCATCTCCACCATGGATTCCATGTGGGGCTACAAGAATGAAGAATTCAAGGAGTTCGGTTACTACGCAGCTAAAGCTGACGATGTGCTGGCTTTCATTCCCGCACGCATCACCGGTTTCATGATGCTGGCTGCAGGCCGTATTATGAAGCTTGATTGGGAATCTGCTTACGATAATCTTATCGAAGATGCCAACAAGACCGAAAGCCCCAATGCAGGTTGGTCCATGGCTCCTGCAGCATGGCTGCTTGGCGCTCCTATGGGCGGCAAGGCTGTATACTTCGGTGAAGAAAAAGAAAAGCCCGTTCTCGGCCCTGAAGGTGGTGAATGGACTTCTCTGAAGTTGAAAAGACTTGGTGCTCTGGTAATGACCACCGCAATCTTCTCCGCTGTTCTGCTCGACATTTACTTTGTAATGGTCTGGGCTTCCGGCGTTGTTCATTAGAAATTAATCAGCCTATTAAGCTGACATTTAACCGGAATTCCGCAGCAGCGGGATTCCGGTTTTTTTTTATTAATACTCCGAGGTCTTCTTTTCTTGAATTTTGCCCTACCCAAGTGGCTCTAATCCGTATAAAAGAATAAAAAATATGGAGAATTTCATGCCTCAGGATTCATATAGAAATCGTCTTGTGCTGGGTGTTTTGATTCTGGCTATATGTGCTTTTGCAGTGGCTGCTTTTTATGCCTTTAATTCATCTCTTTCGAAGCCTGATAATTCTTATCTGGCCGCGCATTCAAAAGCTCGCTGGATCAAGTTAGACCTGCCTTTTCGACTTAATGCCCGCAATAACGGTTCTGAAATGACCCTTTTTCGCCGCAAGTTCGATATAAAAGATCGTATGGATATCCGTTTGCATCTCAAGGCTTTCCGCGGGGCCGGTATCTGGCTGGACGGTATGCCTGTGCGCAAGTTTGATGGGAATATGCAAAAATGGAGTGATGGTCTTGATGTTCAACTGCCTGTGATTGCTGCTGGCAAACATGAGTTGAAAATTGCGGTGGTTAATGAAAATGCACATCCGGCCTTGTTGCTGTGGGCTGAAGGTTCCGGTTCTGAGGCTTTAGATCTCTCCACTCCTGATGGTTGGGAAGCCAGTCGCGATGATTTTGTCTGGAACCCTGCTGTAGATGTTGCGAAACCGGGCAGGCTGCAAATTGCCAATGGGTTTGAACGTTCAGATCAGGCTTTGTTGGCATCTGTACCTTACATGTTGCCTTTGTTTTTGCTCGGGGCAGGTATTGTCTGGATGCGTGAAAGCGGCAGGGGGCCTGCATTTGTCCGCAGCCATGATTTTTCTCCAGCACAATTCAGGTTTGTTCTTCTTGGATTGTGGGCGGTCATGGCATTCAATAATTTTCATGATCTGCCGCTTAAGCTTGGTATGGATTCGGTTGGCCACTTCAAATATATTGAGTATGTCGCCGAAAATTTTAGTCTGCCCAGTCCGCTTGAAGGCTGGCAGATGTTTCAGCCTCCGCTTTACTACATCATTTCCGCTGCATTTTATAAATTTTTGCTCCTGTTCATGGATGTAGAAAGTGCTCTTTATTGGTTGCGCCTTGTTCCGCTGGTCTGTGGCGCGATCATGATCGAAGTATGTTACAGATGTGCTGTTAGGGCTTTTGATGAAAACCGCTTCGCTCAAATCGGGGCAACGTTGATAGGCGGATTTCTACCTATGAATTTTGCTATGGCCCAGTTTTGGGGCAATGAGCCTCTAGCTGCGGTCTTTTCCGCATTAACTATCTTGATGTGCCTGATCATTATTAAAGAACATGATAGAAGAAAGTTGAAGGATTTTGCCCTGCTTGGTTTTTGTCTCGGCTTGGCCATTTTGAGCAAAGCGACATGCACTCTTTTAATTCCACTGGTCCTCTTTTTTGTTCTTTTGCCCCTAATGGCAGAGAAAAGCGATTCCTCAGATGAAAAACTCAGCTGTATCAGGGGAGTTCTCCTGACTTTGATAACAACTTCAGTCATCGGTGGCTGGTATTACCTGCGGAATTGGCTCAGTTACGGCAAACCGTTTGTCGGCGGCTGGGATAAGATTCGTGAGATCAGCTGGTGGCAGGATCATAGCTATCGTGTCTGGGAGCATTTCAGTAGTTTTGGAAGTGCACTCATTAAGCCTGTTTACTCTACGATCAATGGAATTTGGGACGGACTTTATTCCACCCTCTGGCTGGATGCCAATCTCAGTGGAATGAGTAAATTCACGAGCAGGCCACCGTGGGATGATCAGTTGATGATGGCGACAGCATTGCTGGCTTTAGTCCCTTCAATCATGATTCTGGCAGGAATAGGGAGAACATTTTATAAGCCGGTTAGGTCTGTCTTTAATGGGCGTATGTTTCTTGTTGCGTGTATCGTGGTCTATTTTACTGCCGAAGCATATCTTTATCTCAATTTGCCCGTCTACAGCACGGCCAAGGCAAGCTACACTCTCGGCCTGCTGCCGTGTTATGGCATTCTCGCCATGGCAGGTATTAAACCATTGTTGAAAAATATCTACATTAAGTCGGTGCTATGCGGTTTTTTGACTGTCTGGGGAACTACAATCTACCTGACTTATTTTGTGTAAAAGAAAATGGCGACTTGAAAATCAAGCCGCCATTTTTATTCTATATGTATGCCTTTCGAAGCTACTCCAATTTCAAACTATTAAAAGTTTTTGGGATTCTTAAAACCTTTTTTTAAAAAGGGTTTAAGCCCTCGGAGAGCCGCCGGAGGCATTCTTATTTTTTCCCGAGTTCAATACTCCGCTTATAGCTTTGACGCACCGCATCAATAATATTGGCGCGGGTGGCTGTGCGGTCCAGATGGATGAGGGCTTGAATGGTAGTTCCTCCGGGGGAGGTTACCATTTCACGCAGCTGGCTGACGTGGAATTTGCTTTCCTGAGCCAGCTTGGTGGAGCCTTCAAACAGCTTGTTGACCATGGATGTTGCCTGTTCGCGGGGCAATCCCAGTTCAACTGCGGATTCGACCATGGCTTCTATGAAGTAGAAGACATAAGCGGGACCGGACCCGATCACCCCGGTAAATGCATCAAACTGGTTTTCTGCCAGTGCATAAACATCACCGAGAGGGGTGAACATTTCACGGGTGAAGTTTGCCTGCTCGTCGCTGAGGTGGTTGTCGTCAAGGCATACTGCAAACACGCCCGCGTTTACCAGTGCAGGAGTGTTGGGCATTACCCGGACAACAGGGCAACGGTTCTCGCAGAAGTCCTTCAGTTTTTGTACGGTCAGGCCTGCTGCGATGGAGATAATGCATTTGGACTCGTTGAGTTCAGGTGCAATATCTTCCAGAACTGCGGGAGCGTGCTGTGGTTTGACCGCCAGCACGATGAAGTCGGATTCCTTGGCAAGATCGCGGGGAGTCTCACATTGAATGAGCCCGGTCTCTTCGGCAAGGGCGTTCAGTGCTGTTTTGTTCAGGTCGGAACCAAGCAGGTTGATGCTGTCATCGCCAGCCATTCCTCTGATTATGGCGGCGCCCATGTTGCCTGTGCCGATAAATCCAACTTTTTTAGTCATATTAGTTTACCATTTCGAGGTTGCTGAAGAAGTAGGGTACTTCGATAGCTGCGGTTTCGGGTGCATCGGAGCCGTGGCATGCGTTAGCTTCGATTCCAGCACCGAAAGCCTTGCGGATGGTACCTTCTGCTGCTTCATTGGGGTTAGTGGCACCCATGAGGTCGCGGTAACGTTTGATGGCGTCTTCGCCTTCAAGAACGGAAACAACGCAGGGGCCGGAAATCATGAACTCAACCAGTTCACCGAAGAAAGGACGCTCTTTGTGAACAGCGTAGAAACCTTCAGCCTGAGTCTGAGTCATGTGGATCATCTTGGTTGCCTTGATCTTCAGACCAGCGTCAGAGATCATTTTCAGGATGTCGCCGATTTTGCCGGCTTTAACTGCATCCGGCTTGATGATGGAAAAAGTAAGTTCGCTCATTGTTTAAGTCCTCCAAGTGTATTCTTTTTTGCGGATTTTCGCATTACCCAGGTTTTACCCTGAACGGGAAGTTCATGTCGCCGCGATCAGGAAAAAAGCATCCTGTCCGTGGCTACATCCTCGCCGCGAAGGGAGTAGAATCGATCAAGCAGATCTTCCACCTTAAGCCCCTTCTTCTCCTTCCCGGAAATATCCAGAATTATCATGCCCTGATGGAACATGATCAATCTATCGCCCATGTTGATTGCCTGATTCATGTTATGGGTAACCATAAGTGTGGTCAGGTTATCACGACGCACAACGGCGTCGGTTATATCAAGAATTTTGCGTCCTGTCTTGGGGTCTAGTGCGGCTGTATGTTCGTCCAGTAATAAAATGTCCGGCCTTGTCATTGTTGCCATGAGCATGGTCAAAGCCTGTCTTTGACCACCGGACAGCAGTCCAACCTTATCCGCAAGTCTGTTTTCAAGTCCAAGACCGAGAGTCGCAAGCTGTTCTTGAAACAGTTTCCGATCACGTGATTTGACGCCTAGACCCAACCCTCTTCGTTTGCCTCGTTTGAGGGCTAGAGCCATATTCTGTTCAATGGAAAGGGAACCGCAGGTACCAAGCAAAGGGTCCTGAAATACGCGGCCCAGATTAGCTGCACGTTTGTGCTCCGGCCATCTGGTTACATCCTTGCCTGCAATGGTGATACTGCCGCTGCTGAGCATGAATGATCCGGCAATTGAATTAAGAAAAGTTGATTTCCCGGCTCCGTTTGAACCGATTACAGTGATGAATTCTCCGGCATCGACTTTGAGATCTACTCCGCGCAAAGCCTGTACTTCATTGACACTGTCCGGGTTGAAAGTCTTGGCTGCTTTTTCAACTTTAAGCATTATGCAGCCCTCCTTTTGAGCAGGCCGCTCTTAATTTGAGGAGAGACCAAGGCTACTACGACCAGTGCTGCAGTAACAAGGTTCAGGTCACTGGGAGTGAATGCGAAGTCTCCAAAACGTACACCAAGAGCCAGTGCAATGGCGATGCGGTAAATTATGGAACCGAGCAGGGCGGAAAGCATAGCCCGGGTGACATTGGGTTTACCGAAAAGGGTTTCACCGATGATAACCGAGGCAAGTCCCGCGATGATGGTTCCGATGCCCATATTTACGTCGGCAGCTCCCTGGTTCTGGGCTACCAGCGCACCGGAAAGGGCGACCATTGCGTTTGAAAGTCCCACACCGAAGATGATCATCATATCGCGGTTTACACCGAGGCTGGTGATCATTTTAGGGTTATCACCGGTAGCCAGCATTGCCAGTCCGAAAGATGTCTTCAGGAACCATATCAGTGCCAGCAGGGCTGCGCCGGAAATAATTGCGAAAAGTATGGGAGTGGAAAAGTGGGGTGCCAGTCCGCTAAATTCAATGAACTGGTCGATCAGGGTGTCTTCGCCGAGCAGGGTCATGTTCGGCCTGCCCATGATGCGGATATTTATGGAGTAGAGTGAAATCATGGTCAGGATGGAAGCAAGCAGGTGCAGAATTTTGAATTTTGTATTCAAAACTCCGGTTACCGCTCCGGCAATGAACCCAGCCCCTACTGCCATACTCATTCCGACAAGGGGATGGTAGCCGTTGCTGATGGCTACAGCCGAGACAGCAGCTCCAAGCGGCAGACTGCCGTCCACTGTAAGGTCAGGGAAATCCAGTACCCGGAAAGTCAGGTACACACCTAGAACCATGAGCCCGAAAGCAGTTCCCTGCTCAATGGCTCCCATAAATGCATATAAACTGATCATGATATGTTAAACTTATTTTTTAGTGGGAAGCGCAAATAAAAAAAGGCGCAGAATGTACTGCGCCTTTAACTCTTATACGGAAGATTTGCAAATATTTACTTAATCACCTTGTCGGCCCGATCCATGACCTGCTTGGGAATTTTCACTCCCATTTTAGCTGCAGCTTTCTCATTCACGAAAAGGCGCAGATTCTGAAGCGTTTCGACAGGCATATCAGCCGGTTTGGCTTTACCGCCAAGAATGCGGGCTGCCATGTCAGCGGTCTGCAGACCCATGCGGTAGTAGTCAACAGCCAGAGCGGCCACAGTTCCGCGTTCTACTGAATCGGTATCAGCAGAGAAAATGGGCAGCTTGTTCTGGCGGCAGACCTTGATAGCTGCTTCAAGACCGGAGACAACGGTGTTGTCCAGCGGAATGTAGATGGCTTCACATTTGCCGACAAGACTCTTGGCGGCCTGATAAACACCGCTGGAGTTGGCAATGGATGCTTCTTCTACCTTGATTCCGAAATCCTTGCAGATTTCCTTAAGCAGGTTGGTCAGCACGATGGAGTTGGCTTCACCAGCATTGTAGATGGTACCGATTGTTTTGATCTCGGGCATGAATTCTTTAATCAGTTCGACCTGACGCAGAACCGGACTCATGTCGGTCATACCGGAAATATTCTTACCGGGCAGCATGAGGCTTTTAACCAGCCCTGCGGCTACAGGATCGGTAACACCGGTGAAGAGTACGGGGATGTCCTTGATCTTCTGGGCAACAGCCTGTGAAGACGGGGTGGTGATGGTCATAACCAGATCAGGGTTTTCACCTTTTATCTGGTTGGCAATCTGAATATTGGTGGCCTGATTACCCTGAGCAATATGCTCATTGTAAATTACATCAAAGCCGGCTTCTTTAAGTCTGTCTTTAAAACCGTCCCTCATGGCATCGAGGGAGGGGTGTTCTACAATTTGGGAAATAGATACGGTGTAAGTCTGGGCGGAGTGGATGACAGGGACCGTCACCATGAACAGAAGTACGAGAAATAGGAGGATTTTTTTCATCCTGGTACAACCCTTTATTGAAAAATTATTTAATAAAATGAATTTGCCCTTAAAATGACACTTAAGTCAAGACAGGATCAAAATTATTTTTTACAATTATAGATTTAGCCATAGATTTAAACAACGGCGACACGGCTGTCTTGTCACTGTTGCATGTCACAGTACTTAACTGTTGGGGCGCAACGAACTTACCGGAACGATCCTGATTTTACCCCTGTTCTCAGCAACCCATTGGCGGATAGCTTTGAGAGTCTCGTGATTCGGATGTCCGATAGCAATGGCCTGTCCATGTTTACGTGCTATTTTGGCTGCCTTGGAAAGCTGGTATTTAATGGCCCCCACATCCTTTACGTTATCAAGGAATATGTTGCGTTCGTAAAATGTTACCCCTGCTTTAGATGCGGCCCTGCGGCAAGCACTTTTGGGGGTGGTCCGGCTGTCGAGGAAAAAAAGATGCTTCTTATTCAAATGTTTCAGCGCTGCCAGCATCCCATTATAGTTCTCAGTGAAGCTTGAACCCATGTGGTTGTTAAGGCCGGTTGCTCCGGGAACTTTTGCAATGGCAGCAAGCGTTATAGTGCTGATTTTGTCAGCATCCATGCCCACAAGCAGGGCGTCAGCACCGGGATTGACTTTAGGATACCCTTTAGGCTGCATGGGCAGATGAACCATGATTTCATTGCCGCTTTTCTTGGCAATGGCAATGGTTTTTTTCACATGCGAGCTGTTAGGCCAGATGGAAAAAGTTATTTTTGCATCCAGAGCGGCCAACCCTTTGGCCAGTTTCAGGTCTTCGCCCATGTCGTCGATTACAATAGCCAGTTTGGGCGCGTTGGGATCAAGCTTAATCGGAGCAGGCTTCTGTTTTTTTACCACGGGGGTAAAGATGGAAAATTTATGGGTTGGTACTCCGTTGATGCTGATCAGCCATTTGTCAGTGGCAACTTCGTGCAGACTGGCATTAAGAGCCGTTGATTCCAATCCCTTTTGCACGCTGGCGAGGAAAAGTTTTTTGTCGCCTGGGACAGGAAAGCTCAGCTGCTGGAAGTGGTAGTCCCGGCCCTGATGCTTTTTCAGGGAAACATCTTCCAGCCGCAGATCACTCATGGATATTTTGGCTGCCTTCAGGGTGTTGATCAGACTCAGGTCAATTTGTTTGACCATGTCGTCAAGGTCGCCTTCCATCGGCTCTTCATACAAGGGAACTGAATTAACCGCACTTTGTTCAGTCTCGGGCGATTCAACAGAAGCATTGCTTTCAGGTGAGCCGGAAACGAGCAGAGCAATTATCAGGCAGATGGATGCCGCAGCTGCAACAGTCAGGGCAGCAATGGCAACAGGCTTGGAAATGTAAGCCCGAAGTCCCGGTTTGGTTTCCGGGGCTTCGGGCTGATTGTTTTGTTCAGGATTATGCTGATCCACTTTATTAAACCTTAATGCTATTTGATTTCTTTCAGGCGGGGAAGCTGTTTCACCATCTGCAGACCAAGTCTGAGCTGGTTATCCCTTTCAAGCATTTTTTTGGCTTTATCATCCTGTACCTTGGCATTGTCCTTGTCTTTGCCGTTGTTTTCAAGGTGACGGCTGAGGTCTTTCTCGCGCAGGATGAAACGGTCATCTTTTTCTTTGTCTTCTACAAGAGGAACAAAGGGGTATACGATGTCGGGGTCAATCCCCTCGGCCTGAATAGAGCGGCCGCTGGGAGTGTAGTAAAGGGCTGTGGTCAGCTTGATGCCGGATCCGTCTGCCATGGGAATAATGGTCTGTACGGAACCTTTACCGAAGGTGCGTTCACCGAGCAGCAGAGCGCGGTCATGGTCCTTGAGTGCGCCAGCAACGATTTCGGAAGCTGATGCGGAACCCGCGTTGATCAGGGTTACGATGGGTACATGAACATCAGTTGCCTGCTCAGTTGCCATGAAATCCTTGCGGCTGGCTTTGCTGCGGCCTTCAATGTAGACGATCAGGCCGTCGTTAATGAAGGTGTCGGCAACGGATACAGCCTGTGTGAGCAGTCCGCCGGGGTTGTTGCGCAGGTCAAGCACAACACCTTTGAGGGTGTGCTTCTTCTGGTAATCGCGCAGGGCTTTATGCATTTCACGGGTAGTGTTCTCGTTGAATCTGGTCAGTCGCAGGTAGAGGATACCGTCTTCAAGTTCCTGACTCTTTGCGCTGATGATGGGAATGGTGTCGCGGGTGATGGTTATCTTGTCAGGCTTGTTTGCATCCTTATGAAGAATGGTCAGGATTACATCTGAACCGCGCTTACCTCTTATTTTGCCCACTGCTTCCATAAGGGAAATGGACTGGGTGGATTCACCATTAATTTCGAGGATGATGTCACCGGCTTTGAGGCCGGCCTTGTATGCCGGAGTGTCTTCAATGGGGGAAATAACAGTCAGACGACCTTTTTCCATGCTGATTTCGATTCCGATGCCGCTGAATTCACCGCTGGTGGATTCCTGCATTTCCTTGAAATCATCAGTGGAAAGAAAAGTGGAGTGCGGGTCGAGCTGTTCGAGCATGCCCTTTACAGCGTCATCGACAAGTTCTTTGCGGGAGATGTCGTTAACGTAATTGTGTTCCACCAGATCAAGCACCTGCGAAAATCTGCGCAGGGGTTCAAAACGGTTTTCATCAACGGCTTGTGTCGGCTCCGGTGCAACGGATATTACGAAAAGAGATATGATCGCAATCATCCACAAAGTTTTTCTCATGTGTTCCTCCAGCGTGGTGGGTGCTGTATCTTGCTCAAGTTATTATACATTAATTTCGGGCAAGCCATTTTTGCGGGTTAACGGGTTTCTGATGGAAACGCAATTCAAAATAGAGTCCCGTTTCTTTCAAGTTAGGGTAATACCCTGTTTTACCGATAATTTCATCCTTTTCAACCTCCTGTCCGGTTTTAACGAAACTTTCAGCCAGGTAGGCGTAAAGGGAGTAGTAGTTGTAGCCGTGATAAATAATCACAACCCGCCCAAATCCTCTGAGGGTGTCATTGTGTACAACTTTGCCCCAGAAGATTGATTTTACATCAACATTTCCGGTGGTTTGGATTCCGATACCGCGAACAGGCGGTTTACCGGAAGGCTTGAACCGGACTTTGGTGTCCCCCTCGCAAGGGCGGGGTAAGGACCCTTTAAAATTGGCAATTTTTTTGCTTGTAAGGCTTTTTAGCTTGTAATTCAGTTTGTTGATTGTTTCAAGGAGACCTTTCAGTTCCTGCTCTCTGTTGATTTTCAGGGCGCGGATGGATTTGATCCCTGCCAACAAGCTGAGTTTATCTTTGAGTAAGCCATCTTTTGTGTCGTTGATTTCTGAAAGCTTGGATTGCGCTTTTAAACGTAAATCTTTTTGGATTTCAAGGTTGGCAGCGATTTCGTCTGCCTTTTCCTGTGCTTTGTCCAATTCAACTTTGGTCTCTTTATATAGAGAAGCAAGCCAGACAAAATTACGGTCAGCCTTTTCCCAGTCATCCAGTGATCCGAACTTATTCTCAAGTTTGCGGGAATGAACCGGCCAGATCTTGATTAGCATGGTTTTCAGTTTAGCAACAATTTCATCCAGTTCGCCTTCAAGAACGCGCTGGTCTGCTTTGGCTGCCTGCTCATCTTCCATAATGCCTGCGAGGTCATCTTCCTTTTGGAAAAGTTCACGCTCCACATTACTGATGCGGTCTTCAATAGTTGCAAGCTCCCCGAACATGCTGCGTTCTTCGCGGGTAAGCTTCAGCAACTCCTGCTTTTGCTCTTTGACGGTATTTTTGGTGTCCTGAATTTCTTCTTTAAGCCTGTTGACCGCGGAGTCTGCAGAAGCAGATACACTTCCGCAAAGCATCAGCAATGCGGCGGTCAATATGATCAGGTATGTTTTAGTAAGCATTCGAGACATAGGCTGAAGTTAGTTTTCCAGAAATTTACCCAGCGGGCAGTTTTTGCAATCAGGGTTGGATTTTTTACACCACTCTTTAGCGGTACGCACAATCAAGGCGTGGTATTCATTGTACATATTCACGTCAGGATCAAGTACGTCCATGAAATATTCCTGTAGTTCATGGTAGTCGATGTCTTCGTGGACCAGCATGTGGCGGTTGAAAATCCTGCGTGTATAGGCATCGACCACGAATACAGGCTTATTCAAAGCGTAGAGCAAAATGGAATCTGCTGTTTCCGGACCGATTCCGTTGACTGCCAACAGTTTCTCGCGCAACTCAAAGGTCTCTACATCTTTCAAGTCCGTGATACACTTTGCAGAATTGACGTCAAGGAAATCGAGGAAATTATTGAGCCTTACCGCCTTCATACGGAAGAAACCGGAAGGTTTTATCAGTTCCTGCAATTCATCCATGGAGAATTTACGCAATCCCTGCGGGGTCAGACCATCATTCTCTTTGAGGTTGCAGATAGCCTTTTCCACGTTCGCCCAGTTTGTATTCTGGACCAGAATAGCTCCCACAGCAATTTCAAACGGGCTTTCACCCGGCCACCAATGACAAGGCCCTAATCTTTCCGAGAGGGCTTCATAGTATTTTATTAATGTTTGCTCTCTATTCATGAAAAAGACTATTTAATTGAGCTACATGTGAAGCAAGCTAAAAGTTTCCCTTCCCCAGCCGGAGGCATTAAAATTAATCTTCACTTACATCGCGCCAGAGGAGTCCGGCCCATTCACCCATGGTGAATATTTCAGGGGCGGGCAGACCTGCTTTGATGTATTCTGCTGCAACTTTTTCAGATTGCTCCACAAGGATACCGGAAAGAATCAGGATGGAATTTTCCTTCAGCCTTGCGGTTACATCCGGACAAAGCTCAATGAGCGGACCGGAAAGGATATTTGCTACTACCAGCTCATATTTAAGCTTGGGATCAATGGAATCGGCACTGCCTACGGAAAGAATGATGCCGTCAACGTCGTTGTTATCGATGTTTTCCTGTGCGCAGACAATGGACTGTGGATCAATATCCACACCGACACCTTTCAGGCCTAGCTTGGCAAGAGCGATGGCGAGGATTGCGGACCCGGTACCGAGATCAAAAAATTCCATGTCCGCATTAAGCTTTCCTTCTTCAGCCAGTTTGCTGATCAGTTCAAGGCAAAGGGCGGTGGTGGGGTGGCTGCCTGTTCCGAAAGCCATTTTCGGTTCTATGATGATGTGGTTCTTGCCTTCGGTCTTCTTTTCCAGCAACCACGGGGGCAGGATTTCGAACTGTCCGCAGGTTACGGGCTCGAAATAATCCTTCCATGCAAGCCCCCAGTTTTCATCTTCGATTTCTTCACCAACACATCCAGCGTCAGGCCAGCGGTTTTTGATCTCTTCTACTATTTCCTTGCCCAGAGGGTGGTCCTCAAGATGGATGGTATAAAAAATGGAATCGTCATCAAGCGGCTTTTCTTCCCAACCGTGTGCAACGCGTGCGCCGAGGTATACCTGACATTCATCACTTTCGAGCTCGGAAAGGGTGAATTGAATTCTAAGTAGTTTAGGCATTGGTGTTCCTTATATTTTAAAATCTAGTTGATTGTTAAATTAATGGTCAGTGTTTTCGAGATAGCAGTACATGAAAATGCCCAGATACTCCACAGAGTACCTGAGCATTTTAGGTTTATTTGCTCAATCCCTGTCTCGCAGGGAGTAGTCGTATGTTTTAAACAATTCGATCAATGAGATTACCCTTGCCGGTGAGGCTGTGTATAGCCTGATCCACAATTTTTTGTTGCTCTTCTGCATGTAGATGCAAAGAGGCCGCATCAATAGAGTCCGGAATAGCGTCCGGCATTTCAGCCAATCTTCCAGATGGCTGCCAAGGCTCAATACTGGTGTCCTGAACACCGCCTTCTACTGGTGTGGCAAGTGCAATATCATCCATAAACTAAAGATAAGCCCGTATGGCTTGATGGTCAAGCTAAGCCTGTTCTGCAAGCAGCCCCTCAAGCGCATTGAGAAATGCAACGAGGTCATCCTTATCAATGGTTAACGCCGGGAGCAGCCTGAGAATTGTTCCCTTGGTCAGGTTGAGGATAAATCCTTGTTCACGCAGGGCGGCAAAGATTTCATTGCCGTCAAAGTCCAGCTCCACGCCGAGCATCAGACCAAGGCCGCGAACGGATTTGATCTTGCCCGGGAATTTTTCCTGCAGTTTGCCAGCTTCGGCTTTGAAGAAATCGCCCAGTTCTGCTGCACGTTCATCAAGCTTGTCCTCGGTCATGATGTCGATGACCTTGGACGCAACCTTGGATACCAATGCTCCGCCGCCGAAAGTGGTGGCATGGCTGCCGGGAGTGAATCCCTTGGCTACTTCTTCTGTAGCCATCATGGCACCCATGGGAAGTCCGTTGGCAAGAGCCTTTGCGGAGGTGAAAATGTGCGGGGTGACTCCATAATGCTGGTGTGCCCACCATTTACCGGTTCTGCACAGGCCGGACTGGACTTCATCCACGATGAGCAGAATGTCGTTTTCTTTGACCAGCTCGGTCACCGCTTTGACGTAATCTTCAGGTAACGGTTTGATGCCGCCTTCGCCCTGTACCATTTCGATCATGACCGCAGCAGTTTTATCAGTGATGGCGGCTTTAAGGGCCTCAGCATCACCAGCCGGAACGTATTTGAATCCTTCCGGCAATGGCGCGAAGCCGTCCTTGATAGGGCCGTATTGTCCTGTAGCGGTCAGGGTAGCCATGGTCCTGCCGTGGAAAGAACCTTCGAGAGTGATAATTTCAAAGGCATCTCTTTCTTTAATAGTACGCATATACCGTCTGGCCAGTTTAATGGCTGCTTCGTTGGCTTCAGCGCCGGAGTTGGCAAAGAAGACTCTGTCGGCATCGCAGGTGGCGAGGAGCTTTTCAGCCAGCTCTACCTGTTCTTCCTGATAAAAAAGGTTGCTGACCTGAACCAGTTTACGGGCTTGCTCAGCCATAATGTCGGCAAGGTCGTCACGGCAGTGGCCGATGTTAACAACGGAAATTCCGGAAAGCAGGTCAATGTATTCTTTGCCGTCAAGATCCCAGATTCTGGAACCCTTGGCTTTTGTTACATTTAAAGGATATCTGCCGTAGGTATTGCAGATGGAATTTTGTTCAGCGGCTACAAGTGTATCGTGTTTACTCATGATATTCTTCTATTCAGTGGAGACTATTTTTTACCTGTATGCCCGAAACCTCCGGCACCTCTGGTTGTGTCGGAAAGTTCTTCGCTGGGAGTCAGCAGGGCATGGCAGTAAGGCATGAAAACGAGCTGTGCAATGCGCTGTCCACGCTCAATTCGTCGCTTTTCGCCCGATGTGTTTAGCAGGGAAACTTTGATCTCTCCACGGTAGTCAGGGTCGATTACTCCGACTCCCTGACTGACGGTCAGGCCGTCTTTGGTGCCCAGCCCGCTGCGGGAATAAATAAAACCGGCAATACCCGGAGAGGTGATCTCAATGGCGATTCCGGCGGGGAAGGCATACCTTCCGCCAGCTTCAATCTCCACGAAGTCCTCTTCAATGCAGGCACGCAGGTCCACTCCGGCAGAGTTGGGGGTAGCATAGTCCAGACCGCCTTCGCTGGCAGTCTCACTGAGGAATTTTACTTTTACTTCAACTGGATTGGATTGGGTAGGATTCATCTTTCTATCCTTGAACAAGTGATATTTTGAAGAGGCAGAATGCTCTTGTAAGGCAAATGTGTCAACTTTCTATCGAGATTATTGCTAAACTGTCTTGATATGTTAACCTGAATAAGGCAAATAATAAAAATAAGTGTGAAAGGTTCGGGATTTCTGGTATATTCGATCAATCATCTCATTTCGAATAAATTTTTAAGGAGATAACTATGCAGCCGCTTCGCGTTTACAGCGTCGTTCCACGTCTGCCCAGTCAGCTGAAAGAGCTTTGGGACTTGGCATATAACTATCTTTTTGTCTGGAACAGCGACATTGCCAGTATCTTTTCTAGCATTGATCAGGTTCTCTGGCGGGATTGCCAGCAGAATCCTGTGAAGTTCTTAAACAGTCTTCCTCAACAGCAGCTTGAAGAATTGGCTAAAGATGATTTTTTTGTGCAGCGACTTAAGGAAGCCGCCAAGGTGCAGAGAAATTATCTGGCCCGTGAAGGCTGCGCTTACAAATTTGATGGAGCCAAGAAAGGCGAACCCGTCGTAGCTTACTTCAGTTTGGAATACGGTATCGGCCTCAGTCTGCCTATTTATTCCGGTGGCCTCGGTATTCTTGCAGGTGACCACCTCAAATCTGCAAGTGATTTGAATATTCCGTTGATTGGTGTCGGCCTTTGTTACCAGCACGGCTATTTTCGGCAGTATATGACTCAGGATGGCTGGCAGCAGGAGCGTTATCCCAGTCATGATTTTGAGGAAATGTCTATCAAAGTAGCCAAGGATAAAAACGGAAAGGATGTAAAATTTAATTTTGATATGAAAGGGGAAACCCTTCATGTTAAAGTATGGCAGGTCGAAGTCGGGCGTGTAACCCTTTATCTGCTCGATACCAATGTACCTGAAAACTCGCTTAGCTTCAGGGGAATCACAGCACGTTTGTACGGTGGTGATCTTGAAATGCGTCTTTGGCAGGAAATCCTGCTTGGTATAGGTGGAGTCAAAGCTCTTGATGCACTCGGACTTGAGCCCAGCGTCATTCATATGAATGAAGGCCATTCTGCATTTGCCGGGTTGGAAAGAATTCGTATTTTTATGACCGAGCACGGGCTTTCTTTTGAAGCGGCGATGGAAATGGTGGCTTCTTCAAGTATTTTCACCACCCATACCCCCGTTCCGGCTGGTAACGATCGTTTCCCAGCCGAACTTATGCGTCCATACTTTGAACCGTATGCCCAGACTATGGGGCTTGCCTATAAAGTATTTCTTTCTCTCGGCAGGGAAGACCCCCGCGATGATGCGGAACAATTCTGCATGACCGTATTGGCTCTTAAGCTTTCCCGTTTCAATAATGGTGTATCAAAGCTTCACGGGCATGTTTCGCGGAACATGTGGCAGAAGGTTTGGCAGCAGTATCCTGTGGAAGATGTTCCCATCGGGGCAATTACCAACGGTGTGCATATGCCGACATGGGTTGCTACTGATATCTCTTTGCTTTTTGATCGTTACCTCGGCCCGAACTGGCGTGAGGACCCGGATTGCGCAAAAGTCTGGAGGCAGACCGATAATATTCCCGATGCAGAACTTTGGCGCACTCATGAGCGGCTCAGGGAACGGCTGGTGGATTTCGTACGCAAACGTCTGCGCCGCCAGTTGATGAATATCGGTGCCCGGCGCAAGGAAATTGAACTTGCTGACGAAGTGCTGGATCCCCGCGCTTTGACTATCGGTTTTGCCCGCCGTTTTGCTACCTATAAACGTGCCGGATTGCTGCTTAAGGATAAGGAACGTTTGCTCAAGCTTATTTCCGATTCCAAACATCCTGTGCAGTTTATTTTTGCAGGTAAAGCCCATCCGCAGGACAATGAAGGTAAGAAGCTTATTCAGGACCTTATTCAGTTTTGCCGTCGTGAAGAGTGCCGCATGAGTCTTGTCTTCCTTGAAGATTATGACATGAAAATCGCCGACTATATGGTTCAGGGTTGCGATATCTGGCTGAACACTCCGAGGCGTCCTCTTGAGGCCTGCGGAACCAGTGGCATGAAGGCTATGGCAAACGGTGTGCTCCAGTTCAGTACCCCGGACGGCTGGTGGGATGAAGCTTATCTGCCTGATAACAGCCTCGGCTGGGCTATCGGTCGCGGCGAAGACTACAACGATCATGAATATCAGGATTTTGTGGAGAGTCAGACCCTTTACAAAGTTCTGGAAAATGACATAATTCCCGAATTCTATGACCGCGGCCATGGCAGCCTTCCCCGTAGCTGGATTGCCAAGGTCAAGAAGGCGTTGCGGATTCTGGGACCTGAATTCAACGCTAACCGTATGGTGGAAGATTATATTGAAAAGGCATATCAGCCTGCATACAGTAATTACGCCACCATGCATAAAAATGAATTCCAGGGCGCTAAAGAATTGGCTGCCTGGAGAATGGAAGTGATGACCAAGTGGTCCAGCTTGAAGGTTCGCAACATTCGTTCGGAAACTCATACTGATGTATATGTTGAAGAACCGATCATCATTACCGCAGAGATTTTCCTCAATGGGTTGACCACGGATAATGTTCAGGTGGAAATCTACGCCGGACCTGTTGGGCAGGACGGAAAGTTTGCCCGCCGTAACACTGTGGTTATGACCCCTGAAGAAGATATGGGCGGCGGCTGGCATGTTTATCAGGGCGAGGTTATGCCTCATGAGGCCGGAAGGTTCGGTTATACCGTGCGCATCCTGCCCAAGCATGAACTTCTGCTTGATCCTCACTCTCTGGGGCTGATCCATTGGGCACAATAAAAGGAACTGAATGCCGAAAGGAAAAATTAAAATAATCAAGTTACGAAACGGGGTCCTTAAGGGCCCCGTTTTCATTTTGTTGTTCTGTTGCCTGTTCTTCAGTACGGCAACTGCTTCTGCCTTTGAAGCCAAGGTCCGCTACGTAATAGACGGAGATACCTTTATCCTAAGCAATAACGAGCATGTGCGTATTGCCGGAATTGATACCCCGGAAATAGGGCGGGATGGCAAACCGGATCAATACTATGCCCAGCAAGCGAAATCCATGCTGAATAAGCTGATTCTAGGCAAACGGGTACGTATTGAATATGCAGGCAAAGGAACTGATCATTATAAACGTATCATCGGCTGGGTTTATGTGGATGATGTCTTCGTGAACAGCCATATGATCCGTAATGGTGCGGCCTTTTTTTATTTTCATAAGGGAAATGACAGGGGTAAACAGAAATTACTTCTCCAGGCCCAGAGAAAAGCCTATGATGAAAAGAAAGGTTTCTGGCCTGTTATCAACAAGCTGAAAAAGTTTAACGAACCGTGGGTTGGTAATAAAAACAGCCGCCGTTGTTTTCTTTTCGGCGATAGGTTTGCCAAAAAGATAAGCCGGAAAAATAGAGTTAATTTTTCCAGTCTGGGTGAAGCGTTTTCCGGTGGTTATTCACCTGCAAGACATTTAAATTTTTGGCCTGTAGTGAAGTAAAAGTGAGGCAATAAAAGTGCTATTCAGAAAATTTGCCAGCACATTCCATGAATTCCGCATAGTGCGCGACCCGGACCTGTGCATTGATTGTAAGGTCTGTATCAAGCAGTGCTCTTATGAAGCGCACTTCTGGGACGATGCACGAGATAAAGTATCCCATGACAGCCGCAAGTGTGTGGGCTGTCACCGTTGTGCTGCTTTGTGTCCGACAGCCGCTCTTACTATTAAATTGAATGAGTTGGATTTCCGGCCTAATGCCACTTGGCGTCCTGAGTTTGCACGCAACATATATAATCAGGCTGAAAGCGGTGGTGTATTGCTGGCAGGTATGGGCAGCCCTGTTGATATCCCTGTATATTGGGACAGCTTGCTTCTGGATGCCAGTCAGGTAACCAATCCGTCCATTGACCCCCTGCGTGAACCGATGGAGCTTAAAACTTTTCTCGGGTCCAAACCTGATAGGGTTGAAGTCAAGTTTGATGCTGACGGTAATCCGATACTCAAAACTGAACAGACTCCGCAGATAGAACTTGCCACTCCGATAACCTTTGCTGGTATGTCCTTCGGGGCTATTAACTACAATCTGCATGCGGCAATGGCTATGGCAGCCAAAGAGCTGGGTACGGTCTACAATACCGGGGAAGGCGGGCTTCATAAGTCTCTCTACGAATATGGACAATGGACCATAGTGCAGGTTGCTTCCGGGCGCTTCGGAGTTCATAGCGATTACCTGAACGCCGGAGTAGGTATTGAGATTAAGGTCGGGCAGGGAGCTAAGCCGGGAATCGGCGGTCATCTACCGGGTGAGAAAATTAACGCCATGATCTCCGAGACCCGTATGATTCCGCCGGGGTCTGATGCGATTTCACCCGCGCCTCACCATGATATTTATTCCATCGAAGATCTGCTTCAACTTATCTTTGCTTTGAAGGAAGCGACGGAATACCGCGTCCCGGTAGCAGTGAAGATTGCTGCGGTGCATAATGTGGCGGCTATTGCCTCGGGTGTGGTACGTGCCGGGGCTGATATATTGACTCTTGACGGTATGAAGGGTGGAACCGGTGCTGCTCCGGCTATGACCCGTGACAACGTGGGCATTCCTATTGAACTGGCTCTTGCCAGCGTGGATCAACGGTTGCGGGATGAAGGTATCCGTTCCAAGGCTTCCATTATTGCCGGGGGAGGATTCCGTTGCAGCGGTGATGTGATCAAAGCAATTGCTCTTGGTGCTGATGCGGTCAATATCGGCACTGCGGCTCTAATCGCCGTGGGCTGTACGCTTTGCGGTCGCTGTTATACAGGAAAGTGCCCGTGGGGTATTGCCACCAATGACAAGAAACTCGCTAAGCGCCAGAACCCGGAAGTTGCGGCGGAAAGGCTGGTTAACCTTGTACGCGGCTGGTCCCATGAAATTGAGGAAATGCTCGGCGGCATGGGCCTTAATTCAATAGAAAGTCTGCGCGGTAACAGGGATAAGCTGAGAGCAGTCGGACTGACTGATACTGAAATGCAGATTCTGGGTGTTAAGCATGCTGGTAGGTAATTAAACATGAAAAGAATTTATCCTGACAGGGAGTTATGTATCGGGTGCGGTCTGTGTGTGCTGGGCTGCCTCGCTGCTCATTCCAAATCAAATGACTTGATTCTTGCTTATAAGGAAGAACAGGCCAAGGGGTTGGTTGCCCGTAAGCGGCTGATTGAAGATGACGAAGTTTGCGTCGCCATCAGTTGCAGGCACTGTGACGAACCGGAATGTGTACCTGTTTGTATTTCAGGGGCGTTGACCAAAGATGATAAAACCGGAATCACTCTCTATGATGCTGATAAGTGTGTGGGCTGCTGGTCTTGTCTTATGGCCTGTCCGTACGGGGCTATTCAGCGCGACAAATATAATGGTATGATAGTTAAGTGTGATCTTTGCGCAGGCAGGAAAAGCGGTCCGGCATGTGTGGAAGCCTGTCCCAACCGGGCTTTAAAATATGAGGAGAGATAGCCATGGCATATGTAATCATCGGTAACGGTATTGCTTCGCTTGGAGCTATTGACGGTATCAGGAAATATGACCGTAAAATCCCGATTACAGTAATCGGGGCCGAGAATACGGCTGCCTACGGTAAACCGCTGACTTCGTATTTGCTGGCAGGGAGAATCAGCCCTGAACGTTTATCCATGCGTCCGGATGATTATTACAAAGGTAAAAGCGTTAACCTGAAGCTGGCTACATATATAGAAAAGGTTGATCTTGAATCACGGGAACTGCAAACCTCCGAAGGTGAGCTTATTCCGTTTGAAAAGTTGCTGCTTGCTACAGGTGGTAAGCCTTACGTCCCTCAAATCAAAGGGCTTGAGGGGGATGATGTATATAATTTTACTGCTGCAAAGGATGCTTACCGCTTGATTGAATCCGTTAAAGATTTAAAGCGGGCGGTGGTCATCGGCGGAGGATTGATCGGCATTAAGGCTGCGGAGTCTTTATATACCAGGGGCGTGGAAGTCGCTGTTGTTGAAACGCGCGAACGCATATTACCGCTTGCCTATGATGAAGATGCTGCCGGGTTGATTTCACGTCGGGTGGAAGAAGCCGGAATGCTGGTCCGATGCGGGGTGAGCGGTAAGGAAATCGTGCGAGATAAGCAGGGTAAGCTGCGTGGAATACTGCTCGATGACAAAAGTTTTCTTGAAGCTGACGCTATCGTCATCGCCATCGGTGTGGTTTCCAATACCGAGCTTGCTGAACAGGCAGGCATTGAAGTTGATAAGGGTGTTGTGGTGGATGACAACATGTTTACCGGTAAAGAAGGTGTGTACGCCGCCGGGGATGTTGCACAGGCCCGGGATGTGATCTTTGACAAAGATAAAGTCGTCCCCATCTGGTCCAACGCTTATACCCAAGGATACTACGCCGGACGGAATATGGCGGGGAATAAATCTGCCTATCCTGGAACCATGTCCATGAGTTCAATCAGCTTTTTCGGTATGCCAACTATTTCTGTCGGAGAGGTCCATCCTGATTCTGAAAATGCTGATTATGAAATCTATACTTTTTTTGATGAACGAAAGCATAGCTATCGCAAGTTGGTATTCAAGAAAGATCGCCTTGTGGGTTACGTGCTGGTAGGGGATATAGATTTCGCAGGCATGTACACTTCATTTATCAAATTTAAATTCAAGGTAGATGCGGATGCACGCAAAAGGCTCAGTGAAGGTGAGCCGGACGTTCTAATGTGGCCGGATGAATTCTTTAACAAAGCATGGAATCCTGATTCAGAATAAGTCTTCCCTCAGCCGCCGGAGGCATCATATGAAAGCACCAGAAAATTATCATGATTTTGAGAAAGACATATCCGGTTGCGGAGTATTCGGTGTAATTAGCAAGAGCCGCGAATGCATTCCCGGCGATATCCCCATCGGGGCTATGGCTTGTATGCATGACCGTGGCAACGGGCTGGGCGGAGGTTTTGCGGCTTATGGAATCTACCCGGATCTGGCTGATAAATATTGTCTGCAATTGCTTTGCGACAACCAGCAGGCACTTGATAAGGCTGAAGTGATCATTAAAAGATTTTTTGATGTTTATGAAGCTGAACCGATAAGAACCAGAAAGGTGCTGACTATCCCGGACCCGCCTGTGGTCTGGCGATATTTTGTTTATCCCAAAGAGTTGCGGACCCAGTCGCATTTCAGCGGGGGAAGCGAATCGGATTATATTGTCGGTGTGGTCATGAAGATCAATAAAGAGGTTCCGGGCGCGTTCGTTCTTTCCAGCGGTAAAAATATGGGGGCTTTTAAGGGTGTAGGCTATCCTGAAGATATTGCCGAATTTTACCGCCTTGATGAATACGCAGCTTATATCTGGACCGGGCATAACAGATTCCCGACCAATACACCCGGTTGGTGGGGCGGGGCGCACCCGTTTACAATTCTGGATTGGTCCATTGTGCATAACGGTGAAATCTCTTCGTATGGTATCAATAGGCGGTACCTTTGTACCCACGGGTATGAATGTACCATGAATACCGATACGGAAGTTGTTGCATATTTAATTGATTTGTTGGTACGTAAACACGGTTTGAGCCGAAAACTGGCTTCGTCTGTTTTTGCTCCTCCTTTCTGGGAGGAAATCGCAAAAATGGATGAGCCGGAAAAAAAGCTTTACAGCGCACTTAGAACCACATACGCAAGTGCAATGTTAAATGGTCCGTTTGCTATTTTGGTAGCTGATTCCGACAGTTTGTGGGGATTAAACGACCGTATCAAGCTGCGGCCCCTCGTAGTTGCCCGTAAGAATGACCGTGTATTCATGTCCAGTGAGGAGAGTGCTATTCGGTTAGTCTGTCCGGATCTCGATGAGGTCTGGATGCCCAAGGCCGGAGAACCGGTAATTGTGCAGGCGGACGGGTGCTGATATGGCAGGATCATTTAAGATAGATGCTACTGATATGGACTACCGCAGGCTCAATGAAATAGTGCGGGAAAATGTTCGCAACGGAATTGATGAATTCGTTCTCGACAATGTTGTTGGACAAAGGTACATAGCTACAGCCCTTAAAGGGAATTTGACTTTCACAGTCAACGGCACGCCCGGTCAGGACATGGCTTCTTTTATGAAAGGGCCGAAAATTGTTGTGAACGGCAATGTGCAGGATGGAACCGGAAATACCATGGATGACGGTCAGATCGTTATCAAGGGACTTGCCGGGGATGTTCTGGGATACGCAATGCGCGGCGGAACTATTTACGTTCTGGGCGATGTCGGGTATCGGGTAGGAATCCATATGAAATCTTATATGGATCAACAGCCAGTGATTGTCATCGGCGGAAAGGCCGGTGATTTTCTTGGTGAATATATGGCCGGAGGAGTGATTTTACTTCTTGGCATGTTTTCTGGTAAACCAGATGCTCCCGTCGCGGGGATGTCCTTGGGAACCGGGATGCACGGTGGAGTGATCTACGTGCGCGGAAATGTTCCCGAAGATATGGTCGGCCGTGAAATAAAGGTTGAACCCGCGGATAAAGGCGATCTTGAGGCAATAGCCGAGATTGTCCGGGATTATTCAGAGGAAATCGGTGTGGATGCGGCAAGCATAATGGCTTCAGATTTTGTGAAGCTTTTGCCTCGGTCACACCGTCCGTATGGGGATATGTATGTTCCCGTGTAATAGGCGGATTGTTTTATTCGTACACAGTCTTTTCAGGAGGACGTAATGTTTTTTGCAGATGTCGCACACGCGATGGGTGCAGCCGGACAGCAGGCCCAGGGCGGGCCTATGGGCGCACTTGGCTCTTTTCTCCCCCTCATTCTCATGTTTGCAATTTTCTATTTTCTGCTCATCAGACCGCAGCAGAAAAAAGCCAAAGAGCACAAAGCTATGCTGGATGCAATCCAGAGAGGCGACCGTGTTCTTACCGCTGGCGGTATCTACGGCAGAGTAACTGCTGTTGATGGCGATGAGTTGACTGTTGAGCTTGCTGAAGGCATGCAGGTCAAGGTTGAGAGATCTTTTGTTTCCAACCTCGCCAACCCTGCGAAAAAAGAAGATAAGAAAGATAAGTAATCTTTTTTGTGTAGTGAAGCCTATAAGGCAAGTCACTTTTCGGGGTTGCCCGTGAGTGCTTGCCTTTTTAGTGTTTTAGTAACCTATCCTAGTTGAATTTATAAAGGGAGAGGAGATGAACGGGAGTCTTCGTTGGAAAATAGTTCTGACCCTGCTTGTTGTCGTGTTTGGAGTTTCTTACCTCCTTCCTTCACTGCCTGCGGTTCAGAATTCGGGAATGGCTCGCTTCCTGCCTGATGACAAAATCAGTTTGGGACTTGACCTTAAGGGCGGTATCCACCTCACACTCGGTGTTGATATGGATAAAGCCATGGATAACAACCTTGCTCGTATGGGAGACGATCTTAAAGCCGTTGCCCGCGAGGAAGGTGTAATTGTTTTGAAGCCCACAGTGCTTAATGGTGAAAGAATCGAAGCGGTTCTTCTTAAGGAAGCCCAGAAGGATAAGCTGGAAAAGCTTGTTAAAGATACCTTCGGCAACCTTACCATTCTTAGCTCAGCAGTGAAGCCTGACGGCAAAGTCACTTACGTTTTTGCTCCCACTCCGGAATACAAAAAGTACCTGACCAAGCTTACTATGGATCAGGCCATTAAGACCATCCGTAACCGTATTGACCAGTTCGGTGTGGCTGAGCCGGATATCCGTAAACAGCAGGGCAACCGCATTCAGGTGCAGCTGCCCGGTATGCAGGATCCCGAAAGAGCTATCAAAATTATCGGTAAGACTGCTCACCTCGAGTTTAAGCTCGTGGACGACGTTGCTGACCTTGAAAAAGCGCAGAAGGGTATTGTTGCCCCCGGTCGTGAACTCACTGTCATCATGCACAGACTTCCCGACGGTTCTTACATTGAAAAGCCGATTGTTCTTAAGAAAGACGCTATGCTGACCGGTGAATATATCACTGATGCTCAGACTCGTTTTGACCAGTTCAACCAGCCTTACGTAACCTTGAACTTCAACAGCAGGGGCGCAAGAATTTTTGAACGCGTCACTGGTGAGAATATCAAGAAACGCATGGCTATCGTTCTGGACGGAAAAGTTTATTCCGCACCGACCATTCAGGATAAGATTGCAGGCGGTCGCGCTTCCATTACAGGTAGCTACACTACTGAAGAAGCACATGACCTCGCTATCGTCCTTCGCGCCGGTTCACTGCCCGCTCCGGTTAAAATCCTCGAGCAGAGAACAGTCGGTCCTTCCTTGGGACAGGAATCCATTGATAAAGGTATATCTGCTGCTGTCGTAGGTAGTATCCTTGTTCTGGTCTTTATGCTCGTTTATTACGGATTTGCAGGGATCGTTGCTGACTTAGTGCTTGTGCTCAACGTTGTTCTTATTCTTGCAGGTCTTGCAGCTTTCGGTGCAACCCTGACCCTTCCCGGTATTGCAGGTATTATCCTGACTATCGGTATGGCCGTTGATGCTAACGTCATCATTTTCGAACGCATACGTGAAGAACTCAGAAGAGGGCTCACTGCCAAGGCCGCTATTGTTGAAGGCTACAGTAGGGCGACCCTGACTATTCTGGACGCAAACATCACCACTGTGATTGCTGCGGTTATTCTTTACCAGTTCGGTACCGGGCCGGTGCGCGGTTTTGCGGTAACTCTTACTCTGGGTATTATTACCTCCATGTTCACCGCTATTTTCGTGACCCGCATCTTGTTTGATCTTTACACCTCCAAGCGTGCTGCTGATGCGCCGCTGAACATTTAAGGAGAGTGAATAAATGGGATTGCAGATAATTAAACCCGATACCAAGATCGATTTTATCGGATTCAAGGCCAAAGCGTTCATCATTTCCGCTGTGCTGATTCTTCTCGGACTCGGCTCGCTGGTTATGAACGGCGGCCCTAAGTACGGCATCGACTTTGCCGGCGGTATTGTGGTTCAGGTTAAGTTTGATAAAAAAGTAGAAGTAAAGGCCGTTAAAGGTGCTCTTAAGGAAGCCAAGCTTCCCGGACTGGTTGTCCAGAGCTTCGGCCATGATGACGATAATGAAATCCTGCTCAGGACTTCTTCCTCCGATATCAGTTCCTCAGAAGTAAGGAACAAAATCTCTGCCGGCCTTGAGTCCGGTATGGATGGTACCGGATTTGAAATCCAGCGTCTGGAAATGGTCGGTCCTAAAGTCGGTGCTGACCTGCGTACCAAAGCTATCGAGGCTCTGTACTTTGCAGTGCTCCTGATTGCCATCTACATTTCCGGCCGTTTTGAAAAGCGCTGGTTTGCTGCGGCAATCATGGCTGGTGGTCTTTTCGGCGGGATTACCCTGCTGCAGATGCTTGGTATGTCCACCACCGTACTCATTTTCGGTGCACTGTTCATTACCATTGGATTGTGTTGGTACCTGAAGCTTAATTATGCGCTAGGTGCAATTGTGGCACTTATCCATGATATTATGATCACTGTGGGTATCTTCTCCCTGCTCGGCAAGGAGTTCGATCTGACCATCATTGCAGCTCTGCTGACCATCATCGGTTACTCCCTGAACGATACCATCATCGTTTTTGACCGTATTCGTGAGAACCTGCTCGGCAAAGTCAGTGATTGTCTTGCTGATACCATCAACATCAGTATCAACCAGACTCTTAGCAGAACCATTCTGACTTCCGGCACAACCCTGCTGGTTGTTGCGGCTCTGTTCGCACTGGGTGGCGGCGTTATCCACGATTTCGCCCTCGCACTGCTCATCGGTGTCGGTGTTGGTACTTATTCTTCAATCTTTGTTGCAAGCCCCATTCTTCTCGGATTTGGTCCCAGCAAAATTGAAGATGATGTGGAAGAGGCTGAAGCAGCATAGTTTCAGACACTTGCATATTGCTTATTCAAGCGGGAACGGTTTCGATCGTTTCCGCTTTTTTGTTTGGATTTGTCGCGGATTAATATTGTGGTGTCATGATGTTAATTTTGTTAAGTGAAAATGGATCGTATTTGGATTAACAGCATGAACTTGCCATTGAGCTCTTAAGGAGTTGTTTTGCACAGCCCATTCTTTTTTCTGCATATTCCTAAAACTGCGGGAACAACTTTAAATCATATCTTTGCCGCAAAATTTCCCGAAGGAACAATCTGCTCTGTCTACACAAAAGAAGAGAATGAGTTTCTAAGAAAAATCAGTGCGGAAGAAGTAGATCGTATTAAGCTTGTTCAAGGGCATATCTTTGTGCACAACTTTGATGAGTTTTTCTCCGGTGCTTTTGGGAAATATGCATTTACATTTCTACGCGATCCTGTTGCGCGGGTTGTTTCTGAATATAATTTTTTACGCACTTGGCCTGAGAATCATCTCTATCGCTATTTGAATGAAGAGAAAGTTACCTTGATTGAGTATGTCAGCAGTCAGCGGCCAGAACTTATTTATAGAGGTAAGAATCTGATGGCCAGGTCTCTTTGCGGGGCTGTTGAAGACGGCAGAAGCATGCTTGAGAGAGCAAAGGACAATCTGCAAAGATTGCATCTTTTTGGTATTACTGAGCGGTTTGACGAAAGTTTGCTACTGCTGAGACGGATGATGAATCTTGAAAATATTTTATATGAAAAACATAATGTAAGAAAGAAGCGAAGCGAGATAACAGACGAAGAGCTAGAAGTAGTTCGTGAGTACAACAGTCAGGATATCGAGCTCTATAAATTCGCCTCAAGCCTGTTCGAGCAGCGTGTTAATGATTTAGGTGATGATTTTAAGAAGGAATTAGCTGTTTTTAAAAATATGAATGAACGTTATCAGCGAATAGCCAGTCTGCTTATGAAGCAGAATGCAGATGATAACGAAGATTTTATATATGGAAAATAGCTAAGCTCGTATTGGCAGATACTGTTTTCGACGGCGGGAGTGCTTTGGGCATTTTCGCCTTTATCGTTTTTTTCGCTCTCTTTTGTTTAATTGTTAATGTTTAGGCATTAAATTTCGGTATTATTAAAATTGTTGCAAATTTTTCCGATAAGCGTATGTATTCGCAAGGGGAAGGCGGCAATAGCCGTCGTAAATAAGTTCTGGTCTTACCTATGTCCCGTTCTTAGTCCATTGTGCTTGTCTCTTTACCTGTCTGCATCTTTTCTATTCATAGCCTTATAAGGCATTGCTCCTGCTTCCTTTACGGAATGCGGGATTTTCTTTGTTTTATTATTTAAGGAGATAATTTTGAATACTAAGATGATCGGTGCAATCAGTGTGGTTGCAGGGACCTCTATCGGTGCAGGCATGCTTGGACTGCCCATTACGCTGGGAAATTTAGGATTTGCAACCGGGGCAAGCGCGCTTGTCTTTATGTGGATTGTGGCTGCTTATTCTGCATTGATGCTTCTTGAAATCAATCTTGAGTTTGGTCAGGGGGTAAATTTCAATTACATGACGGGGAAGATTCTTGGGCGCGCGGGGCAGTTGATAGGTACCGGAAGTGTTTTCTTTCTATTATATTGCTTGATTGTTGCTTACCTGAGTGGTCTCGGGGGGCTTGTCTCCAATGCCACAGGATTTGATCCCCGCACGGGGACCGTGATACTCACAGCTATAAGTATTGCTGTTCTTGTTGCCGGAACCCATTTTGTAGTGCAGGCAAACAAGTTTTTATTCATCGTTATGTTGATGGCAATGCTGGCAAGTTTTGCAGCCTTAGGCGGGCATATGGATTTGAGTTACCTGAAACAGGGAAATCCTACCCCGGCAGCTTTGTTTGTTACTCTTCCTGTGCTGATCACTTCATTCGGTTATCATGTCTGTATTCCAAGTATTGTGACTTATATAGGTGAAGACAAAAAGAGTCTCATCCGTATCCTTATTGTTGGTGGGGCTCTGCCAAGTCTTTGTTATCTTCTCTGGCTTTTTCTCTCGCTTAGCAGCACTGCTCCGGAGCAATTGGCGTCAATGACGAATGTTGATGCTTTAGTGGAATTGATCAGTGGAGGAATCGGCTGGGTTAAAACCATTGTTTCTGTTTTTGCGGCTCTTGCACTGGTTACTTCTTTTTTCGGGGTTTCGTTAAGCCTTTTTGATCTGGTTGCCGAGACTTTCAAGCGCAAAGATACCAATATGGGGCGTACCGGAACTGGTCTGATTGTTTTTGTTCCGCCTCTTATAGCTTCTTTGCTGGCTCCGGACGGATTCATTGCTGCTCTTGCTCATGCCGGGGCTGCTTTTACTGTTATCGCGGTCTTGCTTCCGTGTATTATGATCTGGAAAATGCGCGCAGCAGGACTAAATCAGAAGTTCAGGGCTTTTGGAGGGCGACCTGCAATTGTAGCCAGCTTTTTGTGCGGTGTGGCAATCATACTCGCCAATTACGTTCATGCATAAAAAAAAGGGGCCCGTTTGAGGCCCCTTTTTTTTATATTTAATATCTGAAGATCCAAGGAAGAATCAGGACGGAGAATCCGGTCCAGATTGAGTAGTAGGGTAAATAGCGGGCAAGCCCGGATTCTACATCATCCAGAGTCCCTTTACCTGAATGATAGCGCAGGTACCCTAAGCCCATAATTGCAAGGTTTCCGAATACCACCAGATTTGAGCCGATCACACTTAAGCGGTTTGCTGTCAGTCCGAATTCAAAAATGCGCCAGCCGATCGCACAAATCCCCACAATATCGAGAATTACAGTCGCTACAACCATGAGACTGATAACCGAAGTTGCAACTTTACCTGATTCTTTTTCTCCTCGTCCGGTCAGGGTGAATATGGCTGTAGCCAGCACGGTTAATAGGAGGATGTTGTAGGTGAGCAGGGTGGAGCGGTCCTGAAAGAGCTCGTCGGTATTCCAGGCCATCGCTCCCATGTACCCTAAAATGAGCACCAGCAATAATGGTGAAAATATCCGGGCCAGCAGGGGAACCAATTTTCGGGCAGCTGAATATGTATCCGTTGCCCAAGCCGCAACCAGAGGTATTGAAGCCAGTCCGTATATTGCCAGATCTTCAATTATCCAGCTGCTGTCTATGTGCAACATATCCAAAAGGCCGAAAGTCAGCAGAAGAAGTATCCCGCCTCCCAGAAAGAAAAGTCCGGCATGAATTATCCACTCGCCGCTGAAACGCAGGAACTCGATACGTTGATCTGTGGAACGCCAGTTTTGATTTATACGGCTTACCCCATAAAGCGACCAGATCAGGAAGGGTAGATTCAAGCAGGCTAATTCAAAAGTATCATTCCATTTTACAGGAAGAAAATACATGACCAGACCGATAACAGCACTGATTGCAAGCCCTGAACTAGTAACCTTTCGGGGCCAGTCGCGCATGTGCATAGTATAAAGAAACATGGCGATCAGCGAAACTAGTGAGCTCATCCAGCCTAATATTTCGTAGTTATCCAGATTGGTCCAATCCGGTAGTTTCAATATGGTCCCGGCCAGAAAGCAAAGAAGCAGCATTACCGTCAGATCAATGGCAGATAAGGAGGCTGCTTTAGGAGCAGAATATTCCAGTCGTGCCTGCCATGCCCGAAACAGGATTGAATCTTTCTGATCAGAAAATGCATCCTGATATCTTTTTTTAAAGTCTTTGGGGTTGTTGCGATAAATTTGTTCCAGTTCTTCCGGTTCATTAATTGCTTTGCTGATTTTTGAATTGATGTCCATATTTTCCCCTTTGCAGTGGATGCGGGTTAGGATCAGAGATGATTTTGATTAAAACTATTCGCAAGATGAAAATCTAGTCAATATTTGCTCTATAAATGTAATTTATATTTTTTGTGTGTTTTGGTTGTGTATGATTTTGTTTTATGTAAAATTTTAATGCAGTAGATTGATTTTGTGATGATGTGTTTATGCGTTAAGATGTTATTGTAGTGCAGTTTTGCAGCAATTTACATAAATATGTCAAAAAAGATATAATAAAATGTTATGTGCTTCGGGGGATATAATTTAAAATCTTTGACAAGAGTGCGTGCAGGTATATAATCGGGGCACTTATTAACAAAACGGATTTATTTAAGAACGAAGGTTGATTTTTACTAATTTTCTAAATTTATAGGTGGTTATCATGCCCAGAATCCTAAGAATCAATACCCGCACTAAAGAATTCAAATTTGAAGAACTTGGTGATTATGCTGGCCTCGGCGGACGCGCCCTGACCTCCAGAGTCGTAAACACCGAAGTTCCCGGCGACTGTCATGCTCTTTCCGCAGAAAACAAGCTCGTATGGGCTGCCGGTATCCTCGCTGGTTCCGGTGCTGCCAACTCCGGCAGACTCTCCTGTGGTGCCAAGTCTCCCCTGACTGGCGGTATCAAGGAAAGTAACTCCGGTGGACAGTTCGCACAGGTTCTGCCCCGTCTCGATATTCAAGCAATTATTTTTGAAGATAAGCCCGAAATGGACGCTCCTTTCTCTATTGTAGAGATTTACGCTGACCGCGTAGAATTCAAGGATGCTACCCCCATCGTGGGCAAGGACAACTATCCCGCACATGAAGAACTTAAAAAGATGTACGGCGAAAAGGCTGTTACCGCTCTGGCCGGTCCTGCTGGTGAGCAGTGCCTTGCTGCATCCACCATCCAGTTTTCCGATCCGCATCTGAATCCTGCTCGTTCTGCAGGGCGTGGCGGTATGGGTGCGGTTATGGGTTCCAAAAAGATCAAGGCTGTTGTTCTTGATCCTGAAGCCACAGGCCGTATCAAGCCCGTCAATGAAGAAGCTTTCAAGGTTGCCCGTAAACGCTGGCTTGAAATCCTCATGGGTCACCCTGTAACCAGTGAAGGTCTGCCCGCATTCGGTACCGCTATCCTCGTTAACATCATTAACGAAGCCGGCGCACTGCCCACCAAGAACTTCCGTTACGGTCGTTTTGATGACGTTGCTGATATCTCCGGTGAGAAAATTGCTGAAGTTATCGAGTCCCGCGGTGGTAAAACCAAAGAAGGTTGCCATACCGGTTGTGTTATTCAGTGCTCTCAGCGCTACAATGACAAAGACGGTAACTACCTGACTTCCGGTTTTGAGTATGAAACTGTTTGGGGTTTCGGTGCAAACTGCCTGATTAACGACATCGACGATATCGCCACCATGGACCGTATCTGCGACGAAAAAGGTATCGACACCATTGAAATGGGTTGTACCATGGCAGTTGCAATGGACGGCGGCGTCCTTAACTGGGGCGACAGCAAAGCCGGTATCGAGCTGCTTAAGAAAGTCGGTTCTTCCGATGCCATGGGCCGCATCATCGGTAACGGTGCAGACTTCGCAGGTCAGGCATTCGGTGTAGACCGTATCCCCACCGTTAAAGGTCAGGGTCTGCCCGCATACGATCCCCGCTCCGTAAAGGGTGTCGGCGTTACCTACGCTACCACTCCCATGGGCGGTGACCATACTGCCGGTTACGCAGTTGCTACCAACATCCTTAAGGTTGGTGGTGATGTTGATCCCCTTTCCAAGGAAGGCCAGATCGAACTTTCCAAGAACCTCCAGATAGCTACCGCAACCATCGACGGCCTCGGCCTTTGTCTGTTCGTAGCTTTCGCTGTTCTGGATACTGAAGATGCAGTTCAGTGCATGTGTGATCTCGTTGCCGCAACACACGGTATCGAATTCACCGCTGATGATTTCATCGCACTCGGCGTGAACACTCTTAAGGATGAACTCGAGTTCAACCGTAAGGCCGGTTTCACCAAGAGCGATGATCAGCTGCCCCGTTTCTTCAGCGAAGAAAAGCTTGAGCCCCATAACACTGTTTGGGAATACACTGTTGAAGAACTTCAGGCTGCTAAAGTCTAAGGCTGCTTAAAATAGAATTAGTTAAGCCCGGTTGAGATTTTCTCAGCCGGGCTTAATTTTTATGTGTTCTTGATTACATGCACTGATACCGGGGACTTTTTGATTACCTGCTCGGCAACACTTCCTATAACATCAGGAGCGGAGTGTTTCTTTTCACGTCCCAATCCATGACTGGAAATGACGATCAGGTCTGCATTTTCCTTTTCCGCATGTTCGATGATGTTTGTTACCGGATCACCGAGAGTCAAACGAATCTCAATCAGCGGGCAGCTTCTCAGCTCTTCATCACATAACTTATTAAGGGTCTTGCGGGCTTTTTCTACTTCCCAGTCGCGGAAGTCGTTCAAGCGGTCTTGGTCAGGGTAGTTTCCGTAGGCTGGAAAGTAGGAGCATAGATCAATGGCTGAATACAGGACAACGACTTTGGCGTTGTGGAGCTTGGACAGGGAAACTACTTCATCTATTGATTCCCGTGAATAGCGCGACAGGTCCGTCGGCCACAGGATAGTTTTTACTGACATATGTACCTCCATTTTTGAATATGTACCTCCATTTTTGAAATGGAATTTGTATCTATTCATAATATAAGTTCTGGATGTAAAAATAAAAGGGCCGTGAAATAAGTATTATTTCACGGCCCTTTTATTTTGTTTTGCAGGAATATGTTTTTTTACATCATCATATAATATTTACGCAGCATTTCCAGAGGGTAAGGAGAATCCCAGTGGTTGGTAAACTTGGCAGCAGCATAATATACCAGCAGGATCACCAGTGATCCGGCAGCAATTACATACCACGGCAGTTTTACTCTGCTCAAGCGGTCAGTGACGTTCAGGCAATCGTCCACCGGACATGCGTTGATGCATTGGGTGCAGCCTACACATTCAGGTGAATTGATGGTCTGCTTGCGGTCTACTTCAATTCCACCGGGGCAGGCTTTGTTGCATTTACCGCAGCTGATGCATTTTTCCTCATCACGTTTAACGGCAATGGGCGACACTTTGGCGATGATCCCGAGCAGAGCCCCGTAAGGGCAGAGGAAGCGGCACCAGAAGTAGGGAATGAAGATGCCCAGTATTAATATTGCCCCGACAATCAGTGCTGCAGTCATGCTCATGTCCGTAAAGAAGAGCATCATTTTTGCCTCAGCTGTGAAATTGTAAGGGGAATGGATAAATGCATCCAGTTCGCGGCCGCCCATTTTGAAAATAGCTATTATAAAAAAGGCTAAGGCAATGTATTTGGGTATCAGCATCCCGAATTCAATCTTGCCTTTGACGGTTATGATTTTACCGATTTTTCGGCCGATTTTGTTGAGCAGATTGTGGATGAATCCCACCGGGCAGAGATAACCGCAGAATCCCTTGCGCATGATCAAGCTCATGACCAGAATCGCAATGAAGATGGTCAGCCCTGCAGGATGAACTTCATCAAATATACCTTTGGTAAAGAGCTGTTTTAGGGAAAGCAGAGAGCTGATAGGCAGAAAGCCTTCAACTGCTCCGGGCTTGGTCACGGCAACGTCTGAGTTACCGATCATCCATTGGTAAAAAAGATAAAAGCGGTATCCCACCCAGATGCAGAACAGAGTCATGGCACACTGGATGGAATCCCGCAGCAGTTCAGGGGATATTTTTTTCATTTTTCCTTTGCCGGGAAGATTAATCTTCCTGATGGTCTTTCAGGTCGTTGTATACATAGTCCCTGAGAGCCTGCACCCACGGGCGCGGGGTTTTCCCGGTTACCTCTGTAAACTTGGAGGTGTCGAGAACTGAGTAGGGCGGTCGAGTGGCCTTGGTGGGGTAGGCGGAAGTAGGGACAGGGTCGACCCGGCAATTAATGGCGCAGCTGTCGATGGCCTCGGTGGCCAGCTCACACCAGCTTGCCTTGCCGGAGTTGACTACATTGAAAATTCCTTTGGCTTCGTGTTTGAGCAATTCAATGGAGTAATCCGCCAGATCAGGTGTGTAGGTCGGAGATCCGGCCTGATCGTGCACAACAGTAAGGCTTTCACGTTCCTTGGCGAAGCTCAGGATCTTGTGGACAAAGTTGGTCTTGTGCGGTCCGAACAGCCATGCTGTGCGGATGATCAGAATCCCATCGTAATCAAGATCCTTTAGTCGTTCTTCCCCGGCAAGTTTGGTTTCGCCGTAAACCGATTGAGGGTTTGTTTTGTCCTCTTCCAAGTAGGGTGAATCCTTTTTACCGTCAAAAACGAAATCCGTGCTGTAGTGGATCAGTTTAATTTTGAATTGCTTGCAGAGCCTGCCCAGAGTGGCTGGCAGGGTGGTGTTCAGCAGGTGGGCTTTGTTTTCCTCGTCTTCAGCAAGGTCGACCATTGTGTAGGCCACGGTGTTGAAGATAAAGTCCGGTTCTTCCCTTTCCAGCATTGCGGTCAGGGACTCCTCATTCAGGGGATCAAAATCGGAGCGGGACAGCGGGATGGTTATGATATCCTGTGCCTGTAGCTTTTCAGTGAGGCTCTGTCCGAGCAGTCCGGTTTTGCCGCCGAGGATTACGGCCTTTTTGCCTGCTAAATCGATCATTTTCGTTCTCCGTACCATTGGTCCATGAATTCGCGGTAAGCGCCGCTACGCACGTCTTCAAGCCATTGACCGTTGTTCTGGTACCATTCGATGGTTTTGCGTATTCCTTCATCAAAAGTAACTGCCGGAGCGAAGCCAAGTTCTTTTTCAGCCAGTGAATAGTCCATGGCATATCGCATGTCGTGTCCGGGTCTGTCTTTGACATAGGTTATGAGTGACTCATCTTTTCCGAGAATTGCCAAAAGCTCCTTGACCAGTTCAAGGTTGGTTTTCTCGGCAGCCCCGCCGAAGTTGTAGGCTTTACCGGGCTGTCCTTTAAGCAGAGTCAGTTCCACCCCGGTGCAATGGTCGTCAACATAGATCCAGTCCCTAATGTTGGAGCCGTCCCCATATATGGGCAGGCTTTCACCCGTAGTTGCCTTGATAAACATAAGCGGGATGAGTTTTTCCGGGAACTGGTATGGACCGTAGTTATTGGAGCAGCGGGTGATGGAAACGGGAAATTTGTATGTTTCGAAGTATGCCCGGGCCATGAGATCTGCCCCAGCCTTGGAAGCGGAATAAGGGCTGTTAGGCTCAAGTGGGTTCTCTTCGTTGAAGGCCGGATCATTGGGGCCGAGGGTTCCGTAAACTTCGTCAGTGGAAACATGGACGAACTTTTCAATGCCTGCACTGCGGGCGCATTCCATCATATTCTGCGCGCCAAGGGTGTTAGTGGTCAAAAAGGGTGCGGGATCATTGATGGACCGGTCTACGTGAGATTCTGCAGCAAAGTTGACTACGGCATCGATTTTATAGTCGTGCAGTACGGAAGTAACGAACTCTTTATCGCAGATGTCACCATGAATGAATGTGTAGCCGGAGTTCTCATTCTGTTCCAGCTCAAGCAGGTTCTTGCGGTTTCCGGCGTAGGTCAGCTTATCAAGGTTGAACATTTTCCAGTCAGGATGTCTTTCTTTCATCAGGTAAATGAAGTTGGTTCCGATAAAACCGCATCCGCCGGTAATAAGAAGTCGCATAGAGTCTCCGCTTATGGTTAAAATTCAAGGGCGAACATACCTGTTGCCGCAGTGTTATGCAAGAAAGTGCAGTGTGCAAATTGATGTGCAGTGACGGTCTTTATTTAAAAGAAACCTCTGTCTCCAGACATGACAATGCCTGATAGAGAATGATCCCCGCAGAGGTGGAAAGGTTCAGGCTGCGTACATTGTCAGTAGTGGGAATGTTCACCGCGTGTTTGAATTCATCAAACATCCATTCGGGCAATCCCCGCGTTTCCGGGCCAAGCACGAGGTGGTCTCCGGGCAGAAATTCAAATTCGAAAAGATGGGTTCCCCTTTTGGCGCTGGTTGTGACCAGTCTTTGGGGTTTTGCATTCTCTTTGTACTCCTGCCAGTTTTTCCAGACCGAAAGTTTTACCTTGGGCCAGTAGTCCAGCCCGGCTCGTTTGAGGTGCTTGTCGGAAATGGAAAATCCCAGCGGTTCGATGAGGTGAAGCTGGGTGTCTGTTCCGGCACAAAGTCTTGCAATGTTACCGGTATTGGGCGGAATTTCAGGTTCAAAGAGAACTATGCTGAAAGGATTTGTAAATTTTTCCTGTGTCATGGCTGGAATCGATAGCAGGAGAAGGGGGTTAGGGCAATCCCCGAATCGGGATTAAAAATCGGGCATAAAAAAATGTCCGGATTAATCGCGGGAGGGAGGCAGAATCGCTTTTGTTTATATTTCTTTTCTAAGCTGTTCGTTTCTACCGTTTCCTGCACTCGCCTATCAGTCCAGAACATTTTTCTAAAGATGGGGGTGAAGAACGACTCTTAATTTTAATGGCTGTTGCCTGAAATTTTATTTTGTTTAGTCTGTTCTTTTTGTCCGTCTTGATTATTTATAAGCAGTTTACGTGCCATTTTTGATGTTAAGTGAGTAACTGCTTTGAATAGCGTGTCTTTTCAGAAAAGGGTAGGAAAATATTTCTGTCGTCATTGTCCTGCGTCGGAAAATAGACGGGGTTTTGGCTGTTATGTTGGCGAAATTGTCAAAGAAGAAATACAATATTGTAGGCACAAAAAAAGGGACCGCGAGGGACTTTTTGCAAAATTTCCAAAATGTGATTTAGCGTCTCTAAGCGCTTTGAATTTAAAGGAATCATTGGGTATTACTATGTTCCAACGTCTATTAAAGTCCATCAATGTAACTGAGAAAAGTGGGACAGGAGTGGAACAAATATGGCCGCCAATAGATTTGAGGCAACTAAGTATACCGGTGTCCGATGCAGGAGTCATAAGACTCGCAAGCATGGAGTTCAATTCGATAAATATTATGTGATCCGTTACAAGGTCAATGGAAAGCTCAAGGAGGAAGGTCTTGGCTGGGCTTCGCAAGGATGGTCCCCGGCCAAAGCATACAAAATCCGCTCTGAGATCGTCACAAATATCAAGCTTGGAGTCGGGCCACAGTCTCTTAAAGATTTCAGAGAGGCAAAAACAGAGAAAGAGCGCGTAAAACGGGTTGAAATGCAGGCCCGGAAGACCTTTTCTGATGCCGGTGGAATTTTTATTGAAGAGTACTCCAAAAACAATAAGAAAAGTTGGAAGCACGACAGCACCCGCTTCAGGCTTCATCTTCAGCCGGTTATCGGACAGATTTATCTCGATGACTTGCGTCTGAAGCACATTGAAGAGCTTAAGAATGTCGTTACAAGGAAGGGGCTTTCTAAGGGAACAATCAAGCATTGTCTCACGCTTGCCCGGCAAATTTGCTATTACGCTATCAAACGGGGCTGGCTTACCAGTGATAATCCCGTCAAGGGAATTAAGTTCCCTAAGCCCAACAACCGCAGGCTCCGTTACTGTTCTGTCGATGAGGAATACGATTTTTTTGAGATGGCTGTGAACATGGGCTACAGCGAGTGCCATGATATTTGTCTGCTTAGTCTCTACACAGGCATGAGAATGGGGGAAATTTTTGCGCTTACCAGACAGGATATTGATCTGGTTGAGAACAGGATCATTATTAAAGGTCGATCCGGGGCGGACGATGGACCCAAGGCCGGTGGCAGCAGGGTTGCATATATCATCGAGAAGATAAGGCCGATGCTGGAGAGCAGGCTTGCTATGTTTCAAGGTCGAGAGGCTTTGATTTTCCCAAAGCCTAACGGTGGAATGCGTAAGTGCATTGGACCTGATTTTGCGACCCTGATGGAGCATCTTGGATGGAATGATGGCGTCACTGATCGCCGTTTGCGTTTTTGTGCTCATTGCTTCCGTCATACTTTTGCTTCCCGTCTTATTGCTAAGGGTGCTCCGCTTACTGTTGTTAAAAAGATGCTGGGCCATTCCAATATTCAGACCACTATGCGCTACACCCACACTCAAGATGAGCAATGTCGTGATGCTGCACAGTTGCTGCTCTAGACCAACGGGTTAGAGTCTTCGATAAACCAGTCCACAAAATGTTCACGGGAGTAGAAGACCTTGCGCCCGCGCTTGAACCTTCCTTCCAGCGGTCCTGCTCCCTGACAGTCCAGCATGCGCATGGTCTTTGCCTTGATGAGTCCGCCGGTATGTTTTTCAACTCCCTGTCTGCTGAGGATGGGAGGGAGTGTCTTGATCAGGTGATTTTTAAGTTCTTCTTTGGTCATGGACTTACTCCATCAATTAAGCTTGGGGGGTGTTGCTTTGCTGTATTATCGAGTCCGCAGATCAGTTCCTGAATGGCTGTCATAGCCTCCTGTCCTTCCTTGCGAATTAGTACTTTGTCTTCGTCATTCAACTCACCATCTTCGATTGCTTCACCATAAACTGATATGAGGTCACCGAATTCTTTCACTGCCTTGACCAGTGTGGCGTTGGGGCAGTTCTCGTCAGGTATCATTATAAATAGACCGCCCATTTCAGCTGCCAGCAAATGCATGGGGGAGTTCGAACCGCAGGCTTTCATTAAAGGGACAAGGAGTTCAGCTCCAAGCTTGTGGCTTGTATTCTCATAGTTCAGCTCATTGAGGAGGACATGGTGTTTCTTGCCCACTTTAGCGGCTACTGCACGTGTTCCGATATCTGAATTGATAACCATCTTGCGAACTGTTTCTGTCAGCTTCATGAAATTGCTCCTGAAAATTACACTGCGCTTAACGTGACCATGAACGTGAATAGACGTAATTTTTGGTTGGCTGATCCTATACTAAACAGTTTTGCGTTTAGGGCCTGGTTTTTCTGCGCTGCGTGCTGGAAGGATGTCTTCGGGCATATCGTATTCGTCCCGTAAGATATCTATATATTTCTGCGGACATTCACCGCTGCGGATAATGCAGGAAACCCTTGAGGGGGTGAGCTCAAATCTTTCCGCAAGTACTACATTGGTTATCCCATTCTTCTCCATCCACGCACGGCGCAGAAAGTGATCCGGAATAGATTCAGTAGTAAAAGCTTGCGCAGACTCTTTAGTTTGGTTAATCATCAATGGAACCTCAATAAGTTGATGGTTATTTTGATTTAATGTGTTTGGTTTAGTGAATGTATAAGATAAAAACGAAAACTGAGTCAACAGTTTTTGAAGGAAGTTTTCAATTTAAATGTCTTTGGAAGGTTTTAAAGAGCGATTACAAGAAGTTATTCATCAGCTTCGTATAGAAGATCAAGACTTCGCAAAAGCTGGGGGTATCTCAAAAGCTACTTTGTCGGGGTATTTTGGTAGCGATCGTCAACCGAAGCAGGAGACAATTGCTAACTGGGTTAGCAAATATAATATTGATGCAAATTGGTTGATGCTCGGTGAAGGAGATATGTTTCGAGGTAAAGAAACTGTATCTAACTTAAGTTTACCGAATATTACCAAAAAACTGATGGACGTTGAAAAGTCCATGGATAAAGCGGCTCAACTCGCCAAGCTGGAGGCTATGAAAGCCGTCATCGAGGGCGAGATCTTAGCTGAAAAAAATATGCTATCCGGAGATGGCGACGACCATGTCGCAAATGGATAGAGCGTAGTTCTGATTGGCCCTCATTTATTAAAGGAATGTGGGTCAATTTTTTTAGCTAAGAGACGTGTGATTTTGAAAATTGCTTTTTGGGTTTGAGTTTTTGAATATTTTAGGGGTGGAGTCTTGTCGGATTTTTCAATTCTATTGCTGCTAGTGGTTCTAGCTGTTGCTTACCGTTTTCTAAGGCCCAAGAAAAATGGTTCTCAGGTTACGAAGAAGGACGCGGAAAAAAAGGAGTTTTTCAAAGAAAACTCCATTTCCGCTACTTTGTTGCGTTCTGAAGAATATATTGAACGGATGCGCCGATTTAATAATCGTTGCTACAAAAATCTGACCGGGCAGGATCGAATCAATCATTATGGAGAAGAGGGTGAGCTGGTCGTTCTTGGGCATTGTGAGCTGGTTGGTAAGTCCGCTGTATATAGTAATGTAGGTTTAGCTCATGAAGGTGAAAAGTGCGAACTGGATATTCTCGCACTCTGTAAATATGGCCTCGTTCATGTTGAAGTTAAGAACTTCTCCGGGTGCTATTGTCCGGCAGATGATTGTACCTGCTATCGTCCTGAAAAATGGCAGAAGGAATGGAAGGGGCAAACTAACGTTCTTAGATCACCGGTTGTTCAGGCTGAAAGGTCCAGAGGGATTCTCGCCGAATCTTTGCCCGTCATTATTAATGACTCTCTCCCAGTATTCTCTGTAATTGTTTTCACCAACGGAACCTTCAAGCTCTCCAGAGTTGCTGAGGATCGTATAGTCATGTGTTCAGCAGAGACTTTTCAGGAAGTCTTTGATGAGTTCGTGAATGGTAGGAATCCTGAGTTTTCAGAGAAGATTGATCCGGTTGGTGCTGCAAAGTTTATGGCTGAACTTAAGGGTAATGATTTGTATCCGGCTTTTTATGCTCCAGAAACATTTAGGTGTTACAGGTAGAATGATGATTGATAGTTGGGGATGGCGTAAGGCTAAAGGCCTTAGCGATAAGCATGAAGGCATGGAAAGCTATAAGCAGGGGTTCGAAAAGACTTTGGCTGAGGGGATGTTCCATGAAGAAGCTTCAAGGTCGGAAGAGTCGCTCTGGAGTAATTTTTGCCGGGCTGATGAGCTTTTGGACGAGCATTTTGATATCTGTGATGCTGCTGATTAGTCTGTCTATATGATGTGAGGAGTATTGTTGGATGTATTTAAAATTAAATTGGGAATTGATAATTAAGTTTGTTTTGGGAGCAGTTGCAGGAGTTGTCGTTGGATATATTGTGTATGCGTTGCCAGCAGGAGCAGGCGGTGCGATGAGTTTCAAGTCATGGCTTAAGTATCCTGTCAGCAAAGGAATTATATGGTGGGCTGTCGGCGGTGGGGGATATTTTGTGTTGTGTGCTAAATCTCGTAGGGATGTGTAATTTAGAAGATTAAATATGGGAAAAAACATAATATAGCTACCTTATTTATTAAGAAATAAATCGGCTGAGATTATAAAGTTGGTAAAATATGAATAGTAAGTATGCTCCTATAAATCCTGAAGGCGTTTTGCCGGTTTCTTTGACTTATAAGCTCGTAAAGAAAGTATATGTTAATGCTGGTTTTAATATGGCATTTGTTTTTAAAAAACTGGGTATGAAGAAGCCAACAATGAGCCCTGAGAAGAAATTGCGAGACCTTCTAGATGATTGTCGTCTTCGGGAAAAATTGTATTTGGCAACAGGGAAAAAGGTAGATGGTGGAGTTGGACTTCATGATGTTATATATCATTATTTCAAAAAGAAAAATGCCGAAGTCTTTTCAAAGTACATTGCACCATGTTTAGAAGAAGTTGTAATAGATGGCCATAGTTTATTATTTTTAGATACCGAATTGTTTAGAAAAAACATTCGAATAGATGAGTTTGACTTATCCCAGTCTATACAAGATGGCTCGAAGGAACAGGCTTTAGGCTTTTTTGCTATGTCTTTTGGTTTACTCCAGCCGGAAGATGCCCAGGAGATTCTCCTTCCACTTGTAAAGTTAGGCAAGCCCTTCGAAGACTTCTTTGAAGTCCAACTAGTTCATTTTGGTTTGCATGGAAGCTTCGAAGATTGTGTTGAAGCTATGCCTGATAAGTGTGTCTGGAATAATGAAGATATGACACCATCTTCGGTTTTAGAATATTCCTGTGAAAGGGGATGTTCAACTGATGTGTCTAAAAAAAAGATTATACAAAATGAAGCTTCTATGGCTCTACATTATAGTGAGTTTTTAGGAGAAAGAGTAAAGCTTTATTTTAAGCTTTTAGAATTAAAGGAAAATGCGAAAGCCCAGAGGATAAGTATAGGAGGGAACTCAGAGTCTTCTATACGAGTTGTGCGAAAAGTTCTTCAGGATGAAGAGAAGGCCGAAAAAGATTTGTTGTCTTTTACCGATGATATGAAGGGGCAGATAGCTTTAGTTCGTAATGAAGTGAATCAACTTGAGTCTTTTTTTAATATAACTATTGATGTTGAAGGACTTAAGATCGGAGATGTTTCTGATTTTGTTCATGTCCTTGATAAGTATGAATATTTAAATTTAAACTGTACTGATTGGTTTAAACTAGTAGAGAAAGAGATGCTTTCATGCGACGAGCGTTGGGGGAGTGTCCATGTGCTCGAAGGTCCGAAGAAAGTAACAAGTCTTAGTGTATTGAAAAATATGATGGATAACTATTTGGAAGCATGTAGGGCATATTCAAATAAGTGTAGTGAGAATATCTCTATTTATTCTGAAATAAGAGAAAGCTTAAAAGACTGTTTATTGCCTACTCCTTCTTCGGGGTTATTCCAATTGAAGGTAACTCAAGTAGAGCTACTTCTAAGTCGCCTGCAATGGGAAAAGAGGCACTATAAAGTTGTGCCTTTGTTATTTCGTCTTGCGGATGAAAATTTTGATAACGCCAGCTTTGATATGGTTAAATGGTTGTCATCTTGGTATGCGACTTTGAGCCCTGTGAAAAGTGAAATTTCAAGCTCGATTTTATTATCATTTCTTCCTCTCCAGACGATACAACGATGCCTCAAGGAAGAATCTCCTTTTTTAGAAAGAAATATTGTTAATTCTGTCTTTACCAATTCAATGCTGGCTGAGGATGCTTTGTTCTTTAATAGTGTCTGGTGTTATCCTGAGTGGAGTAGTCGCAAAGAATCAGTTGGTACACATTTGTTTAACTTTTTTGGAAAGTTATATGAAGTCTACCAAGCTAAAGGTGATAAGCTTTTTTTTAATTATATGCGGAATCTTCCGACTTTCACCGAGTCAAAGGATGTTAGTGAAGTTGTATCAATTGACCTCTCTAATTTGGTTGATAAACTTAGTTTTTGTAAAGCCAAAATGTTGGGTTTTTTTGCTAGATTGCGTAAACAAGCACATAAATTGTATTTGAGGGACGTAGCTAAGCTAATACAAATGGGGAAATTAGCAGAAGCCGAAAGTTTGTGTAAAAGAATTGAGAAAGAGAATCGTTCTGGTGTACTTTATAATAATTTAATAAATGATTTTCCAGACAAGAGTAATTTAGAGCAGGTGCATAAAAATAGCGTGACTAATTATGTAAATGATCTGATGGCGGAAACTAACAGTTTTTTTAAAAGCGAAGCAGTCCGGCATAATAATAAGGGTGCGGATGAGTTTTTGAGGGCAGAGCAGGAAGGGTATGAGTTATTTTTACTTTTAAGTGATGGCTGGGATGTTCTTGGTGAAGTTGACTGGCTTGAAAGTCAAGTTAAAGAGGCAATCATAGATTTTTCAAATGGGAAAATTAGCAATTCGCATTTATTGTTTCAGAATAGACTGCAAGTCTTTTTACAAAAATCTCAAAGCGGTGTGTTTCAACAATTTTCAGCTAAGTCTCTTGATTCATTGTATGGACCGATAGAACCTTTCTCTCCGAGAATGTGGTTGTCATCTATTGATGACAACCTTATGTGGAGAGATGTTCTTCAAGATGTGCTCGCGGATGTTTTGTTTGATGCAAGACCAACTTTGGTTGACGTTTTGAAGTCTTTTCTTGATATAGAACGCCCTGATGCCGTTGTAAAAACTATAGAGTATTGTGAAGACGTTGAGTGTAGTACAGGTGTTAAAGTTGTCTTGGATCAAGCTAGAGAAAGACTTCACAATGTTAATGAATTTAAGGCGCGTTTGCATGAAGTCAATAGTCTGCTGAATAAATATAATGATATCATCTCTAGCTATTCTAGTGATAGTTTTGAGTATCAGGAGTTTTATCGAATTTTTGAAAGTTACGCTGTAATTCCAGAATCGGCTACTTATCATGATGTTCTCGAATATGGTGATATGCTTATGTCTATAGAAGAGAGACTAACAGATCTGTCTTCCCAACTGTATTCAGATGAGCATGAATTAAACAAACTTATTTCTTGGATTGAGTTTGCAGGTGGGACCGTCCCTGCAACGCTTACCATAGATAATCTTAAGCAGCAGATCGAAATTTTAAAATCAAATAATTTAGAGCGTAGGAAGCATATCACCGTCTTAAGAAAAATATCTCAAGATAAAAATGTTCCTGAACGTCTTTCTTCGTTATGCGCAGGGTTAGTCGATAAATTTGACAAACCCGAAAGTTGGCCTTCTGAATATGTCTCTGATGATGTTGCATCATATCTTGAAATGTTTAACGAAATAACTAATAAATGGTGGGTGTTATTTAGTCTTTCTAATAGAGATATTCCTGAGCGGCATAAGTTAGAAATTGTTTTAAAGCTAATAGTTGATAAATTAGAAACTGAAATTTTTTCACTACTTTGGGATAAGTCGATTGATGAAGATAAAATAGTTTTGCTACTTATTTTGGAACATAATTGTGATGAAATTAATGTTTTTTATGATGTTTTGCTCGAGAGGAATATTATTAGTGGGAAAAGTGGTGTAAATAATAAGGTTGCAGATGGTGCAGGGATTGAGTCTACAGATGGTACAGGGGGCGCGTTTGCAGATGGTATAGAGACCAAGTCTAAGGTTATACAGCCTGTCCATGCAATGCTTATGGATGATTTGCGGGTGAAGGTTAAGCGAGAACTTGAATACAGTGTTAAGCATAAGGTTGCAGTGTGCAATGGAAAAAAAATAAGGGAGTTATATGTATCCTCAGATTATGAGGGGGTGTATGCTTATTCAATTCATAATTATAATTCTGAACATCATTTGGACTCTGAAGAGGCCGATTTTATTTTAGCTTTGTTTGCATGGAGTTCAGTAAAATGTGGCTTAGGCAAGAGTATCACAACTAGAGACGCCCTCGGTTATCTTTTGCGTTTTAGGCATAATTTAGTTGATCGGTTTGATGTTGATATCAAAAAGACTTTAGCACTTGTTTCAGATTATTTTAATTTAGGTGGTGTTGTAAGTGGGGATTCTGTCGAAAAGTTAGGAACAACTATCCGGGAGATACTTAAAACAGGTAAGTCTGCTTATTGTGAAGATTTTGCATATATTTTACATATTGCAGGTGCAAACGATTTTGGTATTGATTTATGGGAATCTTTTACAGGAAAAAAGGATAAAGGGGTTCAGTTTAGAGTAGATACTCTCTTTCTTTTATATAGAGCAAATTTAACCGACGCATTGAAAGAAGTTTTTAGAAAATTTGCATATGATAATTCAAAGTACCTTAATGCCTTATGTGATTTAGTCTCCAGGGCTGCAGTCGACCATTCTGCAACGTTAAGCAACGCCATTCGCCAAAATTTAAATTTTATACGGTCACAAAGTATTCCTAAGCCAATAAAATTATTTGCTGAAAAGCTTGTCAGTGATTTAGATTTTGGTATTGCAGAAGTCTCTTTGTCTGTTTCAAAAGAGCTTGTACCTGCGGTCAAACCTAATACATATCGTATTAATATTGTTGTTGAACCAGATAGAAGTGACCCTCCGTTAACATTGTCAATTCAATTGGAAAAATGTGATTTTGAGTTTGTTGGTGTTGAAAAGCCATCAATTCAAGTTTGCAATTCTTTGCTATTCACAACATGGGAAAAGACTCTGGAAGTTAAAGCTCGTGACCCTCAGTCTGCTCAGGTTGTTTCCTTGAGTGCTTTCGGTGAGACTTCAAGTGGACAAAAAATTTCAAAATCACTTCGTGAAGAAGTGCTCCTTAATAACGAAGTAATTAGATCTCCTAGCCTTGATGAGCTTTGTGATATCTATCAGGGCTATGATGGTCGTCCTGTCAAAGGAGATCTGTTTGTAGGGAGATCAAAGGAACTTGCTCAGCTAGAAAGAGCGTTAGCATTGAAGTCCCCGGGAGGAGTTCTTCTTTATGGAATAAGACGCCTCGGTAAAACTTCTTTGCTTGAAGAGATGAAAAGACTTTTTTGCCGTACGAGTCGTCAGAACTCACATACATTTTTTATTTTTGTTCCTGTTGATGGACTTGAAATATCTGGTGATAAGCCACTTTCTTTGGATTTTTTTAATTTTATCCTGGCTTCTTTTAGGAGAGATCCTAAGAATAAGGCGTTGAGAGAGTTGATTTTTAATAATGGTTTAGAAAAAAAAGATTTTAAAGAAAAATTTAGTAGGGTGAAGTTGTCGGAAAAATGTTCTTTTATGTATATGCTTGCAGATTTTGTAAGCAACATAGAGAAGCTTTGTGGACCTGATTCTTACAATTTTATATTTGTATTTGATGAATTCGATAAGCTTATGGAAGTCTACCGCAGTGAGCAACAAAATGCAGTTCATGAACTGGTTAATCAATTGAGAAAATTGGCGACAGAGGTTGATCATATAGGAGTAGTTTTATCGGGGTCTGACCTAATGAAACCATTGGTGTCTAGGTATAGAAGTGCTTTTTATGCATCAGCTGTTACCATAGAATTAGACTGTTTTTCTAAGGAAGATGAATTTCATGATGCTCGAAAGGTTGTCGTTCCTGATAGGATTTTATCCTACAGAAAATTTTCAGATGAGGTTGTGAGAGAGATTATTCGCATAACGGGAGGGCATCCCCTTTATTTAAGGGTATTGGGGATGGCTTGTGCTCATTTTTCAAAATTACGAGTACTTAGTGTCGGGGCGGTAAGGCAGGCTGTTGCTCAGCTTTTCTATCCAGGAGGTGTGGGAGATTATATTCCTATTCCTTCGATTGAGGATATTGCTTTACAGCCAACTCATGCTCTGAATTGTTTAGGTGAAAGGGAAAAGTTGCTTGGAGAGGTTGTGCTTTACCAGTTGAGCAATGAAACTCAACTAGAGCGTCCCTTTACTTCATGGAATAGTGTAGAAAGCAACTTAAAACAGATTATTTCAGGTGCTGAATGGTCTAATGTCAGAAGTTTTTTACATGAAGCTAATTTAATTGTTGAAGATAGAAAGCTTTGGGGGGCAAAATTTCCACTCATGGCTGAAGCAATGCGTAAAAGGTATCATTCTGAAATTGAAAATTTGTATCGGAAACTTGAAATAGTTTTGAGTGAGAGTGAAAATGGTGAAATTTAATACCCGAAAGGATCTAATTGATTTTATTATTGAGCAAAAAAGTAAGCGTTTTAACTCTAGCTTCTTAATTAGAACGATACCTGGGGCCGACGATGGACGAAGTGTTTTAAAGAAAATTATTATAGGATTAAAACATCGTGCTTTTCCAAATAAGTTGTATTCATTAATTTCGGCTGACAGTATTGAAGATGAGCTGGATTTAGTCGAAGAAGCTATTAGAGGTTGGTGCCTTGAAGACCGTGCATTGACTATGATTTGGGAGAGAGAAAAAAAAGATGGAGTTCCAGACAAAGCTGTTCAACTTTTACAAGAATTTTGTTCTGTAGCAAGTGAAGAAGGCTTTTCCTTATGTTTATTTATTGATAAATTTCATAAGATATTTACTTATATGTCTAAGTCACTACTTGGTATGATGCGTAATTTAGATAGTGATGAAGTTTTGACATTTATAAACGCAAGTGATGCTGGCTATGCTGGTCTTTATCGTATCCGCTCGACTTCAGAGCCTTCTTTTACTTCTGATTATGGCTTGGCACATTCACAGCATGATCTACTTCCTCTTTCTGAGGAAGAGGCTTGTCGCTTGTGGGAGGAGTATCATAAGCAGAGTCAATGTGGTTCCCACGAGACGAAAGTTTTTTTCCAAATTGCTTACGAAGAATCTGGAGGGTATCCATCTCCTTTTAAAAAATCATACAATTTATACATTGGACGTCAAGGTCTTACTCCAGATAGATATGCAGGAATTCTTAGATCTGAGTTGAGTTGTTTGTTCGTAAAGATGATTAAACAGGCTGAGCGTTATGAAGGCAAGGTCTTTATCGAATTGCTGGCAGCTATTGCTGTGAAGGAATTTCATCAAAAGCATGCTCGTCAATTAATTTCTTTTGACATGGCCCATTTATATACTGTTCATGATGGCCCAGAACCTAGTCTTTTGTGCAATGGTTTGGGTGTTGCTGCAATGCTGGAAGTTGATTCACGGAGACTAGACTACGGCTCTGTTGAAAAATTATACCGTAGTGAGTATTTTGATCTTTGCTACGAGATTACAGCAAATGAGCCTGCTTTGGATGTTTTGAGACTTGGCTCAAAATTGATGAAAGAGGTTTATGGTGTATCTTCACATGGGAGGCTTTTCAAGCCTTCAGTTGATTGGTGCTTGGTTGCAAAAATTGCTGAAGAGGCAAGTGCAAAGTGTGAGAATCCAGAGAAAGCTGTCGATTTTATTAATTGGCTAGTTCTCGCTAATTCTTTCAAAAAATATTCTATAAATTCACCCAAAGATACTTCGGATTTTTTTTGTTCTCTCAAGGACAAAAGTCAGGCAGAGATAATTGATGCTGTATATTTATTAGGAGCTCGTTACTGCGCTGCAAAAAGTGTAGACCATCCTACGCAAGCAGCTTATCTTGCTTTACCCTTGTTAGAAGGGATTGTCGTCTGTAGCCTAGCTCTTTATGTTGAACAATTGGGGGGAGAAGCGAATGCGTTGAATTGTATTTCTGAGCAGATGATTCAATGTTGGAAACTTCCAAGTTGGAAAGATAAAAAAGTTACAAAGAGTATTGATAAGCTGGGAGCATCAAAATTATGTTTCATTTTAGCAATGCTTTCTGATTTTGTTCATGATCCTGTTTTTAATGATGTGCAGGATCTCCATAAAACTATTGAGTTCTTTGGCGATACTAGAAACCCATTGGCCCACAATGTGATAGAGGTTGAAATGGATACTGCAATAGCAATAATGGATACAGTAGAGCATCTATGGGAAAGAAGCATTGAGAAAAAGTTAGCTATTAGTACTTCTCAAATTGTGGTTATGTTTAACCCTCCTAGCTCATTTTTGTAAAGCGATGTGTCTTTGGTGAGGTGTGGGCATTAACCCGTTTTAGTTGATTATAAAGTGGATTAAAATAAATACACCTAGAAAGACATTACGTTAAAACAAACATTGTACATAGCCCATTTTTTTCATGCACAAGGTACGTTGTTTCTCCAATTTTGATTTTAGTTCCTGGGGTCTTTTGGGGCTTGCGGTCTAATACCAAATATGTCCCTGGTTTAACATTTTCTGGAAGATTGCCATTTGAGACTAAAAGAACTTTACTATTTGGCATTGAGTATTCATATATGCCTTGCCCTAGAGATCTTGCAGGAATACCACACATTTGTTCCAGAGAGGCCGCGTGGCCGCTGATATCCCCGCTGACAACAACTATTTGAGTAGGCTCTTTAGAAGGAGGCATCAGTTCTTCCTTTTCAAGCTGTTCTCTAAGTTGTGTAGCTTTTATGGAATCCATCTGTTTTGAATCACCATAACCATGGGTTGGTGATTCCATTAGGACTAAGTGTTTGCGCCGTTTGTATTTGAGCCACTCAATATATGGAAGATTTGCTATAATTGTTTCAGGCTGATTTCTGCTGCTTCCACTTCCTCCCAGTGCGCTGTCAACATGGACAGCCGTTTGACTAATTAGTGCTCGCCATATTTTTCTTATTTCATCAAAAGATCTGGATTTTTTTTTATCTTGCGCGAAGGAGTATAGTACAATTTTTTTTCTTTTCGTGTCGATTTCTTCGATACGTATGTCAGCTCCGGATTTAATGCTCTCGAGTCTTAATCCACAAAGTTTTTCAATGTCTTGCATTAATTCTTTGAATGTCATTGCTAAGCTCCTTCAATATGAGGTGGGAATTTGAGTACAGCAGCATCTTCATCTGCATTTTCGATGGCGGCAACATCGTTAAGCCATTGCCGCAAAAAAGATTCAGTTTTAGGATCTTCTCCTCCAACACGGCAAAAGGATACTTTATTAGGAAGTCTTATTGTGATTGGTTTCCCGTCGGTATAAGGATTGTTGTCAACGAGAGAGTCTTTCAGGTCAATTCCTGCTGCAAAGCGCCTTATATCTGATACGAAATCGAGAACTAATACTTTTTCTTTTCCTTCGCTTAATCTTAAGCCTCTTCCCAGTTGTTGAATGAAGATTCTCCGGCTGTGTGTCACTCTTTGAAAGACAACAATATTTACGTCAGGAACATCTACACCCTCATTGAAAATATCTACCGCGCATACGACATGGACCGCTCCGTCGTGAAAATCACATAAAATTCTATTTCTTTCTGCCGGGTCTTGATTCGCGCCTGACTTTGTTTTTGAATAGACTGCTTCAGCTCTGCAAAAACTTAATGCATTGATTCTGTCTCTCATTGTGAGTGCGTGGTCAATGGTTCCACAGAAAACAATAGCCCGTGGATTTTGCTGCTCAGACCAGGCCTTTTGCAGTTCCAATACAACTGCATCATCCCAGTTAGAGATGAAAAGAGTTCTATTAATTTTTTTGGGAGAGAATTGTTTTCCCTTCAGTTTGTGTAGAGATTGCCAGTCAATATTGTCAGTGTACATCCGGTAGTCGACATTAGTGAGAAAACCCTTTTTTAGTCCTGTGATCAGGTCTACACAGATGACTGGATTTCCAAAGTAATCCCGTAAATCAGATTCGTCAGGGCGCCATGGAGTCGCAGTAACACCGACCAAAAAAGGTCCGCCAGGTTTTCCCGCGGACATTTTTTTCAAAATTTCTGAGTACATTCCATCATCCCCAACATGGTGACATTCATCGACAAGAACTATATCAAATTGATCAAGTTCATTGGATTTTTGAAAAAAGCTGGCAACGGTGTTAAGGCAGGCAAAAACGTAGGGAGCTCGGTTGACTTCTTCTGGTGCTTGAGGTTCATATCCATTCCATACAAGAGTTTCATGAGAAGCTTTAAGATATTTCCAGAATGATTTTTCAAGCTGGTACACAAGTGTGTTTGTGTGGGCTAGAACTAATACACGAATAGGGCGGATATTTTCAATGCGTCTAATAAACTCACATGCCACATGGGTTTTCCCCAGCCCAGTGGCCATTACAACTAAAGCCCGGTTAATCTCGTGGGTGTAAAAAGCATTCAAAAGTTGCTGAATGGCTTCTTCTTGATAAGTTCTTTTTTCTAAATAGCTGGAAGGATCGCCTTTTGGGTATTCGTCGGGAAGTTTGGAAGCTCGACTAACCAGATCATATCCATTCCATAGCTGAAGAGGGATTTGCTGTGCCATTAATTGCTGCTGTTGTCTGAGTACTATGTCTTGAAAACCATTTAGGGTTACAATTACGGGTATTTCTGCCCGGTAGTATTTTAATGCCCGAAGGGTTTCGTCAACCACATCGCAGCCAATTTTATTTTTCCATCTTTTGGCCTGTACAAGCCAGCGTCGGCCTGCTTTATGAGTAATAATGTCTGCCCCTTTATCTCCTTTTTGGCCGACCAGTCTGGTTCCCGAGAAACCAGCATGAGTCAAGTATCGGCAAATAAGCCGTTCAAATGCTTGCCAGGAGCCCCTTATGCTAGCGTCATTTAGGAACATGACTAAAAGCTCATTTTTTGTTTAAGAAATTCAATACTGTTTATAGCGCGTTGAACTCTTATGTGAGCTGGTTTTTGTGCTGCTAAAAAGCTGCAGCAATCCTCAAGGCAGTTCAGGTAGGTCCGTTTCAGCTCAGTTTGGATCATCTCCATAACTTCCCCTGGCACGTCTGCAACGGTTGAATATGATTCGTCCCATATCTCACCGTCAAAAAAGCGTGGTGAGTTTTGACGGAAAATATCAACGATAGTTGAAGGGGAAATGAATAAAAGGAATTTACCATTTTCTTTGAATTCTGAAAGGGCTGCAATGTCTTCGCCCTCTTCAACGATATTAATCGCAAGATTTTTTTTATCAGTCTCGGTAAGATTGTTGAATATATCAGGGCTATCTTTGTGGAAAATACGTGCAAGCTGAATTTTTATTTCAGTAAAAAAATCTGAAACGTCTTCTCTAACACTTTCAGGCGTTTTGGAGAGAGTCTCAGCCCAGTATTTGTTTAAAATATTCCATTTGATATTACTAAGAGAGTGCTGAGCATTAAAGGTCCCGCTTGAAAGGCGTGTCGTTGACGCATGAATATAGTGAGCAACCTCCCCTGTGACTATCTCTTCAGGTTTTATGCCTAGCGATTTAAATAAAGGGTGTTTGCTGTCTAAGAAAACTTGAATTTTATCACTTTTAAAGGTCACAGCAGGAATAGCTGTAGAAGAGAAAGGTATCATTTGTTTGTTTGAGAGATAACATTCAACATCAATAGGTATGCTTTGAGATCCGTCTGCCAGTTTAACTGAACATTCTGAAATGCATAGGCGTTCAAGCTTGCTAGAATTTTTTTGCAGATAGTCCAATGAAAGAGTGTTCACTGTCCCGCGTACAGATTCACAGCACGTGCATGTTTCAGTTGCAGCTCTATTTTTTGTTCCGCAGACGTTGCATGACCATGGTTCCTGCACTTCGGGGACTTGTGATTTCCCACAGTGGTGGCAAGTGAGTGCTGAAATCGCGATGTTTTCATTGCATTCAAGACATGGTTTACCGATTAGGATTTCTTGGCAAACTGTACATGTGTCTTCGGAAGGTAAATTTTGAGCTTCACAGGTTGGGCACACTGTAAGCTCTTGAATCGGCTTTGCATCGGCCTGTTCAACTAGTTTCCACCATTCTGTATCGTCATAATATCCAGGCTGACGTTTATTAAATCTTTCAAGGAATTCTGATTCTGTCTTTCTATCTATGCGTTGGGGCTTTCCTTTATCTTCGTCCCAGATACCCATATACATATCTTTTCTTCCAGGCTCTCTTACTTTTCTATACCCCTGATATAGCTTATAAACTGGACTGATGTTTTGGTCTGCTCCAGGTTTGGTTGGCTGCAGGGAGCTCTCTCCTCTAAGAAAGGTCATAGCGCGAAGCCATTCTTGACTGCTTGTTTGAAAATGCTGTTTTAAAAAATCTACTGGAACATGGTCTAAGTGGATTTCCCCTACAATCCTGCCGTATTGGCTATCAATAGGGTAATCTTTAATTGCTCCGCCAAATTCGTCTGTAAATTCAAAAAATGCTGATTTTTCAAACTTTCGGATAGTGCGTCCGTTTCTGATGAGGTCAATTCCAAAATCAGAGGTGTGATCATATCGCTGAATCCCAATCCAGCCATGAATTTTTTCTTCTATTGATCTGTGCGATGCAGAACCGCAGGTCTGACATTCATTTTTGTCAGAAGGAATCAACGCATAGCACTGAGTGCAACGAGTTTGCTGTCTTATGGTTTCTGAAAGTTTTTGGACCGCATAAATTTTGCCATGTTTTTGTCTTTCAACAAAGCGGTTGTCACTCCAGACGCAGTGTTCAAAAGGGGTACATTCTTCTTCATCTACAGTTAAACGGACTGGGCTATCCCTTAAAATTGTAGCATACCTACGTCCAAGTTCTTTCCGTATTTTTGGGCGTCCATAGCTAATGAGTTTTTTAATAAATCCGCAATTAGGGTTTCCCTCCGGCCACCAGTTGCTTATCTCAATAATAGTGCCGTTGGTGAAATCTGCTGGTTTATCGATAGAGATTGGAGTTACTTCAAAAGTTTGTTTCTCCTGTATGTCTAAAAGGTCCACAATCACTTCAATGGCATATTGGTCTTGTTTCCTTGCAGTAATTAACCGTGTAGTACACCCCAGCTTTCCTGTTGCGATGTTGAGTCCCATACCAAATAGTCCTAAGCTATCGTATGGGTTATTTCCCGAAAAACCTGCTTTTAGAGCCAGTTCTGTCATTTCAGGGCTCATTCCTAGTCCGTTATCGCGAATTCTAAGAATTCCTTTTTTTTCTTTGATCTCTGCTCCAGAGGGGAGGTCCAGGAAAATATATGGATTAGTTATCTCTTCGCCGGCATTACGGGCGAGTTTTATTGAATCTATAGAATTATCAATTAATTCTGATAAAGCATCAAGAGGCTTTAGAGGTGTGTGGGTAAGTGCAATTAAAACTCTTGGATCAGGAGTTAAGTCAAATGTTTTCATCGCATCCTCTTTGGATAAAATTTGAAATGGACGAAGCTAAAGCTTCTGCTAGTTTTACCGGGACACCGTTGCCAATTGTCTTAAATTTATTAGATAGAGTCATTTCAGGAGGAAGAGCATATTCTGTTGGAACGCTTTGAATCATCATTGCTTCACGGACAGTGAGTCGTCGTGGAAGAAATGGATGAAGATGTACTTCATTGTTTCCGTATGCCGCAGCAGGGCTGTATCTGTGTCTGTGGAGTCTCTTAAAACTTTTCCTTGAGACATCTCCTTCCAGTATTGTATGAAACTTAGGACTCTTAGGTTTAAAATGCTCTCCGCTGTTTGCATATCCAGAAAGATCGCGGTCACATATATGAGTTCCTACCATTAACTCCGTAGGGCAGGTTGGATGATTTGAAGTAGCTTCAGCCCCTTTCTTGCTGGGCCATTCAAAACGTTTTTTGGCATTTTTAAATTTGAGGTTTTCTGGCCAGGGGAACCAGTGGTTGTGCTTTTTGAAAAAATCTTTAGATGAAAGTTCTTCTAGCTGTAATAGATGTGAGGACGACTTGGTGATTTTTTGAATTTGTTCATGTGAGCAATTGTTTCGAAGCCATTTAAGGTTAAAGCCCACAATAAAGACTCGCTCTCTGTCTTGAGGAACACCGAATTCCAGTGCATTAAGTATTTTAATATCAAGGGCATATCTGTTGTTTAGTTTGCGCAGAAGGCTTGCTAAAAAATTGCGGTGTTTTTCTGTTCTGAGCAAACCTGGAACATTCTCAAATATGAAAAATGCGGGGTTTAATTCAAGCACTCTGTTAACGTATACTTCAGACAGTCGGCCATGGTCTCCTTCATGACCTCTGTTTTTCCCTCCAACTGAAAAGTCAGGACAGGGAGGTCCACCGATTATACCAAACAGTTTGGGTGGTTTTGCCCCATTAAATGCTTCGTCAATTATTTCGTTGGGCCCAATGTCGATTATTGATCTTGTGTTTTGAATTTTTGCTGAAGTTCCTTTGTGGCCCATGGCGGACATACCAAATTCAAACCCTTCCACAAATGGCTTATGGTATTCGTTGTGCCATATTGTGTTGAAATTATTATTTAAAAAACCAATATCTAAAAAGCCAGCTCCAGTAAAAAAGGATAGCAGGGGACAAATCGGTTTTTCATTGTTCTTGTTGCTCATAAAAAATCTACTCTCGAGAAATGGTAAGACACTCATTTGAGGTCGGAAATGCTGGGAAGTTTTGCAAAAATATTAAGAAATAACATGCATCAACTTGAACCTAATACACTGAGGGCGAGATACGTACTTAGTTAGCAGTGTTGTGTCTGTCCACTATATCTTAAGAGTTGAAAAATATGGTTTGAATGTAAATCTTCCCTATTCAAACTAAGCATAAGGCAAATCATTAAAACCATGTAGGCACATGCCAGTTCGGGGGCTCCCGGTGTCATTTTCTGTAGCCATGAAAAAATGAGTGATTAATCCATTATCTCTTGTAGTTAGTGATCTACAAAAAACAGCACGATTATGCAAGAACTAACAAGAGTTAGCATGACTTGTTGGTGTAATATGTCTTCTTTATCAGTATAGCATTACATATCCATAATTTCCTCAAACAGAGAGCCTGCAAGTCTGTCTAAATCTTTGGTCTCACAGGCCCAGACAGTGATTACATGCCAACCAGCTCCTTCAAGCTTTTCAACAGCAATCTTATCTCGTTCTGCATTGTTGTTGAATTTATTAATCCAGTATTCGGAGTTTGATTTGGGTATTTTGGAATCTTTACACCCTGGGTGCTGGTGCCAGAAACACCCATGAACAAATATTATGGTTTTATATTTGGGGAGGACAATATCAGGCTTTCCGGGCAGGTCTTTTCGGTGAAGTCGGAACCTAAATCCCATATTGTGCAAAAGAGATCTCACTATTCGCTCAGGCTTCGTATTTTTTGATTTGATCCTGCTCATATTCCAACTTCGTTTTTTTGGTGTGAGCTTGTCCATTTATATTTTCCCGCTGGATTGAATCAGCCGTTATATTCTTTTGAGTTCTGTTATTATCTCTGTCTTTAATCTTTTGCGAAATATAACGAGAATTAATAAGAGCTTTCAAGACTTAACGAGAATGAACAATAATCATCAAGAACTAGCAGTAATAATTAAATAAATTGATATTTTTTCGCTAAATCGCGTATACTCCTGCGGAGTCCGAAGGCAGGACAGGTAAGGTAGGCCCACTTTTTCAAAGTGGTCTCCCTTACGTCCTGCTCAGCCATGGGGCTGAGGTTGGCTTATTCACCTTCGGCTCAACGCAAGTTGCTGACGGAATTCAGTACTCCTGAATTTTGGACTGGCATTAATCGTTAAACTATGGAGTATATGAGATGAACAAAAAGACTTGTAAAAACAATGAAGTATCTACTGTTGTCGAATTAGTTATGGAGAAAAATCAGCCAATGGCTTCTTCATTGTTAGTGGCTGAACTGTTTGAAAAGCAGCATAAGCATGTGCTCAGGGATATTCGTGAATTGGAAATTCCTCAGAGTTTTAACGAGTCCAATTTTGAGCCCGTTGAATATGTAGATTCAAAAGGAGAAAAACGTCCTTCATTCAACATGACCCGCGATGGCTTTTCCCTGCTTGCCATGGGGTTTACCGGCAAGAAGGCTATGGAGTGGAAAATCAAGTTTCTTGAGGCCTTCAATGCCATGGAGGCCAAGCTGACGGTCCCGCCGGTAGAGGGAAAGATTCAGTATAAAAAGGCGACACCGGAAGCCGTAAAGTCATTTGAGGGAATGGCTCGGTACTGGTGCTATCTTGAGGGTTTTAGCTGGGAGCAGGGCAAACGGCAGATCGAGGGCGCAATCAGAGTCTCGGATATTTATGAAATAGATGTGCAGGCTTTAGAAAGTGCATGGATGTATCTCAACATCAGCATGAGTGTTGTTCCTCCTAAATTGCGTGGCGTGGATGTCTGCTCGGTGGAGGAGTTGGCCCCGGTTTATGGGCTGTTCGATTACTGGGCTCATTGCGGCCAACGCACTCGTGAAGAGTTACTTGCTGATACATGCGGAAAAATGTGCATTGAATCGCTGGAAGATTTGCCAAAATCCTATCTCCCCCATGCTGTAAGTCTTGTTTGGCAAGGTATTAACAGTGAATCCGGTAGAGCTAATGCCCTCAAAGAAGCAAGTCATTAAAACCTATGTATCCAAAGAGGAGTACGAGCAGATCAGCAGGACTGCACAGCAGTGCAGTTTGTCGCTGTCTGCTTTTGCCAAAGCCGTTTGTCTGGGACATGAAATCAAAAGCCGCACTGACCAGCAGGCACGCCGGGAACTGCTGAAGCTCAATGCTGATCAGGGCCGTCTGGGCGGTCTGCTTAAAATGTGGATTCTTGATGATGATAAGTATCGCATGGATGTTGAAGCTTTGCTGGAAGACCTCCGCCGGCTTCAGAAAGAAATAGGTCAGAAGGTCCGAACCATATGATTAGCCGCAGGATTTCTTGTAAGCCTCAAAACGACAATTATCGGCGGTTGGCCGATTACATTGCCGACGCCAAGCACAAGGGAGAAAAGACCTTGATGTCGTGGTGTGCCGGTTGCTGGGCTGGTGAGGATTACGAGCTGGCGATTCAGGAAGTCCTCGATACTCAGGATCTGAATCAGCGTACTCGCAAGGAGAAGACCTATCACTTAATAGTTTCCTTCAGGCCGGAAGATGAATCCGTCCTTACGGAGAAGGATTTCAAAGAGATCGAGCAGGAGTTCTCCAAAGCTTTGGGATTTGAGGAGCATCAGCGGCATTGTGGGGTTCACAAGAATACCAACAACATTCATATGCACATCGCATATAATATGATTCATCCGGAGAAGCTGACACGTTACGAGCCTTACCGGGATTTTTACAAGCGCGACCGGCTGCACCGTGAGCTGGAGCAGAAGTTCGCTCTGAAGTTCGATAACGGCAGGAAGAAAGATCAGGAGCCGAAGCGCAGCAATGACCGTGCAGCTACTTATGAAGCTCACTCCGGCCAGCAGTCCTTTGATTCGTATGTGAAGGAACGCAAGGATTTTATCTTAAAGTCTCTGGACAAGGCGCAGGACTGGCATGAATTCCATATGTCACTTGCAGAGATCGGGATCGAAGTCCGATTGCGCGGGAATGGTTGCAGCATCAAGGACCGTCATTCCAAGACGGCAATTAAGGCTAGCCGGCTTGATCGGAATTTTACCAAGTCTAAACTTGAGGCACAGCTTGGCCACTATCAGATGACCAAGGGGATCGTAGTAAATGAGAAGGATAGGTATGTTGCTCGACCGCTGCATAAGCACCGCGGTGAGCTGTATGCCGAATACCGGGCTGCTGTTGCCGGCAGGAAAAAGGCTTATGAGGATCTGCGCGAAGAGCAGGATGGTCGCTGGAAGCAGACCAGTTCCTATTGGGATGGCAAGATCAAGGCCCTTAAGAATGATAAAAAACTTAGAATCAAAGATCGTAGCCGGCTAATTGCTCTCGCTGCCGGCAGAAAGACGGAGGCTATCGAAGCTCTCAAAAATGAAATGTCCGGAAAGCGCGCAGAGCTGCGTGAGCAAACACCGTTCAACCGCTGGAATGACTTTTTGAAATGGAAGGCTGAGGGCGGTGATGAAATCGCCCTGAAGGTCCTGCGGTCGAAGAAGGAGCCAATCCAAAGTAATCCTTCTCCTGTTTTTGATTCTCCGGCATCAAAAGTCTCTGAACTGAAGCTTAAGCAGAGTCAGTTCAGATCTGATTCAAGCTTGGCGTGGAAAGATAAGCGCAGGCTATTATCCATTTCCAAAATGCTCCAGTTGCAGGCCGAGGAGGCCAAGCGCACGGATGATCCCAGAAAGCGTAATCTGGATCAAATGACCTGGCGTGTCGATTCCTCCGGTAACGTGCTTTACACGTTGAAAAGCGGAGCCATGGTCAAAGACAATGGTGATAAAATTTTCTTCAGCGTGAATGATCCTGGGGCTGCTCAGGTTGCGCAGGGATTTGCGCGGATGATGTTTGGGCGGAATGTTAAGGTTTTGAGGAATGAGATTGGGCGGAACGTTTCGCGTCAGATTAAAAGATAAAGCAAGGAGGGGGCAGGATATAAATGTACAAATATCATTTTATGTTTATTTAAAAAGGCTTTGACGTTGTTTTTGGGATAATATAATTCTTATTGTTTGAGTTTGATTAATGATCAACTGATTTGTTGAGTAATATAAACTTTAAAATAACTAGAAATTATGGTTACATACAGCAAGCCAACAGCCGTTCTTTTGGAAGAAAGAGTTTGGAAGGAACTAAGCCCTCAAATTTTCGAAAGATTTGCAGCGGACATCATCTCATGCATTTTTCCAGATTCCAAAATTGACCTGACATCACCAATCAACGACGGTGGATATGACCTGGTCGTTATTGATGATAGCAAGGTTTTTTCTGCAGTAGGCTACGGGGAAGCAAAGCATACTAAGCAAAATAGTCTTGCCGATTATGCCAGAAGTGTCGTTGCTGCCTTAAAAAGCATTGATTGCAAGTTACTGATTTTAGTTACATCTGCCAAAATAAATTTGAATTCGTACGCTGAAGCCTATACCGTCCTAAAAGACAATGGAACTGATTTCAGGGTTATTCACCGAGCCACATTAACTTCACTGCTGTCCTCTTTCCCCGAGTTGATAGATAAGTACTACATTGGTCACTTCATTGACAAACATGAATTAAATTATACCAAGTATTTTGACAACAAATTCAGCGATATTTCAACCCACTATGCATTTACAATCATATCAAATCATCACGATTCTAACCCTAAAACACGTGCTATATACATGGCAAATCCTGAATCTGAAGGACGCCAAAAAATTAAGAAAAATGAGAAACTGCGCTTAGCTGTTTTGATCGAAAACAATACTAATAAAAGCAAAGATATTGTCGTTAAGATTCAGCAAACAGCTATGTGGCATTCTCATACCGGGGCCAAAAGGACTCAACATTTGACGCCCTTTGGGTCAGCATACTGCGAATACATACTTGGCCTTAATGCTGACCGTGGTGCATCTCTGCCAAACATAGAATTATATCGTAATAGTGACAGCTCCGGCCCCATCTTAACTATTGATGCTGGCGATTTTACGATAATTCCTCATTACACTCCTCCTTATCAGGGCAAGAATGCACATTTTAATAAACGAGAATTGATTCACTTCGTTTCTGAGAGAACGACAAGCAACAACAATTCAATAGTATTTATTACTGGGCCGGCCGGCGGGGGTAAGACAAGGCTGTTTGATGAAGCAAAGAAAGAACTATCCAGTTCGCACAACATTGAATACTTTCGTTGTAACATCGAAAGAGGTAAATCATTAAAACCTCTACGTAATATTACAAAACAAATAATGACAAACTTGTGTTCTGCACCACAAAAATCACTTGATGGAGAGTGGAGCGCAGGTCAGATTGCAGATCTGTTAAGTTTACCATTGCTCGAGACATGTTGTATTTTGGTCGAAGATTTACACCATGCAGACGATGAAACATTCTCGTGTTTAATCAAATTAATTGAGAATTTAAGGCAAGCTGACAACGGTTCTCCTGTTATTCTTGTCTTCACAGGTAGAAATGACGACACTTTCTACAATAAAGGTTTTGACAAATTAAAAATTTATCTCAGTGGCTTATCGAAAACAAACAAAGAGAATGATATAGCCCAGTACAAAGAATTTAAGCTCCAGGAAATGACAGAATTAGACATGCGGGCTCTTATTACTGCTATTTTTACGAATGGAATAAGTGAAGCTGCGATAGAGAAACTGCTCCCGCTGTGTCAGAATAGGCCCTTCAACTTATTTCAAATTCTTGAATATCTGACGGAACAGTCCATCGCCGAACTGCACCAGCAAAATGGCTACTCAATCAAAAAGCCAGAGGTCTTTTATTCTAAAGACGGATTTCCCAGCACACTTATTGATGTCTTTCATGAAAGATTAAGATCGCTTGTCCAGTTCGACCCAGAAGGAGTCGTCATCCTTGCTGCGTTGGCTTTTTGGGGTGTAGAAATCCCTCATGAAACTGTAAAATCAATAATAGAAGAAACTGATTCCGAAAAAATTCTACATGAGCTTACTGCTAGAAACTATATAACATCAAAAGATGAGCACACATACCAAATAACACACGAAAATATAATACACTTTGTATTTGAACTCGCGCATAAAAGCGAATTCCGCAATTCAATTTCAAAAGCAGCAAGAACCTTACTGGAAGTAAGCGAAGATGAGGAGCTGCATTCTTTGCAGTTGAGCAAGCTGTATCATTACGCAGAAACAAAACATTATAGAAATAAATTATTATCCTTAGTTCTGGACGAAATGGGGGCAAGGGATGCTACAGATGTAAGCCAAAAGAACAATCTTATTTCATCCTATAGTATATTCAAATATGGAGAAATGTTGTTTGATCAATTAGTAAAAACAGACAACATGTACATAAATGAATTGTTTGATTTGCTTTATTTGAAGGCTTTTGTCTCAAAATTTACTCAGAATTACTATTCTACAATTCATTCAGTGAAAGAATCTTTATATAAGATGGAAGAGATTTTACGCTCTGAAGGAGTTGCCAAAACCAAAGAACATAAATTTAAATTAGCAAGACTGAATCAAATTGTCGGTCATGTGGCGCAAAACGCAACAGACATCAAAATATCTCATGCTCATATTACAAAAGTTGTTAATTTTCTGGGTAATGTCCACTCCGTCGATCCGACAGGAGAATTACTCGATTTACGGTTTGAAGCAGCTGATCGGGGGAGAAAGAATTTTCTGTATATCGGTGATTTAGATAGCGCAGAAGATAATACTGAAAATATTCGTGAAATAGTTGAGCTTAAAAATGATCCGTACCTAAGGGCTATTGCCGGCATAGGCCGTGCCGAAGTGTATTTTGTACAGAATCCAGTAAAAGCATTTTCCCTATGGCATGAAAACAATGCTGACGTTGAAGCATATGCTGAAGACAGAATAAAACTGACCGCAGCACTGGTAATGCATCAGGAAGAAATTGTTCTTCAGAAGGCTAACCCAGATGAACTGTATTTCAGCTTGAAAGAACTATTGGAAATTGCTCAAGAGAAGAGATTTGTCGGCCCGCTTCCTAAAATTCACCTGCTTAAAGGGACCTATGATCTTTTAAAGGGAGACGCTCCAGAGGCGATAAAATCTTTTGACGACTCATACAATGAAGCTGAAAAATACGGTTATGGAGTATTTCTTTGGTTATCTATGAACAATAAAGCTCTTGCTCAACAAGTGCTTGGGGATATGGAAGGAGCTTACCATTCATATCGTACAGCATGGGGTCATGCTAAGAAGCAGGGTTTTTATAAATACCCGGTAGTAAATTCGCCAAGGCCCTTATTTTTCCAGAACGCTTTGGTTTATAACTATTTATTGTTTTCTAAGCTTAATGACTACCCCAACGTTCGGTTTGAAATATTATCAACATTAGGCATCAATGACACTTCTGATCTTTATGACAATTACTTAGAACGACCTGCAGATCCTTTGTTTAAATTTGGAGATTTCGGATACTATATGACATTTATCTAATTTGAATAATGGGCTTTAAAGTTGGAGAGTTTGCGTCTGAAAAGAACAATCCGCTTACAGTATCTTTAATCGGGCTTGGTGTGAGTTCTATTGTCCTGTTTCTGCTGCTATCACTTTCAAAGCGGCCTAATGTCATGTGAGGAGAATAGTTTTTACCAAAGTTGCTAGTGTGCAAGTATTCTAAATAATCATTAGGGACTCCCTTTTCCAAGTACTGTTTTACATAAGTTTCGTGCAGGCATCCACGGAGGAGCGAAAAGAAGTTATGATGCAAAGAGACTAAATATTCACCAGGTTCAACTTCAGCTGAGAGTGTATTATACGAAGTGAGATGGTAGTTGGAATAGAATAATTCCTTAGGAATATTCATTGAGGTTTTATTTGATATAATTTTCAGGGCTTCTTCGAATTTATTATTCACAACGGGAGCATAAAGTATGGTTGTGTGTAAGCATGGATGCTCTATGGCATTTTTTAATTCTTTTAAACTGTTTAAAATTGTTTCTTTAGCTCTTTTGGACGGTGTGTAGTGAATGCATATGTATCTGGTGCTATCTAAGTATTTCTTTATCATTTTTTAACAACAATATTTTCTAAAACAACCACATCAAGATTGGAATTAACAAAAGTTCTCAAAGCATCTTCTGGAGATTCAACAATAGGCTCGTAAGCTGTATTAAAAGATGTATTCAACAGAACTGGTATATCTGTATACTCTCCAAATTGCTTTAGGAGTTTATACACAAAAGGATTGTCTTCTTCCGCTACTGTCTGCATTCGAGCGCTACCATCAACATGGGTAATGGCTGGTAGCTGATTTTTATATTCTTCAAGGACTTGGCATGTATAAAGCATATAGGGTGATTCAAAGTCGAGATCAAAATATTTACTTACTGTGTCATAGGTTGTCATTGGTGCAAATGGTCTGAAATCTTCCCTGCATTTGATCTCTTTATTAATGTGATCCCGCATTTTTGCATTTTGCGGAGAGGCAATGATACTTCTATTGCCTAACGCCCTCGGCCCCATCTCCGACCTTCCTTTCAATATTCCTAGAACCTTCCCTGCTCTAAGAAACTCAGCCAGAATAGACACAAGTTCATTTTCATTATTATATTCAGTACCTTCAAGTCCCATTTTAGTTATTGCCTGCTGACAATCAGTGTGAGTATACTGGCGCCCAAGAAATGGACTGAACTTATGGGGCGTATTAACTCCACCAAGGAAGTTGTACACGTAAAACGCTGCTCCTAATGCTTGGCCATCATCTCCTGCAGCTGGAAATATGTATATGTTTTTAAAAAGATTACTGTCTGCTATGAATTTGTTAGCAACACAATTTAAAAACACTCCCCCTGCAAGACAAAGATTGCCTGTATCTACATTACTAGCTAGTTCTGAAATACAACTTAAAATCAAATCTTCTATTGTAGACTGAATATCGTATGCAATTGAGGATTTGTTGGTATTTATAAAATTTTTATATGGGACTCCGGAATCTATGTATAGCTGGTGGATTTCTTCCAAGTAATCTTTACGGCTAAGTGAGTGATGTATGCCTTTAGTCGCTGTGTCAAATTTTATCATTTTGTCTCCATACGGAGCTAAGCCCATAGTCTTCCCAGCTTGACCAAATGCAAATCCGATTAATTTTGTGATTTGCTCATACTTACGACCAATGCTTATGGGATTGTCCTTTTCCATTTCCGGCATATAGTCATATCTAAATCCAGTGTAAGGGCTTCCATATTTAGTAGGCATTTGTTGTGTTCTAGAACTAACAAGAGAAATTTTCCCATTCTTAGCAGTGTAGTAACTTTCGGCCTCTGCATTCCCGTTTTCATCAACATCCCCGCATCCGTCTGCTACAACAATTGCACATGATGAAAATGGCGAAGTATAGTATGCACTGTATGCATGTGCAATATGATGACCAACAAAATATATATTATCTTCCGTGAGATCAAATTCTGCGCTGATACTTCTAATCCATCCCTCTACAACGTCTTCATAAATAATATTTCCGCCGAAAGTTATCCCAATATGGGTGATTTCTTGTTTAGATATCTTGGACTCATTTAGAACATATTCTATTGCTAATTCCGGCAGTAAATCTGCAGGGGAGTGCTTAACTCTATCAAGGCGTTCTTCAGATATGGCAGAAACAATTTTTCCGTTGTTGATTAATGCAGCTCCCCTGTCATGACCGATATGGAGCCCCAAGATATAGCTATTCATAATTTCTAGTTATCGATACTTTTTACCTACTTAATCTTCCTTCTTGGATGCTTTTTCGCGAGTATATCTCGCTGAGAAGAGAGGCTCACATGAGTGTAAATCTCTGTGACTGATAATGAGCTATGGCCTAGTAATGTTTGAATGTTTCTTATGTCTACTCCGTTTTCGAGTAGCATGGTTGCGATGGTGTGGCGGAACATGTGAGGGGTGATGTTTTCGGTAACGCCTGCAATTTCACTGTATTTTTTGATAATTCTCCTAACGGATTGATCGGAGAGTGGTTTGAGATCCCTGTTTAGAAAAAATGATGTAGAATCATGTAGTGCGTACTGATAAAGCAGACTGTATTCTTTTAAAATTTTCAAAGAGTTGTTTTCGCAAAGAGGGATTAATCTTTGTTTATTCCCTTTTCCATTTATGATTAATTTGTTGTTCTTTAAGTCTATTTCAGATGGTGAAATACTGCATAATTCAGAGACTCTGATCCCAGTAGCAAACAATAATTCTATTACACATATGTCTCGTGTGATTTCTCTGTATGTTTTGCTTTTATGATCAAATTTTTCTTTCTCCAGATACGCATATTTTAAAATTATAGATAGAGATGTCTCTTTTATTATTTTAGGGAGTTCTTTTGATCTATCGATTTTAATATGTAATTTTCTAAATGGAGAGAATGGGATTAAGTCTTCTCTTTCAAGGAAGTTAAAAAATGATTTTAGTGTAGCAAGCTTTCTTTTTAGTGTTTTTGGTTTATAATTATGATTTATATTTGATAGGTATGTTCTTATAGATTCTTTGTCGATATTTATTACTTCAACATTACTTAAATCTATTGTCTCACTAAATTGAGATAGGTCTTTTCGGTATGCTTGCAATGTTAATGAGGAGAGTGATCTTTCTAATGAACAATACTGCAAAAATTTTTTAATAGCGAAATTGAGTTTCATATATAGTTTCTCCTTTGATTTGTGTAGTTAATGCGACAAAAACAAAGAAGGTACAATTGATATATATGTAATCATTTTAGGGGTTAAATTTCATCTTAGAAGAGATTCGTTCGGAGGATAATCACGCAAGGCGTCCCTCGCCCATAAACCACCCTCAGAAGGCCAAATTTCTCTATATTTGACCGGTACAGAATAGGGGCAGATGTCAATATACTCTTTTATAGACTCTACATGATTCATATGATAAACCCCTCACTGTTTTCTTAATATTCTACCAAGCTATCTTTGTTCTTATTCATAATCGATTAATTCTGACGCCAGTGCAGAATTATATTCTGGATACTAGAGAGGGGGCGGAACATGAGACTGGAAGAGAGAATTGTACTTGATGGTGCGGCTGCAGTTGTGGTTGAGCATGCTGCTCAGGCTATGGCTGATGCGCATATAGTTGATAATACTGCCGACGCAAATGCCGCACAGGATTCTCATGCTGACCATGAGGCTAAGGACGCAGCGAATGCTGATTCCGGTTCTGCTGAGACCACAGAAGCACCTGATGTTGCCGCGCTTTTAAAAGCTGTTGCGCCTCAGGAGAATCAGCCTGCCAGCATTGCTGGATCAGCCAAGGATAGTATTGCACTTACTGCTCCCAAAGACGATCCCAAGCTGGAAGAAGATCCGGTCACTGTGCTGGTTGCTTCCAGCGGCCTTGCAGATGTCAATGATCTGCTAGGTGCCGCAAAGGAAAACGTGGTTGCCGTTACCTATGACGGTGATACAGATAATCCTGACGATATTTTCAACAAAATCGAATCCGCTCTCGACGGCAAACAGGCCGCGTCCATCGGCTTTGCCTCCCATTCTATCGACTCCGGTTCCATTAATCTGGGCGGAGATTATTCCGTTGATGCCGATACCCTTCTTTCCAATCCTGAAATGACCGAATTCTGGAAGAATGTCGGTTCACTTGTCGAATCCGATGGTCATATTGATTTGCTCGGCTGCAGTGTTGCTGAAGGTGAAGTCGGCAAGGATTTCATTGCTAAGCTAGAGCAGATCACCGGGCGCGAGATTGCCGCAAGTATTGATGATACCGGGAATGCCCAGTCCGGCGGCAACTGGCTGCTTGAGGAGGGCGGGGTTGATCTTGCTGAGCTGTATTTTGATAGTGGGAAGTTGGGGGAATTTGATGGGGTGCTTAGTTCCGCATCGATTACGATTTATCTTGATTCTGGTAAATCGCAAACCCTGACTGATTATAACGGAAACGGATATTACGAGATTGATAGTGTAGAAAAATTGATTGCTTTGTCTCGCAGCCGAAACCCAAGCAGAGATTGGGCCAGGAACTATGAGCTTGCTTCTAATATCGATTTCAGTTCCAGAGAAAGATATGTAGATTGGAATGGTGATGGGCGGACAGGAAGTTCTGGAGATAATGATGGTTTTAGGCCTATTGGATACGATACGGATAAAGATACCGCTGATTTTCAAGGCGTTGCCTTCACAGGTGATTTTAAGGGAAATGGAAAGACAATATTTAATCTGTACATAGATCGCCCGACTGAAAGTTATGTAGGATTGTTTGGAAATGCTTCCGGTGCCAGAATTGAGAATGTCCGTATTGTTAATGGCGAGGTCAATGGTGAAGATAATGTTGGCCTATTGGTGGGCCAACTTACCGGATCGTCAACTGTTACCAATAATGAAATTTCAGGGACTGTGAGAGGGGATGCTGCTGTTGGTGGTCTGGTCGGTATGATCAAAGGTGACCGCTCTGGCAATATTAATGTTAGTAAATCTTTCTCCACGGGCACAGTAGTTGGCGGTAAGAACGGAAACAGAGATGCGGGCGGGCTGATAGGGGCTGTATACTTATACGGATCGGAAGATGTCTTTGTGAAAGAAAGTTATTCCACAGCTAAGACAAGTGGTACTTTTGGGATAGGCGGACTAGTTGGCGGCATAAATGAATATGGAACTGGGTACGTAGTTGTTAGCGATAGCTATGCTACTGGAGAAGTGAAAGGGGATGGTTTTGTTGGTGGACTTGTCGCAGTTATGTACGGAAGTGGAAACATGGCTGTAGACAATAGTTATGCCACGGGAAATGTTTATTCTAATAATTTTCATGCAGGCGGCCTTGTCTCTTATGTTGAAGGTCTTAATAATGCGGTTGTAAGAGATAGTTATGCAACAGGAAATGTAAAAGGCAATTTATCAGTTGGTGGAGTTGTTGGTAGTGTGTGGACTGCGCAGTCTTCTGTGCGCAATTGTTATGCGCTTAATTCAAGAATTGAAGGGATATCTGATGTAGGAAGGGTTGTAGGCACTAACTGGGGCGGAACTCTTTCTGGAAACTATGCCAACCAGATAATGACTGTTGTCGGCGGTACAGTTGTAAATAAAGGACTGACAAAGGTTGATGGGGCAGATGTTTTCGGTACTCAATACTTATCGTATCAAGATTGGAGCAGAAGTCTCTGGGCGTTTCCTTCTTCTTTTAGTCGCAATCCGACATTAAAAAATGCCAAGGCTTATAACGTAAATGTTCCCAAGCCTGAACCTGTGAAACCGAAGCCAGATCCATTGCCCGATCCTGTTCTACCAGACCCTAAACCGGAGCCTAAACCGGAGCCTAAACCGGAGCCTAAACCGGAACCTAAGCCGGAGCCTAAACCGGAACCTAAACCCGATCCTGAGCATCAGAAACCAACGTCAAACAATTCTGGTGATTCAAATTCTTCTGCAAGCGCATATAAAAAGATCGCTGATACTATTAATACTATAGATACGGTTGTGTCTCCCATGGCAAAGGTTCAGCTAGTGCTCGGTTCTATGTCTGGATTTTTTAAAAATGCTGGCGCTATGTTGAAAAAAAATCCTGTTGAGCGTTTAGCAGATATATTAGGAACGGGTACAATTTTATTAGAAAACAAATTAACTCAATCTACTATAGCAGACTTGACCGGTGTTATTGACAATGCCTCTGATCTTGGTGGGGGAGTACAAGAAGATTTAGGAAATGCTCTAAATTCAATCGGAATGACTGTCGATACGATTAAATTAGCATTGGATGCAAAAGGTGCCTATGATGGGGTTGTATCTTTAGTGAAAGCTCCTACTAAAATTTCGGATGCTATTAAGAATTTTGTTAAATTACAAAAAGATGATTTGAGTAATGCTTACTTGCTTAAGGGGATTGTTGATAATCTTAACACATTGGCACTTCTTACTCTTACGCTAAGTGAGCCTAAAGGAGTTGATTTTGACCCATTAGAAGACGCAATTAATGAAATGAACATGCTTTCAGTAAGAACAGAAATGCTTGGTATTGTATCACTAGGTAAGGAAATGTATAGTGCAGGAGAGGACATACACACCGTCCAATCGTTTCTCTCGGATGCTATAACATTAATTTCTGCTGGCACTTATACAGGAGTAATGCAAGAAATATTAGCCAATGATGTTCAGAGATCTCTGTACATACAAGAGTCTATATTTAAACAGATAAAAAAGATGGATGCCTCAAAAAAAATAACTAAGGATACACTGATATACAAAATGGATTCTGAGTTTCATGATGGAATTCTTTGGGATTCATATAATGAGTCTTTAAAGAAAGTTAAAGCAAGTGAAGTGTATGCTTTTTCAAGTGATGGTCAGATTATATGGTAGCTTAAGGTTAAGTGACGAATATTCTAGGGTGTTGGGATGAGCTTTGGCTTTATGTTTGATTCGCCACATAGGCACAAAACCCAAATATGCGAAAACCTGTTTAGATCTATGAAGATTGAAAATCGATTTTCGGAGTTACCCATCAGCTAGTAGCTTCTTTTCTTTTTTATTTTGCTGCGTAGGAACAACAGAATATTAAAGTTGCAAGGACACTTCAGTTGGAAACTGAGTATATGTTCTAGCCTCTGGAAGTCGAGTTAAAAACAAGAAAATATTATGATTAGACTATTCTTTATTTCTTTTCTCATCCTCACAGCCTGCGCCCCCAAAACCGGCACAGAAATGAGGAACGAGAATCTGGCTAAGGACCTCGCCTTCACTAAACAGGCTGAGATGACCCTTTCGGGTCAGCATACAAACGCTACTTCTTCTGAAGCAGGCGAAGCCATTATGGGCAGAGCTATTTCTCTAAGGGATGCCATTGATTACGCCCTTAAGCATAACCTTGATGCTGCTGTGTCCGAACATCAGGTTGCTGTGCAGCGTGAAGTGCTGACCGGGTCATACTGGCGCATGCTGCCTTCTTTAATGAGTAATGCGGAATTTTCCACTCAGGACTGGCATACCCCCAGCTCTTCCAAAAGTTTTGAAAGTGGGCAGCAGTCTTTAGAACCTTCCATTTCTCATGATCTTGAGACTTCCACCCAGTCTGTGGAGCTTTCTTGGAACCTGCTTAACCTGGCGGTGGATTTCCAGCGTACCTATCAGTCTGAAGCACAGCTGGGCATGAGTAAGCAGCAGCTAAAGCGTGTGAAGCAGAATCTGATTGTGAGCGTTATTCAGGCTTACATGCGTTGCGCCATTGCCAAGGATGCCAAAGGCAAGGCTGAAAGTATTATTGCCCGTGCTCTTAAGCGTCAGGAAATAATCATTAAGCAGAAGAATGACGGAAGCCAGAAAAAGAAAGATGCCCTGAACGGTCAGATTTCTATCATTAAGTTGCGCGATAGTATCCGCCGTTATGAATATGATTACCGTCAGGCTAAAAAGGAACTTGCTCAGTTGCTGGGACTTGCTCCTTCTGCGGAATTTACCATTGAAGGAATCAACCTTGCGGATGTTCCCAACGAAATGGCTATGAATCTTCCGGCATGGGAAAAAGAAGCACTGGCATCGCGTCCTGAAATGTTTGAAATGGACCTGAAGGAAGATGAAGCCGTGCGTGAAGCGGACATCGCTCTTACCCAGATGTTCCCGGCCCTGACTCCCTTTGCCCGCTACAGCCGTGATGACAACTCCTATATGTCCCGTCATCAGTGGTGTAATGTTGGACTGCGTGTATCATGGGACCTGCTGACCATTCCCCGTCTTTCTTCCGAGCAGCAAACCGGAATGAAACGGGCAGCGGTCGTTCGCAAGCAACGTCAGGCACAGGCTCTGGCAGTACTGGTACAGTTGAATCTGGCTACTATCGAATACCGCGATGCCTATGAATCTCTTGGCATAGCTACCGAGCTGGAACAGAGCCAGAAGGAACTTCAGGATGTAATTGACCGGGGAGTTAAATCCCGGGCTGAAAGCGAAAGTCTTCTGCTGCAGACCAACCAGCAGTATCTTGAAGCCCGTGTAAAAAGACTGCGGGCATATTCTGACCTGATCATTGCCAAGGCCAAGATTTACAACTCCATGGGCCGTGATTTTGATCAGCAGGATCTGACCGCGACCAGCGGCATCAGCACCAAGCATGCTGAAGTCACAGATGAAATGTCTTACGCCTTGAAATAGATAAAAACCAAACCGAACAGCCGAGTGAGCCTTCTGGGTTTCCTCGGCTGTTTTTTATGATCGAATCAATATGAAAAAACTGCTCCCAGCCATAGTATTGCTCGCATTGCAAGTTCTGATTGTCCCTTGTGCTCTTGCTTATAATTCCACCTTGCCTACTTTCCCTGACTTTTCGGAACAGGGAACCGATAATGAGCCAGATCTCCATAAAACTATGCAGGGCACATTTAAGGTGGTTTTTTCCCCGCGCAAGGAGGTTATACTTTCTGCGGAGGTGGATTCCACCGTCAGCTTTATTGCAAAGGAGTTCGGGCAATCCTTCAAGAAGGGGCAGGTACTGATCAAACTGAACCCGGAAATGTTTATCTGGCGACAGGATAAGGCCAAAGCCCTTCACAAAAAGGCAGCAGAAACCTTCAAGGTCATCGAAAATCTGTACAAAGACAAATCCCGTTCCATCATTGATTTGGAAGAAGCCCGTGCAGATTTGACCATTTCCAAAGCTAATATGCGTATTGCCAGTAAGGAAGTAGGGTTTTGCACCATCAAGGCTCCTTATTCCGGCCGGGTTGAAAGGCTGCTGGTGGATGAACGGGAATGGGTGGAAGCAGGCACTCCGCTGATTAAAATTGTTAGCGATTCGGTGTTGCTGGCCCGCACATTGGTGCCGTGGAATGAGCTGAAGTCCTTTCCCATTGGGAAACAGGTAGATATTGAGCTGACTAGCGGTGAGATAGTGAAAGGGAAAGTCTCCCACGTAGGCGCGGTTATGGATTCCGCCAGTCAGACCTTTGAAGTGAAGATCGAAGTGCCCAACTCAAAACGAAAACTCAAATGCGGCATGACCGGACACATTCCCACGCCCGTAGCCAAGGTTGCTGAGCGATGAGTAATGAACAGCACCCGGCAATGATCTTGCACCAGCTTTCCACGGAATTGCTGGCTGCGGAAAACCTGAAGCAACTTTATTTTCGACTGCTAAACCGTTCTATTTCGCTTTGTCCTTATAAACGGGCCGTGCTGTTCAAGGTTGATGGGAAGCGTGTAAACTTTTTGGCTGTATCCGGTAAATCCGGAGTGGATGCTTATTCCGAAATGGTCGAAAAATGGGAATCTTTAGCCTCGTCACTTTCTGGCAAAGATAAACCGCAATTGCTGAACGAAGGCGTATTTTCCGATCAAGAAGCGCAGAATTGGAAATTTATCAGCGACCATACCAACGGTCTTTCCGTATATTTGCTACCGATCAAACCGTGGGGAAAGACAAAATATGTCCTCTGGTTTGAACGCTGGGAACAGGAAGAGTGGACTGAACGGGATTTACAACTGCTCAGTCTTGTCGGTGTCAGCGCGAATTCGGCTTTTGAAAGATTGGAGCCGGAAACCTTTTGCCGTCGTATGAAAGATAGAATTTTTAGCTGGCACCGTTTTCTGGTTGCAATCGTTATCTTGCTGGCGATACAGCTCTCATGGCGTGTTCCGCTCCGGGTAGTCTCTCCTTGTGAAATTATTCCGGAAGATCCTTTTATCGTTACCGCGCCTCTTTCTGGTGTCATTTCCGAGGTAACGGTCGAATCAGGTGATAAGGTCAATGAAGGAAGCTCTCTTTTTTATTATGATCCCCGTGTGATTACTGAAGAACTCAAAATTGCTCAGCAACAGGTAAATATTCTTGAAACAACCATGATGACCACGGAGCTCAAAGCTCTTGATAGTACAAAGGCCAAAGCTGAACTCTCCATTTTGGATTACCGTCTGAAGCAAGAGAATATTCGCTTAAAAATGGCTGAATACCGAGCTTCCAAGTTGAACGTCCGGGCGGAGGTATCCGGTTCAATCATCGTGGATAATCCTGATGAATGGCGGGGCAGGCCGGTCGAAGTGGGGCAGAAGGTACTCATGGTGGTTGATCCTGAAAATATCAACCTGCGTATCTGGCTTCCGGAAGCTGATAACGTTAATTTCAGCAACAGCACTGAAGTTAAAGTACTCTTGAACGCATTTCCTGATGATTCATTGCATGCGCGGATTAAATACGTGGCCCAGAGTGTTTCCGTAAGCCCGGAAGGTGTTCCCTCGATAATGGCCGAAGGAGCCTTTGATGACCAAGCCAATATCGGAGAAGGAAAGCTTAGGATGGGGTTGAAGGGATCTGCTGTGCTCTATGGCGAAAAGGTTTCTGTTGCCTACTGGTTGCTGCGCAAACCATGGGCATCAGCTCGAAGAATAATGGGAATTTAAAGGAGAATAGACATGGCTGATGAAAGTAACGATCTCAAAGTGGTTATCCCCAACGATCTTGATTACAAATTTCGCGATTTTTTCAATGTAAATGCTTCCGCCACGGAAGTGGTTATTGAAATGGGCAATGTACACCGTTCGGTAAAGAATGAAGCCGTGCTGCGCGACAGAGTCGTTTTTTCCGTTCCCGGAGCAATCCAGCTTAAAGACGCCCTTAATTCCGCCCTTGCTGAAGTGGAACGCCAGATCCGGGAAGCAACAGAAAACAATAAGGCTTAACATTATGATGCCAGGGGATACTCCCCTTCCGATTTTACGCCCGGATCTCGATATCATTCCGGGCCCGAAAGCCCACGACGGCTCACCCACAACGGTTGTTTATGATCCTCTTGCAAGATCATACAACCGTTTTTCGTGGTTTGAGTTTGCGGTGATCAGGTTGCTGGGGCAGCCGCGAACTCTGGATGAAGTGGTTGATTTACTGAAGCAGAATACAACCATGGACCCGACAGCTGAAGAAATTCTGAGCGTCTGTCAGGAGTTGATTCGGGAAGGGCTGACCGTAAACACACTTATTCAGCAGCCTGAGCAGCTTGAGAAAGAAGTGAAAGCCAGAACTCCGCATTGGTTCAAATGGCTGCTTCATCACTATCTGTACTTCCGCATTCCGCTTTTAAGGCCCGATGAATTTCTTGGGAAGACAATCAATCATGTTCGGCCGTTGGCATCTGCTGCGGCCTTTGCCATATATTTTCTTTGCGGAATTATGGGCTTGATTATGGTCGGCATGCGTCATGAGCAGTTCTTCCATACCTTCCAGTATTTTTTTAATTTCCAAGGATTGCTCTATTACGGCACAGCCATAACACTCGTAAAAATTATCCATGAGTTCTCGCACGCCTATACTGCCAAAGCTCATGGACTTCGAGTCCCGGTCATGGGCGTGGCCTTCATCGTACTCTGGCCGGTGGCCTATTGTGACGTAACTGATGCATGGCGTATCCCCAAACAGCGGAAGCGACTTCCGGTTGCCGCTGCCGGGATAGTCGCAGAACTGGTTATAGCTGGTTTCTGTCTCATGGGCTGGGCTTTCACTCAACCGGGATTGTTGAACAGTCTGTTTTTCGTAGTCTCAACGGCATCGCTCATTTCCACACTGCTGGTGAACCTGAACCCGGCTATGAGTTTTGATGGTTACTACATATTCATGGATGTGTCCGGCATCGATAACCTGCGTTCAAGAGCCTTCAATTACCTAAGATATTTATTTAGAACTTTCTGTCTAGGGATGAGCCTTACCGCTCCAGAAAAGCCCATAGGTTGGCGCAAATTTCTTTACGTCACATATTCCATATACTCATGGGCTTATCGCTTTTTTCTGTATATCGGTATCGCCGTGTTGGTTTATTACAAATTTACCAAACTGCTGGGGATCTTTTTGTTTCTGGTAGAAGTGTGGTGGTTTATCGCTCTGCCCATCGTTAAGGAGATTACGTCCGTGATAAAAATGCGCAAAATGCTTACATTCAATGCCCGATTGGCAGCCTCGTTGTTGCTGCTCACTTCGTTGGTAGCATGGCTTGTCTGGCCTCGTGCTCACACCCACCATTTTCCTGCTGTGGTCGAAGCACGTAATTTACAGCAGATTTATGCTCCTTTCTCTGGGGTAGTAACTAACATCAAGGGCAGCCGAGGGAAAGAAGTCAAAGCAGGCGATGAAATATTGAGCATAGCGTCTGTTCCCCTGCGGGCCGAGATAAGCGAGCTTTCTCTGCAAGAGAAGATTTTGGATAAAGAAGCACAACTTCTGTTCATCCAGCACAATTTTTCCGCTATTCCTGAGAAGGAGGAAGAAAAGCATCAAGTCGCTTCCAGATTGCAGGGAATAAAAAAGAGGCAGGAATTCTATAATATTTCCGCACAGGTTTCAGGGGTAATTACTGAATGGGATCGCAATCTTAAAGCAGGACAGCACGTTCGTCAGAATCAGGTTTTTGGCCGCATTGTTAATCCTGAAGATTTCTATTTCGCAGCCTATATTCCAGAAGACAAAGTAGACCTTCTATCTGAAGAAGGGACAGCTTTATTTTACCCGGAAACCGGAGCTGAAGCCATTCCGGGTACCATTATTAAGATTGGAAAGAGCAAAACCGACTCGACACGCCATATAGCCCTTACTTCACTTGCTTCAGGAGATATTCCGGCAACCCGGGATAGCTACGGCAACATTTCCTTACTAGAAGCGCGGTATGTGGTTGAAATCAGTCCAGATAGCACAATAGGACTACCGTTGGGAAAAAGCGGTAAAATGCGTATGCAGATGGTCCCTAGATCCTATCTGATTGACATGTGGCATAAAGTTTACCGGACTTTGGTGAGAGAGAGTAATTTTTAAAGGTAGTCGCAAAATTAGGCACTTATAATAAATAGCATAACGTGTTTAATTTTATTTCAAATTAACAGGAATCCCCCCTCAGAGTTTCCTGTTATCCAGTCATAGGCTTGCCCTTGATATTCCCAGTGCCGAGGGCTTTTTTCTCGGCGTATGAGCCGTGTTTCTCAATCATCACGTTTCCTGAATGATTTTGAATTGTTAATTACGGGTCATTTTTGCCATGTTTACTCCGCTGACTGGTTGGTTTTTATGTTGATTTTGTGTCCATGCCTACTGATTGCCGAACACCACCATTGGGCTGGCAGGGGCGGGAGGTAACCGCTTGATTCAGCAATTTTAAGGCAATCAAGTATAGTCTGCAAGCTCAGTGAGAATTTATGAAACTGGTCCTGAATTGCGAATACAAGTTCTGAATGATTGTCAATTGATGCTGTATTGTCTTTATCTTCAACTAGTTCAGCAGGGTTGTCGAATGGTTTGATGGTGTCTGGTATTTTTGACGTGTGCAGTTGTTCTAGAAAATTTGAAAGTCGTTTTTTTGAACTATTTGGTAACTCGACATCGTTGAGAGCGTTTTCGATCTCTGTTTTAAGTCCGGCAGTATTGTAGCCCTGATTCATGTAATTCATGAAGCTGAAGGTGTTATTTCCTGAAATTAACCAACTCAGGTCTACATTAATTTCGGATGCCAGCATATATAGGGAGCTACAGCTGATGCTATCCAGCATACCACTTTCATAACTAGTCAATGTATCTGTCCCTAATGAGGTCCGTCTTGAAAGTTCTGCGATACTGATTTTCTTTTCAGTCCTTGCCTGCTTCAGCCTTTGACCGATTTGTTTAGTAAGTTGCCTACGATATTCTTTGTGATGCCTTGAAAGACGATCAAGTAACTGCTGTGATGCTGTTCGTTTCATTTATATATTCTCGCTGTTGATTTTAAGCGGCCCCCCTCAGACCCGCTTGTTAATTTACATTGCCATAGCCTTAGCTGTCTGTTGCTTCTTAGCAACTTTATTTTGTTGTTTAAAAAGTCCGGAAAGCTGTCTCCTTACCTCTCCAAGCCCACTGGATTGATGCAGGTCATTGAAGTCGCTGAGACCTTGTCCTCGTTCCGCTTCGGTAAACTTGGGAACAATGGTTGTTCCACCGACAGCTCTAGCTGCTTTTTCGGCTTTTTCGACACCTACATTGTTATTCAGGTGATGGTCGTTGTCGCCTGCTATCACAATCTGGCATTGCGGGTAGCTTTCTTTCAGGGCTTTAGCTACTGGCTCAAGATTTGAAGCATCAAAAGCCACAATTGTTGGCTCATTAGTGGCCATATGCACGCTTGCAGCAGTGGCGTATCCTTCAGCGATAATAATTTTACCACTACCGTTGAACTTGTTTTCAGGATCAATTGCGTGGAACATACCTGCCTTAAGCCCTCCTTTTTCAAAGAGTTTGCCTTCCGGAGTTATGGTTTGAAGCGTGTGGATATGACCGCGTACGTCATGACCGGGTACAAGCAGATCCCCGCGCTCGTTGACCTTGACCCCGTAGGCCGGAACACCTTTTTTAGTAAGGTAGTCTTGCTGCTGGGTGGCCCAGTTGGCATTGGTCCACTTGGCAAAAGAACGCTTTGAAGCCTTTTCTCGCTGCTCGGCGAGGGCCTTCTCGCGCTCGATCCTTTTCTGGGCAGCTTGTGCCTTGATTTGGGATTTCTCTTCAGCGGTAAGTTCAAGGCCGTCAGCCTTCCAATTCATTTTCAGACCGGTTTTGTGGTTCTGAATGAATCCTGCAGGATGAGCATCAAGGAATCCTTTGTATGCGCCGTCTCTTGAATTGGGCTTGCCATCAATGACCGGCACGCGCTGGAGTGTTCCGTCCATGATCGGTTGCTGGCCGTGAAGATCAAGTCCTGCCTCCTGCAAGGCCTTGGCAAATTCTTGCACGGCGTTTGTCTGCGGAGCGTTGACCTTTTTCTTAGGCAGCCATTTGGCTAAGGGGTTGAGGTCTGTTCCGGTGGGAGCAAACCACAGCTTCTCGGATTTATCCCAGCGTGCGCCGAGCTTCTTGGCCTGTCCTTTTTCCCGGTAGGGGACATTGAGATAGGTTTTCTCTGTGGCAAGCCGGGGCTCTTGCTCTTTTTCCTTATGCTGCGCTGCGGCTTTGTTCTCCGGTAGCCATGCAGCGAATTTTTGGACGTCTTCTCCTTCTGGGGCGAACCACATCTTTTGGGTCTGGTCCCATTTGGCTCCCAGTTGCTTCGCTTGATTTTTCTCAGAGAAGGGTACTTTGAGCCAGGTCTTGCCGTTCTCCGGAACTCCATATTTTGATTCGCGCTGTTCCAGCTTTGCCTTGTCCGGGGCAGAAACTGACATGCCTTGCTCCTTTGTTGCTTCCTTGCCGCGTTCCTTCTCAAATCCTAGGGTGTAATCTTTGATCTTTTCAGCACTCTGGCAGGCCCGGACGATCTCGTAAGGATCTTCCTTCAGAACCTTGACCCAGCTTTTCACGTAACTGGCGTGTTGTTCCGGATTATGGCTGATGCCGAGTTCTGAACTGGTCATCCAGCTTGCGATTTCTGCGCGCAGTTCTTCTTTGGCGTAGATTTCCGAGCCGAAAGGACCGAATTCACGGTCCAGCCGTGATTCATGGCCAGTCCAGTGTCCCAGCTCGTGCAGGGCCGTGCTGTAGTATTTGTCGGGACTATCAAAGGCCGCGTGCGGGGGAAGATGAATTTCATCAGACGAAGGTCTGTAGAATGCTCGGTCGCGTTGATCATGGGTTATGTTTGCGCCGGAATTCTCCAGAATGGCTTCAGCTCGTTCGTCCGGATTCCACGAGATTTCCCGGCCATCCCATTCAGGTATTCCGTCAATCTGGCTGGCGTGGAAAACATTGGAGAAACGCAGGATTGGCTTCTCCAGTTGGATACGTTCGGCCTTTACGTTGCCATCTTCATCTCGTTCCGGCTTGCCGTCTTTGTCCTTCATAACGCTGACTTGGGACATCTGCCAAAAGACGATGGTCTGAGACTTTGAGCCCTTACGGACCTGCCAGCCTTTTGATTCAGCCTGTTTGTAGGTCATGAATCTAGGATCATTCAGTCCGTCTGAACTGAGCATGACCTGATTGATTCCCCGATAGATTGCTCCGGATACAGGGTTGAAAGCCGGCTGGAATTCACCAGCTTTCCATGGCCTTTGCCAGGGTGCGGTTCCCTTTTCCAGTTTATCGATGATGTCGTCGGCAAACCGCTGATAATATGGTGCCTTAGCTTTTGACATGCTGTCATTCCTCCGTTTCAATTTCTTCAGGGTCGAAGGGATCAAAAGAAGCGTCTTCCGCTTCTTCAAGCGTGAGCGCATCTTCTTCGAAGGCTCCCATGTGGTCGGCCAGTTCCGGATCAACCTCGATGGCAGCGCCGGGATTTTCAGTCATTTCCCGGTCGAGCTGGTTGGCTTGATCGTTCAGGTGTTTTTTGATTTCGTCGTTGTCGGGCATGTCTACTCCTTGGGTTTGTGGGTTAGTCTTCAAATTTAGGTTTCCCTTTCTCATCAAAGCAGCGGAATTTGCACTCAGGGAATCCACTGCAACTCCACCAGAACAAGCCTCTGCGCTTGGCAGGTCTGCGGATCAAACCTTTGCCGCAATCCGGGCATTTGTGTTCTTTGGATGTTTCAAGCTTCTTGGCAGGCTTGGTTTTGAGATCCGGCTTGCCTGCTTTGTTGGGAAAGGTTGCGTTGCAATCGGGATATGCGGAGCAGCCCCAGAACTTACCCTTCGGTCCTTTGCGGGGCTTCAGGAATCCGGTTTTGCATTTGGGGCATTGAACGGCGTTGCTCTTGATATTTATGCCTTCGCGTTTAACGCGTGCGATCTCCTGAGCAACGGAACCGTCCACCTCCTCGATGAGCTGGAGGTAATTCAGTTCCCCGGCTTCAATCTGCTTTTGCTTCTCGTGCCAGAGGGCGGTCATGTCCGGTTTGACTGCGAATTCCGGCAGGGCATCATGGAATTCTCGGCCCAGCTCGGTGCTGATTACCTTCTTGCTTTTCTCCGCCACAAAGCCACGTCTGAAGAGCGTTTCAATGTGTGAATCGCGTGTGGCTGGAGTGCCAATTCCGCCGGACTCGTCTTGCTTGTCGCTGTCCTTGTCCATGAACAGCTTCTTGATTTCAGGGTCGGTCACATACTTTGCGACCGAGGTGAGATCCTTGAGCAGGCTTTTCATGGTGTAGCGTGCCGGTGGCTTGGTGAATGACTTCACTGATTCGGCAGATTCTACGGTGCCGGAATCATTCTGCTGGAGCTTGTGCAGCTCCGGCTGCTTCTCGGCTTTTTTGTAATCTTTGAGATATTGCTCATCCAGCAGCCGCCAGCCCGGTGAACTGTTCAGCCTGCCTTCAGCCTTGAATTTGTGGCCGGCTATTTCCAGTTCCACTTTTGTGGCCACAAATTCTGCCGGAGGATAAAACTGGGCAACATAGAGCTTCACGATCAGTTTATAAATGCGCCGTTCGTCTTCGGTCAGCTTACCCAGCTCCGGAACATTCATGGTTGGAATTATGGAATGATGCGCAGTGACTTTCTTGGAATTGAAAGCCTTGGATTTGAGGTTCGGAGCAGCGTATTCGGCCATGTCTCCAAAAGCCGGAGTTAGAGCCTGCAACAGCTCCGGTGCTTCAGCGTGTCGCTCATCATTGAGGTAACGGCAATCACTGCGGTTGTAGGTGATCGCCTTATGCTGGTCGCGCAGCCGCTGGGTGATCTCCAGCACCTTTTTAGGCTTGTAGTTCCAAAGTCCGGCAGCATCGGCTTGTAAGGCCAGCAGGTTGTAGGGCAGGGGGGGATCATTCTTGCGCTCGGAAGTCTGCACGGAAAGAACCGTGGCCGGCTTGCCTTGAACTTCGTTGGCAATCTTTTTCCCAAAGACTGCATCCGCGATCCGGCCTTTTTCATCCACCGGCGCATCTTCGGCGGGAATATATTCGGCTTCAACCAACTGGCTAGGCATATCAATCTGTGCTTTGACAGTATGATAAGCCTGTTTTTCGTGTCCTTCATGGGCGCGGTCACGAGCCACCACTAAACCAAGGATTGGAGTCTGAACCCGGCCAACTGAAAGCACGCCCTGATAGCCTTTTTTCTGGGCCAGCGTGGAATAGCAGCGGGTCAGATTGTAGCCATACCGCTGATCACAAACCGCACGAGCCAGCGCGGACATGGACAGCCCATGGTATTTGCTGTTGTTCTCCATGTGCTCAAGAGCTTTGAGAATTGCAGAGCCGTTGTTGTCGTTGATCAGCAACCTTTTGGTCGGTTTTTCCAGTAAACCTGCAAACTCGATAACTTCATCGACCAGCCGCTGACCTTCCGGGTCCGGGTCGCCGGCATTGACCAGCTCGTCAGCTTGATGAGCGAGATCAATTATCTTTTTGAGATGGTCGACGTGTTTACTTTCCGGGGCATAGGTAACCGGCCATTTCATGGGCAGGGTATTCAGATCCCAGAGCTTGTAACGCTCGTCGTGTTCTTCCGGATCAGTCAGTCGCAGCACATGACCCCAGAGCCAAGTGATACGATCGCCGTTTACTTGAAAGGCTGCTCCGGTCGGCCTATCGGGGCCGCCCAGAGCTTGAGATATGGCTAAGGCCACATCTCGTTTTTCCGCGATGAATAGACGCATTTTTTACTCCTTGTTAAACAGGCTGTTAAAAAATGGTGAGATGCAAGGCGCAAGAAAAATACAAGGCCGAAGCGTATTTGACATACGCGAGGGTTTGGATTTTTCGCAGCAACGCAGCAGATCGCTGTTTTTCAACAGCCTGAAGGTTAAAATGGGTATGACCCTCCGTACTTGATCCATATCCACCAGCCCGAAGTAACGGCCATCAAAGCTGTTTTCGGTGTAGGTGGACAGGGCCAGACTTTTGGAAGAGGGGATAACAGTTGAATTCAGAAAAATTGGAAGTTGGCGGCCGTAGCGGTCGCTGGATCTTGCTTGTGTGTGCGGGAGCAGCTCGGAATTAATGCAGACTCCTTCAGCGGAGATATCAACCGAATCTCCGGGAAGGCCGGCTAATGTCTTGAGCAGCGGCCTGTTACCATTCAGGCCCAGATAGTTCCGCTCAAGGGAAATTTGGAAATAGGGATTGTCTTCAGTGATACTGAAGGTGATCAGGTCGCCCCGACCAGGCTTGCCGGGGACAATCTGGTAAATTCCATGGGGCATGGAATCAGTGAAGTTGAAGCGAAAGCCCAACTCATGCAGCAGAAAGACGACTCCCAGCGCATGGAGAAAGAACAGGATCAGCAGTAGTTTTTTCATGCTGCATCCCTGTTGATATTCTTGGTCCAGTAAGATTTACGCCATGAACGTTTTGTTGCCTCGGTACTGATGGGCATGGAGCAGAGAGCATCAATTTCTTGCAGCTCTTCAGGAGTCTGTTCAGACAACCATGCTTCAAATTTTTCATCACGGGCAGCCTGTTCAGCTTCTTTTGATTTCTTTTTGTCTAGCTCCTGCAATTCACGAATGACGGCTTTTTCTTTCTTGGCATTAGCAAGGGCCTGCTCGTTGGGAGTCAGGAAGCCCACAGGCCTACGCCATGTGCCTTTGCTATTCAGAGTCGCAAAGAGGTAATTGCAGGGGCCTTTGCGCGCTTCCGGGAAAGTGTCGTATTCCAGTTCCCATTCAGCGGCATGAAGGGAGTTCTCGATATCGAGGATTGTTTCATTGAAAGAAAGCCGGTGCTGAATGATCTGGCGGATCTGATCCGGACCGAATCTTTCTTCATGGAGTCGGGGCCAGAGGATCTGAAATTCGTCTGTGCTGATTGAAAGCAGTCTGCGCGCCCAACGTTCTTCTTCATTCTCTTCAGAACCAGATAGACTTTTTATCTGTCTATCTAATAGTACCGGGTTTTGATACCGATCAGCATTGGTATCAGGCTGCTGAGCTGAATTGCCTTCAGCCTTTGATTGGCAGGGCTTAACGGCTTGTTTGGCTGCTAAAATAGCATTGGTAACAGGATACCGATCATGTTTGGTATCAAGATCGGTATCATTGCGGTCATGATACCGGTCATGTTCGGTAACACCGTGTTGATACCGATCAGCATTGGTAACATCCTGAACCGGAAAGGCTTGCAATAGTTCCTTCATGCGTCCCATGGGATCGCTGTTCAGCTTTAGGATGATACCGAAGCGGGGGCCGCGTTCGTGTGTCCTTTTGGTGTATATGCCTGCTTCGTGTCCCTGTTTGATGACCCGCCTAGCTGTTACTTCGCTGCAATCTGCATCTCTGGCAATAGATTGAATTACAAGGGATATTTCATCCTGTTCAGTCTGGTCGGCAATTGATGAGATGATACCGAACACGCGCTTGCCCTGATCGGATAAGCGGGAAAAGAGAGTGTCTGTATTGTCGGCAAGGTTCAGTGATTGGGCTGTCTCGGCCTTTTGAACAGACCTGTTATCAAAGTTGATTTGATACCGGTCAGCATTGGTAACACCTTGCACCTGATACCGATCATGATCGGTATCAAGCAGTAGTCCATATTCCTGCTTGTATAGACTCAGGAAGAACTCGCAGCGTTCTTTATATAAGGTAATGATGCTTCCATGCCTGCGGCCAGCTTCATGATCCTCACGAAGGAAAAGTCCTGCCTTCTCTCCTTTAGGAAGACTGCGCAGGACACTCAATTTACTGCATTTTATACTGTGTTGCAGACTTGAAATCACAAAAGGAAACGGTTCATCCATAGTCGGCGCAGCTTGAATGAGGGCGGCAAGAATCCTTTTGCCGGTCACGGAAAGACGGTTGTAGAATCCGGCAATATCACGGCGCATAAGCTTTTTCAGATGATTGGTATCAGCTTGATTCTGATACTGATCACTGTAGTTACTAGAGCCCTGAGGTTCGTATTTTCGTGCCGTTGCATTCATGGACTGATTCCTTAGAAGTCAGGTCAGTTGAAATTAAATCGCCTGCGTTGATTTCTTTAGGCATTACGCAGAGATCATCACAGCCAGGGCAGCGTACTTGCTTGCCCATTTTCATGGCTCGGTGTTGACCAGGCTCTTTGCATTCTCCAAAGAGCGGTTTCAAGAACGGAATTCGTCCCTGATCCACTTTCACCAAGGCGCGTCCAGAAACTTGTTCCGGAGGCAAAAACATGTATGGAACGCGCCCATCTCCATGGCAGACAGGACAACCGGGACGACCTGTCTTTCTGCTTCCATTGGCAGCCATCCATGCGGCGCAGGCCGGACAGGTCCGGCAGGCCTCGCGCGGGAAGCGCACAGGGAGCAGTGTTTCAATTTCAGCATTCTTCATAGTCGGTAGTCTCTTCGATGAGCTCTTCCATCTCAGCATCCAGATTTATTGCCGGCTCATTAGGAATAGGTATTTCTTCAGCCGGATCATGAAGAATGTCTGATTGATCAGGGGCTGAAATCTTCGACCGCTCAAGGAATTTAGGATCAAGGAAGAAAAGGATTTGCTTGCCGTAGATAGGAGCAAAACCAGCGGGGAAGATAAGCATATCGCCTGCTTTGATTATCATTCCGTTATGATCCTTTTCCGCGCCGGGAAGTCGCATGCATTCGTCAGGAGTGAGCAGGGCGCGTTTTGCTTCGGAAACGCTTACGTTGGTTCTGCTTAATCGACCGGCTCTTGTGCCGGAAATTGAGGTTTTTCTTTGTACGACTGTTGCTTCACCGGTCATCTTGGAAAGGACTTGTGCTGTTTCAATTTTGTTAGGAGCGTAAGCCATGCGCAGATGGCAGTTGCTCATGATGGATTCTTCTTTTCCGTAAGCAGACTGGAGCTGTGTAAGATCCTGCACGATGATGTAGGCCTTGATTCCGTACCCGGCCATGAAAGCCAGGGCTCGTTCAAAGATTTCCATTTTGCCCAGGGAAGTGAACTCATCGAGCATAAGCAGAAGGCGATGCTTGTAGCCGGCTTTGACCGTTCCGTTTGAAAATTCCATTTCCTCAGTCAGCCGGCGCAGGACGATGTTCAGGATTAGCCGCACTAGCGGCCGCAAACGGTCAATATCAGAAGGACGAATGACCAGATAAAGTGAAACCGGCTGCTCGGAGTTCATGAGGTCGGCGATACGGAAATCGCATCCGGATGTAGATCTGCTGACAACCGGATCACGATAAAGAGCCATGTTCGCTACGGCAGTGGATACGACTCCGGAGAGTTCGGCATCGGCTTTGTTGAGCATTTCACGGGCTGCTGCAATGAATTTTCTGATGGCGACCTTTGAATCGAGATCCATTTCTTCGCCAAAGAGTTTTTCAAGCTGAGCTACATGATCTTCGTTCAGCATTTCCTCAAACAGCTCAGACATCTCTCTGCTTTCGTCGGCAAGCATTAGAGACAGATCATTTAAAGTGGCGTGTGTGCCGGCATTGATCCGGAAATAGATAAGGCAATGAAGGATCGTTCCCCCAAGAAATGAAAAAGCAGCTTTGTTCCAGTAGTCCCGCAAACCTTTACCGTCCGGGTCAACAATCATGCTGGCAATATTCTGGGCATCGGGAATGGCGTGGGGGCCACCAAGCCTGATCTCAGAAAGAGGATTGTAGCGCGCGGAGCTGCCAGTTGTGTCAGTGGGGTCAAATTTCATAACCTTATGCCCCTGAGCTTTGCGCCAGCCGGAAGTTAAAGCCCAGTTCTCGCCTTTAATATCAAGGACAATTGAACTTTCATTCCATGAAAGAAGAGTAGGCAGAACCAGACCGACACCTTTACCGGAGCGGGTAGGCGCGAAAGCCATGATGTGTTCCGGGCCGTTGTGACGTAAGTAGCGGAGTACTTTCTTATCTTGCCAGCCTCCTACGTAGACTCCGGAGCCTTCAAGCAGACCGGCTTTTTTGATTTCTTTTTTCTCGGCCCAATGCGCAGTTCCATGGATGTCATCAACACCTTTGGGCTTGCCGGAGAAAAGAGCGACCAAGCCCAATACAAATATTTGTGGAGCTACAAAAATGATAAGAGAAGTTGATATGATACGGTCAAGATACTCACTTGGCTGAACAATTTTTACCCAGTGAAAAATCATCCACGGCCAGTAGAATTGTTCATATGCAGTCTGACCAAGAGCCTTATGATGACCATATAGAATAGCAGTGTTCTGGGTGGCGTAGCCCATGGCGACGCAGGCCAGTACCAGGAGGAAAAGGAGATAAAGCAAACCGCTCCATTCACGTCCTTTCTTTTTACCAAGTCCGTATACGTTATTAGTCATCTTTAGATCCTGTATGGCTTGTAAGGACGCGCGAAAACTATGTCCTTGGTCACGACCATATTGAAACGTTTTCCCGGAGCGGTGCTGATAGCCGGCTTAATGGCCATGTTGCTCTGTAAAAGCGAAAGGGTGGACTGGCCGAGCTGGCTGGAGAGAGCCGAGCCGAGTTCATCCTGAAGACTGGGATTTTCGCTGGAAGATGAGCCTTTATTGAAGGAGTCCATAGCGAAGGCCATGCCGCCACTAATCAGGCTCATGATGGCAGAAGAGCCGAAGATGCGTAGATAGTGATTATCTACATCCCCGGAATAACCAGCATAGCCGCCGACATCGGTTCCGGGCATGATACCGAGGGTGATGGATGAGCCGTCTGGGAAGATAATTCTGTTCCAGGCAACAAGAACACGAGTCTGGCCGGCAGCGACTCTGGAGTCATAAACCCCGATCATGCGCGCACCTTGCGGTATGAGCATGTATTGCCCGGTGGCGGTGTCGTAGATATTCTGGCTGACCTGCCCGATTATCTGGCCGGGGAGATCCGAGTTGATGCCGGTGATCATTATCCCGGCAATGACTGATCCGGTTTTTAACTCGAACTGTTTACCGGGAACCCGCTCATAAGGGAGTTGCCAAGAACCGTCTTTTGCTGCGCGACTATTGAGGAAGGCTTCTTTGTCCTTTTGGTCATTACCTTCAGTTGGAGCAGTATTGGACATGTTCGGTAAGGTTATGGGGTGGCGTGAGCGAACATCGCCAATGTCAGTTTGTATGACTTTGACGTTTTTCTTTTCCGGCATGGAAGCTTGGATCTTGAGCGGAGCAGCGAGGGCCGCTTTCATCCGCTCAAGTTTGAATGTCCGCAGTTCCTGAAGCTCTTTTATATGCTGCTTTTCAGCTTCGGTTGGTTCGATCGGGCGAACAACCGTAACTGAGACTTTATCTTGAGCCGGTTGCTTTTTTTCTTCTTTCTTTTCCTCTTTGGGAGGGACCGAAAGACCGAATGTCTCAGGTTCGGTCAAGGTTTGCCTGAGATCCGATTCGGTCACAGCGGCTTTTTCTTCTTTTGCCGCTTTGTTTTTCTTGCTGGAGTTGTAAAGCGAGTATGCCATGACGGAGACAATCATCATTGCCATAACAACGCAGATGATAATTATCCTGTTATTACGTTTGCCGCTCATAGACTGCTGTACAAGGCTGTTAGGAGAATCTGACATGATGTAATCCTATTGTGCCTTGATGATGTACATGAGGGCTACGTTGCGCGGACGGTTCTCGTCAGCATCTCCAGCAGTAGTTGATGTGCCGGTCCCTGAGCCAGAAAATGGAAAGTTTAAGTATGCTGGACTACTCGTTTTGCTGTAGCCAATAAGAGTTTGGCCCCCACCAGAATTAGGATTACGATAAGTTATACGGACATTTCCAGATACAGTGATAGTGGTCTGATGCGAATGTTTTTCCATTGCGTCAGCTTGTGCACTTCCAAGTGTCCGGCCTGCATCTACACCGCGACCGCTGTCCAAACCTCGGATAAATTCTCCGCGTAAGTCAGGAACATTTGCGCCCACTACGGCAGCAAGTTCAGGGTGTCCGGCTGTCGATTGGCCGTTGCATTCCAGCCAGCCGACAGGGGGAGTGTCTCCTCTATATGCGGCGACTGCTCCAATCGGGTAGTCGCTGGCAGCGCGAGCCTGAACAGCAACGGACGTAGGATTGAAGCTTGTTGCATCTCCTGCAAAAGCGTTGGGTGCGTAATTGAGGGCAATCAGTACCGCCACCAGCAGAGCGATGCAGGCGGAAACTGCCATGACAAGAGTTCTGAATGACATTGGCCTTTTTTCTTCTGTCTTCATGATATTCTCCTTTAGTTACAGGTGGTCAGCACCATTACTCTGCCGTATCCGGCGGGAGGGGATACCCATGTATCTGTGACGTCTTTGATGCGCAGATGAACGCGCCAGTTGTCTCCTTCATCCGTTGCCCATGACTGAACAGCTACGAAGGCTTGCGACTCTGGTCCCTCAGCAAAGACTGCCGGAGCCACGAAAATTTGCGGTACTGAAGTAACGCCCGGAGGGCAGGTCGGTTTGGGAATCAGCTCACCGTTTGTGGCGTAGGTCGCATCTTTGAAAAGTTGGGAATTGCCGGTATCGGCGAGGAGTTGCGGTTCTCCTTTGCGGCAGATGTAAAGACCGACGGCTGAATCAAAGAAGACACGGCCTTCTTTTTCCGGATCTCCGCAAAAGCCGGTTGCATCGATGTCAGCGATGGTGTGCTCTTCGAATTGGATTTCCTTCACATTCTCAATGGCGTGGTCGGTCATATCCAGCTCGGTGGACATTTCATTCAGCTCCGGATGACCGGGAACTTCCACGCGGTAGAGGAAATCTTGACTGAGATCGCCTTCACGCAGGAAAGCACGTCCGCCGATGTGGCCGGGACTTGGAACCGGGATATTTGTGCTGGCAAGATTCACGGTCCAGCCACCGTAGGAGCCGCGCAGCTCGGTTGAGCTTTGGCCGGGCAGGTCTCCAGTGGGGATGTAGCCACCAGCACCGCCGACCATGGCAGCGGCTGAAGGAGCTGAAGCAGTGCCGAAACTTTTGTCATTTGCGGCCGTGCGTCCGTCGTAAGTCAGGACGATGACTTGCAGATCGTCGGTGTTGGGTTCGAGTACATAAATTCCGTACCGCTGCCCCCAGCCGTTACGGTCTTGGAATCCTGAAGGCAGGAAGTTTCCGGAACGGAGCTGGGCCATGGTCACAGTAGTTGCACTGCTGGCTGAGGATGAACTGATCAAATCCGCATAGTGCTCTTTTGCATAATCAGAAGCCGCATCAAGCATTGTTGCGAGATGGCTGCTGACATTCTTTTCATTCACATACTGAAAGCCACGATCCATCATGTCCGAAAGCATGGGGACCATCAGGGCAATGATGAATAGTGCGGCAATCGCATCCACCATGCCCATTCCGGATTGTTTATTTTTAGGGTTAATCTTCATCTTTGCTCCTATGGGGTGATCACGCTGACGATGTTGCCGTTAGGTATGAATGTAGGCAGGGCTATGCCGGTTCCATGGGTGTTAACCAGTGACCCGTTGCGCTTGATTCCTACTGCATAGGAATTCATGAACAGCTTCATAATTTCCGCTGCTTCGCCTTCTTTGATTGGACCCCAGATGTATAAATTCCCGCCGTCTGGTCGGTTGGTCCACGCACGCATGGATTTCCAACCGGACGGCAGGTCAAGGAGTGATATGGGAATGGGGATTCCTGTGAAAGCGTTGGGGCGGGCTATGGCAAACTCATTCACTGCGTTGCGGTAGACGCCGAAATTAACAGCTACTGCACGCGCTTGAGGCTCATTGGAATGAGTGGTCAGAAGCGTTTCCGGTGTGACCATTGTCAGCACGCCAAGCAGGGTGAAGAGTGCTGCGAGGGTCTTCATATGGAACCGATCCCCATGAACTGAATTGTGTTTTCCTGTTCACGCATTTCTTCCTGTAGGCCGATCATTTCACCGTTTTTGATCTTGGCGCGCAGGCCTGCATATTTGTCAGTGAACGGAGCCAGCAGGAATTGGGGAACTTTAAGAAACTTCTTGCCGTCCTCACCTTCTTCAAGCTGTTGATGCACAACGGCAAGGAGTCCCTGAGCAAGGTTCTGGCTGGCTATTTCCCCGTCGATTTCGCGGGCCATAGTCACCAGCCGATCAAGGGCGGTTACGAGATCGAAACCATGCATGGTTGCGATGACAATTTGTTTGTCTGAACCAAGGCAGACCCGCAGGGCCTCGCTTGCTGCGTGTTTGCTGCGGATCTCGCCGATGTAGATGATGTTGGGGGATGCGAAACGGTGCGACCGTTCAATGCCTTCAGCCAGATCCTCTTCGCGTTCGATCTCAGCTTGAAAGCAGAAACCGAATTCGCCGTGCTTGCCATCAAGAGGCATTTCAGCAGGGTTTTCAAAGCTGACTCCATGGCCGCCTAACGTTGCAAGACGGGTTGCCACCAGTGAGGAAGCGCTGAATGTTTTGCCGGAGGCCTGCGCGCCGGTGAAAAGCACCAGACCTTTGCTCTGTTCTTCAGCAAGAAGCCACTGCGCAATTGGTTCCGGCATACCGATCTTGTTGAAGTTTTCAACCTGCTCCTGAATGCGGCGCAGGAAGAAAACCTTGCCGCTTCCCCAGTCCACGCCTTCATACAGGGCGACCCGGTAGCCGATATCTTCATGAATGACCCGGAAAGTGTGTCTTTCACTCTCTTCATGGACTTTGAGGACTTTTTCATGAAGGAGTTTAATTTCCTTCTTGATCCCGTCCTCGCAGGGAACAAGTTTCTGGCCGCAGCTATCGCAGCCTTTCATGAAAGCCTCCCCGCTTTCATGAAGAATTAAATCTGTGAATGATGCACTTTTGAGTTTCATGAGTTCCATTGAGAGCCTCTGTTAGTTGGAGGTGAAGACGATGGTGTTGCTGTCCTGAAGATTGTCGTTGATAGCTGAGATCACTCCAGATTCCAGATCAATTTCAACTCCGTTTATAGAAAGAGCTTCCCATGATCCTGACCTTGCCAATTTTACGCAGGCATACTTCGGAATATCGTTTTGTGTGATCACGAAGGTTGTCGGATCAGCTCCGGCAGCAAGGGTCACAAGTCCGTTCCATACGTTGCGAACATCTCCATTGCTTTTGAGCATTTCGTCCGGGACAATCTCATTGTTGACTGCAACAGCAGTAGTAAGCCCTGTAAAATCAGGTTCTCCCTTGTAGAGGTTTTTGGCATCAAGACGAAAAGTCGAAAGGTTCTGTACAGCTCTATTTATTTTGTCACTTTCAATCGCTTTCTTAGTCATCAATATTGAGCCTCCAACTACGAGAATGGCTATGAGCAGGCAGCTAAGTGTTTCAAGTAAGGTCATTTTTTTCTCCTTAATAAGTTATGGTTTGACCGAGTTGTTGGTAAATTGAAGAAAGAGCTAAAACTACATTTGACACAATGAAGGTCATGCATATGATGCAAAAATAGCTAATAATTTGAGCCTGTTTTTGTACGTTTTCAATCCCTTCAGCCAGCATTTCCTCAGCTATGAGGTGCAGCTGGCTATCGAAGTTGGGAAGTCGTGAGTAAATGCGCAGGTCCTCAATGATTTCTATGGTCGGAAACTGGTAGCCGGAATCGTCCAATGCCTGTCCGAGCCCTTTACCGAGATTGAGCTGGGCCTTTACAGACTGGAGCCGTTCTTTGAGCCATGGACTTGTGCCCGGAGTGGACATCATTTCATTGATAGCTTGTGAAAGCTGGATTCCCGATTTCATGAGAGTTGAAAGGGTGAAGAGCCAGAGGCTACCGATGATTAGCCGATAGAAGGACCATGGCGGAAGTGAGTCAAAGCGCACGCGTATTTTACCGGTCCAGACTTTGATGGTCGCCAGCGAGAGCAGGAAAGCCACGATGATTCCAACGAGAAGAATTGTTCCCGCAGTGGAGTCAATAAAGTTGGATACTTGGTAGAGAGCTTTTGCTCCACTTTCCCAGTGTTCTGGGTTGGAAAGTTGAGCAAATTTGGGCATGGCAAATCTGGAGATAACCAGTAGTAGGACAACTAATGCGCACATCCATAGCGTGGGTTTAGTCAAAGCTTTACGCATGGAGTTGATGATCTTTTTCCGGGCCTGAATTAAGCGCACGGCAAGATCAAGAGCTTCATATAGTTTGGCGGAATTGACTCCGCTGTTGATAAGCATGACCTCTTCAGCGGGAATGAATCCGTGCATTGCTTCATCAAGCTTACTGCCGGAATCCAGCCTGGAGGATACTTCTGCTAACACACGGGCTAAGGGACTCCGCTGTTTGGCATATCTTTCTTGCAGTTCCGTAATACTGTCTACCGCGCTCACACCGTGGCGGGTCAGGGCAGCCAGCTTTCTGTAGAAACGGATACGCACTGACTCCCCGAAGAATAATCGGGAAATGATTATGGTCAGATCAGTTTGCTGCATTCGGAGCCTCCACTGTCTGAGATCCGGCCAGCTCATCTAGGTCTGATGCGGATAGGTTGAAGTCGTCAAAGGCCTTGGCGTAGTTCAACGGAACTCCAAGTCTTTTTTCGGTGAGGTATGGGTCAATAAGGCCCTGTTCAACGAGATCTATTGCATGATTCACAAAGGTCTGGCCGTTTTGTTCATAACGCCAGTGCTTGTATGCCCCTTCGGTGTTCCCTGCCCGGATGTTGCGCAGGATCACATGGTCGGTGGTGACTATTTCAGAGGCTACAGTTTGGCCGATGATTCCCATTCCGGCGCATTCTTTACATCCTTCTCCCCTGATATGGACGTTCTCCATTTCATTTACTGCTCTGAAAAGGCGGTTCAGTACCGGCTTTGGTAGGTTTTTACGGCGTAGTTCGTTATCTTCCGCAAGTTTGGTAATTTCCCTGATGGGCATTTTGCAGTGAGGGCAGAGCACCGGCACAAGTCGCTGATGGTGCAAACCGGAAAGAACCGTGTGGTCGCAGAGATATTCAAGCGGGTCCGGGTAATTGGCTGCGCGAAGCAGGGAAACCATTCTCTGGATGATCCCGAAGGCACTGTTTGCATGGACTGTGGTCCATACCCCATGACCGGTCTGGGCTGCATCAAGAGCTGCTGCAGCTGCTTCGGCGTAGCGGATCTCACCGATCATGATCACATCCGGGTCACAGCGCATTAAGCCGGCTATGCCTCTGCTGTATTCTTCGCCCCGCTTTCCTTTGTCTCCAGTCCTGACCCTGATCTGTTTGATTCTCTCAAGCGGATATTCCACCGGATCTTCAACCGCCAGAAAGTTCTTTTCCGGATTGTCCCTGGCCATACTTTCCATGATGTGTTTCAGCGCGGTTGATTTACCCGCACCAGTCGGTCCGGAAAGGAGTACTAGTCCTGAACGCTGGGTAAGGAACTGGAACCGACGTATATGCCTTTCCGAATAACCGAGTGTTGCCAGTCTTTCTTGAAGATTACCCTTGGCCGTGGTGCGGTCATAAAGCAGTCGCAGTGCCATCTCCGTTCCGCTTCCGTTTTGTGCCATAGCCTCTTCAAGGGATTCAGTGTGGATACGTATAGAATGAACGTCGTTGGGAAGATACTCTCGGTTTGAAATTCTGGCATCCTGACTTTCAGTGGCCACAAATGTCGAATCTGCCTGGTTGGACATTGTTTGATAAATGGCGACGATGATCTTCCGGCCTGTTTCCCCCATCAGTTGTTTGTAGTCCTGAACCATTCCCAGTTTACGGAATGTTATGGAGGTAAATGGGCCATGATCTGTGATATGAATATCCGAGGCTCCCTGTTCGTGAGCTTCAGCAATTATCTGAATGGCCAGTTTCTGGATGTCACTGTTTGTTTCTGCTCTGGTGAAGTGTTTATTACGCAATTTCTGAAATTCGTCGGACTTCATCCTTTCCATTTCAGTAAAACCCTTACGGGCTGCGTAGCTGAGAAAAGACATAAGAGTTGCATCATCTTCCACTTCTGAAGAGATGATAATTTTGCCGTCCAGAAACAGAACCCGTTCCTGAAGGCTTGCGGGGATTTCAGTTTCAGTCATCATTTACTCCTTGAACTTCAAGGCAATGTTCTTACCGCCAGAGCGGACCAGAACTTTATTGGGGGTTATGGATACGACCTTGCCGGGACCGGCGTTATTGCCGACCCGCACAGTCTCGATACCTGCGGAACTGGAAAGGGTAGCGGAAAGCCTGCCGTCCACGCCCTGAATGGAAACAACCTTGGGCCATGTGGGGCGGTGTTTCTTCTTGGTTGTGGACTTTGAACTTGAGGCTTTAGTCGGAGCCGGGACCGGAACGGTCAGCTCAAGCAGCTTCTGGTTTTCTTTGGCGAGAGCCACCTGAAGCTTTTTGTAAGCAATCAGACTGCGCAGGTAGTTTGCATCGCCAAGGCTCACCGCAGGTCTTGCAAAGACGGGAGTGGGCTGCGCAACCTGTTCTATTGCTTCAGGTTCAGTTGTCTGTTCCTGTTTAGCGGTCGCGTTTTCAGCAGGCACAGCTTCTTGTTTTTGAGCTTCATCAGTGCTGTTTGAGCCGGTCATGAAAGCTACGATGGCCGTGGCATTTGCAACGCTGGAGTTAGAAGCTCCGTTTGTAGCGTTGGCCTGTGCCATGGTTCCGGTCGCATTAGCTGAATTGGTACTATTTCCTGTAACCACGTCGATCAGAAGTTCTCCCTCCGGATTCAGGTCGGCCAAGTCATCGGCGAAGACCGGAATGGCGATAAGTAAGAGCAGAAAAAGCAGGCTAGTAACTCGCATAAATCTGGCCCTCCAAGGTGCATTGGTTGTTGGTGAAGTCGATCTTTGAAAGGACCAGACAAGGGATGGAATCCATTGCTGTGAAGAGCGCGTCCTCGATCGTTACCCCGACCGGGAGAGCGGAAAGTTTCCACTCTCCCTTGACCCATGGAGCTGTGACGGCAACGGCTTTTTTGAGGATCTTGTTATTCAGCTTCTTGGTTTCCGGAGCTTGCCAAGTGAGGTTCAGCTTGGCTCCGAGATTGCGGGTCAATTCGTAGAGTCGAGCAGTGGCAGCACCCTTTTTGATAAGGTGTTGTTCAGGACGTTTTTCTGCTTCGGGGTAATTGATGGTCAGGTCCGCCAGTTCAGGCTTTGCGCCGAGAGTGGAATTGATTTTCTTAACGGTCGGGCGGTTGGTGAAATCCGCTCCTTCCTGATGTAGCCAAGCCATGTAGATGCCATCTGCATCACGCACTATGGAGTTAAGTTCCCAGCCAAGGGTGTATGGTTCTGTGTTACGCACGGCGCGCAGGAATTCATGAGCAAAGGCTGACGGCAGGGGAGTTTCTTTCCAAGCCATAGCAAAAAGCTGTTCCGGATCTTTTTGGACGGTTTCTTGTTTCTGGAGTTCCTTCTGCCGAGCTTCACGGGCAATCCTGCGTTGCTCAGCTTCACGCAGATCCTGTTGGTGAGAATCCCACATGTACCAGCCTGCGCAGGCTGTAAGAATGACGGCAACTCCAATGATGAGTTTTAAGTTGGAGTGTTCCGGATAGAGCGATTGAACCCGTTCAGAAGGTTTGAGCAGTCCGTCAAAATGAGACAGGGATTCATCCACTGACTCGCAGATGTATTCATTGTCTTTGTTCCAGCTAGACATGGACTTCAGACTACTAAGATGGGCTTGTGCTTCCGTGCGTGAGCTGAAGAACTGATCACCTTCAGCAACAATTGTTTTTTTACTAACCGCGCAGACCCACCAAAGATCGTCTGCAAGGCAGAACATACCGATCCAAGTGTCGGTAGACCTTTCCACCAGCGCGCAGGCCAGAGAGGGCAACCGTTTGATCTTGTCTCCTTCGCAGGAACCAAGGCCATACTGCTGCTTGCGAGGAACAAGGCAGTTGTATTTGCGATCCTTGAAGTCTTCGGCGACAGAGCGAGCCTTTGCAAAGAGCTGCTTCTTTCCTTTGCCGTCGAGTATCTGCCACCAGAAGCCGATGGCGTATTCTTTCTTTTTAATCTTGATACTACGCATGGCTAAACTCCGGCACTTTCCATCTCAATGGTGATGATGATCAGGCTTTTGCCGTATTTCTGGCTGTGTCCGCCTGCGCTGATGCCGATCCCTTTGGATTGCTGGTCGGTTTCCTGCTCGAACCCGGCAAGGACCAGAGTCTGGCCGCATTTCATTTTGACTCGCTGGCTGAAGCTGCGGGTGGAAACCTGCGGAAGCTGGATAGTCAGATCTCCGGAAGTGAACTCGTCCATGGAATCAAGGGATGAAAGGGTGATGTTGTATTGCAGGATGGCCTTACGGTTGTTCATGATGTGCGGGATCACAGTCATGGAAAAGCCGGTGGAAACTTCACCCGGTGTCAGCTCGGAAGTCTGCATGGAATTTTCCGTTGTGGTGGAGCTGATTCCGGCAAGGTAGGTGTCGCGCTTGACCACCTGAACAGGCAGGGCCTGATTGTTCATTACAATCCCGGACCCGGATGTAAGCAGGGTGGTGCGGCCGCGCTGCTTGAGTGCGCGGAGCATGAGCTTGGTATCTTTCCAGTTGCCGTCCAGAATTGCAGCGGTGAGTGTCCCGGCCCCTGAAAGAGTGGTGTAGGGCTGGCCACCGAGGATGCTGAAGCTTGATTGTCCGGCTTTGAGCATGGATTCAATGTCAAAACCGACATCAGCATTACGGTTCATTTCCAAGGCCCAAACCTTGACGGCCAAGGCAACCTGCCTGCCCATCTTGGTGTTCAGGGATGTGATATAGTTTCCGACTCTGCGCAGGACAGTGGCGGTGTCGGTAACAGTGACCATTCCGGCGGCTTCGTTAACTACAACTCGCCCATCCTTGGAAAGCATCGCTTCAATGGATTTTTCGGTGTCTTTCCAGACATTCCCTTCAAAGCTGGCTTTGTTGGTCTGTGAAGTCTGACTGACGCTGTCCGAGGTCTTGGTGGTCTGACTCACTCCTTCCATGCTGCTGGAATCGGAAGAACTGCCGGAAGTCTGGGATTTGTTGGTGATGGTCGATTCGTATTTGATGCTGCCCGGAGCAACTGCAAGATTGAATGACTTGGTCTGCAAACGCGCAATCTCAACTTTGCCGCTAAGTTCATCATATTCCCAGCCCATGCCGAAATATTCACACATGGTGTTCAGCAAATTGGAGAGCTTGCCATCGTAGTTGATGCGCATGCGTTTCTGCTTTTCTTTGCCGGTGCTTTCTGCGGCTTCCACTTCAATGTGCAGCGGTACAAGTTCGTTGATCCATTTGGCGATCTGAGAAGCTGTGCCGACCCGATTGGTCAGGGTTACGCGCCGGTTGAAGATTGAAGGAAGTCTGTTGTCGTCCAGCTCCACCGGAATAGCTCCGAGGTATGGAGCATGGACAATTGAAACAGTCTTCTTGCTGCTGGCCGCTCTCATGGAAGCCGCGCGGCTTTTCACCGAGCGTTCCTGCTGGGAAGGCTGGAGCGGTGCGCAACTGCAAAGGGTAAAAGAAAAGATGAGTATGAGTAGCAATGTGCGTTTCATGCTTAATCCTCGCTGACAACAATGTGTTTGTTCTTTTGGTAGAGAGTCACGCGAAGGGAGTTCCCGTTGGCGTGCATTCTTGAAAAGAGGCGTTTAACAGCCCGTGGAAATGTGTCTCTGAAAGTGGCGTGGGCCTGCATTTCAAAATCGTGATTTGCTTTCCAGACCAATGTGTATTCTGCGCGACCGGCCCAGCGTTTGAGCTGGTCACGAAGACCGCCGGGAACAATGGACCAATCTTCATTGAGGGGTGATTCAACCTGCTCGGCATCACCGCCCACAAATTCAAAGAAAGCCGGTGTCTGGGTTAGCAGGCCGGACTTTTCAAATCCTTCGAAGGTCAGGTTGTAGACCTGTCCAAAGGACCAGCCATCCGAGGAACCGAGATAGAGGTAATAGAGCGTGCTGTTGGTGATGGAATCGAAGACCATATTCATGTCCAGCACATTGGGATCAGTGGTTTTAGGACTGAATTGAAATCCCTGTTCGCGCAGGTTGGCTTCAAATTTCCAGCCGCAGGGATTGTCGGAAACAGTCAGGTGCAGCACGGTACGGCCCGGAGGATAATGAGCAGCAACCTTGAGCGCGGCCTCCTCAACGATGGAATCAACTTCATGCTCCTCGTACATGGGCGCAGCCTGTTCAACTACTTCGACCTGCTTGGTCATGGAACGCCAAGAATTGCAGCCGGTGGGGAAGAGCAGCAGGATGATCAGAATCAGGATTCTCATTTGGTCACCTCAATTCGTGTAATCTCCACTTTGGCCTGATCCATTCCGGTTCCAGCCACGAGGATTGCTTTTTCAAAGATCTCATCAACGATCATGGCGTTGCCTTTGACCCGGTAATTGACGATCGCTTCCTGTCCTGCCTTCTCAACCAGCAGCACTGGGATCTCGGTTTGGGTGGAAGTCCTTGGAAGCTGAATGAAAGTGCGGATTCCATCATTGTAGACGCGCATGGGCTTCCAGCTCGCATCATCACCGCTGATGGTGTAGCTGAAATCCAAAGTGGAAAGGTCCACGGTCTTGCCTTCAATCTGGGTGGTGTCCCAGATGTCTTTTTTCTTTTTGCGCTTCAGGCTGGCCTTCAGAATCTTCTGTTGATCTTCCGGGTAGATGAAAGAAACGTATGGATTGTAATCCTTGCGTCGGGAAACAAGCTTCAGATGATAGACTCTGCGGTCAGTGGGAATGACGGCAGTAGTCACAAGCCCTGCATCAAGGGGCTTGATAAGAATATGTGTAGCTTCCCTTCCCGGAGTTCCGGACTTGCTTAGTGCAATCATCCAGCGTGCGGTATCACCGACAATCACATCATTGACGTTTTCACCAGGCTGAAGTTCCAGATCAGAGGTCATGAACGGTGAGCAGATGATGCTCGGCATGGTAGCCCCGAAGATGTGAACCACTTTGCCGTTCTCCAGCAGGATTGGGTTAATCTTGCGGTTGATCCACTCCTTGGAAAGCTTCAGGGCTTCCCATTCTTTACTATTAAGACGAACGTTTGTTTTAGAGATGTAATCCGGCTGCGCCATCACAGCGGTCGAATAAGACTGATTTTTACCCGTTTTGGCGGCATTTTTTCCAGTTTTAGGCGGTGAATGCTGTGCAAATACCTTGTTCATCAATCCCTGATTAGGATCTTGCTGTTCGGCCTGCTGCTGATTAGGAGCAGCCCAGCCGGAACAGGCTATGAGAACAAGGAATAACGTTAAAATGAGGTGCTTCATTTCGGCTCCTATTGTTCGAGAAGTTTTGCCCAGGATAATTCCGTGACATAAATGCCAAGCGGATTCCTGAGGATCTGGCTTTCTGTTTCTGGGGGAGAGATGCGAACTTTCACAGTCGCTTCGTAATGAGTGCTGGACTGGGCAACACCGGAGTGATTGCGCACGGTTTCCAGCCATTCGATACGCCAGCTTTCTGAGCTGACCGGAAGGGGAATCCCTTTAACATCAACCTCAACGAGAACCTTCTGGCCGCGCTGATATGGGTTGTTTTTCTCGTACCAACTTTTGGTTGCACCACGGGCTGCGCCGGTTACGAATGAAGACATCCGCTTAACCATTTTCTTCTGAAGCCCGATGTCAGCGGTAACGGTCCGCCAGTTGACGATGAGATTGGCCACTTCAGCTTGAATAATACGTTTGGGAACCGGGCCGATTTCATCCGCGCGGGTTACGGAAAGGACTTGGCCATGTTTGTCGACTTCGACGGTGTACGGAACAACCTTGCTTTGTGTTGCCTGCACAAAATTCATGGTCATGGATATGGCGGTAATTAGAAGGCAGCCAAAAGCGAAGAGTCTCCAGTTCTCAGCGCGTTTGATGTATGAACCATATCGTTCAAGCCACTCTTCTTTGGCTGTGAGATATGGGTTTTCAGTAGATTTAGACATAGATCATTACTCCAATTAGTTAGGGAAGCTGGAAGTTGGTGGATGGTCCAGCAGGTTGTTGCATTTTGAAGGCTTCATGATGGGAAGTAATGGTGCTGCGCAGATTGCCCATATTGGTCGCGCCTATGTTGTCCCGGACTGCGCCGCCGAGGTTTTTAAATGCTTGCATGCCTTTGCCGAACCCGGTGGCACCTTGCGATCCGGCCATGTTGAATGCTTCCTTGAGGGTGTCCATTCCGCGCTTAGCTTCGACCGCACCGCCAAGGGTTTGTGCCGGCATTTGCATCGCGGTCATGGTTGTGATCCCGATTGCAGACATTGCAGAAGTCAGCGCGCCTCCGCCGGAAACTTGGGAGACGTTGACTATTTCCGCTACTTTGGCAGGAATGAATTTGACGAGGGCCAGAATGAGTATTGATGAGCACACGACTAGGAAAATGTCGGCGAAGCTATGAGTGTTGAGGCTTGTGAACTTAACGATGAAGTCCATGCTCATGCCCATAAGTAGCTGTAAGGTAAAAAGCTTTGCCGCAACAGCAAGGGAGTATTTGAGATAATTGACCGCGTAATCTTTTGTGAATTTAGAGCCACCAAAACCGAGAAGAATAGCTCCTGCGTTTAAGACGATGATTGATTCACATTTGACCATCACGATTTGTGCGGTCATAAGGGCAAAAGTTACTGCTATTATAATGCAGCAGATTACAAGCCCAAGACTGACATGAGGTTTAGTGATGGTTAAATTGTTCAGTAGGTTGCATATGATGTCATATCCATACAAGAATACAACTAAAGGCTTTGCTTCTGGTGCCCCTGTCTTTGTTGCAACGCTGTTGAAAGAATCAATTAATGCTGTTGTCCATTCCGCGCTATGAAAGACAATTGAAGCCATGAAACTTGCGTAAATAATTAGCAGTACGAACTCAGCGAGTTTCTGTTTCAGGTCGTATTGTTTGAGTGTTGCTTGAATTCCAAGCCACGCTAATTCAATGGTGACTAGATATTTGAAGAGTGTAATTGAATAGCCCTGAATGGTTGGTCCCCATGTTTCGGCTGTGCTTTTAAAGTCGCTAAGTAAATCTAAAGGGAATTTTCTGTTCTGTGAGACTTTTTCCAATTCTTCGGCAAATACTGATTCTGGGAAAAAAAAGATAAATACTATGCAGATCAACAAGCTGAAAATATTGACGTAAATGTATTTTGAATCTATTTTTTTAAAAAATAAAGATAGGAGTTCTAATGCGCTTGTTAATTTCTCTTTTAAATATTTGTTTTTTAACTGTTTTCCTTTCAGCTTGTGATGGGAGTGACGACGTAATAAAGTCCCAAGGAACTGAAAAAAAAGCTCAGGTAAGTGAACAAGAAGTTGATCAAGACACAAAGGCTTACTTTCAGAATAATGAAAGGAAAGAAATCGATGCAATATTGAAAGATATTGGTGAGAAAAAGGATTAAGAGTAATGTGTTTGTTCATGTTACTCCCCTAAGTCCTTTAGAAGTTTGGCTATTTCTTCCTGCTCATTGTTTTTAAAATAGCGCAAGCTATCCAGTTCCTGAATCTGATCAATCTTTTCCTTCTTCTGCTGGATCTGAGCCTGATTCTGGATATGCATAGCCATGAGGGCGCGCAGCTTTCGCATCTCTGAAATTTGGATGGAAGATAGTTGGTTGGCAGCTTCTAATGCCTGCATGCGTCCTTCCGGCGTGCTCAAAAGATCATCTATGTATGAATCAAATTCTTCTGACTCACTGATTTCTTTGAGCTGCTGCCCGGAAAGTTTAAAGGTGGCCTCGGTCGCTTCATCTACTCGACCAGACCACTTGCTGTAGTATTCGTAATACTGGGGATTCACTTCACTGGCGGGAAGTCCAACTAGCTCTTTCGCTGAGTTGAAGTTTGGATAAGCTGCATGATAAATTCCACCTAGCACATCAATATCTGCAACGGTTTCGCGTAATCCCATGGTAAGAGACGCCAATTGTTTAAAGTCTCTGATCACACTGTTTTTTATGGCAAAGGGCAGGCGGACGGTGTTTTTGACCATGTTGACGTACTGATCAATATTTTGCTTCACCATCATGATTTGTTGCTGGGTCTGCATCATTTCTTCAGCATAAGTCCGGTACATGGATTCAAGCTGTTCAATGTTGGTCACGCGCTCCAGCATTTGCAGGATTTTATCACTGCAATTGGTGCAGGTGACGGTCATGGCGCTAGCCGGAGCTGAGTTCATGAGCAGAACAACTGTGAGAATGAAGGTAACTGCTGATCTCATTTTGTGTTTTCCTTGTTTCTGGGTGCCCATTTGAAATCTCCCTGCCTTTCTTCAAGCCATTGTTCCGGCCAGCTTGGGCCATGTTCTTTTTCAAGTTCCTTGATACGGGCGATGTGTCCTTTGCCGGATGAACCGACAAAAGAGAGCGCGACAGGACCGAGGGCTAAGTTTATGAGCCTGCGTCCTTCAGGTGTCACAACGTAGTAGTCGCGTTTTGGAGCTGCTGAGGTAATGATCTGGATCTGGGTGGAGTTGAGGCCTAGACCTTCATAGTGCGGTCGTTGGTCTTTGTCTGATGCACTGGGATTAGCCAGATAGATTTTGGTCGGGCAGGATTCAGACAGAACGCCCATGAGACCCGATTTAGCCGCATCTTCTAAAGACTGCGTAGCCAGAATAACTGCGCAGTTTGCTTTACGCAGAACCTTCAGCCATTCATAAATCTTGTCCCGGAAAACTTTATGGCCAAGCATGATCCATGCTTCATCCAGAATGAGCAGAGAGGGCTGTCCTTTAAAGGACTTTTCTATGCAGTGGAAAAGATAAAGAAGGACAGGAATGAGGTTCTTGTCTCCAAGGTTCATCAAGTTTTCAATCTCGAAGACCATTAAGTTCTCAATGCCAAATCCATCCGTCTTAGCATCAAGTAGATGGCCCATAGCCCCGGCATTGGTGTAATGCTTAATGGCTTCCCTGAGTTCTTCATCCTGCACAAAGTGGTAAAAATCAGTAAGAGAGCGCATGTCTTTCGGGTTGTTCCGGATTGAATTCATTGCCAGATGAATTGCATTGCGATGCGCAGGAAGGACAACAAATCCTTGCAGAGTCACAAGAGTTTCAATCCATTCTTCAGCCCAGGCCTGCTCGGCATCAGAATCAACATTCGAAAGCGGGGCAAAAGCCAGTTCGGAATCATCGCCGGCTATTTCATAGTGAGTTCCCCCGGCAGCTTTGCAGAGCGGAAACATGGACATGCCTTTATCGAAGGCAAAAATGGATGCATTTTTATATCTTCTGAACTGGGCGTTAATAATGCCGAGAAGTGTAGATTTACCGGCTCCGGTCGGGCCGAAAATCAAGGTGTGCCCGATATCGCCAGTATGCAGGTTTAATCTGAAAGGTGTTGAACCATCAGTGGCGCAATACATAAGGGCCGGGGAATTGGCTGGAAATTCCGGTGAAGGGTTAAATTCATTACCAGGCCAGATTGTCGCTAATGGAAGCATGTCCGAAAGGTTCATTGAATTAATGATCGGCCTGCGGACATTTGCATATGAGTTGCCGGGATGAGTTCCAAGCCATGCTTCAAGAGCATTGATTGTTTCAATGCGGCATCCGAATCCTTGACCTTGAATCAGCCGGCTGATGAGTCTGGTATTATCTTCAAGCTCTTCGGGATCTGTTCCATGCAAGACAATGCATGCTGTATAGAAGCCGGCAGAAACTAGGCCGGATTGAACTTCAGCAAGTGCTGTTTCTGCATCTCCAGCCATGTTGAGTGCATCCTGATTCGGTCTTGGATTGGCCTTGTTGAACATCAGGTCGAAAAATTTAAATACCTGCTGCTGCCATGTTTTACGATATAAGGTGAGCTCTTTTTCTGCTTCAAATTGATCCATGCAGATGAAGCGGCTTGAAAATCTGTATTCTAAAGGGATTCCTTCAAGGCAGGATAATATTGAGGGCCAGCTCTCGGCTGGAAATCCGTCTATGGCGATGATCTGGATCTGGTTCTTCCCTATGAAAAGTGAATCGCCGGCGATCAAATCTTTGCAGCCGATAATTGCATCAAGATACATGGGGGTGGAGGGCAGAATTACCGGGTGGTTTTCGCCAGTGGTACATATCTGTAAGAATGTGAGCAGCGGTGAAACTGTTTTGCTGTTTCCGAATTCATCTTCATATGTATAGTCGGCCAGTCTCTCAAGCTGAAGGCAGAGAGAAAGAGAGTCTTCAAGCTGAAATAGTGTTTTCTTGAATTCGTTGATCTGCTTGTCGAGCTGGTTGTGACCACCAGTCTGCCCAGTTGCATATCTTTTGATTTTTTCTTGCCCTAACTGTGGTGTGCAGGTCACAGCCAGAAAAGTACTGGTTGTGTAGAATTCACCGGATTCAAAAATGTTCCTCCGCTCCTCATCGATCATCGCCGTGATTCTATCCGGAAAGTAACTTGCCGCCGGAGCAGGGTAGCCAGTTGCAGGAGTTCGAATGGCCTCAACATGACACATCCAGCCAGAGCCAAGAGGCGCAAGAGCTTGATTTACTCGTGCGCTTATTGTCGCCAGTTCCTGAGGTGTGCTTGATGCTGTATCTTGGGATCTGAATATCCAGCCGGCCAGAAGCGCGCCGTTTTTGCAAAGGACAATTCCATTATCCACCATGGCGGCATATGAAAGTAGGTCCGGTAGGCTTTTCTGTTTATGGCGGTAGTCTTTAAGCTTGAGCATGATTACTTCCTACCTACGCCAAGGTGTAGATTTGGCGGGATATACGGTCTGGTATGCGTTTCTTCTCAGCCATACCTGTGACATTTGAGGATCTTCTTTCGCCATCATCCGAAGCAGAATTACGCTGGTGAGCCAAAATAAGAGAGCTGCGCCGGCAGAGATGAGGTCTTTGCCGACCACGACAAGAATGAAGCTGATCAGAGCTGAAGACATGACCAGTTCTCGTTCCGCACCAAGGACCAGAGTATGTCTATGTAATGAACGGTGAATGACAACCGTCCTTACAAGTAATTCTTGGCTCAAACTCACAGGATTGCTCCTGTGAAGGTAAAAACGGCATTCACTATGGCGGATGCAAAAGCGATAAAGCTAATACCAATAATTATGCTCAAGAACATCTTAAATCCCTCACCAAGCTCAGCCTTTTTCATGATGAAGGTAATCCCAGAGATTGCGAGCGCGATGGCAGAGATTATTCCGCCGACAGGACCAGCTACGGTGCCTAAAACCTTTTCAACCGGTCCTTTGAACTCAGCAATTCCACTGGCTGAAGCTATTTCCGGGAACAGCAAAATTGCCGATAAAAGAAGTAAGGTAATTTTAGTGTTGTTTTTCATTATGAATGTACTCCAACATGTATTTTTGATTTACCGGGTCGTAGCCGGAAACCGTTGCCACTTCAGTAACCGCGCGGCCTGTCCGCGTGCGGCAAATGAAAATTATAAAATCCACGGCAGAGCCGATTAGATGCGGCATGGGAGATTTTGAAGCTTCGGAAATAAGTTGCTCAATACGATAGAGTCCTTCTGCCGCAGAGTTGGCGTGAACCGTTGCGATCCCGCCAGGGTGGCCTGTGTTCCATGCCTTGAGCAGATCCAGAGCCTCCCCTCCACGAACCTCACCTACAAGTATCCGGTCCGGGCGCAGTCTCATTGTCGCCCGGACCAATGTCTGGATGGAGGTGTGTCTGGAGGCCCGGAGAAAAAGCGTGTTATGGGATTGGCTTTGCAGCTCCGCAGTATCTTCAATGATGATCAGGCGTGCGTCCGGCTCAATTTCAGAAATTGAATTGATGACTCCATTAACCAGAGTCGTTTTTCCGGAACCGGTTCCACCCACCACCACAATGTTCTTTTTTGCAGTTACAGCAGTCTTAATTGAGTCCATGACTTCCATGGTCATGATTTCATTTTCCACATAATCTTCCAGTGGGAAGACCTTGCTGGCTTTTTTGCGGATAGTGAAAGAAGCTGCCTTGACGATGGGAGGAAACAATCCTTCAAAGCGACTGCCGTCAATGGGTAGCTCTCCCTCAACTATTGGAGATTCTTTCGTGACTGTGGTTTCCAGAGAACTTGCGACAAGCGAGATGATCATTCTTGTCTGCTGGGGCTGAATTTCTCCAGCTTCTTTCATTTCTTCGCCAAGTTTTTCAACCCACAGTTTGCCATCAGGGTTAACCATGATCTCAACAACCTCCGGATCTTCAAGAGCTGCCATTATGATGGCTCCCATATTGTGACGAAGGTTTTCAATAAGACGGTCATCTTGTTCGTGTGCAGGGCCATTCATTATGAACCCCACACAATGACTGAAAGTGAAACAGCAATAGACAGACAGAACATGACCCCGGCAAAGATAGCTAATCCCCTCACTGATCCAAGGAAGTTGTTCATCTGGCCCTGATGTTCATTGATTACACTCAGGCAGTTTTCGATGTTCGCTTTGACTGCTTTGCTAAGCAGGCTGTTGGTGGATTTGCGCACTTCCAGAGCAAAGGAAGCAACATGTTCTTCCATGTCCTCTGAAAGTTGCTGCTTATGGTTTTGCAGCAGCCTTTCATACTCATCCAGAGCTGCGCGATTTATAGTCACGGCAACGAGGATGGGATCATCCTCATCGAGCAGCAGATTGTGCTCTTTTGCAATGAGATCGCGCACACTCTGAATGGTGAGGGGGGCGTTGTCAGGAGTCTGGTCAGACATCGTAATCCCTTACATTCCGCAGTTCACAAGTTCTGTTCTCATTTCATTCCAGAACATTTTGAGACGCTGCCTGGTCATGATCGGCAGAGTGCTTTCCTGTGCTTCTTGAAAGGACATTTTTGCTGTCAGCAAGTTTTCAATGTCCCGGCCAAAGGTTTCCTTTTTCTTCACAGGAATGCGGACTAATGCGGCAAGGCGATGTGAATTGTCTTTGTAGACTTTGAATTCTTCGAAGCTTTTACCTTTCATGGCGATATGGCCGAAAAAGCCATTGAGCCAGATGTAAATGGGAACCTGAAATGTCTTGAGCAGGGAGCTGAGTCCGCTGAGTGTGTCAGGGAGTGCCTGACCTCCGGTAATTACTGTGTGCAGGTTGATGTTGTGGCCGGCTTCAGCAAGCATCGGGAAGACTTGGTTGTCAGCAAGATAGCTGGCAAGAGGGACGAAAGTAGCGGCTCCGTTATCAATGACCATTTCCGCATCATCAGGCAGGGCCATCATCAATTCGACAAGAGTATCGAATCGTCTGGGATCAATGTCGTCGCCGTCCATGATATCAAGAGAAGTGACGCCAAACTTTTGGTATCCTGAGAATGTTGCGTTTACCGGGTCGGTATCCACGCAGGAGACTTCTTTGCCTGACTCCAGAAGATGTTGAGTAAGAAAGCTGGCGACAAGGCTTTTGCCCACTCCGCCTTTACCTTGAAAAATTGCATTAATAGTAGCCATAGTTTCACTCCTTGTATTTATTTACCGATGAGCTCATCGAGCTTTTCGTCGGTAACGTTCTTTTCGTGGATAAATGCTAAATCGTTTTCAGGCTGCCCTGCATGAGGACCGCCTCCGCGTAGGGGTACAGGGAGTGCGGAGACGGTCCTTACAGCAGGAGTGCCTGTTATGGCCGGGGGTTGGGTGTTTGTCATAGATGCAGGCGAACAATGCGGACTGTAGAGCGCTACGTAATGGCAGAAACGCTGATAGCTAATGGTCATCCTGCCATCACTGGTGAGGTGGTCATGAACAGCTTTGCGGGTATGTCCTGCAAGGAGGTTTTGTTCGATTTCCTTAACAAGGCCGAGATACTCAACCCGTCCTTTGCCTCGCTGGGAAGGTTTGATCTTAGAGGTCATGCAGCCGCTCTTTGTTATATTGATGGAAAGTGGGTAGACTGTGTCCTGAATGTGTCTCAGGGCACGGGAAAAGAGTGCGGTGATAGGCATCATCGCATTTATTGGAAAGATTGCTTTATTAGAGAAAGGTGGGACAGGAGTGGGACAACCCCAGTGATTTATATAAAAAGAGGACTCACCAACTGTTGTTCTGTAGTTGGTAAGTTCTTGATTTTGAATCTTTATTTGCTTGTCGGTGACACAAAGTAGAAGGGCACAAAAAAGGGACCGCGAGGTCCCTTTCAAAGCTTTAGCAAGATGTGTCTTAGAAAAGCGCGAAGCGTATCAACTTCCTAGATGGCCGCAATGCACTTGATTTCCACGAGTCCGCCTTTGGGGAGGCCGCTTACTTCGATGGCGGCCCGTGCAGGCTTGTGGCTGGAGAAAAATTCGGAATAGACTTCGTTTACTTTGCCAAAGTCGTTCATGTCTGTCAGGAAAACATCCACACTGATAACCTTGGTCATGGAGCTTCTGCAGGCTTCGAGGATGGATTTGAGATTTTTAAGGGCTTGCCTTGTCTGGTCCTGTACGTCATCAGAGATAAATTCCCCGGTTTCCGGTACAAGGCCAAGCTGACCACTGACAAAAGCCTGCGAGTTATAGATAGTGGCCTGCGAGTACGGGCCGATTGCTGCGGGAGCATTTTCGGTGTTTACGGTAGTAACGATCATAGCCATTCCTTTAGTTTTTTAAGATTGTTTGGGGAGACCCCATAAATATTTGTCGGCAAAACCGGCCGGAATAAATTTTGTTATCTGGACCAAAGCGGCGACTATCATACAGGACATGATCAGTCGTCCCCAGAACAGGCCGGATACGTGTCCACCTATCATCATGAGCAGCAGGGTGTCTTCAATCAGGCTGTGGCAGATACTCATCAGTGTCAGTGAATAAAAGACATCCTTTTTATCAATGCGCCCTGATTTTGTTTCATGGATGATCATTCCGCCGCCGTATGAAAGCCCCATTGTCAGGCCGACTACGGTAAGAGCTGAAGCCTTGGTGCCGATTCCCATCATGGTCAGGAAGGGGCGCAGCAGGAAATCCATTGCTGCAATTACCCGTAATTTGGTCAGGATACGCATGATTGCCAGCAGGCATAAAATGATACCGAAGATGGAAATCAGGTTGCGCAGTTCACCAAAGGCCCATTCTAAAATTGTTTTTTCGACTGCGGAATTGTCCGGAGTCAGCAGGATGTTTGCAGGTCCCTGCAGAACGTCGAAATTTTGGTAAATAAAGTGAAGTACCAGGCCCATCAGGAATGCAGCCCCCATTCGGATAAGCAACTGGAATCCCAGTTTGGGACCGGAGCTTTGTACTACCCGTAGTTCAACAGGCATCGAGTGGGCGACAAGAATCATCGTGCCGAGCACAGTTGCTTGAGCGGCGGTAAGGGGCTGGTCCTGAGCCAGACTCAAGAAAACGATTAATCCGCTGTATATGTTGTTAATTAATGCAGTAGCCCAGACAAGTCCCATTTCTCCGGGCAGGCCTACCATCTTCATAATCGGTGCCAGCGGGGCGGCTAGATATCCGACCAGATTAAATTCCTGGAGAATTTTGACGGCAATGACTACCGGGATCATGATTTTGAACAGATCGAGACTGATGCGGGCAGCATCTTTGAAGGTAGCAAGAGCAGGTTGAATTAAATTATCTTTGAGAGACATATTGGCAGTGGGTGGAGGTGGGAAAAAAATAAACCGGGCAGACTTTTCAGCCTGCCCGGTTTTATATCAATTTCAGTTAGGCCAGCATTTTGTCTTTCAGGCCATTAACCGCATCATCTTCTGTTTCAAAAAGATCAAAAACTTTGTGCAGGGCGGCAATGTCGATAATTTTCTTTACCCTGTCACTGATGTTGAACATGGCAATGTTGCCTTTTTCTTTCATCAGTTTATTCCGCAGTGTGATCAAGGTTCCGATGCCCATGCTGTCCATGAAATCAACACTGTCCATATCGAGTGCTACATTAAACTGTTTCTCTTCGAAAATGGGTTGAATCTGACGCTGAAAATCGTGACTTACTACGTGGTTCAGTTCGGGAGATTCAATTTTTACAACGGTGATTTCATCTATTTGTTTAAAACTAAGTTCCATTCTTTATTCCTTCTTCAGTAGTTCTATTGCAAGGATCACGGCTAGCAAACTACACCGCCTTTTGATTTCAATCAAGTCTGAGTTTATCCCGGAAAACTGATTTGAAAGGTGGCTCCATTATCATTGAAAAAATGAACTTCTCCATTTAGTTGTTGCGCAAGCGTTTCCACAAGGGTCATGCCCAGAGTTCGTGAACCGCTGATGGAGAAATTTTCAGGTAATCCGACTCCATTGTCTGAGACTTCCAATTTAATTCGGTCGTTATCTCTGTGCATGGAGACTTTTAGTTCACCACCAGAATTCATTTCATAGGCATGGGTCAAAGCATTTGAAACCAGTTCATTGATGATCAGACCGCACGGGATAGCTGAATCAATCCCCATATGGATGTCATTAATATTATAGGTAGGGTTGACTTTGCCATCAACAGAATACGAGCGAAGTAAAAAGTTGATCAGGGTCAGGGCGTATTCACTCATATCAATGCGGGAAAGGTCTTCTGAACGGTACAGCTTTTCGTGCAGCATGGACATGGATCTGACTCTGTGCTGGCATTCTCGCAGCAGGTTGCTTGCCTCTTTATCATCAGTATAGCCGCTTTGCAGGCTTAGCAGGCTTGAGATTACCTGCAGGTTATTCTTGACCCGATGATGGATTTCTTTGAGCATGACCTCTTTTTCAGCCAAAGATGCCCGGACCAGCCCTTCAGATTTTTTACGTGCGGTAATCTCCTCAGAAAGAACTTTGTTCATTAATTGCAGCTCTTCGGTTCTTTCGCGGATTTTGCATTCGAGCTCTTCTTTGTAGCGTTCGTTTTCAACTAAAAGTCTCGCTCTTTCGCGGGTTCGCAGGATTGCATTTTCCAGATCAGTAAGATCTGTGATCGGTTTTGGAATATAGTCCCATGAACCAAGTCTTACCGTGGCAATTACATCCTCAAATGATCCTGTTCCGGAGACTACTATTACCGGAGTTTGAGGTGCTTCCTGACCAAGCTGCTTGAGAACTGAAAGACCGTCCATTTCCGGCATTCTCAAGTCAAGAAGGACAACATCCGGTTCCTGCTCGTGAAATATTCTTAATCCTTCATGGCCATTGCTGGCTTGGAGGACTTCATACCCGCTATCTTCAAGATAGTGTGCAATGGAAAGGCGAACGCTCTCATCGTCATCAATCGTCAGTATTTTAGGCGTTTCATTCATGGACAGTATCCGATTTATAGTTAGATAGGATTTTGAATTGGAATCTGATGCGCATTAATTTGCGATGTCGGTTGTTTGAAGCAGAGGCTTAAGTTATATTAATGCTTGAAAACCTTTATAACTGTGTAATTTTTGATTTTGTGAGTATATATTGTTAATGGCTGTTAGCCAAGCGGATTTTATTTTATGGAGGTTGATTAAGGGTGGATAGAATGAGAATCCTGCTCGTTGCAGCTCCCGGAGATAACCGGGGGGTATATGTTCAGGCTTTAAAAAGCTTTGATTTGGATTGCGACGTTGCCGAGTCCCTTCATGAGATTTCTCGTAAGCATAATAAGGTAAAGTACAACGGATTTTTGATTGATATTCCTACCTTGCTTCGTTCTACTGCTGCGGATAAGGCGGATGCAAATCTTTTGAGCGATAATTTCCCGGTTATGAGACTTAGCTATAAAGCGGCTGAAGGTATAAGGTGTATTCCTACAGGGAAATTTTCCGGGCATGGCACTTCTTTAGAGGAGTTTTTTCGGGAAAGCTGCAGGAACTTTACAGCGAGGTCTTTACGTGGCACCAAAAGGGCGAACAAGGTTTTGAATGTTTTGCTGAACAGGGACATCAATTCCTCTAAAAGCCAGATGGAAAAAAGCGTAGCCTTGAATTTTTCAGCTGAAGGCTGTTTTTTATTTTCTGTTACACGGTGGAAGAAGGGCGATACCCTCTGGGTGGCATTTATGGAGTTGGATGACAAAACTCCAATTAAATCGGAAGTCTTGTGGACTGTGCCTTGGGGAGTGAAATCGCAGATGCCCGGTATCGGGCTGAGATTTATGTCTCTTTCTGAGGAACAAGCGGACCAACTTGATGAATTAATACAGGCTAAGAAGGTGTGACGTGAGTGAATTAAAGGAAGATAAGAATTTTGAGAGACTGCTGGAATGCATGGCTCGCGGAATTCTTGTGGGTGGATCAGTAGGAGCCATTGCGGGATGGTTTTTCATGGATCTCCAGCGAGCATTGTTGCTGGGAATGCTTGTGGGGTGTGTTGCGGGATTAACCATGAAGAATGTACGTGATAAGCGTGACAAGAAAGATTAAACCTTTACATATTTCTAATAAAAAAGGCCGCTTCCATATGGGAGCGGCCTTTTTTATTGTTGTCATAAGGGCTACAGGATCTGACTGAGGAAAGCCTTGGTCCTGTCTGATTCAGGATTGGTGAAGAAGTGGTCCGGGGTGCCTTTTTCAATGAGCATCCCTTGATCCATGAAGACAACTTCGTCTGCAACTTCGCGGGCAAAACCCATTTCGTGGGTAACCACGACCATGGTCATGCCTTCCTTTGCAACTGTCTTCATTACATCAAGAACTTCACCTACCATTTCCGGGTCAAGAGCTGAGGTCGGCTCATCGAAGAGCAGAACCTTGGGCTCCATAGCCAGTGAACGGGCGATGGCAACACGCTGCTGCTGTCCGCCTGAAAGCTGGGTAGGGTAAACTCCGGCCTTGTCGTGGATGCCTACTTTCTTAAGCAGTTCCATGGCTACTTCACCGGCTTCCTTTTTTGTCCTTTTGCGGACTACGGTCTGGGCGATGGTCAGGTTTTCCAGCACGGTTTTGTGCGGGAAAAGGTTGAAGGACTGGAATACCATGCCTACTTCTTCGCGGATTTTGTTGATATTTGTCTTGGGAGAGAGAATATCAATTCCGTCAATGAAGATGTGGCCGGAATCAGCGTATTCAAGTCTGTTCAGGCAGCGCAGGAAGGTTGATTTACCGGAACCGGAAGGGCCGATAACAACTACGACCTGTCCTTTGTCCACAGTATGTGAAACATTGGAAAGGGCCTGCACTTCATGGGGAACATAGAAAGTTTTGTATATGTTTTTTACTTCAATCATTATCTCTGCACCATTTTCTTCTCAAGGTACTGTACAAACATGGAGAAAGCAAAAGTCAGTACGAGGTAGAGCAGTGCACAAAGGAACCACAGCTCAAACGGCTGCAGGCTTGTGGATACCGCTTCCCTTGTGCCTTTGGTAAGTTCTCTGATTGCGATAACTCCAAGCAGCGAGGAGTCCTTGATCATACTGATGAACTGTCCTGCCAGCGGGGGGAGGATTCTCCGGAAAGCCTGAGGCAGGATAATGTGTTTCATGGCATAGTATTTTGACATACCCAGTGAACGGGCTGCTTCCATCTGTCCGCGGTGAACGGACTGAATACCGGCACGAACGATCTCAGCAACATAAGCACCCGCGAAAATTGCCAGTGATGCTATACCGAACCAGAGCGGTGGGATCTGGGGGATATCGTATTTTGCAAGCATGTTGTTGACGAGTGTTCCCAGTACGAAATACCAGATGAACATCTGTACCAGCAGGGGGGTACCGCGGATAAGTTCAATGTAGGTAATTGCGGAAAGCTTTAACGCAGGGTTCTGAGAAATACGGGCCAATCCTGTGAAAAGCCCGAGTATGATAGCGAAGACAATGGCTATGGCACTGACCTTGAGGGTTACAAATAAACCGTCAAGGATGACACCGGGTTTCCATTCTTTTAGGACTCCGATAGTGTCGCCGACAAAAACTGTGTCGTCTTCGTAAACACGTATCCCGGAAGCAGGTATTTCATACTGCTCGGATTCGTGGTTTTCCCCGGTTACAGTAACGATGGCATTTTTCCCCTGCTCTTTAATAGAGGTAATGTTGCCTTCGATATCTGAATTGATATTGATTTCGTCCTGATAATAGAAGTAGTTCGGAATACGCTCCCAACGCCAGACATAATCTACCTGCTGTGTTGCCCAGTATAGGCCGAACATGGTGGCAAACAGGCCGATGAAAAATACAGTCTTCCAGAAAAGTTCGTAGTTCCGGCCTTTGCCGGGAGCTCTCAATGATGTTCCACTCATAATATAAGCCGATTTTTAAAATTTAAGTTCTTACTACAAAAAGCAAAAATTCAGATTGCCGGGAAAGGGTCGATGAATATGGCGCTATCGACCGTTTGTCAACAATCTGAATAAAGGGGCGGATAATCCGCCCCTCATAAAACTCATAGGTGTTACTACATGTTTTTACGCCAGGAGGTGCTTTCGAACCACTTGTTGTAAAGTTTTTCGTAACGTCCGTCGTTCTTGATCTGGTGCAGGAAGTTTCCGAGGAAGTTCAGGAAATCGGGATCACCTTTGCTGATACCCCAGCCCAGAGGCTCGTAAGTAAAAGGCTTGTCGAGGAATACGAGCTTGCCTTCACCCTGTTCAGCCATGAAGATAGCGTTGAAGGGCAGGTCGTAAATCATAGCATCGGCTTTGCCGTTGAGGACTTCAAGAGCTGCGTCGGTTTCAAGGTCGAAAGACTTGTAATTTGCTTTAGGGATAAAGCGTTTTGCAGCCTGTTCGCCAGTGGTGCCGAGCTTGGAAACAATAGTGTACTCAGGCTTGTTCAGGTCTTTGTAGGACTTGATTTTGCCTTCGTGTTTTTTGTTAAGCAGAACAGTCTGACCTACAACCATGAAAGGTTCAGCAAAGTTGATCTGCAGGTTACGCTCCTGGTTGACGGTCATACCGGCGGTGATGATGTCAATTTTGTTGGTAAGAAGAGCGGGGATGATGCCATCGAACTCCATGTTGACCGGAACAAATTTTACACCCATGGCTTTAGCCATTTCACGTGCGAGGTCGATTTCGAAACCGACGATGCGGCCTTTTTTATCAGTCATCTGAAAGGGGATGTATCCGGACGCGATACCGCAGCGCAGTTCACCGCTTTTCAGAACGGAGTTGAGGGTTGATTTCTTGGCCAGATCAATGTCAGCTGCATTGGCAGTGGCTGCAAAGCCGAGTGCCAGCACCATGATCAGCATCATGCAAATTCTTTTCATAGCTGTCTCCTTTAAAGTCCTTGTCTGCGATTAAGTCAAAATGTGTAGTAGAACCGATCAACCGTATTTGCCTTCTGTAAGTACTTCCTTAACAATCATTTCGACCTTGCAGACAGGGCAGGTCGGCATTGATTCCTTAGGGAAATAGACAATCCGGGTTTCACGGCATTTGGGGCAGATCACCTCGACGGCTTCCTGCCTTTCTTCTTTGACTTTGTTTTTCATGAGTAATGCCCCTTTGAAAAAAAGAATCTGGAAAATTAACTTTTTTTTGAATAAAGTTCAAGAAAACATTTTTTTACACGCTTTATAGTTCAAAGAAAACAATATTGTGCATGTAAACCGTTATTGACACCGTTACGGTTTTGTATAATTTTCATGTTTGTTATTTAGAGGGTATTTTAACTTATTTGGAGGAATATTTTTATGAAGAGGATTATAGTTGCTCTGTTGTTGACTATTCTTGCTGCGACACCTGCTCTTGCCGGAAAAAAGGTGATTAACATTGCATCCGACTGCACATGGCCCCCCATGGAGTTTGTCAACAAAGATAAGCAGATCGTTGGTTTTTCTGTCGATTTGATGAAAGCGTGCGCCAAAGCTGCAGGATACGAAGTGAAAATTAAAAACGTAGCCTGGGATGGTATTTTTGCTGGTCTTGCCGCCGGAAAATACGATGCAATCTGCTCTTCCGTATCCATTAACGAAAAACGTAAAAAAGTGATGGACTTTGCTGAGCCTTACTTTGAAGTACAGCAGTCTGTTGTTACTGCTAAAGATTCAACAGCGAAAACTCTTGCTGATTTCAAAGGCATGAATGTCGGTGCTCAGATCGGAACTACCGGATATTTCGCTATTAAAGGTGTAGAAGGCGTAATCCCCAAATCTTATGATGAAATCGGCCTCGCCATGGAAGACCTTTACAATGGCCGTCTCGCAGCAGTTGTTTGTGATGACCCCATCGCTGCTGACTTTGCACTGCAGCAGGAAGAGTATTCCAAGAAGCTCAAAATCGCTTTCATTGTAAAAAGCGATAAAGCTGAGTACCTCGGCGTAGCCGTTAAAAAAGGGAATACCGAAGTTCTGGACCTGATCAACAAAGGTCTTGCTGCTGTAAGAGCAGACGGCACTTACGATAAAATCAAAGCCAAATGGTTCGGCAGCAACTAATTGCAGACCAGCAGGCTTGAGTTGAAAACAAATGGCCGGGATCGGAAGTTAGCCGGTCCCGGCATTTTCATGCAGCCCGGGTATATATATGAAAGAAAAACAAGTTAAGATTGAGGTTACGGACGGGGCCAGCATTCCTGACAGCAGTGACAAAAGTCTGCTGAATGCTTGGTGGGTTTCCTTTATCGGTGCAGTCGGTGTCATTGCCTATTTGATCATTACCAAGCCTGATCCTTACAGGGATATTCTGCTTTTTATTCCTGATGGTATCGTAGTCACTTTTGAGGTTACCATCTGTTCAATTTTCGGGGCGTTGATCATCGGCCTTTTCACCGGGTTGGGACGAATTTCAAGTAATAAATTCATTAACCTCGTGGCTTCAACATATGTAGAAATTGTCAGGGGTATTCCGCTTCTGGTACAGCTTTTCTACATTTATTATGCCATGGGCCGCGTTCTGCAGGTACCGGACATGCTCTCGGCTATCATCGCCATGAGTGTTTGTTACGGTGCATATATGGGTGAAGTTTTCCGCGCCGGGATCGAATCCATTGATGAAGGTCAGACTGAGGCAGCAAGGTCTCTTGGATTCGACAAAAAAGAAACGATGTTTCTGGTCATCCTGCCGCAGGCATGGCGTACTATTCTGCCTCCGGTCGGTAACGAATTCATTGCTCTCTTGAAGGATTCTTCTCTCGTTTCTATTCTGGCTGTTGCTGATATTCTCAGGCGCGGACGTGAATTCGCAGCTGAGAGTTTTCAGTATTTTGAAACCTACACAATGATCGCACTTGTTTATCTGTTGATTACTTTGATTCTTTCAAGAGCGGTGAGCCACATGGAAGAGAGGTTGAATCATTATGACCGCTAATCCCATTATCGAAATTAAGAACGTATACAAATTCTTTGGTGATCTGGCTGCTCTCAGTGATGTTTCACTTGATATCAAGCAGGGTGAAAAGGTCGTTATTATCGGTCCTTCCGGTTCAGGTAAAAGTACATTGCTGCGTTCCATCAACCGTCTAGAGGAAATCAATAAAGGTTCTATTATTGTTGACGGTCTGGATGTTCATGACAAGGAAAATGACATAAATAGCATTCGCCAGGAACTGGGGATGGTTTTTCAGTCTTTTAACCTTTTTCCGCATAAGACTGTTCTGGAAAACCTGACCATGGCTCCGATCCGCCTCAAAGGTATGGAGAAGGAAGAAGCAAAAGCTATTGCCGTTGATCTGCTCAAGAAAGTCGGTATTCGTGAGAAGGCTAATGTCTATCCTTCCAAGCTTTCCGGTGGACAGCAGCAGCGTGTGGCAATTGCCCGTGCGTTGGCCATGAATCCCAAGATCATGCTTTTTGATGAACCGACTTCCGCTTTGGACCCTGAGATGATCGGGGAGGTTCTGGATGTAATGAAAAATCTGGCCCGCGAAGGTATGACCATGGTTGTCGTAACTCACGAAATGGGTTTTGCCCGCGAAGTTGCGGACAGGATCGTTTTTATGGAAGACGGTAGAATCATTGCCTGCGCGCCCCCTGAAGAGTTTTTCAACAGTGCTGATCATCCGCGTTTGAAGCAGTTTTTGGATCAGATTCTTTAATTGCTTTTGTAATTTTGTGTGAGAAAACCGACCCTGAAGATTCAGGGTCGGTTTTTTAATTATTAAATAACCGGAATGTGTTTTCAATTCTGTGAATATTTATTATACCGTGATTGATCCTTATTTTTAATTAAATGCTAATGGGGTAGAGTTGATGGCTGGTAAGCGGATTCTGGTTGTTGATGATGAAAAGATTGTTAACCTTGATATTCAGGCTACTTTAAAACGCTTAGGTTACATTATTGCCGGTGATGCCGTAACAGGTGATGAGGCAATTGAAAAAGCCGGTGCAACCCGTCCTGATTTGGTTTTGATGGATATTAAGCTTCAGGGTGAAATGGATGGAATTGAAGCTGCTAATATAATTATTAAAACATATGATATTCCCGTTGTATTTCTTACAGCTTTCTCAGATGAAAAGACTCTTAGCAGGGCTAAGCTTTCAGGGCCGTTCGGTTATCTGCTGAAACCATTTGAAGAACGTGAGTTACGTTCGTCCATTGAGATTGCTCTCTATAAACATGGTATGGAGCAGGAGTACCGGCAGGCTGTAGCTGATGCAGAAGCAGCCAACGAGGCTAAAAGTTCCTTTCTTGCAACTATCAGTCATGAATTGCGTACGCCCATGAATGGAATTCTGGGATTGAGTGAGATTTTGCTGGGTAGCGGCCTCGCTCCCGAGCAAAAAGAGTACGTTGAATTGATAAAAGGCTCTGCTTCCTCATTGTTGCGGGTGCTTAATGATATGCTCGATTATTCAAAGATTGAGCGGCGCATACTTGAATTGCGTGAAGGTATTTTTGATGTCCGTCAGATTTTATCGCTGGTTATGAATTCTCATGGTCCGAATGCTATAAATAAAGGATTGAACATTGAGTGTTTTATCCATCCGCAGATTTCCGGTGAATTACAGGGTGATTCCGGTAGGTTGACCCAGATTTTAAATAATATAGTCAGCAACGCCATAAAATATACCGACAAAGGCGGGATTACTATCGAGGTTATGCCTGACGATTGTATGGATGATCCATATCCAGCAGGTTCTATCAGGTTGCTCTTTGTTGTTTCCGATACAGGGGTGGGAATTTCCCGGGGCAAAGCTGATTCTATTTTTGAAAGTTTTACCCAGCTTGAAGATTATATGACCCGCAAACATGGCGGCATAGGGCTTGGGCTTGCGATTACCCATAATCTTGTAAATATGTTGCAAGGGGCTATCTGGCTGGAAACCAAACCCTCTCAGGGCAGTAGTTTCTATTTTACAGCTGTGTTCAAAACCGTAACAGGCAATCAGCACAGCAGGCATCCCAAGTCTAATTATGAATGTATGGATTTCAGTAGGTTCAAGCGGATATTGCTGGCTGATGATAATATTATCACCCGGAGGGTGGTTTCTGCTTTCCTTGAAGATGCCAATTGTGAGTTGGAGATGGTTGAGAATGGTCAGGAAGCAATCAGTCTTTTGGCGACAAAGTCTTTTGATTTAGTCATTATGGATATTCAGATGCCGGTTATGGATGGTTTGGAAGCTACACGGCTGATTCGCACCGGCTATATAGATAATGTTGAGCCTCATGTTCCTGTTCTTGCGCTTACAGCCCATGCCATGAAAGGAGATCGGGAACGATGCCTTGAGGTCGGCATGAATGGCTATCTGTCGAAGCCGTTTAATTCAAGTGAGTTGATGCGGGCAATGCTTTCTATTGTGAAAGGTGAAGACCGTGCTGCTCCGGTCCGGGTTGAGCATGATACAGATTGTGAAAACGGAATCAACCTTGATTTAAAGGGTACAATAAGACGTCTGGACGGTAATGATAAGCTTGTCAGGGAAATCTATCGCCATTTCTTAAAGCTTGTCCCAGACCATCTTGCCAAGGTGGATGAGGCTATTGCTAGGACTGATCTGGAAGTTTTGAAGTCAGAGGTGGTCTTTTTGCGTGGTTTGTCACTTGATGTCGGAGCTCACAAGCTTTCTTCCTTAGCAAGTGAGATTGAAAAATATCTTCAGCATGGAAATTTAGAGATTGTGGAAGGTTTGGTTTCCCGGATGAAGAAAGAGGCGGACAATACTTTTGAGGTAATGTCTGATTATATTTTAAAATCGACCTGATTTTAATTGTGCTTGCTATTGTTATCTGGAAGGATGGGCATCCCTTAGCATAATTAATCAGATTCAAGGACTTTTCATGACTCCCCCTCCTGAAGGTAAAATAATTAAATCTCCGGCAATATATACTTTTTTTCTTATACTATTGCTTCTCTCCGCTATTGCGTTGGGATATTCTGTTATCAAGCCTTTCATAAATACGATCATCATTTCAGTTGTTTTGAGTGGTATTTTTTATCCGTTGAGCAAGAAGATATCTTCTCGGCTTGGCGAAAGACCTGCTCTTGGGGCATTTTTAACTGTATGCATTATCATTTTCGCCATTATTATCCCGGCCGTTGTGTTTTTCTTAGGTCTGATAGGGCAGGGGGTTGATTCCGTTACTGCCATTAACGAGTGGTTGCGTACTACGGATTTTTCGACTCTTTTTGACTCACAACATTACAGTACCTATCTGCAATGGTTTGAACAGAAATTCCCATTTTTTGAGATCAGTTCTAGGGATATTCAGTCCAAGGTTCTCGAGATTTCGAGAAGTTTCGGGCAGGCCATGTTGACTTCCGGGACGTGGCTGGCCACTAACATGGCAAGTCTGGTTGCACATTTCCTGATTATGAATTTTCTGGTTTTTTCTTTTTTAAAGGACGGAGAACGGTTTATTGGACGAGTGAGATATCTTTCTCCCTTAAGGGCTGAACAAGAGGATTTTATTATTGAAAGCCTTAGAAAAGTTTCAAAATCAGTGCTTTTCGGGAGTCTTTTTATCGCATTTCTCCAAGGTATTGTCGGCGGAATAGGGCTGGCAATCGCTGGTATCCCGGCTCTTTTTTGGGGTACAATGATGAGTTTTGCTTCCCTTATTCCTGTTCTTGGAACCGGATTAATATGGGTTCCGGCCACAATCTATCTGCTAATTGTCGGAAAATTGAAACTTGCTGTTTTTCTGCTGCTCTGGTGCGGAGTGTTGGTAACAGGTATCGATACAGTGCTCCGCCCCATGATTGTGCGCGAAGCTTCGCGGGTTTCCACCATTTATGTTTTTCTGGCAATTCTTGGCGGAATTAATGCTTTCGGCCCGCTGGGAATTTTGTACGGCCCGCTTATTTTATCTTTTCTGATGGTTATGCTCCACATTTACGGTGTGGAATATCAAGACGTGCTGACCAATAAAAAATAGCTTTTTTAAGACTCTAAATTATTGAGTGATTTTGCACCCGTTTGAAGGCAGAGAGTTAAAGTCTTTTTTTATAAGGTGAACCGTCCGGTGAATAGATTACTTGCGGGAATTCTGTTTTCAGTTTTTTCATTTTCAGCATGCCGGATTTGATCACTTCGTTGACCTTTACAAATGTCGCGACTTTTTCCGGTACGTCTTTGAGCATGATGTATCCATCTCCGCCTCTTGCTAAGTAAGAGTTGGTAGCGATGGAATATTTACGCGTTTCGTTTATGGATTTGTAGTTCCCTGATTTATCCATGATTTTAATATTGGAAACTCGTGAACCAGCTGTTTTGATTTTAGTCGGTTTACCTGTGCTGTTTAATTCCAGCTCTTGAGCTTGTCCGGTTATATCCAAAGTGAATTTTAGGCCTGAAATCTGGAGGAATGCTCCTGAAGAAGCAGGTAGTTTGTGCACTGAACGCTCAAGAATTTGTTTTAGGATCTTCCCTGAAACTTTAATCACAGTCATTTTGTTCCCAAAGGGGAACATTGTGTTGATATCTTGGTCTGTTAGCGGTCCTGCTGGGATTATCTTATTTCCTCTGAATCCACCGCCATTCTGAAACGCGATATCCGTATTGAATTTCTCTCGCATGATGGAACTTACCAGGCTTCCGGCGATTGTTTCACCAGTACGTATGGATGCGGCACGGGTGTCCAGCGCAACCGGGGAAATAGCAACAGGAATGCTCGTGGTGTCTTGTACCTTTGATGAGAGAAATGCTTTTATCCGGCTGTCTTCCTGTGTATTGTCGGTTACCGGAATAATCGTCCACTCGTGCTTATTGATTGCTCTAGCATTCATGTTGATCTTTAAAACGCCGACATAGCGTCCTTGGCTTCCGCATTGAACCATTAAACCGGGGGTAGCAGCGTCGCGGGCGATGATTTCCTGTCCGGGATATATATCTTTGTAGCTTTGTCCGCCGCAGACAATATCTATTTCCGGGACTTCCTGCAGGAGCTGTTTCTGGGCTTCAAGAGGTAGATGGCTTAAAAGAATAATCAGGTCTGTCTTTTGGTTAAATTTTAAATCGTGCGCAGTTTTTCGGGCGGACTTAATGTAGTCGACAGGTATTGAAATCCCTGATCCGGGATTTGATATAAGCTTGAGTTCCGGCAGAATCATACCCATAAATCCGACTTTTATGAAATTACGTTCGAGGATTACTGTGCTGGCTATGTGATTACTTAAGGGATTGCCTTTCGCTATGTTCAGGTTACTGCATACAGTAGGGAATTTTTTGCTTTTCAGGCAATTAGCCAAAAATTTAGTCCCCCTATTGAATTCATGGTTTCCGAGTGTGGATACATCGAATCCCATCATATTCATTGCTTCAAAAACAGTCCTGCCTTTTTCGTTTGTCAGTGATTCTCCCATGAGATCGTCGCCGGTAGCCACGGTTATTGTCGATCCGGGATATTTGTCTCTATATGATTCAAATACTGACTGAATTCTTGCAAATCCTCCGAAAGTACGTACCATGCCGGTACTATGTTGCTCATTTTTTTCTTCCGCTGGAAGCAATTGCCCGTTGAGGCCGGAGGTTGTAAGAATAACCAAGTCCCAGCGGTAGGCTAGGCTGGGAGAAGATGTCATCAAAATGGCAATGATAGCTGCTAAGATAGGAAAAAAGCGCATATTTGTTCCTGTGGCAGTGGCATTTATTTACTGGGTTGTGAGTAGCAACATGTATTACGTATATACTTGTGAATGTGTAAGCTAATCTTTGTTTTTTTTCCAGTCTAATCGTAATAATATATCATCAAATAAGGCAGGTTTCGGTGTTGTTTTTGAGTTATAGAAAAATATTCTCCGCCTTTTTTTGTGGAATGCTGATCCTCTTTTGTTTAGGTGGATGCTCGACCCACAGTGTCCGTATAGAACCTCATGATAAAGGGTATGCCAAGGTAGATGCAGCTCAGGTTTCCGGACTTATAAGTCGTTTGCAGTATCAGGGTGGTGAAGATTTCTCATGGATGGATCTGCAAAAAGGAATTGAACGAAATCTCAGATATTTATCCCGAAAACCGGATAACGGTGTGGCTGCAAAGTACGGACGTATGCAGATTACCTGGGGAATGCTTAAGCGGACCAATGAGGAAATGCTCAGTCTTTTGCCCCTGCTTGAAGAATATCCCGAGCTTTTGGAAGAGAAATTTGCTTGGTATTCCATGGCTCCAAGAACCCTGTTGACCGGATATTATGAACCATATCTGGAGGCATCGCTCGTTCCCCACCCGGATTACCCATATCCGCTCTATAGTATTCCCGGCGACTTGCAGACCCTTGATCTCGGGAAATTCCACCATCGATGGAAAGGGCAGAGTCTAATTTACCGTCAGGAAAATGGTGAGGTGCACCCTTACTATGACCGTAAGGACATTGATTTTGAAGGAGCCTTGGGAGGCAAGGGGCTTGAGATTGCATGGGTTAAAGATTTAGTGGATGTGTTTATACTTCAGATTCAGGGGTCAGGACGTCTTGTCCTGCCGGATGGAAGTGTAAAGCATGTGCTTTATGCCGGGAAAAACGGACTAAAATATGTTTCACTTGGCAAGGTTCTGATTCAGCGCGGCCTTCTTCCCAAGGAAGGAATGAGCATGCAGAAGATCAAGGCTTTCCTTGGTGCCAATCCTGATCTGGTTCAGGAATTACTGACCACTAACCCCAGCTATGTATTTTTTAGGTTGGATGATGAGGGGCCGTTCGGTTCCATGGGCACCCCCCTTACACCCATGGCCAGCGTTGCTGTCGACAGCAAGGTTCTTCCCCTTGGTTCGCTGGCTCTGTTGACCACCCGTCTTCCGCAGCAGGATGGAAGGGGCAAGACTCCTTTTGCTAAGGTCGTTATGGCACAGGATCGCGGTGGAGCTATTAAAGGGACAAGGGTTGACCTGTTTTGCGGGTCCGGTCCTGACGCTGAATACCTCGCAGGGCATCTGACTTCGTGGTCACATGTCTATCTGCCGGTCAGTCGTGCATTTCTGGAAGAACAGGAAGCTGCTAAAGCCGAGTAGTTTTATGCAGGTTCGTATTGTGCATATCTTCCATAATTGCTTTGTGATTGATGCCGGGGAAAACTGTTATGTTTTCGATATTCCGGCAGATCGGTTCAGGAGTAAGAAGGTACTTTCTGCCTTGCAGGAATCTCTTGCCGGACGAAAGGTAACAGCCTTTTTTTCTCATAGTCATCTTGATCATTTTGCGCCGGACTACCGTGAAGTATGCGCGAGCGCAGCTTCTTTGCAGGCCGTGATTTCAGATGATATTGAAGAAATGTACCCCGGTCTTGATTTTGGTGATGCACTTATTGTTGAGCCGGATGAAAAGTATGATTTTCATGGTCTGAGGATTGAAACTCTCATGTCTAATGATTTGGGCGTGGCTTTTCTTTTCAGTGATGATCAAGGGTTAAGGGTCTACAACGGCGGTGATTTGGCCTGTTGGGATTGGGAAACAGCTTCGCAGAATGAACTTGATTTCACCCGTTCATTTTTCCGTTCAGCTGTGGATAGAGTGGTTGATTACGGTGTCCAGATTGCTTTTTCCAATGTGGACAGAAGGCTGGAAAGTCTTGCCGGAGGCGGAGAACTTGCGAGAGCGGTCAAGCCTCAGGTTTTTGTGCCGACTCATTCATTTGGGCGCACACAATGGTTGCAGGGAATACATGAAAGAATGGGAATTGCTGAAGAGAATTGTTTCATCTACCGTCGAACAGGTGATGTTCAATTATATGATATCCAAGTTTAAAGAGTAGAACTAAAAGCCCCCCGGATGCTTATGCTTCCGGGGGGCTTCGTTTATAGTCTCAAAATTTTTCAAGCATGGGCTTAGCCGCAGCCGTTACATCCCTTGCACGGTTCTTTGTATCCGCCCATTCCTTTGGGGATACCGTTGGGACGTACATTGCCCATGGAGAGCAGCTTTTCGCATTCTTTATGGCCGCACTCGGGACAGTCAGCCTTAGCGTCTTTTCCGGGCATTACCAGTTCATCAAATTCTTTACCGCATTTAGGGCATTTAAATTCAAAAATCGGCATATCTACTTACTCCTTTCGGCCTGAAATTTTATGCAAGGGAGCTTTGCTCCGTTTTTTATTGTGTAGGCTTTTAGGGGTAAGAAAAATTTACGTGCTTTTCAAGAGAAATCTATATGCTTTTTGAGAGCAGCGTTCCGCCACCCACCATTCCCAACTGCGCAAAAAAACCGTTAAGCTGGCCGTGAACCTGACCTGCCTGTTTATCCTGCTGTTCCTGAATTGCGGCGGCTTTGTCGAGCAGTGTGTTGATATTCTTTGTTATTTTGGCGAGTTTATCCTGTTCTTCGTCAGACAGGCCGGACTCCTTAGCTTTGTCTTTAAGGGCATCTGACTGCTCATCGAGTTTGTAATAAAGGTTCTTTTCAGCATTGCTAAGTCCGTGCGTTACCAGACTGCCTGCAATTTTTTCCATTTCTGCAAGGATTTCATCCGCCCGTTTGGATTCTTCTTCGTTAAGTTCCTTTTTGGTGGTTCCTTTGATCTCGTCTATCTGTTTATTCAGTTCATCCGCTTTTACCTGTTCTTCCTCAGTCAAGGTTTTAGGCCCGGTGATACCGAATAGTTCTTTCAGCTCTTTCTGAATGGAGGCTTCCTTTTTCTTTTCCGCAGCAGAGAGCACTTTACCTTCAGGGTAGTACATCTTTTTCAGTTCCCATTTAAGGCTTTCAGCTCTTTGACGGTCTGCGCCCTGTGGATCTTTGGTGGGAACAATTTCATAAAGTTCGTCCAGTTTTGTCTGGAGTTCGTCTACTTTCTTTTGTTCTTCAGATGTGAGCTCTTTGGGCTCCTTATCAAGACCGTAAAGTTCATCCAGTTCTTTTTTCAGCTCTTTGAATTTTTTTTCCTGTTCTTCGCGGATAGACGAATCATTGACACCATATATATTATTTAGTTGTGAGAAATATCCATTTACCTGCTGCTGTTCGCTTGAGTCCAATCCGAAACTCATGGTGGCGAATTGCATCTGCAACTGTCTGCGGATCTGAGAAGGGGTTAAGCTACTTGAAATATTAGGTGTTCTTACGCTTTGGGAATTGTTGGCTATGTTTGAAAAATAGCTTCCGGCAGTGCTTGATCCGCTTATAATTGAGCTGGTGAACATTTTCAGGCTCCTGAGAATATTGTTAGGAAATCTTTTCCGTAAATTTATTTTTCTTAATAAAAGCAAATATTGTGCCGAGAGATTGTTCTCTGTGCTCAGTAATTTCTATAAGTGGCTGGGGCTGGGTATTATTTTAATGCAAAAAAATTAAAGTTCATGTTTTGGAAATAACATGGTTGCGCTGGCTGATTATTTGTGAGAATCACGGAGTGTTTGCAGGGAGGATGGATCAAAATTTTTAAAAAAGGTATAAATTCTTGATTTGAAATCGTCCTTGAAGTATAGTCCTTTTTCGTTATAAACACGATCATTTAGGAGGAAAAAAATGAGCGCAGCAACTGAAAAAGTGCATCAGATCGAAGATTACCAGCAGAATGAAGAAAAGCTGGGTGAAGACATCGCATCTGGTGTCGGTGAAACTGCTCAGAAAGACATGGGTAAGGTAGCAATTATCATTTCTTTCATGGCAGTTGTTCTTCTCGTAGTATTTTTCTACGGCCTGAATCAGAATCTGACCAGCCTTACCGCTGAAGTTAAAGATCTGCAGACCGTACGCGGTGACGTGGAAGCCTTGAATTCCCAGATGGCTGTTGTAGACGGCAGACTGGTTGAACTCGAAAAACTTCCCACTAAAACCAGACATATCATTATGGACGGCATTATTGAAGAAATGAACCAGAAAGCTGCTTACGTTGGAGCTCAGCTCAGCGAAGAAGAGCAGGCTAAGCTTGCAAAGGTTCAGGAGCTCCTCAAGGACGTACAGTCCGGCCTCCAGAAATAATAGCTTTGAGCGATCAAAGTTTGGGCGCATCGGGATTTCCCGGTGCGCCCTTTTTTTATATCCATCGGTCCGGTATTTTTTGTTTTGCGTTTTGCGTGTGACTCTGTCTAAGCCGTTGTAGGCTGACGATTAGTTTGATAAAAATCATTTCTAACTTGAATGATTTTATGATTATAAAGAAGCATTCCTTTGATAAGACAAAGATCCAGATTTTTTTGGATAAAGGACGTGAAATAAGATGAAAATAGAGCGGTCGCCATTCAGCATTGCCGGAGAAGAAATTCCTCCTGGACATCGTCGGACTGTCAATATTGCTGCAGCTAAAATGTACAATCGTAATGAGCTGTATATGGACGTCCATGTCGTTCATGGCAGGATTCAAGGTCCCACTGTTTTTTTGTCGGGAGCTGTACATGGTGACGAGATTAACGGAGTTGAGATAATACGCCGTTTGCTCAAATTGAAGCTTCTGAATTCACTGAGGGGAACTCTTATCGCCGTCCCTGTGGTCAATACATTCGGATTCGTGAATAGAACTCGTTATTTGCCTGATCGACGTGACTTGAATAGATTTTTCCCCGGCTCGCCAAAAGGGTCATTAACCGGACAACTGGCTTCTATTTTCATGGAGGAGATTGTTGCCCGTTCAACTCATGGAATAGATTTTCATACTGGAGCAAATTTTAGGAGCAATCTGCCGCAAATAAGAGCCGCAACGAGCGACCCTGTCATTAAAGAAATGGCTATGGCGTTTGGTGCTCCGGTTGTGCTGGACACAGAGCTTCGTGATGGTTCTTTACGGAAGGCCGCATACGATAGAAAGATTCCCCTGCTTCTATTTGAGGGCGGGCAGTCCATGCAATTTGATCCGATTCCCATTAGAGTTGGAACTCAGGGCGTGGTTTCTGTTCTTAGGCACTTGGGTATGCTTCCAAAGGCGAAACAAAAATCAAAATGTACGCAACCGATTCTGGCCAAGAATTCAACATGGGCACGCGCTTCCTCCAGTGGAATATTTCTGCCACGCGTCCAATTAGGTGAAATAGTAGATAAGAATCAGGTTCTTGGACTTGTTACAGATCCTTTGGGTGAGTCTGAACATCAAATTATTTCACCCACAAGTGGGGTAATTATTGGGCAATTGCAGAGTCCGCTCGTTCACAAGGGCGATGCTGTTAGTCACGTAGCCGCTATCAGCGATATGGATGTTGCTGAGACAGCGATTGATTCATTTCAAAATGAATTCGAAATTGAATCAAAAATGCAGGAGTACGAAGAGGGCCCTTTGTAATTACCATATAGCTGACAGCTGTTTTATTCTACTTTTTCTCCGACCCGGTTAGTGAATACATTTTCCAGCGGGACATCCCGGTCGTAACAGATCAGGCCGCAGCGTAGGCAACGTGAGGTTTCGTAGCGTAATTCCTCTTCAGTGAGACAGCCTTCAATTTCCTTGAATGTCGATGTCCGGTCTTCGCCGGTGCAGTTGTGGGGCATTTCAGTGCGTTCTTTATTCTTGCAGCCATCCACATCCTTAAAGAGGGTATAGGGAATCAGGTCACGCATAGTGTTGTCCGCTACGGGTATTTCTCCTTTGGTAAGCAGATAGTGAATCGAACGGGCTGCATGTCTTCCTGCTCCAACAGCCGATATGACCAGATCCGGCCCTGAAACAGCATCTCCGCCAGCAAAGACCATAGGGATTGAAGTCTGCAGAGTCTCCGGGTTTGCATCAATGGTCCTCCAGCGGGTGAAATCGATATTGCATTGCTCTTCTCCTGCGGTATAAAAGCAGGAAAGCTGGGGCTTTTGTCCGATAGCGGAGATGATGGTATCCACAGGATAACGTTCTTCAGTTCCCTCTACCTGCACAGGACGGCGGCGTCCTGATTCGTCCGGTTCACCCAGTTCCATTTTTATACATTCCAGATGAGTGGCTTTGCCTTTGTCGTCAATGATGACTTTGGTTGGTGCGGAAAGAAATACATATTTTACGCCTTCATCTTCGGCACCAATAATTTCTTCTTCGTTAGCTGGCATTTCATTACGTGTGCGTCGATAGAGCAAGGTTACTTCACATCCAAAACGTATGCACGTTCTGGCTGCATCAATGGCTGTGTTTCCGCCCCCGACAACAATTACTCTTTTGCCGATATTCGGTGTTTGGCCGAGTCCTATAGCTGTAAGAAATTCCGTACCGGAAATCACGCCTTGCGCTTCTTCTCCGTCAATGCGCAGGGCTCCGCTGGCCCACGCACCTATACCCATGAAGAAAGCTTCAAACCCTTCTTCAGTAAGGTCGTTAATAGTGAAGTTCGGGCCAAGTTTTTGTTCTGTGCGCACATCTATACCAAGGTCGAGTATGCCTTGGATTTCCCATGCAAGGTCTTTCTTGGGCAGCCTGTATTCCGGGATACCGTAACGCAGCTGTCCGCCAAGCTCAGGCATGGCTTCGATGATTGTCGGGCTGTGTCCGAGACGGCGCAGGTAATTAGCGCAGGAAAGCCCTGCCGGACCGCCACCGATGATTGCGACCTTGTGTCCGGTCTCTTTGGCGCAGGGGATGGGCAGGCGAAGGTTGTTGTTCATTTCCCAGTCGGCCACAAAACGTTTGATCATGTTGATGCCTACCGGTTGATCCACATGAGTGCGGCGGCAGACAGTTTCACAAGGTCGCGGACAGACTCTGCCGCAAACCAGCAGCAGAGGGTTGCGCTCACGGATAATATTAACCGCCCCGGCGTAATCGCCTTTGTCGGCGGCTTCTATATAGCGGGGAATATTGATGTTAGCAGGACATTTCTGATGGCAGGGGGCGAGGCAGTCGTTGACTTCTTCCAGATGCAGCAGTTTGGCACTCATGGAAACAATAGAAAGTACTCCGCGCGGGCATGCTTCCACGCATTTACGACAGGCGCGGCAGGCCAGCGGGTCAACTACAGGCAATCCTTCCGGCCCCATATGGATGGCATCAAATGGGCATACCGCCTCACATGTTCCAAGGCCCAGACAGCCTTCCGGGCAGGTTTTGGAACCGTCATAGAGCAGGGCCTGTGCGCGGCAGTTGTTTGCTCCTTCATAATTGAAAAGTTCTTCAGCACGCTCCCCGCCGGTACAGTCGCGGAAAGCTAGTTCCGGTTCCATATCCAGCACTTCCAGTCCCATGACCGCGCCGACAGCCTTGGCTGTTTCAATGCCGCCGATAACACAGACATTGGCTCCTGATTTCCCTTCCACAACTGCATTGGCCGCACCATTGCATCCTGCATAGCCGCAGCCTCCGCAGTTTACTCCGGGCAGAACGTCCTCAACCTGCGCAATACGCGGGTCCTCTTTGACGTGCAGGATTTTGGAAGCCACAGCAAGAATTGTTGCGGCAGTAAAGCCCAGTCCCATGAGTACGAGAAGTGAATTAAGAATCATAATTAAATCATCCCTTTAAATGCAAAAAATGCAAGAGACATTAAGCCTGCCATAACCAGCGCAATCGGCGTTCCTTTCATGGATTTGGGTGTCCTTGAAACTTCAATCCTTTCCCTGATGGAAGAAAGCACGATCAAAGCAAGCATGAAGCCCAGTCCGGATGCAAAGGAAAAAGCCACGGTTTTGATAAAAGTGAATTCTTCCCGTTGGCAGATGATTGCAATACCCATTACCGCGCAGTTGGTTGTAATGAGCGGCAGGAAGATACCAAGCGATTTGTAAAGTGGCGGTACTGCTTTTTTCAGGAACATTTCCACAAACTGAACTAGTGATGCGATGACGAGGATGAAGGTCAGGGTCTGGAGATATTCCAAACCAAGCGGATCGAGCAGATATTCCTGCACCGCCCATGTGATGGCTGCCGCCATAGTGGCAACGAAGACCACTGCGCCGCCCATGCCCATGGCGACGGAAATTTTCTTGGAAGTTCCAATGAAAGGGCAGTTACCCAAGTATTGAGCAAGGACAATGTTGTTAACGAATATGGCCGATATAAAGAGCAGGAAATATTCTTTCATATTCTGTTTCCTTTATCGGCTGCAAATGCCGCAGGTTTTGCAGTCATGTCGGGGATCATCCAGTACTGCCTGTCCTTTTCGTCTGGCCTGCCAGCTGGTGAATATGTTCATGGCTGAGAGCATAAGCCCAAGGCAGACAAAAGCTCCCGGTGCCTCAATCATGAACGAAAACGGTTTGAAGCTCTCCGGCATGATCTGATTGCCGAAAATGGTCCCGTAGCCGAATAGTTCACGCAGTCCGCCGAGCAGGGTCAGGGAAATGGTGAAACCGATACCCATACCGAGACCGTCCGCAGCGGAAAGCAGGATCGGGTTCTTGGAGGCAAATGCTTCAGCACGGCCGAGGATGATACAGTTGACTACAATAAGTGGAACGAAGATGCCCAGCTGTTGGTAGAGCGGGTAGGCAAATGCCTGCATGAGTAACTCCACCGATACAACCAGCGAGGCCGCGATAACGATGAAGCAGGCGATACGTACCTTGGGTGGTATTATCTTACGGAAGATGGAAACAAGGATGTTGGACATGGTCAACACGAAGATAACTGCCATGCCCATACCGAAACCGTTATCCGCAGTCTTGGTCACAGCCAGCACCGGGCAGAGGCCGAGTACTACTTTGAATGGGGGTAGGTCCTTCCAGAGTCCTTTTGAAAATTCTTTCCATAATCTGCTCATTTTATGACCCCTTTGACCAAGCTTGAGTAATCTGTGGTTTGATCTTCTGGAAAATGGAAACAGCCTGTTTTACAGCTTCAACGGATGCGGTGGAAGAAATGGTCGCTCCGGAAATTCCTTCGATATTTCCGCCTTTGGAAGTAAGTTCAACGGCTGTGGTGTGCCCCTTGAACTGGCTGGTGAATCCGTGTCCGGCTACTCTTGATCCAACACCGGGGGTTTCTTTCATGGTAGTGATGCCGATGCCTGAAAGATTATTATCTGTCAGATTGAATCCTACCATAACTCCTACGTCTCCGCCGTAACCTTTGGCAAAAGTCTCAAGGGCAACGCCGAGAAGCTTACCGTCTTTTATTGCCGGGAAAACAGTAGCCTCGGTTTCCATTCCCGGGATACTGAACTTCTTACGGTCCTTTACCGGGGAATTGTCATATCCGTTGAGCACCTCGCTGATTGCAGGGCCCTGCACATAGGTCAGCACCTGTTCTTCAATGCGGCCTTCAGTGGCTTGCTTCAAAGTAGCGAGGGTCACGCTGAACATCCCGCAAATGATGGTCAGCACTGCGATCATCTTTATTCCTTCTTTCATGACCGCCTCCGCAGGTGGATGTTGGTTATGCCGCCGAATGGTCCGGGTTTGAGTTTATCAACCAGCGGAGTCATCAGGTTTGCCAGCAGAATGGCAAATGGTACGCCGTCGGGGTAAATTCCATAGACCCGGATGATAACAACCAGTGCTCCTCCGATGAATCCATAGGTGAGCATGGGAATATGGCCTGCGGGCGAAGAGGGGCCGTCTGTTGCCAGAAAGAATGCCCCGAAAAGGGTAGAACCGCAGAGCAGATGGTATTCCGGTGAAGCGTACTCAAGGGGATCAATGAAAAAGAAAATTGCTGCTGTCGCTGCAACCCCGGCTATGAAGGCCAGCGGAATGTCAGGTCTAACAATTCTGCGGGCCAGCAGATAAATTCCCCCCAGCATGACCGCTCCGGCCTGAGCTGCCCCGGTGCCTCCAAGCTGGAAGCCGAGCAGCAGGGACTTGAGCGAATATTCATCCAGCGTTTCCGGTCCGAAGTTTTTTAACTGGCTCAATGGATAGGTTAGTTCCGAAGCCAGCATGGTCATGTCGAAATCCATAAGCTCCGGCCATGAAACAGCAAGAACTGCCCAGCCTACCAGCGGTACACAAAGCGGGTTGGTTCCAAGTCCTCCGAAAATCATACGGCCCATGAAAACAGATATGAAGCTGCCTGCAACGACCAGCCACCACGGTGCTGCCGGGGGAATCAAAAAACCGAACATCAGGCCGTAAAGTAAGGCTGTATAGTTGTCAGCTTCAATTTCCCGTTTCATGAAATACAGGCAGATGGTTTCAGTGATCACTGCCGTGAAGCATGAAAGGGCCAATACCCGGACAGCCAGCATCTGATAATGCCAGATTGCAAATGCTGCAGCCGGAAGCAAAGCGATGATTGTTTCAAATGCATCCTGCTTGAATGTCCTTCCGCAATGGGCATGGGGAGGGATGGAGACGGTTAATACGGGGGCCCCGTTTAATGGCTTCATTGCTTCTCCCTCAAATCTTCAATTATCGGCTTGGCCGCCAGTTCTTTTTTAGCCAGACGGATGTATTGCAGCATAGGCCTTTGAGCTTTGCACCAGTATCCGCAAAGTCCGCATTCAATGCAGGAGGCGATATTGTAAGTTAGTGTATTCTCATAAAGACCGAATTCCGAGTGACGTGAAATCATATTAGGCTCAAGTCGGGCCGGACATTTGATAACGCATTCCCCGCAGCCTACACAGGGATTGTCTTTTACAGTAGGTTCTTTGTTTGCTTTGAGTATGGTTATGGCCTGTGTATCAGGGGATACCCCGTGTTTAAGGCTGTAGACGGCTTCTCCTGTTAATGGTCCGCCCAATATGACCCGGTCATGCTCGGCGGGTCTGAAATCTGCAAGCTTGAGCAGGGTTCCTACGGGTGTTCCTACCGGAGTAAGAAAAGGGGTGGAGCCTACTTTCACTATTACTAAGGTAACAGGCTGGCGGCCATGAATGGTCCTGCCGATGCGGTAAAGAGTAGTGGCATCAATTACGCATACCTCGGAGGGCATTTCTTTTCCGGTTATGGCCTTGGTGAGCAGTTCCGGCAGGCTGTTGGGGTAAACCGGATTAATTTCGTGTCCGGTGCATCCGGGAACAGTCCAATCCATTCCGGTGGGGCAGGCCAATGCGCAGGCCTTGGGGGAAATTGCTTTTTTGAGGTAATTAAGCCCTGTGACCATGACATCGGTAAATTCTTCAATCAGATAGCGGTGTCCGTCCATTCCGACTTCATGGGGCATGGCGTTGATTATCAGGGTGCAGTCTTTTTTCAGGCCGCGAACATTGATTCCGCTTTCCCGCAAAGCGTTGAGCATTTCACGGGTTCCTGTTCCGGGAAAGTCAACGGGCTCGGCAACGCGGGTGCCTTCTTCCCTTATGGTGATGAAGTCTTTCTTTACGTCAGTTACTGTGCCGGATATGGAGCTGTGAATTGTCGGCTTACTGCCGGCTTTATCCACTGCCACAGGCTGCGCTTTTGCTACTTTATCATTTCTTTGTACAAGCGGTGCAAGACCGGTGATTTCAAGGCATATTTCAAACGGGCCGCCAAGGTCCTGCTCCCATGTGTTGACTATGGGGCCGCGTTCAGATGGAACGAGTGAAAATAGAGGATTCATATCCAGTCTTCCTTTATTTTAAATGACACTTAGAGCAGTCACTGTCTTTGTAAGGTCCACGTTGCAGTTTCTTATGGCAATCCATGCATTGGTCATGGAAGGCATTTGTCCGGTTGAGCACGAGATCCTTGTCATTTTCCTGATGACATTGGTCGCAGGCGGTGAAATCTCCTGAGTAGTCTTTCATGTCCTGCATCTTATGGCATGGAGTGCAGCCTTTTAACCCTGCTTCGAACATTTCATCGTGGCAGTCTATGCAACGTTCATGGGCGGCATCCCGTACACTTGGTATTTCTGCTGATCCCGAGTTGGTGTGGCAGTTGCCGCACTTCTGAGGTTCTTTCTCGATATCGGTATCGTGGTGGCAGGCCTGACAGTCTTCATCCGCATATTCTTCATGGGCGGCATGATCAAAGTTAAGCTTGCCAAGTTCAGCATGATGGCACTGCACGCAATAGCTGGTGTCCGGGAATGAACGGATATGTTCACGCACGTAGTCTTTATCAAAGGATTCCGGGTGGCAGGAGCCGCAGGGAAGCGGTTCATTGTCGCTGGTTTTACGCTCGTGGTGGCATTTATCACAAGGTATTTCATAATCTCGGTGATGGCGGATGTGGTTGAAAATTACTTTACCGCCGCTGTTTTTAAATAGCACGCGGACCGGAATTTTTTCTTTCTTCTCAGGCGATACATAACCGGCAACAGCCAGTCCGAAGAGAACAATAAGTATAATAGAGATGGGGATAAATTTATTACGCACCGGGTAATCCTTGATTTGTTAAACAATATTAACTGTCTATTGTATACTTAACGCGGATGGAATTGTCCAGCTTTAAAACCTGTACGTATTCAGTGATTCGTATTGTCGTTAATTTGCATTGTAGCATATGTATCAAAAGAAAATAAGCTTTTGGTTAATTAATGATGTTAAAAAATAATTCAAATATAATTTTTACATGTAGTTATTCTTATGCTTTGGTTTTCATAAAATACTTCCTCCTGTGACAAGAAGGACACATTCGACTGATAAGACTCCCTAGTGGAGTGGGTACGTGAGCCCTATTTCAAAATAAAATAATTATCAGGAGAAAGTGATGAGATTTTCCAACAAAATCAGATTATTGATTGCCCTTATGGTCTGTGCCATGTTTATGGCTGCAGCACCTGCATACGCTAAAGACAAAAGAGTCCGCGTATACAAAGGCAAACCGGCCAAGTACGTCTTCCTCTTCATTGGTGATGGCATGGGTCTGCCCCAGAAGGGTGCTACCGAAGCCTTCACAGGCGACCAGCTCCTTATGAACTCCTTCCCCGCACAGGGAATGACCACCACTTACGCTGCCGACAGGTTCATTACCGGTTCCGCAGCTTCCGCAACCTCTATTGCCAGCGGCCAGAAAACCAACATCGGTATGCTCGGCATGGCTCCTAACCAGAAGCACGTTAAGTCCATTGCTGAAATGGCTAAAGCAGACGGTATGAAAGTAGGTATTGTTTCCAGCGTATCCATTGACCACGCAACACCAGCTGCTTTTTACGCACATGTTCCCACACGTGGACAGTACTACGACATTGATGTTGCCCTGTCTGAAAGTAATTTTGATTTCTTTGGCGGTGGCGGCCTGAAAGACGTTACCAACAAGAAGAAAAATTCTAATAATTACAAAGGTAACGCTCTCGAGCTGATCAAGAAAGCAGGCTACAAAGTAGTAACCGACAAAGAAGAATTCATGGCTCTCAAGCCTGCTGACGGTAAAGTCATTTCCTGGAATGCATGGCTTCAGGATTCCAAGGCTCTGCCTTATGCGATGGATATGCGTCCTCAGGACATTACTCTCCCTGAGTTTACCGCCAAGGCAATTGAAATGCTCGATAGCCCCGAAGGTTTTTTCCTTATGGTTGAAGGCGGTAAGATTGACTGGGCCTGCCACGCAAACGATGCCGCAGCTTTCATTCAGAACACAATTGCTTTTGACAATTCCATTGCCAAGGCTGTTGAGTTCGCTAAAAAACATCCTGAAGAAACCCTTATTGTTGTAACCGGCGACCACGAGTGTGGTGGGCTGACTCTTGGTTTCGCAGGTACAAAGTATGGCTCTTACTATGATGCCCTTAAGCCTCAGACCATATCTTTCCAGCAGTTCTCTGATCAGGTTGTTAAACTCTGGAAAGAAGAACACAAAGGTAATGCCAGTTTTGAAGACTTTCAGCCTACTATTACCCATTTCTTCGGTCTTGAGTTCGAAGGTGATGCTAATAAGAATCCCCTTGTTGTAAAGGATTACCAGCTTGCTATGCTCAAGGATGCATATGCTCGTACCATGAAGGACGAGACCGAATTCAAGAATCCCGAACTCTACAATCTGTATGGCGGTTATGATCCCCTGACCGTGACCATTACTCATGTTCTGAATAACAACGCAGGTCTCGGCTGGACCTCCTACAAACACACCGGGGTACCTGTCGCCACTTCCGCTATGGGTGTCGGTTCCTCTTCATTCAACGGTTACTATGACAACGTTGATATTGCTTACAAAATTATGGCTGTCATGGGCATGACTCCTAAAGTTCATGCTGCCATCAACAACGCCGAGTTTGCAGCCAACTAGCAGACTTGTCGTACTTTAGCTGTTTCTGGCGGAGTGTCTTTGGCGCTCCGCCTTTAGCATATCTGATAAATTTCAACCCCTGAGAATATGTCCGGATTATTAAAAAATAGAGAGTTCATTCTTGTCGCTGTCTTTGCAGTGTTGACCGCCATTCTATATTTCATTCCTACTGAATTTGACCAGCGTGTAGCGGAAAATGCCGAGCGTTGTCGGGCGGAAGTTGTTTCCGTTGACAATTCGGATATTGACCAGTTCGGAATGGTAAAAACAGGCCCTCAAATTGTGACCATGAGGATCCTTGAAGGTCGGTTTAAGGGGCAGTTTTTTACCGGAACCAATGAGCTTCTCGGTCAGATGGATAAGGATAAGTTTTTTGTCCCCGGTGACGAGGCCCTTGCGGTAGTGACATATGATATTCAGGGAAAACCGATGTATGCCGTGCCGCAGGATCATTACCGTATTGATCTTGAGCTGACTATGTTGTTGCTTTTTTCTTTTCTGCTGCTTGTCTTCGGTGGCTGGACCGGGGCCAAGGCCTTGTTCTCATTCATGTTCACTGCATTGGTGCTCTGGAAGCTGCTTGTTCCGGCTTTGCTCGAAGGTGTTGATCCGGTCTGGATCACTCTGGGGGTGGTATCAGGACTATGCGCGGTTATCATTTTCATGGTTGCCGGATTGAACCGCAAGGGTTTTGTAGCCTTTCTGGGAGCCTTTCTTGGTGTTTTCACAAGTTGTCTATTGGCGATATATTTTACCGGGGAGTTGCATTTACACGGTGCGGTAATGCCATTTGCGGAGACTCTGCTTTATTCGGGTTTCGGTCACCTTGATTTAACCCGTATCTACATTGCTGCGGTTTTTCTGGCCTGTTCCGGGGCGGTTATGGACCTGGCAATGGATGTTGCGGCCAGTATGGATGAAGTTGTGCGTGCTAATCCACAAATCAGCCATATGCAGGCCCTTGCATCCGGGATCAGGGTTGGCAGGGCAGTTGTGGGAACCATGACCACCACTTTGTTGCTGGCCTATTCCGGCGGATTTATAACATTGCTTATGGCCTTTATGGCTCAAGGGGTTCCGCTGATTAATACCTTCAACTTTGTTTATGTTTCCGCAGAAATCCTAAAGACTCTTGTGGGCAGTTTCGGGCTGGTAACGGTAGCTCCATTTACCGCAGTTGCTGGAGCATTTATTTTCATCAGGAAAAACAAATAGTTCAATAAGACATACTTGTCGGCAGTGACTTCCTTGTGCTAATTTCCCTTAAACCGGATTTTTTGCTGGAGGGAAACAATTTGAAGTTGCGGTTGATTTGTTGTTTTTTGGTGCTGTTCTGCGTCAGCGGGTGTGTTGCTTCGAAAAAGCCTATAGTCAAGGCTCCTGCGGAGATGGTTTCACTACCTGATGTGCGGGAACGAATTATCGCTTATCACGAGAGCGGTAAGTACAAGGAAGATGTTTCGCATAAGGCGGAGTCCGTAGCTGATCTTGCGGTCAAGTCTATTCAGGAGCAAGTGAAGTATCCTGCTGTTGTGATGGTGGTGGAGGATGTCTTGTTATCCACCTATGAAGCGCGCAGGAAGCAGGGTTTTTCAGAGAATGCAGCAGCATATGTTGATTTAGAGTCCCATGTAATTCTAAGTTCTCTTCCGGCGGTTAAACCTTCGGTTGTACTGTTCGAATTCCTGCTGCAAAGGAATATCCCGGTCTTTCTGGTTTCCTATAGATCAGAAGGATTCCGGATTCCATTAATGGAGAATTTGTCCAAGGCCGGATTTTCCGGCTGGCAGAAATTGTTCATGTTGCCGCCTAACTATCCGGAAGGCGCAAATTATTGTGAGGAAGTGCGCAAGGGGTTACAGGGGGCAGGCTACAATATCATCGCTACTATAGGAGTTTTGCCTGAAGATATTTCAGGTGAATTTGCCGGAAAGACGGTTCTATACCCTAACTCTATTTACTCAGAACGTTAAAATAAAACCGGGCTGACCTGAAGGTCAGCCCGGTTTGTTATTAGGTATTCCAAAGGGGATTATCTCCTTTGGTCGCCGGTTTGAATTAAGCTTTGCGGACGTACTTTGCTGCGCTTAAACCAGCCACACATCCTTCGCCGACGGCTTTTGCCATCTGCAGCGGAGGTCCGCAGATATCTCCGGCTGCGAAAATGCCGGGAACATTGGTACGCATCTGCTTGTCTGTTTCAATGAACTTCATGGATTCATCAAGCTGGATTCCAAGCTCTGCGGCGAGGGACATGACTCCCTTTGCGCCCAGTTCGATGAATACGCCGGTTACATCGAGTTTATTTCCATCCTTGAGCACCAGACCGTCAACACCGTTTTCACCGGTAATTTCTTCAACCTCGGCACCTTCGTGAATGATGATGTTTGCGGCTTTGAGCTTTTCCATAAGCTCAGGGGCAAAGTTGAATTCCTTTGAAACAAGGTGAACCTTGGATGCAAGATGGGAGAGGTGGAGTGCTCCTCCCGCAGCGGCACTTTCTCCGCCTGCAATAGCCACTTCTTCTCCGCGGAAGAAGTTGCCGTCGCATTCCACGCAATAGCTCACGCCCTTGCCGAAAAGGTCTTTTTCACCGGGAACTCCGAGTTTGTTGCGGGTGGTTCCGGTGCAGATAATGATCGCTTTGGTCTTGAACTCTTTGGTCTCGGTGGTCACGGTAAAACCGCCACCGCTGAGGTCCATCAGGTCCGGATTCTTGATTTTCAATACGTCTTCGTTGAAGAACACAGCACCGAAACTCTCGGCCTGCTGTTGTCCTGTTCTAAGAATCTGTTCACCGGAAATCTCCAGTGTGCAGCAGAAGTTTTCAATGTGTGCCCACCAGAGGCTGCTCTTGTCGTTTTTACCAAGGATAAGTACTTTGAGTCCCTTTCTTGCTGAATGAATGGCAGCCTGCAGTCCCGCTGGGCCTGCCCCCAGGATGATAATGTCGTAATTGGTTTCGGTCATATTCTAGCTGTCCGTGGTAAGTTGTTGTGTTTTATAAAGTCTAACTGAAAAGGTAAGTTTGAATTTACGAATGACAAGAGATCTTGAATTTCATTATTCCATAAAATCGATCAAGAGTTAAGCTGTTCCATTATCGGGTTACGAAGTGCATGTATCTGATCTGTGTCAGGAAGCTGGCCCATGAGAGTTTCAACGTATCCGCGTTTGATCATTTCCTTGCGGGACCATTCAAAATTCAGATCATAGGCCCAGCTGAGCAGAAGCAGGCGGAAGTCATTCAAACACTTCATAGCCTGATAGGCACCTTGACGGCCTTCTTTTACAGCTTGGAGAACAGCAGGTGTTATTTCACCCGGTCTTTCTTCCAGTCCCATGAGCGGAACTTCATTTCCTGATTCAACCCCGGTCAGGTGCGGAATCAAAACCTTGATGATATCTATTTTATCCGAGTCGCGGACTATTTCAGTGCAAATTCTTAGTTCGTCAGAGAGGAAAGAGGGCAGTGCGCTGCGGTTATGCAGTGCAATGGCGCCGAGGATTATGTTGCGCTGTTTTTTGGGCAGGTCGTTCAATAGCTTGTATTTCAAAACAGTTCTGGCACCCAGAGTTCCGTGGTTGCAGGACTCCGAATCTTTGAATGTTCTGTATTCACTATATTGCGGGAATCTTCCTGTGTCGTGGTAAAGAGCCGCTATCCGGGCCGTTTCAACCAGTTCCGCCGGAAGCGAAAGGGATTTACAGATATTCAGGCTGTTTTCGAAAACATCAAATGAATGGTCGATTTTCAGCTGAATGTCAGGCCGTTCCTTTTCGTTTGCATTCAGAAGGAACGGACTGACGAATTGGCTGAAAATTTCTTTTAAATGCGTCATCTGTCTACAGCAGGATTCTTTTTTTCTTGAATTTATAGTCGATCTCGGAAATTTTTCCTGATTTCAGGTCTTCTTCAAGTTGAGCCAAGGCCTTTTCGCGCATTTCAGCTGCTTCACGGTCGAGGTCCGGGTCTCTGAACTTCCCGTTGGGACCAAAAAGAACACGCAGGAAAATTATAATTACACCGAGTATTGCGGCGACGAAGAGCATTTTAGTAATGGAAGCCCAGAAGTCCCCGTACCCCGGACCGAAGGGCCAGTGGTCCCAGTGGGGATTGGCTTCGTATTTTCCTGATATAAATGAAAATATGGATGATATGGTTTCGATCATGAATACGTCCTGTTGATTTTTTTGTGAATAATTACCCCTCATTTCAACTCTGCGCAACATAAACCGTAACTGATAATTTTGTGTATATAATTGCATATATAATTCCAGTGTGTTTTAATTGAATGCTATTGAAGTCTACAATGGGATGAGGAGACGATATGAGGATTTTAATTGTTGAAGATGAGCTTGCGAGCAGGAAGTATCTTACACACGTGATGACGAGCTACGGCCAATGTGATGCCGTTGAAAATGGTGCCGAAGCGCTACAGGCTTTTATTGACGCTTTGGAGTCCGGTAGTCGTTATGACCTGATTTGTCTGGATATTATGATGCCGGAAATGGATGGTCAGGAAGCCTTGAAAGAAATTCGTGAGATAGAAAAAGAACACGGAATTCCTCATAATCTTGAAACCAAGGTTATGATGACCAGCGCACTTGATGATCCTTCCAATGTGGTTGAAGCGTACTATAAAGGTGGAGCTTCTATTTATCTTACGAAGCCTCTCGATGTGGAAAAGATACGTGAGGCAATGGTTGAGCTCGGATTTCTGAAAAAAAGTATGGAATGATTCCGATATTGCTGGACAGGTGGCGTTAGCGTAATTATCTAAAGGACTGCGGCTTCGGTCGCGGTCTTTTTTTATAACTTAAGTAAATGAGGTATTAGATGAAACTACTCGGGTATTTGGTTCTTCCTCTTACCGTTGTCTGCCTGCTGGCTGTTATGGCTGGTGATGCCGATGCGAAAAGAATGGGCGGGGGAAAATCCTTCGGCAGCAAGCCATCTTTTTCAAAAACTTACAATAAACCGACATCAACAGCTACTTCCCAGAAGCAAGCAAGCGGTGCTAACAAACAGCAGGGCGGCATTGCCCGTCCCGGTATGGGACTCCTCGGCGGTCTGCTGGCCGGTACTTTTCTCGGTTCCATGCTTGGTGGATTCGGTGGAATGGGAGGCGGTTTCTTCAACCTCCTGATCATCGGTCTGCTTGTTTATCTCGGATTTAAATTTTTCAAGTCTCGCAGTCGTGGGACTGATGATATGTATAGGCAGGGTAATTATCAGCGTGGTCCTGATTACTCTCAGCCGAACCAGAACAATACTAATGCTGATCCGTATGCCCGCAGGGAGCAGACAGCACAGAACGCGTGGGATCATCTTTCTTCCAAACCTTCTTCACAGCAGGCTCCTGAGGCTGCAGCACAGCAGAGCGGTCCTACTGTCAATATTCCTGCCGGGTTTGACGAAGAGGATTTTCTTGAAGGAGCAAAAGCAGTTTACACCCGTCTCCAGAAATCATGGGATAGCCGTGATATGGCTGACATTGAGCAGTTTGCAACAGCCGGCGTGGTAAATGAAATCAAGCAGCAGGCCAAGGAAGATCCCGGTCCGTCTCAGACTGACATATTGATGGTCAATGCAAGACTGCTGGAAGTCAAGGAAGAGGCCGGCGTTAACCATGTTACTGTCTACTATGATGTTCTTCTTCGCGAAGATTCCTCTCAGTCTCAGCCTTCGCAGGTGCGTGAGGTATGGCATTTTGTAAAGCCTGTAGGCTCCGATGGAATGTGGAAACTGGATGGTATTCAGCAGCTTGAAGAATAATGAATAGAAATAATTAGTCGTTTGGTAATTAGTTTTTGCCTACGGCTGATCTAGTTGATAATAGTAAGGGTATCGCTGAAAAGCGGTACCCTTTTTCATTTTAAAATTTGTAGGAATTGTTTGAAGTGGCACTAAGTATGCGGGTGGGGACTGTATGGGATTAAAAATTGTCGAGAGAATAGATAAAGATCTACAGGGTCTTATTCCGGGGTTTATGGAGATAACCCAAAAAGAGATCAAGGATTTGGAGCAGGCATTGGCGATAGGGGAAATGTCTGTTGCAGCGCGTATAGGTCATAACATCAAAGGCTCGGCCTTGAATTATGGCTTTGTACATCTTGGGGATATAGGCAGAAGAATAGAAAGCAGCGCAGCGCAAAACCGCCAGAAAAAGGTCCAGGCTGAATTGAAGGTGCTTAGGGATTATGTTGATCGTGTTGAAGTTATATTTGTGTAGCAGTGACTGTTACCAAAGAAATCTATCCAGTTCCAGCTTGAATGTCTTCGGGTGAATACACTCAATAATTTCAAGACTCTCACCCTTTGCGTCATTGCCGCACTTGGATAAGTCTATAAATTCAGGATGAATAGCTCTGAATCTACTGCTGAATACTACCTTCACTTGAGGCAGAAGCGGGGCCTTGGGGGTGTTGGTCACTACCACGCCGTAACGTCCGTCGGATAGTTTTACAAAGCAGCCTACAGGATAAATCCCCACACATTTTATGAAGCTTTCCAGATATCTGGGATGAAATGACGTATTTGCCATGGAATAGAGATGTTTAATGGCCGAGTTCGGCGTCATGGCTTCCCGGTATGGGCGATCTGATGTCAGTGCGTCATATGAGTCGCAAATGGAGATGATCCGCGCATACTGAGGAATGTCGTTGCCGGACAATCCTTGCGGGTATCCTGATCCATCGTATTTTTCATGATGTGCTTTTATTGAGTTAATGATGTTCTGAGGTGAGTTTTGCCCGGAAAGGTATTCGCATCCTTTTAATGGATGAAATTTAATTTTCTGGAATTCATCCTTAGATAACTTGCCCTTCTTGTCCATAAGGTTTTTCGGCAGCCAAAGCTGACCGATATTCATCAGCATCGCGGTGATTGAAAGTTCTTCGACCGCTTCTCTCGAAAGCCCGATATAACGTCCAAGTATTGCACTGAGAATCGCAGTGTTCAGACTGTGGGTGTATAGGTATTTGTCCGCACGCGCCAATACGGTAAGGCTTGCTGCAGCGCTATTGTTTCTGTCAATAGAATCAATCAGCGGACTTACGCCTTTTTTGTATTCAGAAATTTCAAGCGAGCCTTCCTGTTCCACTGTTTCAAATATTCTCTGAATATAACCTAGGGCATCGTTGTATGCCTCGCGGGCAAAGAGAATTTCTTCGGAGTATGTAGTCTGGGGAAATGAATTGATAACGGAACTTTTTTCAGAATCAATCAAGACTTCATTAATGTTTAGCTGCAGAATGGCAGAGATGTCTGCTTTTGAGGATACTGCATGGTTGGAAAGCTCGGCAGGCAGACTGGGGTAGCCATTAGCTGAACAAACGACAAACATGCCTTCTTGAAGGTTTGTGGTCTTGATTTTTTCTAACATCTTGTGGTGCTTAATATTTAGGGCTGAAAATACCCGTCTCTCCTTAGCTTTAAATACACCCGAAGTATTAGGCAGGGCAAGAGAAAAGTGCGCATGCCACGCTACGTGGCTGTGGGATGTTACTCCGTCACTGTACGCACTATAATCTTTTTTTAGTAAGGCGACTCAGTTCGCATATTTTATTTTGTTTTGATTCTATTTCCACATACCCTCCGTCGAGATTTTTCCATCTATACATAAAAGATAATCATTGAATTTGGTTTGTCTATGTTGTTTTTGTGGTGATGATTTGTTTGATCAGTTGATCAAATTGTTTAAACTATTGAACATTATATTGTTCAATTGCATGTTGACTTAGTTTATATGGTAGTTTATTATTTGTTTAATTAGTTAATGAACAACAAATGAGCAAGGTGTATGTCAAATCAGTACTTAAGTTTGAGAGAGGTTGGCAGGAGGTTGGGTATTCCTCCGTCAACTGTGGTTTACTATAAGGATAAGTACTCGAAGTTCTTGCCTTCAGTAGGTGACTCTGGGCGTAGGCAGAAGTACTCTGTAGAGGTAGTTGAAATCTTCAGGAGGATACGTGAGATGTATGGAATGAATTGGTCAACTGAACAAATTGAAAATGAATTAAGTTTAAAGTTTGGTATGTTAGTACAAAACATAAAAAATGATCAACAGTTGATCAATGGGGCCGGACTTGAGTCCAGTTCGGATATGGAAACGGTGATAAAGGGGTTGTCGTCAGTACTTGGTAAGGTCTCTGATTTGCTCTCCAATCAAGCTCTCTTCCAGGCTGAATTGCGCGATTTGCGCGAAGAGGTCTCAGTGCTTCGGACAGAAAAACGCAAGCTTTCTGCAGAAACAAACGAGAGAATTCTGGATATGGCCATGGAGATTGGTCGTTTGAAACGTGATCGCGCTGAGTTGTTCAGGTTGTTGCGGGCGGGAGAATCCGGACCGGATGAATCTTCATTTCCTTCATCAGATTATTTAGAGCGCCCTTTAGTTATTCGTAACTCCGAGGGAGAGTATCTCGGTGTATCCGGGAAGGGGCGGAAGCATTTTTCTTTGGAGGATTTTGTCAAGTTACTTGAGAATAGTGTGAACTCGCATATGAGTGTTGATCTTGAGTGGCAAGAAAAGGATGGTCAATGGATTCTTGTTATTGATGCCAGTGAAGTGCAGTCTTCGCAGAAAAAAATTGTGCTTGTGACCGAAGAAAATATAACACCGAATAAGAATACTGTTGTTCGTATTGATAGCATGGAAATCAACGGCAAAGCTGTCCCCGGTGCTCTTTTGTTTAGTCTTTTCAGGCAAATAAGAGAGAGCTTTGATCGCTAGATTGTTTTGGCTTTTTTCTAGAAAAAGTCTTGATATATTTGTTTAATATAGTTATTAAGTGAGTGTTATCAGTAGAGGAGTATTCTTAGGAGGATAAGATGCCGCAGGTTGCAGCTAGAATCACACATGATCATGAGCAGTGGCTTAAGAACTATTTCAAGACCAAGAGTGCAGGGGCTGAATTTATTTTGCCTTGGGCTGTGGATATGTTTTTTAAGTCCATGCGTGCAGTTGCTCAGGAGCTGAATGTCGCTGAATTGAAAACAGTTCTGGAAGCTTATCAGGGAGTGAAAATTCTGCCCAACCAATGCAAAGGAGCATATCTTTTTTTGCAGGTTGAAGAAGCTTGTGAAACAGAAAGTGTACACAACAATCACGGTGTGAGTTGGCCTAATCTTGAGGCTAAGTTGAAACGTCTTTCAGATGTACATTCCACCGCATTGATGATCTGGGCTTCTGCCTATTGGGTGAGCAAAGTCTGGAATGGTGTCAGTTTTGAGGAATATATCAAACTGACTTGCAGTTAAAATTTTTTGATTTGTTAGTATCTTTTCCGGGCGGACTATTTTGTCCCGGTGTTTTCGTTGCTGAAAGCGACTAGACCCCGCTTTCCTAAATCTCTTAGAAATGAAGCTGTTGCAACTTCTGCTTCGCGGGGCAGAACCTGATATTTTTGTGCAAAAGCAGCTGCTATTTTGCGGACACTGTTTTTTCCGTCAATCATATCCCAGACCAAAGTTCCCATTTCATCAAGTTCCAATTTTTTTATGGGAGCATGTCCGTCTTTCCACATTCCGAATCTTTTTGCCACATCAGCGAAAAGCGGTTTCAGACGCAATGGATAAGAGAGCATTATCAGCCCATTTTCCATGCGTTTCTCAGTTATATTCCGGTTCTTCAGGGGCTTGCAGGCCATGGCTTCGCCCCTGGTCATTTCGGGAACAACTAGTTTTTTCTTACTGAATAATTTCATAATTCCTGAAAATATTTTTTGCTCTGTCTTCCGCTATATGCTGGCGTGATTTGACCATCACAGCCATAATGCGGTTGCTTTCTTGCGTATAGCGGATTTCAATCTGTCCGTATGGACGGCGTTTAGAATTTAATTTAGCCAGCGCAAGTTTGGTGGCAGAAGGACTCTTTTCCTGACCGAACATACAGGTAGCTCCCTTGTCGTATTCAAGCTCAGCTATGGAAAGTCCTAATGCTTTAATATCATCTTTGAAAAGTTCTCTGGAAAACTCTCCGAGAGTGCTGTCTTTGAGGATCACATCGGCAGGGCTGAAACGGAAAAGTTCTATGGTCTCTGTCTGGTCAGTGAGAGTAATATTGAATCTACCGGGCTTGAATTCGAATGATTCGAGGTCCATTGATCCTGGTAGAGCTGCCTTCATATCGTAAATCTGCCAGAGTCGCTCAGAATCCGATTCGTGTAATTTGAGGCTGCTAAATAATTTTACCGCAGCATCGTCGATCTGGTCATCACATTTGCCGATGAATTGCACCAGCATGACTTTAGAAGCATTCTTACAGTAGAACATAACCCCGCGGCCTGTAGCGAGATCAGACTGCCAGTAAAAGCCAGTAGTATCGAATTTTTTAAGCGGTCCTTTCCATGAAGAGGGCAGGACTGTAGATTCTATCTTGAGCCCTGAGGACGCCTCAATTTTTTTGGCAAGCTGTCTGAAATACGTCTTTTCCTTATACGTTCTGCCGGCATCATACCAGCGAAGTTCAATACAAGGATACTCTCCATTGTCGAGTTGCAGGAACTTTTTATCAATTCCGCTAACCTCGAAGTTGGACGGGATTTCAAAACTGATGCCGTCCCAAGCTATATTCTTAAAATCCATTATCTGTTCCTTATGGAAAACTTTCCGTCTAACTGTATGGAAAGTCGAAAATCATATTGATGCAAATACAATGCGGATAATCAAGCCGAAGCAAGGTTACCTAAAACATTTTCCAATCATCCGCAAAGTTTTAATTCTTTTTCAGAATTGTTTTAAACAAAGAGTCGGATTTGATTAGTAAGCCATTTTTCCTAGCGATTTAAGGATAAGAGTGCAACCCATGGCAAACATACCTGTCAAACCCATGCCGCAGGAGAAACCTGCCAGCAGAACCGGGGCATACTGCCGCCACATGGCTCCGTATTTTTTCTGGAAGAAATATCGGCCGATCAAAGCACCGGCAACTTCCAGAATAAATCCGTGGGGGGTGCTTTGTCCAAGTCCTCTGACAACACCATATACCAGCAGGACCGGTAATCCTAGCGAATTAAGTATGGCGTAAAGCACAAGTCCCAGACTGATCCCGCCCATCACTACCGGGCCACTAAGGGCCTGAAAGAACAGTGAGTTGCCTTCAAGGGTAGATGTCTGCATGAGCAGGGTGTTAAGGGCCTGCAGGTGCCAGAGTTCCTGTGCATAAGGGTAGTTTGATGAAGGAATGGGTGCAAGTTGCCAGATGAATTGCGAGAAGAGTAGACTGGCAACCATAACCACCGGAAAAACCACAAGCTCAGCCTTGATGATACCCCGAATGGATGTTCCGGTCAGTTCGATTTCGCGGAAATGAACAGTCGCTTCACCGTAGTTATGGATCGGGATCGGTGCGTACCAGATTTCAATGCCCTGATAACCGAAGAATTTTGCTCCGGCGATGAAGCTTGCTTCTCGTACCAGCGGCAGGCTGACAAACTGTCCGGCAATACCTTCCATTCGAGCGGTGATGTAAGAAATTACCGGGGTGTAGATAAAACCGTAGAGCAGAAAGAAAATCCACGGGAAATTGGGTACCAGCAGTAAACTCATACCTACATAGGCAAGTGTTGAGAATACATAGATGGCGATGGAGACCCAGAAGTTGATGTCCCCGCGTCCTTCCGGCGGTTCGAAAAGTTTACTCCACGATTCCCGGTGCTTGGCATGTTCTCCACGGAATGATTTGACCACGTACCAGATACCGATCAGACCGATAGCCAGACCGAGACCGATGGAAAAACTCATATAAAAGTCGAAGTTGTTTGCAAAGACTGTTTCAACAGTCTCCATACCCGGATGCCAGCGGTGCAGGATGCCGTGCTCGTAAAGAAACGGGTTCGCAACAAAAGTAATGATGATACCGATTAAACCGCCGATAACAGCCCAAAAGGGTAGAACCATACCGATAAAGAATAGACCGAGGTCAAACTGGATACCGGTGGCAACGGCTGGAAGTATTCTTTCCGTATAGGGCGTAAGCTCAACCCACGGGATGGGAATAATCCTGATCGGCTCGGTAAATAATAATCCCGAAACAGCGGGCAGGAGTACATAAATTGTACCGAATGCCAGCCCTATGACTCCGCCCACAGAGAAGACCCGCCATTTCCAGCTGGCCTTTTTTTCTTCGGTGGATTCAGCCAAAGCCATGGTACCCAGAGCACCGACAGGAGCCATGGGAAAGGGAAGTTTTTCCACATCGGATGTGATGCGATAAAGGGCGTATCCCAATCCGAAATGGTCAATTCGCTGTACTATCTGCGCACCTACCAGCAGCAAAATCGGTATAAGCCAGTCGCGATGGAAGAAGGTTCGCTCAATAAGAGAATCTGATCCCGGTTGCGGGGCAACCCACGTCGGGATGAATTCGGTCAGGCCCAGCATGCGCGCTGCGTCCGATTGCACCAAATATTGCTGCCATAGCAGACCTGAGAATGGCGAGGCCAGCGCCGCTCCGGCCATGTAATAAAGCAGGAATATTTCCTGTTGTTTCAGTTCCGTATATGAACGTTTTGCAATTTCAGCGAAAAGAATGATGGTTACCCAGCGGGCAGCAGGGCCGATGCCCTGACCGATGACTAACTGCAGGTACATACTTCCCGGCATCATCAGGAAGCCGATGAAGATGGCACCGACTACGGTTTTCCAGTCAAAGCCCTCTTCAAAATGGGTCGGGGTTTTTAGTAGATCCCGATATTCTTGTAGCTCTTTATCATTATGCATGTGTATGTCTCATTATGCTTGTTAACTGGATTTAGCCGGGAAGAACCTGATAACTTTGTCCTGCGTAAAGTCCGTAAAGAGCCCATGCTCCGCCCATTAGGAAATCACCCATAATCAGGCCGAAGAAGAGATAACGGACCCGCTTGAATAATCCCACTCCGCCATAGCGAAGGGTCAGCTGGTTGCAAATCCATCCGAGGAAAAAACTGAACCAGAGAATTTTCATGGCAGAGCTGTAGGCGGTCAAGTATCCGATGGGATGCAACGGCCACCACGGCAGTCTGTTATAAGCCAGTATCAGTACAAACATAACCAGTGCGCCCACAGTGGCGAAGGTGGTTACCCAGTGGGAAGTTGCTGCAGGCTCCTGAATTATACGGGCTACGTTGTCGTAGACGTTCATGGATGTGCGGGTTGCCCAGTCCAGTTGTAATTCTCGGATACCATACTTGTAGCAGACCATAAGCATAGCCCCGAAAGATACGATTACACCCAGCAGCAGGATAATGGTTATGCCAAGCAGGAAAAGCCGTTTATTTCTGATCCATTCATTGATCTTGGAGCCGTGCACCAATGAGGGCATAAGCGATTCCCTGAGGTCAACAAAAAGAATTTTCTGGCATATGGCGGTGATGGCGATTCCCACCGAGCCGAAGAACTTAGAACCGAAAATTGTGGTTACACAGTCAATTGGCGCCGCAGTCAAGGTAAAGTAAGCGATGCCGCCTTGGCAGATTGCCTTGGATGCCACCAGCGTAAATATGAAAAATGCCAGCAGGACAACTACAGCCACCAGCATGGGGATACCGAAATATACGCACCATGCAGTGAGCAGCAGGCCGGAAACTGCAAGACCCCAAAAGGAGAAGCGCAGGGACATCCATTCTGCTTCGCCGCGAGTAGAGTCCGCTCCGAAAGCTTCCTTGATGACTTGTTTGAGATGTTGGCGGGCCAGCCAGATGATAAAAAAGAAAAATACAAGGTAGGCCCCGATCATCTGGGTTTCTTCCGGTCGTGTAAGGGTCGGGCCGAAGGTTACGCCCAGAGCGGAGGCGGGAATGTTCAGACCTGATGCACTCAGGATTCCATAAAACAATCCACCAAGCAGGAAAAAGAACCAGAAGCTGAAAGAAATTTGCCTTGAAGCCAGAAAGGCGAATCCTACAAATGCGGGATAAAAGTAGATTTTAAGCTTGTGGAAACCTGAAAACAGTCCGGTTTTAGCAAAATATTTACCGGCGAGAAGCAGGGTCGGAAATTCCGGCACTGAAGGAATGTAGAAATGCAGACCATTGATCAGATGCAGACAAATGCAGAAGATCAGTCCGATCAGGAAAAATTTATTTCCAAGAAATGATCCGTATAATCCCTGATCCATGGCTTCTTCCATGAAACGGGGCAGCTGCAGAAGAGGGAAGTTCAAGCGTTCATTTTCCACCCATTGCCTGCTGAAAATGTTAGTCAGGCAGAGCATCATGAAATAGCATAGCAGGATGAAAGCTCCCCACCACATGAGCGGAGTAAGCCATGATCCCCAAGGGATGGAATTGAATATTTCAAGGTTGCCCATGAATGGACCTCCTTTGATACCGTTGTATAGCTGCTCCACTGCTTTGGGATCGGTGGGGTGCAGGGATTCCGGCAGTAGCGGCTGTAACATCTCCTTCCATCTGTTGCCTATAGTGGCAAAGTGGAAAGGTGCGGTCAGGTTGATGAAAAAAGTTCTGGCTAATCCGGTGTAGGAAATGCCGGAGACAATGACCATAAGGATCCACATGGTCATCAGATCAAGACCGGTCAGCAGCGGGCGAGAACGCAAGACCTTACGATGCAGTGCGCAGATTGCGGTCAGCCATGCCAATATGAAAAACGGCGCCAGCGGGAAATGTCCACCTGCCAGTGGGGTCGCGTTCAAGTAGGTGTTGTTAAAAGGTGTAAAAGCGCAAATGAGCAGCCCGAAGAAGGTGCCCAGCAGAATCGCTCTTTTCCTTATTTTACCATGCATCTGAGGAATCCTTATATTTAGAGGTCTGCAAGCTTTTTACTAGTATTCAGTCCGGTAAAACCGAAGGCCATCATTTCCGGTACCTTTTCGCGGAAGCTCTTTTGTTTTTCCGGGTCTAGTGAACGCCAGACCAGGAATTGTTTTCTGATGGCGTTGATGAAGTCTTTATTCAATCGTTTCCATGCACCTATTTCACCAGATTCGCGGGTAATGAACAGGACAGCTTCAAGAAATTGCGGATGAGCTGTGGCCGGTCTGAAACGAAGTTCGACCATCTGCTTTACACCGAAATCAAATGGAGCAAGCCAGACCCGCACATTGAAACGGAAACAGGTTATGTGGTCCGGGCATCCGTCCAGCAAATTACAGACTGATTCCGGCAAAGGTTCCTGACTGAAGTTTACTTCGATTTCTGAAGTGGAAAACAAGCCGTGAGAAACCTCGGTGTGTGATTCAAGGTATTCAAGCAGGAAGCCGCCTGCATCCTGCTGCTCAGCATGTTTGAGCAGGAAGGGCAGCGGTGCTTCGATGGTGTTGGTATCGGTGTCCGGCATCTTCCATGAACGGTTGACGTCCGGAATGGCAATGTTTGCCGCTACCTTGGAGGGGTAGATGACCGAAATAAGGGTTACGGCAATAACCAGCAGCATTGCAGCTACTCCTGCCATGGAAGAATAGTTGGCGGTCATGCCTGCCCAGAGAGGTGTCCCGGCCAGCAGTCCTGAAGCTGTCTGTGCTATCAGATAACCGACCACCACACTGATTACAGCAAAGGCTATGGCCTCGGCAATAAACAGGAATGAGACATGAGTCGGGGCCATTCCGATGGAAGTGTAAACCGCAATTTCCTTTTTACGTTCATAAACACTGGTTATCATGGTATTAAGAACGATCAAGGCGGAAATGATCAACGGGATCATTATGTTGCCCATACCCGAATAATTCATGGTGTCAGAGGCCTGACAAATGTACGTACCGCTCTTACTGCAAGAGAATATCGGCAGTCCGTATCGGTCAGTCATGTTATCTACGGTTTCCGTTGAGAATTTTCCTGATACAGGTGCGATTGCCACTGCCTTGAGAGTGCCTCCCATTGCCATGAGGGTTTCATAAGGGATGATGGCGGTAACCTCACCGGGAATGTGGGTATAGCGGCCCTGAAAAGTATCGATATCTTCACCGGATTCAATGGCTTCAGCTTCAACTTCACTAAGCTCCTGTGCTGCGGCGGACGGAAAGATGACCGGTGTCATGGGTTCTCCGTCAAGGTCGGTGTGCTCGCTGAATTTTTTGCCGTCAAAGATACCTGTTAATACGAACTTGCTTCCCCATACATTTATGATGTCTCCGGCAGATGCACCGAGACGGGAGGCTATCTTTTGAGAAAGCAGAATCTGGTTTGTTTTGTTGGGGGCAAGCCAGTTGCCGTCCACAAGAATCTTGTCGATTCCACTGACAAGTGGCTCTTTAGCGCCAAGACCGACAAGACCTTTTACTTCTTCCTGCTTGCCATCGAAACTTACAGGAGTGATAGCAGATGTGGTTTTGTCTTTCAGCTCCATCCAGCCGCGTGGAACAACAATGCCGTTTTCGTCAAAGTCGTTGCTGACAATGCCTAGTGTTTCTCGGGGTAGGTCATGCCAGCCTAGATTCTTTAAGAACAGGCCATGGTAGGGCTTGTTCTCGCTGAATTTCACGTAAGTGTGCTGACGCAGAGATTTTACCGCGGTAAAGCTCATAATGGTGAAAGTCAGGATAGTAAGGGTCAGGCAGGTTAGAAAGGTCCTGAGTTTTCTGCGGCGCAGGTTGCTGACCCCGATGACAAATGCGGAGGTAAAAGCCTTCCATTTGCTGATCTCGGAGGTCTGGGTTTTATGTGCGCGTTGTTGAAGCTGGATCATTTCCTTCTCAAAGCGGAAAAAGATGATCAGTGAAACCATAATTGAGAGGCCGAGAATAAAAAAAGCCAGAATTACAACCATGGGGCTGTAGGTCAGCTGAAAGGCCGGATGCACTGAGTAGATAACCGCAATAACTGCCAAAAGGATTACCAGAAAGCCTACGATCCGTTTGTGGATATCCGCGAATGAAAAAATCAACCTTTCCATGCAGTATGCAAAAGGAATGAACAGGGCGATATAGAAGAGAACCCCAACCAGCACATCTTTCTGGGTCTGGTCCACATCAAGGTAAACCTTGGAGGCCAGTGCCCAAGCGCTGCGGGCATTGGTCATGAAGTCATCGTAGCGCTGTTCTTTCCATGCTGTTTCCGCCTCGGCCAGGGCTTTGGTCCCTTTTTGTTCCAGAGTCCTGATCTGCTGGTTTACTATGCCGTGCGATTCAAGGTTCTTTATGCGCGGATCAAGCAGGGTCCACATATCCTTTGCCGCGCGATAGTCGGTCGCCGGGATAATGGGCCATTCCTTGAGGTTGTATCCTTTACCTGCCGGATCAGTCGGTTTGGACTGAATGAGGATCATTTTGCGGTTCAGAACCGTATCGGAAAGAGTCATCTTCAACGGGATATCCGGCTCAAGAAAGACACTTGCAATGGTTGATGAGCGGGTATCAATACGGCTGTACCAGTAATGCATGGGCGCTGCATCGCGAGTTCCGTCCAATACCTCCACTTTGGTCATATAGCGGAAAGTCCGCGGGGTCAGCAGGTCGAACAGGGTTGTCTGACGGCAACCGAACATAACAAGCTTGGTTTCCATGTCCAATCTGCGCATTTTCAGCCTGTAGGCATTTTTACCTGTCTGTTCCTTATCAATGGCCCAGACAATCCTGCCGTCATCGTTGTATTTATAACCTTCGATGATAAGTTTGGACTGAACCAGTTTCTTGGAGGCAACTCCTTTGTAGTCAAAATCGCCTTCGGAATCGGACAGGGCATAAAATCTGGTCTTGCCCTGAAAAGCCATGAAGACGGCTCCGGGAGCAGGCTGGTCCGCGAAAAGTTCACCCTGACGGATGAAACGGGCCTTGCCGTTGACCATGGCGTAGCCTTTGCGCGGCATTTTGGTGGTTAAGGGGCCTTCGCTGTTTGAAATCTTACGGATTAGTCCTTCTGTGAATTCGGCCTGTTTTTCAATGTTGTCCCAATTCACATTTTCAATGGTATCGAAAGGGGTTCCCCAGTATTCGCGCCCATCGTTTACAGTGGCAAATGTGAATCCGAGTTTGCCGGACATAGTGGCGACTTCACTGCTGAACTGCGGTTGGTCAAGTAACCATGTCTGCCAGGGGCGGGTCCGGTCCGGGCGCAGGGTGTCTTTGTACATCCCGTCTGTACCGGTAAGTTTTTCCACTTCCGGTACAGCGTCTTCAAGAATGTCATTTATGCGTGAAAATGTACGTGAAAGGTTGATGCTCGGGCGAAGTTCATAGAACCAGCCTTCGCTAAAAGCTCCTACTCCCTCACCATGGCTGGAAAGATGGAGTGATATAGCGCAGACCATTTCTTTCGAGCGCACGATCTTGCGCAATTCACGGGCACTTTTAATCGCGCTGAGCTGTTGTGTTACATCCTGCTTGGTCTTGCGGATCTTTTCTCTTACCTGAGGAAAAAGGTCTTTTACTGCCGCCATTTCTTCAGATGGCAGGTTGGAGTAATCTGTTTTCCATGAGATTCGGCGCAGAAGTTTGCGTTTTTCATCCAGTTTATCGATTCTGGCCTGATCAGCATTTTCCTGCAATCTGAGCTGCATGAGTTTCTTACTGACAATGTCCACTTCATCTTTGATCTGGTTCTTCAGGGTTTCGTAGAGCAAAGTGAAAAGCTTCGGATTCTCAACAGCTAGCTCAGCCGCAAGCGGATTATCAAGCTCAAGGCCATCAAGGATTTTAGATGCATCATTCTTTTTGTTGCGCAGTTCCACCTTAATCTTTTTGAGTGTCTTGCTTTTACCGGAAACAGCAGAAGCATATTCCCTTATGCCGCGCAAAGACTGGGCATGTCCGGTAGTTGCCAAAAGCAGTACCGAGCGTTTCGGCGGATTGGCGGCCATTTTTTTGCCGATTTCAAGAAGCGAGGCAATGGAAAGGGCTTCGTCCGCCCCCGGTGAATCCCCCATGACATATGAGGAGCTGTCGAAAAAAGCTTCGATTACGATAAGCTCCTCGTTCATTTCGGGGTCACTGCCTTGAATCATGCAGTATACGTTTTCAGCTTCAATCCGTTTCCATTTGCTTTGCGATTTGAGTTTTCCGGACTCGGCAATAAGTTTATTTCCGATTCCTGCATCGAATCCCAGCTCATTGTGTGCGTCTTCAGCACTCATGTAGTAACGGGGGAAATCCAGAGGCGAAAGCTCCAGCTTTTCTTCGAAAAATCCTTTTAAGGTCGGACCGTTATCAACATAAATAAGGGCTGATGCCCCAAGACTGGCAGCATTGAGCCAGTTCTTGCCGGAATCCATGTCCATAAGCACAATGGCATCTTTGACCGGAAGTCCGTTGAAGTCATTGAGTCTGCCTTTGCCCACGTAAACGACCGGTCCGCTGAGACCCTCAACAGGAGTTGCGGGTGGAGAAATAGCATTGAATTTGGCAGGTCTGATATTGATCTGTTTTCCATTGTCGATACTGAAGACAGTATCTTCGGCAGTCATGGTCGGAGCGAGGAAAAGGTGTTTTCCGGTTTTGAAATCACCGAGTTCCTCAAATTTCATTTCAATATAATCGGCAGCTCTTCTTGCGCCCAAGGAACCGAAAGAGCGGTCTCCGAAAGATGCAAGATCTGTGATGGTCTGCTGAATGGATTCAGCTGAACTATAGGCCTTTCCGGGTGCTCCTGCACATAGCATAAGTAGAGCGGACAGCAGGAATATGGCAATTCTGCTGCGCTGGCGCGGAAGGATATTTTCAGATGACAGTATGGACATTAACGGGTGCCTCCGGTGATCAGGCCATGCGGATGCAGCCCACGTCGATGTTGAGCTGGTCGCGGTGTTCAATTTTTTTGATCAATCCGTCTTCGATCCAGACAACCCGGTCCGAGGCGTTGAGCATTTTGTAGTCGTGAGTTGCGGTGATGATGGTCACACCTCGCTCCTTACTAAGCTCGTTCATCAGTTTGATGATTTCTTCCCCGGTGGAAAGGTCGAGGTTCCCGGTGGGTTCGTCCGCGAGGATGATAGCCGGGTCGTTGGCCAGCGCTCTGGCAATGGCGACGCGCTGCTGCTGACCTCCGGAAAGTTCCTGCGGTTTGTGATTGTAGCGTTTGTGGAGTCCGACAAGATCAAGCAGTTCTATGCCTTTGGCTACTGCGGCGTCGTTATGTACTCCGGCGAAGATCATGGGCAGGGTGATGTTTTCCAGCGCAGTCATAACCTGAATGAGATTGAAGGTCTGGAATATATATCCGATTTTTCTGTTACGCAGCCATGCGAGTTCAAAGGCATCCAGCTGGGCAATGTCCACTTCATCGATGTAGACTTTGCCTTCGGTTGGTTTATCCAGCCCGCCGATCATGTTGAAGAGAGTGGATTTACCGGAACCGGAAGGCCCCATAATGGAAAGATATTCCCCGGCAAAGATTTCAAGGTCCACTCCTTTAAGTGCTTGAACATCAGTACTGCCGAGTTTGAAATTTCGCTTAACTCCGGTCACCCGGACGATGGTGTGCTGGTCGGCCATTTTTCTCGCCTTTTATATTAAAGTTGTTGTTCCGTTTGAAATTTATTCGGTTTCTGGAATTTATTCTTCCACCCGCATGGCTTCAATGGGCCGCATGCGTGCAGCAATGAAAGCCGGATACATTACACCAAGCAGGCTAAGCCCGAAGCCTACGCCAATGGAATAAAGGAGTGACATACCGACTTCATCAACAGGAAGCATGGTCAAGGCATCAAATCCAAAGCGGAGCATGCCAACGAGGATTGCGATAATTGCTCCAAATAAAGATCCGAGCAGAGCTCCGGTTGTTCCCTGCATTGAGGCTTCGAGCAGGAATAGACGCAGAACAAAGCTGTCCAGTGCGCCGAGGCATTTCATAGTCCCGATTTCACGGAAGCGTTCAGTCACAGCCATAAGCTGGGCGTTGATGATTCCAACGGTGCAAACCAGCAGCGAAAGGATGACGATCCAGCGCTCTTTGGCACTGCCGCCCGGTTCATAGCCGGATTTATCCAGTACCTTGATCAGTCCGGGGTCGCCTGAGTTATAGAGTCCGTTGGATATATCCGCACCCACGAGAACATAAGCCAGAAAAGAGACTGCCAGAATCAGGCTGGTTACGGTGACCATGTTTCGTAAGAAACGTGATTTTAGGCTTTTTACACTGATTTCAAAGGACTTTTTAAATGGCAGAACGACTTGAGCCGCAATATCCGGCTGATCGTTTTGATTTTGGAATGGAATTTTCTTTTTCGACATGTCTTGCTCGGTAGATATGAATGTATCTGATCTCATGATTCGCCCCCGTGAATCATGAGTGAATGTTTAGCTGTCAGCTATTTATAAATAACTGAAACGGGCTGAAATGCAAAGGGAAAATGCAAAGTCCAGCACTACTTCCTCGTTATAAGTTTTTATTACGACGAGGATACAGTGGATTATGCTTTTTGAGTATTACAAAGCTGCAAATTTGATTACAGCAATGTAATTAAAGAAGGTCACGTATGTCTTTTACGCGCAAGCCGGGAGTGATGTTTATTTTACCGAGCAGGTAATGGAGGAAAAGCTGTGAGGTTTTATTCATACGCTGATGATGGAGCATAAAACCCGCGCAGCCGGATTTGCCAGCTTCTTTCATCAGGTCTTGCAGAGTCTTCAGTCCTTGCTCAGGGGAAGATTCCTTTATTGTGTGCAGGTCAATATTAACCGGTATGTCCGGCAGTTCCTGCGGAGGATTCGGGTAAACATTGGTGCTTCTGGAAATAGCACTGAAGCCTAGTTCAACAAGGCTTTTCATTGTTTCTGCTGAGCAGCGGTTCCATGGCGGGGTGAATAAGGGACTGAAGTTGTTGCCCAGCAGCCTGCCCAGTTTGGCTTTACCTCTGCATAGTTCTCCGGCGACTGCATTTTTATCGCGAGAGGGCCCGAATTCGAATTTCTTGCCGGTCTGCTCGTGATTCATGTGACGGTAGCCGTGCTGATGCAGAGCCCACAGCTTTAAATCAGGACCTAATTCTTCAAGGAGCATGTCCCGGCGCTGTTCGTTCAGCCATGAAGGGGCAACAGCCAAGGCCAGAGGGGTGTTGTGCTCTTTAAATATTTTTATCATGGCGGAAAATTGTTTACCCGGATAGCCGATATCGTCAGCTCTGAAGAATACATCACAACCATCGTGCGGAATACTTGCGATGAAATCATCCCACCAGAGATCAAAGGATTCTGTGAGGGTGGAAAGATTATTCTTCCAGATTGCTGAAACGGGTCTGCAGGACATTAAATTTTCCTTAGATCTCTGATTAAATCTGCCGATTTGCTCGCGCCTTTCAGATTGATGCCGTGATCAGTCCTGTTGCGGCTTTGGCCTAGCAGGTCACTTATGGTTGTAGTCATTGTCGGCATGTCAGTTGAATCAAGAATTTTCAACGGTATATACTTCGCAAGTCTTTCCGCGCGCATACGTTGTTCATGATTCTGGGCAAAGGGAAATACTGCAGAGGGAATACATGAGGTAAGGATATCCATACAAGTATTATATCCGGCCATGGAGATCATAGCATCTCCGGCGGAGAGCAGGTCGGTGAAGTCACTGGCAAAGCGTTGAATGGTTATATTCTTGTATGGTTTTGCAGTGGCGCAGAGGGCAGCGTATTTATCATCATTCAAAAATGGACCGCTGAGCATCAGCAGTCTGCATTTATCTGTGTTAAGTCCAATGAAAGATTCCAGCGTTGCCTGCATCAGCGGTCCGCCGACTTTACCTCCCCCCGCACTGGCAATGAGTAGCTTTTCGTCCGTGCTTAAATTCAAATCTGCACGGATTTCATCACGCCTATTCTCTGCAGGTTTTCGGGCTGCAAAACCAGTGTATTCGCATGGAATTTCAATTTGTTTGAAAGCCTGAAAAGTTTCATCCAGTGCGGCAATTTTCGGGTCGGCATGTATAAGCAGCAGATCAAAATATTTATTCAGGTATTTTACAACACGGGCTTCGTGTTTGCCTCCGTCGTTGCGTTCCACGAGGATGTCCCGCAGGGAACAGACGACCTTTACGTCTCCGAATTGACCTTCTTTGACGGCATCCAGAACGGGCAGGAGTTCAAAACGGAAGGCTTTGCGTCCAAAGGGGAAAAGTTCAATGAGAAATACATCCGGCTTTTCCTCTTCGAATATTTTAAAAAGTCTAGCGCTGCGCTCTTCTTTGACTTCTTCAAGGTCACGGCCTTCTTCGGTGGGCATCAGTCCTCCGAAATTTTCATTCATACATAGTCCGGGTAACTGCCGGTATTCCACATTGGGTGGTAGATGTTGGTCCGGGCGTTCTCCTCCGGCTACAAAAAGGACTTCCTCCTTGTCTAAAGCTTTGGCTATTTCAAGGCTGCGGAAAAAATGACCCATGCCCAGCACGTGCTGGCAATAATGAATTATTTTCATAACTCGTCGTTCAGCCTTTCAATGGAAAGTTTGCCGTTCCAGTTCAACCAGTGCAATTTGCGTCTTTTGAGCAGTTTTCTTTCTTCGGGCATGAAGTCGTGGTCCAATAATTTGTAGATGACTGATTTAATTACACCTTCGTGCGCGACTGTCAGAATTTTTATTTCGTCTTTGTCTACGGTGTTAAGAACTTCGCTTATTCCTTCTTCTAGGGCTTTAAGGCCGCGCTCGGCGCATTCTGTTCGGTTCTCGCCGTTGTTAGGGGTAAAATGCCAGCCTTTGGCGACTTCTTCATCCAGTTTGCCGGGAAATTTTGCATGCAGTTCATCCATGGTTAAACCGGACCATTCTCCCCAGTCCTGTTCGCGCAGGCCGGGAAGGTGAAGGGTGGGCAGATTCAGGCCTTCAGTGATAATATTGGCGGTCTCGATTGTTCTGCCCAGATCGCTGGTCAGCACCGCATCAAATGTATGCGGTTCAAGGGTATCTCTCCAGCCTGCAGCCAGTTTTCGTCCATGTTCTGTAAGCGGAGAATTGAAATGGCCTTGAATACGTCCTTCTTCATTCCATTCAGTAACCGAGTGGCGGATAAATGCGATTTTTACTGATTTCATTAATCTTTCCAGTGGCTGATGGTGATTAGTTTTTGTTCAACTTCATGAAGGTTGCTGTTCAGGTCGAAATTATTCCTTACGTGTTTTGGAGCTGTTTTTGCCAATTTTTTTCGCAAGCCGTTGTCAGTGAGAAGTCTATTCAGGTTGGCAGACATGGCCGGGATATCCTTTTCCGGGGATAATAATCCTGTTTCCCCGTGAACAACCGCTTCTTTAGGGCCTCGTGTCGAGTAGGCCACTACCGGAAGTCCGGCACATTGGGCCTCAAGGTAAACCATACCAAGCGCTTCATTTATTCCCGGGTAGGCGAAAATATCCGCTGCACTATAGTATTTGTACAGTTGATCGCGTTTTACCTGACCGAGGAAGACTATTCTATTTTCGGCTTTTTGGGCTGCCAGCTTTTCAAGACGCTGGCGTGCTTCTCCATCTCCGGCAATGAGCAACATTGCATCAGGGACTTTCCTGCTTATCGGAGCAAAAGCATTGATCAGATCAGTGATGCTTTCAGCTTTGACATCTTCACGGAGCATGGCAGTGCTGAGAATAATCTTTTTTCCGTTCAGTTCGTATTTATTGCGTATCTCTTCAGAGCCCTGCGGGCAATAGTTGAATTTATCCGGTTCAATGCCGGGATATGTGCGTGAAAGCTTTTCCGGGAGAATGATCCGAGAAAGATTGTGGAAATCGATGGTCTTGTTAGCAAAGACATGGTCGGCGTGAAGCAGGGCATTTTTGTTCGCCATGTAACCGGCCCAAGTTTTATAATTTCGGCGGTGTTTTGTGGCGAACACTCCCTGATAGATTGCGTAGGGTATGCCTGTTTTTTCGGAGATATAAGGCCCCAGCAGGTCCGGTGATTTGTAATAGCTGTGGTAGGTCAGCCAGAGATCTGGCTTAAATTCTTCAATCCGTTTTAAGGTGCGTTTGAATTCAAGGTAGAGAGCAGGCCATTTTAAAGGCTTCTGAGTGATATGGCGAAGCCTGAAGCGGCTGGCAATGAGCAGTTCATGGCCTTGGGAACGCAGGAAATCATGCAGAGTCTTCCCGATGATCAAATCCCCGGAAGGAAGCGGATGATCAATGGGTTTATGAGGAGCAAAAAAAGCAACTTTCATCTGCATGGCTCCCTAAATTGTTGCCTCCGGCGGCTTAAACCCTTTTTGCAAAAAGGGTTTAAGAATCCCAAAAACTTTTATTAAGCTTCGCTGTTTCTAATTTCGAAGCCCCTCATGGTAAACTTTATGTGAAGCTTACTCAAAATTATGCTTTAATACCGTACTGTTCGTATACATCCGCCAGCTTGTTGATCCAGTAGCGGTTGTCGAAAATTTCGTGAACCCTTTCTTTTGCTGCAGGGATCAGGCTCTTGCGCAGTTCCTGATCGGTGAGCATGCGTTCCATTGCATCAGCCATGGAGTCAGAGTCTCCCGGCTCAACCAGCAGACCTGTTTTGCCATTCTCGATCAATTCGGGAATACCGGAAACTGTGGTGGCAACAACAGGTACGGACATGGCCATACTTTCAGCCAGCACGTTGGGGATGCCGTCTCGGTCACCGTTGGGTGCGATTTCACAACCAAGGACAAAGAGGTCTGCCGTGCGATAATGTTCAAGCACTTCCTCATGAGGTTTTGTACCCAGCCAGTTGCATCTGCCGTTCAGTTTCAGATCATCCAGCAGCTTAAGGGTTTCTGCGCGCTCGTCTCCGTCACCAACGATGTTATAGTTGAAGTCTACACCTTTTTCTTCAAGCTTTTTAAGGGCCTTGAAGACTGTGGGCAGACCTTTTTTTGTGGTGAAGCGAGCTACAGTGAAAATTTCATAAGGGCCGGAACAAGTGAGTTCCTTGTCGGAACTGAACAGATTCAGGTCAATGCCGTGGTAAACCTTGTGGATAGGTTTGCCTTCCGGAGCGATGGATTGCAGATAATCGCAATTGTATCCGGTGCAGGTCACTGCGAACTTGGCTTCGGAAATCTTGGCGGTGATTTTTTCCGGCTTCTGGGTGTAGATATCCTTGGCATGTGCAGTAAAGCTGAAAGGCAGGCCGGAAAGCCGGCTTGCATTTCTGGCTACAGAGCAGGGGGAGTGTGCGAAATGAGCATGGAAATGGAAAATATCTGATCCGGGCAGAATTTTTTCTACAATGTATTCACCTTGGAGCATGTGCTTGAATGAAGCTTCACTTCCGGTCTCGCGGTAGACATTCCATATTCTGTCGATGCGGGCTGTAAATTCTTCGTCTTTACCGTAACGCTCATCTTTGAGGCCCGCATCCATGTCCTCGGAACCGAAAAGTTCTTCAAGGCATCCTTCAAGTGTGGAAGGCAGATATGAAACTTCAGCCTTGATTTCAGAAATGGACTTGTGGGTAAAGTTTTCACGCGGTTTGCGCATGGAAATGATATGAATCTTGACTCCTCTCTGTTCGAGAAGTCTGATCTCATTAGAAATAAAAGTCTCAGAGATACGCGGGTATCCCTTGAGAATCATCGCAAGGACGGGCTTTTTGGAATGTGTCATTAGCAGTTGTCTTTAAAATAGCCCACACGGTCATGCATGACCTCAAGGCCTGTGAAGTTGAAGTTATTAATGGCTTCCCGGATGGAATTGGAATTATTCAGCAGATGGTTGATCTTTTCCATAATTGTGTCAGGTCCAAGCTTGTGCCAGGGCAGAAAGTCTGCAAGGTTTTGCTCTTTCAATACATTGGCGCGAATAGTCTGCTCAAGGCGCGGAGTCTCCCGGGGGACGATAAGGCTGACCTGCTTGTGTGAAAGAATTTCGCAGATAGTGTTGTAGCCGCCCATGCTGACTACGAGGTCGGCATTACTGAAAAGCTTCTCCATTCTTCTATAAAAATGGTAGAAGGTTACGGAAAGATTCTTTGCCCTTTTTGAAAGGTCAAGGCGCTGTTCCTTGGACATGAAAGGTCCGGTGACCATTACGGTCCTGAAGTCCTGCGGATTATATTTTTCAAGGGCTTTCAGGTAGGCATCCATCATGGGATAGCCGTCACCGCCGCCTCCGGCAGTAATTACTACCAGCTTTTTGCCGTTCTTCCTTTTATCCGGGCAGGAACGGTTGTGGATTTTCCGGGGAATGTATCCGGTGAAAACCATTTTTTTGCTGATGGATTCAGGAATAGCGTATTCCTTGATGGGATCGTAATACTCTTGATGCCCGTAGACCCAGATTTCTGAATACAGATTATCCAGAACATCATATATGCCTTTGTCGGTCCAATCCTTAATAGTGCTTTCGGAGTCATCCATGATATCACGCAGGCCGAGGATAGTTCGGGTCTGGCCGATCTGCTTCATCCATTCGAGGGTGGGCATGATCTCATGCTTCATCCCTTTAGGAGCCTTGTCTACAATGAAAAGGTCCGGTCGGAAACTTTTGGCTGTAGCATCAATGATAGACTGTCGGATGGACATAGCATGAACAGGCTCGATTTTGATGGAATGCGGGACATAAAGATCGTTGGATTTTTTGATCATTCCGGGTACACGGACAAAATCAATCTGTTCAGGAAATTCGAAGCGTCCCACAATGGGGGAGCCTGTAAGGATGAGTATGTTTACCCCTTTGCATCTCAACTGTGATGCGATTGCCATCGTACGACGGATATGCCCAAGACCGTAGGTGTCGTGGGAGTACATTAAGATGTTGTAAGTCTTGTCCATTTATCGTACCGATTCTCAGGGGTTAAATCGTTTCCGCAAAAGGCGGAAATTATATTGCATCGTTTTAGTCGTTGGCATATCTAGCGGAAAGGATAATATATGTAAATCCTTAAAAGCGACGATTGCATGCGTGCTAATTTCTATTATTTTTTTTAATCAGAATCAATCCCTTTTCTGTATTTTTGTCGATATGGTAAATACTTTTCATTTTACTGAAATAATTGTGATTATTTTTTACAAGGTTGTCTGATGGATTCGAAATTGGATGTTTTGATTTATGCCCATGATGGACGGGGGCTGGGACATGTTAGCCGCAGTGTGGGGATTGGTCTTGCATTGCGCCGGTTATATCCCGAACTTTCAGTGCTTTTGATTACAGGGTGTTCTACCACGGCGGAGTTGGTTGGAGATGGATCTTTAGATTGGATTAAGCTGCCATCCTATAAAACCAACGTCACAGCCGGGAAGTCTTCTGGAGTAAAAGGCGATTCCAACATTGATGATAAGCTGCTCGGTGAGCTTAGAGCACAAAATATTCGCGATATTGTAGCTGCATACAGTCCGAGGGTATTTCTTGCAGATCATACACCACAGGGCAAACATAAGGAACTGTTGCCGTCCCACGATGTCTCGCCGGAAACTGTACGTGTTTTAGGAATCCGTGCTGTTGTGGGGGAAGTTGGCAAGGTCTGGTCTGATTTTTCATCCGATGTTTTTTCCGGAACATATTCCAAAATCCTTTGGTATGGTGATTCATCTGTAGCCGGTGCAGGAGAACTTGAACGTTTGAATGCACATTATGGAGTTAAGCCGCATGAGGCGGGTTATGTCTCCCGTTTATCCGAGTTGCGCTTTTTGAATAACGGCAATGAAGAAAGGAGTAGGCTGGCCGGTGTTATTTCTGTGCCTTGGTCCGGTGAAGGTTCTTCAGTTCTTTTGGATAAATTGGCACAGGCTCTTAGTAATATAGATGTGTCCCACGGTGATTGGAAAATTTATATGAATCTGCGTGAACGCGAAGCCATGGCGGCAATCGATAGTTTTGATGGACTCAAGCATGTCAGTTTTGAGCAGGTGGGGCCTAAATTTCTCTGCGATTTACGCAATTCCCGCAGCGCGGTTATCTATGGCGGATACAATAGTCTTACCGATGTTATGGTCTGTAATGTTCCTTCACTTGTTTTATTGCGTGGGATGAAGGATGGCGAGCAGGAAGATCATGCAGCGGTGCTGGCCGGAAGGTCTTCTGCAATCCAGAATGTATTTTCAGATCAGACTGTAGCAGTTGATGAACTGCGTGAATCACTGCTTAAGTGTTTGGAAGCGGATGTGGATGAGTCTTCAATCAACTTAGATGGCGCTGAAAATGCGGCCCGTTATCTGGCGGAGCTGGCTGGAGGGTGTTGTGCTGACCGCTAGTCCTGAATTGAGAAAGAAATTGCGCGGGTTGACCAAGGAGTTATCCTGTCACGAAATGAAGCAGTGGGAGAAAATTCTCGCGCCGCTTGATCGTAATATGCGTATTCTTGAGGTCGGTTGCGGCCGGGGCGGAAAGACCGATTTCTTGCGGGCGCAGGGGTTCAGCAATATTCTCGGGGTTGAGAAAAATGAATTTCAGGTTCGCGAATGCTGCAAGCGTGGTTTGAACGTTGTTACCCTTGATGAATTTGCAGAGCAACACGGCTCGGATCAGTTTGATTTTATAGTCCTTTCTCACATTATCGAACACTTTGATTTCGCGGGTTTGGTGGAATTTATTGATGGTTATCTGGCCTATCTGAAACCGGGGGGCTTGTTATTGATTGCCACTCCTATGCTTCATCCTCATTTCTGGTTGGATCTGGATCACCAGAAGCCGTATTATCCACAAGGTATAAAGAATTTTTACAGTGGTGCGGACGAGCAGGTCGGGTTTACCTCAAAGTATCGTCTTAAGCTTAAAGATCTCCGCTTCAGGAAAAGTCCGTTTCGGGTAAAGAATGACCGCAGCCTACTATTAAAGAAGAACGATCTGCCGATGCTGCTGTTAAATGTGGTTGGTGCAGCATTGTTTAAAGTAAGTTTTTCTTTGCTGGGATTTAAAAGTGGATGGGTAGGATTATATAAGATGCGTACCTGACTTGCATTTGTTTAAAAAAGTGCTTGCGTATGACTTATAGTTGGACTATTGATTTTTGAACGTTTTAAATTTTTTACGGATTTTTAAAGAGAAGAACTGGAATGCTACTATCTACCCTCGACCATATTAACGCCGTCGTCGCAACCGTCACCAACGTGGTGATGGTCGTGATTTCTGTCGTGGTCGTGCGAGGCTTAAGTGAGCCGGAGGGAAGGTTGTAAGCAGCAGTTTACATTCACAAAGTGTAGTTGTAACCCCCCGCCGGCTCAGCCGACGGGGGGTTTTTTATTATCATCAGGAAATTGTGAGGGTGCGAAAATGGAAATCAGCGGTGCTAAATTGGTTATTAAACTCTTGGAACAACAGGGGATTGAAATTGTATGCGGTATTCCCGGTGGTTCCAATCTGCCCATCTACGATGCCTTAAGGGATAGCTCGATCAAGCATATCCTTGCCCGCCATGAGCAGGGTGCCGGATTCATGGCTCAGGGTATGGCCCGTACTACCGGAAAGGCTGCCGTTTGCATGGGCACTTCCGGTCCCGGCGTAACCAATCTACTCACCGCCATTGCTGATGCAAGACTTGATTCCATTCCCATGGTCGCAATTACCGGTCAGGTAACCAGCACTCTCATCGGTACGGATGCTTTTCAGGAAGTTGATACCTACGGCCTGACCATTCCTATTACCAAGCATAATTTTCTGGTTCAGTCCGCAGCCGATCTGCTGGAGATTATTCCCGAAGCTTTCCGGCTTGCGGAGTCCGGCAGACCCGGTCCTGTTGTTGTTGATATTCCTAAAGATGTTCAGAAAGAAATCATCGATATTTCTGAGATTTCGAATGCTATTTATCAGAAGCCGGAGAGAGCTGAGGGTGATGGAGAGCTGATCGAAAAAGCCGTAAGCATGATTAATAAATCCCGCAGGCCTGTCATTTATGCCGGGGGTGGTGTTGTAGCTGCTGATGCTTCTGCTGATCTGCTTAAGTTTGCGCGCAGAAACTCCATTCCGGTTGTAACCACACTTATGGGCCTTGGCGCATTTCCTCACGGAGATCCTAATTATCTTGGCATGCTCGGCATGCACGGTTCCCGTTCCACCAATATGGTTATGGAAGAGGCTGATTTGATTATTGCGTTGGGCGTTCGTTTTGATGATAGGGCAGTTGGTAAAGCCTGCGAATTCTGCAAGCATGCCGATATACTGCATATTGATATCGACCGCTCTGAAATTGGAAAAATCAAGTCTTCCAACCTTTCCATTGTAGGTGATGTTGGACATGTTCTGCACGAACTGGTTGAAAAGGTTGAAGTTTCAATCAGGATTGGATGGAGTGCACGCATTGCGTCCATCCGCATGATGTATCCTGATATCCGTCCCGATGAACAGGATACTTTCCATCCGCTCAACTTGATTAGGGTAATGGGCGAGACACTTCCCGATGATGCCATTATTACCACTGACGTAGGCCAGCACCAGATGTGGGTTGCGCAGGGGTATCCCTTCCGCAAGCCCCGGACTTTGCTGACTTCCGGCGGACTCGGAACCATGGGCTTCGGTTTACCCAACGCAATTGGTGCGGCATTGGCTAAGCCGGATAAGAAGGTTGTCTGTGTTAGTGGTGACGGTTCTTTTCTGATGAATATCCAAGAGCTCGCCACTCTTGCCGAGCAGCGTTTGAACGTTAAGGTTCTGATCATGAACAACAATCGGTTGGGACTGGTTCGTCAGCAGCAGGAGTTGTTCTTTGAAGAGCGTTTCTTTGCTTCAACCTTTGAAAGCAACCCCGATTTTGCATCTATCGCCAAAGGGTTCGGGCTTCCTTCATTTGATCTCGGTGAGCAGGAAAATCCGGAATTGTTTCTGCGTAAGGTTCTGGGACAGGATGGTCCTTGCGTAATCAATATCCCCATTAATTTTGAAAACAAGGTTCTCCCCATGGTTCCGCCTGAGTGCGCCAACAGGGAAATGATAGGAGGCTAGTCATGTGTAAGCATAATTTTGTTATTGATCTGTTGGTACGCAACCATGCGGGGGTTATGAGTCAGATTACCGGTCTTTTTTCCCGTAGAAACTTTAACCTTGAGGGAATTATCTGTGGTCCTGTCGGAGATGGCGGACAGAGCCGGATGATCCTTACCGTTGCCGATGACAGCAAGCTTGAACAGATCATGCTGCAACTTGAAAAATTATACGATGTGCTAAAAGTGGAGCAGGTTGAGGGGCATCCGCTCACTGAGGTTTTGAGCCAGCTTTAGAACAATAAATAAGGCCGGAGGTTATCCGGCCTTATTTATTTGTCATAAGAAAACTTTTGCTGTTGAGGATTTTCCAATCCTTAGTGGCTTTGCAGTAGAACCCGCCTTGGGTGAGCAGCTTTTTTATTAAACCATTTTGGCGCATTTTTTTTATGCCTATTTGCAGGGACTTGAATATTTTTTCGCCATCAGGATGCTGTTTTGACACAATAAAGTGCCTGCTTTCAGTTAACGAAAATTTGATTCCTTTAACAGGAACAAGGGTTATCCCGTAGCGAGTAACGCTCATGTCTTTTGAATTTTGAAATCCAAGCGGAATCCAGTCAGCACGTCCAGCCTTGATCATCCTGAACAGACAATCCTTGGTGGGACCTTTCTCAATCTCTTTTATCCCCATATCCTTCAAGGTTTGACATTCGTTGGACCAGTGAATCCCAACCAAAGCTTTACCTGCCTTTCTCAGGTCTTCAATCGTACGGACATTCAGGACTTTGTGATTGCCGGGAAGACAGAATATTCCTTTTTCAAATTCTCCATCTTCAATAACCGGGGCGCTGACATATATTTTGTCTCTATATTTCAGATGTTCAATAGAACTGAGGTTGAATAGATGTGAGCTGACAACTGCATTTCCTTTGATCAACTCATCTTCTTCTCGTCTGACATTAGGCGTTTGTATGAAATTCACTTGGGCATCAATTCCCCCAAGTTTGAGAGCATTTTTCAAGACCATCAAGCTGGCAATGCATCTGGTCTTGATTTCAGGAGGAAGCTGATTTTCTGAAAATGGAACTGTTTTGGCTGAGTCGGGAAGGTTGTCGTATTTTTCAACTGCGTTTTTGGTTGTAGCAACTGCAACTAGCATTTTCCCCTTAGCTAATGCAGGGAAAGAGTAGACAACAGCCAGAAGAAAAGCTGCGCTAAATATGAGAGTTGCGTGATTTCTGCTCATTTGCCTGAAACCATTCTATTCTGTTAAGTGCTTTTTGATTAATGTTTGAATAATTTGATTAGTTTTGGTTTTGCACTAATGTTCAGTGATAATCAAGTGTAAAATGAATAAGGCTTATGGGTAGTGTTTAATTAACTAATAATTACAATGGTTAATGTTGATATTTTTATTCGGCCTATTTTGATACAATATTCATCGGATAGACTTTAACTCTTCCATGTTCCAATCTTTAAATGTAGGTGGAGTTGTGACGCATGCGAAGAGTTGCTTCCATTCACAGACGGCTGTCAGTTCAACTCCGCGTTGAATTATAGAAACAGGTTTATCAGAAGAAACAACGATAACAATCAGGTTATCGTGCTCGGCAGTAAATCGCAGGGCGGAGTTAAAACGCGCTCCTCTGGCTCTATTTTCTCCGGATACAGCTTTACCGTCCAGAAGACATGCAAAGCCATGCAACTTCAAATCCTTACAAATGTGGACCGCACCATCAAGTCTGGTTAATGACCGGGCGAGCCCGCGTATCTCCGGCTCACGCAGATCCAGCGGTGCTTCTATGGTCTGTCCGGCAATGCTAACCGGATCATCATTAAAATCGATAACCAGCGTGCAGCCGTGGCTGCGATGGTTTGCCGTGGTAATCATCTGGGTAACCAGTTGAAAAAGGCTGTGACGCGTATCCGCACTTAGGTCCTGCTCCAGAAGGAATTCTTCTAGATGAACAAGGTTGGGCTTATAGTTGGTGGAAGAAAATTTGGCATCTGCAAAGCTGCATACTGCCTCAGTCCCTAGATAGACCATTCCCCAATCGCCTTTGAACTGAACGGAAATGGAATTATTCGTTGGCGGTATTGCTGCAATTCCGACTATGCACTTTCCGTCTGAAACCAGTTTACGGCTGGAACTTTCCACGGATTGGAGCAATTTGCGGACATGTTTATGATTTTTAAGGGAAGGCCTTTCGTTTTCCGGGAATTTGGCCATGTATTTGATTGAATCAAGTTCCGAATGTTCAATGAAGATCAGCTCCCCGCGAGCCCATGCCCCTTCTTCACGGGTTTTGGAGATTCCCAGTACTGAATCCAGAATGGGGTAAACGCGCAGTTGTGTATCCCAGCCCATAATGCGGTTGCGCTGGTCTACAATGTAATCGCGCACAGCATGAGTGGAATATTCACGCAGAAGGTGCCCGGAGCTGTCTATGCGTAATATATTCTGGGTGGCAAAATCCTGCGAGAGAAGCAGGGCCGCATATTCCATCCAGCTTTCAGTGGGGCCGATGGAACACATGTCCGGGTGCTGCTCGGTAAACCAGCATTGGTAGAATATACTGCTGGAACGGGCACTACAGGAGATTAACCCAGCAAGAGCAAGGTCCTTGCTGCGGACAACTTCTATGAGTTTTGTATTGTCATCATGGTTGCCGCCTTTGCGCCAGTCTTCGGAGTCGAGATAGTACTCCTTGAGTTTGGGCTGGTGTTCCCTAAGCAGATCCTGCGGATCATAAATACGCAAAGGATCATCAGGGGTCACCGCATAAATCAGGGCTGTACGGCTATTGGATGAAAAGTGGGAAAGTCCGTCCCGCAGTCCGTCCATAATGTGAAATATACACAGGTTGGCAAATGATTCTGAGCTCATAGAGTAATCCGATGTTGAAGTTCAGGTTAGGCATATCTTATATTAATTGCCTCCCGTTTCCAACAGGAATTACTTCGTTTTTTTCTTCTTGGTGAACCTTTTACCGTTGTCTTTTCGGTTAAATTTTTTGCCTTCTCCAGCAGCTTTCGGCCCGTCTTGGCGCTTGGTGTTTTTCTTGTCCTTTTTATGTCTGGGACTGGACTCCTGTGGCCTCTCGGGGGACGGCTTTCTTTTGCCCTGCTTCCCTGCGCGCGGGTCCCGGCCGGGATCAGGAATAAGGATGCGGTGCTGCTTCAAGCGTTGTGCATCTGTCTTTGCTACGTAAATTTTATTACCGGCAGGATCGGTTTCGCAATAGAACATGGCGGTGGCAACAGTTCCCGGAGTCGGGATAAAACATTGCACCTGACGAGGTTTCCAGCCTCGCGCGGCCAGCCAGGAAGCCAGATGGCGCATGTCACTATCTGTGCAGCCGGGGAAGGCGCTCATCAGGTAAGGGATGACATATTGTTCCTTGCCCGCTTTTTTTGATTCAACGGCGAACATCTCCAGAAAGCTCTCAAAGATGGGCAGGTCCGGTTTGCGCATATGTTTGAGCACCGAAGGCGCAATGTGTTCCGGCGCTACTTTCAGCTGTCCGCCGACGAATTCCTTGAAAATATCTTTCAGACTGGTTTTGTCCTTTTGACCCAAGTCGTAGCGTACACCGCTGGCAACACGCACATGTTTGATGCCGTCCATTTTCTGCGCATCACGTAACAGTTTCAGGTTTGCCTTCTGGTCATACTTGAAATTGGGGCAGACCTTTGGAACGAGACAGCTTTTGCGTTTGCATTTACCTCGTTCAAGTGTGCAGTTCGCATTCCACATGTTGGCGCTGGGGCCGCCGATATCGGAGACAGAACCCCGGAAATCAGGGTGATCCTGCATGCGCTTAAGTTCATCCATGATCGACTTTCTGCTTCTGGAACGGATATGCCGTCCCTGATGCATGGCAATTGAGCAGAATGAGCAGCCACCGCCGCAACCACGGTGTGAAGTGATGCTGAACTCGATCATATCCGCAGCCGGAATGCGTCCTTTATCTTTATAGATAGGGTGGGGCAATCGGGCGTAAGGCAGGCTGTACAGCCAGTCCAGCTCCTCGGTGGAAAGATATTGTGATGGTGGAGTGAGGACAACATGACGTTTATCAACCGGCTGAATGGCCCATGCATCACCGAAGTGTACCTGCTCTTCAAGGGCTAGGGTGGCGGTCATCAGCTGATTGGCTTCCTCAACTATCTCTTGATGTGAGGGGAGTTCGATCAATTCTGCTTCGGAGTCCACGTCTTCCGGGCTGCCCATGAAGGCTGTACCGGGAATGCCTTTCAGGTCCGCAGCAGAAGGCTCTTCCGCTTTGGATAGACGGACAGCTGCATCAAGCATAGCCCGTTCACCCATACCGTAGACGAGCAGGTCGGCTTTGCTGTCCATAAGGACAGGTTTGCGGATTTTATCGGTCCAGAAATCGTAATGGGAAATTCGCCTGAGTGAAGCCTCAATACCTCCGATTATTACCGGGAGACCTTTGAAAGCTTTTTTGATCAGGTTTGTATATATGATACATGCACGGTTTGGGCGTGCTCCGGCTTTGCCGCCGGGGGTGTAGGCATCATCACTTCTTTTTTTGCGGAAAGATGTATAGTGTGCGACCATGGAATCCAACGCTCCGGCGGATACACCAGCATAAAGGCGCGGGCGTCCCAGTTCTTCCAGTGCCTTGGGGTTGTTCCAGTCTGGTTGGCAGACTATGGCTACTTTGAAACCGTGTGCGGAAAGAACTCTTCCCAGCAGCGGGATTCCGAAGCTTGGGTGATCTATATAGCTGTCACCGGATACAAGAATAATGTCCGGTCTATCCCATCCCAGCTTGTCCATTTCCTTTCTGGTCATGGGCAGGAATTCAGGCTGGGACTGCTTTTTTGCGATAATGCTTTTTGTCATGGGGCATACATATAGCCGAACCCTGCAGCTGGCAAGGATCTTAATACGTTATTTAAAGGGGAGTTTAATTATAAATTTCGTCCATTCTCCGGGTTGCGACTGTACATCCATAGCTCCATCATGTTGATCAGTGATAATAAAGTATGAAACTGAGAGCCCCAGTCCTGTTCCCTTACCTATTTCTTTGGTGGTAAAGAACGGTTCGAAAATGTGTTTGCGTATATCCTCAGGCATTCCCGGACCGTTATCAATAATTTCAACTACAGCGTTGTGATCCTTTTTATATATTTTGCACGTGAATCGTGAGGGAGCAGGTGATTTAGTCATAGCTTCGGCGCCATTTTTCAGGATGTTAAGGAAAACCTGTTGTATTTCATTACCTTCACAAAGAACTGGAGCCATGTTTGTTTCGTATTCTCGAATGATCTCAATTTGTTTAAAGTCGTATTCCTTTTTTAAATCATAATCGCTGGAGGCGAGCTCTATTGTTTTGTCCAGCAGTTCCGACAGTTTTTGCGGAGTGAAGTTCTGTTCGCTTTTACGGCTGAAAGCAAGCATATTGCGAACTATCAAAGCAGCTCTTTCTCCTGCTTGATTAATACCGTTCAGCATGCGTGGGATTTCTCTTTCATCCATATAGTTACGCATGCTCTCCAGAGAGATATCATGTTTCTCAGCCACTGAAATGTTAGCTTTCAGGTTATCGTAAAGGCGTTTTTTTATGTTAGTCGCATGTCCCAGAATACCGGAAAGTGGGTTGTTGATTTCATGCGCCATCCCTGCGGCGAGCCCTCCTATAGACATCATTTTTTCCGATTGAAGCATCATGCGTTCAAGGTTGACCCGTTCAGTTACATCGTCAATACGAATAACTGCACCGCGTACTCCATTTGCAATGAGCGGATAGATTGTCACATCTTCATATGCTGTTTTGTCGCCTTCAGGGGTAGGTCTGTTTATATATGACTGTTTACGGCGCGTTGTAATGGCCTTGCGAATACGTTCCATTTCTGAGCCGAGTGTAGGCATAGTTTCTTTAAGGTTTGTTCCGATGGCTATGTCCTGTCTGATGCCGGAGACTAATTCAGCTTCTTTATTCCATTGTGTGATTTTGCCCTCGGGATTAACCCCAATCAAAATAGAAGGCATTGAGTCTATTATGTTTGCAAGATAATTGCGCAGGCTTGTGATCTCTTTTTCCACCTCTTTGCGTTGTTCAATTTCATAAAAATTACGCATGGCTTTGGAGGCTGAGTCAGATAGAAAGGCTGCGAGAGAAATATTATATTTGAGGATTTCTTCAACCCTTTTCCGGGTAAATCGTGGTACTTCATCAAGCGCGGTTAAGTATTTTTGCTTATCGAATCCATACTGTTCAGCTTGTCTTATGAAAAAATCTCGGTCCGGTTCTTCGTTTTCATAGAAAAATTGGCCTAGGAAAAAGGTTGCCACATGGTGCTCCATACACATAATTGGTACGCCGATATCCCAGATTCCGTTTGAACATTTGTATCCATAGTGCGTACCTTGTCTTATCTTGTTTGTAATAGCTGTGTCGCTGGCAATACATTTGGCACACGTATCAGGGTGAACCCGATGAAAGTCGGTACATATTTTTTGCCAGCCTGCACCGGCATAGATTTCTCCCGAGACGGCATCGATTACACCGGAAGGCATTCCTGTGGCTGCATAGCTTACATCCATCATGTTTTGCAGTTCATCAATCTCTACAAGGTCTTTTAGTAAAAGATCGGAGAGTTTCTTTTTTATCGTATCTGAGCATTCTTTTTTGAGTAGTGAAATTTTCATAGTCAACCTTGAATATATTAGAGAAGATAATAATGTCTTATGGTTCACAGCTATATAAATAAAACATAATGGTGGTATCCTGTCTATATTTCAAAGCATACAACTTTTGAAATTTGCACATATTGACCCGGAACAAACTGCTGGGTAAAATCCCCAAATCAAAATTACAAAAATTGCCCAAGGAGGCATAATGAAACCGCTTCCATGCGTTTTGACTATTGCAGGCTCTGACTCCGGCGGGGGGGCTGGGATTCAGGCCGATCTTAAAGCTATTTCCATGGCCGGGTGTTACGGGGCAAGTGCTATAACCGCGCTTACCGCCCAGAACACAACCGGGGTAACCGGAATTGAAGCTGTCTCTCCTGAGTTTGTAGCCCTCCAGATAGAAACGGTTTGCAGTGATATAAAAGTAAGTGCCGCTAAAACCGGGATGCTTTTTTCCGCTCCCATCATCAGAGCTATCGGTGAAACCCTCAAAGATAAAGACTTTCCGTTGGTTATTGATCCGGTATGCGTAGCAACCAGTGGAGCCAAGCTGCTGAAAGATGATGCTGTTGAGGCTATGAAAGAGATTTTTCCGCTGGCAGAGCTGCTCACTCCCAATGTGCCTGAAGCTGAACTTTTTACCGGAATGGAAATCAAGAACCGTGAAGATGTGTTCAAGGCGATTGAAATCCTGCTGGAGATGGGACCGAGGGCTGTACTCGTAAAGGGTGGGCATTTCGATTCCGTTGCAGCAACTGACTGGCTGGGCATTAAAGGGCAGCAGCCTATTCCTCTTATGCAGCAAAGGGTAAAGACGAAGAATAGTCACGGCACCGGATGTACTCTTTCCGCCACCATCGCTTCCGGTTTGGCAAAAGGTTACGATATGGTAACAGCCGTACGCAAGGCTCAGGAATATCTCAACCTTGCTTTGCGGGCCGGATTTGATCTCGGTGAGGGAAGCGGGCCGCCGAACCATCTTGCTCCCATGCTGATTGAAGAGATGAAGCAGGGACTTTTATCCGATCTGCATGAATTCGGTTTACGCCTTGAATGCATGCAGGGATTAAATGACTTGATCCCCGAAGTTCGCATGAATGTGGCTGTTGCCCTGCCGCATGCCGGGGACCTTGATGATGTGGCTGCGTTTAGCGGAAGAGTTTCCTGTACCCGCAAAGGCGAGGTGATGGTTTGCGGACATCCCGAATTCGGAGCCTCCAACCATATTGCCAAAGTTATCCTCTGTGCTCGTAAGTCAAATCCCCAAGTAAACTGTGCTGCGGGATTGAGGCTCAATGAACGGATAATCGCTTCTGTTGCCGAGTGCGGATTTGTTGAAGCATGGTTTGACCGTGCAGACGAACCCGGGGAAATTCCCGGAACCGAAGAGAACACCCTTGAGTGGGGTACCTGCAAGGCCATGTCCGAACATCCTGAGCCGGAGATGATTGATGTGGTCTGTGATTCAGGAGCAAAGGGAGTTGAGCCGTGTCTGCGTCTTTTAGCAAAGGATTTTGAAGACATGGAAGCTAAGCTCAAAAAGCTGCTTGCGGCCATGTCCGGTTAATAGAAGTTGCCGTTTCTATAGAATTATTTTCGATTTTTGTTGACAAGTGATAGCCCTGCTTATATTAACGCAACGGCTGCACGGGACAGCGAGCTTTCATTTTTAAGCAATGTGAGCAGTTGTTCATTAAAAAGCCCATAATATTTGGTTGCGAGAGTGGCGGAATTGGTAGACGCACTAGATTTAGGATCTAGCGGCCTAGCCGTGAGAGTTCGAGTCTCTCCTTTCGCACCATTGTAAATATAAACACCCCCTTACAACATCATCCGCATAGATGTTCCAAGGGGGTGTTTTTTTGTGGAGTTTGCAACTCACCCGTTAAGCATTTTAATTTTCCATAATAAACTTCCATGAACAAACCCATTCATCCGGGTGATCATCAGGTGGGCAGCCAATGCATTCGCATTTTATTTTCGAATCAATTTCTCTGGAGAAACATGTATATTCAGTAATTCCACCTGATTTACACGGGTAATCAGCCAGCCCCTTACGCTTACGGGCACTTTGTACCCGGCAGTCTGTCATGCGGAAAACAAAAGAATTATCTGTTTCATCGGTAATTTCCCAACGATTGAGATGAGCATACATACGCACCTTAAGAGCAGCCTTAAGGCCTTCCAGCCCCCCGTTTTTAGGGAGCCCTAAGATGTCTTTGGCTCTTCGAGCTTCTAATGGAGAGAATCTGGACCAACATGTGTCATTAACCCGTTTAGCTGTGGTCATATCCGCTTGATGTTCAATGGCTTGAAACCAGACTCCGTCCGCTGCAAGCCATGCTGATCGTAACGCCATCCCTAGCTTTTCAACAGTCTCTTGATCTGCGCTATCCAAAATAGATTGTGGGCTTACTCCGAGTGCCCGAGTCAACTTTCCGGAAAGAATCTTAAAGAATTTGTCACCGGCCTCTTTTTCCGCGTCTAATGCTGCCTCCAACCCAAGTTGGTGCACGCTTTCTGCCATCCAAAGTCCGTAGTGGCTTGTTAATTGGCGGATAACTTCAGTGATATCCTCTAGTGTAGTCGGCTCCTTAGTATCCATGTGTTTACTCCATATCAGCTAGAATGTGTTTTCTTTTTATAACAGCATAATGTGTCTGGATGCGCAACAAGGTCGCCTGTTTTGCCCTTCAAATTCCTCCCCACCTAATGTATCCATACCCCTTATGAACCACCTAAAAAAATACGCAGACCAAGTTAAATTCATATCTGATGAAATGAAAGCAGGGCACATGAATATGGCGCAAGGAGCTATTCAGTTGCAGGCGGTAGCAACCCTAGCGGAGCAGGATGCTGCTGAGACTGAGGATGAGCAGTATGCCGCTAGGCTGCGTAAATTTGCGGAAATGATTTATGATGTGATTGATAAGATGAACCCGGAGCATCGGGTTATGCAGTAGCGTTTGTCTGTGGAGTGAATATTTAAAAAGCCCCTGTCTTGATAGGCAGGGGCTTTGTTTATTCTTGGGTTTGGTTTGATTGCGTGATGACCGTCTGGTTGGTTGCGTTCCCGTTCTGGGGAGGCTCAACATTCTTTATGTGAAGAGATAGTGAGATTCCCAGAATGATCAGGCCGGGCAGGATGTAGAATAATCTCTTGGCTTTCTTGGCGTGGGCTATGATTACACCTATGGACGTTGCAAGCACCCCGATCTGGCCGAGAATATCGACCAGCATAAACGGCTTACCTTCAGGCAGAGTCACAATATATACGATGATTGAAACTATGCAGTAGAGTGAAAAGAAAACGCCTAGTCCGCTATGGCCTTTCTTCTTTGCATAAAATGATATTCCGATGATGCTCAGCAGGGTGAGTCCAGCGAGTATTACTGTAAGCAAGGTTAACCTCGTTTTGTCTGTTGTTTATGTCTCCATTTTTCAGTGAAGTGGATGAAACTGTCAAGTTAAGTTGGGTGTGTTGAGAATTATGGATAATGTATTTTTTAGAGTGACTGTTCTGAGTGTCACCCTTCGTTTGCAATGATCTTCAAATGAAAATAATGATCTTTTTGAATCAAAAACGGAATAATTTAATCCGTAATCATGAAATATCCGTACAATCTACGCTGAAAAAAAATATCTTGTACACAATGCACAGGGTGGTTAAATAGTAGCCCCTTTTTACGTTTTAGGTTGTTTTTGTTTTCTTTACTTGTTCAAAAAGGATTTATTGTGATTCAGACAGAGACTTTGCTTACTTTTGGTGTTTATCTGGTCTTCCTGCTGGCGGTGGGTTGGTATTTTTACAAACGTACATCTAACATTGAAGGTTACATCCTTGGCGGACGTGGACTCGGCGGATGGGTTACTGCCCTTTCCGCACAGGCCAGTGATATGTCCGGCTGGCTGCTCATGGGGCTTCCCGGCGCTGTTTATCTTGGCGGTATGACTGAGGCTTGGATTGCTATCGGCTTGTTTGTAGGTACCGCATTGAACTGGATTTTTGTGTCGGCCCGTTTGCGCGTTTACACCCAGATGACCGACACCCTCACAATCTCATCCTTTTTCGAAAAACGTTTTAATGATCCTACCAGCCTGCTTCGAGTCGGTTCTGCGGTCATTATCCTGATGTTCTTTACCATCTATTCTTCATCCGGTCTGGTTGCTGCCGGTAAGCTCTTCGAATCCATGTTCAACATTGATTATTCTATTGCTGTTATTACCGGGGCAGTCGTAATTGTATCATACACTTTTCTGGGTGGTTTCATGGCCGTGTGCTGGACTGACTTCTTTCAGGGCGGTCTGATGTTCTTTGCCATTGTGCTTGTTCCGGTTCTTGGGACAATCGATAACGGAGGTATCTCGGTTATCGAAGCTGAAATGGCTGCCAAGAATATTTCCACCAGCCTTTTCCATAATGGAGCAGGAACACCTCTTTCCATTATCGCAGTAATTTCCACTATGGCTTGGGGACTTGGGTACTTCGGTCAGCCGCATATCCTGACCCGTTTCATGGGTATCAGTTCTATTAAAGAGTTGCCCAAGGCCACAGCTGTTGCTCTTGTCTGGGTTGTGATTTCTCTTGCCGGAGCTGTTGTTGTAGGTATGGTCGCTATTCCCATGTTCGACGGCCTCCACGGCGGCGAGCAGGAGAAAGTCTTTATTTACATGATTTCCAAGCTCTTCAATCCCTGGGTGGGCGGCGTGCTGCTGGCTGCTATCCTGTCCGCGATTATGTCCACCATTGATTCCCAGCTGCTTGTTTCTTCATCCGCACTGACCGAGGATTTTTATAAAAAAATCCTGCGTCGTGATGCTTCTGAAAAAGAACTTATGCTCGTGGGACGTCTTTGCGTTCTGGTCATTTCCATCATCGCCATGAGTATGGCTCTGACTCCGGGTAACACTGTTCTTGGGCTCGTTTCATACGCCTGGGGCGGATTCGGTGCTGCTTTCGGTCCGGTTGTCCTGTTCTCTCTGTTTAGCAGAAAGACAACATGGATTTCCGCACTTTCCGGTATGATTGTCGGTACTCTTGTTCTTATTTTCTGGAAGGACGCCGGCCTTGGCGCAACTATGTACGAGATTGTTCCCGGATTCGTTGCAAACTTTCTGACCATCATGGCTGTGAATATGTTTATTCCGCAAAAGGATGAACAGATTCTGGCTGATTTTGATGAGATGAAGGCGGCCCTTAAGAAATAAGAGCTTGTTGTTTAGCTTAGTTATGTTTATAAGGCTCTGCCCGCTTTAGGGCAGGGCCTTTTTTTATTGAATCAAAGAGTGTAGGCTGAGCTTTACTCGTCTGCATAGAATATATTTTGGGCAGTTGTTTGCCCGGTGAGGTTAACATGTTGGATTTTGAACGTAATAGTATTGTGTTGGTTACATGTCCCAAGAATTTCAGCCCGTATCTTGCGGAAGAAATGGGTAGGCTGGGCTACAAGGTCCGTGCCGAGCTTCCTGCAGGGGTAGAAACCAAGGCATCCCTGAATGACTGCATGCGCCTTAATCTCTGGGTGCGCTGTGGGCATCGGGTACTGTACCAGCTTAAGCGTTTCAAAGCCGATACTCCGGATCAGATGTATAATCAGGTTAAGGAAATGGTCTGGGAGAAAATTCTTACTCCGGACAGTTATCTGACTGTAACCTCATCTGTTCGCACCGAGACTGTTAATGATTCCCGCTTTGCCAACGTGAAAGTCAAGGATGCCATTGTTGACCGCATTCGCGAGAAAACAGGACGTCGTCCTTCTTCCGGTCCTGAGATGTCCGGCATTGTTGTTTTTCTGCATTGGAAAGATGATGAATGTACTGTTTATCTTGATACTTCCGGCGTGCCTCTTTCCCGTCGCGGTTACCGCAAATTCCCGGCCAAGGCTCCCTTGCAGGAAACTCTGGCTGCGACCCTTATCCGTGCTGCCAAATGGTATGGTCGCGGGAACTTTGTTTCTCCCATGTGCGGTAGTGGAACCCTTGCTATTGAAGCTGCACTTGTGGCCTTGAACGGAGCTCCCGGTTTGATGCGTGACAATTACGCTTTTATGCAAATTCCCGGATACAACCCTGAGTATTGGGATAATCTCTGCATTGATGCTGAAGACAGGGAGCGCGATTCCATTGAAGGGAAGATCATTGCTACCGACATTGATCCTGAAGTAGTTGAGGCGGCAAGAAAGAATGCCCGTGCTGCCGGGGTTGAGCATCATATTGAATTTGATGTGTGCGATTTCCGTGAAACTCAGGTTCCTGACGGGGGCGGTGTAGTCATCATGAACCCTGAATACGGGGAGCGTCTTGGAAGCAAAACCAAGCTTGAAAAGATTTACACTGCTATCGGTGATTTCCTGAAGAACAAGTGTCAGGGATACAAAGGTTATATTTTTACCGGAAATCTTGAGTTGGCTAAATTTATCGGCCTTAAGTCTTCGCAAAGATTGATATTCTATAATGCTAAGATTGAATGCCGTCTGCTGGGATTTGAAATTTTCGAAGGCAGTCGCAAGTCACGCTACTAAGATTTTTTCTTTAAAGTCTTGAAAATAATTTTTTTAGAAGTTAATTCCTAGCATGATAGTTGTGTAGTGATGCCTACAGCAGTTGTCAGCATTTTATCTAAGTAATTATTTTGGGAAGTTAAGGAGATTTTTTATGCCCCGGATTCTCGTCGTAGATGATGATCCAATTTCACGTCAGGTTCTTAAAGCAATGCTTGAGAAAGAAGGGCACCTTGTTACGGAAGCCGAAGATGGAGTTAAGGCTGTAAAGGGGTACGACCGTAATCTGATCGATTTGGTTATCACAGATATTTTTATGCCTGAGAAAGAAGGCGTACAGACCGTCAGGGAATTGATGAAGGAAAACCCGGATATAAAGATTATCGCAGTGTCCGGTGGCAGTTCTTCTGCAAATTATGATTCGCTTGATTGGATTAAGATGTTTGGGGTGAAATACACTTTCACTAAACCTTTTAATGCTAATGCTATTTTGGCCGCTATAGATGACCTTCTCGGATCATAATTTTAAACTTGATTTTAATCTGTTGCATCTTCGCTCATCCTGCCGTATTCCATCTTTCAAAAAAAGAACGGGAAATATTTAATGGCAGATAAACAAACATTTAGGGTTAAACTTGAATTTGATGATGTAGGGTTGGCCAGCGTGCTGTTCGGTGCTCAGAATTCAAATCTTGATCTTATTTCACGCCAGTCGGGTGTCAGGATTGAAAGCAGGGGGAATTCTCTGCAGCTTATTTCTGAAAATGAAGAACTCATCGATCCGGTGGCAAAGGCATTTACCCAGCTGTATAAGTTGCTGAAGTCGGGCAAGGAGGTCTTTCCGCAGGATGTGGAAGCCGCTTACCGTATTCTCTGCCGTGACCCTAAGGCTGATTTGATCAAAATTTTCCGTGACGAGCTTTTTGCGGTTTCGCCCAAGAAGACGCTTACTCCGAGAACCCTGACCCAGCGTGCTTATTTTTCCGCCATACGTGAAAATGATATGGTTTTCTCGGTCGGTCCTGCTGGAACCGGTAAAACCTACCTTGCTGTAGCCATGGCTGTTTATGCCCTGCAACGCAAAGAGGTTAACAGGATCATTCTGACTCGTCCTGCTGTTGAAGCCGGGGAAAAGCTGGGGTTCCTGCCCGGCGACCTCGTGGATAAGGTCAATCCCTACATGCGTCCTCTTTATGACTCCCTTTATGACATGCTCGATATGGGTAAAGTGCAGGATATGATCGAGGAGAATATCATTGAGATTGCTCCGTTGGCCTTCATGCGCGGACGGACCCTTTCCAATGCGTTTGTTATCCTCGATGAGGCTCAGAACACCACGCCCGAGCAGATGAAAATGTTCATCACGCGTCTGGGATTCGGTTCCAAAGCTGTCGTAACCGGTGATATCACCCAGATTGACCTGCCCAACCGTGAACCTTCCGGGTTGGTTGATGCCATCAATATTCTCCAGGATGTACGTGGCATCAGCTTTATCAAGTTTGAAGATTCAGACGTTGTCCGTCATCCGTTGGTTGCGCGGATTGTCAAAGCTTACGACTCCTACGAGTGCAGGGGCAGTAAGTAATGGGTGTGAACTTGAGTATGGCGTGTTCGCCTGATGCGAATTTTCCCCTTGCGAAAAGGGAATTGCTGCGCATGGCGGACATGTTGCTTGAGGTTCTTGGGTTGGAAGGCTTTGACTTTGATCTGAAAATAGTCAATGATGCCGCCATTGCAGAAGTTAATGAAGAATTTTTGGGATGCGTAGGGCCGACAAATGTGCTCAGTTTTCCTTTTTCCGAGACACCAGATCTGGAAAAGAACAGTTTTTTAGGAGAGATAGTTTTGTCTGTGGATACACTTGCCCGTGAAGCCCGTCTCTACGGCCAGCAGCCGGAAGAGCATACTGTAAGGCTGCTTGCGCATGCGCTGTTGCACCTTGCCGGGTATGATCACGGTCCAGAAATGTACTCCCTTACTGACACTGCTGTCGAATCCGTATCTCCTGAGGTTCGACAGCGAATCTTGGGTTGGCAATAGCTTAAAAGCCAACCCGTCCCCTTGCAGCATGATCCCGGCCGGGATTGTCCATGTGCTGCGCATGAGCAAATCTCACTTTTTGTCCTCTTTTTTAGACCATGATCATATATTTTATGGTTTACAATGGCGGGTCTTATAGGCAATAATTCCCGATTGCAATTTTTCATTGTCATTTAAGGCTCACCTCAAATATATCTGGAGTTTTACGATGATCAGACATCTTCTCAAAATTAATGATGTTCCCCGTTCAGAACTCGGCCAGCTCCTGCTTCGCGCAAAAGAGCTGAAAGATAATAAAATCAGGAATAACGCCCTTGAAGGGAAAACCGTTATCATGATTTTTGAAAAAGCTTCCACCCGTACACGCGTATCCTTTGACGTTGCTATTGAGCAGCTCGGCGGTCATTCTATTTTCATGACCCCTGCTGAATCTCAGCTCGGCAGAAGCGAACCGCTGGAAGATACCGCACAGGTCCTTTCCCGCTATGCGGATGCGCTTGTTGTCCGTACATTCGGACAGGATAAGGTACGCACCCTTGCTGAGTACGGTTCTGTTCCGGTTATCAACGCCTTGACTGATAGATATCATCCTTGTCAGGTTTTGAGCGATATGCTGACTATCTACGAAAGAACTCCCGATCTTGCGAACGTGCACGTTGCCTGGGTCGGTGACGGTAACAATATGGCTCATTCCTGGATTAATGCTGCCATTTACTTCCCGTTCTACCTGACACTTGCTTTCCCCAAAGGATACGAGCCCGACCACGATATTCTTTCCCGTGCCTTGTCCATGGGCGCAAAGATCAACCTGAGTTATGATCCGGTTGAAGCTGTTAAAGGCGCGCACTACGTTAACACTGACGTTTTCGCTTCCATGGGCCAGGAAGAAGAGCAGAAAAAGCGTGAAATGGCTTTTGCTGCTTATCAGGTTAATGACGAGCTGCTCAAGCACGCTGATCCCGATTGTAAAGTAATGCATTGCCTGCCCGCACACCGCGGTGAGGAAGTTACTGCCGAAGTTCTGGACGGTCCCAGATCAATCATTTTTGATCAGGCTGAAAACAGACTTCATATGCAGAAAGCTATCCTCGAATGGGCGGTTAATGGCATTGAAGTGGACTACGATGCAGTAGAAAAGCTGCTCGGACCCGTTCAGGCTGTCCCGCACATGCATACTATTGAATAAGAATAATTATATTTTTAAGGATTTATAAGATGAGTAAAATTGATAAAGTAGTATTGGCTTATTCCGGTGGTCTGGATACCTCCATTATTCTGAAATGGATCAAGCAGGAGTATGACTGCGAAGTTATTACCCTTACTGCTGACCTCGGTCAGGGTGAAGAGCTTGACGGTATTGAGGAAAAAGCACTCAAAACCGGTGCAACTAAAGCTTTCGTAGAAGATCTGCGCGAAGAATTTGCACGTGATTTCATTTTTCCCGCTTTCCGTGCCGGTGCCATCTATGAAGGTCGCTACCTGCTCGGTACTTCCATTGCCCGTCCTCTGATTGCCAAGAGAATGGTTGAGATTGCGGAAATGGAAGGCGCACAGGCTCTGGCCCACGGCGCAACCGGTAAAGGTAACGACCAGGTTCGTTTTGAACTGGGCGGCATGGGCATGAACCCCAGGCTTAAGCACATCGCTCCTTGGCGTGAATGGGATCTTAAGTCCCGTACCGATCTCATGAAGTTTGCAGAAGCTAACGATATCGAGATTCCCAACACTCGCAAAAAGCCTTGGTCCATGGATGCCAACATGCTGCACGTAAGCTTTGAAGGTGCAGAGCTGGAAGATCCTTGGAATGCTCCTTCCCCGGAATCTTACCGTTACTGCCGTCCCATCGAAGAAGCACCGGATGAGCCTGAAATCATCACTATTGATTTCGAAAAGGGTGATCCTGTAGCAATCAACGGCACTAAGTATTCCCCGGCAGCTCTGGTTGAAAAACTCAACGAGCTGGGCGGTAAGCACGGTATCGGCCGTGTGGATATGGTTGAGAACCGTTTCGTGGGCATGAAGTCCCGTGGCGTGTACGAAACTCCCGGTGGAACCATCATGCACATCGCGCACCGTGACCTTGAAGGTCTCTGCATGGACCGTGAAGTTATGCACCTGCGTGACAGCCTGATCCCCAAATATGCTGAAATGATCTACAATGGTTTCTGGTTTGCTCCTGAGCGTATCGCGCTGCAGGCAATGATTGATGAAACCCAGAAGACCGTAACCGGTACTGTAAGACTGAAGCTCTACAAGGGTAATGCAATTCCCGAAGGCCGTAAGTCTCCTTACTCCCTGTACCGTGAAGATCTCGCTACCTTCGAAGAAGACGAAGTATATAACCAGAAAGACGCTGAAGGCTTCATCAAGCTGGTTGGCCTGCGTCTCAAAGGCAAGACTTCCTCCGGTTCCGAATGGATCAAAGAAGGCGATGTCGAAGACGTAGATTAGTAACGCTCTTAATTGCCCGGACGGACGTGAGTTCGTCCGGGTTTTAAATATTTAGCCTGTTCCCGGCACAACCGCTGACGACAGGCTTTTTCTTTGATAAAAAGAATTGTGCCTCCTTTAAGATGGGAGGGATGGAATTAAAAATTTCGCAACAATAAAAGTCTCCAGTGGCGAATCCCCGTCAAAAGTTTTTGAAAGGATGGGGTCTGGGGAAGGGAAAACTTTTGCAAAAGTTTTCCCTTCCCCAGCCGCCGGAGGCTTCCGAGGTAAAAAAATGGCAGATAATAAATTATGGGGCGGCAGGTTTGCTGCTAAGACCGCACAGTCTGTTGAAGATTACACTGAATCCGTAAGCTACGACCAGAATTTGTACCGCGAAGATATTTCCGGCTCTCAGGCCCATGCCAAAATGCTCGCAGAGCAGGGCGTGCTGACCGCTGAAGAAGCCGAAACTCTGGTCAAAGGTCTTGATCAGGTGCTGGAAGAGATTGAATCCGGCAAATTTGAATGGAAAAAGGAGATGGAAGATCTCCATATGAATATCGAAAGCAGGCTGACTGAAATTGTCGGTCCTGTGGGCGGTAAACTGCATACCGGACGCAGTCGTAACGATCAGGTTGCCACTGATTTCCGTCTGCACGTACTCCGTTCTTTGGAAGCATGGAAAACCGCTCTCGAAAAGCTGATTGCATCTTTTACTGCCAAGGCTGATGCGAACAGGGAAGTTCTGCTTCCCGGCTACACTCATCTGCAGCCCGCACAGCCCGTGAGCCTCGCGCATCATATGCTGGCTTATGCATGGATGTTCAAGCGCGACCACAGCAGGGTAGTGGATTGCATTAACAGGGCTAATGTCTGCCCGCTTGGTGCTGCCGCTCTTGCCGGTACTACCTATCCGCTTAAGCCGGAGACTTCTGCAAAGTACCTCGGTATGGAAGATACCTTCCGCAACAGCCTTGATGCTGTTTCCGACCGTGACTTCGTAATGGAAGCTATGTTTACCGGAAGTCTGGTCATGACCCACTTGAGCCGTATCTGCGAAGAACTGATCATCTGGGCCAACCCCTGTTTTGGCTTCATTAAGCTGCCTGATGAATTTTCCACCGGATCATCCATCATGCCTCAGAAGAAAAACCCCGATGTATGTGAACTTATGCGTGGTAAGACCGGACGTGTCTACGGCGATCTTTTTTCGTTGATGACCATCTGTAAGGGTTTGCCGCTGGCTTATAACCGTGACATGCAGGAAGACAAAGAGCCTTTCTTTGATTGCGATAAGACCGTGCATGCTTCTGTAGTTATCATGGCAGATATGATGGATGCTATGGGCTTTAATCCTGTAAATATGGAGTCCGCCCTCAAAAAAGGTTTCCTCAATGCTACAGAGCTGGCTGATTATCTCGTGGGTAAAGGCATTCCTTTCCGTGAAGCTCACCACATCACCGGGTCAGCTGTTGCTAAGGCAGAAGCGGAGAGCAGGGGACTTGAGGATATGAGTCTTGAAGAGTTGAAGACTTTCTCTGATAAAATTGAAAAAGACGTCTTTGAAGTACTTTCTTACGAAGCAGCAGTAAGACGCAGGGTTTCACCCGGAAGCACAGGACCCGAATCCGTTGATTCTCAGATTGCTGAACTTAAAGCATGGCTTAAGAAATAATCTGTATTTTGAACAGAAAGATTAAGAGGCCGGAAGATTTGTAGAATTCTACAAATCTTCCGGCCTTGTTTTGTTTCGGGAAATTAAAAAGAATGATTAAGAGTTGTTTTTTAGGTATTCAAGGTCACGTTTATCAATATTCTGAATGTGATTAACAAGCCAGTCTTCTAAAGCATCAGTCATTTCCTGCGCTAAGTCCCCATCTTCTGCAATGCATTTTAATTTGAGTTCTTCCAATTTCTCACCAAAATCCTGATGATATCTTTTGTGTTCATCCAAATTAGGAACACCTGCTTCTTCCATCATTCTTTCTTCCGATTCAAAATGATAGAGTGTGTAAAGGTGTATTTCGTCTATTAAGCTTGAGAGATGGGAGGGGTTACCTTCAAGAGGTTTTTTCCTTATCCTTTCGAGAAGAGTGAAAAAGGTTTGATGCTGATTGTCAATAACTCCGATACCAGTATGGAGTGGTTGTCCGGAAGTTGTCTTGCTGTTCATGATATATCCCGATAGAATAGATATTACATTTCTGATTTAAACCGTACGTTGTTACCATAAATATATTGGATTATGGCTGAATTTGTACAGTACAATTTCCAGATATTGTTTTGGGATAAAAATTTTGGAGGAGCTGAAATATATAGCAAAAGAAATGGCGGAAGTGTATAGGAGTCGAACCTACCGACGAGGGTTAACCCGTCCACTGGATTTGAAGTCCAGGCGCAACACCGGTTACGATACACTTCCGCTTCGAAGAAGAATTTGCTAACAATTTTGATGGCAAAGCGCAAGTACAATAATATTTTTGAATATGACTTGCCTTTTGCCAAATTAGTCTTATTAATAGCTGATTGAAACTGAAGAAAAAATGTAAATACAGTCCGGTGCTTGCCGCATATTGACAGGCTTAGGCAGGCCGGACGCATATCCAAGGAGATAGACTTTGAATAGTTTTGCCAAGAATCTCTTGGTCTGGGTAACCATCATGCTGGTGATGATTGTTTTGTTCAATCTGTTTAACCAGCCACAGACTTCCCAGCTCAAACTTTCCTACACCGACTTTTTGAGCAGGGTCGATGAAGGTGAAGTCCTTCAAGTTAAGATTCAGGGGCAGAAAATCAGCGGGGTTATGGTTGGTGACAAGCGTTTTGTCACGTTTAACCCTGATGATCCGGCCCTTGTCCAGCATCTGCTGAAAAACAAAATCGAAGTAGTGGCTGAGCCGGAAGAAGAGGCTCCGTGGTACATGACTTTGTTCATATCATGGTTTCCTATGCTGCTTCTGGTCGGGGTTTGGATTTTCTTCATGCGTCAAATGCAAGGAGGCGGTGGAGGTCGTGGCGGTGCCATGTCTTTCGGCCGTTCCCGTGCGCGGATGATTAACGAAGAAACAGCCAGAGTCACATTTGAAGACGTTGCCGGTGTTGATGAAGCCAAGGAAGAACTTTCCGAGGTTGTTCAGTTCCTCAGCGAACCCAAGAAGTTTACCCGTCTCGGCGGACGTATTCCCAAGGGTGTTCTGCTGGTGGGCCCCCCCGGTACCGGTAAAACCCTGCTTGCCCGCGCTGTAGCCGGGGAGGCCGGTGTGCCTTTTTTCTCCATTTCCGGTTCAGACTTTGTTGAAATGTTTGTCGGTGTTGGTGCTTCCCGTGTGCGTGACCTTTTCGCACAGGGTAAGAAAAATGCACCTTGTCTGATTTTTATTGATGAAATTGACGCAGTTGGACGTCAGCGTGGCGCAGGCCTCGGTGGCGGGCATGATGAGCGTGAACAGACTTTGAACCAGTTGCTGGTTGAAATGGACGGTTTTGAGTCCAACGAAGGTGTTATCCTCATCGCTGCAACAAACAGACCTGATGTCCTCGACCCCGCGCTGCTGCGTCCCGGTCGTTTTGACCGTCAGGTTGTTGTACCGACCCCTGATGTTCAGGGCCGTGCACACATCCTCAAGGTTCACACCCGTAAGACTCCTCTTGCCGGTGAAATTGACCTTGATGTTATTGCCCGCGGAACCCCCGGGTTCTCCGGTGCTGATCTGGAAAACCTTGTTAACGAAGCAGCTCTGTATGCTGCAAAGAATAATCAGGACTATGTCAAGATGGTGGATTTTGAAGAAGCCAAAGACAAAGTCCTCATGGGCCGTGAACGCCGCAGCCTGATTCTTACCGATGAAGATAAAAGAACCACTGCTTATCATGAAGCAGGTCATGCTCTCATCGCCAAGCTGCTTGATAATTGCGACCCCGTACACAAGGTAACCATTATCCCTCGTGGCCGCGCTTTGGGTGTAACCCAGCAGCTGCCTGTGGATGATCGCCATAACTACAATAAAGCATACCTCGAAGATACTTTGGTAATGCTGCTCGGTGGACGTGTGGCCGAAGAGTTGATCCTCGATCAGGTTACCACCGGTGCCAGCAACGACATTGAACGCGCTACCAAGATGGCCCGTTCCATGGTTTGTCAGTGGGGTATGAGTGAGAAACTCGGTCCCATGACTTTCGGTGAAAGTCAGGATCAGGTTTTCCTCGGCAAGGAATTGGTTCAGCATAAGGATTTCAGTGAAGATACTTCCCGCCTCATCGATTCCGAGGTTAGAAGAATCATCGACACTGCTTATGAAACAGCCAATAAGCTGCTCAGCGAAAATGCGGAAATGCTGCACAGGGTTTCCGATGCTCTTCTGGATCGTGAGACCATCAGCGGTGCTGATATTGATATCCTCATGGAAGGTGGCGAGCTTGCTCCGGTTGAGACTGTTACTCAGACTAAACCTTCGTCCCCGGCAAGGGCGTATGGTTCTGCCGGTAAATCCGGGTACACTCCTGTTTCCGAATCCGGAAAAGAAGAAGATTCAGATAAGGGAGATTTCTCCTTTGATGAACAGCCGGAAGAAAAAGAAGAGTTCAAGCTCTCAGAAGAATCTGAAGAGACTGAAGTTAAAGAAGAGAAAGTCGAAGAAGCTAAAGCTGAAGAGTCCAAGGCTTCTGAAGATAAAAAAAGTTCCGAATAAGGAATCAGGATTTATGTCCCGTAATTATTCATGGACAATTAAAGGGGGGAGGGTGTTAGGCCCTGCCCCTTTTTTTATTGCCGGTATTGTTAATGTTACCCCTGACTCTTTTTATGACGGGGGAGTGAATTATGATCCGCAGCAGGCTATAGAGCATGGCCGGCTGCTGGCAAAGCAGGGCGCAGATATTCTCGATGTAGGCGGTGAGAGCACAAGACCTTTTGCCGATCCCGTTTCCATTGAGGATGAGTTGTCTCGCGTAATCCCGGTTATCAGTGAACTCAGTCGCGACTATGCTGTATCGGTTGATACAGTGAAGAGCGATGTTGCCAGACTGGCCGTTGAGGCCGGGGCGGCAATAGTAAATGATGTTTCTGCCTTTGCTCAAGACCCGGCACTTCTTGATGTTGTTGCCGATCTCAAACCCGGTTACGTCCTTATGCATAGTCAGGGAACACCTGAAGAGATGCAATTGTCGCCGACTTATGATAATGTCATAGAGGATATTTTGAGTTTTTTTGAAAAAAGTCTTGAAAAACTCGTAAAATCAGGCTTACCGGAAAATCGAATAGTACTTGATCCCGGCATTGGTTTTGGAAAGACACTTGACCACAATCTTGAGATTTTACGCAAAATTGATCGGTTTATGGATTTGGGATTTCCTATCTATATGGGGCTTTCAAACAAGTCTTTGTGGGGTAAGTTGCTGGGGCTTGAAGCTGGAGAGCGACAAAATGCCACTCAGGCAGCAACTGCAGTCCTCGCTGCCCGGGGTGTTCCCATTCACCGGGTGCATGAAGTCGGACTGACCAGCCAGACATTGAGAATAGTGAAGGAGATCGGCGGAGATAATTGATGTTTGAATTTCTAGGCTTTCAAATTTCCTGGAAAGAGCTGCTGGACATCGGGCTGGTAGCTATTGTCTATTTCTACATCATCCTGCTGGTGCGTGGAACTCGTGCGGCTGCTGTAATCTGGGGGTTGTTGCTGGTTCTTCTGGTTTATTACCTTTCCGATGTCTTTGGTCTTTATACTCTCAACTGGCTCTTGACCAATTTTTTAAGTTCCATTTTTCTTGTAATTATCATTCTTTTTCAGCGGGATATCCGTAAAGGTCTGGCCCAGATGGGGGCAGGGCGTTTCTGGCGTAAGCAGGATTTTGAGCTCGCGGTTATTGATGAAATCTGCACCGCCATGGACTCCATGGCCCGTCAGAAGATTGGAGCTTTGCTGGTTATCCAGAAGAATGTCCCCTTAGGTGATATCCTTGAAAAGGGAGTTGAGGTTAATGGCCGGGTCAGCAAGCAGTTGCTGATAAATATTTTCTGGCCTGATACCCCGTTGCATGACGGGGCCGTGGTCATAAAATCTAATAAGATTGTTGCGGCCTCCTGTATTTTGCCTCTGGCGCATGTTTCGACCCGCCAGAGTGCTATTGGCACTCGCCACAGGGCGGCATTGGGCATCAGCGAGGAAACTGATGCCATTGCTCTTGTTGTTTCCGAGGAACGGGGAACCATGTCGGCGGCAATTGGTGGTAAGTTGACCACCAGCCTCGACATTGTCCGCCTTAAAAGGGTTCTGAAAAACGTTTTGACTTGATGGTATGAAAGTACAGCACTGGAAAATAGCAGCTTTGGCCGTCATGATGGCCGTCTTAACCTGGTATCTGGTTACCGGGCGTGATCTTGTTGAGACATGGGTAGAATTTCCGCTGGAGATAATTAACCCTCCTCAGGGAATGATTATTCAGGATGGTATGATAAGCAAAGTTTCAGTGCGTTTGCGCGGACCTAAAGGCTTGATTCGTAACCTTGATACCAAAAAAACGGCCTACTCCCTTGATACCGGTCATCTGGTTGTGGGAAATAATCCGGTAACTATTGTGCCGGAAAATATGGGGCTGGGCAGTGCTCTTGAAGTCGTGGAGATCAGTCCTTCGCATATAAATCTTGTCATGGATATGTTTGTGAAGAAGCGGGTCCGGGTGGTTCCCTCATGGGAGGGAGAACTGCACCGCGACTATACCTTGAAGAAAAAATACAGTGAACCGGATGAAGTTACTCTTCGCGGTCCGGCTTCTGTGTTGAAAAAAATTGAACAGGTCAAAACTCAGCGTATCATGCTGGATACGGATTCTCCGGGTAACTGGCGAGGTGAAGTTCCCCTGCAATTACCGGACACTGTGGAATCCAATCCGGGTTTAGTCAGTGTGGGACTTGATTTTGCGGTTCGCTCAGGAAAGATGTGGGTTAAGGTTCCGTTATATATTTTAGGGCCTGATGATGTTGACTTTGCGCCCAGCCAGAATTACGTCAGGCTGCTTGTGGAAGGGCCTAAACCCTTCTTCAGGAAAAAAGGATTCAGAGATGAGATTACAGCTTCAATTGATTTGAATGCAACGATCCCTATTGGGGATAACGTTGTTTCCTATGAAGTTACTCTGCCTAAAGGCTGTTCAGTAACAAAGAGAAAACCAGAAGCAATAACTGTAACTATAGCGAGGCAGGAGCCGTAAATAATTTGAACGGCCTGCATTTTTTTGGAGAGATGGATGAGTAAACGTTTGTTCGGAACTGACGGTCTGCGCGGTCAGGTTAATATTTTTCCCATGACTGCTGAGGTGGCTCTGCGTATGGGCCTTGCGGCCGGTTCTTACTTCCGGAATGGAAAACAGCGCCACAAAGTTATTATCGGTAAAGATACCCGCCTTTCGGGTTATGTCTTTGAATCTGCATTGACTTCTGGTCTTTGCGCTATGGGTATGGATGTTTTTCAGGTCGGGCCCATGCCGACTCCGGCAGTTTCCTTTCTGACTCGGAACATGCGTGCTGATCTCGGTATTGTTATTTCCGCTTCCCACAATCCGTTTATGGATAACGGTATTAAATTTTTCGATTCCAGCGGTCACAAACTTCCCGATGCGGTTGAAGATGAAATCGCTGACATGGTTCTTTCTCAGGATACCCAGTGGGATTATCCGCAGGCGGAGAAAGTCGGCCGTGCATACAAAATCGAAGATGCCCGCGGGCGCTATATTGTCTACCTCAAGTACAGCTTCCCGCAGGATATGACCCTGAATGGCGTAAAGCTTGTTCTGGATTGCGCCAACGGTGCTGCCTACAGTCTTGGACATATGTTCGAAGAACTGGGCGCGGAAGTTGTGCGTATCGGTGATAAGCCCAACGGCCTTAATATTAATGATAAATGCGGTTCCCTGTACCCTGATATCCTTGGACAGAGGGTTGTTGAAGAGCATGCTGATCTTGGTTTGGCTCTTGATGGTGATGCGGACCGTTTGATTGTTGTTGATGAAAAAGGGCAGGTCCTTGACGGTGACGTGATCATGGCCATGTGCGCAGCTGATCTGATGGAGCGCGGTAAGCTTAATCATAATATGCTGGTAGCGACCGTTATGAGTAACATGGCCCTGGAAAATTTCATGAAAGAAAAGGGCGGAACCCTGCTGCGTACCCCGGTCGGTGACCGCTATGTGGTAGAAGCCATGCGCCGCGAGGGAGCAATCCTTGGCGGAGAGCAGTCCGGCCATCTTATTTTCAAAGAATTCAGCACCACAGGCGATGGCCTGCTTGCAGCCTTACAGTTATTGCGTATACTATGTGTGAAGAACAGGCCGCTTTCCGAACTTTCCGGACTACTTGAACTTTATCCGCAAAAATTACAGAATGTTCACGTGAAGCGGAAAAAGCCTTTTGAAGAAGTTCCTGCTGTGCAGGAAGCACTCAAACAGGTAGAGCAGGAATTGGCCGGAAAGGGACGTGTTCTGCTTCGTTATTCCGGTACTGAATCCGTAGCCAGAGTTATGGTTGAAGCGGAAGACAGTTCCAAAGTTGAACTTTATACTTCCGAGCTTGCAGGAGTTTTGGAAGAGCATTTACGTTGATAATTAGTTCAGTTGCTGGTTAAGCACTGATATCATAAGGAGATCGTAACCAATGGTCATCAAGAAAGTTATTGTTCCGGTTGCTGGATGGGGTACAAGATCATTGCCTGCCACTAAGAATATTCCCAAGGAAATGCTGCCTATTTTCAAAAAGCCGGTTGTGCAGCATGTGGTTGAAGAGGCCATGTCCAGCGGACTGACCGATGTTGTTTTTATTAACAACCAGAACAAAAAGATCATTGAAGACCACTTTGACTACAACCTTTCTCTTGAAGATGTGCTTATGCGCGGCGGCAAGACCGAGGCCCTTGCGGAAGTTCGCAAAGTAGCTGAGATGGTTAATATCATTTCCGTACGGCAGAAGAAACAGCTCGGTCTCGGCCATGCAGTTCTCTGCGCCAAGGAAGTCTGCAAGAACGATCCCTTTGCCGTAATGGTAGGTGATGACCTCATGTTCGGTATGGAGCCGGGTATCAAACAGCTTATTGATGCAGCCCGTACTGAAAACATGGCAGTTGTCGGCGTTATTGAAGTTCCTGATAACAAGGTTGACCGTTACGGTATCATTCAGGGTGAAGAGTTCGCTCCGGGAATGTATCGTGTGCGCTCTCTGGTTGAAAAACCGGCAATCGGTCAGGCTCCTTCAAGACTGGCAATCGTCGGGCGCTATGTCCTGCTGCCTGAGATCTTTGATCATCTGGAAAGCCTTGAGCCTGGTGTGGGTGGAGAAATCCAGCTCACTGATGCTTTGCAGGGACTGGCTCAGGATAACAAACTGCTGGCCGTGAAACTTCGCGGACAAAGGTTTGACGCCGGGGACTGGGTAGATTATCTTACCGCAAATATTTACTTCGCCCTTCAGGACGAGGGGCTGCGTGATGACGTTGTAGCCAGATTGCGGGAGCTTTTGTCTTGTTCGTAAAGAATTTAAATACTTATGTGATACTTACAGTCCTTGCCGTGTGTCTGTTTATTAGCAGCCCGGCAAGGGCTTTTTTTCCGTCTGATGAGGATATAAATGATACAATGTACCAGAAATACGGTGCATTGAGTTCATTTGAAGCGGAGCTGACTTTTCCTTCAGAACCGGGAACCACACTAGTTATTAAGCGTGGTCACGATCACTGGCAGCAGACTTTTACCGAGGCAGGCAGCAATGCTACTGTCGAGGCTAGATCTGTCGGGCAGTATTTTAAGACAATTGCCCAATGTCCTGCCACGGCGGAAATGCCTGTTTCCATGCTTCAGTTTTGGGCTCCTGATGATCCGGTTTCCGACTGGATGTCCATCGGCATGAATAATGCCACCAAAAGCTATGGTTTCCATGAAGATACTCCGGCCTTTGTTTTCGGTGCGGAGCAGGGCGATGATAGCTCTTTTCAGATCTGGTTTGATAATGAGAGTTTTGCACCGCTTAAGATAGTTCTCGGTCCCCAGCAGGAAATCAGTTTTGGCACTTATTCAAAGTTTGCAGGTTTTATGCTGCCCCATACCGGGACTTTGAAAATGGGCGAAGATGTTCTTGATTTCAATATCCAGTGGAAAAGCATTCGTAAGAAGATGTCCCCGGCTGTCTTCTCTCCGGTTGCGATTAAAGAATCCAAAGGATGCGGAGTTCCTGCCGGACAGGTGTACGAATTTTTGAAGAAATGCCTCAGACTTAATAAATCGGAATAAAAATGACTATACTCTGGCAGGCCTGCCTCGCCAGCCCACCATATTCAATTTACACTTACGAAGCACCCGCCGACCTTCCCAAACTTATGGAAGGACAGCGGGTTCTCGTGCCTTTGGGCCGTTCCGTGCGCGTAGCTTTCCTCATTGAAACAGTGGAAACTCCGCCGGAGGGGGTAGAACTCAAATCCATAATCTGGCCTTTAGAACGCGAATCCTTACTAAACTCCAATCATTTCAAACTGTATCGCAATATCGGTGCCCGACAAATGCAGCCCTTGGGCAAAGTGCTGGAAAATGTCGTGCCCAAGCGGTTCCGCAGTGCCAAAGTTTCTTTCAAGGTGGCAGACCGGGCGTTCCCTGCACGGTTGAAGGCTCTAGATATCGGGCGTATGTCTGCTGAAAAGCGTATGGAGCTGGTTAAAATTTATGATGAAGGGCGGATGAACGTCAGTCTGCCTGCCGCTATTGAAAAAGAAGAGTACGTAAGTCTTACTTCAGATCCTCCGTGGCCGGTGCGTCCCAATGCTGCCCGTCAGTTGCAGATTCTCGAATTTATTTTTGAAAACGGTCCCCGTGAAAAAGGTTTCCTTAAAAATATTATGGGTGACTGGACCGCCGGAGTGATCAAGAAGCTTCATTCCGATTCTCTGGTCAAGATCGGCCCTCCGCCGGAAGAAGAGCGTAATCCGGCCGAGAAGTGTGCTGCTACAGGACCTAAGTGGGATTTTACGCCATCGGAGCAACAGCAGGGAGCCATTGATGAACTGCTGGCGGCTCTTGATGAACCGAAGAGCACGGTCAAACTTCTGCACGGAATTACCGGGAGCGGTAAGACTCTCGTCTATATGACTGCGGCACGTAAGTGTCTGGAGCAGGGCAAATCCGTGATCGTTTTGGTACCGGAGATAGCCCTTGCTTATGCTCTTTGGAACGGAATCTGTCCGCTATTTCCTGAAGCGCGTAAATATCTTTATCATGGCTACCAGACCCCGGTGCGTAAGGAAGCGATCTTTCGTGCATTAGCTGAGGATGATAGTCCGGCATTGATTGTGGGGACTCGGTCGGCTTTATTCCTTCCGGTGCGTAATCCCGGCTTGATTATTCTGGATGAGGAGCATGACGAATCCTACAAGCAGGAAGAACGTCTGCCATATCAGGCCAAGGAAGTTGCCTATGTGCTGGCCCATATGACAGGAAGTCTGCTGGTGCTCGGTTCGGCAACACCCGACATTAAGACCTTTCATGCCGCGCAGCAGGGTGCTTTTGAAGTTATCTCCATGGAAAAACGGGTCGGTAAGTCCATGCTTCCTGCGGTTAAAGTTGTGGATACCAGCGCCATTAAGAACCCGGAACAGCCTTTTGCGCCCGAAACTGAAGTCCGCTTGAAAGAGGTGGTCGCTAAGGGGGAGCAGGCTGTGGTCATGCTCAACCGCCGTGGCTTTTCGCCTCTGATTTATTGCACAGATTGCGAAGAACCGTTCAAGTGTCCGCATTGTAATGTGAGCATGACATATCATAAGGGCCGGGAGCGTGTGATTTGCCACTATTGTGGTAATGCTTACCATTTCCCATTGCCGTGCTCGATCTGCGGTGGGAGCAATCTTCTGCCGCTTGGTGGGGGTACGGAGCGGCTTGAGGAACAGGTCGCCAAGGCTTTGCCGCCGGAAACAAAAATTCTGCGCATGGACCGTGATTCAACTCGCAGACAGGAACGTTTAGATGAAATTCTGAAAAGTTTTGCACGTGGCGATGCGCAGGTATTGGTCGGCACACAGATGCTTTCCAAGGGGCACAACTTTCCCGGCGTAACACTGGTGGTGGTTTCCGAGGGCGATCTCGGGCTCAACCTTCCTGATTATCGTTCAGCAGAGCGTACCTTTCAGTTATTAGTGCAGGTTTCCGGTCGAGCCGGTAGGGGCGAGAAGCCGGGTGAGGTAATTATCCAGACCCGTAACCCGCAGAATCCAATCTGGGGAGCAGTAACTTCCGCCGACTACAAAACTTTTTTTGAGAAGGAAATCGAGAAACGGCGCAGGTTCCGTTATCCACCGTTTACCAAGCTTACTCTGATCCGCATCAGTCATCCCATGGGTTGGGAAGGTGAACATCTCTGTCCTCCGTTTTTCAGTCAGATTCGTGAGGCCGCAAAAGAGTACGGTATCATGGCTATGGGGCCTGTGCCCGCTCCTCTGGCTCAGTTGCGTGGACGTAAGCGTTTCAATTGCCTGCTTAAGTCTGATGATTGGATGAAGACCAGAGAGCTCTATGCCCAGATCTTGCGCGGAAATCCTGATAAGAAACAGATTCGTATCACCATGGACCTTGATCCGGTGAATATGTTGTAATTGATACGCTTCGCGTTTTGATAGGTGATTTCGCCTCCGGCGGCCAAAAGAGCTAAGCCCCTTTGGAATCCCTAACAGTTGTTCTTACAGTTCATCAGAGATTCCGGGATAATCAGCAAAGCATGTCATGGCCCCGGAACGATGCAGAGTGTTTTGTAGGTTATTGGATATTTCGCTGATTGTAATATTTTTATCGGCTTCACGAAATTTCCGGCTTAGGAAACAGAGTGCCTCCATCCCCTTGACTGAAGCTGAATCAGTTTTGGATAAATCCAGTGTGGGAACAAAATTGCGTTCTAGCATACGATTTCCGGTACGAATTAAATCGGGTGCAGTTCCGGCATCAAGGGTGCCTGAAATGGTTATATTTGGTGGGGTGCTGGTTTCATCACAGCTGACCGAAGATGGCAGGGACATGGATGCTGTGCGTTTGATTCCCTCCAGATAGTTGATCTCATCGCGTAGAAGAAGCAGCGGGATAAAAATATTGTCCAGTTTGTCAGCAATCTTATTTTTATCAACATCATGTGGAATGCAGATTAGCACGCAATCAGGCAATTGTTCATAAATTTTGGGAATACAACTGCTGATTGATTCCGGTGGGGCAGAGATCAGCACAATATCGGGTTGCAGGTTGTTGGCGCTGCCTACAATTGATTGGATATCTATCTCGTCCAGATCACCCGTTGTTTTGAAATGGGTAAACAGGTCCCAAGACAGGGGAACGTAGCCGTCGCGGACAAGAATATCCGTTTTCAGTGCACTTTCTGAAACGTGGAGCAGGCTGAATCCGTAATGGGCGCAGATGCGGGCAATCTGTTCCGGGAATTCAAAATATTCCAAGGGCATTTTCAGCTTGATTTCAGCTTTTTGAGATAAGTTGATAATCTCTGAATCCGTTGGGAGGATGAAGTCAGCATAAAAAGGGCACATGTGTGGAGATTTTGCATAATCCAGTAGCCATGGGAATGATGGCGCAAAGATCATGGTTTTCTCTTTTGCGCCGGCCCGTTCTCCCACGGTGAGCATGAGCTCATTGAAATCCATGTTAAAAAATGGAATTCCAAAGGCCAGTTTTATACGATCCGGATTATCAAATATTTCCATTTAAATGTCTTTTCCCCAGTTTATGCCTTTGTCCCATTTAACCTTGCCCTGAACCTTTTTTTGTTTGCGCAGCAGGATGTATATAGCTCCGGCACCGCCATCCTTTGGCTGGGCAGTACAGAAGGCAAGTACTACGCGTCTGAAGGGATCACGGGTCAGCCACTCCTGAATTTCACGTTTAAGGACTGAATGACCTCCGGGTGAGTTCTTTCCGCGCCCGGTAACGGCCAGCACGCAGCGCTTACCTTGCAGAAAAGATTCGCGGATGAAAAAAAGCAGATTGTCGAAAGCCTGCTCGGAATTCATGCCGTGCAGGTCAATGTGGGATTCGTAGCTGAAAGCTCCCTGTTTTAGTTTCTGGAAAACCTTGGAGTCAGTTCCGCGAACGTAACCGAACATGAATTCATCAGAATATTCCAGCTCAAATTCAATTTTACCGGAAACAAGGCTGCTCAAATATTCTTTGCCTTCATCTTCATCTGACATTTTGGGCGCAGGGGTCGGTTTTGGCTTTTTGGGTGCGACGGTGGAGCGGTCCATGCGCTCAACACCAGCCATAGCATCCATGAATGCCTGATCATCATCCACTTCGATTTCCTTTTCTTCCCATTCCACAGGGGAGGGCTTTTTCTTCACTGCTTCAAGTGCTTTTCTGACCGCCTTCGGTACATGTTCTTCTTTTTTATCTTTTTTGAATTTCAAACCTTTCAGATCAGAAAGGGAATTAATTTTCTTTTTAGCCATAAAAATATCTCCTGAAAAAATGAGCTATCAAATTAGTCATTATCCGGTACGAAGTAAATCTTTGTGTTCAGGAAATTTGAGTTTTTTTATTTTATGGCTTGACTTTTCAGGAGTCGTTACCATTTTTCATGTCGTGCGCGTTAATGCCAATTCAGGATATTGTGAAATTAATCATTATTTATTCTGGACTTGAAAAGTGAATTTTATTAGCTCTTCAAGGCGTACTTAATTCGACTAAATAACTCCATTTTTGGCTATTCGCTTATAAAGTGAGGAATTTCAATGCTTAAGATAGAAGACTTGCACGTCAATATCGGCGACAAGGAGGTCATCAAAGGCCTCAACCTGCATATACAAGAAGGCGAGACTTTCATTCTTTTCGGTCCCAACGGTTCCGGTAAGACTTCCCTGCTTATGACCCTGATGGGTTTCAGCAACTATAATGTTACCAAGGGCAAGATTACTTTCAAAGGTGAAGATATCACTTACGCCCCCATCTATGAGCGTGCCCGTCTTGGTATCGGTATGTCTTTCCAGCGTCCTCCGACCATTCACGGCCTGAAAACCCGTCATCTGGTAAAGATGTGCGGTAACGGCTCCAATGTGGATGTCGAGATGCTTGCTGAGCGCGTCAATATGACCAATTTTCTCGATCGCGATATCAACTCCGGTTTTTCCGGCGGTGAAATCAAGCGTTCCGAACTTCTCCAGCTTATGGCTCAGAATCCCGGCCTGCTGCTTTTCGATGAGCCTGAATCCGGCGTTGACCTCGAAAACATGCATCTGATCGGTAAAATGGTCCGCACTCTGCTCGATGGCGAAATCAAGCCCTGCCTTGATCTGAGCATGAAAGAGCAGAAGATGAAAAAAGGTACTGATACCTGCGGCCTCATTATTACCCATACCGGACACATTCTGGATTACATCAATGCTGACCGTGGACAGGTTCTTTTTAACGGACACCTCTGCTGTGAAGCCAGACCTCGCGACATTCTGGAGCACATCCGTAAGTACGGATACAAAGAATGCGTGAAATGCTTGAACTAGCAGTTTAAATCCACGGAGAAATATCATGAAGAAAATTGATCTGAACGATTATAAATTTGATGGTCTGGAACACGCAGTAATTGAAGACCTTTCCTCAATTGAAACTGAAGAAAAAGAGCAGTTGATCATGGCAGGTGTTGACGTTGATGCTAAAGACGTCAGTGCTACCTTCATGCAGGTTGACCACTCTAACGTGCACTGTGGCAGCAACGACAAAGACGTTGAAGTCATGGATATCAAGAAGGCTCTTGAAAAATATGACGGCCTGCCTGATTACTTCTTCAAACTCATTGATAAAGATAAGGACGAGTTCACTCGTAACGCTGCAGATAATCTGCACGGCGGTTATTTTGTCCGCACCAAAAAAGGCGCCAAGATTGAAAAGCCTGTTCAGTCCTGCCTGTTCCTCAAGGCTGAAAATTCCGGCCAGAACATCCACAACATCGTGGTTGTAGAGGAAGATTCCGAACTGCACATCATCACCGGATGTGCTGCTGCTCACGACAAGTTCTCCGGCGGCCATTTCGGTCTTTCCGAATTTTACGTTAAAAAGGGCGGTAAGCTTACTTTCACCATGGTACATAACTGGGGTGAAAACACAGTTGTACGTCCCCGCACCGTGGGTGTTGTTGAAGAGGGTGGATCTCTCATTAACAACTATGTGCTCATGAAGCGTGTTAAGGACCTTCAGTCCTACCCGACCATCTATCTGAACGGTGAAGGCGCGGTTGCCCGTTTCAATTCCGTTCTGGTTGCACCTGAAGGTTCCCATATCGATACCGGAACCCGCATTATCCAGAATGCACCCAACACCAAAGCGGAAACCATTTCCCGTACTATCACCACCGGCGGTACCATTATTTCCCGTGGTCATATTCAGGGTAACCATGTTCCCGCACGTGGACACATCGAGTGTCAGGGCCTTATCCTCGGCGGTGGACGCATCCATGCTGTTCCCGAACTGGAAGGTACAGTTGAAGGTGTTGAGCTTTCCCACGAAGCCGCAGTTGGTAAAATTGCGCAGGAAGAGATTGAATATCTCATGGCTCGTGGAATGGATGAGGACGAAGCAACCTCAACCATCGTGCGCGGTTTCCTGAACGTTGATATCATGGGCCTGCCTGAAAAGCTGCAGAAAGAAATCGATAAACAGATCGAGGAACTTGACGCCAACGAATCCATGTAGGCTTATTGACATATTATTGAAAAAAGTGTCCTTCCTGTGGAAGGGCACTTTTTTTTGTTGATTTTAAATTTATGTCTTTAAAAAAATGATGGTTAGGACATGCCGGGATATAAGGTTCATGTAAGCGGTTCGATTGTGGCCGGCGCGCTGGTTCTGCTTGGACTGGCTAATATCGGTCTGTATGCGATTGATCCGCAGCAGGTTGTTGTTTTGTTTGTACTCTGTGTGCTGGGTGCGCTTTTCCCGGATATTGATACAGATTCAAAGGGAAAGAGGATTTATTATTCAGGCATGCTGCTTTTGTCGCTTACTCTGATTTATTTTGATCACTTTCAATGGGCGGCATATCTTGGGATTCTGGCAATGTTGCCCGGTATAAGTGCGCATCGAGGCTGGACGCATACATGGTGGGCCATGTTAATGGTTCCCATGCCTATGTTGCTTTTGCCGTACTATGTTTATGGGCAGCCGTTTCCGACTCTGCTGCCGTATTATGTGGCGTTTGTGATCGGGTATTTTTCACATCTGCTGCTGGATAGGGAATTATAAAATAAACGGGATTGAGCGTATTGCACAATCCCGTTTTTGTTGTTTTATTCGAAAATTCAGCACGAAAGGATGTACTGATTTTTCAGGAGGAGTGTGGTTTAGTCGTCGTTTTGCTCCAGTGCTTCCATCAGGCTGATGGTCAGCTTGAGAAAGTCTGCTTCAGTCAAGATGCCGATTAACCCGTTCTTTTCATTTACTACGGGAAAACAGCCGTATTTGTGATCCAGAAGAAGTACAGCCGCTTCTTTCAAAGAGGTGCTTTCTGAAATGGTTTTAATGTCTGTCCGCATTATTTCTCCGACAGGGATTCCTGAATCAATCTCTCCCTGAGTGGCAGGATCAATGTCTGCCAGTTGCGAGATTGTGGCTCGAAGGATGTCGCGGTGGGTTACAAGCCCTATAAATTCACGTTCATCATTTACAATGGGGATATGTCTGATGCGTTGCAGGTCCATAAGTGACCTGGCCATCTTTAAGTTATCAGATTCACTTAAGGTGAAAAGTTCCGTAGTCATGAGATCGTTGACTTTCAGCATGGTTTCCTCCTTTTGGCCTTACTATAATCTCTCTTTATGTCGCTTTTGTGTCAAGATGTATGTGGAAAAAACAGCTTTAAATGCCAATTCATGCCATTCAGGTTGACTTGGCCGCTAAAATCTGATTTTCAACTGCAAACAATGAATTAATCCGGCTGTGTTATTTGTTCGGGAATTCATCGTTAAAAATAAATTTTCAGGCCATACCGTGATCGGTTTTCGGCTGACGGGGGATAAGTGCGTATAGACCCAAAGCGCTCAAGATTGAAAATGGTGGAAGAGCAGATTGCAGCCCGCGGTGTTGCGGATAAAAATGTGCTTGATGCCATGCGTAGAGTTCCGAGACACATGTTTGTACAGGACGCCCTTGCTTCACGTGCCTATTCTGACAGTGCCCTGCCTATCGGCGAAGGGCAGACCATATCCCAGCCTTATATTGTCGCTGTTATGTCCGAGTTGCTGAAAATTGAGCCGGGTCATAAGGTTCTGGAAATCGGAACCGGGTCCGGGTATCAGGCTGCCGTACTTGCAGAAATGGGGGCGGAGGTTTTTTCTGTGGAAAGAATTCGTAAGCTCTTTATCTCTGCGCGCAAACTTCTGTTCGATATGAGATATTTCAACATCCAGCTAAAGTTGGATGACGGGACAATGGGCTGGCCGGAAAACGCTCCATATGATCGTATTATTGTCACTGCCGGTGGTCCTGAAATACCGCAATATCTCATAGATCAACTGGCTGATCCGGGGATACTGGTTATTCCCGTTGGCGGGCAGAGACGAGTACAACGGCTTATGCTGGTTACCAAAACAGACGGAAAAATAGAAACCACTGACATGGGCGGCTGTGCCTTTGTTGATCTTGTGGGCAAACAGGGCTGGTAGGTCATAATGAATTTTATCCAAGCTTGGAAGAATGGCCCCGGGCCCGAATCAACTCGTGATTACCTTGTGCTTATCCTTAAAGGGATTTGTATGGGTGTGGCTGATATCATCCCCGGTGTTTCCGGTGGGACGATGGCTTTCATCACCGGAATTTATGACAATCTAATTGATTCCATCCGTTCTTTTAACGGCAAATTTATCAAGAGCCTGTTTAAATTTGATCTTGCCGGAGCTGTCGCCGAGGCTCATCTTAGATTTTTGATCCCCCTCCTGTTTGGTATCGTAGTGGCTATGGTTTCCATGGCCCGAGTCATTCATACCTTACTTGGTACACATCCGGTACAGGTCTGGTCCTTATTCTTCGGTCTCATTGCTGCGTCCATTCTGGTGGTAGGCAAAAGAGTCGGAGAGTTTTCAACTAAAAATGTCCTCTCCGGTATTGTTGGTGCCGTTTTCAGTTATTTTCTTGTGGGACTGATTCCGGTAACCACTCCCGACACTCTCTGGTTTGTGTTTCTCTGCGCTTCTATTTCCATTTGTGCCATGATCCTGCCCGGCATCAGCGGAGCGTTTATTCTTTTGCTCTTGGGCAAATACGAATTTATCACCGGAGCTATCCGCAATCCCACGACCCTTGAGAATGGGGCCATTTTGATGGCTTTTGTCTGCGGCTGTGCTTTCGGTATTTCTCTTTTCTCCCGTGTCCTGCACTTTCTGCTGGAAAAACATCATGGTTTGACCGTGAGCCTTTTGACCGGTTTTATGGCCGGTGCCATGCGTAAGATATGGCCTTGGAAAGAGGTTCTCGATTCTGTGGTGATTCGGGGTAAAACTCATGTCCTGAGCGAGGCAAATGTTTTGCCTCCGGCTTATGACGGGGAATTTGCGAGTGCCGTGCTGCTGATGGTTGCCGGATTCGCAGCAGTGATTATCTTGGAATGGGTATCTTCAGCCAAGGACAGCTGAAGTTGACCGGGGAGAGGGTTCCCCGAGTTTTTAATATACAACAAAGGCATAGATATGAGTTCATCATGTAGTTCCTGTTCTTCTGCTCCTCAGAAGGGCGGCGACAAGAAAGCGAGTGCTGCGCATGCTCTGCAGAATGAGTTGATTTCTTCAACTCTGCAGAAAATCAAATACAAAATTTTTGTAATGAGCGGCAAAGGCGGTGTAGGTAAAAGTTCTGTGGCGGTCAACATCGCTGCAGCCCTTGCAGACAAGGGTTTCAAGGTCGGTATCCTTGATGTTGACATCCACGGTCCCAGTGTTCCTCACCTGCTTGGTATTACCGGGCAGTTGGATGTTGAGCGCGGAAACCTCGTTGTCCCCAAGAAGGTAAACGACAACCTGCATGTTGTTTCCATGGAATCCCTGCTCAAGGACCCGGATCAGGCTGTCCTCTGGCGCGGTCCCATGAAGACCTCCGCTATCAGGCAGTTCATTTCCGACGTGCAGTGGGGCGAGCTTGACTTCCTCGTAGTCGATTCCCCTCCGGGTACTGGTGATGAGCCCATGACCGTACTTAAAACCATCCCCGAATCCCTTGCAGTGGTTGTTACCACCCCTCAGGAAATTTCTCTTGCCGACGTAAGAAAGGCCATTAACTTCCTGCAGTACGCTAAAGCCAACATTATGGGTGTGGTCGAGAACATGAGCGGACTTGTTTGTCCTCATTGCCATGAGAATATTGATCTCTTCAAGAAGGGCGGCGGTGAAGAACTTGCTGCTAAATACGGCCTGCCTTTCCTCGGCGCGGTTCCTCTTGATCCTACCACTGTTGTAGCTGGAGATCTCGGTAAACCTGTGGTTCTTCTTGAGGAAGATTCCCCGGCCAAGCTTGCTTTCCGCAAAGTGGCTGATGAGATTGCTGAAGCTGCTGAGAGCAGTTTTGAGGTTGCTTCCAGCACTCATACCTAAGAAAAACGCCTTTTTTTGGGCGTATTCTCATTGCCGGGTTGACATACGGTCATCCTCGGCACAGAATCATGCAGTTCATGTAGGGGGCCGTTTTGCGGCTCCCTGCATTACACAAAGGCTTGCAGGCTTCAGGGCAATTGCTCTGACTAAATGAATTTCACGACCCGGGACTCCTTATGTTCAACCTTGCCAATTCCCTGACTCTTGGACGCATTCTTGCCGTACCCGTAATTGTAGCTCTTCTCTACTATCCTAATAAATTGACCATGTTTTTGGCGGCCTTTGTCTTTTTTCTGGCATCGCTGACCGACTTTTTTGACGGGTACATTGCCCGCCGCAGCAATCAGGTTACCAACCTCGGAAAATTTCTTGATCCGCTGGCTGACAAGCTGCTTATCTGTTCCACACTGGTTATGCTTAGCTATATGGGATACGTAAGTGGTTGGATTACTGTAGTTATTATTTGTCGTGAACTTGCTGTTACCGGACTCCGTGCTATTGCAGTGGATATGGGACTTGTTCTTGCGGCTGATAAGTTCGGAAAACTCAAGACCGTTGTCCAGAGCTTTGCTCTCGGTCCCTTGCTCCTGCATTTCCCTTATTTCGGAATTGATATGCATCAGCTGGGAATGTGGATTCTCTACGTGGCTGTCTTCCTGACTGTTTTTTCCGGCGCTAATTATATGTACAATTTGCACAAAGTCTGGTTAACTAGTGAATAATTAAAAATTATTAGAAAAACGTCACAGACAGGACTATCAATGAACGGCAATGACCGACATAATCTTGTGCTAAGACTCAATAATTGTCTTGAAACAATTCTTGAGATGGAGCAGGAACTCGAAAAGCTTGACTTAAACAGCAGGTTTGTTGAAGAACTTGCTGTTCTTAAAGGGTTTATGAGTAAAATGGAAAAAATCATGGTAAGCGAAGCCGAAGTTGAACGGATCGAGTCTGCCACAGATAATTTCCTGAATGAACTCCGAGTTCCACTGGGGCAGGTTGAGTCACCTAGAAAAATATTTACCCGGCTTCAGTAGGAGCTTGATTAATGCTGCGACGTAGAGTCTTGCTGGGGGTGCTGGTAGTTATCAATCTCGTGCTGCTTATTCGGCTCGGGATGAGCGAGCAGGGATTTTTCGGTTATATTGAGCTTGATGATAAAGTTCAGGATCTCGAACGAAAAATTGAAGCTGCTGATAACCGGACCCTCGAGCTAAGCAGGGAGATCAGACGACTTAAGACTGATCGGGACTATCAGGAGAAAATCATCCGCAGTAGGATGAATTATGTTAAGGAAAATGAAGTGTTATATATCTTCCCCAAATCAGGGGAACTAAAGACTCAGGGAGCAGGTGCAGATGCAAAGCAAGATTGAGTGGTATCAGGAAGTTCTGGCTCTGGAGCCCAGCTCGAAAGTGTTTTTCCCTTTGGCACGTCTTTATGTTGAAATGGGCAATCTCGAAAAAGCTGTAACCACTCTCAGGATGGGACTTGATAGGCATCCTGACTACTTGGAAGCACGCCTGTTGCTGGTTGAAACCCTTGCCAAACTTGGCCGGGATTCTGAGGCAAAGGCCGCAGTCGCTCCGCTGACCAGACTTTTTTCTTCCTACCCCTCATTCTGGAAAATGTGGGGTGCTTCTGTTTCTGAAGGTAACGACGATGTTGCCGGAGCAATGGCTTTTCTTTTTTCCGCTCTTCATGGCTCGCCCATGTCATGGTCCGACGTTATGGCTGAAGGTATCAAACAGCTGACCGGAGTTTCCGTTGGCGAACGGGTTCAGAAATCTGAGCCTGCTGTCTCCAAAAAAGAATATGAGGCTCCGGGAGATTTTACCCGTCCTGATCCGGAAGAAAGCGCATTGTTGGCTGATGAAATTTCCGAAGCCGCAGCTCTTGTTGATTTTGATGGAGATTCCGGCGAAGACTTAACCAATCCTGTGGTTTTGGACAATCTCAAGACCAAGACCATGGCAGAAGTTCTTGCTTCCCAAGGTGATCTTGAAGGTGCTCTAGAGATTTATCGCGACCTGCTTTGTAAAGCATCGGACGGGGATAAAGAGGAATTAATGTCTTTTATGGCCGATATTTCAAGCCGTATCAGTCAGACCCCTATAGACGATGTTGCTGGTGATGACGCAAGCAAGGATCCTTATTTCAAACACGCTAAAAGTAAATTGATGAGCACCCTTGAACTTCTTGCTGAGCGCCTTGAAGCAAGGGCTTCCAGATAAGAACTATTCTGATTTTCGGTCTTATTTAAAGATATAACTTAATAATATACAGAAGGATTCGTGCTTATTAAGCACGGAATCCGGGTATGAGATATGGAATTAAAGAATTCTGTGCGCTCTGTCGCACTTTTTGTTTTTCTGGCGGTTATGCTGTGTGCAAGTGGTTGTGAATATGGCAGTAAGGTCTGGCACGATGCACAGCGGACAGTAGACCCCAACCCCGAAATCAATCTTGAACACGCTGGGATTGAAAATCCCGACGACAATAAGCTGGCTCTGCTTTTCACTCCGGTTGATGCAAAGATTCTTTCCCTTTGTGAGAATCTTTCCACTGTTGATTATCATCCTGATGAAAACTGGTTTAAGCTTCTTTTTATGCGTTTCCCTTGGATAAGCGGCGTTTTGACCGTTGATGATGAGGCCAGCATTCTCGTTAAGTTACCTGAGGCCGAGATCAAACCTTTTAAGCCCGGTCCGCTCATTGAGTATGAAGGTGATTGGAATGAGATCAACCTGAAGTCTTTTGTCAGCTATTCCGAGTTTGGTCCTGAAATGTATTTGGCAACTCCTTTCTTCAAGGATGCTGTATTTAAAGGACTTGTTGTAGTTCATTTTGATCCTCGAATTCTTTTAAATTTTTGTCCGGATCCTACGAAGTTGATAATTATGCAGCCTGATGGCGGCGGCGTCTGGACCGGAGCAGAAGATCTGGACAAAGAAGCACTTCTCAAAATTGATTGGGATGAACTCCTTGATAATAAGGTCAGGGGTGTGGTTTCGGTAGCCGGGGTAAGATATGTTTGGCTGGCGCGTTATGTTGGCGACACCCAGATAGTCTATCTGACTAAAGCGGTTTCGAAAGAAGATGAGGATGATGGCATACTCTTTTTCTAAAATTTATAGGTCTTATCTGAAAAATCTGGTATTAAAGCTTAATTCTTTCTGAAAATCGCGCAGCAGGGACATTCCGAAGGAGGATAAATGACCCAGCAGATTACTGTTACTGAGCACCTGTTACTGCACCAGAAACAAATTCCCGGAGCTACCGGGCAGTTTACTCATCTTTTTAACGAACTTGTCCTTTCGGCAAAAATTATTTCCAGAGAAGTAAATAAAGCCGGACTTGTAGATGTTCTGGGTTTTACGGGTGAAGTTAATGTTCAGGGTGAGGAAGTAAAAAAGCTTGATGAATACGCTAACCGGATTCTGATTCATCGTATGGCTCGTTCCGGTGTACTCTGTGCTATGGCCTCGGAAGAAAATGCGGATATTATTGATATCCCCCACGGCCTTCCGCAGGGAAACTATATTATTATATTTGATCCTCTGGATGGCTCCTCAAATATTGATGTTAATGTCAATATCGGAACAATTTTCTCTATTTTCCGACGTAAGAGCAAGCTAGGCACTCCTGTTCAATCCACTGATGTTCTTCAGGCCGGGTGTGAACAGGTTGCGGCCGGTTATATTCTTTACGGTTCTTCTACCATGCTGGTTTTTACTACCGGGGATGGCGTTCATGGTTTTACTATGGACCCCGGTGTTGGAGAATTTCTCCTGTCACACCCAAATATGAAGATTCCTGATACGGGTAATATCTATTCTGTTAACGAAGGATATTGGCCGTATTGGTCTGAAGCTACAAAGAAGGTTGTCGGGCATTTTAAATCCAGAGATAATATTCATGGAAAACCGTACAGCCTGCGTTATATCGGCTCCCTTGTGGCAGATTTTCACCGTAACTTAATTTACGGTGGAGTTTTTATGTACCCGGCTGATGATCGTGATCCAAAAAAGCCGCGCGGTAAGCTGCGCCTGCTTTGTGAAGCATCTCCTATGGCTATGCTTATTGAGCAGGCTGGAGGACGGGCTACTGACGGAACTCAGCGTATCCTTGATATTGTTCCTGATGATCTGCATCAGCGTGTGCCTTTGTTTATCGGTTCTAGGCACGAAGTTGAGACTATCAGCAATATTTACAAGGAGCACGAGAGCTAATGCTCTGTCTTGGTATTGAAAGCTCCTGCGATGAAACAGGTCTTGCCCTTGTCCGGGACGGAAAGTTGGTTGCTGAGAAGCTTGCATCACAAGTTGATGTGCATGCTGTATTCGGAGGTGTGGTACCAGAAATAGCATCCCGTGAACATCTGCGTGTTCTTCCTGTACTTCTTCGCGAGTTGTTGAAGGAGCAGGGGCTGACTATTGATGACATTGATGTTGTTTCCGTTGCCAGAGGTCCGGGGCTGCAAGGCTGTCTGCTTATGGGTGTAAGTTTTGCTAAAGGTCTGGTGCTTTCCAGCCGGGCAAAATTAGTAGGTGTAAACCACCTTTGGGCGCATCTGACTGCTGCCGGTCTTGAGCAGGACTTACAGTTTCCTTCTTTAGGATTACTTGTGTCCGGTGGACATACCCATATCTATCTGATTGAAAGCCCAACGCAATTTACTTTGCTCGGCAGAACATTAGATGATGCTGCCGGGGAAGCTTTTGACAAGACGGCAAAGTCTTTGAACCTTCCCTATCCCGGCGGTAAGCTGGTTGATGAATTGGGCCGGCAGGGTGTTGTTAATAAAAAGCTTTTTCCTGTTCCGTATATTAATAATGACAATCTTGATTTCAGCTTCAGCGGTTTGAAAACAGCAGTGGCTAATTACGTTAATCAGAATTCCGGTTTGCGTCTCGATGCTATGGGAGTTCCTGAAGAAGGAACTGAAGATCCTGCTATTTCAGAAGAACGCAAAAACATGCTGGCTTCCTTCAACTATACTGTCGGCCGGACTCTTGAGGTCAAGGTTGAGAGAGCTCTAAAGCGTCATAGGGGTGTTAAATCCCTAATCGTGGCAGGCGGGGTTGCCGCAAATTCAGTTGTGCGTTCTGTAATGGCTGATGTGGTTGCGAAATTTTCCATACCGCTGGTTTTGCCTTCCATGCACCTTTGTACTGATAATGGCGCTATGATCGCTTATGCCGGTTATCTCATGGCTAGTGCCGGATGCAGGCATGATCTTGACCTTGATGCAATTCCCCGGGGCAGAGTAGTGCCTTCGGATTGGATTTGTGAAGGTTAATTTAGTCAAGCGGGTGTTGCCTTTGCCCGTAAGGGTAGGTAGTATCTATTTTAATAGTTGCTAAACCGTTGTGTCTGTTCATCTTGACACATGGAGCAACCGGAATTAAATTTTAAAAATTGAACTCCACCCACAGGGTGGACTCCGGACGAAGACAATTTGATGTGTCATGTTAAATGGCACAGCTACCTGAATACTGTAACAAGGAGAAAAACATGGCTTTGCAGGTTACCGATTCCAATTTTCAAGAAGAAGTTCTCAATAGTGATAAGCCTGTTCTGGTTGACTTCTGGGCTCCGTGGTGCGGACCCTGTCGTGCAATGGGCCCTGTGATTGACGAGCTTGCTGAAGAATTCTCCGGCCAGATTAAGATCTGCAAGATGAATGTAGATGATAACCCTGCGTCTCCCGGAAAGTATGGCATCCGTGCTATCCCGACCCTCATCCTCTTCAAGGATGGCGAAGTTGTAGACCAGACCACTGGTGCAGTTTCCAAGAGCAGCATTAAGGAAATGATCAGCAGCAAGGCTCTGTAAATAATGAAGTCTTATGACGCCGTTGTAATTGGGGGCGGCCCTGCCGGAATGGCGGCCGCCCTTTATCTCGCGAGGGCAGGAGTTAATTTTCTTGCCGTCGAAAAGTTGTCCCATGGCGGACAGATGCTCTTGACTGATGAGCTGGAAAACTTCCCCGGGTTTCCTGATGGAATCAAGGGGTACGAGTTAGCCGACAGAATGGACAAGCACGTTAAACATTACAAGTTTGACCATGTCTATGATGAGGTGCTGCAGATCATTCCCGGTGAAGAGTTTCACGAGGTCGTAGTTGCAAGCGGTGATCATATACAAACCCAGGTGGTCATAATTACATCTGGTGTTACTTTCAGGAAATTAAAGGTTCCTAACGAGGAAAAACTGCTTGGGCGCGGTGTGTCTTACTGTGCCCTGTGTGACGGTCATTTTTACCGGGATAAGGTAGTGGCTGTTATTGGCGGCGGTAATTCTGCGCTTGAGGAAGCTATTTATCTTTCCAGGCTTGTAAAGAAGCTTTACCTTGTGCATCGCAGGGATGAATTCAGGGCGGACAGGGTTTATCAGGATAAATGTCTTGCTAACCCGGTGATTGAGCCTGTCCTTAATTCTGTTGTTTCAAAGATTGTCGGTGATACCGAAGTTTCCGGTGTTGAACTTAAGAATATGACAACCGGAGAGTATTCCGTCCTTGACGTGGACGGAGTTTTTATTTTTGTCGGTTTTGATGCCGTGTGCAGCTTTTTTCCCGAAGAGCTGGCACTTGATAAGTATGGATTTATAAAAACAACCTGCGAAATGGAATCAAGTATTCCCGGAATATACGCTGCAGGTGACATCCGCTCTAAGAAATGCAGGCAGGTTGTCACTGCCGTAGGTGACGGCGCTACTGCCGCCACGGCTGCGTATGCGTATCTGGAACATAAATAATGCGAAATAAATTTCTTTCTATTTTTTTAGCTTCTTTTCTATTTATCAGCCTCTCCGGCTGTGGTGTTATTGACTACTATTTCCTTCCCAAGCCTGAAGATACAGCGCAGGAGCTTTTCGAAGCCGGTGTGCAGGCTATGAAGGATAAAGAATATTTCGATGCTACAGAGTTCTTTTCGAAGTTGAAAGACCGTTATCCTTTCAGCCCCTATACTGTGAAAGCTGAGATCAGCCTTGGAGATGCGTATTTTCTTGATAAGAAATATTTTGATGCATCTGAAGCATACAAGGAATTTGCCGCTCTGCATCCCGGAAACGATGAAATCCCCTATGTCCTCTACCAAATTGGCTTAAGTAACTTTAATCTCTTCAGTTCAATTGATAGGCCGCAGAGTAACGTCACGGAAGCCCTTGAATACTTTTACAGGGTTGAGGAAGCTTATCCTGACACCCAGTATGCAAAATCTGCCAAGGAATATATTGTAAAGTGCCGCCGTTCATTGGCTGACCATGAACTTTATATCGCGGATTTTTTCTGGCGTTCTTCAAAATTCGGCTCTGCATGGAAGCGTTATGCCTACGTGGTCAGGAACTTTAAGGATCTGCCGGAAGTTCGTAAGTATGCCATGAAGCAGGCGGAAATGTCCTACTACGAATACCAGAAAACTCTATCACAGGAAGAGCGTGAGCGTCTTCAGGGAAGCTGGAAAGAGTTGGTCGATTGGCTCTAATATTTATCACATGTTAACAGTAAAGCCCGGTAGACATAGGTCTGCCGGGCTTTTATATAGTGAAGTTGGTTCTGGAGGCAAATATGTTTGAATTTCCACTTTGGTTACAGGATTACCAGATTGACGATGAGATTTTCGGCGAAGCTTACGAAGCTACTTTGCCACCCCAGCGCGCTTGGCTGAAGAAAACCATTGCGCAAGTCTACGGGATTAATTCCCCGGAAGCTCCAAGCAAGACATGGAATGTAAATACTTGGCGCGGCGGTTTTGAAACGGAAGTTTCTACTGCCCCGCTGGAGTGGACTGTACTGTTACTGGATGACAGATCTGTTTCTCCGGTCAGGATTCTGGCTGCATTGGTTCCGGCACTTGCTGCCGGGGTTAAGAATATTCTGGTTGCATACCGCGGAGAGGCAGGAATTTCACAGGCTATACTGGCAGGGTTTGAACTTGCAGGTCAGGAAGATGTCGTCCACCTGCCACAGGATAAGGTTGAAGAATTACTTGAGCACCTCATGCAGAGTGGGGTTGACGGTGCTATTATTGATTTGCGTGCAAAGCTTGCGCTTCTGCCATGCGGGCCTTGCGTACGTTACTGGCGTGCGCCGGAAATTTCCAGTATATCAGTTTGTAAGGAAGATGAATTCCCTGATATGGATATTCTGACTTTCGTTCATCCTGATGTTGAATTTGTTGAAGTGGATGAGGATTCCCTTGAAGAAATCCGTACTGATGCCGCTGTCGTTCCTGCTGAAATTGTCGGTGATGCGCTGATGAATTTTAACATAGTGCTGGCTCATGGACAGGAAGGCTGCTGGCTCTGGAACGGCTTCAACAGTTCTTTTTTCAAGCGTGAATCTGTAGCTCTCGCTGTAGCTGAATAAGTTCTTTTTTACTTGGAAGGTGACCTGTGAATGCAAAGCCTGATTTCTCTGCAAAAGGTATTGGAAAGATTCGCAATATTGGAATTATTGCCCATATTGACGCCGGTAAGACCACTGTTACCGAGCGCATGCTCTATTTTTCAGGAAGAATTCACAGACTGGGAGAGGTTCATGAAGGAACCGCTACCATGGATTATATGCCGGAAGAACAAGAGCGCGGGATTACTATTACATCGGCTGTAACCACGTGTTACTGGGGCGATAAAACAGTCAATATTATCGATACCCCGGGGCATGTGGATTTTACCATTGAGGTGGAGCGTTCCTTGCGAGTTCTGGATGGCGCAGTAGGTGTTTTTTGCGCTGTCGGCGGAGTAGAACCTCAGTCGGAAACTGTCTGGCGCCAGAGTGAATCTTACAGTGTTCCCAAGCTTGTGTTCATAAACAAAATGGATCGTTTGGGTGCAGATTTCGAAGCTGTGCTCGAATCCATGGCTGACAAGCTTTCCATAAAAAGTCTTCCGGTACAGATTCCAGACGGAGCCGGAGATGAGTTCTCCGCTGTTTATGATCTTATCCGTATGAAAAAGCTGGTCTTTGATCAGGATAGCAACGGTGAAGAATTTGAAGTTCTCGACTTGAATGATCAAGCTGAAGAGTTTGTTTCACCGTGGCGGGAGCGTATGTGCGAGATTCTTTCCGAAGTGGATGATGAATTCATGGAAAAGTATCTGGAGGACGACATCGATCCTGAATATATTGATGAAGTCATACGCAAAGCAACTCTTGAGCTTAAGCTGGTACCAGTCTTTTCCGGTTCAGCATTGAAGAATGTAGGTGTTCAGCCGCTGATGGACGGGGTTGTAAAATATCTGCCCAGTCCTTTGGAAGCCCCTAAAGTGACCGGAATCAATCCGCAGACCGGTGCGGGGCAGGAAGTTGAGCCGTCTGCAAACGGCCCGTTTCAGGCCCTTGCATTTAAGGTGCTCATGGATTCCGGGCGTAAGATGGTGCTTATGCGTATTTATTCCGGCAAGATTGAGGCCGGGGATATGGTAAGAAATTTTACGCAGGGTAAGGATGAACGTGTTGCCCGTCTTTTCAGGATTCACGCAGGGCGTAAGGAACGTCTCGATGTAGCCGGGATCGGCGATATCGTAGGGGCTGCCGGACTAAAGGATACCCGTACCGGCGATACTTTATCCACTGCTGAAGTACCGCTTGTGCTGGAACAGATCGAAATGTACAAACCCGTTATTTCTATGGCAATCGAGCCGCGCAATGTGGATGAATCTGAGAAACTGGAAGAAGTTCTGGATAAATATTTACAGGAAGACCCGACTCTTGCTTTGAGAACCGACGAGGATACCGGACAGATTATTCTTTCAGGCATGGGCGAACTTCATCTTGAGGTTGTACTTGACCGCATGCGTAGGGAATACAAGCTTGAGCCCAGATCAGGCAAGCCGCAGGTTGTTTATCAGGAAGTTCCCGGCGGTAATGCAGAAGCTGAGGAAGAGTTTGATAAGATTCTTGGTGAAGACAAGCATTACGGTTATGTTCGTTTGTCCGTTGAGCCTCAGGAAAGAGGGGGCGGTCGGGATGTTGTATTTGAAATTGATACGAGTGAATGGTCTTCCGACTGGATGGACGCTGTTGCAGAAGGTGTTGATGACGGCTTGCAGAGCGGTGTCATAAAGGGATTTCCGGTTCAGGACGTGAAAGTGCGTATTCTTGAACTGCGTAAACGGGACGGGGAATCAAGCGTTCCGGGGTATCATATGGCGGCTGGCAAGGCTTTAAAGGCAGCATTGGCGGCATCTTCACCGAAGCTGATGGAACCGATCATGGATGTGGAGATATCGGTTCCTGAAGAATTTGTCGGTGATGTTATCGGGTTGCTTGGAGCTAAGGGCGCGCGTATCGAGAATATGCTTGACCGTAACAGTCAGAAGATTGTGCAGGCATTGTCTCCGTTGCGGAATATGTTCGGTTTTTTAACCGATTTAAGATCGGCTACCCAGGGAAGGGCCGGTTTTGCCATGAAGTTCCATAGCTTTGACGTATTGGACTAAATTCAGCAAAGGGAAGTTGATGCAGAGGAATTTCAGTAGATGGGAGAAGCTTAAAAGACTTCTTAAGTTATATTATTTAAAGTTGATGCGTATTAACGCATCGCCGCATAACATCGCAATGGGGGTCGCCTGTGGTGTTTTCGGAGGTTGTTTTCCGGTTATCCCGGGGCTTCCTCTGCAAACTGTCATTGCTGTTGTAATGGCTTTCTTTACCCGCAGCAGCAAGATTGCCGCTGCTATTGCTACATGGATATCCAATCCGTTCAACTGGCTGCTTTTTTATTATGTGCAGTTCAAGATCGGCACATTTCTGCTGCCGATTGAAGTGCAGTTTGATCCGGCCAAGTGGCAGGTTTCAGATTTTATGGAAATCGGCTGGCAGGGGGTAACCATCCTTATTTTTGGTGGATTTGTTCTCGGTGTTCCCCTGGCGATAATTGCCTATTTTATTGCTCTGTATTTTATACGGCGCTATCGCAGGCGTAAAACTTTGCGGATGCTTGCTCGCAGAAATAAATTATAGAGTTGTTTATCCCAAAGTCTTACGTAAACAAAAGTTGCTTTTTTTTGTGAGATTTCGTGATAATTATGAAAGGTCCTTTGGCTGCAAAGGGCCTTTTTTGCATTTTTCACGTCCTTTAATAATTATACTACTTGATTGAAATTAATTAAATGTTTAAAAATAGAAGTGTTTATCAGCCTATTCAAATGACTTGGAGAATTTTTTATGTCTGATGATATGACAACTCAAGTTTTCAAGGAAGAAGCGTACGAACTACTGGGTGAGCTTGAAACCTCTTTGCTTGAACTTGAAGATGTTCCTGATGATATGGATATAATCAACCGTGTTTTCAGAGCATTGCATACGATTAAAGGTTCCGGGTCTATGTTTGGCTTTGAAGCCATTGCTGAATTTACCCATGAAGTGGAGACCGTATTTGATAAGGTCAGAAATGGGGAGCTTGAGATATCTAAGAATCTGTTGAGCCTTTCTCTTGCTGCGCGTGACCATATTTATTCTATGCTTGAATCTTCGACCGGAGAAGGTGACAGCAGTGTCGGAAACGGCATTCTTGAGGGTTTAAAGGATGTGGCCGCAGACGGATTGGAAGCCGAGCAGGAAGCAGAGGATAAGGCTTCTATTGAACCTGTTGAGGAAATAAAAACTGTCGAAGATGTAGCGGTGGCGATTGATGAATCTTCAGCCGGTCAGTCTTTGAAAAGCCTGTATCAGATTGTGATCAAGGTTGCTGCGGGCAATGATGTTGAAGAAGAAAATCTTGATCCGCTTCTGGATGAGCTTGGAAAGATAGGGTTAGTGCAGTCAAAAGTCTTGCACAGGGATGATGAAATCTGGTGGGATGTCATTTTTGAGAGTGATGCGGATTCTATGTCGATTGAGGAAATTTTCTTTTTCACCGACATCCCTGTAACTGTGAATGTTCGTGAAGTCGCACGTGAGGATGTAGCGGATGTTCTTGACCTGACGCACGATGATGACGATGAAGATATTTCTACTGAACCTGTACAGTCCAAAAAGATTGGTGAAATCCTTGTAGAAAGGGGCGTTGTCGATTCTGAGGACGTTGATGAGGCTTTGGCTGTCCAGAAGCCTTTAGCAGATCAGAAGCCATTGGGTGAGTTGCTCACCGAAAAGGGTGTGGTCAGCAGGCAGAAGGTGGAAAGTGCTCTTGCAGAGCAGACTGCGACAAAAGAATTTAAATCAGCAGCTAAGAAATCACGTAAGAAGGTGGATACGGCTTCTTCAATTAGAGTCTCTGCTGAAAAATTAGATTATCTTGTGGATCTTGTGGGTGAGTTGGTCATAGTTCAGGCCCAGATCAGTCAGGTGGTCAGTTCCAAGGCCGATCCATCTCTTACTGTTCTTTCTGAGGAACTGGAGCGTCTTTCTGATGAGCTCAGGGATAGTACCCTCGGAATCAGAATGCTGCCCATCGGAACAACTTTCAGTAAGTTCCGGCGTCTTGTCCGCGATCTTTCCGAAGACCTTGGTAAAGAGATAGATCTCAATACTAATGGAGCGGAAACCGAATTGGACAAGACTGTTATCGAGCGACTCGGCGACCCTCTTGTGCATCTCTTACGCAACTCCATTGATCACGGAATTGAAGGCCCTGAAAAGCGTACTGCGACAGGCAAACCCCGTCGGGGAACCATTACACTTTCTGCAGAACATTCAGGTGGCGATGTAATGATTCTCATTGAGGACGATGGTAAGGGCATGTCCAGAGAAGTCATTAGGGCTAAGGCTATTGAAAAAGGGCTTATTTCCGCAGATCAGGATCTTAGCGATAAGGAAGTCTTTAATCTTATTTTTGAACCGGGATTTTCCACCGCCCAGAGTGTTACCAATGTTTCCGGGCGCGGTGTGGGAATGGACGTTGTAAAACGGGCCATTGATTCCCTGCGCGGCAGCATTGATATCACAAGTAAAGAGGGCAAGGGGACAATCATAACCATCAGATTACCGCTTACACTTGCTATTATTGATGGTTTACAGGTCCGTGTTAGTGGTGATTATTTTGTAATTCCTCTCTCTCTGGTTGAAGAGTGCGTCGAACTCACCCGCAAAGATGTGGAAGAGGCTAATGGGCAGCAGTTCGTGAATCTGCGTGGCGAAATTGTTCCTTATATCAGGATTCGGGAATGGTTTGAGGTTGAGGGAGAGTCTCCGCCGATTGAACAGATTGTCATCACCGGGCTTGATGGTAGTAGAATCGGTGTTGTTGTGGATACTGTCATTGGTGAGCATCAGACTGTAATTAAGAGTCTGGGGCGTGTTTACCGTGATGTGGAAGGTATTTCCGGCGCAACTATCAAAGGAGATGGAACTCTCGCATTAATTCTCGATATTCCTAAATTGTTCAGGACTGTTCTTACAGAAATCAAGGCGGCTGGCTGATGGTTTTCAAGAAGGATAAGAAGGACAAGAAAAAGTCCAAGAATCGGGAGCAAGCTCCGGTAGCGCTGACTCCGAAGATGACTGACTCTGATTTTGGAAAATTCAGTAAATTGATCAAGGAGGAGTTCGGAATTAAGATGCCGCCCTCCAAGAAGACAATGCTGGAGGCCCGTCTTCAGAAAAGGTTACGTGCTCTCGGTTTCAGTTGTCATTCCCAGTATTGTGATTTTCTCTTCAGCCCCGGAGGGTTTGAAAGGGAATTGGCTTCACTCATAGATGTGGTTACAACTAATACCACGGATTTTTTTCGGGAGCCTAAGCATTTTGAATTATTGCTGAGTACTGTGTTGCCTGACCTGTGTCAGCGTAATAGCAGACCGCTGAAAGTATGGTCTGCGGGCTGCTCCAGCGGTGAAGAACCTTACACATTGTGCATGGTCCTTAATGAATTTGCTGAAAAGAATCCCAGTTTCAAATTTTCTTTGATGGCTACGGATATTTCTACTGATATATTGCGCAAGGCAATCAACGCCGTTTATCCAATGAGCAAGGTGGATGTGGTTCCAATGGTCTTGAAGAAAAAGTACCTGCTCAAAAGTAAAGACAGGTCTAAACCGTTGGTCCGGGTGGTTCCTGCATTGCGAAATAAAGTAGATTTCCGGCGGCTTAATTTCATGGAGCCTTTTCCGTTCAAGGATCAAAAAGATATAATTTTTTGTCGCAACGTAGTCATATATTTTGACAGGGCTACACAATACACTTTGTTTAAAAAGTTTTGTTCTACTTTATCCAAAGGCGGATACTTGTTTATCGGGCACTCTGAAAGTATTTCAGGGATGGAACTTCCAGTAAGGCAGATTGCTCCCACTGTTTATCAAAAGGTTTAGTTATGAAAAAGACCAAGGTGTTGATCGTAGATGATTCTGCTCTGGTTCGTCAGGCGTTGCAGCAGCTTTTCGCTACTGATTCCAGTATAGAGATAGTAGGCAGTGCCGGTGACCCTTTTGCTGCTGCAGAAATAATGAAAAGGGTTGTTCCTGATGTAATTACTCTTGATATAGAAATGCCTAAAATGGATGGGCTCACTTTTCTCCGTAAGTTAATGACACAGCATCCCGTGCCGGTTGTTATTTGTTCTACACTTACAGAACAAGGATCGGATGCCTATATGAAAGCTCTTGAATATGGGGCGGTGGACGTGATTACCAAACCGAAAATAGGTACCAAGAAGTTTTTTGAGGAATCCAGCATACGGGTTTGTGATGTGGTTAAAGCTGCAGCACTGACCCGGCCCAGCAAGCTTTCCGCTCGTCCAATGACAGTTCAGCCGAAGCTTACAGCTGATGCGGTCCTGCCTAAATCCAGACCTCGAACAACAACTTTGCAGACCACTGAGAAAGTCGTACTTGTTGGAGCTTCCACCGGAGGAACCGAGGCGATTCAAGGCTTTCTGCAAAGCATGCCCCTTGATTGTCCGGGGATTGCAATTGTGCAGCATATGCCGGAAAAATTTACTGCTGCTTTTGCTTCAAGGTTGGATACAATCTGCCGCATTACGGTGAAAGAAGCCAGAGATGGTGACAGTATTTTGAGAGGGCAGGCTTTGATCGCTCCGGGGAATAAGCATATGCTGCTCAAGCGTTCAGGAGCACGTTACTATGTTGAAATTAAAGACGGTCCTCTGGTAAGTCGCCACAGACCTTCAGTGGATGTTTTATTCCGTTCAGGGGCAGCAAGTGCCGGGAAGAATGCTGTTGGAGTAATTATGACCGGGATGGGCGATGATGGGGCAAAAGGCATGAGGGAAATGCATGATGCCGGAACATATTGCATAGCGCAGGATGAGGCCTCCTGCGTTGTCTTCGGTATGCCGCAGGAAGCCATCAAGCTAGGCGGAGTTGATAAGATTATGCCGCTTAAGAATATTCCCGGAGCGGTGGTTAATTTCTGCAACCGTTAGCGGTTTCATTACTGCTTTTCGCCTTTATTATGTTTATGAACGACAATGTTTACTTCTTCGGTGGTGACCAGTCCTTCAGTCATGTTCTCATTGAGAAATTCTGTGAATTTTTCAATTTTTTCGGGCCTGTCAATAATCTCAATGATTAGGGGCAGGTCTTCGGAAAGTCTGAGTATGGAAGTTGTGCGAACCTGACTGTTAGCACCGTAGCCCATCACCCCGCGGTACACCGATGCGCCCGCAATACCTTGTTTTCGGGCTTCTTCTACTATTACTTCGTAAAGAGGGCGGTGCTTGATTCTATTTTCCTCTCCAGTGAAGATTTTGAGTCTTATAGCTTTTTCCGGTAGGGTCATGACGAGTTCTCCGTATTAAATGGTTGCTTGAAATCAGGAAACAATCAATCTGCCCAGTGCCAGCCCGCCGATAATGCAGGCGAACCCCAGTATACTCTGGCCTCCAATATTCAGAGCGGTCATAGCCCATTGGCCTGATTTGATCAGGTTGGTTGATTCAAACATATAGGTTGAAAAAGTGGTGAATGCTCCCATGAATCCAGTCAGGATAAGGAGACGCATCTCCGGGGGTAAGCCGAGGCGTTCTTCAAATAGTCCGGTTACCAGTCCGAAAAAAAGGCAGCCAATCATATTCACTGAAAATGTTCCTATGGGGAAGGATGTGGCAAACATTCGTTGTGTTATGCCGGAAACAAGGTAACGGCACAGACTTCCGGCTGCTCCGCCTGCCGCTATGTATAAATATTTATGCATTTCAGAATCCTTCAGTGACGTTCATTTATTAATGTTTTGTAGCACTTCAAGCTAAGAGAGAAAAGGAAAATGGCCCTAGAAACCGAATTGAAATATCTCAATGCCGATCACGACAAAGCTCGGAAGATTATGAAAGAGCAGGGTGCTAAGATGCTTACCCGTCATTACGAACGTAATGTTGTGCTCGATGATCCGGGCCGTACGCTATACAAGAGATCGGCTTTGTTGCGGGTACGTCAGGCGGAAAAGGTGACTATGACTGTTAAGCGTATCCCTGCTGATCCGGTTTCCGGAAAGGCAAAGGTTTATATAGAGCACGAAACTGAAGTCTCGAATTTTGATGAGACCGTGGCTGCATTGCAGGTTTTGGGGTATTCTCCTGTTTTCAGCTATGAAAAGATACGCGAGGAATGGGAGTTTGCAGGTTGTCATATCTGCCTGGACCAGCTTCCTTTTGGCCCATTTATTGAAATTGAAGGATCAGAGGACGGAATTTTGTCCTGTGCTGATAAGTTGGGATTGAGTTCTGATGATGCCTGCAAGAAAACGTACCACGAGTTAAACCGGGACCATAGAATGAATTGTGGTTTGGAAGCTGATGAAAATTTTGTGTTTACTTCTGAAGAAGTTCAAGAGTTACTTTAAGGTTTTGATTTATAGTGATTTAAGTTTTTTATAGCACAAAAATAAATAAATCTTCCTCGACAGGTGGGGAAATTGTTCTTATTGTTAACTATAGTAGAACATAAAAATATTTGAAGTTTAAAAAAATGGCTGAATATAAAGAAAATTTTGAGTCCGATGTACTGCTGGAGGACGAGCTCAAGGAACCTAGGAAGTTCCGCGTGCTGCTGCACAATGATGATTACACTTCCATGGAATTTGTTGTGGCCGTGCTCATGCAGGTTTTCAGGAAAACAGAAGAGGAATCCACGAAAATAATGCTCCAAGTCCATAATGACGGAGTCGGGGTGTGTGGAGTTTACACGGCAGAAGTTGCTGAAACTCGCGTTGAAATGGTCAAGCAGCTTGCGCAGCAGGCAGGCTATCCGCTGAAATGCACAATCGAAGAGGTCTAGTATGCTCAGTAAGGCATTGGAACAGGCACTGACTTCTGCGGTTAACGAAGTCAGGTTCAGAAATCACGAATTCCTCACTCTTGAACATCTGCTTTATGCGATACTTCAGGAGGAGATGGGTGCAGACATTCTTGCCGGGTGCGGGGCAGAGCTTACCAAGCTTCGCAGTCAGCTGGAACGTTTTTTCGATGAAAACCTCGAACCTCTGCCCACTGGTGTGGATACCGAAGTTATCCAGACTTTGGGTGTAAGACGTGTCCTGCAGCGTGCCATTTGGCAGAAGAAGGCAGCAGGAAAGGATGTTGTGGAAGTTGGCGACGTTGTAGCCGCCATGTTTGAGGAAGAAGACTCTTATGCAGTTTACTTCTTGAAGACTCACGACATTTCACGTCTTGATATCCTAGAATATATTTCCCATTCAATGACTGAAAACGATTGGAGTGAAGGGTTGGATATCAGTCCCAATCCTCAGCAGGGTGGAAGCGGTGCTTCCCCTGAAGGCAGACCCTCAGGCGGTAAGGATGAGAAAAAGTCCCCGCTGGAAGAGTTTACTACCAATCTCACTCAACGCGCCCGGGATGGTAAGATCGATCCGCTCATCGGACGCGATAGCGAAGTAGAGCGGACTTTGCAGGTTCTTTCCCGCAGGCGCAAGAATAATCCTATCTTCGTTGGTGACCCCGGCGTAGGTAAGACTGCTATGGCTGAAGGTCTGGCTCTTGCTATCGCCAAGGATACTGTTCCGCCGTCTTTTGCTGACACAGATGTGTATGCCCTCGATATGGGGGCTTTGTTGGCCGGAACCAAGTATCGCGGTGATTTTGAATCACGCCTCAAAGGTGTATTGGCTCAGCTTAAGCATAAGGAAGGAGCCATCCTTTTTGTGGATGAAATCCATACCATCGTAGGAGCCGGAGCTGTAAGCGGGGGGTCTATGGATGCTTCAAATATCCTCAAGCCGTTCCTTGCATCAGGTGAAATCCGCTGTATAGGTGCCACCACCTATGAAGAATACAAGAATCATTTTGAAAAGGACCGTGCGCTTTCCCGCCGGTTCCAGAAGATTGATATCAGTGAACCCTCTGTTGAAGAGACCATAGAAATTCTCAAGGGCCTCAAGCCTTATTACGAAGAACATCACAACGTGCTTTATGCCCCTTCGGCAATCAAGGCCGCTGCAGAGCTTTCCGGCCGGCATATTAATGAACGTTTTCTGCCGGACAAGGCCATTGATGTCATTGATGAGGCCGGGGCTTATTACAATCTCAGCCAGCGTAAGCGTAAGGACAATCGCATTGTGGTTTCCGATGTGGAAAAGGTCATCTCCAAGATGGCCCGCATTCCCACAAGGCGTATTACCATGTCTGACCGTTCCCGCTTGCAGGAACTGGACATCAACCTCAAGTCCGTTGTTTTCGGACAAGACGAGGCAGTAGACATTATCACCAAGGCAATCCTGCGCTCCCGTGCAGGCATGAAGCAGGTCGGCAGGCCTACCGGTTCCTTCCTGCTTACCGGGCCCACCGGGGTTGGTAAGACAGAACTGGCCCGTCAGCTGGCTTCCACCATGGGCGTTCATTTCATGCGTTTTGACATGAGTGAGTACATGGAGAAGCATGCGGTGGCCCGCTTGATCGGTGCGCCTCCGGGCTATGTGGGATTTGATCAGGGTGGCCTGCTCACCGAAGGCGTGCGTAAGAACCCGCATTGCGTGATTCTTTTTGATGAAATTGAAAAGGCTCACCCGGATGTATTCAACATCCTTTTGCAGGTCATGGACTACGCAACCCTGACCGATAACAATGGTCGCAAGGCTGATTTCAGACATGTTGTCCTGCTCATGACCTCCAATGCCGGAGCGCGTGAAATGGCCAAGGGTGGAATCGGTTTTGGTGCCAGCGTGAAGGGCGGCGAAGACAAGGGCCGCGGACTCAAGGCGGTTGAAAAGATATTCAGCCCCGAATTCCGCAACAGGCTTGATGGAATCGTGCCGTTCAACTCCCTGCAGATTGATGTAATGGAGCTTATCGTTGAGAAGTTCATCAAGGAACTCAACGGTCAGCTTCTCGATAATAGGGTCACCATCGAGCTGGACAAGAAGTCCCGCCGCTGGTTGGCCGAAAAGGGGCACGATCCTGCTTATGGTGCAAGGCCGATGGCTCGCCTGATTCAGACTTCCATTAAGGATGAAATCGCTGATGAAATCCTCTTCGGAAAGCTGGTTAAGGGCGGAACTGTTGCAGTCTCCACCAAGGGCAAGGGCGACGATGAAAAGCTCAGCTTTAAGTTCAAAACATCTACTAAGAAGTAGGGTTGTTAAGCTGAATTAATAAGTTGAATTCCAAGGGGAAGTTCTTGTCAGAGCTTCCCCTTTTTTGTTGTTCTGGCTATAAGACTCATAAGCAATATAATAGCTAGAACTCTATTGCCAAATCATAATAATCAGTTATTATTTAGGATAGGCGGAAACCAAAGGATTATTATGGTTGTTTACAGATTAATAGAAGACCCCATTTTTCCTCATCCCGATGAAGCGGAGCCGGATGGCCTGCTCGCGGTGGGAGGTGATTTGAGCCCGGAAAGGCTGCTCTCTGCCTATGCTTCGGGGATTTTTCCGTGGTATGATGAGCGTTCGCCGATTCTGTGGTGGTCGCTCGATCCCCGTTTGATATTGAATTTTGATAAGCTGCATGTTTCCCGCCGAGTAAAGCGTAAAGTCAGGAAAAGGGAATATACAGTTACCTTTGATCGTGCTTTTGAAAGCGTTATTGCCAACTGTGCCCGCAAATTTCGTCCGGGGCAGGCCGGAACATGGATTCTGCCCGAAATGATCGAAGCTTATTTGAAGCTGCATAAGCTCGGCTTTGTGCATAGTGTGGAAGTCTGGAACCGGGAAGGCAATCTTGCCGGTGGGCTTTATGGCGTTTCACTCGGTAAGGTTTTTTCCGGTGAATCCATGTTTTTCCTTGAGCCTGATGCATCCAAGGTAGGCTTTTCATACCTCGTGCAATGGCTGAAAAATCGTGAATTTCATTTTGTGGATTGCCAGCAGCCGACAGATCATCTCAAATCCTTAGGAGCTGAAGAAGTCAGCCGAGAGCTTTTTCTGGATATGCTTGATGAGGCTCTGGAACACCCGGCCTTGCGGGGAAGGTGGGAGTTCATTGAAGGGGAGTATGATATGATAACGGAAGTTTTAAGCTAAAAAGATTAAAGCGGAGGACTCTTAAAGAATCCTCCGCTTTTTAAATTTAGATAAAATATTGATGCGCTTTCAACTAGCGAATCCTACTAATTATCATCACCTTCGCGGGTTTCAACCAGCGGGCGGTGTGCGCCGAGATTATAAAGTCCGCGCAGGGCGAATGGCAGGTCGAAGTGGGGTACTTTTTCAAATTTGATCAGCCCGATATCTTTGCCTTCGGTGATGGAAGAAAGCGGCGGCAGACCTGAGGGTACGGGAAATTCCATGGGTGTGGAGAAGATGGATTCAAGTCTTGATGAGTAGTGCTCCTTGAGATATTCAACAACCTGATCGCGCTCTTCCATGGTGAATGATTCGAGGACTACCTTACGGTCCTTCTTTTCATCAGGAATGGCATCGAGAGTGGCAGGGCTGCCGAAAAGGTTATCCCATTTAATCGCGCCTTCATCCGCTTCATCCCATTCAGGACGAAAAAGATGCACTTCAACATCGCGGCGGCCTTTGAAGCTCTTAATGACCATAGATACTGCGTATCCGCGCGGACTGGGTATATCACCGTTTTCAATTTGGATTATAGGAATCATTGCTACCTCGCAAAATGAATGTTTTAATGAGCTTGTCAGCTTGTTACTTTCTTCTCATAACTATTTTAATTTAACAGCACAAGTCGGGAACCTATCATAATGGCGAACAATTTTGAGCTTGTAAGTGACTACACCCTCAAGGGCGACCAGCCTGAAGCGGTGAAGCAACTGGTCGAAAATATTAAGCACGGCGTACAGGATCAGATCCTGCTTGGAGCTACCGGTACGGGTAAAACTTTTGCTATGGCCAATGTGATCAAGGAGCTTAATCGCCCCACACTGGTCATGGCTCCCAACAAGACTCTTGCGGCCCAGCTTTTTAATGAATTCAAAGCCTTATTTCCGAATAATGCTGTTGAGTATTTTGTCAGTTATTATGATTACTACCAGCCAGAAGCATACCTGCCGCATTCCGATACTTATATCGAAAAAGATTCATCAATCAACGATGATATTGATAAACTCCGTCACTCCGCCACCCATGCTTTGCTGACTAGGCGTGATGTACTGATCGTGGCTTCTGTTTCCTGCATCTACGGTCTTGGTTCTCCTGAATTCTACGCCAAGATGATCATTCCGGTTGAAGAGGGACAGGAACTTTCCATGGAAAAGCTCATGGATAAGCTGGTTGAAGTACAATACGAGCGTAACGACTACGATTTTCACCGCGGGACATTTCGAGTGCGCGGCGATGTAATTGAGATCATCCCGGCTTATGCCCGTGAGCAGGCTTTGCGTATTGAATTTTTTGGTGACGAGATTGACTCTATCCTTGAAACAGATCCGTTGACCGGGGAAGTTACCGGGCGTAGACGCAAGACAGTTATCTATCCGGCCAGTCACTTTGTCTCTGATCAGGATAACCTTGAACGCGCACGGGAAGATATCCGCAACGAACTTGCCGAGACTCTGACTCTCTATAAGAAAGAGAACAAGCTGATCGAAGCGCAGCGCATTGAGCAGCGCACTATGTATGATCTGGAGATGATTGAGGAGATCGGCTACTGCAACGGGATCGAGAACTATTCCCGGCACTTGGACGGTCGTAAGGAAGGTGAACCCCCGGCAACCCTGATCCATTATTTCCCGGACGATTTTCTGCTTTTCATGGATGAATCACATATCGCCGTGCCGCAGGTGGGAGCCATGTACAATGGCGACCGTTCGCGTAAAACCACATTGGTAAATTTCGGTTTCAGGCTTCCTTCAGCACTTGATAACAGGCCGTTATGCTTTGATGAATTTCTCGACAAAATAGGACAGACCGTCTATGTTTCCGCGACTCCCGGGCCGTGGGAAATGGAGCGGGCGCAGGGACTTGTGGTTGAGCAGATTATCCGGCCCACCGGATTGCTCGATCCTGAGATTGAAGTCCGTCCGGTAAAAGGGCAGATGGACGACCTGCTTGCAGAGTGCAAAGAGCGTGAGAAGCGCGGTGAGCGGGTGTTGATTACTACCCTGACCAAACGTATGTCTGAAGATCTGACTGAATATTTCAATCAGATGGGAGTGGAAGCCAAATATCTGCATTCAGACATCGACACCATGGAGCGTATGGCTATTATTCAGTCCTTGCGCGCCGGGGAATTCGTGGCCCTAGTAGGTATTAACCTTCTGCGAGAAGGCCTTGATATTCCTGAGGTTTCACTTGTCGCTATTTTGGATGCGGACAAGGAAGGATTCTTGCGCTCAACTCGATCTCTGATCCAGACCTTCGGTCGTGCGGCTCGTAACGCTGAAGGGCGGGTTATACTTTATGCAGATAATGTGACCAAATCCATGCACACAGCCATAGACGAAACTTATCGCCGCCGTGCCAAGCAGATGGAGTACAACGAGGCTCACGGTATAGTGCCCCAGACCATCGCTAAATCACTGGATAATATGCTGGGAACATTGTACTCTGATAACTGGTCGGGTGGTGAGGTCAAGATCGCTGCTGAAGAAGCGGCTGAGTATGGACTTGATCCCGCAAAAATGGAAAAAGAAGTTCGCAAGCTTGAGAAAGATATGCGTAAGTACGCAGCAGAGCTTGAGTTTGAAAAAGCCGCCGAACTGCGTGACCGCATTCAGGTTTTGCGGGATAAGATTCTCAGTCTCGGATAATATCGTCGGTTAACAATCAACCTGGACTGTCAGGAATGAAATCCAAATCCATATTCGTAAAGCTGCTCCGCTTAAGGCGTGATTTCGGAATGTTCTGGGGGCTTATCTCCGGCTTCATTTATATGACGCTTGTTTTTATCGGTGGAATTGTCGGCTATATGTGGATTGAGGGATGGAATTTACTGAACAGCTTTTACATGGTTGTCATCACTCTTTCCACTGTGGGATTCATGGAAGTATTGCCTTTGTCCGATCAGGGCAGGCTTTTTACCTCCATTCTGATCCTTGGCGGTGTGGGTGGTTTTGCATATTTGATCGGTGCTTTTTCACAATTGTTGGTGGAAGGGCGTTTGCAGGCAATTCTAGGGAGACGCAGGATGCAGAAGACAATTGGAAAACTCAAGGATCATATTATTGTCTGCGGTTATGGCCGAATCGGGGCCATTGTAACCAAAGAGGTCATGGATGAGGGTCTTGAAATTGTTGTAATCGAAAGTAATCCAGAGCTTATTGCTCAGATGGAAGCAGCAGGGATTGCCTGCATCGAAGGTGATGCCACCAGTGATGAAATCCTGAAGCTGGCCGGTTTGCAAAATGCCAAGACCCTGATTGCCGCACTTTCCGATGAAGCAGCCAACGTTTATGTTACCCTGATCGCCCGCCAGTCTAATGTTAACGTTAATATTATTGCCCGAGGTAATGATACTGCCAGCATTTCCCGGCTTGAATTTGCCGGAGCTGACCGAGTTGTCCTGCCGCACACAATTGGTGGAATACGTATGGCCCAGTCAGTACTTAGGCCTACAGTGACAAACTTTCTCGATATTGCCATGCGCGGTAAAATCGACTTGCAGATGGAAGAACTTTTCGTTACCGATTCTTCCGAGCTCGTAGGGATGGATTTGATTGAATCCAAGATTCGTCCCCGGTTCAATCTGATCATCATTGCCATTCGTAAAGGTAGTGGCGAAATGGTCTTTAATCCCGGACCTAAAGAAGTCATCGAAGCGGGTGATACTCTGCTTACAGTCGGTAAACTTTCCGACCTTTCCGCTATTAGTAAAATTCTTTAAGAATGCCTCCGGCGGCTCTCCGAGAGCCAGCGCTGCTCTCTGTATCCGTAAGGCTCGAGCAGGAAGCTCTCGCCTAACGGCTATAGGTAAGAAGCTTTTTGGAAAAAGTTTCTCTGGACTCTTTAAAAACTTGAGTAGGGCTTCGCCTTTGTGTTCGCAAAATTCCTTTTTAAAATATAAAGTTTACAGTGAAGAATAAAAACAAAGAAATTAAAGATTTAGTTGCGCTTCTTGAGAAGCATAACGAAGCATACCGCCGTGGCATGCCTACTATCAGTGATGCTCGTTATGATGAACTTACTGAGCAGCTGCGTGACCTTGATCCTGAAAACCCTTTCCTGACTAACGTAGAACCTGAGAATTTCAGCGAAAAGGTTGAGGTACGTCATCCCCGGCCTATGCTATCTACCGAGAAAGCGTACACAACTGAAGAGCTTGAGCGATTTGTTTCCCGTGTTGAGAAGGAAGCAAAAGCTATGGGTATCAAGGAAGTTACTTACCGGATCACTCCCAAGCTTGATGGCCTTGCCGCCCGTGATGACGGGAAGGTTTTTGCTACTCGCGGTAACGGTGAGGTGGGCTATGAAATCTCTAGTGCTTTTGCCAAGGGCGTGGTTGCTGTAGGTGGACGCGGACAGGGTGTTGGGGAGATTGTTTGCAGTCTTGAATATTTCGATGAGCATTTGGCAAATTCTTTCGAACACCCGCGCAATATGGTCGTTGGCATCATTACCTCAGATAAGGTGAATGAGGCTTCCAAGCAGGCTTTGCAGGATGAGGCTGTACGCTTTGTGCCATACAGTACCCTGCCTAAGAAGGTTGTGAACGGTGAAGAATTGGTCAGCCGTGTCTGGGAAATCACCGATGAACTCTGGGAAGCAGCTGATTATCCGCTGGACGGCATGGTTGCGGAAGTTACTGATACCGCTTTGCAGGAGCGTCTCGGCGCTACAGCCCATCATTATCGCTGGCAGATTGCCATCAAGAAGAAGGGTGAGTCTGCGGTAACGGAAGTTGAAGCTATCCGCTGGCAGGTAGGCCGCATGGGTGCTGTTACTCCGGTCATGGAAGTTAAGCCAGTCTCAGTTTCCGGTGCTACTATCCGTAACGTTACCGCTCATAATGCCGGAATGCTGCGCGACCAGTCTATCGGCATTGGCGCGACTATTCGCATCATTCGTAGCGGTGAGGTTATTCCCAAACTTGAGGAAGTGATCAAACCTGCACAGGATGTGGAACTGCCTGCTGAATGTCCTTCATGCGGTGCAGAACTTTTCTGGCAGAATGATTTTTTGAAGTGTCCTGATTTCAGCTGTCCGGCACGCGTAGAGCAGCGTTTGGAATACTGGTTCAAGACTCTCGGTAATGCTGACTGGTTTGGCAAGAAAACCATCGCCAAGCTGGTTAAGGCCGGGCATAATTCTCTTGAATCCGTTTATACCATGGCGGAAGATGATTTCCAGAAGCTGGGGTTCGGTCCGGTGCAGTCCACCAACCTTGCGGAAGCACTGTACATAAGCAAGACCAAGGAAACCGATGATTGGCGTTTTCTGGCTGCTTTCGGGATTCCCGATCTCGGCAAGGCGGACAGTCGTAAGCTTTTGGGTCACTTTAAGCTTGAAGACGTTGTTAACGTCAAACAGGAACAGCTCCTCGAGTTGCACGGTTTCGGCGATATCACCAGCCATTCGGTGACCGAGGGAATCGCTGCGATTAAAGAAACCATCCTGCATATGCTGGAGTTTGATTTCAACCTTCGCCGTACCCCGCTGATTTCCGAAACTGAATCCATGGAAAGCCCCATCACAGGTAAAGGTATCGTCTTTACCGGAAAAATGGAGCAGGGCAGCCGCGAAGACATGCAGGCCATGGCAAGACGAATGGGCGCAAAGGTACAGACTTCAGTAACCGGCAAGACAGACTTTCTTGTCTGTGGTAGCAAGGTCGGGGCTAAGAAGATCGAATCCGCCAAAGCCAAGGGCGTTGAGATCATGACCGAAGCCGAATTTATGGATATTGTTAATAGCAATTAAAGCCTTCCCCAGCCGCCGGAGGCAAAAAAAATATTAGGAGCTAAATATGACTGATGTAGTAATTATTGGAGCGAAGGGTCGCATGGGCGATACACTGGTTCGCTGCGTACAGCAGAGTGATGATTTGAAACTTGCAGCAGTCATGGAACGTTCCGGCTGCGAAGAGGGGCTTGATTCTTTGGGCTGCGTTTGCGGCACTGATGCTCAGGAAGTACTGACCAAGGTTCCCGGTGCTGTCGTGGTTGACTTCACTTCCCCTGCTGCGACTTTGAAACTGCTCGAAATTGCTTCTGTTACCGGCAACCCGGTTGTCATCGGTACTACCGGCATGACCAATGAAGAACTTGCACAGGTAGAAGAATTCGCTAAGAAAGTTCCGGTTTTCCTCGCTCCGAACATGAGTGTCGGCGTGAACGTGCTGCTCAAGGTTCTGCCCGAACTGGTGCGTATGCTCGGACCTGCTTATGATATGGAAATGACCGAAATTCATCATAACAAGAAAGTGGACTCCCCCAGTGGAACCGCTCTTAAGCTGGCTCAGTGCATGGCTGAAGCGCGCGGCCTTGTTTATGATGAAGTTAAAAAGCACTCCCGCGACGGTATTATCGGTGCCAGAACCAAAGATGAGCTTGGCGTAATGGCAGTTCGCGGCGGTGACGTTGTGGGCGACCATACTGCTTATTTCCTCGGACCCGGTGAGCGCATCGAAGTTACCCACCGTGCGCACTCCCGTGAAACTTTCGCTCAGGGCGCACTCCGTGCCGCACGTTGGCTCTCCGAGCAAAAGCCCGGTAAGCTCTACGATATGGCTGACGTGCTGGATGTCTAGTAGACTAGATTGCTGATTAGTTGATTTTAAGAGGCTGTACCATTCCGGTGCAGCCTTTTTTATTTTTACGAGCAAAGTCTGATGTTTTTACAGCGGCCCATCCTTAGTATAAAGTTGGTTTAGTCTAACAATGTAAAAACTGATTATCGGGCTTAATATGTCTTTTTATGTAAGAGCTACAATTACTTATATACTGTTTTATCTGTATATCCGGCTTTGGATCTGCAGGCTGTTGGTTGATAACCCCAAAATCAAACGTGTGGTGATCATTGCTACCGATCTGATGACCCTTGTCATGCCGATCACTGTCTTTTTCCCGGAGCACTTACCGTATTTGCTCAAAATTTTCATGCAGGGGGCTGGTTACAGCTGGGCAGCTATTATCGCCTGTATGGTTCCGGTAGGGCTATGCTTTGAGCCGATCCGTTGGGGCGTGAAGCTTCTCGGCAACGGTATTAAGGTACCGAAACTGAAAGTCTTCGGAGTTCTTTGCCTTATCTCTATTGTGATGACTGTTGGAGGGTATATTAATGCTACTTCGCCGACGGTTAAGGAAATTGATTTTGATCTTACTAACGGTAGTAAAGAGGCCAAAGAATACCGTGTGGCGATGTTTTCAGACCTGCATGCCGGAAAGCTGATGACCCGTGACCGTGTTGCTGCGGTTGTAAGTCTGGTTAATTCGCTGAAACCGGATATAGTGTTTATGGTCGGTGATGTCTTGGATGATCACGACAGTGAACTCACTGGGGCGGTAGAAGAACTTGCTCTGATTAAGGCCCCTCTGGGTAAGTTCGCAGTTTTGGGCAATCATGAATTTTATCTCGGCAACAATTGGTCCCGGAGTATGTTGGAAAAGCAGGGAATAAAAGTGCTGGGCGATAGCTCTGCTGTGATTGATGACCAATTCTTATTGGTGGGCCGCAACGATTTCGCAAACATTCGTGGCGGAGGACTTGTCCGTGGTGCATTAAAGAATGTGATCCCCAAGGGAAATAAACTGCCGATTATTCTTATGGATCATACTCCGCATGAGCTTGAAGAAGCTGAACAGAATAATGTGGCCTTGCAGCTTTCAGGGCATACCCATAATGGGCAGCTGTTTCCTTTTAATCTGGTTGTGAAGCGTATTTATGAAGAAGAGTACGGAACTTATCAGAGAGGCGACACTCGTTATTATATAAGTTGCGGTGTCGGAATCTGGGGGCCGCCGTTGCGGACTACAGCCAGACCGGAAGTGGTGCTGATGAAGATTCGGATTTAGATGGATAAGGTCCGGGGAGATTTAAATCTCCCCGGATTTTAATTATCTGGGGAATGAACCGTTGTTGATATCAATGCAGGTGCCGTTGATGTATTCGGGGCAGTCTGTTGCCAGCCAGTGCATGGCGGAAGCGACTTCTTCCGGTTTACCGAAACGTCCGGTGTAGACTGCAGCTTGGATTGCGTCACGGCGGGCTTGGGGAATTGTGTGCAGCATGTCGGTTTCAATGGGGCCGGGAGCAACCGCATTGATCACGATTCCGTGAGGACCAAGGATTTTGGCAAAGCTCTTGGTCATGTTGATGACTCCGGCTTTGGTAATTCCATACCATACATCGGGGTGTCCGATCTGTCCGGCAATGGATGCGTTGTTGACAATACGACCATATTTTTTGTCTTTCATTGATTTGGAAACAGCGGTAATCAGGGCCACCGGAGCCTCAATGTTGATCTTGAGGACTTGGTCTACGCTTTCAGCTGTGTATTCGTCATACGGGGTTGCGTACATAACTCCGGCATTGTTTACCAGCACGTCGATTGCAGGCAGTCCGGCGATAAATTCCGGTATTCCTGCTACGTTTTGAAAGTCGAATTTTTCGGTTCTCACCTGCGGGTGCTGGTTGTATTTGAAGTTTGAGAAGTCACGGGCCGCGACGATTACGTTGGCTCCGTCTGCGATGAACATTTCGGTTAGCTCAAGGCCGATTCCCTTGTTTCCGCCGGTAATTAATACAGTTTTATTTTCCATTATGAGTTTCCTTTTGAGTTTTTGAAGTAATACTTTAAGTTTGGGCGAGTTAGTAAACCCTAAAGAAAGTCGGAAATCAAGGGTTCATCCATTTGTCTGATTCTTTCATCATTTGACTCTGCTATCAGATAAATTAAGAATTGAATTTCAGGGCCGGTACAGAGGAAACGGAATCGGCCGGAGATTAACTATGAAGAATGATAGATTAAAAGAAATCGGTGAATACTTGCAGGAAAATCTTGATCTTGCAGTAATCAGATTTGCCGAATTAATGATAGCGCACCAGCCGCGTTGGTATGCGGGGCTTGGTCTGGACGAGTGCAAAAGGATCGCCGCAAATGGTGTGAGTATGAGCCTCGAATGTTTTATCCGCGGTGATTTGGAGCCCTTGGGGAGTTATTTCAATAGCTGCGCTGAGATAAAGCTTGATCGCGGTGTAGGGATTCGTGATGTGGTAGAAGGAACCCTGCTCGGTAAGCAGGCTTTTATTGCTGCAGGAACGGAATTTTATACTGAGCAGGCTGATCAGCTCGAGTTTCTTGCTGAGCTCGAGGATTATTATGTTCAGGTCCTTACCCTGACTACGGACCGCTATTCAGGAATGCTTCTTTCCCGTTTGAATGCGGAACATGTACGCAATAAGCTTTTGCTTGAAGCTTCTCGAACTGTAACCAGTGCCCTTGATCCTGATGAAGTTCTGAGCAGGCTGGCAGAGGTTCTGGCCGGAACTGTGGGCGAGGGCTGCTGTACTATTTTTCTGGTCAACCCTGAAACAGGCGGACTCGCTCCCTGCGCCGGATTTGGGTACGGTTCCAAGGAGTGCCAGAGCGCTTTGCAGGGCTTAAGACTTTGTCCCTCCGGTAGCACTCTCAGCAGTGTGGACGGTAAAAGCTACGGTTTCTGTTCATCCAACAAAGCCAGCTCAACTTTTGCAGATATTCTCCCTGAGGCGGTTCGTTCCGGCAGCGCATCTCTATTTCATATCACTAACAGTGATCGTATGGTCGGCGTTGCGCTTGTTTCTTCGGAAAAGCCCGGGTTTACATTTGATGATGCCACTACTGAATTGATCGGCGGTATTCTGAATACTGTTGCGGTTGCCATTGAAAGCGCCGCCACCGCGCGTCAGACAAAGCGTCAGCTTTTGGAAAGTGAAAGCCTGCGCCGGGTGGCTAACGTGCTTTTACAGAGTCCTGAAGGCAAGAATGGCAGTGTTCTAAGCCTCATTTCTGATGAAGCCAGGACGATTGTTAACGGTATGGGCAGTGTATTGATGCTGCTTGAGGGCGATTCTTTGCATTGTGTTTGCGGTTCCGGTGCCCCCAGATGTCCTATGGAGTTTTACCCTGTGGACTCTACCTACTATGGCAGCGCTTTTCAGGCCGGGGAAACTATCATTGTTCGTGATGCCCAGAGTGAAATTCCTGAAGCCGAGCGTAGTGATGAACTTCGCACACTGATAGTTGTGCCTTTGCTGGAAGGGGATAAGAAGCTTGGTTTGCTTATGGTCTCCAACAAGAGCGGCGGGTTCGACCATGCTGATAAGCGCATTATGGAAATGTTTGCGGCGCAGGCGGTTCTGGCATTACGCAACAGTCGTATGTTTGAGCAGAGTGAAAAGCTGGTAGTGCAGGGAGAACGTCAGCGTTTGGCCCGAGAGCTCCACGATTCTGTAACTCAGGCTCTTTACGCAATCACTTTTTGTTCAGATGCTGCTGTACGTTCCCTTGAATCAGGCAAGGGTGATGCGGCTATTGAGCAACTCAAGGCTCTGCAAGGCATGGCTCAGCAGGGAATGCGTGATATGCGCTCCCTTATTTTTGATCTTCATCCGCCGGAACTGGAAAGCGAAGGTCTGGTTGGGGCGATTCAGGCCCGCTTGAATTCCGTTGAAATACGTTCCGGCCTTGGTGCCGATCTATTTGTGGAAGGCGATGAAAGGCGTTTGCCTCTGCGCGTAGAGGAGGAGCTCTTTCGTATTGCCATCGAGGCCTTGAATAATTCCACCAAGCATTCCAAGGCGGAATCTGTTACTGTGAATGTTGATTTTGCTGAGGGCAAAACCGTTATCCAGATAATTGATGATGGTTCGGGATTTGATATTGCAACATTGCCTACGGGCGGTATGGGCTTGCGCGGAATTCGTGAAAGGGTCGAGCGTATCAATGCCCATCTTGATATAAGAAGTGAGCCCGGTAAGGGTACTGTGTTGACTGTAAAAGTTTTTGATGTTGAAGGGACTGGAGGCGGAGATGAGTGATGTGATTAAGGTTTTGCTGGTTGATGACCACGATATCGTACGTATCGGTGTGCGCAGTTTTCTGGGTAGTTTTGATGATATCAATGTTGTCGGCGAGGCCGCTAACGGTCAGGAAGCCGTGGAAATGACCGCTGAACTTTCCCCGGATATTATTCTAATGGATATGCTGATGCCGGTTATGGACGGGATTCAGGCTATTCGCGAGATACGGGACCGTAAGCTTGCAGGCCGGATAATCGCGCTGACCAGCTTTGCAACAGACGATAAGCTTTTTCCGGCCATTAAAGCCGGGGCTATGGGCTATCTGCTTAAGGATTCCACCCCGGATGAATTGCTGGAAGCCATCCGCCGTGTGCATCGTGGAGAGCCTTCCCTTGCTCCTGATATCGCCCGTAAGGTGCTTTCCGAGCTTTCTCAGCCCGGAGAAAATTCTGAAACGCCTACTCCTGATCCTCTTACTCCGCGTGAGCTTGATACCCTCAAGCTGGTAGCCAAAGGTAAGAGCAACAAGGCCATTGCTGAGGATATGTTTGTCAGTGAAGCTACTGTTCGTACTCACATGACCAGCATCCTTTCCAAGCTGCATCTGGCAAATCGCGTGGAAGCCACTCTGTATGCCCTGCGCGAGGGTATTGCTTCGCTTTAAGCTTTAAATATGTGATCCGGTACGAAGAAAATTCGTGCCGGATTATTCGCCTTGCCGTACCATCTGCATGTATTTTCTGATGATACTGTCTATTCTTCCATTCTTTGTCATAGTCTGAACAGCTTTCTCGAATTTAGGCAGTATTCCGACATATTTGCTTTGTTTACTGATCAGTAGGTGGAAGGGTATGCTGTCGACTGTGCCATTTGTCTGCACTATTTTATGAGAAAGATTCATTTTTTTGATTTCAATCCATGCTGAAACAGGCCACTCAATTGCAATCTCGCCTCTTTTGTATGCCAGCATTGGCCAAACATTATCAGGATTTGAGGCTTCATGCGTCATTATTCCAAGGTCTTGAATATTATTTTTGTTCCACCCATTTCCGACATAGGTGATTACTGAGAGTTTTGCTTTTTTTATGTCTTCCGGTGTTTTTACCTTATCAATCAATGTTTTTTGGGGATTATCAGTGTAGGTGAACAGCTGGAGATGCTGATGATAGAATGGAGTGGAATGGGTTACGGTATATTCTGACCTTTTATCAGTGCGAACAGTCATAATTGCATCGGCCTTTCCTGTTCTTACGTAGTTTTGGCATCTAGCCCAAGGATATGATTCCCACTTAATCTCTACGTTTATGCTGCTCATAGCCTCAGATACAATTTCATAAAAAATGCCTGATCTGGTTCCGTCTTTTTCAGTTCTGAAAAGTGGCCAGTAATCACTGTATGTTATGATTATAGGATCATTTCCTGCGTAACATAGTTGTGTGGGCGTTATGGAAATAGCACAGATTAAAAGTAATATTTTTAGAACGTTATTAAAATAGATCGTCATTTATTTCTCCATTTCAAAGAAACAATAGCAATAATGACAGTAATAGCAACTGTTAATGTATAAAAGTTGTTCTGTATCGGGCTGTTTTTGTTTGGGAATATTCAGTTTTCAAGGTCTCTACGACAAATGTCGTGGAAAATGAAGTTGTACGTTCATCATTCCAGTGGATGTGTGTTGCTGGTTTTTTTGATTATATAATTGGGAATGGATAAGGGTTCCCTAAAACCCCCCAGATTAAATAATAATTAACCAAGCTATATAAAGGAATGTCATGTTTTGCAGGGATAATTTTATTCTGACTGCCCGCTTAAAGGCGCGGCCAGATACCGAGACCGAGCTAAAGGCTATTCTGGAAAGAGGAGTGCGCCAATGTTCCGGTCAGGAAGGTTTGCTTATATACAATTTGCATCAGGATAAGGATGATCCTTCCGTGTTTTTACTTTATGGTCATTTCACTTCTGAAGCATCGTACCGTATGCATATGGATAGCGAACCTATCCGCAAGATTTATGATGCTGTTGTCGGCTTTATTGAAGAAGGTCCCGAAATTAAGTTCTGGAATATACTTGAAAAAGTCGGGCAATAATTGTGATGGTCAATGCTTTTTCAGAAGCTGAGTACACTAATTAAAATAAGAGGACGATCAAATGAAACAATCACTCAAGCCTAACACCATTGCTATGCCTACTCCGGCCTGGTGCGTCGGCAGCTACGATAAAGATGATAAGCCGAATGTGATGACTATCGCCTGGGGCGGAATCTGCTGTTCTTCCCCACCCATGCTGACTGTCTCCCTGCGCAAAGCCACTTATACTTACGGATCAATCATGGAACGTCGTGCATATACTGTTTCCATTCCTTCCATCGAGTATGCTGCGGAAGCAGACTACTTTGGAATGGCCAGCGGCAGGGACGCGGATAAATTCGCTGCTTCCGGTCTGACTCCGGTTCGCTCCGATGTAGTGGATGCTCCTTATGTAGATGAATTCCCTTTTATCTTTGAGTGCAAAGTTGTCGAAACTGTTGAGCTCGGTTTGCACACCCAGTTTGTTGGTGAAATTGTCGGCATCAAAGCTGACGAGAGCATACTTGATGAGAAGGGAAAGCCTATGATCAGCAAGGTAAATCCTTTTGTCTTTGATCCTAACAGTCGTGATTATCTGGCCATTGGCGAAGTTCTTGGACGAGGATTTAATATTGGTAAAAAATTTATGGAATAATTGGTGAGTTAAAATGGGAATTGCTCATACCCTACTTGGCGTCCGTTTGGACGGTCGCCCTGATTACCTTCCTCTGGTTGCAAAACCGCGCATTAACAGCAAGCTGTCCCTTGTCGCAATAGAAATTGAAAAAGGCAGTGAATTGCATGCCCGGATTATGGAAGATGCAGAATTCAGCCTGAATATATTTTCCGGTAAGGTTCTGGATTGTCTGGGGCTTGCAACTGCTTTGTCTGATAATAACAAGTGCTGTGACGGACATTGTGTCAGTTTCTATGGGGAATTTGGTGCCGCTCCCATGTTGGAGGTTGCGCCGCTCGCACTTGAATGCAGGATTTACGAAACTATTGATTTAAAGAAATCTTCCTTTGTCATGGCTGAGATAACAAGCAGCTGGAGCAAAGGGATTTGGTTGAAAGAAAATTGTACGCCGCCTACTGTTGAAGCTCAGCCGATTCTTTTGTCTGACATGAAAGGGCGGATGGATATTGTTCCTGTTGTCTAAATATAACTAGTTAAAATCTGCGGAGTAGGTATGTTGAATTTCACCGTAAATGAAGAGCTTTGCATAAAATGCGGTCTTTGCGCACAGGATTGTTTTCCCGGAATTATTGAGCTGGATGAGTATCCTAAGATCACAGATGAACAGAAATGTTTCAAATGTCAGCATTGTTTGGCTGTCTGTCCCACTGGGGCAATCTCAATCTTCGGTATTGAACCTGAAGCCTGCCTTCCGCTTAAGGGCAATCTTGCTGATGAAGATGCGCTGGCATCACTGATCAAAGGGCGCCGTTCAGTTCGTGCATATAAGCCGGAACCGTTGGAGCCTGAAAGGATTCAGAAGCTGCTTGATGTCGCATGGCATGCCCCAACAGGCGTAAACTCCCGCTGCGTGCATATTACTCTCATGGATGATCCTGATTCGGTGAAAAGATTCCGCGATGAAATATATGATCGTCTTGAAGATGCCCTTGAAAAGGGTGTTTCCGAAATCCCGTATGTGGCCAATTTGTTCAAGATGGTCTGTCAGCAGATGAAGGAAAACAATGTTGATGTGCTTTTCCGCGATGCACCGCATTTTATAGTTGTTTCTGCTCCGCAGAGTGCACCCAGCCGGGCCGCAGATATGACGATCTTTCTTTCTTATTTTGAACTCATGGCCCAATCCATGAAAATTGGTACTCTTTGGAATGGGATACTCAAGCGTGTCATCGAGTCTGTTCTTCCGGACTTGAAAGAACGGCTCGGTATTCCTGAAGATCACGAACTCGGCTATGCAATGCTTTTCGGTAATCCTGCTGTGAAGTATCAGCGAACTGCGGAGCGCGGTGCTGCGCGGGTAAGAAGAGTTGAGTGGTAGCAGGCTTTACCAAATGGATTTTAATGGCCCGGTATTTCGGAATGAAATGCCGGGCTTTATTATGTACGAATATGTTTGTCAGGACACTGTCAAGCTGGGCAATGACCGCATTTTTCTCAAAGATAAAGATAAGCTTGAAAGTATATAAATACGATTTGTTCAAGTTTAACTTTAACTTTTTTAGGGAGTGTTTTTATGCGGAAAGTAGAATTGATACGTGTGGAATCAACTGATGAAGCTACTCTTGGAGGGCTGCTGGTCGATGGAAAATCCATATGCTGGACTCTGGAGGAACCGTGGCGTGAAAATAAGCAGAATATATCGTGCATACCCGTAGGGCGTTACCCGATCAAGCTTGAGTATTCACCCTCAAAGCGATGCGAATTGTGGACTGTTAAAGATGTTCCGGGGCGGTCTTATGTCCGAATTCATAAGGGCAATACAGTGGATGATACTGAAGGATGTCCGCTGACAGGAATTAAGCCGGGGTACTTGGAAGGAAAACGGGCAGTGCTTGGCAGCCGGGAAGCCTTCAAGGAGTTTATGGATGCTATGAACGGGAGCAGTGAAGGGATTATTGAAATCTCATATTCATCGTTTATGAATTCCTAGGAAAATATGCAGCATAATTATCCTTGATTTACAACATGATAAGTTAGAAGATAGTTCTTAAATACAGGGGGAGTTATGAATAAAATTAAGTGGGGACCGGAAGAAAAGAAACAATGGCTGGATCAGGCAGTCATTGAAAAGAATTATCAACATGATGTTTTGGATAGGATTTTCGCACTGTCTGATACATATCGCTTAGAGCAATACGGTCAGCTCTCATATGATCCAGAACGTTATCCATTATATGCACTTCTTTCCAAGGATTGGGTCGAGGGCAAGCGCACTGCCTTAATCACTGCCGGTGTTCATGGGTATGAAGTCGGTGGCATATACGCAGCTCTTAAATTTTTGGAAACAACTGCTTCGGAGTACATGGATAAGTTTAATCTTGTGGTTGTCCCGTGTGTTAGCCCTTGGGGATATGAGACTAATAACCGCTGGAATCCCTACACTGTTGATCCTAACAGGTCTTTCTGCGGTGAGAATAAAGCTGAAGAATCCACTTTGCTGAAACAGTTTGTAGCAACGATTCCCAGCGAGATTGTCGTTCACATTGACCTGCATGAAACAACAGACCGGGATAAAACTGTGTTCCGTCCGGCACTGGCAGCAAGAGACGGGGTGGAATGCGTTATCGGAGATATCCCGCAGGGTTTCTATCTTGTTGCGGATGTGGATAGGCCGGAACTTCCATTTCAGGAAGCTGTTGTCCGTTCGGTAGAAGCGGTTACTCCCATTGCCGAGAAGGACGCAGAAGGCAATCTTCTTGGTGATACTGCCGTGGCTCATGGAATTATTTACTACCCCATGCGTGATTTAGGATTAAGCGGAACTCTTACCAATGCTCGCTTTCATACTACTACTGAAATATATCCTGACGGTGACTGGATGACTCCAGAGTCAAGCATTGAAGGACAGATTGCAGCCATTCGTGGCGGTTTGGATTATGTAACTAAGAATCAGGTTTAGGCGTCCTGCGGGACTATTTTAAATAAGAAATCCCCTTGTCATGTTGATTCTGACAAGGGGATCATAATTTTTACTGATTCCGTTCCTTCAAGCCTAACACCTCTTGAATTTTGGGGTCTGAGACATTCTCTTTGGTTATCAGGTAGACATCAGCCACTGTTTCATCAGGTATTTTCAGTCCTCTGGCTACCATTGCCGCTTGGTTAACCGCAATTCTCCCTATTTCATACGGATCCTGTGCTACACCTGCGCTGATTTTGCCATCCTTGATCCCTTGAATCATTTCCGGGTCAGGGTTGAATGCAATAAACTTAAGTCCCTTAAGTTTATTTAATTCCTCTAGTGTCTTAAGCAATATTTCACTGCTGCTTTCATTAAAGCCGACAACGGCATTGATTTTCTTTTTCTTGTTCGGGTTGTCGTTGCCGTACATTGCTACACGAATCTTGGAAGAGCCTCTTTTGTGCTCTTCTCCCACATAGATGGTTTTGCCGATTTTAAGCTTTGATCCCGAATTCTTAAGTTGGGCCTTAAATCCATCAACCCTGCTGTTTACAGGGGAATTGCCTTTGATAAACATACCCAGAACTATAGTTCCGGAATCCTGCATTTCTTTTTGCAGAAATTCTGCCGCGAGCTTTCCACCCTTGAAGTTGTCGGAGTGTACGTATCCTGTCTTCGCATTTCCGTGTACTTTCGAAACCATTTGGATAACGGGAATTCCGCTGTGCATGGCTTTTTTTATAGATTTTTTCATCCTCAAGCTATGTACCGGAGAGATTACAATCGCATCCACTTTGTGTTCGGTGCACCAGTCAATTTCAAGTTTCTGTTCCTTAAAGTCTCCAAGTCCTGAAGGGATAAGCCAGTAGATTTTGATGTTGCCATCATCTGTAGCAGCTTTGACCGCACCTTTTTTTAACAGATGCCAGAAATCAAGATCGCCTCGTTCCGGTATTACCGCGATTTTGAGTTTTCGGGAGTCTGATATGTCCGCAGCACTCACGGGATACGCAAAGAGCAGGGCGGAAAAAAGTAAAATCAATAAAGTAGCTATTCTGGCTGGTCGAAAAGTATTGCGTAATTTCATTTGATATCCTTGTATTATCTAAAAGGGATGGTCATCTTGCGAAGAGTGTTGTTGCAAGTCTAGAGATAAATCATCGGCAGTACAATTGATAGTGTGATCCACATAATCAACACCAGCGGGGTTCCAACCTTCAAGAAATCCGAAAATGAATACTCCCCGGCGTTCATTACCAATAAATTGGTTTTATAGGCCATAGGGGTGGCAAAACTCATGTTTGCCCCGAACAGGACCGCCAGAACAAATGGTTCAGGTTGAAGGTTCAACTGCTGGGCAATGGATAGGGCAATGGGAGTGCCGATTACGGCTGTTGCATTGTTGGAGATGATGTTGGTGAAAACGGCCATCAGCAGCATGAGGCCACTGATAATGACGGCTGCCGGAGCATCACCGTTCACTGCTACATATAATCGCCCCAGAAATTCCGCACCGCCGGTTATAATCATGGCTTTACCCAGAGCTAAACTGGTCACAACGATCAGAACAACCTGTGCGTTCAAAGCTCTTGTAGCATCCCTCCATGTTATACATCCGGTCAGGATCATGAGCAGTGCTCCGCATGGTGCACTGATGGCTATGGGAAGAAAGCCGAAAGCTGCGGTAAGTATTATTCCCAGCATTATGCCCATTGCAAGGTGAGCCTTCTGAGAATACGGAAGATCCATTGTGGAATCCAGAATCAGAACATCTGTGTCTTTTTTGAGTTCCGATATCTTTTGCCTTGGTCCCTGAATCAGCAGGATATCCCCTACCTTGAGTTTTAAATCGCTGATTTTGTCTAAGTAGCGTTTAAGTTTTTTGCCGGATCGGTGAATGGCCAGCGGTGTCATGCCGGTTTTTTCTGCAAAATTATAATCTTTTAAGGTAGTTCCACTCAGCGATGATCCTTGGTAGATCACTATTTCGGCGATTTGCTGGTCTGCCGCTTCAAATGGATGCTCGGTGTCATATGGAACCGCTGATCCCACAGGATACAAAGTGCCTTGCAGAATCTTCTCAAATTCTTTCAGTTGCTCCGGTGTGTCGTTTATAACCAGATGGTCACCTGCCTGAAGGATGGCACCCGGATGCAGGTATATCGGTTTGCCCTCCCCACGTTCTATGGTGGAAATCTTCATTGCATTGTCAGTCAGTTCAAATGCCTTTGAAAGAGGGCTTCCTTCCAAAACGCTGCCCTCGGTGACCTCCAAGTGGGCGGTAAATATACGCGGAGAACTGTCTGTAAGGGTTATATCTATTTTCGGGATGATGCGCGGGGCTATCTGCCAGAGATAAAAAATACCAACACTTCCGGCGATAACTGCCGGTAATACGAAATCAAACATTTCAATGCGTTTGAATCCCATATCCGCTGCGACCGATACAACCAGCAGGTTGGTAGATGTGCCGATGGTTGTGGCGGTTCCGCCAAGGAGGGTGGAAAAGCCCATAGGCATCAGTACGGATGAAGCCGGATAACCTGTTTTTAAGGATACACTTATCAGGACCGGCAGCAACAGAACTACCACAGGAACATTGTTGATAAAGGCGCTGATGAATGCTCCCAGCAGCAGCGTCAGTAAAAATGAAATAGAAGGGCTTTTCTTCCATGCCCGGGCCAGAAGACGGCCCATCGGGTCCAGTGATCCTGTTCGCAGAATCCCTTGTCCGGCAATCATGAGCGCGCATACCGCAATTAAGGCTTCATTACCGAAACCGTAAAAGAAATTGACGGCGGGGAAGATCTCCCCATCATATTCATAGGGAAAGATTTCAAATCCAACCGTCAGGATTAGAAATATAAGCAGACTTGATGTTTCGAGTGGAATTTTCTTTTTGCTGAACAATAGCAATGCAACAGCCGTCAATGCCAGAACAGCCAAGGCATGAAGATTCGGAAGTGGAGGTATGTTCATGGGAATTCTCCAGTAGCAGGATGAATATGGTTCACATGTTTACAGCATTCTAATGGAAAATTGATGGAACGACAGTATCTTTCACCGGGACCCGGCGAGAAAAAGGATCATCCTATCCCAGTGCAACATCAAGGGTCATCATCACTGCAAACCCGAGAATACAGCCCATGGTAGCCTGATCTCCGTACCCTGAAGCCTGCGATTCCGGCACAACTTCCTCCACCACAACAAAAATCATGGCTCCGGCGGCAAAGGCCAGCGCATATGGCAGAATGGGCTTAGCAAAAATGACTGCCGCCGCACCTATAACCCCGGCTATGGGCTCCACAATCCCTGAAGCCTGACCGTAGAAAAAGCTTTTCATTCGTGAAAAACCAATTCGGCGCAAAGGAACTGAAACCGCGGTACCTTCCGGGAAATTCTGGATTCCGATCCCCACGGCAAGCGCGATGGCTCCGCCGATGGATGCCGTATCGTATCCCGCGCCGACGGCTCCGAATGCCACCCCCACTGCCAGTCCTTCCGGGATGTTATGCAGGGTGATGGCGAGCACCAGCAGTATGGAGCTATTCCAGTTGGTTTCAACCCCTTCCGCATCCGAGCGTGGAGCGTTGATATGCAGGTGCGGTAAAAATTTATCCACCAGCCGCAAAAACACCGCGCCCATCACAAATCCCACTGCAGCAGGCATAAATTTAAGTGGCCCCAGATGCTCACTCATTTCTATAGCCGGTGCAAGCAGAGACCAGTAACTGGCTGCAATCATCACCCCGGCGGCAAAACCGAGCATAATGTCTAGCGTTCGTTTACTGATATCCTTACCGATGAATACCACCGCTGCCCCAAGGGCAGTCAGTCCCCAGGTAAATAAGGTGGCTAGCAGAGCCTGCATAACGGGCGAAAGGGTCATAAAATAATTCACCATCAACCTCCTGAAAGGAATACTGTAAACAATGCGGTGTTTTTTGATAGTACCATGATTCAATTTAGCTTCAAGTATAAACTATCCAATCTTTATATCGCTACAATCAAGTTCTGCCTGTTTGGGGCAGAGTTCTTGCCCTGCCTTGTGGGCGACAAAGTCGATTTGAAGTTTATCACTATAGCGCAAAAGGTGATGTAAAAGTCAAGTAGCCCTTGAGCTCTAACTGTACGGAAGGGGGGGGGCTTATAGACGGTAGATCATGGTTGAAAGTATGGTGAAATTTAGGCGGGGCTGACACTTTTTCATGCCAGCCCCGGAGAGTAGGGTAGAGCTGGAAAGCTTCTTAGAGGGGATTGATAGAAGGCGAAGGAAAGGGGTTTCCTTGGTGGGCCAGCTCTCCACGTTCAGCAAATTCGTGTCTTACTTGTTCAAGATCAATAATTTTGGGTTCGACTAGAGTAAATCCCTGAGCTTCGCACCAGTCATTGCGGTCAGCGAATTCTCCATTATACCTTGCATCATCGAGGATGAAATAGTCGTCTTCGCCCATGATGCGGTCCCATTGGTGGAGCATGAATTCAAAATTTTCAGGGTTGAATTCTGTTACATTGTCCCATTCCCATGAGAATTTGCATATTTCGTTGTCATAGCCAAGCACCGCAAGATACTTTGCGTTGCTGTCAAGAAAGATACGTCGTCTGATCTGCACCGGGCTTTTGGTGATAATGCCGTAGTCAAATTTAACCGGTTTGTCATCGAGAGTTATTCTTAAAGAGCAGTCCGAATCAATCTTCATACCCCATGTGGTGGTTTTGCCTTTACGCCACCAGTTCATGATTTTCATGGAATAGACTTTCTGACCGTATTCATTGATGGTCTTTGCGGTTTTCTCAGATACAGGATGCAGGGCTAAATCGCACGAGCGTCCATGAGCGGAAATCTTTAGTTTCATCGTATTGTCCTCCTGAAAGTTAGCTTTGCGCTTATTTTTTTATGAGGACTTATTTTGCATAGCCTATGCCATAATTTTTGGAGCTGTTTTATTGTTGTTTTGGGCCAGTATTTCAGTTGGTTATATCTTTTGCCAGTTGTTGATGATCTGGCAAAAGAGGTCTTTTGCGCAATTGTGTGTTGCATGGGAAAGGCTCTTCCCCGGCAATACGGCTGGCGCCATTTAAGCTCTATTCGTCGACTATGTAGCGGGTTGACGGTCCACGACCTGTTTTGTGAAGTTTTCCGGCTTTGACCAGAATCTGTAAGTCATAGATGGCTGTTCGGGACGGAAGTCTTCCTCCTACAATTTTTTGATATTCATTGCGGGATACGGAATCCATTGTGCGAATGACTTTCCATGCCTGGAGCTGGCGGTCATTAAGGGGAGTGCTCTGGGATTGATCTGAATCCATGTTTTTTTCGAGCGTGTCCTCATTAGGGAAAATCGTTTCATCGGAGGCAAGGGGCTGTTCTACACTCTCAGGGTACTGGTCTTCTGCATAGGCCCAGCTTTCACCTTCAAGTCTGATTTCATCAGCCTGAATGAGCTTGTTGTTCGCCATAACCACAGCTCTAGTAATGCTGTTGACCAGTTCGCGTACGTTTCCCGGCCATTGGTAACCCTTAAGCTTGGCAACAGCTCCACGGCTGAGGGCAATATCTTTTTTGTCGGTGAGGTTTTCGGCCTGTTTCATGTAGTACAGGCTTAACAGGGGAATGCTTTCCGGATGTTCACGCAGCGCAGGAGTCTGGATCATGAGAACTTTGAGCCGGTAGTACAGGTCTTCCCTGAAAAGTTTTTCTTTAATAAGGGTGGTCAGGTCCGCGTTGGTAGCGACGATGATTCTGATATCAAAGCTTATTTCCTTGTCGCTGCCCAGTGGCTTGAGTCGGCGTGATGCAATTGCCCGTAACAGGGATTGCTGAACTTTCAGCGAGGCTGACTGAATTTCATCAAGGAACAATGTGCCGCCATGGGCTTCGATGAAAGCTCCGTTACGGTCGGTCTTTGCATCCGAAAATGCTCCTTTGACATGTCCAAAGAGAGCATCAAGGAGTAGGTTTTCGTCCAGTGCCCCGCAGTTAACTGAAATAAAGGGCTTCTCACGGCGGGCACTGTTGTTGTGAACAGCTTCAGCCACCAGCTGTTTGCCTGTTCCGGTTTCGCCGTAAATAAGGACATCAACGTCCACTTCGGCGGCTTTGAGGATTTCATTCTTAAGAGTGTTGATCTGTTTGCCATAGCCGATAATTTCCGGAATGACAGTGACATCAAGATTTGCAAGAGCCTGAGTTTCCTTTTTCAGATCGGCCTTTTCCTGACTGTTAATAGCTACAAGCTTATCATCTTTGGCTTTCATCAAAATATACTGACTGTTAACGTGTCGTATGATTCTGTTAAAAGCCTTTTGCAACACCTGCAGATCATTGTCTTTGTATGGCAGATCGACTTCTTTAAGTTGATCCAGTGAAGTCTGCTCCGACATTACCGCAGCGAATTCCCGTATGGGTCTGGTCAGCGACCTGCCGAAGAAAAGAACCACCAGAATTGTTGCAGCAACTGCGATACCGGAAACTACAAGCAGAATACTCACGAAGTCATAGCCCGCTACTTTTGGCAGAACACTGCGGTCTGTATAGATAATGGCTCCGTACACTTCAGCTTCTCCGCCGGGGTTTTTTTTGAAGCATACCGGGGCATATGCAAGGGTGGGTATTGTCGATGAATGTTGGCCGGATTCGTGAAATAGAAACTCCAGTCCTTTTTCTTTCTTCTGTATTTTGCCGATTCTTTCCCAGTAGTCCGCGTGAATTTCACTTGGCCGGAAGGCTATGTTGTGTTCTGCCTTGCCCAGAGTTCCCTGATAGCCCTGCCTTGCGAGGAATGATGTAAGTTCAGAGCTGTCGTTCTCCTTAGGAATTGACTGGAAGAGTATCCATCCTTGCGGGTCGACAAAATAACTGAACCGCAATTCGTCGCTTCGCTGGAAGGACCATAGCGGAGATTCTTCCGAGTCATATAAGGTTAGAAAATTACGTAGTTTTTCAGCTTTAACTGAGAGAAACATTATTCCGTCAGGGTGCCCCTTACTGTCCGAAGTCTTGATGTAAAAGCGGATAACTTTCTCTTTGATCAGCATATTTTCGTTTATTCCGTTCTGTACCGGATAGGTAACTTCACGGATGTAGGAAGGCTGGACTTCTGTGTCCTTCAATGATGACAGCTTTTCAAGCTCCAGCAGCGGGTTGGGGCTGACCCTGCCTAGCGCCGTGTCATCAAGTTCAGTCACCACACCGTTTTTGTTGATTAGTATCTGAGGCTTTCCCGTGGAGGCCGGAATATACGCTAATTCATAATATGGAACTCCCCCTGCCATAATCATATTTTGAAATTGTATGCTGATGTCTTCGTTTTTCTTTTTGCTTAGGGCGAAATAGCGGAGATCCGTTGCGCAATTACTCATGAACATTTCTATATCATGGACAATTGCAAGGTTTTGCATGGCCACTGTTCTGCCGAGAGCTATCCTGATGTAATCCTTAGATACTTTATACGATGCGGCCCCCACGATAAGAATGATGATCATGATTGCCGGCAGCAATGACAGCAGCAGCTTACCGCGCAGACCGGTCCTGTTCCAAAGTCTCTTGGGAGAGATCATACTGCCATTCTCTTGATCAGTGGGCTGAGCATTTTCGGACATAGCATTTATTCCATATTGGTATTTTAAATTAAAATTTAAGTGTCACTGTTATTAGCGTTAGAGTTCCACCCCGGTACTTGTCAAGGCAATTCGGCATGGTGATTGCTTTTCTTTTGCTTGTAGTTGTATGCGGAATTTATACCAGAACTATATATGATTTAAGATTTTGAAATAATGAAATTAAATCTAGCAAAGAAGGTGGGTGGTCACGTGGAAAAAACGCGCAAGTATCATGGAATAAGAAGGGTGCTACTGTTATCGATGATCGTTGTTCCCTTTGTCCCTTTAATTGTAGCGGCAACTATCGGTTATTATTCTCATGTAAAGTCGACGGAGCAGTTGGCGATGTCCGCAATCAGGTTGGCAGCCGTAGACCATGCTGAAATGGTTTCCTTTTTTTTGAATGAACGCAGGGCCGACTTAATGGAATCATTGGATCTGCTAGGAGGTGAGATCAAGGATACTGTTAAAGTCAGGGATATACTGGGAGAGTTGCGGAGTTTAAGGCGGGATATGTATTCAGATCTGGGTTTGATTGACCCTGAGGGCAACCAAGTGGCTTATGTCGGAGAATATCCGCTTGAAAATAAGAATTACCTGGATTCAAGGTGGTATAAAGAGACGGTCAGCAAAGGATACAACATCAGCGATATTTATCTCGGATTAAGGGGAGTGCCGCATTTGAATGTGTCTGTATCAAAATTGATTAATAATAAAGAGTGGGTATTGCGAGCCACTTTGCGTCCTGCGGCGTTAAGAAGGATCGTGGAAAAGGTCAATATTGGCGTGTCCGGGGAAGCATACATCATCAACAGCGCTAATAGATTACAGACTTCCCGTCGCAGTGGGGGGGACATTTTCGACCGGGACAGCTACTTTTATCCGGATCAGAAGGATGGGGTTATAACTTTCGACGGTTTAGAGAATGATGAAGCATATATCTTTGCCACGACCAGTCTTAATAACGGAAAATGGCGGCTAGTAGTTCGTCAAAAACATTCCGATGCTTTCCGCTCCAGCAGCAGTGCCCTGTACCTGATCCTTGCCATATTGATTTGTGGCGGTTCGGTTTTGGTCCTGTTGGCGGTTGTTGCCAGTAACAAGGTTTATGACATGCTAACCAGACAGGCAGATACCGTATGTGCCCTTGAAGCGCAGTTTCTGCGTGCGGCCAAGCTTGCTGAACTAGGGGAGATGTCAGCAGGGTTCGCTCATGAAATAAACAATCCTTTGCAGATAATGAAAAGTGATCTGACCCTGCTTGAGATGTTGTTGCATGAGGAAATTGACAGAATTGGCGAAGGCGAAAACAGTGCTGAAATCGCAGAAATTAATAAGCAATTGAAGCTGCAGATTGACCGTTGCGCAGGGATTACTCGTCAAATCCTTAATTTTGGGCGTCAGAATAAGCCGGAATTTATAAAGATAAATATGGTGGACTATCTTCCGCAGGTCGCCAAGATGGTGGAAAAAAAAGCTGAGCTGGAAGGAATCCGGTTTATCATGGATGTGGACAGTCGTACGCCTCCTGTCCTCGCGGATCAGGGGCTTCTACAGCAGGTTATGGTTAATTTGTTGAACAATGCCATTCATGCTGTTGTGGATGAACATGGTTCCAAGAACGGCGAAATAGTAATTGCGGCTGGTGAAGATCAAAACGGAAATGCTTTGATTAAAGTGTGCGACAATGGTGTGGGCATTCACGAAAAAGATATGGAGCGTATTTTCCTGCCTTTCTACTCCACGAAGAAAAACAGTGACGGGACCGGACTAGGGCTTGCCGTATGCCATACTGTAATAGATTCACTTGGCGGGACGATGAGGGTTAAGAGTGAGCGGCATAAGGGTACTGAATTCAGCATTATTCTGCCTGCTGCCGGTTAGCTGTTGATCAATGGCTAAAAGGCCGGAACCTGCCCTTTTAATCTGTGCAGGTTCCGGCTTTTGTTTTTGGATGATGCTTCTTACGACGCTTTTGCTGGAGCAATGATTCTATCCAGTTCAAGGAGATAACCTTCATGTCTCCGCAGGTAAAAGGATAGTGGTTTCGAAAAGTTGTTGCCAATCAAGCCGTCTACTATAATGTGTGAGACTGATTTCTTTTCGTTGAGAATCTGTTGGGATGATCTGAAAATTTCTTTTTCATCCTTTGACATACCTCTGATAGCTTGTTGCAGAGCTTCTTTGGCCCTTGGCTGGTACATGCGCAGATAGAGCAGGTCCAAAGCGTTTGCCATTAATATGGAATCGTCATTAACACCTCGGCTGCGGCAGAGCTTAATGAATTCGGCAGGACTTTCGAGTAGTGAAAGCAGGTCTTTGTTTGGGAATCTGACTTCCATTTCAGAGAAGAAATTCAGAACCTGACGTATTTTTTCTTCGTAATCCCATGAGCGGGCTATTATGTTTTCTTTGCGGTCTGCCATACCTTCAAGAAATCCGGCAGCAAAGTCAGAGGCCAGCTTTGATATGACAGCCGCCCATTGCTGAATGAGCATGTCTATTTCCGGTACTCCGCATATATATAGAATTGCGGAAATGGTGTAACTGAAAACAATTGCAATGGGGATTGAAATTATGCTGCGAAAGAAATTACCGAAGGCCGCCTCTTTGGGCAGTTCCCGCATGATATTGTGACCTGTTATGTATATGCCGTTGGTTATTGCCATGATGGTGTAAAGCATGGTCGGGTTGTTAGCTATATTGATGTTGAACATTCCATCCAGCACCACGGATTTACATAACCAGTCCAACAGCGGCACAGAGAAACCTGTGAAGAGAAGGGAATCGGCAATGCGATTCCAGTTTATAAAGTCACTCCAGACCAGATAAGGAGATCGTTTGAGGCCGCCTCCACCAAGTATGGATTGAATGATGTTGCGGAATCCGGTGATGGAAAACCAGATCAGGCCGCCCAGCCACGCCAGAACCCACCAGTCTTTGGTGAGGTAAAAAGTCAGAAAGGCCGGAATGAAGCCGATGATAATTTTAAATATGTTCTTGAGCGTACTGTTTATGTACTGAGGTTCGGTCTTATTCTCGGCATCCGGTTTTTGCCTGATCAATGAGAGCCCGTTTCCGGTATTTTGCGATAATCCTCCCAGAGGGCTGATGTTACCGCACTGTCCATGTTCGATTTGATAGTTGGAAATTTCCCATTTTTTTTCTTTGCGCTGTAATATTTCGCGCAATAGAAAGGCATCTTTTACGTGGCTCATGAAGTTGCTTGAAATCAGCGGAATGTTGCGCTGCGACATATATTTGATAACCAGAGACAAGTTTGCCGAAACAGGTAGACATTTTCTGTCTGGATTTTCTTTGATTTCCTTTCGCGCCCGTGGTGGCAGTGTATCGGCAACAGCGAATCCCATACCGATGGCCCGCAATGAGCCCCCGGTAGAACCGCTTCCGATTCTTGTCCTGATTTTGCGATGTTTATAGCTGTTTTTCAGTTCCTCAATATGCTGTTGAATATGAATGAGCTTTGCGAGTTGCTCATTCTGCTGAGGTTCTTTTCTTCTTTTCAATTTATCAACACAGCTGCGAACAATCTTTTTCAGTCCTATAGAGTTGCCTGTGTTCAGCGCCTGTTGCAACCTGTTGAACGGTACGCGGTTCGGGAAGTTTTTTTCTGTGATATTTTTGAGATTTATCAATTCAAAGTGCGTAATTCGTCCTTTGCAGTCGTAAACAAATTCCACCGCATCTTCCAATTCCATATTTTCCAGAATCAGGGTTACTCTACTGGAAGGGCTCGCAATGAGTAGCTTCTCAGTCAGTCTGTCCGGTGAGAAAATTAAGGGGGCAGGTGCCTCCTTTGAAGCTGGCGGTCGATTAGGGTTCGGCAGTTCCGAGTTGGCTTGCGGCGAAAGGTAACGGACCGTGATCGTATCCGGATCAAGCAGATTGATGGAGTCCACCTGTTTATCAATTCTGCTTTTTTCTTCAATACTTGCAAGAAGGTATACAGCGGCAAGCTCATTCACTCTCTGTTTGAAGTGGGGGAGTGAAATCTCATGAATATACTTTCCGAGATGGGTCAGGGTTGGTGCTATGGATTTAAGGCTGTTCTGAAATTCCGTGTAATCAATTTCAGGAATTTTCACCCCGACTTCCCGTTCAATGGATTGCCGGTGCACAGAGTTAAATTTTGCAGTCACACGGCGAATATATTCAGCATGTATTATTTGCGATGTTTTCCCGAATTGCATGATTTCCTGAACCTTGGCGTTCTCAAAAAATTCCGCAATGTCTTTTTGATCTATAATATTTTTTGGGGTCCAAACAAATTTAACGTATCGGTTGCGGACCACCGCCCTTAATTCAATTCCGAATTCTACTTTAATGTCCAGAAGTTGCGCTGCGGAATACAGTTCGATTGCCACTTCCGGGGATAGGAAATCGTAGTAAACAACCCGCAGCCTGCGAATGCCCTTAATCCATGCATCCATAACCAGATGTGAAGCGGATTTCCGTCCTTTGCTGTTCGCATCGTGCACCCGATCATCAAATGTCAGCTGATTCCATTCCTCCGGCATTTCCAGAAGATGGTATTTTTTTAATTGTTCACGGATGAAGCTGCTTTTTCCAAATGAAACACTTCTGAAATCATGGGCCAGCCTCAGTTGCTTCTGTTCATCGTTCCCGGATCTGATGATTTCCTTTGCGATCTGAATAAGAACCCGTGCTCTGTTGTTGCGCAGGGTGGTCTTTGATGTGGCCATAACCTCATTTTTAAGGGCGGATAAAGCGTGCAGCCTTTCATTAACTTCATCAGATTCAAGAGAACTCAACAGGTTAAAAACAGCATAGGCAATTCTGATGCCGTAGGGAGCGGCCAGTTCTTTAATTCCATGCGGTTTTAGATATGGACTGAGTAGTGACCTGAAGCGGGCCTGATCCGTTTTGCGGGAAAGAATGTTGTTGAAAAGTTCTACCAGCAGATGGTCGTTATGATCGAAGTAGATGAAATTGTAACTAAGCATATCGTCTCCTGTTCATAATTTTGCGCATTAAATATTGCATTTCCGATGCCACCCAGCCCTCCTTTTTTTCATCACTTATTTTTGTTCCTTTCTTTTCGCTCCTCGTTGCTTAAAAGAGCCTTTGTTTTGCGTTTTGCTAGATGGTTTTGCGCTTATTTAATAAATTAAATTGGATTGTTATTGCTTGGCATGTCGTCTGCATTAGTGAGGCTGGTTTCATTGGTTTGCTCTGTGCAACCGTAATCAATTTAAAAGGATGAACTCAAAATGAGGAACACAAGAATCATGCTTGTAGACGACGAGGAGCGTCTGCTTTGCACTACCAAGAAGCTTTTCGAGAAATTGGGATTTGAAGTCTTGACCTGTTCGTCAGGGAAAGAAGCTCTCGAATTGCTGGAGCAGACAGATGTTCACGTTGTCTTTCTTGACATCAAAATGCCGGGCATGGACGGCATCGAAACTTTGCAGCGAATCAAAAAAAAGTTCCCGTTTGTGGAAGTGGTTATCCTGACAGGGCACGCCTCAATGGAGGCGGCGGTAGAAGGCTTGAAATTAGGTGCATTCGATTTCTTGATCAAACCGGTGAGTATGAAGGAGCTGCTTGAAAATGTAGAGGAGGCATCGGCAAAAATACGCAGACAGAAGCAACGATTTCTTTCGGCCCGGAAGGAAAATACGGAATAGGTTTTCCTTCCGGTTAAAGTTGAAATTAAAGGAGGTTACATAATGGAAATTATTAAAGTCCTCATGGTTGATGATGAGGAACGTTTTCGCGAGACAACTGCAAAAATCCTTACCCGTAAGGGCTTCGAAACGATGCTTGCGGCTAGTGGAGAAGTGGCTCTGGATATGCTGTCTCATTCACCGGATGTCATCATTCTTGATGTCAGAATGGGTGGAATGAGCGGTCATGAAACCCTTGAAAGAATCAGGGAAAAGGACCCGGACATTCCTATCATAATGCTTACAGGGCATGGCGATATTTCGGGGGCTAAAAAGGCCTATTCCGCAGGTGCTTATGACTATCTGGCAAAGCCCTGCGATATCGACCTGCTAGCAGCCAAAATCAATGATGCCTTTCACAGTGTGGCCAAAGTGAAGCTGCCGGAAAAGTCGGTCGGAAGTGTGATGATTCCCCTTGATGAGTACACGGAGATCGAAGCGGACAGCACCATAAGTGAAGCCATTGCTGCTTTGCGGAAGTCGATGCAGGGGCTGGTTGCGACAAACAGGCTCATGGAGTCCGGGCATCGCTCTGTAATCGCACGGAACGCGGACGGCAGCACTGCCGGTATCCTCAGTCCCCGCGACCTGCTTTATGCGGTTCTTCCTGAATACCTTTCAGCACCGAAGCCTTCCACCGCGGACAGTCTTCAATATTCGGCAATGTTTTGGGATGGCCAATTCACAACTCTTGCAGAGAAGCTTGCGGGCAGGACTGTTCGCTCTCTGCTGTCTGGAGAGTTCCTGACTATCGAATCCTCGGCGAACCTTATGGATGCGACTAATGCCCTTATCACCTCAGGCAAGAGACGCATAATCGTTCAAGAGAACGGCATAGATGTAGGCATCGTCAGGGAGCAGGAACTCTTTTACGAAATAGCTAGAATTATTTCGTCCAGATAATCACAGCAGATTTGCAATACAGGGGTAAACATATGTCAAACTCAAAGAGAAAAGCAACCGGATACGATAAGTTTGTCAACTGGAGGCTGCTGATTATTCCGGTCGTTCTGTTTTTTATTATTCTGGCTTTGCCCACACCACAGGGGATGAAAAAAGTCGGGATGCAATATTCAGTAGGTCCGAAGGTTGTAACAAATTACATTAGCGAACAGCTTTTCGGTGCTGGAAGTGCTGCTGTGGAACAGTGGCAGGTGCTTACGGCGCGCATGATGGAACAGAACATGCGTATGGGCGCTTTAAGCAAGAAACGCTTCATGAGCCGCGATCAAAAGTGGGTCAAGAAATATAAGATTCCGGTTGATTCAGCCAACCTCGTTAAGGCTAGAGACTATGTGGAAAAGAACATCTCTGATGAAGTCTTTTTGAATATTATGAAAAGTGCGTACAACCTGCGCATAAAGAATTTGAATTATTCCGACCTTTCCCAAAACGATAAAAAGAACGCTGATGGCGGGGCATGGAAAATCAAAGTTGCCATTGCCATGGTCGTATTTGTCGTCTTCTGTTTTATGACCGAGTGCATGCCTCTACCGGGGGTTGCCTTCTGCATCGGGCTGATTCTGGTGTTCTCGGGAGTTGTTACCCGAAGTCAGGTGGCCGGTTTGTATTGGAGTGATGCGGTCTGGTTTATCATGGGGTCGCTTATGTTCGCAGCTGCTTTCGTTAAAACGGGAGTGGACAAGCGCATGTGCATGCTCATGTTCAAAAAACTGGCTGTGCCTAATGTGCGCTGGATCACGCTTATCTTCTTCGTGGTAATCAGCCCCCTTGCGGCTTTTATTTCCGACCACGCCCTTGCCGCGATGTTCCTGCCCATCGGTATGCTGCTCTATCAGAACAGCCTGACCGACGAAGTTCCTGAGGACAAGGAACTGGCTAAAATGCTCATGATATCCATTGCCATGGCCTGTAACATCGGTGGTCCCGGTGCTCCTTCAGGCGGTGCGCGTAACGTAATCATGATGACTTACCTTACTGATATGTTCGGTATGGACATCGGTTATGCTCAGTGGATCATGTACTGCATGCCCTTTGTTGTAGTTATGATTCCGTTGACCTGGATTGTCTGCAACATGCTTTTCAAACCCCGGATTACTTCTTTGGCTCCGGCTATGCGTCATCTTGAAAGCGAAATCAATAAGATGGGCCGCTGGAACAGGGATCAGATCTGGGCCATGGTTATTTTCCTCGTCATGGTTTTCGGCTGGTTCACAGAAAAAGCTTTCTACAACATCGGCATCTACCCGATTCGCCTCGGTATCGGTGTAATCGCGGTTGCCGGTGCGGTGGCCTACCTGCTGGCCGGAGTTGTTAACTGGCGCGATTATCAGGAAAAAGTGGACTGGGGTGTTGTCTGGCTCTACGCCGGTGCAATCATCTTCGGTAGAACTCTTGACCAGACCGGTGCGGCGTATTGGCTGGCCCAATCCTGCATCGATATGCTGGCCCCGCTGGGTATGAGTGAAGGGCTTCCCCTCATGCTTACCTCCAATGGTCTTACCGCGGTGCTGACCAACCTGATGGCTGACGGCCCTGCCGCCGCCGCAGTCGGTCCTATCACCCTGAATATGGCCAGTATCGTGCATCCCGGCACAACATTCCTTCCCTTTATGGCTATGTCCACCGCAGTGGCATCATCATTTGCATACTGCCTGATTATCGGAACTCCCCCCAACGCGATTGTCTACGCTTCCGGCTATCTGGAACCGAAGGACTACCTGCGGGTGGGGATTCCCATGTGGTTTGTTGCGAATATTCTCATCATCCTGCTCACAGCGGTTTACTGGAGCGGAATAGGTTTCGGCAGCCTGCCATCCTTCTAAACCGGAAAAAACGCGGCCGGCCCCGGTCGGCCGCACCTTAAGGGGATAGCCAATGAAAACGGAAAAACAAGTTGAAAAGAAATTTATTCATAAAAACGGAACCACATATTTTTCAAAAAGAACAGAACAGCAGATCCTTTTTGTGCTGACCTCAGTCATGCTGCTCTGGGGACTGGTCGAAGGGATCAGCAGCTATCTGAATTAGGAGTATGTCATGACGAATACACAGGCACCGGCGGTAAAGATGGGAGTGCGGGAATATCTGGAATCTCTGATCTCCATTATACGTTCCCCGGTTTCATTTTTTGAGAGCGCTAACGGTGAAACAGGCAGTAGGCGTGCTCTCCTTTTCCTGATGATTTCAGGCCTGTTCTACTGTTCGGTCAGTATGACCTATTTTTTTGAAAATTCACTGGTAATGGGTGTGGTTATGATGATCAATGCCGTGTTCATGCCTGCCTTGGGAGCCTGTTTCTCGTTCTGCATTATGAGGATGATGACCTCGTCTATGGCTTCTTACTCCAGTGTGTTTAATGTTTATGCCTATTCCAGCGGAGCGGTGATGGTCATTTCATGGATACCGGGACTGGCTGTTGTAATGGAGCCGGTCCGGGCCATCCTTGTGGGGGTGGGGCTCTATAAAACCGGAAAACTGGGTCGATTCCAATCTTTCATAACTGTGGTGCTTACAGCAGTTCTGCTCTTGTTGTTTTTCTGGACGGTTGCGCCACTTGTTATTGCCATTCGGGATTTTCAAGTAAGTTAGTCTACCATGTTTTTGTGACCGCATAATGCTGATCACCACCCCCCTCACCAGCAGGCCGGGAAACTCCCGTCCCGGCCTGCGCCCGGGAGGATCAAGGAGAAAGAGAATGAAAAGTATCCATGTTCTTCTAGTCGATGATGAAAATGATTTCCTTATTGCTTACAAGCGCCGTCTTATTCGCCGCAATGTTGAAGTCAGTGTTGCCTCTAGCGGTTTAGCAGCCTTGCGGATGGTCGAGGATGCTGATTTTGACGCAATTGTGCTGGATATCCTGATGCCTGAAATGAACGGGATTGAAACATTGAAGCGCTTAAGAGCCATTAAGCCCGAAATACCGGTAATTATTTTGACCGGACACGCGAACATGGAAGCCCTTTCACAAGTCTCGGGAGGAGGGGCTTTTGACTACCTGCTTAAGCCTGTCAGTACCGAAGAATTGTACTTCAAGATTATGGATGCTGTTCGAGAAGCCAGAATCAGAATCCGTTGATGCAGGAGGCAGAATATGCGTACCTTCATAAATGCAATTTCCCGTATATTGAGAAATCCTTCTGCTGATGATCGCAATTCTTCAGCACGTTTCCTTGAGCGATGTGAAAATTTCCGTCTTCTGCTTTCCGCCAATAACAGTGCCCTCAAAAGGATGGCGGAACTGACTGAAGCCTCCCGCAGCGTTAAGCCTGTGGGGATGACCTATATCCGGGCTGAAAATATCAGGATATCAGCTGATGTGCGCAATATGATCGAGCGGCTGTGCCGTATTGCCCCCGGCAGGTACGAAGGGCTGAAGGATGCTTTCAACAGGATTCTGATGTTGATGAATAAGGAGCTTGCAGCAGATGTGGAGAGGGCTTCGGGCCCAAACATCATCAATCTTCAAGAATTGAATTCCGGCCTGATATCAGAAGTCGGATCAAAGATGGCCTTGCTGGGTGAGGTGGCATCTATCCCCGGAATTCGCGTTCCTGAAGGTTTTTCCATTACCGCTTCTGCTTTCAGAGCCTTGCTGCAGGAAACCGGACTGGGTGAGGAATTAAAAAGGGTGGCTCAGATTTGCGGTGAAGAGAACTATGCAACTCTCAGGGTTCTGGAAAGAAATGTCCGCGATGCCATCAGCCTTTGTCAGTTTCCTCAGGATCTTGAAAATGAAATTTCTGAAGCAGCAGAGCAACTGGCTGCCGGACGAAGAGTTTCCTATGCCGTGCGCAGCAGTGCTCTTTGCGAAGACAGTTTGGAAACAAGTTTTGCAGGACAATTCCATACGGAGTTGGGCGTTGCTGCTGATGAGATAGTGGAGGCGTTCCGCAATGTAATTGCCAGCATGTACACTGCCTCCGCTGTTACCTATCGCCTGAATCACGGAATACGTGATGATGAGATGGTTATGTGCGTCGGGTGTGTGGAAATGATTGATGCCGTGGCAGGCGGGGTGGCCTACAGTAGTGATCCTTCCGGTCTTCATGAAGGGCAGATAGTTGTTTCAGCTGTTCATGGCCTTCCCAGCAGTATTGTCGACGGGGTTACCAGAAGTGATCTTTGGCGGTTGGACAGGGATTCTCTTGCAGTAATCTATGAGGAGATAGTTGATCAGGAGTGGGGCCGCTTTATGGCTTTTGACGGAAGTGTTGTCCGCCGGAGACTTGGACTGGATCAGGTAAACCGGCCTGCGATTGATCATGATGTGCTTGTCCGCATAGCCCAGACAGTACTGAACCTCGAAGATCACTTTAATTGTCCTCAGGATATGGAATGGGCTTTGACCGGCGATGGGATACTGTACGTTCTGCAATGCCGTCCCTTGGGGATAATGGCGCAGCAGAATGCACAGGGAAGTATTAATGACGATCAGAATTTTCCAGTCATTGTGGATTCCTGCCAGCCCGCCAGCTCAGGAATTGCATCAGGAATTACCTACTACATCGAACATGCCCACGACATGATCGATTTCCCCTTCGGGGGAGTCCTCCTTACCAGAGTCGCCGGTCCCGAACTGGCGGCTCTGCTCCCGGATGCCGCAGCTGTGATAGCTGAATTCGGTAGTTGTACCGGACATCTGGCAAATGTGGCCCGTGAATATGATATCCCAGCTTTGATTGGTGTTCCCGATGCAGTTGAGAAGTTGAAGGGAGCAGGAGAGGTCATAGTTGACGCTGTTCAGGGCCGCATCCTTTCAGGAAGTCTTGGCAATAATGATAAGCCGCGCAAAGCCTTTAATACGGAGACTCCGGTACGCAAAGCTCTCTGTTCAGTACTCAAGCTGATTACCCCCCTGACTTTGACCGATCCCCGCAGCCCGGATTTTCTTCCGGAAAGATGTAAAACCCTGCACGACATAACCCGTTTCTGCCATGAAAAAGCCGTCGCAGAAATGTTTAAGAAGCGTGCCGGAATTGATGATTCCGCAAGGCAGATGGTGGATGGAGACAGGCTGCAATACTGGATTATTGATCTTGGGGGAGGAGTTTCAGAGAGCAACGATTCCAATGATGACGGATATGTGCGTTTCGAGGATATCCGTTCCAATGCAATGAAGTCCCTATGGGCTGGAATGGCCGGTTTCCCATGGGAAGGCCCTCCAGATGTATGTGCTGATGGATTTGCATCGGTTCTTTTCGGGGCCACCTGCAATCCTGCTCTGGTTCCGGGAGTTCGCAACAGTATGGGGGAACGCAGCTATTTCATCGTGGGTCGGAATTATTGCAGCTTACAGTCCCGATTGGGTTTTCATTATTGCACGATTGAAGGCTTTGCCGCTGATGATGCTGAAATGAATTACGTCCTTTTTCAGTTTAAGGGCGGAGCTGCGGATATGGGCAGGAGGTCTTTGCGGTTGCAGTTGGTGGCCGAAATACTGGCGGAGCATGGATTTCATACCTCTGTCCGTGATGATGTGCTGTTTGCCCGTATGGAAGGTATTTCTTTGGAAATGGCCGAGCGAGGGTTAGTTGTCGCCGGATACCTGCTTGTGCAGACCCGACAGTTGGACATGATTATGAAGGACGGTCCCGCCGTTGAGAACTATAGGAATAAATTCCGTAGTGAAATTGAAGTCCTGCTCTCCGGGGGTGGAAAATGAAGGCTTTCCACTATCTTCAGCTAAAATGGAAATTGACTGCAACAGCTCTGTCTTTTTCGCTTATCCCCTTATTTCTGTTAGGTTTTGTCCTGCACGGTCAGTTCAGTGAATCTTATGAGGATAAGTTACGCAGCAATCTGCGGCTGACTGTACTCAACAAGGCTGATGCCATTGATATGTTTCTGGAGGAACGTGTCGTTCAATTACAGAACATTGCCAATACCAATTTCTTTCCTGAAATTTCAAATCAGGAAAAGCTGAATAGTCTTTTTGATGCCATTTACAGCACATCGAACTCCTTTATCGATCTTGGCGTTTTCGATCAGCAGGGCAACCATGTTGCTTATTGCGGCCCTTACGATTTGAAGAACATCAACTATCAGGATCAGCGCTGGTTTAATCAGGCCATGCTCAAAGGGGTTTTCATCAGTGATGTCTTCATGGGGTACAGGAATTTTCCGCATTTCGTAATAGCCGTTAAGCGCAGGGAACAGGGGCGGACATGGATACTGCGCGCTACCATTGACTCAGATGTATTCAATTCATTGGTAAGTAATGTTCGGACCGGTCAGCTCGGTGATGCTTATCTGATCAATTCCAACCTGTTGCTGCAAACATCATCCAGACGCGGCGGCGATGTTCTTTCCAAGGCAATCCTTCCTGAGTTTTCCCCCGGCGGTAATGTAGAGATAATTAAATGGAATGATCACGGAATCGGAATGGTGGCCGGGATAATGCAATTAAACATGGTTGATTGGAGCCTCGTTGTTCTTGAGAATCCTGAGGAGGAGCTTTCTCCGGTCATTCGGGACCAGTCACTTGTATTTGTTCTGCTTTTTGTCTGCGCCCTGATGATTTCCATCGGGACATATTTCGTTATCACTTCCATTGTCCGCAAATTGATGACTGCGGATAAAGAAAAATCCCTTATGGATGCCACGGTCATGCAATCCTCCAAGATGGCTTCGCTTGGAAAGATGGCAGCCGGAGTAGCGCATGAAGTCAACAATCCTCTTTCCATTATCAGGGAAAGTGCCGGATGGATCAGGGACATGATCTCCGATGGCGGTTTTGAAGGGGTTAAAGATCTTCCTAATCTGGAAGAGGCTCTTGGGGATATTGAACGCCATGTGGAACGGGCCCGTTCTGTAACACACAGAATGCTTGGTTTCGCGCGCAGTATGGAACCGGCGCAGGATGATGTCGATCTTAATCAACTTGTCCGGGAGACTGTCTCTTTTCTCGATAATGAAATTTTATACCGGACCATCTGGGTCACCTACGATCTCAGTCCGGACCTTCCTTCTATTTCCACAGATTTCAATCAGGTTCAGCAGGTTGTTTTGAACCTCATGGAGAATGCAATTGATGCTGTAGGAAATGACGGCTCTATCAAGCTTTCAACCCGTAGTAACGGTGATTTCGTTGAGCTTGAGATTGCTGATTCCGGTCCGGGAATTCCACCGGAGCTTCTCAGTAAGGTCTTTGATCCTTTCTTTACCACCAAGTCAGCCGGGGAAGGTACCGGACTAGGACTTTCCATTATTTATACGATCCTCAAAAGAGTTGGAGGAAGCGTTAAGGCTAGAAATTTGCCTGAAGGCGGAGCTCAATTCATTGTACGGTTGCCGGTGGTGAACAGGAATACCTGCATACAGGAGGAAGTATGTCCAGAATAAAGCTGCTCGTGGTGGATGACGAAGCTGATTTCTTGAAGCTTGTCAAAAGAAGGCTTGAAAGAAGGAATTTTGATGTTGAAGTGGCTTCCGGTGGTGCTGAGGCTTTACGCTTCCTTTCCGCCAATCCTGTGGATGTAGTTATTCTCGATGTGAGGATGCCCGGTATGAGCGGAATGGATGCTCTGAAGCATATGCGCCGCAAGCACAGTGAAGTGGAAGTGATCATGCTCACGGGCCATAGCTCGGTTGCTTCCGGGTTGGAGGGAATAAGCCACGGGGCCTATGATTATATTCTTAAACCTTTTGAAATCGATGATCTTATCGAAAGGATTCGAAGCGCTCATGAGCATGCAGTACTTAAGCGTGGAGGCGGAGGCGGGAATGTCAGCTCTGGAAGTTAAAGATTTTAATGTCCTACGTCACGTATTCTTAGGTCTTGCATTGATTGGCGTTGCAGGATCGTTGATCAATGCAGGGTACGGCACCTGCGTTGAGATTATAGCTGCTGTGGCAGGTTTTTCGTTGCTTGGGTTTATTTTGCAGGAATTGCGGCGTGCGAGGCGTAAAAGTCTTGAGCTGGAAGGTCAGCTTGTTCAGCTCAAGCGTATGAATTCTTTTGACGAGATGTCTGCCGGGATAGCCCATGAAATTAACAATCCTCTGAATATAATCATGCAAGAGGCTGAAATTATAAGGGTTAATATTGAATTTTCAGAGAGTTGCCTGCTCACAGACGAGATTGATGAGAGTATTGGTGTCATCAGGGCGCAGGTAAGGCGCTGTTCGGAAGTTACTCGTAAATTACTGGATATGGGACGAAAAAGACTGCCGGTAACCCAGCAGGTGGACATCAATAAATTACTGAAGGGATTGCTCGCGCTGGTGGATGAAGAAGTGGGCGGTAATAAAATAAAAGTAGTCCGGGACATTCCTTCCGGTGCGCTTTCAGTCAATACAGATCCTCCGCTGCTGCGGCAGGTTTTCTTGAATCTCCTTAAAAATGCAATTCAGGCTGTCGGTCACAAGGGTGAGATTGTCATTTCCAGCAGGCGGGAAGCCGGAAAGGTTGTTGTCCGTGTTGCGGATAACGGTTGCGGAATAGCTGAAGATAAGCTTCCGCATATATTTACTCCCTTTTTCACGACCAAAAGTCCTGAAGAGGGTACAGGAATCGGTCTCGCCGTAAGTCTTCGTATTATCAATCAACTGGGAGGAACCATCGATGTAGAGTCTTCTGTCGGCAAGGGGACGGTCTTTTCGGTGGCGATTCCCGTAAATGGAGCAAGGTCGTCATGAACAGCAAAGGACGGATTCTGATTGTCGATGATGAGGATCGGTTCAGGGAAAGTCTGAAACGTATTCTTGAACAGTCCGGATTTGATGCTGTGGCCGTTGCTGACGGAATGGCTGCCCTGCATGTGCTTGAAAGGGGGGAGGTCGATGTTGTCCTGCTGGACAGCAATATGCCCAACCTTCCGGGAGAGGATGTTTTCACGATTATCAAGGAACATGGAATCGCTGTGGAAATAATTCTCCTGACGGGTTTTCCGGTTATTGAAAATGCTCTCAGGATGATGCGCAACGGCGTCTTTGATTATCTGGCAAAGCCGGTGTCAATCGAGCAGCTTTTATCTGTGATCGGGTTGGCGGTGGAAAACAAGCGAATCAGGAATTGGGATACGGGTGCTGTAGATATTCTCAACAATAATGTTGACTGACGTTGTCCTTTTTCCCGGTTAAACAACGTAAAGTATGGCGCATGGAGTCATTATGAGTATCAAAGCAAAATTAATGTTGGTGTTTATGACATCATTTTTGGGCCTTGTTGCTATTTTCGGCGTTAACTATTGGGGTGACAGGGTCATTGAAAACAGCCGTAAGGTTGAAATGCTTGCAAATGAAGGGGTTGAATTGTTTCTGCAAGCTAGGAGGCAGGAGAAGAATTTCCTGTTGCGTATGGATTCTTCCTCTTTTGAAAAGGCCATTAAGCATGCAGATGATTCTGTGAAGAAAGTCAAAGAGGTTGAGGCCCTTTCATCTGAATTGAAAGAGCCCTGCGTCAAGGTTGTTAGCTTTATTGATGCCTATGAGAAATATCTGACTGAAGTGCATAATCATTATGTCTCAAAAGGTCTTACCATGAATGAAGGGCTGCGTTGGAATTTCATCAATGCGGCAAGAAACATGGAGGAAGCTTTCAAGGAAGGCACAATCAACTCCGAACTGTTGATTCTGGTTCTTCAGATGCGCAGACAGGAGAAGAACTATATAATCCGAGGTGGTGAAACCCCGGTTAAGCGTGTTGATTCCATGATCCTGCGGATCAGGGATGAAGTGCGTGCTGCCTTTCCCGAAGAGCGTGCCAAGACTCTGCTGACTGCTCTGGATGATTACAGCGAAGCATTTCATGAATACATTACGCTGGAGAATTCCATAATCAAGCTTAAAGCTGAGCTTATTATGTCCGCTCGGGCTGTTGAGCCTTTATATGATAAAATTCTGACGATCAGCTCCGAAAGGCTGGAGCATGATTCTGCCGTAATCGGATACACGGTTATAGCCATAGAAGTGGCTGTGGGTGTTGCGGTCCTGTTCATACTGCTTTGGGTCATGCTGACGGTTTCATCTTCGTTGAAACGGCTGGGAGGATACGCCAAGTCTGTGGCTGGCGGAGATCTCGATTGCGAGCCGGAAGGTCGGTTTGTTGCCGAATTACAGGAACTGCGTGACGTTCTAGTCGGTATGGTTGGCCAACTCAAGGCTGGTATTGATGAGGCCCGTGCACTTGAACAGGATGCCGTAAATCAGGCTGTTCTTGCGGAGAAAGCCAGAGATGAAGCAGTTGAGCAGCAGAACTATACCTTGTCGCTCATGGAGAAAATTACCGGAGCATCTAACCGGGCCGAAGCAATTGTTCTTAGGCTGACCGAAGCGTCCGCTGATTTAAAAGTAAGGACTCAGGCAATTGCTGACGGGGCTTTGGAGCAGCAGGGGCATATGAATGCTTCAGCAACCGCCGTAGAGCAAATGCATCTCACCGCCAGAGAAGTTGCGGAAAACGCGGAAGGGGTTTCTTCCACCGCTAATGATGCCAGAAAGGAAGCCGGTGGCGGAATTGAAGTCGTTTTTAGGGCAAGAGATGCCATGAGTATGGTCTCCGGGACGGTTTCAAGCCTTGAGAGCGATATGGTCAGTCTCGGAACCGAGATCGAGTCTATCGGTGAAGTTGTCGGTGTAATTAATGAGATCGCCGATCAGACAAACCTGCTGGCCCTTAACGCCGCCATCGAAGCTGCCCGTGCCGGGGAAGCCGGAAAAGGCTTTGCCGTGGTCGCTGACGAAGTTCGCAAACTGGCCGAAAAGACTATGGTTGCCACCAAGGAAGTCGATAAATGCATTTCCAGCATCCAGGACCGGACTCACGAAAATATTGAGGGGGTCAAGAAGGCTCTCGCCTTTGCGTGTTCGGCTGATAGTGAGGTCAACAATTCCGTGGATGTATTCAAGCATATTCAGGGGTTGTCTGACCATGTGGCTGAAAAAATCGAGGGCATAGCTCTCGCAGCCACTCAGCAGTCTGTCGCATCCAAAGATATTGAGAAAACGGTTTCACATATTGCACAGCTGGCGGAAGGTTCAACAGACAGCGCGCAGCAGTCAGCATGCTCAATTGCCGACCTGGCAATGATGGCAGAAGAGTTACAGGATGCCATTGTGCAGCTGAATTCAGGTAGTAATTAGGGGTATCCGTATTCAGATAGAGCCTTAAAGTGTAAAAATTAAAAACAGCCCTTGCTACTTAACTGGATAGCAAGGGCTGTTTTGGTTGTGAAACTGTATGGGATGGTGCTTGCTAAGGAAGTTGAAAGATGATTTTACACCTTTTTGTTTTTGAACTATGCCCGTAATAAGCTTATAATTAGGGATAAATTGTTTTAAATTTGTATGCATACGTCGACGCCTTGGTGCTAGCGCAGCAAATATTATGCGTCCTTGACCGGACATGGGAGGTGCTGAGATGTCAATCGTATTTTTTGTCGATGAAGTTGGTGCGCGGGTTATCGAAAACACTCGCCACCAGCTTCAAGACTATACTATCGTGTATGATCCGAAACGTTATGAAAATCCAACATGGATTCCTACTGGTTGCGTCCGTACAATCCCACATCCGCTTAAAAATGAACGACAGTCATTTCTGAAGGAATTGGGGACACCCCAATTAGGAGTCATTTGCTCCTATAGTCGCATACTGTGGAAAGAGTTGATAGACCTATTCCCCATGGGCGTGGTGAATATCCATGGCGGAAAGCTGCCGGAATACCGGGGTGCCAGTACTCTGCAATGGGCCATTATTAACGGAGAAGATAGTACCGCTGCTACTCTGCATTTTGTGGATGAAGGAGTTGATACGGGGCCGGTTATTGATTCCGCTGAAGTCGTGATTGAAACACATGACAGCGCCTTAATCGTACTCGGCAAAATTTTGAATGCTTCTGCTTTGCTTTTGGACATCTGGCTTCCCAGCCTTCTTCAAGGAAAAGTTTCCGCTTACCCTCAGGATGAGTCTAAAGCGCATGTATGGCCCCGTTGCACTCCCGAAGATGGACTTATTGACTGGGCGCAGAGCGATGAAGAAATCAGTCTTCTGACACGCGCTTTGGCTGCGCCGTGGTCGGGAGCTTTTTACTACACCAATGACAACAAAAAAGTTGTGATTGATTACGCTCTTTCTCCGCCTGAAGTTGCAAAATTGAGAAAAGAGGCAGGGCGCGCTGCTTGGTAAAATTGGGAATTTGGGATTTGATCTGATAAATTAGGCCGCTGTTGCATTTAACCCTCCACAGTACAATGCGAGATCAAGTCCTTTTTATCCAGCGAATACATAGCATCGAGAAAATGCATCTGGAAACTGCCGGGACCGTCAGCCCTAGTGGCGGCCATCCCGCCCGCACTATTCATGATCACCATGCCCGCTACACCAGCATCAAATGCGGAGTCGGCCACGGCAGCACAGGCACCGCAAATGGCGGTAGCGGTACATCCCATGCCGGTTACCTTAGGCATTAGAGGACTGCCTCCCCGCAACCACACAGTATCTGCAGCGGAAACAACCATATCCAGCTCTCCACTTACGGCCACAACACAACCAAAGTGCTCTGAAAGATATTTAGCCGCTTCCTCTGCGGTCTGTGTCTCGTACATGGAGTCCACACCTTTTGTCTGTCCGTCTGCGCCAGCCATGGCCATAATTTCGGATGGATTACCGCGAATAATAGTAGGGGAAACTTCCTGAAGTATTTTCGAACAGGCCTGTGTCCGGAATGTGCTTGCACCCACGCCCACCGGATCAAAAACAACCGGCTTGGATGCAGCTTTTGCAGCTTTTCCGGCAATAAGCATGCTGGAAATCCATGGTTCGCTCAGCGTACCGATATTCAGCACAAGGCTGTTGGATATGCCTACCATCTCCTGCATCTCTTCCTGCGCATGCGCCATAATGGGCGATGCACCGATAGCTAGCAGGGCATTGGCTGTATTATTCATAACCACGTAGTTGGTGATACTGTGTACAAGCGGTGCTTTGGAGCGAATCTGTTCAACAACATTCCAGGCACGGTCAAGTATAGTCATAGTCAACTCCCATATATTCGTTTGATCCTGATATTCATCAATGACTTAGCAGTTTGCTCGACTAGATAGCGGTGGATTGAATTAATATCTCTGATTAAGTTTTCTGTCTAATTGATTCATTTGTCCTAATTATTGAGTTCTCCTTTGATGTTCGCGGGGTCAACCTATGTACTGAAGGCATAAAAAAAGGCTCATGAAACATTCCACTATGTACCATACTGGTGTGGATGTGCCATGAGTCTTTTTTTGAAAAAGTCCAATTATTTCAATTGAGTGGTGGAGGCGGGGGACATCGAATTTAGGGTTTATGTTGTCGGGATGTTTTTATTTTTTAAGTTAGGGAAATTGGTGTACTCGTGTGGGTACTCGTATGGGAGTAAATTATTTTGATTTAGCAATTTGAGGAAAGATTGATTGAATATTTTCGCTAGTAATACTTATGAGGTTGTGTGAAAAGTCTTCGTGCCGAACATAGCCAATAAATGGTTTATCAACAATAAAAATGGAGATGTATTTTTCTCCATCAAACCCTATTACTTCTGACTGTGCTGTGCATTTGGTTTCCTCATTGAATTGAATTTCTGAGCCATCATAGTTCTCAAAAGCTTTGGGGAAAACTATGGTTTTAGCTGGAAGTGTAATTGCTTTTAATGATGTGTTTGAAGACTTAAATTTTGCTCTATAAATACTTCTTGAAATAAGAATATCTGTTGTTGCTTGCAGAATATATTCTGCCTTGTTTTTGATATCTTCCATTTCAAAAAAGCCGTAATCTACGCTTGTATACCAATTTTTGTCTTTATCTTGATATACAGATGGTGTGATACGCCAAATATTCCAGAATGTTGCATGGTCAACTCCACATCTACTGAGTTGTCTGTCAACAGCATTGTGGTCTAGAATTATATAGTCAATTGGGTTACGAACGTTGTCTTCAATATATTTTTTATTTTTTGCGTAATGGGGGGCCCTTGAGTAAGGGCAAGTAATCCTTTATGAATATTATCATCTGCGAATTTGGAAATATCGTAATCTTTTTCAATATCTAAAAAAATTGCTTTTCGGCATTCAATTAAACACTCTCCATATTTACAATTTTCATAGTAAAAACTAGCTTTTGTCATGCAGCTTTTGATCTCGATATTATCTAAAGCATCAGTCATGTCGACAGAGTTAAAGTTAGAATTTAGTACGGTCTGCGTGGTTTCAAATAAAAAATTTGAAACAGCAGGAAGAATGTTATCAACTTCTCTCGCATTTGGAAAAATACCATAATGCTTTGCTGAAACTCGCATTTTATTTAATCTTGTCAATTGTTGTCTATATGGTAATTGTTCAGGGTGTATAGATGTATTTATTTTATCTATGTATGTGTTGAAATTATCCTTTTCTTTTATATCAACATTGAGATGTTCAGATACAGAAATTAAAAATGTTTCAATAGCATCTTGAAGCAGGATAACCCCGGTACATATTGAGAAATCATTAGCAATTTGTATGTTGTTTAGCCCAAGGTGATATTGATTTTTAGCTAAACATAGTTTTTTAAGTACAGTTTCAGTCATTACATACCTATATGGAGTTGAAGCAGACTTCGTATTTAACGAAGTCTGCTAGAAGGTTAGCTAGTATGGCACTCACGAGAACAGTAGTAGCATCCATTTGACTGCGCATAATATTTACGCGCTTCAGCTACAGCCTGATGACAACTTGAAAATTCACCAAGATAAAGGCGATTTTCTTCTTTAGGCATGTAATTGCAGCCTAATTTGTGAACTTCATGGTCTCCATTACTCTGAGCATTTCTATTCACATAATATCTAGCCATAAGTCCTCCTTTAGGGGGTGTAAATGAAATTGATATTGCTTTTATCACTGCTAGTTTTATGTGTAAATAGATTTCTCGAATTTTAATAGGCAAGTCAGAATCTAAGTCTATTTAATATATTTTGTTACATAGTTTAAAATGGGTGTGCCGTTAATAGTTGACGATGAGTTATTTTCAATGTTTGCCTTTGCGATGAATACCCCTCGACAATCACCGCAAAACCTGTGGCAAATAACCGCCTCATTCACCGCAAACAAGGGCAAAAGCAATGTGGATACACGAACATCAAGACTGGCCGAACTTCACATGGAACGCTGAAAAGCTCATTTCCAAGCTGGCAGACGTCCTGTAGCCCTGCGTGACATCAAAGATTTGAAGGAGCGTGGAATACTGCTGCAGAACCCCGGAGGCGGGCGGAGTACTAGTTATCGGTTGGATTGGTTTTCAAGTGAGGGGTCAGAGTAAATAGGATTTTTATTTTTACACTGTGCAATGTGAGATTAAGTCCGCTTTATCCGCGATATCAGGTAAGAAAAGGACTCACGGTTTTAAACGTGAGTCCTTTTCTTGTTTTCAATACTTGTTTCATCGGTAGGTAGGAAGAAGTGTTGGTCATATTGAGCTGGAACCTACTGAGATGAAAACACTTGTGCTTAAATATTAAGCTTGGTAGCATGAATTAAGTATTTGTATTACTTTTCGTTTATGCGGTTTAGGATCATATGATTTGATGCTTGATTTACAATTTATGTGTCTTGTTGGTGTTACTAAGTAGATAATTGTTCGACGTATTGCGGACCAATATGAGTGTTGTGCTTCTCTGATGTAAGGGGTTTAAAGATTTTTAAGGAATAATTTCGAATGGATAAATTGAAATGTAAGATCGAAAAATACTGGAATTGGCGGAGTTCAAGTTACGCTTTGGATGTTGAGAAATCACCGGAAACGGAAAAGGCTTGGGATACGACAATAAAAACTTTGGCAAAGTCCGGTCAAAATCTAGATGCATTGGATATAGGTACCGGGCCCGGGCAACTAGCCTTTTATCTCGCCGGGGCAGGTTTTAATGTAACAGGGTTAGATATTTCCCCGGAAATGATCAATAACGCCCGAAAAAGGGCGGAAGAGATGGAGCTTTCTATAGATTTTCGTACCGGTGATGCGGAACATCTGGATTTTCCTGATAATAGCTTTGACGTCGTAGTATCCAGAAACCTTATATGGACATTGCCCAATCCTGATCTGGCACTAAAAGAGTGGCACCGAGTCTTAAAGCCCGGTGGGCGCATTATCGTTTCAGATGGTTTCTGGCAAAACCAGACATGGAGGCGGTTTTATCAAATACCAGTGAACCTGCTAAAGAGTGTATTTCAAATAAATAGTAGAATATCATTACGTTTTTTTCTTCATTACGCCAGTATGATGAAACATTTACCGTTATATGAAGGGGTTAAAAAAAACGAAGTACAAAAGTTATTACAATGTGCCGGGTTCAATGAAGTTTCATCATGGGATATTGGGCAGTGCTTCGGAAAAAATCCTTATGCATTTGCGTTGAGTGTCAGCCCCTCGTTCTTCATCGTTTATGCCGACAAATAATTACCCCTTAAAATCATTCCACAGACATTTTATATCTTCGCACAGAATGGAGTATCCAGCTGAGCGATTCATCTATCTGTTTAACTTTTTCTTTTAAGGAGATTGCACGATGCTTTCAAAAAAAAGCACGAATGTTTCTAAGTGCTTGATTGTAGTTTTTATGTTGTTATCCGTTTTGATCTGTTCTTCGTTCAATGTATCCGCTGCACAGCCTAAAGTTGTACGCATCGGAGACCTTTTTGCTAACACCTATACCAGTCTTGATTCTCAGAAATCATCTTTCGGTTGGTATACGTCTACGTTGGGCCTTTCCGAGACCCTGTTCCGGATTGATGATAGCTACGCTGTTGTTCCTTGGCTGGCGGAGTCTGCTTCTGTTGATGGAAGTACTTGGACCATTAAACTTCGGGATGATGTAGTTTTTTCAGATGGCAGCAAGCTTACAGCTGATATCGCAGTAAGGTGTATAGAGCGTGCAAGCAAGGTAAATGAAAAGTCTCAAATGCTTAGGGGCGCGTCCTTAGCCGTCGTGGATGCGAAAACATTTACTATTTCCACTCCTAAGCTCCTGCCTACAGTGCTTAACGAACTCTGCAACGTTTATATGGCGATGATAAACCTCGACACCACAAAAGATATTGATAACGCTCCTGTCTGTACCGGCCCATTTAAGGTGGATAAATTTGATCCCGGTGTATCCACCAAGCTTGTGCGTAATGATAAATACTGGGGGGGCAAGGTAAGTCTTGATGGAGTTGAGGGACTGTACGTCGCAGACGCGGATACTCTCTCCCTTGCTTTTCAGAATGGAGAGATTGATGCATATATCGGCCCCACAACCAATGATCTCAGCATCTTTTCTGCCTCTCCTGAAAAGTATAAGGTTGTCGCTATTCCTGCTTCCCGCCTGTATTATTACTACTTAAGCATGGAGCGGCTTCCGTCTAAAGAGCTTCGTGCTGCAATCAATATGGCTATTAATCCTAGTGATGTATGCATCTTACTCGCTGGTCTGGCCAGTCCCACTGTAGGTGCCTATGGTACTACTACAGCATATGGTAATATTACAAAGCACGGTTTTGACCCTGTGGAGGCGAAGAAGCTTATTGAGAAACTAGGTTATACTCTTGATGAGAATGGCTACTATGCTAAAGATGGCAAGGAAATTGAGCTGGACATCGCTTACTACGCAGCCCGTTCAATTGATAAAATAGTTCTCCTTATGCAGGAACAGTTAAGATCTGTAGGTATCAAAGCCAAGTTGAGTGTTACCGAGGACCCGGACGGCACCTATATGAGTACTGGAGACTTCGATATCGGCGTATACTGCATGACTGCGAACCCTTCAGCTGACCCTTATTATTTTATGGAACGTGTAGTCGGCGGTGGTAAATACACTTCCGGCAGGTATAACAATGCCAGAGCCAAGAAACTTCTGGAACAGCTTTATTCGGAACCTGTTGCAGCACAACGTGCTAAGCTTGCCGTTGATATTCAGCAGCAGATTGTCAACGATGAAGCTATGGGCTTTTTGGCAATCCTTAATAAGACTACGGTTATGAGAGCCGGGGTTGCAAACTGCAGTGAAAGAAACCCGATCAGTTTCTATTTTCTGAATGCCAATACCGCTATCAATGACTGATGCATAAAGCTGATATGTTCTTCAACGGCGTGTGGAATTATACTCCACACGCCTTTTTGTGTCTTACAGGTTTACTATGCTGAAATATTTCCAAAATCGTCTACTAAGGCTCATTCCTGTGCTTTTAGTGATAACGTTCATTACATTTTCTCTTATGTTCCTTGCTTCGGGTGACCCGGCACAAAAGAAGTTGATAGCTCAGGGGATAGCACCAACAGAGGAAGTGCTCGAAGCCACTCGGGAGAGCATGGGGTTGAATGATCCCTTTCTAGTTCGGTACGGGAACTGGTTGTGGTGTTTTTTGCAAGGAGACCTCGGCGAGTCTTACGCAAAAGGGCTGCCTGTATCCCGGCTTATGTGGAGTGCGATGGGCAAAACAGCAATGGTGGCAGTTTCAGCATTGGCTCTTTCTCTGATTGTATCCATCCCACTTGGAATCTGGACCGCAGTCAAAAGAAACACAGTTACAGATTATCTTGTCAGGTTTTTAACTTTTTTAGCCAATGCCATCCCCTCTTTTTTGGCTGCTTTATTATTGATTTATCTGTTTTGCGTGTTTCTTCAATGGCTTCCTGTGCTTGCTAAAAACAGTTTTCAGGGGCTTATTTTGCCTACTGTCGCTCTTGCCATGCCGACAATGGGCAAGTTTATCAAGCAGATAAGAGCGGAGGTGCTTGGTGAGCTGGGACAGAACTATGTAACTGGAGCTCAGGCAAGAGGTGTAAAGTCCGGTACTATTCTTGTCAAAGACGTGCTTCATAATTCCATGCTTTCCATATTGACAGTCATAGGTTTTGCCGTGGGGCATCTGTTTGCTGGCAGCGTTGTCATTGAGGCTATTTTTCAGTGGCCGGGAATGGGAAAGCTGGTAATGGATGCCATTACAGCCAGAGACTACCCGGTTATACAGGGGTTCGTAGTTTATATTGCCATCATTTATGTACTCATTAATTTGCTGACCGATCTAGCCTACCGTTACTTTGATCCAAGGGTCACTGAGAGTTGAGAATAACCGTATGAAAACAATACATAAAGATTTTTGGATGTGGGTATTCATCGCTATAGCCCTTTTATTGATAGTAGGAAGTTTGTTTGCTCAGCACTTTGCTCCGAATGATCCGTATGCCACGCACATAATGCGTATGCGGGAGACTCCGGGGGCTGAGTATCCAATGGGTACGGACGGTATGGGGCGTTGTGTCTTTTCTCGTCTGCTATACGGTGCTCGGACGAGTATTTTTTCGGCTCTGAGTCTGGTTTTCGTCACTGCTACGTTCGGGGCTTTTGTGGGCATTCTTTGCGGTTATTACAGCGGTTCTGCCGATAAGGTCGTTATGCGTTTTATCGATGGCATTATGGCCTTTCCACAGATGGTTTTGGCTATTTCTGTGGCCGGTATTCTCGGAGGAGGAATGGGCAACGCAATGTTGGCAATGGGATTTGCTAGCTGGACACCATATGCCCGCCTCGCACGCAGTCGAGTCCTTTCGCTAAAAAATGAGGAGTTCATTCAAGCCGCCAGAATTTCAGGCTGTAGTGATGGTGTAATTATGGCCAAATATATTTTGCCGAATATTTTTAATTCACTTCTCACCTTTGCAACGTCCCAGATTGGTACAGTCATGCTTGGTTTTGCAGGGCTTTCCTTTCTTGGGCTCGGCGTACAGCTTCCTCAGGCAGAGTGGGGCAGTATGATCAGTGAGTCCAGGGGAATGCTGCGTACAGCTCCATGGACTGTCATGTATCCGGCTGCGGCTCTGGTTATCACTGTAATGGTATTTAACTATCTGGGGGATGCCTTGCGTGATCGTATCGACGTTAAGGATCTCGGTGAGGATCGTGTATGAAAAATACAGTGTTAAAGCTGCAGAATCTTAGCGCTGGATATAATGGAGAGGATGTCATACGAGACATTTCCTTTGAGGTAGGCACGGGAGAGATTTTCGCATTAGTCGGTGAATCTGGATCGGGTAAGTCTACCGTCTTAAAGACTATAATGGGGCTTCCGTCCAATGGAGTACGGATTTCCGGTGGCGGATTAACTTTCAATAGGCAAAAACTAACTGAGCTATCTGCTGAAGAACGTAGGCAATTGTTGGGTGAAAAATTGTGCACGGTATTTCAGAACCCTGCGACTTCTATGAATCCCATACGGAAGATACGCAGCCAGTTTCTGGATACTATGCGTAGCCATAACCGGAGTGATACTGAAAAATCTCTCGCTGCAATACGGACTGCGTTCACCAAGCTTGGGCTGGGCGATGCTGATCGGGTGTTGGATTGCTGTCCTTTTGAACTTTCAGGGGGGATGTGCCAGCGTGTGTCGTTGGCCATGGCTATGGTAATGGAACCAAGCCTTATTCTTGCTGATGAACCTACCAGTGCTCTGGACGTGATGAACCAGCGGCAGGTTATTGATGAATTTCGTATTTTGCGTGAAGAGTGCCGGGCTTCAATCCTTTTGGTTACTCATAACATCTCTCTTGCATCGCATATTGCTGACAGGGTGGCCATCATGCATCAGGGGGAGATTGTTGAATGTGGAGTTACTGGAGAGGTTCTTAATTCACCGCAGAACTCATATACGAAAAAATTGATAGCCGATGTACCCTGTGTTCGGACTGTTTGTCCTGTTTATGATTATTCATCTAAGTTTCTTGAGGTGAGTAATGTAACAAAACGGTACAGTGTTGCTGAACGGACGATAGAAGCAGTCAGGGACGTCGGTTTTACTCTTTCTCGTGGTGAGGTGTTAGGAATTGTGGGGGAGTCAGGATCTGGCAAGAGCACACTTTCCAGACAACTCTTGCAGTTAGAGAAGACGGATGAGGGGAGTATTAGATATGATGGGGAAGAAGTTACGGCCATGAACAGGCGGAGCCTATGCACCCTTTATCGTCGGGCACAGATGGTGTTCCAGATTCCGTTAACCTCTTTTGATCAGAATAAGAGAATTCGTGTAACCATGAGGGATGCTGTACGCAACCTCACTAATCGAAAAAGGAAAAAAGCGGCGGATGAATATATCAACGAATTGATGTGCCGAGTGGGACTTACACCTGAGTTGGCGGATCGTTATCCTTGGGAAATATCAGGAGGGCAGTGTCAACGTGCAGCCATAGCCCGAGCCTTGGTTGCCGAACCTGAACTTCTTATTTGTGACGAGGCTACCAGTGCGCTCGATGTTTCTTCCCAGGCACGAATTGCAGATCTTCTACGTTCTTTGGTTCGAAAAAGTAACATGAGCATGATATTTATTTCTCACGATATTGCTTTGGTTAGTGGGCTTTGCAATACTGTGATGGTGATGAAAAATGGTCGGTGTGTTGAATATGGTCCGGTAGAAAAAGTTATCACTGATCCAGAAAGCGAATATACTATGGAGTTACTAAAAGCGTCGTCTTTTTGTTATAAAGATCAACTTTTTTGTTCTTTGTGAAACTGTATGGGACAGTGACATGCATGTTTCATTGCCCAGTCGGTTTGCTAAAAATTGATTTGAGCATATAGCCTAGGTAACAATTAATTTTCCAAAAGGAAGCCCGTGTCGAAAGGCACGGGCTTTTTCATTCTCAACAGGCGGCAACGGACGATGATCTACTCCAAAGAACGTAACACTCCTTCGGTTCGCAGGAAAAGTCCGCTTCAAATTCAAAGCACTATTTATCTTTAAATACAGTACAATAATTCCCATCTTCATTCCGACATTTGGAACAATGCACGCATTTTGCCCGTTTTGTATCACCCTCTTTCCAGCGTTTGAACAGATCAGGTTCTGCCAGTAGAGGGCGGGATAAGCCGAAAAGTTCAATCTCCGTTTCGTTAAGTATGGATTCGATATGATCCGGTTGTGACAAGCCGCCCACGGTAATGACCGGGATACCCACATCTCGGCTGATGATGTCGCCATATTCGGCAAAGTAGCCCTGTTTTTTTAGTTCATGACCATCGAAAAATTCACCGGCCAGGGATTTCGCCTTGCCGTGGATATTGCCGGATATTTCTAAACCATCCACGCCCAACTTTTCCAACTTAATACTAATCAACCTTGTTTCATCAAAATTCAGTCCGCCTTCGAAAAATTCACTGGCGGTGAGCTTGACCAGAACCGGATATTCAGCACCGACTTCTTTGCGCATGGCTTCATATATTTCAACCAGAAAACGCATGCGGTTTTCTAATGAACCTCCGTATTCATCAGTGCGCCTATTGTAGTACGGACTCAAAAATTGATTGATCAGGTAGGTATGAGCTGCGTGGATTTCAACCCCATCAAAACCGGATTCCTTGGCCCGCCTCCCGGCATCGGCAAAAGCTTGAACGATATTACTGATATCCTCTTTAGTCATGGGCGTGCCGCAAGTTCCAGTGCTTCTCTCGGGAACATTACTCGGCGCGAAGATCGTCCGTTCGCCTACGTTGTAAGTGGTTTTGGTGCCGCCATAAGCTATCTGAAGGATAATTTTGGAACCGTGTTTGTGTACTGTGTCAGTCAGTTTGCGATAATCGGCTATGAAAAAATCATCGTAGATGCCCATCATGCCCGGATTGGGTTGCTCCTCAGCCACCACATTGGCGTACCCGGTGATGATCAGCCCCACTTCGTTTTCAGCCAGAGTTTTGTATATCTCGTAAAGTCGGGGAGTCATGAGCCCGTTCTCGGTGGTCATGTTTTCCCAGGTGGCACTGCGGACCAGCCTGTTTTTAAGATTCAGCGGACCGAGTTTACACTTTTCAAAGAGAGTCTTCATTTTTCTTCCTAATATGAAATTGTTTGAATCATAACTTTACAGTAAGATGTTACACTTTGTTTTTTTCCCGGAATGGCATTTGCATCAACTGTGCCTGATTCTTGACTCAAATTCTTTACTTTCATAGAAAAGAGTGAACAACAAATTAAGAGCCGATATGAAAACCCCCGACCCGAATCAATTAAATATAGCCGACGTGTTAAAACGCATTGATGAAGTGCGTGACAAGGATCTTCAATGCATCCTTAGAACTGCACTGGAAGCTGCTCAACAGGAACTCCAGAAAAGCACCAATGAACTTCATCGCTTGCGTTTAAATCTGGAGAATTCATTTAACAGCATCCCGGATGCGATTGTCACTGTGGACGAGGATATAAGCATCCTTTCTGCCAACGCGGCTTTCCTTTCCCTTTATGGTGGCATTCTAGCGGACTACAAAGGTAAGACTTTTGAGCAATGTTTCGGCAAAAACTCCGCACCGTACAACAGCGTAATCCGCCAGACCCTGGAGTTGGGCAGGCTGACCTCCCATTTCCGGGTGAATACAATCACGCCCGAGGGCAAGGTATGTAAACTGGAACTCAACGCTGCCCCCTTGCGCACCGGAGAATATAGCTTCGGAGGTGCGGTACTTGTCATTAAGGATATGACCAGACTCGCGGTTCTGGAACAACAACTGGAAGACCGCAAACTGCTCAATAACATGGTCGGAAAAAGCGACTCTATGAAAAGGGTTGCCACTCTGGTGCACAGCCTTTCGGACATTGCCACAACCGTGCTGATTACAGGGGAATCCGGTACGGGGAAGGAATTGATTGCCGATGCATTGCATTACACCGGGGGCAGGGCGGATAAAAGGATTGTAAAGGTGAACTGTGCGGCTTTGTCGGAATCCCTGCTGGAAAGTGAATTGTTCGGGCATGTACGCGGAGCCTTTACCGGTGCTTCACGAGATTCTGAAGGGCGTGTTGCCGCGGCTGAAGGTGGAACCCTCTTTCTTGATGAAATAGGGGATCTGCCGCTCTCCATTCAATTGAAACTGTTGCGGTTTTTGGAGTATAAGGAATACGAACGCGTTGGCAGCTCCAAGCCTCGTAAGGCTGATGTGCGCGTGGTTACCGCTACAAACGCTGATCTGGTGCAGAAGGTTAAAGACGGTTCCTTTCGTAAGGACTTGTATTACAGGCTTAATGTATTTCAGATTGAGCTTCCTCCGCTCAGAGAGCGTCGTGAAGATATTCCGTTGCTGGCGGAAAGTTTTATGAATACCTTTAATAATGAGCTGGGACGCTCCATAAAAGCCATCTCACCGGAATTCATGGATGCTCTTGTTAAGTACGATTGGCCGGGGAATGTCCGTGAGTTGCGGCATTGCATTGAGTATGCGGCAATCCTGTGTCTTGATGAGGTCTTGCAGTCCATCCATCTACCACAGAATTTCAGGAAGAACTTCAATTGTTTTTGTGATCATTCAGATGTGAAACAAGTGGTCCGGCATGAAGCTACGGCTCCTGCTGTAACCTCTGAATCATCTGCCAGACGGTATGCTTTTGATAAGCAAAAGGTACTTGATGCTTTGGAGCAGGCAGAATGGAAGAAAGCTCGGGCCGCTCGAATTCTTGGCATAAGTCGCCCGACACTTTATCGCTGGATGAAGAGGGCTGGGATCCTTGAATTGTAAACCGTAACGCTGACCTTTACACTTTGACATGTTCGGATTGTTTGTTACATGTTTATGTAACGAAAAGTGTAAAGAAGAGTGTGGTGTTACACATTACACTTTGTGTGAAATATAGAACAAACAAAACGTTTGAAACGCTTTTTGTATAATGTTTTTTTAGTATAAAACATTTAAAATTAACTACTTATGTCTACTTTAAAATTGTGGCACGCGAACTGCTAACGGGACGCAGGAGCGTAAATTATGACTCTTAACAGATGTAAAATGCTGACTCCCGACCAATACAATTCCTTGCTCGACGAGAGCATGGGATTATTGGTTGTAGGGTATCTTTCGGATGACCTGATCTCAAGCAGGCAGATGCAGATCCTTGCGGACTTTGCGCAATCTGCTGCAAAGCGAGTGACCTGTGCGATTTTGAATCCCGCATACGGTGCGTACTTCGAGAAGAATCTGAAGTTGGATGGAAGTCCTACTTTTCTGCTTTTCTTCGCCGGAGTGGAACAACGCCGCTTTCTCGGATCAGCCGATTTCGAAGACCTCAGGGAGCTTGCCAGCGGACCTGCGGGTGACGTTGCCTTGTAATCACGGTTGGAGGACTGTGGCAACGAAACTGTGCTGTCCACTGAGACTTAGAGTGCAATTTTAAAGGAGATGAAGTGTATGCCTGATTCTAAGGGTACAAAAGGTAAAGCAGCTATGATGTCCCGTCGTAAGCTGCTCATGAATGGAGGCGCCATGGCGGCTGGAGCTGTCCTTTTCGGTGCGACCGGCAGTCTTGCCAGTGAAAAAGCCCCTTCGGTCCGTTCCGAACTACCGACCACAAAGTGGGACGGAGAATTCGACGTGCTGGTTATCGGCAGCGGTTTTGCCGCTTTGTCCGCAGCTATTGAAGCGCGTCGCAAGGGCCTCGATGTTATGGTCGTTGAAAAAATGCGCGTGCTGGGCGGCAACTCCTGTATCAACGGCGGCCTTTTTGCTGTGGCGGGCAGTGAACTGCAGAAAAAGGAAGGCGTTAAAGACAGCATCGATACCATGGTCAATGATATGCTCAAGGCCGGACGTGGTATCAACCATGTAGAAATTACTAAAGCCATCGCCGAAGGCTCCATAGATGCCTACAATTTCGTTATCCAGTGCGGTGCTGTGTTCAAGCCCAAACTTTCATGGCTCGGCGGACACTCCGTAGCCCGTACCTACCTGACCCACAATGCTTCCGGTTCCGGCATTGTCCGTCCGCTGGTGGATACCGCCCGTGCTGAAGGCGTTGTCCTGCGCACCGGTTGCAAAATGCTCGACTTCATAGTCAATGACGATGAACGCATTGTAGGCATCCGCGTCCGCGACGGTTATCGTTTCCCGGATGAAGAAAGCGGACAGGTTCGGATGTTCCGCGCCCGCAAAGGCGTTGTTCTCGCTACCGGTGGTTTTAGTCAGGATGCTAAGTTCCGTGCTGCCCAAGATCCACGTCTGGCTGGCGAGATCGACAGTACTAACCAACTTGGTGCAACAGGAGAAGCCATGCGCGCGGCCTTTCGTGCCGGGGCTGTTCCCGTACAGATGTCTCTTATCCAGCTCGGTCCGTGGGCTTCTCCCGACGAAAAGGGATTCGGCGTTGCTTCCATGTTCAATATTCAGTCCGGTTTCCGCTACGGTGTAATGGTTGACCGTTCCAGCGGAACCCGCTTTGTAAATGAACTGGCTGACCGTAAGACCCGCGCCGATGCCATGCTAAAAAAAGTAGACGCCAACGGAAGTCCCGACTACCCGATCATCATCGTCGACAGCAAGGGCGCAGAAGCCTGCCCAACTCTGGACCGCTGCCTGAAATACAAGGTTGTGCACGGTTTTGATACCATCGAGCAGTTGGCTAATTTTTACAATGTTCCTGCTGCCAAGCTCTCCGAAACCATCAGCAACTACAATAAATACGTTGCGGACAAGCACGATCCCGAATTCGGCAAACCGCTGAGCACCGCAACTCCCATCGTCAAAGCGCCTTTTTACGCCGTGCGCGGTTGGCCCAAAGTGCACCACTGCATGGGCGGAGTCGAAATCGACGTAAAAGGCCATGTCCTTCATTCCCAGAACTTCAAGCCTATCAACGGCCTTTATGCCGCAGGCGAAGTAACCGGCGGCCCCCACGGGGCAAGCCGTCTCGGCAGTTGCGCAATCACCGACTGCCTGGTCATGGGACGTATCGCTGGCAACAGCGTTGCTGGAAACGAATCTAGTTAAGATTAGTTTAAAAAGGACATTCCAATGAAAAATATAAATAAATTCGCTTTCGGAGCGATTCTGCTTCTGTTTGCAATGGGAATTTTCCTTGCGCCTAACGCACTGCGCGCACAGGATAAAGTTGAAAAAGAAAAGAGTGTTGCTGAAATTGATATGGAGCAGCACAAGACCAAACAGTTCACTATCGACATTATTGACGATGTAGTCTTCGACAAACTTCCAGTCAAAAGCTACCACAAAAAGGTTCACCAGAACGGTGCTAACTGCGAACTTTGCCACGGAGTGAAAGCACCCACAGCACCGCCGGACACCCGCAATTGTGCCAACTGCCACGGCACTCCCGAAGATGTTGCCAAGCGCACTGAAAAACTTGAACCCAATCCGCATAACTCCCCGCACTGGGCCAAGGAACTCCCCTGTGACACCTGTCATAGAGAGCACGGTAAATCTGAGTTTTACTGCAAAAACTGCCACCACTTTGATTACCAGGTTCCCTAAGAATTAATCAGGAGGAATTTCGCATGCTTATTAAACAGGCTTCTGTTTGCCTGGTCTTGACTCTTGCCTTATTTATGGCCGGAGTAGTCCATGCAGCGGGCGATACAGCCGCCCATTCAGAGCAATTATACTCAAAGGCCGCCCAGTTGCGCCAAGGTGCGCTGAAGCAGAATCAGAAATGCTTCTCCTGCCATGGTGATGCTGAGATTACCGCAAGATGGGTAACTGACCGGGGCCGTACTCTTCAGCTACATGTTGATGAGGTGGACTACCGTAACTCAGTGCATAGCGGGCAGAGCTGCCAAAGTTGTCACGAAGGTGCGACTGAAGACGCTTTTGCAAGTGCACCCCATAAATTCAAAAACAAAAAGCCCATGGACTGCCAGTCCTGTCACGGCAACTACTTCAAGGATATCTACGAACAGGTTGACCGCAGCTACCATACCAAAGCCATAGTTAAGAAGGGTAAGGAATTCAGTTGCGCATCCTGCCATGATGCCCATTCTTTCCATCTCCCGGAAAGGACAGAAGAAATAGTATCAGGCGTTGTTGAGACAAACGAACGTTGCTTCAAGTGCCATTCCGACCTGCGAGGATACCAGAAACTGACTGATAAAAAACTGCTCGACCAGAAGATGGGCCATTGGTTTCTGCCCAATAAGGAAAAGCATTTTGAATCCGTTAGCTGCGTAGCCTGTCACGGAGGAAAAGAGGGGACTGAAGTTCACGTAATCATGGAAGTCAAAGACACCAAAATTAACTGCGAGAGCTGTCATTCCAAGTCATCCGCCATGACTAGTAAGCTCAACAAATACCGCAGTGAGCAACGTGCCTTTGCAATGGTTAACAAAGGTCTCTTTGACGATACTGAATTGAAAACTAAAAATGCTGAAGCCATCAAAGCTTCCATGGGCGAAGCTGACTCCATACTCGGCTTTATGAACGCCCGCCTGCTGGATGGCAAATACGTTGTAGGCGTGACCCAGACTCCGTGGTTGAACACTAAGTTTGTCCAGATTCTGGCTGCCATGTTGCTCCTGATCGCAGTACACGCGGCCTTGCGTATGAAAGGCACCAAAGCTGTCCACGCCGACGGTGAGACTGTAACCATGTTCCCCCTTGCGGTCAGGGTATGGCACTGGATCAATGCGGTTCTGTTTGCCATCCTCATTGTCAGTGGATTTGCAATGCACTTCGGGGTAGGCATGCCCTTCGAGCCTGCGCAATCCACCCACGCATACTTTGCTCTTGGGCTTGTAGCACTCTGGATTTTGTATTTACTCTATCTGATCCTGAGCGGACAGCTTATGCAGTATCTGCCGCGTGCGGATTTCATTTCCGCAAGCTTTGCGCAGGCCAAATACTACATGCTGGGTATTTACAGAGGACAAGAGAACCCGGCCGGACATGATCCTGCAAAGCGTCTGAATCCCTTACAGCAGACTGCTTATTTGTCCGTACTCTTAGTGCTGTTCCCTGCATTGATTGCATCTGGGCTGGCTTTGTTTATCCCTGAAGTTATCCCCCCTGAACTGATGGGCATGAGCGGTAAGCATCTCGTTTCTCTGGTTCACACTGGAGCAGCATTCCTGATGGTCCTCTTCATTATAATACATCTCTACCTTTGCACCACCGGAGATAGCGTATTCGCCCTTGTCCGTAGCATGGTCACAGGTAAGATGAAGAAATAACGTTAGCCATAATATACACCTACTGGACGGGGTCCCTCTTACCTGTCTCCTCGTGAAAGATGGGGCTGGGCCGTGAGGTCCAGCCCCTGCTTAAAGCTCAGTTTAAACTGGAGAGAGCATCTTATCTGATATCTGCTGAACAGGTCACAGGTAACCGGTAAGATGATTGAATAGCGTAAGCCATAATATACCTACCGGCAGGGCCCTCATTCCCTGTCACCTCGGAAAAGGAAGGGGTTGGGTCGAACGACTCAGCCCCGTCTTTTTAGATAAAAGTATAAGGATAGAGAGATGTATAAATTTGCACGTGTAATGACTTTAGGGATTTTTTTAATGTTGGTTGGCTCAACTGCTTTTGCTGCAGAGTTTGTTTGCCTGGATGTTCCTGAAAAGAAATGGACAAAGGAAGAGCAGCGCAACATAGACCTTTTTTGGAATGATACTCTTGCCTACCTTGAAGCCTATGTAAAAGCCCTTGAAACTCCCACCGGGAAATGCCTTGATTCTGCGGAAGCAGTAGTCAGTTCTTATAATTCTGAGACAGGTAAGCCCGAAAAAGAATGTATCACCAAGAAACGTGATGTTGAATTGCTGATCAAGCACGTCAAAGCTGTTCTTGCCGAGCCGGAAAAGGCTAAGCGCTGCTTCGATCCACAGTTAAGCAATTCTAATGGTTGGACTAAGCTTTACACTCCCAGCAGGGAACTCCAGAACTATTCCCCGGTTTCCAAGTGGTTGAACCGTCCAGTTGCTGTTGACTATTTCGAAAAGGTAAAAGATCCTGAAATCAAAAAGGCTGGCATTGAACTCAACAAAAACTTCGTTGCGATTGCTTCTAAAACAGATAGCTCTGACCATTTTAGCCGAGATGTCACTCTTAAGGGCTTGCCTCACCTTTGGTCTTCTGTAGGTTGGATTCCTTTTTATGCTGAAAGCGAAAAGGCATGGAACAAAGATATTCGGGGTGGTTACCTCTATGCTGAGGTGATGGGGCCATGGGGTAACCTACGCATCGATACCATTGATGGCGAAACCGTTGGGGCTGAAATCGGCATGACCGCGCAGTTGAACGATTCATCTTACCCAGTGCACTTCCACCATCCGCAGGAAATATACATGACCTTGACCACTCCTGAACACCCTAAACAGAATCAGTTTCTGCTGATGGATTGGGATAGTGATCAGTTTGAAGCTGTCCGCACTGAAGACGGATTTGACGTAGAGGTTAAAGGAGAAGGCAAATGGGAGAATTGGTATATGAGCGCAGACCCGAAAGAGAACTGGCTTATCTATCTTGAACGTAATGCGCTTCATGCATTTTATGCTGGAGATGACAAGAATGCAGACTTAGAAAATAGCGGTTGGGTAAGTGTCTGGGCTCGCACAACAGCGCGTGACAATAATCAGACAACTCAGATATCTGTCCCTGCGGACAAGAACACAAAAAGAATTTTGCCTGATACACATGTTCATGCTCATACCAAGCGCTGGAAACCATAATATTATTTTAAATGTTTAATATATAAAAACCGGGACGTTCGTAAGGCCGTCTCGGTTTTTTTATGAAAAAAGGTAAATCAAATCTTCTGAGATGAATGGAAAATATTAAGAATATCAACCGCTTCACCCTGAATACGGTAGGGGATAATGTAAGGTGAGATAATCACTTCTCGTGTCATTGGAACTCGACCGGGACGGCCACTTTCTGGGAACTGTTTCAATCGCTGGCAGCCGTCCCATATACGTTTTGCTTCGGATTCCATGACTTCTTCGTCAGCTTGCTCAGCTAGATAGCGGCGGATAGAATTAAGATCTCTGATTGCGTTCTTTGTCCAATTGATTCTAGTCAGCTTCAACCTTTAATCCCCACTTTCCGAAAGCTTCTTCTACTTCGGATGTTGTAGCGAATTCGCCTCTATCAGCCTGTTCAAGGCTTTCAACCGTCTGGGCTATCTGCCATGCCTGTTCTTCAAGAAAACGCTCCAGCGCGCTTGCAACAAGAAAGGACTTGCTGCGGTTCGTCGCTTTGGCAAGGGCATCAAGCTTTGATGCGGTTTCATCTGAAACTCGTGCGGTAACTGTGCTCATAGTTAACTCCTTTTAGACAATGTAGACATTGTATACATTGTAGTCAACTTTCTGATCGAGAGCTATTTTGACCTAATTATTAAGCTCTTCCTTTAGTCGCGCGGTTTTAACCAATTGATTTTCCAATTCCTCAAGTAAAGGATTAACTTTTTGTTCCGCTTCAACAGACTGACTGTTGGCTGCTTTTCGCCGTTCCTTTACCATTTCCTTAAAGGCTTCAAAGTCTCTACCGTTCTCGTCTTTGAGGGTAGGATCTGCTCCAAGCTTTAGAAGTAGCTTGACCGCTTCAAGTCTGTCACTGCCGTAAGCATAGTGAAGCAGGGGATGGCCTTCTATGCCGTCCACATTGAAGCCCATTGAGATGAACGCCAGCAACATTGCTTTGCAGTTATCCGAAAGAAAGCTGTTATATATTGCCGGTAATCCTCCGTCTGAAGGTTCATCATAAATATCAGCACCAAGAGCGACCATGGTCGTTACTGCTTCCACGGACAGACCGCAGGCCGCACGGTGTAAGGGAGGGCCGTAATTGCCATCTTCTACGGTTAGGGATGCGCCGTACTCATGCAGCATGATGATTGTTTCTGCTTTGCTCGCGTAGCATATGGGGGTGAGGTCTTCGACGTTACGGTTATTGGGATCTACACCGACATCAAGCAGCAGCTTTGTGGCATCGGTGTTATCGTTTAAGGCTGCGATATGGAGCAGTGAGTCTCCATATTCAGTGACATGGCGCGGATTGCCGCCATGCTCCAGCCATTCCCATACGGCTTCAATGTCGTGTTTGCTGAGCGCATCTTCGATATTCCCTTCGTAATGATTCATTTACTGACTCCTTTACCTGCTCAATAGTTTATTAATTCCAGCTTTTAAAGTCTTTTTGCGGCTTCTGGGGTTCATAATCTTTTGAACTAGAGCTGAGCTAATCTTTCCAATTCGTTCAAAACTTGCTCCAATTCGCTCTGCAAGTCCCGGCAACCTTGTATTTCCTTTTCCAGCTCGGCTATCTTTTGATTTTGTTCGCCCAGACGGCGTGCTTGTTCCTCTTCGATTCGGCTCAGCGCGTCCAATAAGCTCTTCTGTAATTCGTTCATGGCTTAATCCTTGAGTAAAATGGCGGGACGGTTTCCTGATTGCCAATTCTGCTTCAGGCTTGTTCCGGCTGGTAGAACTATGAACCTGCGGTTGTTGTCCAGAAGGGGCGTTACTCCCCAGCTTACGAGCTTTTTCTCTATTGTCCTCTGGTGTTCTATCTTCTGGGAAAGTTCTGCTAGGGTTGTTCCCTGAAGATCTATCCAGAATAGAGTCCCGCCCACTAGGACCAGACAGCAAACGAATGTCACCGCTAATGATACTGCGACTGGGATCTTCAAGGATCGGTGCATGTCGCGGATTAAGGTTTGTTGAATTTTCGAGAGTTCTGCGGTCTCTGTTTTTATAGCGGTTTCGATGGTACTCAGCTCGTGTTTGGCGGATTTTAGAAACGCTTTTCTCAAGCTCTGCAATCCTTCTTGAATTATCTGCTTGGAACTTTGCGCTTGTTCTTCCATCTGCTCCTTCATTTTCTCGGCTAAGCTCAGCGCGTTGTTTGAACTGCTCGGCTGTCCATGATCTTGCATAAAGTACTCCTTTTAGCCTGATGCGGCGGTTTTTCCGTTTCTGGGAAACAGTGCTTTGGTCGTTTTCTGGTAGTTCAATAGTTATGTATTCTTTGCCTTGGCGCGGTACACCAAAACCGAATTCCTCAATAGTCCTGACTATGTCTTGCCGGTTATGAATAAGACCGGCTTCCACACCTTGAACGATCGCTTCAGTTACGGTTCGTCTTACCTCTGAGGCATTGCCGGATTTATAGCTCTGTATCGAGCTGCCCGGACTGACCAACCTTGCGCGTTTCATTTCATCAGGGCGTGCCCAGTTGTGACGACGGTTGTGAAGTTCACACCACGGATTATACTGTTTCTCCCATCCCGGCGGGCAGGGATTGAAAGCTTTATCTGATCGCAACTCCGTGCGCGGAATCACAAAATGCATCTCATGATGGCCAGCATGGCTGTGGCGAACCCAAAGGATTGAATATTGATCCGGTTCAAGTCCTGCAAAAGCGTATGATTCAAAGCTATTCATCAATTTTACTTCGTCTTCAGGCGTGACCTTGTCCTCTGGTGCCCATGAGAGAACGCCGGAAGTGTATCGCCATTTGCGGGTAGTGGTATCGATGAGGTCTGAGGTTAAGTCAGGATCTCCACGCAGTACTTCAGGTGGATTCTCCTTTCTCTTGGAGTCCTTTTTACCCGTCACATATTCAACGACCTTCGCACCACGTCCGACTCCGTGCCGGAACACTTTCATAAGCATTTGAGCTGCTCCTTGATTTCGAGGAGAGCTAGAACCACCTGTGCCGCTTCAGCATTTTTCTTATAAGTATTTGCCCAACGAGCTATTTGGTTCATGTTGTTGCCGATGCGGGCCAAGTGGATGACTTTTTGTCTTTCTGCTTTCGTCTTCCTGACTCTTGGGCGATTGAGTTTTTCGCGCACATAATCGCCTAGGCTCATGTCTTCGGCTTCAGCCTGAAGCTTGAGTATTTTCTTTTCCGATGGAGTGACACGTGTGTTCACGAACTCGGTGCGTTTCTCTTCATTATTCTTCATGGAGTCTAAACCTCGCAGAGAGTGGAGTGCTTGCACGGCTCTTAATCTTACGTGGGATCGAAGGGAGAGAATCTCCCTCGCCAGTTCCCGATGTGCAACATTGGGTAAACTGGCTTGGACAGCTACAGCACATTACTATGTACGAATCTTGGTCTATCGTGCTGGCGCGAAATTGGGTCGCAGGTTTAACTCCATGGAGAAATATGAGAGCACTTTTATCAATATGAGTTATTAACCTTAAAATACGTGTCATAGGTGTCATAGCCGTCATTCCTGTTGTAGATCCTTGTTTTCATAACCATTTTTAGAAGTGACACCTGATGACACCTGAAAAATAGGTGTCACCTTAGATGTCACTTGCTTATCACCTTGAAATTCTAAACTTTTATTATCCTCAGTGACATCTGTGACGCCTATGACACCTTTTTCTACTGGGAAGTATCTTGAAAGAGTTTCGATGATTTCCGGGGTCAGTTTAGCGCCACGTTCCTTGCTGCTACGTCCCGTTTCGATGCCTAATTTTTTGTATGTTTTGCCAACTGCATCCGGCTTGATGTGAAATGATTCTGGCAATTCATAATTAAGGAATTCAACAATACGTGAGGTGGGAAGCAGGGCCTGATTTAGTTCTTTGGAAAGGGCAACAATTGCTTGCGCAACTCTCCGTTCAATGGCTGAAGCTTCCTGAAATTTGTTTCCGGCAGAAAGTAAGGTCCAGACTTGTCTTTGCTGTTCCTGAAGCCATTCCATCAAAACAATGGTTCGCTGAATTGATTCATGATGAACAGGACTCATCTCAGATTTGCCAGTGCTCCAGCAGTCCAACATGTGAATAATCAGGCAGATTTTGAAGAAAGCACCGCGTAATTTAGGTGCAAGAGATTCGAATTGTTCAAGCTCCGGTTGATACCAGTGAGACAGAACCTGATTGTCGTACCAGTCTTTGACTTTGTGTTTGGCTGCATCGGATAGCTTGATTATTTCAGGGGAGTTCTCCGGACCAAAATTCAAGTCTAATGCCTGATGAATGAATCCATGGATATGGTCAGCCGGTTCTCCATCAAAACTTTCAGATGTCCATAGAGGCGGAGCTTCTTGCTCACAACGAATGAAAAGGAAGCGGGGCAGAAAGCCGGAAACAGTATCTTTGTGCTTGAAGAGTGACGGAAGTAGATCCGGCTGGACTGTCCCGAAGATAGAAACGCAGGCGTGCGGTATATGAAGGGCATCCTTAGTGCTGCGAGACACTTTCCATGCGCCACAATCGTATGCGGAAAGCAGGCGGGCTTTGTCTCCTCCGTCACTGCCTTTGTTGTCGTAGCGGCCTAGATCGGCCAGCAGGCCGGAAAGTTCATCACGGTACCAGAGAATGCCACGGGGATTATTGGACAGAATTGAACCAACGGCTTGCGTGGTACTGTCCTCAACGTAAATTTGCTCCCAAGTAGGGTAGATGGGTTTGTCTGGAAGTGTGTCGTTTTTGCGCTGAGCGCGAGCAAAAGAGCTTTGCCATTCCCTTAATTCCAGCTCGTATGCTTCTAACTCTCGCTTATGCTCTTTAAATGCAGCATTCTCTTGCTCATGAATTGGTTTCAATATGGCATTTGAGCACGGACTTTTACCCATGCCCGACCGCGCTACCAGTCCCCAATATAGATTCGGGTGCGTGATCCAGCTTGGTTTAACTTCAAGGCCTCTGGTTCTTCCGACTGCTGCACCGATCACAGCAAGAAAGGTTACAGCAGGAACGGCAAAAGGAACCGTAAAAGCTGAAGCTGCTACGGATAGCGAGTCTTCAACACTGGCCGGGAGAACTCCTTGCGGGAAAGAGGTTGGCGAGGGGAGCAAGTTACTCCCCTCAAAAGCCATGGACGCCATATTAGACATGTTAGGCTTCGCTCTGATTTGGGAGTTCTTCAATCAGTCTGCGAATATCACAAACACGCCATGCTGTTGTGCGTTCAGTCAGTTTGACCGGCTTCGGGAATCTGCCGGTCTGAATACCTTTCCACCAAGTTGTTTTAGATACCGGGATGACCTTCAGGACATCTACAAGTCTCACAAAGCCCGTATTAGGCAGGTGGTATGAAGTCTGGTTTGTTTCGGTTCTCATAAGCTTTCCTCCGTTTTTTGACGTTTGAGGAAAGCCTACAAGAATCGAATTTGTTTGCTAGACGGGTTGAAGGGGTAAAAGGGGTAAAAAATAAATGTTTTTTTCTAATATACTAAAAAGTTAGATCTTTTTTTGAGAGAAACAGTTTTATAATTTGGGTTTAAATTGAAATTTTTATCCGTATTATGCTGTCAGTCGTCGAGTTTTACCCCTTTTGGCATACAACTCCATGCTTCAGATAAAGCTGATCCAAATGGTTTACCCTTTAGATTTTTATAGTCGGGGTAGTGAGAAATTACACGAGCTTAAAAGTCTTTTTGTTTGACTATGACACGGTCAGCCCTATGTGTAGTATTCTCTCTAATCGTATCAGCCATAGCTTTACACGCAGGACTAAACCATTTTTTCCAATTGTTTTTACTTATTGTTTCATGTGCTTCAGCAAGCTCGGCTCTTAATGATTCGACATGCTGTTCTAAGGCATTAATATATTCTTCTGTTGTTAAACCTTTTTCATGAAGGTGTGTTGCTATTTTTTCTTCTGAATTGATTTTTTGAGGGTTAATAATGCTTTTACGTTCATGCAATCTTCCTTCAATAACTTGTTCCAATGTTCTATGCAGCCATGCTTTTTCATATCTAGAATACGTGTATTTGCATGCTAGATAAAATAGCAGGATGCTAAATATCATTATTATTATCTGCGTGAATGTGCTTAAATTGATAGAGATAGTGCCTAACATAGAAAGCAGAAAAAATAATCCTAAGATGATCAGTCCTTCAAAGAGTAGAAAAGTTAAAGCCGTCATTCTCAATGCTGTACGTGTCAATTTACCAATCATAATTAATCTCCAAGAATGGACGGTATTTCTGTATCATTTTTCAAAGCATCTAAATAATCAGCCCACCATTGCATCATCTTGCGCCGTTCCGGTAGATAATCGGCATGGTTGTATGCTGCACGCACGCTATTTCCCTCAACGTGAGCAAGCTGTCTTTCAATCACGTCTGGCTTCCAACCGTTTTCATTAAGGTTGGTTGAAGCCATGGAGCGGAAGCCGTGTCCTGTGAGTTCTTCTTTGGTGTATCCGAGACGGCGCAGAGCACCGTTAACGGTATTTTCGCTCATGGGCGTTAGCTTGCTGCGTACACTTGGAAATAGAAACTCACCATCACCGGTCAGTGGTTTTAGTTCATATAAAATTTCTAAGGCTTGCCGGGATAATGGAACGATATGTGGGCGACGAGCTTTCATTTTACCCGCAGGGATTCGCCATTCTGCGGCTTCGAGGTCAATCTCACTCCATAAGCCGTGCCTCAGTTCTCCGGGACGGACGAAAACTAACGGAGCCAGTTGCAAAGCGCACTTGGTTATGTGTCTGCCTTCATATTCATCAATACTGTTGAGCAATGGGCCGATTTGTTTAGGGTCGGTTATTGTCGCCATGTGTTTGTGCTTTACTGGCGGAAGAGCTCCTTTAAGATCTGAAGTGGCGTCGCGAGTAGCGCGGCCGGTCGCTACGGCATAACGTAAAACCTGACCGAGAATACTTCGCACACGGTGAGCTGTTTCAAGCGCACCCCGGCTTTCAATTCTTCTTAGGACTTTCAAGATATCCGGCGGTTCAATTTCACTGACAACCATTTTGCCGATCCAAGGGAAACAGTTCAGTTCAAGACGTCTAATAACTGTTTGGGCGTGTCCAGCGGTCCAAGTACTTTTGAATTTGGTGTGCCATTCGCGGGCAATTGATTCAAATTCATTTTCTCCACTTGCCGCAGCTTGTTGGTCCTTTTTGTATTCGGAGGGGGTTATGCCACGTTCTAGAATTTTACGTTGTTCATCTCGCTTATCTCGTGCTTCTTTGAGGCTAGTCGCAGGGAATGAGCCTATGGCCATCATTTTTTCTTTGCCGTTAAAACGATACCGGTATCTCCATAACTTTGTGCCCGAGGGGGTGACTTCAAGACACAGCCCGTTTGAATCCCCAAGGCGATACAATTTCTTTTTGGGTTTTGCGGCTTGAATCTGCTTTACGGTAAGAGCCATGCGGGTTCCTCCTTTTTGCGGGTAGATTGGATGAGTATTTGCGATATACTCGATCGTCTACCCATATCAAACCACGGATGTCAACGGGGTTAAGCGAACTATAACGAACGTAGAAAAAACGAAAAAACCCTTGCTATTCATATGAATAACAAGGGTTTAGCGTTCTTTGTGAAACTGTATGGGACAGTATGAAATCAATGAAATGGTGGAGGCGGGGAGAGTCGAACTCCCGTCCGAGAATGCTCCACCAAGATGTCTACAGGTTTAGTTCAAGTATTGTTTCTCGCCCAAATGAACGCCCCTGAACAGGCAACATATGAGCCAGCGCGTGCTGGGTTCTCGCCTCTCTACGGACGTGCAACGCAGAGATAGCCAGCCTGATGGGGTTGTTGTCAAAGCTAATATCAGACATCAAAGCTATGACATGGTCAGCTTAATTAAGCTGCCATTGCGTAATCGTAATTGTCGTTTGCAATTATGATTGTGCCGCTTTTTACGTGGCCAGCGGCGCCACGACCTGCAACCTTGGTTTCATTCACCCCCGTCGAAACCAATGCGCCCCCATTTTTTCAAAGAACACTTCCTACTTATATTATATACACGTAGGAAGATGATGCAAGGGATTCAAGTAAATGAATTACTTCTTCCCCTTAAGGTGAAGAGATGTTTTCTATATCATTGCTGTGCTGTTGGCAAGAGCTCTGTGAGTACAAAATAAAATTATTTCCAACCTTGTTTGCATGGACCGCAGAGCTTTGAGCAGAGTGAAGAGGCTATTGGATCAAAGCCTCCTTTGCGGATTTCTCCGGTCAATTTGTTTGTGCAGGTATATTCCAGTTCATATTCGCAAACCCAGTCCGAGAGAACGTCACCGTTAACGTCTGTACATTTGATCTGAGCGGTACCAAAATTTACCCTTTCATCAATACAGGCCGGACCCTGATCGCATTTGTAGGTCGAAACATCTGCGAGCGCAGTGAAAGATGTGAATATGGTTAGGAAAAATATAGCGTACGTAATTGCGGATATTTTGGAGAATTTCATGCATGCTCCCATACTGTTGTAATTAAAATTCGGAATGATGGTTGAATTCTTATAATATTAACCCTTTCTTGTCATTGCGCAAAGTGATAAAAGCGCAGTGTTTACGAACATTAATTGTATGGAGGAACTATGCAGAATCCTTTTAAGTTTTATATTTATGAAGAAACGGCTTATATTTACGATTCTAATCAGAAACGTATTTTTAAAATGGGTGTTGAAGAAAGTGCGGATGTAGCAGGGGAGTTGGAATCTCAGATCCTTGAGAACGGTGAAGAAGTTAATAAAGATAAAGCGTGGGAAGTCTCAGGATTGGATAAGTTGAATCCGGCCTAAGATATTTAGTACAACGGGCTGTCATTTTCCAACATGACAGCCTGAAAAGCCCGCGCGCAATCCGGGCAGAGTTCTTCGTCCGATTTGGCTTCAATGAATTCCATGGCTGCCTTATGGGTGAAGGCTTCCTTATATGGTCTGTCAGTGGTTAGCGCATCATATACGTCAGCAATTGATATGATTCTGGCCCATAGAGGGATTTCTCCGCCGACCAGACCGTGCGGATAACCTTTTCCATTTATTTTTTCATGGTGGTGCAGCACCGCGGGGATGATGTCTTCCATACTGGGAATCGGGCTTAGAATGTCAGCCCCAAGTATCGGGTGTTCCTTAATCTTGCCGAATTCTTCATCGCTCAGCGGGCCGTTTTTCAGCAGAATATCGTCGCGTATTCCGATTTTTCCGAGATCATGTAACTTTGCGGCAAATCCTATCCTCTCCTGATCAAAATCATTCAGCGAAAGCTTTGCCGCAATTTTAACCGAAAGGTTTGAGACTGTATCAGAATGGCCTCGTGTATAGGAATCCCTGGCTTCCAAAGCCTGAATCAAACTGGTGATACTGCCCATAAGCAGGGTGCGTTCTTTTTTGAAAATCTCACGCTGCTGCAGCACTATCTGAAAATGGTCGCTGAGTAATTTTTCAGCTGTAATTACCAACTGGTCTATGTTGAAAGGTTTGACCAGAAATGCCGCCGCTCCTTTGTGCAGCAATTCGCGCATGGTTCTTCTGTCCGCACCTGAACTCATTATTACAAATGGCACATGTGAAAGAGATGGATGATTCTGTATTTTTTCACAGAATTTGATGCCGTCCATTACCGGCATATTGATGTCAGAAAGAATGAGATGCGGTACAATCTCGCTTGCTATTTCAAATGCCTCAAAACCGTTGCTGGCTGTGATAACTTTGAATCCGGCAGAGGTGAGTCCCGTTTTGACAACGTTCAGAATGTATTTGGAATCATCAACTACAAGTACAAGTTTATCGCGGAGCAGTTTTGCACGATCCAGAATCTCTTTAATATAGGGAAGCAGGTCCTGTCGGGCTTTGTTTTTGGTAATATAGGCCGCCGCTCCGACTTCGAATCCTTTCTCAATTTCTTCGTGCCGTTCGTTGCTGGATAGAATTATTACCGGAGTTGATTGGGTCTCCGGGTTGCTCTTGATCTCAGTGCATAATTGGTAACCGTCAATTCCCGGCATGGTGATATCTGTTATTACCAGGTCGTAATGGTGGTTACGGGTGTAGTCCAGTCCCTGAATGCCGTTAACGGCTTCCGTTACGTCAATGGAATGCTTCTTCAATTCCGAACTGATCACAGTGCGGATAGTCTTGCTGTCATCGACAACTAAAACTTGAGGGTTGAGCATCTTTTCTCCATTGAGAGTTGGTAATTACTGTAAATATAACGTGGTGTTGTGTCAGACTAACAAACTCGCTTAAATATTGTCATAATTAGCTTAATGATAAAAGTAAAGGCCGGAGGAACTTCCTCCAGCCTTTACTTTAGTTTTATAATAAGGCCGTTTTTGGCTTATCTTATTTGTTTTTAAAAGGAAGCATTTCAATCCAGAGAACTGCACCCAATTCTACATCTTTGCCTTTGATTTTGAAATCTGCGTCGTTCAGACCTGCAAAACCCCACCAGCCGGCTTTGGGGCAGGAAAAAGTGAATACGCCGTTTTCATCACACAGAACTTCCTGAGTCACCATACATTCATAAGGTGCTTCCAGTTTTGCATCTTTATTATAAAATTCAACTTCTACACGGGTGAAAGGTGCTGGCTTGCCATCAAGCAATACAATTCCCTGAAAAACATTACCGGCATAGTTACCCCAAGGGCGGGTCAAGGGAACGATTTCAGTTTTCACGCCAAGGGGTTTGTTCCAGTCTTCACCTTCGTCGAAAGCGGAAACGATAGTCTTGGTGTAGTGGATGATGTAATTATCTTCTGCCGGCTCAGGGTAGGGAGTAGGCTCCATAAAAAATGTGTACATGCCGGGCCGCTTAAACATGTATTCAGTCTTAAAGGAGTCGTGGTCCATGACTTTGTTATCTTTAAGGGTAGGAAGAAGATCGGTTTCTTTTCCTTCGTAAAATACACTGAATTTCTGGGGCTTAACCAGATTCATCCCGACAAGCTCGAAAGGATGTGAAAATGAAAGCTGAAGTTCAGCGTTCTTTTTTTTCGGGCTGATGATAGAATTCTCGGGGATTAACATTCCAAAATGTGCAAACGCAGAACTACTGAAGGCTAAAACCAGCAAAACGGTCAGAACGGGAATAATCTGTTTTCGCATGAACTCACTCCGTGCATTGATGTGTCAGGATAGCTATTTTTTCCGGGAGAGAAAAAAAGCAGCAACTCCAAAAAGTCCGAGGATGTAACCGATCCCCGAAAATATTTCATTAACACCGGGACCTTTTTCTTGCTGACTGATGATCAGCCGTTTTAAGGTCTCGACTTTATTGGTAAGGTTTTCTACCTGTGCTGTAAGGTGGGCAATTTCAGATGAGGAAGCTTTTGTCGTGTCGACAGATGATTTCATAGGCACAGGCTCGGCTGACTGTGCAGGGGAGGTGGGGATTGTAGATTCACTTTCTATTGGTGAATCTGGGAAAATCTCATCAGCAGTAAGTGTCCAGTCACCTCGATGTCCTTCTGAAGCTTGAAGATTGATCACCAGTCCGTTTCTGTTCTTTTTTATCGCTTCAGGGATGGGGAAATTAAAAAGTCCGCCATCATCAGTAACACCTGTGAGTAAAACTCTTCCTGTCTCTGAGTTTAGAATTTCAATCTTACCTTGATGCACTTTCTTTTTTTTACTGAAATAGCTTTCGGTAAAAACTGTATCGCCTTCAACGTAGGCAAACACGTTTACCCTGTGGGCAAATGAAGGTGTGCTCATTATAAGCAGAAGGATCAGTGATGCAAGCACTCTGGATAGATATTTAAATTTCATTTCTTCTCCTTTTGAGTCTTAAATCTCAAAACGGATGTTATTGTGTGTTACTCTTTTGGGATATGTGGTACTCTTCGGACTAAAAAAAGTCAATAATGAAATAAAAATAGCCCTTAACGATATCTCCGTTAAGGGCTAATAAGTAGATTGTTTTTTGAGTGCGGTCAGTCGAAAGTGTAGCCTATGTTAAACATTGTATCGAAGAAACCGCTGGGATCGTCTTTTTTACCGCCAAAAGTCTTCAGGTAACGGGAATCAAGCCCAATGGTGAAACCGGAATCGAATTCATAGAGAAATCCCGCTCCGCCACCTGCAACTGGAGCTCCGTCAGAAATCTTGAATATGGTTCCTGGATAATCAAAAAATGAATATCCGCCATGAGCAGCTATGTATGGAGTAAAGTTCCTGTCAGCATAGAATCTGTAGAGTAATGACCCCATGAAAGTATAAGTGGTAAAATTCTTGTTTTTATAATCGTAGGCAGTACCGTTGCTGTTGATTGTTCCGTTATCAAAATAAGTTGTCCCGTAAGTGCCGGAAGAGCCGGAAGAACTGCCCATTAGAAAATCTCCACCTATGCCGAAGCCTGACGGGAAGAAATGCCGAGCCGAGATTCCACCCAGACCACCGAAAGAAGAGTATGGTGTATCGCTCTTAGAAGACATAGCAGCCTGAGCTCCTCCGCCGACTCCTAAGAATGTTTCGGAGCTTTTCTTGGGAACGAAGAATCCTTTGTTTTTGGTCCTTCTTGTCTTTTTCTGAACTCTTACAGCCAGATCATAGTCTCGTTTTGCGGCATCACCGGGGCTTTGCATTTGCTTCGGTTGTTCCTGTGTTGTTGTCGGCATTGCTGCTTGATTCTGTTGCAGTCCAGGTTGTTGAACGTAATACATCTGCTGACCCGGTTGCGGAGCTACAGTCTGGGCTGGGCGTCCCGGCCAAAGTCCCAGCTGTTGCTGAGGCTGATATACCTGAACATAACGAACTTGTTGTTTAGGTTGAGGTTGCGGCGCTTGCTGTATTGTTTCATGAATGGGAGTTTGCGTAACTTCAGAAGCTGATTGAGGCGATTCTTCCGGCAAGAGGTCATCAGTAATTTTTGATGCGCTTGCCTCGCTGGTTGGAGAAGTCCTGGGTTGTGCCGTTTGAGCTTGTTCAGCAGCAATCGGTTGAGTTACTTCCTCAGGAAGCTCAACAGGCTTGGTGTCAACTGCCGGAGCAGCGTCAGCTGTGCTTTGCACAATGCCTTCATCCAAGAGTTCCTTTGATATGGATTTCCCATCGACAGTAATGTCACCAATTATGTTTCCGTTGTCGTCTTTACCGATTTCTCTAACTTCAACATCACGCATAAGGGTGAGATTGCTACTTTCGAGTCGCGCTTTTGCCGCATCCAGTCCTGATACGACTTTTACTCCGGGAATATTAACCTTGATCGGAGTTTGACCATCTTTGAGTACAATAAAAGAAGTTGCTCCTTCCACAGCCACGATTTTACCCGGCCATGCAAAGGACAGCGCTGGAAGTAGGAATATAGTGATAAGTATGGTCAATAATCTCAACATAATTCAGCCATTTTTATAGGTTATACCACATTACAAAAATGATCGGCATTAATTGGAGAAACTTAACACCAGATTGTTTTATTTTATTATGCTTTGTTCTGTTTTCAAGAATACCCTAAATTTAAAAGTATTTGAAATTATGTCTTAAGTCTGGACCATGAAGTGGTTTGATTGTTTCATAATGTTTTTGGTGTTACTGTGTTGTCGAAGTTTCAAGGAGGTAAGAGCTGGCGTGTTAAGACTCATTTTATTTGTTCTTTTAGTCTTATTGACTTTTCCGCCTACACTTAGTGCTAAAAAACTTGTTCTCGTGACCTTGGATACTCCCCCTCAAACTTATCTTGAGAATGGTAAGCCAACCGGCTTTTTGGTTGAAATAGTTTCTAAAGCTGCGACTCGGGTCGGATATACCCCTGATATACGCATCGTTCCATGGAAAAGAGCACTTACTATGGCAAAGAAAGGAACGGCTGATGCAGTCTTTAATGCTGGATTCAATGAAAAGCGTAATAAGTATTTAAGGTACCCGGAAACGGTTTTGATAACCGAAAAGGTAGTTGCTTTGCGCCGTGTAGGTACGGATACGTTTTTTTCGGCTGATTTCGAAGGAGCGGAAAAATACATAGGTGGCGTAGGGCGGGGCTTTTACTATGGCGAGAAGGTAAATTCGGCTTTAAAAAATAATTACTTCAAGCGGATTGAAGAAGTTGCGAATATTGACCTTAATGTTAAGAAATTGCTTTTGGGCAGGATAGATTTCTTTTTTGCTGACTATTATCCTGCTTTGAGCTTTTTGAATGATAATGCTCTTCTGGGTAAAATAGAAGCTATATTGGATCCGAAAACAGGGTTGCCTTTAGTCTATTCTATGTCGGACACGTATCTCGCCTTTTCGCGCATGAAAGATTCTGAAGCATTCGAGAAGGTCAGTTTGGAGCTTAAGAAGATGAAGAAAGAAGGGGTATATAAAAAAATAATGCTTAAATATATTCCTGTTCATGATGGCTTTTAAGGGCCGGAATTACTTCCAGCCCATTGTTTCATAGCCTTTCTCTCGGAGACAGCGTTCGACGAATTTCCTATACAATGGATCAGGATCATCCTGCATAGCACCGCCGACAGCTCCCCCGGCAGCACCGCCAGCGGCTCCGGCCAACGCCGAAGAACCGGGGCTTCCTGTTACTATACCAATACCAAGACCGACAGCTCCCCCGATCAGGCCTCCCTTAACTCCGGTTTTAACCGAAGTTTTTGCTTTGGATGTGTTGCCGACACTTTTTTCAGCAAATTCCATGCAGTAGGCGATATCATCCGAAACTTTTGCTTCTCCTGCCTCTTTATACTGTTCGTTGGGGTATAAAACAGGTTTCTTAGCACAGGCGGGGCAGGCCAGCACCAGCATAGCCAGTATCATAAAAAATATTTTTTTATTCATAATGTTATCACACGATGGGTAATTTTATAGTGAATTTTGTCCCTTTCCCGATTTCCGTCTCTATATCAAATGTTCCTTTGTGGTTCTGGGTTATTATAAAATAAGAGACAGAAAGTCCAAGTCCGGTTCCAACTCCGGGTGATTTAGTGGTGAAAAAAGGTTCAAAGACTCTCCTCTTTACTTCAGGGCTCATGCCCGGGCCGTTATCCTCTACTTCTGCAATAATAAATTTGTCATCCATTTTAGTCCGTAGAGTGATAGTCGGGGTTCGTATGTCAGAAATTTCGTTGGTTGCATAAGCAGCGTTTTTGACAAGATTCAACAATACCTGCTCAATTTCTATTCGCAGACAATTCACCTCGCCTAGATTTTCCTGATAATCTTTGATTATCGTAGTATGTTTAAAGTCATATTTCTTTTTGAGATCATAATCGCAAGTAATTATATTCATGATATCATCAAAAAGTTTGTTTAGATTGCAGACAGTCATGCCGCCATCATTACGGCGGGTAAAGTTCAGCATGGTATGAACAATGTTAGCTGCACGTTCACCGGATGAATGAATGCCATCAAGCATTCTGATTATTCCACGTTCTTCGAGATAGCTTTGAATCTGTTCGCAGGAGCAACCTATTTTCTCTGCAACATCTGTATTTGCCGGAACATTTGGAGAGATTCTACGGTAGATATTCTGCACAGCCTGAAGTATTCCGGCAAGAGGGTTGTTGATCTCATGGGCCATGCCAGCGGCTAACCCACCGACAGAAACGATTTTTTCTGTTTGGATAAGAAGTTCCTGTGTTTTAACCTTTTCTGTCATATCGATGATAGAGGCAACACAATCAGTACTTCCTTCAATTACTCCTACGTCGACATGAACATTTCTTATTTCTCCGTCTGTTCTTAAGAATTTGAAATCATAAGATTTAGGGGGAGATTGGTTGGCGGAAAACCTCGTTGAGGCATAGCTTGTCATACGTTCATATTCTTCAGGAGCTATGAAGTCTGTCCATTTTTGTTTGCTTTCTATGTCCTCAACCGTGGAGCCGCATAACTGAGCAAAATTTTCATTACATTTTATAATTGTATGTTTTTGATCGATGATAACTGTTGCCGCCCCTGTATTATCAAAAAGACTTCGATAGTATTTTTCACTTTTCTTGAGCTTTTCTTCGATTTCAAGACGGTTGTTGATTTCCTGTTTGAATTTACCGGCAATGAAAATAGAGGCAAACAGAACGATCATAGTAGCTGCAAAAATAACTGCCGCTATAAGTGCTGTCTCGTGCCTGATGGTTACTTGTCCTTCTGCCGGATTAAAAAAGAAGTTTGAAAGATCCTTGGTTTGGTCCACCATCCCCTGCTGTTTAAATTCGGCTCCTATTAGCTCCCATCGAACGGGATTATTGTGTCCGATGCGTACCAGATTTGGCAGAATTAGAGTCCTGATTGTGTCAGCCTCATACTTAAGGTGATCTTTGCTTTTCAAGGAACCGAATTTATCGGAAATAATATCAACCAGTTCACCGGGGTGTTCAAGAGCGTATTGCCATCCTTTCAAGCTGGCTCGCATAAACTTGCTAACCCGTTCCGGGTATTTTTGTATTTGGTTGCGGGACGTGAAAAGGGTGTCTCCATAAAAATCGACCCCGTGAGTGTAAGGGTAGATTATTGAATAAGGAACATTCTCTTTCTTCAGATAGTAGGGCTGGTTTGTGATGTAAGCTGTGATTATGTCGATGGAAGGGTCAAAGTAGTCTTCAGGCGTAGCAAAGCGGTCAACAAGTTTTACGTCATTTAAAGAAACCCCATTCCGTTCCATCAAGACCTTTAATTCTATGTCCTGAGATGCGGAACTCATGAGCACGTTTTTATTTTTTAAGTCCTGTGCTGAGTGAATTAAAGGTTGTGTTTTTGAAATAAAAACCAATGGAGAATGCTGGAACACCGAAGCAAGTAAAACAACGTTTTTGCCTTTTAGGTAATGGAGCAGGACTTCTGAATTGCTAATTCCAAACTCGGAATCACCGTTCAATACCTGATCGATAGGATTATGCCGTAGGTCCCGCTCGATGATACTTACATCAAGTCCTTCTTCTTCATAGAATCCTTTTTCAAGAGCGGCATAATATCCGGCAAATTGGAACTGATGAAACCACTTAAGCTGTAGAGTCACCTTATCAAGCTTTTTTGCAGAGGCAGTAGGCGTGCCGCAAAGCATGCTGCCTACTAAAATGGTAAGGATACAAATAGCAAATTTGCTTAAGCAGGAAGTAAGACCAAGGGGTAATTCTTTTTTCAAAGCATAAATCCTATTTTGAGTATGAATCTTACCCAAATAAATAACAGAAATGACGGTATTTGGAAATAACGGGAGTAAACTAATAATAGGATCTTGGAGTGAAGGGCAAAAGAAAAGGCCCTGCAAAATTTGCAGGGCCTTGAGATCTTCGTGGTAGCGAGGAAGGGAATTGAACCCCCGACACTGCGGATATGAGCCGCATGCTCTAACCATCTGAGCTACCTCGCCACGTTTGTGGTGTTGAACTTCCCGTCCAACGAGGACAGTGTTTATACACTCTTGATCCGCTTGGCAAGTAAAAAATGATAAAAATTTCGGTATAATAATTATATGTTGCCTTTACGGCTTTGGACAAAGAAAAAGGCCCAGCAAAATTTGCAGGGCCTTAAAATATTCGTGGTAGCGAGGGAGGGAATTGAACCCCCGACACTGCGGATATGAGCCGCATGCTCTAACCATCTGAGCTACCTCGCCACGTTTGTGGTGTTGAACTTCCCGTCCAACGAGGAGAGTAACTATACACTCTACGTGAACTTGGCAAGTAAAAAATGAACTTTTTTTAAATTTTTTTTGAAATAATCCAAATTGACGCCTAGTTAGCTCCAGAAGAATAAGACCAGCGGGGCAAGCGCCAACCGGTAATAAGCAAAGGGGCGCAGGGTCAATTTGCCCAGCAGGTATATGAATCCTTTTACCGCTGCCCATGCTGAAAGAAAAGAGACAATAAATCCGACCGCCAGAAAGGGCATGTCGGCCATGGTAAAGAGCTTGTAGCTCTTGAGCATGTCATATCCGGTAGCTGCAAACATAATTGGTACAGCGGCAATGAAAGAGTATTCCGCAGCAATTTTGCGTTTAGCTCCAAGAAGCATGCCGCCCATAATTGTAGCGGCAGACCGTGAAAATCCGGGCCAGAGAGCGAGGCACTGAAAGCAGCCGATGCCAAGAGCCAGTTTTGGTGTGACTTCGTCCAGAGTGAAACAGGATGGGCTGGTGTCTTTTTTCTCAACAATTAAAATCATGATTGCGCCCACACCCAATGCCCATGCAACTGTATAGGGATTAAAAAGGTGTTGCTTGATAAAATCGTGAGCCAGCAATCCCAGAACTGATGCCGGAAGGCTGGTCAGAAAAAGCAGATAGAGTCCGCGGATGCCGGAAAAACGCTGGCCCGGTTTCGGAAAGAGCAATCCCCAGAAGCGGGACCAGTAAAGAACAACCACAGCGAGAATTGCGCCGAGCTGGATGGCAACTTCAAATGAAGCCGCTTTTTCTCCGGTGAAGCCGAGCAGGTGGCCGGTGATGATCAGGTGTCCGGTACTTGAGACCGGGAGAAATTCAGTAAGTCCTTCTACAATGCCAAGTATGGCAGCGGTGAATAGAGATGTCATTGGTATTCCTTTATGATTGCCGGAAGTTCCGGTCTAGAATTCAAGTTACTCGGTTTGGGTAAGCCAGCCTGCACAAAGTTGCAAGGGGCGGCAAGCTGGTGTACTGATATATATTAATCAATTACGTCTTTAACCAAGGATTAAATATATGACTACTGTTGTGCCTCCCTGTGAATTGACCAGAAAAGCGATTAAATGGATTTCCGAACAGCACTCTGAGACTGGAAAGCCGCTGAAATCATTGCTTGAAGAGGCAGCCATGAGATTCAACCTGTCTCCCAAAGACATGGAGTTCATGGAACGTTTTTACGCTGAAAGCAATGGCGAAGCTCCGGACTGCTAAGCCTGATTTTTTTTGATTATCCTAGGTGGACTGTAATTAAGTCTGCGTTATTTTTGTGATTAACTTATATTGTCTGCATATTTTGCGGGAACTAAATTGAAGCTTCTTCATCGCAATATTTTTAAAGAACTCATATCCATATTCACCCTGAGTATTTCAGGGTTCATGGGGTTGATCCTCATAGGCAGGCTGCTCCAGTTCAGGGATCTGTTCATGGGACAGAGTCTTGGTGTACTGGAAATGGCTAAACTTTTCATGTACCTGTGTCCTTTTTTTCTGCTTATGCTTACCCCGATCGCGACCATGCTCTCGATCTTTCTTACTTTTTTAAGAATGAACGCGGATAATGAGATTACTGCACTCAAATCCGGCGGATTGAGTCTTTACAGGTTGCTGCCTGCTCCGATCATTTTTTGTCTGCTCTGTACCGGGGCGGATTTTTATTTTTCACTTTATGGGCTTTCATGGGGTACGGAAAATTTTCGTAATGCTCTTATGGAGTTTGCCCGCACACAAAGTCAGTTGGCAATTCAACCCGGAGTATTTAATAAGAATTTTCCGGGACTTGTCTTTTATGCTGACGGAGTTGACGAAAAAAGCGGTATTATGCGGTCTGTGTTCGTACGCGACAATACCCGTAAAGGAATGACCGCGACTATCGTGGCTCCTCTTGGTGAAATCCGCACTGATCCTAAAATGGGCCGACTGCTTATTCATCTTGAAAATGGTAAAATCTATCAGCAGGAAAGAGATCAGCTCAGTGTACTCAAGTTTAAGAACTATGATGTCCGCATTCCGCTCGCCAATATTTTACAAGGGTACGATGTAGATGAACTGCGGCCCAAGGAAATGTCCTGGGAAAAGCTGGTCCGCATCAGCAGAGCCGGAGACCGTGCCGGAGACATTGACCCCAGTTTCTTTAAAAAAGTTCAAGTAGAGGTTCAAAAAAGACTGGCCCTGCCTGTGGCCTGTCTGGTCCTTGGCATGTTCGCTGTGCCTATTGCCTGTATTTTCAGGGGATTGAAGCAGCAGTATGGCTTGATCATCTCTATGGGCTTGTTTCTTGTTTATTACACCATGCTTTCTCTCGGGGTTACTTTCGGGGAAAGCGGTGTGCTTACTCCAGTGATCGGACTCTGGTTGCCGAATGTTACTTTTGCAATAATTTCAGTGGTTCTGCTCAAGTTGGCGGTTATGGAACATTCATTCAGTATCAGGATTCCGTTTTTGAAGAAATTCAGGAGGAAAGAAGCATGATTCGCAGACTTCTTCCCGGATATCTTGCGTCGTATGTTTTAAAGCAGAATATCTTCCTAATGTGCGTTTGCCTTGGGGTAGGCACTGGGATTTATTTGCTTTCTGACCTTTTTGACCGTCTGGATGATTTCATTGAGGCCGGACTGGGCATGGGGACTATTCTGAAATATTTTCTGGTCAAGATGCCGCTCATCTTTTCCCAGATTCTGCCCGCGGTTTTCCTGATATCCATGATCGTACAACTATGTGTCATGGCTCGGAGCAAGGAGCTTCTTGCTTTGCGTACGGGGGGGCTTTCGCTTCTCTGGTTTCTGAGATTCTTTGTAATTTATGCCGTAATCTGGTCTTTTGGGCAGCTGCTCTTTTCGCAGGTTATCGGTGTATACGGAGAGCAGGAGGCCTATCGCATCTGGAAAGAAGATGTGCGTAAAAGCATGCTTGATAAGCGGGTGTTGAAAAATATCTGGCTTAAGGAAGGGCGTTTCGTGGTTGAGGCCAAGGAAGTCATGCCTTTCGGAAATCGGGCTAAAGACATTACTGTTTATGAATTTGCTGAAGGTAACGGTGGAATCAAGCGGGTTATTACCTCTGAGAGTGCCGAGGTCAGCAGTAAGTACGGCTGGAAGCTGGAAAATGCTGTGGAGCTCAGCCCGGATAAATTTGCTTCACAAAGGCATCCCATATTTACTATGCCCATCAAGCTGAATCTGAATGTGTTCAAGGTTGTTGACCCGGATATTGATCCGGCCCAGTTGCCGCTGTGGCAGCTTGATCAGGTCATTGAACAGCTCAAGCTTTCAGGTTCCAGTGTAGACAGGCTGATTACCGCATGGCATTCCAAGTGGGCCTACGCATTTTCCCTTTTGACCATGGCCCTTGTTTCATTGGCTCTGGTAACAATTACCGAAAATATATATCTGAATATCGGATTGGGACTGGCCATTATTTTTACCTATTACGCACTGTTCATGATTGGTGCTTCTGCCGGAGATACCGGGGCTTTGCCGCCGATTATTGCTGCATGGCTGGGGAATATTCTGGTCAGTTCGTTGGCTTTGGGGCGGATTGCATGGGTCTTCGTCCCTGAGCATCTCGGAAAGTATTTGTCCAGATTTAAAGCAAGTTAATCAAAAAAGGGCATTTCATCTTATGATGAAATGCCCTGAATTTGAATATTTCTGAAAAACGGTTATTCAGTTTCTTCTTCAATATCTGCCAGTTCGGGAATTGCGGTAACGTCCAGCAGATTCCAGAGTTTGGTGCGGTTCATACCGGTTTTACTGGAAACGCAGATCGGCTTGACCTTGAGGATCTCTTCCCATTTTTTCTGTACCTTTGAACGGTCTTTCTGCTTGGTCTTATCCGATTTAGTCATGATCGGAATAATGGGAATGTTGCAGTGCTTGAAGTATGAAATGAGATCAAGATCATTCTGCTGCGGGCTGTGGCGGCTGTCCAGCAGGACTGCAGCAGCAGCAACGTAAGCGTTATCAAGCAGGTATTTATCAATCAGTTTGGCCCACTTGGCGCGCTCGGTCTTTGAGCAGCGGGCGTATCCATAACCGGGAAGGTCTACAATGTAGTAGCCGTGCGGGCTCACTTCGTAGTAATTAAGGCTGCGGGTCTTGCCCGGAGTGGAACTGATTTTGGCCAGTTTTTTTCTGCTCGCAAGGCAGTTGATCAGCGAGGACTTTCCAACATTGGAACGACCGGCAAGAATGATCTGCGGGGCTGCGATTTCCTCAAGCTGATTGATCTCGTAAACTGTATTAATTAGTGTAAGTGTATTATCCATAAGGAATTGTCCTTGATTATTCGTTGTTGCGTGAACTTGCCTTGTTCTCTTATTTATCAAGGCTAGTCAAGCAGGACAATCATTACAAGGATATTTTCCTTAAACCTGAACACAAAAGGTGGATTTGATGAAAACCTTCCTGATTCTGAACGGACCCAATCTCGGATATGTGGGCAAACGTCAGCCCGAGATTTACGGCTCTGATAAAATTGAAGATATTCCTGAACATCTAAAGACACTTATGGGTGACAAGGCTGAGGAAATCCAGTTGGAATTTTTTCAGTCCAATTCTGAGGGAGCCTTGATCGACAGGCTGGAAAAAGCCCGTAAAGACGGTATTGATGGTGTTGCTTTCAATGCAGGAGCATACACCCATACCAGTCTTGCTATTGCCGATTGCCTTGCGTGGATCGAAGTACCTTGTGTTGAAGTTCATATCAGCAACATCTGGGCCCGGACTGAAGATCCGGTTCGCCAGCAAAGTTTTATGGGAAAACAGTGTATTGGAGTAATTGCCGGATTCGGAATAATGAGCTATGCCTTGGCCGTTCAAGCATTGTTTTCGCATGTGGCAGCTGATTAGCCGCAGAAAACTGCCGGCTGCTGTCACCTTAAACTATATGAAGACAGCGGGCTGAGGCTTAAAGGCGCCGTTTAAGGCCCTGCAAATAATATTTTATTGGAGGAAATATGATTTCTACTAAAGATTTTAGAAACGGACTTAAGATTGAGATTGACGGTAAACCTTATGAAATTGTTGAATTTCAGCATTTCAAACCCGGTAAGGGCGGAGCATTTGTCCGCACCAAGCTGCGTAACATGTTTACCGGCCGTATCACCGACCAGACTTTCCGTTCCGGCGAAAAAGTGAAAAAGCCCGACATGGCTAGCAAGGAAATGCAGTACCTCTATAAAGATGGCGAAGATTTCGTACTCATGGATCTCGAATCCTACGAGCAGATGAACGTCGCTGCTGACGTTATCGCTTCTGCAGGTGGTTTTCTTAAAGAAGGCGAAACCAACAAAGCCCTGCTTTACAATGGTGAAGTTATCGGCATTGAACTGCCTGCTTCCGTAATTCTTGAAGTAACCCAGACCGATCCCGGCGTACAGGGCGACCGCGTAAGTAACGCAACCAAGCCCGCAACCCTCGAGACCGGACTCGGTATCAACGTACCCCTGTTCATTAACGAAGGGGATAAGATCAAGGTAGACACCCGCTCCAGCGAATACCTCGGTCGCGAAAAGTAATTAGCTCTTACTTCTTTCGGGGGGCTTCGAGCTCCCCGAAAACTGAATATTTTGTCCATCTATTAATAGATAGATGCAACCAGCCCCTATTCGGGAACAAACGGAGGATGAGACACTGCCAAGCGGAAAATTCGCAAAAGAGATTTCCGGCCTGTTCTGGATTTTTTTAGCCGCATTTCTTTTTATAAGCATGTACTCGTACCATCCGGGGGACCCAACCCTCAATCAGGCTGTCAGCGGTAGCTGGAAGGTTAAAAACCTTATCGGCCCAGCCGGATCATATGCTGCCGGGATTCTGGTTGAAATGCTTGGTCTCGGCTCATGGTTGATTCCATTCTATTTCCTTTTTCTCGGGATTACTTCCTTCATTTCTGCACTTCGTCAGCCTTGGTGGCGCTGGATCGGGCTGGTGCTTCTTTATGTTTGCCTGCTCGCATGGTCTTCTCATCCGTGGCTGGTTGAATTTCAGAATACTCTCGTCATTCACGAGGGCGGTTTCATTGGTGCGCTCCTTTCAAAGTGGTCTTTCAAGTATCTCAAACCAGTGGGCGCATTCCTTTTCTGGATGTTCATGACTCTTGCCGGAATTCAGCTGACTCTGAATTTAAGCTGGGCAGCCATGGGCAAGAGAATACGCTCTATGCTCACCGATTTCTGGCTCAAGAACAAGGAACGTGTCGGCCGCAAAGCCAAGCGCATGCAGGCTGAGCAGAAAATTAAGCGTGCTGAGCGTAAGAAGGCTAAGGCAGAAGCCAAAGCCCGTAAGGCAGCAGATGCTGAACTTATTGAAGATGTAGATGCAGAAGAAGAGGGCGATGTCCTCGTTCTTAAACCTTTTGCCGACAAGTCTGCCAAAAAAGAAAAAGCAAAGGCCAAACCCAAGAAGCCCAAGGCCAAGAAAATAGATACCAGCACTGATTTTCCGGCTCTTGATTTCCTTTCTGAACCGAAGGTTGCCGGGGTTCAATTTGATCCCAAAGATCTCGAAGAGAAGACCGAAGCTTTAAAGGTCTGCTTGAATGATTTTAATATTGACGGTGAAGTTCAGAAGGTTATTCCCGGTCCGGTGGTAACCATGTTTGAATTTCGTCCTGCACCGGGCGTCAAGGTCAGCAAGATTGCCAACCTGACCGACGACCTCGCTCTCGCACTTAAAGCAACTGCTGTGCGTATCGAAGCTCCCATTCCTGGCAAGGATTCTGTCGGGATCGAGATCCCGAATGACAATCGTCAGACTGTTTACCTGCGCGAAATTTTCGAGCACAGCTGTTTCACCAAGTCAAAGTCCGCACTGACCATGGCTCTTGGTAAGGATATTCAGGGTGAGCCTGTTTCCGCCGACCTCGCCAAGATGCCGCATCTGCTGGTTGCTGGAGCTACCGGGGCCGGTAAGAGTGTCTGCCTGAACGGTCTGCTCATGTCCATGCTCTACAAGGCCGGACCTGAGGAACTTAAGCTGCTGCTCATCGACCCCAAGCGTATTGAACTGGCTGTTTACGCCAGTCTTCCGCATCTCGTGCATCCCGTAGTCACAGACATGGCTCTTGCCAAATCCGCGCTTGAATGGGCCGTTTTCGAGATGGACAAACGTTACGAAAACATGGCTCGTCTTGGCGTACGTAACATTGCAGGCTACAACGAAAAGCTTGCCAAGTCCGGTGATGATCTTCCCGAAGAGTTGGAAGATCTCGAACCTATGCCATATCTGGTCATAATCGTGGACGAGCTTGCAGACCTTATGCTTACCGCAGGTAAGGATGTTGAGATCAGCATCGTACGTCTGGCACAGCTGGCCCGTGCTGCCGGGATTCATATTATCCTTGCTACCCAGCGTCCTTCTGTCGATGTCGTAACCGGATTGATCAAGGCTAACTTTCCGACCCGTATTTCATTTCAGGTGACCTCCAAGCACGACTCACGCACCATTCTTGATATGGTTGGCGCAGAGAAGCTGCTCGGACGCGGCGACATGCTCTTCAAGCCCAGCGGCTCCAAGCTGCGCAGGCTTCATGGGGCATTGGTAGAAGATGACGAGATCAAGGGCGTGGTAGATTTCTGGAAGAAGAAATATCCGCAGGATTTCGAACTTGATTTCACCGATTGGAAGGATTCCGGTTCTTCCGGTCCCGGTGCCGGATCGATGCCCGGAGAGTCAGACGATCCGGTATACAACGAGGCTGTAGAATTCGTTGTAGGGCAGGGTAAAGCTTCAATTTCCCTGCTGCAGCGTAGGTTCCGTATCGGTTTCAACAGAGCTGCCCGTTTCATCGAGCAGATGGAGCAGGATGGAATTCTTGGACCACAGGACGGCAGCAAGCCGCGTATTGTTTTAGTTACTAAAGATTAAGAATACCTCTGGGGTTTGGGGAAGGGAAAACTTTTGCAAAAGTTTTCCCTTCCCCAAACCCCATCTCTTTCAAAACCTTTTAGTCTGCTTCGCAACCAGCACGCTAAAAGGTGTTTTTATTTCCAGACAAACTTAAACGGGCAACAATTGCCACCCTCAGCTAAAGTTGTTTCTCTAGTCATGCTTAAGCTATCGCTATAACCTTTGGCAAAGGGCTCGTCGCGAGAACAGGAGAGCAGGGTGCAGAGTTCCTCCGGTAATCCCATTTCGCGGTAGGATTCCTGATAACGGCAGCGGACGACTTTTACTGTCAATTCGTTGCCGTCAATTGAGATATCTGCAACTTCGATGGCGTCATCTTTTTTCCAGATTTCGACGACAGTTGCGAAATGTGCAAGATTTGGCGTATCTACGGATGCGGCAAAGGATTGTCCCGCCTTACGGGCTGATTTTTGCAAGTTTTCGGTTATGACTTGCAGAGCCTTTTCTTTACCGAACTGCTTGCTCATGGTTGCATAGAGTTCGCCGTAGAGCTCGGCTTCGATAAGTCTGCGGGAAATTTGTGATACAGGTTGTACTTTCATAATTAATCCAAAAGAGTTAAAGACTGTTTTGTAGATGAACCCGAATTCACGAGGAGAATAATGCGATTCAGGATTTTAATACTTGTTATCTCGGCACTGCTTTCATTCAGCTCAATTGCTATGGCAGATGAACTGACCACCGAGATTCAGAAAACATACGATTCAATTAAAACTTTCAAAGCTGATTTTACTCAGACTTTAACCAATGCCGCAAGTAAGGAACAGGACATCCGTTCCGGTAAAATTACTTTTAAGCAGCCTTCATTACTCCGGTGGGAATCAGTAAAACCGGAGCCGGAGCTGTTGATTGTGGGTGAAGCCATTGTCTGGGATTATTTTCCTGAAGACGAATTGGCTCTTAAATATCGCACCCAGCAGCTTTTTAATTCCAAAACCATGATCAAGTTTATCTCCGGGCAGGCAAAGCTCGAAGAGGATTTCGTGGTTGAGAATCAAGGTGAAGATAATGGGCTGATCAAGCTTAAACTGCTGCCACTTGAGCCGGAAACAGGCATGGTGCTAGCTTTTGCATGGATTGATCCGGAAAAGAAAATGATGCGCAAAGTTCTGGTGGTCGATTTTTACGGTAATGGAAATGAAGTTTCCATGGACAATATTGAAATTGACCCCGAAGTTGATGATGCGCAGTTCCAGTTTACTCCGCCCGAAGGTGTGAACGTGGAAGATAACACGCAGAATCAGTAGTTAAGACTGCACGAAAAAGCCCGGATTTGATAGTCAAATCCGGGCTTTTTAATTTAGTATTGATTTGCTGTACTCCGTGGCGAAGCCTTATTGAAAGGTTTTAAGCCGCCGGAGGCAAATTTACTTCATCTGTAAATCTTTCTTCAATAACGTCAGTTCTTTTGCACTAAGCTCACGCCAATTTCCGGGCTTGAGATTGCCCAGCTCAATTCGGCCCTGCCGGACTCTTTTAAGGCGCAGTATGGTCTTATCAAATTCACCGAACATACGCCTTATCTGGCGGTTAATGCCTTGGCGCAGTTCCATTTCATATTTGGTGGTCTCGCCAACTTCAGAAATAGCTTTGATTTTGACCGGAGCGAGCAGCTCCCCTTTGTCTTCAAGGTACATGCCGTTTTGCATGACGGAGAGTTCCTTTTCGGAAAGCTTTCCGCGAATGGTCACGTGGTAGACTTTTGGCAGGTGCCACTTTGGATGGGTCATGCGGTTGCATAACTCCCCGTCAGTGGTCAGCAGGAGCATGCCTTCAGAGTAGAAGTCCAGCCTGCCTACAGGAAAGACCCTGCGCTCGACGACATCCGGCGGCAACAGATCGAGCACTGTTTTTCGACCTTGCGGATCTTTGGCTGTGGTCACAGTCTCGATGGTTTTGTGCAGCAGGATGTATAGGTCGTTGGACTTTTCGTCATGCTGTATAAGTTTACCGTTGACTTCCACCCGGTCATTCTCAGGATCAACCTGAATACCGGGAGAATCTGCCAGCTCGCCGTTAATTTTTACCTTACCCTTCTGGACAAGTTCATCAGCCCCGCGCCGGGAAGCTATCCCGGCGGAGGCAATATATTTATTGAGTCTGATTGTTTGTTTTTCGGTCATGTAGGCTTTCTTAAGCCTTAATGACCTTGCTGGCAAGCTGCATGCTGGTGACTACGTCGAGCATATTTGTCGTTTCGCCTACTTTCTTTTTGTCGAGCAGGTCGAAATGATCGAGGCAGGTTCCGCAGACGAGAATGGATACGCCTGCTTTTTCAAGATCCTGCAGCTTTTCAAGGCATTTGCTGCCTTCGGTGGCCAGTTTAACCGCACCGTTTACCATGATGATCCTCCAGAGGGAATCACCAAGCTCCGGCAGGGTGGAAAGGAAGTTGAACATCAGGCCGGCACCCAGTTTATCGTCACCGCTGCCTAAAACGTCGCTATTCAGGAAAACAAGGGTCTTGCTCCCTACATTGGAAATTTCTTCATCGCTCATGACTTCGCATACTTCGCACTCAGCGGATGACTCAGTCGAAACGTCTGTCTTTCCTTTGATTACGAACAGGTTGTCTTTTTCCTTTACGCTTACTTCGTAGCCTTTGGTAGCCATGAAACGGGAGACATTTTCTTTTGCCGCTTCATTATCGACTGTGATTTTGATTTTTTCGGGATTTTCGGATTCAATAGCGTTCTTACATTTGAGTACGGGCTGTGGACAGGGCAAACCTTTGCAATCTATTTTAACTGACATTAAAATTCTCCTTCTATTTTTATAAAGATAACAGGGGCAATTTTGTGGTCAAATTGATTTATTCAATGGAAGTACCGCGAAATGATCAAACAAATCTATCTTAGCAGAATAGACACTTGCGATTGAAGCCAATGACAAGTAAGGAAAAAGCGCAATCGGCGTTCAGCCACAATAAAGGAGTTCTAATTTGCCTAAAGGCGGAAAATACAGCTATCTGAAAAACAAACATCTCATTAAGAGATGTCTTTCATATTTCGGACCGTACAAGTTCAAGATTTTTGTAGCATTTGTTTCTATGGTAATCGTTGCAGCAGCAACGGCCGCTACGGCGTATCTTATCCAGCCGGCCATGGATGATATCTTTATCAATAAAGACCGTGAAGCACTCAAATTGGTGCCTATCGCATTTGTTGCAGTCATGCTGATCAAAGGATTCTTTAGGTTCTTGCAGACCTATCTGATGAACAGCACCGGTCTGTTGGTGCTTGAACGTCTCAGAAACGATCTTTTTAACAAAATCATATGTTTGCCCATGAATTTCTTTGAAGAAAGTCAGGTGGGCATGCTTATGTCTCGTATTCTGAACGATGTTATCGAAATCCGGGCCAGCCTTCCTTCATTTATTATGATGATTCGCGAGGCCTGCACCATTATCTGTCTGATCGGTCTGGTTTTCTATCGCGATCCTTATCTGGCAGCTTTTGCGGTATTGGTTCTGCCGCTGGCAATTTTCCCGTTTTTTTATTTTGGTCGCAAGCTGCGTAAGCTGGGCCGTAAGAACCAAAGTAAGATTTCAGACATTAACGCCTTGCTGCAGGAGAGCTTTAGCGGGGTGAAGGTTATCAAAGCCTTTGCTAATGAGAAGCGCGAAACAGGCAAATTTGAAGAGGAAAACGGACGATTGGTTCGGATTGCTATCAAAGAAGTTCTGAACAGCGAGCTTTCCTCCCGCATTATGGAGATTGTCGGTGCCGTCGGTATCGGTCTTGTGCTTTGGTACGGTGGTTCTCAGGTAATTGAAGGTCAGTCTACACCGGGTACTTTCTTTTCTTTTATTGCCGCGCTGGTAATGCTTTATGAGCCGATCAAGAAAATGAACACCTCCAACCACACCATTCAGCGTGCACTCGCCGGGGCGGAAAGGGTTTTTGAGATTCTTGATTCCCCGAAGATTAATGTTGAGCAGGGCGGTTGCGTAGAGTGGGAGCAGGATTTTAAAAAGCTGGAAATCAAAGACCTGACCTTCAGCTATCCTTCGTCTGAAAAGCCTGTACTGGACAATATCAACCTTGATGTTGAAGCAGGGCAGAAGATAGCCATTGTCGGGCCAAGTGGATCTGGTAAGACAACTCTGGTTAACCTGATTCCCCGTTTTTACGATGCCACGGAAGGTTCTATTGCTATCAACGGCAGGGCTGTCAGTGATTATACTTTGAAGTCTCTGCGTTTGAATATTGGTATGGTCTCTCAGGAAACTTTCCTCTTTAATGCCTCTGTGCGTGATAATATCGCCTATGTAAGTCACGATGCTTCTATTGAAGATGTGCAGCAGAGTGCAAAGAACGCCTATGCTCATGAGTTTGTTGAAAAACTTCCCGAAGGTTACGAGACTATGGTCGGTGAACGCGGAGTAAGGCTTTCCGGTGGACAGAAACAGCGTCTGACCATTGCTCGTGCATTGCTCAAGAACCCGCCGCTGCTCATTCTTGATGAGGCCACCAGTGCCCTTGATACCGAAGCAGAACGCATTGTACAGATGGCCCTTGAAAATCTCATGAAAGACAGAACCAGTATTGTAATTGCCCACAGGCTTTCCACTGTACTTTCCGCTGATGTGATCGTGGTTATGGAAAAAGGCAAGATTGTTTCCAAAGGCAGCCATAAGGAGCTTCTGGAAAAGTGCCCGCTGTACATCAAGCTTTATAACATGCAGTTCCAGGATAACTCTTAGCCATGAAAATCAAGATTGATCCGGTTGTATTCGCTCCGCAGGTTGCTTTTCTTTACCGTTGGTGGGTGCGCTCCATGCGTTTCGATATCAGAGGATATGAAAATATCATCGAACCGCACAGGCAGGGCAAGCCGCTTATGTTGGCCTTGTGGCATAATGAGTTGTTCAGCCTGATCGGTCTTGGATTTTTGAAAAAATTGCCTTTAGTGACTATGGCCAGCGACAGCAAAGACGGACAGATGATCACCGAAGTGCTTGAGCGTATAGGCTATGAAGTTGCTCGCGGTTCTTCCACCCGCGGTGGATTGAAAGCCATGCTCGGGGTAGCCCGGGTCATGCGTAAGAAAGGTAAGATCGGTGCCATCACCATGGATGGTCCCAAAGGACCTCGCCATGAAGTAAAGTCCGGAGTTTTGGCAATTGCCCAGAAAACAGGGGCATCAATTATTCCCATGCGGGCTTATCCTTCAAATCCTATTGTTTTTGAAAAATCTTGGGACAAATTTGAATTGCCTAAGCCGTTCATGCCATGCAAAATTTTGTTGGGAAAACCTTTTGAGGTTACCGAGCAAAAACTTGATGAAGAAACACTTGCTAGCGAAGCCCTTCGCCTTAAAGCGATCATGGCAAGTATGACGTTGGACTAGTTCCTATTGTTATAAATATTAAAAGCCGCCCTGTTCCGTAAGTGGAGCAGGGCGGCTTTTAATTCGGTATAATCTCAGAGTTTTTATATACCAGCGGCATTGCTGAGCCGTTCGATGAGCTTTTCCAGTTCCTGTGCAGTCCTAGCTAATGAGGTGATGGACTTGGCTGACTCCTGCATGTCTGATTTAGTGTCTCCTGCCAGCATTTTCAAATCTTCCACACTCTTGTGGATTTGGTCATGGGCTTCAGATTGCTGGTCAGTGGCTTGAGCAATTTTTTCGATTTCAGTTGCTGTATCTACAGACATTCCTGAAATTTCCTGAAACGCCTGAACTGATTTTTCTACCAATTCGCTGGCATGCTCTACTGCCTCAACTGTTTGATCTGTATTTTCGATATTGGATTTAGCGGAGTCTTGGATACCTTTAATTGCTTCTTCCACTTCGCGTGTAGATTGCATGGTCTTTTCTGCCAGTTTCCGCACTTCATCAGCAACCACAGCGAATCCACGTCCGGCTTCACCTGCCCGGGCGGCCTCAATAGCTGCGTTTAAAGCCAGCAGGTTAGTCTGATCAGCAATATCATTGATTACTCCGATGATTCCTCCGATGGACTGGCTCTGTTCGCCTAGCTTATGCATGTTATTCTTTACCGTGTCGGAAAGGGATTGCAGTTGATCTATTGCCACGCTGGTCTCGGTCATGGTCTGCATACCGTCTTCAGCGCGTACACGGGTTTGCTTGGCTTGATCCGCCGCATTCTCAGCATTGGTTACAGAATTAAGCAGGGTCTGATTCATTTCTGTGATTGCCTGTGATGAGTATTCAATGCGGTCAAATTGTTTTTCAGTATTTGTGGACACCTGATCAACCTGTGTTTCAATCTCGGACGCACCTTTGGTCAGGTATTTTGAAATCGATTGAGCTTTTTCGGTGATTTCAACCATTACCTTGTGCTGTTCGTTGATCTGTTCTTCCTTTGCTTTCATGTCACTCAGGTCAATGATTATGGCGAATCCACCGATGAGTTCATTATCCAGATCGTAGAGCGGCGCCGCATCAATACGAACATCGCGGTAGTTATCTTTTTTGGTTTTCAAGCGCCGTTCAATATTGACGATAGGATGCCTTTCATCAAGGCAGCGGGTCAGAATCCCTTTTTCTCCGGTAGGAGCCTGCAAAAGATCTTTCACAGGGCGACCGATCCAGCTTTCGCAGGATTTACCGCTTTCCAGTAATTCACAGAGAGGTTGATTGATGTATGAAATATTCGCCTTCGTATCAGAGATGAGACAGGGAACCGTCATGCCGTCCAGCATACCTTGCGAGAAGCCGAGCTTGTTTTTCAGCTCTGCGACCATTGCCTGAATTCCATCAGCCAGTTTTTTGATTTCACTTTTGAATTTTCCCTCAAGGCTGGCTTTAAACTCACCACCGGCAATGGAGGTAACAAATGTTTCAATTCGTTCAAGCGGACCGAGGATGGAGGACCGCAGAAAAATAAGCGTGACCAGCACAACAATGATAGCTGTAATTCCAGAAATGATAAGGGCGAAAGTTCTGAGGGTTGTTACGGCTTTGAAGGCTTCTTCTTTGTGAATTTCAGAAATAAGGGCCCAGCGCTTTTTGCCGATTTCAATCGGAGTATAAGCGACAAGGTGGTCATTGTCGTTAACGTCTTCAATTATGTCTGTATTGCTTTTCCCTTCCAGAGCTAATTTTACTGCTACAGATTGGACTCTTCCTTTATCGGGGTTTTCGAAAGAACTGCTTACGCTGCGGTCAGGGTTAAGTTCAGAGTCAGAACGCATCAGGAAATCCGGCCCGACAAGATATGATTCTCCGGTTTCTCCCATGCCGGTACGCAGGGTCATGATTGAATTTATTTCCTTGAGCGGTATTCGTAAAGCAACTACGCCCTGAATATCTCCAGCATGAGAGCGAACCGGGGCGCAGATAAAAGCAATCGGAGCTCCCCCCATGGGTGCGTAAGGTTCAAAGTCTGCAAAAACAATCTCGCCTTTCACTGCCTTTTCAAAAGCCCGGGCGAGGTTAGTGTTTTTATATTGTCCTTTTTTGAGGTCTGCTCCAAGGTCTTTTTCTTTTTTAATGGATAATAGAACACGGCCATAATCATTAATAAGAATTGCATCATCGTAGCCCAAGGTTTTTACGAATGGAATAAACGGGGTTGCCGCGTATTGATGGACTTCCTTGTATTCGTCGGAAGTAATATCCAAGGGTTGACCCGGAATTTCATATTCTAAAGCATACTCACCAATCAGTCCTACTGCGTTGTATACTTCTTTCACGTTGGAGAAGAGTTTTACTTCGTGAAACCATTTGTTCACGAGATCTTGCAGGTTTTTCTTTTTAGCGTCACGAACAGACTCAAGCTGTCCGAATGCTTGAGCAGATAATGCATTTGACGCCATATTAACACTTAAGGTTCCGACAACTATCAGCGGTATCAGACCGATGGCAACGCAGAATGTAATCAGTTTTAATTTCAGAGACATGTAAGACTCCTCCTCGACTTAGTTGGAGGCAACTTATGTTCATGAAGACGACATTGAGATGTCCTGAAGGTTACATTTGTGTGAATAAATAGCTGTATTTCAAGCAGATGCCTGTGTTTTAATGAGGATTATGCGTGAATTGTCACGATGATAATCAAAATTTATAAATGATGTATTTTAGATTATTTTTTTTAATAAAATCTTTAATCTCAATGCAATTGACAATCATTTTCGATTAAAATAGTCTCACTCCCAGTTCATCGCTTATAAATTATGAATAGCTAATGGTGATCCATGAGAAAGATAATTAATTATTTTGATAGAAAAAGAGAACACGACAATAATGTAGCAAGTATGACGGTTCATCAATTTGCAGAGTCCTTGGGTAATGCAATTGATGCCAAAGACCATTATACCTGTTCACATTCAGAAGAAGTCGCCGTTGTAGCTCAGGCCTTGGGCGTACAGCTTGGCTTAAATAATCAAGAATGTGAGCTGCTGCATATTGCCGGTCATCTGCATGATATCGGTAAGATAGGTCTCCCTGATTCAATTCTTAAAAAAGAAGGCCGATTGACTCTGGAAGAGTATGAAACAGTCAAGAAACATCCGGCAATGGGGGCTGAAATTGTAAAACCTGTCGCTACAGTCTCGGGACTGGACCGCATTCCCGGAATGATCCTTCATCATCATGAAAGATTCGATGGAGCAGGTTACCCTTATGCCTTAAAAGGTGAAAGGATTCCTTTTGGGGCAAGGGTAATTGCTGTTGCTGATACTCTTTCAGCAATGGCCAGTAACCGCCCATACCGGAAAGCAATAGAATTCAATAGAATCATTCAAGAAATCGAGGCCTGTTCCGGTACGCAGTTCGATCCTGTTGTTGTAGATGCATTTATGGGGATAACAGACCAGATTAAAAACTACTTCCTTCAAGGAAGCGTTTTTGGTGAAGGGCCTGATCCTCAGAGCATTTGTGTATCTGAACAGTCAGTTCTGGTTCATCAATGATGCGTTCCGTTGTGACTGTTCATTTTTATTTCAAGCTTACGAACTCCAATTGAACACGGAAAAGTAAGTATAAAATACATGATGATTACCAGAGTCCAGATTTCAAAGGTTCTATAAGTGGCTGACATCAATTCCTGTCCGGCAAATGTCAGTTCTTGAATGGAAATGACTGAGACAATGGAAGAGTCTTTAATTGTAGAGATAAATTGCCCGGCCAGTGGCGGCAGGGACCGCGAAAATGCCTGCGGCAGGATGATATGAACCAATTGTTTACGTCTGTTAAAACCTAGAGCAGCTGAAGCCTCCCATTGTTCTTGGTCAATGGATTCTATTCCAGCCCGGACAATTTCAGTTATGTATGCCCCCTCAAATAATGCCATAGTCAGCACTCCGGACAGAAATGCCGGAAGCTGTTCCACTGGGCCGAAAAGGGTAGTTAAAATCGGTGAAGTACTATCATCAAGAGAGTATGAAAGCTCCGTTATCCCGGTAGCCTGCATTATTTGATCGCCGAGGAAAAAATAGAAGATAAAGATGAGCACCAGTGGGGGGATATTCCGGACCAGCCCTACATAGCTGCTGGAGATCATCCGTAACAATGGTCTTGGACTTACTCTCCACATGCCCATTATTGTTCCGGCTACGAGTGCCAGCAGAATAGACCAGAGTGATAGACGCAGGGTGACCAGCAGGCCCTGCGTGAGCATGCCCGCTCTCCAGTCTCCTGAATTGCTGTCGTACCGAGCAATATAGTCAGGAATAACGGACCAATTCCAATTGTAGTTAAGGCCTTGGGCAAGATGCCAGAAGGTGAAAAGAACTCCTCCCATGATACATGTCAAAAGCAAAATATCACGGGAGGAGATTTTATTTTGGGAATCGAACATTTATATAATCATTTTATCTGAGCTTCCAGGGACTGCTCTTAAACCAGTAATGATAACGGGTTTTGAGCCAGCCGTTAGAATCGCAGATCCTTATCCAGTTGTTCAGGTAAGTTAAGAAGTCATGGTCGCCCTTGCGAACAACGAATCCGCTGGGTTCACGGGCAAATCCGGAATTCAAGGGTAGATACAGCTTTTTAGGATACTTTTTGACAAGTATCTTAGGCAGAGGTTGAGACAGCATGAGGCAGGATATTTCACCGTTTAATAAAGCCTTGACGGAGGCATCCTCACTCTTAAAAATAACAGCCTTAGCCTTTGGGGTGTAGTTTTGTACCGCATCTTCAGCAGTTGTGCCGAGACGTACACCTATGCGGATATTAGGATTATTGAAATCTTCCAGAGTTGATAGAAGTGACGGGCTGATTTTGGCATTGTTATAATCTGCCCGAGTCATTTTTCCCGTTTCAGCATTTTTATTGGCGATAATGGACATTGAGTTGAATTCATAAGGATCAGAAAAATTAACCTTAAGAATTCTTTCCGGGGTCATATTCATACCACATATTATGATATCGAATTTGTGGGCAATCAGGTCGGGTATAATAGTATCCCAATCCGTCTCCACGAAATTCACTTGTACACCCATATCGGAGGCAAGCCGCTTGGCTACATCGACTTCAAATCCAATATATTCGCCATTTTGATCTTTCATGACCCATGGTTCGAAAATTGATATTCCGACATTGAGAGTTTTACGCTGAAGAATTTTCGCAAGGGTGTCCCCTTTTGAATAATCTCGCCCAATGTCATCAGCCAAAACCGGGAAAGCAAGACTGATTGCTAGAATTGCCACTGCAACACTTACACTGAGAGTTCTCCATAGATTCATCGTAACCTCCGATGTTTTAAATACGCTTTTTCTTTGCGAGAGATGTTGATGTCATCATCGAAAAGAAAGCATAATTTAGAATGGGGCATCTTCATTGTAAGATAAATTTTAAAATACTGAAAGTTCTCTGTAAAAAAGACATATGTGTCGCTTCGTTGATTGTAGAATGGTATAAAACACTATAAAACAACTTCTCTCGCGACAGTTTTGTCATGAAAGAAGTTGTTTTATATGTTTTAATAAGTATTTCTATTCTACTTGTGACTTCCAGTCTTCTGTTTTGAACCAGTAGTTGTAGCGGGCTTCAAGCCAGCCTTCGGAGTTGCAGACCCTGATCCAGTTGTTCAGATAATTAAGAAAGTCTGGATCACCTTTGCGGACCGCGAAGCCGATGGGTTCACTGGTGAAATCAGCCTGCAGGGGCAGATAAAGCTTGCCGGGGTATTTTTGGGCAAGGGTTTCAGGCAGAGGGTTGGAGGCCACGAGACATGCGGCCTTACCATTGAGCAGTTCCTGAATAGAAGCTGCTTCGTCATTGAATTTAAGAAGTTTTGCTTTGGGAAGGAAGTTCTTAGCTGCTTTTTCAGCTGTGGTGCCGAGCCGGACAGAGACACGGGTCTCAGCATTATTAAAATCAGCCAGCGAAGATTTTCCGGCAGCCACATCTTTATTGGCTACGATGGACATTCCGCTGAATTCATAAGGATCGGAAAAATTGACCTTCAGGTTGCGTTTGGGAGTAATGCCCATGCCGCCGATAATTATATCGAATTTACCGGTGAGCAGAGCAGGGATGATGCCGTCCCATTTGGTGGGGATAAAGCGTACTTTCACACCCATATCCGAGGCCAGACGTTTTGCTACATCGATTTCAAAACCGATAAACTCGCCATTTTTGCCTTTCATAGCCCACGGTTTAAATGTGGAAAATCCTACTCGCAGAGTTTCGCGTTTAAGGACTTTTTCTAGGGTGCTGTCTTGCGAAAGATTTTGTCTTGCATCTCCTGCCCAGACGGCGGAAGAGAGGCCCATAATCAGGATCGCGGTAGCAATACCGACGCTAACAGTTCTCCATAAGGTCATTGTTTCCTCCAGATAGTTAATACTTGAATTACCATTCGCTCTTGAACTTACGGGCGGTTTTGTCCAATACCCACGAGAGCAAAAGCGTAATCGAAAGATATATGGCTGCTACAGTAAACCATATCTCAAAAGTTAGGAAGGTTTCAGATATTATTGATTGCCCCTGCATTGTCAGGTCATAGATGGCGACTGTACTGACCAGTGCTGAATCTTTAACAAGGGCTATGGCTTGTCCTGCAAGGGGCGGGGCGATACGTGGTACAGCCTGTGGAAGAATCACATTTATATAGGCGAATTTTTTATCGCCCCCCAAGCTGAAGGCCGCTTCCCATTGTCCCCGGTCGATGGAAGTTATCCCGGCCCTGAAGATCTCAGATGCATAGGCGCCTTCAAAAAGACTTAGAGCGATGACTGATGCCCAGAATCCGTTAATGCCGATAATGGGAGCAGCAACAAAGTAGATGAAAAAAAGTTGAATCAGCAGGGGAGTGTTCCGAATTATTTCCAGATAGATGCGGGCAATCGCTTTGGCGGTAAATGAACCGGATAAGCGCATAATCGCTGTTCCCAGTCCGATGATAAAAGTCAGCACAAAACTTAATCCAGTTATCTCAAGGGTAACTCCAAGTCCCTCCAATAACGGACCGGGAATAAACTCTCCTTCATTTAAGCTGAAAAAAAATCCCGGAACCCGGAACCACTGCCAGTTATAGCCTAGCGATTCCGTTCCCTTATACAAAAGGTAGCAGAGAAAGGTTGAAATTATACAGAAGAGCAGGGAGTCAAAAAGGATTTTTTTATTATCGGCCTTTAATTGTCGGCCGTCGGAATCAAACATATTACTCAAATACTATGAAATTAGACACAAATCCAGAAGGTTATTCAACTTACCGCGTCAATGACAATTTGGATGAAATGCTGGCACTTTTTTACTGCCGATGAATGCTATAATAATTTGTAGTAGAAAATTAGTAGCTGAAAAATTGGCGGTGACTCTGAGAATGGAAATACCGTTAAGCGGTTTTAAATAAAATCCCTCTCAATTCTTAAGAGCTGAGAGGGATTTTTCATTGCGGTGGGAATGGTATTACATCATTCCGGCTACTTTATTCATCAAACGGACGAGCTGGTTGGTGAAGCTGGCTTCGTTGTCGTACCAGATGATGAGCTTGAGCATTTTCCCGTCCATGACTTCGGTCAGCGGACCGTCAACAACACCGCCATGGGTATCGCCAAGGTAGTCAGTGGAAACGAGGGGCTTTTCTGTAAAGCCCATGTGCTCGTTAGCAGCTTTGGCAAGCACGGCGTTAACTTCTTCCTTGGTAGTTTCGCGACCGAGGTCACAGGTAAGGTCCACAAGGGAGACGTTAGGTGTGGGAACGCGGATGGACATGCCGTCCAGTTTGCCTTTCAGTTCGGGAATAACCATGGTTACAGCTTTAGCTGCGCCGGTGGTGGTGGGCACCATGTTCACAGCACAGGCACGGGCGCGGCGGATATCCTTGTGGGAACCGTCGAGAACCCTCTGGCTCATGGTGTATGCATGAACGGTGGTCATCAGGCCGCGTTCAAGACCGAACTCATCGTTAATAACTTTGGCAACAGGAGCAAGACAGTTGGTGGTGCAGGATGCGCCGGAAATAATATTGTGTTCCGGTTTAATATCAGCATCGTTAACACCCATAACTACAGTCAGGTCTGCATCAATTCCGGGTGAGCTGATGATAACTTTCTTCGCTCCGCAGGCCATGTGTTTTTCACAGCTTGCACGGTCACGGAATTTACCGGTTGTTTCAACAACCATGTCACAGCCGAGATCTTTCCAGAGCCACTCGCCGGGAGCGCATCTGGTTACCTTGATCTGCTTGCCGTTGATGGTGAAGCCGTCATCATTGGCTTCTACATCAGCATGGAAAGTACCGTGAACGGAATCGTGCTTGAAAAGAAGAGCTAGGTCTTCATTTGATGCACGGGCGTTGATCGCAACAAGGTCAAAATCCTTACTGTCGTGAATCAGGCGGACGAGGTAGCGCCCGATTCTGCCAAATCCATTAATACCTACTTTTACAGCCATTGCTTGTTTTCTCCTTATTCTGTCTAAGAAATCTCGAAATCCGGACAGCTTCCCTAGCTTGTCCGGTTATATTCAAAATTTCAGAGGCTTAAACACTGTATGAGCCGCTATTTTTCCCTGGTTGCGGCGTGTTCAAACCCTGAGACATTCTTCCCTTTGGCATCTACAAAGATGCGGGTCCCTGGTTTATAGTATACAGGCCGTTAATTCCCTAAAATAACGGCCTGTAAAAAATTATACGGTATTGGAGCAGCCCAGCACGTTGATAATCTTGTGGCGGACCATTTCCTTAACGGCCCCGCGGGATGCACCCAGATAGCCCCTCGGATCAAATTCGGTGGGGTTTTCGGCCAGGAATTTACGGATAACACCGGTCATTGCAAGGCGAATGTCAGTGTCGATGTTGATTTTGCAGACTGCCTTGGAAGCAGCTTTGCGCAGGAGGTCTTCGGGTACACCTTTAGCTCCGGCAATGTCGCCGCCGAATTCGTTTGCCATGGCAACAAATTCAGGAACAACGCTGGATGCGCCATGCAGAACGATGGGGTAGTTGGGCATCAGGGATGCGATTTTATCAAGACGATCAAAATCAAGTTTTGCTTCACCGGTGAACTTGTATGCACCGTGGCTGGTGCCGATGGCGATAGCGAGGGAGTCGCAGCCAGTGCGCTCAACAAATTCAACCGCTTCGTCCGGGTCGGTGTAGATGGTCTTTTCGGAAACAACATCTTCTTCAACGCCTGCGAGACGTCCAAGTTCAGCTTCAACCCATACGCCCCTTTCATGGGCATATTCAACAACCTTTTTGGTTTCAGCGATGTTTTCCTCAAAAGGAAGATGTGAACCGTCGATCATTACGGATGTGAATCCGCCGTCGATTACTTCTTTGCAGATCTCAAAGTTTGCGCCGTGGTCGAGATGAAGTACTACCGGAAGGTCTGTATCCAGCAGTGCAGCTTCCATGAGTTTCATAATGTAGCCCAAACCGGCATATTTTTTAGCGCCGGCGGAAACCTGAAGAATGAGGGGAGCGTTCTCCTCGCTACCCGCTTCCATGATTCCCTGAATGATCTCCATGTTGTTCACGTTGAACGCGCCAATGGCATAGCCGCCGGCATAGGCTCCCTCGAACATTTCCTTGGGCGAAACTAGTGGCATGTAATCCTCCTTAGTGGATAACTATACTTAAATGATGAAGCGACATCTTTCCTGAACTTATATCTGGCAGACAAAATATTATGTAAGCCATACTTCCCTTATTCAGTTGCAGTTGCCGCAAATTGGTTCCAAATACACTCTTTATATCCTATCAAGAAACAAAATGTCCATATACTCTTTAAAAAGATATGAACTATATACCGAAGCTTTGCTCCAGAGTTTCAATTGCCTCTCGATCGGTGAAATCAAAATGCAGTGGTGTCATGGTAATGTGGCCCTTGGTCAGCAGATCCCTGTCTGTGCCGGGGCTTATCTTTTCTTTGGGCATAACACCGTTCAGCCAGTAATATTTATGTCCGCGGGGGTCTTCGCGTGTTTCATACCAGTCCTGCCATGAAACACGTGTATGACGGCAGATTTTGAGCACTTCGGCATCCTTGACCGGGACCGCCGGAAAATTGAGATTAACAACTGTTTTCTCGCCAAGCCTGCCCCAAGGTATTTTTTTGAGCAGTTCTGCGCAGTAATCGCCCTGATCAGTAAGTTCTTCCGGTTTGAAGCTGTCGTACGAAACAGCCATCGCCGGATATCCCATCAACGCACCTTCGGTTGCAGCGGACACTGTTCCTGAGTATAGAATATCAACACCGACGTTGGCGCCGCTGTTGATCCCGGAAACCACGATGTCCGGTTTTGTCTCCAGCAGGGTGGTCAGTCCCAGCTTGACGCAATCTACCGGAGTCCCGTAAACACCCAGCCCGGTAAAGCCATCTTCTTCAAACTTCTTGACTCGAAGGGGTGAAGAGAGCGATACGGCGTGTCCCACTGCGGACTGTTCCGCGACAGGGGCGACTACCTGGACATTCATTCCGGCCCTTTTCAAGCCGTGATATAGGGCGCGAAGGCCCACTGCCTGAATGCCGTCATCGTTGGTAAGTAGTATATTCATCAGTTTTCTCCGGTGGACATTTCAAAAATAATTGGACAGTCTTCCCGTGGGTTGACTATGAATACAAATTCCGGGCAGTTATATAAAAACGCCGTTGACAAGTTTAAAAATATCGTTGCCTGTTGGCGAGGTATCAAAGCAATTCAGGAATAGCAAGAAGTGTCACAAAAATATACATATATTAAAGATCTTATAAACGGGGAGAGAGTCAAGGATATCTTTCTCATCGGCGATGCCCAACTGCGTGAATCAAGGAACGGTCCGTTCTGGAATCTGCGTTTGCAAGATAATTCCGGGGCGGTTGAAGCGAAGATATGGAGTCCGTTAAGCCAGTCTTTTGCAACTCTCGAAGCAGGCATGTTTGTTGTTGCCGGAGGGATGGTCGGATCGTTCAGGGATAAACCGCAATTAACAGTGGAAGTCCTTGATATCCTGAATCCCGAATATGCTGGCTTGGATATCACCGATTTTCTTCCTTCGAGCAAAGAAAAGCCCGAAGATATGATGCAGGAACTGGACTACCTCATTGCAGAGCATATGGTTCATATCCCGTGGAAGAAATTTTGCCGGAGAGTGCTTAAGGATCAGACAGTTTATAACCGTCTTTTGACCGCCACCGGCGCTAAGACTGTCCACCATGCTTATGTCGGCGGTCTGTTGGAGCACACATTGGCTGTGGCTAAACTTTGTATGTCAATTTGCGACAATTATCCTGATGTTGATCGTCAGGTGGTTCTGGCTGCAGCTATTTTCCATGACCTGGGTAAGGCATGGGAACTTTCCGGAGGTCTGACCAACGACTATACAGATGAAGGTCGTTTGCTGGGCCATATTCATATCGGTGTTGAAATTATTGAACCTTTTCTACATAGATCTAAAGACCTTGACCCAAAGTTAAAGCTTCACTTGAAGCATTTAATTCTTTCGCATCATGGTGAATATGAATACGGTGCCCCCAAGCGCCCGAAGACACCGGAAGCATTTATTTTACATTTTGCTGATAATATTGACGCAAAAATGAATACAATTTTCGCAGAATTAGGTAAATTGGAAGGCTCAGAAAACAACTGGACTCCGTATCAACGGTTTCTGGACAGATATTTGTACAAGGCGGAAAAATCACCTGATAATCCGTCGAGCAAGTGTGAACTCAAAAAATCGGAGGCTCAATGTTCATTACCTTTGAAGGCATAGAAGGGACTGGCAAAACCACCCAGATTAAGAAACTCACTGCGTTTCTCGAAGAGTCCGGACATACTGTTGATGTTACGCTTGAACCCGGCGGAAGCCGGATCGGTAAAGAGTTGCGTAAGATCCTGCTCAATATGGACAGCACCGATATTACAGGCGAATGTGAGCTTTTTCTTTATCTGGCAGACCGTGCTCAGCATGTAGGGCAGGTTATAAAGCCTGCGGTCGAAGCCGGAAAAATAATTATTTCAGATCGGTTTGCAGACTCTACTATTGTTTATCAAGGGTATGGGCGCGGACTCGATCCAAAGCTGCTGCGCGAACTTAATGATGTCGCAGTTTCCGGGAATTGGCCCGATCTGACTATTCTTCTGGATATTGATCCTGAAATTGGCTTGAAACGGGCCATGACTCGCAATCTTCAGGAAAATAAGATGCAGGAAGAAGGGCGTTTCGAAGCTGAGTCCCTTGATTTTCACAGCAGGGTTCGTGAAGGTTATTTGACTTGGGCGGCACTCAACAATGATAGATTCATCGTTGTTAATGCTGACCAGACTCCTGACGAAATTTTTGAAGAGATCAAAGAGAAAGTCGTAGAAAGAATTAAAAGCGACTTCGTAACTAACGGTTAATCTCTGTTTTTATAAGCTTTTTTCCTAAGCGCAGCCCAAAAGGGTTGCGCTTTTTTTTGTCGTGTTATTTTTATTCATTAGTGTGTGAATCCTGTTTTTGTTATTTTGTTGTTAATGATTTCGTTTTCCAGATCAACTAAATACAAGAAAGTACTTGTTTGATGCATAATAATCTAAGATTGATGTTATTTGGTGCGATTTTTATCTATGAGCGACCAAAATAAGCATCAAAAACAATAATTTTTCATTTGGGGTTGACGCTCTCATAGTTAAATGGTTTAAGAGTAATTAGAATTTTCAATACATTAGCTTTGCATGAGAGTTGATATCAAAGTGAGACTGATATCTTAAGTTGAAGCTAATGGATAAAAATTTAGTGTGCATTGCGGCCTTTTAGGCAGGAACGTTTCCAGTCTTGAATTGAAGACTGCAATGCTTAGGGGGTAGACCCTACTATCTTTAATTAGAGGATGGAGGTTTTTATGAAATTCTCTGTGGGACTCGGAAAGGATGGAGCGGAAGAACGCCTTGAGCAGAATGGCGTCTCCCGCCGCGATTTCATGAAGTTCTGCGCAACAACCGCCGCTGTTATGGGGATGGGACCCGCTTTTGCGCCGACTGTAGCGGAAGCCCTGACTCAGAAGAAGCGTCCTTCTGTTGTCTATCTGCACGCAGCCGAATGTACCGGCTGTTCAGAAGCTGTTCTTCGTACTGTTTCTCCTTATATTGATGCTCTTATTCTCGACACCATTTCCCTCGACTACCATGAAACCATCATGGCTGCCGCCGGTCATGCCGCAGAAGAAGCACTGCATGAAGCAGTGAGTTCTCCTGAAGGTTACATCTGTGTTGTTGAAGGGGGTATCCCAACTATTGAAGGTGGAGCATGGGGTAAAGTTGGTGGTAAAACCATGCTTGAAATCGTGCAGGAAATCGTTCCTCACGCAAAAGCAACCATTTGCATCGGTACCTGTGCCTGCTACGGCGGTGTTCAGGCTGCTGCACCCAACCCGTCTCAAACTAAGGGCGTTTCCGAAGCTCTCGGTGGTGTTACCACCGTAAACCTGCCCGGTTGTCCGACTAACCCGTTCAACTTCGTAGGAACCGTTGTTCATTACCTGACCAAGGGAATCCCCGAACTCGATGATGTCGGCCGTCCGAGCCTCTTCTACGGTGAGTCCGTGCATGATAACTGCCCGAGACTCAAGCATTTTGATAATGATGAATTTGCACCTTCCTTCTCATCTGAAGAAGCTAAAAAGGGCTACTGTCTCTACGAGCTTGGATGTAAAGGTCCGGACACCTACAATAACTGTCCGAAAGTCAAGTTTAATCAGACCAACTGGCCTGTTGAGGCCGGTCACCCCTGCATCGGTTGCAGTGAGCCCGATTTCTGGGATGAAATGAGCCCCTTCTACGAGCAGGGCTAGTGCTGTCAACTACATAGAAGTTTAAAGCTAACTTTCTATTCATTTGGAGGATTGTATATGTCTGGTTGCAAGGCTAAATCGGGCCCCGCTGTAATGGCGACCCCTTATGATAAAAAATACACCGGTCCGGTGATTGTCGACCCGCTCACCAGAATTGAGGGTCACCTCAAGATCGAAGTAGAGGTCGAAAACGGTAAAGTAAGTAACGTATGGAGTAGCTCCCAGCTCTTCCGCGGTCTGGAAATTATTCTTAAAGGCCGTGACCCCCGCGATGCTCAGCACTTTACCCAGCGTTCCTGTGGTGTATGTACTTATACCCACGCTCTGGCTTCTACCCGTTGCGTAGATAACGCTGTTGGCGTTGATAAGAACCTTCCTGAAAATGCACGTCTTATCCGTAACCTTGTACTGGGTGCCCAGTACCTGCATGACCACATTGTGCATTTCTATCATCTGCATGCCCTTGACTGGGTTGATGTTGTTAGTGCGCTTCAGGCTGATCCTGTTAAAGCAGCTAAGATTGCAAACAGCCAGTCTACCCGCGTGACCAAAGCTGAAGATCTCAAAGCAGTTCAGGAAAAACTGAAAAAATTTGTTGATTCCGGCCAGCTCGGTATCTTCACCAATGCTTACTTCCTCGGTGGTCATGACGCTTACTATCTGCGTCCCGAAGAAAACCTTATTGCTACTGCTCACTATCTTGAAGGTCTGCATCTTCAGGTTAAAGCTGCACGTGCAATGGCTGTTTTCGGTGCAAAGAACCCCCATACCCAGTTCACTATTGTGGGCGGCGTAACCTGTTATGATTCCTTGACTCCGAAACGTATTCAGGAATTCAAGGATCTCTATAACGAAACTATGGCATTTGTTAACGAATGCTACATTCCCGACCTGCTGATGGTCGCATCTTACTACAAAGACTGGGCCGGAATCGGTGGTACTACCAACTTCCTGACCTTCGGTGAATTCCCGGATGTAGAAGCTGATATCAACAGCCGCTTCCTCGAACAGGGTGTAATTATGAACCGTGACCTCAGCAATGTCATGGATTTCAACCCTGATTCCATTAAAGAAGACATCAGCCACAGCTGGTATGACGGTGACTCTTCCCTCCATCCTTATGAAGGTGAAACCGAACCTAAGTATACTAACTATGAAGACCGTGACCGTTACTCCTGGATGAAAGCTCCCCGCTACAAAGGCGAATCCATGGAAGTTGGTCCGCTGGCACAGATGCTGGTATCCTACGCCCGCGGCAACAAGGACGTTGTTCCTGTTGTTAACCACGTTCTCTCCACCCTCGGTGTTGGACCTGAAGCACTGTTCTCCACTCTTGGTAGAACCGCTGCCCGCGGTATCGAAACCGTTGTTGCCGGTACCAAGATGGTTGAATGGGTTAACAACCTTGAAGACAACGTTGCTTCCGGTAACACCGACCTCGCGGTTGAGTGGGAAATGCCTGATGAAGCTGAAGGTGTCGGATTTGTTGGCGCACCTCGCGGTGGCCTGTCTCACTGGATTAAGATCAAGGGCGGCAAGATCGAAAACTTCCAGCTGGTTGTACCTTCCACATGGAACCTCGGTCCCCGTTGTAATCAGAACAAAATGTCCGCAGTTGAGGAAGCTCTCATGGGAACACCTATTGCTGATCCCAAGCGTCCTGTTGAAATCCTGCGTACCGTTCACTCCTATGACCCATGTATCGCCTGTGGCGTACACGTCATCGATGCTCATACCAACGAAGTTCACAAGTTCAAGATCCTTTAGTTGGTTCAAGCTTCAAATAAATATTACGGGAGCCCGCATTGCGGGTTCCCGTTTTTTGATTTTTATACGTAATATTTTGATTTTTCTATTGAATTCTCATTCCAAAGTACGCTACAGAAATCTATAGGGATGGAATAGAAATGGACTGCAAAGAATTTTTAAAAGATCAGTAGCGAAGCCCGCTAAAAGGTTTTGAAAAGGGGAGCCCAGAGGGGAAAAGCTTTTGCAAAAGTTTTTCCCCTCTGGCCCTCGGAGAGCCGCCGGAGGCAACTGAATGACAGAAGAGAAAAAGATTTTAGTTCTTGGTGTGGGAAACATACTTTTTACTGATGAAGGTATCGGCGTAAAAGTTGTTAATGAACTGATGAGCCAGTACTCATTTTCAGACAACGTTGAAGTCATGGACGGCGGTACCCTTGGTACCAAATTGATGGGCCCCATGATGGAATGCGACTTCCTGATCGTAGTGGACGCGGTTCTGGGTAATGACGAGCCCGGTTCTGTTTACCGCTTGACAGGAGAGGATTTGCGTAGGAGTCTGGCTTTTAAGGATTCAATGCATCAGACTGACCTGCTCGATACAATGGTTCTGTGCGAGTTGTGCGACAGACGTCCTGAATGCGTGGTTATCGGCGTGGAGCCGAAAGATTACCAGACCATGCATGATGAGGTTTCTGATGTGACGCTGGAACGGCTTCCTTTTATGATGGAAAAGGTGCTCGAGGAAGTTTCTGCAGCCGGCGGCAGTTATGAAAAGATGGCCTAGTGCCGATAAGGGGTGTTTTCCATGTGTTTAGCTATTCCTGTTCAGATTAAGTCCATTAAAGATCAAGTCGCAAAATGTAAGGTAGGCGAGGGCGAAACATACCTCGATGCTTCACTTATGCTTTTGCCTGATGAAGTTGAAATTGGCGACTACCTTATTGTCCATGCCGGATTTGCATTACGCAAACTCGATCCCAAAGAAGCGGAAGAAACCCTTAAAATTTTACGTGATATGGTTGAATTGACCGAAGCGGAAAGAAATAAAGCTTGCAATGCTTAACAGCTAATTCTTTTCAACAAAAAAATCCCGGTAACCTTAGAGGATACCGGGATTTTTTTGTTTTTGATTAATTTTATTATTTAGCAAATATGTTTTTGATACCAACGAGTCCGACTAAAGAAACTCCGAGAAGCCAGATTGCACCAGGAATAGGGGTGGAAGCAGAGGTTATTTCCATCACATAGCCATCGAGTATGGCTGCAAATAGTATTTTTCATGCAAGTATAACTTTTAAGCAAGATCTATTTTTGAAGGTTTTAAAGTAAAAAAAAAATTATATGGATATATCTCGTGCAGGTTGTTTTTTTATAAAATTATCCTGTTCAAGTGAATGCTTCGGTGTTAACTATTTTTTCAAATTTAAGTCATTTTTTGGAGATATTATGATAAATCAAGAACGAATTCTTGAATTGTTTTTTGACCTTGTTCGTATTGACAGTCCTTCTCTTAAAGAGAAAGAAGTAGCCGCTTATCTACGTGAAAAAATGGAGAAAAGGGGCTTTAAGGTAAGTGAAGACAAAGCCGGTGAGTTGAGCGGTGGTAATACCGGTAATCTCATTGTGCATATCCCGGCAACAGGAGAAGGCGAACCGATCACTTTTTCAGCCCACATGGACTGTGTGCAGCCCTGCATTGGTGTTGAACCGATCATTGACGGCGATGTCGTTCGCAGTGCCGGGGAAACAGTTCTCGGTGGTGACGACAAGGCCGGAATAGCGATGGCTATAGAGGCACTCAATCACTTGGAAGAAGAATCTATTCCTCATCCTGATGTTTATTTTGTTTTTTCCATTTGCGAAGAATCTGGCATGCACGGCGCAAAGAATCTGAATACAGATTTGCTCCCTGCAAAAGATATCGTCATTCTTGATTCAAGCGGCGAGGTAGGCACTATTGTAGTTGCTGCGCCCGCTAAAGCTGGGATTAATATTACCTTCACCGGTAAATCAGCTCACGCCGGAATTGCACCGGAAGAGGGGATCAGTGCTATTCAAATAGCGGCTGAAGCTGTTTCCAATATGAACCTTCTGCGCATCGACGAAAGTACCACAGCAAACCTTGGACGTATAGAAGGCGGTAGCGCAACCAATATTGTTGCCGAGTCTGCGACTCTGACCGCTGAAGCTCGTTCATTGCATGATGATTCTCTTAAAAAGCAGCTTGAGCATATGGAAGCATGTTGTACTGCAGCCGTTGAGAAAGTTGGTGGTGAATATAAGTTCGATTATGAGATTTCATATCCCGCCCTCAAAGTTGCTGACGATAGCAAGGTGCTGGCTCGGGTGGAAGAAGCTTGTAAAAATATCGGAGCTACTCCCAAAAGAGTACCTACCGGTGGTGGCAGTGACGCTAATATCCTTTACGGTAAAGGCTTTAATGCTGTTACTTTGGGAATCGGCATGAGCAAAGTGCACACCACAGAAGAGTTTATTAAGATCGAAAGTCTGACCGGGGGTGCTGAACTGGTGGCTGAAATTATGAAAAGCTAGTTTAATTGTTCTTCTCTGAAGTTAAAGTATAGCTTTAACTTCAGAGAAGTCATTTAATTGATTTCGGAGGATAAAATGCCTTTACCTGATAAAGACGCCATAATATTTCACCCCATCGGGCGTATTCGTTCTCCCTTTGATTCGCTTGAAGGCATGCCTATTCAGCCTTCCGGAGCAAAAGATGTTGAGGGAACAATTGAACTGCACGGAGCCTTGGAAGAAGGGTTGCAGGATTTAGAAGGGTTTTCTCATATAATTTTGCTGTATCATTTTCATAAAAATGATGGCTATAAGCTTAAGCTGACACCATTTATGGACAATGAAGAGAGAGGACTGTTTTCCACTCGTGCCCCGCGCAGGCCGAATATGATCGGAATGTCCACCGTGGAATTAATCCGTATTGAAGGCAGTGTCCTTCATATAAAAGGCGTTGATGTTCTTGATGGAACTCCACTTATTGATATCAAGCCTTATGTGAAAAAATTTGATGCTGTCCCCGCTGACCGCTTCGGATGGCTGGAAAACAATGCGGATAAATCTGAGACTTTAAAGTCTGACGAACGGTTTGTGGAAGATTAGGGTAGCTTATTTGGATCAATCCATAGGGATTTATCCTTTGTAGGAGTCTCAGGCGGCAATAAAGGATTTTCTAATTCAATTATGATGCGTTTCTTAAAACAGAGTTTTTTAAACATCGTGCTTAATTGCGGATGGTTGTAAAAGAGTTCGTCAAATGAACCATCTTTAATAGCTGCACGTAGTCCTTTTTCTATCCTCTCGGCCATCTTAACATTCTTACGGCTTACAAAAAAATAGAGTGGAGCTGTATACTTAAGCAGGAGCTTCTTTTCGACGACAAGCTCTTTGTTTGGGTATTTGGCAATTTCATTCCATGGTTCGCTCACTCCACGTGGTAGGTAATCGAACCTATTCTGGAGTAGCATGTCAAAGCAAAAAGAATATTGAGAACAGGTTTCTACAGGCAGACCGTTGGCTCTCAATATTTCTGTATCCGGCCAATCGTGTCCCTGCCCTGCGGTGAAATATTTCAAATTATTGATGGATCTTACTTTGTAGAATGAAGCTTGTCTGCCTGCCTTTATTATGAAAATGCGATATCCGAGAAGTCCTTTTTGGAGCGGTATACGTATTGCTCTGAGTTCCTTTTCTCTTTTAATAGATGTCATTGACCAAACAACGTCGATTCCTTTTTCATGGCTGGTCATGCGCAGGCTTCGGTTTTGTTCAGTTGGCAATGGGTACTGTTTTAGTTCATAATCCCCATATTCCTTAATTGTTTTATTCAAAGCAAGCTCTAGCAAATCTAATATATAATCATGCCTGTTATCCTCTGGATGAATATAAGGAATGGTTATTTGAGATACAGCTTCTGCTTTTATCTGATTCGGAACAAATATGACGATTCCCCAGATAAGACAGAATATTATGTATTTATAGTAACTCATAATTTGCCAGCTTATTTGCCGATTCTATATGTTTTTAATTAAGCCAGATTTTATATATTACTTGCATTCATTGCTTAAAAAAAGAAAAAACTCGCCGAAGCGAGCTTTTTCTTGGAGTGCTCGGACGAAATTCGTCCTTGCGTAGAATGTAGACTGTTTGTTTGGTTACTTAATTCCTTCAGGGTGACATGCGGAATTGATACATCCGGTCATTTCCTTGTCATTGCCAAATTCCTTGACGTGACATCCCAGACAGGAGGGGCGCTTTGCGTTGTTGCGCTTGTAGTGCATGGCTTTGAAGTAGGACTTGTAGCCCTTGGTCGGTATTGCCGAATAATTGTCATGACAGGTGGCACAACTGGTCGGTTCGCCGGACTTCTTGATATTATGATGGCAGTCAATGCACTCGTAGTTTTCATGGCTGGAGTGGTTGAATACCACACCGATACCTTTGTCAGGTTTGATGAAGTTGATGACAAGATCATCGTCCGGTGCGGTCCATTCTTCTTTTGCCCCCGCGCCGATGGCGACAAAGACAATTCCCATGCAGCACAGGCATGCGATCAATAATTTTTTCATCTTATTTCTCCTGTCTGCTAGGCTTTATTATTAAGAGCGGTGAGGAATCCGCGTCTTGATGTTTTAGAAGGGCTTACCCCGGCCATCAGAGTCTTGCGCTGATCAGCAGAAGCTACAACATTTTCATAGTAGCTTTCCGGCTTGGTCTCACAGAGATAGATTACGCGAACATCATCAGGATCGGCGAGGTAGGCGTTGGGGTTGGTCTTTTTGACCTCCGCAAGCCTTTCTTTTGCCATCTTAAGCATATCCGCACGATCACCAAAGTTCATGGTTCCGGTGGGGCAGCTCTGTACACAAGCAGGCTGCATACCCATTTCCACACGGTCAAGACACATGTCACACTTGGACCAGAGTCCGGTTTCCTTGTCCTGACGGGGAACATTGTAAGGGCAGAGTTCCCAGCTTTCCAGTTTACCTTTGCGGATAACAGCCTTGTCGGTCATTACCACTGCGCCGGTTTTTTCGTCTTGTACCACAGAGCCCGGGGTGTACATATTTGCAATGTATTTACACGGGGGCTCAATGCAGTGACGGCACTGTTCCGGGAAGAACAGCCAACGGAATTTACCGTCTTCGTCACGGGCTTCGCTGAAACGTACCAGACGGATGGTTTTTGAAGACAGATCCTGCGGGTTCTGGTGAGAACCAACGTTGCGGGTGTGTTCCGCAGGGAGGTCTTTCCACTGCTTGCAGGCAACCTGACAACCACGGCAGGCGGTACAAAGGGTGAGGTCTACAAAGAAGCTTTTACCGGACATTAGTTATCACCCTCCTTCCACTTACGGATGTTGACCATGAAGGCCTTATATTCGGGGATACCGGTGTTCGGGTCACCCACGTTGGGGGTTACGATGTTTGCAGAATCACCGCCGTTAATGGGGGTTACCCAGCCGTAATGCCAGGGCATACCAACCATGTGAACGTCAGTACCGTTGATGTTGTAAGGCTGGATACGCTCGGTAACCATGGCAATGGCCCAGAGTGATCCACGTACACTTTCAACAGTGACCTTTTCTCCGTTTTCAATGCCGCGCAGCTTGGCAAGTTCGGGGCTTATTTCCACGAACATCTGCGGTTCAGCTTCTACCAGCCAGTCCTGCCAACGGGTCATAGAACCGGTCTGCCAGTGTTCGGTGATACGATAGGTAGTACCAACAAAGGGGAAGCGCGGATCGCATACAGCCTTTTCCTCACCCTTGATCTGAACAGCCGTGGGGTTGTGCAGGGTTTTGGAGAAAGGATGTGTTTTAACCGGACATTCCAGTGGCTCGTAATATTCAGGCAGGGGACCGTCTGCGCGGCCGGGGCCGAAGAGTTGTCCGAAGCCGTTCTTACGCATGATGAACGGATGTTTTGTTCCGGGTTTCCAGCCGCCATCAGGTACGTCACCGATCCATTTGGAACCGTTCCACTTTATAACTGCTTTCTTGGGTGCCCAAGGCTGTCCCTTTTCATCAACAGAAGCTCTGTTGTAGAGAATGCGGCGGTTTACAGGCCAGCACCATGTCCAGTTGGGGAAAAGTCCGATATTGGCCTGTTCCTTGGTCTGGGTTGAGTCATGGCGCATGGATTTGTTTTCCGTATCAGATACGGAGTTACAGTACAGCCAGTTTCCGGAGGTAGTGGAACCGTCTGCCTGTAAATAAGCGAAGCTGGGGACCTGCTGTCCTTTCTTGAACTTCTTGCCCTTTATTTCAACATCGCGAGTGAACCAGCCGTTACAGAGTTTGGCGGTCTTACGGGCACTGAATTCCATATGGCCGTGCTCGTTTTCCTCACACATGTTTTCGAAGCTTAGGTGGGTGATAGGTTCAGGGTATGCACCACCTTCTTTTTCGTAGAGTTCTTTGAGTTCTTCCCAGATTTCGTGGAAGTAGTGACCGTCAGTCATGACGTCATCGAAAGGTTCGGGACCTTTGTAACGCCACTGCATCCAACGACCGGAGTTGGAGACGGAACCTTCTTTCTCGATCGCAGAAGCACAGGGAATGAAGAAGGTTTCGGTCTTGATTTTCTTGGGATCCATATCCGGGCCTTTCCAGAAATCACTTGTTTCGCACTGGAAGAGGTTGACGTTGACCATCCAGTCCAGTTTGCCAAGAGCCTTACGAGTCTTGACGGAGTCGGAGCTGGAGCAGGCCGGGTTCATACCCCAGATCAGACCGCCTGTGAATTTGCCTTCATACATGCGGTCGATGAGCGGAATCCAGGAATAAACGCTGGCCTTGTGGTTATCAAGACGAGGCAGATACTGGTAACCCTGTTCCGGGGTATCCTCGGAGTACATGGCCTTGATCAGGCTGGCCGAGTACTTGGGATAGTGCTGCCACCAGTTGGCGGATTCGGGGTCGCTGCTCTTGGGGGTGTAAGTATTGTTGTACTGCTCAAGGGTGTCCTGACCGGCCAGTGGAGTTTTCAGGTAGCCGGGGAGAATGTGGTAGAGCAGGGCGTAGTCAGTGGAGCCCTGTACGTTACATTCGCCGCGCAGTGCGTTAACACCACCTCCTGCAATACCGATGTTACCGAGCATGAGCTGAATCATAGCCATGGCACGGATGTTCTGTACACCTACAGTGTGCTGGGTCCAACCCATGGCGTACATGATGGTACCGGCTTTGTCTTTTTTGCCGGTGGCGGTGTAAGTGCTGTAGAGCAGTTCAAGGTCTTTCTTGGATACACCGGAAATGGAGGATACTTTTTCCGGAGTATAACGGGCATAGTGTTTTTTCAGGATCTGGAAAACACAGTTGGGGTCCTGAAGGGATTTGTCCTGCTTGGGAATGCCCTTGTCGTCCAACTCAAAAGCCCACTTGGATTTGTCGTATGAATTGGTCTTGGAATCAAAACCGGAGAACAGGCCGTCTTTGAAATCGAAGTCCTTGCCTACGATGAAAGAAGCGTTGGTATAATCAACCATATATTTATGGAAATAACGCTTATTCTTAATGATGTAATTGATCATTCCGCCCAGTACAGCGATATCAGTACCGGAACGCAAGGGGATGTATGCATCCGAGCGAGCGGAAGTACGAGTGAAGCGCGGGTCAACATGAATAATCTTAGCACCGCGTTTCTGTGCTTTTACAGCCCATTTAAAGGAAATGGGATGGTTTTCGGCAGCGTTACTGCCCATTATCAAAATGCAATCACTGTTCTGAAGGTCATTCCAGTGGTTGGTCATCGCGCCGCGTCCGAACGACTCTACCAGAGCCGCAACAGTTGCGCTGTGTCAGATACGTGCCTGGTGCTCAACATAGACCAGGCCGAGTGAACGCATGAAGCTGTGCATGGCATAACATTCTTCGTTATCCAGCGCAGCGGAACCGAGAGAGGCGATACCCATGGTACGGTTGACCACCTGTCCCTTTGCATTTTTCTTTTCAAAACTTTCGTCGCGAGATTTCTTGATCAACCGTGCGATGCGTTTTTTACAGAAATCCCAGTCCTTTTCTTCCCATTCTCCGCTGAAAGGAGCGCGGTACAGGAATTTACCGGGGCGCTTCGGGTTTTCGGTCATCTGGATGGATGCCGCACCCTTAGCACAGAGAGCGCCTTCGTTAATGGGGTGGTCGGGGTTACCTTCCACGTTTACCGCACGTTTTGTCTCAAGGTCGGTGTTAACCAGAAGTCCGCATCCCACGGAACAGAACGCACAGACGGATGTGGTCTGCTGGGTCCATTTGGGACTGAGCTGCTTTGCCCGTTCCTCGGCTGTATTGGCGAAGGCTTTGCCAAGCCCGCCGAACGCCGGAACAGCGGCAATCCCCGCAGCTGCAGCAGTCGTCAGCTTTACAAAATCTCTACGATTAATGTTCATCATCGCTCCTGAAATTTGAGGGTGTTCCAATCATCTGTGTAAGAACCTATCCGTCAATGGGGAAGATGAAAAAAAAAATTTGCTTGTAATGTGAATGACACAATTTAATATGTGTGCTTTTTGATACAATAAGCCGTTATCTAAATATTATATTGAATTTTAAGGAATAAATTACATATTAATGAGATGATAAGCGACAGAGGTTATTTAATTCAGCACTATTTGCGGAATAAAGTGAGTTTCAAGATTATTTCTTGTAACATACTGAAATAAGTGTTTTTCTGCTAGTTTAATGGTGAGAAATATAAGCTTCTAAAAGAGTATTGTTGCTGATCAGACATAATTACCTGAAATTAAGATGAAAAGAGGGTCATTTTTAATACTAAAAATGACCCTCTTTAATATATTCAGCTACTTACGAATAATGACAGCAAATTCATTGCTCTCATTTTGGTACTTAGAACCAGCTACATTACCCCGCAATTCAACTCCGCTGAATCCAGCGGTAGCAATTTCAGCCTCTAAATCAGCCGGCGAGAAGTATTGCAACCAATTATAGATTATGCGGGTGAGTGATGGTTGAATAATAATGTATTTATCCAGCATTATTTTTTCCTGTTCATATTTAAATGTGTTCAGGAATCCGTAATAATGCTCTTCGGCCCAAAATCCATCCATTAGATTAGGCTCAAAGACTCGTTTCTCAAATAATTTGTTGAATGCATTCAGTGAATAAACATCTAACAATACCGAACCGCCCGGTTTAAGCAGGGCATAGAATTTACGCAGGATAATTTGCCGCTGTTCAGGACTGAGAGCGCAAAAGTCGCACATGATCATTATGATGAGATCAAAGTGATCATTAGTACTGTAATCCAGATAATTTGTATTTACATAGTTGATTTCAAGATTACTGTTTTGGGCGGCTTCACTGGCATAAGCAAGGGAATTGCTGGAAAAGTCAATTCCGGTCACAACTGCTCCGGCTTTCGCAAAAGCTGATGTATACAGACCGGGACCGCATCCAAAGTCGGCAACTTTTTTGCATTTTGCCAATTCAAAATGGTCAATTATCCATTCTGATGATTCTGCAATAAAAGTAGAGTTGCGAGAAGCCGCATCGATGTCAGGGTGCAAATGATAATTCAGCATCTGTTTCGCGATGTGTTCATCGGTCCAGAGATCAGACGCAGTATAGAATTCAAAAGGCTGGGGACGTGAGTTTATGTACATAAGTTCTTTAAACATAACAAAACCTTAATATCCTTAAGTAGAATATTATTTGAAAATGTCGCTCAACTGCTCGAAGTACGGCAGGGCAACTCAAGAGCCAAAAGGTCTTTATATGATTAAAGTCTGGACATAATGATGAGTTTATAATTGATTATAAAGTCTAATTCAAGATGCGTTTTTTTGTGTGTAAATATACACATTGAGTTTGACGAGTTGTTGCGATTATGTAAGGATGCACATATTGGCTGGCACTGAAAGTGGAGATTCAGTTGAAGTTTAACCTAGCGGATTTAAGAAAACATCTTCATGACCTCAAAAAGATTAATCCAACTTTTAGAAAAGGATGGATGGTACAAAGTAAACACAGTTGGCAGCCACTGGCAGTTTAAACACCCTGAGAAGTCAGGCAGGGTTACTGTACCACACCCAAAGAAGGACTTATCGAAAGGAACTCTTCATTCTATTGAAAAACAATCCGGACTTAAGCTGCGTTAGGGATGATGGGAAAGATCTTTTCCCTTATTGTGAAATATGTGAGTTGGCAGAGAATGAGTGGAGCAATGTGATGGCAAGTTACTATGCAGTAATCCACAAAGATGATGGATCTGATTACGGCGTTTCTTTTCCAGATTTTCCCGGATGTATTTCCGCTGGAGTAACACTGGAAGAAGCCGAAGTCATGGCAAAGGAAGCCCTTGATTTACATGTTGATGGAATGAAAGAAGATGGAGAGGATATTCCTGCTCCTAATCTCGATTTCAAGGGTATTTATGAGGAATATTCAAGAGATGAGGATTTTCACAGCCTCATGCTCATTAACATTCCTGAAAAAATTAAACGGGTCAGAGTAAACATCAGTGTTCCTGAGCAGGATTTGAAATTTATCGATACTGTAGCTGATAAGTATGGAATGGACAGGTCTGCTTTTCTAGTTCTTGCAGCTAAGAAAATTGGAACAGGTGCTTGTGAGCTCTGAGTTCATCTGAAATCGAATTGAATATTAGGCCCCAGCGCAGTTCTCTGTGCTGGGGCTTATTTGTGTTTAGTTCTTGATGTAATCTAGCTTCTTATGCAGAACTTTTATATTAGGAGATTCTTCGCATTTATGTGGATGCTGTTTAGAATTGGTATAGATTATATCAATGGTAGTTTGCTGCAATTAGTCGCCAAATAAATTTCTTATGGGCCGAAATCTCTTTTTAATTTTTTTCTGCTGTTGAGGCTCTTGGAGAAAATTTATTATTTTGGTCGTACCTGCTATTTCCTGAACAGACTTACACACTGATTTCTGTTCTTGCGGGTCTAAGACTCCCAATATGACCACATTATTTTGCACTACTTTGACAGTAACTTTAGATGATGGATATTTGGGATCAATGAATCCTTTCAACTTGATCTCAAGCTCTGATGAAGTGCTATTCTCAGTAGTTTTCTTGTGCGGCAGAAAAAAGCTGACTCCATAAAGTCCAGAAATTTCCTTGGCGCTATTTATCAAAGTGTCCCGCTCGGCATCATTCTCAACTTCTCCAACGAGAAAGGCGTGGGCTGAATATACATAGCTCGAAATATTGGTCAGGCTTGCAGGGCAATTCAGAAGTATTGTTTTATGTAATTGCAATTGAAGACGGCTGTCTTGAGCTTGAGTGATATATGGCCGTTCATCTTTCACCGCTTTGAATATCCTGCCGTAGGGCACAAAACCAGCTTCAGCGCTGCAGGTGGTTGCCAGCATTACGGAGACCAAAATATATTTAATGATGTTGTACATAGCTAGGTTGTAATGTGCCTTTAGCCAAAAAGAAACCCCGCCACTTTGATAAAATGGCGGGGTTTAATTGATTCTGGAAAGATGAATCTAATCCAGCTTCTTACGTGCTGTGCCATCCTTATAGAACGGAAGCTCCGCCTTTTTAGCTTCAAGGTCTTTGCGAGCACCTTTGATGGTAAAAATATCAGCTTCAGCAGCATCTTTGGCCACATAGGCCAAAGCGATGGAGTAGCCGAGAGTAGGGGAGAAGGAACCGCTGGTAACCTTACCCACTTCCTTACCATCAAGCATGACTATATCGTCATGACGAGCAGAACGGCGACCTTCAATGGTCAGAGGAATAAGGAGTTCCTTTACATCGGTGTATGCGTCTGCGGGAAGCAGGAATCCGTAGCCGCCTTCGCGAGGATTATGCTCGGTATCAAGGTCCTGACCGTAGAGGGGGTAGCCGCACTCGAGGCGAAGGGTATCGCGTGCGCCCAGTCCGATGGGCTCTACTCTTTCGTCTGCAACCAGTTTTTCCCACAGGGAAAGAGCCTTGTCAGCAGGCAGGTAGAATTCGTAACCCAGTTCACCGGTATAACCGGTGCGGCTGATGATCAGCTTGTAGCCGTCAAATTCAGTTTCTTCGAAGTTGAAGTACTTGAGATGTTTAAAGTCGCGTCCGAAAACAGATTCCAGAACGTCCAGAGCAAGGGGACCCTGTAGATCGATCTTGGCTGTTTCGTAGGAAATATTTTCAAAGTTCAGGTCTTCAGGAAGTCTGGAATCAATCCAGTTAAAATCGCCTTCCTCACATGAACCATTGACCACCAGCATGTAGGAGTCTTCAGCAAGGCAATAGATGATCAGGTCATCAAGGACGCCGCCTTTGTCGTTAGGCAGGAAACCGTAACGGCATTTGCCCGGTGCAAGGGTATCCAGATTCTGGGTGACCAGCTTGTTCAGCCCGTCTTTTGCTCCTTTACCGCTGAGTTTGAATTCACCCATATGGCTGATATCAAACACGCCGACCTTTTCACGGGTTTGCTTATGTTCAGCAATAATACCGGCATACTGGACAGGCATTTCGAAACCGGCAAAGGGAACAAGTTTAGCGCCGTTTTCACGGTGCCACTCAGTTAAGGGGGTAGTGCGCAGTGCTGTCAATTTTTTACTCCGTATAAATTGAAAGCACCCGAATAAATCAAGGTGCTTTCAAAGTTAAATTTAAACCAATCCGCTGACGGCCCCTTCCTCGTAGAGGGAACGGCTCTTACGGATCGACCTGAATTCATCAAGTACCATAACCATACGACCGTAATATTTTTTTACATCAAGGCCATAAGGTGTAAGGTCTTCTTCTGGACAAGAAATATATTTACGTATCAAATATGAATCATTAAGAACTCTGTCGCCGATTTTCAAAGCTGTTTCAACGAGCTTGTCAAAGTAGTTTACGATTTCAAATTTGAGTTCATTCATGATTTCATGCATTGTTTGAAGCATTTCAAGGTAGCTTATTTTTTTACCCCGATACTTCCTTTCCCTGAGGTCTTCAAGGACTTTGAGCTTACGGGCCTGCTGAATGTAGCTGTATTTGGACCAGACCTCCTGATAAAGGTCGGTCAGTTCGTTGAACGGTTCATAGTTATCCGGGGCCAGCAGGTAGCTGTCCAGAACTTTCACTACGCCGGAATAAAATTCGTCGGAATACCCGATGATCCTGCGCTGATGTTTGGAAAGCCATGCAAAAAGAAACTTCAGCCGTCTTTCATGGGTCTCTGTGTCCTGAATCAGCTCATTTCGCTTGTAGACAATGTTTCCAGTGTATTCACCACGCACAATATCGTTGAGCAGGATGGTCATACTGGACGCATCCTTAATCACGTTGAAGTGGGAGGCGCACTCCCCGGTGAGGGGATGAATTACTTGTTGCTCGTAAACAGAAAGAGCACGGTCTTCACGGACGTTTTCCGGGTTGAATTTATGCTGGCGGTATTTAACCTTCAGAATGACAACCCTTTTTTTCTCATCTACAAAGAATCCGCCTTTTTTAAGTTCGGCAATGGTGTCTTTATTGTCTTTGCTGACCTGAACCAAAGCAATTTTTTCCACTCGTGGATAATGCTTGGCCTTTGCATGCGAAAAAAGAGAGGTAATAGTCCGGTCGGATTGCCCCAGAACACGGACCATGAATTTTTCACCCATCCGGTGCAGACGACGGGCAAAAAGAGCAGAGGAGGTGCGTCTTTCCGAAACAATGGGAAAACCATGCAACTCCATGAGAAAAGTGTAAACGAATAAACGGTTGTATTCGTAGAGCAGGTTGTCACCCGGTTTGAATTTACCGATTCTGATGCCGAATCGTTTCAGTTCGTTATCTAAATCGGATGGAAACGAGCCGAATACTCCGGCAAGATAAAATTTTCCGGTGTTATCCTGAGCCATAACCTGAGCTCTTTCGATCTCAAGCAGATGCGGGAGAATTCGATCGTAATTTTCAATGGCAGAGATATCAATATTGCAGAATTCGCTGAGAAATTCTTTGTGAGAACGTTTGGGCAGCCTGCTTTCAAAGGTGTCAATGTTCGCTTTGAGAATTGACTCAAAAAGCGGACACGCATCTTCGGTTGTAGAATCATCCAAAAGTCGTGGACTGTGCAGGATGTCGAATTGAAAAATTTCTTGAAAAAAATTCAGGGGACGTTCAAGAGCGACCATGCTGAAACCGGGAAGTTTCTTATACTCGTAAAGGTCTACCTCAAAAGAGGGCAGCAACTCGCGGTCGTCAACCAGAGGATATTGGTTGCGGTTTTCAAAGTAAGGACGGAGCAGGCAATTTTTAATGTGGACATGGTCCAGATGCAGTCGCAGCCCATCCAAAGACCGCATATCGTAAACATCCTGAGGATTTACGGTGTCCGTGTCACAGGCTCCCCCTGTATATTTGGAAAAGGCTTCCTGCCACATATTAAAACCCTGCATGTTGCTGTAGGATCAAATTGGACCTGTCTAATTGAAACTTATCAAGGTCATTTAAATTTATATTAATGTATGAGTAGCCCGAACTGCAACTAATTACAACTGAAATTATCTAGAAAAATTGTAGAATTTAATTTTTATTTAAAACTGATGCTTTTTTTTAGTTAACAGCAATTTTTGAGGTGGAAAAACGGTCATAATAGTAAATTACAACTTTTCGGGGGTGTTTAAAAAGGACTGTTATTAAAACGGGTATCTGTTGACCGGGAAGGCTCTTTCAAATAAGAATGATACGGATTTGATTATATCATATGATATCTCTCTTTTCTAACGACCATAATTTAAGGATGAAAATATATGAGTTTAGACGGTTGCTCCATCGAGAAAAATAAAATTGACTGTCCCTGCACCTACAGCGGTTGTTCCAGAGCCGGTGCCTGCTGCGAATGCATAAAATATCACCGCGCAAAAGATCAGCTTCCGGCCTGCTACTTTACACCGGAGCAGGAAAAAACTTACAACCGGAGCATTGATTATTTTATCGAGTGCAGGACTAAGTAGAGCATGCCTAGAAACGAAATCTTAATTAATATCCTCAGCATCGTCTGTAATGTTTTTGAGGCGCATAGTGTTGTTCTGTTTCTGCCGGACGGACAGCATGGGTATTCTCTTTCCACTTATTTCAGTCTTGGCGATGATATCTCTCCCAAGGGAACCCCCTTGCAGAAGAAGAGTCTGGCCGGAATCGTGATCGGCAAGAATGAGCCCCTTTTTATCAACAATATGGATCGCAAGGGTTCTACAACCATTGGTTATTATGAAAACCGTGAAGATTCAAAGGTTAAAGCCTTCATGGGTACGCCGTTGGAGCAGTCTCTCGGGGCTATATGTCTCGACAGCAAGCGGACTTATTCATTCAGTACCAAGGATTTGAAGATTCTTTCTCAGTTTGGGAAGATGATTACTTCCATGCTTTCCTGTATCCGTTCTGTGGACGCAGACGGAAGAAAAAATGAATATTTCATGACTCTTAAGCTGCTGCATGATTTACGCAAAAGACAGCCTAAATGGAATTCATTTTTAGATAACCTGTTGAATATGACCGCTGGAACAAGTGGTTTTTCCCACTCATTTCTTACTGTTATCGATCAGAGAGGAACTTCTTTTTACATGGAAGGGGAAAACAAGCCTATCCTCCACAAAGGAGATTCCAAATCTATGGCTTTCCCTCTCGGTAGCGGTCTAGTGGGCTGGGTATATAAAAATAACGAACCTATTTTCATTGAAGAAAATAATGCCGGACAGGCAGCCTCAAGTCTTCTCGGAGCCAGTGCAAGTACCGTAGATTTCATGAGTATAATCTGTCTTCCCCTTGTTTTTCAGCGCAAGACCCGGGGAGTTCTCGTGCTGGCAAATGACCAACCGAAGCGAATTGACGAGGACTTGAAGGATTTCCTGTTTATGGTATCTGAGTATCTTAATCAGTTTCTTGAAAACCTTTTTCTGAAAAGCAAGCTTGCGGAAGCACGCACTGCCTTGCAGAAAGTAACCCCGTCCAAAACCAATCCGGTTTTGATAAACGATAATTAACCGCTTCATGCATGAGGCCTGATTTATATGTTGTGGGCTAAAATAATGAGTTTTTTCGGCAAGGATCTTGCCATGGACCTCGGTACGGCAAACACACTGCTTTACACCCCGAAGGATGGAATAATCCTTAATGAGCCGTCTGTAGTTGCACTTGATGCCCGGGATGAGTCTGTCATCGCCGTGGGAAAGGAGGCCAAGGAATATCTTGGACGTACTCCTGATAAAATCAAAGCGATCCGTCCCATGAAAGACGGCGTTATTGCTGATTTTGAAGTAACCAAGAAGATGATCGCTTTTTTTATTAAAAAAGCGATCAAAGGCCGTAATCTGGTCAAACCTAAGATTATTATTTGCGTGCCCACCGGAATCACACAGGTTGAGAAAAGGGCGGTTATTGAATCCGGTCAGCAGGCCGGAGCACGTGAAGTGCGGCTCATTGAAGAACCCATGGCCGCAGCCATCGGTGCCGGGCTTAACATTCACGAACCGGAAGGAAATATGGTTGTTGATATCGGCGGTGGAACTACCGAAGTTGCTGTTATCACCCTTTCTTCCGTGGCTCACAGTCAGTCCGTACGTGTTGCCGGTGACGAGATGAACCTCGCCATTATGCGATACATGCAGGACGAATTTAAGTTGCTTGTCGGTGAGAATACTGCAGAAAGGGCCAAGATTCAGATTGGCTCCGCGATTGAACTGCCTGAGCCGCTTACCATGACTGTTTCCGGACGAAACCTGTTGGACGGTAAACCTAAGTCTATCGAAATCAATGATGCTCAAATCAGAGAAGCGATTGCTGACCCCGTTGCCGCGATTGTCCATTCTGTAAGGGTTGCTCTTGAAAGTACACAGGCAGAACTTGTGGCCGATATCGCCGATAACGGCTTGCTGCTCGCCGGTGGTGGAGCGCTTCTTAAGGGACTGGATAGATTGATAAGCCGTGAAAGTTCGCTCAAGGTTATTATTGATGGCGACCCGCTTACCACCGTTGTGCGTGGGACAGGCTTAAGCCTCCAGAAAGATAAAGGCTTTGAAAAAGTTTATATTAATTAAAACATGCAATCACTACTAGAAAAAGCTACTGCGGCTGTCCTTGAGGCCGGTGAAATAATCAAGGGAAGTTACAATAAGCCTAAGAAAATTAAGCACAAAGGGCGCATTGATCTTGTAACTGAGACTGATCTGGCGGTTGAAAAATTTCTTAAAGCTAAACTTGCAGAAATATTGCCGGGATCGTCCTTTCTTGCCGAGGAAACTGCTGGTGATGCCGAGCTGGTTGACCGTACATGGATCATTGATCCGCTCGACGGTACCACTAATTTTGCCCACGGGTTGCCCATGGTCGCTACTTCCGTTGCTCTTTGGGAGAACGGTCAGGTGGTGCTCGGCATAGTCAATCTGCCTATATTAAATGAAGTATTCACTGCAGTACGTGGCGGAGGGGCTTTTATGAACGGTGAACCGATTCATGTCTCGGATTGCGGTTACCTTGAAGAATCTCTGATTGCCACCGGTTTTCCTTACGCCATTGAAGAACATGTTGATTTCATAACCGATGCCTTAAGCAGGGTGTTGGTTAATACACAAGGCGTTCGCCGTCCCGGTGCGGCTGCTCTTGATCTCGCTTATACAGCCTGCGGAAGGTATGAAGGGTATTATGAAAATTCCCTCAAGCCTTGGGATATGGCTGCTGGATGGCTGTTGGTGGAGGAAGCCGGAGGGCGTGTCACGGAATACGGGCTTGGAGAATTCAACCTGTATTCACCCATGATTCTGGCCACCAACTCTCAAATTCATGAACAGCTTAATGCACTGATTCAGCCTAAATAAGCTTATTTGAATTTGAAGAGCAGATCCAGGTCATTCAAAAAGACAAGAGATGGTACCAGCAGTTCGCGATATTCGCGAATCAGCCAGTCCAATTCACTTTCAGAATAAAAATAGCCGGAATCAGCGTCTTCTGTCATTAACTCCGGAGTTGTGTTCAGTTTATCCAATACGAAAAGGGAAATGAATTCATAGCCTGTCTCGGATGATGCTTTGATCTCTTCGATCAACTTCAGGCTGGAACTGCGAATTCGAAGTTTGTTTTCAAGTTCACGCAAAGCCGCTTTTTCATTGGATTCGCCGGTATATACGTGTCCGCTTACGGAAACATCCCAACGGCCAGCATACAGTTTTTGTTGCGGGCTTCTTTTTTGAAGAAAAAGTTTTCCTTCATTGTCATAGACAAGTATAATCACCGAGCGATGCCGTAATGACTGGCGGTGGACTTCACTGATGTCCATACTTGTTAAAGGACGGTTGTTCTGGTCGACAACTTCAATCTGAACGGGATTTTTTTTCACTTTTAAACAAATTCTTTTCGTTTTTGAACACAGTCGTTCTTTCAATTCATGGAAATTGCGTGTATGAGGTTCATATTGACTTAGGTTGTGAACTCACACTTTCCACCCATGCACAGGTAGATACCCTATTTATGAAAAGCGCGGAAGTCATCTCTGGTACTCAAAAAATTTTCGAACTCGGTCCGGAACATCTCAGCCAGCTCAGGGCTCTGGAGTCTCTGTGTTTCGAATACTACTGGACCGAAGAGCAGTTCCGTCTGGGACTGGAAAAAAAGGCATTCTTTGTCCTCGGATATGAAGAGCAGGGTATGCTGGTGGGGTATCTGGCATATTCAATTGTGCTGGATGAAATGGAAGTTCTCAATTTGGGAGTCCACCCTGAGTTCAGAAGAAAGGGAATTGGCAGGGCACTTATGCTGGATCTTATGCAAAGGTGCCGGGAGATGAATGTGAAAAGAGGGCTTCTGGATGTTAAGGAATCCAATGCTTCCGCCATCGGGCTATATGAAAGTCTCGGTTTTGTTCAGGTGGGAGTCAGGAAGAATTACTATCCGGATACAAGGGAAGACGCCCTCTTGTATGACTTGGATTTTTAGTCAGTAAACTCAAACCGATTTAACCACGGAGTGATCATGCGCTTCATTGACCAACTTGATATTGCAGGAAAAAAACTGCTGATGAGAGTTGATTTCAACGTCCCCCTGGATGGAGAAACCATCACTGACGACAACCGCATCAAAGCCGCTGTCCCTACCTTTAAATATGCACTTGAAAAGGGCGCTTCGGTTATCGTTATGGCCCACTTGGGCAAACCCAAAGGCAAAAGGGTAGACTCTCTGAGCCTTGCTCCCGCTGCCAAGCGTCTTGGCGAATACCTCGGAATGGAAGTTCCCCTTGCTCCTGATTGCATCGGTTCTGATGTTGAAAAAATGGCTGCCGAACTGCAGCCCGGTCAGGTCATGATGCTTGAGAACCTGCGTTTTCATGCTGAAGAACAGGCCAAGACTCCCGAAGAGCGTGGCGATTTCGGCAAACAACTCGCCGCCCTTGCTGATATTTATGTAAACGACGCATTCGGCGTAGCGCACCGTGCTAACGCTTCCGTTGTTGACGTTCCTTATGCTGCAAAAGAATGCTGCGCCGGCTTCCTGCTCAAACTGGAATGGGAATACCTCGGTGAAGCACTTAAAAATGCTCGCAAGCCCTACATCGCTGTTTCCGGCGGTGCCAAGGTTTCCTCAAAGCTCGGCATCCTCAACAACCTGATCGGTAAAGTTGATGACTTTATCATCGGTGGCGCCATGGCCAACACCTTCCTGCTTGCACAGGGCAAGGCTGTTGGTAAATCCCTTGTTGAAGAATCTCTCGTGGATACAGCCAAGGAAATAATGGATAAAGCAGCTTCTTCCGGTACTACTTTGCACCTGCCCACCGACTTTATCTGGGGCAGGGACATTGAGACCGCACAGGGTGTTTGCGACGGCGATTCCGTTCCCGAAGACGGCATGCTGCTCGATATCGGTCCTGAGTCCGCCAAGAAATTCTGTGAAGTGATTGAAAGGTCCAAGACCATCGTCTGGAACGGTCCTATGGGGCTGTTCGAGAAAGAGCCTTTCGCACAGGGGTCCCTTAAGGTCTGCGAAGCTATGGCTAACCTTGATGATGCTACCACCATCGTTGGCGGCGGTGATACCGATGCCGTTGTGCATCAGGCCAAGCTTGAAGATAAGTTTACTTTTATTTCCACTGGTGGCGGCTCCTTCCTCGAGTTTCTCGAAGGCAAAGAACTTCCCGCATTTAAAGCACTTAAGGAGAACAGCTAATGAAAAAATTAATGGCAGCTAACTGGAAGATGTATAAAACCCGCGCTGAAGCTAAAGCAACAGCCGAGGATCTGCTAAAAAAAATCGAAGGCAAACTTCCTGCTGACCGTGAAGTTGTTATTGCAGCTCCTTACACCGCTCTGGAAACCGTAGGTTCCGTGCTGGAAGGAAATGCTGATTGCCACCTTTCCGCTGAAAACCTTTATCCCAAGGCTGAAGGCGCGTTCACCGGCGAGATTTCGCCTGCAATGCTTAAGGATGTAGGCTGTGTATATTCATTGGCTGGACACTCCGAACGTCGTGCAATCATAGGTGAAACTGACGAGCTGGTAGGCGAGAAGGTTGCTTTCGGTCTCGAGAACGGCCTGTCCATGATCCTGTGCATCGGCGAAACTATCGATGAAAGAAAAGCCGGGGAAGTACAGAAGGTTATTGACGAACAGCTCGAAGCTGGTTTAAAGAATGTAGCTTCCGACTTCGCTCCCGAAACCGTTGTTGTTGCCTATGAGCCTGTTTGGGCCATCGGTACCGGTGAAGTGGCCGGCGAAGGCGAAATCGTTGAAGCTCACGGTTTTGTTAGAGAAAAGCTGAAAAAACTTTTCCCTGAAAAAGCCAATGAAATCCGCATCTTATACGGTGGAAGCGTTAAGCCTGCCAACTGCGCCCAGATCATTGCACTTGACAATGTGGACGGTGTCTTGGTAGGAGGCGCGAGCTTGGACGCGGAAAGTTTCAGCCAGATCGCACTGGCTTAAATATCTGCCTTATTCCAGGTGAAAAAATAAAGGAAAAAAAGCTTTGCAAACGCTCGTAATTACTGTACACATTATCGCCTGCGTCTTCCTGATCATTTTCGTTCTTTTACAGAGCGGTAAAGAAGACATGGGCGTAATCTTCGGCGGAGGAAGTGGATCTGTTTTCGGTAGCACCGGAGCAGGTGGAGTTCTCGTAAAGATCACTGCATTTCTGGCAGCAATCTTCCTGGTAACTTCTCTCTCTTACAACTACCTCTCCGGCAACAGGATTGCTGATGAGTCAGTCATGCTTAAAGGTGACACCATCATTACTCCTGAAGTAGAAAAGCCTGCTGTCACTTTTGAAGAGCCCGCAAAGGCTCCTGCAGAAGAGACCAAATAGTAAGTTTTTAAAAACTTCACTGAAGTTCTTTAAAATATATAGCTCGTAGTTTCAGAGCCGAGGTGGTGGAATTGGTAGACACGCTGTCTTGAGGGGGCAGTGGAAGAGATTCCGTGGGGGTTCGAATCCCCCCCTCGGCACCATCTGAAAAGCAGGTGCTTCGAAATGAAAAACCTAAATATTACGAGCAATTATTTGCAAAAACATCTTGCAAATATGTTTTGAGAGCGTTAAGTATTTCCTCAACGAAACGTTCTTAGAACGACACCTCATGCCGAGGTGGTGGAACTGGTAGACACGCTGTCTTGAGGGGGCAGTGGAAGAGATTCCGTGGGGGTTCGAATCCCCCCCTCGGCACCATGCAACTAAGAAAGGGTTGAAGCGAAAGCTTCAGCCCTTTTTTGCGTTTAAACACCAAAAGATGTAACCTGTCATTTCATTATAGCTTGGAGTTACATCATGCCAGATCACAACAAACCATTTCAGCGTAAAGGGTCTATTTCCAATGCTCACGTTGGAATGGAGTTTGAACTTGCTGCTAAAGATTTTTGGGAATCTCAAGGGGTAAAACTTGTCCGATCAATCAAGTTTCCTATCGGCATTGATATAGCCAAAACAAAAGATCATGCATTTGATTTAGGATGCACTGAGCAAAAAGTTATAGTTGAATGCAAATCGCATAAATGGACTTCCGGAGGAAATGTCCCGAGTGCGAAATTGACTACTTGGAATGAAGCTATGTATCATTTTGTAACAGCGCCATCTGGGCTAAGAAAAATAATGTTTGTGCTACGAGATTTTTGTCCGAAGCATAATTGCACCCTAGCTGAATACTATCTCAAGACGAATTACCATTTAATTCCAAGTGATGTTGAATTTTGGGAGTATGATGATGAAAACGGAGCAGCACGTAAGCTTAAAACCTGATTCTTGTAGTCTGATTTCATTGATAAAAACCAAATCAAATTAATTTCAAATTATTATAAAAAACATCTTGCCAAGGGTGTCAGATTTACGTAAACACTTCTTCACACGACGCGGAAACGCGTTGTACACCTCTTGCCGAGGTGGTGGAACTGGTAGACACGCTGTCTTGAGGGGGCAGTGGAAGAGATTCCGTGGGGGTTCGAATCCCCCCCTCGGCACCATGCAACAGAAGAAGGGTTGAAGCGAAAGCTTCAACCCTTTTTTCATATCTGGAGCAAATATGATTATTAGAGATGTAACTAAAACCGACTATAGTGAGCTGATTCAGCTTTGGGAAAGATCTGTACGCGCAACTCATGATTTTCTTGATGAGAGCGATATAGAAGATTTGAGACCTCTTATTTTAGAGCAGTATTTCGATGCTGTTGAATTAAAGTGCGCAAAAGACTCACATGGAACAATTCTTGGTTTCTGTGGTGTCGCGGAAGGAAATCTTGAAATGCTGTTTGTTGATTCTCAAAGCAGAGGGAAGGGCGTTGGCTCGGCTTTATGCGCATATGCCATAGACAATTTAGCTGTGACCAAAGTTGATGTTAATGAGCAGAATCCCCAAGCTTTGGGATTTTACGAGCATATCGGTTTTCGTGTTGTAAGAAGGTCCGCTCTGGATGGTCAGGGCAAACCGTTTCCGCTTTTGCATATGGAGCTGGATTACAACAGAACACGCCGAAAAGTATAATTTATTGCAAAAAATATCATTCTCAGAATTGGCTCAGAATTGATTTTTAGAGTGTTTTGCTTGTGCTGTATTGCACCGCAGGTGGTGACGCGTCAGAAATGAATTCTGCGCCAAGTCGGTATTGTTTGATAAAATTGGATTGTTTTTGGGTTAATTCAGGATGTTTTTTCAATTTTTGATTGGCTAATCGAATGGATTGTCGTTGAATTAATTGATAAAAATGTAGTCTAAACTTTTTTTGGAATTATTAACAAAAACATCTTGCCAAGGGTGTCAGATTTACGTAAACACTTCTTCACACGACGCGGAAACGCGTTGTACACCTCTTGCCGAGGTGGTGGAACTGGTAGACACGCTGTCTTGAGGGGGCAGTGGAAGAGATTCCGTGGGGGTTCGAATCCCCCCCTCGGCACCATGCAACAGAAAAAGGGTTGAAGCGAAAGCTTCAACCCTTTTTTGCGTTTGTGGTCAAGTGATCCTTTTCAGTCAAAAATTTAAGAGAGAACGTCTACAAAAGCTTATGCATATTCTTCAAAGCCTCGCGTTTGCTTAATCCTGAAAGGCTATCCGCATTTGCATCAACATAGTCTTTCACTATTTGCGGATGAGTCCATGCATAATCCCGTAAGGACCAGCCTATGGCTTTGCGCAGGAAAAATTCTTTTGAATCAATATTAGGCTCAATGCATTGCTGCAATAAAGTGAAATTCAATTCATCTTTAAAGCGGAGCTGACAAAGAATGGACGATCGACGTTTCCACATATGGTCATCTGTGGACCACTCAAGCATCAATGCGCTCATTCGTTTCGGTTCAGCGCGTAAAATATTCCCAAGCGGTAAGGTCAGGGCATCGCAGTAATCCCACCATGATCCACTGACTATCATTTCTTCCACCATGGGCAGTGCTTCCCAAGTATGAAATTTTATGCAGGGCTTCCAGTCTATCAAATCTAAAGCACTGTATCGTTCTTCACGGAATTCAGCTTCGCGCCAAATTTCCAGCACTGCGGCTTGCCACTTATCAAAATCCCAAGGTTCGAATTCTTTAAAAATGCGAATACAGGACTTGCGACGAAGGGGAGTAGGGATGCCATAGAAATCCATTTCGGATTTCATATACTTTTTCATGTCCGGTGCGCGTTCAGGATCAGCGAGGTCTTGTAAAGTTTTGCGGACGGCGGTGAGGATGGACATGCTATCTATCCACCTTCAAATATTTAACATACTTCCGGTCAGTAGTCTTAATATGGTTGATAATCCAATCCTGCAGGAATGAATCGATGCTGTCCGGGAAGATATATTTTTTGTCACGGTTCAAGTCCATAACTTCGCGGGTGATACGGCGATGCTCTTTCATGTGTTTTTCAATTCCGGGAAAGCCGCGTTTTTGCATGAAAGCCTCTTCGCGAGCGAAGTGACTGGAAGTGTATTCCAGCAGACGATCAAAAAGTCGAGCAATTGCTTCGTGATCCTGCCCATCACGAAGGGCTGTCTGGAAATCTTCAGCATAACGAACCAATACGCGATGCTCGGCATCAATGGAAGGTATCCCGAGCGATAGATCTTCGGACCATTTGATATTGCTTTGCAATTCGCAGCAGGCCCCGTCTTTTTTGACCAGCTCAAGAACGGAATCGCCATAATTAAGCTCTAACTCATCGGAGGGGTTTTCAATATCAGTTCCATCAGCCCGATGAAGAACCAATGCGCTGATAGCTCCAGTTTTACCTTTCACTTCAGCTACTGTAGTCGGGGCACTGTCGTAGTGGGGAAAAATTCTCAGACTGTAACCCATCACTTCATGAGCAACAGGACCTTTTTCTTCCGGTTCAGCTACTCCGGCATGGCGGGCTAGAATATGCCCGATTTGTTCACCTCCCAGATCAAGAGGATAAACCACGGTATTCGCTCCGGCCCGGAGCATACGGTATTCAATAGAGGGGTCGGTTCCGCGCGCGACAACAAAAATATCGGGATTAAGCTCCCGGGCAGCAAGGGATATATTAATGTTGCTGGCATCATCATTAATACAGAGTACAATAAAATCTGCCCGGCGAATTCCTGCAGAAAGCAGGACTCCATCAACTGCCGCATCGCCATGTAAAATTTTGTACCCGCGCTGTTCAGCTTCGCCTAATTGTTCCTCGTCATTATCCAGAACAACAAAATTCAAACCCAGCTCATACAGCTTCAAGGAAATAGCCCGACCAATCTTGCCGTAACCGCAAACAATTGTGTGTTTTTCTAATTTGTTGATTTTGTCGTTCATTTTCTTTTTCTCGTAGAGGTTTCTAATTCCTGACTGGACAATAACTTTTGCGACCTGCGCTACAAATACAGCCGCAAGGCCAAGTCCCGCAAAAATTAAGACAATGGTGAAAATTCTTCCGGCAGGGGAGAGGTCATGTATTTCCCCGAACCCGATGGTAGTTATGGTAATTACAGTCATGTATAGGGCATCAAGTACGGACCAATCTTTTTCAAAATACAGATAACCCGCGGTCCCGCCTAGAAGGACAGTAAAAAATGCAACTAATAACTGAATATTTTGACGAATATTAAATGACATCTTGTAGCTTGTTTTCCAATATGTTTATATGCGAAGTGATTGTTTTTAAACTAAATATGGTAACTTTCCCATTTTATCAACCAATTGGCAGCTAGTTGGTAACGGCTGAGATGATAATTTTCATAGACATAGCAGATTACAGACAATACAATTCAACCTGCCTGTAAATATAGACAATTTCATTTAAAGGAGTTTCATAAATGAGTGATGTTAAAAAAAGCGTAGATTACATCTTCCATGGTCTGGATGCTCTTGATGTTCTGCTCTGTTCAAAAGAAGCTGAGAATCTCAATGTCCGTAATATTGTTGGACTTCTTCATCCTATTCTCGATGATGCCAAGCGTAGGGCACATACTGAAATTTCCGCGCGCAACGCTAAAGATAAAGACTCGTAGATCAAAAGGGAATTAAATGGATTTGACCGAAATGGTTCAGACTGAACTGGGTGATTTAGTCAGAATTTACAAGCACCTGCATGCCAACCCTGAACTTTCGCGTGAAGAAGAAAAATCTTCCAAACTGGTTGCAGACCAGTTGGAGTCATGCGGTATTTCTGTAACCAGAAATTTCGGCGGCTACGGTGTCGTCGGTGTTCTGGAAAATGGGGCCGGCCCGACTGTTATGGTCCGTGGTGATATGGACGCGCTGCCGATTACCGAAGAAACCTGTCTGGATTATGCAAGTTCTGTAAGAGGCAAAGATCCTTCCGGCAACGATACCGGTGTGATGCATGCCTGTGGGCATGATGTGCATATGACCACTCTTGTGGGGACAGCCCGAATCCTTTCTAAATCCAAAGAAAGTTGGAGCGGGAAAATAATTTTTGTCGGGCAGCCTGCCGAAGAATCTATGTCCGGTGCCAGAGCGATGATTGAACAGGGACTTTTTGAAAAATTCGGAGCTCCTGATTATTGCCTTGCTACCCATGTCATTACCAAACTTGAAGCCGGTAATATTATGGTTAAGTCCGGACCGATCATGGCCGGGACGTATCAGCTTAAAATTACCGTCCGCGGAGTAGGGGGGCATGGTGCGATCCCGCAAGAATGTATTGATCCGGTTGTACTCGCAGCAAGAATCGTTACTTCGCTCCAAACCATTGTCAGCCGTGAGTTCAGTCCGCTTGATCCCGCAGTTGTCACCGTTGGTTCCATCCACGGTGGGACAAGAGCCAATATCATTCCCGGTGAAGTGGTCATGGAAGTCACTGCAAGATTCTGTAATTCAGAAGGTCATGACCGAATTTTTAATTCAGTGAAGCGAATCTGTAAATATGAAGCCTTGTCTATGGGGCTGCCTGAAAATCTGTTGCCCATCGTTGAATTTGACGAAGAAAGCGATCTGCCCGCAACAACTAATGATAGTGGCTTAGCTGATATTGTCCGCAAAGCTGCTGCGGAACATCTTGGCGCAGATAAGGTACATGAAGCTAAAATGGTCATGGGCAGTGAGGATTTTTCTCTGTTCAGAACGGCTGGCGGCAAAGAAACTCCATCATGTCTGTTTTTTACCGGAGCGACATCTGCCGAAGAAATGACTTTATTCCATGAAAAAGGAATTAATCCGCCGTCTATTCACAACAGCAAATTTTATCCACCGCCGGAGCCGACCATCAAGACTGCCGTCACCACAATGGCCGGAACGGTATTAAAAATTTTGAGTTAAAATTAAAGGCCCTGCTAAAGATCTTAGCAGGGCCTTTGTTGTTTGGTTTTAATTTATAAGCTTCATGCGAAGCATAATAAAGTATTTTAGCTGCCGGAATTTCAGTTAAAACGGAAAACTAACTTCTTTTCCAGCTCCGACTTTGGCCAACTTGGTATCGATGGCGTTAAGTCTGGCCTGAGCAGCTTCTTTTTGAGCTTTTCGGTCAGCACGTTTAATGACTGTTTTCAGGAACCGCTTGGCAGTTTCGAACTGTCCTTTGTGTTCATAAATCATGGAAGCGCGATACATTGCGGTCACGGCCCAGATATTTTGTTCGGGGAATTCCCAAGCCAGCTCAAGATAATGCTTGAGAGCTTTGTCTTTTTTACCGATAGCGTGTTCACCTTCAGCAATCCAGAAAAGAACTTCCGCGCGTAGCTCGTCATTTTCCAATTGATCACGATCGGACCAAATTCTTTCAAGTATCGCTTGAGCTTTTTTCAGGTCACCTTTCTGCTGGATCATCAGTGCAAGCTTCAGTTCTTTTTCAGCAGGAAGAGTTCCACCGGACTGCAGAATCTCATTGTAGGCATTCATGGCCTTATCATCTTTCCCGGTTGCAAGATCATAGGCAACTGCGGCAGTGAGCCACTTAAGACGAAGTTTCGGACCGAATTTATCTTGATTAACACGCTTCAAATAATAGGCGGACAGCTTGAAGTCTCTATTTTGAGCTGCTTTATCAGCCAGGTAAATGAAGCTTTCCGCTCCTAATTTAGATTTAGGAAAAAGGAATGCACTGCGGCGGGCAATTTGAGTGTTTTGCTTGTTTTCTGCCTGTTGCGACAGGTCTGCAAACACAAGCAGCCTATCCAGCGGATTGGTATTGATGACCTCATTTAGTTTTTGGGAAGAAATTGGTTTCCAAAAAGAAGTGTTGATATCACTAAAATACTCAATCCCTGCAGCTTCACTCAAACCGGAAATGATAAAAAGATGCTCATTCTTTCCGTAATCTGCCGTACTGAGAACTCTGGATAAAGGCAGCTTGAAGGCAATGCCGCAGGCAATCCTGAGGCTCATGGGCAAGGTGTCCTTATCCAGACGCTTCAGAACATTTTCAGCATGTTTCATGTCACCGGTCAAAAAAGCAAATGCCAAACGGTAGTTTTGCAAAGCGTTAACCAGATCGCTGGAAAGAAGCAAAGAACCAGTTTCACGGTCGATGGTTTCAAGTGCTTCCTGAGGTTCCATTTCCAGCAGTTTCTTGCGGAAAACATTCCATGCAGGTGATGTCGGAGCACCGAGCTGCCAGAGAGTAGGGGAGATGATCGCCGGTTCTAAAGCCCCTGCCTTAATGAAAGAAGCCGGACGAACCAGATTCTCTTCATTAAATAAAGATACTGTCTCGGGGACTTTTCCGGACTCCAGATACTGATTTACAGATTTCCAGAAAGTCTGAACCGTAGAATTAGAGACTGCATCCAAAGCTCGATTTGATTTAGACCATTCACCGATACTGGCTGCGGCCAGAGATTGGGCAATGAGTACGCGGTCTGGGTCACCAACCACTGATGAATTGCTAACAAAAGGTTGGCTCTCAGCAGCATTATGCAAACTTTCAATTTTGGATTTGCTATTAACTACAAAATAGGTTGTAGGCCATACTTTTTCAGCTTGATCGAAAGTCTGTTCAAGGAGCATCTTCCGTGATTCCCGAGCTGAATCCGGTGTTACCCGATACCCCCAGTAAAGGGAACGCCAGACATCAAACCAAATACTTTTAAGATAGGAATCCTCTTTAAATTTTGCAGACATAATATCTTGGTCCATCAAACGAGCAGCCTGACTGAACCAAATTACACCCTTAACAGGATCACCCAGAGCTCGCTGGCATTTACCACCAAGCCAAAGTCTGGTGATTTCCTGTGTTTTATCAGTAAAAGCCGGGGTTGATTGCAGCGTTTCAAGACACGCTGAATAGCGACCGAGATTAAAAGCTGTTTCAGCCCGTTTCAAAATCAACTCAGGGGTATCCCCAGTCTGAGAATAGTTCTGTTCCAGAATGTCCCAGGCTCCATATTTTTCCAGCCAGGTTTCAAATGAAGCTGTCTTACTGGATGAAGCTGCAAATACATTTCCACTTCCTCCGAACAAAACAGCTGCAGCCAGAAGGGAAGGTAATATCTTTTTCTTAAGTCTCAAACTCATGAAAACCTCATGGATTTAGATTTCAATTCAACGTGAATTATTAGTTACCACTGAGATAAAGAAAAGCGTCTTAAGAGGCAAACTTAATCGCTACAATGAACAAAGTTTTACCTACAGACCAGTTAGAACCTCAATCAGCAGCATGAAAATGCCGGTTTTTCTTTACGATAAACTATAACTATCTAAATTTTAACATTTAAATAATTTAAAACTTATCGATGTTAATGAAGATAAAGTCCAAATTGCGAAAACTTTATTACATTCAATTCTCAAAGTTTACATAATTTACATTATGAGACATGCAAACAAAGTTAGTAATATCAATATGATGAGGTCATAAGTCTCAATTTTTCAAAAATTATGGTCAATAATGGCCAAATTCACTCTTTTCTTCTGAACTCATATAATGGACATGGCTTCTTTCGTTTTTAAGCTCTCTCATAGATGGTTAGAATGATGACCTTGGAAAACAATTTTTAAATGCTTAGGAGCTAAATTTGAAAGTCGTAATATTCGAATATAAAAGAGCCTTGTCTGCTATCAATCAGACAAGGCTCAAAACGTAAATTTTATATAATGATCAACTTAACGCTAACTGTCGTTCTCCAAAAACTTCATCAAACCAGTAAATGAAATTTCCAGTCCATCAACTCCAGTCGCGGTCACAGAATCAAGATCGATTGATTCACCGGACACATTTGCTAGCACACTTGTCCGCAATCCATATTCGCGAATCAACTTCACAGCCTGAGTCTGAAGTTTAAAGTCATCGCCATACTTTTGTTTGACCAGTTTCATATTAAAACTGACAAAATCTGCTCCTGATTTTGCCGCCATTATGGCTTTGGTTATGCTGTCCAATCCAGTGATCATTACGGGAACATCTTTAGCTGTCAGTAATTTGCAGGCTTTAAAACCTTCAAGTGTAGCTTTAATGCTGACCACAATATTTGGACTAAGCCGCAATAACTGTAGTGATTCTATGAGAACATCTTCAGCGATGTTGCCATCCGCTGACACAAAGATGGGACCATTTGTGCAGCCTATTATTGATTTGGTGTCATTATCAGTAGCAACACATTTGTCTTCCCCATTCTCCGGAAGCAGCTTAATTCCGTCAATGAGACCATATTCTCCGGCTTTACGTGCTTCATAGAGCGAACATGTTCTTAGGTAGATTTTCATAAAACTCCCCTACCCCTTTTCAGGCACAAAAAAAGAACCCTTTTAACTATTGTCAAAAGGGTTCAACGAAATATTACAAAAGCTACTCGCCGCTGTCAGCCTCAAGTCTTTTGATGTACTTGTCGCGACATTCAAAGGAGCAAAAGCATTCGACCTTTTCTCCGTTACGGACCCGGATGTCACCATCTTTAGGCACATAAGCTCCGCAGATGGGATCTTTGACCATCTCGCCGGTCTTGACTTTCTTATTGAAGTCCTTGCCTTCTTTTTCCTGCTTTTTCTTCTGGTCGCCAGTGAAGAGCTTCCACATGACGAATGCGGCAATTGCGATAACAACAAATTTAAGCATTACTTCTACACCTCAATATAAAAAAAGGCCGCACCAGTATTAGGTGCGGCCTGAGAATTAATCCTGATAAATCTTATTACCTTCAGTGCGGTAATCAATTTTCTTCAGAGCATCAGCAACGGAAGTTCCGTCCGGGAATACTAGTTCCGGATCGATGTCGGTCATTGGCAGAAGCACAAAAGCTCTATCCAAAGCACGAGGATGCGGAACAGTGAGGTAAGCCCCACTATTGATAACCCGGTCTCCGAAGAGAATAATATCCAGATCAATGGTTCGGGGGCCGTTTTTAACGTCCCTTACCCGATCCATCTGCCCTTCTACAGCCTGTAGCGTAGAAAGGAAGCCTTCTGCGGACCAGAGTTCGGGGTCAACGTCGAAACGGACCACCTGATTCTTAAACCACGGCTGATCTTTCAATCCCTGAGGTTCGGTCTCGTAAGTTTCAGACCAGACTTCAGGATCAATACCTTCATATTTTTCCAGTCTAGCAACGGCCTGATTCAAATTATCTTCAGTGTCTCCAATATTTGAACCAAGACTAACGTAGACCTTTACAGTTTGGATATCCGTGATACTGCCTCCTTGAGCCTATCGGTATCAACAGTCAGCGAAATTCTGAAATACCCTTCACCGGATTCGCCGAAGCCGTTACCGGGAGTAACAACAACACCGGTTTCCTTCAGGAGCTTGGATACGAACTCGGAAGAAGTGTAGTCTTCGGGAGTTTTAGCCCATACAAAGATGGATGCATCAGGCACCTTGCAGGAAATGTTGATCTTTTCCAGAGCTTCAATAACGCAATCGCGACGCTCTTTGTAGATCTTGCGGAATTCCTTAACGTAAGGTTCGCCTTCTTTTAGTGCAACAATTCCGGCTTCCTGTACAGCCTGAAAGATACCGGAGTCGACATTTTCTTTAATTTTTCCGAGTCCAGCAACAAGTGAGGGGTTACCTACTGCCATACCACAACGCCAACCGGTCATGTTGTAGGTCTTGGACAGGGAGTGGAATTCAATGGCCACATCTTTTGCGCCGGGAGTTTCCAGAATGGAAATGGGCTTATTGTTTTCATCGTAATAAACTTCGGTGTAAGCGGCGTCCGCTGCGATGATAACATTATGCTTTTTAGCTTTGGCAACCAGCTCTGCGTAGAATTCAGGTGTTGCGGTCGCAGATGTGGGGTTGTTGGGGTAGTTTACAAAGAATATTTTGCACTTATCCCATTTTTCATCAGAGATAGCGTCGAGTTCGGGGAGAAAGTCATTCTCTTCGAGCAGAGGAACAATCTCAACTTCACCGCCGGCAAAGCCGGATGCTACCGGATAAACCGGATAGTTGGGGGAAGCTACCAGCACGAGATCGCCGGGGTTAACAAAAGCCAATGGGAAGTGCGCAATACCTTCTTTGGAACCGATGAGGGAAACAACTTCTTTTGCTGCGTCCAGCTCAACATTAAATCTTTCCTTATACCAGTCAGCAACAGCCTGACGGAAAGTCAGCAGGCCAACATAAGAAGGATACTGGTGGTTAACCGGGTTCTTGGCTGCTTTGTGCAGTGCTTCAATAATAAAGTCGGGAGTCGGAAGGTCAGGATCGCCAATGCCGAGGCTGATGATATCTACTCCCTGAGCTGCTACTTCAGCTTTGAGTCTGTCAATTTCAGCAAAGAGATACGGGGGGAGTGTTGCGAGCCTGTCGGCAAGTTTAAATTCTGGCATTTCGGTATGCTCCTGTCATTTTTTGGTTAAATTATTATCAAAACTCTTTAAATGTGCTTGTTTGCTCTGTCAATCATCTTGAGCACTCGCGGTCATACGTGTAATGAGTATTGGATATGACCGAGAATGAAAACAATACATCCTGTAAACACCAATGGATCGACCGTTATCTGGAGTACCTGCTCATTGAGCGTGGTCTCTCTGAGAACAGCCTTAGTGGATATCTGAGTGATCTGGAGTCTTTTCAGTCTTTTCTGGAAGATAGGTCCGCGAAAATAGAAGACGCCACAAGTCAGACATTGCTGCTCTACCTTACATATCTAAGGTCAAAAGCATTGAAATCAACCTCGCTGGCGAGGCATCTTTCGTCTTTGCGGGGATTTTTCGCGTTCTGCACGTCGCGGGGATTCATTAAAGAAGACCCTGCAACTCTGCTGGAAAACCCGAAGCTCCCCAGAAAAATTCCTGAGTTCCTATCACCGGAGGAGATCGGCCGCATGCTCGCCCTGCCCAAGCTGACCGAGAAACTGGGGTTTCGCGATCGGACTATGCTTGAGCTGCTCTATGCAGCCGGAATGAGAGTCTCCGAATTGATCAATCTTAACATTGAAGACTTTGATCCTCAAACAGGAGTTCTCATTATTTTCGGCAAAGGTTCCAAGGAACGGCTGGTGCCGATTCATTATGTGGCGCAAAATTTCTTAAACCAATACATTAAGGATTGGCGTCCTGCTTTTAATCCCAAAGTCAAGAATATCTTCTTAAACAGATCAGGAAAAGGACTGACCAGACAGGGTGTCTGGAAACTGATCAAGAAGTTCGCTCTGGAAGCAGGTATAAAACGTTCAATATCTCCACACACTTTTAGGCATTCGTTTGCCACCCACTTGCTGGATGGCGGTGCGGATCTGCGTACAGTCCAGTTGCTTCTTGGTCATTCAGACATCAATGCTACCGAAATATACACACATATTCAAGCCGGAAGATTGGTCCAGCTTCATAAACGCTTTCACCCACGTTCTGTAATGTGAGATTTTAAGAATGTCAAAAAATGAAAACCTAATAAAAGCGGAAACAATAATTACCGGCCATGTAAATGCGGATTTCGATTGTTTAGCCGCTATTGTTGCAGCCGGAAAGCTTTACCCGGAAGCAACTCTCGTTTTTCCCGGAAGCCAGGAAAAAAACTTGCGTAATTTCTATATGGAAAGCGCAACATATTTTTTTAATTTTAAGCAGTTAAAGGAAATAGACAAAAATTCAGTCAAGCTTCTGGTTGTGGTCGATACCTCACGGCGTAAAAGAATTGTTCATGTTGATCCGATTCTCAAGAATCCGGGACTGAAAATACATATTTACGACCATCACATGAAGTCTGAATGCGACCTTGATCCTGAATTAATAATCAAAAAGCCGTGGGGATCAAGCGTTGCAATTCTTTCTCATGAAATTCGGGAGCACGGGATTGAAATAAATCAGGAAGAAGCAACCATTATGGGGCTGGGCCTATATGAGGACACTGGTTCATTTACTTTTAACTCCACCACTGAGCATGATTTTGAGGCCGGAAAGTGGCTGCTCAAGAACGGAATGGAACTGGATGTAATTACCGATCTGCTCAACCGTGATCTTTCTGCGCAGCAGATTACCCTGCTTGGTCGGCTGCTTGAAGGCGCGACTACCCATACAATTAATGATCTTGATGTGGTCATTTCTGAAATCAGCACGGCAGAATATGTGGTCGATTTTTCAGTGTTGGTTCATAAATTTATGGACGTTGAAAATATCAAGGTCCTCTTCGCTCTGGGACGAATGAACGATCGTATCCATCTGGTTGCCCGGTCACGAACCCCGGATATTGATGTAGGAGCAATTTGTACTGCTTTCGGCGGTGGAGGCCATGTCTACGCGGCATCGGCAACTATCAAGGACCGCACATTGGCTGAAGTGCGCGATGAACTTTTCGCTCTGCTCTACTCCAAGGTCTCCCCTCGTTTGAACGTGGAGTCCATTATGTCCAAGCCTCCGGTGGCAATCCCCCGCGATATGACAATCTCAAAGGCTGTAGAAAGGATGACTCAATACAGCCTCAAGGGTGTTCCGGTGGTGGACAGTATGGAGAATATGCGCGTTGTCGGCCTTTTGGAACAAAAGACTGCGGATAAGGCGTTATCCCACAATCTTGGTGATGTGGATGTTGAAATTTATATGCAGCACCCCTTTTCATCCATCAAGATCGACTCCGGTATGCACAGGGTTATGGAAATTATTCTTGGGCAGAAGCAACGGCTGGTTCCGGTTGTCGAAAATGACCGCGTAGAAGCGGTTGTAACCCGAACCGACCTGATCAATATGCTGGTACAAGACCCGGCTCGTATCCCTGAATCCCTGTTTCCAGATAAAAAACAGGAACGCAACATCCGCAATATCATGCGCAACCGTCTGCCTAACAAGATTCTCGATATCCTTGAGACTGCCGGGAAAATGGCTGCTGAAATCGGCACCGAAGCGTACGTTGTCGGCGGATTTGTGCGCGATGTGCTGTTGACTAAAAGCAATCTTGATCTTGATCTGGTTGTTGAAGGTGACGGAATTGCTTTTGCCAAGAAACTGGCCAAGAAAATGGATGGCCGTGCTAAATATCACCGCAAGTTTAAGACTGCAGTGGTTATCCTGCCGGACGGTCAGCGGGTGGATGTAGCGACCGCACGGCTTGAATATTATGAGTATCCGGCAGCCTTGCCTACTGTGGAACTTTCATCAATCAAAATGGACCTGTACCGCCGCGATTTTACAATTAATGCCCTTGCAGTGCACATCAACCCATCCAATTTTGGCAAACTGGTCGACTTTTTCGGTTCTCAGCGAGACCTTAAGGACAAGACCATTCGGGTTCTGCACGCCCTGAGTTTTGTTGAAGACCCCACCCGCATCATGCGTGCCATCAGATTCGAGCAGCGTTTTGATTTTAAAATAGGCGGGCAGACTCTTAACCTCATTAAAAATGCTCTCAAGCTGAATCTGATCAATAAGCTTTCCGGTTATCGCCTGACCCACGAAATGCGAATTATATTAAATGAAGCAAATGTCCTGCACAGTATTGAGCGAATGAACGAGCTGGGCGTACTTGAGGCGATTCATCCTTTAATGGTGCTCAATTCAGCACGTTCGCAAGTAATCGCCGAGCTTGAAAGGCTTTTGAGCTGGTACAGCCTGCTCTATCTTGAACCGCCCCTTTCAGTTTGGAAAACATATTTCCTAGGCATGTGTATGGGAATTTCCAAAGCCAAGATGGAACAGATTTATGATCGGTTCAGCTTTTCGCTCAGTGAGCGCCGGGAATTTATTCATCTTCGTGATACTGTTTTCTGGGCAGCCGGAAACATCATGAATATCAAGCAGGAGATGAAACCCAGTGAAATATATGAAACACTCAGTCCTGTTCCTCTTGAAGGGGTTCTTTTCATCATGGCCCGTACTAAACGGGAGATGATCAAGAAGTATATATCGCAGTATTTGACCAGCTTAAGAATGAAAACAATTGATGTAACAGGCGAGGATTTAAAAGATTTAGGCCTTGAGCCTGGCCCTTTATATTCAGAATTTCTTAATCAGGTTAAGCTGGCCTGCCTTGATGGAAAGTTGAAAGGAAGGGATGAACAGCTCCAGTTCTTAAAGGATAAGATTAAGAAATTAGGAAACACAAAAGGCGTATAATGTCAGTAAATGACAATTTATATAGTATATCAATGCTTAAACTTTTTGTTTCCCTTGCCCTTGGTCTGCAACACGTGTAGAACATGCGGACTTTTTCGATAGACTGGTAGAAAAAGCCGTTTGTTAATGTTTTTTTCGCGTTTAGGCTCTTTTTTTCATATTTATTGTTGATAATTAGCTGGTATTTAATTACTGGAAATTAATATTGTTTGATAAAAGACAATGCTAACAGTCTTTGCTTTTATTTAAGCAGGACACGCGGACAAGATCTTCACTGCTATGTAAAGGTCTTGCAAAGGTTGTTTTACAGATGGACGTATTATGGGCACCGTGGCGAATGGACTATATTCTTGGTCCAAAGCCGGACGAATGTGTTTTCTGCATCCCGGAAAACACCGACGAAGATGAGGAAAGATTAATTCTGCACAGAGCTGAGCACTGCTTTGTGATCATGAATAAATTTCCTTATAATAACTGTCACCTGATGGTTACGCCTTACCGTCATGTCAGTAAACTCACTGATCTTGAAGAAGCGGAAGCTTCAGAGATCATGAAATATATAACCATAAGCTGCGATATTCTAGAAAAGGCATGCAACCCTCAGGGGATAAATGTCGGACTGAATATAGGGGAAGCAGCCGGAGCTGGGATCGCCGCCCATCTCCATTTTCAATTGGTGCCCCGTTGGAACGGGGACGCATCGTTTATGGCAGTGTTCGGAGAAACTAATGTTATCCCCGACCATTTGTCTTCAACTTATAAAAGGCTCAAGCCGTTATTTGACAGCTGCTGTCGTTAAGTAACACTAAGGAGGGTTTCATGCGTTACTTGAAGGTTTTGGCTCTGGTAGTTCTCTTTTTCCTTTCCATGGTATTTTTCATTCAGAATACCCCCGAACTTTCTAAGGAAGTAACTCTGTCCATCGAACTGTTCAACTACAAGTTCATGAGCCAGCCTCTTCCGTACTACCTGTTGATCCTGATTGCTTTTGCTGCAGGTTCCGTTCTTTGCCTGCTCTACTTCATGGCTGATAAGATTCGTCTTTCCGGACAGCTTCGCACTTGTCGCACCAGAATGGCTAACCTTGAGCAGGAAGTTAACTCTCTCCGCAACCTCCCCCTCGATGAGGGGAACTATCCCTCCGCTGAAGCTAGCGAAGAGAAGCCTGCTGAATAAGTAAGCGCATAATTACGGAGTATACGTGTCCTTTTTAAGCGTATTTAAAAAGAAAAAAATGACGGCGTCCGATAATCGGGCGCCGTCATATTTGTCTGGAGCCGGAAAAGGTAAGTCCGGGCTTGCCGACACCCGTGCAGCTATTGATGAACTCAGCAAGGTTGTGAAGGATACTCCGGAAGCTGTAGAAATCTACCTTGCCCTTGGTAACCTCTACCGTTCTCAAGGTGAGATTGAACGTGCCGCTCAAATCAGGAACAGCCTGATTGTCCGGCCCGGTCTCGCCCCGGCTATCAAAGCACGCGCCCTCTATGAGCTGGGGCGTGACTTCAGTCGCGGCGGTTTTTTGGACCGTGCGATTAACGCTTTTGAAAAAGCCCGTGAAATTGCAGGTGATTCCCCTGAAATCCTGACCGAACTGGCCGAACTGGCCGCAGGAGGCAGGGAATTTGAAAAAGCGGCAGAATTCTATTCCATGCTGAACCAGCCTGTACAGGAAGCGCACTACCTTGCCCGATTGGCTGAAGATTATACATCTGAGGGCGAAGATGCCCTTGCCCGGCGTACCCTGAAAAAAGCTCTTAAAATTTCCCCAAGTTCAGTTGAGTCATGGTTACTGGTGCTTACCAGATTAAAACAGGAAGGCTCGCTGGACAAATTTAAGAAGAAATTCAATTCTGCACTTGCGCAGGTTCCCAAGCACTTGCAATTTGTCCTCATAGAAGGTCTACTCGCAGATTCTCTTGTTTTCGGGGATACCCCCATTAACAGTAAAGATCAGGACAATGACCGCAACTATCCATTTTATGAAGTGATGGTTGAAGAAATTTCCAAGTCTGACCCGGATGTAATCATGCACTACTACGGGGCCAGACTCCTGCAGCTTTGCGGAAAACAGGAAGAAGCCGGGGTCTGGCTTGAAAAGACCCTTATGCTCAACCAGAATTTCTGGTTGGCACGGCTGGAACTTTTTAACATTGCTCAGGATCAGCAGGAGCTGACATCATCTTTTAAAAGCCAACTGGATTTTTTCGTTAATATTGCGCGAAAAGTGCAAAGATTCACCTGCTCCAGTTGCGGCCTCAAGCGGGATAGAATATTTTTCAATTGCCCGAGATGCCGGAGTTGGCATTCAATTTCGTTCCGTAAAGAACTGAACCAGTAAGCCCCAGATATATTATTGTGAGCAAAAAGAAACTCACTCCCATGTTCGAGCAATACATGCAGATCAAGGCTGAACACCCTGATTCACTGCTGTTTTTCCGTATGGGAGACTTTTACGAACTTTTCTTCGAGGACGCTGAAATAGCAGCCCGCGAACTGCAGATCGCTTTGACCTGCCGTAATCCCAATTCTGAGGAAAAAATCCCCATGTGCGGAGTTCCGCACCATGCTTCACGGGCCTATCTTTCACAACTGATTGAAAAAGGCTATACCGTTGCGCTTTGTGACCAGCTTGAAGATCCTAGACAAACCAAAGGATTGGTAAAACGTGGAGTTACAAGAGTTTATACACCCGGCACCGTGGTTGAAGACGATACTCTTTCTGCTAAGGACAGTAACTACCTTGCAGCTCTGCTCTGGGATGAAGCTAAGTCCGTAGGCGGTTTGGCTTGGATGGATTTTTCCACCGGGCAATGGAGCGGTATTCAGAGCAAAAGTGAGAACGACCTCTGGCAATGGGCAATGAAGATCAATCCCCGTGAATTGATTCTTCCGCAGGGCAAAACCATCCCCGGCCAATATGGTGATATTGATGCCCGCATCGCCCCTGCTCCCTCTGCCGGATACTTTAATTATAAGTCTGCCAAAGATAACATACTTGAAGCACAGAATGTTGCTGACCTTGATTCGCTGGACCTTGAAGATAAGCCCCAGCTGACTCAAGCGTGCGGAGCACTTATTTCTTACCTGCGCCAGACCCAGTTGCAGGATTTTGATCATCTCGGTGAATTCAAGCCTTTGAATCTGACCAAATTCATGATCCTGGACGAGGTCACTGAACGAAACCTTGAGCTGTTCAAAAGATTAGATGGTAAGAAAGGTAAAGGCACGCTGCTTAGTGTTCTGGATAAGACCATTACCCCCATGGGCGGACGTCTTCTTGCGGTACGCTTGAAGCAGCCTTGGCGGGAAATTTCTCCCATTGAGCAGAATCAGCGTGCGGTTACATTTTTCCACGATGATGATTCTTTGCGAGCCAAGGTGCGTGAGCTGCTTGATACAGTGTACGACCTTGAGCGTCTTTCCACCCGTGTGGTGCTTGGTCGCGCAACTCCCAAAGATTTCATCAGTCTGCGTCAGAGTTTGAAAACTTTGCCTCCTATTCATTTTCTTTTGCATGAAGCCGTATCCGGGGCTGATGAAGATAATCAGGTTACTCCGGCTCTGAAGACCATTGTTAATAAATGGGATTCCATGACCGATGTAGCCGAGCTTCTGGAGCATGCCCTTGTTGACTCCCCTCCCCCGGTCATCACTGAAGGCGGGCTTTTCAAAACAGGATTCAACGAGGAACTGGACGAACTTATCCAGCTGACCGAGCATGGAGAGTCCACCCTTGCCGAACTGCTGGAAAAAGAAAAGAATGCCAACGACCTGCCCAAACTCAAGTTGGGATTCAATAAGGTTTTCGGTTACTACTTTGAAATTTCAAAAGCCTTCAAGGGTCAGATTCCTGATTATTTTGAACGCCGTCAGACTCTCGTAAACAGCGAGCGCTACATCACCCCGGACTTGAAGGAGATGGAAGAAAAAATAATTTCAGCTTCTGATAAACGTAAGACGCTGGAATATAATTTATTTCAGAAGATACGCGAAAATGTTGCCGGAAACCGTAGCCGCTTTGTTTTCATGGCTGATGCTATTGCCGCCATCGACTTCTGGCAGGGTCTTGCTGAAGCAGCACGGGCCAACCGCTGGTCCTGCCCGGAAATCCATCCCGGTATGGAAGTGGTCATTGAAGAAGGCCGTCATCCGGTTGTTGAAGCCGTTCAAGGTGCTGCAAACTACATCCCCAACAGCCTGACCATTGATGAAAAGCGGCGGATTCTGCTTATTACCGGACCGAACATGGCCGGTAAATCTACAGTACTCCGCCAGGTGGCTCTTATGGGAATCATGGCCCAGATCGGTTCCTATATCCCGGCAACCAGTGGACGTATCGGACTGATGGATCGTGTATTTTCGCGTGTTGGGGCATCTGATAACCTCGCGCAGGGACAGTCGACCTTCATGGTTGAAATGATGGAGACAGCCCGTATCCTGCGTCAGGCATCCAAACGCAGTCTGGTCATCCTCGATGAAATCGGACGCGGCACATCAACCTTTGACGGCCTTGCGCTGGCATGGGCAGTGGTGGAAGAGCTTTCCAAGCGTGCAAGAGGCGGCATACGTACCCTTTTTGCTACCCACTACCATGAGCTGACATCCCTCGAAGGTGTGATTGATGGCTTACGTAACTTCAATATTGCAGTACGCGAATGGAAAGGCGATATTCTTTTCCTGCGCAGACTGGTTCCCGGTCCGGCAGATAAAAGCTACGGTATCGAAGTGGCCAAGCTTGCAGGGGTGCCCAAACCTGTAGTAGTCAGGGCGAGGGAAATCCTTGCGAATCTTGAAGAAAAATCGCAGGATATGGATGGTCAGCCTGCACATCAGGCTCCGTCCGTGCAATCAATCCTACCGGGAATGATCTGCACCGGTAATGAAAAGAATGAAGCTCCGCCTGAAGATCATGCACTTATCAAAGAGCTGCGCAATCTTGATGTAAACGGACTTTCACCAATAGAAGCACTTACCCTTCTGAATCAGTGGAAAAAATCACTGGGAGAAAATTAATGAAATTTCATATCCTCAAAAAACAACTGCTGCTGGCCGTCCTCGCTCTCATGCTTCTGGCAACCGCCGGGTGCGGAGTTAAGATGTGGCCTGCTCCGCAGCAAAGTGAAGATCTGTATACTTTTGCTTCCGTTGAAGGCCGTCGCGTTGGTGAATGCCTTAAAGTAGTAGTAAAGGTTGACGGAGCATATAAAAATGTGGACAATTTGAGCCTTCAATTTCAAGCCGATGGTTCCGGTCCGGGCGAAGGCTGTCCGACATGTCCTTTCTTCCCGGCTATCAGGAAAGATTTTACCCCCGGTTCCGAAGGTATTCAATTTGACGGCTCTACTTTCGTATTCAGCGAATGTGGACTTGATCCCGCTAAAAGCTATCGTTGGAGAGTTGTTGGACGCAATGTCTACGACGCACTTGGAGTAGTAATTTCCGACGTATACACAGCTGCACCCTAATCTTTATAATGGAGTCCTTCCACAATGCATCATTTTGAAATTAAAAATAATGAATTGCATGCTGAAAATATCAGCATCACCGAACTTGCCAAAGAGTACGGTACCCCGCTCTATATTTACTCCGCAGCCACCCTGCGTAGACATTTTGAAGCTTTCGATTCCGCATTCACCGGACTCGATCACATGACCTGCTACTCAGTAAAGGCAAACTCCAACCTGAGCGTACTTAAGCTTCTGGCTGAAATGGGCGCGGGTATGGACATTGTCTCCGGCGGCGAACTTTACCGCGCTCTTAAAGCGGGTGTTCCTGCCAACAAAATCGTATTTTCCGGCGTAGGTAAAAAAGCATACGAAATCGCCGAAGCCCTTAAGGCCGACATCCTCATGTTCAACGTTGAATCCGTTGGCGAGATGCACCGCATCAATGAAGTTGCCGAATCCATGAATAAGACCGCACGTATCAGCTTCCGCATTAACCCGGACGTTGATCCTAAGACCCATCCCTACATTTCAACCGGGATGAAAAAGAACAAATTCGGTCTGGATATGGAAACTGCCAAGGAAGCCTACAAGACTGCAAAAGATCTTTCCAACGTATCCCCCATCGGCATGGACTGCCACATCGGTTCCCAGCTGACCACCATCGAGCCGTTCCTCGAAGCACTCGACAAGCTGCTTGCATTCCGTGACGAGCTTGGCGCAATTGGTATTGAGATTGAACACCTCGACCTCGGCGGCGGACTGGGTATCACTTACGATGAAGAAGAACCGCCTCATCCTAAAGAATTCGGTGAAGCACTGAGTAAGGCTCTGGCCGATAAAGGACTTAAAGTAATACTTGAACCCGGTCGCGTAATTGCCGGTAACGCAGGTATTCTCGTAGGTGAAGTCATCTACACCAAGAAAACTCCTACCAAGGATTTCCTCATTGTTGATGCTGCTATGAACGACTTGGTACGCCCTTCCCTGTATCAGTCCTACCATCGCATTTCTGAGGTTACCCAGAACAACCGTCCTGAAATCGATTACGACGTTGTGGGCCCCATCTGCGAGTCCGGCGATTTTCTCGCTAAAGACCGCATGTTGCCTGAAATGAAACAGGGTGAACTTATCGCAGTATTTTCTGTCGGTGCGTACGGTTTTACCATGTCCTCCAACTATAACTCCCGCCTGCGCGCGGCTGAAATCATCGTTGACGGCGATGACGTCATCATGGCCCGCAGAAGGGAATCTTACGAAGACCTGCTTAGGCTGGAATCTTAGTATATAATAGGCCTCCGGCAGTCTTGCCGGAGGCCTTGTTTTGATATGCTGCACGTAACTCCCCCCTTCATGGGGATTTTCTTTTTTGGGGACTTAAAATATCATAACGCTATGGCAAGACTTAATTCATTCTACTTACCTCCAGAAGATTGGGACGTCCCTTTTATACTTCAAGGCAGTGAAGCAAAACATCTTGGCAAGGTACTGCGCACCCGAGTTGGTGATACCGTGCGTCTCTTTGACGGCTGCGGGCGAGACGGCCTGTTCACAGTTACCGGGATTACCAAGAGCAAAGTTCAGCTTGAGCTGAAAGAAGAAACCTCAATTGCAGATTCGCGCAATATCACCCTCGCCATCGGCTGGAATAAATCAAGCCGGCGTAATTGGATTTTAGAAAAATCAGTTGAATTGCAAACACGCGGACTTATTTTTTATCAAAGTGAATTCAGTCAGGGCAAAGTTCCTGCCGAGATAAAAGAAAGCTGGAATGAAAAGCTTGTAGCTGCTGCCAAACAGTGCGGTAATGCATGGTTACCCGAACTTCAGACCGTGCCCGGATCAATTGAAAAGCTCATCGAATCTTCCTCGTCCTACGACAATAAACTTTTCTTGTATGAGAAAGCGGATAACGATACGGTGCCGGATAATTCCGTTTTTGCTGCTGAATCCACTCTGGCCGTGATTGGCCCGGAAGGCGGTTTCAGCCCGCGTGAAGCCGAGTTGCTCATAGATAACGGATTCAAACCCGTCAGTCTCGGCAGCTCAATCCTGCGCTGGGAAACAGCCGCCCTGCTCTGCATGGGCACTGCATACTTAGAAAGACAGAAATAAGGGCCGCCGGAGGCAACTCATGAAATTAGAACTCACAGACAATCAGCCTTTGGCTGACCGTATCCGGCCCAAAAAGATTGACGAATTTTTCGGGCAAAACCATATCCGCGAACGGGTCGAAGCTTTCGAACGGTCTAAGAGACTTCCCAGTCTTTTACTTTTCGGCCCTCCGGGTTGTGGTAAATCCACTCTTGCAATGCTGCTGGCAAAATCTACCGGTCGCCATTTCATGCGCATCAGTGCTCCCGAATCGGGTATTGCTGCTTTGCGTAAGCAGCTGGCCGGTATGGATATTCTTATCCTTGACGAACTGCATCGCTTCTCCAAGGCACAGCAGGACTTCTTTCTGCCTATTCTTGAATCAGGCGAGATTACCCTGCTGGCAACAACTACCGAAAACCCGTCTTTTAGCGTAACCCGGCAGTTGCTCTCCAGATTACACGTTCTACGCCTTAGATCATTAGGTAAAACGGATTTGCTGGCAATTTGTAACCGGGCCTGCGAAGAGCTCGAAATTGAACTCAGCGAAGACAGTTTAAACCTGATCACATCTATGGCTGGTGGTGACGGTCGTAGTTTGCTCAATTTGCTTGAATATACTTCGCAACTTCCTGCTGAGAAACGTGAAGCTGAAAATTTGAGAAAAATCCTACCCGAGACCGTTATTCGCGGCGATAGGGACGGCGATTCCCATTATGAACTGGCCTCGGCACTGATTAAATCCATTCGCGGTAGTGATCCAGATGCGGCACTTTATTATTTGGGCTGTCTGATTGAGAGCGGTGAAGATCCGAAATTTATCACCCGCAGGCTGATTATTTCCGCTGGTGAAGATATAGGTCTGGCTGACCCGCATGCCATGACCATGGCTGTATCATGTCAGCAGGCCGTTGAATTTATCGGCATGCCGGAAGGTTTTATCCCACTTTCCGAGGCGGTTGTTTATCTGGCTCTTGCGCCTAAAAGTAACAGCACTTACGCTGCCTACCATACCGTTAAACAGGAAATCCGCCAGAACGGTATGCTGCCAGTGCCGCTGCATCTGCGCAATGCAACAACCAATCTGCAAAAAGAATGGGGCTATGGTCGCAACTACCTCTATCCGCATTCTTATCCAAATTCTTATGTTGAGCAGGAATATTTACCGCCGGAAATTGCGGATCGTATGTTCTATGATCCCAAGGATCAAGGAGAAGAGCCGCGCCTTAACGCATGGTTAAAAGGCCAGCGCCGACCGCGTAGACAACGAAAACGGCCTGAACCCAAGAAATGGGGAAAATAACATAAGGATCTGAATAGCTGAGATTGCTAATTAAATTACAGCTAAAATATTAACTGGCTGAAATAATGCGTAAATTGAAATGCGTATTATTCAGCCTTTTTCATTATTGTCGCAGATAGTGTTTTGTCAGTAATATAAAGCTATTTTGTTGCTTGTGATCTTGTGGGGGTGTATGATGGAAGACAAAACTGTAAGGACACAAATATGCCCTCCTTTAATTCCATAATTGTTGAAAATATTATTGAGAGCCTTGATGTTGGAATAATGGTCATTTCCCCAGTAGGAAAGATTATTTTTTTGAATTCAGCCGCCTGCTCTATTTTAAATTTGGATATGAAAAAACATCTTGGCTTCGGTTGGGGAGAACTTTTTATTACCGATGCCACCTCAAATTTCGAATTTAATCAGGTCATTCTGGATGTCATAAATGAACAAAGAACTGGTCTTAAGCATATAGTTCCCTTCAAGAACAAAGATAGGGAATGCCCAAAAAAATTATCCATAACATCCTCATACCTTACCGAAAATAACGATGTGGTAGGGCTGGTCTTTCTTTTTGAAGATATAACGGAAATATATAATGCTGAAGAGCGGGAACGGAAAATTCTTTCCCGTAATGCTGAATTGCAAAACGAAAGAATTGAGGGTTTGGATTCTCTTTCGCAGGCGGTTGCACATCAGGTGCTTAATCCGACGACTGTTATCGGCGGAATGACCAACCTTATTTCACGGAAATTACCTCTGGAAGATCCTTTGCAGCGTGAGCTGAAAATAATCGCAGAAGAGGCTATGAAACTTGAAGGCTTGGTGGCAGCCGTTAAAACTTACTCTAATATTCCCAAGCCATATCCTTCAGAAGTTAATGCCGTAAAATTATTTAAAGAAGCATTACATCAAGCTAATTTAATACTAGACCGAATTGGTGAACGTATTGAGATGAAGCTTAATTGTTCCGTAGAAAATATTACTGTCGGCAAAAAATTGTTTGAAACCGCTGTTGTTGAGCTACTCCTTAATGCCAGTAATTTTACTCCTGAAAAAATAACTGATGTCAGAATAGAAATTGAAAGAATACAACAGACAATCCTAATTAAGATAATTGATCATGGAATGGGCATTGACCCGCATGTATTAAACCATGTGCTGGACCCTTTCTTTTCCACAAAGGCCAAAGGGGTTGGTATGGGACTTGCGCGGGTTAAAAAAATAATTTTTGAACATCAAGGAAAATTGAATATTGAGAGTGAGGGTGCGGGTAAAGGTACTACCGTGAGCATAGAACTCCCCTGTCCGGACGCTGACTGCTGTTCATCTAAAAAGATGCTAACTAAAGAAGTTACTGAATAATTCTTGAATCTGATAATCGTAATTTTCGACGATTTCCTTCAAGATTTCAGCGTCAATCCCTAACATTTCCCATATCTCATCATCCACTCCGGGAAGAACATACATACCTCCATCAGCAATTCCCACTGCTAGGGCAAGGTTGTCTGCTACCTGAAGAATTCCCGCCTCTTTTGTTGTTTCACTTTTACTAGGAGCGTGATGTGAACTGATAATTTCAGTTAAGGTAGGAGGGAAATTCCATTTTTCAAGCATACAGCGTGCTACTTCAGTGTGGTTAAAGCCAAGAACCATGTCTTCAGCTTCAATCAGTGGAATAAAGTTCTCGCGGGCGAAAAGCATCGTCTGCACTGCACTGTAAGGCATCTTTTTAAAGAGGATCAGCCTGCCTACATCATGCAGGAGTCCGGCAGTAAACATCATTTCCGGGACAACACCGTCAACTTTTTCTGCTATGACCTTACAAAAAACTCCGCAGGTCAATGAATGCATCCAGAATGAACGCATGTCGATGAGCTCAGGTGGAATATCTTTGAAATACCCGATGGTAGAAAGCCCAAGCGCCAGAGTGCAAAGTTCCTTTCCGCCGATTAAGGCAACGGCCCGGACAAGATTATTAATTTCAGATGGAAAACCGTAAAGAGGGCTGTTAACCAGCTTTAATAATTGAGTTGAAAGACCAACATCAAGACCTACAACTTCTGCAACCTGCTGAGCTGTACTATTGGAATCTTCAACCACTTCTTTAACTTTGAAGAAAATATCAGGAAATGAAGCAACCTTTATCTCAGCTTCGACAATATCTTCTATTGTTCCTTCATCACGGAAGAACAAATCCCGCATGTCATCAAGAGCGGTCACGTGCTGCTCATCTGCGGTAGGAAGACGCCAACCTTCCATAATTCGGATAGCGGTTTTATAAACCGCAACATCAAAAAGCTGCATCACGACTGGATCATCATGATTAATGAACATAAAATAATCGCGAGCATAGATGAATGCTTTGTCAATGCTATCTTCATCAGGCTCGGCTACATCTGATCCCACGATCTTAAGTTCTGCAATTCCCTGATTTTTGAAAACAGAAATATTCTTGTTCGTGAGGACAGACCCGGAAGGTAATAGCATTCTTCCTCCCTGCATCAGGTCTGCTGCTAACACCATACCCGGCTGGACGTCTTCAATGCTCACTGTCTGCATATCTCACCTCGTAAATCTTGATTGGCAGATTCAAATTTTATGATACGTAATAGTTCCGGCGTGCTGCCTGGGTTTGAACATGTCATTCACAATATGTAATGATTCTGAGTGTCCCACATACAAGTGACCGTTATCAAGCAAATTATTATGAAAAGCGCTGAGAACTTTCCTTTTCATCTCCTTATCGAAATAAATGATCACATTGCGGCAGAAAACAATATGTGATTTGGGCACCAGCTTCAATGAGTGGCTTTGATTTAAATTAATTTTTCCAAACTTAATTAAGCGCTTAACTTCTGGTTTTATTTGATAAATATCATTTTCTTTTTCGATAAAGTAATTGGCTATCACATGGGCTGGAGTCGTGCGCAGTGCATATTTTGTATAAAGGCCCTTCTCTGCCATTTTTAAAACATTTGTTGAAATATCATTGGCGGTTATACGAATTCGCCACTTTCGAATATCATCCTTTAAAGCTTCATGCAGAATAATTGCCAAGGTATAAGGTTCTTCTCCGGAAGAACAGCCTGCTGACCATATTCTAATTTCGCGACGTCCTGTTTTGTTTCCTGCATCAATTAATTCTTTAAGAGTATAATTGCGAAAAACCTTCAGCTGCGGGTTGTCTCTAAAAAAACTGGTTTCATTGGTGGTTATCAGTTCAGTGAGCATATGCAGCTCTTCAGACTTCCCTTTAGGATGATTCTTTAAATATTCAATATAAGCTGAATAACTCTTTAGTTTTAATTCCGAAAGCCGAGGAGCAAATCTATTTTCAACAAGAAAGCGCCTGTTATCCTGTAAATAAATACCGGAAAGCTCATAGATTATATCTCTGAGTTTCAAAAATTCATTTTGAGTAATTTTTATATTACCGTTAAAGCCTTTTCCTGAAAATAAATCACTCATATATTTCTACCGTATAATAAATATTATCATATTCAGTTTGTAGCTAATCTAGTAGTAGTTACTGTCTAAGTAGCAGAAATAAACAAGAAGTTCAAAAAAATTATCTGTTGTATATTTTCTTCCACTCATCCAAAAACAGAATAGCCGTATCTAACGAGCTCAACTGTCCCTGTTGCGAACGAATGGCTGTTACTAAATCATCAAATTCAACATTAGTTGGTAACCCGAGCTTATCTATCAGCTTCACTATATCTTTTTTTAGTTCTTCGGGAAAATCATCATTAAATAGTGCTTCTGTTTTTCTTTCCACAGGCCAGTCATCAAATCTTTCTGCAGTAAAATCAATTAAAGAATGCATTCTAACTTCGTAAGTATGATCTTTAAGAACTCTTGCACGGGCCTTTTCTACATAACTTTCCCTTTCTTCAGGATGGGCAAGAAAATGTCCGATCTTACGATCAAGATCCTCAAGGCTTTCAAAATGGGCCAATTCTCCTTCATCAAAAGCTTCAGGCATGAGAGTGCGCTTATCTACAAGCTGAAACGCTCCACAAGCTGCCAGCTCGAAAGTGCGAGGGTTAATAAAGTCACCCCCACTGACCAGTTCATCGGCATTAATGGAAGAATGCAGGTTAAGGTTGATCTTGGTTCCGTTAAAAATTTTTACACATTCATCTGATGAAACACGTCTACCATCGAGTTGAACATAGGGTTCAAGCACATGGTCTCCGTCCCATTCACTTCCCCATATCTTTAGGCCGTGGTGAATCAATTTGCGGAAAGCCAAACGTCTGTTGGGGTACCCTGCCCCCATAAAAGACACATCGCCGCCGTATTTGCGGGTATCAATCGAATTAAGCTTCTCAGGTTTATGAAAATCAGGATGGGCAGCCAAAGGCAGATAGAGGACATTCTCCACCCCGATTTGCTTTAATTCATTAAAAAAAAGTTCTTTCTGGATAACGGCAAAAACATCATAGAAAGGTGCAAAAGATTGCCAGTATGTGAATAAACGGAAATCTTCCACAAACCACATGGCAGTTTTCACATTATCCTTACGCAATCTTTTCAAAGCCTGATGGGTCAGCGGAGCTTGCGCCATGGCCAGAACCATGTCCGGCTCAAAAGTTTCAACTTTTGCCAAAACAGCTTGTGAAAGCATATTCAAGTAGCTGTTTCGGAGATACTGGTGTCTGTCCGAAGTGACTTTCAACTCATCAATAGCGTTATAAGCCCCGTAAAAATCGGGAGCTTCAAAAGTCTCAACCAAATGCCCCATCTTTTCCAATGCAGAAACACAGAATCTGCCCACGGGTAACGATCCGCCATAGAGAGGAAGAACAACCAGAATTCTCAGCACCTTATTATTATCCATGACTTTACCTTTATATTTAAGCTGTTATCCAGTCTTTATCTTTATAAAATTTTTCTGCCAGATCAGGAAACGGGCCATGTTCGCCGATATCAAGCACTCCCAGATGGCAACCTATGAATTTACGCAGTCTTTGCCTGCGTTCTCCACTAGGGTCATTACCGGCTTTCAAAGTAAATTCAGTGCCCAGAAAATCGCAACCGGATTCAAATACGGAAATGCCCGCAGGTAAATGTTCCGGTTTGCGTGTTGCAAGGTAGCGCGCGGTTAAGGGATCCTCGAACGGAACGAGACATTTTAAATCATTATAACAGGGCTGGGATTCCATGCAGGGAGAACAATCCGTGTTTGCTTGAAGTATTGTATGTCCCTCCCCGTAAGGGCCGGTCTCAGTACACCAAGCCGAGGAAAGGAAAAATCCCAGCACCGGAACACCTAAATGGGCCGCGAGATGCATGGTTCCGGTATCCGGTGTAATGACCATATCCAGATCGGTAACAGCATCAACCAGTCCCTTCCAATCAGTCTCACCGGCAAGATTAACCGTACTCTGTGCAACCGCAGCAGGAAATTTTGAAATTAATTTCCTTCCCGCATCGCGCTCAGCTTTACTACCGAGTAAAAAAATATCTTTATTCTTAATCTTTGACCGTACAGACATAACCAACGGAGCCAGAACATCATAAGGAAGGGAACGTCTGCTTTCCCGTCCGGCCAGCACTACTCCGATTCCTTTACCGCCGGGTGCGGCGATAGGGTTTATCTCATTAGCCGGAAGCATATCCGGACTGAGTGCGGCCCAATAATCAACCAGATTTATATTGTTACGCCGCTCCGTGGCCAAACGAAACCCTAACTCAAACCACGGATCTTTCATGGCCTGACCCTTCACCCTTTTATGACCTCTGACTTTTTTGGGATCAAACATAGATGAAAGGGCATAATTCATGGCTGAGAAATTCAGGTTGTATATTTCGGTAAAATCTATCTCAGATAATTGTTTGAAGACTTCGTAGTTGACCGGAAGTACTGTATCTATACCCTGCCCGTCTATCCCGCTGCCATGAGCTATCAGCGGATGGATTTCGCAGTCCGGATAGATAATCCGCGCCAACTTTTCGAGAGATCGGTCCAAACAAAGATGAACTTTAAATTCACGCCGTTGCAACGTAAGCACAAGACGCTTGGTCTGGACCAGATCGCCAAACCTTGTCAATTGTATAATCAGAGCCCGTTTCATTAAATATCCGTATCCTTGCAAGGGTTTGATTTTTTGAATTATATCTTTTTAACAGCACTTTGTCATTTTACAATGCACCTACTCATTTGATATGCAGGACTTCTATGACTTACTACCCTATTTTTCTTAAAGTGAAAAACCGCAAGTGTTTGCTGGTCGGAGCCGGCTCTGTGGGAGTACGCAAGCTCAAGTCCATACTTGAATGCGACCCTGAACAGGTGACGGTTCTCGATACAGCGGAAGCTGGACCGGAGATGCTTGAAATCATCCGTGATCAACGGGTGATTTTTGAACAGCGCCCTTTCTGTGACCATGATCTGGACGATGTATTCATCGCCTTTGCCTGCACCAACAACAGCAAGCTTAATCTTCGCATGGCTGAACTTTGTGCTGAAAAAAATATTCTCTGCAATATCGCCGACTTTCCAGAAGGAAGCAACTTTATTGTGCCCTCGGTGATCAGGCAGGGAGATTTAACATTGGCGGTATCTTCCGGGGGATGCACCCCGGCGTTCACCAAGAGAATTCGCCGTGAATTACAGAATATTTTCGGACCGCACTATGCAGCCTTTATTACTTTAATGGGAAGAATAAGGCCGCTGGTCCTTGACCTCGGCAAGGAAACAAGCCACAACACCGCTTTGTTCAGGCAGCTTGTAGCTTCTCCGATTTTAGATGAGCTGGAGGCTGGAGACATGGAACGGGTGAAGGAAATTCTAACCCGTACCCTGCCCCAAGAACTTGTTCCCCGTATACCGGAGTTAATTGATGACCTTATTTGAATTATTCCAGTACGTGACTATAGCCCTTTACCTTACGGGCACTGTTTGCTTTTTCATCGGAAGTCTCAAGAATAATAAGGTATTGGGAAAACTGGGCAACCTTTCCGCTGTCGGCGGTTTCGCCCTGCACACCCTCGACCTGCTTCTGGCGGTTACTCTTTACAGAGAAACGGTTTTAAGCGGCGGGTACTTTTATTTCAGTCTGCTGGGCTGGAGTTGTATCCTCGTCTATTTCGGACTGTGGTGGAAACTGCGCTCTACCTTTTTCGCGCTTACAGCCTCTCCGCTGGCACTGCTACTTTTTATTGTTTCCCTTGCTTCCCAAAGCCTGAAAGTCACCCTTCCTGCACATCTGGCCGGACTTTTCATCGGTCTACACATCGGGACTATCTTCGTCAGCATCGCGCTCATGGCCATGGCTGCCGGGGCCGGGGTCGCTTTTATCTACCTGAACAACAAAATCAAAACCAAGGCAAACCTGACCGGAATGGAAAAGGAAATGCCTTCGCTTAATACTTTCGACAATGTAAACCATTGGTCGATTATCATCGGGTTTCCCCTTTACACTTTGAGTCTTGCTTCCGGTTTCCTCTGGGCACGGGCAGCGTTCACCAAAATGTTTTCCTGGGATCCCAAAGAGATCGTTACTTTAGTAGTCTGGTTTCTTTTTGCCTTCGTCTTTCATCAGCGCATTATGGTGGGCTGGAGAGGCAAAAAACCGGCCATTCTGGTGATTATCGTTTTTGTTATCACCATGATTTCCTTGTGGGGCATCAACTTTTTTGTGCCCACTCACCATAGCTTTAAAGTCTGATATGGACCATAATATTTACCTTATCGGCCTCAACCACCGCTCCGCCGGAGTGGATGTGCGTGAGCGTTACGCCCTGACCAACGTAGAGGAGTTCGAAACCGGACTGCTTGAACTTGGTGTGCGCGAAGTAATGGCCTTATCCACCTGCAACAGGGTTGAAATCCTTGTTGCCTGTGCTCCGGAAATCACCCAGACCAATATCCTTGAATATTGGGCAAAAAGATGCTGCGGTTCTGTTAGTGAACTTGAACCCAACACTTACTGTCATGACGGGTTGAATGCCGTGAAACACCTGTTCCGGGTGGCATGCAGCCTTGATTCAATGATTGTAGGTGAGCCTCAAATTCTGGGCCAGCTCAAAGATTCTTATCGCAAAGCCGTTGAAGCCGGAGCTGCAAGGGTCATCATCAACCGCATGCTGCACAAATCTTTTTTTGTAGCGAAAAGAGTCCGTACGGAGACTTCCATTGCCTCCAGCGCGGTTTCCATCAGCTATGCAGCGGTTGAACTTGCCAAGAAGATTTTCGGTGAACTGGAAGGTCAACGGGCCATGCTTATCGGAGCCGGAGAAATGGCAGAACTTGCCGCTACTCATCTCCTGAACAGCGGTGTAGAGCAAATTTCCATCGCCAACCGAACCTATTCACGCGCCGAAGATCTGGCCAAATGTATGGGGGGAAGCGCGGTTTCCTTTGATAATCTTTATGACCATCTCGTGGAGACCGATATCATTATCAGTTCCACAGGAGCACCGCATGCGGTCATCTCTGCCAAAGAGATGAAGAAGGTTATCAAGAAACGCAAGTATCGCCCGATGTTCTTTATCGATATTGCTGTTCCCCGCGACATTGACCCTGATGTCAACGGTCTGGACAACGTCTATCTTTACGATATTGATGATCTTAAAGACGTTGTTGAGGAGAACAAATCACAGCGTGAAGATGAAGCGATCAAAGCCAACTCCATCGTAGAGTTCGAGACTCTTTCTTTTGGTAACTGGATTAATTCACTCGACCTGCAGCCAACCATTGTGGACCTTTTCAACCGCAGCGAAAGCGTTGCTCAGCAGGAGCTTGCGAAGACTCTCAAGCGACTCGGCGATGTGGATGCCAAGACTCACAAGGCTCTTGAGACTATGGCCATGTCCATCGGTAAAAAACTTCTCCATGAGCCTGTAGCTTTCCTTAAGCGCCGCACGGAAGAAGAAGGCAAGGCTGATGAGTTTGTTGATCTTGCGCGACGCATGTTCAATCTGGATAATGAAACAATTCCTGCGGACGCTCATTGCGGACGAAAGAAAAAAAATAATTTTGATAACTAAAGGATAGGTTCATGAGAAATTACCTTCTTGAAGATATTTATGAAGAAGATCTGGCTAAAACTGTCGATGCCCTCAAGGAAGTAGGATTTTCAGGGCCTATCGATGATATTTTCTACCTGCCCATTCCCGAAGAACTTCTGCAGGATGTCCAGAAAGAACATATCGGTGAATGTGGACCTTACTTCATGGCTCTTGAGGTAATGGAGAACAGCATGAAAATCGAATTGCTTGTCCGGGCTTCGAATAAGATCCGTTGCGAATGTGTAGCTTACGCTACCCCTGAACAGCGGAATCATATGCTTGATTACATGGATAAATTCATTATGGATCTGGGTGTGCATTTGTAGAAGATGCTGCCGGCGGCTTAAAATCTTTTAGTAAGGCTTCGCCGATTTAAATTATGAACTCGTTGCCAAAAAAAATTCAGGAACTAAGTCCCAAGCTCGCAAAGCTCTGCTTAGATATTGAAAAATTTGGCAAACTTAAATCCGGCGAGGACTTCGCCTCAAAATCCATGCTTGTCGGCGTGTCCGGCGGCATCGATTCTACAGCCTTATTGATTATCGCTACCCTGCTCGCCCGTAAATCGGGGGGCAGGGTTTTTTGCGCCCATATTGACCATGGATTGCGGAAGGAATCTCCCGGCGACCACGCTTTTGTCGAAGAGTTGTGCGCCGAGCTAGACGTACCGGTTAAATCGATTGAGGCTGATGTCGCGGGCTATGCTGAACAAAAATCCATAGGGCTGGAAGAAGCCGGACGGATTATCCGATATAATTTCTTCAAGCAGTGCTTGAAGAAATTTGAAGCAGATTTTCTATTGTTAGCACACCATATTGGCGACTTATCTGAAGATGTAGTCATGCGACTCATCCGGGGCACGGGATGGCCTGCTCTCGCTGGAATGGATGCTTATGATCCAAAAAGAAAACTGCTGCGTCCCCTGCTCTCTACTAATAAAGAAGCGCTAGAAGATTTCCTGCGCTCCATCGGTTGTCCGTGGCGGGAAGACGGAAGCAATACTTGCGATGATTATACCCGAAACCGGGTTCGTAACCACATTATACCTTTATTATATGATGAGAACCCAAACCTTGGGGCAGGATTAATCAGACTGAAGAATCAGGCTGAGTTGGATGAAGCATTTTGGGATGAACAGTTAGTTGAAGCCGTGAAGCATGTTCAGGAAGTTGAAGACGGCGGCATAATGCTACCTTGTTCAATTTTGAACAAATACCATTCTGCCTTAAGGTTGCGTATTTATAAAAAAATTTTAGATGACCTCGGACCGGGCCATACCCTCTTTGATTCGATTATACTGTTGGATCAGGGCTTTTTAGGCCAAAAATCCGGTTCAACCTTCCAATTTCCCGGAAAAAAGGTTGTTAAGGTCAATAAAGCAGGACTCTTATTCAAAGTTAATTAGAGGATTGACAGCGACGACAGCAAGGTTTAGAACTTTGTGAAATTTGTTACTAATTCTTTAGGAGGACAACAGATGAATATTCTTATTTTTGGACCCAACGGTAGTGGTAAAGGAACTCAGGGCGCTCTCGCTAAGAAAAAATACGACCTCGATCACATCGAATCCGGCGCAATTTTCCGTAAGCACATCGGTGGCGGTACCGAACTCGGCATGAAAGCTAAAGAGTACATCGACAAAGGTGAACTCGTTCCCGATGATATCACCATTCCTATGGTTCTCGACGTTCTCCAGTCTTCCGATGAAAACGGCTGGCTGCTCGACGGTTTCCCCCGCTCCATCGTTCAGGCTGAAAAGCTCTGGGAAGCTCTCGAAAAAGATGGCGTAAAGCTCGACTTCGTAATCGAAATCCTGCTGCCCCGCGAAGTTGCTAAAAACCGCATCATGGGCCGTCGCCTCTGCGAAAACGATCCTAACCACCCCAACAACAAGTTCATCGACGCTATCAAGCCCGACGGAGACAAATGTCGCGTATGCGGCGGTGCTCTCTCCGAGCGCGCTGATGACCAGGACGAAGATGCAATCAACAAACGCCACGACATCTACTACGATGACAAAACCGGTACTGTTGCAGCTGCATACTTCTATAAAGATCTGGCTCCTAAAGCTGGCTTCAAATACATCGAACTCAATGGTGAAGGCACCATCGACGAAATTAAAGAGACCCTCATGGGTCAGCTCGTTTAGTTCGAAGTTTGCCGAATATAAAAGGCCCGCAGTCATTTTGACTGCGGGCCTTTTTTTTATTCAAAGACTTTCACAATTCAGAAAAGTGAAATCTTATTAAGGATTCCAAAGGGGATTCCTTCCTTTGGCCGCTAGAAGCGAAATCCTTTATATAAATACGTTAACGCATCATATTAATCATCATCAACAATAATGGTCGGGAACATCCCCTGCTTCTCACCGCTCAGGTAAGGCTGAAACAAATTATAGGAGACATACTGAGTTCTCTGGGCATGTCCCCTGCTCTCGGAATTACCATCATAACGGGCACCGTTTTCTACCAAAATATGTTCAATACGGTTTTGGAAATCTCGGATAAAAGCAGCTCCATCTCCATAAAATGACATATCGCCAATATTGAATGCTTTACCTTTGGAGAAAGCATCCAATGACATGGACTGTGTTTCAAGGTCACTTTGCTTGGTCACATATCCCCAGACAATGGTTTCATCCGGGATATCAATTGGTTCGGAGGCGTGGATAATTGTATGCGGCATAACGATTGAACCAGCACCTATGGAAACCTGATTCTCTTTAGTTCCGTGCAGGAAGGAGTTGAAGCCGATAAAGACCTTCTCTCCGATATTTGAATGAACAAGTTTACCGCCGTGGGCAACAACAACCAGTCCGGCAAAGCGGGAATCCACAATAAAACTGTTTTCCTGTGCATTGGAGCCGGTGCCGAGTACAGAATTTTCAATATACGCCCTCTGAGCCACGAGACAGTTTCCACCTATCACACAGTCTCCTTTGACAACAGCATAGCGGCTCACAAAGGCGTTTTCAGGAACCCAAACCGGGAAGGTCTTTGCAAGTGAATCATATACAGGCAGGAAATCACTTCTACGACCTTTAAGAAAATCAGCAAATAAGCCAACAAGCTCTCCGTCCTGATCCCATGAAATATATCTTTCAAGAGTAGCCTGCGGATAACGGTAGTCAAACTCGTATTTGTTGTCGGCTTTAATCCAGATACGGCCCGGATCAATGCAGACTTTGGAAAGGTCTCCAGCCTGAACATAACAATAGTTGCCAAGTATGCAGTTATGCAATTCAGAAAGGTCGGCTGTTGCAAATGCTCCAAGATAGGCACCTTCAGTGGTGGTGCCGTGAATATTTGCATAGTGCATGGAAACAGTGTTTTGGATACGGAAGAGTTCAGGAATCTCAGGGTTACGGGAATGGTTATGAACAAGGGTTTTAAAAAGAAAGCTGTTTACAACCATAATGACTTCATCGCGATACAACTCTGTGGTGACCCCGCCAAAACTAACTTTAGTCCCCGCTGTCTTCAATTCATCCCCACGTATATCACTTCTGAGGACAATCGAACGGTCCACATCGCATTTGCCGAGGAAATATGATCCGCCAAGGTTGCTTTCCCGGAACCGGAAGTAAATTGGATGGTCAATGGACAGAGCGTAATAAGCGTAAGCCTCTGTCAACTTTCCATAATCAATAGTGGATTTGACCACCTGTTCAACATCAAGTCCCATTGGACGAAGGTTAACATTCACCCTCGATATAATATGATTGATAAGTTTTTTGATTCTTTTCATATCTACCTCTTATATGCCGGACATACAGTCCGAACAGGCCGGAAAATTCCCGGATTATCTGCCTTGCGTTTAAACACAGATTGCAGTGATTGATTTTTACGACGGTACCTTTTCCCCCGGCAGCATTCAATAGAAAAAATGTCGTAATTTTATTCAGTTGAAACAAAAAAATAGCCCCATCTGAGTATGTGTTTACTCAAATGGGGCAACTAATTACAATATCTAAAATAACATCTAAAGCAGGAACAATCCGGCAAGTCCAAGTAGTGATAAAAATCCGAAACTATCCGTAATGGTAGTAAGAAATATCGAAGAAGCCTGCGCTGGGTCACGTCCGAACTCTTTAAGAATAATCGGGATTGCACCGCCAACCACTGCGCCTAAAACCATATCGATAAATAGTGCTCCGGCCATAACCATTGCCAGAGTGTAATTGCTTGTCAGCATAAACACGGCACCCAGCACCAACAATGCGATACAAATTCCATTGGCAAGACCGATCTTGAATTCGCGTAAAACCGCTTCCCATGATTTTTTGCGGTCAAATTTTTCAGTAGCAAATTGGCGGATCATAACTGCCAGAGCCTGCTGTCCGGTATTACCTGCCTGGTTGGCAACAATGGGCATAAGTACGGCCAGCATTGCCATCTTGGCAATATTTCCTTCAAATAAATGAACCACCCATGCGGAAACTGCGGAGTTGGCAACGTTGATAACAAGCCAAGGCAGACGCTTCTTAACTGAATATCCCCAAGGGGAATCAACAGTTTCGTCAGTACCCGCACCAACCATTGACTGCATATCTTCACTGGCTTCTTCATTAATAATGTCAATGACATCATCAACAGTGACAACCCCGAGAAAGCGGTGATCAAAATCGGTAACAGGCATAGCCCCGAAGTTATAGTGTGCGATAAGTCGGGCTACTTCCTCTTTATCCACATTATAGTTAACGGAAATAAGGTGCTGGTTGCTGGTTAATTCGGTAAGCATCTTACCTGCACGTGAAATGAGCAGGTCGCGCATGGAAACAACACCAACCAGCTGGTTGCGGCGACCGACAACGTATGCGTAATAAGGAATACTCTTATCTTCCGCTTCCTTGCGTATTTCCGCGATAGCCTGATCAACGGTCATATTGTCGCGGACGATGGCTACTTCGGTAGTCATAACACCACCGGCAGTATCAGGATCAAAGGTCAGCAGGGTTGAAATTTCTTCCCTGTCTTCAGCTTTGATCTGACGCAAAAGGGTTTCCCGCAGATTGTCATCAAGTTCTTCTAGAATGTCCGTGGCGTCATCCGGGGACATTATTTCAAGGATACGAGCGGCCATCCCGACATTAAGTCGTTCAATAAGTTCCCGCTGGTCATATTTTTCCATCTCAGCAATGGAGTCAGCTGCATCACGGATAGGCAACTGCTTAATGAACTTGACCTGTTCTTCCAGACCGAGTTCTTCAATATGATCAGCAGCATCCGCAGGGTGCATAGCATCGATAACGCGCTGGTCTACTTCTCCTGCGCGTCCTTTGCCGTGTTCCTGCCACCGCCGTAATGGTTCGGGTATACCTTTTGGATTAGCCATGGCGCATCAACTATACCAAATAGAATCAAAGGTCAAAATTTATCACCTTGAAACTGCTGAAAAATAACTTTGTGAAATCCTTCTCAGCCCTTGTGCTGCCTCATAAAACGGGATACCAAATTTCGTTACATGACCTCAAACATAATGTTACAAAATATTAACAGGGATAATATGACAGAAAACGCATTTAACGACTTCTTTCAGGCCGAAGCAAAAATGTTCCTTCTGGCCACCATACGAATAGCTTTAAGCGAAGACGGCCCGGACTTGACCTCACTGGGTCTTTTTGAGCAGGATGATATTGCAACTGCTCAAATCATCGCCAAAGAAGATACTGTAATCTCCGGGTTGCCCCTTATCAACTTGATTCTTGAATTTGCAGATCAGGAAAACAAGTGTCAGGTGCATCTCAATGTGGACGAGGGAGATAAAATCTCTAAGGGAACACTTATCGCGGCCATCCAGGGTCCCGCCGGTCTGCTCCTCAAGGCTGAACGTGTTATCCTGAACTTCATTTCCCACATGTCCGGTATCGCAACTGAAACCCGTAAATACGTAGACGCGCTGGATCATAGCGAGACTATCCTCCTCGATACCCGCAAGACCCTGCCCGGCCTGCGTTACCCTGAAAAATACGCTGTCCTTTGCGGCGGAGCCAAAAACCACCGCCTGAATCTGGTGGAAATGCTTATGCTTAAGGACAACCATATTGACCGCGCCGGATCTATCACATCCGCTGTGGAAAAACTCCGCGCTAAATATGGCGAAGACTGCCCGCCGATTGAGGTGGAATGCCGCAATCAGGAAGAAGTGGATGAAGCTGTGGCTACCAAAGTCGAACGGATTATGCTCGACAATATGACCTTTGATGAAGCCAAAGCAGCCATTGCCACAATTCCCGATGAAATTGAAACTGAGATCAGCGGAAATGTGACCCTTGAAACCATTGCTAAACTTGCAGAAGCAGGCCCGGACTACATATCCGTGGGCAGGATCACTCACTCTGCCAAATGCTCAGACATGAGCATGCAGATCATACCGATGTAGGTTCAACTTTGATGTATTCGGATATTATTGCTGAACAAAAGGAAAAATATGGCAAAAGACTGGCGATTCTGGGACACCATTACCAGTCTGATGAAATCATAAAACATACCGATCTCAAGGGCGATTCTTTGGAATTGGCCCGCCAGATCGAGAAGCTGGAAGCGGAATACATTGTATTCTGCGGTGTCCACTTCATGGCAGAATCTGCTGCAATCGTACGTAAGGAGAATCAAAAGATCTTCATTCCCGATGCAAGCGCAGGCTGTGTCATGGCTAATATGGCCCCCGCATGGCTGGTGGATAAGGTGCTGACCAGAATCATTAATGAGACTGGAAGAAAAATCATTCCGCTCGCGTACGTGAACACACCAGCTGCGGTGAAAACCGTATGCGGTAAACACGGGGGGACTGTCTGCACTTCAGCCAATGCTGAGAAAATGCTCAGTTGGGCTCAGGAACAAGGAGACGCAGTTCTTTTCCTGCCGGACAAAAACCTTGCAATGAACACTGCGAATGCTCTGGGCATAGCCCCTGAGAAACGCATGCTCCTCAACATCCGTTCCCTTGGAACACAGATTGATGTTAAGGAAACCATGGACAAAGAACTGCTGATCTGGCCCGGCCTCTGTGCTATTCATCAGCGATTCAAAATGTCCCAGATTGAGGATTTCCGCGCGAAATACCCCGATTGCAAAGTGATTGTTCACCCTGAATGCCCTCCCGAATTGGTACAGGCTTCCGACGGTGCCGGCTCCACTTCATATCTCATTAAATATGTGAATGAAGCACCTGAAGGTTCCACCATAGTAATCGGGACGGAAACCAACCTCGTCAACAGGTTGAAAGATATGTTCCCCGAAAAGAACATCCTCCCGCTGGGCATCAGTTTATGCAGCAATATGGCTAAAATAACAGAAAAAAAACTTGCTGGACTTCTCCAGAATCTGGAAACAACTGCTTACGAAGATGTTTCCGATGATATCCGGGAACCGGCAAGACTTGCTCTCGAAAGAATGCTCGAAGTTTGCAAATAGAATACTGACCTAACCTTTAGCCGGAACCTGAAAAGGCTGCCGTAATATGAGATATAGGCATGCAGGAAAACCGAATGAAAACCGAGGTTTTGATTATCGGATCAGGTATCGCCGGATGTATATCAGCTCTGACGATAGCAGAAAAAGGTATTGAAGTTACTTTATTAACCCCGGGGGATGATCTTTTCACCGGTAATACGAGGCTGGCCCAAGGCGGTATCGTATACACCGGCCCGGACGATTCTCCCAAAAAACTGGAAAAGGATATCAACACAGCCGGTTGGAACTACAACAACAAAAAAGCTGTGCGGGCTATTTCAAAACAGGGCCCGGAGGCTTTAAAAAAGCTTCTGCTGGAAAAATATCCGGTTCCGTTTCAGAAAAATGATGATGGAGAGTTCAGCCTGACCCGTGAAGGAGGTCACGCTGTTAACCGCATTCTATATTGTGCGGACCATACCGGACAGTCGATCATGGATGTGCTCATTAAACATGTGGCCGATCATCCTTATATCCGGGTATGCTCTGATAGAACTGCCATCGACCTTTTGACCAACCATCACCATGCCCGCCAGAATGAGTTTAAGTACTCTTTGAGCAACAAATGTCTCGGCGCGTACGTGTATAATGAGTCGCGGAATATGGTGGAAACCTTTTTGGCTGATTTCACAGTTCTTGCCACAGGCGGATTGGGACAGATTTATCTGCATACCACCAATACTCCCGGTTCCATCGGTTCCGGTATCGCCATGGCCAATCGCGCCAAAGCAAGAGTTATCAATGCTGAAATGGTCCAGTTCCACCCCACTTCTTTCTTCCAGCAGGTACGCACAAGAGCCAGTCGCCGCTTCCTGATTTCAGAAGCAGTACGTGGTGAAGGAGCAAAGCTGATCAACTGCTACGGTGAACCGTTCATGCACCGCTATGATCCCCGTGGCGATCTTGCTCCCCGTGATATTGTCACCCGCTCCATACTTGAGGAAATGCTCAGAACGGAGGAAGAGTGCGTTTATCTTGATGCGGCAAATCATGTTAAGCAGGATTTGCCCACAAGATTCCCGACCATTTACGGAAAATGCCTTGATAACGGGATTGATATCAACAACCAGCCAATTCCGGTTGTACCTGCTGCGCACTACTTCTGCGGAGGTGTGCTGGTGGATGAAAAAGGCAAATCCACTTTGGACCGCCTTTATGCCATCGGCGAATGCTCCTGCACCGGAGTACATGGCGGCAACCGCCTTGCCAGCACCTCCCTGCTGGAAGGCATGCTCTGGGGCTACACTTCGGGTGAGGATATTGCCTCACGTCTGGAAAGAAAATCCAGAATTCCCAAGAAACTGCTCAATGCTGTACCTGATTGGGAAGCACCAGGCTCCAATGAAAACGAAGACCCGGCACTCATTGCTCAGGACTGGGCCTTTATCCGTAACGTCATGTGGAACTACGTGGGTATCACCCGCTCCACTGCCCGTTTAAACCGAGCTATCGACGATTTACAAAATCTGAATCGCAACCTGCGGTCATTTTATAAGCGCACGCCAATCAGCAGGCCGATCATCGACCTGTTCCACGGTTGTCAATCTGCCTTGACCGTCACAGTTGCGGCTCTACGCAACAAACAAAGCGTAGGCTGTCATTACCGAGTAGATTAAAAAAAGAAGGGGAAGCAAAAGCTTCCCCTTCTTTTTTATTTTTAATGGATGACGGATGAACGATTTACTTTCTCCAGAACTCAGGAACACAAAGTACGATCACGGTATAAATTTCAAGACGTCCCAGCAGCATACAGAAGATAAGTGCCCATTTACCCATTTCCGGGATATGAGCATAGTTCTCTGTAGGGCCAACGCTTCCGATACCGGGACCGATGTTGCCGATACAAGCCAGAGATGCAGCGAAAGAAGAAACAACATCCACACCAGTGGCAGCAACAATCAAACCACAGATCACGAAAAGCAGCAACCAGAGCACGAAGAATCCGAGAATATCGTTCATGGTTTCAGGCTTAACCACTGTCTTGCCGAGCTTGACCCGGTTTACAGAGCGGGGATGGATGATGCGGAAAACTTCCTGATATGCCTGTTTTAAAAGCAGCATAATACGCAAATGTTTCATACCGCCACTTGTTGAACCGGCACACCCGCCAAGGAACATACAGAAAAGCAACAAGCCCTGTGCAACGGCAGGCCATATTTCATAGTCCGCAGTGGCATATCCGGTGGTACTTATGATGGATGCAACCTGAAATGACGTGTAGCGAAAAGAATCTGCTATGGAATCATAGTTAGTCGCGGAGTAAACAGAAATGGTTATGATCGCCATAATAATGAGGGTGACGACTCCGAAAAATCTAAATTCCGGATCTTTCCAAAGCAGCAGCGGGCGGCCTTTAATCATCTGGTAATGAAGGCTGAAGTTTACAGCCGCAACAAGCATGAAAAATGTAATTACATAATCAATATAAGCACTCTGAAAATATGCTACGGATGAGTTTTTAGTGGAAAAACCGCCGGTAGCGAGGGTTCCGAAAGTATGACAAAGGGAGTCAAACAAATCCATGCCGCCAAGCATGAGCAGAACCGCTTCAATGGCGGAGAAGAGAACGTAAACCTTCCAAAGTACCAGAGCAGTGTCTTTGATGCGCGGCTTGAGCTTATCCGGCACCGGCCCGGGAACTTCCGCCTTGTAGAGCTGCATCCCCCCTACTCCAAGGAAAGGTAGGATCGCCAGCGAAAGTACAATGATCCCCATGCCCCCCAACCAGTGAGTCAGGCTGCGCCAGAAAAGGATGCCTTTGGCGTTTTTCTCAATATCCATCATCACCGAGGCACCAGTGGTGGTGAACCCGGAAAGGGATTCAAAAAAACAATCGACATAACTGGTGAACACATCACAGAAATAAAATGGCAGGCTGCCGAAAAAACCTGCAAACACCCATCCCAGAGCAACAATCGCCATGCCTTCACGATGACTGAGTCCCTTAGCTTCTTCACGCTCCCTGAAAATAAAAAACAGAGCAAGCCCACTGAAACAGGTCAGCCCAAAAGATTTAAGCAGAGGCAGAATTCCTGCATCCTGATAATAAAGGGAAAATCCCAAGGGAAAAAGCATGGTCAGCCCTACGCAAAGCGTCAAGGCACCAATGATATGCAGAACTATTTTCCAGCGCATTAATAAAGCTCCAGCTTCGTGGTGAGAGCCTTTTCAATCTTAGGTATATTTTTGTGAGTGGAAATAATGAGCAACCGATCATTCGGCTCAATAACAGTCAAACCTGTAGGGATAATAACATCATCTCCGCGTTGAAAACAGAGAATCAGAGTCCCTTTAGGAAGATTCAGTTCCATAATCGGCTTACCCACAATATCAGACTGTTCCTGCGCAATGGCTTCAAGGGCTTCTGCTTCTTCGCCCTTGATGGAGACAGCAGAAATAACTTTACCCTGACGAACAAAATGTAGAATTGAGTTAATCGCAGAAAGGCGCGGACAAACCAGATGGTCGATACCTATGGGTTGAATCAGAGGAATGTAAGCAAACTTATTGATCCGGGTGATAGTCTTACGGGCGCCGAGGTTCTTAGCCAGCAAGCAGGAAAGAATATTCATTTCTTCATCACCGGTTACTGAAATAACCATATCCAGTTCGCCGACATTTTCCTCGTTAAGAAGATCCTGATCTGTTCCGTCACCGTTGAGAACAATTACACGGTCAAGAGCCTCTGATAACTCCGCGCAACGGTCGGCATCGTTATCAATCAGACGGGTGTGGAATTTTTTATTATCAAGAGCACGGGCAAGTAAAGAACCGACATTCCCACCGCCGACAATCAGTACCTTCCTGATAGGATCGGAAAGAATCCCAGCACGTTGAAGCAATACATCCTGCTGGTCACGCATGCAGGTAAAATAGACAATATCGCCCTTCTCAATGGTATCAAGACCACCGGGAATAATCAGCTCATCATCCCTGACAAGAGCTGCAATCACAACATCAATATCGTCACCCAGCTGCTCACGAACTTTCATAAGCTGGATGCCTTCAAGGGGGCTGTCGTCAGGCAGCTTGACCCCGATCAGACGCACCTTGCCACCTACAAAATCGTTGATTTCAACCGAACCGGGAACACTCATAATCCTCAGAATAGATTCAACAACCTCTTCATCCGGGTTAATGATAGTATCAATACGCAAATCTCCTTCAGAAAACATATCGGAATACTTGGTGTAGTCCTCGTTTCTGATACGAGCCAGCTTGATAATACCGGGCTTAAGCTTGTTGGCGAGAAAAGTTGCGATTAGATTGATTTCATCCTTGTCAGTTACAGCCAGAAAAATATCCGCTTCACGCACCCCGGCTTCTTCCAGAATTTCAGGACTTGAACCGGACCCTAGAATCGTCTGGACATCCAGAGAATCGGAAACCTTGCTAAGAGCTTTTGGATTCATGTCAATTACGACAACATCCTTGTTCTCACCGGAAAGACGCCTAGCAACGTTAAAGCCAACTTCGCCGGCGCCTACTATGATAACTCTCAAAAGTTACTCCTTGCGCATTACATCTGGTATAAACAGAAAAGTACTGTTGAAATCAATAGTTGCTTATAACTTGATCGTTTAAATTCAGCAACAACAACTTTTTTCAAAGTGCAAAGAACGTAAAAAGCCCGTCGCACAGGGCGACGGGCTCAAATGGTCTTGTAAAGAATAAATCTTTAAGACACTAAGCCATTTTGTTAACGGCTGCGCTGAGGCGGGAAATCCTGCGTGCTGCTGCACGAGCGTGGATAACCTTTTTGGTTGCTGCCTTATCGAGGACAGAAGTAGCCTTGCGCAGTGCGCTTGCTGCAAGTTCGGTGTCTTTAGCTTCAACAGCTTCACGAACTTCTTTTACAACGTTTTTGATACGGGTACGTACCATGTTGTTACGCAGGTTACGCTTAACGCTCTGACGGTGCCTTTTGAGTGCGGATTTATGGTTCGCCAAGGTATTTCTCCTTAAAATTAAATTTCTATTTTTTAACCCGGCAAGCCGGGGATTACGTTCAAACGAAGAGTGTCTTTAACCAATAACAGCAATAACTGTCAAGGCAGAAGAACATTTTTTTTAAAGAAAAAGTCTAGAAAAAGATGCTCTCACAAACTCTCTCACAAAACGGGCTACAGATTAAACCTGCAATGCGCCGAAATCAGCCAGCCTGCTCAGTCTGTCTACCAGAGCCTTAAGCAGGTTGAGACGGTTCATTCTAAGGCCCTTGTCTTCACAGATAACCATTACATTATCAAAGAAGTCATCAACGTAGGGACGCAGTTCGCCGAGGATTGCGAACAGCTTAGAGAACTCGTCATTTTCCCAGAGTTCCTCGAAACGGGCAGCAGTTTCATCAAGCTTGGTGGCAAGTTCTTTCTCCTGCGCTTCTTCCAACTTATCAACTTCGAAACCGCCGGTGAGCGACACACCTTGCTCACTGCCCTGCTTCTTGATGATGTTGGCTGCGCGTTTGAAAGTAAGCACCGCCTGTTCAAAACCATCAGCCTTAGCGAATTCAGCCAACGCTTCGACTCTTGCCTTAAGAGCAGTAACATCACGGTAGCCGGCTCCAAGAGCTGCATCAACAACCCTTGTTTCATAACCTTTACCTGTGAAGTAGGCACGGAGTCTGTTGGAAATGAACTCTCCAAGTTTTTCGAGGAGTTCAGACTTTTCAAGTTTCCACTTGATATCCTTGGAGTAACCTTCAAAGGCCATATCCATGATTTCAAGAATGTCTACTCTCAAGCCATACTGTATAATCATGCGCACGATACCCAGAGCGGCGCGCCGCAGCGCGTAGGTATCGTTTGCGCCAGTGGGGATCTTATTAAGACCGAAGCAACCGACCAGAGTGTCAGCCTTATCGGACATGGAAACAATAACACCGCCGAGAGTAGAAGGCACAGGGCTTTCCGGTCCGGCAGGCAGGTATTGTTCGTAAAGAGCTTTACATACTACGTCATCTTCGCCGCGTTTGGAAGCGTAGATGCCACCCATTTTACCCTGAAGTTTATCAAACTCGTTAACCATCTCGGAAACGAGGTCTGCTTTGGCAAGACGACCGGCACGGGCCATCTCGGTCTGCAGGGAGGCATCGGTTTTTCCGGCGATCAGTGCGGCAAGACGTTCCATCCTGCGGGACTTGTCACCCATGGAGCCCAAAGGACCGAGAAAGACAACGTTGTCCAGCTTATCAAGCCATGTGTCAAAATCGGTTTTAAGGTCATTTTTCCAGAAAAAACGTCCATCTTCCAGTCTTGCACGCAAAACCTTTTCCCAGCCCTTACGGACCAGTTCCACATCGGTGGGAATGAGGTTCAGGGTACACAGGAAATGAGGGAGAAGCTCGCCGTCTTCTTTCTGAATACCGAAACATTTCTGATGGCTTTCCATACTGGTCAGCAGAACTTCTTTGGGAAGTTCGAGGAAAGATTCATCAAAGTTACCGATGATGGGTACAGGAAGCTCAACAAGGTTGCTGACTTCTTCCAGCAAGGAATCTTTCCAGACAACAGAACCGTTCAGTCCTGAAGCAAGCTTGTCACCTTCCTTGCGGACGTGCTCTCCCCTTGCTTCAGGAGAAATAATAACAGAAGACTTATCTTTGATTACATCAAAGTAGTCATCAGCAGAAGCAACTTCCCAAGGTCCGGCACCCATTACGCGGTGACCGTATGTCCGGCGACCGGAAGGCATACCAGCCATTTCAAATTCAACAACGTCAGTGCCGAGCAGACAAAGCAGCCAGCGCAACGGACGCCCGAAAGCGAAATCAAGGTTGCCCCATTTCATTTTTTTAGGAAAGGAAAGCTTTTTAATCGCAGTAACGCAAATCTCGGGCAGGATAGCGATGGTTTCGCCACCGCCAACAGTCTTTTTGGCAGCGAGGTAATCACCTTTTTCAGTCTCAAGGGTGTAAACATCTTCAAGGTCGATACCCTGAGATTTTACAAAACCGGTGAGAGCTTTGGTGGGATTGCCATCTGCATCATATGCAATGCGTGCCGGAGGACCGGAAACTTCTTCTTCTACCTTTCTCTGTACTGCAGCCATATCTTTAACAAATACGGTCAGGCGGCGCGGAGTGGCATAAGTTTCTACGCTTGCATTATCAATCATCTTCTCTTCAAGAAGAGTGCTGAAAATATCTTTAATATCGAGACCCAGCCGGGGAACAAAGCGGGCGGGCATCTCTTCAATTCCAATTTCGAGTATAAAATCGGCCATTTTAGCTTCCGTTTTTTTAATCGTTTTCAAGCATGGGGTAATTCAGATTCTCGCGCTCTTCTGCGTACAGCTTTGCTGCTGCCGAAGCGAGATTACGAACTCTGCCGATGTATGTTGCCCTTTCAGTAATGGAGATTGCTCCACGGGCATCCAGCATGTTGAAGGTATGAGAACACTTCAGGCAGTATTCGTATGCCGGACGGGGCAAACCTTCTTCGCAGAGCTTCTTACTTTCAGCTTCATATTTATCGAAGAGGTCCAGCAGCATGTTGGCGTCGCTGAGTTCAAAGTTGTACTTTGACTGTTCCACTTCGTTCTGGTGAAAAATCTGACCGTAAGTAACCTTATCATTCCATTTGAGATCGTAAACGGACTCAACGCCCTGCAAGTACATGCAAAGACGCTCAAGACCGTATGTAAGTTCAACGGATACAGGTTTGAGATCAATACCACCAACCTGCTGGAAATAAGTAAACTGGGTCACTTCCATACCGTTGAGCCAGACTTCCCAGCCAAGGCCCCATGCGCCGAGTGTGGGAGATTCCCAGTCATCCTCGACAAAACGGATGTCATGCTCTTTAGCGTCAATACCGATCACTTCAAGACTCTTGAGGTAAAGGTCCTGAACATCGTCAGGAGAAGGTTTCAGGATTACCTGAAACTGGAAGTAATGCTGCAGCCTGTTGGGGTTTTCACCATAGCGGCCGTCAGTAGGACGACGGGAAGGCTCTACATATGCAGTATTCCACGGCTCAGGTCCGATTACGCGGAAAAAAGTTGAAGGGTTGAATGTACCTGCACCTACCTCAATATCAAGAGGCTGGACAATGCAACATCCGTAATCAGACCAAAAGTCCTGAAGTTTGAGTATAACATCTTGAAAATTCATCAAATTCCTCTCATCTAACAAACAACATTTGTATTGATTCATTTCCTTGAGCCGATTTGTATACAGCCGAAGAAATGTCGGGTTTACAAACAAATAAACGCAGGACAGATCTTATCCATCCTGAACAGACTGCCCATACGGACAGAGAAATTTATATCTTCCGGTAACCGTTACCTTCCCAGACCACACCCATATGGTAGGCCATGAAGCGGTCCATCACCGAAAAGCATTCCTGACGGATATCCGCAGGTAGCTGAAGAGTAATCCAACTGGCCGGTCCTGTATCCTGAATCCATGCAAGAGTTCTAGCTGTCCCGGCACTAATTGTTTCGCCCTGCCTGCCGTCATTACAATCCAAACAGTTAAGCTGGCCCTTTTCTATATTGAAGACCACAGGACGGGAACTAAACAAAGGTTTGCCGCATTGAGCGCAAATTGTAAAGTCAGGATTGTACCCTTGTTCAAATGCGACCTTGGCCCGAAAGAAAAGCGGGAAAAAATCGTCCGGTTCCGCCTCTTCAATTACATCCAGTGTTTCGGTCAGCAAATCAAATACAGCCCGGCTGCCATCCCGCTCCAAGACTGCAGATTCAATAAACTTAAAACAATTGGCTGCCAGTCCCATCTTGCGGAAATCAGAACGTATTCCGGGGTAACCCTTTACAAGACTTCCCTCCTGCAAGACCTGATAAGTTCCGGTTTTATTCGTTCCGGTTTTAAAAAGTACCAGCGAGAAAGGCTCAAGACATCCACCGAATCGTCTGCGGCTTCTACTGCCACCGAAGGCAAATGCGTTTTGCACCCCCCTGGTAGCCGACAAAAAACGAACCCAAAGATCGTTTTCCTTAAATTTACCTGTCTTAAGTATTACTACTTTTTCGGTGAGTTCCATCTACTAATTGCTGTTTCTACTGAACAGCTGAAAATTCAAGTTTTTTAACCTGACCTTTAGGCGCATCAAATGAATACGGCTTACCGTTGGAAGCAATCTCAACCCCGCCACCGTTGCCGAGCTTGAGTTTCAGATTGTCCTCATACGGAAGTGAAAGTGTTTCACCTTCCTGAAGTACATATTCTTTTGCGCTACCGTCAACTACAGCTTCAAGCCAGCATGCTTCACCGGTTTTAGCTGTAATTACCACAGTATTGCCGACATGCTCAGCAACAACATTTTCTGCTGCTGCTACAGGCTGCTCAACAGCTTCAGCTGCTTCTTCAATCTTAGTTTCAGCAGGAGCCTCAGTTGCTGCGGACTGCTCACCCTCAGCGGGAGCAGGTTCCGCAACTTCAGCTTCTTTGTTTTCACCAGCCGGAGCTTTAACTTGCGGCTCAGTTACAGCAGGCTTTTCCTGAACAACTTCTTCCGCAACTACTTCCGTCTGCGCTTCATTCTTGGAACTGAAAAAAGAGTTGTCGTGGAGGTAATAAACCAAACCACCAACAATACAAGCCAGAAGCAAGACTAAAAGGATGGTCCCGACAGGACTTTTTTTAGTGTCCGCAGAATAGTCCGGCTGGACAGTTTCTACTACATCACCAGCAGATTCCGTTGTACCGGAGCCCATAATTCGCGAAAACTCATCACCGATTTCCTCTGCATCCAGCCCAAGTGCTTTCGCATAGGTTTTTATAAAACCTTTGGCATAGACTTCATGTGGAAATTCTTTTTGGTCGCCACTTTCGATGGCAGTAATATTAACACGGCTGACTTTGGTGATCTCCATAATCTGTTCCATTGTCAGCCCTTGCCGTTCTCTTTCGTCTTTCAACCGGGAACCAAGCTCTTTCAAATCCATACGACCCTCTCAATACAGTCTGGGAATAATGTTTCAAAAACCAATTTGAAACTGTCGTTAAATGCTGCCTTAAAGACAACTAAGATCCGCTACAGTTCTCCCCGTTTATTTAAGCTCAATAACAGCCTTCTCCCTGAGCTTTTTAATAAAATCCGCAAATAAATCGTCCTGCTTTTGACGATAAAGCTTTTGATAGATTTCCTGCTTGCTGTCTTCAAATGATGCTGCTTCAGTGTTGGCGTATGAATCAAGCTTAAGTAACGCCTTGAAACTCTGAACTTCAAACGGCTCACTGATACCACCGGGTTTCAAGCCTGTAAGGGCTTCATGCCATGCCTGGGCAAGGTCGTTCCATTCAAGAACACCAAGGTCTCCACCACTCCCGGCTCCGGGTCCGGTAGTATATTTATCAGCAGCTTCTTCAAAAGTGGTTTCCCCTGCAACGATCTGTTCACGCACCTGATCTGCAGATACATTTTCGGGAAAAAGGATCAATTTAAGATGTACGCTTTTGGCAACTTCGCCCTGCTCGGTGCGGGTACTGTTCCATGCTGTCTTTATTTCTTCATCGGTAACAACAACCTTGCTTTTTACCTTGTAGGAAAGGAGGCGATGTTTACGAATATCTTTGCCGATTTTATCTTTGAATTTATCAAGGTTGGTCTTCTGAAGTTCAAGCTGACGTTCAAATTCTTCGTCAGAGAGGTTACTTTTTTCTTTAATTGCTTTGACTTCGTTCTCAACATCCTGATCAGAAACATCGACCTTAAGTCTTTTACTTTCCTGATCAATAATGATTTCATTAATGAAACGGTCAAGAATCTGTTGACGGACTCTTTTTAACTGTTCCGCTTCTACAGCAGAAAGCTCTTTTCCATCAAACTGCTTCATAATAGGAGCCATTTTTCTATTCAGCTCATACATGGTCACAACTTCACCGTTCACAACGGCCACAATCCCATCAACAACTTTTTCTTCTGCAGTGGCAAATGATGCGGACCCTATAATCATGCTGGCCAGAAAACCGGCAATAATACGTTTCAATTCGATTCTCCTGAATATGGATACCGGACCCCGGTCCGGTTTTATCTTCAAATTTATCGCGACCATCAGAAAATGATCGCAACTTCGTTAATTCCTATGACTAACTAAACTCTTTCACTAAACTATGCAACTATTCAGCCACTGGTGATTTCTCAGATGATGCACTCTGCTCGATTTCTTCCACTTCAGGCAACAATTCCTTGCTTATTTTAATTTTTGAAGTCGCCATTTTTTCTTTCAGCCAGCCTTCGAATTTTTCCTTAAGCTTCCTTTCCAAAAGTACTTTTTCAACCATGGGATAGGCTTGGAGGGGCGTGAGTAAAGTCGCTTCCTTCTTCTCTTTAAGGATTAAGCAAAAGACTTCTTTTTTCTGGGTAATTACCGGTGTTGCCTTACCAGGTTCAAGGTCTTCAACAAAAGTCTTCCAGTTTGCGGGAATCTGTCCGTTCCTGATCCAGATTTCTCGGACAGAGACTTTGCGGAGTTTCGCAGAAATAGCGGCAGGAGTAAGTCCTTCGCGAAAAAGTTCCACACCTTTAAGAACCAGATCCTTGCCCATTCCTTTAACCATTACAAATTTGTACCCGGCGGGCATATAAAAATCGGAAAGGTGGGTGCGGTAATATTTCTCAGCTTCCTTATAATCAATCTTAATCTCAGGGCGCAGTATATCTTGAAAGAATTTATCCATAGCCAGCTGGTATTTAAGCTGTGAACGCCATGCATTAATATCGATATACTCTTCAATAAGGATCTGTTCAAAAGAATCATCAGGATAATCGGAACGGACTTCGTCTTCAGCTTCCTTCAACTCTTTATCAGAGACCGGAATCTCGCGTTGCTCCAGCTCTTGGGCAACGAGCTCCTGAACAATCAAGTCTCCAAGAATCTGTCCGTATTCAGCTCTGACCTGCTCAACAGAAGGGACAAATCCACCAACTCCTTCATGAGTAAGGTCATATTTATACTCCAACTGGCTCAGGTAAATTGGATTTCCGTTTACCCTAGCGATGATGCCCGGCTCTTCACTTTTATTCTGACAACCAAACAAGGAACAGGCCAACAGAACACCGATCAATATTTTTTTCATATCAGCTTCCAAATAAACCGTGCAACGGCATAGTTAAAGTAACGGTTCAAGTTTTTTGCAAATAGAATCAAGACCTTTCGAAATAGAAACACTTTGGTCAAGGCGGACTTCAAGAGCTGCCGGGGGCTTGAGTTTTGCCTTATCCCCCTGCTCTCCGATCCAGGCAATCAGTTTAGCCGGGTCAACAGGGTTATTGTTCTCAGTCCATGTCAGGATAACCCGGGTCGGAAAAAGATCGGCCCGCACAACACCCAAACGCGCAAGGGTACGTTTGAGGTAAAGCACTGAAATAAAATTTTCAACCTCTTCCGGAAAATGCCCGAAACGGTCTTTGATCTCAGCGGCGAGCTCTTCAATTCCTGCTTCACTGTCAGCAGAAGAAAGAGCACGATAATAGCGCAAACGTTCACGTGCATCCGGAACAAAGTCTTCCGGCAGGTGAGCCTTGAACACAAAATTCATCTCAGGATCGCTGACCTGTGCGGAATCATCACCCTTGATTCTACGCACTTCTTCGTCCAGCATTTCAAGGAACAGATCAAGTCCGACCTTGGCCATCTGCCCGGACTGAACCTCACCCAGAATATTACCGGCACCACGCAAACGCAGGTCTTCCATAGCAACCTTGAATCCGGCACCAAGGTAATCAAGTTGCAGAATAATCTGCATACGACGCTTGGCTTTCTCTGAAAGAGAATCCAGCGAAGATACCGCAAAATATGCGTAAGCCTGACGAGTACTGCGTCCTACCCTACCTCGAAGCTGGTAAAGCTGCCCAAGTCCGAACATCTGCGCCTGATCAACAATCAAGGTGTTCGCATTGGGAAAATCAAGCCCGGACTCAATAATTGCAGTAGCAACAAGGATATCCAGTTCCTTATGCCAAAATTTGTGGATAGTCTCTTCCAGATTCTTTTCGGTCATCTGTCCGTGAGCCATGCCGATTTTAGCATCCGGTGCCAGCTTCTTAACAAACTCAACAACACGTTCAAGCCCCTGAACCCGGTTATGGACCCAGAAGACCTGCCCGCCGCGTTCAAGTTCACGTGCCACAACAGATGCAAGCATCGCTTCATCACGCTCAATAAGCGCGGTTTCAACCGGCTTGCGGTCCACAGGAGGTGTTTCAATGGTGCTCAGGCTGCGCACCCCGGAAAGGGAAAGCTGCAAAGTACGGGGGATGGGGGTTGCGGTCAGGGTCAATGCGTCGATATTCTTGCGCATTTCCTTGACTCTTTCCTTATGGCGAACTCCGAAACGCTGCTCTTCATCGAGTATAAGCAAACCGAGGTTCGGTGCTTCCACATCCTTGGAGAGCACGCGATGAGTTCCGATAAGAATATCAAGTTCGCCTGCCGCCATCTGCTCCAAAACACGCTTCTGACGGGATTTAGGAACAAAACGACTTAGCATGCCAACCGTAACCGGAAAACCTTCCATACGCTGCACAAAGGTCTGATAGTGCTGTTCAGCAAGAACTGTTGTAGGACAGAGCAAGACAACTTGCTTACCATCCAAAACAGCCCTGAAAGCCGCACGCAGAGCAACCTCGGTCTTACCGAAGCCAACGTCACCGCAAACAAGGCGATCCATGGGTTCAGGGCTTTCCATGTCGCGAAAGACATCCTGAATGGCTTTTTCCTGATCCGGGGTTTCCTCAAACCCGAAAGTGGATTCAAATTCCCAATACATTTCATCCAGAGGACCGTAGGCATACCCTTTGGCAATCTTACGGTAAGCGTACATCTCGACCAGCTCTCCGGCGATCTTTTCAATAGCCTTACGGGCCTTTTCGCGAGTCTTGGCCCAGCGAGCACCGCCAAGCTTATCGAGAATCGGACACGATCCTTCCGGTCCCTTGTATTTCTGAACAAGATTCAAGCGGTCAACCGGGACATAAAGTTTGTCCTCGGAATCAAAGAACAACAGCAGATAATCGTTAGCCACGTCACCTACATTCATATGGTGCAGCCCGCCGAAGCGGGAAAGACCGTAATCACGGTGAACCAGCAGATCATCAAGCAGCAGGTCCTCATAGCTGGTCATGCCTTCAAAGGCTTTATCGCGGCTGCGGGTTCCTTTAGCGGCCTGCGGCTGAATTACATCTTCACCGAGGATTACCGTCTGGTTCCATTCCAGCTCCATCCCTTGTCTCAAGGGGGAAACGAGCGCGTAAATACCTTTATTAAGCGGAGAATATTCCGTTGCAATGGTAAGTTGCTCCGGTTCAATAAGGGAGAGAAATTTCTTGCGGGAACGTTCGGTACGAAAGCTGAGAACTGTTTGGAAACGCTCGGTTTTCCATTCTTTCAATGCGGCGACCAATGCAGCCCAAGGACGTTTGACCTGCTCCGGTTTCCAAAAAATATCCGTGAATGCGGATATGGATCGCTCCGAAAGATCAATACCATCTTTCTCCCGACCGATAACCAGATCTTCAAAAACTATCTGACGTTCATCGCGCCATGTTCCACGGGCTTTTTCCTCATTCCAGCAGATCACATGCATGGGCCATTTGCAGCCGTTATGAGCAGCTTTATCAAGCAGGAAAGTTTTCCAGCCATGCTCTTGATCCTGCAATTTGGAACGCAGGTTGGATGCAGAAGAAAGCACATAAACTGATTTTTTAGGAAAGAAAGCTTTAAGGTCGACTGCTTCAGGATAAAAAAGTCCCGGCCAGATCATGCCGTCGGCATTTTCCGCTTTTTCAAGCAAGCGAGTATAACCTTCCGATGATATCTCTCCGGTCTTTTTGAGCTGAGTCCAGAGTTTATCAGCTTCATTTGTATGATTATCGGTCAGCATTGCCGGAGCGACAGGAAGCAGAGTAACTTCATCGAGATCAGCTTTTGATCTCTGCGATGATGGATCAAAAACACGAATTTCTTCAAGAATATCGCCGAAGAATTCAAGACGCACCGGCAAATCATATCCCGGCGCATAAATGTCAAGAATATCACCGCGCATGGACATCTCGCCATACCCGGAAACAAGTTTAGTCCTTGTGTAGCCCCATGTCACTGCTTGTTCCATAAGCAGCTCAGGGTCCATTTCTTCGCCCTTTGTAAGAACAATATAATTGCTCTCCAGAACATCCGGGGAAGGCCATTTCGGCAACAAATTGTCCGCAGTCATCAAAACGGACTGTTTTCCACCGCGGGTCAGTGCATGCAGAGCAGCCCAACGCTCAGCCCAATCAGAAGCTGCCGGATTCTTACTCAGATACGGCGGCAGAAAAACCCAATCCCTTTCCCATGAAGGAATAACTTTACCTTTCTGTTCAAGTTCGTTGCGGCTGAATAAAGTCAGCAGGGCCTTGAGTTCTGAATATTCGCGCGCGCCGGGAGCAACAAGAACAACAGACTCTCCCCTTGAATGCAGGTTGTGAGCTGTGAAGGCTTGGGTTCCGTGGCCGCTTTTAAAAATACGTAAGTTATCACCACTTCCGGAAGCGAAAGCGGAGAGCTGAGCTGGTAAGGACAAACTGACTCCAGAAATTTATCAAAATTAAAGTCGTCCTCTGCTCAAGCAGAGAACGACTTTTTTTTGCAGACAAATGCGGCTGCTGTCCAGTTCTAAAACAATTATTAATGAACAATTGAATCAAAGAACTGCTGTAATGCAAAATTCTGCACTAATATTTCAGCAGCGGCTATACCTGTGCAAGCTGTTCCTGTTCTTCGTTGGACAGGAGCCTGTTCAGGTCAAGCAGGATAAGCAGCCTGTCTTCAAGCTTACCTACCCCGCTGATGTATTCAGATTCAAGACCGGAAACAACAGGCGGCGGCGGTTCAACGGTGGAAGCAGGGATTCTCAGGACTTCAGAGACAGAGTCCACAACAAAACCTACAATCATATCGTTGATTTCAATAACAATAATTCTGGTATGCTGATCGTGTTCGCGGAACTGCAGACCAAACTTGCTTCTGAGATCGATAATGGGGATAACTTTACCGCGAAGGTTAATTACACCCTCAACGAATTGCGGAGCTCTGGGAACCTTGGTAATTTCCATGGTTCTGATAATCTCTTGAACCTTGAGAATATCAACACCGAATTCTTCTTCACCGATACTGAAGGTAACCAGCTGAATCAACTCCGCGTCAAGCGTAATTTTCTTACCTTCTTCCATATTTGTCCCCCTGTTATTTTTTACAGTGGATGACCAAGGGATTTGATCAATTTTAATTTATAAGAAAACTCAAAAGTTCTAATTTAATACTATATTATTATTCATCTGAAACATTTGCAAGCTAATCCTGAAATTATAAAAGAATTACGCTTTTTTTCTTGCACAGAAATTGACTCGCTCCACTTTAATGACTATCAGTTAAATCTGATAGCAAAAAGCGAAGCTCAGGAGGGTATGAACTCGCATGGCTCAGTTTTCCCCGACAGAAAATATTACTCTGGAAGACCAAATTAAATCATTAGCAAATGAAGAACTGCTCGACTTTTGGGAAGAAACACAGTTTCTAGCCAAAATGCTTGATCAGGACAATCAAGAAGATATTCAATATAGCCCGGAGTACGAAAGGCTGATTCTGCAGGAACTGCAGCTCAGGTCATCAATGAAAACTCTGGATCCTTAAAAAGTAAGGCCCGCCAATGGCGGGCCTTTTTATTTCTCTTTTCCAGTATGAACTAATCTTCAGCTCCAACCGGGCGGCGGCCTACGCTGAAGTAAGCAAAACCGCAGCTTCCAAGGTAAGCAGGATCATAAAGGTTCCTGCCGTCAAAAACCAGCGGAGCATTGAGAGAATCTTTCACCTTGTCAAAATCGGGGTTCCTGAACTGGTTCCAGTCGGTAACAACAGCAAGGGCATCAGCACCTTCGAGCACTTCATACTGGTTGTGGACAATCTCCACCAGATCATTATCACTCAGAATCTCTGCAGCTTTTTTGTGAGCAACAGGATCAAATGCTTTGATTTTCATGCCTGCGGAAGTCAGCTCTTCAATAATTGAAAGAGCGGAAGATTCACGCATATCATCAGTATTGGCTTTGAATGCAAGCCCCCACAATGCAAGGGTTTTACCTTTAACGCCGCCCTGAGGCTCAAAATAGTCCAGAATTTTACTGGAGAGCATTTTTTTCTGGCGGTTGTTGACGGAATCAACAGCTTCGATAAGCTCGGGCTGAGCCCCAACTTCCTTGGCGGTGTTGATCAACGCTTTCACGTCCTTGGGGAAGCAGGACCCACCGTACCCTACGCCGGGGTAGATGAAGTAGTAACCGATGCGGTGGTCAGAACCGATACCTAAACGAACTTCACGTACGTTTGCATCGACTTTCTCGCAGATTCCGGCAATTTCGTTGATAAAGGAAATTTTGGTCGCCAGCATGCAGTTTGCTGCATACTTGGTCATCTCAGCACTTCTGGTACCCATGAAAATAAGTTTTTCACGGCTGCGGGCATAAGGGGCATAAAGAGTTTCAAACTGCCTGCGGGTTTCTTCATTCTCAGTACCCACTACAACCCGGTCGGGTTTCATAAAGTCGCTGACCGCATCCCCTTCTTTAAGGAATTCAGGGTTGGAAGCCACATCAAATTCAAGATCAAGACCGCGCTTATCCAGCTCTTCCTGAATGGTAGCCCGAACTTTATCGGCAGTTCCCACGGGGACGGTGGATTTATCTACAATAATTTTGGGTTCAGTCATATTCTGACCGACCTGACGGGCAACAGTCTCAACATAACTAAGATCACAACTGCCATCGGCACCGCAAGGAGTACCTACGCAAATGAAAACCATCTTGGCTTTTGCCAGTCCTTCTTTAAGATCGGTGGTAAAGAAAAGTCTTTCGTCTTCGTAGTTACGCTTAACAAGGACATCAAGGCCTGGTTCAAAAATATGGATCTTGCCCTGCTTGAGGGTTTCAACTACATCAGGATTAACATCCACGCACCATACGTGGTTACCCATTTCAGCAAAACACGCCGCGCTGACCAGACCCACATATCCGGTCCCTACAATACAAATGTTCATTAGCTGTTCTCTCGTTTATTTATAGCGTTTGATTTTCTATAATTAGCTGGCATTATCTCAGGTGCCGGGCTGACGCTTAATTGATCCTAGTGCGGATAACGCCATTATGTTTTTAATGTCAACTCCAACCCGGTTACAAAGATATGACGGTTGCCATCAAAGTCCATTAACTATATTGTGCTGTTAGCAAGCCGGAAACCGCTTCAGGCTTCATTTTTAATATAATAAAAATTCGACTTTTAAGTTAAGAAATAATTTTACCGGAGGATATAATCATGCCCTTCTTATGCGTCAATGTTGATCATGTAGCTACTATCAGACAAGCACGCCTCGGAATTGAACCGGACCCAGTTACTGCTGCCGCCATGTGCGAACTTGCCGGAGCAGTAGGAATCATCATGCACCTGCGTGAAGACCGCAGACATGTGCAGGACCGTGATATCGAACTGATCAGCAAGACTATCCAGACCGACTTCCATTTTGAAATGGCAGCAACCGAAGAAATGCAGCAGATTGCCCTGCGCATCGACCCTGCCACAGTCTGCCTTGTACCGGAAAAACGCGAAGAACTCACCACTGAAGGCGGCCTGAACTGCATTGGTCAGGAAAAACGTCTCACCGAATATCTTGCCCCACTTCACGAAAAAGGAATCGGCTCCAGCCTTTTCATCGATGCTGATGCCGACCAGATTAAAGCAGCCAAAGCCATCGGCGCAGAATACGTTGAAATTCACACCGGACATTTTGCCGATGCTCCGACCCGTTCCGAGCAGAAAGCGGAGCTGGCCCGTATCATCGACGGCATCAAGATGTCTCAGGATCTCGGACTTAAAGTAAACCTCGGTCACGGTCTGAACTACGTAAACATCCTTGATTTCGCTGATGTTCCCGGAATCTGCGAATACTCCATCGGACACTCCATCATGTCCCGTGCAATCTACGTGGGTATTGATCGCGCTGTTCGTGATATGGTAGAAATTATTAGAAACTTTGCTGATTAATCCATGATCATCGGACTTGGAATAGATATAACTGAACTTGACCGCATTAAGCGTTCGCTGAATAAATACGGCGAACGCTTTGCGGAAAAAATCCTTACTCCTGCTGAGATGGAACTGATCCCGGCTAAGAATCCAGTACCCTACGTTGCTGCCCGTTTTGCAGCAAAGGAAGCAGCCGTAAAAGCACTGGGAACCGGATTTGCCGAGGGAATAACGTTCCACACAATTGAAATAACACGCGTGGAATCCGGCGCGCCGCAGCTTAACTTTCTAGGCAAAGCTCTTGAAAGAAGCAAAATGATGGGAGTTGAAGGAATTCATATCTCAATCACCCATGGACGTGATACCGCCGCAGCCGTGGTGGTACTTGAAAAATAAAAATGGCGAAGCCCTATTAAAAGTTTTTGGGATTCTTAAACCCTTTTGCAAAAGGGTTTAAGGCCCCCGGCAGGGCCGCCGGAGGCAAATACATGTTCTCACCGCTTCCTACCCCTTCAGAAATGTCAAACTGGGACAAAGTCACCATCAATGAAATCGGCATCAAGGGTGAAATCCTGATGGAAAATGCCGGACGCGAGGCTGTTTTCGCCCTGCTTAAGGGCTACGGCAATGTATCCGGTAAAAAGATTCTGATCATCGCCGGATCAGGCAATAACGGCGGTGACGGCTTTGTTATGGGCCGCATGCTTGCTGATCTGGGTGCGGAAATCATGATCCTGCACACGGCTCCCAAGAATAAGTATAAAGGCGATGCAGCCTACATGCTTAAGGTTGCCGCACGATTGGGCGTGAACATGAAATTTTTCCGGCCTACGGAAAAAGTAATTTTGCCTGAAGCCGATATCATCATTGATGCCTTGCTCGGCACCGGATTTTCAGGTGAACTGCGCCCATTTGCCCATGCAATTGTCGATGCAATCAACAAAGCGAAGAACAGCTTTATTTTTTCGGTTGATATTCCTTCCGGCTTAAACGGACTAACCGGACTGCCACAGCCTGTTGCTGTTCAGGCCCAAATGACCGTAACTTTTGAGGAAGCCAAGATTGGTCTTGCTTTGCCGCAAGCGGATGCATACACTGGCACTCTAGTGGTCACTCACATAGGTATACCCAACGAGGTAAAATACAGACATCCGGCCACGCACCTGCTGATCAGGGAAAATGCGCTTGAATTTATTCCTGCGCCCTCCCCGGCCATGCATAAAGGAAGTTCCGGGCACATATTGTTAGTAGGAGCTTCGAAAGGGTTAACCGGTGCATTGCATCTGGCGGGCATCTCCGCCCTGCGTGCCGGGGCCGGACTGGTAACTATGGCTTGCCCGGACGGACTCGCCGCTGAAGTTAAAGCCGGGAAACCGGAATTGATGACTAAGGGGCTTGGTTCCGGCGATCAATGGAATGATCAAATGATCGCAGAACTGCTCCCGGAGCTGGAAAAATACGATGCATTGGTTATCGGACCGGGACTGGGACGCGACAAAGGATCGCTTGATCTTGTAGAAGCCGTTGTTAAGAAGGGACATCCGCCGGCAGTGTACGATGCAGATGCTCTTTACGCTTTTGCCAAGCGCCCTGAACTGCTTAAACAGATAGCCGAGAATTCAATTCTCACCCCGCATCCCGGCGAAATGGCCCGCATGGTCAACAGCACCATCCCCGAAGTTGAAGCTAAACGCATCGACACCGCACGTGAGTTTGCAACAGAAAGCAAAACCATACTCGTGCTAAAGGGAGCCGGTACAATCATCGGCTGCCCGGATGGACAGGTTGTTGTATCTCCGCTTTCCGCTCCCAACCTTGCGGCAGCAGGGTCAGGAGATATTCTGGCAGGAATGGGCGGAGCTTTGTTGGCCAAAGGAATTCCTGCTATGCAAAGTGCATGTATCGCGGTATACTGGCATGGACTGGCCGGACAGTATCTGGCTGAAAATTTTCCGTATCGAGGAAACATCGCAACTGAAATAGCTGACGTGCTCCCTCAAGTTCTTAAGGAGGAATTATGCTGAAAGCCAAAGACATCATGACTTCCGGTGCTCTCACCCTCGAACCTGATACCGATGTTGCAACCGCAGCAAAGCTCATGCTTGATAAACACCTGAACGGCCTCCCTGTGGTAGACCGCAGTGGAAAGCTGATCGGGGTTCTCTGTCAGAGCGACCTTGTGGCGCAACAGAAAACCATTTCCATGCCTTCCCTGTTCACCATACTGGACGGCTTCATTTCCTTCTCCTCCAACGAGGATCTTGAGAAAGAAGTGAACAAGATTGCGGCTACCAAGGTGGAACATGCCATGACCCCGGACCCTATAACCATTGAACCCGACACCAGCATCGAAAAGATTGCCGATCTCATGGTCGAAAGAAAGTTTTATACCCTGCCGGTTGTTGAAAACGGCAAGCTTGTCGGCGTTGTCGGTAAAGAAGACGTTTTAAAGGTTTTAGCTAAATAAAAATGAATAGTGATAAATTGATCATCAATCTGCCGGATGTGGAGGCGACCTTAAAACTCGGCTCCACTCTGGCTTCTTTTTTTCTGGAAACTAAAAAACTGGTCCCTATCTTCCTTAACGGTGACCTTGGAGCGGGAAAAACAACTTTTGTTCGCGCGCTTGTAGAATCTTTTCCCGGTGCGCAAAACGCAGAAGTAAGCAGTCCCAGTTTCAATATTCTTAATATTTACCCCACAAAACCTCAGGTTGCGCATTTTGACCTTTATAGATTGGAAGGTCAGACACCTGACGATGATTTCTTTGATTTATTAAGTGATAAAAAAACTTTGACAGTTGTAGAGTGGATTCAGTATCTGAATATTGAATTCTGGCCTGAAAGCGCACTGCTCTTCACTTGGACCCCTGCCGCATCCGGCAGAAAAATAGAATTGACCCTGCATGGTTCAGCGACCTCCCTCTATGAAGAGCTTGCCTCATTTCTCAAGTCATTCCAATAATATCCGTTGAACTCATGTGGTAAGGAGATAATGTTCAGATGAACATCGTAGTACAGAAATTCGGTGGAACCTCGGTCAGGAACCTCGAATGCATGAAGCAAGTACTGGAAAAAGTCATGGTGCCTTACGAAAAAGGCAGCAAAGTTATCGTAGTCCTCTCCGCAATGGCCGGTGAAACAAACCGGTTGATTGATCTGGCCTATGAATGGTCCGAAAAACCGGATCTGGCAGAAATGGACTCACTGGTATCTACCGGCGAACAAGTTTCCGTAGCCCTGTTTTCCATGCTTCTCAAAGATCGCGGAATAAAAGCCCGCTCCCTGCTGGGTTTTCAGGTTCCCATTAAAACAGACTCTTCCTATTCCCGCGCACGTATCCTTGATATTGATCGCGATAAAATCGAAGAAATGCTGCAGGAAAATGATATACTGGTCATGGCCGGTTTTCAGGGCTGTGACGAAGGTAGACGAATTACCACCCTTGGCCGCGGCGGCTCCGACACATCCGCAGTAGCCATGGCAGCAGCTATTGAAGCTGACGTCTGTGAAATTTTTACTGATGTTCCGGGCGTATTCACTACCGACCCCAACATCTGTTCCATGGCCCGCAAGCTGGATCACGTTTCCTATGACGAGATGCTCGAAATGGCCAGTATGGGCGCAAAAGTACTACAGATTCGTTCAGTTGAATTTGCTAAAAAATATAATGTTAAAGTTCATGTCCGCTCTACTTTCAGCGATGAGATCGGAACATACGTCACTCAGGAGGATAAAAATATGGAATCAGTACTTGTTTCCGGAATTGCATATGACAAGGATCAGGCCCGCGTAACTCTATCCAAAGTTAAGGATGAACCGGGTGTATCCGCAGCGCTATTCACTCCTCTTGCAGAAGCAGGTATTCTTGTTGATATGATCGTCCAGAACCCCAGCCGTGACGGCCGCACTGACATGACCTTTACCATTCCCAGAGGCGATCTGAAAAAGACCCTCGAAATTATTGACGAGATTAAAGAACCCATGGGAGCTCAGGACGTTCTGTTCGATCAGCATGTTTGCAAGGTTTCCGTTATCGGTGTTGGAATGCGTAACCATTCCGGTGTTGCATCCAAAGCATTTCAAGCACTGCGTGACGAAAACATCAACATCCTGATGATCAGCACATCTGAAATTAAAATTACCTGCCTAATTGAAGAAAAATACACTGAACTGGCCATAAGAACGCTCCACAACACGTTCGGGCTCGATAAATCGGGGTCCGATGAAAACTCACTTTAGCAAATGAAACAAATAAAAATATACGACACCACCCTGCGTGACGGCACACAATCCGAAGAAATAAACTTAAGCGTACAAGATAAAGTGCGCATCACCCGCAAGCTGGACGACCTCGGCGTACATTACGTCGAGGGCGGCTGGCCCGGGTCGAATGCCACGGACAAGGAATTCTTTCAGGAAATCCAGAACTACGCTCTCAAAAACTGCAAAGTCTCAGCCTTTGGTTCAACTCACATGAACCGCCTAACTCCCGAAAATGATCCCAACCTGAATGCCCTGATTGAATCAGGTGCCAAGGCTATGTCCATTTTCGGAAAAACATGGGACTTCCACGCCACCAGTGCTCTTAATGTCACCCTTGAAAGAAATATCGAACTGATCAGTAACAGTATAGGCTACCTGCGTCCGCATGTGGAAGAGCTGTTCTTTGATGCCGAACACTTCTTTGACGGCTTTAAGGCCAATCCGGAATTCACCATCAGCTGCCTGAAGGCCGCACATGAAGCCGGAGCTGACGTTCTCATCCTTTGCGACACAAACGGCGGCTCTATGCCTGAAGAGGTGGTAAAAGCATGCAGAGTTGTGCAGGAAAAGATTCCCGGTTGCAGTATCGGAATCCACGCTCATAACGATTGTGAACTGGCAGTGGCCAACTCTCTTGCGGCTGTACAAAACGGTGCGATCCAGATTCAAGGAACCATGAACGGATATGGCGAGCGTTGCGGTAATGCAAACCTCTGCTCCATCATACCCAACCTGGAACTCAAGCTCGGCTATGAGACCATTGGGCAGGATAAACTGACCAAACTCAAAGAAACTTCCACCTATATCACTGAAATCGCCAACCTGCGCCCGTTCCTGCGCCAGCCCTTTGTAGGGCAGGCCGCATTCGCGCACAAAGGCGGTATTCATGTCAGTGCCGTACTTAAGGATTCCACCAGCTACGAACATATTGATCCGCTGCTGGTAGGTAATGACCGCCGTGTGCTGCTTTCCGACCTTTCCGGTAAAAGCAACGTTCTCTACAAGGCCAAACAGTACGGCTACGATCTGGATAAAAACGATCCTGCGGTGCAGACTATTCTGGCTGACATCAAGGAACGTGAATCCATCGGATTTGAATATTCAGCAGCCGAAGCTTCCTTTGAACTGCTCTTTTTCAAAGCCATGGGCTGGTCTAAACGCTACTTTGAGTTCATCAACTTCTTTGTTGTGGATGCCAAGCGCAAAAACGATTCAGAACCCTTTTCCGAGGCAACCGTAATCGTTAAAGTTCATGGGCAGGAAAACCATACCGCTGCTTCAGGCGACGGTCCGGTTAACGCTCTCGACAAAGCATTGCGCAAAGCACTTGAGCCTTTCTACCCGTCATTAAAAGATGTTCGTTTACAGGATTTTAAGGTAAGAGTATTGTCCGGAGCGGTACGTCAGGCAGCGGGAACGAGTTCCAACGTCCGTCTGCTTATTGAATCCACTGACGGAAAAAGCCAGTGGACCACCATGGGTGTCAGCCACAACATCATTGAAGCGAGCTGGCAGGCCCTTGTGGACTCCATCAACTACAAGCTCTTCAAGGATGATCCTCAAAAATGGCCATCAAGATAACAGGACAATACACCGAACCGTGCAGAATCTCCGTTCTTTGTGACAATGAATCCCTGAATGCTAATCTTGGCAAGGAATGGGGACTTTCCATGGCCCTTGAACTGCCGGGAAATGACCTCTGGATCTGGGATTGCAGCGCAAGCGACCTTTTCCTGAAAAATGCCGACGCCATGAATATTGATGTCAGCAAGGCAAAAGGTCTGGCACTCAGTCACGGGCACTGGGATCATACCGGAGGCATGGATGCCCTCATGAATGCTGATTTCATGGGCCCTGTTTATGCTCATCCCGATTTTGCCAACAAACGCTATTCAAAAGAAGATGACGGCTCTGCCAAGGACGCATCTTTTCATTGTGAATATCCGGGAACCATCATTGTCCGCGATGATGTTGAACTGGAAGACGGGCTGTTCATGATCACTGAAATCCCGCGTCGTGAAGGCTTGTTTGAAGCGACCAAGGATTTATTCATTGATCAGGAAATGACTGAAGTCGATCACGTTCGTGATGACGCTTTTATGCTGCTCATGAGCAATTCCGGCCCGGTTGTAGTTCTCGGTTGCTGTCACAGCGGTCTGGCAAATTCGCTCTACCATATGCGAGACCTGACCGGGATTGATTCCGTACACGCAATCATCGGCGGCCTGCACCTGTTTTCCGCCGGCAGGACGGAATACGAAAACACCGCCAAGGCAATTGAGGAGTTCAACCCCAAAATGATCTCCCCCGGACATTGTACTGGAAAAGACGGTTTCGAATTCCTTAAAGAACGGCTCTCCTGCGAAGTTGTGCCTATGGGCTCCGGTTCGGTTTATGAGTTCTAGTTTTCGACTAAATTAATACAAAATAAAAGGTCCGTTAAGTTAATCTCAACGGACCTTTTATTTTGTTCTTTTATCAATAAAAACTACAAATCAAAACCAATCATCTTCGCCAGATCAGGATCATTTTCCCCGATCAAAACCTTATCCCAGTAACAATTCTGAAGTTTCCAGAGATCAAGTGGCAATTCGATCTTGCGAGCCCGTTCTACAACTCCGCGAATACTATTCCAGAATGTCAGATCATTGTGCAGCATTATGCAAAGCTGTTTAGCCAGTCGCTCAATAAAATAATCTAAATCAGGATGATCCCGCCCTACTTCTCTCATAAAATTAAGAGAATCTTCACCGACATTATCACCGGAAAATATGTAATTCCAAGCCAGACCGGCCCATAATTTACGCCAGTGCGGTGCCCATGTCTGAGAGGTCTGATAATCTTCAAAGTCATTAAAAAGAACAGGTCCACAACCCGTGTTTAATATCTGGGTCTCCCATGATTTATGGGCAAATCTGTTAACCCAGGTTAGAGACAGGGACTGTTTTTTCTTCCATGAAATCTCAGTGAGCGGATAATGCTCAATCTGTCCGGCAGGCAGGGAAATTTCAACCGATCCGGTAAGAACCCGCTCCCCTTTCTCCCATTTCCAGCTGTATTCTTTAACTTCCGACTCAAACTGCCAGCGTATTTCAGCTTCACCACGGGCCATGACAAGAGAAGAATCATTTACCTTGATGAAGACAGAAACACCGGGCCATTCAATACGCCCTTCTTCACCGGGTAAAGGAAAGACTCCCTCTACATACAAACGTGCTAACGCCTGCCCTATCAAGCTTCCCGGAGTTTCACTCTGAGGCTTAATCTTGCTGCTCCAAAGATCAATGGCTGAGCCATAACGCTCTTCATTGGACCTTGCTTCCCCGGCTATGGAAAGAAACTTCTCTTCCAATCCGATCAAACCAGTTTCCTGCGCAATCTCGATCGCCCGTAAGGCAAAACTCATATTATTCACAGGCTCCAAACGGGCCAGATCATCAAAGAACCAGCCGCAGCTTGCAAAAGACGAAAGAGCCCATTTCTGCATGGAAAGAAGCTTCCAGCCCATATCAGCTTCGGCACTGCCTTCGGAAACCTTAAAGTTCTTCTTGAAGAATTCTTCTTCAGTAACAATGCCGCTCAGAACTGTTCCGTATTCAACTAAAGCCTTGCGGGAGTCCTTGAATATCTTATCACCATGATTGAAATAGTGGGCGTTCATCAAAGTTTTGATTGCATCCAGACCTTCCCGGAGTGGCTTTCTCCACTGCTGGTTCCAGTCATTATGTCCACCGGTACAACAACCGCAATCATTACGCCAACGCTCGACACCGTGATAGCAACTCCATGAAGAATCCTCCCGAATCTTTACCTTGCGGGTCGGAGGATGCTTTTCAAGATAAGCCCCGTAGTTGAGCAAAGAAATTTCGTCCCGATTTTCAATAGCCTGCGCCAACACATAAGCCAGCGCCATTTCCCCGAATTCCACATGATGTCCATATGTCTCACCATCCGTTCCGATGGAAAGAAGCCCTTCTGCGGATGCACCGGATAACTTGTTCCAGAATTCATCACCATTTTTAAGCAGCCCTTCAAAAGCAATGGCCTGAGAAAGTCCGCCATCGTAGAAGAAAATGGAAATGGTCTTACCTGAAGGCAGTTCCACAAGGTAGGGCTCTTTTATGTTGATAGAGTACTCATCTACTTCCTGCCAATCATCAGAATTCAGTTCTGCAATTGCCTCCGCTTGCCGTGGAGCCAGTAAAGTAAACGCAATACCGTGCTCAGCAAGAGTTTCGAGTGTATCGGTGTTACAGGCGGTTTCAGAAAGCCACATGCCTTCCGGCCTGCGTTTAAACCGGGATTCAAAGTCTGCAATTGCCCACGCTACTTCGGCATCACGGTCCATTTCTGAAGCAAGAGGCATAATTACGTGATGATATATCTGAGCAATGGCGTTCCCATGTCCCCAACGCTTGAGACTTAAGGCATCACCTTCAAGAATCTTCGCATAAAGCTCCGGCTCGGAGCGTTCAATCCAGCGGAACAGAGTAGGCCCCACGTTAAAGCTCATCCATTCATAGCAATTCAGGATATCAAAGATACCGTTGCTTCCCATACGTCTGGCCCAAGCCAATGGACCGTAACTTTCACGGCAGATACGCTCATTCCAATGCCGGAACGGTGCCGCACTTCCTTCAGGAAAAATCATATCCAGCCACGGATCTTCACGCGGCGGTTGATAAAAATGTCCATGTATGCACAAAAATTTACCCGACATATATATACCTCACGGTTTAAGTTCAGTTTGTGGATAGTAACTCAATGACGCTATTAAATCCAACATAAAGACAATTGTAGCCTCATTTTGACAGCCGAAACAAAAAAAGGACAATGAGTAAACTCACTGCCCTTAAAAACTAAACTCACAATAAATTACTTTACATAACCGGCCTGTTTAAGCATGCGTGAAGCCCGATCCGTGAGCACAAAACCGCTTTCATATAATATCGCCGGGCCCTTAAGAGAAATTTTATTTATATACCCAACATCAAGCAGGACATTGAGAATATCTGCGGTAAAGGATTCCTGCATAATGCTCTTGGGAGCTATGCCCCGAAAAAGAGAAATTCTCGATAAATGAAAGATATCAATCAAAGCACGGACATGAACTTTATCAAGGATTTCATTAATCTCGATATCTATGCCGCAGAATGTTTCCCAATCCTTATCTTTTACTTCCTCACCGAATCTATCAAATTCCTTCTCAACCTTTCGTGAAACCCTGTATCCTTCAAGGTTGTTCCCACAGGATGTACAGATACTACCCTCGTCTATCAATCCGGATTTTAAAAGTTCACTGAGAAGCTCCGGGTCGTACAAATAAGTTTCCCGCTTTGGCAACAGACCATGATATCTATCAATTTTTGAATAGCTTCTGATGTGCTTCAAGAGCAGCATATGCCGTTCAGTAAGAACCATAGGGCAGTGATCTCCATTTTTCGCATGTATCAAACTTATACATAAGGCAAACATCCCATAGATTCTGACTCAGATTTAATCTACCCCTTTTATGTTACAATTACACAGAACAATCAGCCCAAATCAAAACTCAAAACGCGGGGATAAAATAGAAGCGGAATTGCTCAATACTGAACAATTCCGCTCCAAGGTGTATATTAAGGACTGGAAAATAAAGTGTTTTTCTTAACTAAAAAGTCTAAGCAGCGGCTTGGACTCTTTTTTGGGTCTGCTTTTATGGATGAAACTGCCGGTAGGCATTTTGACGAAGAGGTTCTGGCAGGAATAACACTCCCAGTGCTTAGACCGCTCCTGGAGCCTGATCAGGACTCCATCGCGGTCATAGCAAACCTGGCAATAAGGACCAGTTTTTTCATTATCCTCATCAATCCAATATTTCTGTCCGTCAAACTCCATGCATTCCGCAAGGTCAAGAATCTCTGCAACCTCTTTAACTTGAGATCGCAACTCTTTATTTTCCTCATACATGTTAAGATAGTCTTCCTGAATGATCCTCAAAAGACTTTCCGCTTCGCGGTCACGCCCTTCATTAAATAATTCAAGAACTTTCCTGAAGTTGGTTGCGTGGAGATTTTTTTTACTCATTTTCCGCCCTATCCTTACAGTATAATTTTAGGAACACCTGCAAACTGTATCGACAATGCGGGAATTTCCTTTAGGGACAAGGGAAAAACTTTTTTTCATACCATTGACAGCACCATATCCGATCCATATATCAACAATGCCCGACAAGCGGTATAAACTTCATCCCGTGATCGGAGCCACAGCATTAAAAACAAATATTTTATTTAAATATAAGGAGATAAACATGGCGCATTCCATAGAACAGTTTAAAGCCACCCTTGATGAACACCATGAATGGCCCTGCGACTACACTTTTAAATTTATTGTTCCCAGCAAGTCTCTGGATGAACTCAAATCCATGATTGACGGTTTTCCCTACACTGAAAAAGACTCCAAAACCGGCAAATACACCAGCGTAACCGTTGTCATCCATGCCAACAGCTCTGATGTAATCCTGAATGTCTACGAGAAAGCAGCAACCATTGAAGGACTCATTTCCCTTTAATTAATAATGAAGCAACTCCGGGTTGACTTCCATCACGCCTTGTTTAAAGATAACGCCGCTCATTTTTGAGCATTTTTTTATTTTTCAAGTTTACGCAAGAATGGCTGTTTTGCTTTTCCATAGCGTGCCGAATTTTGTTCATATCCCTTTTAATAAGCCGATATATCAGCTTTTGTTTTGAACATAATTACTATCGTTAATGTGAGTACTTAAACGGCTTTTAATCAAATATCATATCCTTAAGAGAGTTCCGGAGGACTTTTCCAGTCATGAGCGATTATAAAAAGACCCTGTGTCTGCCCAAGACAAAATTTCCCATGAAGGCCAACCTCAAACAGCGCGAGCCCGAAATGCTCAAACGCTGGGAGGAAACCGGGGTGTACGAAAAAATGGTTGAAGCCAACGCTGACGCCGAACAGTACGTCCTTCACGACGGCCCCCCGTATGCTAACGGCCACATTCACATGGGCACAGCCATGAACAAGGTCCTCAAGGACATTATCGTAAAATCCCGCAACCTGCAGGGCATGAAAGCCGAATACGTTCCCGGCTGGGACTGCCACGGCCTGCCCATCGAGCACAAGGTTGAGCAGGAACTCAAGAAAAAGAAAAAAGAACTGCCCACCACCGTTATCCGTAAACTCTGCCGTGAATACGCAGCAAAGTTCGTTGATATCCAGCGCAAGGAATTCAAACGCCTTGGCGTACTCGGTAACTGGGAAGATCCTTACCTGACCATGAAACCAGAATACGAAGCAGCAACCGCTCGTGAACTTGGTCGTTTCATGGAGAAAGGCTCTGTTATCCGCGGTAAGAAGCCCATCCACTGGTGCTGTGACTGCCGTACCGCTCTTGCTGAAGCAGAAGTTGAATACGAAGATCACACTTCTCCTTCCATCTACGTGCGCTTTCCCCTGAACGATGAAAAAGTTCTGAAAGCACTGCCCGAAGATGTTGCGTCCAAAGTGGACCTCTCCCGCACCTATGTATGTATCTGGACCACCACTCCCTGGACCATCCCCGATAACATGGCTGTGGCTGTTCATCCTGAATTTGAATACGCTGTTACCGAAGTTAACGGCGATATCTACATCCTCGCTGAAAGACTGCTGCCCGTTTGTGCGGAATCCTTCGGCTGGGAAAGCTGGAACGTTCTGGCAACTGTAGCAGGTGCCAAACTCGAAGGCGCTGTAGCCAAGCACCCCATCTATGACCGCGAATCCCCCGTCGTACTGGCGGACTACGTAACTCTCGATTCCGGTACCGGTTGTGTTCACACTGCTCCCGGTCATGGTCGCGAAGACTTTGAGACCGGCCTCAAGAATGGTCTGGAAGTTTACTCTCCCATGAACAACAGCGGTGTATTCCTCAAGGAAGTAGAATTTTTCGCCGGTATGAATGTTTGGGAAGCCAACCCCAAAGTAATCGAAAAGCTGGAAGAGCTGGGCAACCTGCTGGCGCAGGAAAAAATCTCCCACTCCTACCCCCACTGCTGGCGCTGTAAAGAGCCGGTCATCTTCCGCGCAACCACCCAGTGGTTCATCGGCATGGAAGAAAACGACCTGCGCAAAAAAGCCCTCAAAGCCATTAAAGACGATGTTGAATGGCTGCCTGCCTGGGGTGAAAACCGCATCTACAGCATGGTTGAAAACCGCCCTGACTGGTGTATTTCCCGTCAGCGTAACTGGGGTGTACCCATCATCGCCCTGATCTGTGAAGATTGCGATGAGGTATACAACGAGCCAGAATGGGTTTTCTCCGTAGTAGACGAATTTGAAAAACACGAACGCGGCTGTGACTACTGGTTTGAAAAATCAGTTGAAGAAATCGCTCCTGAAGGTCTCAAATGCCCCAAATGCGGCGGCAACCACTGGACCAAGGAAGACGACATCCTCGACGTATGGTTTGATTCCGGTACCAGTTTCGCGGCTGTTGTTGAAAAACGTAAGGAGCACCGCTTCCCTGCTGATCTGTACCTCGAAGGTTCCGACCAGCATCGCGGCTGGTTCCACAGCTCCCTGCTCGCTTCCATTGGTACCCGCGACGTGGCTCCCTACAAAACCGTACTCACTCACGGTTACGTAGTTGACAAGGACGGTCGCAAGATGTCCAAATCCATCGGTAACGTAATCGCACCGCAGGAAATCATCGACCAGCACGGTGCAGAAATTCTGCGTATGTGGGTTTCCGCAGTTAACTATCAGGAAGACGTCCGTATCTCCGACGAAATCCTGAGCCGCATGGTTGATACTTACCGCCGTGTACGTAACACATGCCGTTACATTCTCGGTAACCTTGATGGTTTCAACCCCGAAACTGACGCAGTAGCACCCGCAGAAATGCTGCCCATCGACCATTTCGCACTTGATCTGGTCAACCGCCAGCATGAGGTAATCCAGAAGGCTTACACAAACTTTGAATTTCACAAAGTTTACCATACCCTGCATAATCTCTGCACAACCGAGCTGTCTTCCTTCTACCTTGATATCATCAAGGATAGACTCTACGTGTCCGGCGAGAAGAGCCTCGAACGTCGCTCCGCACAGACCGTACTTTGGCAGACCATGCTCATGCTGCTTAAAGATATGGCACCTATCCTTTCCTTCACTGCAGAGGAAGCATATTCCCATATGCCCGAAGAGATGAAAGGATCTGCAGAAACTGTCTTCGCTATCCGTCCCGAGCTTCTCAAGCCCTCCATCGATGATGCCGAGCGCAAAAGCTGGGAACTGCTCATGGACGTTCGTACCGAGGTCACCAAGGCAATTGAGCCTCTGCGCCGCGAAAAGGTAATCGGTCACTCTCTCGACACCAAGATCACCCTCTTCGCCAACGAAGACATTGCCAAGGCTCTCGAAGATATCGAGCGTCGTGAATTCTTCATCGTATCCGGTGTTGAAATCAAGCCTCTGGCCGAAGCTTCCGACGATGCAGTTAAGCCTGAAGAACTTGAAGGTCTGTCCATCAAGGTTGAAAAGGCACAGGGCGAAAAATGCAGCCGCTGCTGGAGATATGATACTCTCGGCACAACTGCTGAACACCCCGAACTCTGCCCGCGTTGCGCAGCAGTTCTGGCCGGTTAATTTCTCGCTCTTTGTAAATTGAATAAGTAATGCCCCCGCCCTTCTCGCAAGGACGGGGGCATTTTTGAAGAATGCCTCCGGCGGCTTAAACCCTTTTAAAAAAGGGTCTAAGAATCCCAAAACTTTTTAGTATGCTTCGCAAGTAGCATGTTAAGGCGACCTTCGAATGAATAAATATTTTTTAGCGGGGATCATCTCTGCTGTAACTTTAGTATTGGACCAGATCACCAAGATTGCTGTCCGTGAGAAGATGGTTCTTTGGGCTTCAGAGACTATCATTCCCGGATTCTTTAATCTGGTACATGTGGTCAATAAAGGTGCGGCATTCGGTTTCTTGAATCGTGCGGACATTACATGGCAGCGCAACTTCTTTGTTGTGGTTACCATTATTGCGCTGGGTGCAATCGCAATGCTGCTTAAGTCTGCTGATAAAAAGGATAAATTCCAGATTGTGGGACTTGGTTTGGTGCTGGGTGGTGCCATTGGTAACTTGATCGACCGTATTCTTTATCATCAGGTTACTGACTTTCTGGATTTTTACTATGGCTCACACCACTACCCGGCTTTTAATGTTGCGGATATTGCTATCTGCCTCGGCGCTTTTGCCATGATCGTATCTTTTTATAAGAATAAATAGAATGAACCCGATCCTGTTCAGCATAGGCTCCATAAATATTTATGCCTACAGCGTTTACCTGACAGCAGGATGCCTGCTGGGTATTGGCTGGGCCATGCGTGCGGCAAGGCTCTGGGAACTGGAATACAAACTGGCTCCGATCACCGGAATAATCGCAATTGTCAGTGGAGTTATCGGCGCACGGGCACTTTACGTCGGCCTGTATCCTCAAGAATTCTCCGGAGACCTGCTCAGAATATTTTATATCTGGCAGGGCGGACTTGTTTTTTCCGGAGCGATAATTTTCGGATCATTGGCTGGACTGCTCTACCTGCGTTCCAAACAACAACCGATCCTGGATTGGCTGGACTGCTTTGCACCGGGCATTGCTCTCGGACAGGCAGTGGGAAGACTTGGGTGCTTCTTTGCCGGATGTTGTTACGGCAAGCCGGCCGATCTTCCTTGGGCGGTTACATTTAAGAATACTTCTTCACTGGCCCCTCTGTTTCAACCTCTGCACCCGACCCAGCTTTACCATTCACTTGCCGGACTGGTCACATTCCTGATTCTGGTTGTAGCCGGGAACCATATTAAGACTGAAGGCCGCATTACCGGACTTTTCCTGATATTGTTTTCTGCGTTCAGATTTATTATTGAATTTTTCAGGGCGGATTACCGGGGCGAACTCGGCCCCCTGTCTATGACTCAGTTCATAACACTTGTCTTTTTCGCAATTGGTATATACCTGTTATCAATATATAAAAAAAGGAGCTCCTAATGTTCTTCGGAGAAATTCCCAATCTTCCCATGGAAACCTGGATCATCATCCTCGGCAGCGTCGGTCTTTTTGCGGTCTTGACACTTCTCGCCATATGGGATGCATTCAACAGGGAATTCCCGTCCAACATGGAAAAAGTCGGCTGGATACAGCTCTCGATTTTTATTCCATTTTTAGGCTGTGTGGCTTACTTTCTTCTAGGTAGAAAAAGGGGGAAAAAAATTAATGAAAAATAACATGAAAAATTCTCTTATTGCTGCCCTGATCGCCTTTCCTCTGGCTACCGGCCTAAGCGGCTGTGTAACCACATCTGATATGGACAAACTGCGCATGGAATTGCGCCAGACCAGATCCCAGCTGAACAAAAAAATCGAAAACGTTGAGCAACAGTCAGCTGCTGACAGCGTTGCCCTGCGCGATGAAATCAAAAAATCCAGCTCACCGGTGCAAACCCAGCAGGCAAATATGTATGCTGAAGTGAACGCCCTTAGGATGCAGGTTGCCAAACTTCAGGGAACCGTCAACACCATGTCCGAGTCCGTAAGCAGACTCGATGCAGGAGACTCCAACAGCACTGAATCTCTGGAAGAGCTTTCCAAGAAAGTCGAAAACATGCGTCTGGCCCTTGAAAGCCAACTGGCTATAGACCTTGGGCTGATCAAGGCACAGGCTCCCAAAGATAAGGAAACACAGGTTGCAATCTCCAACGCAACTGAAGCTATTGGCGGAATTGCCGCAGTGGTAGCCCCTGAAATTAAAAAGACTGAGCCGGCTGATCCAGCTCAAGCCTTGTATGATAAGGGCCTTACTTTATTTAAAGAGCGTAAATACAAAGACTCAATCCGAGATATGGCTGAGTTTATCAAGACTTTCCCTAAACATAAGCTTGTTCCCAACGCCATTTTCTGGGAAGGTGAATGTTACTACCAGCTCAAGGATTACGCCAATGCGGCACTCAAATATCAGGGTGTCATTGCCAAACATTCCAAGAGCAATAAATACAGACCCGCACTGCTTAAGCAGGGCCTTTGCCTGATCAAACTGGGCAAAACCAAATCCGGGCGTTATATTCTTGAAGACCTTATCAAGAAAGCCCCCGATTCCGCTGAAGCAAAACGTGCGCAGAGCATTATCAAGAACTTAAAATAATTTAACCGGATACAGAACTATGAGCGAGAGCAAAAACTTTAACAAAATTATCCATCTGGCCTTCCCACCCAACACTTCCGGCCGTCCGGTTGTGTGCAATCTGGGTAAACTTTACAATCTCAGCTTCAACATCCTTAAAGCTGACATCAACCCCAGACTCGAAGGCAGCATGACCCTTGAAATCACCGGTCTTGAAGAAGACTACCACAAGGGCATCAACTACCTGAAGGAAAACGGCGTACGCCTCATTCCCGTTGCGCAGAAAATTGCAAGGGACGATGAATCCTGCATGCACTGTGGCATGTGCCTCGCCATGTGTCCCACCGGAGCTCTTTCACTTGAAAAAGACACCCGTCTGGTACTCTTTGATCTGGAAAAATGCACTGCCTGCGGCCTGTGCACCAAGGTCTGTCCTGTCCGGGCCATGGAAGTCGATCCTCAGGATTAGTTCATTACAATAAACAAGGGAATCCAAATGGACCGGGACACACCGCATTACGCAAGTGTAAAAACACGGATCAAAGGACACGGACGCATCGCTTCTTCTCTGGAGAGTCAGCCCGTGTACCGGGGATTCATCGGGATGAAAAAACACCCCGCTGAAGATCTTGATGATTCGAAGGTTCCGGAATGGCTTAGAGTCTATGTAACTGAACTTGACCGCAAGCTGGACCAGCTGCTGGGCATGCAGAGTAAAAAAGACCTCAAGCAGGATTTCCCCCTTGATCTTGAAATAATAAAGATTTCCGGCAACGGAATGACCTTTCGCTCAACTTCCGTCACAGCGCCATGCATAATGGAGATCGTGGCGGAAATTGAGCAGATTCCCTTACGACTGGCCGGAGCAAAAGGTCGTGTAAAAGCTGGCAAAAAAGACAATTACTGGGTAATGAAATTTGAAAAAATCAGGGAACACGACCTTGAGTCCATCATCCAGTTTGTTTTCAGCGAGCAGCGTGAAATAATCAGGACCAAAAAGCTGGGTTAGCCCTGCAACGTTTATATAAAACCAATGCCAAGGAGAGCGCAGTGATTAATGATGATCAAATAGTGCGGGAGATGATGGAAAAGGTCTCCGAAGACCTGAGTAAAAGTCTCAAGGAAAGTATTGCCGATGCAGTACAGAAAGAAATTTCCAAGAGCATGTCTCAGACCCTTCTTGAGGGAGAATTCTACCGCCGCATCAACATTGACCTGCAGAATGGTCTCCGGGATATTTATCAGGAAGTAGCCAAAGCCAAAAAAGGCCCGGCTGGTTCAGCAGGCTCAGTAGAAGTATGTGTTGATTCCGATCCTGATCAGCTTTTCAACGAAGCCTCCGACCAACTCGACGCGATCATGCGCACCACCGAAAAAGCCACGCAGGACATCATGGATATTCTTGAGAAGACTCAGGAAACCCAGTTCGCCCTTGCAAACATCATCAAGGCTTTTGAATCCGGCGGTGTAAAAAAAGAACAGCGTCAGGAACTGGCCAACATCAACGACACCTTGGGTCAGGATATCATGACCATCATGACCACCCTCTCCTTTCAGGACCTGACAGGGCAGCGCATCAAGATCATCATCGATACCATCAAGAGTGTTGAGAAAATCGTCCTTGATCTGTACATGTCCACCGGACTTAAAATCAAAGCCCGGGAACAGGCCCCGGAAAAATCCCTTGATCAGCTCGATCAGGAAACTCAAAGCAAAATGAGCGAGCTCAAAGGCCCCACCGAAAAGGCCGATCAGGGTGATGTTGATGATTTGTTGGCATCGCTTGGGTTGTAGGGATTGTATGGTTACGCCTTTGGCGTAGTTTTTTTTGTTATTATGCCTACTTCTAAATTTATTATCCAATGATGGTTGTATCAACATGACAATTCATCACCACCCCTTATTCCAACTCCATAAAAGAATCCCCCGCAACCATCAGGCTGCGGGGGATTTCACAATTTATATATCCGAATAACTATTTTCTAATCCGGGGAAATCCGGTCAGAATACTCAGCACTGCTACGACTGCGAGGATGAAGCAGTAATGCATGTTGCCGATGATCTCGAGCGGGGAAAGACCGGAGATGGAACCTGCCAGCAGGATCTGTGCGCCGTAAGGGATGATGCCCTGTACTACACAGGAGAAGATATCCAGCAGACTTGCGCTGCGGCGCGGATCAACATTGTGACTCTCTGCGATTTCTTTAGCCATACCCCCGGTAAGGATGATGGCTACAGTGTTGTTCGCGGTACAGAGGTCAGACATTACGGACAGAGCACTGATGCTGAACTCACCGGCCTTGGTGGACTTGGTGCCCTTGGTCAGTCTGCCGATGAAGTTAATAATGTATGTGATACCGCCGTGGAATTTAATCAGTTCGCCAAGACCACCAACGAGCAGGGAAAGCACGAGGATTTCCTGCATTCCGGTGAAACCTTTGTAGATGTCCTGAGAGAAGGTCAACAGGTTGAAGCTGTCCATAGAGGCAAAACCAACCAGCCCAGTAAAAACGATACCTGCGCCGAGTACGACAAAGACGTTCACGCCGAGTACGGCCATGACCAGAATGGTAATGTAGGGCAGCACCTTAAGCAGGCTGTATCCGCCATCAGCTACGACCTGACCGCCCTCGCCCGCCACATAAAGAATCACGATGGTGATCAATGCGGCTGGCAATGCTATGAGCAGGTTCATCTTGAACTTGTCGCTCATCTGACAGCCCTGTGTACGGGTTGCGGCAATGGTAGTGTCCGAAATCATGGACAGGTTATCACCGAACATAGCCCCACCGACAACTGACCCCATGAGCAGCGCGGAAGAAATGTCAGTTTTACCGGCAACACCTACAGCAATAGGTGCGATAGCGGCGATAGTACCCATGGAAGTACCCATGGCAGTAGCGATGAAAGCAGCGATAACAAACAGTCCGGGCAGAACCATGGAGGCAGGTACAATGGACAGACCGAGGTTTACAGTTGACTCAACACCGCCGATAGATTTTGCAACAGAGGCAAAACCGCCAGCCAGCAGGTAGATCATGCACATGGTAACGATACCCGGCTCGCCTGCGCCGCGCAGGAAAATGTTGATCTTGTCGTTGAGTTTATCCTTACCCATCCAAATTGCCCAAGCAATTGCAGGCAAAATAGCCACGGTTGCGGAGAGCTGGTAGAAAGCCATGCTGGTTCCGTTCATGGTCAGGAAAAATCCGGTTCCAATAAAAATCACCAAAAATAGAGCCAATGGCGCTAGGGCCAATCCGTTTGCTTCCTGTTTCATACTACTATATTCCTATATAAAGAGTTAGACATATAGTTCGAGTAAAAAAGATCTCCGCTAGGCGGAGCTATCGTTCGAACCAATTTAAGAAAATCAACGTAAGCAATTACTTATCTTTTGAAAAAAGCAATTTTTACTCTTGATTTTCATTATTTGCGTTACTGACAAGAAATAAATGCTCACCTTTTTGCAGTTATGTCAACAAAAACCGAACAGGATTTATTAAGCAAAAACCAAAGAAAAAGCTCCTTCCGTGCCTAACTGACACAAAAGGAGCTTCCTAATCAGGTTATATAAAAAGATTAGTACTCAATTTCTACGGCAGAAGAGGCGCGGATAGCGCGGGCTTTTGCGTCTTCCACATTTTCACCGAGAGCAAGGGCAACGCCGAGACGGCGCACACCGTCACATTCGCCCTTTCCAAAAATAAGAACTTTGGTATCGGCTTCTTCAAGAGCCTTATCCACATTGGCAAAAGCCGGAGCTTCGGACTTGCCATTGGAAAGGATCACGCTCGATGCAGCTGGTCCATACTGGCGGATAGCCGGGATCGGCAGACCGAGGATGGCGCGGACATGAAGAGCGAACTCACTCAGGTCCTGAGAGATTACGGTCACCAAACCGGTATCGTGAGGACGGGGAGAAACTTCACTGAAGATTACTTCCTCGCCTTTGATGAAAAGTTCCACACCGAAGAGACCTCTGCCGCCAAGGGCATCAGTAATTCTGAGAGCATAATCCTGCGCATTGGCAAGAGCTGCTTCAGACATGGGCTGGGGCTGCCATGATTCGCGGTAATCGCCGTCATCCTGTCTGTGTCCGATGGGCGCGCAATAGGAAGTTCCTCCGGCATGGCGCACGGTAAGAAGAGTGATTTCGTAGTCAAAATCAACAAAGCTTTCCACGATGATACGCCCTTCCCCGGTACGTCCGCCGGACTGGGAGTAATCCCAAGCGCGATCGACATCTGCTTCGGATTTTACGGTGCTCTGACCTTTACCGGAAGAACTCATAACCGGCTTGATTACGCAAGGAATGCCGATTTCTTTAATCGCTTCAAGGTACTCTTCTTTGGTATCGGCAAATTTGTAAGGGGAAGTTTTAAGACCAACTTCCTCAGCCGCCAAGCGGCGGATACCTTCGCGGTCCATGGTCAAACGGGTAGCACGGGCTGTGGGAACAACATTGAAACCTTCCTTTTCCAGTTCGAGAAGAGTCTCGGTGGCAATGGCTTCAATTTCCGGCACGATGTAATCAGGCTTTTCTGTTTCCACTACGCGGCGCAATTCTGCGGCATCAAGCATGGAAATCACGTAGCTGCGGTGCGCAACCTGCATGGCCGGGGTATTTTCATACCTGTCCACGACAATGACCTCAACGCCGAGGCGCTGGGCTTCAATGACAACCTCTTTACCAAGTTCACCGCCGCCAAGCAGCATCATTTTGCGTGCAGAAGCGGTTCCGGCAGTTCCGAGAGTGACCATAGATTTTTTCTCCGTAAGGTGTTTTGTCTTGTGGGAAATTAATTTCGTGTGGGTGAGCTTCTACTCTCATAAGACAAGCAAAACTTCAAGGAATTAGATACACCCTTATCCTTGTCATCGATATCTCCCTGTTGTATTTTCTAGATCTGAACTAAGCAGTTTTTAAAGGAGTATCCTTATTAATATGGATAAGAAAAAAGTAATCCTCTCCGTGAGCGGTGCCAGCGGAACCATATATGCGGTCAAACTGGCTCAACATCTCGGTTCTGCTGAGAATGTTGAGCTGCACCTGATCATGTCCGATGCTGCGTTGAAGGTGATGGAACTTGAAACAGACTTTCAACCTGAAGACCTGACCGGACATGCTGATTTTGTATACCAGCAGGATAACATCGCAGCCCCTCCGGCCAGTGGATCATGGCAGCATGACGGAATGATCATATGTCCCTGCTCCATGGCAACCCTTGCGGCAATTGCCCAAGGACTGGGCAACAACCTGCTCCACCGAGCTGCTGATGTGTGCCTTAAGGAGCGGCGCAAACTGATTCTTGTTACCCGCGAAACTCCGCTGAACCTTATCCATATCCGAAATATGGAAACAGCGACCCTTGCCGGTGCAACGATAATGCCCGCATCGCCGGGATTCTATCATGCGCCCAGAAGTCTGGATGACATGGCCTCACATATGGCAGGACGCATTCTTGAACAAATGAATATCCCACATAATCTTTATCTCCGCTGGGGAGAGGAATCATCGAGGTAAGCTATGCAACATACATTTACTTGGAACGGACACTCAAACTTCACAATCAAGGCTGACGACAAAACCGTAATCATCGATCCTTTCTTTGAAGGTAACCCCAAAGCACCTGCCACATGGGAATCCATCAGCAAAGCAGACGCTGTGCTGGTGACCCATGACCACGGAGATCACATCGGGCAGGCAGTGGAAATCTGTAAGGCAACCGGAGCCACACTGGTCTGTATTTTCGATCTGGTGGAAAAAATGGTTGGTCTGGGAATAGATCAGAGCAACATAATCGGTATGAATATCGGCGGTACCGTTTCCGTAGCCGGAATCAAAATAAAAATGGTTCAGGCCATGCACTCTTCTGCCACCGGAGCACCAGCCGGTTATATCCTTACCTACGAAGACAATTACTGTGTCTACTTTGCCGGAGATACCGGACTGTTCGCATCAATGGAACTCTTCGGAAAACTGCACGACATAGACGTAGCCCTGCTGCCCACCGGAGGCTGGTTCACCATGGATTCAAAAGATGCGGCCTATGCCTGCAAACTTCTTAACTGCAAAACCGCAATCCCCATGCATTTCGGAACCTTCCCTATTCTTGAGCAGGATGCTGTAAGCTTTAAAGAAATATGCGCAGAACTGGCACCGAAGTGTAATATTGTTGAACTTGAAGTAGGTAAAGAGCAGGAGATTTAAACTTCCCGAAAAGCATCAAATATCTGCTGAGCGCGCTTTTTGCCGATCCCCTGAACATTAGAGAGGTCTTCCACAGAGGCCTCTTTCATTTTCAGTACAGAGCCAAATTCATCCCAAAGCAAACGGGCTGTCTTGGGACCGATTCCGGGCAATGACAAGACCTCGCTTTGCAAAACCTTCTTCTTGCGTGATTTACGCTGTCTGCCGATGACAAAACGGTGCGCTTCATCACGAACGCGCTGCAGGTACAAAAGTTCGGGACTACCGCCTTTGAGCGGAAGATGATTCTTGCGTCCGGGCCGGAAGATACGATCCTCAAGCTCCCCTGCCTTACGCGTCGGACCTTTGGCAATAGAAGCCAGATGCGGGATCGGCTCGTCATACTTCCAATTCTCGGCAAAAGCCTTTTCAACAGAAGCAAGCTGTCCCTTACCCCCATCTATTAAGATAAGGTCTGCCCATGGCGGTCCGGAATCTATGCGCTTGATCACCCAGTGAAAAAGTGCGGCGTAATCATCAGAAGAATGTTCAAGTTCCGGGAATGCATAGGTACGATATTGCGATTTCTCGGGTTTGCCTTCTTCAAATACCACCATTCCCACCCGCATACCTTCACCGCCGAGATGAGAAGCATCAATGCATTCTATGCGCTGTGGTGGACCGGAAAGCTTAAGTTTTCTTGCCAACAGATCGAGAATATTATTGTTATTCTTTTCCTTTTCCTTGATTCCGAGAGCGGCATTTTTTCGGGCAATCTCCAGCAGCCTTTTTTCCTCGCCGCTATGAGGAGTAACAATGCGTACAGTGGATTTGCTGCGCTCGCTGAGAAGTTCAGCCGCGCCCTGCATGTCGAACTCGAAAGGGACGAAAAGCTTAGGAGGAATAAATTTGGTTGAAGAGTAAAACTGGGAAACAAAACTGTTCAGCACTTCCTCGCCATCTTCAAGACTGAGCCCCGGCCAGAAAAAGTGTTTTTTATCAAGCAAACGACCTTTCCTGATAAAGAGCAACCCCAGCCCTACTCCCTGAGAGGATTCTGCAAGCGCAATTACATCAATATCAGACCGCTCACCGAGCACCACAGATTGTTTTTCCACGGTTTTCTGAATGGCTTTGATCTGATCACGGAATTTGGCAGCGCTTTCGAAATCCAATGCATCTGAAGCTTCTTCCATCTGACGGCGCAAAGAACCTATCAGATCCCCAGCCTTGCCGGAAAGAAGCATTTCCACCTGATGGACCAGTTCCATGTAATCCTGCCGGGGAACAACATTTACGCAAGGACCGAGACACTGCCCGATATCGTGGTACAGACAAGGCCTGACCCGATTACGGAAAGCCGAATCTGAACACTTGCGAAGCGGAAAGACCTTACCAAGCACCTTCCATGTTTCACGCGCAAAGTAGCTTGAAGTGTATGGACCGAAATAAACGGAACCATCGCGCACAACTTTGCGGGTCATACGCAACCTGGGATATTCGGATTTCTTGTCCAGCTGAAACAGCACGTACTGCTTATCATCACGCAGGACCACATTATACCGGGGACGGTGCTTCTTGATCAGGCTTGCCTCAAGAAGCAAAGCTTCTTTCTCCGTTCCCGTAACAAGGGTATCAATGGAATGAATTTTAGAAACCAGCACACGGGTTTTGGGCGTATGCTTATGCATAGCCCTAAAATATGAAGCCAGCCTTTTGCGTAATTCCCGGGCCTTTCCTACATATATAATACGCCCTGATGAATCCTTCATCAGATATACACCGGGCAAAGCCGAAAAATCCGCACTGTGAAACTCAAAAGCCATCAATCATGCCGCCTTTTTGATCTGACATATGTATAAAGTTCAGACCTATCTCCCTCCATACTCACTGTCAATAAAGGTAGTCTATCGATTTAACCGCATTTGTATTTTTTTGCCCCATCACTAAATGGATCAAAATTTCATGCTCTGCAGGTAGTTTTGAAATCCGGCAATAACTAAAACGAGCCATATAAATATGGTGGCAGATGACTTTTATACAAACAATTCAGCAAAAGAAGGCTAGAATGAAAAAATTAACAATCCTTGCAATCCTAACCACTATGGTTCTGGGATTCGCAGCAAGTTCATACGCAGTTGATCTTGATGCCAAAGGCAAGATTCAATTTCAGATGAACATCATCGACAATCAGGATTTTTTGTCAAATGAAGACGGTGGAAACAACGAAGACGACTTGAACTTCTGGTTCCGAGCCCGTACTGAGTTTCGCTTTGTCGCCAGCGAAAATCTCTGGGCAGTTCTGTATACCGAATACAAGAATCGCATCGGTAACGGCCACGTCAACGTCTCCACTAATGATGACGATGATGGTTTATATGTAAAACGTGCTTATATGCAGTTCCGCTACCCCGGCACTGAAGTTTTAACTTCCGCTGGTATCCTTTCCGTCAACCTGCCCGGTGCAGCTTCTAACAACATGGTTCTTGGTGATGCCGACCTGGGAGCGTTCATGGTTGAAAGTCCTATTACCGACCAGATTGCCATTGCCGGTGCTTTCATCCGTAACTCTGACCGCTATGGTGTAACCGGAGACGGTGCGACCAACAAAAGGGACGAACTGGACATCTTCTACGCAGCACTGCCCATCACCATAGATGGTATCTCTGCTACTCCGTACTTTGCATACTCCATCATCGGTGACAAATCGGTTAATGACGCGGGTGGCACTTTCCCCGGTTTTGCCGGTCCCGTCGGTTCTGCTCAAACCAAGAATGCCAATGCATGGTGGCTCGGTACTTCCTTTTCCATGGATATGTTCGATCCCATCATCTTCAAGGCTGACGTTGTTTACGGTGCTGTAGATGCCGATGCTAAAGAGAATGATCGTTCCGGTCTGCTTTGTGATGCATCTCTCGCTTACACAGGTCTCGACTTCGTTCAGCCTAAACTGCTTTTCGCATACTCCACAGGTGAAGATGACGACACCGACAATGGTTCCGAGCGTTTACCCATAATTAGTAATGACTGGGCTTTCGGTACCACTTACTTCGGTGGTTCTGCTCTGACAGAAACAGACTTTGACAACGTCGAACAAATCGGTTTCTGGACCGTGGGCCTCTCTCTCGAAAAGATTTCCTTCTTCGAAAACCTGAGCCACGACGTTCACTTCCTGTACATTCAAGGAACCAACGATGCTGGCCTTGTTAAAAATCATAGCGCAAACTTGGCCAACATCACAGATGACGGCAACTTCTTAACTGACGAAGACTATGCAATCGAAATTGACTTTAACACCAATTATCAGATTTATGATGAACTGGCTGCTATTGTGGAATTCGGTTACGTGGATGTAGACCTTGATGAAGACACATGGCAGAACGTTTCCGCCCGTGGCGGTAAAACAGATCCTATGCTCAAAGTAGCTTTTGGTCTCGTTTACTCTTTCTAAAAATCATTAAAAATCAATGCCATCATAGGCCGGAAGCATGTGCTTCCGGCCTTTTTTTTTATTTTTCCTCTGTTATTCGCAACCTGCATCTCAGAACCTAGGTATAGGTGTAAAATTTTTTGAACCGTCATTAAAAATGCCGAAACTTAGACCATGGCAATAAAATTGGCTTAACCAAAGGCTTAAATCCAAAATCTAGAAAGTCTAGAAATTATCTATGTTTTCGCGCGATCAAGCTGGGTAAAATTTTTTATACGGTAAAAAAAATTATACCCTTGTCAAAAAAATGTAAATTTTCGCTTGCAATGGGGGTCGTGAAGAGCTAGAACGGTTCCTGAAGGTAGGCGTCAGGCAATCGTGCTTAACATTTATTTCAGCAAAAGGAATAAAAAATGAAAAAACTTGCTATTCTTGCAGTACTGGCATGCATGGTCTTCGGCTTTGCTGCTTCTGCATCTGCAGTAGATCTGGACGCTAAAGGTCAGTTCCAGTTCCAGATGAACTTCATCGACAACCCTGACTTTCTGTCCAACAAAGACGGCGGCACCAACGAAGATGATCTGAACTTCTGGTTCCGTGCTCGTACTGAATTCCGTTTCATCGCAAACGAAAACCTCTGGGCAGTTCTGTACACTGAGTACAAGAACCGCGTAGGTAACGCTCACGTTAACGAATCTTCCAGCGACAACGACGATGGTCTGTACGTTAAACGTGCTTACCTGCAGTACCGCTACCCCGGCACCGAAGTTCTGACTTCTGCTGGTATCATGTCCATCAACCTGCCTGGCGCTGTTACCGGTTCCATGGTTCTTGGTGACGTTGACGCTGGTGCTTTCATGGTTGAAACCCCCATCACTGACGAAATCGCTATTGCTGGTGCTTTCATCCGTTACACTGACGAAGCTCAGAATGATGCTACTGACGCTACTTCTAAAGACGAACTGGACATCTTCTACGCAGCAATGCCCGTTACTCTTGATGGCATTTCCGCTACTCCCTACTTTGCATACGCAGTAGTAGGTCAGAACGTTTCTGCTGCAAACGTCCCCGCTGGTCTTCTTTCCCCTAACAACAGCGCTCTGACCAAGAACGAATACGCTTGGTGGCTCGGTACTTCCTTTAACATGGATATGTTCGACCCCATCGTTTTCGCAGCTGACGCAGTTTACGGTTCCGTAGACGGCGACGTTAAACAGAATGACCGTTCCGGTTTCCTGTTTGATGCATCTCTTGCTTACACCGGTCTCGATTTCGTACAGCCCGTTCTGAAGTTCGCTTACACCACCGGTGAAGACGACAACACCAGCAACGGTTCTGAGCGTCTGCCCATCATCTCTGATGACTTCGACCTCGGCACCTACTACCTCGGCGCTTCCAGCCTTACCGCTGCTGACCTTGGTAAAAACCCCCTCGGTTTCTGGGCTCTCGGTCTGTCTTTTGACAACATCTCTTTCTTCGAGAAACTGTCCCACAAACTGGCTTTCACCTACATTCAGGGTACTAACGACGAAGACCTGATCAAAAACGTAGGTACTGCTGGCGTTGGTAACACCAACATCACTGCAGATGGTAACTTCCTTACCACTGAAGACCACGTATTCGCTATCGACTTCAACACCAACTACCAGATCTACGACGAACTGGCAGCTATCGTTGAATTCGGTTACGCTGACGTTGACCTCGACAAAGGTACCTGGGAAAACTTCCGCGGTACCATCAAAGACAAGCAGGACCCCAACTTCAAGCTTGCTCTTGGTCTCGTTTACAAATTCTAAGAAATCTTAGAAATTTAGCATAGCCTTGACGCCGGGGGCCGGGAGTTCATACTCCCGGCCCTTTTTATTTTCCAGCCTGGGGCGATCTATTCTTCTCGACTTTTGGTGCTCATTACGATAAGGGTCAACACATCTTAAAGACATCTCTTCGTAAGAACCATACTCACCAATCACATCTTAAGGACAATTCTATGCCTTGCAGAGATATTACCTATTCCGGACAGCAGGATTGGCCGGAAATCAAGAAATGGCTCGAACTCAGAGTCAACCCTGACAGTAAAGTTGACTCCATTGTCAAAGACATTCTCACAAGAGTAAAAAACGAAGGTGACGCAGCCCTCGTGGATTACACGAAACAGTTCGACTGCCCGGATTTCAACCATTCCATGCTCAAGGTAAGCCGCGATCAGCGCGGTCTCGCCTATGCGGAAATAGAATCCCACGACCTCGAAATCATCGAAGAGGCAATCCGCAACATTAGAAATTTTCACCGCAGGCAGGTCGAAGAATCTTGGTGGACTACCGGAGAAGACGGAACAATCCTCGGCCAACTGGTACGTCCGGTTGACCGTGTCGGTTTGTACGTTCCCGGCGGTCAGGGTGGTGAAACACCGCTTATTTCCAGCATGATCATGAATGCCGTGCCCGCACAGGTTGCCGGAGTAAAAGAGATCGCTGTCATCTCCCCTCCCCGCAAGGACGGAACCATGAACCCCTACATCCTTGCCACAGCACAGGAATTGGGGATCACTGAAATTTATGCTTCGGGCTCTGCATGGGCTATCGGAGCACTTGCCTACGGGACTGACACCATCGCCCCCTGTGATGTCATCGCTGGTCCGGGTAACATTTTTGTTGCTACCGCCAAGGGACAGTTGGTCGGAGAAGTTGGCATCGACATGATCGCAGGCCCCAGTGAAGTTGCCATCCTTGCAGATGGTGATTCCGATCCGGCATGGATTGCCGCAGACCTGCTTTCTCAGGCTGAACACGATCCGCTTGCTTCTTCCATTCTCGTTACTTGGGATGATGAACTGGGCGTAAAAGTTAAATACGAACTCAAAAAACAGGCCGATCTTCTCCCCCGTGGCGAAATCGCCCTCAAATCTCTTGAAGACTGGGGCGCAATCGTAAAAGTTCCCGATCTTGAAACAGGTATTGATTTCGTTAACCGCATGGCTCCCGAACACTTGGAACTCGCATTCGAAGAACCTTGGGGTGCAATCGGACAGATCAAACACGCAGGAGCGATCTTCATGGGTCACTTTACTCCTGAGCCCGTAGGTGATTACTTCGCAGGCCCCAACCACGTACTGCCCACTGTCGGAACTGCCAGGTTCTCATCTGCACTCTCAGTGGAGACATTTACTAAAAAGACAAGTCTGATCTATACTGATCAGAATTACATCAACCGCCACGGCGGTAAAATTGCTAGACTGGCAAGGCTCGAAGGACTCGAGGCGCACGCCCGTTCTGTTGAAACCAGATTAAAATAAGAGGATACGCGGATGTCCAAGCATGTAGTAGAAACTGATATTAAAGAACTGAAACTTCTTTCACGCGGAAAGGTTCGTGACATATACGAAGTGGATGATGACAAACTTCTGCTGGTTACCACCGACAGAATCTCCGCTTATGATGTCATCATGCCCAACCCCATTGATGACAAGGGCAAGATTCTGAACCAGATCACTCTTTTCTGGATGGACATGTTCAAAGACATCATTCCTAACCATCTGATCGCTTCCAAAGTGGATGACTACCCTGAAGTTCTCCACAAATACCGTGACCAGTTGGAAGGCCGCTCCGTACTGGTAAAGAAAGCCAAACCCCTGCCCATCGAGTGCATTGTACGCGGTTACATCACCGGGTCCGGCTGGAAAGACTACCAGAAAACAGGCGAAGTCTGCGGGCACAAGCTGCCCGAAGGTCTCAAAGAGTCCGAAATGCTGGAACAGCCCCTGTTCACCCCCTCCACCAAAGCGGAACTGGGTGAGCACGATGAGAACATTTCAGTGGAAAAAGCTACTGAAATGCTCGGCAAAGAGCTTTTTGACAAAGTTCAGGAAGCCACCCTTTCCATCTACAAACGTGGCCGCGACTACGCACGAGAAAAGGGAATCATCATTGCTGACACCAAATTTGAATTCGGTATCTATGATGGTGAGCTGATCATTATTGATGAAGTTCTTACTCCGGATTCCTCCCGCTTCTGGCCTGTTGAAGGCTACGAAGCCGGCAAATCCCAGCCCAGCTTTGACAAACAGTTCCTTCGTGACTGGTTGACAGATATTGAATTCAATAAACAGCCTCCGGCTCCCGAAGTACCAGAAGAAATCGCTACTAAAACTCGCGACAAGTACATGGAAGCGTTCACCCTCTTGACTGAAAGCGAACTTGACGCTTAATAGCTTCTAAAAAGCAAGTATAAAACAAGGAGATATCAATGCTTCTAAAAGGTAAAAAAGCACTGATTTTCGGTGTTGCTAACAAAAAAAGCATTGCTTACGGCATCGCCAAGCAGTTTAAAGAACATGGAGCCGAACTGGCTTTCAGCTACGTTAATGATGCCATCCAAAAACGCGTTGAGCCCATCAGCGAAGAGCTGGGCGGCGCATTCACCTTCCAGTGTGATGTGCAAAGTGATGAAAGCATCGCTGCTTCTGTTGCCGAAGTAAAAGAACAGTGGGGAGATTTTGATATCCTCATCCACTCTGTTGCTTTCGCCAACCGTGACGATCTCAAGAATCGCTACATTGAAACTTCCCGCGATGGCTTCCACCTCGCTATGGACGTTTCCGCTTACTCTCTGGTCAGCCTCTGTAATGCCTACGAAGATCTGATCAGGCCCGGCGGTTCCGTCATGGCTATGACCTATCTCGGCGCAAGCAGGGTTATCACCAACTACAATGTAATGGGCGTTGCAAAAGCTACTCTCGAAGCAAGCGTGCGCTACCTTGCTGTAGATCTCGGTGAAAAAGATGTCCGCATCAATGCCATCAGCGCAGGTCCCATCAAGACTCTCGCAGCTTCCGGTATTTCCAGCTTCAAAGACATTTTCAGACACATTGAAGAGCGTGCTCCGCTCAAACGTAATGTAACTACTGAAGATGTTGGCAAAACTGCTGTTTACTACGCATCCGACCTTTCCGCAGGTGTTACTGGTGAAACCCACTTCGTGGATTGCGGTTACAACATCCTCGGAATTTAAGTTTCTCTCGGATCTCGATTCCTATGGCCGGAAGCTTTTTAAGCTTCCGGCTTTTTTATTTTTAAGATATAGTCTCTTTCCTGCTTGACAGGACTGAGTGAAGGGAATAAACATCCCTTTTGCCTTGCCCTTATATAGGAAAGGGCCATAGACCATAAGGAGGAGTTAATATGCTCAGAAAGTATGAAGTACTTTTGCTTTTGAGCCCTGAACTTGCGAGCGACAGCCGCAAGGAAATCGTAGAAGGACTCATCGCAATCATCGACCGCGAAGGCGGCAAAATGGATGAGATCGACGATTGGGGTTCCCGCCAGCTGGCTTACCCTGTCCAGAACCAGACCCGTGGATACTATGTCCGCCTCATTTTCGACGCACCCGGCCCGCTGGTTGCAGAACTCGAGCGCAACATTCGTATCACCGATGGTATCTTCAAGTTCGTAACTGTTAAACTTGATGAAACCGCTAAGGCAGAGGAGGCTTAATCATGGCATTCAAAAGAAAATTCACACCCAAAAGAAAGTTCTGCCGCTTCTGCGCGGATAAGAACCTTCCCCTCGATTATAAACGTCCTGACATTCTCAAGGACTTCGTAACCGAGCGCGGCAAAATCATTGCCCGCAGAATCACCGGTACCTGCGCTAAGCACCAGCGCCGTCTGACCACTGAAATCAAGCGTTCCAGACAGATGGCTCTCATGCACTACACTACTGTGCATAGCACCGATGTAAAGAAAAAGAGCATCTAGGGGGACTACATGAAACTTATTTTACGTGCCGACGTAGACGCTCTGGGTAGTCTTGGTGACATTGTTACCGTTAAAGCAGGCTATGGCCGTAACTACCTGATTCCTCAGGGACTGGCTATGCCCGCTTCCGAAGCTAACCTCAAGCAGTTCGAGCTTGAAAAAAGAAAGCTTCAGGAAATGGCTGACAATCTCCGCACTCAGGCAGAGGGTCTCAAAGACAAACTGGCTGAAGTTGAAGTTAAAATTGAAGTTCGTGTCGGTGAAGGCGATAAACTGTACGGTTCCGTAACCGCAGTTAACATTGCTGACGCTCTCGCGGAAATGGATTTCGACATCGACCGCAGAAAAATCCTGCTGTCCGATCCTATCCGTTCCCTCGGTGAGTACGACATCGAAATTAAACTCCACCCCGAAGTTCGCGGTGAAGTTAAACTGGTTGTAGCCAAAGTTGGCGGACCGGTTGAAGAAGAGCCCGCTGAAGAGGTTGAAGCACCTGCTGAAACCGAAGAAGCACCCGTAGCGGAAGCAGATGCAGAAGCAAAAGCAGAAGCGTAAGTCAGGCTCAGACTACAATTCGGGCGGAGCGTCTAACGACGCTTCGTCCGATCTTTTACGTAAAGTCCCGCCGCATAACCTTGAAGCCGAACAGGCTGTTCTTGGTGGGGTTTTTCTAAGCAATACCATATTCAACGACCTCGTTGACATAGTCAAATCCGACGATTTCTATTCCCCTGCCCATCGGGAAATTTTCCGAGCCTTTGAAGATCTCTATGGCCGAAATGCGCCCATCGACCTGATTACTGTCAGCGAATACCTTACTGCTAAAGATAGAATAGACTCAGTAGGCGGACCGGTATACCTTGCAGAGTTGGCTAACTCTGTTGTCAGTTCTGCCAATGCTTTGCATCATGCCGAAATTGTAGCTGAAAAAGGCATCCAACGCAGCCTGATCGATACCGCAGCCAGCATCATCAACGAAAGCTTCGAAGCCCAGAATGTCAAAGAACTTCTCGATCATTCCGAGCAGGCTATCTTTGACATTACCGACAACAAAAAGAACACCACTATCAAGGGCAGTAAAGCTCTCATTCAAGAAGTATTTCAGGATCTCGAAAATAGAGTTGCGCAGAAATCCCTCGTCACCGGCATAAACACCACATACCATAAATTCGACGAGATGACCGCTGGGCTCCAGAACTCTGACCTGATCATCATCGCAGGACGTCCCAGTATGGGTAAAACCGCTTTTGCACTTAACGTGGCAATGCGGGCAGCCCTTCATTCCGGAGTTACTACCGCTGTCTTTTCGCTTGAAATGGCAATGGGGCAGCTCATGACTCGTATGCTTGCCTGCCACGGCAAAGTCGATCTTTCCCGCTTGAGAACCGGACAGCTTGATGATGAAGACTGGGCCAAACTATATGATGCAGCTCAGGACTTGACAGAAGCCCCCATTTTTATTGATGATACTCCCGCTATCTCCACTATGGAACTGCGCGCGCGTTGCAGGCGCTTAAAATCCCAACACAATCTTGGGCTGGTAATGGTTGATTACCTGCAGCTGATGCGCTCCAGTGCCCGTGTTGATTCGCGTGAACAGGAAATTTCCGATATTTCACGGACACTTAAGGCTCTTGCTAAAGAATTGAATATTCCTGTCATTGCACTGTCGCAGCTTAACCGTAAAGTTGAAGAACGTACTGACAAACGTCCCATGATGTCTGACTTGCGTGAATCCGGTGCTATCGAACAGGATGCTGATATTATTCTTTTCCTTTACCGCGAAGATTTCTACAACAAAAAAGAAGACAAACCTATCACCAATACAGCGGAAGTTATCATAGGTAAGCAGCGTAACGGTCCCACAGGCATTGTAAAACTTGCCTTCCTCGGCCCATATACTGCTTTTGAAAACCTTGCTGCCGAACCATATCCGTCAGAATACGACGATGAATAATCGGAGTTTATTTATGACGTGATGCACAGAAAACATTTACACGGAGAAAATTAATGTATTTTCATGAAGCCGAAACCCTTGAAAGGGGTAAACTGGAAGAACTCCAAGTTCAAAGATTAAAAAAGACCATCGAACAGGCTGCCAATTCTCCGTATTATAGTGAAGTTTTCAAAAAAAACAGCATCGATCCTTCTGTCATCAAAACAGCTGATGACATAACAAAACTCCCCTTCACCACCAAAGATGATCTGCGCTCCCAGTATCCTTATGGACTGCTGACCCAGCCGCTGGATAATTTCGTGCGTCTGCACGCATCTTCCGGTACCACCGGAACCCCCACCGCTATTCTTTACACTCAGAAAGATCTTGATACTTGGGCTGATCTCATGGCCAGATCCATGTATTCAGTCGGTTTGAGGAAAAGCGACATTTTTCAAAACATGTCCGGCTACGGTCTTTTTACCGGAGGTCTGGGCATCCATTATGGTGCAGAAAGACTGGGATGCCTTACTGTTCCCGCCGGAGCAGGCAACACCAAACGCCAGATCAAACTCATCCGTGATTTTAACGTTACCGGACTTCATATTATTCCCTCTTTTGCTCTTTATTTTGCTGCTAAAGTCCGCGAGGAAGGTTTTGATCCGGCTGAAATGCCTTGGAAGGTTGCACTCATTGGTGCTGAGCCGCATACTGAACACACACGCCGTAAAATTGAAGAGCTTATGCACATCAAGGCATACAACTCTTACGGCCTTTCAGAAATGAACGGTCCGGGTGTAGCATTCGAATGTCTCGAGCAAAACGGCATGCATGTCTGGGAAGACTCCTATATCGCTGAAATCATCAACCCCGAAACCGGGGAACATGTTGCAGATGGCGAAGTTGGTGAACTGGTCATGACTACACTTACCCGTGAAGGCATGCCTATCATCCGCTACCGCACTCGCGACCTGACCCGCTTCATTCCCGGTGAGTGTAAATGCGGCCGAACCTCACGTCGCATAGACCGTATCATGGGCCGCGCTGATGACATGCTCATTCTTAAGGGTGTAAATATCTACCCCATGCAGATCGAAAAAATCATCATGGGTATCCCTGAAGTTGGTCAGAACTACCTCATTGAACTGATCAAGGAAGGCCTAATGGACCAGATCAGGGTGAAAGTAGAAATTAAGGAAGAATACTTCATTGAAGATATGCGCGCTTTGCAGGGCATTCAGAAGAAGATTGCCGGAATGCTGCGCGATGAGATTCTGATCACCCCCAGAGTAGAACTAGTACAGCATAACTCTATTCCCAAATCTGAAGGAAAGGCTGTACGTGTTGTAGACCTCAGGGATGAGGAATAGCGAATGATTACCGCATTGGCAGTTCTGGTTATTCTGCTCATGCTGTGCTCGCTGGCATTGCATGTGTTCGGCCTACCGGCAAACTGGCTGGTTCTGGCTCTTGTTGCCGGTTGGAAATTCTACCAGCCGGAAACAATGACCTGGAACTTTATCATAATTCTCGGGGTGATCGCGTTAGTGGGCGAAATCCTCGAGTTTGTGGCCCAATATTTTGGGGGTAAAAAATACGGAGCAACCGGACGCGGCAATATCGGCGCGTTCGTTGGCGCAATCGGCGGAGCAATCCTCGGTGCACCGTTCTTTTTCGGACTTGGAGCCTTACCCGGTGCTCTACTCGGCTCTTTCGGCGGCTGTCTGGTATTGGAACTTACCCACGGCAGAAGCTTCGATGAAGCCAAACATTCTGCATGCGGTGCGTTCTGGGGTAAAGCATTCGGCATGGCAATTAAAATCAGCCTAGGTGTCTGGATGTTTGCCATGAGCATTCCTAAGATCTGGCCTGCTTAAAGTTTTGATGCGCTTTGCGCTCTAAATAAATTGATTTCGACTCCGGCGGCCAAAGGAGCTAAGCCCCTTTGTAATCACTATTAGTATTTTTAAAGAGGACAAACTATGAGTCTTGCTAATAAATTTCCTGAATATCGCGGTAAAATGGAATACTATTGTCTGGGCTGCGGCTCCAGATACGACATCAACGAACTGCATTACACCTGCCCGGATTGTGGATCTGTATTCATCCTTAAAGATACGACTTTTGCTGAATTAAAAAAGACCAGCGGCAAAGAATGGCGCGAAATTTTTGATGCCCGCTGCGCTACTAAAAACGACAGCCTGCGTGGTATCTTCCGTTTTTACGAGCTTTTCGCTCCCGTGATGAAAGAAGACGAAATCCTTTATCTCGGCGAAGGTAACACCCCCATCGTTGCTTCAAGCCCTGCTCTTAATGAAGTAACAGGAATCAAGACCGCATATAAAAACGACGGCCAGAACCCCAGCGCATCTTTCAAAGACCGCGGCATGGCCTGTGCTTTCAGCTACATCAATGCCCTGATGAATAAAAACGACTGGGATGAAATCCTGACTGTTTGTGCTTCCACAGGCGATACTTCCGCAGCAGCAGCCCTTTACGCTTCTTATATGAAAGAAGGTGTTAAATCTGTAGTTATCCTGCCGCAGGGCAAAGTAACCCCTCAGCAGCTTGCTCAGCCGTTGGGCAGCGGTGCTAAGGTACTGGAAGTCCCCGGCGTTTTTGATGACTGCATGAAAGTCGTTGAGAATCTTGCTGATAACTACCGTGTGGCTCTTCTTAACTCCAAAAACTCATGGCGTATTCTGGGTCAGGAATCCTACGCATTTGAAGTTGCCCAGTGGTATGATTGGGACCTTAAAGACAAATGTATCTTCGTGCCCATCGGAAACGCAGGTAACATCACTGCGATCATGGCCGGTTTTCTCAAGCTCTACGAACTGGAAATCATCACCGACCTGCCCCGCGTATTCGGTGTTCAGTCCGCCCATGCCGACCCGGTTTACCGTTACTACTCTATTGAAGACCCTAACGAACGCGAATACCAGCCTGTCAAAGTACAGCCTTCTGTCGCACAGGCAGCAATGATCGGAAACCCTGTTTCCTTCCCTCGCGTAAAGCATTTTGCTGAAAAATTTGAAGCTATCGGCGGCAAAAAAGCATTTCAGGTTGTTCAGGTCAGCGAGCAGATGATCATGGACTCCATGCTTCTCGCCAACTCACACGGTCACATTGCGTGCACTCAGGGTGGTGAATGTTTTGCCGGACTTATCAGAGCAAAAGCACTGGGCCTGATAAGCGAGAACGAAAGCGCTGTGCTTGATTCGACCGCACACCAACTCAAATTCATCGGTTTTCAGGACATGTATTACCAGAATGATTTTCCCGCTGAATACGAAGTCACCCCGGACTCTACCCGCGCCAATAAGCCTGAGCTTGTAATTGAAGGAAGCGAGAAAGAAAGAATGTCCGAGGCCGACTATATTTCAAAGGCAGCAGAAAACGTTGTTTCCATGCTTGGTCTGGAGAAAAAATAAGTGGCAAAGAAGGAACGCGCAGACCAGATGCTTTTTGCTCAAGGGCTTTCTGAAAGCCGGGAGCAGGCAAAGCGCATGATCATGGCCGGACAGGCCCACTACCTCAAAGACGGACAGAAGCTTCCCGTCACTAAGCCGGGAATGCAGCTCGATCCTGACCTTGAAATCGTGGTTAAAGGCCGCGATCGCTTTGTAAGTCGTGGCGGTTACAAACTGCTCACAGCAATCGAAGAGCTGGGGCTTAATCCTGAGGGCAAAGTCGCTCTTGATGCAGGCGCTTCCACCGGTGGTTTTACCGACTGCATGCTCCAATTTGGTGCTGTCCGCGTCTACGCAGCAGATGTAGGCTACGGTCAGTTACATTGGAAACTACAGCAGGATGAACGAGTTACAAATCTTGAACGCATCAACCTGCGCCATGCCGAAGCAGACCTGATTCCAGAAAAAGTTGACCTGGTAGTATGTGACGTATCCTTCATTTCTTTGACAAAGATTCTTCCCGCCTTAGTTAGATTTCTTAAGGGAAACGGCGAAATTGTTTGTTTGATTAAGCCTCAATTCGAAGTCGGCCCCGGTCAGACAGATAAAGGAATTGTTCGCGACAAAGCGCTCAGACAACAAGCTGTTGATATGATAGTGAATTTTGCTTCTACTGAACTTGGGTTGCAGCTCAAAGGTTTAGTTCCTTCAAGCATTAAGGGACCTAAAGGCAATCAGGAATACCTTGCGTATTTCGTTCGCTAATCACTTATATCTATATCAAGTTACGAAGGCAGTCATAGAAATGTGGCTGCCTTTTTATTTTAATCACCATTCGTCATCTATAATTAATCAATATTAAATTCATACGAAGCATTAAATAATACTAAAACAGTCTAAAACAACAGCAACTGGCCAACATTTATACACCAATTAATCCACTACCACTATTGCATACACCTCAAAGACAACGATTAACATTGCACTATTCTACTAATACATTATAAAACTATCAAACAACTCTGTCGGAACAAACAAACATACACACATGTATGCAAAAACATATCGGTTTACCACTGTATTATTTTCACAACAATTTACAATTGCGTCAATTTTACTTTACTTAATTTAACATTCAAGATAGTCAATATATGCATTTTTATGAGGGGATGACTTTAACACATCTAAGTCATTAAGCATTTTCAGCATTTTTTTTGAAGGAGTGTATATGAGGACCAAGTTCACAGCATGTCTCAGCATGCTGATCATTTTGATGGGATTGGCAACAGTCCCCGGGTTCAGCACCAAAGCTGAAGCAGCAGGCTTTGCCATCTACGAGTGGGGAGCTCGCGGCAACGCACTTGGTGGAGCCGTGGTAGCTAAAGCAGATGATCCGTCTGCCATTGCATGGAACCCTGCGGGCATCACACAGCTGAAAGGGACACACATTCAGGCCGGTGTAGCCATGATCTCTCCGAAAATGGATCTAACTACCACCTTCAATGGTGTCAGCACAAAATCCAGTATGACCGAGAACTCTTACTTCCCGCCCAGCGCCTATATTACTCACCAGATTAATGATAATCTCTGGCTTGGTGTAGGCTCCTTTACACGCTTTGGGCTTGGTACTGAATTCGATGAAAAATGGGGTGGTAGATATGCTTCCTACAATACCGCAATTGAAAGTTACTCTTTCAACCCCAACCTAGCTTACAAATTCAACGAATACGTTTCCATCGCTGCCGGTCTTGAGTTTATGAAGGTTCGTGCTGACCTCAGAAAAAAACTTGATGCTTCAGGCGTGAAAGACCCAACCACTTATACATTCGATGTAGATCAACGCATCCTTGTCAACGGATTTACCCCCGGTGCCAACGCAGCTATTCACATCACCCCCAGTGACCAGTGGTCCATCGGCCTGTCCTGGCGCAGCAAAATGAGCCACACAGCATCCGGGTCTGCAAGCTATAACCCTTCTGCAGCTGCAGCTGCCGCGCTTCCTAATAGCTTTCAGGACTCTGATATCAAAATGACCATGAAAACTCCGCATATGCTTTTCGCCGGAGTTGAGTACAAGCCCCTGGAAAATTTAAACTTTGAATTCGACGCGATTTGGTCTTTGTGGAGTGACTACAGCCACCTTACTTATGAATTCGAAAATGTGAACGCAATCGGACGGACCTCAGTTACATCTGATAAAAAATGGAATGATGTCTGGAGATTTCAGTTCGGCGTAGAGTACCTGCCCATCGAAGACCTCGCTCTCAGAGTCGGTTACTTCTATGACCAGAGCCCGATCCCCGATGGCTACATCGATTACATGCTGCCTACCAGTGACCGTCAGAACATTTCTCTCGGTATCGGCTGGAAATATGAAAACTTCAAGATCGATGCAGCGTACAACTACCTTTGGATGAAGGACCGCACCATCGAAGCAAGACCAGCTGAAGGTATCCTTGCTACTGAAATCAGCAATTCCCGGACCCACATTGTCAGTCTTGACCTTGGATTCGAATTCTAATTTCAGATATTACAAAGTAAACAAGAAGGCCCGTTCCATATGGAACGGGCCTTCTCTTTTTTATATAGATTAATCAACCTTATCTGCCAATACCCAGATCAAGATCCATATCGTCCGGAGCCTTCATTTCAACTCCGTAATTAACAGTAGATTTTCCACCGGCAGGAACCTCTACCAGCCACTCAAAATTATCATCCTTAATTTCAGCCTTAGGCTGGGTAACAACTTCGAGCTTGATACGCTTGTCACCGGAAACGGGAGAAGGCTCCTGAACCAGAACCTTAACCGGAACCTTGCGGCTGTTCTCAAGCTCAAGGCTATACTTCCAGCTGTAAGTCTGCTTGGAATTAAACATGCCCTGCTCGCCTGATTTCTTTTCTACAGTTTTGCGCTCCGCCTTAAGCATAGGGTCAGAACCGAAAAACAATTTCTTTTCCTTACCGGAAAAGAAAAAACGCTTTTTACCGATCATGGTTCCTTCCATAAACATAAGAGCCATTCCAGCGGGATAATCCTTAGCTTCGGCTAACAATGTTTTTGAAGAAACAAACACATCGGGACTAAGTGAAGGCCGAGCTATAAATGAAAAGTCAGATTTCCATGTTTCACTTTCAACTGCATACTTACGGGTACTGCCAGCAGGAATGTTCTTTTTACCCATCTCCCATAAAGAATATGTTGCCTTGCTGACCCGTTTAGGAGCACGCTTGAAGACTCTGGTTCCTGCGCCTCCAGCAGGTGCTGAATCTGCCTCCATGGCCATATTCATTCCATCCATGGCATAACGGGCCATTTCCGGTTCTGGTTCAGGCTTAGGTTCAATAACCCAACGTCCCAGCTCTGGCGGTGAAATTCGAGAGAGCTTCTTAACCGTAGCAAGGGCAACATCGCAATTCTTGAAGTCCATGCCGCTTCCCTGATAAATTTCCGCTTCAAAGGTAAACTGAACTTTCCCGCTACCGGGAAAAGCATCCAACTTATACTTAGGTGTCCAGCCGCAATTGCGGAGCATATAACCTATTTTGAAATCGGCACTTTTCGCTCCCTTGGAAGCTACTGAAACTGTTACATTCCAGACCAGTTTGTCACCACCGGCCATTTCTTTCAGCTGTCGCTCCAAATCATTAATCAGCTCCTGCAACTCTTCAATCTTGACCGCAAGTTTTGCTGATTCAGTGTATAGTTTTGAAAGATTAGTGACTACCTGTACAGCTACATTGCCTAAATCTAGAGGCTTTATCTGCTGATCTATTCCACGCTCTTTCCAAAAAGCAATTCCGCCATCCACAGCCTGCTTCTGGGAAACTACGGCATCTTTCTTAAATTTAAGCTGATCAATTTTTTTACCCAACTCAATGGCTGCAGGCGAACGTGACAAATCGCTCCGGGCCCATGATACATCATTAATTGCGACTCCCTTGGTCAGAGAAGCTATGGTGAATGTTTCCGGCACAGCCTGCCCGGAAAGGGTAAAAATTGCATAATCACCATTTACATCCCGTTTCAAGTCAGCTTTAACATTGCTGCTAAAATCAGCTCCGGAAGGGTAAAATACCACCCTCCCGGAGGCAGCAAAAGCTGAACTGCAAAACAAAACACATAATACCAAAGTCATGCATATAATTTTTTTTTGCATATCATCATCCTCGGTTAATAATCATATTTAAATAATACTAGGTTAGACATCATAGCAGATATCGATCAGGTTCAACAACACTCAATCAGCGCTCATTTAATTAGATTCTTCTGCTCGTAACCTTGTATTGACCCTTCTCTCGACAAATCATTCAATTTGGTAAATAGTCTCTACGTTTAATACTAAATCTACTCACTACAACCGGAGCATAAAAATGAGCAACAAACTTTCTCTGCTCGTCTGCGGCGGTGCAGGATATATCGGCTCACACATGGCCAGAATGATTGCCGAAGCAGGGCACGATGTCACAGTCTTCGACAACCTCTCTACAGGGCATGCAGAAGCACTTAAATGGGGAAAATTTGTACAGGGAGACCTGCGCAGCCACGAAGACCTTGCAAAACTTTTTGCTGAAAATTCATTTGATGCTGTCTTTCATTTTTCCGGATTGATCGTTGTCAGCGAATCTGTTGAAAAACCTTTTGAATATTATGACAACAACGTAACCGGCACCCTCAACCTGCTGCAGGCCATGCGCGCACATGGTGTAAGTAAGTTTGTTTTCTCTTCCACTGCTGCGGTTTACGGTGAACCGGTGATGGAAATGATTACTGAAGATCATCCGCTCAAACCACTGAATCCGTATGGCAGAACAAAGCTTCAAGTTGAAGAAATCTTACAGGATTACGCTATTGCTTACGGACTGGACTCTGTATGTTTCAGATATTTTAATGCCGCAGGGGCCCACCCGGACAGTACAATAGGAGAAGCTCATTCGCCTGAAACCCACCTTATTCCCAACATTCTGCTCAGCTGCATTGATGAAGGGCGCAGGTTAAAAATTTTCGGCAGCGACTACCCTACTCCTGATGGAACATGCGTGCGCGACTACATTCATATTCTCGATCTATGCGATGCACATCTCAAAGCCATCGAGTTTATGAATGCAAACAGCGGAGCCCATTCCTTCAACCTTGGAAACGGTAAGGGCTTCAGCATTCTTGATGTAATCAAATCTTCAAGCGAAGTGATCGGAAAAGAGATTCAATTTGACTACGAACCCGCAAGAGCCGGGGACTCTCCACGACTTGTGGCTGATAGTTCAAAGGCTGCTGAAATCCTTAGCTGGACTCCGAAATATACTGACCTGCGTGAAATAATTGAAACAGCATACCGCTGGCACAAAAATCCGGCATACTAAAAATCAAACTATACAAATTAAAAGCTGGAGCTTACGTAAACGCGTAAACTCCAGCTTTTTCTATCAATACAGCTAAAATAGACTTAGCGGGTAATCAATAAGATATCCTGATGATTCTTAGCCTTGCGCCCGCACCAGTCACCAAATAGAATTTCTTTAATCTTGAATCCTCTCTGCTCAAACATATTCAGGGCAAACTTTTCATCGTAGCCTACCGCATCCATAGGGTCTTTGGGATCAGCGGTATAAAAGATTCCATACTTAAAAAAATCATGCGTACTTTTACCCTGATCCATCAAAGCATTGGATTCCTCGTTAACCAAAAAGAAAGTCGCAAAAATGCGGCCTCTATCAGTAAGAACCCTATCCATCTCCTTGATGTAGTTCATGATGTCTTCCGGCATCATGTGCGTAAATACGGAGTTGAGCATAATCAGATCAAAGCTGTCATCCTCATAAGGAAAAACAAAATCAGCAGCCTTGATCTGAGCGTATGGGTTGTAAGTTGAATTAAAGATATCAACAAGTTGAAACCTGAAGTTAGGAAATTCCGGTGTAATATTTTCGGTGCACCATTTTATGCCGACAGGAAAAGTATCAAAACCTTCGTAACCACCTTCCTCTGAAAGGTACTCAAGCAACGGAAAGGCAAGACGCCCGATTCCGCATCCGATATCAAGAACTTTCTCATCAGGTTGCAGGTTCAACTTATCCCGGCAAAAGCCGATCATTTTATTCCCTACACCGCGAAAATCTCCTCCACCAAAGCAGATATGCAAATCTTCAGGCGGGTCGGAAATATTAGCAACATCTCTCATATAACACCGCTTACATCTGGTTCAGGCAATCTTCGCAGACTTCACCTTCAATTGATTCCGAAGTCGCTGCTTTACCTGATTTTTCCATGATCATGTCCACCATTTGTTCAAATCTATCAGCAGGCAGGTAGCCACGAACGGAAACACCGTTAATAAGAAATGTGGGAGTGGCATCGATGCCGAATGCTCCGGCCTCTTTTTCATCAGCCAGTAAAAACTCCTGCAATTTAGGAGAACGAAGGTGTTTCTGGAGCAATTCAGGATTTACGGCGACTTCTTCCAGAATTTTACCTAAAACCACACCCTCTTTATCTTCATAAAGGTCCTTCTGACGATCAAAGGCAAGGTCATGAAATTTGTAAGCTTTATCTTTATCGAATTGTGCGATTGCCTCAAAAACAAGAGCAAGTTCGCGGGAATTCTTGTGCATAGGCAGGTGTTTAAAAATAAGCCTGTACTTTTCAGGATTTTCGGCCACAAGTCTGCTCACTACTTTCGCACCCTTGCTGCAATAAGGGCAAAGAAAATCAGTATATTCAACGATAGTTACCGGAGCATCAGGTTTGCCAAGCATGGGTCTCTCGGCCCAGATACGGGGCTTAAACGGATTTTTGATTTCAGCTTCCAGCATCGCCTCGCGCTTAAGTTTCTCACGCTGATCAATCCCCTGCTCCACAATCGTGAGCATATCCACGCTATTCTCACGCATGGCATCCAACACAATCTGTGGGTTCTCACGTATCACTTCAGCAATCTGCTCCTTAAGCATCTGCTTGTTCGCACAACCGGAAACCATCACAGCCAAACAAATTACAAGAGCAATTCTTTTCAACATAAAAACCTCTTCAGCATCAGTTCAAGAAAAAACCTCCATGCGGCTAAACCGTGGAGGTTCTTTCAATAAGTTCATATAGGAGTAGAATTAATACGCTCCAATTCCCCAGACATCACTGTAAGAATCTGTTTTTTCATCAACTTTTTCAAAAAAATCTGAATGGATAAGATCCGGGTCCATGGTAGGCACAGAAGGTCCACCAAAAGGCGATGTAATAATGTCATAAACACCGGAAACAACGCGTCCGCCTGCATATGCAAAACCGACAAACAAGCCACCGACATATCCGGCTGCCTGCTCTGCAGGAGCATCGTTTTCAGCAGCAAGATCTACTGCTTGGTTCGGAATCTCCAGAGGAGCACTTAAAATATTCGTCATACCCCGCCCCAATTTTCGTGGTGCACGGTCAGAATAATTTTCCTCATTTCCAACATAGTTTGCAGAATTAAGGGAGCAGCCACCAAGCAACATCGAAGACAAGGCCACTGCGAAAAGCAATATTTTTACAAATCTTTTAGATTTAGTCATTTCATCTCCTGTTCTTAAATATATGCCTTTGCTCCAGTTTCCTGTCAAGGCTAGCCGCGTGTTTACTGGGTCAATAAAGAGTTTTGAATAAAATTATAACAAAAAAAGCCGTCCCCGAAGGAACGGCTTTTCATGATTAACTTTCAAATCGGGATTACCATTTTTTCTTGCGCTGTTCTTCAAGAGCTGCTTCCTGCTCTTCAAAAGTGGCAAATCCGGCATGATGCATGGCATCTTCAACGGTCTGGTTCCAATCCCATGCAGAGTAGATAACCGGCTTGTGGAAGGTACCACGGAAAGTATCCATTTCCTGCCTGATAAAGGATTCTCTGGGAGAATCCATGTTATCACGAAGCTGCTCGTTAAGCCTTCTGATTTCACCTTCGTACCAGTCCTCGAGATCTTCGGGGGTTTTGTACTTTTTGATGATGTGGCTGTAACCGTTTTCTTCCATTAGTGAGGCAAGGCGTTCAAAATGACGTGCCCTGATCCACTGTCCCAACTCGCTGACTTTGATATTTTCAGCTTCAACAGCTGCCATATCAAGCTTGGTCTGCAGGTAAGTGTCAGGAACAACGGAAGCGGAAACGATCCCGGCAATGCAGACTACACCGCGCAGTATTACGCTGTTCGAAACACCCTGTCCGCAGAAACCGATCTTCTTGCTGAACTTCTGTCCGGTGAAGATTGCTGAGAGAATAGCCCAGACAACTGCCGGATCTTCTTCATCGTAGATATGCTGAAGACTGGGGTTGTCACGGTCGGTACCGAGAACCAGCTGGGTCATATCGTTGGAGCCGATGGAAAATCCGTCAACTTCCTTGATGAATTCCTTGCTGAGCACAGCGTTACTGGGAATCTCAGCCATAAGGATCAGCTTCAGGCCATCCTTGCCGGAATCAAGGTTGTGTACCTGAGACAGATAGCGCTTCATGCTGCGAGCTTCTTCGATGGTACGTACGAAAGGCAGCATGATGTGAAGGTTCTTACCGCCGAACACACCACGAGCAAGCTTGAAGGCTTCCAGTTCCCAGTCATGGATATTTCTGGAAACACCGCGATAACCGAGCATCGGGTTGTCTTCGTAATGTTCGAAGAGCAGACCGCCAAGCAGGTTATGGTATTCGTTGGTCTTGAAGTCGGTAGTTCTATAAACAATATCCTTGCCGTAAAAGGCCATCGCAAACAGAGCAAGACCCTGAGACAATGTTTGGATATAATTTTCCTTACCGGTTCTGAGACCACGGGATTTAATAATATCGCTAATGCGCTGCCGAAGAGTGGTGACTTCATCCATTTCGGACTTGAGTCCCATCTTGAGAGCCACTTCTTCACGCAGTGCTTTAATCTGTTCAATGTATTCGAGAACCACGGGATTCTCATTGGCTTTGGCAAGCATATCCGGCAGTTCATCAAGGGATTCAGTACGCTTGTAGATGAACTTGGAATCAGCATGTTCCCCGGAGTGAATACCGAGAACGCCGCGAAGATGTTCTTCGATGTCCACAGAAGTCTTCAAAGTGTAGAGACTTTCGGTGGCATGTTCGAGGTAGTAATCGAGCTTTTTGTCCAATTCACGCAATTTGCGATGCATGGCCAGAACTTCTTCGGTTCCGCGGGCGGTATTGGCGTTAGCCATGGAATCCATTTCTTCTGTCAGACCGGTCAGCGCGCCGATGTATTCCCTGAGATTAATGTTCAGGGAAATAAGCCCGGAATCAAGCTGGGTCTTCATAACTGTGGTCAGTTTTCCATCCAGCTCATCAAGCTTATCCTGAACCAGCTTATCAAGGTTTCCGTTGTCATAAGCTTCGAGGGCCAGCGGATGAACACCCACGTTACCGAGCATGAATTCAGCACGCAGCAGGCCAACTTCAAAATCAGGCACTTCCCTCAGACGGGAAAGGAACAAAGACTGTCCCACGTCCGCGAGGATCAGGCCGACCTTGGTTTTGGTAGCCGGAAGCTCTGCAACATTGATGGTTCCGCCAACCTCAATGAGAGGCAAAGCGCCGCGGTAAACCTTACCACGGGAACCGTCAACAGTGATCTCCTGACCTTCAAGAGAACGCAGAATTTCAAGTCTCTGGATACCGATAATGGCCGGGATTCCTAGCTCACGAGAAGTAATCGCAGCGTGACTGGTATCGCCGCCTACGTCAGCAAGAATACCGGAGGCAATACGCATCCCCGGAACCATGTCCGGGTCGGTACGCTCAGCGGCGAGGATGTCGCCTTTATGAATTTTGTTCAGCTCAAGAGCGGAACGAAGATACTTAACAGTTCCCTGCCCTGCTCCGCGAGATGCACCGTTACCTTCCAGAACAACTTCAGCAGATTCAAGCTCCTTGGGATCAACCTCAAGCCTGCGCATGAAGATGGAATGGGGATGCTGTTCGAATTCCTCGTTCCAGCGGGTTTCAGGACGAGCCTGAACAAACCAGAGGCGATCAGCCGCATCAAGGCAGAACTCGGTATCCATAATCATGCCGCCATAAGCAGCACTGATGGAACGAACGCCTTTAGCTACTTCTTCAGCCTGAGCAAGAGACAGAGCCCAGCGGTAAACAGCACCGGGCTGAACTTTTTCAACCTTGGTTCCACCTTTTTCGCTGTAAACAATCTTCTTATCCTTGCTGCCCATATTACGGACAACAACTTCAGAACCGTCATCACGCTGGAATACGTAAAATTTATCCGGTGTGACCATGCCGCCGACAACAGCTTCACCAAGACCATAACTGGCATCAATGGACACTAGATCCTTGCGGTCAGTCCCACGACAACCGGTGGCAGTATCAGCACTGAATGCAGTACCGGAAATAACCGGATTGATCATACGCATGATGCAGACGGAAAGGGAGGTGTTTTCAATCGCCCATTCTTTCTTGGCATCTTCTGCAATAGAAGCGTTGCCGGTATTCTCCGCCAGAGTGACGGCATCAAGAATGGCTTCGCGACGGTAGGTCATACTGCGCAGGTTGTAAGCGGATGCGCAGTCCCAGTGATATGCTTCGGCGCACTGGTCTTCGCCGACTATATTAAGATAGGTATCCTGAAGTCCGGCAAAAGCCTTTTTACGGCTGTCCTCACCGGCCGCGGAGGAACGTACGGCCACAGGCTCATTCTCAAGCCCTGCATCTTTGCAGATGGAGAGATAAGCTTCCCTGACTGCGGTTTCGACTTCCTTGGGCAGTTCCACAGAAAGAATCGCACTCTGAACAAGCACTGATCTTTTGCGTAACTGGTCAATTCCTTCAGGAGAGGTTGCAAAACCTTCAACAACGTTATTAATAAAAGTACGCAGCTGAATCTGAGTTTCAGTATGCTTGCCTGCTTCTTCTTTAATTACCTGAGCGATAGAGCGGACAAACTTCTGTAAAAATTCACTGTCACTGTTAACTTCTTCACTACTCCAGTCCACAGCGTTATATTCACTGTCCACAACAGATCTGACAACGCTTGCATTAACTTTGGTCTCATCCAGTAATTTATGGAATGCGATAGATGAAACAGCCCTGAACTGGGGAGATCTGATGCCGTCCACCTGACTGATCAATGCGGTATTATAGTTCTTCCCGCCGACCAGCAGTTCTGCATCTTCACCGATTTTAACGATATCGGCACCGGTTAGAATCAGCTTATTTTCAAGCTGTTTTTTAGCCTGGGACTTCTTGGGAGCTGCTGTTTCTGCCCTCTTAGCGGAAACTGCTTCTTCCGTCTTACCAGCCATCACTTCCTCCTTACACATCATTGTAGATATGCTCTTGGATTTTTTTCTTTAAAATCCGGGTAAATAAGATAATCAGTAATCGAAAAGAAATTAACAGAATATAAACAGACATAGCACCCTGCTTTGGCAAAAGACAAGGGCGCTGACAATAAATGATACTGATTCGGGCGCAAACGAAAGAACTCCGCTGCATTCCGGGCATTGCCGTGATCGGGTGAAAAGCTTCCCTTCAGTTCACCCGGCAACAGAGAACAAATTCCTCAGCAACGCCCGCATGTCAAGCAAAAACAGTATCTAGCTGCATTATAAAGGCATTACAGAACCAGAATATATCTCGTGTTGTTCACCATTGTGATCAACTACAAGTCCACCGTCAGAACGCAAACCGCAAATGACACCGCGATCAACGCCTTCAGGACCATCCACAATTTTAACTTCTTCACCGAACCAGACCAGACGGTCTTGAAGTTCGTAGAGGAAGTCATCTGTATTTTGCATGGAAATAATCTGCCCGAAATTGCCCCTGAAATGCTTGATCAGCTCAACCCATGTTTCCAGAGGACCAAGCTGCATTGTATCGGTATTGAGCTTTCCGGCAGGAACTGCATAATCAGCTCTAAGCATGCTTCGTTCGGGTGCATAAGACAGATTTAAACCGATGCCGACCATAGTAGAATTTCCGCGCTCTTCGATAAGTATGCCGCCTGCCTTCTTCCCGTCGATTAAAATATCGTTGGGCCACTTAAGCTGGGCATCGACACCAAGATCACGCAAAGCATTACAAGTCAGATAGCCGACAATAAGGGGGAGAATACGATTCCAGACAGGACGGACCTCACCGGGCTTTACTTCCGGGAGGGAAGGCCACTTGATGGTGCCGTACACATTCCCGGGAGGGGAAATCCATTCACGGCGAACCTGTCCGCGTCCGGTATTTTGTTCGACTGCCAGAACACTTCCCCAGTCCGAAAGATCCTCAAGTGAATTCAGACGCCATGCAACATCAAGGCTTGAGACGCAGGAACCGCATACTGCAACAGGAACTCCGGTCCGTGAACCTGATATCCATGTTGAATAAGTCCTGTACTCAGCATCTTCGCTATTCCAGGGGCCGAAGTTCTCAATGTCACGCGCCCATAAAGGGTGGGCCTGAAAAATATTTTCCGGGTTAGCCTTGGGGAGAGGACTGGAATCCTTACCGTTGATAATAGTAATTCGAGTAATCATGCTGCACTATCCCATGTTCTAATGCTGGTTGACAAGGTAAAACCTGTTTTTATTAATACTTTAGCTTAATTATATTATTAACCAAAGCCAGCGGGATGCGCAACTTCATTTTGATTATTCTTTCTTCGAGGACTTGATCTCCCTGATCATATCAATGAGTTCTTCTTCCACATCATCAGCTTCGCTCTGGTCAATTGCATCAGATGAACGAGAGTCACGGGTAATGGCTGCGGCGATCTTGCTTGAAATTGCTGCCAGAATACGCTTTTTGGCATCATCACCGGCAATAGCCAGCAGGATACCGAGCTTATAGTATCCGAGCTTGCGGAAAACCAGCTTCAAAGTTCCAATATCCACAAAAATGATATCTTCAACACCTTCAAGTTCATCAATAGACTTGCGTTTGCGCTTTGTTTCTTTGAAGTATTGCGCGCCCTTCTTCTCTACCCATTTGGACGTTGCTTCCTTATGCAACATACAAATATCTTCAGGAAAATCACCGACACCGATCTTTTTATAAATCATTTCCGGGTTGGAATCGACAATTGATGAAAAATCATGAATATCAATAAAGTCTGAAAGAAAGACCTTACCACTGAACTTATTGATATCATCGGAAAGACTCTTGGCTATCTCAAGAAAGTTGTCAGGATTAGTAATTGTCAGATAACTCTGCGAAGCAATCTTATTGACTGAAAGCATATTAAATCCAATTGCGGATTTAAGGTGGCGCTCAACATCATGTTGCGATCCATTTGTAATTTCGCAATATTCCTGAGACAACTCTTCAAGGGTAATCCCGATAGGCGAGTCCTCGCCTTTAGGAGCAGTTTTAAAAATACGATGCTTCATGTGCAGCAGGCGGCAGAAAGTAAGCCATGAATTATCGCTGCGACTTTCGGAGACAGCCCGGTCCGCACGGGCAAGACGCGAAGCCAGTACTCTGGTCAGGTGAAAAACAGTAGGATGACTTTTCTTAAGCAGCAAAAGAATCAACCGCGCAGTCAATTCCAACAGAACGCACTCTGAAGCAGCCTCCGCCCCGGCAACCCTTTCACACTTTGAAATAATTGCCATTTCGCCAAAAAGCTCCCCCGGTCCCAAAGTAGCAAGAATCTGTCTTTTGCCTTTGATATTTTTGACAATATTCACAGAACCGGACTGGATCATGTAAGCTGCATTACCCTTTTGTCCTTCCCGGAAGATAACATCGCCCTTTAGAAAAGTCTTAGATTGTGGCTTAACTGCTGCCATACTACTTCACTCCCTTCAATTTTCGCACAATATCAAGGAGTTCGTCGCAACATTCAAGCACTTCCGGATCACTTGGATCCCGGTCAACGGGAGGTTCACGCAGTAAAATTTGAGCAACCTTTTTCCCTACGTTTCGCTTAAGCTTATCCCTGCCCTGCTGATCCATAGCTGAGTAGAGAATTGAAATATTATAAAAATTAAACCCCTCAAGAGCCTTTTTAAGGGTCGGATTATCAATAAAAATAATGTCTTCTACAGACTCAAGATCTTCAAGGGCCTTGCGGGGCCTGCGAAACTTCTTAAAAAAGTCAGGGTCCTTGCCTTTGCCCCACTCAAGGGCTTTCTCCCGGTTAAAAAAGAGCAGGGTTTCGGGCATTTCTTCCTTAATGAGCTTTTTATAAATCTGTTCCGGTGTACTTCCGGTCCTTTCTGCCAAGTCAGTGAAACTCATAAAAGTCATGCGTTGATCTACATTCGCACCAAGCTCACGCATCTGTTTATAGAGATTACGCAGATGAGGCATGAACTGCTCGAAATTATTAATATTAATATAGCGTTCAACAAATGCACTCTTATCGCCCTTCTTGATACTTTTCATATCGATCAAACGAAGCTTGAACACTATCTCCAAGAAAGATTCAATTTCAAGATTTGAAAAGGCAGCAAGACTTTTAACTGTATCGGTGTAGGATTTCACCGAAAGTCCCATCTTGTAATTCTCAATCTCCTGCTGCTTATTACGGGGAGTGTATGCAAATTCCTTGTAGGCAAGGCTGAGAATAGTTGCGAGTGCAATAAATGAATCATTCTGCTCTGTCCCGGAGGCCTTCACATCTGTAGCAGCTACTCTCTTAGCTAATAGTTCCAGCATCTTACGAACAGTCTCAGGAGAAGCCCTAAGCAGCTTGTTCATCATTTCTTCAGTAAGCACCACTAATTCACAAAAGCTGGAAGCCTCTGCACTGGCCGTACGTTTCTGATTAGCCAGTAAAGACATTTCGCCAAAGATATCACCGCGTCGCAGGGTTCCCAAGACAGTCTTTTTCTTGTCGATAATTTTAAAAATATCGACAGTCCCAGACTTGATCATATAGGCAATCTTACTTTCCTGCCCTTCGCTGAAAATGACCTTACCCTTATGGTAGGTCCGAATACTTGGTGCTGTCCTTACAATCATCGTTAACCGTACTTAATAAAAAATGAAACTATCTAAAGATTACACATTCCGTCGTACCTTAACAAGTCCAACAATTTTCTTCACAACCAATGGGAATAGCCCCAACAGCACAAAGGAGATCAGCACTCCGGGCTGAACTATCCCGGAAAGAGAATCGATCCGACCAAGTTCTTTTCCGGCATTAACATAGACCATTGTCCCGGGCAGCATGCCCAGTTGTGAAACCCAATAAAAAGTCCTCAACCTGATCGTTGTAAGTCCCATAAGCAAATTGATAACCACAAAGGGAATGGCCGGGATAAGCCGCATTGTGAAAAGATAAAACGCACCTTCTTCTTCAATACCCCGGTTAACCTTTTCCAGCCGGTCCCCGAACTTTCGCTGCACGTAATCCCTGAACAGATGGCGCGAAAAAAAACAAGCCAGAGTGGCACCGATAGTGCTGGCAAATGATATAGTCAGCACCCCTACAGTAAAACCGAACAAAGCCCCACCAGCCAGCCCAAGCACAGTTGCACCGGGAAGATTCACTCCGACAACCAGCACATAAACCAGAAAAAATGAGAAAACAGTTAAAAATGGGTTCTGATCATAAAAAACTTGAAACTCCTGCCTTGAATTTTTTATATATTCCAGAGTCAGGAACCTATCCAAATCAAAGGCAAAAAACAGTGCCACGACAATTGCAATAAACGTAATTATGAGTATTTTATTTTTCATTGATCATACGATACCATCAAACCTGAATTAATCAAGAACGCTGCTGGCCTCAGGCTTATTATCAGCCACCAGAATAGAAAATGCAAGAAATGACTAAAAAACACAATAATTTAAAAATATTAATAGCCGGGGGAGCTGTTAGAGACCTGTTACTCGGCAGGTCTCCAAAGGATTTGGACTACCTTATTGCATCCGGTTCTCCTGAAGAATTTCTTGCTGCTTTTCCAAAATCCCGTCCAGTGGGAAAATCTTACGAAATATTTTACCTTAAAGGACTGGAATTCTCTTTCCCGCGAGCTAGAGGTAACGACACTGAGGAAACAATAGATCTTGACCTCAAGGCTCGCGACTTTACGGTTAACAGCTTTGCGCTGGACGAAGACGGAGAACTGTACGCTCACCCTAATGGATTAGAAGACTTACGTAATCGGGTTTTACGGCCATCCTTTCCTGATAGTTTTAAAGAAGACCCGCTGCGTGTATTCAGGGCGGCAACCTTTGTAGCCCGATTCCCGGAGTTCAGCCCACACCCGGAACTGATTGCAGAAATGAAACGTTGCGCAGAAAACGGTTGGCTTGCAGACATTGCCCCGGACAGAATCGGCGTAGAACTTCGTAAAGGCTTAAGCGGAGCTAAACCCGGGAATTTCCTGCGTTTGCTGATTCAAGGTAATTGCCTTGAACCATGGTTCACTGAGTTTACCGGTGCTGATGGTATCCCGGCCGGACCGCCTGAATACCATGACAAATCAGTTACTGGACACACTGCTGAAATTATGGATGAAGTTGCAGGCAATCCCCTGACCTGCTGGATGGCCATGTGCCATGATCTGGGCAAGGTCCTGACAGCACCGGACATCCTCCCATCACATTATGGACATGACAAAGCGGGTGTAATTCCGGCTCAGAAACTGGGCAGCAGACTAATGCTCCCGGTAAAATTCATTCGTGCCGGGGAAAGCGCAGCAGGCCTCCACATGAAAGCCGGTAACTATCGGGAGCTAAGACCCGGAACCAAAGTAGATCTATTGATGAAACTGCATATTTCCGGACTTCTGGAAAATATGATCAGCCTTTGCAATGCGGACAGGGGTGAAGGAGTGCTTAAGAATGCTCCCGCAGACCTGGCAGAGATACTTAAGGTATCCCTGCCGACCCACGAAAGAAATCTTGGTAAAGAATCAGGGGAAAAGCTGCGCAACATGAGGGCCATGAAAATAAAGACCTTCAACGGCAGCAGAAAGAGGATTTAACTACTCGAATAAATACTTATATTCCCCAGCTACCTTGTCTGTAGTATTCATTAGTCCGGCAGCACTGTTTTCCACATTACGGGAATTCACAAGACCAAGTTCCTGTTTAAGATAAAACGGCACAACGCCCTCGCTCTCCGCAAAAGTCCAGACCACTGAATAAACAGAGCCGATCTCCGGTCTTTCATTGAATTCACTACGCGACTCAATAATGACCCGTACAGCCTTCCCATCTTTTCCAGCCAATTTAAAAAGCACGGACTTCCTAAAGTTCTCCTTTAACTTTAATGCCAAAGTACCACCCAACACGTCATCACCACTATGAATGACCGCTACAGGAACTCCTTGTTTTTCAGCACTCTGCTCTACTTTTTCGACCGGAGCAGGTTTAGCCTTGGAATTTGGCACTGCCTTTTTCTCTTCAGCTGAAGCGATTGAACCCAAGCAAAGCACAAGCAGCAATATCAGTACGGAATTCATCACTTTTTTCATAACAACTCCTTATTAGCATTCGTTTTCAACTCTTCTATCAAGGCTTTCACCCGGACCTTGTCACGCGTCCAGACCTGTGAACAGTAACCGGAAATATACGTTGCAACGTCCTTACGATTCGGCAGGTCCGGAAAGGCTGGAAAATCAATATCCTTAATTGTGATCACAGTGAAAGCCATCTCATCATCGATTACCTTACATTGAGGCCCCACACATCCGGCTATGTTTTCCTTCCTTACTGATTCAGGATCAAGAGACTTGGTAAACTTAAGCACATCCGAAGCTGAAACGTTCCTGTTAACTTTTTCAATTTGAATGTTAATTTCTTCGGCCATTTTGAAAAAATCATCCCGATTTACTGACCGCACTTTACGTCCATTCTTATCCTTTTTGATTGAACCGTGCATGTATTCTTCAATACTTGCGGAAAGCATATCGTAGCCAATACCAAACCACTTGATATATTCCCCTCTGCCGGTAAAAGCGAAAGGTGGGCTATCTATGATGTCAGCACATTCTACCCCGGCAGGATGATAAAAATGGCATCTGTTCATTCCGGCAGACACCCAGAAATCATTGAAACCTGAAGGCCCCAGACAAATTTTCTCAAGCAACGCGCAAGCTCGAAAAACCTGATAAAGTTTAACATGGAGTTTTTCCGAGACATCGTGAAATAACTCAAGAGCATCATCAACATCCACGCGGGCACCAAAGAAGGAATCCGCCATGTCGCTCAGAACCTCATCCGTCAAAGCATCGGTTAAATCTTTAAAATCAGCCATAATATTTCCTTTAAAACTGTAGCTCAAAAACTTTATACGGATATTTTTTATTTCCGCTCTATCCTTTTGTTTTTAGCATTTTCCAGACTAAACAGGCATTCAAACTACAAATGAAATCATTAATTAACCTTGAGAGTGCCATATAATTGAATTATACGCCAATGGTACGAGTATCATTCAAATGATGATTGTTCGATAAAATTCAACAGTTAAATTACCTGCTCAATTTAACTGAACCCACATCAGACATACTGGAGGGAGTATGCTGCTCAACGAACATTTAAGTAAAGTACTGCTCAAAGAGGCCGCCGGACTTCCTGTACCCACCGGGGTGAAAATCACTGAAAAGGATTTGCCCGGACTGGAACCATACTTTCCTCTGCCGTGGATTCTGAAAGCTCAGGTTCCTGTTGGCGGACGCGGTAAGGCCGGAGGTATCCAAAAAGTGGATTCACGGGACGAATACGAAAAAATCGCCCGCCAGATTCTAAGTATGGAAATCAAAGGAAACAAGGTCCCCTTTCTGCGGGCCGAGCCTGCGGTGGACATCCGTAAGGAATTTTATCTTTCCCTGACTCTTTCCCGCCAGCGCCGCAAGGTTATCATGACAGTTGGCCGTGAAGGCGGAGTTGAAATCGAAAATATGGGCCCTGAAAACCTGCTCATTCAGGAAATCAGCCTTCCCGGTGGATTGCAGCCCAACCAGATTCGTGCTGCCTTTTTCCATATCGGCATTGCCAAAGAGCTTTTCGCGGATTTCAGCAACATCGTTAAAAATCTTTACAACACCATGATCGATTACGGTCTGCTGCTGGCTGAGATCAATCCGCTGGCCCTGACCGGATACGGCAAGCTGCTCGCCCTCGACGGTAAAATCGAAATGGACGACAACATCGTCGACCTCAACCCCGCTTTTGAAAAATTTTACCAGCCGGAGCACTCCACTCCGGTGGAAAACATTGCCCGTGATGCCGGAATGAGTTTTGTATCGCTTAAGGGCTGGGTAGGTCTGATCGCTAACGGTGCAGGTCTTGCTATGGCCTCTATGGACGCTTTGAACTTCTCTGACCTTCCGGCAGCAAACTTCCTCGACCTTGGAGGTGCTGCGGACCAGAAACGCATTGAAACAGCCCTGCGGCTGCTCTTTGATGATGATCAGGTCAAAGCAATCCTGATTAACCTCTTCGGCGGTATCCTTTCCTGTGAGCTGGTTGCCAAGGCCCTCGTAGCGGCTCTAGGCGGCAAGGAACCGGAAAAGCCCATCGTGGTGCGTATGTCCGGTAACAGTGCAGAAGAAGGCCTTGAAGTGCTCAAGCAGGTTAAAGGCGACAAACTGCACCGGGCCAGAAACATGCAGGAAGCCCTCGACCTGCTGGCTAAGCTCAAGCCCGCTGATACACCTAAAATCGAATTCCCCGACCCCATCGCGGCTATGCCTGATTCCCGACCCAAGGACATCGGCTACAAATCGCCGCACACCTTCGGTATCGACAAGGACACCCCCATTCTCGTACAGGGTATTACCGGTGCGGAGGGACGTCTGCATACCAAGCTCATGCTCGAATACGGCTCCAACATCGTTGCCGGGGTGACTCCGTTCAAGGGCGGTCAGGAAGTGCTCGGAGTTCCGGTTTACAACTCCATCAAAGAAGCACAGCGCCACCACGAAATCGGGGCCAGTATTATTTTCGTACCTCCCAAGCTGGCAACTGATGCCATTTTGGAAGCGGCATCCTGCGAAATCCCATGGGTGGTCTGCATCACCGAAGGCATTGTCCAGTCGGCCATGTTGAACGTGCTGGAGCAGATTAAAGGCAGTAAATCCCGAATTGTCGGTCCCAACACCCCCGGCATGATCGTACCCGGACAGACTAAAATCGGAATCCTGCCCACCACCCCGTTCTCTCCCGGTCCGGTTGCGGTCCTTTCTCGTTCCGGCACCCTGACCTACGAAGTAGCCGACCGCCTCAATCAGGTAGGTATCGGGCAGTCCCTGTCTATCGGTATCGGCGGAGACTCATACATCGGCACCACCTTTGCGGATGTTTTCGAGATGCTCAGAAACCACGATGAAACCAAGGCTGTTATGGTTCTAGGTGAAATCGGCGGTACTGCGGAACAGGATCTTGCAGACTATGTAATTGAAACAGGATTTGACAAACCCGTACTTTCCTTTATTGCTGGTCAGACCGCACCTCCGGGCAAACGTCTGGGCCACGCAGGTGCGATCCTTCAAGAAGGAACCGGGGTACAGGGCAAGCTGGAAAAAATGCGCGCAGCAGGATTCACAGTCTGCCCCAGCCTTGAGTCAATACCACAGCTGACAGCAGACGCACTTGGAATTAAGTTAAGTGAATAAAAACATATGCTTCTTTAATAGCAATAAAGCCTGGGGCGGCGGGGAGAAGTGGAACCACCACTTTTCCCTGCTCCTCCGGGATCAAGGTTACAACGTATTCGTAGTAACCAACCATAAATCCGAACTTAAGAGCCGCCTTGAAAACGAACCGGGCATCACCCTGCATAGCGAGCCGATCGGTAATCTTTCCTTCCTGAATCCCGTTTTGATGGGCCGTTTGAAATCTTTTTTTAAGGCCAACGACATCCAGACTCTGATCACCGCCCTGCCATCCGACCTCAAAAGCGGAGGCATAGCCGCTAAGCGCGCCGGGGTTAACCGCGTAATCTACCGCAGAGGAATCGCCGTTCCGGTAAAAAACTCATTACTCAACCGCTACATATTCAAGAACGTTGTTGACCGCTTAATTGTTAATTCCCTTGAGACAAAACGAACTGTTTTAGCCAACAACTCTGAGTTGATAGATGAAGGCAAAATCCGCCAGATATACAACGGCTTCGATGTTGCTGAATTTGATAAACAAGACTTTTCACCACTCTACACTCCCGAAAACGGAGAGGTAGTGATCGGAAATGCGGCACGTTTAACCGCTCAAAAAGGCCAGAAACATCTCATTGATTGCGCAAAAATCCTCAAAGGAAAGGGCCTGAATTTCAAAATACTCATCGCCGGGAAAGGCGAAATGGAACAGGAACTGAAAGATTACGCCGCAGAACTGGACGTGAATGACAAGGTTTCTTTCCTCGGTTTCATCAAAGACATGAAATCATTCCACGCTTCGCAAGACATTTTCTGCTTACCGTCTTTATGGGAAGGGTTCGGTTATGCCCTCGTGGAAGCCATGACACTAGAAAAACCAGTAGTAGGATTTGATATCAGCTCCAATCCCGAAGTTGTTGCAGATAGTGAGACTGGAATTCTTGTTCCGGTAGAAGATACTAAGAAACTTGCAGCAGCTTTAGAGAAGCTGATTCTTGATGTGGATTTGCGCAAAAAAATGGGTGCTACCGGACGTCAGCGGGTGTTAGAAAACTTTAATACGCCGTTGGTTTTGCGAAAGTTAATTGAGGTTGTGGAGGAATAGCGTAACCTTTTTAGGTTTATGTCAATTTCATTCTATATCAATTAAGATTGCTCTGACACTGTTAATTGTGTTCAGATGTAGCAAGAATTATTGATCTGGAGTGAATAATGACTGACCTGAAAGAACATCTTTTTGAAAATGCCAAACAATGGGGCGCAGACCTGATTGCTGTGGCGGACACAACCCGTATGGCAGGCATGGAAACCCGCCCGGACGATCTGCTTAACAATTTCCCACGGGCAATATCAATTGCGGTTCAGCTTGCTGACGGTATCATCGATACAATTGTAGATACCCCAACCGAAATATATTCCCAGCACTACCAGCGCGTGAACGCCCTGCTCGACAACATAGCCTGCCGTGTAAGCAGTTTTATCCAGAACAATGGAGCTAAGGCACTACCAATTCCGGCCAGCCAGATTCTCTGCAAAGAACGGTTCGTTTCCTATATCTCGCACAAAGCAGTAGCAATTAATGCCGGATTAGGATGGCAAGGCAAATCATTATTACTGGTTACTCCGCAATACGGACCGCGCATTCGGCTGGTCACTATCCTCACTGACCTAGACATTCCGGCAGATGAGCCAATCAAAAACCGTTGCGGAAAGTGCACCAAATGCACTGAATCCTGCCCTGCCGGAGCAATTAAAAACGTCAATACCGAGTTGCATTATTCATCGCGCAATGAAGCCGTGGACTTATCGTCCTGCGTGGATCATTTGAATAAGGTATCGGGGTACGGAAATTTGATGCCGTATATTTGTGGGGTTTGTGTGGCTAGTTGTCCGTGGGGGAAGAAGAAACGGCAGCCCCGCAAAAAGACTGCCGCTCAAATGAAGCTCGACTAAATCATTCCTCCAGTCCCAATAATTAAGATTTTTTGGGATTCTTAAACCCTTTTGCAAAAGGGTTTAAGCCGCCGGAGGCATTTTTCTTACTGATCAAACTCCTCAATAAAGCGCTTGATCTCCTGACGGGCCCGCTCAACATAACCGGGAAATACCGCTTTGCAGGTATCGGTCATTTCCATGGACCAGTCAGTGTAGTTCTCAGGCTCCATGCCCAGAATGCGCATTTCCGGACGCTTGCCAATTGCTCCGGCCATATTCAGGGAATCGACCAGATCAATGTCGTGCAAGGACAGGCGCTGCTTCTCGTTGTCGATAATATCTTTTTCCTCAAGATAGTAGACAGTGCCGCCGTCCTTTCCGCCATGGACGATATCGAGCACCAGCAGGCCGTCGTAGCCTTCCAGAATATGGAAAATATCGTGGGTGAATGTGCCGCCGTCCACCAAGTGGACATATTCGGGCCATTCTTCTTTCTTCAGTTCTTCTACAGCATGCACCCCGACGCCCTCATCGCCGAGGAGGATGTTACCAATCCCAAGTACCAACAGTTTCTTCATTATGAAATCCTTAGATGATGCGCTTTCGCGCTTTTGACGAAAGATTTCGCCTCAGGTGGCCAAAGAGAATAATCCCCTTTTGATTCCGTGATAGTTTGAAATAAAACAACTGGAAACTCCACCTCAAAATCTTCATACGTACAAATTTACCCGTATGAAAAAGAAACTCCCGGCCCCAGTTATACTGAGCCCGGGAGTTTATATACAGTGAAACGTCGTTACGTTAGCAACCTTCGCCTACGTGAACAACATGTTCTTCACCGGTCTCTGCGTGCAGCACGTGCACGGCACAACCCAGTCACGGGTCAAAGGATCGAATGATCCTTGAGATGTCAACAGGGTTCTTCGGATCAGGAACCGGAGTACCTACGAGGGCTTCCTCGATTGTACCGCGATGACCTTTGTCATCACGAGGGGTGCTGTTCCAGAGGGTCGCGGGGATCATCTGGTAGTTCGCAGTCTTGGAATCCTTGATGTTGATGTAGTGCAGCAAGGAACCGCGGGGTGCTTCGGTAAGACCGAGACCTTCTGCGGACTCAGGAATTTCAGTCTTGACGTAGGTTTCTTCGCCGGGCTGAACTTCTTTGAGCCATGCATCCTGGATTGCGTTTGCAACCATGTAAGCTTCTTCTGCGCGTGCAACGTGGCGGCCCATAAGGGAGAATGCCATGTCTTCGCCCAGATCGCGGAACATCTTGGCTTCGATGCCGAAGAGATCCTTGAGCTGTTTTTTACCCATGGGGCTGAGCTCGGGGTTATGAACCCACATACGTGCAAGGGGACCAACTTCAACAGCTTTGCCGTTGTAGCGGGAAGCCTTACAGAAGCTGTAAGCGTCCTTCTTGTGTACATCCGGAATGGTTTTACCTTCGCTCGGATGCAGGTCGGAACACTCATCAGTGTACCATGCGTACTTGGTGTATTCCTTGATAAGTTTCTGATCAAAACCTGAATCTTTGCCGTCGATGTAAACACCGGGCTTGAGCAGGAATTCGGACTCAGCATCATCCATGGGGAATACGCCGTAAGCCATTGCGTTTTTGTAACCGCCACCGATCTTGAACAGATCTTTGTAAACGGAACCGATAAGGTAAACGGTGGGTACGTAGGTTTCTTCGATGAATTTCTGAACCTGCTTGAAGCGGCTTGCGTATTCAGCGAGCTTTTCCTTGGTCGGAATTTCAGTTGCACCACCAACGACCTGACCGGAAACGTGAGGCATTTTACCACCGAAAAGAGCTACCATTTCATGGCAAATACGGCGGATTTCAAGAGCCTTAACGTACTGGTCAACAGCTACCTTGTTGGTTTTTTCATCAAGACGCAGGTCAGGATGTTCGAAGCGGGGGACAAAGGGAGCTTTGCCGGGACCGCGTACGAAATCCAGAGCTGCAAGATGGTAGAAATGCAGAATGTGAGACTGCAGGTAGTTAGCACCGAAAATGAGGTTTTTGGTTACGCGACCGTTAGTGGTCAGCTTAACGCCAAAAGCATCATCAAGAGCGCGGGTAGAAGCAGTAGAGTGAGCTGTGGGGCAAACACCGCACAGACGCTGGGTCAGCTGGGCTGCATCGCGGGGATCACGTCCAATAAGGATGTTCTCGAAACCACGGTACATGCCGCCGGAGAGCCATGCGTCGGTTACTTTACCGTCTTTAACTACGACCTCAGCCTTAAGGTGACCTTCGATACGGGTTACCGGATCAATGGCAATCTTAATTTTCCCGTCTTTACCGGCGGGTGCATGAGATTTTGAAGACATAAGGAATTATACTCCTTTTCCGGTTAACCGGCTTCGTAGAAGGGGGACATTTCATCCGGGAATCCCGGTTCTACACAGCCAATACATACTGAGTTTTCAACACACCAGTTAACGCCGCCGTTCCATTTGCGTTTGAAGCAATCGGAGTTGGCGCTGGGACCTTTACAGCCCAGCTCGTAACGACATTTAACCGGATCGGTGAAGATTTCAGCATATTCATCGTTGTCGAACGCCTCAAGATAGGGGCAGTTGTCATGGATGTTTTCACCGAAGAAAGGTGTAGGACGACCGTTATCATCAAGAATCTTGACAACTTCAGCCAGACCGCCCTGCAGTCCTTTTGCTTCAATGGCATTGATAGCGACAACGAGGGTGCCTACCATCCAGTCAGGATGGGGAGGACAACCCGGAATGTTAACAACGGGAGTCTTCACGCCGTTTTCTGCGAGGAAATTGGTTACAGACATGGAGCCGGTAAGGTTTCCTTCAGCAGCGGGGATACCGCCGTATGCAGCGCAGGTACCAACGTTTACAACCACAGCAGCATTTTTAGCCATTTTAAGAGTGGCTTCAGTCATGGTGTATTCTTTGTGATCTGCTCCTGCACCAACGATACAGTAGTGGCCGTTCTCAGCTGTGGGAACGGAACCTTCAACAATAACGATGTACTTACCCTTATTAGCTTCAGCCTGACTCATCATGTAATCCCAGGCTTCGTGGCCTTCGGAACCCATGATAGTCGGATGGTAATCAAGGTTAATTACATCAAGAAGAACCTCTGCGATAGAGGGATGCACTGAGTTAAGAATGGAAACCGAACAGCCGGTGCAGCCCTGTCCCTGCAGCCAGAAAACATTCGGTACAAACTTCTTCAGCGCATGCACAACACTGGGGTTGAACATCTGGGAAATCCCAAATCCAGCCACAGTTCCTGTGCACATTTTCACGAAATCTCGCCTGGTCAAACTCATCCCTACCTCCTTGGTGGTTGCCGGCGTAGTAAGGCACTGTCCTTACTAAGTAAAAAAAACCGCCACGGCGACGATATTTTTTAAAACCAAATACACACTCCAGCATTTTTCGTCAACAATATCCGATACAAAATTGACACATGTATAGATAAAGCTGATGCCACATATAGACATTTTCTTTTTTTACAATGATGTGTGTTGAACCTTACGCCCGTTTATGTTTAATGTGGGTGCGAGTACAAACGATGTACGACGAAAACGATTCAACAATTTAAGGATATGTAATGGCTAAGAAAAAAAGTCGTATCGGACAGATTCTCCTACTGATGATTCTAGCTGCTGTAATTGGCACAGGGGCTTACCTGCTCTACAAGGATACTACAGCACCCCAGGCAGCTTTGACACCGGCGAACGGATTCGTCACCTATGAGACCCCTATCAACGTAAATATCAGTGATACGCAATCCGGACTTAAGGCGGTTAAGATCGTACTTTCTCAGGGAGAGAAAAAACTGACTCTCACAGAAAAAAATCTTCCCAAAGGAACATTCGATTACAATGAAGACATTCTGATTAAGAAAAAACAGATTAAGGAAGGACAGTTTGAACTGGCAGTTTGGGCTGTTGATACCTCCCTTGCCGGATTCGGCAGCGGTAATGCTGTAATTGCGCGAGGCAACTACACCCTTGATACTATCGCTCCCAAAATTACCGTTCAGACCACCACCCATAACTTCAATCAGGGCGGCTGTGGACTCCTGATCTACAATGTTGATGAAACTCCGGCCAAAACCGGTGTTCAGATTAACGATGATTTCTTCCCGGCCTATAAACAACCGGACGGAACCTATGCCTGTCTTTTTGCAATGACTTACTACACCGACAAGAAAGATTTCAATCCGGTGCTTATTGCTGAAGATGCAGCAGGTAATGTTCGCAAAGGCTCATTCTGGTATCATGCCAACGGCAAGACCTACCGTCATGACCGGATCAACATTTCCGACCGTTTCCTGAACACCAAGATGCCCCAGTTTGAGGGAGACTATCCCGGTCTGCCCAGTCAGGTGCAGCTTTTCCTGAAGGTTAACCGCGAACTGCGCAAGAAAAACCGTGCAGAACTCCATCGCGTTGCCAAGGAGACCTCCCCAACCTTCCTTTTCGAAGGTAGTTTCAAGAGACTGCCTAACGCTGCAACCCGCGCTGGATTCGGTGATAAACGCAGTTACTACTATTCTGGTAAAGTCATCGACAAACAAACCCATCTGGGTATTGACCTTGCCAGCACCCGTCAGGCTCCAATCCCGGCAGCAAACAACGGACGAGTTGTCCTTGCTGAGTCTGACTTCGGTATTTACGGCAATGCAGTCATCATCGACCACGGACTCGGTCTGCAGACACTCTACTCTCACCTGAGCCAGATTGATGTGACCCCCGGAGACATGGTCGCAAAGGGACAGATCATCGGTAAAACCGGAGCCACAGGCATGGCAGGCGGAGACCACCTGCACTACGGTGTTATCTGCGCCGGCATCCCGGTTAATCCTGTAGAATGGTGGGATGGACGCTGGATCAAAAATAATATCACCAGCAAATTGAAATAGAAAAAACAAAGCTAGTTGTAAAAAGAAAGTCCCGGACAATTTCTGTCCGGGACTTTTTTAATTTGATCTCTTTTTAATTTCCTTAAATCCGCACAAGATAAATCCTGCTAATATCGCCGTGATCGGTGCAACCAGCACCAAACCGACACTTCCTACCAGAGTACGAAATATTTCCGCCGCCACCAGCTTAAAGTTGAGCATACGGGTAAAAGATGTTCCCTTGGTGACAAAAAGCATGAGCATGGTCAGGTAACCGCCGGAATAAGCCAGCAATAAAGTTGTGGTCATTGTTCCGGTAACCATACGTCCCACGTTGAACCCGGACTTAATTAATTCATGGCGGGTGATATCGGGCTTCTTATCTAAAACTTCATTCATGGATGCGGCAACATCCATGGCAATATCCATAGCTGCACCTGAAGCCCCTAAAATGACTGAAGCATAAAATATATCAAGCAGATCCAATGTGTAGTGACCGGAAAAGATCAGCATAGTCGCAAATGGAGCTGTCATACCCGCCATCTTGAGTTTCGCCCCAAAGAAGAGGGTCAACCCCAAGGCCAGCAGCAATCCGCTTAGAGTTCCTAAAATTGCCACCACAGTAACCCGCGAGAATCCCGCAACGCAGGTAATGATCACCACAGTAAGCAGCGTAAGCGTAACTACAGTCAACAGGATAGGACTTCCGCCGCCAAGTAAGCCGGGTATGAAAAATTTCCAGATAATGTAAAAACTGGTGATAAAGCTGAACAGGGCTTTGAGTCCGATTGAACGGGCATAAATCAGCAGAATAACCACAAACAGGCCGAACAGGGCCAGCTCCCAGCCTTGCCGATACTGGTTAACAGCACGGGCTTCCACGGCTTTTCCGTCATTTACGCGCACAGCCATAAGGATGGTATCACCGGGATGGAAAATCTCGTCCATTTCCGGCTGCCCTGTTAACTGGTTGACGCCGATGACAGTCTGACCTTTGACCTCACCTTCCATTAAAATCGCGGTTACGTGCTGCCCGCCGATACGAGCCGTTCCCATTTCCACCAATGCGGAGTTATCCACACCGGTGACAGTAGCGCGCAACTCATGCATGCCTGAATACGGATCAGGTCCGGCATGCTCATATTTCAAGAGTCCGATAATTCCGACAATCATCAGGACAAAAAATATCGGAGATATAAACCTTTTCATGGAGACCTCATTAATAAGCAGACAGCTAAGAAAGTGCCAGATGCAAGAAACTAAAAAAAGACTGGAACGATGCGTATACAGACATACGTGAGTTTCAGCCTTTTTTGCAGTGACGCCGCAGATGGTGCTTTATCAGCTGTCTGAGGCCCCCGCCCAAGCGGGGACCTTATCAAAACAGATTCTATCAACTAATATAATTACTTGTTGTAAGGAATCTTAGCGTATTTTTCCTGAGGACCGAAGGTTTTACCCAGCAGAGCCTTGGAATCGGTGTGCTTGATGTCAGAAAGTTTAACTTCCATGACTTCAGCCATACGGTTGGGGATATCGGTGTTGTCGATGAAGCCGTTGAACTTCTCGGCACCTACACCGATGGAAGTTGCGGGAATGAATGTTCCGGTATGAACAAAAGAGGTCCAGAACATACGGGCGCGCTGAGAAATCAGGTCGGTAACAGCAACCATAGTGGGGGTGTAAGCATAACCGTAGTTGGTCTGCTTGTCCGCGGGCAGGTGCTGGTTTTTATCCTGAACAACCATTGCGTCAGCAAGAACTTTGTCTTCGGCAGGAGTGCGATCGGTCAGGCCCCACTCTTTTTCAGCGTAGGCGATGAAAGCAGCGTGACGCTTTTTGAGATCAGACTCTTTCGCACAGAGCTTGTTGTAGTATTTATCAAGGTTGTCTTCAGCGGAAACCTGAACTTTTTCGAGTTCTTTGAGGTTAAGGAAGTAACCCTTGGAGTCCATGGAGATACCCAGTGCAACACCACCGGTTTCGTGGTCGGCAGCAGTTACGATAAGGGTTTCTTCAGGGTGCTTCAGGTAGAAGTCGTATGCAACTTTAACTGCTTCATCCATAGCAATGGTATCCAGGATAGTGGACTTTGCATCGTGAGCGTGAGCAGCGTGGTCAATACGGCCGCCTTCAACCATAAGGAAGAAAGGCTTATCCTGAGCGGAGAGAGACTGAACAGCCTTATCAGTCAGTTCGTAGAGAGCAGGCAGTTTGTTTTCGGTAAGCTTACTGTTACGACGCTCAACCTCGTAGGGAAGGTGGCTGTAGGTCAGAGCTGCGAAAACCTTTTCGCCTTTTTTAGGCTGGTAAGCACGGAAAGCATCGCGGGTGGAATCACCAACGAAAGTCTTGTAGCCTTTGTCTGCAAACATTTTAACTACGTCTACATCATCTTTACGCTTGGACTTCAGACCCTCAGCATTGTCCTTTGCAACGAAATGACGGTAGCCGCCACCAGCGAAGAAATCAAAGCCGGATTTAGCCTGATCGATAGCAATTTCGTTTGCTGCGTTACGATCGGGGTTGTGAGCAGAGAAAGAAGCAGGAGTAGCGTGAGTAAGACGGGTGGAGGTAACGATACCTACAGCGTAGCCGTTTTCCTTGGCAGCTTCAGCAATGGACTTGATGTTGGAGCCATCGGGAAGTTTACCGATGTAGCCGTTTGTGGTTTTGTAACCACATGCCAGCGCGGTACCGCCTGCTGCGGAGTCGGTGATCAGGGTGTTGTCAGAATAAGTGGTAACCAGTGCAGACTGGGGAAAAGTGTTCATGATCAGCTTAGCATCAGCGTCATTCTTTTCCATTTTGTTGTACAGCTCAGCTGCCATGCGCTGGGTGGGTCCAAGACCGTCACCAATAAAGTAAAATACATACTTGGGCGCACCTGCAAATGCAGTAGCCGCAACCATTGCCAGACAGACCGCCAGAACCAACGGGCGAATAATCCTTCTAAACATTTTCACATTCCTTACCGTTTAGAGTTATGCTCCATGCTGAAAAAACAGCACGAAGCTGCAACGCTCCCCTCGCAAAAATTCACAGCATCACTCCACGCTGCAAATTCACGAAGGTCACAATTCAACATTGCATATAGGTAATTGCGAAGTTCAGGCAGGATCAGCCCGCATTTTAATGATCCTCCGACTCCTGAAAGGAGCCCTTCAAAACCCACTGCAACAACATAAAATTTCTACTTTTTTATGAGAAATTTGAATCACTTTAGAGTTATTGAAGTTATTGTCAATAGGGGTTTTGTGACTCAATAACGAGAAAAGATCGTAACACAACTGTAACAAACTGAAATCTCATTTCTATTTTGTGTTGAAAAAGTTAACTAAAATTCAAATTATTTTTTTGTTAACGTCAATTTTATCGTTAAACGAGCCAAATCTGTCTCATTTCGAAAATAAAGCACTACTAAAATTACTCTAAAATTCACAGCTGAACCAAACAAGTTCGTATCTGAAAAGCTAATTACTTACATATTCCCTGTATTAGACACAAGCCCGAGTCACTGCTTCAAAATCTTTCCGTCTCAACAAGATTCAAAAATCGATTATTTTTCCTAGCTGAACAGATACGGAATCACTTCAATTTTAAGCATCCACTTGAATTATTGAACATACAACACAATGGTCCATATTTTGTATAATTTCATACGACAAGGGGAGAAAATTTCCGCAACTCAACGGGAAGGTGGAATATGTGGAAATCAATAATTGTTACGACAGCACTGATGCTCTTCGGTTCAAACAATGTATTTGCTGCTGATTTCGGGTATATTGAAGATACGAAACCGAAACAAACAGTAATAAGTATGGAAAAAGAATTCTCATTTACTGACTTTGTAACTGGATTAAACATAACCGATGACATGAAGACAGGATTAATTTTTGGTCTGGATAACCAGGACACAGAATTACATGCCGGTCCTGACGCACCCCCCAGTGCCACGGGGCTTGGATTGGGATTCAGCTTCAGCTTCTAATTAAATAACTTCGACCTCTCTACAACTCGCCAGAAAACAGACTCTGCGGTTGCTTTACGTCCTCCACCTTCTGCCTGCCCATTTGTCAAAATCACAAAGTAATATCCCCGGAATTTAAAAGCCAGTGAAGTATAGATACCGGCAAAGTTACCGTTATGCCCTACTGCGGTGTATTTATTCATGATACCGAGGCCATAAGATATTCCGTCATAAGTAACTGGTCTAAAATCCATTTGTTGGGCCTGAAGACCGGAACTTATCCCGAATCCATTTAAATATGCCTTCAACCAAATCAGCACATCCGAAGCAGTGGAAACACCGTTCCCGGAACACCACGCCCATGATGGATTGATCTTCAAGCTTAAATCTTTAATTTTACCGGTCTGGGGGTTGTAGTCATGACCCCGGGCGAACGGCTCAGAGATATTGGCACTTCTAGCAGGAAACGTTGTCGATTTTAAGTTCAATGGACTAAGTATCCGCCGATAGACCTGATTCTCAAAACTATCACCGCTCACTTTTTCGATAATCAAACCAAGAAGTACATAATTTGAATTGTTATATTCAAATTCCTTACCTTCCCTGCAATAATCCTTGTGTCCGAATTGCAGCAAATGTTCCGGGCTCCAATGCGTCCACGGCCTCTCCCTGAACAACTGCAAAAAATCCTTATCAATTGTAAAATTGCCCAGACAACTGCGCATCTGCAATAAGTGACGAATGGTCAGAGGACTACCTACAGGCACTATATCCGGCAAAAGATCAGAAACTTCGCTATCAAGGCTGATTTTGCCTTCATTTACCAGCATGAGTATTACCGAAGCTACAAATGTCTTGGTTATGCTGCCTATGCGGAATTTGAGATTGTTGCCCATCGGCTTACGGCTTCCGATCCTGCGCACCCCTGCCCGGAAAGCCAAGACCTGCCCTTGCGGAGTTTCAACCATCATCACTGCACCGGGAATTTTTAAATCCCGGATAGATTCACGCAAAATCTGATTGAGATCATTATGACCGGAGGCTTCCGAACAGATATAAATCAGCAGCACAAAGAGAACGATAAAGCCACCAGTTATCGCGCAACGAAACTTGCACGCAAACTCACAACCTTTATATATCCGATATCGATCTCTCATACTCAATCATAACATGAAATCCTGCAGGGATGGAATCGCAGTGTTTCTGCTCTCGAACAAAAAAAGGATGCCCCGGCAGGGACATCCTTTTCTAAAATCAATCTGTATATGAAACCTAGTGCGGCTGAGCCTGAAACTCATCCTTAATCAGGTTGAGCGCGATGGGAGTGACACTGTCACGCCCACGAAACAGCTCTTCAGCGGTAAGGTTATCCAAGGCGCAACTGAGCACTTCATCCATGTTTTCCACCGGTATAATTTCAAGATCCTTGAGGATTGCATCAGGCACATCCTTGAGGTCCTTCTTATTGTCGATGGGGATGAGCACAGTCTTGGAAAGCCCTCTATGAGCAGCAAGCAGCTTTTCCCTCAAACCGCCGATGGGCAGCACACGACCACGGAGGGTGATTTCCCCGGTCATAGCCAGATCATGGCGGACAGGAACGTTAAGGAACGCAGAGGCCATAGCCGTACACAGGGTAATACCGGCTGAGGGGCCATCCTTAGGAGTAGCTCCTTCGGGAACGTGCACGTGAATATCAATCTTCTCATGGAAATTCGGTTTCAGCCCGAAAAGATCGGAACGGGACCGGATATATGAAAGTGCAGCCTGCGCTGATTCCTGCATGACTTCACCGAGCTTACCGGTAATAACCACTTTACCTTTACCGGGCATAAGCACGACTTCCACCATGAGCATTTCACCGCCCACCTGAGTATAAGCCAGACCAGTGGACACACCTACCAGAGATTTCTCTTCACTGGCTCCGAAACGGAATTTGTGTACCCCGAGAATCTTGCTCAGGTTGGCTGTGGTAACATGTATACTTTTGCTCTTGTCATCGGATTCCACAATCTGCATAGCTGTCTTACGACAAACCTTGGCAAGCTCACGCTCAAGGTTACGCACTCCGGCCTCACGGGTGTAAGTGCGGATGATATCGATCATGGCATTATCGGAAATGGCAAGGTTATCTTCCTTAAGGCCATGTTCCTCTACCTGCTTGGGGAGCAGGAAATCCTTAGCAATATGCATCTTCTCGGTTTCAAGATAACCGGGAAGATTGATTATCTCCATCCTGTCCTGAAGCGGCAGCGGGATGGAATGAAGGTCGTTTGCAGTGGTGATGAAAAAGACCTTGGAGAGATCGTAATCAAGATCAAGGTAGTGATCGTTGAATGTTCCGTTCTGCTCCGGATCAAGCACTTCAAGGAGAGCCGCAGACGGGTCACCTCTGAAATCAGTGCTCATCTTGTCCACTTCATCAAGACAGATAACCGGGTTGCTATATTCGCAGCGCCTCAAGGACTGAATGATCTTACCCGGGAGCGCACCGACATAGGTACGGCGGTGACCACGGATTTCAGCTTCATCACGGACTCCACCAAGAGAAAGACGGACGAATTCACGATCCATTGCCCGTGCAATGGAGCGGGCAATAGATGTTTTACCTACACCGGGGGGGCCTGCAAAACAAAGGATAGGCCCTTTTATGGTTTCAACCAAAGCCTGCACAGCCATATATTCAAGGATGCGTTCTTTGGGCTTTTCAAGACCGTAATGATCTTCATCCAGAATCCTGCGTGCTTCCGCTATATCCAGCTTGGTTTTTTTGTATTCGTTCCATGGAAGCTCCATAACCCAGTCCACATAGTTGCGAACAACGGTATACTCGGCAGAGGAAGGAGCCATCTGGCGCAATTTTTTGATTTCTTTGCGCACCCGCTCACGTGACTCTTCGTCCATGATCTTTTCATTAAGCTGCTCTTCAAGGTCGTGGGCTTCCGCTTGAGGATCATCCTCACGGCCCATTTCTTTATTGATAGCCTTGAGCTGCTCGTTGAGATAATATTCACGCTGATTCTTTTCCATCTGTCCTTTGACACGGTTTTTGACCCGTTTTTCAATGGACACGATTTCAATTTCACCGAGCAGAAGCTCATAAACCGCTTCCAGCCTTTCAATGGGGTCAACCATCTCAAGAATGCTCTGCTTTTTGAGAAACTCCACCTTAAGGTGAGGCATGATTGAATCAGCAAGCTTGCCGGCAGTCCGGATGGTTGAGATCGCCAGAATGGTCTCGGGAGCAATTTTCTTGTTCACTTTGCCAAATTTTTCAAGGGCTTCGTGAACAGAACGCACCAGAGCCTCGGTTGTATGCTCTTCAGCCGGAAGGTCATCAATCCTGTTGATATTCACCAGCGGAAAATTCTCACCGAAAACAACCTCATCTGAATCAGGATTCCAGCTGGCACGATACATCCCTTCGAAAAGCACCTTGATAGTGCCGTCAGGAAGTCTGAGCATTTGCAGAATCTTACTGACAGTCCCTATCCGGAAAAGATCTTCCGGTTCGGGTTTTTCTTTCTCGGGGAATTCCTGAGTGACCAGAAAAATCTTTTTATCATAATCGGAAATAGCTTCTTCAATCGCTTTGATTGAAGATTCCCGACCGACAAAAAGAGGCACAATGGAACGCGGGAACATTACAACTTCCCGCAGTGACATCATCGGAAGAATATTCTGTTCAGTGGATGTATTGCCACCTTCAAATTCTGTGGACGACATTTATCCTCCTGCTTTTAACCCGGAAACGTCTTTAAACCAAACGAGAACAAACACTACGTCCGTTCACAGGATGGACACCTAATCAGGTAAAAAAGTTATGTTGGAACGTCAGTTAAACAAATAACAGCGACGATTAATTTTCAAAAAACAACTTATAACCATACAGAAACATGAAATAATACCTGCTTCCGTTTTGTCAAACGACAAATCGTCATTAATTACATTATACATGAAAATAAACAGCTGGCGATGCCCCAATTACACGTATCGGAGCAAAATCAATATTGATTACCCTGATGAGGCTGGAAATGCTAGTTTTTATAAAAATTTGAAGCAGATTGCCCCGAAAGAGACTGCTGAATCGGCAACGAAATAACAAACTTTGTCCAATTACCGGGAGACGAGTAAACTTCCATATTCCCTTTATGCAGATCAGCTATAATAAAATATGAGATAGCAAGTCCGAGTCCGGTTCCTTCGCCCACTTTCTTGGTTGTGTAAAATGGTTCAAATATACGCTTGCGCACATTCTCATCTATACCCTGCCCGTTATCTTCAATCTCAATATTAACCCAATCGCTCTTTTCATAGGCCCGGAGTATAAATTTCGGTCCACCTTTCTCATAACTCTTTGAGGTCATGGACTGGGCACTGTTTTTCAGTAAATTCAGAAAGACCTGCTGAATCTCGCTGCCTTCACACAAGACAGTAGAAATTTTATCTTCAAACTCACGTACTATTTCGATCTTCTTGAAATCATACTTAGTTGAAAGGTTGTATTCATTATCCGCAAGCTCAATTGTGTTATCCAACAACTCCGAAAGGTCATGCTGCTTAAAATTATCCTGATTCTTGCGGCTGAAGCTAAGCATATTTCTGACTATTTTAGCGGCTCGATCCACAGATGCAGTTATGCCGTGAACGATCTTAGGGATATCCCGGTCATGCATATAATCATGCAGATCCTCGAGATTAATATTTCTGGCTTCGGCTGCCTTTCTATTACCATTCAGATCTCCTAAAACGCGTCTGGTAATATTCTGGGCTCCCTGTGCAATAACCCCGAGCGGATTATTAATCTCATGGGCCATGCCTGCTGCAAGCCCGCCGACAGAAAGCATTTTCTCGTTCTGTACCAGCATATCCTCGAGCCTTACCCGCTCCGTAACATCTTCAATCTGAACAACAACACCATCCTGCTCTCCAGCGGAAAGAGGATAAATCATAATATCATCATAAAAGACATCACCATCCTGCTTGCGGGCAACTCTTGGGTCAGTCCAAACCTTTTGACTGCTCAATGATTCCCTGACCTGCTTCATATAAGGCGAAAGTCGGGGAAACACCTCTTCGACCAATCTTCCTACAGCCTGCTCATCGCTGATCCCTGCTACTTCCGAAGCCTTTCTGTTCCAACGGGTAACCCGCCCTTCACTGTTCAGGCCGACCAGAATAACAGGCATGGAATCGATAATGCTCTTAAGCTGATTGCGGAGGTCTTTGATCTCCTCAAGTGAATTTTTCAATTCGGTAATGTCAGTGTGTGTACCGATCATCCTTATGGCCTTTCCGGACTCATCCCTTTCCACAGCATTGCCACGTCCAAGAATCCACAGCCATTTACCGTCCTTGGCCTGCATCCGAAATTCGACTTCGAAGTTCTCAATCTCATTGTTGATACACTTGCTATTCACACTAAAAGCATGAACGCGATCATCTTCATGGATAAGATCAACCCAGGAATCAACATGCGAAGGCAGTTCATTTTCACCATATCCGAGCATAGCCTTATAGCCGGGGCTGTAATACACATCGTCAGTTTTAATATTCCAGTCCCACACACCGTCCTTATTGGCTGCCATTGCAAGAGCAAAACGTTCCCTGCTTTGCCTTACCTCTTCCTTGGCATTGCGCAATTTCATATAAGCTATGGATAAGGCGATAGAAAAAACAAGCAGCGCGGCAATAACAAAAAGACCTGCAATTATTTCAATTTTATGGACTCCCCACACTGACTCATTATCATTTAAAATGAGAGCGTTAGCTGGCAGCTTGGAAGACTTAATCTTAAATCGGTCAAGAACAATACGGTCAAAAATAAATCTGTTGGCATCCCCCCCCTCCACTACGGGGATATCTTTAACCGCTTTGCCTGATAAAATATCCAGAGCAATACGCCCTGCTATAACTCCCTGCTCATAGTGCGAAATAACTTTTCCACCGATAAGCCCTTTACCCATGCCATGTTCATAAAGATGGAAAACAGGACGACTGCTGCTCGAAAGAATCTCTTGCAGTCCCTCCTCAAAAGATTTTGCAACCCCATCTTTATCCCGGTAAGCGGAAAGCAAAAGGACAGCACTATCTTCAGGAAGTCTGCCAAGGATTTCTTTCATTTCCGCCCAGTTCATTCTGTTCAAGGGGATCTCAACAAGCTTCATATCCGGAAATTCTACACCCAAATTATTCGCAGACTGTAAATCGGCCTGACCGCTGGGAGTTTCATCAACGACCAGATATACAGTCTTGACTCCGGGCATTAGAGCAGCGATCTCCTGCAGGTTATCCCGCAGAGAAACGGCCTCGATAACTCCGGTAATACTCTCATTGTTATCCATAGAACGGGCCAAATCCAGATTGTTAACCCCACAAAAAACAATCGGAGTATCCGGGAAAAATTCTTTTCTATTTTCTAAAACAAAATTTAGGGCATTATCATCTGAAGTAACGACTATATTATATTTATCTAAAGAAGCGAGTTTCATTTTGAGCATATTACGGAAAGCGGAAAGATTCTCTTTATTCATGAACCGCTTGGAATCCATAAATTCTACATCAAGATGAACTCCTGCCGGGGAAAGCACGGACTTGAGACCATCAATTTGCTTAAAAAAAGTAGGGAAACCGGGATGATAAGAATTAATCAGCAATACATGTGACTTTGCAGCTAAGACAGCAGGGCAAAAAGAAAGAATCGCCCAAAAAACTAAGGCTACAATTAATATGAGCTTCTTCATGAACTGGCCGACCTGAGAAGTATAAAATTTGGTTAAAGTTTTTCATACGCCATTACTAGGATAAAGCCAATCCCATATAATATAAAAACACACTTTCTCATAATAAAAATTATAAAAAACTCCAGATAAAACAAAAAGCCTCCGATCCTGAAAGAATCGGAGGCTTCATAAAAGCGAAACTAGATTTCAGCTATGCGCTTTTCACTTCATTGTGGAAAAACAGAATGGGTTCAATTCCATTATCAACAACGCTTCTGTTGATCACGCACTCTTTAACTCCGCTCATAGAGGGAAGCTTGTACATGATATCAAGCATGATGGATTCAAGCACATTGCGCAGACCACGAGCCCCGGTTTTACGCTCAACAGCTTTAGACGCGATGGCCTTAAGCGCGTTGGCAGTAAAAGTCAGGCGCACACCGTCAAGCTCGAACATTTTCTTGTACTGCTTGACCAATGCGTTCTTGGGCTCCTGAAGGATGCGCACAAGATCTTCCTCGCTCAGCTCGGAAAGAGCCGTCTGAACCGGAATACGGCCGACAAATTCGGGGATAAGACCGAATTTGACCAAGTCCGCTGGTTCCGCCTTAGCGAAAAGCTCACTGATGCCCTTATCGGACTTCTGCTCTACCTTTGCACCGAAACCGATACCGGAACCCGACATGCGCTGCTGCACAATGGTATCCAGACCGATGAACGCACCGCCGAGGATGAACAGGATATTGGAGGTATCGAGCCTGATGAATTCCTGCTGGGGATGCTTACGGCCGCCCTTGGGAGGAATGTTGGCTTCGGTTCCTTCAATGATCTTGAGAAGAGCCTGCTGTACACCTTCACCGGAAACATCACGGGTGATGGAAGGACTGTCCCCCTTACGGGAAATCTTGTCGATCTCATCAATGTAGATGATCCCGCGTGATGCGGCGTCAATGTCGTAATCAGCGTTCTGCAAAAGCTGCACGAGAATGTTTTCTACATCCTCACCAACGTAACCGGCTTCGGTCAGTGTGGTGGCATCCGCAATGGCAAAGGGAACTTTAAGAACTCTTGCCAGAGTCTGTGCCAGCAGTGTTTTACCGGACCCGGTAGGCCCGATCAGCAGAATGTTGCTCTTATCGATTTCAATATCATCAGAGCCGCTGGACTGGGTGTAGTACACACGCTTATAATGATTGTGAACAGCAACAGCCAGAATCTTCTTGGGATGTTCCTGACCGATTACATATTCATCAAGCAGTTCTTTAATTTCCTGTGGGGACAGGAGCTTACCTGCATCAAACTCCTCACCGACCGCTTCCTGAGCCATGATGTCATTACAAAGCTGAACACACTCGTCGCAAATGTAAACATCAGGTCCTGCGATCAGACGCTGCACCTCATCCTGAGATTTGGAGCAAAAGGAGCAATGAAGGTCCTGTCCTGAACCTTGGTTTTCATTACTCATCAGGAATTAACCTTCCTTGGATTCAATATTTCCGCGATTCTCCAATACTTTGTCAATGAGGCCGTATTTTACAGCTTCCTGAGCAGACATGAAGTTATCGCGATCCGTATCCTTCTCAATCTCTTCTACAGTTCTGCCGGTATTTTCGGCCATGATAGAGTTGAGGGATTTTCTAAGTCTTAAAATTTCACGGGCCTGAATATCAATGTCAGTAGCCTGACCCTGTGCACCGCCCAGAGGCTGGTGAATCAGGATACGGCTATGCGGCAGAGAGTAACGCTGCCCTTTCTCTCCTGCGCTGAGCAGGAAAGCACCCATGCTGGCGGCCTGCCCCATACACAGGGTAGAAACCGGGGCGGAGATATACTGCATTGTATCGTAAATGGCCATACCGGCAGTTACTACACCGCCGGGAGAGTTAATATACATATAGATTTCTTTCTCGGGATCTTCTGATTCCAGAAAAAGAAGCTGTGCGCAAATTACGCTGGCAACATGGTCATTAACTTCGCCGCTGAGCAGGATGATTCTATCCTTGAGAAGACGGGAATAAATATCGTAAGCGCGTTCTGTGCGCCCGGTAGTTTCAACAACAATAGGTATGGTTCCAGACATCTATATCTCCCGGAAATATTTATTTATAAAAGGGAATTGAAATTAATAACACCGCCCGAACCGGTACGGATAATCACTTAGAAATTCATCCTAATCATTTGAATGCTTGAGTACAAGCACAAATCCGGCGGGTCAAACTCTACACTTGTTAACCGCATATAGAATTATTAACAACCCGTTTTCAAAAAAAATCAAAAGGCGGCGCGGTAAGATAACCACGCCGCCTAACTTGTTTATTTAAACGGTCGAGATTACTTGTCGTCCTTTTTAACGGGATCGATTTCAGTAACGTCTGCGTTTTCGTAGATGAACTCAGCAGCCTTGTCAGCAAGGAGACGGTCCTTGAGGGGAACAATAAGGTTGTTCTCTTCGTAGTAGGACTTAACGGAGCTGAGATCCTGCTGGGTCTGCTGTGCGATCTGGTAGAGAGCGCCTTCAACTTCCTGAGGTTCTACGGAAAGCTCTTCACGTTTTGCAACGTTGAGCAGGAAGATTTCAGTACGTGCGGACTCTTCAGCCACGGGACGCTGTTCTTCACGGAGTTCTTCCATGGATTTGCCGAGAGACTCAAAGCTCTTACCGGAACGCTCTGCGCGGCCGATAACATCAGCAACCATGCGCTGCAGGCGGTCTTCCATGAGGGAAGGAGGCAGCGGGAAGTCGAGTTCTTTAACAATACCGCTGATCAGCTGAGTCTGAGCTGCAGACTTGTTGAGCTGTTTGCGGTTTGCGGTGTAAGACTGTTTAACGATCTCACGCATTTTTTCAACGGATTCGAAACCGCCGGCCTGTTTAACGACATCGTCGGTAAGTTCGGGCATTTTGCGTTCTTTAATAGCGTGAACAGTAACCTTCATGGTTGCAGTCTTGCCTGCGAGATCGGAGTTGATGAAATCTTCGGGGAAAGTGATGTCGGTTTCACCGGACTCACCAGCTTTCAGGGTCTTAACAAATTCTTCGAACTCTTCGAGGGAGTGACCTTCACCGATGGGCAGGTCGAAGTTGTCAGCCTGTACGCCGGGGATGGGCTCGCCGTCCATTTCTGCGGAGAAAGTTACGGATGCGAGTTCACCGTCTTTAGCGGGGCGATCGTCCTCAATGGGAGCAATTTTAGCCATGGACTGCAGGAGTCTGTTTTCAACTTCCTTGAGTTCATCTTCGGTAACTTCAGCACGCTCTTCTTCAACGGGAAGACCGAGGTAACCGGGAGTATCGAATTCAGGAACGATTTCGAACTTGATTACGTAACTGAAATCTTCACCGCGAACGAGTTCCTTAGCGTCAACGTCAATTTTAGAAACGGGAACGAGGGACTGGCCGTTGAGGATATCGTTGATCTGGTAGTTGATCAGGTCAGTGGTAGCTTCGTTGATGATCTGTTTTTTGTACTTGGACTGGATAACAGAAGCAGGAACTTTACCCTTTCTGAAACCTTTAACCGGGGTCTGTACTTTGTACAGGGCTACGGTTGCGTCCAGAGCAGCACCGACTTCCTCAGCAGGTACGGAAACTTTAATCTCTCTCTCTACCGCTGAAACTTCTTCAATATTAAAATCCATCTTAGGCATCCTCCTAGAAAATATATCTGCCATGAGCAAACCGCTACGGCAGTTGTGTACTTTGGCTTGTGTCGGTCAACGTGAAGACTTTCACATTATTCCAACAAAAGAACTGGGATTATTTAGGCAGTTTCCCCACAAAGTCAACCCCCTTAAGGGAGTTGATTCGCAAATAATGAGGATAAAATGAATTTTTCTCCCAAAATTCCCGCAAGATGCCCTCTTCTCCATATCATTAATAAATAAAGCGGAACCCCGGTACAGGATTCCGCTTAAGCAAGGAGGAGATGCGTATTGAATAAAATTTATGCAGCGAGCTTCTGCTTCAGTGCATCCCGCTTGGATTCAAAGCGCTCAATCAGTGCCGCCTGCCCTTTGTGCCCCGGATTGAGAAAACCAATGGCGAGGTCATATGCATGAACTGCCTCATCGGCTTTACCCGACATCTGCAAGACCACCGCAAGATTGTTGTGCAGGGTTGCCCGATGGATTTTCTTGGACTTGCACTGAGACATTCCAATAGCGGCTTTCAAACTATCTTCCGCCTTCTTGAAATCGCCGTTGTTACAAGCCTGCATACCTTCCCTGTTCAATTCCCATGCTTTTCCGAGTTTGCACATATTACTCTCCTGAAATATATTTAAAATTATTTGAAAGTCTTTTTCCCTCTTGGTTGAACTCAAGATATTGAAAACGATTTTCAATGTCAAATATAAATTTTAAAAAAATAAACCATATCAAAACTGACATGGTTTATTTCCTCGTGGAATAAGCACTTACACGGTGCATTCACTGGAATGCTATCATCCCTGACAGGCAAACCTCGGTGACTCTGGCTGGTTATTTCCAAAGATTCTATCAGTAAAACGTACATACCATGCCGCAGACTGCACCTGAAGAATGTAGGCCGCTGCAATTACAAGGGCAGCATCAGAGCCCTGCGCTCCAAATGCGTTAATAGCGATAGCCAACGCAATAGACAGGTTTCGCATAACCGAACCGTAAACAAGGGCAATGGCATCACCCCGCGGCAGAAAAGCCTTCCCAACCAGCGTGCTTAAGGTAAAATTGAATAAGTAGAGAAGCAACAACGGCACCAAGATACTCAGCAGAACTTCGGGTGCTGCAGCAATGGTCTTAGCCTTAAGGGCAAGGGCTACAAATACGATTCCAAGCACTCCCAGAGTCGAAAGGGGCGGAAATTTCGGACCTACAGACTTCTGGAAATCAGCCTGACCATACCTTTTCACGAGAAACCGCTGGGTCATAAAACCAAGAACCATAGGCAGAAAAACAATAAATACGATCTGCTTAAATACCGCCAAAAGATTGATCTCAATAGAAGCACCCATCAACCACTTTACGAAAACAGGGGTCAGCAAAGAGCCTACGACCAGACCTACAACTGTCATCTTCACCGCGGCTGACATATTCCCCTTGGCAAATCCGGTCCATGAAATGGTCATTCCACTAGTCGGAACCAATCCCGCAAGTAACAACCCCAGAGCCATGTAGGGCCTATCCGAGAAGAAATAGATCCCGAAACCAAAGGCGACAAAAGGAACAATCCCGAAATTGATCAACTGGGTCAGCAGCTGCGCTTTGCCGTCTCCACCTTCAAAAACTTTCTTAATCTTTAAAGTAACCATCATGGGATAAACCATTAAAAAGGTGAACGGAATGATCATGGACTTGAGCCAAGTGGGATCAAAGTTCAATCCATAAATAAATCCTGCAAACATCATCATCGGAATAGCCAAAATCAAATTTTTTGTAATCTTCTGCAAAATGATCCACATATCCTTCTCCAATTCATTAAAGTTCATTCATTGCCCTACCCCGCTCTCATGAGTTAAAAACTACAGCATACAAACCAAACGAACATTGACCTCGATCAACATGACTCATTTCTAGGAAAAACTATGAATAGAAAAAATATTGAAAAAGAGATCGGCAAATTACCCCTATTTGCCAAATTAAAAAAAGAACAGCTGGAAAGACTTTCCCAATATGCGGTAATTAATGACATCCCTAGGAAATCCATTTTCTTTAGCGAAGACAAAGCATCAAAGGGACTACACGTGTTGCTGACTGGAAAAGTTAAACTTTTCAAAATTTCCGACGAAGGCAAAGAGCAGACAATCTTCGTATTCGGCCCCGGAGAGCCTTTCTGCCTGTGCTCAGTCTTTTCCGATGGCGTGCTCCCGGCAAACATGAGTGCTTTGGAAGACAGCCGGGTTCTTTTCATCAACCCCACCGAATATGAAAAACTGGTTCAGGAAGATCCCACTATCCTGATGCAGATGATGCGGGTTATGTCCAGACGACTTAAAGATGCCATGGAAATGATCGACTCTTTATCACTTAAACAAGTACCATCAAGGCTTGCTGCCTATTTCCTGAGCCACGAAAAAAATGGTCAAGTAAACATGGATATATCCTATCGTGAGCTTTCCAAAATCATCGGGATCACACCTGAAGCACTTTCCAGAACCATGAAAAAAATGGGCTCCAATGGCTTAATTTCAGTTGATGGCTCCGAAATTGAAATCATCGACCGCGAAGAACTGAGCCGTTGCCGGGAAGGAGTATGTCTGAGCTAAACACATCTCTCAGCAAACTGAGCAACTTTGTACTATCCGGTTAAAACCTGCCTGTGCCACTTTCTACTCATACTGAGAATGAGGAGAAAGACATATGAACATACTGGCATTTCTGGCCTACAGCATTGTGGTGACATTCACCCCCGGCCCTTCAAACATTGTAATATTTTCCACAGCGCAAAACCACGGATACAAAAAAGCACTTGAATTCGTGGCCGGAGCAACACTGGCTTTCGGCATACTCCTGAGTCTTTCCGCTGCCCTGAACAGCTACCTTTTTAATATGATGCCGCAGGTCCAAACCGTCATGGCTGTTATCGGGACAAGCTACATGCTCTATCTCGCATGGAAAATCCTGCACATGGATGACGGCGGAAACTCAAAAAAGAGCGGCGGATTCATGACCGGATTCACCATGCAATTCATCAATCCCAAAGTAGTTCTTTTCACCCTGACCGTCATCGGCAGTTTTGTAATCCCTGCTTTCTCCGATCCTCTGGACATTGCCCTGTATGTACTTATACTGACCTTTATCGGCTTCTGTGCCTACAGCTCGTGGGTTGTGCTGGGAACTCTTTTCCGTCGCTACCTGCGGCCCTACCAGAAACAGGCAAACATGATCCTGGCATTGACCATGATCTACTGTGCATGGTCCATTTCCGGACTGCAAAATCTACTTTAAGTGTACTAGTTATGCGGGAATTCAACTACACACACCATGAAGACCTGACGGTTCTTTCAGCCAGATTTGACGAATTCAAATACAGGAAGCACTCCCATGAGGAATACGCCATAGGAGTGACCCTGCAAGGAATTCAAAAATATTGGCTGGAAGGGGAAATGCTGTATTCGAAACCGGGCCGAATCATGCTTTTCAGCCCGGAACAATTGCACGACGGATGCTCTGGCGGAGAAACAGGCCTGGAATATGTGATGACCTACATCCCGCGGGATCTATTTGAAGAAGTTTCCGGCAAAAAGGATGTGCTGAAATTCTCCACTCCTATAATAAATGATCCGAATCTGGCGACACACATCGTTAACCTGACCCGTTCCATCGAGTCAGGCCAAGGCGACCTGCTGACCAGCGAGCTGATCATGAACGTCATAGACCGAACAGCAAAGACAGTCGAACCACGGCGCGTATCCCGAAACTATAAAGCAGTGCAACGCGCAGTGGAAATGATGCATGACAATTTTGAAGCACCACTGAAGCTGGATGAAATCTGCAAGGAAGTGCAGATGTCCAAATTCCACTTCATCCGTCAGTTCAAGGCCGTGAAAGGGCTTTCGCCCTATCAGTTCTTCCTCAGTTGCAGAACAGAGCAGGCCAAAAAGCTTCTTGATGCCGGAGAGGAACTATACGCAGTCATGCTCAATTGCGGGTTCTATGACCTTTCCCATTTCAACCGCCAATTCAAAAGCGTCTACGGACTCACCGCCTACGCATACTCAAAACTGTTGAATAAGCCCTGCTGATCAATCATTGATATCAAAGTCGCCGCCGGAATCGAAATCCGTATCAATATCCGAATCAACATCCCCTGAGTCAAAATCATTATCCGCAGAGTCATGCATGGTTGAAGCCATATAATGAGCTTGAGCCATAGCCATCCCCGTAGCCGCGTCTTCATCATCCTGCTCTCGGCGCATACGGGCTGTCATATACTTACCCCGGCGATAAACTTTACGCATCGCCCACCAGATCAGCAATCCACAAAAGCTGAGCAATCCGCCCATAAAAAACATGGCCAGCGCGTCATCCGAACCCATATCAGGTTCCATAAATCCGGACAAAACCAACAACGCACCCGGGAAAAACAGTATTGCCCCCAGAAGAAACAGAATAACCACCCTGACCCGTACTCCCCAACTGACTCCCATACTCACTCTCCTTACTGAGATTATTATGACTCATTTCGAGAATAGCACATTTCGGGCCACATCTCACGATTTAGAACAAAAAAAACCGTCCCCTCGCTGAAGGGACGGTTTATTCTCACAAGCATTTGCGGATTAATTATCTATATCTTTCTGCATCGTTGGAAGCTCATAATGGTCGACCTTACCGGAAAGCATGTCCATCAATTTATAGATACGCACCTTCCCGTCCTCCCATTTATAGCCATCCCATTTCCCGATATCCAGCCAGGCTCGCCCGGCCTCGGAGCCATCACGATAAGCCGTGATCTTTGCATCAGCCAGGTACAAGCCGACCATCCATGACCAGCGCCCTTCGTACGTGAGAGACCACTCACAAATATCTACGGAAGTATCCTGCGGATATATGTCAGGAGTAATCCCCTGCTCCCGCATCCATTCTTTAAGGGTTGTCTTAAAGAGCTCACGGGTATCATCATGTACAACGATACAAACCTTCTCCGCCTGCAAAATATCCGGGACTGGTTCATTCACAACAGCAATAGATGAACAACCAGCCATACCCCCCAGAATCAGCACAACAAAATATAACTTTAAGTATTGCAAATCTCCCCCTCAATCATTGCTTAAGCGGGGATATAATGGTTCCACAACAGTGGTCAAGATCCCAATCTTAAAAAATGAAACAGGTCGCACTGTAAAACAATGCGACCTGCTTCGGACAATGGAGTACGGGACTGTACTAGGAAGAAAGTTGTTTAATCAAAGTATTAAGTTCATCACTCATCCGGACCAGTTCGGAACTGGCTTCATTAGCGGCATGCATGCCTTCCGCTGTCTGGGCGGCAATGGAGTTGATATCATCAACTGCCCGGTTGATCTCCTCACTGGTGGCGGATTGCTGTTCCGCCGCGGTTGCAATGGACTGAACCTGATCGGAGGTACCGTTAACGATTTCTGCAATTCTTTCAAGTGTCTGACCGGAACTGTGTGCAATTTCTGTTGACTGCTCCACCGCATCACTTGCAAGGCGCACGCCTTCAATGGAACGCTGAGCCCCATCCTGAATAGCCTTGATTGCTGTACCCACTTCATCAGTAGCAGTCATGGTTTTCTCAGCAAGTTTGCGGACTTCATCGGCAACAACCGCAAAACCGCGCCCAGCTTCACCTGCCCGGGCAGCCTCAATAGCAGCGTTCAACGCCAGCAGGTTGGTCTGATCAGCAATATCCTGAATAACTGTTATAACACTTCCCACGGAATCTGTCTGCTTTCCGAGATCACTCATGAAAGTACCCAGATTTGTAGCGTGTGTATTCATGGTCTCAATAGATTCAATCAGCTTACGGCCTTCATTCTGACCTTCGTGAGCATTATCAGCCGCAGCTGTGGCATTATCCGCGGCATCAACAGCGTTCCGGGCCACTTCAAGGGTTGTACTGTTCATTTCTTCCATGGCGGAAGCTGTTTCAGTTATTCGATCGGACTGCAAAGCCGCGCCCTTAGCCGCTTCTTCAATCTGGGAAGCGATCACACTGGCAGCGGTATTAACCTGCCCGGTAATATCCACAAGCTCAGCCGCAACATTAGCGACTCTTTCGGCATTTTCCTGAATTTCACGCTGCTGCTGTTTGACTTCGGTAAGGTCGAAATAAATGGTCAAAGCACCGCACAGTTCATTGTCGAGATCGTAAAAGGGTTCGCCTGAAAACTGTAATTCATGAAGACCGCCATCTCCCTCAAATGAAGTCTCCCCTTCAATCCGGATGCCCTCGCTCACAACACGGTCGGTCCTTGTTTTACGTGAGTTGTCGCCGTAGACATACCCACCGGTAGTTAAACCGTAATAATCTTCGGGCTTCCCGGTTTTACCGGAGATTTTGAAAAGTCTGCTACCGACAAAGTTCACCTTTGCCTCGGCATCACAGGTCATAAAAGGATAAGCCTCAGCTATGGCATTCAGAACCCCTTCTGAAAAACCGATCCTTTTTTTCAATGCATCAATGGTGATGCACACCTGTTCACCAAGTTGGCCGAGATCCCCCTCACAGGATTCAGGCCTATTAGAAACAAAATCCCCTTCTTCAACTCCCTTCAGATACATGGCAATAGCATCCGATTTTTTCGCAGCCCCTCTGCTTACCATCAGGACAGTAACTGTTCCTCCCAACAGAACAATCGTAAAAACAGCCACAGCTGCAATCTGTAACATAAATTTCAAATCAGTTCCGAATTCCGCAGCAGCAAACACTGACAACGCACTCAGAACAGCACACACACCAACCCCAATCAGCAATTTGATCTTCATAGCACCCCCTGCCTCAAAAGGTTCAAAAGAAAATAAATCCACCCCGATAGAATCTGCTTTCAGATGAACATTTATGAACGGCAACGAACACCAAATAAGCGATTCCGAAAAAGTTATTTTCGAAATTACTCAAAGAGACCACTTGAGTCAATAGATTGTGACAATTTTAGCTATCAGAATGTTGCATTGAGAAAAACAAATGAAATTTAAATGTTGCAAAGAACATCAATCACAACAGCAGCCAAAAGGCCAATTAAACCTCAACTAACACAAAACAATGGAATTCTTCCCAAAACTTACAAATAGATCACGAAATATAGGAGTTTTTTCTTGACAGATGAGCACAGTGATGGATAGTAAAACGTTCTGCGCGGGCAATTAGCTCAGTTGGATAGAGTGTCAGCCTCCGGAGCTGAAGGTCACAAGTTCGAATCTTGTATTGCCCGCCAATTATTTCATATAAGAAAAGCCCCTTACACATTTGTGTGAGGGGCTTTTTGTTTTCAGCTGTAAACATCTCCCCCTTTTCTTTTTGGCTTAGCGCGCAAGAATGCAATTGAAATTCATAATCAGCAACAAACAGTTCACCAGATGTTAGAACCAACAAATGAGATTTGCCTATATAAGAACGCGATTTTCAATATATTCTTAATGCTCGAATGTCAGGAGACTCTATGCATAAAATCATCTTTCTTTCTTTTATTGTACAGCTACTGGTGACTGCCCCGGCTATAGGCAGTACGCAGGTTAAAGCTGTACACGAACAAGCCTCCAAAGCTGTGGCAATAGAGGCAAAAGCACAAAAAAAATATCAGGACTGGGCTGACCTCAAGGAACAGAAATCGGATGAGATTCGCGAGATGAAAGCCACAGAAGCTTGGCTGGAATTTCAAAACAGGAAATACATCAGATACGTCAAAAAACAAGAAGGAGTAATCGCAGAACTAAAACGTCGCAAGGAAGAAGCAAAATTAATCAAGATGGAGCTGGAGCCGTTTCTGGAAACTGTTGTCGATCAGCTGGAGCTCTTCGTAAAATCGGACCTACCCTTCCTAAGCGATGAGAGAACTCAGCGTATTCAATTCCTGCGAGAATCTCTGGATGACTATCATTTACAACTCAGCGAAAAACTACGCCGGGTATTCGAAGCTCTGCTTGTTGAAACTGAATACGGCCAAAATGTATCCACTTCCACACAGGAATTAATGATTAACGGGACACATACTCAGGTCACTATCTTCCGCCTCGGACGGGCGGCTCTTTATTATCAGACAACGGACGGCTCAGAAGTCGGAATCTGGGATAAAAACTCAAACAGCTGGAAAACTCTAGCCCCCACATATGCTTTGACCCTGCACCGCGCTAAAGACATGGCGGAACGAAAACGCGCTGTTGAATTATTGGAACTTCCGCTGGGAGTGGCGAAATGAAAATAGTCGTATATTGTCTTTTACTTTGCTTATCGATTCCTTTCTATGCAAGCGCGCAGAGCTGGACTGACACCGCCAAAGCCGTTGACAGCGTTGTTACTGAAGCCAAACAAAACGCCCAAACAACCAAGGGACTCATTGCAAAAGAACGAAGTGAGCTGAAAACTGAAAAACAGCAACTCGACACGAGTATCAACTCTAAACAAAATAAATTTGATGCACTCAAAGCCAGATATGAAGAACTGCTCAAGGAAGAGAAACAGCTCAATAAAGAATTAGCCGAGCAGGCTCAGGAAATACAAACCATCGACGGAACTATTCGAACATCAGCCAAGCAGGCCCGGGATTATTTTCATGAAAGCCTGACCACTCCAGAACACCCGGAAAGATCTGAAGTAATAAAAGAAGTATTGAAAGCTGACACGTTTGCCGGCTTAAGCGGCATCCAAAATCTGCTACGCCTATTTATGGATGAAATGGTTGCATCCGGCGAAATTGACCTACGCAATGGAAAATTCACCGGAACTGACGGAACAGAAAAATCAGGAGAAGTACTCCGCATCGGCTCATTCACCTCGGCCTACCGCCAGCCTGATGGAACTCTTGGTTTTCTGCGCCCTTCTCCAGACGGTGACAGGCTTATAGCGGTAAAGGGTGAGCCGGGTTGGTCCATATCAAAAACCATGAACAGCTTTCTCGATAACAACGGCATTGCTTTTCCTGTGGATATCTCAAACGGAGCATCTTTTGCCCGACTGGCGCAGCAGCAGAAAAGTATACAGGAATGGCTGAGTGCCGGGGGACTACTGGTCTGGCCCATTATTCTTGTCGGAATAGCAGCAATTCTTCTGGTAATCGAACGATTCTATACCCTTAGCAGAATCCGCAGCAACTCAGACCGCAACATGGGAACTATCCTGAAGATGGTTGCCAACAACGAATGGGATCAATGCCGCGCTTTCTGCAATGAACAATCGCAGTACCCCACCTGCCGGATCATCGGACACACTCTGAATTACATGGGACAGGCTCGGGAAATTATTGAAAATGCATTTCAGGAAGGCTTGCTCAAAGAACTCCCGATTCTGGAACGTTCACTGCCTACGCTGAATGTTCTGGCAGCAGTTGCTCCTCTACTGGGTCTGCTGGGTACAGTTACCGGCATGATCAGCACTTTCCAGATCATAACCCTATACGGCACAGGTGATCCCCGGATGATGTCCGGCGGGATATCCGAAGCACTGGTCACCACCCAGTTAGGGCTGGCTGTAGCAGTCCCGATTATGATTCTGCATCATATTCTGGATCGTCGCGTTGATAAGATCATCAGTGACATGGAAGAAAAAGGTGCCGGATTCGCTGTTGCCCTGATGAAAAAAGGAAAACTCAAAAGCAGGGATGAATAATATGCAGCAGTATAACATCATGGAACTTCTGACTGAGCATTTTCAAGCCGGCGGCGACATTATGATTGCGCTTCTGATCCTCTCACTCATCATGTGGACTCTAGCCATTTACAAGAGTCTCCGTTTTTTCCGTGAAAGCAACAAGGAGCTCTCTCCGGCTAAATGCCTGGAAATGTATAAGCGCGAACCGCAATCGTGCAAAATGAAACTCCCTGTATGGCAATTCGATATTCTTTCGGAACATATGGATACGAGCGGCAATGATCCTGACTTAAACAGGGAATTGCTGAAATCAATACGTGTGCGCCATGAATTCACCACCATGTGTAACATCGGTACGATTCTGATTCTTGCGGCTGCAGCTCCACTGCTCGGTCTTCTGGGGACAGTAACCGGTATGATTTCCACCTTTGACGTAATTGCCCAATTCGGGACCGGAAATGCACGCGCGCTGGCTTCGGGTATATCCGAAGCTTTGGTTACCACTCAAAGCGGTCTGGTGGCCGCTGTTCCGGGCCTAATTATCGGGGGCATACTTCTGCGCAAAGGAGAAAAGCTAAAATCCCGCATGGAACTATTTTGCATTTGCCTTCAAGAACAGACCGACAGCCTGAGTACTCAGAAAGGATAGCCAGATGAGAAGTATCCGTCATTCACGCACAAGACGGGGGGGAGGCAGTGAAATCAATATGACTCCCCTCATTGATATGGTTTTCATTTTACTCATCTTTTTCATTGTCACCACTAGCTTCGTACGCGAAGCGGGAGTTGATGTGCAGCGCCCTTCCGCGCAAAGCGCGGAAACCAAGGAAAAGGCCAATGTTATTTTAGGCCTGACCGCGGAGGGACAGATTTTCATTGAAGGAAGACCTTTAGATATCCGTTCGGTTCGGGCTTATATGGAACGTTTTCTTGCAGAAACGCCTGAAGGAGCGGTTGTAATTGTCGCAGACAAAGACAGCATGACCGGGGCTACGGTACAGGTTCTTGATCAATGCCGCCTTGCCGGAGTGCAGAACATCAGTCTCGCGGCGAGGAAAAAATAATGCTCCGGCACACAAGAGGGACTGGAGACTTTGTTGCAGCCTGCCTTGGCTCGGTCATGATTGCAGGGCTGATATATATCGGAGTTGTTCTACTCAACACTGCGGAAAAACCGTCCGTTAATCCGGTAGTTGATGGAGCAATCCGTATTGCACAAGCTCAAAAGGATGATCCGGTAGAACCGCTTGAACGCAAAAAGCTGGAAGATCCTAAGCCACCGAAGCAATTACATAAGACATTCGCATCCAAAACCAACCGTCCCAAAAACATTAAACCCAGAATGGATATCAACACTCCTAATTTCAAGGCCGACATGCATCCCGGCCTGAAAGGAGGAATTTCCATTCCGCGCATGAAATTGGGCGGAGTCGGGTTTGAAATAGATGAAGTCGATGAAGTACCTCAAATCATAAGAAATTATCCTCCGGAATATCCCTATGGCGCAAAACGAAAGAGGATTGAAGGAGATGTAGTGGTACGCATGTTGGTTAACAGCAAAGGAAATCCTGTAAATCTTTCCATATATTCCGCCAGCCCCTCCGGTATTTTTGAGCAGGCAGCTCTCAAGGCTGCAAAGCGGTGGCGATTCAGACCCGGAAAATATCATGGAGAAGATGTGGACACATGGGTCCTTCTTCCATTCAAATTTGAGCTGACACGATGAAAACAATATCCATTTTTACAATTACGCTGCTGGCGATACTCTGCTTTGCCGGAACCAGCTTTGCAAAACTCCCACCGCAAGCCCGTCAGAATCTGTACAAGGCTCAATTGCTTTTGGATGAGGAGAAATATGCTGAAGCTGCCTCCCTGATAAAGCAATATATAGACTCCACCACCGAACCTGTGGATGCACAAGTTTTTCTAGTACTTGGCGGAGCGCATCTGCAAACAGGAGACGATAAACAGGCATACGACATTTTCAAGCAAGGCTTCTCTCTCCACCCGGACAACGTCCACCTCTGCCGCAATACCGCAGTCACTGCGTATAAGCTGGAACGTTACAATGAAGCGGGCAAATTTCTGGAAAAGACCTATGCTCTGCAAAAGCCCGCTGATCCCAAAACATTGTTTCAAGCAGGATCAATGTACTATAAAGGAGACAACTTCAAATCTTCAATCAGCGTATTGCAAAAACTCATAGCCCTGACAAAAACTCCAGATAAGGAATGGATATCTCTAACCGTTCATGCTTTTCTGGAAAATGGACAGCCTGACAAAGCAATATCCATGCTGTTGAAATACTTGGAGCAAGCTCCTGGTGACTCGGCTTATTGGAAGCTTCTTGCCAAACTTCATATGGACAAAGAACAGCTCGAAAAGACGGCAGCAGCACTGGAAATCGCCTATCGCCTAAAACAGCCTTCACAACAGGAACTGGAAAACCTTTCATCTATCTATAGATACAAGGAAACCCCCCTGTTAGCTGCGGCGACATTGGAACGAGCCTACGGATCATCAGTCAACGCCGAGCAGGCCCTCAAGATTGCAGCTCTGTATGCATCCGCCGGTCGAGTAAGTAAAGCGGTGAGCTATATGGACCGCTATTCCAAGAACAATTCTACCGGCTTAAAGAAAGGACTACTCCTCTTTAAAGCCAGACGATTTAATGATGCACACGAAGCTTTTCTACCTGCGCTGGAAACAAAGGATGCGGGCGAAGCACGATTTTATATGGCTCTTTGCGCATGGGAATTAAAAGACTGGCAAAAAGCCAAGCAGGAGCTGAAACAGATCACCGGCGGCAACTTCAAAAAACGCGCTTCCGGCTATCTGGAAGTTCTTGTTGATATCGAGACAGCGCAAATGGAAAGTACAGAATAAACAAAACTAGAATTTTACCCCTGAAAGGCAAAAAGCCCGCGAGTAACTGCCGAATTCCTATATAGGAATCCGGCAGTTACTCGTTCAAGTCCGCAAAGCCCAAAGAACAACACCACCTATTCTAAATATTAAATGACCATCTAATTTCATTAGAAAAGCACATTAACTTTCCCATATGTCCCTGCAAAGACGAACAATTCTCAAGTTGAAAATAAATAATCAGCAGATGTTAGAAATCATGCGTGTAATTACCGTAAACACATCTTGTATAAGTAAAATTCGTCATTTTATATTTTTAGCAAAGGATTGAAAATGAAAATTAAAGGCATTCTCGTAGGATTGTTTATTCTGCTGATGAGTTCACAAGCCTACGCACATTCGCTGTTTATGTCCTTGACCGACATCGACGAAAACACGATTGAGGTTGAAGGAATGTATTCCACAGGAGAAACGGCCGTCAAAACCCCTATAAAAATATACAGAACCAAAGATAACACTTTGCTCTGGCAGGGTGAAACCGATGAACTTGGGACCTGTACTTTTGCACGCCCCACTGAACCGTATGAAGTGGAGCTGGACGCAGGACCGGGACATCAGGTCAGAGAAGACGGAATATAGTTTTTAATAATTACAACGCTTAGGAGAAATAATCTTGTTTAAAAACAAACTCTACACCATGGTCCTCTGCCTATGTGCGCTGATACTTCCTGCACACGCCGCCCACGCTCATTCCTTATGGGTAAACCTGTTTGAATCACATCTGCACGCACCGGGACATGTGCTCACAAGCATAGGATGGGGACATTTTGCTCCCATCGACGACCTGCTATCCACTCCTTCTGCTTCAGCAAATATCGCCAGGTATTACATTACTGCCCCGGATGGAACCGAAGTAGTACTTCCGCTTCCGGAATCAACAGTAAAGACCACATCTGAAACTCCCTATGCGGACATAATCACCGGCGATATAGGAATAAGAAAGATTGCTCTGAAAAAAGACTCTCCCCAAGGCACCTATCAGGTAGCTGCGAGCAGCAAAGTCAGCTTCTTTTCCCGCTACAAAGATAAAAACGGAAAGATGCGCATGGCGGCAAAACCAATGGACCAACTTAAAGATGTTGGAGAAGTGCTGGAAAGCTTCCGCTACTCCCTGAACGCAAAAGCCTTCTACAGCATAGGTAAATGGACCAAACCCAAACCGGCCGGATTTGATCTGGAAATTACTCCCGAAAGTAATCTCTCCAATATGCGCAAGGGAGACATGGTTTCCTTTGATGTTTCTTTCATGGGTAAACCCGTTAACACCGACAGCAACGCAATTAACTACATGACTCTCACTAGTGACACCTTCGGTGGCCCGGACGGTTACTTCCTTTCAGCGTACATCATGAACGGAAAAGCCAAATTCCGGATCCCAACAGCAGGTCACTGGGTAGCCAATGTCTACGTTACACAGCAGACCTCACCCAAAGGCCCCCTATCCAACCTAGCGAAAAAATGCAGCAAAGTTTTCTCGTGTGCAACAGTCAGCTTCACAGCTAAACCTTAAAAACAATATCCCCGCGTAAGCGGGGATATACTTATTCAGGTACCCAGTATGCTTAAAATACAAGAATTAGATGGATTTAATTACGATAACGTTTCCGACTGGCTACTCAAGCAGACACAAGAACAAACTTCGGGAACAATCTGCCCTCGGACTCCTTTGGCTGATCAAGGCTTATCTTCGCTTGAACTATCCAATCTTGCCGCCAAGACCTCGCAGAAATATTCAGTTGAAATTACTACTGCCGATATTTTTTCAAATCCTACTATTCAAGATTTCTCCAAACTGGTTTTGAATCGCAGAACAAATTCTTACATGCCGCCAAAACAACCTCAAAACAACCAATCAGAGGGGCGTATCGCTATTATTGGTATGTCATGCTCATTTCCGGGATGCGGCAGCTCACTCGAAAACTACTGGGATCTAATGAACAGCGGAAATCACGGACTGAGCATCATACCGAATAACCGCTGGAATAAAGGTCTGTTTTACTCTCCTGATTCCGAGAAAGGGAAAAGTTACGTAAACGAAGGCGGATTTATAGATGATATAGAAGCCTTTGATGCAGAGCTGTTCGGTATTTCACCACGAGAAGCAATGGTTATGGACCCACAGCACCGCCTGCTGCTGCAAGCGGCATGGAGAGCCCTTGAACATGCGGGAATGACTCCGCGCAGTCTGGCGAAATCCAATACCGGTGTTTTCATAGGTATTTTCAATAGCGACTACGCAAGCCGGGTAAAGCATTATCGTCAGGATCTTGATATGCACTCGGCTACCGGGATGTTCGGCAGCATGGCCGCCCACAGAATTTCCTACCACCTTGACCTGACCGGCCCCAGCATAGCGGTAGATACAGCATCTTCAGCTTCCCTATCCGCGATCCATATGGCTGTAAAATCTCTAACTGCCGGAGAATGCGATATGGCCCTAGCCGGAGGGGTTAACGTAATACTCTCCCCTGAAATGCATATCATCTGCTCGCAAGCTGGACTTATGGCTCGTGATGCACGGTGCAAAACTTTTGATGATTCCGCTGACGGCTACATCAGATCGGAAGGGCTAGGGATTGTAGCATTAAAACCACTTGATAAAGCAATCAAAGACGGTGATCCCATTCAGGCTATAATCGCCGGAACAGCAGCCAATCAGGATGGTCGAAGCAACGGTATTACGGCTCCCAACGGAGAAGCACAGCAAAGCCTTCTAAAACAGGCATTGGACAACGCAGGCTTAAAGCAGGAACAGATTCAATATATTGAGACACACGGCACCGGAACTCCGCTTGGCGATCCCATTGAAGTCGAGGCAATTTCAGAGGTCTATCAGCGTGAACAGCGTCAGCAGCCGATAATTCTTGGTTCTGTGAAACCTTGCATCGGCCATGCGGAATCTGCAGCAGGTGTAGCCGGACTAATCAAGACAGTCCTATGCATGCAACATGAAGAAATCCCTGCACAGTACGGCTTCGAAAAGCTCAACCATCGTCTGGAAAAATTTAAATCTACATTTTCGTTACCCCGGACCAACACCAGATGGCCTGAAACTGGAAATCAACCCAAGAGGGCCGGAGTCAGCAGTTTCAGCATAGGTGGAGCAAACGCGCATGTACTTCTGGAAGAGCCTCCAAAAACTGAAGGAACAGTCTTCTTCCGAAATAACAATGGGGAATACATACTACCCATCGGTGCTGATACCCCTGAACGTTTGCGAGATAAAACCCTCGCTTATGCGGATTTTCTGGAACAGCAAGGTCCTCAGTTTTTTGAAAATACAGCCTATACAAGTGGACGGGCAGCCAACCATGAACAGGTTGGAACTGTATTCTCCGACCACGATTATGTCGGGCTGATTAAACAGCTGCGAGAATTTTCTGAATCAGAAAATTCCGGTTTAATAAAAAGTAAACCGAGCAAAACCGCGTTCCTTTTTACCGGACAAGGCTCCCAGCATCCGGGCATGGGGCTTAAGCTTTACAATTCCTTTCCCTTTTTCAAGGAACAGATAGATCGTTGCAGTGACATCGCATCTTCTGAGTTGGACGTGAACCTGAAAAACCTTCTTTTCGAATCATCACAGGCAAAACTCAACCAGACCAATTATACCCAGCCCGCTTTATTTGCATATGAATATTCTCTGGCCCGCCTCTGGATGAACTGGGGCATAGAACCGTCAATCATGATGGGCCACAGTGTCGGAGAATATGTCGCCGCCTGCCTTGCCGGAGTATTTTCCCTTGAAGACGGACTCAGATTAGTCATCAAAAGGGGGCAAGCCATACAGAAACTACCTGTTTCAGGCTCTTCTGCCGGAGGCATGTACGCTGTTCTCGCTCCTCAAGAACAAATTCATAACATTCTTAATGAGTATAAAGACCTCGTGGACATTGCCGCGATAAATGGGCCGGAAAACATTGTCATCAGCGGTAATCTGGAACAACTTAAACCTGTAATTTCTAAACTTGAATCGCAAAAAATCAAAACCGTACAGCTTTCGGTCTCCCATGCTTTCCACTCCAAGTTGCTGGAACCTGCCCTAGCGGAGTTTCACAATACTGCGCAGAAAGTATCTTACTCGCCTCCTTCCATTCCCGTAATTTCAAATGTCACAGGTAAAATAGCCAGCGGCTACATGCTGCAAAGTGCTGACTACTGGTGCGCACATATGCGCAAGGGAGTGCAATTTCAAGAGGGCGTAAAAAGTCTGGAAAATTTTGGTGTGGACTGCTTTGCCGAAGCAGGACCTAAACCGATTTTAACAGCAATGGCTAAACGAATCATCCCCGGATTTTCCGGCTCATGGGTCGCTGCTAAACAACTTTCTGATGTAAAAAAGACCGCAACTGAAACGCAGCTATATCCGGCCTCCTTCAGGCAGGACATGCCATTAAATGGAATAAGGTCTTTCCCGAAGGAAGAATTGTTTCGCTTCCTCCCACAAAGTTTAATAAAACAAAATTTCTTTTACCTCCGACGGATTCTGCAAACAAAACACAGCATGGGCAAACAAGTCTTAAGAGACTGCTGAAAGGAACTCAGACCGTAACTTCCAAGCAAAAGAAAAGCGCGGAGCTGTCCGGAAGCGCAAAACTCCTTCTTGGATGGATTGCAGATGAGATGTGGACCAAACCGGAAAACATTCTCATGAACGTCCCGCTTACTTCGCAAGGTATGGATTCCCTGATGGCCTTCCGCATGGTGGAAACCATTGCTTCTAAAACAGGATATAAAATAACTCTGGCCGAAGTCATGCAGGGATCACCCGCTGCTATTCTGGAAAAACTGCCCTCCGTTATCTCCGAAGAATCAGAAAGACAGAAAGAACAGATAAAGTCCGTCCAACTAAAAAGTGATCCTAAAAACCAGAACACCCCTTTCCCTCTTACCGACATCCAGCACGCATACTGGGTTGGACGGGGAGATATGGAATCCGGCGGAGTATCCTGCCACCTCTATCTGGAGCTGGACCTGAACTCCTTTGATAAAGAAAAAGCCGAACTGGCTGTCAATGCGCTGATTGAACGCCATCCTATGCTTCGGACCATCATCAATAAGGACGGACAACAGCAGGTTCTCGAAGAAATCCCAAGATATTCGATAGCCACTGAAGACCTGAGTTCAATGGGTGAAGAACAAGTGGCCGTTGAGCTGGAAACGATCCGCGAATCGATGTCACACGCGGTTCATTCAAGCGACACATGGCCTCTGTTTGCCCTTCGCGCATCCCAAAAACCGGATAAATCCACCCGACTGCACATCAGCTTCGATCTCCTCATCGGCGATGGGATGACCCTACTCATTCTGGCACGAGAACTATCCGCCCTTTACTGCGTTGTTCCTGACCCTTCGCAAAATCTGGAGTATGCAATTAAGCAAACAGCCGCAGGATTCCCGACTCTAAGCCTTACATTCCGCGACTGCGTAATGCATGAGAAACAGGCTGAGAATTCAGAGAATTACAAAGCTGCCAAAGCATATTGGTCTGACAAATTAACTGCCATTGCTCCTGCGCCGGAACTACCTACTGCCTCCCACCAAAATGCAACCGGACGCTTTGTCCGCCGTAGCGCCAAACTTACAGCAGCTCACTGGCGCAATCTCAAGACAATCGCCTCTGAGCACAACCTGACACCCTCCGGGCTGCTTCTGGCGGCTTTTTCAGAAGTGATCGGAACATGGAGTAAATCACCTGATTTCACCCTCACTCTGACTATGTTTAATAGACCTGCGGGACACGATGATATACCCCATCTGGCCGGGGACTTTACCTCCTCCATGCCGCACTCTGTCTCACTAAGGCGTGATACTTTCCTGCAACGTTCACAATCAATTCAGGAAGACCTTTGGCAAAACCTCGAACACCGCTCATACTCCGGTGTAAAAATCCTGAGAAAACTGCGCGCTGCCGGATTGCCTTCCACTATGCCCGTGGTATTCACCAGCCTGCTGCCCATTACCAGAAATGAACCGCAAGGTTTTTTCCCTGAATCCCTACCTGAAGGATTTATTCGCGAAGTACCCTATGGAATCTTCCAGACTCCGCAGGTCCATCTCGACCATCAGGCGTGGGAAGATGCAGGCGACTTGAAATGGAACTGGGATTTCGTGGAAGACCGTTTTCCAGAAGGCATGATTGAGGCCATGTTTGAGAGCTACAGCAAACTGCTGGTAGACCTCGCTGATAGCAGATCAATATGGAATGCTCAAATCGCGGTACGCCTGCCTGAATCACAGCACAGAAGACGCATTGCATCAAATGATACTACCGCCTATCTGCCCTCCGGCCTGCTGCATTCCCCGGTCATGGAAATGATCCTTACTAACCCGGAAAGAACCGCCATCATCAGCGGCAGTGAAAAAATCAGTTATAAACGCCTTGGTGAAGCTGTCGATTCCATCGCCGCGACACTGACAGAGTCAGGTGTAGAGCAAGCGGAACCGGTTGCGGTTCTCATACCTAAGCACTGGCTGCAAACAGCTTCTACCATCGGCATTCTCCAAGCCGGAGGAGCTTACCTGCCTATAGACCCGGATCTGCCCAAAGAAAGAATCTCAGCAATTATTAAGCAGGCTGATCTACGCTCGGTTCTGACATTATCGGAACAGAAAGTAGAATTGCCGAAACATGTGCAGCGAATTGACGTGGACAGGATTTTAGAAGCCGGACCAAAGATATTTTCCGGAACTGAAAGCCCCTGCTCCTCGAAACAGCTGGCCTACATAATCTTTACTTCCGGCTCTACCGGAACACCCAAAGGCGTGGCAATTTCACATGCTGCAGCAAGAAACACCTGCGAAGACATCAACCGCCGCTTCAGGGTTACTTCCGAAGACCGGATTATGGGACTGGCCCGCCTGAACTTCGACTTATCGGTTTATGATATTTTCGGAATTCTCGGAGTCGGGGCGACACTGGTCCTGCCGGCACAGGATGAACTGCGAAACCCGGAAACATGGTTGCAGATCATAGCCGAGCACCGAGTAACCCTTTGGAACTCCGTGCCCGCACAGCTTGAAATGCTGGTAACCACCATAGAAAGCAGACAAAGCCTCAACGAAGCCCCTTCATTGCGACTTGCCATGATCAGTGGAGACTGGATTCCGGTCACCCTGCCGGAGAGAGGCAGGCAGGTTATTCCAGTCATGGAACTTCACAGCCTCGGCGGAGCTACGGAAGCTTCAATCTGGTCTATTCATTATCCGGTAGAACAGGTTAAGCCTGACTGGAAAAGCATTCCATACGGCAAAGCAATGACCAACCAGACCTTCCATGTTCTTTCCCACAATGGAGGAAGCAGACCGGACTGGGCTGTCGGCGATTTATACATCGGCGGTAAAGGACTTGCGGACGGATACTACAATGATCCCGAAAAAACCGCTGCGGCATTCATATCTCATCCCATAACCGGCGAAACCTTGTACAAGACAGGAGACTTGGGACGCTGGCTCCCCTGCGGAAATATTGAATTTCTCGGACGTGACGACTTTCAGGTCAAAATCAGGGGGCACCGCATTGAATTAGGTGAAATTGAAGCCGCAGCCACGAGTGCGCGCGATGTAATTGACGCGGTCGCCGTTGCTGCGACCCGCACCTCGGGTGGCAAGGCATTAGCCCTATTCTTTAGAACCGATTCAGATTCAGGGAAGACTTCGGAAAGAATCATTGAAGCTTGCCAGAAAAGGCTTCCGGACTATATGCACCCGGATGAAATTATTGCAGTGCAGGAATGGCCGACATCCCCCAGTGGAAAAATAGACCGTAAGAAACTGATTATCCCGGAAAGAGCCCTTGATCCTCAGCAAGCAGCAGAACAACAGCATCGCACCACAGAAGAAAAGGTTCTTCAGGAAATCTGGAGCGGTATTCTTGGTACAGCTGCTCCGGCACCAGATTCAGACTTCTTTGCCCTTGGCGGAGATTCCCTGCTGGCTATCAGACTGGCTGCCGCAATCCGCGAAAAAATGGGCAAAGAATTGCCACTGGGTAAAGTTTTTGAACTTTCAACCCTTCGCAAACAGGCGAAATGGATTGAAGAGCAAGCAAAACAACGTCAAGAATTGCCGACACTTATTTCCAGCCGTAAAGAAGCCTACGTCCCCTTCCCCTTGTCTGACATCCAGCAGGCATATTGGATCGGACGCGGGAACCTTTACGCCTTGGGCGGCATTTCTACTCATATCTATCTGGAAATAGGCAGCTGGCTGACTGATGCCGAACGGCTGGAATCAACATGGAACGAGTTGATTAAACGTCACCCCATGTTGCGCGCTATTGTGGATGATGACGGCAGACAGCAGGTACTTGCTGAAACGGACTGGTTAAAATTTCCTTACTCTGATTTACGCAAAGTTTCTGAGCAGGAAAAGCAGGCGCAGCTTGAAATAATCCGCGCTGAGCTTTCACATCAGGTTCTTAATCCGGCTCAGTGGCCCCTGTTTGATATTCGCCTAAACAGAACCGATGACAAGAACATGCGCATCCACATGAGCTTTGATGCTCTTTGTGTGGATATATGGAGCCTGTTTCTGGTTATGGAGGAATGGAAAAAACTATATGACGCGGCAAAGGAAAACAATGAGGCGACCCTCCCCGTACTGGATGTAACTTTCCGTGATTACATCATGGCTGAACGCGAGTTCAGAAAAAGCAAATCCTATGCTCAGGCAAAAGAGTATTGGATGGATAGACTGGAAAACCTGCCAGCAGGCCCCGAACTCCCTCTTGCAAAAAGACCCGAAGAAATTTGGGTGCCCCATTTCTCAAGGCTTGAACACAGTCTCGAACCGCAAATCTGGCAGACAATCAAGCAAAAGGCATCGAACTCAAATATCACTCCATCATCGCTGCTTTGCGCCGCTTATACCAAAATAATCGCCGCATGGAGTAAATCATCAAGATTTTCCATCAACCTGACTCTGTTCAACAGGGCCCCGATCCATAAGGATATCAACAGCATTGTCGGAGACTTTACCTCCCTGACCCTGCTTGAAACACCGGATCACGCTGCAAAGTCACTAGCCGACAATTTCACTGAATACGCAGGTCTTCTTCAGCGCAGACTTTGGAAAGACCTTGACCACCGCCACTTCGGCGGAGTTGAGGTAATGCGCGAAATGGCCCGGATTTCCGGGGATGACCATGCCGTAGTGCCTGTGGTTTTTACCAGCGCTATCGGTTCGGAAGCCCTTGGCAGGGATGCTTCAGTCATAGACACATTCGGTGTCCAGAAATACTGCCTGACCCAGACCCCGCAGATCTGGCTGGACCATCAGGTTTATGAGAACGAGGACACTTTGGTCTTTAACTGGGACTACGTAGCGGAACTATTCCCGCAAGGAATGATTGAAGACATGTTCTCAGCCTATAAAGACCTGCTCTATAGACTAGCGGAGTCTGACGACTGGACTTTTATCGAAGCAGTGCGTCTGCCACAGCCACAGGCAGACAGACGCAAGTCATTTAACAATACGGCAGAGAAGCCCGGTTCCATGCCGGATCAGTCTGCCCCGCAAGGATTCAGGCTCCTCACTGACGGATTCATGCACCATGTTGACCGCCAGCCGGAAGCTCCGGCCCTGACAACCCCTGAAACAACTCTCAATTACGGAGAGCTGTACACAAAAGCCGCAGCAATCGCTTCGGAAATTCAAAAACGGGGTATTGCTCCCGCAAGTGCGGTGGCGGTAATCCTGCCCCGAGGAATTCGTCAGGTTACAGCTGTTCTGGGGACTCTTCTGGCTGACTGCCACTACATCCCCATCTCACCGGAAAGTCCGGCACTGCGCACCTGCAAGATACTCGATAACGCAAACTGCAAGCTAATTATCACCGGACCGGAAGCTGCCGAAAATCTACCAGATTACTATGATTTGCTGACCGAGGAACCGGGAATGCTGGACTACTTTGACTGGGAACGGAAAAGCGCACCATCAGACACAGCCTACTGCATTTATACATCCGGCTCTACTGGTGATCCCAAAGGGGTGGTCTTGAATCACCAAGGCCCCTGCAACACCTTCGATGATTTGAAAACCCGTTTTCAAATCACCCCGAATGATTCGGTTTTAGGACTGGCCAACCTCACCTTCGACCTTTCCGTCTTTGATATTTTCGGAATCCTCGATGCTGGAGGAACACTGGTCATGCCCGAACCGGAAAGGGAAAAAGATCCGTTGCGCTGGCTGGAATTGTTGGAGCAGCAGCAAATAACCATCTGGAACACTGTCCCCATGCTTATGGAAATGCTTGTGGAGTATTGCGAAGCCACGGGCAAAAGACTTCCTTCCTCATTACGCCTGTGCATGATGAGCGGCGATTGGATTCCCCTGACCCTGCCGGACAGAATCCGGGCATTAAGTGCCTGCCAAATTGTTTCACTTGGCGGAGCGACCGAAGCATCAATCTGGTCCATCCTCTACCCGGTCAATAAGCTGGGCAAGCAATGGCAGAGCATCCCCTACGGTTATCCCATGTATAAACAGCAATTCCACGTACTTTCTCATGACCTGTCTCCCAAACCGGAATGGGCTGTGGGTGAATTATATATCGGCGGAGACGGTCTGGCTCTCGAATATCTCGGAGACAAAGGGAAGACTGCTGCCCATTTCATCAGACACCCCCGCAGTGGAGAACGTTTATACCGCACCGGGGACCTCGGCTACTTCCACCCGGACGGAACTATCCGTTTTGTCGGCAGAAATGACAGCCAGATCAAACTGCGCGGTCATCGCATTGAATTAGGTGAGATAGAATCAGCCGCAATCCGCACTCCGCAGGTGATCAATGCCGCAGCGTCCATCATCGGCGAAGGTACTGAAAAACGTCTGGTCATCTATTGTCAGGGTGAAAATGGAAAGAAACAAAACTTAGAAGAAAGCATTGCCGCCAACCTTACCGAGGCTTTGCCCCCGTATATGCTTCCCGATTATCTGGTCCTGCTGGACAAACTGCCGCTGACAGCCAACGGCAAAGTCAACCGCAAAGCACTGCCTAAACCGACAGCTGAGCATTCGATGGCTAAGGCCGCTCCCAGTCGCGATATCGAACCGGCTGAAAAGCCGGCCGCTTCCGTTGCAGAGGATGCAAAGACAACCCGGTCCATAAAAAGAATTGCCGAAACAATTGAAGAAAAGCTCAATGAACTCACCGGAGGAGACTGCTCCGACCACGGTGCCAGCTTCTTTGATCTCGGCGCGAACTCCCTGCACCTGATCCGCTTGCAAAACAGCCTGACCCGAGAACTGGGGCTCTCCCTTGATGCAGTAACAATCTTCGCCAACCCAAGTATTGGCAAGCTTGCTGAAGCACTGCAATCCATGCTCGGTCAACCTTCTGAGAATCAGGAATCAACCGAAGCTTTGGATCAGGACACAACCAGACAGAATACTACCCGAAACAGAAGACGCAACCGCCGAAAAGCCCGCGTCTAACAGAAGAATGGATAAAACGATGAGCGAATACAACACAGCTGACTTTATAGCCATTATTGGCATTGGATGCCGTTTCCCGGGCGCAAAAGATAAAGACGCCTTCTGGAACAACCTTAGAAACGGCGTAGATGTTCTGGTCGACTACACTGATAACGAACTCATGGCCAACGGAGTCCTCCCGAGGACTCTTTCCGATCCTGACTATGTAAAACGAGGCTATCCAATTGATGAGATAGAAAGTTTTGACGCAGACTTCTTCGGCTATTCAGCAGCCGAGGCCCTTCGCATGGACCCACAGCAAAGGATTTTTCTGCAATGCGCATGGGCAGCCCTCGAAGACGGCGGTTTAGCCGGAATTAAGAACACACGAACCGGGGTCTTTGCCGGAGCCAAAATGAGCTCCTACCTTGATACCATGGTCGATCCCAACACAACCGGAACCAGTGCCGCCTTCGGAGCACTCATCGGTAATGACAAAGACTACATTGCAACCCGGACATCCTTTAAACTGAGCCTTACCGGGCCTAGCCTAACCGTCCAGTCGGCCTGCTCAAGTTCCTTTGCTGCGGTTCATTTGGCAGTACAAAGCCTGCTCGCCGGAGAGTGCGACACAGCTCTCGCTGGCGGAGCATCCATCACAGTTCCCCAGCGTATCGGCTATATTTACGAAGAAGGTATGATCTGCTCCCCGGACGCCAAATGCAGGGCATTTGACGAAAATGCGCAGGGCATTTGCGCCGGAAACGGAGTCGGTGTGGTACTCTTAAAACCACTGGAAGATGCCCTGCGCGATAAGGATAACATTTACGCGGTAATACGCGGTTCCGCCATGAATAATGACGGCTCCGACAAAGCCGGATTCACAGCACCCAGCGTATCAGGACAATCCGAAGTTATTCAGGACGCCCTTTCCCTAGCTGACATTTCAGCACGCGATATCAGCTACCTCGAAGCGCACGGAACCGGGACGGCCCTCGGTGATCCCATCGAGATACAGGCCCTGACCAATGCCTATCGCAAACACACCAAAGATTGCGGATATTGCGCTATCGCTTCGGTCAAAACCAACGTGGGACACCTTGATACCGCTGCGGGAGTATGCAGCTTAATCAAAACTGCATTAGCTCTTAAGCACGCTGAAATGCCGCCTTCTCTGCATTTCAGCAAACCGAACCCGCGCATCCCGTTCGAGACCACGCCTTTCCAGCCCATAGCTGAACTGCGCACATGGGATACCGATGATGGCAAAAGATTTGCTGGAGTGAGTTCTTTCGGCGTGGGCGGCTCCAATGTGCATATGATCCTTGAAGGTCCTCCAGCGGAATCCGCCCCCCAACTGACAAAAGAAGACCAATATATCTTGCCTGTCTCCGCTAAAAACGAAGAAAGCCTGTCCGAATTGTGCTCTTCTTTAGCACAGAACCTGAAAGAGAATCCTTCCAGTTCTCCGGCATCCGTCATGCGCACCCTCTGCAAAGGACGTAGACACTTTAATTGTCGAACCGCCGTATTCGGAGAAAATTGTCATGATCTGGCAGCAAAACTTGAATCCCCGGCCATAAATGTCACCACAGGAAAAAATCCAAAAATCGGATTCATGTTCACCGGTCAGGGCAGCCAATATACATGCATGGGGAAAGAGTTATATCAAAGCTCAAAAGTCTTTCGCAAAGCGGTGGATAAAGTAGGGGAAACCATGCAGGACCATCTGGACACTCCCCTTTTCAATATCCTTTTTGATGAAAATGCTGACTATCTTGGAGACACAAAATACGCCCAGCCCGCAATTTTCGCCATTGAATACGGACTATACAAATACTGGTTCTCGCTTGGGATAACTCCGCATGCTGTAATGGGACACAGCATCGGAGAATATGTAGCCGCCTGCGCGGCAGATGTCATGCCGCTTCAAACCGCAGCACGCCTTATCTGCCTAAGGGGTTCTCTGTGCTCCTCACTGCCCGCTGGTGGAGGAATGACGGCCTTCTTTGCTGACCAAAAAGCTCTGGAAAAACTGATCAATAAGAATTCATTCAATGATCTGGATGTAGCGGCTATAAACGGCCCGGAACATACTGTGCTGGCAGGACCGCTTGAGTCTCTCAAGAAATTCGAAAGCATTGCGGAAGAACAGGATGTAATATTCCGACCTCTGGACGTATCCCATGCTTTTCATTCCCACCAGCTGGCCCCGATTATTTCCGATTTTGAACGGGAAGTAAGCACAGTTAACCTCAATACTCCAATCATAAAATTTATTTCCTGCGTTACAGGACAGCAAGAATCAAAACTTGTCACCAATTCCGAATACTGGGCCGACCACCTGCGACAGCCCGTACAATTTACCACGGGGGCCAAAGCTCTTCTGGAAACCGGATGCGACATCGTTCTCGAAGTCGGTCCCCATACAATCCTTGAAGGAATGGCAAAACGCTTTCTGAAACAGGGCACACAGATTCTTAGCAGCATGCGCAAAGGAATCGATCCGAAAACCAGCATCGCCGCCGCAACAGCTGAACTCTATAAACTCGGCTCCACAATCAACTGGACTCCCCTGGTTTCTGAAGATGTGCAGATGCTTTCGCTGCCCACATACGCCTTTAAAAAAGATGTATACTGGGCACCCAGACCCTTGGGAAACAAGGCCCAACAGTCTGGAAAGTTTTCTTCTCAAGAAAATTCAAACCCGGATATATTGAACCACCCTCTGCAATTACGCCGTGAGAATCATCCCCTTCCGACATTCAAGGCAACCATTGACGTTCAACGTATTCCGGCCCTGCAAAATCACATCATCAATGGAAAGCATATGGCTCCCCTAGGAGTGCTGGCAACTCTCATGTCTGATGTCTGGAAGGATTTCAAAAAAGATGGAAAAGCAATAAGCCTTGAGAACATAGAGTTCAAATCCCCGGTGCTGCTTTCCAATGTCACCCCGATATCCGTGCATATTTTTCCCGATGAAAGTGGTGAGATTAAAATCCTTCAGGAAAATGACGGACTATGGCTCACCTGCACAACAGCTGAAATCGGTGCAAGCACCCCGAGCCATGACACCCCTGATGAGATGGAATTGGAGAGTGCTTCATTCTCGCCTGATATGTTTCCGCTCGCTTTGCAGTCCATGAGCAAAGATGCTGAAGGAGCTCCATTGTGGCGGTTTGAAAATATCCGTGTGACTGAAAGTGCTGTTCACGCCGATATCATTCTGGAAAAAGAATTACTTGCTGGCGGTGGGGGTCTGGATGTGCATCCTTCACTTATTGATCCCGGTATCCAGCTATTAGGAGCCTTCCCGGGATTATTCAGTCCGCCCTGCATTCTGGCACCTATCACAGCCCAATCTGTCTCCTTCCATAATTCTCACGGAGAAAGGTTGAAATGCTCTGTGCAATTACATGAAAACAATCCTGAATCCGTACTTTGTGAGATAAGCATGTGGAATCCTGATAAACAGAGAGTCCTGACCATTTCCGGAATGGAGCTGATCAGAATTCCTGAAAATACTGAATTCAGCGACCATGCTTCCCCACGCACACCAAAGCTGACTTTCTTGGACTGGCAGCCGTTTGAAGCGACAACAACAACCCTTAAGACACTTAATAACAAACGACCATTTGCGCTTATCCATTCAGGATTATCTGATTCCTTTTCGCTTGATTCAATCGGATCACACCCGGTCAGAACGATTAAAGCCGAAAACATGACAACTGAAACTCTGGAAAACCTTGAGGAGGAACTTTCCACAGCAGGAAGCAGTTCACACGAACCGCAGTTAGATATTATCTACGTAGCTAAAGCCCCTGATCTGGGCGAGCACGTGCGCTTCTTTTCCGATCTGTCAAAATTCGACAGTGTGCGTTCCATCATTCTTGCGGTATCGGGGGCGGTTTCAGTTGCGGGAGAAAGTACAATACCGGAACAGAGAGCAATCTGGGAACTTGGGCGGGTGTTTGCCGCTGAGAATCCGCAAACCGCTGTTACCTGCATAGACCTGAATAATTGGAACGTCTTTCAAGAGGCTGTTCTAAGTGTACTGGACCAGTCTATCACTTGCGGTCAGTATTCCTACCGGCGCGGCCAACTGCTGACTCCGGTTTTGAAAAGCCTTGATGCTGAAAAATCCATTTCCAAATTCCGCAGCAATATGCTTGCCGTTCCCAAAGGCAAAACCGCATTAATAAGTGGAGCCACAGGCGGACTAGGCCGCTCCCTTATTAAACGGCTTGTACAGAACGGTTGCCGCCATTTCCTGCTGACCTCCAGAAATGAACCGAAATATCCCGTACAGAAAGAATGGGATGACTTGCAAAATCAAAACCTCCAAATCCTTTTTCACGCTACGGACATATCTAACTATGAGGATGTAAACCGATTGCTTGAAAACTGCGGCAAAGCTATCCCTAAGCTTGGCGCAGTTTACCATCTGGCAGGGGAAAGCAGTCACAGCCCGCTGGATACCCTCTCCCCTGCGGAATACCAACGCCGGACCTCAGCGAAAATCAAGGGTGCAAGCCTGCTTCATGAAATGACCAGATCAATGGAACCGGACATTTTCGTGATGTTTTCATCAATTTCCACCCTGCACGGGATTACAAACGCAGGGGCATACAGTGCTGCGAACGGTTACCTTGAAGCCCTTAGTGAGATGCGCCAATCCAAAGGACTGCCATCCACCTGCATAAGCTGGGGACCTTTCAGTGACTGCGGCATGCTCAAGGACGATGTGCAAGGTCATGAACAGCGCGAATCTATAGGCATTCATGCCTTAAATGCTGATAGCGCTCTCAACGTGCTGGAATCAATTCCACAATCAGCGCCGGTGCTGCATGCTACAGCCAATGACTGGCCTTTGTTTTATGACAGAATGAGCATGACAGGTAATGAACCGTGGTTTTCAATCAGCGAACAGATTGCCGCCCAAGAGAACTCAAAGCAACCCTTCGTTAAGGAAGGTTCAGCTAAGACTCCTGATGCTTCCGTAAGCAACGACCTTGAAGCATTCCTCAGGAAATCCGTAACGGATCTTCTTAAGTCGAACAGTTTACCGTCCATAGAAGAAAACCTGCTCATGTCCGGTCTGGACTCTCTACTCTTTCTGCAACTATCTCAAAAGCTTCGTAAAAAACTGGGAGTAAAACTCAGTCCGGCTGAAGTCTTCGCCGAGCCGACCATTAAGAATATCTGCGAACTGGTGCGCAAAAAAACAGGTATCGCGGAAACAGCCAGCCCTGTTCCGCAAAACATAGCTGAAGAACAAACTAAGGACTTCGAACTGACCGATACCCAGTATGCATACTGGGCGGGAAGCAGCAGCAGCCTGCCCTTGGGGGATGTCTCCTGCCACAGCTACGCTGAGTACGATTTTGAAAATCTGGACCGCCAACGCTACTCTGCTAGCTGGGATGAGTTGATCAAACGTCATCCCATGCTGCGCATGACCATCACCACAGACGGAATGCAGCGCACTTCTGCCACAGTTCCCGCATTCGAGATAAAGCATCACGACCTGCGGAAGTTGTCTGAAAAGGCGGGACATCAGAAGATGCTTGAGGTTCGTAACGAACTATCACACAAGGTCCACGACACATCTCAGTGGCCCCTTTATACCGTGCAGACAGTCCGGTTATCTGATGAAGTTACCCGCATATGCGTGAGCATTGACTTACTCCTCGCTGATGCTCGAAGCCTGCAGATAATCATGCGCGAGCTTCGTGATATTTATGACGCTGCCGAAGATAAATCCCCAGAAGAAGCGTGCGGTCAGGGCTTGTTCAAAAATCTAAATTATACCTTTGAACAATACATGGCTGACCATAAGAAATGGCAAAATTCCTTGGAAGGTCAGCAGGCTCTGGAAGCAGCCTCCTCATACTGGGATGAACGTTTACCGGAATTGCCTCATGGTCCCGACCTACCGCTTGCTATTGCACCGGAGACAATTACCAGTCCAAAATTCAAACAACATCTGGCGGTCATACCCGAGGATAAGTGGAGAACACTTAAGGAAAAAGCACAGGCTAAAGGTTTTACTGCTTCTCTTCTGCTAATGGCCGTATATGCTGATGTTCTGGCCCGCTGGAACTGCTCTAATGACTTCTGCCTGAACATCACCCTGTTCAACAGACAACCTTATCACGCTCAGGTTAATGACATAGTCGGGGACTTCACCAGCCTCAGCCTGCTGGAAATCAACCATGATCCGACCAAACCGTTTCAGGAACGCGCGGCAGCAATACAAGATCGCTTCTGGCAGGATATGGAACATTCATCACTCACTGGCGTACAGGTTATCCGCCGACTGACCCGATCCGGACGTATGTCCTTCGGCGAAAGTTATCCGGTGGTATTTACCAGCAACATTTCCGGCGGTTCAGGTCCGAGACTTCTTGAAGCCATGGGAGAACGGGGCTTCAACATCAGTCAGACCCCTCAGGTATGGCTCGATAATCAGGTCCACGAAGAACAGGGAGAACTGGTCATACATTGGGATGCTGTGGAAGAACTGTTCCATGAGTCCATGATCGACGACATGCTTTCTGCATATGTGCAGACTCTTGAATCTCTGGCTGAAAACGAGTCAGCATGGCAGCAGAACTCATTTGAGGTCCTGCCCCGGCGAACAGTTGACCTAATTGAAAATATGAACAAAACAGAGGTGGAATTATCGCCCCATACACTGTTTTCACTCTTTCAAGACGCCAGCCGAACGAATCCGAACGGACCTGCTGTAATCAGCTCAGACGGACTGTTAACCTATGCCCAGCTGAGCCGTCAGGCCGAGGCGATCGCTCAATGGCTTGAGGGAAAAATAATTACCGCCGGAACCCCGGTGGGAATCAGTATTCCCAAAGGAGCTATGCAAATAGCCGCTGTAGTAGGGATATGCGCATCAGGCGCGGCATTTGTACCCATCGATCATGAACTTCCGGAACTACGGCGCGAAACACTGATCAATGAGGCCGGACTGGAAATTGTGCTGACAGAAGACATCGTATCCGGCCTGCAACCTATTCATGAAGAAGATAAACTGCTGCAACGCCCTCCGACACAACCGGACGAACTGGCCTATGTAATCTACACCTCCGGCTCCACCGGAAAACCCAAAGGCGTGGCAATAAGCCATGAAGCTGCAGTCAACACGATTCTGGATATCAACAGAAGATATTCAATCAACCGTAATGACAGAATCTTCGGAGTCTCAAGACTGACCTTCGACTTGTCCGTGTATGACATTTTCGGGGCATTCGCCGCCGGAGCAGCTCTGGTTCTCCCCGATGACAAAGGCCAAAGAGATCCCGCGCACTGGCTTGAGTGCCTGTCTTTCTACCAGTGCACAGTCTGGAACTCGGCACCGGCTCTGCTCCAGTTAGCCATTGAATATGCTGAATCCAGCAATAAATACCTTCCCCTTCTGCGGACTGTTATGCTCAGCGGAGACAAGATTTCACCGGACACTCCTGCCCGGATGAAAAGGATTGCGACCAATTCCGCCATCCATAGCCTTGGCGGAGCCACTGAAGCGGCAATCTGGTCAATCTGCCTACCCATCTCAGACCACAAACCTTCTGACGGCCCCATTCCTTACGGCTATCCTATGGATAACCAGCAATGGCATGTACTCGACGAATCTCTGCAACCCTGCCCTGAACATGTACTGGGAGATCTGTACATCGGCGGTAAAGGTCTGGCTATGGGCTACTACAAAGAAAAAACCAGAACCGACAAGGCATTCATCCACCACCCGGAGACAGGACAACGACTGTACCGTACCGGAGACTTGGGAACCATTACCGCTGAAGGAATTCTGACTATTGCCGGGAGGCGTGATTTTCAAGTCAAGGTCAACGGACACCGGGTTGAACCTACTGAAGTTGAGCATATTCTGGGCGACCATGCCAAAGTCAGCAACCTGTCTGTCGTAGCGCTACGGACAGGGGCCGCAACCAAACTGGTCTGCTATTACATCGGAACAGCCGCGGAAGGGGAACTCAGGGATTACGCATCCAAAATGCTACCCCGCTATATGGTTCCGTCCCATTTCATGCAACTTGAAAAGTTCCCGGTGACTCCAAGCGGAAAAATCGACCGCAAAGCTCTGCCAGAACCCGCGAAAGAGACAAGCGATCCAATGAGCGAAGACACCCCTCTGACTGAAACTGAATTGAAGGTCGCGGGAATCTGGAACTCCCTGCTGAAAAGGGAGAATACACATCCGGAAATGGATTTCTTTTCAGCAGGCGGCGACTCAGTCCTTGCTGCACGCATAACCCTTGAATTGCGTAAAGCCTTTGATACGGAATTTGCCCTGCCCAGATTCTTCGAGTCTCCAACAATACGCGGCCTAGCCAGCTACTTCGGCACTCAGAATGCGGACAGCACGCATTCACCGGAGAGACAGGAGAAAACGAGAGAACCTGAAAAAGTTGTCGATATCCTGCACACATCCGTACTTGCAAAACATCCATCAGCAAACAGCATCGGTTCGCTGGTCCCTGCTGACCTTGCAAAACGCAGCGCGACTATCTCTGCGGAAATCAAGAAACCGTTCATCACCGGAGCAACCGGTTTTGTGGGAAGCCATATTCTTGCTGCGCTTATGAAAAGCCGGGTCGAAAAAGTATTCTGCCTTGTAAGGGCAAAGGACAAAGAAAACGGCCTTGAAAGAATAATGAAGACTGCGTCTGACTATGGTCTTGATTTCCAAAATGACCTGCATAAAATAGAGATAGTTCCCGGCGACCTGTCTGAAGAACGCTACGGACTTTGTCCCGATGAATTCGAGCAACTGGCAGATGAAGCCGACTCCATCTTCCATTCGGGAGCACTGGTTCACTACATCTATTCATACGAAACCCTGCTCGGTCCCAATGTCCGGGGTGTAAGGGAAGCAGTAAGGCTGGCATGCACCGGACGGCTGAAGCACATTCATCACATCTCAACAGTTTCCGTATTCAGTCCCATCAGGGCCGAAACCTCACTCAGGATTTACGAAGAAGAACCCATAGATCAGGATATGCAGGTTTTCGGCGGATACCCTCAGAGCAAATGGATTGCTGAAAAAATTCTCAATCAGGCAGCGGAACACGGTGTCCCGGTCAGCATATATCGGCCCGGGCTGGTTACCGGATCAAGCCGCACCGGAGGCTGGAACAAGGAAGATTTCCTTTATCGTATTGTCAAAGGTTCAATGCAGGCTGGCTGCTTTCCAGACCTTGACCGTACTGAAAACTTTCTGCCTGTCGATGTTGTTGCCGAGGCAATAACCTATATCGCCATGAACAATTCCGATAAACGCTTCTTCAACATTGACGGCTTCAACCCAGTGCAGGCTTCCACACTCATAACGGCAATGCATAAAGCCGGGGCGCAACTCGATGGTGTTCCTTATGGCGAATGGCGTAAACGGATTGATAAACCGGGAAATGCACTGCTTCCGCTACTGCCTATTTTCCCGCAGGAAGTTGATCCGGTAAAAATATCGAAACAACTGATCTTTGATAATACAAATGCAAAGGAGGCTTTGGAGAAAAGTACCGTTGTATTTCCAAAGATAGATGAACTTCTTCCGGTATACCTTCCTACACTGCTGTCATAATACCATTCCAACCAACCTGAATATATTACGCACGAACAAGACCGCCTACATAGAATGGCGGCCTTGTCATTTATTTCATATTATACAAATCTCTATTTGATAATGACTTGCGATATCAAAGCGACAGTGTTATGTTGCCTCTGAATTGGAGGAAACTATGGTTGTAATAAACACAAACAACTGGAAACATTGTGATAATGTTTCAAAGAAATGGCTTCTGGAGTCGCAAGAGGAGGTGGCGTGGGAGGAGTATCAGGTCAGGAGCGGCATCAAGTTAATTGTCCAGAATCTTCCGGCATTGGAAGAAACCGTACAATTTGAATTTAAATCCGATTCCGCCCCGGTTGAATTTATGTACTGCTTGTCAGGGGACACGCGGCTGACGGTTATTGACAAAACTCAAAAACAACATTCAATTAAAACAGAAAGTCAAAAGCTAACACTGTCCTATCTACCTGAAACAAAAGGTATTTCTACAACCCCTAAAGGGGTTCCACTACAATCTGTCGGTCTTCAGATTCATCCGGACACGCTTCTTCATCTTGTAGATGAAGCCGGAGGTACTGTATGCCCGCAGCTTTATGCGAGAATCAAGTCCAATAATCCAAAACCATTCTTTCACGAGACTGAATTGCCGCTGCCAATTCAGATAACAGCACAGCAAATTCTGGAATGCATGCTCAGTGGTTCAATGAAAAAAATATTCCTTGAATACAAAGCACTTGAACTTATGTACACCCAGCTCAGTCTTCTTGATTGTGCGCTGATAAAAACCAAAAAGATCACGGCTTATGAACATCAGGCGGTCATGCGAGCATGCGAAATACTGATGCGGGACATCGCTTCTCCGCCGTCTCTTCTGGATCTGGCTAAACAGGCCGGCATAACCCACACCCGGCTCAACCAGCTTTTTAAATCCATATACGGCAAGACCGTATTCGGAGTTCTAAGGCAGGAAAGACTGGAATGCTCCAGAAGAATGCTTGAAGACGGAAGAAGGAGCGTTGCCGAAGTTGCTTATGAGTGCGGATTCTCAAGCCCCAGCCACCTGTCACGCGCATTTGTTGAACAATACGGCCTTCAACCCAAACGTTATCAGGCGGAACACTTGAAGCAGCAACAGAGAAATACCTCTGGTCTGATAGCTTAAATGTTCTTTTAAAATGAATATCTGACTGTCATATAAAGCGTATCATTCGAATCATACTGTCCCATTGTCCCGGAAGCATCACCTGTCCAGATCATAACCCCGGAAGACAACTTCCAGTTGTCACCAAACTGGTACTCGCTGAAAATATCAGTCAACGTTCCATCATTGCTGGCGTATGCAGAACCGCGTACGCCAGCTTTCAAATCATCATTAAAATACTTGCCGCTTAACTCATAGGTAATGCCATACCTGCTTCTGGGGCTGTTCACTGTGCCGGTCTCCCCAAAGAGGTTGCCCGCAAACAAATCAGCAAAAAACTGAATGTTGAGATAGTAAGCACCTTCATAATCATAATCCACGCCAAGAACACCCTGCCAGAGGTCACGGCGACCAATACCATCACCCTCGATAATAGCCACAGGATAAGAAGGCTTGTAAGCGAACTCGCCCCTCAAGGTGGAAGAATCTCCAAGACTGGAGGCAAAGTTAAACCCGAAAGCAGAAAACCCGGGATACACGGGCGTATAGGAAGGAACTCCGGCAGTTCCGGCACTATATTTATATAATGGAGAATTAATGAAACCGGAGTATGCAATAAATGACAGATCGATCTTGCCCAGAGTTGCTGTAAGCTTTCCCCCGAACTCCATATCACTGAACCACTCATCAGGAACATCCCGCCCCTCAAGGTGCAGCTCACCTTGATCTTCAAGAGTATACAAATCGCGCAACCCTTTGGAGGTCCACGGATTGCCCTGATGCAACTGATCATTTACAGCCCCTCTGGGCAGAAGAATCCCTTCCAGTGACCATGCGCCAACTGTGTATGTTGTACTCATCAAAAAAACCGGAACACGGTTATCAGCATTACCTGCCGCCACAGGGTCCCTGACATCAAGCGGGTTGATCAAGTCCAGCGGGTTTAAACCGTCACCAGTTCCCCAGCGATGGATTTTGCGCCCGATAAACATATCCAGGGACTCAGTATCGTAGGTCAGGTAATACTCTTGGAACTCAAAAGACTTTGCCCTGTTCTCCCCTTCCCAGGTATAGGCTGCTGCTTCGAGATCGGCATCAGTACTGACAAAGGCAGAAAACTCGTTACGTTTCCATCCCCCCTCAAGACGCAACCTCTGACGCAGTGAGATGGGTTCTGCAAAATGAACCAGCGACAACTGGTTTCGCGACTCAAGGTATCCACCGAGCGCAAATTCATTTTCATCATCAAGCGTGGAAAGCTCAGGACTCTCCTCAATCAGAGAATCAAATGAATCTCCTTCAACGGCAAACGGGTCCCCTTGAATTACGCTCGAATCACCTTTCTGAACATGCACGGAGGAGGATACTTCTTCCGCACAGGCAGTAAAGGAAAGACAAGCAACGCCCAACATCGCCAGAATTCCCAGCAATAACAGGTAACAGCTGTTTCTCAACACCAGATCAAGCGACACAAAACTTTTATATGTATGCATTTTTTCAGTCTTGGACAAAATCAATTCCAATATCAGCGCTTCAAATCAGTTTGCTGGAAAATAGCGTCATCAAGACCGGTGTTGTATTCAACGTTCCGGTACTCCATGATAGTTTCAGTGCCGCGGGCGGGAGTTGCCATTTTTTGGCGGGTGGTTGTCCAGATGCCCTGTATCTTTTTGTAGCCACCATACAGGAGCTCCTTGAACATCTCGTTTTTCTTATTGTAATACTCGATTTTTGCGGGCAGCCAGATATCCTTGCGAATCCAGACCAGTCGTTTGGTATAATTGGTCTTTGCAGGTAAGACAGGAACCATTTTAACGAGATAGCAGTCTACACCGAAAAGATTTTCTTCTCCGATCAGAGTGTGCTTATCATCCGCAACTTCCCGCCGGGAAATATCCTCGTTGGCATAATCGCTACGCATGAAAGGACCTTTCTTACCTCCCCCGCTGATCCTGCGCACCAATGATTCCGAGGGCATATAAACCCACATGTCATCTTCAATGCCTACATCCTTGTAGGACCATGTCAGATATGAGGTGCCGCGCACATCTGCTGGTTTTGCAAAGCGGATAACCTGCTTTTCCGAATCATCAAATTTCTTCTTGCGTACGGTCATGACCCGGGACATTTTCTGCTCACCGCGCCTGATCACCATGACCACATCCATCTGACCGCATTTGCTGACATCAACAGCGTCCATACGTTCAGCAACTTCCTGCCCGGTAATGGCCGCAGCCGGGGAGGAGAACAACAGAACCATCATTATCATCATGTAAATTTTCTTAAACATCTAAACTCCTCCTGCCTTAACTTGCAGGCAGATTCCTTCATTTTCCAAAACAGATAAAACATCAGAAGCCTTAACCATGTCCGGGAAAAAGCCCATCACTGACTTTTCAGCCGGAGCCTCGACAATCTTTTGAACCATCAGCCCGGAAGCAAGTCCGGTTCCTGTGTATGAATCAGGAAAATACAACCAATAGGTCTTTGTCTCTTTGATCCCGTCACAAATACCTTTGATTACAGTGCAGAGCATGTAGCCTTTTGGGGGTCTTCTTTTGCCATCCATAGCCGAAGCCCGGCACAACATCTTTGCAGAGCGCTCTATCTGACTGCCGGAACGGTACAATTTGAATAAACGGACAGCACCCAGAGCCAAAAAGAAGGCAGGTCCGGTATTAACCCAAAAACAACGTGATTCATCCGCGCCGATGCCCTTACACACCCTTTGGAATTCCTTAGTGTAAAAAGGCTGAGCCAGACTATTGCCCATTGGTTCCGGAAGTGAGGGAAAATGAATGACTCTTTCGGGAAAAGGCAGCTTCCGCTCTTCGCCTTTACAAATCATGCAGGGGCCGAGCTGACTGAGTTCGTGCATGCCGCAGGTCATGTCGTAAGCAGAGCCATAAGACCAGCTGTCTTCCCCGGCAAAATAACAATCCATAGAATAAATCTCAGTGAAATCGGCTGCTGCCAAAGCAGGAAGAGATGCAGATATTCCGGGAACAATGCCTGCGGCAAAACATATATTAAGAGCTTTCTCAGCAGCCTTATCACGCAGATCTTCAAGTTGATCCAAAACATAATCATATCCGCCGGGATCAACGAAATGCGCACCATTGAGAATTGCAGCCCTTGCCACTACATCGCCGATAAGCGCAGTTGGTCCGGTGCAATTCAGAACTATATCGCACTGCTCACAAAAAGCGGCCAGAGAAGCAGGATCATGAACATCCACACCAATCCCCTGAAACGATTTACCGCTTTCATCCGCACAATTGCTTTCCAGCTCAATAGCGGCATTCAAAGCAGCCCTTTCATTACGTCCGGCAATCAACAATTCAATACCGTCGATTCTGGCCAGATGGTTGGCTGCAACACTTCCAACCTTGCCATACCCGCCTAAAATTCCGATCTTTTTCATAAATGGACACCTACTACTTGTTCTAGATTCAGCATGGTAAGAAAAAATCCGGGTGCTTATGCAAAACCGCCAGTGCTCCCAGACAAGAATCATCCGGTATAAATTCACGCACTGACAATCGGTGCGCAGTGCCCAGATTCACGACAAAAGGCCGCCCATAAAATGATTCTGTTTGATTAGTTCCGGTCATTTCCGGCAAACGAACCTCAAACGAATTAAGTGACATGGAAAGTCCCGTTCCTATGGCCTTTACGCAGGCTTCACGTATGACCCAGCAACGCAAAAAACGTTTCCAGCGCTCCATCCCCTCCACTGCGCTAATCCAGCGCATTTCAATGCTGGAAAAAGAATTTCGAGCGATCTCCACGGCTTCCGGGACCGGTTTTACACGTTCAATATCCACTCCCAGTTCATTGCAGCCGGAGAACGCAGCAACAGCCAGATCGCCCGAATGGGAAATATTAAAAAACACATTTTCGCTACTAAGCCCCGGTTTTCCATAATGATTGTAAGCGAAACATACTTCTTGCGGCCCACTACCGACATACAGAGACAGCAGGCAACGCAGGAAAATACGAAAAGACAAAAAACGGGACTTCAAAAGCGGGTTGGCCATAAGAGAGGCACGCTTCTTTTCATCTTCGGAAAGTAACGCCAGATGTCCGGCAGGGATCGCCAGCCCTTCATTACTGATTTTCCAGATATGAACGGTTTCCTCAGACAGGCAAAAATCAGCACTCCGCGCAGAGGATAGAAATCCGACCAAATCTTCGTAGGAGACTGACTTCACCCGCAATTCAGGAAATAGGGAGGGAACCGGACCTTTCCCCGGTTCTCCTCCCAATTCAGTTTTATACTGCATCACGTAAATAGAATGATTCTTGAGGAGACAATGTCTCTCGGATACATCCGAGAACATCACGCCAAGCTTCAAGGACAAAGAAGTGCTCCCCTTTCACAGAATGCAGGGAGAAAGAGTCGGCAGTATGCCGGCGCCACCCTTCCATTTCCTCAATGGTCGCCTCTTCGTCATCAGTTCCGCAAAAAGCAGTAACAGGGATAGGCAACGGAGGGGCTTCAATAAAGCAATATGTCTCGTCCACAGTAAAATCAGCACGCAGGATGGGCAGAAACAACTCCATCAACTCCCTGTTCTCAAGGATAACCTGCGGGGTTCCGCTGAAACGCTTCAACTCTTCCACAAAGCAGCTGTCATCAAGATGGTGCAATGGTTTCGGTTCCGGGATTTCAGGAGACCTGCTGCCGGAAACAAATAAATGTTCCGGTAGCGGGCAGTTCAGTTGACGAAGCCTGCGCGCGCATTCAAAAGCGACTCTGGCACCAAGGCTGTGTCCAAAAAATGAAAACGGACAATCGCCAAACTTCATAATCTCCCGGACAGCCTCGCTTACAATGTCATCCATACTTTCTAAGGGGCGGTCACCCATTCTGTTTTCCCGTCCGGGAGGCTGTATGGCTATAATCTCAAGATCATCTGAAGATTCACTAAGCCAATTGCGATAAGCAGAGGCACCGCCACCGGCAAAGGGAAAGCAGAACAGCCGTCCCCGCGCTGAATTTTTAATTTCCGGCATAATCCAAGCTGACATTTTCTTCTCCTTATTCTTTCTCAGGTCCGAAAGGCTTAAAGATCAGCACCAGAGCCGGAGCAAAGAATAGATCAGCCAGAAGAGCGCACGAGAATGCATATCCGGCAAGAGCTCCAACCTTGATCCAACCGGTCATTACTGAGAACATCAATGTCGCAAAGCCTAAAGACAAAGCCAGTGTGGTGAACAGCAAAGGCCTACCGGCACCCATTATAGTCGCCCGAACAGCTGATTCATATTTGCCTGAAGCCTCAAATTCCCGGCGGAGACGGATAAAGAAATGAACCGTATCGTCCACAGCGACACCGATAATCATGGCACTGACGCTCATCACAACCGTATCCATGAAAATACCGGCAGCTCCGAGCAGCCCCATAACCATCAAGACAGGGAAAACATTCGGCACCATGCTCAGCAGACCGACCTTGATTGAACGCATGGATAGAATCATCATAATTGTGATGGCTACAAAGGCCATGGCGAAGCTGGTGTTCTGGCCCAATGCGATATTGTCAGTAAGAGCGACAGAAAGGTCCACGGAACCGGTTGTTTCAACCTTCACATTTTCAGGGATGAACTTTGCTGCCTCGGCAATAATTTCTTCACGCAACTGGCGTGCTTCGCGTGTTCCCAAAGCAGAAGTCCTTACATTGATACGGGCAACCGAACCGTCAAAAGACAGCATTTTATCCAGCTGATCACCACCCGACATCTCGTAGAGGAAAAGGTATTCTGAAGCCGCCTTGTCGTTCTCCGGCAAAGCGTAATATGCTTCATCCCCGCCGTGCATAGCCCGGCGCACTTTTCTCAGTGCATCAAGAACACTTGTCGTGTCAGCCACCAGCGGATTCTTTTCAATAATCTGCTCCAGCTCCTGCATATGCTTGAGGAATTCTACTTTTTTAACGCCATCAGGAGTGTTGGTATCCAGAATTACTTCTATGGCCATTGAACCGCCCATGGAAGAGTCCACGTGTTCTATGGCCTGCCGCATGGGAACATCTTTGGTCAGCAAATGTGTGTTGTTTGTCTCAATCTGGACATAAAAAGCCCCGATAAGCCCCATCAACGCTACAATGGAGAAGAAAACCGAAACTTTTTTGGGTGCGGAGAGAACCAGATCAGCGATCTTCCCAAAGACTTTGTCAAAGACATCACTTTTCCGCTTTGTCGGATTCTCAACCATCTTTTTGGGGTGTTTACGCCCGAAAGAAAAGATAAAAGGGACCAGCAGAAAAGTAAGAATCAACGCTGCGAAAACACCGCCGGGAACATACAAAGCCATTTCCCGAAAAGGCTCCATGGGAGCGGTGATAAATGAAAAGAAACCGGCTGCAGTAGTGGCAGTGGTCAGCAGGCAAGGCAGAGCAACCTTGGCAACAGCATTCTTTAAAGCTTCTTTACGGGGAATCCCGGCTCGATATTCAGTATTAAAGGCAACAATGACATGAACGGCATCACCGATACCCACGCAGACCAGAATAACTGGAAGCCCGATGATCAGCAGGTTCAGGTCAAATCCGATCAATCCGATAAGCCCGAACGTCCACATTACACTCAGTACAACCACAAGCAGCGGGGCAATCGAAGAACGGAAAGATCTTGTGAGCAAAGCCAGCAGGATCAACTGCACCAGTATGCAGAGCCCGAAAAGCATGGGAGTTTCCTTACCTGCCAGCACATTGTAATTGAACATGAATGCAGGCTCACCAACCACCCATGTCTTCAACTCTGAGTACTTATCCTTTTTAAGAATTGAGTAGACTTTATACGCGACCATGGATTCGGGGTTTGCGGCTCCCTCAGGATAAGCATCCATTTCGAGGAGAATCCCGGCCACATCACCACCCGATGAAATAAAACGCCCGACAAAATCTTCTTCCGCAAGTGCCCGGCCCCTTCTTTCAAGCATTTCACCGCCGTCTTCAGGAACATCTTCATCAAACAGACGTACGATCTTGATTCCGCCCACCATGGGATCAACTGTCTCAGCATTACCGACCCAGTTCATATCCTTGAGATACGGGACCTCGGCTTCCAGTTCATTTGCCAGATCACGCAGTAGATTTACGGTATCCGGAGTAAAAACATCACCGCCTTCAGCAGGCTCAGCAAGGAGGTACACAAAATGGTCGTTACCGAATTCCTTCTTAAAATCATCAAGTCGCTGCATGGCGGGATCGTCTTCGACAAACCAGACTTTAAGAGATCCGTTAAACTTCAACCCTTGTGACAAGAACACAGCTGATGCGCTGAGAACGATTACAAGGAGAAAGCAAATCCACTTGCGTTTAACCAGCAGCTCTCCCAAGGAGGAAAAAAAGGCGTAAGATCGTTCAGTCATTATATTTCTCTCTGAATAAGGGGAACGTCATACGCCCCCTTATTATTACTTTTTAGGCTTTCACGTTAAAGGTGATGCTGCTGCCGAAATAAACCTTACGGCAGCTGTCGCTTAACACTTTCAGTTCATTGTCAGGGGTGACATCCTGTCTTGAAAAAACGTTGATGAGCCATTGACCGGCTGTGGGCATTTTGATTCTGGCACGTCCATTAACGATATAGGCTGAGAGGAAGAACCCTTCCAACTCGCCTCCGCCCTCTCCTCCAAAGGTGTTGGAGGAAGCAAGGAGGAACTCCATGGATTCCTGAGTGCAGGTGAATGGTTTACCCATAAAATCAACCTGAAATGTGACCCAGTCACCGACATGAACATCGCTGAGGTCCGTCAGCGGGATTATTTCAAGAGCGTGGCCCAAAGCTTCCGGCTTTTTCCACTCTTCATTTTTCAGAAAAGTTTTGGCAAAAGCCTGATACTTCACACTGGTGAGAACATTTTTATCAGCAACTTCGTTAAGGGGTAGATTCGCGGTTTGTACTTTCCCGTCTTCCTCCCAGAGAGCGAAAAACTCCTCTTTGGTAGCAGCGACAACTTGATGGACTCCTTTTTCGGCATCACCATTGAAAGCGATTTTTCGCGGTGCGACATCACCGACACTGACTGTTGCCCCGGCTGCGGAATCAAGGCTTTCCACCTTACCTTCAGGAGGACGCAATGATGTCTTTTTCATTGAAGGGGAAACCAACTCGAATGAATCCAGAGTTAAAGCCGCATCAACAAAATCATCGTTGGGGACGACATGTCCGTAACCGAGACTTACAAAATAATGCCACGGAGGAGTTTCGAGGGATTTATGCAATCCAAAAGATTCATTCATGTTTATCCATAATTTTCTAGCCATTTTATTCTCCTTTGAATCGTCCGGTCCGCGTTAAATGGTACGGACCGGACTATGTATTTTTAAAAGTGATAGCCAATCCGGACACCGTACGATCCCGGTTCGCCCTGCTGAACCAGAGTGCTGCCGGCCCAGTCCCATTCGTTCTCGGTGTAATCTTCGTTGAAAACGTTTTTCGCCCAGAGAAGCACATCGAAGTTTTCACCTTCGTAGCCAATACTCGGGTTAACTAAGAAACGTCCTTCAACTTCATTCAGGTTTTTGGGATCAGTGTAATAGGAACTGAGACCTGTGCAATCCGCACTGACCATGAAGCCGTTATCCCAACGGTAGGTAGCGCCAAAAGAGTAGGTCCAGTCAGGAGAGCCGGGAGTTTTCTTTCCGTCGTAGTCAAAAGGATCTTCAACTGTTTTCCAATCACGCAAACGGCTGTTCACGTAACCGACAGAAGATGTCAGCAACAGTCCATCAATGGGCTTGAACTGAAGTTCGAGCTCTGCACCATAGGACTGGGCTTTAGCGGCGTTTACAATTCGTCTGTTGTCAGGGTTGGTGGCAATAGGCTCCAACTGGGCTACTTGCTTATCGGTAATATCGATATAAAACGCGGCTACGTTTGCAGTCAGGCTTTTCTCAAGCCAACTGGACTTCATGCCTAATTCGTAGTTCATGCTGTATTCAGGATCGTATTTGAATTGCTCATCAGTGACAGAGGTAGCGTAGTCAAAACCACCGGCGAGATATCCCCTGCTAACCTTGGCATAAGAAGTGATATCTGGAGTAATGTTATAAGTAACGGTTGCACTGGGGAGAAATTCAACAGAACTTATGCTGCCTTTGAGAGTGCTTGTCCCCTCACCGAAATCCGTAAGATCAAGATCCTTTTTACCGTCCAAATTAACGTAATCTACACGTGCTCCCAAAGTGAGGTGCCAGTCAGGAGTCATATTCCATGTTCCCTGACCGAATAATGCTGTCCCCCAGTTATCTTGGTCAGTATTATGCTTTCCATATCCGAAATAATCTGTATTCAGATCCTCTTTGTAAGCATAAATTCCGCCAAGCCAGTCGATCACAGCATTTTCATCTTTCTTGGAAGAAAGTCTGAACTCTTCGCTGATAACCTGTACATCGTAAGTACTGCCGGAATCACCAAAGGCTTGAGTACTCATGTCATAATCGTTTACATACTTCTGAAAGTATCCATGACGACCGGTAATGGAAGTAATATCAAAATAGCCTGCATCATATTCCATTTTGATAATCTCAGAATCGGAATAGACTTCGTTTCTATTGCTGCCATCCCATGCAATCTCATTGCGTGGTGTAGAGTATTCGCCGCTTTTAAAACGATAGACCCCAATACCATCATCTTTATTTCTGCCTTCAAAAATAAATGTAATGTTCAGATCATCATTAGGAGTCCAAAGAGCAGTAGCCCTACCTCCAATATGATCTACTTCCATGGCATCATCGTTACTATAAATATTCTTCATCCAGCCCTTGGAATCTTCTTTTTGGAGGCTTACTCTCATATTGAAGACATCTTCTTTCAGAGGAATATTTGCGTTAAAACCCTCTCTAAAAATGAATTTTGAATCATTAGTGTTCCATGCACCAATATCCGCATATAATTTTGCAGAGAATTCATTTGTAGGTTGCTTTGTAATGATACTGACAACACCGGCCTGAGAGTTGCGGCCATATAGAACACCTTGAGGCCCCTTCAGTACTTCAACGCGCTCAATATCGATAAAATCCATGTCCTGCATCTGGTGGATAGGATAGTTGACACCATCCACATAAAAACCCGCAGTAGAGAACAGAGAACTGGCGTAAGAGGAAATACCCCTGATGACGATTTCACTGTCCACACTGTTTTTGCGTAAAAACATGTTTGGGACATACTGGATCAAATCGTCGAACTTATTGATTTCCTTCTCCTCAAGCGTGACATCCGAGAAAGCAGAAATACTTATCGGGACATCCTGAATGTCTTCACCAACCTTCTGAGCGGTGACTGTCATACTTTCGAGTTGATACTCTTTCTTTTCCTCAGCATATGCCGCGGTCGTCAGCAGCAACACAACGACCAGCGTCATAGCTCCATAAATCTTCTTCATCTTCATTCTTTCACTCCTGATAAAGCCCCATAAGTATAATTTTCCTTTGCACCTCATGAGGATTTGGTTATTTCAGGATGTATTTATATTGACTTTCAATATCAATCTTGCATTGTGTGAATTATTCCTTTCATCAACTGAAACGAATCAGGCTGAAATAATTGGTAATACAAAAACAGGAGCAGCGCCTTGACGCGATTAAAGCCGTCCGGGCACTGCTCCTGTTGAGCTAAGTTCAATTCATTAGAATCAACTTTTATATAGCTGAATAGGCTGTTTTGGATTGTATGATCAGGCAGCAGAACGAGCTTTTTCGGCATCTGTTGTCTGTTCATTGAAAAGTTGAGTACTGAAGTAACGCTCAGCCCGGTCCGGGAGGATCGTAGCCACACGCCAGTCAGGGTGTTTTTCCATTATCATTGCGGCGGCTGCGAGATTTGCTCCTGCTGACATTCCAACAAAAACTCCCATTTCACGGGCCAACATCTGGGCATACTTAATGGCCTGCGAATCTGAAATTTCAATAATAGAATCGATTGATTGCGGGTCGACAATTTCCGGCAGAAAACCATCCCCGATACCTTCAATGCTGTGTACCTTAGGTTTATGCCCAAGGAGCGCGGCCGCGCCTTTAGGCTCAACGGCAATCAAGCATACATCGGGATTACGCTCTCTCAGATATGAACCAACGCCCATCAATGTCCCGCCGCTGCCTATTCCATTTATGAAACAATCAATATTACCGTCCGTATCTTCCCAGATTTCCTTTCCTGTTCCATTGTAATGGGCAAGTATATTTTCTTTGTTGCTGAATTGATTGACGAGAAATAGATTGGGATTTGAAACGGCATCAACCTTCAGAGCCTCGACAGCCCCGCCGACGCTCTGATGCGCCGGAGTAAGTATTACATTCGCGCCGAGTATACGCATAATATTCCGACGTTCAACACTCGCAGTCTCGCACATATAAATGGTCACATCATAACCGTAGGCAGCTCCGGTCATTGCCAACGAAATTCCCATGTTACCGCTGGAAGCCTCTGCAATGCACATTCCCGGACGCAAGCTCCCATCCTTGATTGCAAGGTCGATAATTCTTGCTGCTACACGATCCTTCACAGAACCACTTGGATTCATGAATTCAGCCTTGGCATGAACGATACCATTGCCAATATTCAAGCCAAAACATGGCGTATTTCCTACACATTTAAGGACATTCTCTAATATCATTTTACACTCCTATGATGTCTGGGTATTTTATGAAATTAAAATTCATTTTCAACTAAAAGTCTGTAAGAGCTTTGTCAAACAAAGCTGTCGAGACAAAATTATAGTTTAAGATGAATCAATACACAAAACAGCCAGCAAAATAAGACTGTAATTTAGCCGTTTACAGTAGACACACTCGATCTGTCACCGCACAAAAATAGCTGGATAACGTTCGCTAGGTTCAACAATTAGTTCTGCAAGTGATAATTGTGTGTGAGATATGAACCATCCACTATAAAGACTAAATCATAATATCCAGTTTGCTTCTCATACATATACTGCTGTCGTAATATATCCTTCTACTCTTTCCTATTTTTAATTAGTCTATTTTCAACCTACCCATTCTTCTTCAAATACTTACTAACCGCCTGCCGGGTAACTCCGATAAGCTGGGCGGCGGAGGACTGATTACCCTTGGTACGATGCAAGGCTTCATCAATAAGTCTGGCTCGGACCTCTTGCAGGGTCGGTAGGCGGATACCGAAACTAACGCTTTCTTCGGAATCAGAAACCGGAGCAACTTTTTCAAGGGATTCCCCCGGTACTACGAGCAATTTTTTAAAATGCTCAGGCTTAAGTTCTTTGTAGCCGCAGATGCTTGCGGCATCGTGAACCAGATGCTGCAATTCGCGTACATTTCCCGGAAAGGGATAGCTATCCAGAAAAGCAGATAGCTCATGAACATCCGCTTCAACTTCGCTGGAAGTTTCAGCCTGAACCTCATTAAGAAAATGGGAAATAAGCAACGGCAGATCCCCTCTGCGCTCCCTTAGCGGCGGTATGTTCAACATATGCCCGCGCAACCGGAAAAAAAGATCCTTACGGAATTTGCCCTGCTCCTGCATAGCCTTGAAAGATTGGTGGGTGGCGGTAATAATTCTCGCGCTGGAGCGTTTAGCCATGTCAGATCCCAACGGCATGAACTCGTGCTCTTGCAACAATCTCAGCAGCTTGGTCTGGGAGGCCGGACTGAGATCGCCGATTTCATCAAGAAACAGGGTCCCGTTCTTGGCCTTCTCCACCAGACCGATGCGCGCTTCTGAAGCCCCGGTAAAAGCACCTTTCTTATGACCGAAAAGAGTATCGGAAAAAACATTGTCATCCAGTCCGGCAACATTCACGGGGACAAAATCACCCTTTCGACCGCTGGCATTATGCACTGCCAGGGCAACGAGCTCTTTGCCTACTCCAGATTCCCCGGTAACTAAGACCGGCCGGGAAGTCTCGGCAATGGCCTCAATATATTTAAAGATGGAGATCATATCCTTATGGGCGGTGACAATCTCCGAAAAAAGCTCAGGGCGGTCCGGTGAATCCTTGAAAAAACGCTGTTGCAGGGATTTGTTCTCTTGACGCAGCTCGAAAATTTCAATGGCGTGACGGACCCCGGCGATGAGCGTGTTGCGGTCCTCGGTTTTAACGATGAAGTCGAAGGCACCCTTGCGGATGCAATTGACCACGGCCTTGATTTCATTCAGGCCCGAAATGACCAGCACCGGAAGCTCTGGATGCTCTTCCACAATCTGCGGGATAAGTTCTTCTCCGGAAACACCGGGCATCATCAAATCTACGGCTACAGCGCAAAACTGGCGCTGAGCAAGCGTTTGCATAGTCTTTGTGCCGTCACTCAACAGAACAACGTTATCAATACCCTGCGAACGCAGGGTGGCCCGGAAACTCTGCAACCACGAATCCTCATCATCAACCAGCAGTAATGGATACCTTGGTGTCTGCCCTGTACTTTTACTCATCATTTTCCCCGTCAGTGATTACCGGAATTGAAAATTTTGCAATGGTCCCCCCGCCGGGATTAGCTGAAAACTCCAGCCGACCGCCATGTTCCTGCACAATTGTAGATGATACGGACAAGCCCAGACCGGTGCCTCCACTGGTCCGTTTAGTAGTGAAAAATGGATCGGTGATCTTCTTGAAATGCTCCTCGGCAATTCCCACTCCTTCATCCCGGACCTCAATCTCGACCACTTGATCCTTAGTATTAAATCTTGAAGACAGCAAAATACTCTGATTGCGGTCAGTTAAGGCTTCGCAAGAATTAACCAGCAGGTTGATCAACACCTGTGAAATTCGCTGCGAATTGCCACGCACCTTCGGAAGTTTTGTAGCAAGGTCCATTTCAAAACGGGCAGTCTTCTTGCTGATAAGATTTTCCAGCAGCCGCAGGGAGTTATCAACCACGTCTACCAGATCAACTTCCCACATCAATTCTCCGGGTTCAAGCCGGGAATAATCCTTGAGGCTATTTACAATTCCGCTGATACGGCTTGCTCCTTCCTGCATACGAGCCAAGAGGTCAGGCATGAAATTGCGCAACTCACCATATTCCAGACCCCCGGCAAGAAAGTCGCCGTTTTCGTGATAGTAATCCTCAAGAATGGGGGTGATGTCGCGCCATATTTCATCCAACAGAGGCAGATTGAGAGTCATAAAACTGTTGGGATTGTTGATTTCATGGGCCATACCTGAAACCAGAACCCCCAGTGAAACCATTTTATCAGCCTGAATGAGCTGCTGTTGCTTTTCCTTGGCCTGCCGTTCGGATTCTACGCGTTCAGTAATATCGCGGATAGCGCAGACCCCAACCTTTTCGCCCTGAAAAATAATATCCCGCTGCTGAATTTCACAAATGAGCATTCGCCCGTCCCGGCAACGAAAATTCGCATTAAAACGGGTCCTGCGATTGCGGGAAGTATGCAACCGCACGATTTCGCGGTGCTCCGGGTCGGCAAGGTCATCGATATTGAGTCCGGCAAGCTCCTCCTGCGAGTAGCCAAAGAGATGCAGTCCGGCACGGTTGGCGGTCAGAATCTCCCCTTCATGATGAATGAAAATTGCTTCAAAAGTAGACTGCGAAAGCTGACGAAAACGCTCTTCACTCTCACGCAGAGCGACTTCAACAACGCGGCGTCTGGCAATGGCCTGAGCCTGCAAAAAGTTCTTGCGAGCCAGAATGGACATCTGATTGGCAATTAGACAAAGCGCATTGCAGACACTCAAAAACTGATCTCTGGACATGGACGGAACTTCGGCAAGAGCTTCCATCAGCTGATCTTCGTCAGCACCGATTTCGCGGGCATATCGGCGAATGCGGTCATCATTGGTAGGCGGGCAGCGCACCTGACCGATAATCCAGTTGGCGATGTGGCGGTCACCCACATAAAAACTGGTTCCGCCATCCCAGAGCCCGCCGCTGAGGCATGGACGCATGATTGGTTCCAAGGGGCTTTTGGTCCCGAAAGAGGCATCGGAACGCATGCAGTTGGACATGCCCTTATCCGTGCTCCGGATCAAATCGCAGAAGCGGCAGAAACGGCTTGGCTTGGTGATGGGCCGTCCTTCCAGATCGGTAATGACTGAGGCAACCCGCGTGGCTTCAGAAAAAGCATCCTGAATACGCTGAATAGCCTCAACATCGAAATAATCTTCAAAGCGGTGCTGTCTGCTCTCATCCTGTGAATCAGGGATAACCGCATTCAATCTGTAGTTTCCGTTAAAATTCTCACACCGAAAATGGGACTCTTCAAGTTCTGCCACCCTGCCACGCAAAGTGTTCAGCTCTTCAATTAAGTCCTCATGAACATCTAATTTCTTATCTTTTATTTTATCTGCTTCCATTTTGCCCATGCTGCTTTCAGGAAAATAATTTTTTAGCGGTCCCGACCTATTACATCCTGCACAGGTCACAGCATTTTCAATGCCAGCCCCGACACCTACCATTGATTGTCCTAAAACCACGGTAAACACATCCACCACCCAATGCAATCATCCTATTCTTCCCCTGAAGCAGCCCCGGTTGACAACCTTGGTAAACCACGTGTCAACCAAACAAACACCCTCGACATAACACACTTTAAACATTTACTTTTACCCCTCAAAAAGCCTCACATCTTTCATCCTTTGTCAACCTGCGCTGACACCCTGTTTGCAACATTATTATGTTTCAGAAGTCACCAAGCAGGCCTAACCCCTGTAAAAACAAAACAGAACCACACATGGCACGTTTTTCTCTTTAGGGAATCCATAACATGATGGAAGGTGAATGGATTTTATCAAATTTTAACTGAAGGAAAACCGATGCCGGTAACAACAGAAATTGCGCTGCGCATGGTCGCTGCCGCACAGAAGAAAGCGGAAGAAATCGGTGTGCCAATGGTCATCGCCGTGGTTGATCAGGGGGGAAATCTTCTTGCTCAGGTCCGCATGGATGATGCCCTTTTAGTGAGCATCGATCTGTCCCTGAACAAAGCCTACACCGCCGTTGCCGCCAAGATGAGTACCGAAACCCTATGCTCGGTATCTCAGCCCGGAGGAGAACTCTACGGCATCCACAACGCTGACAATGGACGCATTGTCATTTTCGGTGGCGGACTGCCCATTGAAAAAAACGGAAAAGTAATCGGTGGAATAGGTGTCAGTGGTGGAAGTGTTGCGCAGGACACAGCCTGTGCGGAAGCAGGTCTTGCAGCTTTTAAATAAGTTTTTACCAATTTTAAGGAGTGGAAAATGACTAAGAACAAACCCAGCGTTGAAATCCCCAAAACAGTCGGCGCATCCGGCAGAGTAGCTAAGACCCTTGATCGTTTCTTGAATACCGCCCCGGCAGTCTGCGCTGAACGTGCGGTGCTGATCACTGAATCCTACAAGGAAACAGAAGGCCAGCCCATGCCTATCCGCCGTGCCAAGGCTCTGGAAAAAATCCTTTCCGGCATGTCCATTTTCATTCAGGACGATGAACTCATTGTCGGTAACCAGTGCTCCATGCCCCGTTCCGCGCCCATCTTTCCTGAATTCTCCTGCAAATGGGTTGAAGACGAACTGGACCGCCTAGAAAAAAGAACCGCTGACGTATTCCTTATTTCTGAAGACGTAAAAGCCAAGCTGCGCGAAGCCTTCACCTATTGGGACGGCAAGACCGTTAATGAAATTGCATCCCAGCTTATGCCCGCCGAATCTCTCGAAGCGCACAACGATGTTGTCTACACTGTAGGTAACTACTTCTATAACGGCGTAGGACACATCTCCGCCAACTATGAAAAAGTCCTTAACGTCGGCATCAACGCTATCATCAAGCAGGCCGAAGACAAACTGGCTACCCTTGATTTCGCAGACGGTGAACAGCTCAACCAAATGCACTTTCTCAATTCGGTTATAACTGCCAACAAGGCTGTAATCGCTTTTGCAAACCGCTTTGCCGATCTGGCTGAAAAAATGGCTTCCGCCTGCGAAGAGCCTACCCGCAGAATCGAACTGAACGAAATCGCCCGTATCTGCCGCAAGGTTCCTGCACAGCCTGCCGAGAATTTTCAGGAAGCATTGCAGGCCTTCTGGTTCGTACATCTGGTAATTCAAATCGAATCCAACGGCCACTCTATCTCACCCATGCGTTTTGACCAATACATGAACCCCTTCCTGCAGAAAGATGATATCTCCATCGAACAGGCTCAGGAAATGCTGGACATGCTCTGGATCAAATTTGCCGAGCTTAACAAGGTCCGCGACGAAAACTCCACCATGGCCTTTGCCGGTTACCCCATGTTCATGAACCTGATCGTAGGCGGCCAGAAGCGCGACGGTTCCGATGCAACCAACGCCATGTCTTATCTGGTACTTCAGGCCGGAGCCAACACCAAACTTTATGCTCCTTCCCTGTCCATCCGCATCCACGAAGGCACTCCTGATCCGCTGTACAAAAAGGCAGCAGAACTGAGCCGCATGGGTATGGGTTACCCCGCATACTACAACGATAGAGTTATCGTGCCCGCACTGCTGGCCCGTGGCCTTGAGCGTGAAGATGCCCGCGATTACGGTATCATCGGTTGTGTTGAGCCTCAGGTGGGCGGAAAGACTGAAGGCTGGCACGACGCAGCTTTCTACAACATGTCCAAAATCATCGAGCTGGCCCTCAACGATGGTGTTGACCAACGCACCGGAAAGCAGATCGGCCCCAAATCCGGCAAGATGGAAGAGTTCAAATCCTTCGAAGATGTCATGGAAGCATACACCCAGCAGACTTCCTACTTCGTCAAGCTTATGGCTGCCGCTGACAACGCTGTGGATATGACTCACGGCAAGCATTGCCCGCTGCCCTTCCTCTCTTCCCTCGTTGATGATTGCATTGCCGAAGCCAAGTCCTTGCAGGAAGGCGGAGCGCATTACAACTTCACCGGCCCTCAGGGCGTAGGTGTTGCCAACGCAGGTGACTCCCTGACCGCTATCAAGAAACTGGTTTTCGATGAAGAAGCCATCACACTCAAAGACCTGCATGCAGCACTTGCCAACGACTTCGAAGGTCAGGAAGACCTGCGCATGATGCTTGTTAACCGCGCACCAAAATACGGTAACGATGACGATTACGCCGACGAAATCGCCAAGGAAGCCGCACTCATCTACTGCGAAGAAGTAAACAAGTACACCAACCCCCGCGGCGGTAAATTCCAGCCCGGCCTGTACCCCGCTTCCGCAAACGTGCCCCTCGGTTCCGTAGTTATGGCTACCCCTGACGGACGTAAAGCATGGTCACCGCTGGCAGATGGCGTATCGCCTATCTCCGGTTACGATTCCTGCGGCCCCACCGCATCCGTACTTTCGGTTGCCAAACTGGACCACGAAATCGCATCCAACGGTACCCTGCTTAACCAGAAATTCCACCCCTCCGCTATCGAAGGCGAAAAGGGACTGGAAAACCTGAAGGCCGTTACCGAAGCATACTTCCAGAACGGCGGCTTCCACGTGCAGTACAACGTCATCAGCCGGGATACCCTGCTTGATGCTCAGGCCAACCCTGAAAAGCACAAAGGACTCGTTGTCCGCGTAGCTGGATACAGCGCATTCTTCACCGCGCTCGATAAATCCCTGCAGGACGACATCCTCGCCCGTACTGAACAGAACTTCTAAGAATATGACATATAGGCCTCCGGCGGTCCTGCCGGAGGCCTTAAACCCTTTGGAAAGGGTTTAAGAATCCCAAACTTTTTCAATAGGGCTTAGCCACTTTAAGCGGGAAAGTGAGAATAATTTTATGAGATGGAAAGAGCGGCAGCATAAATTTAGTTTAGAAGACAAAAATAAGGCTGATCTTACAGGATTAGTCTTTGATATTCAGCGCTTTGCTGTGCATGACGGTAACGGTATTCGCACATTGGTCTTTTTGAAAGGCTGTCCCTTGCGCTGTAAATGGTGCCAGAACCCGGAATCCATGAGCAGTAAGCCTGAAATCATGCGCATCCCTCACCACTGTATCAGCTGTGTGAAATGCGCTACCCTTTGCCCGGAACAGGCCATTGAATACCGGGAAGACGGGGTATTCATTGATCGTGACAAATGTACCTATTGCGGTGAATGTGTTGAGAAGTGCTATGCCGGGTCTATGACTATTGTCGGTCGCTACCTGACCGTTGAAGAAGTCATGGAAGAAGTTGAGCGCGATCGTCCGTTTTACAATACTTCGGAAGGCGGAGTTACTTTTTCCGGTGGAGAACCGACCATGCAATCTGCGTTTTTGATTGCAGCATTAAAGGACGCAAAAGAACGCGGATTACATACGGCCATTGAATCCTGCTGTTTATGCTCACCAAAAATATTTGCCAGGGTTCTGGATTACACCGATCTGGTGCTCACCGACATCAAACACATGGATTCGGATCGACACAAAGAGCTGACAGGAATGCCCAATGTGCAGATTCTGGAGAACATCCGCATGGCTGCAAGGCTAGGCAAAAAGCTACGTATCCGCATACCGCTCATTCCCGGATGCAATGACTCGGAAGAAAACATAAAAGCCACTGCTAAATTTGTTGAATCGCTGGGTGAGAGTGTCGAAGGGCTGGACATTCTTCCTTACCATCGTCTCGGCGAACCAAAATGGGAACAGCTTGACCGTGAATATTCCCTGAATGGCGTTAAGCCCCCTGAACGTGAACATGTTATGATGCTGAAAGATCTGGTCATACCGCACTGTCCGAATGTTTCAGTGGGGGGTTAGAAAAAACAGAAAATCAACTTCCGATTGAAATAAAAGAACCCGCAATATAATGACAGGGCTCGCCTCCAATACTTGAAGGCAGGCTCTGTCTTTTTTTTAGTCACTTAACACAACCATATCTCGGCACAGAACTAGCAATACCCAAACGATAGAGCCAGCAGCAGACAACAATTAAACAAAATTGCAAAAAAGCAACTAATTTTTCACCAAAAGGAAGCACAATAATGGCAAAAAAAAGAAGTAGAGCGTTTGTTAATTGCAGGCGGAGAAAACAAAGATATCAAGCTGAAGTACAATGCGATTCGAACCAAGGATGAATTTGTATCTACCGCAAACGAAGAGGGGTACACCTTCACCATTGAGGAATTGGACGCGGTACTTCACGAATCCGGAGACGACTTCACAACATTCGGGAACCCACCCGCACGCTCTATCTGGTGGGCATAAGACTGATTTACAGGTTCAATCCTGTACCAACGTCAGACTCAAGACGAACCAAAACAAACATGCGATGTTTCCTGTCATTTGACAACAACACACTACTGGAGAGCTAAAAATGCATAAAATAGACCCTGAAGAATGTCAGTTCTGCGGTGCATGCCAGAGCGCATGCCCTACCGAGGCCATTATTCATGCCGCTGGAACCAATTATTATGAAATAAATGAAAACTGCACTGATTGCGGTGCATGCGAAGCAGAATGTGGCTTTAATGCAATTATTAGTGACGGCGCTGACAGCTAAAGAACAAAGACTCCCCTAAAACATAAGTTTAGGGGAGTCTTTATTTCTTTTATACTTATTCTAAAGCAGGTGTTCAGTCCGAAACCTTATTCACCATTAGTCCATCGTTTGGTCATAAGCTTCCACCCGATTACGACCATTCTCTTTGGCAGCGTAAAGCGCCAGATCCGCATGCTTCAACAAGACATCTACGTCCGTAATGGACTTATCCAGCACAGCAACTCCAAGGCTGACTGTAAAATCTACTATTTCCCCATCTGAGAGCTCAACAAATGCTTCCTTTAAAACAACGCGCAACCGCTCCGCCAGAAGCATGGCACCATGCAAATCCGTTTCAGGAAGTCCAACCGCAAATTCCTCACCGCCGAGACGGCCGATAATATCAACATCACGCAAGACCCCCTTTGCAGTTGTCGCGATTGCCTTGAGCACCATATCACCCACATCATGACCATAAGTGTCATTAACCGCCTTGAACTTGTCGACATCGAACATGATAAGCGAAAGAGGTCTAGGATAACGAGTGCTTCGCTCTATCTCACGTTTGACCAGTTCAATAAAATAGCGGCGATTGTTGAGCTGGGTCATATCATCCGTAGTAGCCATACGCCGCAACTGGTTCTCTTTCGCCCTAGACTCGGTGACGTCCCAATTCACTCCAATCAATAATTCTGATTTGCCATCATCGTCTTTTTCAATCAGTGCTGCCGCCTTAATGCAGTGAACCTCTTCGTTCGGCCAGATCACCCGAAATTCCGACTCCCAAAAACCGGTGTGCTCAATCGAATGCTGTAAAGACTGTTCTACACCATGCAAATCATCAGGGTGCACCCTGGTCTGCCAAACCTCATAGATTCCATCGAATTCTCCGGGTTCCAGACCGTAAAGCCGGAACATCTGGTCGTCCCATGCCAACGCGTTAGTGTGTAAGTTCCATTCCCAGACACCAATGCCTCCTGCTTTTGAAGCTAGGGCTAGGCGATCGGCAGAATGCCGAAGCTTCTGTTCGAGATGTTTACGTTCTGTGATATCTCGCACACTACCGACAGCGAGGTAGGAATCTCCCAGCTTGAAAGATGTGACAGACCTTTCTGCGAGAAAGACTTCTCCATTTCTACGGACCGCAGGCATTTCCTTGACCAGACCAATAAGAGGCCCCTGGCCGGTTCGGGCAAATTGCTTCATGCCGTCGCCTACCTGATGCAGATAATCTTTCGGAGTAATAAGTGGATGAAGCTTCTGACCGATAACTTCTTCAGCCTTCCACCCAAACATCTTTTCAGCTGCTGAGTTCCAAAAAGAAATAACATCATTTTCATCGACAACTATGACAGCATCATAGGACGACTCAGACATCGCTCTCATTTTTTCTTCGCTGGCCCGGAGTTCCTCTTCGGCCAGTGCACGTTCAGTAACATCAAGAACGGTTCCCATAGCATGAGCTGGAGTCTTCCCGCTAAAAAGGCAAACGGTTCCTCCCCTCTCCTGAACATGACGAACTTCTCCGCTAGGACGGATTATCCTATGATCCACCGCATACTCGGAACATGAATCCATTGATGATTGGAATGCATCAAGGACCTTTTTCATATCCTCCGGGTGAACCATGTCTAAAAAGCGTTCAAGAGTAGGGACAAAAGTATCTTTGTCTACTCCAAAAATTCGGTAGGTCTCATCCGACCACCATATTTCTTCATTTATATGGTCCAGTCTCCAACTACCGAGGTGAGCAATAGACTGGGCCTGATTCAGGTTTTGCTGAATTGCCTGAATGGCAAAGTCTCGTTTAGCAGCTCGGTACGCGCCGAAACTGGTAACAGACAAAAGCAGCCCCAAAAGAATGTGCACAATAAATGCTAAAGGGTGACTGCTTGTCCACCCTCCTTGAGGTATAGCAACAAGAACCCAACTTCCTGAAGGAAATGTAACCGGCATTCGCACAGCGTTTTTGGTTGTGAAAAGTTGTGGGGACCCAAAAAAAACCTTGCCGTCCTCACCCAAGCCATCAACACCGCGAATTGCGATATCAAGGCCGTTATCACTTATATCCACGACCTTGAAAAGCTTATCAACATCAATGACCGCAGAGATAATGCCCCAGAACTTTTTTCCTTTTTCAGATTCAACAAATATCGGGGCGCGGCCTATGAGGCCGTACCCTCCCTGAACCAATTTCAAGGGTCCGGCAATGACCATGTCCCCAGTTTCTTGCGCTTTTTTGGCCTGCTCCCACTGGTTTGGCAATTTTCGATAGTCCATACCGACAATAGCGAGATTGCCTTCCAGCGGAGAAACAAAACGCATCACGAAATCAGGTGCAGCAGCAAGATTTTTAAGTAGGTTCTCCCCAGACAACACTACCTTGGCATATCTAGCGAACTTCTCCTGCGATTGATCAGGATCTATTGCAATATAATTAGCAGTGCCTTGGACTAAAAGCAGGTTCTTTGTAATCTCCTTCTCCAGCCGGGCCCTAAGTGCGGCCAATTGCAAAGAAACTTCCAACCTTTGGTCATTAATCTGCTCTCTTGAAAGCTGGCCTGTCAGGAAAATATCTAAAGCTAAAATAAAAATTAAAATTATTACGATTCGGAGCAAGACTCGTTTTTTCAAGATAACCTCCAATCAAGGACCATTACTTCCAGACACAACACATACTCTCCCTGAGAACTTGAAATGGCCACAAAACTATATATTTTTGCCTGAGAAATTCAAAAGAATCACAATACAGTAAAATAGTGTTAAGGATTCTGCAATGCTTGGCAAAGCAAAGTACATAGTTTTTCCGACCAGTGAAATAAACAAGTTCATAAGTAAATAAAGAATCGGCAATACTCTATTTTAGCTTTTTACATGGAACAAAAAATTTGAAAATAGTATTATTACGGCTACTTGATTCCAGCCAGAGCTTACCGCCCATTAGCGAAACCAATTGTTTGGATATTGAGAGCCCAAGACCGGCTCCTCCATACTTTTTTGTCAGATAGTCTTCACCAATGATGAAAGGTTCAAAAATTTTTTCATGTTGCTCTTCGGCAATGCCTATTCCTGTATCTACTATTGTAAAGTACATTTTCACTGTATCATGCCTGTCGGCAACAGCCGAGACCGATATATCGATGGAGCCTTGTTCTGTAAATTGAACCGCGTTATTAAGCAGATTTATCAGAACCTGATTTATCCTCGTGATATCGGCATTGAGAGTGGATGGAAAATCTTCGTTTATACTAAAGTTCAATTTAAGGCCCTTATCTGTAGCCTGTTTACTATAATGAGCAACGACACCTTCAAGACTTTTACGAACATTGAAATCTTTCGGAGCAAGTTTGATCTTTCCAGCTTCGACGCTGGAAAGTTCAAGCAGGTCATTTACCATATCAAGCATGTGTGTCGATGCTTGTTGGGCATATTCAAGAAATTCTTTATTTTCTTTTGATGTGTTAGAGCTGCTAAGGAGCTGCGTCATTCCCATAATTCCATTCAATGGAGTACGCAATTCATGGCTCATATTTGCCAAAAATTTACTTTTAGCCATGTTTGCTGTTACAGCTTCATTTTTGGCTTTTTCAAGTGCCGCTGTCCGCTCTTCGATAAGGTTTTGCAATAGCCTTGTCTGATTATATAGTGCGATATGAGTCTTAACCCTCGCCAGAACAACAGCCGGGTTAAAAGGCTTGACCACATAGTCAACCGCTCCGAATTCAAATCCCTTTTCTTCACTCTGCACTTCGTTTCTCGAAGTTACAAAAATAACAGGAATATGGCGCGAATCTTCATTCTCTTTCAAAATTTTACAGACCTGATACCCATCAATGCCAGGCATCATTATGTCCAACAGGATAAGGTCCGGCATGGGAGAAGTGGTAGCCAATTCAATGGCATCAAATCCATTTAAAGCAACGCTTACGCGGTATTCAGGGGAAAGCACTTCACTTAGCATTTCAATATTCACTGGCATATCATCAACTATCAGCACACGCGCTTTTTCCATACAGCTACTCCTTCCGTTGACCTTGCTCAAAAAGTTGCTCGATAACTTGATGAGCTTTTGCGAAATCGAACTTATCTATAAGACGAGCTAACTCGGCTGTCTTGGCCGGTGCAGCTTCCACCAGCAATGGCTTCAATTCATTGAAAAGAGCTTTAGCTTCCACATCGTGCTGCTGCAGAAGTTCAGCAATTTTCTCCAACTCAATACGTAGACTTTCGATCCTTTTGAAATCAACCGAAGTATCAATTGTCTGACCTGTATCGCTTTGCGGAAAAGCCTTCAGTACCCCCGCTGCGACTCGTCGGAGTTCAGCTTTGAATTCTCTGATTAGCGTTTCTTCAACATTCACTTCCTGTTGGGATAACGCCTCTATTTGCTGAAGAAAATCATGAAGATTATCGATTCCAAGGTTGCCGGATACTCCTTTCATGCTATGTGCCATAGCGCGAGCGTCCACGTAATCTCTTTGTGAAATCATTGTAAGCAATTTATCCTGTTTTGCTTTAACATTTGTTGCAAAGTCAACAAGTAGCCTTTCATACAATTTTGCGTTTCCACGTACTCGATGTAATCCTTGGTCAACGTTGATACCGGGAATACTCGGAAAGTCTACAACCTGAACATTTTGCGGCTGAGTCTTCTTGGGAGCCTCCCCGGAATGGGTATTCCTCGAAGGAAGCCACTTGGAAAGTGTTTCTATGAGAATGTCCGGATCAATAGGTTTTGTTATATGATCATTCATCCCCATAAACAGGCTCTTTTCCTTATCCCCAACTAATGCGTGTGCTGTCATGGCAATGACCGGAATATTTACAAGATGAAGTTGCTCGCGGATGATCTTGACAGCTTGAAAACCGTCCATTTCCGGCATTTGAATGTCCATGAGGATTGCGTCGAAGACCTCCTTCATTAGAGTTTCTACAGCCTCTTTCCCATTGTTAACAATATGAACTCTAATTCCAGCATCCTCCAATATTTCCTGCGCAACTTGTTGGTTAATCTGGTTGTCTTCAGCAAGAAGGACTTTTGCACCGATAATATTTTCAGGAATTTCATTAGGCGACGAAAATTCATTATGTATTTTAGACGAAATTTGCTCTCCGTAAAAAATTTCCATAATGGTATCGAATAAAATTGAACGGTTGAATGGCTTAAGCATAAATCCGTCCAATTCTGTTTGTTTAGCTTGAAAACGTACGTCTTCATAGCTGTAGGCTGTCAACATTATTACTTTCGGTTTGTGCTGTAACTCTTCACTTGTTTTAATCCTGCGAGTTAACTCAAGGCCATTAATATCCGGCACCTTCCAATCAGTAAGAACCAGTCGGAACGGACTATCGCTGTCATTCTCATGGAGTAGCCTTATTGCTTGTTTAGCATTTTCTGCGATTCGCACATCAAATGAAAATGATTTCATAATTTTTGCTACTACGCGTCTGGACGATTTACTGGGATCTACAATCAAAACTCGCATTCCCCGAATGTCATCCGGATAATTGTAAGAATTCTTATAATGATTAGATTGAAGAGCCAATGGAATTGTGAAACTGAAAGTACTTCCTTCGTTTATGACGCTTTCACACTCCAGAGACCCACCCATCAATTCGACCATTTTTTTGCTTATAACCAACCCGAGCCCAGAACCTCCAAATTTACGGGAAATAGAACCGTCAGCCTGACTAAACGGTTGAAATAATCTACCGATCTGGTCCTCAGAAATCCCTATGCCGGAATCCTTAATGGAAATCCTGATTACCGCTATTTTATCGATTTCTTCGACAAGATCGACGGTAACGAGGACTTCACCCTTTTCCGTAAACTTAATTGCATTCCCAATCAGATTAAGCAGAACCTGTCCCAAGCGTAGCGGATCTCCTACAAATAAGCTGGGTACGCTGCTTTTTACCATTAAAAGAAGTTCGATCCCCTTTTCTTCTGCTTTAATACTTAACATACTGGTCAAATTGTTCAGAACGTCATCGATATTAAAATCTATTAAGTCCACTTCCATCTGATTGGCTTCTATCTTCGAAAAATCAAGGATATCATTAATGATTCCCATCAAAGAGTTGGCGGCCATCGATATTTTATTAAGGTAGTCAGACTGCTTTGGGGAAAGATTTGTCTTAAGGGCCAAATGGGTTAAGCCGATAATGGCATTCATGGGGGTTCGTATCTCATGACTCATTTTCGCAAGGAAATCGCTTTTGGCTCTATTGGCGCCTTCTGCTTCATTCTTTGCCTGCCTTAAGTGTTTGCGCGCCAGCTCTCTGCTACGGACAAAGCGCGCACGAGTTACAGCCGCAAACAGAATTACTAAAAATAACGCAGCATAAATTCCGAGGTATTTTCTTAAAATGGAACTATTGTGCGCTTCAATTATGGAGTTCGGATAGATGTTGAGCAACTTCCACGAATGATAACCTGCCGCAGTCGTGCCGGAAGAATCACTGGTAGTCAGTATTGTAGAAAAAGTTAACTCACCTACCGGAGATGAAAATTGACCTCTTTGGGACGGAGAAATCTTAGCCCAAGCGTCCGGATAAGCCGAAGCAAATGAAATGTTCTTTTTGTCTTTATACATAAAAGTCCATTCCAGCTCTTTATCTGGAGCAATTAACCAGTACCCTTCTTTATTCAGCAACATAATTTCAGACTGAACAGACTCTGCCTGCCTGATATCATCCAGCAAATTTTGAGCAAGATAATTCAACAAAGCAATGCCAAGTCGTTTCCCCGTGTCACTATAGATGGGGGTTCCTATACGGATCATTGGTTTAAGCGGCTGTTCTATCACACCATTTTCGATATTAAGATCCAAAGGTGACGTATATATTTCTCCTTGTGCTAAGTTTAACGATTCCTTGAAATAGTAGCGATTGCTTTTATCTTGTAATTGACTCTGTGGAACGACTACTGGGTTACCATTATTGTAGTTGATGCGGACAAGTTCCATTCCATTATTATCAAGTAATCTGGCCTGATCGAACTTTTTACTTGCTTTGCATAAATTGAGTATTTCCGTTTCAAGTTGCTTTCGATTCTCCTGAGTTCTGCTTAACAAGAATTGTTTGGACTCAACGTAGTTGGCAAAAATTCTGAGTTCGATAAACACATCTTTGAGATCTAAGCCGGCTGTTCTGGAAACTATCTCGTTATGCATCTTTTCTTCAGCTCTACGAGTTTGGGTTACAGAACTCACTTCCTGCTGATACAGAACCAACAGCCCCCAGAACAAAAGCCCCGAAAACAGAATAGTTATGGCTAAAAAACTGCGCAAATCAATTGGAAACAAAAATTGTGTCTTTTTCATAAAATTCCCATGTAGGATAAAGTTCATTATAGTATAGCAGAGTAATTAACACAGTGCTATGATTCGGAATAAAATCGATACATTTTAAAAAACAAATAAGAATACCCTATATAAATAAGTAACATGCCCAAACACTGAGCTAAGAAATTCCATGGGGGAGAGATATGAATTCGCGCGAGAAACAAACAGTGTTGATTGTTGATGACGTACCGCAAAACTTAGATATTCTATATGAACTGCTTAAAGACCTTTACAAAGTAAAGGCTGCCTTAAACGGCTATGACGCTTTACGTATCATCTTTTCCAGCGACCCTCCGGACATTGTGTTGCTTGATGTAATGATGCCCGAAATGGACGGCTACGAAGTATGCAAAATAATGAAGGAAGATTTACGCAGCACCAATATTCCTGTGATCTTTGTGACAACTATGGGAGAGGAGCAAGATGAGACATATGGATTCGAAATTGGCGCCGTTGATTATATAACAAAACCAATTAACACTGCCATTGTTCTAGCAAGAGTAAAGACCCAGCTGGCTCTTTATAATCAAAGTTTGCACCTTGAAGAAATGGTTCAGGAAAGGACCAAAGAAATCTATGCAACCCGGCAGGATATTGTTCGCCGACTCGGAATTGCAGCACAATACAAAGACAACGAAACCGGAGCGCATATTATGCGCATGAGCATATATTGTCAGATTCTCGCTAGAAAAATAGGAATGAAGGAGTCTGAAGGAAACATACTGCTTAATGCCGCCCCCATGCACGATATAGGTAAAATCGGCATACCCGACCTCATTCTAACTAAGCCGGGCAAGCTTGATAAGGAAGAATGGGAAATTATGAAGACTCATACAACAATCGGTGGAACAATCCTTGGTAATCATGATTACGATTTAATGAATGTGGCAAAGCGGGTAGCTCTGTGCCACCATGAGAAATGGGACGGTTCAGGATATCCTGCCGGACTGCGGGGAGAGGCCATTCCGATAGAAGGAAGGATTGCGGCTGTGGCTGATGTCTTTGATGCCTTAACCTCAAAAAGACCGTATAAACCAGCCTGGACGGTGGAAGATTCGTATGACTATATTTTAAAAGAACGAGGAAAGCATTTCGACCCACAACTGGTAGATGCATTCAAAGATAGTTTAGATGCCATCCTTATCGTCAAGGAACGCTATTCAGAAGAAGATTAGTCTTCGGAGAAAAATAGAAAGCCGGACAACAACAATCAGTTCGTTACCAACTAATCGCCGATCATTTCGATCTAATAATTACGGACACCGACTTTACAAAATATAATGGAGATCCAAGACATAATCACGCACACTAGATTTTATTCATAGTTTGCTGGCATCTATTCACTATTAGGCTTACTATGAAATAAACATGTAATTTCCCATTCATTGAACATAAAACTCATGGAGTGCGTATGTCTATCATCACTATTTCAAGAGGGTCTTACAGTCGAGGAAAGGAAATCGCTGAGAAAGTGGCTGAGAAAATGCAGTATAAATGCATATCACGAGACATTCTTTTAGAATCGTCAAAAGAATTTGATATTCCTGAAGTTAAACTTGTCCGGGCACTCCACGACTCACCTTCGGTGCTTGAACGTTTTATGCACGGTAAAGAGAGATATCTTGCCCATATCCGCAACTCACTCTTGCAGCACGCTCAGAAGGACAACCTTGTTTATCATGGTTTGGCCGGACAATATTTTTTATTGGATATCCCGCATGTATTTAAAGTAAGAATTACCGCTGACATGGAAGACAGGGTCCGCGAAGAATGCAAAAGAGAAAACATTTGCGACGACGAAGCAAGATATATCTTACAAAAGGACGATGAAGAACGCAGAAAATGGGGACTTCAGATATATGGAATAGATACTTGGGATAGCAGACTTTATGATATGGTTATTCATATTGGAGCTCTGTCAGTTGATGATGCTGTAGAATTTATCTGCAATGCTGTTCAAAAAGAAGCATTTAAGACAACAGCTGAATCACAACAGATAATTGATGACATAGCCACTGCTGCACACGTAAGAGTTGAGCTTATTGGAATTGCACCGCATGCTAATATCGTATGTGATGACGGTCATATAACAGTACAGTTTTCAAAGCCGATAAGCAGCCTCAAAACAAAACTCGTTGATCAGGTTAAAAGCATTGCAAAGAATGTAGACGGAGTTAAGGACGTAACCATTTTGGGTGTTGCTGAAAGCTCCTACGGCAAGGTCAACCCTTTTCATAATATTGAATAGCCAATGTCCATAAAAAACACCCTCAAGCCGTTAACAGCTTGAGGGTGTTTTACTGTTTTATATAAAAGACTAAACCAACTCAGACTTCCTGAACTTCAAAGCCAACCCGGCAATCACCAGCAGCACCACATCCCGGATGATAGTCATCTGCATATCAGAAGCTGTGGAGACATCGGTGGAAAAGCAGCCGCAGGCAACGTCTATACCACGATAGAGATTAGCTGAAAGAGCTGCGATAAAAACAAACAGCATGGCCACCAAAATAGCTACTGCAGTATCTATAAACACACCGCAGACCAACATGGCTCCGCAAACGAATTCCAGCCACGGCAAGAAGAAAGCCACCGGGCCGATCATTATTTCCGGCAGGATCTGATAATTTTTAATGATCTCAGCGAAAGCAAGCGGATCAACAATCTTATCCAGACTGGCGACGATAAAAACGATCCCGAGAATTATGCGGGGTAATGATCTGAATTCCATTAGTTTGCCTCCAAATCCATTCCGGCTCCGATCCAGCCGTCTATGCCTTCAGTGTATACGCTCACATCCTTAAAACCATGCTCCACCAGTTTCTTGGCTACAATGAGGCTCTTACCGCAGGAAAGACCGTCACAATAAACAATGACAGGACGATCTGGGTCAACCAAAGCTACGAGCCCCGCCAATTCATCCCCTACTGCCCATGAAGGGATATTAACCGCTCCGGGGATATGGGCCATGGCGTATTCCATGTCGCTACGAGCATCTACAAAAGAATATTCTCCGGAAGAAAAATCCTTCACCAACGCATCAGTAGTTATTTCCAGAATTTCGGGCGGCTGCGGATGGCTTAACTCCGCAAATGTATATGGTTTGGGGCGTGCAGTATTAAACGCTACTGCCAGTCCGCCGGAAAGGACACATATTAATATTACTTTAACTAGAAATGCGGCAACTTTACCAAACTTCATTAGATTCGCCTGATTTTGAATTAATGATTATCCCGCAGGATTTCGTAAAAACAACTTTAAAAGATTGCCCCGATTCATTCAGGAATGCAAGTGCACCTCAAGAATTGAGCAATAAAAAAGGGTGTGTTCATGATGAACACACCCTTCTTTCAGCGAGACCGGACACCCGGGATAAACCGTTACCGCTGCTTCCTTTCGGACCTGACGGGGTTCACAGCGCACCCGCCATCCGGCCTCTCTGTCAAAAAACTTTTTCGTCGTTGCGACGAGATGAAATACCTATTGATTCCGGCTGAAACTGTCAAGCCTTATTACTGAAAATTCTAATTTATTTTTAAAATTACTTAAAAAATAGTTCGTTATGGCTATTACGAATTTTTAAAATTGAGCAACAACACTTTATCTCAGCCCTTGTTTCTGCTTAAATATACCTACTCAACCGCAATGAACAAATCCTAATCCCGGAGAATAATATGGACGCGAAAAACGTTAAAGACGTTGAAGGTATCAAAGTTCAACAGATCGGCTACAAAGGCGAAAACCATGAAGTGAAAGGCGTAACCATCCGCTGGCTATCCAAGTCCGGTCAGGATGAAAACGGACAGCCAGAATACGGCCTGCGTCACTTCACAGTTGAACCGGGGGGAGAAATTCCGGCTCATAACCATTTCTATCTTCAGACTGTATATGTGGAAAAAGGCCAGTTCGAATGCTTCGCTTACGACCCGGAAACAGATGAAGTGGTTGATAGCAAAATCTGCGGCCCCGGAGACTTCGTTTTTTCCGACTGCATGGAACCGCACGGCATGCGCAACATCAGCGACACCGAAGAAGCAACCTTCCTCTGCTGCATCGGCTGTGTTTACCAGAAATAATCTATCTCCCTCAAAAAAGAACTGATAAGAAGATGTTACGTTAGATCAGTTTAAATAAGAAAAGGCCCGCTCAGTATCAGGACGGGCCTTTTCTATTAAATGTCGGTGTTGATCCAAATTGCCGGTTTGAATCAGGAGTTAGAGTGTCAATTCTGGAAAACTGCTTGCCTTAATTATACATTATGATGCTTTTTTAGCAAGCTGAATTCTATAATTAATTATGTCATCTACGGTCAGCACGGGCAGGTCATGTTTCTGTCCGAATTCAACAATCTCCGGCAGTCTAGCCATAGTCCCGTCAGGATTAGTCAGCTCACATAGAACTCCACAGGGATTGAGGCCCGCAAGGGTCATCATGTCCACAGTGGCTTCGGTGTGCCCTTCTCTTTCCAGAACACCACCCTCTCGCGCACGCAAGGGGAAAACATGTCCGGGTCTGTGCAGATCAGCAGGCTGAGCGCCATCGGCAATAGCAGCCTTGACAGTGGTTACACGGTCAGCGGCGGAAACACCGGTGGTTACGCCCTCAGCGGCTTCGATAGTTACGGTGAATCCAGTCTGATACCGACTGGAGTTAGACTCAACCATCATGGGCAGGCCAAGCTGCCGGGTCTTTTCATCGGTCAGGCACAGGCAGACGATACCGCTGCATTCGCGGATCATCATAGCCATCTGCTCATCACTGAGCTTTTCCGCAGAAAAGATAAGATCGCCTTCATTCTCGCGACTTTCATTATCAGTAACAAGAATTCCACGACCTTCACGCAATGCCTGAAGACCTTTCTCTACCCTCTCAACAGGGGAACCATACTGGGATAACAGATTCTGATTCATGGTAAAACTCCATATTTCAGTTACCAGAATCAGGGCGATAGAATAGACAGCTATTCACAAAGGAACAGCGCGCAAGTGTAGGGAAGAACACTTGCGGTAAGACTGTCTCACTCTCTTTCATCCGGACTTTAACCGTCGGCTCCGGAGTCTCACCGGATCTGCTGACCCTTTTCACCGATTGAAAAGGCGCTCGCGGGCTGTCTTTAAATCTTAAAGAATCACCGCCGGTGGGGAATTTCACCCCGCCCTGAGAATTAAGATGACTTTTTTCTACTGAGAAACCTACCCCTTAGTCAAGGGTAAAAATAAAACCCCGCTCCAATTGGAACGGGGTTTTAAATTCTCTATGTCTGAAAGCTATTCTATTTGAAGCTGTCTTCAAAAAGCTTTTCAATAGCTTTTCTACCGTTATCCTCAAGAAAGCGGGTACCGGTAGCGGTAAAGTGACGATGGGTGATTTTAGGATCAGCACACGCAACCCATTTTTCTTTTTCCCAGCAGAACCAGCAGTTCTTATCCTGAGAAAAGACAAACAGAGGCTTGTTGCAGATTTTTGCGAACTCAGCACCCCAGCCGGTTCCGCCTTTTACGGTACCGTCTTCAAGGATATTACCGATGATGAAAATCTCATGGCCGCTGTTAACCTGCCAGCAGATGGATTGCAGGACTTTGCGGAAAATTGGAGCGCGGGTAAAGCTGCGGTTCATCAGCTTGGAGACATAAGTCAGGCTGACATCCTTGCTTTCAAGCTCTTTCTCAGTGAGAACACGCAGACCACGCTGACGAGCGTTCTGGTGACCTTCAAAACTGTAGTTAACTTCCTGCAGGCCGTACTTTTCAGCATTCACTCCGAACTCGCTTTCTGTGCCGGAAGCACCGCCACTATATAAAATGAACTCTTTAGGATTACTCATTTCTTCCTCCAGTGTTGGCTTGTCTAGATTCGTGAAAACGACTGATACATAAAAATGTTCAAGTCCACAATCAGGATTTTCGGTTGAACTACAATTTGCACCTAACTCGTTGCATACGATAAAATTTAGAACTTATCTACATAAAACAATGATTTTCACGGATTAAGAATTTCTAATCTTACTTAAAAGCAATAATTTTACTTAAAATTGATGTAGAGAAAGAAATTTACTTTTAGGTCATGTTTAAACAATATAATTCTGCAATTTTCAATTTAGTATAGAAGTAAATGCATTAAATCTTAATGTATAAACATAAAACATAACCTTGTTACAAAAATCACAGACTCCAAACAAACTATTATACACCTACAAAAACAGTACAAAAATTACGGTCATCACATATGTCCTATCACGTGATTTTTTTTCTCAGCAATGTGGTCTGGACAAAGAGTAAAAATAGTGTATTATGCGCTTGTTGATTCGGGCTGGAAAATCTCAAGACGAACGTAGCTACGGCTAAACCGTATAGGAGGTTTTTATGAACAAACACAGCACTATAGAAGAGACTCCAGAAGCTTTGAAAAAATTGGAAAAGAACAACCCTCAAAAGTATCGTTCTGTAAGCAAGCACATTGCTGCCATGGTCAAATCGCTGGATGAACAGGAAAAAAGCAGCTCTTCCAACCCTAAAACGGAAGACGATCAGGACTAAGTCCTGCACCTCAATCTCTGACTCTATCTCTTAATTAAGTTGTCAACAAATCCGCAAACACACTAAAGCGTCTGACTAGTTTGAATCAAGCCAGGCGGAAATGCTGTTGACAAAATCGCCGGATAAGCAATCGATCCAATCTTGGTCTGTCCCCATTCCTTCCACACTGGAAGGGGTATCATCAATCATGATAATTTGATGGGGGGCAGACTGGAATCCGGTCAACATTACCGGCACCACCTTCTTCCAGTCTGCGCTGACTCCCCTGAAGCCGAAAAAAGTCGGCAGACCGTCAGCAAAAGCAGACGCAAGCCTTTCTGGGAATAGACATTCGTCAGGATGATCTATGGTCAGGATGACAAATTTAAAAAGCCCCGCAGACACATTCATGCGGGGCATTTTTTTTGCCCCGTATCCTCTGAACCAGACCCCTATGCGACCGGGATCAACTTTCGGGTGACTGCGCAACTCTGCGCAAGCCTTTCTCAAACTTACACCGTCAAGGCTGTCTAACCGCATCACGACCACATCACGCCCGCAAAGATGCCTAGCCACTTCATTAAATTGCTCACTAGGAATATCTATACCGAAGCTGCCGAGCACGACAGCAGGAAACTTACCTTCAGCAGCCGGGACAAAAAGACTTTGCATTCCTGCCTCATTACCGGATGAAACTGCATCTACGCGTCCTTTTACTGGATATTCAGCTGCCCCACCTTCCGGCAGCCACATGAACCTGTGAATCCAATGCTCATCTCCGGGCAAAAAAACCACTGAACCTTGAACAGGCTCATCCTCATTAAATGAAGGACCATAAGTGTATATAAAGTCTCCGCGCTCATATTTTTTGAGCTTTCGGATCAATCCACTCTTGCGATCATGCAAAATCAGCCGCCCATGCTCTGCGCGAGCATCAATAACAACAACCTGCCGTCCGGTAGAAGTTTCGTAGTGTCCGCGGAAATCATCCTCATTAAACGAATAAGCGGCTAAAGCCGAAAGAGACCGGGCCTCAGACCCACGTTTGAGCACCATGGTTGAGTTACCCACTGTAATCCCCTTACCCTGCCGCAAAATCACAGCATCAGGATTCTCAGAAGTTCCGGTTTCAATATGAGGATATGATTTTCGGGTACTAGGAACGGGTTCCGACACAGGCTTCGGTGCCGACTTTGGAGCGGGCTTATGATCTGAAGGAACAGTTTTGCGCTCTGCCCGCTCAACTTTTCTTTCTGAAGCATGCCCCTTAGACTGATCAGTGCGAATGTTTTCCTTAAATTGATCAGGCTTAGCTTTAACCTTTTTCTTAAGCACCGGCTCCACTCTCTGAACCGGCTCATGCACAGCAACCGCCTTCTTCTCAACAAGAGAAACAAGCTCAATACCAAAACCATTGCTAACCTGATCGTGAGTCAACTCTACAAAATCAAACACAAAAATCACGATAAGAATATGCATTGAAATAGAAAGCAAAGCGGCAAGGTATCGCAAATCTCCTCCAGAGGCTTAAAACAACTTTATTCCTGAATAATTATTTTTTCAACACCTTAAGCATTTTTTTATTTTATTCCAAGATGATACAAATTGATTCCTTCTATTACTGAATAGTCAACCAAAGGATATTAAAACAATAATTTAAATTTATGGTTGACACTTCCGGGGATTCCACATAGACCTCTCTTCACTTGAGTCGGGATGTAGCGCAGCCTGGGAGCGCACTTGAATGGGGTTCAAGGGGTCGGAGGTTCAAATCCTCTCATCCCGACCACAAGAAGGAACCCCGAAAGGCCACTGAGAAATCAGTGGCTTTTTTCTTTTGCATCAGCAAAACAAAAAGCCGTGGACGAATCCACGGCTTTTTTGCGTTTAAATATACCGCCCTAACTTATTCAGGCACAGCTACCTTACGCACGGTAATCTGGTAATTTTCGGGAATACCGTCCCCTGCATGGTTGAACATAGGATCAAGCACAAGATATGCTTCCTGCTCACCATCCGCACACTGCTTGATCATCATATCCTTCGGTTCAATCTCAACTTCAGTATGAAAAGTCACAATCCTGCGCATGGAGACAACCGCTTTCAATCCTTCGATACGTTTTCCGTCCGCCTTAACAAGAACCACATCATCTTTAGCCATTCCGGGTAAAATCACTATATTTTCCTCATTTTTGATAAGTATAAGAACCGCGCTATCATAGACTTGTGGGGTGGAATGTCAAATTGCTCTCACCACCAAGCAACGCCAATACAACAATCCTTTGCTCAAAAGACTTCTTCATAATATAATTAAGTATTGCCCTTTAATCAGGCACACCACAAACAAGGAGAAAGCCATGACCCCCAGAGCATTACTTCCCTTATTGATCCTGATCGCAACCATACTTAGTACAGGCTGCGGAACAGCCTACAAAGCAGCGCTGGACGAACGCAGCCTGAGCCAACAAACTGCCGATGCAAAAATTTCTGCCGCCATAATGAAAGCCTATCTGGATGACGACGATGTATCGGTAATGGGCATTGAGCCCTACACCTTCGTAGGGCGTGTGTATCTGGTCGGCGAATATGAGAACTACGCCCAAAGATCAAAGGCCATATCCATCGCCAGAAGCGTTGAAGGCGTTACAGATATCACCACCTACCTGCTGCCCAAAAAGGAAGACCCAACCTGCGACACAACTGAAAACCTTTCGATTTTAGCAGCAGTAAAATCAGCATTAATCGGAGACGGAGACATCTGGTCTACTAATATTGAAGTAAAAGTAGTGCAATGCCAGGTGGTATTACTGGGACTGGTAAAGACTCAAGCCGAAATCGACAAATCAATAGCTCATGCCAAGGCAGTGGAAGGAGTACGCAAGGTAAAATCATATCTGCGTATTTCGAATAAGCCCTAAAAAGCCTACCTACAGCTCTTTCAGACACAGAAAAAGCCCCTTGCAACATCGTTGCAAGGGGCTTTGTAAATTCAAGCTGGCGGAGAGGAGAGGATTTGAACCTCCGATAGCGTTAACTATACACGCTTTCCAGGCGTGCTCCTTAAGCCGGACTCGGACACCTCTCCGCTTGGGTGAAAAAGGATTTAGCTAAATCAGACTTGCTTGGCAAGCACTTTTTTCAGTTATTTTGAATTAAACTTAAATTTCGCTGATTTATTAATTATCAAACAAAAAACATATATCTGCACCACTTAAAAAAGCCCCTCGCAACATCGCTGCAAGGGGCTTTGTAAATTCAAGCTGGCGGAGAGGAGAGGATTTGAACCTCCGATAGCGTTAACTATACACGCTTTCCAGGCGTGCTCCTTAAGCCGGACTCGGACACCTCTCCGCTTGGGAGAGATGTGTTTAGCTAAATCAGAACTCCTTGGCAAGCACTTTTTTCAATTATTTGAAATTAAATCAAAATTTTAATTGGTTATAAATAATCCAGCTTATTTTCAGACTTTTTCACGAAGCAGAATCCCCTACTTCTCTCTACAACAACCCCGGCAATCAACAGAAAAACGCCGCACTGTGGAATTATCCTCCACAATAAGTTAACATACTCCTAAACTCATAGGAGTATGCAATGAAACATATCAGTAAAATATTATTCCTACTTATCGCCATTTTCTTATTTTCAGCATCCACCCTATTCGCAACAGACATGTCCCAAGGTCTTCAATGTCCACCAGGCTGGAATGACAACAGAGCCGCAAGAGGTAACGACCTTATAAAACAATGCATCTCCCCTGCTCAGGATGCTGCCATTGAGCTATACGCAGCCCCCGGACAAGAAGTCCCTCTTGGCGCTCTTCTTGATATGTGGGCTAAAGAAATGACCCAGAGCGGACTCCCCTTCCAGAACAGAGTCTCCGAGGTCCCCGGTCAGGTTTCCGGCTATCCTGCTGTAACCCGCACATATTCCGGCCAGACCCGTGACGGCAACCAATTCGATTCGCACCTAGTCGCTTCCAGATATAATGGAGTAAATTATGTTTTTCAGGGATTTGCACTAAAAGGCCACAGTCAGGCATGGCATCAGCTCAGGCATTCCATGAACACATGGTACTATCCCGGCACAGGTCAGCAAAGCTACAATTATCAGCAAGGCGGACTCCCGCTGGGAGCAGGAAATTCTGGCAATACTCCCTATGGAAACCAGCAGGCAAGCTCAAACAACGATCCTTACGCAAACACACCTTACAGCACTCAGCAGCATACAAGCGGAAAGTCTCTACCCACAATATCCGGGACATTCATAACAGACCAGAAAGATTACTGGAGTGGCCAGTACTACTACCGCATCTACCGTTTCAATGGTGATGGCACACTGACAACCGGAACCAAAAATGCAGCCAACGGCAACGTTCAGATGGACAAAAAAAATAAACGCTACAAAATTTCAAAATCAGGAAATAATATTGTTTTAAGCAGCGGTGGATCCTGCACAGACGACTATGTAACCGACACCGAGAACAATCAAATCAGAAGATTCAAAAGTGGATGTTACAGCCCCGGCGGGAAAGCAATGTACTTCAAAAAAATACCGGATAATTCTTTAAGCATGGGCCAATCCGGCACTTCTGCCAGACCGTATCCGAAAATAGCAGGAACCTTCATCGCCGACAAAAAAGATTACTGGGGCGGCAGCTATCATTACCGCATGTACCTGTTCAATGGAGATGGAACCTTCACTTCAGGCGAGAAGAACGCAGCTTCTGGGAAAGTTAAAATGAGCGGAGGACCAAGACGGTATAAAGTAAAAAAATCAGGAAAAAGCTATGTTGTTACCAGTGGCGGATCTTGTACGGAAGGATTCGTGACAGATCTTGATCGCAATATGATTATTCGATTTAAGAGTGGATGCTATACTTCAGGCGGAAAGGCCATGTATTTTGATCTGGTGCAGTAAGGGATTAGGTAAACACACGAAAAAAGTCCCTTGCAACATAGTTGCAAGGGACTTTCTTATATCCATAACTTTATAGCCCTCAATCCAAACCTACCTACCAAACACCTGATTTAATCCATATTAAATCTTTTATATTACAAACCATTATGTTTTCGCGAACAAACACTAGGAAACAATATTACGCATTGCCTATGGAGCAAACACCGAAAACATGTTATAGAAAAAATAATCATATTTATTAACTTAGTCCGGGAGGTCAAAATGGCTAAATTCATCGACACCCACTGTCATTTGTTTAATCTCGTGGATGTTCCGTTATACGAGACTCTTGACGGAAAAATTGAAATGAATACGGTGATCAAGCTTCTTGGAGCAATTTCCGCAAGCAGCGCTTTGCTTACAGGATTCTTGCAACACAAAATACAAGACTATAAAGAATTCATACAGTTCTTCGAACGACCACAGGAAGAGAATATTCGAGCTTTAGCCGATGAAATCCTCAAATCAACCAAGGCCGGACAGATAATCCTCACCCCGCTGGTCATGGACTTCGATTGCACAAGGCACCCTTGCGGAGAGAAAAATAATCTTTGCTTCCAACGCAGCTGTCCACTTGACCAGCCTCGCCAGACAAACGTCTCATACGACCCCACCGCAGCAGGCCAGTACTACAGACTTCAAAAATCGATTAAATCAGCTCACGCCAACAATCCAGGGTGGAATCAAAAAGTAAAAATCCTTCCATTCTTAGGTTTTGACCTGCGCAAACTGACTTCCCAATCAAATAAAGCATTCAGCCAATTGCAAGCCCTATGGAACTCTGTCGGAACCACAAAAGATGAAAGAGGAAACGGGTTCAACAGCATTACCAGTGGCAAGGCCTTGGGCATTAAGCTTTACCCACCTATAGGATTTAACCCGTATCCTGAGCAAAGGAGCGCCTTAACCCCTTACAAAGAATTTTATGAATGGTGTATTAAGGAACAAATCCCAATCACTGTACATTGCCAAACCGGATCATTCAGCACCACAAAGAAAAAAAGAACCATCAAGAAAAACACTCATGCTTCCAACTGGTACAGACTCTTTCAGGATTGGGATTCAGGAAGAATTAACTCCAGTTATGATATAAACGATTTGAGGATTAACTTTGCCCATTTCGGCGGCGAAAACGGCCTTGAAGATATGATTGACTACTGGCGTGCCAACAACATCGACCAAGACTCTTGGACCTACATTCTGGTCAAGCTTTTACAAAATTACGACAACACCTACGCAGATTTATCCGCTTTCGACTGGGCTGATTCCGGCGATTCCAAAAACTTTGCCACGCTATTAAAAATGGATCGCAACGGCAAACTTCCAGCCACAAAACCGGGCAAAACACCATACAAATTAACTGATAAACTTCTTTGGGGCTCTGACGTACCTATGGTTGTCAGCGATAAGTCATACAAAAAGGACAAAAGACATAACGGCAAAAGCGGATACGAGCACCTCTTGAACAACTTCCAGAACGCTGTTCAAGACGGTCAGTTAATTCAAAATATGACGGAATTTAATCCGGAGAAGTTTTTACTGTCCTGAGACATAACACACGCCCAACACAACACGAAAAAGCCCCCCTCACACATAGTTGCAGGGAAACAAGGAGATCGGAATGAAATTTAGCAAACAACTTATACTTGCAGCATGTATATGTGCTGCAATCATGTTACTATCTGCATGCCCCCGACAAGACACTGATATTCAGGTCAAACAATCAACATACAGATTCCCCATTCCAGCCAAAGGAATATGCTACGAAGCCTTTGGACCTGGCTACAATCCCTCAACAGCAAACCTTTCCGCCATATATTTTGGGAGTGATATTGCACGAAGCCAGACAGAGGCATTATGGGGTAACCAGACCCTTTTAACAAACGGCACCAATGACATGTGCCGTAATGACCTTCTAACAATACAAAATATACTTGAAGCAAACTTAGTACGCCTGTACGACTGGGACCCTAGAAATGACCACAGCCAATTTCTGAACTATTGCAACGCGTTGGGATTAAAAGCTGTTGTTCCTATATCCAACTGGCTGGCAACACAGAATGCAACTGTCTGGCAGGCACAACTTCCTAACTACTTCTCGTCTAAAAACTTCGGCAACGCGAATGGAACTAACTGGCATCCTGCCATCGCTGGCGTAGTCATCACAAATGAACCACTTATAAACAACGTTAACTATGACAATGTAATAGCTTTAGTTGGAGCATTTTTGAAAATGGCAAAACAAAAAGGCTTCTCCCAAGACGTTCTTGTCGGTGTCCCGGTTGCTTTCACCAAGGCAGGACCTCCATATGGTCCACAACAAACATTAATGCCGTGCTGGAATCAATTCGACAGACTTCTTAACAATCCACAGACAAAACCATTTAAAAATCAACTGATGCTTTGCGCGAACACATATAATGGAGCTGATTATCTGTACAAAAACGCTGAGGCGACACAGCAAGGCTGGGTCCCGCTGACTTATAATCAATTCAATACTCCAATTTTGTTTACTGAAATAGGTAGAAGTAGAATGAACGGCGGAAGCAACTTCATATATAATCAGCTTACTTCAACTATTAAATATCAAACAAAACATCCGGAGCAAATTCTCGGGCCATGCTTATTTATGTTTTCAGATAAAGTATGGAAAGAAGGTACTAGCGAAGGCAGCTTTGGGGTTTATTCTCACGGATCAATCAAATATCAAATACCAACCATCCAAAAAGATTACTCCTATTGGCCCGGACCTCCATGTAAAAAATATGGAACTCTAACAATCGACAAACTAATTAGAACCAGCATCTATAGTCAGGTTACCATGGCCTACACATATAATTAACTCCAATCTCTAGTCCACTACCCACTAGGGTATACATTTACAACATCCCAAACATACACAGAAAAAGCCCCTCGCAACATCGTTGCAAGGGGCTTTGTAAATTCAAGCTGGCGGAGAGGAGAGGATTTGAACCTCCGATAGCGTTAACTATACACGCTTTCCAGGCGTGCTCCTTAAGCCGGACTCGGACACCTCTCCGCTTGGGTGAAAAAGGGTTTAGCTAAATCAGACCTGCTTGGCAAGCACTTTTTTAAACTTTTCCCAATTATTCTAACTTAAATTAAAAATGAACCTATTTAGGCAGCTTCAGACTTCCGATAAACTCATCAAGAGACTCGGCTTTTACCCTTTCCAGAACTTTGGGCAGCTCTTCAGCAATCTTGAAGGCAGTATCCGGGCTGAGGAAGTTTCCGGTACCGATCTGTACAGCCTTGGCACCAACAAGCAGGAATTCCGCAGCATCTTCAGCGGTGGTAATGCCGCCAAGCCCCATTACCGGAATTTTTACCGCATTTACAGTCTGATAAACGCATCTAAGCGCAACAGGCTTAACTGCCGGACCGGACAAACCGCCGATTACGTTGGCAAGACGCGGAGTTCTGTGCTCAATATCAACGGCCATACCGGACAAGGTATTGATCAATGAAAGAGCATCCGCTCCACCATCTTCAGCTGCTTTTGCGCAGACGGTGATATCGGTAACATTGGGAGAAAGCTTGATGATAACCGGTTTGTTACCGGCGTTCTTCTTTACAGCCTCTGCAACCTTGGTGATCTGCTTGGGGTCCTGACCGAAGGCAATACCACCTTCTTTAACGTTAGGACAGGAAACATTGACCTCAAGGGCTGCAACGCCCTCTTCTCCGGCAAGAACGCCAGCCAGCTCACCGAACTCTTCAGCATCAGTCGCGTAAAGGTTTGCCAGAACGGGCAGGGTCTTCCAAGGAAGCTTGGGCAGCTTTTTATTGATGAATTCCTCTACACCGGGGTTCTGAATGCCGATGGCATTAAGCATACCGCAGGGAGTTTCCGCAATACGGGGCATTGGGTTCCCTTCCCTAGGCTTGAGAGAAAGTCCTTTAACCACGATGCCGCCAAGAGATTCCAGATCGCCGTAACGCTGAAACTCGAGGCCGAAACCGAAAGTACCGGAAGCGGTGAGGATGGGGTTTTTGAGCTTCAGTCCGGCAAAATCTATTGATACATCCATTTCCTAATCCTCCAGACTGAGATTATTGGCTTTGAAAACAGGACCGGTGGTACAGACCTGTGTATGATGGTCATCGCCGTCCTTACAGACACAGCCAAGACAGGCACCAACGCCGCAAGCCATGCGGTTTTCGAGGGAAAGTTCCGCATCAGCGCCGTATTTGTTGGCAGCATTCCAGATGGTTTTCAGGAACGGATGAGGTCCACAGGCCACGATAAGGCCGTCTTTCTCTGCGTATTCCTTTACCAGTTCCTCCACCCTTGCAATAATAGTGGGGATGTCTGAGGGCTTGGTTTCACGAATATCTTCTACATCGACTTTGCCCGCCATACCTTTATAAGGGTAATTTTCCAGCGGCGGACGATGTGCGAAAAACAGTTTCAGATTTTCAGGCTGCGGATGGGTATCGACATATCCGCAAAAGGGGGCTAAACCCATCCCTCCGGCGAGCATGAGTACGGGACGGTTCTGCGGTTTGCTGAAGAAGTTGCCCAGCGGTCCCCAGATATTCACTTCATCGCCCTCTTTCAGCTCCAGCAGACGCGCAGTACCACGACCGACAACCTGAAAAAGAATAGTCAGACTGGTCTCATCTGCGTTACAAATGGAGAAAGGACGACCCCAAACGAGGTCCAAAGGCCATGAAACCGGCCTGATCATGACGAACTGTCCGGCCCGCCAACCCGGCTTCCAGTCCGGATATTCGAGTTTGAGTTCGACTATTTCCTCACCGGGTGAGGATAATCCGAGGGGCTTGTTGCTGATGACTTTAACAGCCCTGCAATTGTTTGCACTCATGATTTAATCCTGTAGATTTTTGCTGACCGCACATTGCGGCGTAAGCGTGATACATTATGAATGAACATAAACCAGAAATTCTTGCTCCGGCAGGCGATAAAACCTCTTTTCTTGCAGCCATAGCCGCAGGTGCGGACGCCGTATATGCCGGACTTAAACATTTTTCCGCTCGCATGGAAGCTTATAATTTCGCTACTAGTGAGCTTGCAGCCCTTGCCGAACTGGGCCGGGAAAACGGGGTTCGCACCCACATCCCCATGAATACCCTCATCAAACCTGATGATATCAACTCCGCAGCCCGCCTTGTAGAGCGCATCTCCCGTTCGGTCAAACCGGATGCCCTGATCATTCAGGATATCGCCATGGTCGAGATAGCCCGTCAGGCCGGTTTTGAAGGAGAACTGCATCTTTCCACCCTCGCCAACGTCAGCCACCCTGCGGCACTCAAGACCGCGGAGGAACTGGGCGTGGATCGCGTTGTTGTTCCCCGTGAGCTGAACCTTGATGAAATCAGGATGATGGCCGAAGCCTGCCCTGATTCCATGACCCTTGAGATGTTCGTCCACGGAGCACTCTGCTATTCCGTTTCCGGCCGCTGCTACTGGAGCTCCTTTTTCGGTGGCAAGAGCAGCCTGCGCGGACGTTGCGTACAGCCCTGCCGCAGACTTTACGGCGGAGCAAAACGTAAGGATCAGCCCAAGCGCCTTTTCTCCTGTCTCGATCTCAGCCTCGATGTGCTGACCAAGCCGACACTAGCAATTCCCAAGGTAAGCTCATGGAAAATCGAAGGCCGCAAAAAAGGGCCCCACTACGTCTACTACACAGTAGCTGCTTACAAAATGCTGCGCGACAATCCCAATGACGCAAAGGTCAAAAAGGATGCCGTGGAGCTTCTCGAACTCGCACTGGGCAGACCGTCTTCACATTCCGTGTTCCTGCCGCAGCGCCCGTTCACCCCGCTTGATCCGTCCAACGAAACCGGTTCCGGTTTCCTCATCGGCATCACCAAGCAGGAGAAAGACGGCAAGCCCTACTTTAACTGTAGACAGGAACTCCTTGCCGGAGACTTCCTGCGCATCGGTTATCAGGACCAGCCCGGACACCAGACCATGAAGATCCGCAAGTTCATCCCCAAAAGGGGTAAGATCTCCATTCCGGTCAAAGGAAAGACGCGCCTTAAATCCGGCACCCGTGTTTTCCTTATTGACCGCCGCGAAGAAGGTCTGACTAAGGCTCTCAAAAGACTCGATTCAAAACTTTCAAAGATCAAAGTTGCGGACAACGTAGCCAGCGACATGATTATTGATCTGCCGCAGCCTTGTCCGCTTCCGGAACGTACTGCGCGCCATACTTTGCAGCGCAATCCGCCCAAGGGAAAAACCAAATTCGGTACCGATGTATGGCTTTCCATGAACGCCCTTAAACGCACCCCGCGTCCGGCAGTTTCCAAAATCTGGTGGCATCTGCCCCCGGTGGTCTGGCCTGACGAAGAAAAGGAAGTCCAGAAGCTCATCGACATCTGCCTCAGCGGCGGCGGACGCGATTTCGTGCTTAACGCGCCGTGGCAGAAGGCATTCTTCCCGAAAGATGCAAAAGTCCGCTTTCATGCCGGCCCCTTCTGCAACGTATCCAACCCGGTGACTATTGAGATGCTGGCCGACATGGGCTTTTCATCCGCATATGTCAGCCCGGAACTGGCCCGCGATGACTTCCTCGCCCTGCCGCAGAACAGCCCGCTTCCCCTTGGCTTTGTCCTTTCCGGCATGTGGCCGCTCGGACTTTCAAGGATCATGGCTGACGAGACCGAACTTATGAGTCCCATTTACAGCCAGAAAAAAGAAATCTGCTGGGCCCGCAAATACGGACAGACCTATTGGATCTATCCCGGCTGGCCGCTCGATTTCGGCGCAGAACGCAAGGTGCTGGAAAACTCCGGCTATACCATGTTCCTTAACATTGAGGAGCCATGGCCTCGCGCTGTGCCTGAACCGCACCGCACAAGTAATTTCAACTGGGATTTAAGTTTATTGTAAAAATCCCAAAACTTTTACTAGACTTCATTACGGGCTTCGCACATCAGTGCGGGGCCCTTTTTTATTTGCAGTCTTCGATCATCTTACGAAGATAATCAGCAGCTCTGCGCCCTTTGAGCGCAGGCCCCCAGAGTTCGGTGACCATCTTCTGATGCAGCTCAAGCGCTTCGGGTGCTGAAGTTAACATCCCCACCCCCAGACGGACATTGGGGAAATGACACAATTTGTAAGGACTCAGACATAAAGTTGAGCGTTCGGACTGACGGAAAATCTGAAAATGTGTGCTGGGGACAGAATCAATAAGTAAACCGATCTGTACGCCGATAGGCTGCTCTTCAAGCAGACTGATCACATTTTCCACTTCACGCCGCGCTACTTCACGCCGTTTCTGCAATTCCTCTTCAGGAAGATCAAATGTTCCGACAAACCCACTACGCAAAAACTGCTCAAGATTGGTTGCTGAGGCGAGGTTAACCATACTCGGCCTGCGCTGATAGTACCCTTTTTTGCGTTCCCGCAGCACGGATAAAATTTCAGAAACACGGCCCAAGATATCAGGATCATCCTGCAACTCTTTAGGCAAACCTTCTTTAATGGAAATCTCGAGATATTCGTCAAATTCATCTGTAGTCAGCAGATAAGAAACCAGCCCGAACATAACTGCAAGCTGTTCCGACTCAGCTTCGTTCTGACGCATTCGCTCGAAAAAACTTATCGCCGAAGAAATATACTCTACTCCGACCCCCATCAATGAGGTAAGTGAAACTCCAAACAAGTCGGCTATGGATTCTAACGTTTCCAGCTTAGGCGGATCGCCTTTTTCATACCTGTACAGAGCAGCCCGGGAAATACCGATCTTAGCGGCAATTTCCTCAGTGCTGTATTTACTGCCCAGCCTGAACGCTTTCAAACGCTGGCCTATCTCCTTGGGACTAAGTTCATTCATTCGCCCGTCTCCATGAAAGCTAAAATTCAACTGTCCATCCTATTTAATATGTATAAATTCCTTAACTGACAGTCTCTTTTACCATTATAGTTATCAATTATGACTCAAAATCTCATTTTTGTGAATATTTTTTTGAATTGTTTCAAAAATGAGATTTATCTTGACAAAAATCTATTTTTTGATTGAAATCCACCAAATCAAATCATAACTGCAAGCTAAAAAGAATTTCCTTTTAATTCATTTTGCTGGCTGTTAAATTTGCAAGCAAACCCGATTGCCAGTCGGGAACACGCCGGAATCTTTGATTTCGGTTCGACTTGATCTTGTGATTCTGCCTGCCAGTTTCACGCTCACACTTTCAGGAGGCTTCCAGAATGAAATTTTTCGGACGAATTGTTACAGTAGCTCTTGCTTTGTGCATGGTTATGGGCGGGGTTATTTCCGCTAATGCCGCTAAATACGAAGCACGCATCGGTCACCTTGAATCCCCCCTGCAGCCCCGCCATCAGGGTCTGGAAAAAGTCGCCAAGCTCGTTAAAGAGCGCACCAACGGCGAAGTTGAATTCAAAATTTTCCCTTCTTCTCAGCTTGGCAACCAGCGCCAAATGAACGAAGGCGTACAGTTCGGAACCATTGAAGGTACTGTTTCCGCTGCAGCTTTCCTCGGCGGATTCAACCCTGTAGTTTCCATCATGGACATTCCTTTCCTGCTTCCTGTTGACCGCGCAAAAGCACAGGAACTGCGTCAGGGTAAATTTGGTAAAGCACTGCTCAAATCCTTTGAATCCAGAGGCTTCAAAGCAATCGCAACATGGCCCAACGGTCGTAAGAACTTCACCTCCAACAAGCCTATCACCACTATCGCAGACTACAAAGGCCAGTCCTTCCGCGTAATGGATTCCAAAATCCTCATCGAACAGTTCGCAGCTATCGGCGCATCTGCAATCGCTCTGCCTTTCGGTGAACTCTACACTGCTCTCCAGAACGGTGTTGTAGACGGCGAAGAAAACCCCCTCGACACCATCCAGCGCATGAAGTTCTACGAAGTACAGAAATACCTCGTAACTTCCGAGCACGGTGCAATGGAAGACTACGTTCTCTTCAACCCCTCCTACTGGGAATCCCTTCCTGAAAATTACCAGAAGATCATCGTGGATGCTTTCATGGAAGTAATGCCCGGTGTTGAAGCCCACAAAGAACAGGCTCAGAAAGACGCTCTTGAAGTTATCAAGAAAGCAGGCGTGCAGGTTACTCCCCTGCAGGCTGCAGACCGCGCTGCCATGCGTGAACTCATGTACCCCAGAACCAAAGCTGCTTACCTTGCACGCGCAGGTGCTCAGGGTCAGGAGCTGATCAAGCTTTACGAAGAAGAATACGCACGTATTGTAAAATAGTAAGACGTTTATCTCGGCAGGAGAGGATGTCCTCTCCTGCCTTTTTTTAAATATATTCATAGATTAGAATTTGGTGAAAGAGAAACCTAAACAATGTTTTAGGTAGTTACACCAGGAGTTTTCAGGATGCGTGAGTTGCTTGGTTCCCTGCTGAACGGGATACGTTTAATCGAAAGAGTGCTGATCATTTCCATTAACCTGATCATGGTCGGCTTATATACTTTTAATGTTCTGGTAAGGGAGATAATGCCCCAATACGCCAGCACTTTCGCATGGATTGATGAAGCCACTCGCTTACTCATGGTCTGGGCGGTATTTCTCGCTCTCGGCCTCGCCCTTGAAAGAGGACGTCAGGTGGCTGTAACCACACTTTTCGAAAAAATGCCCGACCTGCCCCGCAAGGCGGTCAGCATCCTGATCAACCTGACCGGAACTGTCTTCAGCTGCTATCTGGTCTGGCTGGGTATCGCCCTTGTTAAATTCGTAATGCGCACCGGACAGCTCAGCCCCACATTGGGACTGCCCATGTACTGGCTCTACATTGCGCCTACTGTTGGATTCGGACTGCTGGCCCTGCGCTACCTGCTCGAACTCTTAAGTATTAACGACCGTCACACCCGGCCCATCACCACCCTGACCAAGTAATTAATATAAGGTAGCAGAAAATGACTCCTGTAATTATTATCATCGCTCTTTTGATGCTCGTCTGCGGTTTTGAAATGCTGCTGGTACTCGGCGTACCCGCATTCCTGACCAAGACCTTCATGTTTCCCCGTATTCCCGATCCGGTACTGATCCAGAAACTGGTCGGCGGAATCAACTTTTCCACTCTGCTGGCAATCCCTTTCTTCATCTTTGCCGCAGAACTCATGGCGTCAGGCCAGATTGCCAAACGCCTCACAGATCTTATTAAATTTTTTACCGGACACCGTCTCGGCGGTATCGGACACACCACAATTTTCGGTTCCATGGCTTTCGGTTCCGTATCCGGTTCAGCACCGGCAACCGTTGCTGCTATGGGTAAACTCATGTACCCGGAGCTGCGCAAAACCGGATTCAGCGAGAAATTCAGCCTCGGCCTGATTGTTTCCAGTGCTGAAACCGCCCTGCTCATTCCGCCCAGTATTACCCTTATTATTTACGGCTGGATGACCGGAACCTCCATCACAGGTCTGTTCATCGGCGGTCTTGGCGTAGGCTTGGCCCTCGGACTTGCCTTTGCAGGACTGGTTGTATTTGAATCCCTGCGCAAAGGTGTCGGCCGTGGCGAAAAAACCACTGAACCTTTCTTCTCTGTTTTCAGATCAGCTGCATGGGCACTGGGCCTGCCGATCATTATTCTCGGCGGTATCTACTCCGGACTGTTCACTCCCACAGAGGCTGCAGCTATATCAGTAGTCTACGCCATCCTTATTGAAGCATTCGTATACAAGAACCTGTCTTTCTCCCGGTTAATCAGCATCACCGAGAGAGCTGCTATCTCCACAACTATTATTTTTATCCTGCTGGCAATGGGAAGCGTGCTTTCCTACTTTGTAACGCTGGCTCAGGTTCCGGTACTGATCACCAATTTCCTTAATGACATTCAGGCCGGTCCGATCACCTTCCTGATGATCGTTAACGTGGCATTTTTCCTTGCAGGGATGTTCATCGATCCCAACTCAGCTTTGCTGATCCTTGTGCCGCCGCTTTATCCGGTAGCACTTTCCATGGGTGTTGACCCCATTCACTTCGGTCAGATCGTCTGCCTGAACATCTGCATCGGCATGATCACCCCCCCCTTTGGGCTGGATATCTTCGTGGCTTCCTCCACTTTGGAAAAGCCTGTTATGTCCATCATCAACGGGGTCTGGCCATTCCTGTTCATTAACATTCTGGTCCTTATTCTGGTAACCTACGTTCCCGGCGTGGCAACTTTCCTGCCCAGCCTTGTTGCCCCCTAAAAAGGTAATCTAAAATGATGAACGCAATGACCGGAAATATGAGCGGCACTGGTAACAGTAACAGCCCGCACCCGATTCCACAGAATCGGGCTTCCCTTGAGCATCTTACCGCAGAAGCGGAAAAGCTCTTCAGTGATCTGGAAGACCTGTCCCGTGATGTGGCTGGGGTCTCCCGTCCTTCATACGGAGAAGCGGAAACCCGTGCCTTTGAAATGATTGAAAAGTTCGCACACAAGGAAGGTTTAATCACCTACCGCGACAATGCCGCAAACCTTGTAGTTGAACTGGAAAAGATACCCGAAGACGAAGAATACATCCTTATAGGATCGCACCTTGATTCTGTGCCCCAAGGCGGAAACTATGACGGTGCTGCAGGAGTAATTGCCGGCCTGCTGTGCCTTGCAGAAATCAAGCGCAGCGGCAAGACTCCTGAAGTTCCGGTAAAAGTTATCGCCCTGCGCGGTGAAGAGAGCGCGTGGTTCGGAGCCTGTTATCTCGGTTCCAAAGCTTTGCTTGGTAAGCTGGAAGAATCCGAACAGGAACTGCTCCAGCGTGATGACAGTCGACCCTTGAAAGATCATATGATCGATTGCGGTGCTGATGTAGAACGAATTGCCAAAGGTGAAGTGCTCATCGACACTTCAAAGATTAAAGCTTTTTTTGAACTGCACATCGAGCAGGGTCCGGTCATGATCGCCCGTAACCTGCCTGTTGCTGCAGTAACCGGAATCCGTGGCAATATCCGTCACCGCAAGATTAAATGCATCGGTGAGGCAGGACATTCCGGGGCCGTTCCCCGCTGGTTGCGCAAGGATGCGGTATTTGCCACCGCTGAACTGATAACACGTATTGATGACCACTGGACTACCATCCTTCAGCATGGTGGCGATCTGGTGGCAACCTGTGGTATCCTCTGTACCGATCCGCAGCACCATGCCATGTCGCGCATTCCCGGTGAAGTGACCTTCAGTTTTGAAGCCCGCAGCCAGTATGAGCATACTCTTGCGGCTATTGAAGCCCTGCTCCACTCCGAATGCGCTACGATTACTTATGAGCGCAGGGTTAAGTTTGAATTCGACAAACCAGTTAAGACTCCGCCCGCTGTAATTAATCAGGAAATCGTGGATAGTATAAACAATGCTTGCATTGCGGAAGGCTTACCTGTAGAAGCTATTCCCAGTGGAGCTGGGCACGATGCCTCGCTCTTCGCCAACGCGGGTGTCCCCACAGGCATGATATTCGTGCGCAACCGCAACGGCTCACACAACCCGGAAGAGGAAATGGACATGGAAGACTTCATCCGGGGCCTTTCAGTACTGCACCGCACAATCACGGAGTTCAACTTATGAACAACGAAATAACCATCATACGCCCTGATGATTGGCATCTTCACCTGCGCGAAGGTGAAATGCTTGCGGCAGTGCTTCCTTCCAGTGCTAATATTTACGGTCGGGCCATTGTCATGCCCAATCTCACTGTTCCGGTGACTACCGCAAAGCAGGCCGAAGAATACCGTAAAAGCATCATTGCTGCCCGCCCTGAAGGTTCGAATTTCGAACCGCTCATGACCTGCTACCTTACGGATTCGACCTCTGCGGAAGACATTCACACAGCCTACGCTGTCAAAGCATTTCATGCAGTAAAACTTTTCCCGGCCGGTGCGACCACCAACTCCGACAACGGCGTTACAGACATCAAAAATGTCTATTCCGTGCTGGAAGCCATGCAGGAAATCGGAATGCCCCTTTCCGTACACGGCGAAGTCACCGACCAGGAAGTGGACGTATTCGACCGTGAAGCAGTATTTATCGAACGGGTGCTTGAACCGGTACGCAAAAATTTCCCTGAACTCAAAATAGTATTCGAACATCTGACCAGTAAGGCCGGAGTTGATTACGTGCTTGAGCAGGATGAAAACTTGGTCGCAACCATCACCCCGCATCATCTGCTGCTGACCCGCAATGATCTTTTCAAAGGCGGCATGAATCCTTACATGTACTGTCTGCCCGTAGCCAAGACCTTTGAAGACCGCGAGGCAGTGCGCAGAGCCGCCGTATCCGGTGATGAAAGATTTTTCCTCGGCACTGATTCAGCCCCCCATCCGGCCCGAGCTAAAGAAAAGGCCGGAGCAGCGGCGGGTATTTTCAATGCCCCCACATCAATTGGATATGTAACTCAAGTGTTTGACGAGCTGAACGCTCTGGACAAACTCGAAGGGTTTACTTCAATATACGGAGCCAGATTTTACGGATTTTCTCCTAATGGCAGCGCGATTACTTTGGCCAAACGAGAAAACCCCGTTGAAATGGACTGGCAAATCAAAGTCGGAGGAGATATCGTAAAGATATTCAAACCCGATACTCCCTTATTTTGGGATTTGGTTGATTGATACCAGCTGAACCGATATATTTCGGTTCAGCTTTTTTTTCGCTATAAAATAACACAAGGAGAAAAAATGGTTCCTACCAGCTTTCCTGACAAAGAAACCATCGCTGAAATCACAGCGAAAATGCTCATTGAAGTGGAAGCAGTTCACTTCCGGGCAGATGAACCCTTCAAGTTCACCTCCGGCTGGGCTAGCCCGGTTTACATTGACTGCCGCAAGCTCATTTCCTTCCCCCGCGTTCGTAACACCCTGATGGATTTCGGTGCTTCCGTAATCCTGCGCGAAGTTGGATTCGAATCCATCGACTGCGTTGCAGGTGGTGAAACCGCAGGTATTCCTTTCGCCGCATGGCTTTCCGACCGCCTCATGCTGCCCATGCAGTACGTACGCAAAAAACCCAAAGGATTCGGCCGTGACGCTCAGATCGAAGGTGATTTTGCAGAAGGTTCAAAAGTCCTGCTGGTTGAAGACCTGACTACCGATGGTCGCAGCAAGATCAACTTCGCACAGGCCCTGCGTAAAGCTGGTGCTGAAGTAACTCACACCTTCGTGCTCTTCCATTACGGCATCTTCCCCAAAGCAAAGGAAACCCTTGCTGAAGCAGGACTCGAAATGCTTTCTCTTGCAAACTGGTGGGATATCCTCAACGTTGCCAAGAAAGAAAAGTACTTCGACAACAAATCACTCGAAGAAGTAGAAAAATTCCTCAACAACCCCGTTGACTGGTCTGCCGCTCACGGTGGCATCTCTACCTACCCCGAGTAAGCTATTCTAATAAAAATGGGGGATATCGTTTGATATCCCCCATTTTTTAAAACCTATCCATTCCATCATAGTCGTCAGCAGAAGCAAGAGCCTTTGGTTCATCCAAATCGGTTACTTCGCGAGGCCCATCTGAATCAGACTTAAAATAGCCCATCATTCTACGCAGACTCTCTGCCTGTCCAGCCAGTTCCTGCGATGTTGCCGAGACCTCCTCTGCCGCAGAAGCAGAGGTCTGAGTTGCCACCTCTACCTGCGAGACCGCCACGCCAATCTGCTTAATCGTTTCATCCTGTTCCGCACAGGTGGCGTTAATTTCTTCAACCAGATCGGAAGTCCTTCCAATTTCCGGTACCAGCTCATTAAGCATCTGAATTGCCCTGTCTGCCACGTTGAGTGTGCTGGTAGAAAGCTCACTTATTTCACCGGCAGCGACTCCACTTCGCTCAGCCAGCTTTCGAACCTCTGCGGCGACAACAGCGAATCCCTTACCGTGCTCCCCGGCTCTGGCAGCTTCGATTGCAGCATTAAGTGCCAGCAAATTTGTCTGGCGTGCGATATCTTCAATGATGGTAATCCTCTCTGCGATATCTTTCATCGCCACGACAGCACCTGAGACGACCTTTCCGCTTTCATCTGCTTTTGCTGCTGCCTGAGATGCAATTCTGGATGTTGCCTGAGAGTTATGAACGTTTTTTTCTATGGATCTGGTGACCGAATGAATTGAAGCAGAAAGTTCCTCGACACTCGCTGCCTGCTCGGATGACCCCTGAGACATTGATTCAGCTGTTGCAGCCAGTTCTTCACTGCCAGCCGCAATATTCGATACAGCAGAATTGACTCCGCCAACAACATCACGAAGCTTATAAATCATATTGCCCATAGCATTAAGCATTACTCCGGTTTCATCACGGCTGGAAGATTGCACGTTCTGGTTAAGATCACCATCAGCCATCTTCATGACAGTACTCTCAGCGGTACGTAACGGGCGGGCAATAGAATTCGTAACCAACAAAGAAATCACAATACCGATGAATAGTGCAGCGCCCCCAATACTCATTGCCGTCTTTGAAAATACGCCCGCTTCAACTTCAAGAGCTACCGTGCGTTGCCCCATGCGCTCAGACGCCATTTCTCTAATCTTTATCAATTCAGGTTCAATGGCATGTACTGCGTCCCGCATTGCGTTGTTCTGTTCAGCGATACGGTCATTTTCATCAACAAGAGCCATAAAGGCAGCGCGATAGCTTTCGATCCCTTTTTCAATCTCAAGTCTATCTTTCTTCAGTATAGAAGAACTGACAAAAGCAAGCTTCAGATTTTCAAGGCTGGAGAGGGTTTTCTTCATATATTTTTCGCTTCCACGGAGCAGATAATCCTTTTCATGCCTGCGTACTGAGAGGATTAAAGATTGAACCTGCGGAACAAATACGGACAGCAAGGCTTTTTCCATATTCCCTGCTGAAGTGCGTGCCTGCAAATAGAGTGAAGCCTTAACATCTGCAGGCACTCCCTGCATAATACTTTTCATGGCTTGAGTGTATGCTTTCAGTTCATCAAGCTGTGCTTCCTTAGCATTCGCAGCGCATGCACTGTTATTCAATCCTTCTTTGTAGTCATTCACCGCTGCCAGAAAACGGGTACGGTATTTAGCAACTCCGGTTCTCATAAAATCTTTTTCGTACCTGCGCATCTGCAACCATTGCAAATATAAATCATCTACCGCAAATTCCGGCACACGGTTCATTATCATATGGGCAGCAGCTCTGAATTCCCCCTGTACACCCTCTTCAGAGGTTAGCCCTTTTGTCACATAACTTTGGACAACTTCCTTAAAAAGGTTCGAATATTGAAGTGCATAATTCTTAATTTCAGATGCAAGATTTGCAATCTCATCAACCCCGGTATTATGCCCAACTCTGGAAACACTATCCATTGCTGCAACTATCTCGTCTACACTCTTTTCAACTCGCGGTGGATATTTCATATCCTTACGCAACATAAAATCCTTTTCGGACCTGCGAGCTTCAAGCATGGCTATTTCTGCTTTTTGGACCTGCTGTGAAATATAAACCTCTTTGCTGAGAACATCAGTATAACCGTTTCCAGATCTAGTGAGGGCAAACTGGTACATGCCCAGTGCAGAGGCGCACAAACTGAGGACAATTATGATGTTGCCTAAAAACTTGGTCTTAATTTTAAAATTATCCAATAAACTCATATTTCCCCCATTCTAAAGGACTAATACGAAATTCGCTGTAACTGTATCAGTGCCGCCATTACACCCAATACAGCTTTGTAACGGTAATGTAACACAAGAGCTTATTTTTATACTAATCAAAAAAAATCCCCCTCATACTTATTCAGTATAAGGGGGATTAATATTTAATTACTGGAATCGGCTAGAAGGTCTGCTTAAACAAATCCTCACTGGAGCCTACTCCGCCGGAGTCTCCATCCTCACCTGAACCGGATGCGGTCCTTGTAGGCTGTGTTCCTTCTTTAAACGGCAGAAAGTAGGTTTCCTTGGAATTAGGTCCGGCAAGCAAGCCGGAAGCAGCATCAATCTTGGCCATGACCACACCATCGGGCTGAGGGAAGTCCTCATAAGGGTAATCGTTTTCCACTTGTTTACGGTAAGCAACCCAGAGCGGACTTGCGGCACGTGAACCGGTTTCCCACTTACCCATAGGTGTAAGCTGGTCAAAACCTACAAATACACCGGTTACGAGATAGGGAGAAAATCCCATGTACCATGCATCCTGCTCGTTGTTAGTGGTTCCGGTTTTACCGGCAACCGGACGGCGCAGAACTTTAGCCCTCCAGCCTGTTCCATGCTGGACAACCTCTTTCATCAGGTCACACATAATGTAGGCAGTCTGCGGGCTGATGGCATCGGTAAATTCCGGCTTGGAGTCGTAAAGGAGTTCGCCCCAGGCACTGTTAACCGAAAGAACCAGACGGGCTTTTACGCGTGAGCCACCCCTGGCGAAGGCTGAATAAGCTTCAACCATATTAAGCAGGGTGACGGAGCCGGAACCAAGTGCCACAGAAAGGTCTCTGGGGTAGTCTGCTTCAAGGCCAAGATCTTTGGCGCGCTGGATGATCTTATCGATGCTCATCTTACGGGCCAGCCTGATAGTCACAAGGTTTCTGGATTTAACCAGAGCTGTGCGCAGCAGGGTCGGTCCGTAGAAAACACCCTCAAAGTTCTGGGGTTTCCACAGCTTACCGGCTTCCATATCGGTGTACACAAAAGGTGCATCCATCATAATTGAGGCCGTGGTAAAACCATTATCCATAGCAGTGGAATAAACAATAGGCTTGAAAGCAGAACCGGGCTGACGTTTAGCCTGAGTGGCACGGTTGAACTGGCTGCCGTGAGCACCGCCAAAAGTATAACCACCGACCATAGCCAAAACATCACCTGTTTTGGGGTCCATGGAAACAAGCGCGCCCTGCACAACTGGCTTCTGCATCAGAGAAACCAACCAGCTTACATCGCCCAAGGTGTCTTTTTCAGGATCAACCTGATTAAAATTAACTTCGCTGCCGTCTTTGAAGAAAGCCTTATCGAGCCTTGCCCAGACAACATCACCTTTCTTGAGAATCTTGGTAGCGTCCTTCTGGGGACGGACATCTTCAGGAGCTTTCTTCACATCAGGAGTACGGCACCATTTCATGCTCGTAACCGGCATGGTTGCGGCATAAGTGCCGAACTTAACCAAAGCTTCTTTTTTGGAAACCTTGGTCACCAGAACCTTAACCCATTCTCCGGGGCGCAGTTCCGATTCGGGAATAATCTCAGAAGCAAGGAATCCGGCATATTCAGCCGGCTTAAGTTCCAACAAAGGCCCTCTCCAGCCACGGCGTCTGGTGGAGGCTTCAAGCCCCTGCTTAACGGCTACATCAGCTGCATCCTGATGCTTGATATCGCAGGAAGTGTAGACATTAAGCCCACCTTTGTAGACAGTCTCCTCACCATATTTATCAATCAGCCAGCGGCGAACCTCTTCAAGAAAATACGGTCCGTGCTTCCATGAAGGATCTTCCATGCTCTTGTAAACAAGCGGCTGTTCCACAGCCTTGTTGTACTCGTCGCGGGAAATCCAATTATGCTCATACATCTGTCCAAGTACGTAAAGCTGACGCGCCTTAGCCCGTTCAGGGTGACGCAGGGGATCATAGCGGCTGGGAGCCTGCGGCAATCCGGCCAGCAACGCACATTCAGCAACGGTAAGTTCATTTACATGCTTACCAAAATAGGTACGCGCTGCAGCTTCAACACCATAAGCACCTGCGCCGAGATAAATCTGGTTCAGATAAATGGTAAGGATTTCATCTTTCTCAAGATAATGCTCCAGACGGAAAGCAAGAATAGCTTCCTTAAGCTTACGCTTGTAGCTCTTCTCTGGAGTCAGCAGCAAACGTTTAATGATCTGCTGGGTGATGGTACTCCCGCCCTGAGTTTTTGCGCCGCTCTTCATGTTGGCAACAAAAGCACGGGAAATAGCGGTAAAATCAACACCGTCGTGCTGATAAAAAGAAGCGTCTTCCGCAGCCAGAAAAGCCTTGGGCAATAACGGAGTCATCTCATCCATGCGGACCAGAAAACGCTTTTCCTTATAAAAATATCCGAGAACCTTGTGGTTGCGGGAATAAACAGTTGTAACCAGAGGAGGATTATAATCGGTAATATTTTTAAATCCGGGCAGATCGCTGGCAGCCCAGAAATAAAGTCCGGCCATGGACCCTACGCCGAGGATTCCCATCGCCAACGTCACTATCAGTAGGATTTTATATACTTTTTTCATCTGTGATTCTCATCAGTCATCTGCATGTGGAGCAAAACCCCAAGCTATTCTCAGCCTGCTGTGCAATTCACGCACATCGGCCTGGGTAAGTCCAAGAGCTTTAAAAAGCCTGCCCGGAGTCTTATTTTCTTGCTGGGCAAGGCATTTTTCAACTTCAAGAAGTGTAATTCTGCCGTTTTCATCTGTCCAAAAAGGAAAAAGCCGGCAATACAAGGGCCGGACTTCTTTAGGGATAATACAGCCCTCGCTGCCAAGAAACAAACATTTTCCATTGGAATCAACTTCCAATCGATAATGCATTCCACCGGGAGGAAAAAGTTCTTTTACTTTTTTGCGTTGTCCCGGAAAAAGTCTAAATAAATTTTCAATAAAAACCGGGGTGTTCACTTGCAAAGCAAACCCACCGGAATCGGGAACGCATTCAATGATGCGTTCCCGTTCATATTCAGAGACAGGGAAACAAACTTCCTCTGCACCCGGAGTCAGTTCACAACATGTCGGCCCCTTGGCGGCACATCTCGCGCATACAAAAGGATCGCTCATGATAATCTAAGACTCCCGATTCTATTAACCTTCATTCTCAAGGCACATTTTTCCGTATCCCTTGCAAGGAGCAATGGGATAATCGCCATTGAAACAAGCAAGGCAGTAGGAGTCCTTGTCTTCCACTGAACTTAACAATCCGTCAATGGACAGATAGTGCAGGGAATCAAGGCCGAGGAAACGTGCGATTTCCTCTTCAGTGCTGTTAGCGGCAATGAGTTCTCCTTTGGAAGAGAAATCAATACCGTAGTAGCAAGGGAAACGAATCGGCGGGCAGCTGACCCGCATATGAATCTCACGGGCACCGAGTTCGCGCAGCTTCTTGATTCTGGTCCGGGTGGTAGTACCGCGGACAATGGAATCTTCCACGATCATAATTTTCTTGCCCTTGATCATGGATTTAACCGGGTTGAGTTTAACCCGAACGCTGAAATCACGCATATCCTGAGAAGGCTGAATAAAAGTACGGCCCACGTAATGGTTACGAATCATAGCCAGCTCAAGCGGCAGACCGGACTGCTGGGAAAAACCTACAGCAGCATAGTTACCGGAGTCAGGAAAAGGCATGACGAAATCAACATCAACCGGCTGTTCCTCAGCCAGAACCGCACCCATTTTCTTACGTCTTTCATAAACGACTTCACCGAAAACAGTAGAGTCAGGACGTGCAAAATAAATAAGCTCGAAAATACACTGACGTTTGGGAGCGCTTTCGCAATAGGTGTAGGAAGTCAGTTTTCCGCCTTCCACTACAACCATTTCACCGGCATTAAGAGGACGAATTTCCTCAGCATCAATCAAGTCAAATGCGCAGGTCTCGGAAGCAAAAACATAATTATCACCAACACGACCGATAGCCAGCGGACGGAACCCGTTAGGATCCTTAACCGCTATAAGCTTATCATTAGCCATGATCAGCAGGGAGAAAGCTCCTTTACACTTCCGGCAGGCCTTCATAACAGCATCTTCAATGGTATTGCCGTTAAGATTCTTAGCAATCAGGTGAACAAAGACCTCGGAATCCATGGTAGTCTGGAAAATAGATCCCTGTGCCTCAAGTTCCTGACGCAGCTCAAGGGTGTTTACGAGGTTTCCGTTATGGGCGATAGCCAGATGCAGATCACCAAACTTAACGAGAAAAGGCTGCGCGTTCCTGATCAGAGAAGCCCCGGTTGTGGAATAACGGATATGTCCGACACCAATGTCGCCTTTAAGTTCTTTGCCCAAATGACGCTCATTGAAAACATCTGCAACAAGGCCCATGCCCTTTTGCTCACGGATGCTAATACCGTCCCATGTAACGATCCCGGCAGATTCCTGTCCGCGATGCTGCATAGCGTAAAGGCCAAAGTATGTCATTCTTGCTGCTTCAGGATGTCCATAAATCCCGAACAGTCCGCAATATTCTTTTTTCATCTTTCCTGCTCTTGCAATGTAAGCTTTAAAATTACGGCTACGTTTTTTGCAAAACAATCCAATACAAATGGGAGTTCCGGGGCCGGTAAGCCTCACTGGAACCACCCTAAAAAGGAAAAGGACCGCGCGTTAAGCCCGGTCCGTTTTCCTGTTTATATACTTTTACATATCATGATAGTGCTGTAAGCACTGCACATCAAGCCCTTTACCGCGGTGTTCTTCAATTGCCAGGCTCATGGCATGAGCTCCCGCGACAGTGGTTGTATATGCCAGTCCGTGAAGCAACGTTGTCTGTCTGATCTCCTTGGAGTCAGAAACAGTCTGCTTACCGGACGGGGTGTTGATCAAAAGGTCGATGTCTCCGTTCTTGATATAGTCAACAACGTGAGGACGACCTTCGTTAACCTTAAGAATCTTCTTCGTAGCGATTCCGTTTTCAAACAGATAATCAGCAGTTCCGCCAGTAGCCAGAATCTTAAATCCAAGATTTTCAAAGTTTCTGGCTGTGGGCAGGATAGCCTCCTTATCTCTGTCTTTCACAGAAATAAAGACTGTTCCTTCCAACGGAAGTTTGATTCCCGCACCAAGCTGAGCTTTCATAAAAGCGAGGCCGGGAGTGTAATCCATGCCCATAACCTCACCTGTAGAACGCATTTCAGGTCCGAGCATTACGTCTACGTTGGGGAATCTGTTGAAGGGGAATACCGCCTCTTTGACGGAGTAGAACCCTTCTTTACGCTTAGACCAAGGATCGAGATCCTTGAGCTTTTCACCGAGCATTACTTTGGTCGCCATCTTTGCCAGCTGGATACCGGTAGCCTTACTTACGAAAGGCACGGTTCTGGATGCACGGGGGTTAACCTCGATGATGTAGATATCGCCGTCTTTGACTGCGAACTGAATATTCATGAGGCCAACAACTTCCAGCTCTTCAGCAAGTGCTACCGTCTGACGCTCAATTTCCTTGACGATTTCATCGCTAAGGGTATGCGGAGGCAGAACACAGGCAGAGTCACCGGAGTGAATCCCGGCTTCCTCGATGTGCTCCATAACCCCTGCAACATAGGTCTGTTCGCCGTCAGCGAGAGCATCTACATCGACTTCAACCGCATTCTCAAGGAACTTGTCAATGAGAATCGGATGTTCCGGTGAAAGAACCGCTGCTTCACGGAAGTAGGAATCGAATTCCTCGTCACTGTATACGATATCCATTCCACGTCCGCCGAGGACGTAGGAAGGACGAAGAACAAGAGGATAGTCAAGACGCTCAGCAATGGCTTTAGCGTCTTCGAGGGACATAGCGGTTCCGTTCGGCGGCTGCTTAAGATCAAGTTTCTTGAGCAGAGCCTGGAATCTTTCCCTGTCTTCAGCGCGGTCAATTGCATCCGGGGAAGTACCCAGGATATTAACACCGGCCTTAAGCAGCGGAATCGCAAGGTTCAGAGGAGTCTGACCACCAAACTGGACGATTACGCCTTCAGGTTTTTCAAACTCAATGATGTTGAGCACATCTTCATAAGTAAGCGGCTCAAAATAAAGTCTGTCAGAAGTATCGTAGTCAGTGGATACGGTCTCAGGGTTGGAGTTGACCATAATCGACTTCACGCCCATGTCTTCCAGCGCGAAAGCGGAGTGACAGCAGCAATAGTCAAACTCAATTCCCTGCCCGATCCTGTTTGGTCCACCGCCGAGAATCATAACCTTGCGTTCAGGCATGGATTCAGCTTCCTGACCGGACTCATAAGTGGAGTAGAAATAAGGGGTGTAAGCCTCAAATTCCGCTGCACAGGTATCAACCAGATAATATGTGGGAACCAGACCGAGTTTTTTCCTGAAATTACGGACGTTCTCTTCAGTCTCTCTCCACATGGTTGCCAGCTGCGGATCGGAGTACCCGTATTCCTTGGCTTGCTTGAACATGACCGGAACCCGCTTGTCACCGGAATAAAGTCCGGTTTCAAGGGAGAACTGACGGAGTTCTTTTTCAAAGGTCACCAGATCTTCGAACTGGTGCAGATACCAGGGATCAATCTTGGTGATATCGAAAATTTCCTCAAGGGTCATACCGGCGAGAAAAGCTTCACGCAGGTAAAACATACGCTTGGAGTTGGGCTTGCGGATAAGACCAATCAATTTATCACGGTCTATATCGCTGGGTTCAAAGACCTTACCGAAACCGGGCATACCGACTTCAAGAGAGCGCAAACCTTTCTGCAGGCATTCCTTAAAAGTTCTGCCGATCGCCATGGTCTCACCGACACTCTTCATGGCGGTGGTCAGGTAATCTTCGGAACCGGGGAATTTCTCGAAAGTAAATCTGGGAATCTTAATTACGCAATAGTCAATGGTCGGCTCAAAAGAGGCCATTGTCTCGCGGGTAATATCGTTGGGAATTTCATCAAGGGTGTAACCCACTGCAAGCTTCGCTGCGATCTTGGCAATGGGGAATCCGGTTGCTTTGGAAGCAAGTGCGGAAGAACGGGATACACGCGGGTTCATCTCGATGATAGCCAGCTCGCCGTTCTCCGGGTTGATTGCAAACTGTACGTTTGAACCACCGGTTTCAACACCGATTTCGCGCATAATGGCGAGAGAAGCATCTCTCAGCATCTGGTATTCAACATCAGTCAGAGTCTGTGCAGGAGCAACGGTGATGGAGTCACCGGTATGCACGCCCATGGGATCAATGTTTTCAATGGAACAGATGATTACGCAGTTATCCTTGCGGTCACGCATGACCTCCAGCTCATATTCCTTCCAGCCGAGGATGGATTCCTCAAGCATTACCTCGTTCTGGAGGCTGGCAGAAATACCCTGCATCGCGATATCTTCAAGATCTTCCATGTTGTAAGCAACACCGCCACCGGTACCACCAAGGGTAAAGGCAGGACGGATGATGATGGGAAAACTGATCTCCTTACCGCAGCGGCGGACATCGTCAAGGTTGCGGGCAATACGGCTGGTAGGAACCTTGAGGCCGATTTTTTCCATGGCTGCACGGAAAAGCTCGCGACTCTCGGCTTTTTCAATTACATCAACAGATGCACCGATCAATTCCACACCGAATTTTTCGAGCACTCCCATTTCTGCAACGGCAAGTGCGGTATTCAGTGCGGTCTGTCCACCAAGGGTAGGCAGCAATGCATCCGGTCGTTCTTTTTCTATGATTTTGGCAATGGTGCCGGGTTCGATGGGTTCAATATAGGTTCGATCCGCTAAGACGGGATCGGTCATGATGGTTGCGGGGTTAGAGTTAACGAGAATAACTTCGTACCCCTCTTCTTTAAGGGCTTTGAGAGCCTGAGTACCGGAATAGTCAAACTCGCAGGCCTGACCAATGACGATCGGCCCGGAGCCGATGAGCATAATTTTCTTGATATCAGTGCGTTTAGGCATGAACTCCATCCAATAATGGTTTTGAAATATTGGCGTTAGGACTTGTGGTGAGACAGAAAGACATAAATCATAACTCGCAGATGGGCAAGCATAGAGTTGCCTACCTTATTTGTATGTTAATTCCATCACACCATTGACAAAGTTCACAACTGACTTTAAATTTCAATTGCAATGAACGTAATGGCAAAAACAGCAGATACAAGACCGCTATCCAGCTACAAAAGCGGAATGTCGGTCAGAGTAACCGGGTTTGATGCAGGAAAGTGCTGCCGCGGCAGACTTCTTTCCATGGGCATAATACCCGGAACAATAGTTGACATCGTTAGCAATAATGGTCGCATGAGTATACGAGTGCGCAACTCCCAGTATGCCATTGGTTGCGAAATGGCCAAAAAGATCATGGCAATCCCCGTCTGTGACTGCAATAAGTGCAGTGCGTTTTAATATACACGCAACAACAATTTTCTCCAAATCAAGAGTATTACTTCATGGGTTCAGACGCAAAATGGCAATCCCTTGAAATTCTTGCCACCGATGGGTCATGGTGGTCACTGACTATTCTGGAAATGAAAAAAGTGCATGACCGGATCAAGGCTACATACGGAGTCTGGGGCAGCACCGAAGACTCCATCGAGACCATGATTTCGCTCAAGAATTACAAAGACTTCGTTGAACGCACCGAAGGCCGGGTTGTCGACCTTGTCATTAATGGTGTGGATATTCCTTACGACCTGCCTAAAAAGACAAAAGCTTAATTCCTATCTGCTCGTTTCATTTGCCTTCCCGCGGCTCTTCTGGCATTTTTCAGCCATGAGCAATATAAAATCTACCGAAGAAAGAATAGAACGTCTTGAGACAGCCCTTGCACTCCAAGATCAAACAGTTGAAGAGCTGAACAAGTTCATCATCGCCCAACAAAAACAGATATCTGAGCTTGAAAAAAAGCTGCAGTTCATGGTCAGTCAGATGAAAGACCTGAAAAATGCTGTTGCCCATGCTTCACCGCAAGATGACGTTCCCCCGCCCCACTACGGCCAGCTTTAAATTTCCAAGTATCAGCACAATCCACATAACTGTCAGCCTTGGACTCCAATATGAAAAAAATTGACGTTCTCATTAATGCTTACGGCAAACCTTTTCAAACGGCCCTTTCCCTGCTTTCACTAATGAAACACAGCGGACAATGGATTGACCGCATATGGTTTGTGCAGGATCGTCCGAAGGAAACAGAAGCTTTAGGCAGGCAGTTAATTCTGGATCTGCTGGATAACATAACCCTTTACAAACCTTCAGGCTGGCGCTGGATAAATCACATTGAAGAAGATCTGCTTACCGACGACGACTACCGTCACTCAGTCCGCTATCAATACGGATGGGAGCACACAGATAAAGATTATGTGCTGACCGTCCACAACGATGTATACTTCACTGCTGATCCGGTAAATCTCCTTATGGAATCGATCGGGGACAATATTGCAGCAGGGGAAATCGGTTTATGCTGCCAATGCCCGGCATTTCACCATAAATTATGTTCTCCGGAAACATATCAGAATTACCGCCCGACCCTGAAAGAATTCATAACCATAGCCAGTGACCCCAAAGGTTATATTCCAACAGATGTATCAAATTACATGGTATGTCCGTCGCTGCGCAAAAAGCCTTGGCCGCTGCCCTCATGCCGCGTCAACGAATGGTGCGCATTAATCAACATGAAGCAAGCCCGGCCTGCGACTGTCCCCTTCGGTCCGGCGAGACCTTTCGGGGCACACGTATTTGAAGGCGTTAAGCGCGAATTAAAAGAAGGTGAAGAATGGCGGGAATTCCAGAATAATCTGGGAATCGTGTATGACACGGCAATGGCATGGTTCAGAGATGTCCATCATCAAGGACACACATGCGCCCATCAGGATTTATCAAAAGTTGCAAAACATTGGAGCGGACACCAAGCTCTTTTCGATACAAATCTTTATGCGGAGAACGAAAATCGCGCCAAGAAAATTCTAGAACAAGAATTCAAGCTTAAATTTTCAAATTGATCCACCCAACTCAGGACCCAAAAAAGCCCCGCACTCATAAGAGTACGGGGCTTTTTTTGATAGTCTATTTGCTGGCTTAAGAAACCTTGCAACCATTCGCAACAGGTGCGGAAACACTTAGCAGCTGCATCCCTTCACCGTTACGAACAGCGAGGATCATGCCCTGAGACACTTCACCGCGAAGCTTGCGGGGCTGGAGGTTAACAACAACGACAACCTGACGACCTTCCAGTTCTTCGGGCTTGAAGAACTCAGCAAGCCCGGCCACAACCTGACGCGGCTCATCATCGCCGGTATCGATCTTAACCAGCAGCAGCTTGTCTGCATCGGGATGCTTGGTTACGGAAAGTACAGTTCCAACACGCATATCCACTTTCTGGAAATCGGGGAACTCAATTACTCCGGGAATTTCTTCCTTAACCTGTTTGGACTGCTTCTTGGCTTTCTTTGCTTCTTTTTTCTTAGGAGCAGGCTCTTCCTTGGGCAGTTCCACTCTCGGGAAGAGATTGGATTTCTTGGCAACTTCGGAGCCCGGATCAAGAAGACCCCAAACATCGATTTCGCCCTGCAGGTTTACCTTTTCAGGAGCAAACTTGATACCCAGCTGTTCAAGCATCATCTCACTGGCTTCAGGCATGACAGGCCAGAGGTGAACTGCAATCTTACGCATGTTCTCAAGCAGAACATACATCACAGTTCCGAGGCGGGACATATTTTCTTCTTTATAAAGAGTCCACGGCTGGGTGGTATCAATATATTTGTTCAAGCCACGAACAAGCTCCCAAAGACCTTCGAGGCCACGGGAAAATTTGGCGTCCATGAAATTATTCTGAAATTCGGCCATAGCTTTGCGGCCAAGACTCTTAATTTCGCAATCTTCATCCGCCTCATCACCCTGAGCAGGAACCTTACCCTCAAAATACTTATGGGTCATAGACAGGGTACGGCTGAAGAGGTTGCCGAGGTCGTTGGCAAGATCAGCATTGAGACGACCGACAAGAGCCTCCTCAGAAAAGCTGGAATCATTGCCGAAAACCATTTCACGCAGCAGAAAATAACGAAAAGCATTAACACCATACTTCTCTGCCATTTCCAGCGGAGAAACAACGTTGCCCAATGACTTGGACATCTTGGTGTCTTTGATCAGCCAATAACCATGCACATTGAGGTGCTGGTAAGGCTCAATTTCAGCGGCCTTGAGCATTGTAGGCCAGAAGATTGCGTGAGGCTTGAGAATATCCTTGGCAACAAGGTGGTTGGCTTTAGGCCAGAATTTCTCGTACTTTTCTCCGTCAGGATATTCAAGCGCAGTAATGTAGTTGATAAGAGCATCAAACCACACATAAGTCACAAATTTATCGTCAAACGGCAGCTCGATGCCCCACTCCAAACGACTTTTGGGGCGGGAAATACACAGATCTTCCAATTCGCCGGACTTGAGAAGGCTCAGCACTTCATTGCGATACCTTTCCGGACGGATAAATTCGGGATTGTCATTGATGTGACCAATGAGCCAGTCCTGATACTTGGACATCTTGAAGAAGTAGTTCTTCTCAGCAATATATTCGGGAACTGTTTCGTGCTGAGGACATTTTCCGTCAACCAGTTCCTTCTCGGTATAGAAACGTTCACATCCAAAGCAGTAATGACCGCCGTATTCACCGAAATAAATATCACCTTTATCATAAACTTTCTGCAGAACTTCCTGAACGCACTTGATGTGCCTTTCCTGAGTAGTCCTGATGAAGTCGTCGTTTTCAATCTGCAGACCGGGCCACAGGCCACTGAACAGAGAGCTTATTTCATCGACGTATTCACGGGGGGTCTGGCCACCTTTTTCCGCGGCCTGAACAATCTTGTCACCGTGCTCGTCTGTTCCGGTGAGAAAGAAAGTTTCATCTCCCAGCAGCTTGTGAAACCTATTCATGGAATCAGCAAGGATTGTTGTGTAGGCATGGCCGAGATGCGGCTTTGCATTAACATAATAGATGGGAGTTGTAATAAAAAACGAATCCAAAATCAGTCACTCCTGTTAAGGTGATAACAATCGGATTTAATAAAGGTTATATAAAACGGCCATAGCCGCATGCAAAATCCGAAATGAATACAGCGTAAAAAATCTCAACAGCCGGGTGAGAACATTAACATTTTCAACCGGCCGCAAGATCGCTTACTGCTCACGGGCAGAACGCATATAGCGAAGAACCCGAATATAAGCAAATATTTCTATTCTTAAAATTAATTGCTTTTATTCTTCCGCTGACCGGAAGGTTTGCGCTTACGCCTGCGCCTTGCAGGGCGACGACGCGAAGACTTTTTAGGTTTAGCAGACTCATCATTTTCACCGGATTGAACAGGTGCCGCAGGCTGCTTCTCCTGCTCCGGCTTTTGTTGTTCCGGCTTCTGCTGCTCCGGTTTCTGTGGAGGACGATCCTTCCTTGCCGGACGCTTACGGCGATCCTGCTGCTGAGAATCATCCTTTCGGCGCTCCTCTTTAGCTTCCGGTTTCTCAGCTGAAACTTTTGTCTGATCAGCTTTTTCCCGTTCAAGGTTCTCTCGCACAGGCTTACGTTCCGGTCTGGGGCGATCAGAATTTGATCTATCGCTTCTTGAGCGATCAGGACGGGAACGGTCAGAACGCGACCTTTGAGGTCTTGAACTGCTACCGTCGCGGTCATCCCTGCCTTCAGAGCGTCCTCTACGAGGTTCATCAGAACGGGAATCAGATTCACCGCCACGATCAGAACCGGAAGACTTAATCATATCCGGCCAATCATCCAAGGGAATCTCAATTTCATCCCCCTGCTCCGGCAAAACGGTCAGAGTGTTTCTGAAAAAGTTGGTCCGTGTAACCCTTACAGTACCGTGAACAGTATTGTATTTCTTTCCGGTCTTAGGACTTTTACGGTGGAAATCTTCGTAATTTTCCTGTTCGAAAGACAAACAGCAGAGCAGTCTGCCGCAAATACCGGAAATTTTAGTCGGGTTAAGGAAAAGATTCTGTTCCTTGGCCATACGGATGGTTACCGGCATAAACTTTCGCATAAAGCGTCGGCAGCAACAAATTTGACCGCAGTTACCGATGGCACCCAACATCTGGGTTTCATGGCGTACGCCGATCTGACGCAGCTCGATGCGGGTCCTGTATTCCTTAACCAGATCCTTGACCAGCTCACGGAAATCAATCCTACCCGGAGCGGTAAAATAAAAAATCATCTTGCTGCGATCGAAAAATACCTCAACGTCCACCAGCTTCATTTCGAGCTTCTGACGATCGATACAATTCTTGCAGAACCTGTGTGCTGTACGGGCGAGTTCTTTGTTCTCAACCTCAGCTTCAAGGTCTTCTTCGCCGGCAAGGCGGTAGATAGTTTTAATTGAGTCCTCGGATACATCCTCGGGCAAATCCTGTTGCACGACAAAAACTTTACCGAGCCCCATGCCCTGTTCGGTCTTCACGATGACCGAATGTCCTTCCCGGACAACGAAAGGACCGGACGAAAAATAATATATCTGTCCGAAATCGTTAAATTTAACGCCTAAAATCTGTGACATTGCTAAAAAACCTTATATAAAACCGCAACTCGTGGCGGATAAAACTTGATATGAAGGAGTCACAATAGACCACTTCCTAAGGAACTTCAATTCTGTTTTCCATTCCTAATATCCCTGAATATAACATTTTTTAATATTTAGCAAAAAAAATCCGCAGCAATAGCCGCGGATTCCTCCCTGATTTCAGGGCAAAAATATAAAAAACAGGACTCTATTAACAGCCTGAAATTTGCTTAAAAAGATTAAACTGAAAAGCCGAGATTTTTAAGCTCCTTTACAAGCTTGCTTTCTTCAATTGGCTTAACAAGGTATGAGGTCGCTCCGCCAAGGAAGAATGCATCATGTGTTTCCTTGCGGTCATCAAGCATGGTCGTAACGATAACCTTAACCGCGCCATCTTCCTCAACCTTGAAATCTTTCTCAATGGACCTGATCTCACGCAAAGCCTGCTGTCCGTCCATTTCCGGCATCACAAGATCCAGACATACCAGGTCATACGCATTGCCAGATTCAAGGCCCTTCTTAAACGCAAAGACAGCCTCTTCACCGTTAACGGCAATATCGCACTGTGCATATGGCTTCATGATCTCATGCAACATATTGCGGCAATAAAAATCATCATCAACTATCAGCACCCGCATGCAGACAAACCTCCATTCATCATAGGCTTCACATATAGACTTCGGTCAATGGGTAGACATTGGCACTTTTGCACATGAAAATCAAGTTTCCAGAACAACATTAATCAGAAAAATGCATTTTAAATCAGGGAACAGTTATCACCGTCCCGTCACCATTCCATTCCACGGTAATTATTCCGTGCGCTGAAGTCGTGTACAAACATACATGTCTTTTATCCAGCTCCCTTACAACCTTTTTTGCGACAAATTTAAAACGATTTAGAAAACCGCATGCAGCAACAGCCAATTCAGGATCAACACGTTCATATAATTCAGGCGAATAAGATCCGGCACTGCCATGATGCGGGAGGACAAGAACACGGGAAGAAAGATCCTGCGAACGCCTTAAAACTGTCCGTATCCCCTTACGATCAAGATCACCTGAGATGGACAACAACGGATGACCGTTCCAGAGCAACCTAAGATATAAAGAACGATCGTTACGGCTACCTTCAAAATCAGAAGAAGGATGCAGTACCTCCATGATCAATCCCGGCTCAAGAACAACCTTCTCCCCGCTTACGAGAGCTTGAGGAGTTAATCCCTTATCCTCAAAAGCAGCTTTAAAGCGCTCACCGATCCGGCCACTGGGGATATCTCCGTTGGAATACAAACGCCCCACCGCGAACTTCTCCAGAAGAAAGGCCAATCCTCCGGCATGATCCCTATCCCCGTGGGTCATGAAGATATTATCCACCCTCGGCAAATGCCCATAAGTCAACCATGGGCCGACTATGGACCGCCCCATATCAAAGGTCCTACCGAAACCACCGCCGCCATCCACAACTGTGCGTGTACCTTCCGGCCCCGTAATTACAACGCACTGAGATTGTCCGGTATCAAGCACATCCATGCGCACCCTCTCCGGCCCGAATTCACCGGAAAGACGCACCCCAAGTAACAAAACAGCAGGCAAAAGCAGCAATTGTGCCCGTCGTGATTTTCCGTAAATCAATAGAAGAGCCGCACTCAGCACGAGGTAATAAATCAGCAGCCCTTCCCAGTGTGGACGGTAAAATGCAAATTCCGGCAGCAAGCCAGCGCTTACGGCTTCCCGCACCAGCTGCATAAGCCACTCGAATACATTTGCCCCGAACACAAATAATGAATGCGAAAGTTCCGGGCTGAAATAGGAAACAAATAAACCGCCCACACCGCAAATAGGCATTACAATTGACCCGATTATGGGCACGAAAAGTATGTTGAAAAGAAAATTTGGAGTGAGCACCCCGAAATTCCAGATAATGATAGGTAGTAAAGCAATATTGGCTGACAAACTGACATAAAAAACTGCCAGCACGAAACGGGCTGCTTTAACCGGTAGACTGTGACCAGCAGGCATCAGACGCGCGAAAACCGGATAAAACAAAGCAATTCCGGTTACAGCCAACACCGAAAGCTGAAATCCCAGATCAAAGACACTGAGCGGAGCAAAGCCCAAAATCACAACAACCGCCAGAAAAAGACCGTCCAGAAGCACCCTGCCCCGGTTAAAAAACATGAGCAGGCCCCAGAAGCCGAACATGCACACCGCACGCATGAGTGAAGGACTGAACTGCCCCAGCCAGAGATAAAATAAAACCGGAACAGCAGATAAAAGCACCCCCAAACGCATTTGGGGAATCCGCAAATAAATACGTGGAAAAATCAGGCCGATCAGCCAAGCCAACGCGAAACCTATTGCCACGATGAACCCGACATGCAGCCCGGATAAAGCCAGAATATGCGAGACACCGGCCCTGCGAATAAGTTCCACACTGTCCTGTGAAAGATAAAAACGATCCCCGACCAGCAATGCCGGAAAAATTGCCCCTCCGTCAGTTGGGGGAGCATTCTTCAGAATATGTTCACGCAGGGAAGCCCGTAATTTCTGCAAGCCCTGCGGATAATACGGCTTTAACCCGCCGTTTTTGATCTTTCCCTGAGTGTACGTCCGGTACCGAATATCCTTGGTGCGGCAATAAAAATCGTAATCCCAGAGGCCGCTGTTGCGAAAACCGTGAATCGGCTTAACCCGCGCGACAAAGGACACCTGCTGTCCAACAAAAGGTAACCGGTCCGGCTTGTCCCATGTCCAATTCAGATATCCACCGAGATCGGTGACAGCTGAATTGCTCTGGCAACTGACATTTTCAAGCAGTATTTTAAGACGATTTCCCGGAGCTCCCTTGATACTGTGGACTGTTCCGCTGAGCTGTACCTTTTCACGGGCAGCCATCCAATCCGGCATAACTCCGAGACCGGGAGGAAGGACAAAATTGCCGTACCAATGCCCAATACCGAACAGTACCAGCATCAAAAAAGCCGCACCTTTTTCAGGTCGGAAGAAGAAAACAAGGAAGAGATAGACCAGCAAAGCGGTCAAAGAAGGAAGCATCCATTGAATGGAAAGGATGCCGAAAACAAATGCAGGAACAAGAACCTGCCATAAAAACAGGCCCGGAATCCCGGGCCTGCTCTTTTTAATCAAATTATCCGCAACCTGTTTCATGAAGCGGCAGATCGGTTACTCTTGCTCGCGCCAGACCCTCGCGCCTACAGCGGAAAGCTTATCTTCAAGCTTCTCGTATCCTCTATCGAGGTGGTAGATACGCTGGACATCTGTACGCCCATGAGCTGCCAATCCTGCAACAACAAGAGAAGCACTGGCCCGCAGATCGGAAGCCATAACCGGAGCTCCGGTCATTTTCTCGACTCCGCGAATCATGGCGGTACGGCCCTTGAGCTTAATGTTCGCCCCCATACGCACAAGTTCCTGCACATGCATGAAACGGTTCTCGAAAATCTTTTCTTCGATGGTTCCGGCACCGTTGGACAGACACATCAGGGTCATAAGCTGAGCCTGCATGTCAGTGGGAAAGCCGGGATAAGGCTGCGTGGTGATATCAACACCGGAAATAAGACCGTTTGCACGACGCACGCGTACACCGCCCTCCTCTTCCTCAAGGGAAACGCCCATTTTGCGCAGCTTGTAAACAACAGACTCAAGTTCCTGAAAGGGGCAATCCTGAATAAGCAGTTCACCATCAGTCATTGCCGCAGCAACCATGTAGGTTCCGGCTTCAATGCGGTCGGGCATGATTTTGTAGTCACACCCTTTAAGCGAGGGAACACCCTGAATAGTGATGATGCTTGTTCCATGACCGGAAATTTTTGCGCCGCAAGCAATAAGGAATTTTGCAAGGTCGACAACTTCCGGCTCACGGGCAGCGTTTTCAATAATGGTTTCCCCTTCGGCAATTGCAGCAGCCATGAGCACGTTCTCAGTTCCGCCCACAGTGGGGAAATCAAAGTTGATGTGCGCACCTTTAAGCTTGTCGCATTTACCATGAATGTAACCGGAGTCGAGATCAAAGGTAGCACCCATCTGCTCAAATGCGGTCAGGTGCAGATCCACAGGACGTGCGCCGATAGCACAGCCGCCGGGAAGCGCAACTTTGGCTTCGCCTTTCAGGGCCAGCAAGGGACCGAGGCAGAGCACGGAAGCACGCATGGTTTTAACCAGATCGTACGGGGCTTCTATTTTAAGATCCTTAACCTCGCTGCATACCGTATTACCATCAAAAGAGGTCTCACAGCCAAGAATATCAAGCAGCTTAAGAGTAGTATGAATATCCCTCAAACGGGGAACATTGCTGAGGCAGACCGGGCCTTCCGGTAAAATGCAAGCCAGCAGAATGGGCAGCGCTGCGTTTTTAGAACCGCTGACCCTGATAGGGCCGTTAAGAGAGACTCCACCTTCAATAACTAATTTATCCATCGAAAAATCCTTATAATTATCAGGTAATAAGCTACTGTCGATAATAACTGAAGATTAACTTACAGCAGCTAAATGAAAAGACTTTACCTTTCCGCGACCCCTGATTGCTTTCAGTATCAAAATAACAAGTTGTTTGTGGCACAAAATAACCCTTTAGTGAAGAGTGTGCACAACCTATTTTTCTATTAAGATAAAAACATCGTTTTATAAACAAGTTAATCATCTCTTTTACTTGCAAGATTTGATGATTACAAAAAAAACGACCTTTTTTTCAAAAACTTCTTGACCATAACACCCAGCTTAGTTAAACACCTCCTCACAGACGCGGTGGGTGTAGCTCAGTTGGTAGAGCACTTGGTTGTGGCCCAAGTGGCCGGGGGTTCAAGTCCCCTCACTCACCCCATTTGACATCTCTAGGGATCAGGAATCCCTGACCCCTTTTTTAAGGTGGGTGTAGCTCAGTTGGTAGAGCACTTGGTTGTGGCCCAAGTGGCCGGGGGTTCAAGTCCCCTCACTCACCCCATATTTTCAGGACCGGATTTATCCGGTCCTTTTTTTTTGCCTACTGCTCAACACTATCTCCGGCAATACTTGGGAATTAAAGCACAAAGTTTTCTTTCAAAACCCCATTGACATGAAATTTCTGCGGCATTATCAGGGTCTTTTTTCCGCGCGAGTTCCAGCCTCTGGCCAATTCATTTCAAAAATATGACCACCGACTGAGCCCCACGGAGACACCACCAAAATAAGGAGGTTTCTCAATGGACACTTACGTCTGTTCAAAACTGAACCGTTTCATCCCGACCAGCTTCAAATTCATTAAATCAGGCTGCTCTCCGGCCACATTAAGGCAGGATATTGCCGCCGGAATTACCGTCGGTATTGTTGCACTTCCTCTGGCTATGGCATTTGCAATAGCTTCCGGGGCAAGCCCGGCTACAGGCCTTTTTACTGCCATCATCGCCGGATTCATTATTTCATCATTTGGCGGAACGCGCTTTCAGATCGGTGGACCTACCGGAGCTTTTGTCATTATCATATCCGGAATCATTGCCCGCCACGGTTACGATGGGCTCATTCTCGCCACTATCATGGCTGGAGTCATCCTTTTGGTAATGGGTTGCCTCGGGCTTGGTAAACTCCTGCAATACATTCCTTACCCTGTGACCACCGGATTTACTTCCGGCATCGGCATCCTGATCTTCTCCACTCAGATCAAGGATTTCCTCGGGCTGCAAATTGATCAAATGCCTGCTGATTTCCTGCCCCGGCTCAAAGCGTGTGCAGTCTCACTTCCAAGCACCGACCCAACAACTCTCGCCTTGGGCATGCTTACCGTAGTTTCAATGCTGCTGGTCAGGAGATTTATCCCCCGCATCCCCGCTCCTTTTGTTGGTATTGCCTTAGCAAGCGTAATAACATGGGGCTTGGGACTTCAGACAAAAACCATCGGCAGCAGATTCGGTGGAATTCCCACCATCCTGCCTGATGCAGTTTCTTTTTCCGGTCTCGATCTGATGCAGTTGAAAACCCTGATCCCTGAAGCTTTCACTATCGCGATCCTTGCCGGAATCGAATCACTGCTAAGTGCCACAGTTGCGGACGGCATGAGCGGTGACCGCCATAACTCATCCAATGAACTCATTGCTCAAGGATTGGCAAACATCGGCTCAGCTCTTTTCGGGGGATTGCCTGCAACCGGAGCGATTGCCCGCACTGCAACCAACATCCGCGCCGGAGCGCATTCACCTGTAGCAGGCATAGTCCACGCTCTGACCTTAATCATGTTCATCAAGGTCTGCGCTCCGCTAGCTTCAATGATTCCACTTGCCAGCCTTGCCGGGGTTCTCATGCTGGTCGCATGGGACATGAGTGAAGTTCACCGCATTAAACGTTTGCTCTTCGCTCCCAAATCAGACTCATTGGTTATGCTCATAGCCCTGCTGCTGACTGTATTTGTAGACCTGACCGTAGCTGTTGAAGTTGGCGTGGTTATGGCTGCAATGCTCTTCATGAAGCGCATGAGCCAATTGACTGACGTGCACAGTCTGGATACCGGACTGCCCGAAGAAGAGATCATCGACCGCAAGAACGGACATGAAAAAGTAGTGGTTTATGAAATCAACGGCCCCATGTTCTTCGGAATGGCCCAAAGGTTTGTGGATGTAATGAGCTTCACCCGCAAAAAACCGGAAGTGATTGTTTTCTGCATGCGCCTTGTTCCGACCATGGACGCAACAGGTATTGAAGCTCTTGAGACAGTAATCCGCAGGGCTCATGCTCAAAACGTTAAGATACTTCTTTCCGGCGTAAATCCGCGAATCCGAAAAATCATGGCCCGTCTGGGAACAGATGAACTTGTCGGCCCTGATAACATATTCCCTGATTTTTCCACTGCAGTCGCCAAAACGATTCTCCATGTGGATAAAGACTCAGGGCTGCCCCGCTGCACTTCACCAAAACAATTTACCGCAACAACAGCGTAAAGAAAAAGTCCGGGACCAATACGGCCCCGGACTTTTTCACTTTATTCCACAATTTCAAAATCAATCCCTTTCCTAAATTCCTGCCCGCTGATCATGTCATGCAGAACTATAAAGTATCGATACTTCCCGGCCGGCAAGCTGCCCAGATTAAAATCATTGGTCATGTATATATCAAGAATTGGCTTGCCGGTATTGTATTGCATGCTCAAAAGTTTTTCACGGTCAAAAAGGACTTCCCCGGCTGCTGATTCAAGCTTCACATCCTGAGTAAGGTAAAACTCATACCTGCCCTGCTGCACAGACGTGAACCAGTTAATGGGCTCATAATATAAAAGTAAACTTGAACCGCGTTGGATCTTGTTTTCCGGCAGAGCGTAATAGGATGCGTAGTTAAGAACTTTCTTGCATAAAACAAATTCCTGCACCCCGAGTTTTCCCTTATTCTGCTTCTCGATAATTTCATTCTTCAGTTTCAGGATGGCTTCCGCGTCTCCTGAACGGGCAGGAGAAACAAAAATAATACTCAAAAGAACAACACAGAAAATCGCAATCAACAACGGATAAAACTTTCTAACCATCCCCATGCTCCTCAGTTTGGAATTTATACACTACAGACCAAACCGACTATAACACTCCGAGATAATCACAGCTAGAAAAAGACGCAAAAAAAAAGACCCGGACTCTCACGAATCCGGGCTTTCAAATTTATTTAACTCTGCTTGCGCAACCTGCGCTTATCACCAACTCGAATGGTGACCTTTTCCTTATCCATGTATTCAAGCAATGGAATGGAAAACTTACGCGACAGACCGACCAAAGCCTTGAAATCCTGCGGGCCAAGCTCTTCATTTTCAGCAAAATAACCCTCAAGAGTCTTCTGCAAGCCATCCACTGCGGACTTGGCGAAATACATGTCATCCTTGATCCTGACCAGCAGCCCTTCATCCTGCAAAAGCTTGTAAACTGGTGCTGCTTCCTTGAAGACCAGATCAAGCGGATCAAGCACATCTTTCAAATTCGGAGGAGTCAATCCGCCCTTCTCATAATTATCCATCAAGGTATCACGCAGCTTCTGCTGATCCGAGGCAAGGGAGACCTTATGCCCGGGCAAATGCAAAATCTCCTGAACCGCCACAATTTCATTTTTCTTGAGCAGACGTTCCACAATGGAATGAAACAATTTCTCCGGCAATCCCTTGCCGTAAGTTGAACCTATTTCTCCGCGGGATACCCCCGGTTTCATGGGTTCTTTTTTATGAAATTCCGCAAGGTGGGTAAGCAGCCCCTGCACTAGATTCTCATAATGGGTACCGGAAACATAGCTGCGGGTTTCCTTGTCATATAAGAAAACTTTCTGCTGACCGCCCATGGTCTGGAGCATTTTCTCCAGCGGCTTGGAGGCAACATTGCTCAAAATGGAAAGTTCCTGAAAAGTAAGGCCAGCCCTGCCTGCCAGATCAAGTTGAGTCAAGACCAGCTCTTCCGGTTCTGCTGCTATAAGCGCTTCAAGACGTTTCACATCATCTGAAAAACGTTTAACCTTACGACCCAACGGGTTGATGATGCTTCCCCCGGCAATGGTGCGTAGCGGAGAGAATGATCGAAGAACAACGCGATCTCCATAAACCCCGGTCATGGGCTTATCAAAACGGATCTGACAAACGGCCCGTTCTCCCTTTTCCAGCTTCTCGCGATCAAGGAAGTAAACTTTAGCCATCACTTCCTTGGAACCGTGATGGAAATGGATTTCCTTACGATGCTTCAAACTTTTCGGGGAAGACGGCAGACAGGTTAGTTCCACGTCCCATACTTTGGACGGGAAAAGCGTTCCAGGACGTCCCAGCACCTCACCGCGCTCAATGTCCTCTACTTCCAGACCGTGCAGGTTAATAGCGGTCCTGCGTCCAGCAGGGGCAGTCTCAACAGATGAACCGTGCGATTGCAGGCTGCGCACCTTGGTCGCAGTCATTTTCGGATAAAGGACCACATCGTCACCAACGGAAAGCTGACCGGAAATCAATGTCCCGGTTACAACGGTGCCGTGTCCTTTCATGGTGAACACACGGTCCACAGGCAGACGCGCCAGATCGGTCCTGCGTTTTGGCGAAAAACCTTTCATGAAATTCGCAATCTCGCCACGCAGTTCATCCAACCCCTGACCCGTATGCGAAGAAACAGCATGAATCGGGGCGTCAGCCAGAAAACTCGGCGCAAGGAATTCACGCACGTCTTCCTGAACCATCTCCATCCAGTCTTCATCAACCATGTCCGCCTTGGTTAGGACCACGAAGCCCTTTTCAATGCCCAACAAGGTGCAGATTTCCAGATGTTCACGAGTCTGAGGCATTACGCCCTCATCAGCGGCAATGACCAGCAGCACGAAATCTATACCCGCTGCCCCGGCAACCATGTTCTTCACAAATTTCTCATGGCCCGGAACATCGATGATACTCAGATGTTCATCACCGCCAAGATCAAGACTGGCAAAGCCTAATTCAATAGTGATGCCGCGTTTCTTTTCCTCGGCCAGACGGTCACAGTCTGTTCCGGTCAAAGCCTTAATCAAGCTGGTCTTGCCGTGGTCAATATGACCCGCAGTACCCATTACAACAGGCATAGTTCTCCTTTTGCCTCCGGCAGGGCTGCCGGAGGCTTCATCAAATTAATTCTTTAAAAAAGTACGAAATGCCAGTTCAGTTGCATACAGGTCAGCCTTGCTGGTCAGCTCGAACGGGCTGTGCATGGAAAGCACCGGAGGTCCGAAATCGATAACATCCATGCCGTAGAGCGCGAGGAATTTGGCTACTGTTCCACCTCCGCCAAGATCGACCTTGCCAAGCTCGGCCATCTGCCACGGAGCTCCGGCCTCACTCAGGATATTACGCAGCCATGCCACAAACTCAGGATGAGCATCGTTAGCACCGACCTTACCGCGATGTCCGGTAAATTTGCAGAAGCAGGGACCATAACCGAGATATGCGGAGTTGAGCTTCTCGTGCACATCCTGATAGTCGGGGTCGATTGCCGCATGCACATCGGTGGAAAGCGCCTTACCAGCCATCATCACCCGGGACATCTTTGCATTGGGTTCCCATGCATCAATCAGATCTTCAAGGCAGTATTCGAAAAAGAGAGACTTTGCACCGGTAGACCCTTCTGAACCGACCTCTTCTTTGTCGTAGAAAAGTACTATCTGGGCATGCTCAGGCTCGGGAGCATTGAGGAATGCTTCGAGAGCGAGAAATACGCAGGAGCGGTCATCCTGTCCGTAACCGCCCACAACAGACTTATCCAAACCAACGTAACGGGCAGGACCGGCGGGAACAATGTGCATTTCCGCACTGAAAAGGTCTTCTTCAACGATATCATATTTCTCGTTCAACAGCTCAAGAACCTTACGTTTTACAGAAGGCTTGCCGTTGCTTTTTTCCTCATCTTCTTCGTCCTTAGAAAAAGACAGGGAATGCCCCATAAGGATATTCAGTTTTTCGGCTTCAAAAGCATCGCTGACCTTCTGCTCCACCTGCTTGTAAGCAAGATGAGGAAGCAGATCGAGAATGGTAAGAACCGGATCATTAACATCCTCGCCGATCACAACATCAACCTTGGTGCCGTCCGCTTTAACGACCACCCCGTGCAGGGCAAGAGGCCGTGCCAGCCACTGGTATTTACGGATCCCGCCATAGTAGTGAGTCTTAGCCATGGACATGCCAAGGTCTTCGTACAGAGGATGCTGCTTCAGGTCGAGACGCGGAGTATCTGCGTGTGCACCGACCAGACGGAAGCCCTGAGAAAGCGGATTTTTACCCTTGCGGGCGATGAAAATAGTCTTATCGCGGAAGGAACGGAAGCACTGATCAGCTCCGAGATAATCTTCGAAACCAGCATCCTTAAGTTTTTCCTCGACGTATTTGATGGTCTCACGCTCGGTTTTGCAGCGGGTCAGAAAATCAATGTAACGGGCTGCGAGATCGTCCATACCCTGCTGATGTTCTTCGTCTTTAAAGATTTCCCAGCAGCTTTTCGGTTCATGTTCTAATTGTTTATTCATGTATAATTATCCTTTTAAAATCTGAGATATTGCTTCAGCGCAGAGTTTATATTCTTCACGGCTTAATGTTCGTGGGTCAAGACAGAATGCGTCTTCTTCTATTCGTCCCACCAGAGGAGGTTCAGTTGAAAGAAGTCCTTCCTTTAATTCTTCTATAGTCACATTAACACTCGGAACTACAGTGACCAGAAAAGTCTTTAGGTCCTGCTCCGGGAATGCCCCGCCACCTACGCGGGAAACACCTTCACGCACGCTGATATCAACAGTTTCACCCAACTCACGACGCAATGTGCGAGCGAGAGCTTGAGCCTGTTTTTTAAGATTCTCAGGTTTCTCGGTAATCATGCGTACAGTGGGAACTTCGCGCTTGGCTGTCTCTGGATCAAGATACAGACGCAGGGTAGCTTCAAGGGCAGCGAGAGTCATTTTGTCAATACGAACCGCACGGTTGAGCGGATTCTTCTTGATTGCATCAATATATTTCTTCTTACCTACGATAATCCCCGCCTGCGGTCCGCCGAGCACTTTGTCGCCGGAAAATGAAACTACGTCCACATCCTCGGCTACAACTTCTTGCACCGTAGGTTCGCGCATCAGGCCGAGACCGGAGAAATTGGTCAGGTTACCGCTGCCGAGGTCTTCATAAACCGGGAGGCCGTGCTTGCGTCCCAGTTCAGCCAACTCGCCACCGGAGACTTCCTTGGTGAATCCGATCACCCGAAAATTGGAGGTATGCACTTTCATAAGAAGTGCTGTTTCCTCATTAATGGCATTTTCATAATCGTGCAGGTGAGTGCGGTTAGTAGCACCGACTTCACGCAAAAACGCTCCGCTCTTAGTCATGACATCAGGGATGCGGAAAGATCCGCCAATCTCTACCAACTGCCCACGGGAAACAATTGCCTCGCGCCCTTTGGCAAGGGTTTCAAGGGTAATCAATACCGCCGAAGCATTGTTGTTAACCACCAGAGCAGCTTCGGCCCCGGTAATCTCGCAGATCAGCTTTTCCACGTGACTGTAGCGGCTGCCGCGCTCCCCGGTCTTAAGATCAAACTCAAGGTTGGAATAGCAGGCACAAGCCTCAGTCACCGCTTTAACTGCAGATTCAGCCAGCAGAGAACGACCTAGATTGGTATGCACCACCACCCCGGTTCCGTTAAGCACCCGCCGGAAATGAGGTTTGGCACCTGCCCGAACATGGCAGGTCAAACGCGGGAAAAGCACATCCGAGGAAAGCTGTTTTTCTTCAGTGATAATCCCGCCTTTGATTTCTTCACGGCAGACATCAAGAAAGCCGTTAACGAGATCACGGGAAAGGGTCCTCGGCAGTCCATCAATGACACCCTCTTCTTCAAGACGGGTCAGTACAGAATCAACCGAGGGCAGATATTTAAAAAGATTGGACAATTTTTTCTCCGTAACGTTCATCCAATTAAAAAATCATTTTTCCAGAAATTCTGGGTATCTTGTATAAAAAGCTGCCAGCAAATACAAGGACCCGCAGATTAGAACTGTTTTCTCACCGGAATTAAGCATTGAGATGGCTTCGTCAATAGTTTTAGCAGGTTTTGCCCTCTCTCCAAGGACCGCAGCCAAATCTTTATATGGATACGCCCGTTCATTATTCTCAATTCCACTGGCGATGATCGGGCCGTCAGTCAAACGAAAAAGAGTCTCCTTCACCGGAGCTAGATCCTTGTCCTTCATACAGGCAAAGATAATCGCATCCGGCCTAATTCCAGACCGTGCCAGCTCGGCTTCCAGTGCGGCAAAAGCGTGAGTGTTGTGCGCGCCATCAAGGATGTAAGTCCTATCCGACTTGATAATCTGCAACCTTCCGGCAATGAATGCCTTTTCCACCCCGCTGCGTACCTTATCTGCGTCAAAATCAATACCTGATTTCCCGCAGAACAAACGCCAAGCACAAGCCGCAAGCCCTGCATTCTGCTCCTGGTGCTCCCCGGCAAGAGAAGGATTAAGGCCCGCAACAATCTCCTGATCATTAATATGATGAAGTTCGCAACCTAATTCCTTAGCACGTGCCTCAAGCACCGTCTTAGCTTCGGCAACCTGCACGGCAGTAATGGCGGTTCCGTTCTCACGCATGGCATCAGCCTTATCTGCTGCGATCAGATCAATCGTCGATCCAAGCACCTTCTCATGGTCCAGCCCAATAGGAGTGAACACGGTCAGATCGGGATCAACCGTATTGGTGGCATCATAACGACCGCCAAGCCCGGCCTCCATCACCGCCAGATCAACGCCATTGTTCTTGAACGCAACAAGAGCCATACAGGTTAACAACTCAAAATAAGTTAAACCCGCATCCGGGGCGATGTCCATGACCTGATTCGCCAATTCACACCACTCCTCTTCAGAAAGCATGGAGCCGTTAATCGTGATCCGCTCACGAGGGGTCACAAAATGAGGAGAAGTAAAGGTCCCGACCTTAAGTCCATGTTCACAACCCATAGATGTAAGGTATGATGAAGTTGACCCTTTTCCATTGGTTCCGACAACATGTATTACCGGAAAGCTGGACTTTCCGCCCCAGTTACGGACAAACTCTTCCATTCTACCAAGGCTCAAATCCATATGGAAAAGGCCAAGGTCATCCAGATAACCACTGAATTCTACAAAATTTTTAAATTTCAAAACTTTTTTCCATTTTTTGCTTGACCGCCAAGTGCGGTTTGTATAAATAAGCATCTCTCGCGGGGCAGTAGCTCAGTTGGATAGAGCAACGGCCTTCTAAGCCGTTGGCCGAGGGTTCGAATCCTTCCTGCCCCGCCATGATATTTCAAGGGTTTATCTTCTTCGGAAGGTAAACCCTTTTCTTTTTGGTTTACCGTCCCCCACACTATCCCCCACAGCTGGGATGAAAATTGATGCAAAGGCATGAAAAAGCCCTCGTTAGTTTGAGGGCTGGGAATACACTTCTACCTAGCAGAGTTCAAGGGTAAAACTTTTCCGTGTTCTATGCACTTCTTAGCCAACTTGTAATGATTACGATACCTTCCAACGACGTCTTTTTTATCTTCCCAACAAACATTTTCCCCCAGCACGCTTCTATCAACCTTACTTATTTCTAATTTTAAATACCATTCTTCTTGTGGCAACTTTTTTAGAAGTCGCATAAAATTATCATCAGCTTTTTGTTCATTCTTTGAGAAATCTTTAGCTAACTTGTCCCAATCTCCACTTTGATACGCTATTTTAGGAAAGTATAAATTATCCCAGAACCACATTCCAACAATTCTATATTCATTCAAATCATGATAATTTGCTTTTTTACCGTTCTCATGCTGATAAAATTCGTGTTTTATAGTTTCCAATCTTGTGGAGACAGCCTTCACAACCGTCATGGATTTTGCCTTTCCTGTGGGGACTAAATTTGAAAAGAGACTTCGTTTAGGCAATCCTTCATCAGAATTTAATGCATCAACTATTTGCTCTGAAGTTGGAATATTAAATAATTCATACGGGTAAACACCATACTTAGCCACTAAATCTAAACCAAAGGTCAAAGTTGAAAAATATCCTCCAAAAACCGAACGCAGTGCCCCGACACTAGACTCTCTCATAACACCTGAAAATATCACAATTATTGTAGGAGACCAGGATGGCGGAAAAAGTTTGTACGCCCTAACTCTCGCCCTTGCCATGAGTAACAAGTTTAACGTTTTCACCTTTAACGTTCTACATCCCCGCGATGTTTTTTATTTGGATGCTGAGAACCCAATGAGTCGGTTCGAAGAACGCAAAGTACAAATTATGCGCGCTTATAAGGGTGACTTTAAGTCGATAACCAGACTCCAAGTTTATTCTGGAATTGATGATCCCGGACAATGCGAAGAAGGCAAACTGAACTTATTCTCTGCATACTGGCAAAATCAGTTACTTGAAGACTTGACAGAAGGGTCTGTTTTAGTCGTCGACAACTTGCTTACTCTGGCAGAGGAAGCTTCCAATCACCAGAATAAATTCAAAGAACTTATCGATTTTTGTCGGAAGCTTGGTGAGAAAAAAATTAGTACCATTCTTATTCATCATCTTGGAAAATCAGGACAGGCCATAGGAACTAAAGCAGTAGAAGCAATCTGTCAGAATGTTATCGAGATCAAAGATTGCAGCGAACCTCAAAAAAAGCCTGGAGCCAATATGATAGTAACCTTTTCGAAGTGTAAAACATATCCTGCCTTGAAAGGACAGCCCTTCAAAGCGCACCTGCCGTATGACAAAGACAATCCCCTTTATGGCAGACCTTGGGAATACGATCCTGCTGAAGCTAAGTCCCAAGCAGAAGTTGAAGTTAAAACGACACATAGAATTCCTGAACTATCTGACTTGGAAAACCAGATTATAGAAATCTTAATAAAGAGTCCTAAACCTATCAAAAGAGCAGCCATTGCAAAAACAATTGGTTGTAAAAATGACAAGCTCAAGAGTCCCCTGAAAAAGCTGGTTGAGTCTGAGCATATAAAAATGCACGGCTTCAGGCAGAGTGCTAAATATTCGGCACAAGATAGCTTTAATTGCCACTTCGAATGACAAAGGATATGTTTTTTGGAACAGTTTTGGGTGAAAACAGCTATAATCTTAGGTTAAAACCAAGCTGTAAACAAAAAAAGATCAATAATATCATGAAACTGAACTAGTGACGTTTTACTATATATCCAAAACTCTGCACGTCAAAGTAGGAAAAGAAACCGGATAAATATACGTTTACCACTTAGCCGGTTTGCCCTTAAAAACCGACCAATAGATTTAGCGGACACTGGAGACGACTCAGTGTCCGCTCTTTTTGCTGATAGACACAAAACAAAAAAAACACACTTCAGTTAAACGAATATATATCTCATAAGAGAATACCCCAGACTCTACCACGATAAGGACTCCGAGTTCAGCCCAGAGTCCTTCTTGTCAATCACACATCCCCAACCATCTCAAACCGAACTGAAGGTTTAACTTTACGCCGTGAGGCAATGGTCATCTGTGTAATTACGTCCGTAATACGTCGCCCGTTCCGTCTCAGGTTTTCCATATACGGCACCAAATCACGCCAAGCTGTCTCAGAATGAATAGTCAGTCTATAAGTTCGTCCCTGAAGATTTATATCAAAATCAAGAGCAGGTTCCCAGCCTTCAGGGACTTGATCTTTTGGATCCCAGTTCTTTTCCTCCTCAAGTGTCCATTTATTCCACCGGAAGATTCTAAAATTAACAGGAATAAGCCTTGCCTGAATAATGCTACCGAATGATTCATCGAAGCACATGAAATCTTTTTTAAAAATTTTAAGATATAACATATTTTCCTCTTTGTTTAAAAATAAAAAAAGCCTCAATACAAACGTACCAAGGCCTAGGATGGGCGTGGGCTAAATGACCTATTCTAGCCATTAAAAACGGATATAAAGAACAACTATAACACCCGTTTTCATTTTTTAATAAAAGCTCGTTGGAATCCTCGAAAAGCTGAATTCTCTATGTCGTTTTGGTGCATATCCTTTGGTATTTTCCTTCGCTAAGTAACTACACCGTTTATGACACTCATCGTAAACATGGTGAAAGTCAGGGGAATTTCTCCGCAACATGTAAATATTGGGCTGAAGCTCCCCTCTACGAGACCTGTTGCAGTGGTCCACAAGCCCACTCTGATAAGAGTTAATAGCTGATGCCCATACTTCTTCTGCCTTGTGTAAAAGTTTGTAGGGTGATTGCATTTTGTTTCCATCCACAGTCACAATCAGGTGATAGTGCTGGTGCTTTTCAGAGCTCTGTTCACGAACCCAGAGATAGTGAGGGTCATAACCATTCCTCTTGAAATACTTTATAAATCCAGACATAAAAAACTGAATGTGTTTATTGTCTTTAGATGCAAAGTAACCTTGCGGGTATCTTAAATCAAACCTTACACATAAAACTTTGTTATGCTTTTGTATTGAATAACCAAGGACAGACCTTATTGCATCTAGTATTTCTGTCTTACAACCATATCCCTTCTCTTTATTCGTTAAAATTGAATTGCCTTTGTAAATAGGATTATAAGTAACAGCCATATTAATCTCCATAAGTTTCCAAGACTAAATTTGATTCTAAATTATGATCTTGTAATTTTATTTTTCATAATATGACTGAATTGTTTTTAAAAAATTAAAATATTTTTATATTGTTTTTGAATACAGGTTTCTTTGCAGAAACCATTTTAATATTTTCATATATATACTACTTTTATATACAAGTTTCTTTACAGAAACTGCTAGAATAAAATATTTATTATATTTAGATATTACCATATACCTACTTAGAGTATTCAAGACAGCTTTTTCATTTAAAGCGAACAAAGTTATGTCTTATGCCATTTATATAAATAAAAATTGTGTCTGAATTAACGTTACTTATAATATAGTTGAGGTAATTTATATCATGAAATTTATTTCAAGAGGCTAAACTAAATAGCCCCTACCTGCTTTTTGCTCAGGTAGGGGCTTCCAGTATGTGACTATAGGTCAAAGAATAATTTATTTATTTAATCAAATAGCGTTAATGATGGGCCCCTGTACTCATAAAGGTCAAGATAGCCAACGGCAGGGTATTCTCCGTCTAAGTGTTCAGCTCCATTGCAAAAAGTGCAATTCGCAGCTTTGCTGATACTTATAGTATACGGCATTCCTTTAGATGTCTTGTTCTTTAAGCTGATTTCAGGAGAGCAGCTAGAATCCTTGAAAACAAACTTATCACCAGCTTCGTTTATATTCCCCTCCTCAAAGAAAGAACATGCCATCCCATCGGTTCTGTTGAATCCTCCACCTAAGATTCCTCCAACTAGGTTCCCAAATAGGATGGCCCCTTTATCTTCATTTAGATATACTAAGTATCGCACTCTTCCCAAGCTCTCCGGGAGCTGAAAGGTATTAAATGCATTGACAATAATGTCTCTTTTCTTGCGTTTTAATTCTTTTTTCTTTTCCAAATAATTATAATGAATGACATGAAGAAGGTTGTATGGAACTAGTTTTTGATTCTGATACAACTGCTTCAAGAGTTGAGATGGATCTTGATAAGTTTGCCCTTTGTCTACAAGGGCCTTGTATGCGTCGGGCAAAACAATATCACCTATTAAAATATTGGGCTTAAGGGTTATTCCAGCATAGGTTAATTGGAAAGAGTCATTCTGATTAATCTGAAACTGCAAAGTCAGTTGAAAGACAGGATCGAGGCCCTTTACGATTTCTTTGAGTACATCGATTTCCTGTGTGGTCAACGGAGTGTTAGGAGTAAGTGAATCAATTTTTACAGGTATATCAGCTGTAAAATCTACAACTCTACGTTTCAGGTCCGTTTCGAACTTTGACCACTTGCGATTCTCCAGCCCCTTGCAATTATCGAGAACGTCACCGATTGTGACGCTTTGATCGAAATTCATATACCCTTTTTTTACAATTGAAATATCATCTTTTGTACAAGAGCAAAACAGAAACGCTAGAATCAAAAATAATAAACTTCGCAATAACCGAGACATAGAGACAACTCCTTTTGAAAATACGTATGTTAGTATCGGGCGTTTGAAATATCATAAGACCAAGATGGAAACACACTTAACACCGATAGGTGGTTTTATTCAATGTGAAATGTTACCTGACATGGGTTTATAAAAAGCCAGTACCTCCACAAACTTCATGAATCATTGGAGGTAATATGGCGCATATCGTAGAAGAGATCGGGCAGACAATCAGGGCCATTAGAAAACGAAACAATCTCAGCCAACAAGAATTGGCTGAACGCGCTGAGATAAGTTACAAATATCTTGGAGAGATAGAGAGAGGTCAGGTTAATTTGTCCGTTGAAATTCTGATCAAGATTTCCAATGCGCTGCATGTTGATCCTGCTGAAATCATCGCCATAAAGACTGTTGAAGCCAGTAACCTCTCACGGGCAAAATTCCTGCTTTACGAATTGTCTGAGAAGGATATTGAGAGAGCAATTGATTTACTGGAAGTTCTGAAAAAACATTCAGCATAACTCTCTATTCTACTGCTCCTCAAACAATTTCAAATATATATTATCTCTGTAATACAAACAGATTTTTTATCGAATAAAGCTCCTGACCGATCATTACGGAAAGGAGCTTCTTTTATTGCAGGAGGTAATTATGCAAAACTTCACACTTTGTTCCCCGGAAATCACTGAGCTCGCCGGAGCAATGCTGAAGGTACAACAAGCTTTGAAACCGGCTGCCAAGGATGGGCAAAACAATTTCACCAACAGCAGATATGCATCCCTAAAATCTGTTATGGAGACATGTCGCGACGCCCTGCTTGTAAACGGTATTTGGCTAACCCAACTGCCGGTACAGGTCGAAAATGGTAATCTTGGGTTGGTCAGCAAGATCGTCCACGCTGAATCAGGTCAGTGGCAATCTTCTTTACTGGTCATGCCTTTGCCGAAATCCGATCCTCAGGGCTATGGATCTGCCATGACTTATGCCCGTAGGTATGGATTGGCTGCACTCATCGGTATTGTTACTGAGCATGATGACGATGCTGAAGGCTCATGTCGTCCGCAAAATATGGACAACGATTATGATCCTTCCAGACATCTGGGATCGACTTCATCTGGTCCTCAACAACAGCCACAGAACAAGGGTAGCTCATCACCGAATCTACCTCGTCTTGATGGGATTCAGTACCGTAAAGAGAATGGGCAGAATGGCAGGCCATGCATTTTAGCTACTGGAAATACCCATTCGCAGAAAGAATCACTGCGCAAGGCAGGCTTTCGCTGGGATGGTAACCGTAAGTTGTGGTGGAAATATGAGCAGGCAGCATGATCGAAGACAAGACAGACTATTAATATGAGGCACATCTGAACAAGGTGTGCCTTTTTTCATGCTCAATACTCAGGAGAATAACATGTCAAAAATAAATGAAGAAATTGATAAGCTGGTCACGACAGATCTGGATGCAGGGCAGATCTTCAGCGGTAAAGCTTCCGGGCGTATGGTTAAGGGTTTTGAATCTGCTTCATCTTTCACTCCGGACTCGGATTCTGAATACCTTTTTCATGAATCCAGCCGGGACGTGGTTGTCTGGTTTATGGATAGCTCAGACCCAATATACCTCTTTGGCCCCAGTGGCAGTGGCAAGACCAGTCTTATCAAGCAGCTTGCGGCAAAGCTTAATTACCCGGTGTTTGAAATTACTGGTCATAGCCGTCTGGAGTTCCCGGAAATGGTAGGTCATCTGACTGTTGAAAAAGGAAACATGGAATTCCAATATGGTCCACTAGCCCTTGCCATGAAGTATGGTGGTCTGCTTCTGCTTAATGAAATCGACATCATTGATCCTGCAACCGCTGCGGGCCTCAACGGAATTCTGGATGGTGACCCGCTCTGTATTCCTGAAAAGTCTGGCGAGATCATCCGTCCCCATCCCATGTTCCGTTTTGCAGCTACTGCAAACTCCAATGGTGGAGCAGATGAAACCGGACTTTACCAAGGTGTTGTCCGTCAGAACTTGGCTTTTATGGATCGGTTTTGGCTTTGTGAAATCGGGTATCCTACCCCTGAAGCTGAAACTGAGTTGCTTTCCCGTAAAACCAAAAAACTCCCTGAGAATATCCGTAAGAAAATGGTCGAATACGCCAACTCCGTGCGCAAGCTGTTCATGGGTGAAGCATCAGGCAATCTTACAGATACTATTGAGGTCACATTTTCAACTCGGACTTTGATTCGCTGGGCCGATCTGACGGAACGCTTCCAGCCGCTGGCAAGGCAGGGAATCCAACCTGTTACTTATGCTTTGGATCGGGCTCTTGGGTACCGGGCCAGTCGTGAGACTCGTACTGTTCTGCATGAGCTTGCCCAACGCATTTTCCCGATGGAAGAGGAATCACAATCAACATCATAAACTAAGCACGCAAATTTTTATGAGCGGGGATGGCTCCGGCTGTCTCCGCTTTTATTTTGTGCGTCCGTAAAGGAGATAGCCATGGAATCCAAAACCAAGATTACGGTCCTCAACCATCTTTTAGCCCTAAATTTAGATGTGAGCATCTGGTCAGCCAGAAAGAAACTTACTCCTTATGATTTTGGGGAAACACAGCTTCCGCCGGAAGATCTTGCATCTTTGGGTAGCAAGAAGGTTTGCAACCCTGAAGATCTGCGCATTTTCGGGACACTGAAATCCCGAGCATTCAACATGCTTGATCGTCATGGTGTGCGCTTCCTTGGTGGATGGGCAATTCCTGAAAAAGCAGCAGAAGAAATAGTTAAAGAGCTTGTTATGATTCAGAAAGAGTTCTTCGCAGCCAAGGAAGGTTTCCTCAGCCGCTACGATGAATCTGTGAAGGATTGGGTCAAGTTGCATCCCGGTTGGGAAAAGCTAATTGGCAATTCTAATGTCAGTGCTGAATATGTGCGTTCCCGGATCGGTTTCAAATGGCAATTTTTCAAGCTGGCTGCTCCTAAAGAAAATTCAGTAAAGAAAGGACTCAAGGACGAGGTCAATAAACTCGGTTTTACTCTCTTTGATGAAATTGCCAAAGCTGCAACCGACACTTGGAACCGTTGCTATGCCGGAAAAGTCAAAGTCTCACACAAGGCTCTTTCACCGCTGCGGTCCATTTACAGCAAGCTCGATGGGCTATCCTTTGTTGACCCCAGAGTCCTGCCTATAACCGATCTGCTTCAGACGGCTTTCAACAAAGTTCCATCCCGCGGGTTCATCCGCAACACAGACCTGCTCATGTTGCAGGGAGTGGTTTCCCTGCTCCGGGAACCTGCTCTGCTTGTGGAGAACGCGCAAAAGATTCTTGATGGTTCCACAGCCGAGGTCCTTCTTGAATGTTTGGTCTCTAGCCCCAAGGATGCAACTGCCGAAACTGAAGCCACATCTGAGAATCCAAAACCGTCCCATACTTCCCAAGTCGTAACTCAGCAACAGATCGACAGTCACGGGCTGTGGTGATCCGGAGGATTTATGAATAACAAACTGATCATGAAATCGCTTCCGCTGGTGGCAAGTGTGCTTGGTCGGAAATATGGAGTTAAGGTTAGCATCGGCGGAAACAAAGCTTTCACTGACGGCAGGACCATTCAATTACCGGCTCTACCCCTTGATAGCGATGAAACTTTGCGCTGTATGGTTCGCGGCTACCTTGACCATGAAGCTGCACACATACGTGAGACCAATTTTGAATGGCTAAAGATGGCAAAGCTTACTCCGTTCGAAATGCACATCTGGAATTCTCTGGAAGACTGGCGGGTTGAAAACAAGCTGGCTGAGATCTTTCCTGGCTGTCGTCAGAACTTCCATTGGTTGATTCGGAAGCTATTTATTAATGATGACGATCAGCCGCAGTCTGGAAAAAATGACTTAGTTGTCAATGCTCTCAACTGGATTCTTCTGAAAGTTCGGTCATGGGATGTTCCAGATCTGGAGGGACTGTGTGCAGATACAGCTTCAGTTATTGAAACGCACCATCCCGGACTTACTGCACGCTTGGATTCTATTCTGCAACAGGTACGAACAAAATGTGACTCTACGCAGGATTGCATTCTTTACACACGGGAAATCGTAGCCCAGCTGAAGGCATATCTTAAAGAAGCTGGTTCAAGACCCAAAAACAAAGGTCGAGGTCCGGCTGACGATCTGGATAAACTCCTAAAATCCAAGTCCATAGATCTGCCCAAAGGATTCGGGGAGGTTCTGGAGGACACTCTGACCAAGCTTGCCCCTGACAATGTGGAGGAAGGCATTCAGGTTGCCAAGGACGGGTACAAGAAGATTGTTGAGTTGGATAAGGATGATCTTGATCAAACCCGCAGGGCTTCGACGGCACTTAAATCCCGTCTTCATGGAATTATCCAAGCCAAAACAATCAAACATGATCGCATCGGCAGGCATGGCCGTTTGAGTACGGCCCATCTGCATCGTATCGCAGTTGGAAATCCACGGATGTTTCGTCGCAGACAGGAAAGTCGTGGAATCAATACCGCAGTCCATATCCTTATGGATTGTTCCGGCTCCATGCGAAGACGCATCGGGTTGGCTTCTAAAGTCTGTCATACGGTGGTCAGTGCTCTTAATTCCATCAACGGAGTAAATGTCGGAGTCAGTGCCTTTCCAGCAGTAAGGACTTCGGGCGGTGATAACTATGATGAACCGACTGTGGCCCCTGTCCTTAACCATGGGCAAAAACTACATTCCCGGTTTGGGCTTGCTGCATCAGGCTCAACCCCGCTGGGTGAGGCTTTGTGGTGGACTTTCCAGCAAATGCTGCCTCTGCCGGAGAATCGAAAAATTATCCTTTGCATAACGGATGGTGTTCCGGACAACCCGGCCAGCACGCAGAAAGCGATCAAAGACGGAAGCAAAAACGGCTTCGAAATATACGGTCTCGGAATCAACTCCGAGGCCGTTTTTCATTTGTTCCCCGGAAAAAGCAGAGTCATCACCGAGCTCTCGGATCTGGCTCCGGCCATGTTTGACCTGCTTCAGGAATCATTAACCAAATAAACAAGGAGATAATTATGTCTGAAGAACTTCCAAAATGCCCGCAGTGCGAAATTAACACCCATGTAGTGCTCATCAACACAGCCCAGAAAGTCGGAACAGTAGCCGGTGGCGTTACCGGAGCGGCTTGCGGATATGCAGGCGCAGAAGGTGGAGCCATAGCCGGTGCCGCTATCGGATCATTTGTCCCTGTCATCGGAACGGGAATTGGTGCATTGGCTGGAGGACTGGCAGGAGCTGTCGCAGGCTTCTTCGCCGGTGCTGCCACAGGCAATGCTGTAGGCGAACAGATCGATATGCATGTTATCGGGCAGTATCGTTGTAATCGGTGTGGTGCGGAGTTTGAGGGGTAAGAAACGAAACTAGCAATTCAAAATAGCAGTCAGAACTTTGTACTGCTATTTTTTTTACTCTTGCGCGACCATAAACTTATTGCATGTATACTAATTGAACACTCTTTATTTTTGTCTCATTAAGTCAAAAAATCAAAGGAGATACTATATATGAAACTCAATCTCGCTATTAAATCATTCCTACAGTACTGTTCGTTAGAAAGAGCACTCTCCCCACTGACTTTAAACGCATACAAAAAAGACCTTGATCAATGACTCAATATCACTTGGGCATAGACTCTAAAAAGCCAAAATTTCAAAGTTCAAACAATGAGATTCCCTCTTCTCAAATTATAATTATCATGGCATCATCCTGTAATGAAATACACATCAACAGACGCTACCTAATGTATAAGTAAATATTAACATATGCCCCTGAGAAGAAATAAATAAGCTAAGGAAAAATGATTGATGAAATCAAATATAAACAAAAGAACCTCTTCTGTTGAGCAAGAACTTGCAACCCCCAGCAGTTTTTCCGGCGTTGAAATAGAAAGAGGTGAGGGAGATTTCGTAGAACCGTTTGACCCAAAGTCAATCTCAATTGAGTCAAAAGTAATCTCTATCGATACAGTGATTAGGCGATTATTAAATGGACAACTACGGCTAGCTCCCAATTTTCAAAGAAAAGAGATCTGGGACACAAAAAGAAAAAGTCAATTAATAGAGTCTCTTATGATGAGAATACCTCTCCCAATGTTTTATGTTGCAGCAGATACTGATGGATGTTGGGATGTGGTAGATGGATTGCAGCGACTATCAACCATCAGAGACTTTGTATTGGGCCAAAAGTATTTAAAAGAAAGGAATGAAAAAGATCGGGGTCATGGACATAAGTTGCAAGACCTTGAGTTCTGGGGCGAAAAACTGAACGGCAAAGATTTTGCTCACTTGCCGGATAAACATGTCAATACAATTTTGGAAACAGAGTTCAGATTTACAATTATTAACCCAGGAACCCCTGAAGTTGTCAAATTCAATGTTTTCAAACGAATTAACACAGGCGGACTACAGCTGACGGCCCAAGAGATAAGGCATGCTTTATATCAAGGCCACTCAACTGAATTATTGACAAAACTGGTCGCATCAAAGGAATTCATAGCTGCGACAGATAACTCAGTAAATGACAGCCGAATGGCTGGCCGTGAATTAATTTTACGTTTCCTAGCGTTCACCATCCGAGATTATCGCGATTATGATGGAAAGGACCTTGATGTGTTTCTGGCTGATACAATGAGAATTATCAACCTTATGCCTGATATGGATAATTCTAAAATTGGCAAGATATTCAAAGGAACCAAAACTCCCAAATTCAAAATAACAAACCTTGATCTACTGGAAAAACGGTTTATCAAAGCCATGGTTCGCGCTAAAAAATTATTTGGCGTACACGCCTTTCGAAAATCCCTTCGCCACTATAAACGCTCACCGATTAACAAATCTCTTTTTGAAGCGTGGAGTACTATTCTTGGACATATAGATGATGAATCTTTTGAACAATTGATGCGTAACAAAGAAGTTTTTTTCGACATGTATGAGAACATGATATACGATGATACTTTTTACAAAATGATGAGCCGAGATAGTTGGAAAAAGGCCAGTGTAAAAAACAGACATGAGATATTATCCAATTTAATAAACCACGTAATTGCAATAAAAGAGAAGGAACAAGAATGATTAACGGTATATATTTAAAAAATTTCAAATCGTTTAAAAATTTTGAACTAAACCTTGCTCCTTTGACTGTACTCGCTGGTCTAAACAGTTCAGGTAAAAGCTCTGTTTTACAAGCTCTCCGATTCTTTGAATCATTACGTAATACAGGGAAACTCAACCCATTACCTGGTCATGGCGACCTTCAGGAATTCATCAATTCTGACGTTAGAGACAAACCTGCAATCATTGATTTTTCATATAAACACCATGAAAATCAAAGTGTCGCTATAAAAAGAAATAAAATTAATCATGCTAACCCATGGTTAAGCTATTTTCAAACCTATTATATTGGTGCCAACAGACTTGGGCCATCAACAACCCTCCCCCATTCTGATCAAACGCATGATATTGGTGTTGGAGCTCAGGGTGAATATGTATTAAGTTATATTGCCCAAAGGGAAGACCTACTTCTGCCAGAATCAATACGTCACCCTACGGCAGAGGGCAATATCCTTGAATACAATATTCCAGCATGGTTGGGAGAAATCTCCCCTGGAATCTCATTCAAAATTGAATCTCAACCCAAAATAGATTTAGATTTCGCTAGATATGATAATTTCAGACCAGCCAACGTAGGATTCGGACTGAGCTATACTCTCCCTGTAATCGCCCTTATACTTGGAGCATGTGCAGACAAAAATAAAGCCAACGCGGATAGAATTTCGCTTTTCCATGCCGATAGTCCGGATCGGACTCTCTTGTTGATTGAAAATCCAGAAGCACATCTTCATCCATATGGTCAAACTATTTTGGGCCAACTTTTAGCACTTGCTGTTGGCTGCGGAATACAAATTGTAGTTGAAACACATAGCGACCACCTTATGGATGGTGTACGAATTGCAGTAAAAGACAATAAAATAGCTGCCTCAGATGTCCAATTCCACAACTTCACAAAAAATGATGGGTACAGCTCTGTAAGCTCACCAAAAATTTTCGAAAACGGTAAACTTGAATTCTGGCCTGAAGGATTTGGTGATCAAAGTGTGAAAAACATGGCCCGTCTGGCAAAAAGGTCATAATACATGGAACATGCACTTTGCTTTAACCACCTTAGTGTTGATGCTGAAAAAACCAAAGATGAGGCATATGATCTCGCTTTTCAAATGTTTCAAGGTGCACTTGAACTCAACCAGGGCGAAGATAGTTATTCGCTATATGCAGAAGCTGCATGTAAAGAAGAGTGTAAGCTCACAAATAACTATTCCCTTGAAAATTTTTCTGCTTCTCTTCTGGAAAAAGGAGAACGTGATTTTGCACTTTTTATAGAGCACTGTGCTAACCGGTGCCCCTGCATTGATCATTTAGATGAAAAATTTGAAGAATTAAGCCAAATAACTATCTCTATACGTGACCTCCCACCAAATAACTACGATATTCTCGGAATTAGTTGGTTGCTGGACGGTGTCACAATTAGTCTTGAAACAGAAGACCGTTGGAGTAAGCCTTCTTTTTCAGTTGACTTAATAATGGATGAATGCGCAGCTCCTAATATTGTAAAATTAAAAAACATATCGAACATTATACATGGAGAAATTCATGCAGATTCGACAATAATACCTCCGTTAAAAGATATTTGCCCTAGTGCACTTTTCACAGAGAACTTTATCGAACGTGAAGAAAATTTTCAATTGCAGCAACGCAAAGCTATTAGAGACAAACTAGAATTGGCAGAAAGTTTAAGCTTTGGCGGTGGACGGCCATTAATTGACACACTCAATGGATCAAAACACTCTAACTTAAAAGAAATCAGAGTAGGGGGACAAATACGTATTCTCTTTGCAAGACAACAAGACAGAACTCCTGCCATTCTACATATTTTCTTTAAGCATGGAAAAGAGAAGGAATACGACTCTGAAATTATAATTGCAGACAATTTACTAGATTCTCTTACAAAAAAAAATCGCAAATAAAATAAAAACCCTTGCACCCCACTCGCAACGGCATAGCGAAAAGACAATACACCACAATGTATATTGCCAGTGACGATCCCGGTATTTTTGCAACCTGCCTTCGCAACGAATATGCCCACGCATACAGGGAATTACTCCAAAAAGGATACTCTGAGTGCAAAGCACTATCCGAGATTGAACGCCTTATTGATAATGCGTGGGCTTTTAGATTTAAGGCTGAATAATACTTAATCCTGAAATTCTTCAACCTTACCCTTTAAATCCTCAGAAAGAGCCATAGCCATTTTTGTAAAAGCGTCCAACTTTTTGATTCGCTCAAGAAGTTTTTCCTTAGTTTCGAGATCTCCGAAACGAGGCTTAAGAACCTCACTTTCATCTTCAATAAAGGTAGCTACATCAAAATCTACCCCATGCCCTACGCCTGCTTTTCGGGCCAACTCTACCCAATCTTTGGATTGATCTACGGCTATCCCTGCAGCCTGAACATACAACATATTAATAATCTGCTTTGCTGCATTATCAACCCCATCAATTAGTTCAAGTAAAGACTGTGTTTCATCATTCTCAGAGGAATCATCAACACTCCTTCTCATATTTCTATAATAAAAATTTTCCCTATCTGGATTGAGACCTTCCAAATTTTCAGCAATTTTCTCAAAAACGACCAGTGGTCTATGAGACTTATGCCACGAAAAACGATGCTCCCAAAGTTTTAAAATTGCATCAACACATTCTTTTTCAACGTTTGGACGTTCCTCTTCTCCTACTCTTTCAACTCTCTCAATTAACTCAGCAATATAGTGTGCCATCCAACGTCCAAGGGTATCATTAGTCTTTTGCAGACCAAACTCTTCAACTATTTTTTTACCAAGCTCCAGAATTTCCCGATGCTTGGTAGATTGTTCCATCTGCTCTGAGCAGGATGATCCTGACATGACTCTTCTCCTCATTATCCGAATAGGACCGTTGCCTTCCAACTGACTTTTTCACTAACACTTCACAGATCAAATCCTTATTTTGCTCATTAAGGAATTCACGAATAAAATCTATCTTCGCCCAAAGCCTTCTTCCTTGTGTCTGTGGCGCATCGATATAAGAATTATCTCTTTCGGGCTCGTCACACCAGCTTTCATAATTCATAACTACTTCTGTTGAATCTAACCGCATCCATTTATTTTCCCCTGAAGCCTTAACAAGCTTTGAACTTAATTTTAATCCGGGGAATACAGCCATTGCCCCTATTTCATAACGCAAAGGGTCATGTTCATCGAATCTCAAATCGCGGTCACTGAATCTTAACCAACCTGTCATTGAAAAAGGAAAACTATCTATCATCATCGAATCTCCTTCACTAGGAATCCGATAACTATAATGACTATCAGCCGACTGCAGAGCCCTAACCAACGCCGGAGACGTACCCGGAACAACCAATGCTGAACTTATCTGTATCGTACATTTACCTTTAGGAAAATCCACGGAATAGCTAGTATCAATGGCAAGCCAGCCGGGATTTGCCTCACCCCCTAACCCAAGAAGAATCATCACTTCATCATTCGAAACACTCTCAGCCCACTTTTCATTTTCCTCTGATAAAGGAAACCACAATCCTGTTTCAAGAGGAGTTGCTCCTTTGTTGTCTGAAAGCCACTTATCAAGCTGAGAAGGAAGACACCTGCCAATCCATTCATCAAAACTGTAAAATGAATCTTCATTTTCAAGCAAAGGATGGGTTTGAAGTAATTCGCCAACGACACAATGCATAGCATTCCACTCTAAATATCTTACATAACGCTCCATACGCGGATAAGAGCCATGTCGATGATCAGTATGCCGCCAATTTTGCTGACGAAGTCTATCTTGACGGGGTTCTTTATCCCTCCATGCAATGTCGCTTGGTGGATGCCATTTATCGACAATCCATTTTTCAGCAATTTTCAAAAAATATTCAGGAGTAACAGTCGGAAAAAGTCTCAACAAACTTTCATACCAATACGGAAGAGTATCTACTGTATCAAAACGAAACCGCCAATTTTTATCTTCATCAAACCCAAATCCCCTACCAGAAAATGGGTCGCCAGAAAATTTATCCATCACCGGTTCATTAACCCTTTCTAATGATTTTAAATCTCTGTCATTAAGACTAATCGTACCGGCCTTATGTAACTGTAGTAATGTTCTTTTGGAATACTCTCTTATTGCGCTATGCGGTAGCTCCGGGGATAAAGCCAAATCTAACAGCTCATTTTTAAACTCAGAGAGAGCCTCTGGAGTTTCGAAAGCAATCCTATGGAGCGAAATAAGTAACCAAAGTTTAGCCGAAAGATGATAAAAAGGATTACCTGCCGCCAAGAAAGAACCATCTGACTCTCTCGAATACTGAGCTACCGTAGCCTTCAAAACGTCATGGCATCCAAGCCTTGCCAATTTCCTAAGAACATGAGCAGCTTCCCACCGAATATGCTTGTCTATATCCCCCATCATTACAAAAAGAAACCTTGCAACTGATTCAGTGACAGACTCAGAATCAGTTAAAGACTCAGAACAAAACCTGCCATCCTCAGGGATCTGCTTATAAATATGGTCCAAATACCATATAAACAGTTCATTGACCTCATCTGAACTGAGCTCTTGCGCAAGCCTTCCGGCCAGTACAAAGAGCTGCCTGCTTGACAAAGACTGCTTTGAATTTATCAGACTATCCCTAAAAACATTAAAACGCCCATCGCTATCAAGACCAGCCTTGTCGAGAAGAGATAACCAACTTGAGTCACCATAATCCCACCAAGTGTGGGTCTCAAAAAATTTAACAAGAACTTCCGGAAGGCGACCTTGAATCCATTGTTGAACTGCTGGAGTCTTGCCCCACTCATCAATAGCATTTTTAAATAAATCGAGTACGGATCTTGCTTCAACATCATCAATTGACAAATCCGCAACGGCATTAAGAAACGCAACCCGAAACCGTGACCCAGAAGAACGGGTCATCATTTCTGCAAACAAACTGGACTCGAAAAGAGTGTCATCAAGATCAGACTTTCGGGCAATCTCTAAAACTTCAAAAATACGTTCAGCAGACGAAAAGTGTTTATCCGCAATATTAAGTTTTGCCAGAGTCAATTCTTTTCTATCTGAGCCATACGACAAATGCCTAGCATCGTCTCTTGTATTTTTTTTACTATCACTATGTTTATCTAAAAAATCGATGGTTTGCTCAAGTCTATTTCCCCACACCCCCTTTGAACTCGAACATTCGGGATATTGACTCAAAATCTCACGCCCAAAATCATATCTACTGTTTTGCGGACGATACAATAAGGCATCTTTCGCCATCTCTTCCAACAGCGGGCCCAGGCTATCTTCTTTGTCATGTGAACCGGATACTATTTCATCTCTCAACTCACTGGAGCACCCCCCGAAAAAAGTAGATAAACTATAGGCCAATTCTGGAGTTATTTTCTTTTGCTGAAGTGCTACATAAATCCACTCAGGTAGGGTAAAACCAATCGAAACAACTCCACGGTCAGCCCACCGTGATATGGCGGCAAGTGAGTAGACAATATTTATAGTTGATAACGTACGTGCAAAATTCTCCCACGGTAAACGATCAAGATAATCTGAGATATAACCAACAATATCAGCGAAATTGTCGCATAACACGGCACTGTCTTTAAGATTATTAATATTCGTATAAAGCGAAGCGGTTCCTAAAAAATTAACTTGGTCTAAGATTTCAGTATCAATACCACTGGCCATTTCCATGGATTCTTTGAAAAATATTTCTGCATCATCCGGACTGGTGGGTGATAACAGCCAAGCAAGCTGAAGCCCTGATGTTATTTTATCGGAAACAACTTCCTTGTTCGTTTTAATCGTTTCAAAACACTTAGAGGACACATCTAAAATGTCTTCATACTCATCGACACGAAGAGCCATCAGAGGAATTAAATTCATACATTTAGTAACAGAATGACCTTCGCACTTGGTCCCAAGAATATCCTTGCATCTGTGAAAGAGTTCTATCCCTTTAAGCTCCTTCACACATAACAGATGCATTACACTTCGGGCTGCTTTTTCAGCTATACGCGAAGTCTCATAATCTCTATCCGGCCAATATCCAATTGAAGGAACCATTCCTTCCAAGGAATCTGAATCTATCGTTTCTCCAGATCTAAGCTTCCGTAAAATGTCCACCCGTTTTACATATATTGGGGTCACTCCACCAATGACTCTTTTTAATTCTTCAAAATCCGAAGATTGGTAGCTTTGTTTTTGGTCATCTTCCGAGTCCGGCTTAAAAATGACCAGCCTATCATCAAAATTATCTTTACGTTTTTCATGCCCCCTAATGATATCACTCAAAAGCCAACACCTAATGAGTGCGTCTATTCTAGGTATCTCTGATTTAAACAATCTCTTTTTGAGAGCGGTCATTTTTTTTAAAATACGCTCAACGACCTGCAAAACAACTCCGGTATCCACCCCAAAAGCGTAAGCCTGTTCGCAAGCCAAAATAAAAACATCCAGTAAATCAGCTTTCCATGACATTCCATTGGACGACCACATATTATCAATATCAGGAATGGTGATTGCGGATACTCTTCGCAAAGAGCTCTGAAGAATCTCCAGAGCTATATCTTCCCCGACCATTAGCAAATTAACAATGAGCACTAAATCCCAAGGTTTCGGAACAATGCCACTATCAAGCAACTCTTTTAGTTCAGAAGCCTTGCCACTTGCGATAAGCCTTGGAACCAAAGAAATGGCAACCTTTAACTTCACATACACAGGTCGCCATCGCATAAGGTAATGAAAAGCTTTAGCTGTTCCGCCCAACTCCAAAACAGTTTCGGTCAAGGCCGCAATATCATTATCTGTAATCGACCAATTATTCCTTACTCCATCCGGGTCTGCATGTTTTCTCCTGCTATCCAACCACAATTCATAATAATATAATTTTTCCCTTGCTAGAGCAGTTCTCCCCCTTCTTGCTTGCCTCAACGCCTCATGAGCTAAAAAAGATCCATGCTTATGGGCTAACTCGGAATCCATAAGCACTTTTCTATGAACAGAGTCGTAAGCAAACTCCACTGAAAGTCCCAGATGTTCATCAAGCACCCGACTGATCATGCTGTCGCTATAGGTCGCCTGGGCACTGTGGAGAACAGTTTTTATTACATCAACTTTTGACCCTGAATTCTTATGCGAATGAAGTGACAATCTCATTCTATTTAGCTGTATTTGATAAGACTCAACAGGATCAGTAACCGCTGAAATTTGGGGATCATCCTCAAGTAGACCCAAAATTTCAGTAGCCCTATTAGCTTTAACCAAAAAATCAGCAATATGAACAGCACTGTATGAGCTATCTTTATTGGTTTTCAAAAAATGACTTGCGGACTTTTCAATAATCTTCTGCCGATTAACAACTCCTCTGGTTCCTATAAAATCGGCATAATCTTCGTCAGCAATCGTGATGCTGTCTTCTCGAATTATCAAGCCGGGAGCGAGATCTGAAACAATGTCTTTGATCTCTCCTTTAGTAACTTCAAGCACATCCGCTATTCCCTCCAATTCTATTGGAGCAGGAAGTACTGAAAGAGCTGAAACAAAATCATCAAAAATATCGGGCCGCCCCATCCTTTTCAAAGCTGTCTCAAAGATGGAATCAAACACATCATCCAGCCCCTTCCCCTTTGGCATAAGAGGAATCAAAAGATCTTCGAGTCCTTCCGAATATTCAAGCGCATAACCTTGAACCCTCGGCACTCCATTTGAAAGGAGATGCAATTGCTCAGCAAGTAACTGATCTGCCTCTGGATAGGATAGACTTAAATTTTCAGCAGTCTCTTCCAATGAAAACGGTAGGCATTCTATCTCCACCCCATTCTTAGGAAAAGAAATAAGATCTCTGCGGGCAGTTCTGCATGAAACGATAAATCTTATGTTCACTGGAAGACGTTCCAAATTCGCTTTAAAAAAATCGTAAATAAACGGTTGCTCAGGCGGATCACAAAATTTAGCAGCAGCAACAGAATTATCTACTGCATCAATCATTACCGTGAGTGTCTTTTTAGGATCGACTTCATGCAGTATATTACCAGCTATTTCAAGTTGATCAATAAACCTACTTATATCAAATGGGTATTTACTATTCCTCGGAAACTGAAGGGGTAAATTCAGACATACAGAAACATCATTAACTATCTGTAAAAAAGCTTTCTTAGCCAAATGTCTCTTATCATCGGCATAAACATAACTCCCCCCGCCGAAACAGTCATAAATGACCGAATATGAATCCTCCATCGCAGCAGCGGCTTGCTGCAAAAGAGTTGTCTTTCCGCACCCTCCATCCCCATGGACAAGAATATGTTTCTGACCTTCATTAAGCGCGACTAACAAATCATTTAGTGCTGCCCGTCCAACAGCCAACCCTAAAGGTTTGAGAACTGGCTTACACGGGAAAAGCCCTTTTTCATCCCTTACACCTAACCAAGACATTATAGTGGTTCTGGTAGCAACTCTTTGACTTTCAGGAAGCATCATTTCACGGGTATTCATATGAAGCTGCTTCATTTCCTGAAGGAAATCGTCCCCAAGCTTATCGGCAAGAGCACCTAACACCTGCTCTTTATATGCAAACCTTGAGTTTGTCCCACACTCACTAAAATCAAGAACCTTAAGAAAATCCTTGAATGCCCTTTTGCCAAGCCCGGCCCCCTTTCGAAGCTTTTCATAATTAACACAGTCCTCTTCCGTACGAACTGAAATATCCCAGAAATTTAATACTGCTCTAATGTCTTTAGCGGCCTGCTGATTGCTTACCAGCTGAATCCTTATATTCTCTACATCAATAGACTTGATGGCTTCTTTATAATCATTTGCCATTTTCCGAATTACGGAATTATTTTTACTTTTAGCAGAGCTGTCCACTAGTCGAGCAACAGACCATTTTCCTGCCGGATTAGATGCTGAATATTTAAGCTGAATAAACTCAACTTTATCTGACGACTCTAGACTTTGCCCTCCATAGTAAAGCGTACAATCAACTCCAGCCCAATCGTGATGAGAGTTCTTGTCTGTCTCAACACCTTCAACTCCCACCGCAGTCAGTTGCGTACTAGGTTGAAGAAGCTCTAGAATTTTAAGAAGAGCAAAAAGTTCATGATATTGATCACCAGTATTTGATCCGAGAGCACCTGAATATTCCATTGCTAATTAACCCACTAGCTACAATTAAACTTAAAAAACACACTATCCATTTATATTATCAAATCACATATGCTAATGGTCCATTCAAACTTATAAAACCTCTAACATCATTCAACTCAATTGGTACAATTATAGATCCCTCTGCTCCACATGCAACTTCATATTCAGAAAAACAAAGAGACAAATAAGCCCCCTCATAGTAATACTTCTGATCATCTTGAACTGTATCAAAGTGATCCGCTATCCCCTTATCTTTGAACCACCTTTTGACTAGCTGATTAATTTTATTTTTATACCCCGACCTGAAAAGATCTTTAAATTCAACAACTTCACCATTATCAACATTCAAATTTACACACTCCAAAAGATTGGCAGCCCCTCCAGCTCCATGTCCATAATAAGTACCCTCTGCAACAACACTTAAGAACCTATCATCAACTGAAGCCTTCGCAATTATCATAGTTAAATCTTCTGTACCGTCATATCTATCATGAGCACCTACGACTTCCTTAATAAGCCAATTGATCTTCTTTTCAACAATTTTATTATTTAACCCAGTTAATTGTATATAATCTATGTTTATCGTTGCAACCTCAACATTAGTACCTGGGTTATTATCAGGAATTCTTCTTTCAAAACGACATTTTACTATTTGAGGACTTTCTTTACTTAAAGAAACACAATCTCTTGTATTATAAAAGACAAATTTATCTGTTATAAATAAAAACAAAACTACAAAAGTAAATAAATACATTGTGTGCATATATATTTTATATGACTGTTCCTTATCAAAAGAAGCATGACCTTTATACTTAATTATACAGATCCCCAAAGAATAAACAGAGACAACACACAGTCCGACAAACCCAGCTTTAGACAAAATCATTTCAATAAAAGCAGAATTCACACTAACGTCCTTAAATATTTACAAACAGCTCTCAAAAAAAACACAATTCAACTACTATTACGACAACTTACGTACATAAAATAAAGAAATTGCGTTCAAATCACAAACTTAAATTTTGATGAAATTCATAGCCAATAAAGGTGACATTATTACCAAAGACGCTTAAATCATAAAAAAACAATTATCTAAAAGTCAAAACCATATAACAACAAATATCAATGCAAGACATCTTCGACATCACAGAAAAAGAAATCCAAGAATTATACGACTCAGACCTTCGCACTCTCATTGGCCTTCTGTGCGAGGCAGAACTTGAACGTAACAACTTACCAGTAACCGCTGCTAAGTGGGGTGGAAACCAACGCGCCGCTGATGGTGGCCTTGATGTCTATGTCGATCTGGAAAATCCAACGGAAAAAATTGGAGAAATCCCACGCTGGAAAACGGGCATTCAGGTCAAACAAGAGAAAATGCCTAGAAATAAAATCATTAAGGAAATGTGCCCAAAAGGCATTCCTCGTCCTGTTTTTACCAAACTCGCATCAAATAATGGTGCTTATTTAATAGCTTGCGGCAAGGAATCGACCTCACCGCCTATGCGAAAAGACAGACTGGAGGCTATGCATGAAGCTTGCAAAACCGTTCCGGGAATAAAGAACCTTAAACTGGATTTTTTCGATAGCAGCAATATCAAATCATGGACCCACAAACATCCCAGCCTCGTATTATGGGTCAAGACAAAACTCGGATCAAATTCCAGTGGATGGCAACCACATGACAACTGGTCTGAATGCTCGGACGGAATAGACGGAGAATTCATCTTAGATGATTCATCCAAAATCTACGATGATCGCAGTAAAGACACAGACGGATTATCGGCAGAGGATGGACTAAACAGGATCAGAGCACTTCTGCGTGAAGAACGTAGCTGCATTCGACTCGCAGGACTATCGGGTGTTGGTAAAACCAGATTTGCTCAAGCTCTTTATGACGAACGCATTGGACAAAATAGCCTTCCCAAATCAATTGCCTGTTATACAGACATTGCGCATAGCCCATCTCCCATTCCGCGAGATATGGCTTTGCAGCTAATAGCCCAGAATAAAAGAGCCATCCTGATAGTAGACAACTGCCCACCGGATTTGCACGACGAGCTCAGCAAAGTCTGTACCCGCGCTGACAGTAAAATAAGCCTGCTAACCATTGAATATGATATCCGCGACGATAAGCCAGAACGGACAGATGTGTTTCGTATGGAGCCATCTTCCAACGATCTTATTGAGAAACTTATTTCGAACAGATTCAAGGACATCAACAACCTTGAAGCCAGACGAATAGCAGAATTTTCTGAAGGCAATGCTCGCATAGCGATCGCCCTCGCTGAAACATTTGAAAAAGGCGATGCAATCCTTACTCTTGAAAACAATGAACTTTTCAAACGTCTCTTTCATCAGCGTAATGCAGAAGATGATAGTTTGATGCGAGCAGCTGAAGTCCTCTCGCTTGTCTACTCATTCGAGGGTGAAACACTTGGCTCTCCAGAAAGTGAACTTGATAGACTGGCTGAACTGGCTGGCATGCCCGCTATGGAATTGTATCGCCACGTTGCAACTCTCCTAAAAAGAGGTTTAGCGCAGAAACGCTCAAAATGGCGTGCAGTACTTCCGCATGCAATTGCTAACAGACTTGCTAAGCAGGCACTGGAGAATATACCTGCACAAGTTATTACAGAGACCTTAGTTAAGGATGAATCACACAGGCTGCTTAAGTCGTACACAAGAAGGCTGGGTTATCTTCATGACTGTGAAGCTGCGCAAGGAATAGTTAAAAGCTGGCTGCAACCAGGAGGAGGGCTGGACGACATCGCCACGCTGGGTAAACGTGGTATTGAATTTCTTAAAAATGTCGCACCTGTTGCCCAAGAGGAGACACTTGAAGCGATAGAACGTGCAGCCTATGGTCCTGAGGAAGATCTGTTTGCATCTAGAAAAAACGAGCACTACGTCGATATTACGAGACTACTCCGAAAACTAGCGTATAAACCACACTTATTTAAGCGTAGCTGTCTAATTTTATTGAAATTTGCAGCCACGGAAAAGCCTAATGAAAATTATCATTCTATTGAAAAACTAACCTCATCTCTCTTTCAAATTATACGCTCTGGAACACATGCCTCCATAGACCAAAGACTTGAAGTTTTGACCGAATGCATGGAAGACAACTCGCCATTTGCTTCAATGACAATGCCAATACTGAACAATCTATTGAAAACTCGGATGTTCAGATCAGCTGATAGTTATGAATTTGGTGCCATCCCACGCAACTATGGATACACACCCAAAACAGATGAAGAAATAGCTGAATGGTATAGTAAAACATTCAACTTGATTGAAGAAAACATCATTTCTAACTCCAAATGTTCCCAAGAATTTAGATCAGCCTTAGCACGTAACTTCAGTGCATTATGGGAATACTCAAGAGCCAAAACCAAGCTTGAAAAACTAGCTTTTAACATTAGCGAAAACAGTTTTTGGACAGAAGGCTGGATTGCTATTCGCAGGCAGATAAATGCTATACAAATAGACGATAAAAAAGATGTTTCCCAACAACTGCTAGCTCTTGAAGAGGCTCTCGCTCCCAAGAATATTCTTGCACAGGCTCAAGTCTACGCTCTTACTGAAAGATACATATTATTTAGAAGCATTGAACAGATCAAAAATATGTCCCTTGAAGAAAAAGACCTGTATGTTAATGGAGTTACCACAGAGCTTGCAGGAAAAATAGTTCAAAATAGAGAAGCATTACAGAAACTCATCCCTAACTTAATTTCAACAAGGGGAAATACGTTTTCTTTTTGTCAACATCTCGCAGTTCAATGCGAACTTCCAGCAAAACTATGGATGCAATTAGTTAATTCTTTTTCTGGTACCCCCAAAGAAAACAGACGAACAGAAGGCTTGCAAGGTTTTCTGGAAGGGATGCGTCATCGCGACAAGGATTGGTATGATCAAACCTTAGACAATTTGATTAAATCCGAGACACTTCGCCTTTATTTCCCACAAATTCAATGTAGTTTTCATGACGACCCCAAAGCAGCAGAACGTCTTTTCAAATCACTTGAACTAAATGTAGGCAATGTATGGCACTATGAGCGATTGTGGACGCTTGAAACTGACAGCTTAACTTTTGCCAACCTGCTATCACAACTATTGGAGACACCAGAGGATGCAAAGGTGGTCTTGGACATACTCGGAATGAGATTCCATCACAAACAAGGCTGTCATCTAGACCACCCGATACAAGTCCTCGGGAAAAATCTTTGTATAAAACTATGCGAAGCTCAGCTAAACAGCAATGATGACTACCACATGGATGAAATTATCAAAAAATGCTTTTCATACCATTCGGCAAAATCTAAGGCTAAAGAATTATGTAATAAGATCATTGAGGAAACACAAAAAAGCATAGCGTCCGCATACCATTTTGAATCAACAATTGCCTCACTCATACAAGTCCAGCCCAAAATCGTACTAAACGAACTACTGCTTAACTATAAAAATGGAGTTAGATATTTCTCATGGGATACCTACGATGGAAAAAGTGCAATAAATCTGGCTCCATTATCCTCTGTAGCAGAGTGGTGCGAAATTGATCCATCAGCACGCTATCCCTTGGTGACTCAAATAACACCACTTTTCGTTGAAAATCATGATGGCCGAGTAGAATCAATGTCTTCTGTAGCAATGATGCTGCTGGATAGATCAAAAGACTATCCTGAAATACTAGAATCCATTACGCCACACTTCTATCCAACCACGGGCTGGTCTGGTGAACTTTCAATTGTAGCTGCCACACGAATTCCCTTTTTCGAACAGCTAAAGGAGCATCAACATCAGTGCGTACGGAACTGGGCAAGCGAACAACTAACAGAATTAAAAAAACGCATTGCACGTCAAAAAATTGTTGAAGAGAAAGAAGCTAAGGCGAGACACGAATCCTTCGAGTAATCTCCGGGAAACTAAGATGGGGACGGACGCCAGCCCCATACAGCTACCAGATACGACTATCAACCATCTCAACAAGAGCCTTTAATTTTTCATCTCCATATGAAAACCTATTGCAATCGTAAACAGAGTAAAGTCCTCCGCTGTCCGGGACATCCTCATGACTAAGGTGAGGTGCAACATCTTCATACGGTTTCAATCTAGCAATTATGGCACGGCCATGTCTCTCTGCTATTTCTGTTGTTCCTGCTAAAACAGCTATTCCATGCTCTACGACAGAATCCACAGCATCATAAATATTATCACTCTCGCTAAAAATTTTCACGTCAAATAAAACTCCATAAAATCGAAAACTTAACTCAGATACCTCGGTGAAACCTACAGACCAAACATATAGGGCAAATTAATCAACATTATTCTTTAGACGTACCCAAAATAATTTTTTCCAAATAATACATCAATCGATATCTAAACTTTCTCTTAAGCCCGTGAGTACCATAAAGACAACAACTTGGGTCTCTCCGTTCAAAAAGAACAGGCATTGGATTATATTGTTTAACAATATCCTCAGGATCTGAGACATCAATATCAGAAATATTATTCCATTCGTCAGAAGTAATTTTTATACCTGAAGTCGGAATACTTGTTATTCCGTCAAAACTTCTATTTAGAATAACCCACTCTCCATTTTCCATAGGTTGTTTCGCCCCTTTGAAATCTCCAACAAGGTTACTGCAATAAAATACATCTTCAATAGGGACAGCCAATTCAAGAGTAATTCCTTTTTGCTGCTTATAAGCTCCTTCATCACCAAATGAATTTAAAACATCCATATGGACATTAATTTTCTTTTGATCTTTTGCCTCTGCATTTTTCTTTAATTTGATCCAAGACTCCAAATATCCAGACTTATCCCTTTTAATCTCTCTTCTTAATCTTACTTCTTTTAACCCTGCATTCTTCAAATTACGTTGAACATGACTATACAATTCTCTAACCTCTGCACAGATATCATCTATACGATCGCTCGATAATCCTTTTAATATCTTTAAATTTCTAGCATTAAAAATATCCATTCTATGCTCACTATGCATACAATCAAAAAAGACTCTATCCTGGTACCTAGGAAAAATATTTAAATTTAAAGCAATCGTAGTAAAATATACAAGTAATGCATACCCGAATCCTTTATATCGGCTAAAACCATCAAAACGATCTCCACCGACTCTCCCCCCACTTCCTATACAATTCAATAGAAGTTCATCCTTAATCTTATATGGATTTACTTGAAAATTACCAAATCTTGGAAAATAGTCACACTGCCTAGTCACTTCAAAGACACTCATACAAATACCCCTTAATTTGACTCACCATCATCATAAGAACTAGCCCAACCCAACATACCACCCTTACCCTTCACACGTCCTCACTAACAATCATCGAAAAAGTGGTGGGAAAGTGGTGGGATTTTATTGAAAAAGAAAAATCTTCGTAAGGCTTTGAATTCATAGCAACCTCGACATTAATCGAAAATATGGTATCAAGTTTATGAGCTCTGTCTGAATTTACGCTACAGAATTAAAATTTCGACCCAGCTCCACCAAACTCTCCAAAACATCATCCGCAGCAGGCAGATCTCCATAAACGATAGCACCCAGACCATCACGATAGGCTGGCAACAAGGACTTCCACACGGCTTCCGTATCGGTAAAAATAGGACACTCGGCAATCCTCATATCCACCCACTTTGCATCACCAACCGGGGCTTCCTGGTCGAATTTGCGCACAACCTCAAGAAGCTGCTGGAAATCAGCAGAGTTAACAAACGTCTGAATCTCTTCCCGCTGCATGAGCTGGTGGATGTCGTAAATATGCCTGATCTTCTGGCGCAGGGATTCAGTTGGATTGTCGCTACAAGATGCTTTTACAATCGCCATGACTTTTTCCGTGAATGTCCGCTCAAGGCACAGGACCTGAAATGGAAAGGACTCAAGACCGAACTCTTTGATAAGCGCATCCTCTCCCCTGCTTTTCAGGAAGTCATAAATATACGTAGAAATCGGCAGCGGCTGAAATGGTGAAGGATGGGCAAAAGCATTCACTTCCAGCAAAATCTTGTTAGAAATCGGTCCGAAAGCACCTTCGAAACTTTGCGGGTAGGAATAATAGATTTTGCGGATCATGGAACCTTTGCTGCTCCCCGCAGGCTCTTCAGTCAAATCCTTGCTGGCTGCCTCTGTGATTTTCTTGAGCAGCTTCTTAATCTGGTTAGATGCGATGCCCTGTTCAGTGATTACAGCGAGGTCCACGTCTTCAGAAAAACGTTCAATGCAACCGTATGCCTTAGACAAGGAAGTGCCACCCTTAAAAACCGTAACGTCTGCAAGCTCAGTCTGGGCAATCCTATATAACGCGAGGGTCAGCCAGTAGTCCTTTTCGATAAAAATGCTTTGTAACCGCATATGTTCCGCAGTTGCCTGAATGGCATCCCGGAAAAGCTCTTTTGATTCATGAAGTCTCACATTATCCCCCACGCTTTCTTATTCTTCAAAACCGCATCCGAAACCATAACCTTGAACTTTGTGTAAGGATTCAGACTATCCCTTAAGGAGCCAATGTCTGAGGTTTTAACCATCCCTTCGCAAAGACACCCACAAAGAGCACGCACCATGGGAGGATACGATTTAGCCAACTCCACAAGCTTTTCCAGATCAGACTGTGATAGCACCATCATCCTTGTCTTGATAGCTTCAACCACATCATCAGGAGTACAATCCTGCGCCTTCTTGATAAACCGTAAAGCCTCAAGCAATTGCAACAGCGGAATATCTGCCTCTAAAATTTCATCTACGTAGCTACGCACGTACTGGACCTGAATCTTACCAATACCCTGCTTTCTTCTAGGGGCAACACTGGCAATGGTCAGCACACTCGGAACCTGTGTGGCAATCTGAAGCTGTAAGTAAACGGACTGGCCGGTAAGAATTCCGGTGATCTCATCCCCTTTGCGGGTCAGGAAGGAAATAAGCTCTTCATCAGCAGGCCCAACCGATCCGAAAAAAGTTTTCTTCGGGCGATAGAAAGTGCCCTTGGCCTGCCGGATAAGAACCTGCTTCTTGACCAGACGTCCCAAAGCCTTTGCCAGAGCCTGTGGCTTGGTTTCCTGCAAATCCTTAAAGTCACCGTAGGTTATGATTTTTCCCGGCGGAATGGATTCAATATAGTTGTTAATCTGTGCTGCAACCTGCATGGTTATATCCTCTTCTTAATCAAGAAATATTCTTTTATCGGCATATGTCAAGTTTTTGCATGTAAAAACTTGACACTCTATTCACTCGACAACACACCGCAGCGTCCCAACACAAATAAACCCTTAATGCAGAGTCATAATTCATTTAGCATTTTATGCATGCTGACAGCAGCAAACACGTACTTGTCCAAATCCTTACCCCGATAAGGAGTCTTGTTAAGCAACATGGTGATACGCCGAAGCTCCCACTCCGATTCCGGCAGCCGTCCAAGTTCGGTTTCAAGGATGAACTCAATAGCCTGCTTCATATCGTTCATGGTGCCCAGTACGCTTTTATTGTGGGTTTTACCGAATGAACATCCACCGCACTGGAGCAGAGCCTTGGCAATCCGGGTAGAATCAACATTGGCCCACTCCAGAGTCTGCCTGAAGCGATCACGGAAAATCTGGTCAAAGTTCACAAAATCCTTTTTGACCATCCTCGGAATGAAAACCGCGAATCTGGTTTCATCGTTGACCAGCAATACAGCCTTACTTCGATAAAGACGAAAGGTATTGCCATGCCAACCACGTAATCCCCGGTGATCAATCTCTTCAGCTGGCTCCTTGATACCAAGTTCATCCAATAATATTTTAGTACATCCGATGTATGGCATGGTTATCTCCATTAAGTATTCATTCGGTTAACATCCTTAAATAAAAGATATCTAGTTACTAATTTGCGGATGCCTGCACGCACAAAAACCTTAAAGTAAAACTTCAACAATCAATTTCCACCACCCAAAACATCATCTGCAACAGACGCAGCCCGCCGCAAGGCCTCATCGGCTAAATGGGCGTACCGCTGGGTCATCTGGGGACTTCCGTGGCTGAGCAGCTTCTGCAAGGTGTAGAGGTCAACCTTACCGCTTGAAGCAAGCAATGAAGCAAAGGTGTGGCGTAGTCCGTGAAGCGGCCTGAAGTCTTTGGGTAGGCCTGCCTTATCCCGAACCCTACGGGCAATCCTGACGAACTCCTTACGCTTGCCGCCATCATGGCCGGGGAAGACATATTCGCTTTCGCCTTGCTCTACCTGCTTCAGGATGTCGTAGGCGAGTTGGGCCATGGGAATCTTTTCAGTCTTGCCTTTCTTGGCTGCTTCCCCGCGCAGAGTGATGAACCGTTCTTCGAAATCAACATCTTCCCATTTTAGGGCAAAGAGTGCGCCACGACGCATGCCGGTTGTCAGAGCCAGACGGATAAGCGAAGCAGCGTTCTGGTCTTCCTCTTCATCAAGAGCCTGCCAGAAGGCCTTGAGCTGCTTTGATGTCATGCTCTCGGTTTTAACATTGTCGATCTTGGGCATTTCAAAATGAAGCAAACGAGGATCGGGGGCTGCACAGAGCCCTTTCTTGATACTAAAATTTACGATGCGCTTGAGCAGCGCAAGGACGTGTTTGGTGGTCTGCGGGGAAAGCTTCTTCAACAGATCGGAACGCAGCCGGTCAATCTCGATGGTCCTCAGCTCTCCGGTTTCCATATTGCCGAAGCCATCTTTGAGATACCTGTTGTAGCGATTGATGTCGCTCTTCAGACTTTTGGTGACTTCACCACGCTGCCGAACGTATTCATTCCAAAGCTTGTCGATGGTCCATCTGGCATTCTCGGCTTCTTTCTCTGCCTTTTTGGCGATGCGGACCTCATCGTTGGTCGGAAGGTCTCCGTCAATCTTCATGGCCCGCAGCTTTGAAGCCTTGGCCGGGGTCATGTCGTCGCGATGCTGTCGACCTGCCTTCTCTTCGATTTGTTTTCCGTGCTTGCGGTAGCGGATGAAATAGACTTTTTCGGGCTTTCCGGTCAGTTCATGCGTTTTTTCGACGTAAAACACACCAGGGTATTTCGTCTTATGCCTTGTTTCCTTTGCCATATCGCCTCCTGTTTTCCCCCACACTCTCCCCCACACTTGAGCGCAAAATGGATGAAAAGGCAAGCAAAAGGATGCAAAGCAAATTCGACTAAACCACTGAAAACATATAAAATATGAAAAGGATGAAAATAAGTGCAAACAGCTATTTACGGCCTTCTAAGCCGTTGGCCGAGGGTTCGAATCCTTCCTGCCCCGCCACATAGAAATCACAGGGTTACAAACGAAAGTTTGTAACCCTTTTTCTTTTGGATTCTGTACTATCCACGATTTAGATGGAGGATGAAAGCCCATTAAAAAGATATCCCTTAGCTTAGATTCAAAAAAAAGATGACTACACAGCAGGTGGGAATAGCTCAAGGCTAAAATCATAATCAATTCAGAATATATTTTTAACCGCAGCATATTTTAAATACATTTGCGGAATTCTCAACTTCGCTATCAGCTTATTTACAAACCTTCCTAGTCCTGCTCTTCCATGCGCTTTAATTTTTCACGTAGAGTCTTACGGTTTATGCCCAGTATCTCGGCAGCGCGAGTCTTGTTATTATCAGTCATAATCAGCACATTTTTTATGTGCTCCTGCTCCACTTCAGCCAGAGAACGGTCGACACGCTCTTCCATCGGCAAACTGAAACGCATATTAGGGGGCAGATCCGTAACCTCAATCGGATCATGGTCCACAATAACCACCATCCTCTGAATAAGGTTTTCCAATTCTCTTACGTTTCCCGGCCACGAATAGTTGCGCAAAGCAGTCAGGGCCTCATCTGTTATACTCGGCGTAGGACATTGCATGCTTTTGGAGAACTTCACCAGAAAATTACTGATCAGAATCAGAATATCATCACCACGCTCGGCAAGAGAAGGCACAGGGATATCCACCACGTGCAACCGATAATAAAGGTCCTCACGAAAGGATCCATCCTCAACGAGTCGTTTCAAATCCTTGTGAGTGGCGGCCAAAATACGGGTATCTACAGTATGCACAACGCTTGATCCAACCTTGCAGTATTCCTTGGATTGCAAAATACGCAAAAGCTTGGCCTGCATGTTGGGACTGGCATCGCCTATTTCATCAAGAAAAACAGTACCACCGTTGGCTATCTCAAAAAAACCTGCTCTGGCCTCTTTGGCACCGGTAAAGGCACCCTTAACGTGACCGAAAAGTTCACTCTCAACCAGCGAATCAGGTATTGCCGCACAGTTGACCGGAACAAACGGGGCAGCCCTGCGGTCACTGTGGTAGTGAACAGCTCTGGCTACCAACTCCTTACCCGTACCGGAATCACCGGAGATAAGAACGTTGGCGTTAGTTGCCGCAGCCTTACCGATACGACGAAAAACAAGCTGCATACCGGGAGAATTCCCGACAATGCCATAAGTTTCATCCGGGACCTCGACCGCTTTTAATGCCCGCCTGCGGTGAACACGTTCAACGATGCGGTCCATTGCACCCTGCAACTCTTCGGAAGTGAATGGCTTAGGCAGATACTCGCCTGCGCCGTCCTTTATGGCTTCCACCGCACCGGAAATTGACGGATATCCGGTTATCATCATGAGTTCTACATCGCGGTGGTTCTCACGCACGTGCCGGATCAAATCCAAACCTGTAGCCTGAGGCATCTTAAAATCTGTTATGACAATATCTATTTCATGTTCTTCAAGCAGGGACAGCGCCTCGTCCACCCGCAAACAAGTTAATACTTCGTAACCTTGTGATTCAAGATTACGCTTGAGTACTTCCAGTGTACTTTTACTGTCGTCTACCGCGAGAATTCTAATCTTTTCGCTCATCTTCCATCCGTGCGGCTATTCAACCGACTGGTTATTTTGCAGACAGGGCAAAGCTATCTCAAAACTGGTTCCGTGCCCATATTCGCTTTGCACCTGAATCAATCCTTTATGGGCTTTTACGATTCCCAAAACAACTGAAAGCCCCAACCCGGTTCCCTTATCAACGTCCTTGGTAGTGAAAAAAGGATTAAAAATCTGTTTTAAATCATCAGCATGAATACCCGGTCCATTATCGTCCACAATGATATACACGTCATTACCATCACTGAGAGTCTTTATGGTCAACACCCCGCCTTCATCCATAGCCTGAATGGCATTGGCAGCCAAATTGACAATGACCTGTTTGATATGCCGGGGGTCAGCAGACACCAGTGGAAGTTTTTCATCAAATTCACAACGAATCTCAATATTACCGCGTTTAGCTGCAGTCCCGGTTATGCGCAGAGCATCTCGAATAGTCTGATTTAAATCTGTCGGAATAAATTGAGGCGGCAACTGCCTGCTGAAAAACATGATCTTCTTTATGATCTCACGCGCATGCAGCGAAGAATCAACTATATTATCTAAATCCATGCGCACCTGATCAGGCAGTTCAGGAGTCTGCAATGCAAGCTGTGCATAACCGAGAATATTAGCCAACGGTTCATTGATTTCATGCGCCACCCCGGCAGAGAATTGCCCAATTTTGGCTAACCGGTCCGCTTGCCGCAACTGCTGCTCAAGCTCTTGACGAGCAGTCTTAATCTCTTTCTTACCTACAATGAGCCCGATCTGCTGTGCCGTTGTAACCAACAACTCATTTTCATCTTCAAGAAAAATGGATTCCCCTTTTCTCTTATGACCTGCATATTCTACAGACACAGTTATAGATCCGCGTATATCCGGTCCGGACTCAATCGACTCAACTAAAACATTATCCGTCTTATGGTACCCTTCTGTTTCCCAGCAACGATTGCCGATGCGCAGACGAATATGAGTCTTCTCCGGATTTTGAAATCCAGAAGGAAGCAGGTTTACTATTTTTCTAAGGGTCTCTTTTAAATCCAAATCACCGTCAGCCCCGAGCTTACTGATCTCATATAAGCAATTAAGCTCCTTATTGCGTTCAATCAGGTTGAACCGCTCCCGAAGCAGACCATTCTGACGCCGCATGTGCTCGGTAACATCCTGTCCTACACAAAGGATACTGATTGTACTGGAATCCGAGTCAGTTAAGGCTTTTAGATTCCAATCAATATAAATTTTTTCTCCGCTTCTGGCCCTGATACTGCCGGATATTCTGGAAATATCCTTTTTCCCAGCCTTATCCAGCACCTCTTTACGTGAATCATCACGCTGTTCCTGAGGTATAAAGGTCTCAAACCAATCCTTGCCAGCCAATTCCTGCATGGAATAACCGGACAACGATTCGAGCATGGAGTTGCCGTGGATAATAACACCGTCTAAATCAAGTGTGACCACAATGCCATGACTCAACTGCATTATAGTGTCATAATATTCCTGAAGATTCATAATTAAAACCTCATGTTCAAGAATACGGCAAAGTTATATGTGAGTAAAGCATGAACGGACGATCCGGCAAGGAAGGAAGCCGGACCGCCCGCCACATATCTTAGGAAATCATACAAATTCCCTAATGCCCAAGATTCAGACCCCATCCTTCGAATACAAACAGGATGGCGAATCCGTACCACAAAGTATAAACCACATAAAAGATCAGAGAGAAGATAACCAGACCGAGTTCATCAGTTATGTCGAGAGGCGCAATCTCATAGTAATTGTATGCGGTCTCAACTGCCTTCTTCATTACGGTAGATGTTACCTTGGCAACTTTAAACTCTTCCTGACCGTTCAGAGCCTTTTCCATCAGCACTAAAGAAGTCCACCAGTTAAAAGTGGTCCTGCGTGCCTCTACACCATACTTAGCTTCGATGGCTTCTGCATCGTTATGATACATGAGTTCCGCATCATCAAGGCTGGCGTTGAGTATATCCACCACAGAACCGGTAACTTCAAGGGCCTTTCCATTTAAGCTTACCTTTACCCCGGCTTTTTCAAACAACTTGGCAGACTGTTCTGCCTGTACACCAGTAGTATAGGTCAGCTTGAGAGTCAGATCCTTCTTAACCGCAGGGTCTTTTACTTCCTCACGCAGTGGAGCCACATAGTTAACTGACCCCTTGGATATTGAGTTGTACATGGCATCGAGATATGCCATCGCATTCCTTCCGTCGAAGATGGGCTGGAACATCACAGCAAGTACAATGAAGAAAACTGCGAGAAGTGCCAGACCGCCAGAGAATTCTTTTTTGTTAACAATCATTTTAGTGTGCCCCTTCTGACTTAAGATTCGGGATATTCTTTAAGAAAGTACCGATAACCCAGACTGAAAAACCGCCAATTACTACAAAGAACGCCCAGATACCTATAGTGTTAAGGGTATCGCCAAGGGCCGGAGAAATCGGGATGTATCCCATTTCACCCAGCTTTCCGGGCAGAGCAAAAATACGGTTAACAAAACCGGCCAGAACAGCCATGGCATAAAATCCGCGAATGGTAATACCGGGAACAACCTTAGTTACCAGTGCGCCAATCTGAATACCGAGCAGGGAACCAAGCAACATACCCATTGCAAGAGTATAGAAGATGAACCCGTATATGGCATACTGGGAAATAGAGGCGAAACCTGCGGTAAAAACAATCTGGAAGATATCAGTACCAACAGTTGTCATAGAGGATACGCCAAGTACGTATACAAAGATGGGGAAGGTAAGGAATCCTCCGCCTACACCCATAATACCTGCGGCCAGACCTACCAGTGCACCGGAAAGGACCAAAAAGACCCATGAAATCTGACGTCCGCCGGGAGTAAGGTCCTGATCGAATTTTACCATGGGCGGAAAGTTAACGGACTGCAGGGACTTACTGAGAGCACCCAGTTCAGCTCCTTCTCCGCCGCCGTGCGCAGAACCACCGGAACCGGCCTTGCGGGCTTTCAGGTAGTCAAACATGGCGTAGAACCCGAGGAATCCGAGCATTAAGGAGTAGACAGTCGTAATAAATGCATCGGAAAGAACGGGGTTAATCTCATAAAGAACACGGTTGATAATACCGCCCGCAGTGGCGCCGAGAATTGCACCGATAAGGAACACTACTGCCAGAGGCACGGATACGTTACCCATCTTACGATGGATGACGCTACCCATAATCGCCTTGGCGAAAATGTGGAACAAGTCGGTACCAACAGCCAGAATACCCTTAATACCGGCACTCATAAGTGCAGGGGCGATAATAAATCCACCGCCAGCGCCGATACAGCCGGTAATCAGTCCTGCACCAAGACCGATGGCTATCGAGACCATGAAAATACCGAAGCTGTAAAAAGCCGGGCTATAAGCTTTTTTACCGCCGAGAAGGTCCGGAAGAACCGGCGCAATATCATCGGCAAAAGCAATACCGCCCAAGATTACGGGAATCAGCATCAGCCCGAGCAGCATACGTAATTTTTTGCTGCCCATGATCGCCTTTGCATTATCGATCTCCCAGCGGGCCATGTAACCGGCCCCAGCCATCATAAATCTACCCCATTGATTGAAAAAACTCATGATTATCCTCACAAATTCATTTCTATTGTTACCTTCGCTCCGGCCAGCTTTTCAAAACTTGCTACCCGGACCTTAATTACTATTTGCAGCCACATCCTTGATCTTTCCGATCAGTTCATCCGCATTAATCGGCTTAAGGAGATACTCCGATGCACCCATAGCCTGACAGGATATGACAAGATCAGGACTTATATGAGCTGTGAGCATCAAAACCCCAATCTGCGGATAAAGTCGCTTTATTTCTCCAAGAAGCCTGACTCCGTCCCTGCCGGGCATTTTGACATCAAGCAGAACAACATCCATCACTTTAAGCCTGAGCGTCTCCATGGCTTCATTTGCGCATGAAGCCGTGCTGACATCCACCCCCCGCTTCTCAAGCCTGCAAGCAAGCACGCGGGAGAAATCTACTTCATCGTCAACCAGAAGAACTTTAATCCTTTTCATGGACATTCTCCTTCCGGATACATACCTGCCGTATTTTTTCTAACAGCAGTTCGAAATCAACCGGCTTAGACAGATAATCTGCAACTCCTAACCTGATGCTCTCGGCGGCAGCCTTTTCACAACCGTGACCGGTGAGCATCAAAACCGGCAGTTCCGGAGCAAGCATCTTGAAAACTTTCAAAATTTCGATTCCATCCATGCCTTCAAGCTTCAGATCAAGGACCGCGACATCAAACTCTTTTTCGCGGAGCATTCTCACTGCGTCCTCACCGCGATAAGCGGTTTCAACAAGAATGCCCCGCCTGCTCAATCGTTTACGCAATACCTCCGCAAAGCCGACCTCATCGTCGACCATGAGCAGCTTTATTGCCTTGTTGTCATTCCTCATCTGAACACCATCGGCCCCTTAAGCCATTCGATTGGTTATCTCATCGATACGAGCCATGGTTTCTTCATCTTCATGCTCGTGATACAGCTTCATTGCTGCACGTATTTTTTCAACGAGATCATCAATTGAACACGGCTTCATAAGATAATCGAAGGCACCGTTCTGCATGCCGGTTATTGCCGACTCCACTGTTGCATGGCCGGTGAGCATAATTACCTCGACCAGGGGAAAATCCCTTTTGATTTCCTGCAACACGGTAAGCCCGTCCTTATAGGGCATCTTCACATCCAGAATGACCACTTCAATTCCGGGATTTTTGCCCAACAGACTCAGGCCTTCATCACCGCTATAAGCTTTGTGGACAGTCATGTTGCGTCGCTCAAGCCTCTTAGCCATAGCTTCTACAAAAGCTTCCTCATCATCCACGAACAGAATGGTTGCGTCCGTCATGATCTTCCTCCTTGTTGTATTCATGAACACTTTCGGAATGAGGCAGGGGTAACCAGATATTAAAGCGGGCTCCCCGACCCAAGTCGCTTTCAACCTCTATTTCGCCGCCCATTTGATGGACAAGTCCGTAACAAATGGACAATCCCAGTCCGCTTCCCTTACCCACCGGTTTAGTGGTGAAAAAGGGATCAAAAATTCTGCCAAGATTGGCTGCCGGAATACCGGGGCCCGTATCTGCAATAGAGATCAAAGCGTGCTCATTCTCGGCATGGCAGCTGATCATAAGTTTTCCACCCTTGGATTCCATGGCCTGAATGGCATTGTTGATCAGGTTCAGGAAAACCTGCTGCAACTCTGAAACAGAAGCCCGGACCGGAGGCATGCCTTTATCCAGATCAAGTGAAAGCTCCACCTGAGCATAGCGGGCCTGCTGCATTGATATTTCAACAATCTCTTCAATAAGACCCGGAAGCTGAACATCGGCGACACGAGAATCGGTCTGACGAGCAAAACTGAGCAGCTTATGGGTAATATCTTTGCAACGTCCACCCTGAGTACGGACCTGTTCCAAAGCTCTGCTGATCTCTGTGTAACTGGTGATCTCACCTTCCTCGTCTTCAAGCAGATCCTGAACCCAACCGGCTTCTTCAATCATTATGGCAACCGGATTATTGATTTCGTGCGCTATACCTGCTGCCAACTCACCAATGGAGGCCAGCTTTCCGGTTTCCACCATCTGCCTGTTCATCAGCTCATTTTCTTCATCAATGGCCTGAAAACGGACGACCAGTTTTCTGGAGAGATAAATGGCCATCACGACAATCGCGATTCCTCCGGAAAGGAAAATAGCCAAGGTAAATGATTCACTGCGGATCATGGCGGAAAATGCATCACTTGCATCCTGCTGGTAGACCAGCTTCCAATCCCCATCCTTAAGCTGGGAAGAAACCGTCACGTATTCTTCCCCGTCACTGCCATGAGAAAGCTGCACAACAACTCCATCCTCGGCCTGAAAGCGGCGCACGGTCTCATAAGGAGTCAGCACCAAATTGCTTTCACGGTTAGCCGGCGGCTTGGTCTGAAAAACTCCACTGCGATTAAGTATGTAAGCGTATCCGGTCTCACCGATGCGAATGTTCTCGACAAGATGTGAAAATGCCAGGAAATCTATAGTTGCACGCAAGGTCCACTCGCGTCCGTCAGGATCAGCTCCGCCCTGTTCGCTGTTGACTGCGATGATGAAATGAGGTGATTGGCGTAAGCCCATAAACACATCACTGATCCCGGTGACCTTTCCACGGCTGTTCAAGAACCAGTTGGCACCAGAGTAATCCGCTCTGAGCAGGTTAAACGGCCCGGCATAAGCAACCTGACGGCCACTCTCATCAACAACACCCAGATCCACAAATATAAGCCCGTACTGCTGCTGCATGGACTTGAGAGTCTTTTCCAGAAACACCGGATCGGTCAGCTGATCATAGGAGTAAGCACGGGTAAGAAACTGCAGTTCAGCCTGCTTCTCTCTGAGAAAGGTGTTAACGTTGTCCTTATGCTTATCCACCACCTCAGCTAAATGAGCATAGACCTTAGCGCGGTAGATGGAACGAAATTGGTCGAAGATAAGGCCGCCCACCAAAATCAACGGTGCAATGGATACCGTGATCACGATGAGGGCGACCTTGCGGGAAAGCTTGTCGTATGAGGTCTTGTTTTCAGTCTGCATATTCGTTTCCATTCTTTTATCTGCTTAAGGCTACGGCCCCCACTGAGGGGGGTGGTCCCTAACACCCCAGAGCAAACGCTGTGCCACACTACGAGCTGGACAGTTTGACCCCACTCAGAGAACACAACAGAATAACACACTGAAATAATGAATTTTTACTGATAAAAACAGGATCGCAAAGCCTATTTAAGCACGAAAGAGCATCTCAACTAAAAAGCCTGTTTTGCTCACAATTAGTCACTATCGATACCTTTCACCCCGTGCGGTACAAATTGTGCCGACGCACACAAAAGAGGACATCTCCCCCTCGTCTGTTACTAAATTCACAAAGATACAGATATTGAAAATAAACCTACTGGCACGAAATGAACCACCTGCCGGAGAAATACAGGAGACAGGCAGATTCCTAATTCATATTTGATGGACTTTTTTTGAATACGGCAAAATAGATTGTTCAAGGAGATATGCGCTAAACCCAGCCTACACCGGCTATATTTACCGTTTGAAAGAGACATTTGGCATATAGATTGTAGTTTAGGCAGGACAGACGTAAAACTATGGGGGAAGACATGAAACAGATTCGAGTACTTATTATTGACGATGAAATAGGATTTTCTTCAGTCCTCGCCAAGAGACTCGGCAGGAGAGAAGTAGACGTAAGTACTGCCTGCTGTGGAGAAGAGGCACTGAACCTACTTACACAAAATACATATCATGTAGCTATACTGGACATGAATATGCCCGGTATGAACGGACTTCAGGTTCTTAGAGCTATAAAAAAAGACTATCCATTTGTGGAAGTAATTCTACTGACCGGAAACGCGGATATAAAAAGTGCACAAGCATCCATGAATGCAGGAGCATTCGACTTCATTCTCAAACCTGCTGATACCGAAATTATCAGCAACAAAATCATCGATGCAGCCCGGATCAGCGGACATCAGAACCGAATCTAAATCGACATTGGCAAGGGTTGCTCCGGCTACGTTTCAGAAGCATCATCCTTGACCTCAAACATCTTGAAGTCATTGAAGAAACGTTGCCTGTATGTCTCTACCTGCTTCGGACTGGTCATGATCATATCCAACTGGCGGGTATGGGTGATCAGATAGCCCAAAACCTTTAGGTGGTATTCCATATCCTGACGGTTAAGCCCCTCAAGACGCGCGTTCAGGTTATCTTCCCGAATGCGGACCCTGAAATCGAGCTCCTCAAGTATTTCACCGATAAATCTAGCCCTTAGAATCCTTCGCTCCGGGTTTGCAGCCCCGCCCTTGAACTGGAAACTGGCATAATTCTCCACTGTCCGCTCACCCACCAATGACTCCACGGAACAAAAATGGAAACCGAATCTGGATTGCAAGCAGCAATAATTCTCTGAAATCATGAAATAATTCTTTTGGGTATAGGATGAACGCGAAGCCACATTCAAATTAGGATTCATAGTCGCTTCGAACATGACCGACATAAGCCCTTTGCCATGAATGGCAGGAGGGCCATCCCAGACAACTGCCTGCATACCGGCCCAGAGCGCGCGCATGGGAATGGAACGGACATGCTCCATGAAGACACATTTCTGGTTAATCTCACTCTCATCACTGACACCGTTACCCAGATCCAGAATCCAGAACTGTCTAGGAACATTACATACTAGCTGTCTCGATGCAGCAGCAATGTGCTCATCACTGATACCGAATCCGAACATCTCGCGGACAGCCATTTCATGACAGAATCTCATTATATCATGATAAGTCCGACACTTAGAGGGCCTGAAATCGGGCGAATCCGAATCAGTAAGATTAAGCCGGACAATATAGCGAGCAGCCCTGCGCAGGGAAGCCTGTACAGGACTCCCCTTCATCAGTCGCTTGCGCGGCTTCTCAGTAACTAAAGAATCCATAGACCCGGAATAGATAGCATGACCGTCTGCATCAACAGTAACGATCTGTCCTGATTCAAGTTTTTCAAGAGCATCCTTTACACCGAATAAAGCCGGGACCCCGAATTCACGGGCAACATTAGCCAGATGTCCGGCCAAACCGCCCTGCTCAGTGATTACAGCGCTGCAACGGTCCAATAGAGCAGCGCGGTTAGGCAGGGCTTGCTTGAGCACCATTACCCCACCATCAGGAAAGGAAAGTTTATCCGCGCTCTTACGGATGGGAAACACTGGTCCTATACCAACCCCGGGACTGGCTGTTTTACCACCGGAAAGTAACGGTGCAGGCAGATCGGGATCACCAAAAGCATGCTCTTCAGTATCGTTTTCAATAAGTAATAGCGGACGGCATTGCAGCAAAACAAAGGTTCCGTCTTCGGTAAAGGTCCATTCGATGTCCTGAGGGGTTCCAAAAAAATCTTCTAACTGTATGACTGTCTCAGACACCAGAATAGCCTGATCCTCGCTTAATGAGGGTTGAAGTGCTTCCTCGCCAAGCTGGACAGTTGCACAGACCCCCTCAGCAGTATCACATACGAATCTGCTGTTTTTCGCAGCAATTTCGGTCTTCAAGACCTGCGCCGGACTACCGCGCGATACGATAAATTCATCAGTCTCGGCAGAGCCGTCCACTACAGCCTTCGGCAACCCCCACACGGAATAGATGTTGACATTACGGTCACGTACATTCACAGGACTTCGCGAATAAGCCACTCCGGACGAGCTGGCATGTATCATCTCAATACATCCCACGCTCATAGCCATATCCTCATCCCGCAACCCGCGATTATTGCGATAGGCCATGGCCTGCAAGGAATACTTGGATGCCATAACTTCCTTCACCGCAGCAGTCAGAGAATCCCTTCCGACATTAAGTATGGAGCGGTATTGCCCCGCAAAGGCCGCACCCTCCAAATCTTCACCGAGCGCACTTGAACGTACAGCTAGATTAACTTCTCTGCCCAACTCTGCACAGAGAGTGTCGTATGCATCCAAAATCGCATCAGAAAGCTCTTCAGGCAGCTTAGTCTCCAGAATCAATCCCATTACCGCTGAAGAAAGCTGAAAAATCTCATTGCGGTCATTCAAGTCCGTAGATTGAATACGCCGGTCGATTTCCTTCTGTAGCCCTCCAGAATTCATAAACAAATTAAAGGCTGCAGTTGAAACCACAAACCCCGGAGGAATATTCAAATCAAGCTTGGCCCCGGCTTCACCAAGCAACGCCATTTTAGGACCACAAAGATCTATTTGTTCTCTCCCGACTTCATTCAGATTTAAGACCAAATCGCCTTCTCCGGTAAGGTGCACCGGATCAATATGCTCAGCAATTCGTTCCTGTATCTCTTCAAACCGATCATACAATTTGAGATATCCATCCGGCTTAAGCTCATTGAGATATTTGATCATTTGATAGGTTGATACGGAAATACGAGTGCATTGAGCTCGGACATAGTGCATTCCGTATGGAGTATACCCGCGTAGGGCTTCCTCCAACTCAGCTACATATTCATGCATTCTGGTATTGGCCTGGATAAGCATACGAAAACTATTGTAGCGGTCAGTAAGCATCTGCCGGGCTAATTCCGGATCAATACTTTCCTTTTTCTTTTTCCCGAAAGGTAACCAATCAAAGAGACTCATAGGGCAATATCCTTATGAAATTACGAAAACACCAATGCCGTAATTGTCGCCCGAGACACATATCAGGCCAATACATTATCAGCACAGGAAAATACAAAGAGTCACACCAATACACACTTCGTAGCCTACCGACATATCACCATAATAACAATCTCCGGAACGAGAGGTAAATATCAGCAAACCCGAAATTTACCTTTGCAAAATTAGTGCAACACGAACGAAGACGTCTTCGGAAAATCAACCATAAACGGTACCCACCAATGCACTACGACAAAAAGATGAAATTCACACCGTTATCAGAGTAAGTACTTGCTTTAAGGAAAAAGTACGATATTCTTTCAGAACTTCTACCCGAACTCCATGAATAACTAGATGACAATAAAAACTGTAACGCCCTAACAAGAAGGCTAAAACCTTAATCATCAACCTAAGAACAAAGAAGGAAAAATAAAATGAGTAACCTCCATGAACAACTGGACGAAATACAACGTAATGCAAAACAGAACATACCCACTGACACCTTCAATACCATGCTTGATGAAACTGCTAAACTTAAAGCTTCAGGAATAGAAGGCAAAGCTGTACAGAACGGCGAAAAAGCACCGGACTTCACCCTTCCCAACCACCTGGGGCTGGACATTAATCTTGGAGCAATGCTTAAAGGAGGTCCGGTTGTGGTCAGCTTCTACCGGGGAGGATGGTGACCCTACTGCAACATAGAGCTGGTAGCTCTTCAAAAAAAACTCCCGGAAATCGAATCCCTCGGCGCAAAACTTATCTGCATTACTCCTGAAACACCGGACAACACCCTGTCAACAAAGGAAAAGCAGGGACTTACGTTCGAAGTACTCTACGATGCAGGCAACAAGGTCGCTGAATCCTACGGACTGGTATTCTCCCTCAGTAACGATCTAAAAGAAATCTATAGCGGTTTCGGAATCAACCTTGACGTTCAGAACGGTGACGATACTTGGGCCCTGCCGTTACCTGCCACATATGTCATCAAATCCGATGGAACTGTGGCATACCATTTCGCTGATGCGGATTACATTAAACGTCTTGAGCCGGAAGAAATCGTAACAGCCTTGAAAAATCTTTAGTCTTTCCCGCTAAAAACAAGACGCTGCCTGTTTATCACAGGCAGCGTCTTTCATAAGATCACTGGTTACAACTTTTTGCGGATTAAAGGTGGGAATGTTTTTATTATAGGAAATGGAAACACGGTGTAGAAATACCTCATCCACAATGCGCAACCGTGATCCCCGACCCTGCGGTACAGACAGGACCGAGATTTATTCAAATGCAGGTTTTACTTCTTGAGCAGCCCCGGAGAAGTACTTCCGCTTGAAATACAGGGCGACACTAACCAAGGCTATAAGCACGGGCACTTCCACTAATGGTCCGATAACGGCTGCAAACGCTTCCCCGGAATTTATGCCGAAGACCGCAATGGCAACAGCAATGGCAAGCTCGAAGTTGTTGGAAGCTGCGGTAAAGCTCAAAGTAGCAGCCTGCTCGTACGTGGCATCCGCTTTATACGAAAGGTAAAAGGAGACCAGAAACATAACCAGAAAATAAATTGTCAGGGGAATAGCAATACGAATTACGTCAAAAGGAAGCTCGATAACCTTATCACCCTTGAGTGAAAACATGACCAAAATAGTGAAGAGCAGAAAAACAAGGGTCAGCGGACTGATGCGGGGAATGAACTCATTCTCATACCACTCTTTGCCCTTTACTCTTATACCGATAAAACGGGTCAGCATTCCGGCGAAAAACGGGATTCCCAGATAGATGAAAACACTCTCCGCAATCTGGCCGATGGAAATGTCTACTACAGCACCTTCAAGACCAAACCATCCAGGCAGTACAGTAAGAAAAACGTACGCATATACGGAAAAGAAAATCACCTGAAAAATAGAGTTAAAAGCAACCAGTCCGGCGCAGTACTCGGTATCACCCTTGGCAAGATCATTCCAGACAATAACCATCGCAATGCAGCGGGCAAGCCCGATCATGATAAGTCCCACCATATATTCATGGTATCCGGACAGAAAGGTAATCGCTAAAGCAAACATGAGCACAGGGCCGATAATCCAGTTCTGTGCAAGGGAGAGCAAAAGCACTTTATAGTTTCTGAAAACCTTACCCAGCTCTTCATATTTTACTTTAGCCAAAGGAGGATACATCATCAGGATCAGTCCGATAGCAATGGGAATATTAGTGGTTCCCACCTGAAAAGAATTAATAACATCCTTCATTGCCGGATAGAAATATCCACACCCCACCCCGACAAACATTGCCAGAAAAATCCACAAGGTCAGATACCGATCCAGAAAAGATAACTTTTTAATAGTTGACTCAGCCATATTAACTCCAATTGATAATGTTTAAGCACCCATAATTTGGTCATGAAAAAGCATTGGACTTTGGCCCAACATATCCGCATATGCGGATATGTCAACACATAGAAATTTAATCATCCAAAAGTATAAGAACACTAAAACAAGTGTTGCTAACAACGGACAATCAGCCTGCTAACAATTAATCGGCAGCTATGTAATGGGTAATAGCAGATCAGGAGAAAGGAACCATTGCCGTACGATTAGGTACGACCAAAAAATTAATGGCAACAGGACGGAGAAAGGCCGTTTTATGAAAAAAACGACCCCATAATTAACAACTTTCAGTTACCTTGGTTTCAAGGTAGCTGCACAAACGTTTATAATCCTCTTCGGCTTGAGGGACTTGCTGGAGACCTTCACGCAGAACCTCCAAAACACGACGCTGAATTGAATCTTCCGGTTCGGCCAGACTGTAATAAACCCACTTTCCTCTTCTTACGCCGGTCACCCATCCTGAATTTTTCAAGAAAGACATGTGACGGGAAACCTTGGATTGCGGAAGATCTAACCCTTCCATCAAATCACAAACGCACAATTCTCCACGCTCAAGCAAACGGATGACCCGTAATCGGGTTGGATCAGAGAGGGCTTTCAAACATTCTGCTATTTTTTCCATACCGAAGTTTTATGCGCTTACACAAATATGTCAACATACATACAGCTAACAATTTATCCAAAAATAAAGCTCATAAAACAGGACGAATCACAAAATATAACCCCATCAATCCGACAGTGACTCCGGCCAGCTTGCGAAAAACACTGCCACCCTGCTGCCAACTGCTGCTCTCAATCATACGTCTGACCAGCGCAGTGGAACTTCCTGCAACAGCAATGGGCAGACAATGACCTATTCCGAAAAAAATTATCAGCAGAATTCCGACTCCGACATCACCTTGCACGGTAATAATCGCCAGAATAGGGGCAACAAAACCAAAAGTGCATGAACCAGACAGAATGCCGTAGGCCAACCCAAGAACAAAAGCTCCGCTATATCCTTTTAACTTAAGATGTCCCATCAGGCTGCCGGACATGGAACATGTTGCTAGACCAAGCATATCCGCAGCTACCCAAAGCAGGATAAGCCCGACCAACACCGTCCACCAAGGACTGACATCGCCCATCATCCGCCCCAAAAAGGCACAGGCAATACCGATCAGAGCGATGGTTATAAACAATCCGAGGGTAAACAATCCGGCATAGACCGATGCCCTGCGCCCTTCAACAAGTTCATTCTGCCCGCCCACATAGCCGACAATAAGCGGAATTGAGGCAAGATGACATGGCGAGAGCAGAACACTCACCATGCCCCAAAGAAGACAGCCGAGCCCAGCCCAAGCCGTGCCGCTTACAATCCAGCTGTTGATGGCAACCAGAAACTGATCCATATCCTTACCGGACGCCCAGCTCTTTCAACTTCGCCACAATGCTCTTCTTATCCAGAAAACCTACATGGCGATACTGTTCCTTACCATCAGCATCATAGAATATCTGCGTTGGAATAGAACGGATATTGTATTTAGCCGCTTCTTCGCGATATTCCCATACGTCAATGAAAGCAATTGCGGCCCGCCCATCATACTCCTTGGACAATTCCTCAATCACCGGAGTCATCATTTTACAGGGCACACAGGCGTGGGCACCGATATCGACCATAGTCACCACGCCAGGAATGGGAAGTTTGTGCGGTTTACCTGAAATAAGTTCGGAAGCTGCGACGCCTGCCTGTCCACGGTCCTCAGCATCAGCAGTACAGGCACCAATACACATTCCCAGAACCAGCATACAACCCATCAAAACAAGAATTCTATTAGGCATGCTTACTCCTCAAGCCTGATTATTTCAGCCACTTGAGCACTTCATTCTTACTTGGCACCTTACCCATAACCTTCACTTCACCATCTATAGCAACGGCAGGAGTGGAAAATACACCCATCATTGCGATTTCCTGAAAATCACTGATTTTGACGACTTCAGCCTGAATCCCGCTTTCTGCGACTGCTTCCTGCACTATTTTTTCCGCCTTGGCACACTTGGGACAACCGGGTCCGAGAACTTGAATTTTCATTTCTAACTCCTTTAATGTTTATATTTGGCAAATTAGCCAATTAAAAGACATTGTCAATAAAACACAACCAAATAGCAACCATCAAACTCAATTTAATTCTATATATAACAGCACAAATAGGATTAAATATTTTACAACCGCATAAACTCTACGTTAATAAACCGTTTTTTTAGTATTGTAGATCAGACACTTAAGAAAAATATCAATGCCTAGAAACAATGATTGCAATATGAGAAATTAATCTTCTGACATTTATCTGATGACACGGGAAAATAGTTCTTTATAATATTTGGTGAAACTTGCACCCTAACCTAAAGAAACTCAATAACGATAAGGGGAAATTATGCTCAATTTCAAAATAAACGAAGACCGTTGCATCCGGTGCGGTAAGTGTATCACAGACTGTCCCCCCATGTGCATTACCATGCAGGAAGGAGATTTCCCGGTAATTCAGGATGAAAATAAATGCCTGCGCTGCCAGCACTGTCTGGCTATCTGCCCCACTGCCGCCATATCAATCATGGGCGTAAACCCTGACAACAGCATTGAGCTGCAATACGAACTGCCCACCGCCCACTCAATGGAAGCCCTCATTAAGGGTCGCCGCTCTATTCGTAAGTACAAAAAGAAAGCTCTTGATGAAAAAACCATAACAAAACTGCTCGAAACATCTTTTCACGCACCTACCGGAGTCAATGCACAGGGCGTATTCTTCACCGCCACAACCACGACAGAGGCAACAGAAGAGCTGCGCAAAGAAATCTATACCAAAGTCGGCAAGCTGCTGAGCAATTCAGATTTCGATGAAAACGATATGCGCTTCCAATACCTGAAAATGGCATACGGAGCATACACTAACCATGATATGGATATTATTCTTCGCGGCGCCCCCCATATTCTCATTGCCAGTGCATCAAATAACGTCCCCCTGCCTAAGGAGGATTGCCTGATTGCCTTAACAACTTTTGACCTGCTTGCTCAAACCATGGGTGTTGGAACCCTGTGGGACGGCATGCTCAAATGGTGCGTAGACGATTTCTTCCCCGAGCTGGCCGGAAGACTCGGAGTGCCCGAAGATCATGCTATCGGATACACAATGATCTTCGGACACCCGGCAGTACAGTACCAACGCACAGTACAGCGCACCCCGCCTAGAATAAATCTCGTCAGCAAGTTCTAGATCAAAAAAACGAAGGACTCATACGAGTTCTTCGTTTTTCTTTATTGCCGCACCATCCTTCAAGTGCTATCAATCGCCTCAATCCAAAAGAACAAACACGAGGCACAATATGAACTATATAGAATACATTGATCGCGAATCAGGACAACTTCGCAAAGAAACCGTTCCGGGTGAAGGATGGTTGAAATGGCTCTACCACAATCCATTAGGAAAACTGGCCCTGCATGGGATCGTTAAGAGAAAATTTATCTCCCAATGGTACGGCAGTAAAATGGATACAGCGGACTCAAAAGCAAAAATCCCCGGCTTCGTAAAGAACTTGGGGATCGACATGAATGAAGCCACCCGTCCGGTGGAAGATTATGAATCATTCAACGACTTCTTTATCCGCGAGCTCAAGCCGGAAGCCCGCCCGATCGACCCAGCGCCAGACTCAATAATTTCTCCGGCAGACGGTAAAATACTGGCCTTCGAAAACATCCGCGGCCTTGATTCCTTTTTCATAAAAGGACAGGAATTTTCTCTTGAAAAATTCCTGCAAAACAGCATGCTCAGTAATAAGTATGAAAGCGGAACGCTACTGATCATTCGTCTTGCCCCGGTTGATTACCACCGCTTCCACTTCCCTGCTGATGGTAAGGCTTCTGCTTCCACCCTTATCAACGGTGAATACTTCTCGGTTTCACCTTATGCGGTCAAAAATATGCTTGACGTATATTGGGAAAACAAAAGAGAATACAGCATCCTTAACACACTGACAGCTGGTGATATTTTGCTTTGTGAAGTAGGCGCGACCATGGTCGGGTCAATTGAGCAGACTTACACACCGGACAGTGACGTCAGGAAAGGTCAGGAGAAAGGATGGTTTAAATTCGGCGGATCAACTGTCATAATGCTTCTGGAAAAAGGGAAAGCTCAGATCGATACCGATATTCTTACAAACACAGGTAACGGTTTCGAGACCAGTGTTAAAATTGGCGAACATATAGCGACCGTCCGCGCTTAAAATTACCTAAAAAAGATAAATAAGGATTGTGTAACAACTACACAATCCTTATTTTTTTCAAGATGTTACAAACATACATTCGTTAACGCATTTTTCTCTTGCAATAATTATTAAGAAAATATAAGGAGAGACTTCACATTTGCCTAGAAATAATGTAATTATACCACTTGAGTAACACAATTATTCAACACACAATGCTACATTTATTATCATAATTTCACTGATCCGGGGAGGGACTCTGTGAAAACCACTTTCTTTGCTTTTTTGGATATCCAACATCCAAAACGCCACATATTTTCGTGCAAGATTGAGCACCCTTCAATCTCCTTCAGGCATCGTCACCGCATTTCCTGCCAAAAGACTTCATACCAGAATATTTTATCGGTACACCTGTATTAAAATCGTATTATAAACTTTCTTTAGAACTTTTCATTTGATTATAATTACTTTATATCGAAGTAGTGCCAAATTGGCACTATTCTACAGATAAGAACAAAAAGGGATTTAATAAGAATGGCCTACAACAGCAATAAATATAAGCTATATTTAACTTTATCAATCTTCGTACTGCTTGCGGTTATCGTCAGCGTAGTGGTTAGTTTTGCCTTTTTGAAAACTCTCTTCGCTACTTCAGAAATAATCAACTCCATTATCCTTACCGTATTCGCGGGAAGTGTGATTACTGCCTTCCATTACATTTTTTCTGTACGAAGAGATATGAAACTTTTCGCGGCCTTTACTGACTGGTGTGAAAAACCTGAAGAAAGCACCTTTGAATTGGATGATCTTAATAAAGGATTGCTCGGAAACGTGCTCGTTTCCATAGGCTGCTCCATCAAGGAAAATGGCGTCCTGATCGTTAGATCGTCCAGTGACAGCCGTTCCATTATAGAAAGTCTTGAACAAACTATTTCTTCACGTTCGTCCTTAATCTCTTTTCTTAGCGGATTCCTTGTCCTGCTAGGCCTCATGGGAACTTTCCTCGGGCTGACCCTGACCCTGCAATCAATGGGAGATATCCTTTCCACCCTTGCCGGAGGTCTGACAGACTCCAGCGACACTTCCATTATGCAGGTTATGATTCAGCTTATTGTTGAATTGAAAACCCCCATGGCAGGAATGGGTACGGCTTTTTCAACATCCCTGTTCGGTCTTGCCGGCAGTGCTGTTGTAGGTGTTCTTTCTATCCTTATAGGTCGCATGCATGATCAGCTCAAACAACGTCTTGAGAATTGGCTGAACGAAAAAACAGAATATGCCGCAAGCAAATCCGGCTCAGCAGGAACAGTGTCACCCGATCAGGATCTGGGCAGCCAGATGGCAGCGATCTCCAACCAATTAGAGAAAAACAACATAGCGTTACTTGAATCACTTGAAAATACTAACAAATTTCTGTTGAAACTGACCCTTCTTCAGCAACGCTCAGCCGAAGCGATTAATACTGTTCAGGATCAGTCTATGGAAACCACCAAAGAGATCGGTCTCGGCAATGAACTGACCGGAAGACTGATCAAAGAATCGCGCCAGATGGTCACTGCGCTGGAAAAAAGCATAGAGACCATGACTATTATGAATGAAAGACATCATAAAAACTAAGCTGTTACTAGATCTTTTGGGTGAAAAACATGTCCGTGCAGATGATTAAAAAATTTGGAACAGCTTGCATTCTTTGTGCACTCCTTACCATTCAGAGCAATGTTTCTTTTGCTGACAATTCCACTGAAGGCATTCCTCCCCAGCCGACAATGGAATCTTCAACTGAAACAAGCAGCCTGTCTGATCTGGAAACCAAGAATAACGAATACAAAAATGCTGAAGATATTGAATCCTTTAAACAGGGAGTCATCAAAATTGAAGACCCCGGAGTAAAAGGATCTTCCTTGCAGGAAAACAGCCCAAATGCTGCAAATGCGAATGCAACTGCGCTGACCTTGCAGAAGGCCTGTGAACTGGCTGTAAGCAACCATCCATTGGTGGCATCATCCCGGTATTCTTTACTTGAGAAGACCGCAGAGTACGGCATGGCACGTCAGGTTTACATGCCCCGGATCGACTTCACTGCACAGGCAGGCCCCTCGCACAACCTTGACACAGATACCACCAGCTACGGTCAGTCCTCTGTTGCCATGACCCAGACGTTCTTCAACTTCGGTGGTCTGGACGACAGCGTAGACAGCGCCAAGATGAAGGCAGTAGGTGCCAAGTACCGTCTGGCACGCACACAGGAAGACATCGCAGCACTTGCCATCAACTCCTATCTGAGTGTGATGCAGGCACAGGAGACCTTACAGGTCTACAACAACTCTCTGGAATTCTATAACAAACTGTTAAAAACTTTCTGGGAACGCTACAATGCAGGAATCTCCTCCAAGGCTGATGCCCGCAAAGTGGAAGTATCACTGCGATCCACAGAATCTCAGGTAACTGTTCAGAAACAACAGCTTAAGACCGCCAGACTGCTGCTTGAAAACATCATCAAGCAGCCGGTTAATGAGGTGGAAACTGACATCTCCATGGCTAAAATGGAAATTTCGGAAACCCTTGAGGGGGCCTACGAAATAGCCAAAGCCAACAACGTAAACCTCAGGGCTTACGATGCTGAGATTGAATCACAGAAAAAGGCGGTTTCCACCGTGGAAGCCAACTACTACCCCTCTTTCGGGTACAGGTTGCAGGCCAAAAGTGAATTTAAAAAATATGACGGTTACGAAAATGCTCTGGATGCACAGCTCACCGTCAACTGGAACCTGTTTAACGGCTATGCCACTGATGAAGGCGTAAAAAGAGAAGAGGCCGTCCTCAAAAGACTGCAGGCCACCAAAGAAGCAACGGAGCTTGAAGTTCAGAACATTCTTTCCGATGCTTTCAATGCTTACCAATCATCTAAAAAAGAATTTGAACTTGCCCGTGATGCCTATGATGCAAGTATAAATCTCATGAGCCTCTATTTGAGCGAATTTGATCTCGGCATCAGAACCCTTCTCGATCTTATTACTGCCCGCGAAGGGCAAACAAGCGCAGCTGTGCGTGAAGTAAATGCCCGCTACGCCAGAATTCGCGCGGCACTCAACATTTTTCTCGAACAAGGCAGACTCCCCGAAATTCTGGGGCTCCCGGTGGAAAAAGTTCCATTTGAAAACAATAATTCTCTCTACTCTGCTATAGGTGAATAATCATGGCTGACGCACAGAAAGTTTCTCCGTCAACAGTTTACAACGTTCAAGGGTCACCTGACGACTACAACTACATCCTCAAAGGTGCCGACCTTATTCTGGTCAATAAACAGACCAATGAAGAACAGGTATTTCTTTTTGTCGGTAACATCATGAGCCTTGATGGACAGGTCAACATGGACTTTTCCAACGGCCAGTCCCTTGATTCCCCAAAACTGTTCCAGCGTTCGGAAATGCCGGACATGGATAAACAGGACGAAGAAGCCCCTGAATGGGAAGCTGTAACAGATGATTCCACTCCCTCGGACGATGAGGAAGGTAACTCCGATGATGGCAACCTCGGCGAAGGAGAACTCCTGAACGCTCAGGCTGCACTTGTTACCGATCCCACCGACGACATCCTTAAGACCCAGCAGCGCATGTTTGATGACATCAACAAGTTCGCGCAGCAGGAAAGTCTGTCCAGTACTCCTGATCCTATTGAGAAGATCGAGGCTGAAGAGAACGAACATGATGAGAAGAAAGAAGGCGAAAAAGAAGAAGAGGTCATAGAAGAAGATAAGACAGGCCAAGACAATAAAACTGATGCCAATAATGAAAACAGCGGCAAGGTGACCATCGCCCTTTCACAGGAGTCAGAATCCGGTATTAAAATTACTGACAGTGATACAGGTGAAACAAAATTCAAAGAAGATGGAATCACCAAAAACACTGACCTGAAAATTGAAGGTACCGCTGACCCCGCTACCAAGCTGAATATTTTCATGGACGGAACAAAGGTAGGGGAAGCCACTGCAGACAAAGACGGTAACTACAGCATTACCGTAACAGGTGTTGCTGAAGCTGAGCATGAATTTTTTGCCCGCATAGCAGACGACTCTGGCGAAAGTGCTCCCAAATCCAGCACCCTGAAAGTTGAAGTAGATACCACCGCGCCTACCCTTAATGACGATGCGAAAGCCGATGCAACTTCGAAGGTAACATTCCCTGAAGATGACGGAAACACCTATACCAACCAGAATCGTCCTCTCATTGAAGGTACTGGCGAAAGTGATACTATCCTGACGATCACTTACACAAATACTTCTGGCACTGATACCGGCACCATCGAAGGGGTCACCGTAAACAGCAGCGGTAACTGGAGCTACCGTTTCCCAGAGGGTAGAGAACTTACTGACGGGACCTACACCTTCACCATCGCAGGTCAGGATGATGCAGGCAACGCTCTGGCTGCAACCCAGCAGATTCAGAATGTAGTGGTTAAGACTTCTTTCACTACAGGTGCTTCTATCAGTCTTGATACCATATCGGATTCCATGGGGACCCATGCCGATGCCGCAGCGAACGATCAAATCACCAATGATGCTGATCTGAAACTGACCATCAGTAACATCAGCACTGAAGCGCGGCAGGTTACAGTCTTTCTTGCTAACGCAGACGGCACCAAAACCGAACTTGGCACAGCGAGCTTGAATGCGGACAAATCAGCATGGACCTACACTGTAGATAATAGCAAAATTCCAACTGATGGGACCTACACCTTCATGGTTGAGGCCATGGACATGGCTGGCAATGTTTATCAGCCAGCTTCCAGCCTGCCAGTGCTAATTGACCGCACTGCGCCCACTGAGGGTTTGACCATTGATCTCAATGCAGACAGTGACTCATCCGATCACCGCAATATTTTGGGTGATAACGAAGACAATTACACCCATGGAACCGAAGCCAGCAATCCTGATGGCCCCGGAATTCTGCACCTCAGCGGAACAGGTGCTGGATCAGCAGGCCGCGTGAACCTTTATTTTGAAGATGCCGCCGGCAACAAAACTCTGATCAACACTGCAGGTTACATTCAGGCCGAAGCAGATGGTAGCTGGAAATACAATCTTGATGCTTCGACTTATGGTAAAGCAGGTGCAGAGCAACTTAAGATAGTTGCTGAAATCACAGACGTTGCAGGGAACATTGAAAGCGCAGACCTGACTGTACAGGTTGATAACACCGCCCCGGTAAAGTCTACCATCACTATTGACGGACTTGGTGACGACAAAATTTCACACGATTCCGAGGGGTATTCCGCGACAGTAAAAGGCGATACTCTTACGCTCACAGGTAAAATTCTCGAAGGCGCGGATGATGTAATTGTAACCCTCTACCGTAAAAATGCAGACGGTAGTGTTACCGAAGTTACACACAGCCGGGCAGCCGAAGGACTCCTTACCATCACGGAATCCGGCGGATCAATCGACTGGGCCTACGATGCAACCGGATTGGAGCATGGTCATAAGTACTCCTATTACGTCACTGTGGAAGATGCCGCAGGTAACGTAAGTGACGTATCCGAGACTTTCACGTTTACTTCCGACCAGCAGATAAGCATCCCGACTATTGCCCTTGATGCTGCCAGCAACACCATCGGCGGCCCGGGAACAGTTGGCGATAATATCACCGGATTCGTGAAAGACGGTTCAGGAACCAAAGATACCGACGTTGAATTCAAAGTTACCGGAGACCACGATGATACTATCAGCGTCTATGTTGTAGATGCAGCCGGAACTCACACCATCACTGTGGGAGGCGTGGACTACCAATGCTCTTTGGTCGGTTCTGCCAAAAACGGTCAGACCGTTTCCTTTGATGCTTCGGCTTATGAAAATGATACCACCGACCTGCAATTCATTGCTGTTGCAGAGGATGCTGCTGGGAACACCGCCACCTCAGCAATCTACCCTGTGACCATTGACGATGAGGCACCTGTGGTCGGCGATATCGGAGTTGAGAATGCCGCAACTCTCGGACTTTCCGATGTAGACAATGAAACCAATGCTACCAAGCTGACCCTGACCGGAACTCTGGAAGAAGGTTCTGACAAACTCGTTGTACGCGTTTACGATGGAGTTGATGGCGAAGGCAATCCTAAGTATCTCGGCGATGCAACAATCACCAACACCGGAAGCGGCTACAAGTGGTCCTTTGATGTAGGCCATGACACTGATTCCGTTAAATACATTTCGGAAGGTGAACATAATTTCAAAATCGTTGTTGAAGATGCCGCAGGCAACCAGACCTCTGTACCGTCCAGCGACACCTACGACATCAACATCGACCGCACTGATCCGGTTATTTCCGCGGACCTCGGCGCCGGACTTGATACCGGACGCGGAGGATCATACACCGACGACTGGATTACCAGTATTGACGACAACCTGAGTATCGACGTTGAAGTCAGTGAAGGTGCAACAATTACCGTTACTGTGAATGGTCATGACTTCACCCACACCGTAACTGATGCAGAAGCCGCAGCAGGTAAAATCAACTTTGATCTTTCAACTATCTATCTGGAAAACAACGGTCTGAATCTCGGGAACAACGATGTTGTCATCACAGCAACTGATCCGGCAGGGAACAGCACTACCCTGAACAAAACTCTGGTCATCGACAACAAAGTCGATACCGACACCAGCACCATTAAGCTGGCTGCGGGTTCCGATACCGGAGTCAGCGGTGATAATGCCACCAGTGACCATACCCCGACCATGCAGGGAACCACCGAAGCTTTTGCTCTGGTGGAACTTCTGATCAAAGGTACTGATAAATTTGGACACGATGTTGAATACGCTGAAAGCGTTACAGCGGATAAAAACGGAAACTGGTCTATTACCCCGGACAGCGCCATCGCGGACGGCAGCTATGATGTCACCGCAAAGATTACCGATATTGCAGGCAATACCGGAACTATCAGTCTTGATTCACAGCTTGTCATTTCTTCCAACCCAACGGCCCCGGTCATCACCATGACCGAGGACACCGTCGCCCAGTACTTTGGTGAAAACACGGATCAGGACTGGGTTACCCGTGATTCCGACCCGGATTTCAATATCCAGAAAGATGTTGGAACCAAACTTGTTGTCACCGCCACCAAAGCGAACGATTCCGGATTTTCCTTTAGCCAGACCTATGAAGACACGGCTGAACTGGCTGCGGACCATATTGATATGCCCACCAATCTCGATGATGGGACATACACTTTTACGTTCACCACAACTGATACCTACGGCAACCAGAGCACCACAACCAAAACGGTTGTCATCGATTCAAACTACGATCCCGCGGACCTGACCTTGGCGATGGCTGCCGATTCAGATACCGGGGAAACAGACATCGGTGTTAATGATATCATCCTGACCAAAGACCCCACACCTGAACTTTCGGGTAAAGCGGAAGTCGGCAGCAAAGCCAGAATGATGGTCATAAGTTTCGACAGTGAAGCTGAACTGAATGCCAGTGCAGACCCCACCTCCATGACCGATGATCAATTGCGCAGTTTCATGGAAACCAACAAGGCGTCACTGGTTACCGAAGTAACAGTTGCCAGCGATGGAAGCTGGGTGGCTACCCCGAATCTCACCGATGGAGACAAGTACTACAAAGTTATAGTTGTATCCGAAGATAAAGCTGGTAACGTTGAAGCAGAATCCATATCCATCAACCTCGACACACAAGGCCCTGACGCTCCGGCAATCAACCTGACCGAAGATGACGGCGATGTTTATCCTGATTCCGCTCTTGACTCCATTACCGACCTGACCCCACGTCTGGCCGGAACCTCCACCACCGAAAGCGACATTACCACCATTGTTACCATTACGGATAAAAGTGGAACAGAAGTTCTGAAATTTGATGTAAGTACTATCGCTGAGGCTAACGGAGACTGGGAATACCATTATGGACAGGGCAGCAACAATCCGTACCTGCAAGGCGGGGAATACATTGCAACCATTACCAGCACAGACAAAGCCGGAAACATAACCAGGGACTCCAAAGAATTTACAATCCTGCAGGATGTTGCGGCTAAGCCCACCGTTGAACTGGCAGCTGATGACGACACGAATGTAGTTGGTGATGGCATAACCAGTACTGCCCTGCTCGCCGCAGACACCAAACTGACCCTGACCGGAACTGCTGTGGCATTTCAGGAAGTCAAAATTTATGACAGCAGCGACAACCTGATCGGCACATCCAAATCCGGAGAAGACGGAGTCTGGACCTACGACTTCGACTCCAATCCTTCGGGCGTGAATGTGTACTACGTCATTGCCAATGGCAAAAGATCAGATAATTACACCCTCAATGTGGACAACTCCACACCTGACCCCACTGCCGACCTCAAAAACGATACCGGAACCGATGGTGACTGGATCACAAATGATCCGACCATTGAAGGTAATGTTGAATCAGGCAGCACAGTCAAAGTAAGTGCCGAAAGGGTTTACGAGCTGACCGACCTCGGAGGCGGTGATTATTCATACACCGACAGTTCCGGAAATAGCCACACAATCACTGCAGCAGAGAAAACCTTGATTGACGGCAAGAACTATTTTGTAAGCACTGAAAAGTACACATACACTGTGGACTCGGAGAATATTAAGAGTGACGGTTCCTATGAAACCGGGGAACTGGCAACCATCCTTAACGGCAAGGACGGCCAGTACCGGGTTACCGTAAACTCCACAGACGTTGCAGGCAACAGCAGCAACCTCGTAATTCCAGAAGTGCTTGATCTGGACACAACCATCGAAAAACCGACCATTGGCATCAAAGCCGGAGATGACTCCTACCTCGCACCTGATGCTGACGGCGATATTGTGAACAGCAGCGGCACCAAGGTCGGCTCTTATGCAGACCTGCCAGAAGAATTCCGTAATCCTACTGTGGCTTACGATGAAGATAACATTACCAATGACCGCAATCTGGTTCTCACCGGAGATGCAGAAGCAGGAGCCAAAGTTCTTTTATCCATCACCTTGGACGGAACTATCACCAAATACGAAGTGACTGCTGACGAAAACGGAAAATGGGAATGCACCCCCGGTAACCTTGCAGACGGCAAATATACCGCATCAGTGACTGTAACCGATGCTGCGGACAACTCTTCCACCAGCAACGATTTCTCATTTGAAGTGGACCTCAGCCCCACTCGTGCAGCATATATCGACCTTGCGGATGATGACGACACCTACACCAAAGACTCCACTCCGGAGCTGACCATCATCGGGGATACCGGAGCGGCTTATGTACTCTACTATGTAGATGAAGCCACCGGGGATTTGAGCGCAGTTAAAAGCGGAACATTTGCAAACGCGTACCAGACCTACACAGTTCCCGATGCAAGCGCTCTTGCAGAAGGCGACCACAGCTACAGACTGGTTACCGTGGATAAAGCTGGTAACGTTCAATCCACAGACTACACCATTCATGTGGACCTGACCCCGCCAGATGCTGCGGAAGGCGTTACTTTCAGCAAAGTTGATGAAACCGGAGCGACTCCCACAACAGTCAACACCTATGTTGAACAGACAGGTAATGTCGTCAACATCAACACCAACGACAACACCACAGACCTGCTCGTTAAAACAGCATCGGGGACTTCTTTTGTAGAACTTGTCCGCTCTGACGGTCAGGTCGTTGCCAGCGGTTCAGTTAACGGATCAGGTAACGCTCTCTTGGATCTTACCAGCCAAGAGATGAACATCATTGATGACGGCAGTTATACCTACACCTTAAAATTTTATGATGGAGTGGGCAACCAGCTCGATGCCAACAACGTAACCGTTAATCTCGTTGTTGATACAACTGATCCCACTGTAACCATCGATATGTCCAGCAGTTCGGACCGCGGCTTCAATGAAGAGATCGGCTCAATTCTGACCAGCGGCGAAACCTTTACCTTTGAAGGCAAATTAACTGAAGACAGGTCAATTAATTATACAACTGAAATGGCCTATCTCATTGTCATCAGCAATGGTTCGGAAACATGGACATACAATTCCCTGGATAGCGCCAATCAGGACAGTCACATCCAGAATATCACGGTAAATACTGACGGTACTTACCATTTCGATTTCGTGGACAATGACTCTGCCAATCGTCTTGATGACGGCAACTACAATGTAAGCATCAAGGCTATTGATCAGGCCGGTAATGCTTCGGATGCCTCAAGCGTTGATTTCCAATTGGACAACAACCACATCAACCAGACCCAGCTGAACATGACTGCAGATATTGTCGGGTCCAAACGCTATGTCTCTCTGGAGCAATCGCACTATACCGGAGACAACGATCCTTTGACCACCGACACTCACTATAAATACGAGCTGACTCTGCATGACACAGACGGCAACACCACACAAACAAGTTCCGGTGACCTGACCGAGGGAGATGACATTGAACTCTCTTTCAGGGACGACTCCAGTGATTATGACTATGCCGAAGTAAAAATCACAGACAAAGCCGGTAACGAGTCGGAATCACAATACATTGATCTTGACAAGAGTGACCTGAACTACAGCACCAACCTTGGTCAAGATTCTGATGTTAAATCTGTTACCGCAAGCCTGTATATAGACAACAACAATGACGGCAAAGTCGATGCTGGCGATACAATAGTCAAAGATTTTGGAAACATCGCTGACAGTAGCAACTGGCATCAGACTTTTGGAGCCTCCCTTGCCGACGGGAACTATGTTCTACAGATTCAAGGGCATAATAAAGATGTTGCTGACGCAACTTCTGCCATAGATTCGGCAAAAACCGAATTTAGTTTTAGCTTTGATGACATGGACGCCGGAAATACAAACGACGACATATTTACAAGCAAAAGTGATCAGGATTTCAACGGGGCTCAGGAAGGGGCTGGTGGAAACACCACCGATACAACTTCCGCAACCCACACAGTGGTCGATGTAGAAGTGCACCATGACCACATTGATTTTAACATTTCATAAATTGTAGATATACGATTTTACGGGGAAAAATATAAATGTCTGCTGATAGCGGCCCTCCGTGGCCGGGTTTTGTTGATGCGCTCTCGACCGTACTCATGATGATGGTGTTTTTCACCCTGCTCATGGTACTGGTAACCGGAACGCTCTCATATATTGTTGCGCTCAAGGAAGTTAAGCCCGGAGCCGCCCACTCAAGCGAACAGGTTGAAACATTGGTGGCTGCGGCTCAGGATCTTTCTTTTATGGGAAAGACTTCTTCTATGGACAAACTTACCGAAGCCATGACCCAGAGCACTGTTCTGGACAAAGAAGATCTTGTGACCTCTCCCCCGCCCGAACGTGTTGATATTGAAGCGTTGGAGCGGGAAAAAGAGATGCTTCAGAAAAGAGTTGCTCTTGCGGAAAGTGCTGCATGGACTGCACATCAGGAACTCCAAAGACTTAAAGACGAAGTCAAAAAGCAAGAGGCCGCGAAAGACCCCAAACTTGCAGCAAAACTTCAGGCAGCATTAGATAAGATCAAACGCCTTGAAGCCGACGGAGCGGTCGAGAAAAAAGTTCAGACTGAAGACGAATATGTTCCGCCGCCATTTGTTACGAAAATGGTTCAGGGTTTGAACAATAAAAACCGTGTCATCATTCTTTATAACAAGCTGACCAGCACTCTTGAAGAAAAGACCGAATCAGAACTGCTTGCATGGGTTAAACAGAATGAATCCGTAATCATGCAAAAAGGATTGCTGCTTACTGCTACCCTCAATCACGAAGCAGTTTCATCCAGTATGGCCAACTCTGTGTCTTTTAAAAGGCTTTACGGGCTGATCAAGTTCGTGAACGACACAGCACATATTCCTAAGAGCAAGATTAAATTCCGTGCCTTAAATGAAGGCGTACCGGGAACCAACCAGGTTGTAGTCAGCGTAGGCAGCAGCTTTGGCAAAGCGAATAACAGCATAGACTTGAATACTTCCGCTAAGAAATAAGGGGCAGGGACTTGGATAACCAGAAAAACCCGAACCCGGCTCCTGATACTGCGGTAAAAAATCAAACCGAACCAGCCAAAGGCACCGGCGACACCATTGATACCAAAGGAGCCACGCAGCCTGAGAATGGCGGTTCTGATAAATCAGATCTAGCATCGCAGGAGAATGTAGGGCTTTTTAATCCCGGCGAGGATGAAAAAGGAGCATCTCTAACCTCCTGTTTAAAGAAAATTGCCGATAAATACGGTATTGTCGTTAGCGGCAGCTCCCTGCAACTGGGCAGTTCTTCATCTACCAATGAATACCTGCGCTTGCAGGCCGATAATATGGGTCTTAATCTATCCATAAAGCCCCTACCGCTAAAAATAGAAGATGAAAGGCTGCCTCTGATTGTGCAGTACTCAGACGGCAGCTTTGCGCTCATCGAAGAGAAAGTAGGCCGCAGGCTGACCCTTTGGAACGGCAGACAGGAAATCATCAGGAACAGAAAATCTGAATTCGCTGAATTCAAAGACTGGTCCTGCTCCTTGAAACCTGTTTTCGAGACAGACAAAGTCCCCTTCCTGAGCCTGACATGGTTCATGGGCCAGATCGGAAAGATGTGGCCTATGTATTCTCAAGTCATTCTGGCCACGGTGATGATCCATTGTTTTACTCTGGTCATCCCCCTGCTCATGGGTATTTTCTACGACCGCATCCTCCCCAACCTTGCGGAGAACTCGCTCAAGGTATTGATCACCGGGGCCATCATCGTGCTGGCCTTTGACTATATCCTCAAAAATGTTCGTACTTCACTTGTTGAAAAGGCCGCCCTGCGTGTGGAACAGGACGCGGAGCCGCAGCTTCTATCTCTTGTGCTGGACACCAACTATTCAAAACTGCCGATTTCAGCCGGACATCTGGCTCATGCAGTACAGGAATTTTCACGCATTAAATCCCTGTTCACCACCCAGTTGGTAGTCGGGTCCATTGATTTTTTCTTTCTCTTTTTCTTCCTGTTCATCATTTACCTGAACAGCGGAATGCTCTTTGCCGTTCCGGCTGTAACTTCTTTTCTAGTCTTGATCGTGGCTGTAGTCTACGGCTTTTTCATTGATGCGAATGTATCAGCACAAAGCAAACTGCAATCCCGCAAGAGCTCATTTTTAAATGAAATTTTCAATGGTGTTGAATCCATTAAAGTAACCAACGCGGCAAGGCTCTTTGTTTCCCGCTGGGCTTCTGAGATTGAAAAATCAGGTGAGATGTCCTCAAAATACCGCCTTGCCCAGTCGCGCTGTTCCATGACCACCGGATTTCTTAGTCAGCTCAACTCCGCAGGATTGCTCATCGTAGCGTTTTTCCTGATCAAAAACGGCAACATGAGCAGCGGTGGACTGCTGGCGACCATGGTCCTTTCCGGTCGCTGTATTGCAGTTTCCGCAAGCGTGTCCAATTTGATTACCTCGTACCTGTTTGCACGCCGCTCATACAAAGACCTGCGTAAGATCCTTGAACTGCAAAAAGAAAATTGCGAAACCCGCCAGTTCAAAATCCAGCAACTGGGTGGCGGTGTTAGATTTGACAGCGTTTCTTTCCGGTATCAGCCGGAATCGCCCTACGCTCTCGAAAATGTATCCTTTGAGACAAAGCCGGGAGAAAAAGTAGGAATTATAGGCCCTATGGGCAGCGGTAAATCCACCCTGCTCAAACTGCTGGCAGGTCTTGCCGATCCCAGTGAAGGATTGATTATGCTGGATGGGCACAACATGGCCCACCTCAATATCGAGAAAGTACGTGAATTTGTCGGTGTTGTTCCACAGTCACCGGTGCTTTTTCATGGCACCCTTGAGCTGAACCTGCTTATGGGATCACGCACAGCCACACAGAAATCACTGAAACAGGCTCTGGCTATTTCCGGCATCGAGAGATTTATTTCCAAGCACCCGCTGGGCCTTAAAATGCCTATCCTCGAAGGCGGAAAGAACCTTTCCAGAGGTCAGCGTCAGGCCGTGGCAGTCGCCCGTGCTCTGATCAGCTCTCCGCCTCTGTTGCTCCTTGATGAACCGACCAGCTCTATGGACTCCACACAGGAGCGCATGCTTATCAACCAGATTAAGGGGACCATGGCTGATAAATCTATTTTCGTAGTTACCCACAGGCCGCAGATTCTTGAGGTTGTGGACAGAATTCTAGTTGTGGACCAAGGACGTATTGTTGCCGATGGACCACGCGACGAAATCATCCGGAAACTTTCCAGCCCGGCCCAAGCCAAACAGGGGTAATCATGGGAAAGAACTGGAAAAGCAACCTTCTATGGTCCTTGGAAAAAAGTCTTGGAAACTGCATTGTTCTATTGCTCATTTTGGGCTTTACAATTGTATTTATACTTTGGGCCCACTCCAGCAAGATAGAAAAAACCGTGCGCGCCCAAGGTGTGGTGGAAACCAACCTAACCGATAAAATCGTGGGACATTTCGAGGGTGGTGTAGTTGAAAAAGTATTTGTAGCGGAAGGTGATACCGTCCGCAAAGGGCAGGAAATCGTAGCCATCGCCAACACTAATATCACTGAGAAAAGAAATAAATCCCTCATCAAAATGAAACGGCTGCAGGCCAAGCTGAACCGTCTGATTGCTGAAAGCAACAGCAATACAGAGGAGTTCGCACAAAAGTCTTCCACCCCGGAAGAAAAGAGCGAAATTCAATTCGCCCGTATCCGTGGAGATGCGCTTAGAGAAAAGATAAATATCCTTAAAACCCAGATCCAGCAGTCCAGAGCAGCTCGTTCTGCCAGCGAAAAGCATGTGCAGAACCTGCTTGATGAGCAAAAAGTGCTTAAAGAACAGCACGATATGCTGGAACCAATGGTAAAAAAAGGAATCGGCTCCCGACAGCTGTTGCTGCAACGCAAAACCGAACTGGCAAAAATCACCACCAGCATAGCCGAAATATACAACAAAAGGGATGAATACTCCCTTGAAATTCGCGAACTTGAACAGCGCATCAATCAGGAAGAGCTTGATTTCTACCGCGACATCCGCGAAGAAATCAACCTTGTCAGTTCCGAGCTGAAAGGAGTCCGCGAAGAACTTAACGCTGCCAACGAACAGATCGTACGCAGCGTTATCCGTTCCCCCATTGACGGCACAATATACAAACTCAGTGCAAACACTGTGGGCGGCATTGTCCGGTCCGGTGAGGCTCTGGCTGAAATAGTGCCCCTTGATGCCACTATCCGCATTGAAGGAAAGGTACAGCCCAGCGACCGGACCAAAATTTGGAACGGCATGACCGCTAAAATCAGACCCTCGTCATATGAGTTTTCTGATCAGACCATGCTCAAAGCCAAGATCGTCAACATCTCGGCCAAGACATACTTCGATGACCTGACACGCACATGGTACTACCGGGTAATTTTCAATACCATTAAAGAAGATGCGGAAAAGGTTAAAGAATTTTTGCCGGGCATGATCGTAGAAGTAAATATTCTTTCCGGCGAAGAAAGCGTACTTGAGTACCTGCTCTCCCCCATCACACGGGGAATGCGTGGTGCCCTTTCCGAGCACAGAACCCGCTGATAATCGTGACCACCAAGTTCACGAACAGGAAGTAAAATGGCAAAAAATATTACTGCAACTATCAAACAGATATTCTCAATCAAGAACCTGCTGCTCATACTGCTGGTAATGGCACTGGCGGGCGGGACTTTTAAAACGCTCAACTATCTCTGGAAAGAAAAAGAACAGTCCGTACGTACTGATCTTAAAGAGTATCAAAAAACTGTTCTGGGAAATGAGTCTGAACTATTGTCAGCACAACTGATCACCTACGTAGTCCGAGGTAAAGAACTGGCCCGCGCCAGAATTTTCAGACTCGCTATGGACGGCCTCAAATCAGCAAAGAAAGAAGAAGTTCGTAAGGCTCAGGAAGACTTCAAAAACTTCGTCAAAGTCAGCGGATACTCCGCAGGTTGTCTTTTTGAACCGGATGGGAACATATTCGCTTCAACTGATGTTCCGGAAGAAATTGTAGGCCGGGGATACAAAGAAGCTGTCCAGAATACCCTGCATAGCCGCACCCCCATATTTTTGCCACTTAGAACTAAAGGGAATGATCTGGTAGCGGATCTTTTTATCCCTGTTTACGATGCGTATGCCACCAGCACTGCTACACCGCCGTCACGAGTACTCATGCTTGAAGTTCCCATGACTGCTATTCTGCGTACTTTCCTCGGCTCTGAGCGCACCTTAAAATACGATAGCTCAATCCATCTGATCCAGAAAAACGGCAGAGCCAGCGAAGAAGCTACCTTCAGTTATCCCAACATCTTGAAACTTCAGACCATGAAAGTTTCTTTTGAAGGAGTTAATGAAGTTCTTTTCGGAGAAAGGACCAATCTTTCCCAAGATAAAAAAGTATACTCATCAGCACAGTTTCTTCCCGTTGTGAACTGGTGGGTAATGATTGAAACTGCTACGGCGGTACCAAGCCGAATCATTTCAATTTACCAACAGGAAAGCATCATCTTTGCTTCTCTGCTCTTGGCAGCCATGATTTTCTTTGTGCTCACCGTCAGGTTTATTGCCTCTACACGTAAATACCACCGCAAAAGTTCCAGACTGGAAGAAAAGATTCCAACTCTGCAAAAAGAACTTGCGCTTTTACGCATCATCAACAACTCCCTGCCGGAACCGGTAACCTTAAAAAAGAGTGAAGACGGTGCATTCATACATGTAAACAAATCCTTCATAGATTTTACCGGTCTGAAGCAGACAGAAGCCCTTAACCTGACAGACAATCAGGTCTTTGACCACCGCGAAGCCGAAACCCTTTCCCATGGCGACCAGATGGTCAGCATGTCCAACAGCCCATATAGCGAAGAACTGGTCATGACCCGCGGCTCCAGCAAATCTACTATTCAGGTAACCTTTGTTCCCTGTACCGTAGATCAAGAAAACGATGCCATCCTGACAGTATACCGGGATGTCACCTCGGAAAAGAATGCTTCTGAAAGAGGAATTGAAGTTCGTCAGCAGGTTATCAATGCATTGATCCGGGCAGTGGAAAGTGTTCCGTTTCTGGACGGACACACTTCCCTTATGCGTAAGTTAGCCCTTGAAATAGCAGAGACACTGCTCTTAAGTGATGCAGACTGCGCAACAGTGGAAGCTGCGGCAATTCTCTCTCAGGTTGGTAAGACCTTTGTTCCCAAAGAAATCATGGAAAAAGAAGGTAAACTCACCCCCGAAGAGATCAAGGAAACCCAAAAATACATCGAACACACATGTAAGATTCTGGAAGGTGTTGAATTCGACCTGCCTATTACCCAGACTATCTGGCAAATGCAGGAAACACTTGACGGAACAGGCTATCCGAACAAGCTTGAGGGTAGAAGCATATCCACTTTGGCCAGAATTCTAGGTGTAACAAACACCTTCAGCGCACTGGTCCAGAAACGTTCGTACCGAAAAGCAAAAACTGCCCGTCAGGCCGTTGATATCCTGCAAAGCATGGCTGACGTAAAATACGACAGCACGGTTATCGAAGCCCTTGGTGCAGTAATCGAAACACAGTCCGGCAAAGCAATATTACAAGAAAGCCAAGTAGAAATTTAACACTCCGCTGTAGGTAGAACCTTCCCAGCAGGCATGACGTAATTTTCCCCGCATGCCTGCTTTTTAATTTCTCCAACCAATAAATACTTGATCGCTACCGACAATTGCAGGTATTTATTTGAGGATACTTAAATTTTAAATCCAATCAGGAACTGACCATCATGACCAAGTTTTTGCGTTTTTTTCCGGCTGTAGCCGCCTTATCCGTATTTCTTTTGTTGCAAAGCCCGCACCATGCAACAGCCCAGACGGAAACTTCCGTTAACGGTTCAGTAGAAGTGGCTGTTGCTCTCGCTGAGCAGCAGACAACTCAGTCCGAAACGCTCATCAACCTCCTACAGTACAAAACCACGCTGGAAAAACAGATTGCGGAGACCAAAAAAGAGCTCAAAAAAACACGTCACCAAATGGACAAGGAAGCCCTGTCCATTAAGTTGACCGACCTCAAACAACAACTCAATAAGGTCCGCCAGAATTTCGTAAAAGTAGCCACCGGACTTGATCTTGATGTTTTCGATGAAGATGCACAGCAAAAATTCGTCTGGCAGGAAGAAATAGAAACCTTAGTACGCCCTCTGCTTCAGGAACTCAAAGAAATGACCAAACGTCCCAGACAGATCGAACGTCTGAAAAGCCGGGTCGCGTACTTTGAAAGCAGACTGCCAAGAGCCGAAGAAGCGGTTGAAAACATTGATATTCTGATTAACGCAAGCAAATCTCCGGTTCTCAAATGGGAACTTGGAATACTTAAAACTGATTTTGAAAAAAGACGAACCAACATCGACAACCAACTTGATGTTGCCCGCTTTGAATTGGCGGAACTCACCAAAGATAAACAGTCTTTTTACGAATCAACTAAAAAAGTCATGGCCGTCTTCTTCAAAAGCAGAGGTAAAAATATTCTCTTCGCTCTGCTGGCATTTGGCGGCGTATTTTTCTTTTTCCGTTTTGTGGACCGCGTCTTCAAGAAAACCCACCCGGCATTCAGAAGTAAAGAACGGCCGTTTTATATCCGGCTCATTGAGGTACTGCTGCTGATTTTCGCAGTCATCGCCTCAACTTCTGCTTCTCTTTTCACTTTGTACATCTCCGGTGATTGGTTCCTGCTCAGCATTGCCATCATCTTCATCATAGGTGCGCTCTGGACTGCACGAGAAGGTTTTACCCGCTACTACGAACAGGTAAAACTCATTCTAAACCTCGGCTCTGTACGCGAAAATGAACGTGTCACCTACAACGGAGTTCCATGGCAGGTAGAAAGGCTTGCACTTTTTGCCAAGCTGAAGAACCCGGCCTTAAGCCCCGGCAGAATCAGACTGCCTATCGGAGAACTGGAAAATGTTGTTTCCCGTCCTGTGGGCAAAAATGAACCGTGGTTCCCCTGTATGATTGATGATTGGGTGATCCTGTCTGATGGTGTGCGCGGCAAAGTTATCAGCCAGTCCCCGGATATGGTGGAATTAATCCAGCGCGGCGGGGCATACGTAACCTATCAGACCTCTGATTTTCTGGGCCTCAACCCCAAGAATCTGTCCCGCAACTTCCGCCTGAAATCAGTATTCGGCATTGACTACGCTCATCAGGAGGAATGTACTTCCACTATCCTCACGCAGGCTAAGGAATTCATTACCGCCAAGCTCGCAGAGGACGGATACACTGATCACGTTCTTAACCTGAATGTAGAATTTGAATCTGCGGGAGCATCATCGCTCAATCTGGTCATCATTGCTGATTTCCATCGTGACATCGCTGAGCTATACGGCCGCCTCCAACGCGCCCTGCAACGCTACAGCGTAGATGCCTGCACCCATTTCGGCTGGAATATTCCCTTCGACCAATTGGTGGTTCATAAAGCAAATTAAAAATTAAGGGGTGCCGCTTCAAACGGCACCCCTTAATTTTTATTCCACCTTGTGCAGATACACATCGCTCTGCGGATAAGGGATGGAAATCCCTGCTTCATCAAGTGAAATCTTGATCTTCTCCAGCAAAGCATACTTGGTTGGCCAGTAATCACCTGTTCCAACCCATGGACGTACAAAAATATCCACGCTTGAATCCCCAAGATTACCTACGGCAATCAGTGGTTCCGGAGTCTTAAGCAGTCTGCCTTCTGCTTCAAGAATGGATTTGATAATGGACTTGGCCTTCTCAATATCATCCTCGTAACTGATACCGATTATTAAATCGATGCGCCTTGTTTTATGGGCACTGGTATTGACAATTACAGATCCGAGAATAGATGAATTAGGGACTACCACACGCTGGTTATCGGGAGTTGAAAGTTCGGTATAAAAAGCGGACAATTCCTGAACTGTACCGGAAGTTCCGGCAATCGTAACGTAATCACCTTTCTTGAACATCCGAAGCAGAATCAGCATAACCCCGGCAGCAAAGTTTGCCAGTGTATCTTTTAATGCCAGACCAATAGCAAGACCGGCAGCACCGAGTACAGCGAGGAATGAAGTGACATTAATGCCTGCCTGGCCAAGAGCGGCGACCACAAATGCCGATAAGAGAGCATAGTAGACAATAGTCGCGATAAAAGATGTCAGGATATCGTCAACCTTAGCCTTAAGCATCATCCTCTTAACCACATTTGAAACCTGCCGGGAAATCATACGACCTACCAGCAGCACAAGAATAGCTACAAGTATTCTTAAGCCGTGCACGCTTACAAAGGCTATGGCATCTTCGGCAAATTTGCTTACCGAATCAGGATTCATCAGATCAATTTTAATTTCCGACATTGCATCAGCTGCTGCTTTTCCAGTTTCATTCATAAGTTCCACCTGCTTCTTTAAGAGTCTAGACGAAATAATGCTTTTACAATTAATTTCTAATTATCTCATTTTCAGACATTTAAGCAATAATGAAATATAAATTCCCGCATTGAAAAGATGAATCAGCATATTTGCTTTTAAACGAATTTATAATTATCGATGAAACAATCAATACAAACCCAGCTAACCGGATAACTGCATGTCCAACCAACAAAACATACGTTGCATCCTAGTTGACGATGAAGCTCCAGCCCTTGATGAACTGTGCTTCCTGCTTTCAGATTTCAACGATATCGATGTAATAGGCACGGCCACTTCCGCAACAAAAGGCATAAAGCTTATTGAGGAAAAAGAACCGGATCTCGTATTTCTGGATATCCAGATGCCCGGCAAGAACGGTTTCCATGTCCTGCAGGAAATTATGCAGCTTCCAAACCCGCCCCTGGTGGTTTTTGCCACGGCTTATGATGAATACGCGTTGCAGGCCTTTGAAGAGAATGCTGTGGATTATATTCTTAAGCCGCTCTCAAGTGAAAGGCTGAAAAAATCCATCAAGCGCATTCGCTGCCTCGTTTATGCCAATTGTGAAGAGAAAGTGGACTTACCGGATATGAATGCCCTGCTGGACACCATGGGTTTGGGAACCAAAGTCCTGCGGATTTCCGTAGAAGCCAGCGGACGAATTCTGCTGCTGGAGCCATCCGACGTAATCCTATGTCGGGTCGAGGACCGCAAAATAATGATTTACACGCAAAAAGGCGTTTTCCCCTGCTATGGCGATAAGACCCTTGATAAACTGGAAGAACGTCTGCAAGGACAGCCTTTTTTCCGCACCAACAGGGGCGAAATGGTAAACCTGACCCATGTTCGCGATTTTGCGCCGTGGTTTAACGGTAAATACGTAGTTACGATGAAGCATATTGACGAACAGGAAATTATTATAAGCAAAGGGCGCGTAAAAGATTTCCGCCAGCGTTTAGGACTGGCTTAAGAATGCCTTCGGCGGCCAAAGAAAACCTTGAAAAGTTTTCTCTGGACTCTTTCAAACTTTTTTAATTTGCTTCGTATATTCGTACTAAAGAAGCTTACTAGATATAAATATGAATCCAGAAACATTGATTATCACACTTGCAGAACGTTTCGGCCTTATCGTGGCCGGGGCTTTCCTGCTTTTGACCATTACCCCGGTCCATAAAATCGGTTTTCGTCAGAGTTCTCCCAAGGCTGATATTGCCATGCAGATTCTTATCTTCGGTATCTGCGGGATATTGGGAACCTACGGCGGTAACTTCGTATTTCAGTCTGTAGCCAACCTGCGCGCCATGGCCGTTATCACCGGTGGACTGTTCGGTGGACCATTGGTCGGCCTAGGAGCAGGACTCATTGCCGGAGGACACCGTATCTTAATAGACCTCGGTGGATTCAGCGCAATACCCTGCGGCACAGCAACAATGCTCGAAGGACTGGCTGCCGGGATAGTGTCACTGCACCTGAGCAAGAAGATGGACTGGCGTGCTGCTGCGGGACTAGCCTTTGTGGGCGAGATAGTTCACATGATCATGGTCCTCTACCTTTCCCATCCTTACGACGAAGCACTGCAATTAGTAAAACTCATCGCCATGCCCATGATCGTGCTGAACACCTTTGGTGCTGCTCTTTTCGCGCAGGTCATTAATATTGTTTTCCGCCACGGGACAAAGCAAGACTCGGTCAAGGCACAGCATATCCTCGATATCGCCAACCTTACTGTAAGCCACCTGCGTTCAGGGCTGACTCTGGAATCAGCGCAGGAAACAGCCAAAATCATACACGCCCACCTCAGCGCCGCAGCCGTTGCCATTACCGACAACGTAAACGTGCTGGCCCACGTGGGTGCCGGGGCTGACCACCATCTTGCGGGCAAGAAAATCCGCACAGATTCAACACTGCAGGTTCTTAACGAAGGCGAACCGCTCTTTCTCGAATCCAGCAAACAAATTGGGTGCGGACATCCGGGATGCCCCTTTACCTCCGCAGCGGTAGTTCCCCTGCATAAAAACGGACAGGTTGTCGGCACACTTAAACTATACGGAACCCGCAAGAACCAACTCGATCAACTCTCCTTTGAGATGGCCAAAGGCCTTGCCAACCTCTGCTCCACCCAATTGGAGCTGGAAGAAATCCAGATCAAAGAGCAGATGTTGGCCCATGCAGAAATCCGCCGCTTGCAGGCTCAGATCAACCCTCATTTCCTGTTCAACTCCCTGAACACTGTAACATCATTCTGCCGTACCAACCCGGATCGCGCACGTGAATTACTGCTGGAACTTTCCAAATACATGCGCAAAAACCTCGACAGCAGCAAAGGATACGTCCCGCTGCACGAAGAACTGGCCCAGCTGAACAGCTACCTCGCCATTGAGCAGGCCCGATTTGGAGAACGAATCAAGGTCGACTTAAATGTAGAAGACGTATGTCTGGAATGGCCCATCCCGCCGCTGATCATCCAGCCGCTGGTGGAAAACAGTGTAAAACACGGCCTCATGGGGCGCGAAGAAGGCGGCACTATAACGCTGGATATCTATTGTGATAACGATGAGATGAATATTTCAATTGATGACGACGGCATCGGCATGACTCAGGATCAGGTTGAAGCCATCTATGCCAAAAAGAAAATTGACTCCCACGAAGAAGGAATCGGGGTCCGCAACTGCATCCAGCGGCTTGAACAGATTTACGGCCCACAGTACAAAATGGTCATCATCAGCGTAGAAGGAAAAGGAACCACTATATCATTCAGGGTACCCAAACTGCGCACAGCCGTGCAGATGAATGAGTTTGCCGGAAATGCGGGGTAGGAACTTGATAAAATAACTCAGCTGCTCTAAATTGACCTGCATAAATCAAAATAATTAAAGGTCGCGACTATGAGCAAATGTTCCTGTAACACCCGCATATTCAATTCCTTTGCTGCACGTATTCAGACTCTGCATGAAACTGTGCAAGCAAGGCATACATCGGGCATTAAGCTATATAGCACCATCAGGACCCTCTTTGTAATCAAAAGTCTCAGCCGCATTGTTATCCGCAATTTTGCCAAGGATTGGCAGGAAGCATCCTGCCATACCACTCCAGATGCAGAATGTGCTTCAGTGCTGCAAAAAGCCGCGGTGATCAAGAAGCAGCTCGCCGAAGCCCACCTAACTCTCTGCACCCTGCCCTCGCCATTTGCTCGCTGGGCAGGACGCAGGCTCACCGGTCCGCTCATGGACTGGAAAGATCTGGTACTTGATCTTTCCATTGCAATAGACCCTGATATTCAGCACTCCCTCAGCGAACTTGAGGAGGTGCTCTAGCATGATCATGCTCCAGGAAACAGAGGCATATTTACGCTACGAAAAAAGTCTGCTCAAAAAATACCCGCAGGCCGAACGGGACATCAAACGTGCCAAAAAGAAAATCCTGAGAAGGCCATCCAGAGGAGTTGTCTACCGGGGCCTCAACAAAATAGCTCTACGCAAAATCAGGGTCTCTATCAGAATCCTGCGCATCTCCCCTCGTAAAGGCTTACGCCTCTTTTACTTATACTCTGAAAAGAAAAACAAAGCCGTCCCCATCTTTATCTTCAAGAAAGGCCGCCCACAGACCGAAGGACAGGTCATGAAGCTCTTCAGCCGGGCTGTTAACGAGGTTGTGGCAGAGCTCAAGAACGCGCATTAACTTAAAAATTATCCTATTTGGACGTTGCGCACGCAGCCATTCTTGATTAGCCTTCGCCGATCATATTTCAAATTGTTTTCCTTACAGGCGGATTTATCTATCACGCCTGATAATCACCACTGATAAAAATTCAGGAGCAGAAAATGAAAGTTCTTTGCCTTCAGGGCAGTGCCAGAAAAAATGGGCATACCGCTAAAATGATCGAATGGGTTGAAGAAGAACTCAAGGAACTGGGTCACGAAGTTGAGTCCATCTACCTCAACGACAAGGAAATGAAAGGCTGTATGGCCTGTATGAAGTGTAAGGAAAAACCGGAAGAAGTCGGCTGCGTAATCAAAGACGACATCCCTGCAATTCTGGAGCAGATGATAGCTTCCGATGCAGTAGTCTTTGCATCCCCGCTCTACTTCTGGGGCCCTTCCGCCCAGCTCAAAACTGTAATCGACAGAACCTACAGCCTGTACGTAGATTACCATATGCCAACCCACGCCTCCCTCATCAAGGACCAGCGTCACGGTTTTCTGGTAACCGGCGGTGGCCCTTACGATAACAACGCAGCGGAAACCTTCACCGCATTTTCCAGAATGAAAAAGCCGCACCTGACCAATCACACCGCAACCCTCTTCCTGGGCGGCTGTAAAAACCCCGATAACCTCGGGGATGAAGCCAAACAGCAGGCAGTAGAGTTCGCGCGCGAGCTGATTAAATAAGCAGCACCGCACCTTCTCGAAACAAGAAAAGCCTGACGCGATTTATGATCGCGTCAGGCTTTATTTTATGGGGCTATATAAATATGCCCTTAAAAATCAAATTTTGCAGCCAGCTTTTCATGACAATCCCTAAGAAAAACAAGCATATTTGCCGGATCGCCACTTTCATAATACTCAATCATTCCAGAGTTATACTCAGCTAACAATTTAGCAGGTATCGACATGGGAGGATAGCCATTAGACAACAGATGTCCATTCATCATTAGCAAGCCTGTTCGCTTGTTCCCGTCATAGAAGAACTGACTGCGAGCGAACAACAAATGCAAAAGGTAACCTTGAACAACTATTGATTCCTCAGCCTCTATGGTTGCCAGCACATTTTTAAATGTTGATTCCAAATCGTCTGGCTTCGGAGGACAATAATCAGTTCCGGCAATCCCAACCTGTCCTGATCTGAAACTTCCTATCTCCAAGGCTTCATCCTTCGCAATTACGGACTGAAGATCACACGCAACTTCTTTACTTATTTCAAATTTACCGGACTCAGCCATAACGAGCAGTGTTTCCCAGCCAAGCACTTGCTGCTTAAGTTTTTCAGCGTCCGATATTTTATGACCGCCGACAGTAATTCCCTGAATAAAAGTTTGAACCTCTGGAAAGGTAAATGGCATCCCTTCAAGCTTCTGAGTATCAAAAACCAACTCTGTGAAAATTTTGCGGGCAACGAATAAAGCTTTTTTTTTATCAGAACGCATGAACAACCTCTAAATGGAGTAGAGCGCTGCATCCCGAACGCAGCACTTGAAAATTTCATAAAAGAGTATTTTTATTTACAAGAACTGTCAATTTTCGCCAAAGCTATCGTACCCCGCCCCCCACTCAACATATCATCACACCCCAAACCATCCGTTATAAGTCATTTCAAACACCGAAAACGGCATTTCAAACATAAAGCGTAGAATTCAGATCCTCCTTTGTGCCAGAAGAAGCGCATACATATTTTTCAGCAAAAGGACGGAGGATATTCTTATGCTATTTTTCTTTGCCTGTGTGGCAGCCCTTATTGTCGGTTATTTTATTTACGGTAAATTCGTGGACAACGTGTTCGCGCCTGATGCAAAACGCACTACCCCCGCATACACAATGCGTGATGATGTTGACTACATGCCTATGCCCATGTGGAAACTCATGTTTATTCAGGTGCTGGATATCGCCGGAATCGGCCCCATCTTCGGCCCCATTCTCGGTGCCCTGTACGGTCCTGTAGCTCTTATCTGGATTGTTGTCGGATGTATCTTTGCCGGAGCAGTGCATGACTACTTCAGCGGCATGCTTTCCATCCGCAACAACGGCGCATCCGTACCCGAGCTGGTCGGTGAATACCTCGGCATGACCGCTCGTCAGGTAATGCGCGTGTTCGCATTCGTGCTGCTCATGCTGGTCGGTGTTGTATTCGTACTCGCCCCCGCAAAGCTGCTCACCGGACTTACCGGAATAGAGACCGGAATCCTCGTGGCCTGCATCTTCGGATACTACTTCCTCGCCACTATCCTGCCCATCGATAAACTCATCGGTAAACTTTATCCTCTCTTCGGCGCACTGCTGCTGGTTATGACCGTATCTCTCGCAATAGCACTCATGTTCAGCGGTCACACCATGCTGCCCAACCTCGATTTCGCAGTTAATTTCCACCCCGGCGACAAGCCCATCTGGCCCCTTCTTTTCATCACCCTGTCCTGCGGCGCAATCAGCGGTTTCCACGCCACCCAGTCTCCGCTTATGGCCCGCTGCGTAAAGAATGAAAAAGAAGGCCGCCCCGTATTCTACGGCGCAATGATCATCGAAGGTATCATCGGCCTGATCTGGTGTACCCTCGGCCTGTCCTTCTACGAATCACCCGAAGCACTCAACGCAGTTATCGCTGCCGGTTCCCCTTCCGCAGTAGTATCTGAAGTTGCTAATGCTCTTCTCGGCCCCATTGGCGGTATCTTCGCCATCATCGCAGTTGTTATCCTGCCCATTACCAGTGGTGATACCGCTTTCCGCTCCACCCGCCTCATTGTAGCGGAAACCTTCAAAATGGATCAGGGCCCCGCAATCAAGCGTCTGCTTATCGCAGTACCCCTGTTCGCTCTGGGTTACATCATCTCCACCCAGAACTTCTCCGCAATCTGGAGATACTTCGGCTTCTCCAACCAGTGCCTGTCCATGCTGGTTCTCTGGACCTCCGCAGTGTACCTTGCTCAGCGCGCTAAACTGCACTGGATCGCATCCATCCCCGCAACCTTCATGACCGCAGTTGTTGCCACATTCATCTGTCAGGCCAAGATCGGTTTCGGACTGGACATGAACATCTCCATCATGATCGGTATCGCAGCAGCAGTACTTGCTTTCGGTGCCTTCTTCGTGAAGTACGTTCGCCCCAAAGCAGCTGTTGAAGCCAACTAAACCATCTTCCTAAAAATAAACACAGACCACTCCTATTAGAAAAAGTCCCCCGCTTGCTTATGCAGGCGGGGGACTTTTGTTTACAAAATCAGCATCAGCCTGATACAATAAATCAAAATAACGCTAAATCGGAGGAAACAATGACCACATTTGAACTACTCGCTGAGGCTATTCAGAACAAAAAGCAAGTTCATGCATTATATAAAGGTCACAAACGCGAACTATGCCCACATGTTCTTGGTGAAAAAAATGGCATTACAAAATGTCTATTTTACCAGTTTGGCGGCGAAAGTAGTTCGCGGCCAATTGTTCCCGGCTCCACGCAGAATTGGAGATGTTTAAATATCGAATTGTTAGATGACGTTGAGATTATAGATGGAGATTGGTTTACAGCAGACAACCATAGTCGCACCCAAACCTGTGTTGGTGAAGTTCTCGAAATAGTTGATTACGATTAGCTTCAAACAAAAAAAAATCCTCACCCGAATCAACAGGTGAGGACCACTTTCACAAAAGGGATATTAATATCTAACTAACCAGCTTAACCAAAGCAGCAATTGAAGCTGCCTGAACAATCATCAATCCTGCGATCCACTTGATGATGTCAGCTTTTGCGGAATGGATTTCAACTTTAATTCTGTTATCGAGACTCAATTCCAGATTTCCAACTGCTTCTTTTAATTTTCAGAATCATCAAAAAGTAAAGACATTGTTATCTCCTTACAAACAGGCAATAGCCTTCATCAGAGATTGCGTCAATCATCCCCCAACAACAGCCTCCACCCCGGCAACAATATCAAGCAACTCACCGGTAATATTCCCCTGCCGGGTGGTGCGATAATCAGACTCAAGAACATCGATATGTTCGATGATATTTTTTTCAGCCACCTGCATGGCGGCGAGACGGGAACTGTTCTCGGCGGCTAAGGATTGCACAATTGCTCCGTATACGGAGATATATAGATATTCCCTGAATAAATTTGAAAATAAATCCTGAACAGGAACATTGGTCATGGGCAGGGATTTCCCATCCCATTTCGTGCTTCCGCTGCGCTTGTGAAGTGGCAGGATATGTCGGGCTGCAACCTTGGCCCCATCGCTTACGTGTAGATTATTTACTATGGTGAAATGGTTCATCCCGCGCTTGTTGCGCCATTCTTCCAAGTTCTGCTCAATCTCATCAACAATGGTATTAACCCCGCGCAGACTGCCGGGAACACGGAAATTCAGATCAACCTCGATCCCGGAATCTTCCAAAGCACCGCGCACCCGCTCCCCGCAGGTCCAACAGATTACCTTGTGTCCTGTACCGCTAAGCTCTTCAACAACCTTCACAGTCTCAGACCGTGCCAGCTCATTAAACTGCCCGCACATACCCTGATCGGAACCGACTGCCAGCACTACTGCAATGCCGTCCCGCGCTCCACGCGGCAGGATTCCGGCATTGCGGAAAAAGACAGTCCAACCCTGCTCGATGACCTCAGCATATTCGCCGACTCCCTTTGCTGCATTCTCAAAATGACGAATATTAACCGCAGCAAGGGCCTTCATAGTCTTGACCACCGAAAGCAGATCACCCGTGGTCGCAATCTTTTTACGGACAGCCTCAAGCTGCTGCATGCGCCTCTCTCCATTTCTGCATATGATGAGTTACTGCCTTCTCAAGTTCGACCCAAATTTCATCCTTGGTATCCGCCTGTACCAGACGTTCCATAGGTTCGAAACTTTCTTCCATTCTGGTCAGCAAAAACTCCTGAACTTCAGCAATCTGCTCCAATGGCACATCATCCAGAAGCCCTAGTGATACTGTCCAGAGAATTACAACCTGCTGTGCTGCGCTAAGTGGTGAAAATCGATCCTGCTTAAGCAGCTCACGCACCCGAAGACCGTGTTCAATACGGTTGCGGGTATCCTGATCCAATCTTGTACCGAACCTTGCGAACGCCTCCAGTTCCTGAAACTGGGAATAAGTCAGACGCAGGTCGCCGGAGACTTTGCGATAAGCTTTCGGCTGTGCGCGACCGCCAACACGGGAAACAGACTTACCCACATCAATTGCCGGGAGCATCCCCTTCTGAAACAGCACCGGAGAAAGGTAAATCTATCCGTCAGTTATGGAAATAAGATTTGTTGGAATGTAGGCCGAAATATTCTGCGCCTCAGTTTCTACGATTGGTAGCGCGGTGAGCGTACCGCCTCCATGTTCAGGCTTAAGTCTTGTGGAACGTTCCAACAATCTTGAATGGATATAAAAAATATCGCCCGGAAAGGCTTCACGGCCCGGAGGACGGCGCATGAGCAAACTGAGCTGGCGGTAAGCCTGAGCATGACGGGTCAGGTCATCGTAAATAATCAGCACATCTTTGCCCTGTTCCATGAAATATTCAGCCATGCTCGTTGCTGCATAAGGTGCGAGATACTGCATCCCTGAAGGAGCATTACCCTCAACCACAACAACAAAAGTATAATCCATAGCCCCATGGTTACGCAGAGTATCAATAACACGCGCTACGGATGCGCTGCGCTGACCGATCGCGCAGTATACGCAGATTACATCTCCTTTTTTCTGATTCAGGATAATGTCGAGAGCAATGGCGGTCTTCCCGGTCTGGCGGTCACCGAGAATCAACTCTCGCTGCCCTCGTCCAATAGGAATCAATGTATCAATGACCTTGATACCGCTCGCCATCGGTGTATCAACCGGGGCACGCATCAAGATGGGAGGTGCTTCCGATTCTACCACTCTCGTTTCGAAAGTTTCCGGCGCCGGACCTCCATCAAGAGGATTACCCAGCGGGTCCACAATGCGCCCGATCAACGCATCTCCTACCGGAACGCTCAAAACCGTACCAGAAGGTACAGCCTCATCCCCGGCCCGAAGTCCCGTGTTCGCGCCCAGCAGTGCAATACCAATGGAATCAGGCAGCAGATCAAGAGCCATACCCGGAACATCATTGCCAAGTGTAATCAGCTCTTCCGAACGCACTGATCCTAGACCCTGCACCTGCGCTACACCACGAGCAACAGACAGAACACGCCCCACTTCACGCGAATCTGGGCTGTATTCCATATTCTCGCGACCCTTTTCATGGGCATTCAAGGCCTGATCTATATTTTTTTCTAGGAAACCCATTTTGTTTGCCTCCGGCAGCTCTCCGAGGGCTTAAACCCTTTTGAAAAAGGGTTTAAGAATCCCAAAACTTTTTAACAAGGCTTCGCCACTTCGTCCGAGTAATCCTGCGGGCATTTAGCTATTGATTTCATTTAAAATTTTATTTTCGAGTTCAGTCACATACGAACTTAGATTCCACTCCCATTTACGGTCTCCGGCTATCAATTCAATGCCAAGACCCAACCTGGAGTCAGTTGTAAAGATTCGTTCACTATTGGACGGGAACAGTTCATCCAGCAATTGCCTTAAATTTTGTTTCTGCAACTCAGTATGTTCAAACCCGGTACGGATCAGAATTTCAGAATTACCGTAATCAACGCCACGGGCCTCATCGTCTATCCGTTGCATAAAACCGCTTAAAATCAACTGCTCAAGATCACTTCCGGAAAGGTCCTGCACTATACGTGCAGCTGTAGCCGAAACCTCATGGATAAGCTTTTTACGCAAATTGAGCGCAACACTTTCCTTTTCCCGCTCCAATGCAGCCAGCCATTCCCTGCGCATGATTTCGACTTCACCCCGTGCTGAATCCATGGCCTGCTCCCGCAACCTTTCCGCCTCCGCACGAATTTCAGCCATAACCTCGGCCTCACGGCTATCAAGCTCCTCACGCTTGCGGCGAAGTTCCATGTTCAGGTTTTGCGATTCAGCCTTGGCTTCCCGCAAAGCATGCGTTTCCTGCGCAACATGTTCCTTACGTTCCTGCATGGCCCCGACAATAGGTTTGTAGAGAAACAACCTGAGCAGCGCTATGAGCACAAAGAAATTCAAAACCTGCGCAAAAATCGTGAACCAATCCAGCAGCATTATCAGCCTCCGGCCTTTTCAAGAAAATAGGACCAGAACGGATTGGCAAAAAGCAGAATCATAGCCAGTACAAAGCAGTAAATAGCCGTGGATTCAACCATTGCCATCCCCACAAAAAGGAACTTAACAATAGTATTGGTCTCGTCCGGCTGCTGGGCAATAGAGCTTAGCGCCCGCGAGAGTGCCATACCCTCACCGATAGCAGGCCCGATAGCCCCGATGCCCATGCAAAGCCCTGCCGCAATAATCGACCCAAAAGCAATCCAACCAAGAGTTTCCATCAAAACCCCCTTTTGATTATTTATCCATGCACTTCAAGACCCGCGGCAATGAACACCGCCGCAAGTACCGTAAAAATATAAGCCTGCACCACTCCGATGAGCAGTCCAAGCATCTGCATAATTACAGGCACGAAAAGCGGCATAATTACCAGCAGAATCGCACCCATCATCGTCCCGCTAAGTATATTCCCGAAAAGACGTACCGCTAAGGCAAAAGTCCTGCTGACCTCACCGATTATGTTAAATGGCAGCATAAATGGTGAAGGCTGCACATAACTTTTAAGATAGTTAAGCAAGCCGTTCTCCTTTATTCCGTAATAGGGAACGGCGAAAAAGACGATCAAACTGAACGCAGTTGTCGTTGAAAGAGAACCTGTGGGCGGCTTGAATCCCGGAACAGCGGAAAGCAAATTAGAAACGAGAATGAAAATGAACAGAGTTCCAAGCAACGGCAGGAACTTTTCCGGCTGCTGGTTGGTAGCATCTTTGATCTGGGAAAGCAGTCCAGCCACCAACACTTCCAACAGATTCTGCTGGGAAGAAATATTAGCTGAAGACGTGACCTTACGGGTAACAAACCATGAAAATCCCGCAAGCAGGACCATAACCAGCCATGTATAAACTATGGTGGCATTCAGCTTAAAAAATCCAAAGCTGAAATAAATGATATGGTCCGGGCTTATTTCCATTCAGTCCTCTTCATTTTAACAACATCCAACATGCCCATTCCGCACTGATTGGCCAGCAAGTAGGTCCGCAATAGATAGAAGCCAAAAAATGAAGATACAAAGGGTCCTCCTCCGTAGCTCATAACTTGGGCAAAACCCCAAAGGGTAATTCCATATCGCCCCAGATAGCTGGACCAGAAAAACATTCTCGGCCTTTCACAGCGAGGCAGCATACGTACAGTCAGCCAGAGTCCGCCAAAATGGATAGCGGATAAAAGCAAGCCGATACCAAAGGCAGCGACAGTTATCATTATACTACTGATGATCATCCTCTACGTCCTTCGATTTGATGTCCTGCTGTTCCCAGTCGTCACGTTCTTTGATTATCTTATTCTTCTCACGATTCATCCAAATTCCGGCAAACAGACAGCCGATACCCAACCCGGCACCGAGCATAGCCATTGTCCAATTAACTTTACCGGGCCAACGGCTATCCAGCCAAACTCCGAGCAGGCTACCCAGCACCACAGGTAAAGCTACCAGCCAACCTACAGCGCCCATAGCACCAAAAGCAGACCAAGCCCCGACAGTACCTTTCTGTCCCGCACGTATTTTGCGTTGCTCCTTGCTGCCTACGGTTCGGCCGAACTTGTCAGGCTTACGGTCATTTGGATCACGCTGGCTCATGTAGTCTCCACCTCAATAAGAGTACGCACAAAACCGGCTTCAAGCTTGGCAACCACACTGCGTGCAGACTTTTCCGCCTCTGAAGCCTCATCCTGCATGCGCAAGACCTCAGCTTCCAATTCACCCAGCTCCCCGGCGACAGCTGCCCGGGAAGAAACTCGTACGGCATCACCCTTCTTGACCAACACACCGCCATTCACTGCAAGATGGTGCGACTCCCCTTCCACCTCATAAGTAAGAATCCCCGGAGCAAGAGCCGAAGCTGTATCAATGTGGTTAGGCAGCAGGCAGAACCCGCCTTTGGTACTCTCAGCCAATACCTTATCTACTAGACGGTCCAAGAACAGACCTGCGGGAATTAGAATTTTCAGCCTCATTTTCCTACCTCCTCAAGAGAACCGATCATGTAGAAATCACGTTCAGAAGCATCAGGAAATTCATCATTCAATATCCGCTCGCAGCCGAGGATCGTATCCTCAAGGGAGACAATTCGCCCGTCCATACCTGTGAAATGCTTAGTCGTGTTGAATGGCTGAGTCATGAACCGTTCCAACCTGCGCGCCCGCGATACAATCTTGCGGTCTTCACGGGAAAGTTCTTCAAGGCCAAGCATGGCAATGATGTCTTTAAGGTCCTCGTATTGGGCAAGAGTCCGCCGGACTTCGCGTGCTACATCATAATGACGCTGCCCCACAATTGCAGGAGAAAGCATCATGGACCTCGATTCAAGTGGGTCCACAGCAGGATAAAAACCTTCCCCGGCACGCTTGCGGGAAAGAACAATGGAAGATGAAAGATGTGAAAATGTGTGGGTTGCCGCCGGATCAGTCAAATCATCGGCAGGCACGTATACAGCCTGAATCGAGGTAATAGCCCCGGAACTGCTGGATGAAATACGTTCTTCCAATTCCGCAAGGTCTGAACCAAGTGTGGGCTGATAGCCCATGCGTGATGGCAGACGCCCCAGCAAACCGGAAAGCTCCATTCCGGCCTGAATGAAACGAAAGATATTATCGATGAGCAAAAGAACATCCTTGCCCTGATCATCCCGAAAGTACTCGGCAATGGTCAGAGCCGTATGTCCCGTTCGAAAACGTGCACCCGGAGGTTCATTCATCTGACCGAATACCATGACCGTATTATCAAGCACACCGGCATCACCCATTTCGCGGTAAAGCTCTTCACCCTCGCGACAACGTTCTCCGATGCCGCAAAAAATACTGATCCCGCTATGCGCACCGACCATATTGTTGATCAACTCGGTGATAAGTACCGTTTTGCCAACACCGGCCCCCCCAAAGAGTCCGGCCTTTCCTCCCTTTTCAAGAGGCATGAGCAGGTCAATCACCTTGATTCCAGTGGTAAAAATATCCTCTGACACTACACGCCGGGAAAGCTCAATGGGCTGATTGTGGATAGACCTGAATTCAACATCGGTTGGCAGGTCGCTACCGTCTACCGGGTCACCGAATACATTAAGCACCCTGCCCAACAACTCCTCCCCAACGGGAGTACGCAGGGTTTCGCCGTTACAATGAACAACATCACCACGGGCCAACCCTCCGGTAGGAGTCATGGCAATGGCACGAACTGAATTCATATCCAGATGGTCGGCCACCTCAAGTGTGACAGGCTTCTCTCCAGCTGAATACATAACCGAAAGTAAAGGGGGGATTTCTTCAGAAAAACGCACATCAACAACCGATCCCCGAACAGAGATTACTTCGCCCAAAAATTTGTGTTTCATAATTTCACCGTCGCAACTTGAATCAGCTCCCGAACGGAAAGGTTTTCTTATTCTGCCTATAGAATACGGAAACGAAAAGTTTAGTAAAGCATTTTTAAATTAAGTTTGTTTTTTCACAGAAGTAAGTGCTCCATCTGAATTACTATATGATCTCCGGTTGACTTCCATATATTAAAGAGTAGCCTGTCCCGGTCACGAAAACATTATCTGGAGTTATCCAAATGATTATAAAGAATAAAAAACAAATCGACCTCATGCGTGAAGCAGGTATTCTGCTCTACAAGGCCCACATGGTGGCTAAAGAAATGTGCGAAGCCGGCACAAGCACCGAAGTAATCAACGCCGAAGTTGAAAAATTTATCACTTCCCATGGTGCGACTCCTCTTTTCAAAGGTGTTCCGGGCAAAGTTCCCTTTCCTGCAGGCTGCTGCATGTCCATCAACGAAGCCATTGTTCACGGTATCCCCTCCGCCCGTAAGCTGGAAAATGGAGACATCCTGTCCATCGATATCGGTGTGCGCCTGAACGGCTGGTGCTCTGACTGCGCCGTTACCCACGCAATAGGCGAAATTGATGATGAAAAAAGACAGCTCATGGATGTAACCGAAGAATGCCTGCGCATCGCCATCAAGAGGATCAAACCGGGCGTTAAGTGGAGCAAAATTGCTAAAGAGATGTCCAAATATGCCCGTAATGCAGGCTTTTCCGTTGTAGAATCACTGGTCGGACACGGCATCGGTGAAGGTCTGTGGGAATCCCCGCAGGTCCCCAACTATCACAGCAGACTGGTCAAAGATTTCAAGCTCAAACAAGGTCTTGTTATTGCCGTGGAACCGATGATCAATGCAGGCGTAAAAACCACTGAAACCCTGAAAGATCACTGGACCATCGTCACCAAAGACGGCAAGCCCTCCGCCCACTTCGAACATACCATCGCTGTAACTGCCACTGGAGCACAGGTCCTTACCTGCAGCGAGAATGGTGAAGGCTGGGCTCTTTAGAACTTTATGGGTGCACCACGTACTCCTTTAGACGTCCTGCGCCAGACCTACGGCTATGAATCATTCCGTGGGTTGCAGGAAGACGTCATCAACCGCATCATGAGCGGCGGCAATGCCGTTGTTTTCATGCCCACCGGAGGCGGTAAATCCGCTTGCTACCAGATTCCGGCCATCCTTCGACCGGGGGTGGGCATTGTCATTTCCCCGCTCATCGCCCTGATGCGCGATCAGGTGGCAGCCTTGAAACAGATGGGAGTGCGTGCGTCCTGCCTGAATTCATCGGTACAGCCCTCCGAGGCCAACCATATCATCCATGAACTGCACAGCGGTAACATGGATCTGCTTTATGTGGCCCCTGAGCGGCTGGCCCAACCCGGATTCATGGAAATGCTTTCGGGCATCAAGATCAGTCTGGTCGCCATTGACGAAGCCCACTGCGTAGCCCAATGGGGACACGACTTCCGTCCCGATTACCTGCGGCTTTCCGTGTTTGCGGAAATGTTTCCCAGCGTGCCGCGCTTGGCACTAACCGCCACAGCCGACGGCCCGACCCGCAAGGAAATCCTCTACCGCTTATCATTCAGCAATGACGATATTTTTGCCACCGGATTCGACCGTCCGAACATCCGCTATACTGTAATTCCCAAGGATCAGGAAAAACGGCAATTGCTCAATTTCATCAAAAACGAGCACTTTGCTGAATGCGGCATTGTCTACCGCATGAGCCGCAAAAAAGTGGAATCCACCGCGGAATGGCTCTGCAAACAAGGTATTAAAGCCTTGCCCTATCACGCGGGATTAGACGCACAAACCCGCGAGGACAATCAGGCCCGGTTCATGTCTGAAGACGGCATTGTCATGGTAGCGACCATTGCGTTCGGTATGGGTATCGACAAACCGGACGTACGCTACGTAGCCCATCTGGACCTGCCGAAGACCATCGAAGCCTACTATCAGGAAACTGGTCGTGCCGGACGAGACGGGTTGCCTGCCGAAGCATGGATGTCCGTAGGGATTCAGGATATCGGATTCCTGAAACGAATGATCATGTCCGGTAATAGTCCGGATGACCGCAAAGCTTTGGAACTGCGCAAGCTCAACGCCCTGCTAGCTTACTGCGAATCACCGGGTTGTCTTCGCCAATCCCTGCTTTCATATTTCGGGGAAGAACTTGAGGCGCCATGCGGAAACTGTTTCACCTGCATCAACCCGCCATCAACATTTGACGGAACCATCCCTGCGCAAAAAGCACTTTCAAATATTTTCCGCACCGAGCAGCTTTTCGGTGCCAACTACCTGATCGATATTCTGCTGGGCAAGGAGAATAAACGCATCTGCACCCAAGGCCATAACAGCTTAAGCACTTACGGAATCGGCAAGGAATATAATTCTGATGAATGGCTTTCAATTCACCGCCAGCTTGTTTCGCAAGGGCTGGTGGATGTTGATATGGAAGGCTACGGATCGCTGAAACTAAACGCTAAAAGCTGGGAAGTTTTGCGTAAGGAAAGGACTGTCGCCCTGCGCAAAGACCCTGTGCTTGTCAAGAGCAAAACCCGCCGCACCAGCAAAAAGCTGGTCATTGGAGATTCGAACAGTCCTTCCCTTTCCACCCCTGAAGCACAGGAACTTCTGGAATCGTTGCGTTCCCTGCGAAACACACTCGCGCAGGAACAGCATGTCCCGGCTTATACCATTTTTGCGGATAAAACCCTGCTTGAACTTGGCTGCTACCGCCCGCAAACCACAGGTGAGCTCTATGCGGTTAGTGGTTTGGGTGATCAAAAAATATTTCGCTATGGAGCAGCCATCATTGAAGTGCTGATGGACCATCAAGAGAAACACGGAAGACCCGAGGATCTTTTCCCCATCCCGGAAGACAAGATCAAAGAAGTCCCCACTCCCACTCTCAAGCAAGAAGGCCCGACTGTTTCCGCTTCTGCACTGGAAACCCTTGAACTGTTTGAAGAGCTTATGGACATCGAAAAAGTTGCAGAATCCCGCAACATCAAACCTGCCACAATTTACGCTCATCTGACGTCTTGCATAGGGGCCGGAAAAGTAGAAGTAAGTGATATTCTGGATTTAGATGCATCGGAACTTGAATGTCTGCGAGACACTTTATCCTTTTATAAAGAAGAAGGATTCCTGCAACTAAGCCCGGTATTCAATGGACTTTGCGGAAATTACTCATTTGAAATTCTACGAATGATTCGCGCCAGCAATTAATTTAACAGCTTCAGAATAATACATTTGACCTTATTCATAAAGATTAAATATTATCACAATGTGCTTTGTAATCCAGTAACTGTTCAATACAGGTTCTGAATAAAACAATTCCCCAGTACAATTATCCTGTTCATTACACTATTTGCATTTTCCACGCAGGCTGACGCAATCATCAAGGTCAACATATATGGAGACAATGCATACGCCCCTTTGACGGAATATATGTACGAATTCTAAAATGGTGATATTGATAACATCGTAAATATTTTCAGCCATTAAAAAAAGCCGACCTGTCAGCTGACAGATCGGCTTTATTCTTTCCAAACAATATAATTAACTACTCAATCCGGTAAGCAGGCTTTTTGCTTTTGCTGGGATGAATCCTGCCTTGCTTTGCCAACTTACGGACCAACTGGTCTGTTGCAGCCAGAATGTTTTTATCCCCCTTGATAAGAGGTCTGTCATTGCCCCATGAATCAAGCATATCCGGATCTTTCACTGTAAGGTGGACTACCCCGGAAAAGAAACGACGCAAGTTAATAAGCAATGAAAAGGCTTCCTGATCCCGTGAAAGATCAAGTCCTTCCATTGATTCAAAAGTAACCGCAAAAGGTTCCTGAATACGCGAATCAAAAACAAGATCATCATTCCAGAGATAGCGGGTATTCAAATGCTGCGTCTGATAAGCAACGTAGTTTGCATAAGAACGGGCAGTCCCTACATGAACATTATACAAACCGTCCAATGCGTCGCCAAAACAAATTTTCAAATACTCATCAAGTTCTTTAAAATAAACCCCGCCACCCATCTCAACAAGGTCGAATTCATAAGGAATCCCCTTGTTGTCGGGCATAGAAAGCAAGGCCAGCATGGTAAGAATTTCTTCAACAGTACCGGCACCACCGGGATGAACCTTGCCTCGATGAGAGGCACGGATAAATGCCTCCATACGCTCTTCAATAGTTGGGAAAGTCAAAAGCTGGGTCACAAGTTCGTTCGGAGCTTCAGCAGCAAGAATTTTCTTTTCCGAAAAACCGATAAAATCCCGATGACCGAAGCGCTCGAAGGAATTCTGCTTGCCATAGGCTACCTGTGCTCCCTTGAAAGGAGCCTTCATAACGCCTACACCGCAACCAGTGATATTTTCCATATCCGGCATGAAAAGAGCGGTCCAGTAGCCGAGTTCCTTAGCAAAATTATACTCATCAAGGGGAACCTGATGTCCGCCCCACGTAAACATAACCAAGCCGCGCTCTCCACGATACATAAGGCCGGAGTGTTCAACAAATTTCTTAATGTTCGTGGAACGGCAATTGTCTCCTTCGCAAGAATACTTAGGAGCAAAAATTATATCGCGAATGACCGCCGAAATGTGTTCAACAGACTGCCAGATGACATTTCGTCCATCATAAAGACAATCCCTCGGAACACGGGAACATAGCAGATTGATATGCCCGTTAACCGGAGCCAGTTCAATTTGCATATCTCTAAATTTGACCCGAATTTCACGGGTATCGCAGACATCATTCTTGTGCACGTTGATCAATGCACCGATGATTTCGACCATACGGTTTTCAGGATCAGCCAGCCCTTGAGCAAGACGTTCAATATCAGCATCACTGAACTGCTGAGAAACAATCTTACGGGGAAGAATGGGAATCTTTAATTCTGTTTGCATAATGGAAAAGGAGTAATCGGAACACAGGTAAATGCAAGGATAAATTGCATTTCAGATCAAAAAAATTAAACACCCATCAAAATATATCTACATCAATCCGGCAAACTCGCAATATTCAGGAAATCGGTCTTTGAGCCTGATCAAAGCTTTCTGCTCGGCCAGCACATAGGCTTCAGCTGAATCAAGTTTAACACTGCCCCGCTTATCGTGAATCATATCCTTGTTCACGTCATAATGTTTGAAAGTATGCCCCATATGCAGCATATCGCGGAACCACTGCACCGCCACATCCAGACAAACCGGACGATCCCAGTTCTCACCGATTAAAGCACCCGAAGGCATTCGCGCACCAAAAGGGACAGCACTGCCCATAGGCATGGTATCCTTGCGAGCCTTGCCCATATCGATCAAAGCGCACCACTCATTTAAACGGCACTCCGGCAAAGGCCATGCATTTTCCTTATACTGCTTAGAAAGACCGAAATTGTATGCGCGACGCTGTGTATAATCCATATCTTTGTTATAAATTTTCATTAGATACTGATAGGAAGGCTTGAATTCCATATACCTTTCAGAATCACACAAACCTTTTTGCCCCGCCGGACACCACCAACATTGGCCGATTTCACCGATGCCGGTATTTCCATCCAGTTCATTGTAGAGGTTCGCTACAATATCAGTGGTCACTTCAATATCATTATGCACGGTCAACAGATAACGCTGTTTACATTTTTCCCAACCATACTGGTACCTTATGGACAAACGGTAATCTTCAGATGAAGCAGCACGCTCCATATCGTTGGGATCGATACCATTCCAATACTTAGGGACATAGTGTTCTAATTTATCGCCAAAATACTTAAGAATCGCATCATGCTTTTTAAACTCATATTCAGCAGTACACGCTTCTTCTTGAAAATAAATTTTATCTATATGCTTTCCACTGCACTCAATAAGAGAAAGAAGCGAAAGTGCTGTTTGGTGAACTTTTCCGAAAACATTTATGGCAACGTCAACTTTAGCATTCATACATATTCCTTTGTATCCATATTTTGTACATAGTTAATATGATGATAAAGAGAACTCAATAGCCAATAGAAAGATAACAATAGATCTATCCGTTTTCAGACAAACCATCAGCCCCTCCCGGCTTTATTCCTGAAACTATCTATGCTGACCATGCAACAGATGCTACTCAAATAGCATCAGTATTCCTAGGGCTAAGCCCGAACAATTTCCTGAGCAAAAAAACTCGGCTGTTGAATTCAAAAAAAGTCATCAATTTAAGCGTTTAAAAATATTTTTTCAGCCCATACATCAAATTAACCCCCAAAAGATCTCACAAGGCAAATCTAACAACACACCAAAATATAACCTCTTTTTATCTTCCCCCAAGCCCCCAAGCCCCAAAACCCCTGCAGCAATTACGGCGCGTGGTATTAAATTAGTATCACACCAACAAGTAAAGCCCCTGAACCTAAGTTCAGGGGCTTTGGAAATAAAAAAGCTTGCGGCGACCTACTTTCCCACTAGCTACCTAGCAGTATCATCGGCGAAGGAGAGCTTAACTTCCGAGTTCGGAATGGGGTCGGGTGTGACCTCTCCTCAATGGCCGCAAGCAAATTTAGCTTGCTTTTTGAGCAAAAATATATGGTTTAATAGAGAAGAATTAGAGTTCCATTAGCTTTAATCGTTTAGGATTAAAGTTAAGGGAAGAGAAGAAAAATAAGTCGCACGATTTATTAGTACTGGTCAGCTGAATGCATCACTGCACTTACACCTCCAGCCTATCAACCAGGTGGTCTACCTGGAATCTTTAGATGCTAAAGCATAGGGATAACTAATCTTGAGGCAGGCTTCCCGCTTAGATGCTTTCAGCGGTTATCCCTTCCGAACTTAGCTACCCTGCAATGCCACTGGCGTGACAACAGGAACACCATAGGTTCGTCCACCCCGGTCCTCTCGTACTAGGGGCAGACCCTCTTCAATTATCCTACGCCCACGGTAGATAGGGACCAAACTGTCTCACGACGTTTTAAACCCAGCTCGCGTACCACTTTAATCGGCGAACAGCCGAACCCTTGGGACCTGCTTCAGCCCCAGGATGTGATGAGCCGACATCGAGGTGCCAAACCGCGCCGTCGATGTGAACTCTTGGGCGCGATCAGCCTGTTATCCCCGGCGTACCTTTTATCCTATGAGCGATGGCCCTTCCATGCGGAACCACCGGATCACTAAGACCAACTTTCGTTCCTGCTCGACATGTCTGTCTTACAGTCAAGCTCCCTTATGCCTTTGCACTCGACGGCTGGTTTCCAATCAGCCTGAGGGAACCTTTGCAAGCCTCCGTTACTTTTTGGGAGGCGACCGCCCCAGTCAAACTACCCACCAGACACTGTCTCCAAGCCGGATAACGGCGTTGGATTAGAATTCAAGACTATCAAGGGTGGTATTTCAAGGTTGGCTCCACCGACACTGGCGTGCCGGCTTCAAAGCCTCCCACCTATCCTACACATGATAGCCCTAAACCCAATGTCAAGCTATAGTAAAGGTGCACAGGGTCTTTCCGTCTTACCGCGGGTAACCGGCATTTTCACCGGTAATTCAATTTCACTGAGTCTCTGGTTGAGACAGTGGGGAGATCGTTACGCCATTCGTGCAGGTCGGAACTTACCCGACAAGGAATTTCGCTACCTTAGGACCGTTATAGTTACGGCCGCCGTTTACTGGGGCTTCAATTCGGAGCTTCGACCGAAGTCTAACACCTCCTTTTAACCTTCCAGCACCGGGCAGGCGTCAGTCCATATACATCGTCTTACGACTTAGCATAGACCTATGTTTTTAGTAAACAGTCGCCCCCCCCGATTCTCTGCGGCTCCAAACAGCTCATTAAGTGAATCAAGTCACCATCTGGAGCATCCCTTCTCGCTAACTTACGGGATCATTTTGCCGAGTTCCTTAACCAGAGTTCTCTCAAGCGCCTTGGTCTACTCGACCCGACTACCTGTGTTGGTTTGCGGTACGGTCAACAAATGCTAAACTTAGAAGATTTTCTAGGCAGTCTGGAATTACTCACTTCAAACGTAAAGTTACGGCATCGTGTCTCGGCCTTAAAGAGAAACGGATTTGCCTATTTCTCAAGCCTACGCACTTACACCGGCATATCCAACAGCCGGCTGAGCTATCCTACTGCGTCCCTCCATCGCACACATTTGCTGGTACGGGAATATTAACCCGTTTTCCATCGACTACGCCTTTCGGCCTCGCCTTAGGGACCGACTAACCCTGGGAAGATTAGCTTTACCCAGGAAACCTTAGTCTTACGGCGAACAAGTTTCTCACTTGTTTTATCGTTACTCATGCCAGCATAATCACTTCTCATTAGTCCAGCGAACCTTCCGATTCACCTTCATCCCATCTGAGAACGCTCTCCTACCGATGCGTCAAAGACGCATCCCGTAGCTTCGGTACCATGCTTAGCCCCGTTACATTTTCGGCGCAGAATCGTTAGACCAGTGAGCTATTACGCTTTCTTTAAAGGATGGCTGCTTCTAAGCCAACCTCCTGGCTGTCTATACAACTCCACCACCTTTTCCACTGAGCATGGATTTGGGGACCTTAGCTGACGGTCTGGGCTGTTTCCCTTTCGACTACGGACCTTCGCACCCGCAGTCTGACTCCCAGGATATATCTTACGGCATTCGGAGTTTGATAAGGTTTGGTAATCTGGTGGGACCCCTAGCCTTGTCAGTGCTCTACCTCCGCAAGAAAACTCCTGAGGCTATACCTCAATATATTTCGGAGAGAACCAGCTATCACCAAGTTTGATTGGCCTTTCACCCCTATCCACAGGTCATCCGAGTAATTTTCAACTTACAACGGTTCGGCCCTCCACTTGATTTTACTCAAGCTTCAGCCTGCCCATGGATAGATCACCTGGTTTCGGGTCTAATCCGCAATACTTGTCGCCCTATTCAGACTCGCTTTCGCTACGGCTACACATCACTGCTTAACCTTGCATTACAGATTAACTCACTGGCCCATTATGCAAAAGGCAAGTGGTCACAGATCAAGTCTGCTCCCACAGCTTGTAGGCAACTGGTTTCAGGTTCTATTTCACTCCCCTAACAGGGGTTCTTTTCACCTTTCCCTCACGGTACTGGTTCACTATCGGTCTCTAAGTAGTATTTAGCCTTGGAAGATGGTCCTCCCAGATTCCCACGGGGTTTCACGTGTCCCGTGGTACTCAGGTGCCACTAGTGCTGTCGCTGACTTCGGGTACGAGGCTTTCACTCTCTACGACGCGCCTTCCCAGACGCTTCCCCTATCTAAACAGATCACACATTGTGGTCCTACAACCCCGCATGCTCGAAAGCACACGGTTTGGGCTAATCCCATTTCGCTCGCCGCTACTTTGGGAATCTCGTTTGATTTCTACTCCTCCGGCTACTGAGATGTTTCACTTCACCGGGTTCGCTTCCTAAAGCCTATGTATTCAGCTAAAGGATAACAGAGGGTTACTCTGCTGGG
>NZ_JBLZNE010000001.1:1467500-1922500 GCF_048612815.1 Maridesulfovibrio pacificus (SeqCode)
GCTTGTCAATCACTTTTTGAAAGTTTTTTCCGCTCGAAGAATGCCTTCGGCAACCCTTCGGGGACCAAGAAACTTTTGGAAAAGTTTCTCTGGACTCTTCAAAACCTCTTAGCGTGCTTCGCTCTGCCCCGAACTCATTAAGGTGGGATTCGTCCAGAATACCCGCTCTCCAAAATGTGTTCTAAAAATCGATCCGAAGCTCTTCGTTTTGAGTCTCAAACTTTCATTTAGTTAATGATCTTAGCACGTTGTTTTCACTCAGTGCGGAGAGGCAAACTATTCAAACTCGCCGTCCCTGTCAATCATTAATTTCGATGTTCTCATAAAATATTTTTTCAATGATCTCAGTGCCTTGCTTTCACTCAGCGCGGATTGGGAAACTATGTAATCCCGTTCCGAATGTCAACCGTTTTACGACCGGTTAGTCACAAAAAATCTCGACGAGCTTGTGACTTCCAGCCGTTGCTGCGTCGAGAAAAACTTTCTATGGAATACTTAGCTCTGCGTCAATAGGTTTTTTAGTTATTTATGATATATTCGAGGGTTTGTTTACAAGGATGGCTTAATGATGCGGGCTACATCAAAATTGAGTATTTCTCCAATAAAAAAGGACAGAGACTCTGCTCTGCCCTCATGTATATCTTTATCCCTTACAGACTACTTCTGATCGCTAGTGATCATATCAAGGACTTCCACCGCTTGTGCTGGATTAACACTCACGCCAGCCTTCACTTTAGTCGACGAAGACTTCTTTGTGTAAGTATTGCCATCCCATCCTTCACTGGAAGATCCGCCTTTAGCTGTTACGCCACCATGTATAGTCGGGGCAGCCATAGCACCGGCCTTAACTGCATCCTTTAAAAAGGTATCAGAGTTCATTGTAGCGGGTTGTGAAGTTTCAACCCCGCTACCGTCATCGGTAATCATTGATGTGGATGCTCCATTACCAAGGATGTCCCACTTGCCGCCACCTACTCTGCTAGCTTTGGCATCATAGGTAGATTTTTGCCCGTGCGAAATCATCTTTAAAATAAATGAACGAGTCGGTGCATCATATCCGGGCAGAACAGTCCCCACCTTCACAGCATACTTGATACCAGTCTGCGCATTCGTCCAATTGAAGTCTGTCCCGGACTTCATGCTTTCCAGTATATAACTGATCTGGGCTCGGTCAGTAGGTGTGAGACTCTGAATGTTCGGTGCAGTTGACCCGGTCATTTCATATTGAGCTTGGGCTGTTAAAGGCGCGAGACGGACAGAGACAGCAGAGGGAGTCAGAATATATGCATCTCCGGTCTCTTCCTGTGAATCAATGGAGTTAACACCCTGCATCACTCCCCATGCCGTCTTATCCCCTCCACTACCAACGGCCATAGACGAAGACTGCATTCCCTGGGAAACGGCCTTCATCATGACCTTTTCCTGCTGATAAACACGTTTGATAATTACATCCTGCTGCCGATACTGATCTTTCTTCAACGTGAGTATATGATCGGCATTGCGTGGAAGATCGACTGTGCAAGGAGAAGTGCAGACAACTTTACCATCAGCGTAGACTGTGGCGCCCATGGGATTTGTCGAAACGGGTATAGACTGAGTCTTAACCACCGGAGCACAGCCTGACGCCAAAATCAAACTGCAACACACCACTAGAAATCTTTTTCTCATTCAATCCTCCCTTTTGATGCCTTCTCTATACATAATATATGGGAATAAAAAAAGGCGCGGTTTACCGCGCCTTTTTAATAGAGCTATTAAGCTTTCTTAACCTTGTTCCCGTCGCCGAGAAGGACAACCTTAGGCTTATGGAGCCCGAGCTCATCTTCATCCAGCCACGTGTAGGTACAGATAATAATCTTCTGCCCGGCTGCGCCCTTATGGGCAGCTGCGCCGTTCAAACAAAACTCACCCGGACCGCCTTCAATAGCGTAGGTGGTAAGTCTTTCCCCGTTATCGACATTCAGAACATCAACTCGTTCGTAGGGAAGGATTCCTGCTTTTTCAAGCAGGTCCACATCAATTGAAATAGAACCTTCATAATCGACGTTAGCGTCGGTGATGGTTGCTCTGTGAATTTTCGACTTCAAAAGGCATCTACTGCCCATAATTTCCTCCTTCAGGAGTATTTAATTTTCCTGAACGGATATGCCGATACCACGAGCCCAATAGATTATCAATATAATAAATTTTACATTGATTTTTATTAGAATACAGCCGCCATAAAAAATCTATTAGCGGCAGAACTTACGCCGCAGAAAAGCCAGTATAGAAAGGCCTCCGGCAAACGACAGAACTGCTCCTGGAATTGGGGTAGGGACATAAGAAATATCCCCTTTGGTATATTTCCAACTTTTATTGATATAAAAATTGGTCCCGGTAAGAGTGTTTCCCTGACTTAGTTCGGCCCATTCAACTGAAAAATCGTACTTTTTATATGGAGAAGTATGCAGGAAGTCCGGTCTTATTGCATTAACTCCGGAAGCTTTGGGGCCGTTCATAATCACGGATTGCTTTGTGTCATCCATGTATTTCCATGACCACAACGCACTTTCACCGTTCTTAAATTTTACACTCTTGATAGAGACATCCGGCTCTACATCCCAGATCTGCATTGCATATGCGCCTGGAGTTTCGTTATACCAATTTTTACCGTTAATGGTTGCCGCACCAACGGATGACGCCAAAACAGCGGTCAGAAAAAGATTTAAAATCAGTGCCCGCACAATAAATGACATACGCAGTCTCACCATTGGAAACAAATCAGCCTCCACCGACAGCAGGAAAAACACCTACTCGATCTCCATCCTTAAGAGCAGCATCAAACTTGGAGGACTTACCGTTAATAAAAACGATCTTTACCTCTTCAATTGGAATCCCGACCCTTTCAAGAACATCTGAAACCGTTTCACCTTCGGAGATTGGATATGCCTCAGAATTTTCGGGGCTTTTTACAGCAAAAGTAGCATAACAAAGCAGAGTAATTTTCATAAGACCCCATATTTAATGCCCATAGGCAGTTAGATAAGATTAGGAACCGTAAAAAAATTAATGCGGGAAATCAACCTTAACAAGGATGCTGCTGAACAAATAAAAAAAGTCCGGCAGGACTAAACCCGCCGGACTTACAGAAGCGATGTATACTTAACTTATGCGGAGAAAGCTTTCTCGAAGTTAGGTACAACCTGCTTTTTGCGGGACATTACGCCTTCGAGGTATACTTTGGTACCTTCGGGAGCAACGCCGAATGCTTTTTCAACAACGGAAGGATCATCGGAAACGATGAGCATTTCGGAACCTTCTTTCATGATGTCGGTAAGCAGCAGGAAACAGCTGTGACGGCCGTCAGCTTTAACTTTTTCAAGTTCAGCGTAGAGGTCATCTTTGATGTCGTTGAATACGGACAGGTCAACAACTTCGAGCTGGCCGATGCCAACTTTGTTGCCGGACATATCAAAATCTTTGTAGTCACGGAAGATCAGTTCGTTCATGGAAGCACCTGCAACAGCAGACTTCACGTTGAACATTTCCATTCCGAGAGCCATAACGTCTTCAACACCAGCGATCTTTGCGAGTTCTGCAACAGCTTCTTTGTCAGCTTCGGTGCAGGTTACGGACTTGAACATAACGGTGTCGGAGAGGATAGCACAGAGAAGTACGCCAGCAATGTTTTTGGGAACTTCTACGTTGTAGAATTTGTACATTGCGTTGATAACGGTACCGGTGCAGCCTACGGGCCATACCCACATTTCGAGGGGGTTGGGGGTAGTAACATCACCAAGTTTGTGGTGGTCAACTACTGCTACAACTTCACCCTTATCAAGGTTGTCCATGGACTGAGCGAGGTCAGAGTGGTCAACAAGGATAACTTTCTGATCGGTAGCGTCGGTCATTACTTCGGGAGCAGCGCAACCGAATTTTTCCAGAACAAAAGCGGTTTCAGGAGCGATTTCGCCCTGTGCAACAGCTTTGGTTTCTTCTTTTACTTTGGACCAGAGGTCAGCAATTGCGATTGCGGATGCAATGGTATCGGTATCGGGGTTTTTGTGTCCTACTGCGATAATAGCCATAATGATTTCCTCCTAAGAAATATGGTAGCTAATTGAGCTTGTGTCTTCTATCACAATCTTTTTTCTCTGCCAAGCCTATATAATCCCGGCAAGGATAAAAAAGCCGAACAAAACCACTCCGAAGACAAAAGTGGCATAGGCTTTCCGCAGTCTGAGGGCCAGTAGGCCTCCAAGACTTGCTGCAATCCATAGAAAAGACCATTTCATATCCACACCGGCGACCAGCGGTCCCCATTTGTGAAAAAATATACAAAGGATATAATGAAGGATTATGGTGCTTGTCCAGAAAAAAAGCCAAGAAGTGACAAAAGTTCTTAAAATAGATCGAAAAACCAGCTTTTGCGGGAGTTGATCGCCAGCTTTTCCCTTGCGAGCCCAGCCGATAAGCTTATTATGCCCCCTATTATGCCACTGCCTTAGTGAAGAATCCATCCACGCACCGATGCGTGCCAAAGGCAAACAAGCAAGCAGAATGACCATAACCTGTCGTGCTTCTGTAAACGCAAAAGAAGTGGTCAATGCAAGCGCGGCAAATGTAGGTGCTAAAATATGAGGAGGTATATAGGTTCCGGCCGGGATATTATCCAACCAGAATAGCTCAAAAAAGACGGCAATCTTAAGACTGGTAGCCACATCTCCGGTAACAGCACCCCAAAGAGCACCTACCACGAGCGGCCGTTCAAGAAGTCCGGGATTTATCGTAAAGCGGAAAAGCGAAAAAATCGCAAAAAAAAACCGATCAATGCAACCCAGACGGGAAAGGATAAAGCTAATCCTTGAAACAGACTCATGAGAACCTCACCTGTACAGGATCATTAGGAACGCAGCGGAAATCCAGTTCTATACCCTGTCCTCTAAAATAATGAAGACAGGATTCATCATCCGAACTTAAAGCCACGCTGGGGGAAATCTGTTTTTTACCGGGACCGTAATGAATGTTGCCGATATTAACCGAACTGAAAATGAAACCGGAATCCAGGGCCCTACGCACATCGGCACAGGATGAAAACAGAATGATAGTACTGCCGTTACCGTTGTTAAGAGCAGGAATCGTATCGTTTAAATCATCTACCGAACAAAAAGAGCAGCTCACCGATTGCGGAATCGCCAGCGACATGATCTGCTGCTGCAAATCATCCCGGGCAACAGCATCGTTAACCACGATTATATGTTTTGCGTGGGTGTACGGTAGCCATGTTTCAATAATCTGCCCATGAACAAGACGGTTATCAATTCTCACCCACATCATGGTTACCCTTTGGAAGTTCGTTTTCGCAGCATTTCACCGGCAATGACAATGCCTTTCGCCGCTGCTTTGCTGACCTCTTCGGCCATCTTCTGCAAAGACTCGTTACGCATCTGAAAAGCTTTCAGAAGCATGGGCAGGCTGACCCCGGTCACAACCTCAATATCATCCCCCTGCAGCAGGGAAAGACTGAGGTTAGTGGGTGTTCCACCAAACATATCGGTAAGGATGAGAACTCCGTTCCCGTTTTTCACTTCGGCAATATTGCTCTTCAATGAGTCCACCGCCGCATCGATGCCCTGAGAGACATCGACACTAAGGGAGAGCACTCCCTCCTGAGGACCGACAATAAGTTCACCCGCTTCAATAAGCGCCTGTCCGAAGTTACCATGGGTAACAAGAACAATTCCGTTTTTACTAGATTCTATGCCCATCTAAATTCCCGATATATTCTACAAAAAACTATTTCAAATGAATGTGCTTATGTTCAAGAGAAACAGAATAACCATTATCTTTAAGAGTTGCAAATACCCTTTCTGCTGTGGCAACGGAACGATGCCGTCCTCCAGTGCAGCCTAAAGCGATAGTCAGCCTGTATCTTCCCTCCTCCTCGTAAAGAGGAAGGACATATTGAAGGAAATCGAGATATTTCTCAATAAAAATAGAGCCCGGTTCAGTACCTAAAACATAATCTGAAATAGCTTTATCCTGACCGGAAAGTGGGCGGAGCTCTTCTTCGAAATATGGATTGGGAAGAAATCTCAGGTCCATAACCATATCGGCAGCGGTAGGCACGTCATGCTTAAAACCGAAAGACATAACATGTACGCGCAGTCCGCGAGTCTTTTCACTAAGCTCTGCCCATTTTTCCTGAATACGGCGGCGCAGATCGTGAATAGAATAGGTGGTGGTATCAATAACCAGATCGGCCTGCTGGCGCACTTCGCCAAGGATTTCCCTTTCTTTCTCAAGAGCCTGCTCTAAGCCGATATCTCGGGACTCAAGAGGATGCAGACGACGTGTAGTAGCGTACCTGCGCACAAGCTCCGGCAAGCGGGCTTCAAGGTAAAGAATGCTTGGGCGATACCCCTTGGAGGTTAATTCTTCGCGTGTGGCCTCCCAGTCAACACTGAACTCAAGCTGACGTAAATCCATACCCAGCACCAGACCGCGATATGCATTGTCACGAGTATTGAACAGCTCAACCAGGCGCGGAAGCATGCTCGCAGGCAATCCGTCCACACAAAAAAAACGCAGATCCTCAAAGACCCTTAGAACGGTAGATTTACCGGCTCCGGAAAGACCGCTCACAACAATCACAGGAAAGGAATCTACATCGACCACCTCAATATCCTCCTTGCGCAATAGCCTACAAACAAAATTAGCAATGACCCAAGTTCATTGCTAATCTGATTTGTTAATTTGAAAAATGTCGATTCTAGCTGAGACCGAGGAGCTTAAGCAGCTCCTGCTTGTCATCTGTCTCTATAAATGCCTGCCGAAATGCTTCATCTTTAAGTTGCCGGGAAATCTGTGCCAAAACCTTCAAATGAGCACCGGCCCCCTGTTCGGGGGCCAGTACCATAAAGAATATCTTACATGGCTGCATGTCCAGAGATTCGAAGTCGACTCCCTCGCTGGATCGGCCGACCACCACGACAATCTCTTCAAGACATTCCAGTTTACCGTGGGGGATGGCTATGCCATCCCCGATTCCGGTTGTTCCAAGTTTTTCGCGATCATTAAGGACCTTAAGGGCATTTTCCACATCCACTTCCAGACCTGCGTCCTTTAGGGTGGAAACCATTTCTTTCAGAACTTCACTCTTATCAGAGGCCTGCAGTTCATGAATTACAAGGTCCTTTGCCAGATTATCAGTTATATTCATCAGTTAGTATCCTGGGTCAATTAAACCGAAGTCGCCATTATTGCGGCGATAAATTACGTTTATGGCTTCATTATCCGCGTTGCGGAATACGAGGAATTCGTGGTCGAGAGTCTGAAGCTGCTCTGCGGCTTCATCGACACTCATAGGCTTGGGAACAAAGGAGTCAGACTCCACAATCACAGGTTCCCTATACTCTTCCTCTCCATAGCTGAGAATATCCATTCGGGCAGGAGCTGACTCCTTACGCCTATGGCTTCTCATCTTTTCGTTTGCGCGGCGAAGCTGGGCTTCAAGCTTGTCCAGAACCATATCCACGGTGGAATACATGTCCTCGGACACTTCGTAAGCTGAAACATGAAGATGATCAGAGCTGAAAACAACTTCCGCAACATGCCTGAACTTATCTACTGACAGATTCACCTGCATATCAGTGTTGTCAGGATTGCTTACGTACTTTACCAACTTGGAGAAACGGCTGTTTGCATATTCCTTAAGATGTTCGGATGCGTCGAAGTTCTTAAAAGTAAATGCTACGTTCATAAAGAGCCTCCTTAGTAAAGGGTGAATATGCGTTGATTTCTCCGGACTACATTAGAATACTTTTTTCCTCTTGGAAGAGGAGAGAATCCCCATTGCAGTCCTATACTTGGCTACGGTCCTTCTGGCTATGTTGACTTCCAGTTTCTCTTTGAGAATCTCAGCTATCTTTTCATCGCTGAGGGGTTTCTTTCCGTCTTCTTCACCGATCAATTTCTTGATCGTCGCCTTGACGGACTCGGAACCGACCTGAGAACCGTCATCCAGACCGAGCGCACTATTAAAGAAAAATTTAAGTTCATAAATCCCATGCGGAGTAGAAACATACTTATTAGTAGTGATTCGGCTCACAGTGGATTCATGCATCTCGATGTCTTCCGCAACCTCCTTAAGAATAAGCGGTTTTAACTTGGTGACACCGTGGGCGAAAAACTCTCGCTGGAATCTCACTATGGATTCAAGAACCTTATATAAGGTACGTTGCCGCTGATACAGGCTCTTCATCAGCCATTGAGCGGAACGCATCTTGTCCTGAAAATATTCCTTGTCATCTCCCTTGGTTGATTCAAGAGTCTCCACATAAAATGCATTCATTTGCAATTTCGGAAGACCGTCTTCGTTCAGAACTATGACAAAATCACCGTCATATTCATAAACATAAGCATCAGGGCTGACATAGAAAGAGTCTCCACTTGAAAAACTTGCTCCGGGCAGCGGATCAAGTGTCTGCATCAAGTCCAGATAACTCTTTAAATCCTCCATACTGAGCTTGAACTTTCTTGCCAGAGGCTTGTAGCGCTTCTTTTCAAGATCATCCAAATGATCCCGGACCAGCGAAACCAGAATTGGATCATCGTCAAGCTTCAATGCTTCCAGCTGGATAAGCAGACATTCCTGCGGAGTCCTTGCCGCCACGCCTACCGGATCGAATCGCTGAATGCGATGCAATACCTTTTCTACATCTTCGATTTCAGCATAGCATGTTTCACAGACTTCTTCCAAGTCTATCCGCAAAAAACCTCCCGAACTTAAATTACCAATAAGACATTCACCTATGGCAATATCCTTCTCAGTAAAATCGGAAAGAGTCATCTGCCAATGCAGATGGCCATCAAGGGATGCCGACTTGGTCAGGCGTGCTTCAAAAGAAGTTCCTTCTTCATATGATTCCGACTCGCGGGAAGAGGACTGCTTTGATGTACTGGAAAATTCACCGAGATAGTTCTCCCACTCGGCTTCCTTGGAAATTTGTGCTTCTTCGGCAGTAGCGGTGCCTGCATCCGCATCGGGAGAGTCTGTACGCTCCTGAGCTTCAGCTTCTTCAAGGATAGGATTCTCCATGAGTTCCTGGTGGACGGTATCCACCAACTCCAATCGGGAAAGCTGCAACAACTTGATCGCCTGCTGCAGCTGAGGAGTCATTACCAGCTGTTGAGTAAGCTTTAATTGTTGTCTAAGTTCCAACCCCATATATTCAGGCCACCTTGTAAATTGATTCGTGTATTTTCAGATTCAGATTTATTGTTACACTATATACTGGACTAAACTTTTTTTTCATTCTTTTAATCCGAGCTTGATTCAACTATGCCACATCCCATTGCAAGATGCAACAAAGACCTCTGATTTGTCTGAAATTTAAGGATTTTTTATAAAATAGAAATGCATATGAAAAAAGTGTACCAATGTTCTGCCCGACTGTAAATCGACAAAGACAAAATTCATCAAACTTTACCAAAAAAAAGCCGAAACTCATTAGAGTTCCGGCTTGTAAAAAATCAATTCTCAGCACGCAAAGCTAAAGACTGAAACTATCACCCAGATAAAGTCTGCGGGCCTTGGTGTTTTTCACGATGTTCTCAGGTGAACCATTCAAAATCACTCTGCCCTCATAAACAAGGTAAGCACGATCACAGATAGAAAGAGTCTCGCGAACGTTATGGTCGGAAATTAAAATCCCAAGCCCCATATCCTTAAGCGTGGAAATAATATCCTGAATATCAATTACCGCGATTGGGTCAATACCCGCAAACGGTTCATCAAGCAGAATAAACTTGGGGTTATTAATCATGGCGCGGGCGATCTCAAGCCTGCGACGTTCACCACCTGAAAGGTACATTGCCTTCTGGTCGGCAAGACGGAGAATGCCAAGCTGATCCAACAGCTCGTCCGCCCTTTTCGGCACATCCTTACCGGAAAGGCCCGTATGCTCAATAATTATCTCAAGATTCTTACGCACGGAAAGCTTTTTGAAAATTGAACTTTCCTGCGGAAGATAGCTTAGTCCCAAGCGGGCCCGCTCATGCAAAGGCAATCGGGTAATCTGCTGCTTATTAAAATAAACATCCCCGGACGTGGGTTTAACAACACCTACGAGCATATAAAATGTTGTGGTCTTACCGGCTCCGTTCGGACCAAGCAACCCCACAACCTCACCCTCACGCACGGTCAAACCGATTCCACGGACAACCTCTTTGGGTCCGTAGTTCTTAACCAGTTTTTTGGCGATAATTGCAGACATAAAATTCCTTTAATGACCTAAGGGGAAACATTTTTAGGGGTATAGAAAATGGCTTCGATAGGCTTATTACCGCCAACAACCTCTGCTCGGTTATCCTTCAGATAAAATTTAATTTCATCACCCTGAATAAGGTTGGGACCATCCTGCAGTTCTGCATTACCATTCATATAAATGATTGAATCACCCACCACATAGGTCAGCTTGTCGCAATGCCCTTTGCGTTTCTTCATGACTACTTTTACGTTACCGGCAGCCACGATCTTCTTAATCTTGTCCTGAGTATCGGAAAGAGAATCACCTTCAGGACGCAAATGAGCGGTCAAAGTGTCAGAAGTAAGAGTCACATCAAGGCGCACAACCTTAACTTTACCGGAAAAAGTAATCCGGTTGCGATTTTCACTGAAAGTCATCTTGGTAGACGTAATCTTGATGGGCACTTCGTCCGGTCCACCGGGCTTGCGCTTCTTGCTAGGTTTTTCTTTTTCCATGACCGGAGCTTCCGCCTTAAGATAAGTACCGAAAACATAGCCGACACGCTTCAGTTCATTATCCTTACCCGGCTTGAAAACAGGATACCATTTTCCTTCCCCCTGCCCCACGCTCACAGCTTCTCCAAGCTCAAGCTTATCTACAATCAAAGACTTGGCATCAGGTTCGGAACGAACATTAAGCACAGCTGTAGCATACATGGTTTTAGTTTTAACGGGAGCCATCAGCATTTCATCCATGGCTTCTTCCATGGCAGCAAGTTCGCTGCCACGCTTAACTTCCGCCTTTGCCTTACGCACCTCTTCAGCTTCAATCTCAGCTTTACGGGCGTCTATTCCGGCCATCTGGGTTTTCTCCAGATTTTTGGGATAAGGGGCAAGAAACGGTCCCCATGCATAACCCCAGACAGGGGTATCGTCTTTGACCATGGCATCAATGCGATAAAGGGCGTACATGCCACCCTTCTCAGCCCCGACCTGTGCGCGGTGTCCGGGACTGAGCACACCTACAGCCTTTGAAGTGGCCACAGGTTTTTCTATCACATTGATTTTGCGTACGGCGTAACGAATACGGGCATCATCAAGAACAATGTCCACATCATCCTTTTTGATATAACCAAGCGCATCAGCCTCGGAATATACCGGAGCGTCAGCTTTGAAAATTGCGTACCAGCCGTCCTTGAGAAATCCGACCTTGATTTTATCGCCGGACTTGATCATCCCGCCGGTTGAAGACTTAACTGTCCGCTCAAGATAAAACTTTAAATCCTTGCCTACATAACGGATATCACCCCAATCGGCCAAGGGACTGTCAGCTGCAGCGGAAACAACAACCTTGCGTGAAATATACCCTACAGGCGCGGCAGTCTTTTCAGCAGAAGCAGGATACACCGGAAACCAGCTCCCCTGAGCTTTACCCACCAGAAAACTTTCCGCCGGAGAAAGAACCCAGACGACCTCGCCTTTAAAATCCGGCTTGGAACGTACGTTGGCAATTGTCCGAGTAATTTTCAACTCGGATTTGTCATAGGCATGGGCAACAGGGCCGACCAAAACAAAGGCAAAGAAAAATACCGCACAGACAATGGCGGGAGAAAGCAGCGCAAATATGGACCTGCCGCGCAACAATGAACTCTTTTCAACTATATTATTCAAATGAATGCTCGCTTCTATTGAGGCATTACCACCATGTCCGGTGAAATCAGGGCTTCCATTCCGTCTTCAATCATAATTTCACGGGTAACAAGGTCCACCTTGACCCGTTTGGAAGTAATATAAACAGTCGGACTCTGCACCTTCACATTCCCTTCGAGGAAAAGCAGGTTATCCTTGGGTTTAAAATCAAGGCGATCAGCCACAAGCCCCATATCACCATAATGTCCTTTGACATCATCCCAGAGCTTAAGACCTTCACCTTTCTGGCTGACCTCACCATGCAAAGCACTAACAAAAACTTCCTTGCGGTCCCGACCAAGATAATATGTAACCCGGGGTTTGTCAGCAATGACCAGTCCTTTCTCCTGATCATAATCTGCACTTCCGGCCCGCAGAATCCACTCAATATCACCTCCGGTACCCTGAATCAGCTCAATCTCCTCAGCGGAAATATCAGACTGGTTCTTATTGGAAAGAAGCGGATTCTCCACAGCCTCACGGGCCATATGCGGAAAAGTTCCATACTTCTTACCAAGCAGGGTTCCGGCGCAGACCCCGATAAACAGGGCCAGAATCAAATATAAAACTAAGCCGACACGGCCCATCTAGCCTGCCCACTCTTTCCAGATGTCATTCAACTTGCCCTGCGCGTCAAGAATAAAAGAAATCGCTTCGCGCACGGCGCCATGCCCGCCATCCCGGCTGGAAATCCATTTGGATATACCAAAGACCTCAGGCTGGGCATTTTTTACTGCCATAGGCAAGCCCACACGGAGCATTACCGGGACATCAATCCAATCATCACCAACGTAGGCGACTTCATCGTCGTTGAGTCCTTTTTCCTTAAGCAGTTTCTCGTAAAAAGGAAGCTTTTCCTTCTGCCCCGGATAATATTCGGTAATCCCAAGCTCGGTAACACGCTTTTCAACGGCACCATGATTCAATCCGGTAATTACCGCCAGCTCGATACCTGCCTGCTGCGCGAACTTGATGCCAAGCCCGTCCTGCACGTTAAAACGCTTAGTTACGTTCCCGTCCTTATCGTAATAAAGACCGCCGTCAGTAAGCACGCCATCCACATCAAGGATAAGCAGCTTAATTTTTTCAGCACGAACTTTAGCAGACATAATCAATGCTCCATGCAGCCAGAAGGTCCTTGATCAGATCTTCAGCACGGTCAAGGGGCCAGCTGTTGGGACCGTCGCAAAGTGCGCAATCCGGATCCGGATGGGTTTCCATGAAAACACCGGAAGCCCCCGCAGCCACGGCCGCACGGGAAAGCACAGGAACGAACTCACGCTGGCCGCCCGACTTACCGTCCAGACCGCCGGGAAGCTGCACTGAATGGGTGGCATCAAAAACCACCGGGCAGCCCAGTTCTTTCATAATCGCCATGGAACGCATGTCTACCACGAGGTTATTGTAACCGAAGGAGGCACCACGCTCCGTAAGCCAGATACGTTCATTGCCGGCTTCGCGCAATTTACCCACAACATGACGCATATCAAGGGGCGCAAGAAACTGTCCCTTCTTAACGTTGATAACCCGCCCTGTATTGGCAGCGGCAACAAGAAGGTCGGTCTGGCGGCAGAGAAATGCGGGAATCTGGATCACATCAGCCACTTCACCTACAGCTGCGGCCTGATCCGGAATATGAATGTCGGTAACAACGGGAAGTCCGGTTTCATCCTTAACCCGCTGCAACCATTTAAGCCCTTCCTCCAAGCCCGGTCCCCTGAACGAAGTAATGGAGGTCCGGTTAGCCTTGTCGAAAGAGCTTTTGAAAATTACCGTCACATCAAGACGGGAAGCGATGTCAGCCAATACTTCTGCAGCACGCAGGGCAACATCTATGGTTTCCAGTGCGCAAGGTCCCGCTAGAATAAACGGTCCCTGCAAACTTTTTTGATATAATTCATCGGGGCTCAAAAGGGACTGCCCTCCAATTATAAGATTGCCCGGAGACACTGCATACCAGTATCCCCGGGCAATACAAAGTTAATTCTTATTTCTTTTTATTGTCGCAAGAAGCCTTGATGAAATCCCTGAACAGCGGATGTGCATGCATGGGATTAGACTTGAATTCCGGGTGGAACTGGCAACCCAGGAACCAAGGATGGTCGGCAACTTCAACGATCTCTACCAGAGCTTCATCAGGAGAGAGACCACTCAGCACCAGACCTGCTTCAACAAGCTGATCTGCAAATTTTTCTTTGTTGAACTCGTAACGATGACGGTGGCGTTCCTGAATTTCAGTTTTACCATACGCAGCCATCGCTTTGGTACCTTCAACAACTTTACAGGGGTATGCGCCAAGACGCATGGTGCCGCCCTTGTCACTTTCTTCGCAACGGTTTTCAGTCTTCTTGGTACGGTAATCGTACCATTCTTTCATCAGATAGATAACGTTGTCATCACCTTCGGGGTTGAACTCTTCGGAGTTTGCACCCTTAAGGCCCATGACGTTGCGGGCATATTCAATAACAGCACACTGCATACCGAGGCAGATACCGAAGAAAGGCACCTTATTTTCACGTGCATACTGAATAGCAGTAATCTTACCTTCAACACCACGGTTACCGAAACCGCCGGGAACAAGCACGCCGTCACAACCGGCCAGTTTTTCCTTAACGTTCTCAGGAGTGATCTCTTCAGAGTTCACATAACGCAGGTCAACCTTGACCTCATTTGCAACCCCGCCATGAATAAGCGCTTCATGCAGGGATTTATATGCTTCCTTGAGATCCACATATTTACCAACGATACCAATTGTGGTTTCACCTGTCGGATTCTCAAGGGTATGGTTGAGTTTTTTCCATGGTTCAAGATTACAATTTTTGGCCGGAAGCTTAAGCATAATAGCAATCTTCTGGTCCAATCCTTCGTTGTAAAAGCTGAGCGGAAGCTGGTAGATGGATTTTACATCAACAGCAGTGAAAACCGCATCACGATCAACGTCACAGAAAAGTGCAATCTTGCGTTTAATATCTTCATCCAGATCAACTTCACTACGACACAGAATGATATCGGGGTGAATACCGATGCTCCGCAGTTCCTTCACGGAGTGCTGGGTAGGCTTGGTTTTAACTTCACCGGCAGCAGCAAGGTAAGGAACAAGAGTCAGGTGGATGTAAAGTACATTCTCGCTGCCAAGTTCGGAACGAAGCTGACGGATGGCTTCAAGAAAAGGAAGACCTTCAATGTCGCCGACAGTTCCGCCGATCTCGATGAGAGCAACATCTTCGCCGTTGGGAACATTCATAACAGCATTCTTGATCTCGTCAGTAATGTGCGGAATTACCTGCACGGTACCGCCAAGGTAGTCGCCACGACGTTCTTTGGTGATTACGTTGTGGTACACACGTCCGGAAGTCATATTGTTTTTCTGACTCAGCGCAACATCAAGGTAACGCTCGTAATGCCCGAGGTCGAGATCAGTTTCTGCACCGTCGTCAGTTACATAAACTTCACCATGCTGAAAAGGGTTCATGGTGCCGGGGTCAACATTGATATAAGGATCAAGCTTCTGAATGGTTGCGGTCATCCCTCTGGCTTTAAGAAGTGCGCCGATGGATGCTGCTGCAAGCCCTTTACCAAGTGAGGACAACACGCCCCCGGTGATGAATATAAATTTGGTTTTCATAACGCTCCCGTCCCGTGGCGGACAATTTATTTTAAAATATCGCTGTTACATAAAACAAAATGGACAGCGAATAAAGTCGATAGCTATGAAAAAAACACAAAAAGGCACCCGCCCCGTTAACATTCTCATATTCAGGCGTATCCCACTTAAAAAAAATGTGTTAGCGGTACGTCCTGAGGAATATAGAGTGTTGACGGGAGGCTGACCCGCAATTATGTTCCTCTCTTCAAACACGCATTAGATAGTCTTGGAATATTTCTATTGTCAACATCTGGAGGACAAAAATATATGGCCCGCGTAAAAGTTTTGGTCATCACCGGTTACGGAACCAACTGTGAACACGAGTCTGCTCATGCCGCTAAAAAAGCGGGCGCAGACGAAGTAGACATCACTTATTTTTCCGATCTTGCTGCAGGCAAAAAAACTCTGGAAGGATATAACTTCCTGATTTTTCCCGGCGGCTTTCTTGATGGAGATGACCTCGGAGCAGCACAGGCTGCCGCGCTCCGCTGGAAACACGCACATACCACAGACGGCACCCCGCTTGTGGATCAAATTAAAAAATTCTTTGAAGACGGCGGCGTTATTCTCGGAATCTGCAATGGCTTCCAGCTGCTGGTCAAACTCGGCCTGCTGCCCGCAGTCGGTGGAGAATACTTCACCCGTCAGGTTTCGCTAAGCTACAATGATTCCGCAAAATACGAGGATCGCTGGGTACACCTTAAGGCCAACCCCGATTCCCCTTGTGTTTTCACCAAGGGAATCGAAACCCTTAACGTTCCCGTACGTCACGGCGAAGGTAAAATTATCCCCGCTGATGATGCCATGCTGGAAAAAATCGTGGAAAACAACCTCCACGCTGTTCAGTACATTGATCCCGAATCCGGCGAAGTGACCATGGATTATCCTGCCAACCCCAACGGATCCCCGCTGGGTATCGCAGGCCTCACTGATCCCACCGGCCGCATTCTCGGACTCATGCCTCATCCTGAGGCATACAACCACCCCACCAACCATCCCAAGTGGACCCGTGGCGACATCCCCACCCTCGGGTTGGCGTTGCTCGAAGGTGGCGTGAATTATATTAAATCGCTCTAAACAAAAAAGGGGGAGTTTGACTCCCCCTTTTTTTATTTATGACAAATATTATTACTAGAGGAAACCCGCCCGCTGAACCTCCGCAGGGTCAGACATGGCGATCCATGATGGATGTTGCCATACGCGAAGCTTTCAAAGCCCGCCAGCACGATGAAGTCCCCATCGGCGCAGCTCTTTTCACGGCTGAAGGCGAACTCCTCGCCACCGGAAACAATACCCCGCTCACCCGGAATGATCCCACCGGACATGCAGAAGTAAACTGCATCCGCAATGCCTGCGAGAATCTGGATAACTATCGTTTGCCACGCGGAACAATTCTTGTTGTCACGCTGGAGCCGTGCATCATGTGCCTTGGCGCTATTATCCATGCGCGGGTAGGAGGAGTTGTTTTCGGCGCTCCTGACCCCAAAGCCGGGGCCGTTGTCTCCAATCTGGAAGGTACGGACCTATCCTTCGTCAATCACAAATTCTGGACCATCGGCGGGGTTTGTGAGAATGAATGCAAGGAAATCTTACAAAGTTTTTTTCTGCATAAACGCAAAAAGTAAAGACAAGCTTGAATTTTGAAAAATAGCCCGTGCAACATAACTCGATTAATCGTTTTCCTGCTCTTGGCATTATGTCTTATGCCAAGCGATGGCTTGCGTCCAATCGATAGCAGGGAACAGCTTACATACGACTCCAGTTTTCTCCATCCTGCTCCTAAAGCTGCCGGATCACCGGCATACATAGTCGAGCTATCCCAGCAGACTGATAACTTTTTTTCCGAACAAGAACGCCCCCTGACTTTAACCACCGCAAAATTTCGTGTCGATTTTGTCAGGGCTACCGCATTTCTATCTAAAGAAGTAACTAGAGGTTTCATACCACGCATTGCGCATAGGATCATCCCTACCCGCGCACCTCCGTTTGTTTAAATCGAGTACTGAATCCAACTGATCCCACCAAGACCCATTTTGTCTTAGGTGAATTAATTACTCCTTTTAAAAAATAGAGGATTACTTCCTTATGTCTAAATCAACTTCTTCTAATAATGAAAAAAAACTTTCATCAGACTACAAAGCTAAAAAAGATTCCAACGGACAGTTGTCCATAGGACTCACACTTGCTGCAATTGCAGCTTTTTTTGCCCTGTTTGTATGGATTTGCGGCGTATAATAAATAACCCTTAAAAATAAGTCCCTAGACGATATCCTCGCTTAGGGACTTATTTTTAATAAACTGTCTCAACTTTTACTTCTTTTTATTCTTCTTTTTTTTATCTTTTTTCTTATTACTCTTCCGTTCTTCGCGCTCAACCTTTTTTTCCTCTTTCAGCCTCGCACGCTCCTCTGCTGCATCTTCTTTACGCTTTGCCTTATCCGCCTTTGATCCTTCCTTGCGGCTCTCACGCTCATCTTCTCTTTCATCCTTTAAACGGTCACGCTCTTCTTTATCGCGCTCACGCTCGGATTCTCTATCTTCTTTAGCGCGCTCACGTTCTTCTTTGTCCCGCTCGCGCTGTGCTTCGCGCTCTTCTTTTTCACGTTCACGCTCAGCTTTAGCACTTGCCTGCTCATCTTTATTCTTGCCTTTACCTTTTGCAGCGAAAGCAACACTGCCTATCATCGGCACACATACCAGTACTGACGCAGCTGCAATACGTTTAATGATGCTACGACGAGTAAATCTTGTCTTCATAACGATTCTCCCTATGTTTATTTTTTCAACCAGTCACAATTTTTCTTACTATGTTGTATAATACGGGCGACTTTAATCATTCGATCCGGTATCAAAAATTCCGATCTGATTCCCCAATCGGACTTTAATAGCTCCGGATTTATACTTACCCGGCTCAAAGATCAGGATAACCAACGAGCCTCCGTAAAGGAAATGACCAAGCTCATCACCACGCTTGACCGCAACAGAATTATTCCCTTTCAAAAACTTATTTTCAAATACAACTGATCCTACGGTGCTTAATCCAACTGGTACAACTCCTACCAACCCATACTTTCCGGTATCAATGATAAAGTATCCGCGTTGATAACTTTCAAAGGCACCGAAACTGGCTCCAAAATAGCCAACATTACCACTGGGGGGTACGAACTTCGGAAAGTCCTCCATGCCCAGCAGAGCACCATCAATAAGCCTTGTCTCGACAACTTTTCCACTCACTGGTGAATGGTAATGGTGATATGTGTTGGGCATCAAAATACAGGACATAGCGGTCCCGCCCACAAATTTTTCCCAATGCTTCGATCCGGCTAGCAATTGCCTGATATTCAGAACCTGCATTCCCTTAGTGGGAATTGTCGGGGACTCAGCCACAATCCTCGCCGGAATAGTATTCACAATAGCATCAGTGGGAGCTCCGATCACGTAATCCCGCTCCGGCATAGTTTGTGGTCGCACCTTCTTGATATCCTTGAATTTGCGTGAGAAAAACTCATTGTATGATTTGAACCCGCCGTCAGCAGCTTTCGGATCAGGGAGGATATACTCTTCTTTTTCAATACGCGGGTCCGCAAGCCAGCGAGCAACTAACTTTGTTGATGCCTTGCTGTTGAGGAAATCACCACGCTCTTTCGCAAAATTATCAAAAATCATAATCCCCGGACGAGTTTGAAATGCAGCCCTGCCGAATGGATTTTTGTAAGCAAAAAGGTCCATCTGCTCGATATAAAGGAGCCCGTTGTCAGAGCTGCCCTTTGCCTCCGGTAAAAATGAACACCACTCAACAAAGAATGGAACCATGTCCGCAAAGGATTTGCCCTGCCAAGGGTTTCCGCCTGCACGATATCCTTCCGGGACAGGCTGTATATTCTGGAAAGCTTCATCAATGAGCAGCCTGAAAACCTGATCTCCTTCATAAGACTTAACCAACTCCGAAATGGATTCCTTGCAAGGACAATCATCGGGAATGGTATATTCTGCTCCGCAACTTAAATATGGAAAAGAAAGAAAGACCAATAAACTTAAGGTCAATGTTAAACATTTTTTGCTCATAACCACTCCTTCCTGAAATATTAGTTAACTTCATCGGCTACGGAACACATGGAATACAAGCTCTAGCATACTACATTTAGATCAACCGTGAAATCAGAAAACACTCATTCAGTTGAAGCCCGCATCTACTCGGCATTATATGTCTATTTAAATTTTAGCGCTTCAATCCCGATCATTTATGCTTGCCAAGCCCCTTAAAAAAACATATAAATCGTGCCTTCCAAGACCGGATCGCCGGAATCGGTCTTGCTTATAAACGCGGAGAGGTAGCGAAGTCCGGCCGTAACGCGCTCGACTCGAAATCGAGTTATGGGTCAAACCATACGTGGGTTCGAATCCCACCCTCTCCGCCAGAAAAAACAAAGGACTTAGAAGATATCTTCTAAGTCCTTTTTTCTTGTTTATAACCACTGACAATATCTTACTGTTACGAAAAAAGTATTTTGCTTCTACTTACCTTTTAGACTTTGACTTTGCGTATTCTCGACTTGAAGTGTATCTCTTTTTAAGAGGAGACCCATGATAAATTCTAACACAAAAACAAACTCAATATCTGCCATCGAAAAGGAAGTAATCTCTCTTCACACAACCAATCGAGCCATCGACGATATGGTCAACCACATACTGCTAGACTTCTATCCTAACGAAGCTAGTACAGAGGCACACTTCAAAGACATCCCACAAGCTACGCTGTTCAACTCACGCCTCACCGACTTTCTCACGCCTGATGGGAGTGAACTGTGCATCAACAAGAATGAGTCGAGACTTGAGTCAACGATCCGCATAACACAATCTCCACACTTCAACCAAGATGACACAATTGGAGACCTAAAGAAGGCATGTGAGATCTTTGACGGATGGCTATTACAAGAACCCATTTTCGAAGAAATAAATCTCCCTTCCATCAACCAAGTGGTAAGTCTGAGACTACCGCGTATTTTCTTCATAAAAACCTGTGGAAACATTCTTAAACACAACGATATGAGCCTCAACAAAGTAGCCCAAAGACTACAAAAATGGTTTTCAAAGAACGATTATGTCCTTAGCTCTCAGGATTCGTACATGGTATTGGACGATTTCTTAGACTGGTTCCACAACAATATTTTTATCTATCATGGCTGTATTATAGCACAAATGCTCAACGATATTCGCCACGGGATCAAAGCTTATCTTCGTCCAGCAGCACTAAAATCAACGTACTGGGTATACGACGAATACCTTGAACGAAATACGCCACGCATAACAATTCCGCCAGAAATGGAAAGTGATTACAGCAAGCACTGCTACCAAAGCCTGATGCATGATGCTGCCCGTCAACGCGCCAATGTAAATTTATTCAAAACACCAGACTATTTCAAACTGCGATATTAACACAAATTTAATACTGAGTTGATATAAACTTAGTAGTTATTTCACATCTGAGTTAAGGGGAAAGTATACCCATTTAGTAGCCTGACCTATTGCCAAGTGATGCAAGAATCTTGCATGCAACCTTGTGGCTTATATGCAAGAAGCAAGAATAACCAAGCAATTTAAGATAGCTATCTAACTAGAGCCCCACCCTCTCCGCCAGAAAAAACAAAGGACTTAGAAGATATCTTCTAAGTCCTTTTTCTTTTGCTTAAAAAGCGCAATACATGAATATTTCTAAATAACTATCTGGCTTCTACCCTATTTTTAGGCTTCGCAATAACATAATGATCGGCCTTGCCAGAAAGCATATCCATCATTTTGCCGATTCTCTTCTCACCGGATTCAAACTTGTGTGAATCCCATTGCCCAACTCGCAATTTAACTTCTCCGGCTTCATTTCCATCGTGATAAGCCCTGATCTCAGCATCCGAAAGAAACAAAGCCATATCCCAAGACCAGTAACCATAATAACGCAACACCCATTCACAAGCGTCACTTCTAGAGCTGGCGGGAATTACCTGATTATTAATATTTTCCTTAGTCAGCCACTGCTTTAAAGCCGCCTCAAACCCTTCACGGGTATCTGGATGGTTCACGATACAAACCTTTTCAGCCTGTAATAAATCAGGAGTAGATCTATTAATCACATCAAACTTCCCACATCCGGAAACAGCAATAAGGACAACCAACAAAGCAACAGCTTTTATATATTTCATTACAAACTCCTTTATTAATGACCGCAAATACCATTAGCAATGCAAAAGTCAATAATATCCTGTAAATCGAGATAAATGTCTAAGAAAGAATCTTCTCTGCCCAAAAAAGCGCAGCCCCTCCCTACATTGTTTAATTGGTCGACTTGTTCACCGACATAAGCTAAACGGGCAGCAACAGGAGAACCAATGCTGATCGAAATTTCAAAAGACCTGACCATTACTGATGCCCCCGAAGAATTGATTGATGAGATCAAAGAAGCTTTGACCTTGATGAACCCTGATTACATCAATGCTATCAAGTACCGTGGCCGGGTCGGGAAGCGCATCCCCAAATACATTAAAATGTGGTCCGGTGACCGTAAAAAAAGACTGCATTGCCCGCGCGGATTCGGCATTGAGCTCCATCAAATCGCCAAGGCTGCGGATATAGAGCCGACCTACGAAGATAAGCGACTGGAACTTGATCCTGTAGATTTTTCTTTCAAAGGTGAGTTGCGCCCTTACCAGCAGGCAGCGCTGCAATCCTTTTCCAACCAGACGCAAGGACTGCTTGAGGCGGGAACCGGAGCGGGTAAAACCGTTATGGCTCTGGCGCTAATTGCTCAGCGCAAACAGCCATGTCTGATCATCGTGCATACCAAAGAATTGCTCTTGCAATGGATTGACAGGATCAACCAGTTTCTGGACATCGAAGCCGGGCAGATCGGCGGGGGTAAATTCAAAATCAAACCGCTGACCGTAGCGACTATACAAACTGCCCGTAATCGCTTGAAAGACCTGAAAAAAACATTCGGGCATATTGTAGTCGATGAATGTCACCGCACCCCAGCCAGCACATTCCAGAAGGTGGTCAAAAACTTTGATGCCAAGTACCTGACCGGATTATCCGCCACCCCCTACCGCGCAGACGGGCTGGATCGCATGATCAACCTTACCCTCGGTCCTGTGGTGCACCGGGTTAACCCGGACCTGCTGCGCGACACCGGAGCAATCCTTAAGCCGGAAATTTTCACTGTCGAAACCGCGTTCCGGTTTGCCGGAAATGCTTCTGAAGAATATTCACTCATGATGACCGCCATTGCCGAGGACTACCCGCGCAACAAGATCATCGCATCCTGCGTGAGCAAAGAACTCCAGCAGAATCAGGGAACCATGCTTATGGTGGCTGACCGCACCGCTCACCTCGACGCACTTTCTGATCTTCTGTTTAATCAGGGCGTGGAAGTAGCCGTACTGACCGGAAAGACTCCCACCGGAGAGCGCGAAGAAATCATTAACGATCTAAACGCAGGGAAGATCAAAGTGCTGGCCAGCACAGCATCGCTCATCGGCGAAGGTTTTGATTGTTCGGGTCTGTCCACCCTTTTTCTCTGTTCTCCAATTAAATCAAAAGGTAGACTGGTCCAGATAATCGGCAGAATCCTGCGCCCCGCAGACGGCAAACGCCCTCGGCTCTATGACTTTGTCGATATTGAAGTAGGGGTGCTCAAGCATAGTGCAGGACTAAGGCAGAAAATTTATGCTGAGATTGCATAACAAAAGGGTTCAGGAAAATTTATCCTGAACCCTTTTTTAATTAATATTACCTAGACATTAAAACTAAGCATCCAAAGCCAGCTTCACCCCTAAGCCTAAAAGACAGCAGCCCACAACATTCTCGATTGTTTTCCGCCATTGCCCAAAGATCCGCACAGTGCGAGGATTTGTCAGTACAAATACGACAAATGAGAACCACACCAAATGAGTCAATGAAATATAAACTCCAATTCCGACTTTGGTCATCATGGATGTTTCCGGGGAAATAACCTGAGTGAATAAGGCTACAAAAAACATCATGGTTTTAGGATTAAGTGCGTTGCACAAAAAACCATTCCGAAAGGCACTCCAAAACCCAACCGGAACAGCTTCTTCGTTACACTCGATATCCGCATCCTTACCGCTTGGAATAAATGCCGACACCCCGAGCCAGATCAAATATGCGGCCCCGATATAACGCACAACTTCCAATATCCATGAAAATTCCGCTACGAGATAGCTCAACCCCAGCAGGGTGTACGTAACATGTACAACCACTCCGCCAGCAATACCAAAAGCTGTCGCTAGTCCCATTTTGCGCCCATAACGCAAGCCATTCCGTACAATGACAGCAAAATCAGGCCCCGGACTGATTACCGCCAGTACAGTCACAATTCCAACAACGAACATATTTGATTCAAAAAAAGTCACAATTTACCTCCTCAATGGACATTCGATATCACCCGATATACATTGAGATGACGCAGAACAAAAACGAAAAGAAATCACATTTTATATGAATAAAAATCACAGATAAAAAATGAACAACCTTCCTCCACTAAAACCTCTTGTCAGCTTCAGAGCCGCAGCACGTCACAACAGCTTTACCAAGGCAGCACATGAACTGAATCTCACTCATGGCGCTGTCAGCAGAGCTGTTAAGCAATTGGAAGAATTCTATGGATTTGAACTTTTTGAAAGGCGTAACCGCGGACTTTATTTAACCGCAAAAGGAAAACAGCTGGCAGCCGGGGTTGAGGAAACTTTGGCTAATCTGGAAAAGATTAGTGAAACAATACGCATCCCGGATTCTAAGCGTCGACTTTCGGTTTCCTGCGAACCATCACTTGCAATGCGCTGGCTAATGCCCAGACTTGATAAATTCAGAACATTGAACCCGCTGATTGACATCCATCTCTCTGTAGGCGGCGGCCCTATAGACCTCTCAGCAGAAGGAGTTCATTTAGCCATAAGACGATCAGACTTCACATGGCCCTCTCATTACAACTGCACAATTCTAGGCAAAGAATCCGTCGGTCCGGTATGCAGTCCGGCATATTGGGATAAACACAGTAACACCGCGAAACAAATCCTACATACCAGAACCCGCCCGGAGGCGTGGTCAGAATGGCATGATCTTACAGACAAGCGGATTGATTCAGAATCTGAAAAATATTTCGATCACTTCTACTTCAGCCTGCAGGCAGCATCAACCGGATTCGGTCTGGCTATCGGTCCTGAACCACTTGTCCGTGAAGACATAAAGCACGGCCTTCTTATCGCCCCTTACGGATTTGAAACAACATCAATCGACTACATAGTGCTGTCACTGGAAAATCAAAAAAAGGCTGATGATTTGGAAGTATTCACAAGATGGCTCACAACAGAACTGAATCTACCGCCCGGCGAGTAAAGTAGACTGAGCTGAAGTCCTACCGCCCCGTCATCGAGGGCTTCTTTCAATTCATCCAACAGTTTTTTTATCTTGAATGCGCATTTTATACTCCAAATAGCGGAACTTTATGCTAGCATGCTTACCGATGTTGCATATGAATTCTACCGAAACATGCTCATCTTGAAAAATAAGGCAAACTGTTTGCAAAAATAAGTATTCATTAAAAAAACAGGAGTTAAAATGCTTAACTTTAGCTTTTACAACCCGACCAATATTGTTTTCGGCGAAGGCCAGCTTCAGAAATTGGATAACCTTGTCCCTAAAGATGCCAAAGTGCTTATCACTTACGGTGGCGGCAGCGCCAAGAAGACCGGCCTTCTCGATCGAGTTAATGCCGAGCTTGCCAAGAGCGGCCGCACTGTAGTCGAATTCGGCGGAATTCCTGCAAACCCGAAATTTGAAGTTTTAATGGATGCCATCAAAATTGTCCGTGACGAACAGATCGATTTCATTCTTGCAGTGGGTGGCGGGTCCGTCATCGACGGGACCAAATTCATTGCGCTGGCAGCACCTGCCAAAGCATATGAAGGTAAGGAAAAAGAACTGATGCATTTCGGTTTCACCCCTGTCCCGGTGGATTCAGCTGTTCCTTTCGGAACAGTGCTGACCCTTCCTGCCACAGGATCGGAAATGAACAACGGTGCTGTAATCAGTGATGGCGAAGATAAGCTTCCTGTTTTCTCCACTCACACATTTCCTAAATTCTCCATTCTTGATCCGAAGATTACCTTCACCCTGCCTAAAACTCAGGTCGCTAACGGCGTTGTGGATACCTTTATCCACACCATTGAACAATACCTGACCTACCCTGCGGAGGGACGTTTTCAAGACCGCACAGCTGAAGGTATTTTACAGACTCTGATTGAAATCGGCGAAACAACCGTTAATGAGCCTGAAAACTATGATGCCCGCGCCAACCTTGTATGGTGTTCCACCATGGCCCTTAACGGCCTTATCGGTGCAGGTGTTCCGCAGGACTGGACCACTCATATGATCGGCCATGAGTTGACAGCTCTCACCGGATTGGACCATGCCAAGACTCTGGCAGTAATGCAGCTCGCCAACTGGAAAGTCCGCCGTGCGGAAAAAAAAGAAAAGCTCATCCAGTATGCCGAGCGGGTCTGGGATATCCGCGAAGGCGATGATGATGCACGTATTGATCAGGCAATTGCCAAGACTGAAGAATTCTTCAACTGTATCGGTATGGCAACCAGACTCTCCGATTATGAAATCGGACCTGATATTGTTGACCGGGTTATTGCCGGCCTTGAAAAACACGGAATGACCAAGCTTTCCGAGCGCGGCGATGTCACCCCGGAAATTTCCCGTAAAATGCTCGAAACAGCACTCTAAAAGACAAAGGGCCGTAGTACTCAGTACTACGGCCCTTTAAATTTACTATCTTACAAATACTACATCTCTACCTTGAACGGCCAGCCCATAATGCCGCCTTCCATAACTTTAACGTTGGTCCAGCCGTTTGCTTCAAGTACTCGCTGGGCTTCATAGCCACGCATGGATATTTTGCAGAAAGTAATGATCTCCGCATCCTTGTCTGGCGGAAATTGATCAAGAGCATTGCGCAGCTTGCCAAGGGGAATAAGTTTTTCACCTACGTTCAAACGCATCTCCTCAAATTCATTGGGTGCTCGCACATCCAGAAGGAACGGCTTTTCACCTGCATCCAATTTCTCTTTCACTTCAGCATTACTAATCCCGGTCATCTGTCCGGCCATCTTATTATCAAGGATGTGCGCGGTAGTGATAAAATGGTCAATAGCAAGAGAAAACGGAGGAGCATACGGCAGGTCAGCCATACCCACTTCCCAAATGGTGTTGCCGTTCATTACCGCCATTGCAGCCTCGGCCAATTGGCGGTTCACCTCGCCGGGGCCTACGCACTGAAACCCAAGAATGCGTCCGGTTGCGGCATCGGCGACCATCTTTGAAACCAGCAGCTTGGCCCCCATGAAACCGGGCTTGTCCGGACTGGCATTGGTTGCGGTAATAACATCATACCCTTCTGCTTTTGCACGCTGTTCGGAGAATCCGGTAGCTCCGGCACTCAGATCAAAGACCTTGCAGATTCCGCTGTTCACAGTTCCGGGAAACTTGTGCTTATCACCACGGGCGATATTATCCGCAACGACACGGGCCTCAAGGTTAGCAAGGTCACCATAGGGAGCATAGGTTTTCTTTCCAGTGATACGCTGGGTAATCTCAACGCAATCCCCGGCAGCATAAATGTCAGGATCGGAAGTTCGCATGAAATCATCTACTGCAACACCTCCGAATCCGCCGATTTCGAGCCCAGCATCTGCTGCCAGCTCGGCATTGGGTGTTACACCGATAGCAACAACGGCAAGTTCGCATGGAACCACAGAACCGTCATTAAGTTTAACTCCGGTCAGTTTGCCATTCTCACCCAAAAATTCAGCCACGCCGTTATCAGTATGGACAGTGACACCTTTGGAGGCAACGTGCTTCTCCACCAACTTAGCGATTTCCCAGTCCAGAAACATAAGCAGCTGAGAAAGCATTTCTACAACATTCACATTCATGCCGGACTCGGACAGAGCCTCGCAAACTTCAATTCCGATCAGCCCGCCACCGACAATGACTGCGTCCTTAACCTTGCCGGAATCAACCAGTTCACGCAGTTTATCTGCATCGCGCATTTCGGAAAGAGAACGGACTCCTTCGAGATCAATCCCGGGAATAGGCGGACGGCGCGGTGTAGCTCCAGTACATAGGACAAGTTTATCGTATGCCACTGAGCAGGACTCACCTGTCAAAACATCCGTGCAGGACACAGTCTTATTGTGACGGTTGATAGCTGTTACTTCAGTGTTAACCCGGGCACTAACCCCCTTGGCTGCGGCAAAGAAACCTTCATCGCGCACGACCCCGGTGGGTGTGGCAAGCAAAGCATTTCGCTCATCAAAATTACCGCCGATGTAGTACGGATAACCGCATGAAGCCATAGATAACTCCGGGGCCTTCTGAAGCATAACCACTTCCGCATCAGCATCAAGACGCTTAGACCTAGCTGCAGCCTTGGGTCCGGCAGCAGAACCGCCGATTACGACTATCTTTTTGGAACTCATCTGTATCTCCTTTTCGCTTTCAGCTTAAATTGAGTCATGGATTGAATTTGCTTGAGCATACCGATCAACAAATTGAGCGCATTGATCCAGATCAACGGAACTGATTTATTACAGAAAAACAGACAGATCTAACTTTCAGCGAACTATATTATTATGAGATCAACGAAAGATATCTCGGTCTCAATCATAAATCTTTATATTTACTTTTCAATGGACCAATCCCCACCTCTATCGTATAAATTAGCTTAAATCATGCAACATTTAAGGATACACCGTGAGATCGAAGAAGCCAACATACGAAGAACTGGAGCAGCGCGTGGCTGAACTTGAAAGGCGTGAAGAACAAACTGAATGCCTTAATACAGTTCATTTCTTTTTGGATGCCAACAAAAAATCTTCTCTTGTCATGGACATTCTCTTCGATTCCATCCTCAGTGGAATTATCATTGTGGACGCACAAGAATTCACAATCGTTGAAGTCAACAGCACAGCCCTTGAAATGCTGGGCCGAGATAAAAATGAAGTAGTAGGCAAGGTGTGCCACAACTTCGTCTGTCCTGCAGAACGCGGAAAATGCCCCATTGCAGACCTTGGACAGACTGTGGATATGTCTGAGCGAATCCTGCTCACCGCAAAATCCGGTAATCGCAATATCCTTAAGACAGTTAAAACCCTTAATATTAAGGATAAAAACTACTATATCGAAAGTTTCATCGATATAACCGACCAAAAGAAAGCTGAACTGGATAAAGAAGAACTCATTAAAGAACTTTCGGAAGCCCTTGAAAAGGTGAAAGTACTCAGTGGACTTATGCCTATCTGCGCTAAATGTAAAAAAATACGAGATGACAAAGGCTATTGGAATAATCTTGAATCATTTATTGAGAAGTACTCCGAGGCATCATTCAGCCACGGACTCTGCCCGGAATGCTCAGATGAAATGTATGGCGATCAGCAGTGGTATATCAAGGGCAAAGAAAAACGTAAGAAAAACAAAAAAGATTAGAAATCCCAAAAAAAAACGGACACAAGCTCAAAAGCATGTGTCCGTTTTTTTTGTTTTAACAAAAAGGCCTAGTTGGGCAACTTGCGATGCATCTTTTCCGGAGCCGGATCAGCGATATCGCCATAAGTCTGTCGACCTTCGTGGTCTTCGGGAAGATGCTCAGTTACAGGCATACCTTCCTCATTAACAAACAGCATACAGTGACAGTACTTGTAGGTCTTCATGTCTGAGCAGGGACACAGCCATTCACGCTCGGCAACCGCCTGCTGTTTGTCCGGATAAAAACGGCAGGGACAGAGGGGACGTTTAAGATCATCAAGATGCATGGCCAGACCGGTGGTCACAGCATCGGAAACATCCTTCATGGGATGAAGGTTCAGACCGGTACGTTCACAATACTTCTCCACATAATTGGAGATCAATTTTACACTTTTTTCAGTAGGCTGAGACAAAGCTATCACCTTATATATTGATATTTTAATACAAATTACGCACTACGAAATACTAACGGAATTTCTTAGTGCGTAAGAAACGGCTAATTAACATTCATTGCGAGAGAATGAAAGTGATTAATTGCCGTATAAAATTTCTGAACTAATCTTTAAGGCTATGAAATCGTCAACAATGGCAATAATTCTCCTGCCTTGCTGATTTCAACATAATCACGACCACAAATATCATCTGCACATACAACTTCATGGACCCAAGTAGTATGAAATGGAATATGTACAGCACTTCCACCAATCCTCACAACCGGAAGAACGTCTGATTTAACAGAATTCCCGACCATGAGAAATTCATCATGCCGAATGCTGTGCTTATGCAGAATGCGTTCGTAAGCAGCCTCATCCTTCTCGGCAAGAATCTCAATGTGATCAAAATACACAGACATGCCGGAAAGACTTATTTTGCGTTGCTGTTCAGCGACATCGCCCTTTGTAATCATTAGCAATTCATAGTCACTTCCCAAAGTGCGCAGCACCTCTTCAACTCCTGCAATAGGTTCCACAGGAGCGGTCAGCATGGACCTGCCAATAGCAATTATACGTTCAATTTCAGAACTTTTTATCTTATCGGGAGCAGCAAAGTTTGCCGCCTCAATCATGGAAATAACAAAACACTTTACCCCGTATCCAAATACGGCAACGTTTCGGGACTGGGTCTTCTCCAAAATCAGGGTAAACTCATCTGGCGGGATATAGACAGACATCATTTCTGCAATTTCAGCCTTGGCCCGGTCAAAAAAAGGTTCATTTACCCACAAAGTATCGTCAGCATCAAAGGCCACCGCCTTTACTTTTCCATGAAACATTACTTTCTCCTTGCAGGAAAACTAAGTACTGACCAGCCACAAGTCAAATCCAACCAACAAAAAAGCACGATCCGTAACGGACCGTGCTCAGCGATACTTAGAAAAGTCTTATCTTTAAATTGTCTGAGAAAGATCTATCGCTTCAACCGGACAGACCAGCATGCAGCTTCCGCATTCATCGCAGCGGAAACCATCTACCCGATAAACATCACCAGGAACAATCGCCTTGAAGGTACATGCTTCTTGGCATTCTCCGCAGGCAATACATTTTTCAGGGTTTATGCGCGCCCCGGCTTCATTAAACCCCTCACCGCCAAAAGCAAAACGAGTTCGCAAAAGTTTATGATCGCGATGCTCCATTTCAAAATCGAAGTCGAATATTTCGCCTTTGCCCTTGTGTACACAGAACATACAGATGGCAGGATAACGTTCGTGATCCTCAAGCACATATTGATGGATAGGGTTTCCGGCTTCCGCTTTTGCACGCAATTCATCCATGGAAACTTCACGGGCTTCCCCGGTAATTCTCAAGGTGTACCCCGGAGGAAAATAGGGCTGACCTTCGCTGTTCTTTCCTTCCTTGCGGCTGGTGGGATAAATTCCGCACATGGAAACTTGGGGATTGGCTTTAAGCTGGCGGTAAAAAGGCTTTACATTCATGGTCAGAAAATAAATTCCTTCATCATCCCCGCCGCAAATACTGATTATCCGACTATGCATTATTCCACCATCAAGGGTGGTAACTGACAGACAACCGATCTTCTCAACAGCTTCAGTAATATCTTTCAAAGTCATGAGTTATCTCCTTTCAGCAAAAATTAACTGCAAAAATTTAACCCATGAGTACTTTTGAAAGAAGGTGATTTTATACCAATTGCTGGTACTTTCCTCTTACATGCTCCCGGAAGACAGATGGTGTGAACCCGGTCTCGCGCTTAAAAAACCTGCCGAAATATGAAGGGTCTTCGAATTCAAGCTCATAGCAGATTTCCGAAACATTCTTATCGGAATTAGCCAGCATACGCTTGGCCGTGTTGATCAACTCGTTACGAACGATCTGACCCGGCGTCATACTGGTAACTTCTTTAATAACAGCGCTAAGCCTGCTAACGCTGACATTCATTCGTTCTGCATAATCCTGAACCCGCAACTGAGGACTATGATGCGCTGAAACAAGTTTTTTGAATTCCCTGACCATGGGATTTTCCGCCCGTGCACCGGGACGCTGCATCCGATCAGCAAAGATACGCTGTAAACAAACCATAAAAATATGAAAATACGACCGCAGTACAGTTTCAAATCCGGGCTTTTTAGAACTGAATTCCCGACAAAGACTGGACATCACGCTGGATAACTCGGCTTTCTGGTCCGTTGAAAGCATAAACATAGGGGAATTGACTACGCTATTGAAAAATTCAAGTTCATAAGCACTATGAATAGGCGCTTCCGGTGACTTGAGAAATTCATCGGTAAAAACCATTACAAAACCGTCCACCACATCTTCAGGATTCCATAGGTGTAATTGTCCGGGAGATACGAAATACAAAGAACCGGGAAGGATGTCATAGGTCTCAAAATCAATAACGCAACTGCCACTACCAGCTGAAACATAATGGACTACATAAAAATCATGTAAATGCGCTTCCTGAACATCACTAATGGGACAACCGGTTCCGTCAGTGAACGGATAAATTTTAAAATTCGACTCAATGCCGATCAATTCTTCTGCTTTATGCACGGAATGATTCTCTTTCATAGCCGCTGAATATCACCAGCAATAACTAGACATCAAGGATAAAAACACACACATCGATCGGCCTTTGCCGAACGTCCGTACAACTCTGTCTTAATTTTGGGAATTAAAGACTGACTTTAAACATAAAAACAGATAAGGTTTAATTGAAAAACACAATTAAACCTTGCGGACCAATAAAAATATAATGAAACTCCTATTTTTACTCATTATTTATTTGCTATTTGGTATCCCAGCACCGGTTCGGGCTGAAAACGTCATCAACTGGTATCATGCGGACTTTCCTCCTTCGAGCATTATGTGCGGCGAAATGAAAGGGAAAGGGCATGAGAATTATCTGGAAGATAAACTTCAAAAAGCCCTGCCAGAATACAAACACCTGGAACACATAGCCAACTACGGACGCATTTTAAAACAGCTTTCTGAGAACAACGGATGTTGCGTGACAATGCTGAAGACAAAGCAGCGGGAAAAATTCATTGAATTCAGCAATCCTATAATGCCTTATATTTCAAATGGAATTATCACCCTGAAATCCAAATTCGATGACTTCAAACCTTTCATAGATGAACAGGGTTACATCTCAATAAAAAACCTGTTTAACTCCTCTGAAATGCGCATGGGAATCTCCATGGGGCGCCGTTACGGCGGCATGGTGGATAATATTGTAGATACCAATAAAAAATCTAAAAAAATTATAGTTCACTACAAAATGGACTTACTTGAAACACTGGTAAAAAACATTCAGGCCAATCGTACCATTGACTATGCCATAGGCTTTCCCCACGAATTACAGTGGCTTGTCTCGCAGAAACTTATTAAGGATAACTTCGTTTTTATCCCCATACGTGAGATGCCCGAATACGTTCTCAGCTACGTAGGATGTACCAAGAACAAATGGGGCAAAAGAATAATCAATAAAGTCAACAAGATCATCAACGGGCAATACGAAGAACAATACAAGAAAAAATATCAGCAATACCTCCCCAAAGATATGATCGAATTGCATGAAAGATGTTCATCAAATATCTTCCCATTGAAAAGTAATTGATTTTACTTAAATTTATCATATAATTAATCCTCAAAAACAGTCCTATACCGAAAACAAGGGAGAAATTATGGGAATTCTTGATGGTTTAATGGGCAATGCCTCTGAAATAGATATTGATGATGTGCAGGAAGAGCTCTCCCCTATACTGGGAGACAGCGAGCGAGTAGAACGGGCTTTCAAGGTCATCCGCGACATGTATGTTTTCACTTCCGGGAGACTGATACTGATCGATAAACAGGGACTGACCGGTAAAAAAGTTGAGTACCTATCTATCCCCTACAAATCCATCTCCAACTTTTCCGTGGAGACTGCAGGTCATTTTGACATGGACTCCGAACTGAAAATGTGGGTTTCTGGACGTCGCGAGCCTATCACCAAAGAGCTGAAGAAAGGCAGTGATGTTGTCGGCATTCAAAAACTGCTGGCAAATAAGATTCTAAGATAACAATTCATCTTACACCACTTACACCACCGATGATATTTTATCAGCAATTTGAGCCTACCCTAATCCGGCAGGCTCTTTTTTTGTGTCCGATTAAACTTGATTCCCGCTCCTCGAATCCATACACTCTGCCGCACAAATAAAAAATGATCACAAGGAAAATATAATGGGATACAAAAACACCAAAGAATGCCTTGATGCACTTGAAGCCAAAGGCGATCTGCTACGCATAGATCAGGAAATCGATCCGAATATTGAAGCCGGGGTTATACAACGACGTGTATTTCAAGCGGGCGGCCCTGCCCTGCTCTTCACTAATGTGAAAGGCTGCAAATTTCCCATGGCCGCCAATATCTTCGGCACCAAGGAAAGGCTGCATTTCATTTTCCGCGATACTATCGAAACAGTGGAACGGCTCATGAAGCTGAAAATGTATCCCATGGAAGCCATCAAAAAACCGTGGCAATACCTCGGCGCACCGCGCACTGCATATCACACCATGCCGCGAAAACTTTCCGAAGGGCCGGTAACCTCCAACGAAACCACCCTTGCTCAGTTACCGCAGCTCAAATCATGGCCGATGGATGGAGGGGCATTTGTCACCCTGCCGCAGGTCTACTCCGAAAGCCCGGAGAACCCCGGATTCGCCGGTTCCAACATCGGCATGTACCGTGTGCAGATTTCCGGTAATGAATACAACAATATCGAAGTAGGACTGCATTACCAGATTCACCGCGGCATCGGGCATCATCATGCGCAGGCACTGAAAAAAGGTGAACAACTCAAAGTAAATATTGTTGTCGGCGGCGCACCGTCCATGACCATAGCCGCTGTTATGCCGCTACCTGAAGGATTAGCGGAAATATTCTTTGCAGGAGCACTCGGTGGACACCGCATACCCATGGTCATGCGTCCCAACGGACTGCCTGTCCCTGCTGAAGCGGACTTCTGTATATGCGGAACTATCAGCAATGAACAAAAGCCTGAAGGCCCCTTTGGTGACCATATCGGCTACTACAGCCTGACGCACGATTTTCCAGTACTCAAAGTCGATAAAGTATACCACCGCGATGACGCTATCTGGCCTTTCACCACAGTAGGACGCCCGCCGCAGGAAGACACCATGTTCGGTGACTTCATCCATGAACTGACATCCGAACTGGTGCCGTCAGTCTTTACCGGTGTGCACGAAGTCCATGCCGTGGACGTAGCCGGAGTCCATCCGCTGCTACTGGCAGTAGGCAGCGAACGCTACGTTCCCTACGCTGAAGAACGCCAGCCGCAGGAATTGCTGACCAACGGAATGGCTCTGCTGGGCAATACCCAGACAGCCCTAGCTAAATACCTTTTTATCGGTGCCAAAGAAGACATGGAGCATGGCGAGAACTGCCACAACATCCCGGTCTTCTTTAAACACATGCTTGAGCGCGCCAACCTTAAGCGCGACCTGCATTTCATCACCAGAACCACAATCGACACCCTCGATTACTCCGGTATGGGCTTCAATGAAGGTTCAAAACTGATCTTCGCCGCTGCCGGATCAAAGAAACGTGAACTAGCCCAAAAGCTGCCCCACCTTCCCACCCTGCCCGACGGTTTCGGTGAAGCAAAAGTTTTCGCTCCCGGAATAATGCTCCTCAAAGGACGTAAAAGTGATACATCCAGAGGCGAACAGGACCCGCAGATGGAAAAGCTAGGTGAAGCTCTCAAGCACGCCGAAGGACTCGAAGGATTCCCCATGATCGTGGTTGTGGATGATCCTGACTTCACTGCCAAGGACTGGGAAAACTTCCTCTGGGTAACATTTACACGCTCCGACCCGGCAACCGATATATATGGAGCCGGAGCCTTTACCAGAGCCAAACATTGGGGAACAGAGAAAGCCTTCATAATCGACGCCAGAATGAAAACATATCAGGCACCGCCGCTTGATCCTGACCCGGAAGTGGAAAAACGGGTTGATGCGCTGGCTGCGTCCGGCGGGCCGCTTTATGGGGTGATTTAATAAAGAACTAAAATCCCCTCTTCAGCATAACCAAACTGAAGAGGGGATTTTTTTATCGTTTCAAAAGCAGAACCTTCTTCTTACCACCCTGCAATCCATACTTACGCTTTAATTCAGTAAGCCGCCCATCTGACGACATTTCTTGCAAGGCAGAGTTTATCCTCTCAATAAGCTTTCTGGTTTTCGGAGTATGATTACCGAAAATATGAAAGCGCAAAGACTCAACACCAGGCATGAGAAGATAAGAGATATCCCCACCACCAATGCCTTTCAGTCGCATGCGTGAGCACACTATCTGCTCAAACCCAATTGCAAGTTCAAACCGCCTGCGTTCAAGCATCTTTAGCATAGTCTCTATGTCTTTTGCGCCTTGCTGGACCATCGAAACATCAAAAGGGTAAACTTTGTAATTAAAACCAAAGACTCCTCCCAATGAAAATTTATCAACATCAGCAACAGTTTTGATCTGCGGTCCATTTGGAAATCTACTCTTCAGATAAAATAAGGCATTATCTAAATGATAAATCTTGTGCGAAAACACAAACTTTTGAAGACGCGGGGAATCCTTGCTTCCGTCTAGAACAAGATCAATCTCATTGTTTTCCAGCATTACCAAACATCTTTTCCACGGAAGAACCAAAAAATGAAGCTCATCATCGGGTTGGTTAAATACTTCTTTGAGAAATTCAACAGTAAAGCCCTTGAGCGTTAGCGGATCATCCGGGCTGATGTAACAATAAGGAGACCAGTATCCAGTTCCACCAACCCTGATTTTAACCGCTTCAGCTTCTGACGTGAACAAAACAAAAAATATTGTTAACCAGACAATATAACGCATTGTTTCCCCGTATGACATGCAAACAATCTATAGCTATGCTCGGATCATACAATATGACTCAACTTTAAACTAGTATAAGAATAAAACAACTCTCATAAATGAGAATCAAAGAACATTACCCTTGAAAGGCAACTCAGTACTAGCCTAGGAACAATTCATGCAGTATATTAAGGTAACTAAAAAAGAGTCAAAATATTGCCTCACAGGAGGCAACGCATGGTTAAACAGCACCGCAACAATTTATTTAATGACTGTGAGTTAAGCGTAATTCTTGAGAATGTTTGCAACAGCATTATCTCGCAGATAGAAGCCATCCCGGAAAAGGAATTCTTTGCCGCTTCCGATGTTGAGCTGATGGAGAATATTATTGCGCAAAATTCCATCAGACAGATAACCCTGCATGAAGATAAAATATTTATCCACAAGCCAATTCTCTGCCGAATCACCCCGGCAGGAAGAATATACCGCCCTGATAACGGCCAAGATCCTCCGGAATTAAAAGACGGAATAATAACCCAAGTAGAGATTCCATACTCGGGCGATAGAAGGCTTCTAGTCAGCAAACCAAGTATGCATTACAAGAATGGAGGTCCCAGCTTCACCATTAAAAATGACCGCATAGTAAAACATTATGTAGGACCGCTTTATTCTGATCCGAAATCGTTCAAACTCCACCTCCTACGCAACTTAGAAAAGATAAAGAAGTATCTTGAATGGCAGGCTCACGACATTTCACTGTTCGAAATTAAGTTACGTGAACTTATGACCACCGGCATTGCCAATAGACGTATGAGAGGTAGTACCGTTGCTCTGCATCTTGATACTAAACTCGGCGCGAACGAATTCAACCCTATACACGTACGTAACAAACTACCTCTCCCAAAATTGGATTATTCCGCTACACCTGTGATTTCCAATGATGATTTCATCAAAACTATTCGAGTTCTACGACATACAGGAAAAAGCTTTGAAAGAACTCCTGCCATATATCATGTTCATAATGATCAGGATCTGCGCAATATACTGGTATCAAATCTGAACACCCAATTCTCAGGACGAAACGACGAAGATATATTCAGCCGCATAGGAGAAAACGGATTCGCTGTTGCTTTTGCGAATAAAGCAGCACTCATCGGCAGATGCTCAACTTGGCGCTGTTCAGAAGGCCTGATACACAGCATCAACTCTCTATTACAACAAGACCTCTGCCCCGGATGCAAAATTGCTGTTACAATATTTAACAGAACAGAAGAAAATTTTAACTACCTGCTCAAGTCCATACGTAAACTACTTATTGAACATCCATGCCTGATAAAACTTGAAAAAGAATATGCTGAAAATGAATGGCATACCATAATGGGAAAGAAGAATGATTTAATGCACAACCATTGGCTGCACCTAATGGTCTTTAACCTTTATTTCAAAACTTCTATACACTTACCACATTTAACTGATGCAGAACTCAAGTTCTTTGCCAACATGTAAAAAAAGGACCTTCATAATTTTATGAAGGTCCTTTTAAATGGAAATCTTAATTGGTCTTACGTTCCCGGTCATATTCGGTCAGATATTCCGGCAATTGATACACCCATCTCAAAATACCGCTAAATGAAAAACCAGATGAAGTTTGTCCAACATCTCTGCGCTCCGCCAGTAAAGCCGAAAACAGGCTAACCTCTTCCGCATGGCTTTCATGCCCTACTCTACCGCCATTAATATCCGCTATTAATCTATTAAGACTGCTCAAAAGCTTCAGTCCAATGGAGTCATCAGGCGAGATCCTGACCGCAAGCCCGGTATGCAACTGCCGCAACTTAGCAACGGCCATATGTGCAGCCTTGTCATTTGCACACCCACCGTATTGCCGGGGCGTATGATTTGTAATCAGCAAAGCCATCTTTCGTATCTCTTTACGCCATTGCTGAAACTCTTTGTCTTCAATCCTGCCCTGCTCACGCGCCTGCATCAGAGCATATGCCAAAGCAAATCCACCAACCCCCGCTAATAACACCGCCCACGCATCGCTCATAATCCCCCCCCATCAGCTTACGTTTATTGATTTATTTAATCAGGACTATTTCACGGTCAGATACTTTTTTCAATCGCAAAAATATGAAGCCTATATTGACCGCAAAAAGGTTCAGGTTAATCAAGCCAGAAACCAAATCAAATGAGAGGGGATCTTATTCAAAAACAACGGTCTTTCAATTCACATAACAAAAAAAGCACGAACCTAAATCCGTGCCTTTCGTACCTACCGATAGAAAAATTATTGGTTCTTTTTCCATTCTTCCCATTCTTTTTTGCTCAGTTTTCCATCTTTATTCAGGTCAGCTTCACGCATAATACGTTCAGCATTAAGAGGATAAACCTTCACAATTTCAGAACGGATAATGGTTTTATTGCCATCTTTATCGATATCAACAAAAGCTCTGGCAAAACGAATTCGCTCCATCGAGTAATAAATGGCTTTGGCTTTACGGCCACTCTCAAGGTAATAAAGGGACATGTTTTCTTTTCCGGTCAAAGTCCCCAGAGTGAAACCATCTTCATGTTCAGCAAAATAGAGACTAACACCGTCAGCTCCAATAATACCGCTGAACCCTTCGGTTATTAGATTGTCCTTGTTATCAGCGAACCATGCTTTTTCGCCGGAAAAGAGATTACCCTCTTGCTTTTTGATAATAAAAACCGCTTTGTTTTCTTTAGTGTTGCCGTCTTTAGAGATCATCTTAACCTGCCCGACCCAAGTACCACGCAGCTCAGGGCAGCCGGCAGCAAAGGCAAAGGAACTCATCAGAACCAGAACAAGAGCAACAATGCTGCAACTCAGAAACTTTCTCATGTTATCTGCCTCCCAGATTTCAAAATTAAAGATACTACTGTTATTTAGCAAAGAAACAGATACGTCAACCTATTCCAACAAAACAAGTCCTTATAAAAAAAGGCAGCCCCCGAAAGGACTGCCCTGTAATTCCAATTATTGAATTGCTTACATTAAATATGGGAAACAACTTTACCAAGGAAATCCTTAAGGCGGGGATTCTTGGGATTGGCGAAAACCTCAACAGGATCACCTTCTTCCTGAATGATGCCCTCATCAATGAAAATAAGCCGATCTGCAACTTCCTTTGCAAAACCCATCTCATGGGTAACTACGATCATAGTCATACCTTCCTTGGCAAGCTTCTGCATTACTTCCAGAACTTCTCCGACCAGCTCAGGGTCAAGAGCGGAAGTAGGCTCGTCAAAAAGGATAACTTTAGGCTTCAGTGCCAAAGAGCGGGCAATTGCAACACGCTGCTTCTGCCCGCCGGAAAGCTGTTCCGGATAATTGCGTGCCTTATCTTTAAGGCCAACCTTATCCAGCAGCTTGAGGCCGAGCTCGTCAGCATCACTCTTGGACATATTACGAACCTTGACAGGACCGAGGGTCACGTTTTCAAGGATAGTCATATGCGGAAAAAGATTAAACTGCTGAAAAACCATCCCGGCTTCAGCACGTACTTCGTTAATATTAGTAGAAGGAGCCATAATGTCATGACCGTCTACAATAATAGTACCGGAAGTAGGTTCCTCAAGCTTGTTGATACAACGCAGCACTGTGGATTTACCCGACCCGGAAGGGCCGATAACACAGACAACTTCGCCGGACTCAACTTTAAGGTCAATTCCTTTGATAACTTCAAGCTTCCCGAAACTTTTATGAAGGTTCTTAATCTCAATCATATCACTACCTCCGGGAAGTATTCAACTTTTTCTCAATGTGACGCATTGCAAATGCGATGGACAGGGTCATAACAAGATAAACACAAGCAACAGCAAGGTATACCTCAAAGGCGCGGAAGTTCACCGAGGTGATTTCCTGACCGGTTCTCATGAGCTCACCTACACCGATAACCATAAGCAGAGAGGTGTCTTTAAGGCTGATGATGAACTGGTTACCAAGTGGTGGGATCATACGCTTAAGAGCCTGAGGCCAGATAATAAAACGCATGGTCTGAGCATTGGTCAGGCCGATGGAACGACCGGCCTCAAACTGCCCTCTATTAATGGACTGGACCGCACCACGAACGATTTCGGCAATATAGGCACCTGAATTGACTGCAATTATAATAATCCCGGCGGTCATAGGCGGAATGCGCATCCCGATTGCCATGGGAAGTCCGTAATAAAGGAACATGGCCTGAACAAGCATGGGCGTACCCCTGATAGCTTCAACATAAACCCCGGCAATCTTTCTAGTAAAAAAATTGCGGGATATTTTCATTAAGCCTGCTGCGCTTCCAAGTAAAAATCCGAAGAAAAGACCGCCGATGGTAATCTCAATTGTAAGCTTGAGACCACGCATGAGCATGGGAAATGTGTCCCAGAAAACTGATGTGTCAAATGCGAATGCCATTAGGACCTCTGTTTAAAAAATAATTAGGGGCGGCCAAATAGCCGCCCCACAAAACACATTGAAATAGTTACTAATAAATTATTTAGGCTCGGTACCGAACCATTTTACGTACAGTTCACGGTAGGTGCCGTCTGCACGCAGGTCTTTAAGAGCTGCGTTAACTTTGGCTACGAGGCTGCTTCCTTTGGGGAAAGCGATGCCATACTGCTGGCCGTTGTAAAGAGGACCAACAACTTTAACCTGACCTTTACCGGCCTTACGCATGAAATTACCAACAACAGGAGAATCAAAGATAACCGCATCAGCACCACCGGTCATAAGTTCCATGAACATAGCGTCACTGTTAGGGAAAAGCTTGACGTCAGCTGCGCCTGCTCCCCGAGCAACATCAACAGAAGTGGTATTAAGTTTAGTAGCGATTACTTTACCTTTGAAGTCTTCAAGAGACTTAATAGAGTTGTTATCATTCTTAACAAGAATAAGCAGACCAGAGTTGTAGTAACCGTCAGAGAAATCGACAACTTTAGCACGCTCTGGCTTAATGGTGATACCTGCGATACCTACATCAAGCTGATTGGACTGGAGGCCGGGAATGATGCCGTTGAAATCCATGGGCTGCAGATCATAATCAGCGCCGATCTTTTTAGCGATAGCTTCCCAAAGCTCAACGTCAAAGCCGGTGTGCTTTCCGGTAGCAGGATCTTTAAACTCAAAAGGAGGGAAGCTGGTGTCACAAGCAACAGTAAGTTTACCTGCGAAAGCAGTTCCGACCATGGTAGCGGTAATCAGAGCGGCAACGATTATTGAAAGCAGTTTTTTCATGAATCCTCCAAAAATGAACATCATTTCTTAAAAATCTTCATCAGAATAAAATGAAGATAGACCGATCAACGAGCAATTTACCCGACGATAATTTGTCGAAGTAGGAAAATTTAGCACCTTTTTACACTAAATTCAAGACATAGACCGCACAACGATTCAATTAGAAACCCAATCAAACCCAATAGATACGTTAACAGTTCAAGAATACATGTCTTTTAAAAGCAAACACTCACCTGATCACTCAATCAACCTACCCACGTCTAAATCAAAAATAACTTTAACCACCCCTATCTTATTTAACAAATACCCTTCGCGGTTACTTTAAAAAAACACAAAAAAAATGAAACAGTTTCTGATCAAAAACACTAAAATTCCCCTAAACAATTATCTAAAACCAGTGCAGATATAAGTTTCAATCTTTACTACTGACTTTTTAAGTATATTAATGTAGGGATGCAGCAACAGGCAGGGACAAGTGCAATCTTTCCCAAACCGTTATTTTCACGTAAACTAAGGTATCTTATCTCAAAAAAACAGTTTGACCAATCAAATTATACAAATTTGTAAGAGAAATACCCTTCATTTGAGCTTTGGTTAAAAAAAATAACAATTTCGTAATAAAGCTACCCTCTTAAAATTGGATCATTCTACATTTTTGTAAGATACGAAAGCATAAGAAATAACCCAGACTACAATAAACCACTGTAATATCGAATTTTTAAACACTACGGCACATCTCCTGCTTATGTCTGAGCAGATTTGATTAACGCCCAAAATTCTTCGCCAAGCGAAGATCACCAATAAAAAAGATTCAAGGAGTTTTTTCAAATGAGTTCAAACACCTCCCGCCAGGGTGCGATCACTGCAGTGACCAACTACTCTACCCCTGAAGCTTCCTTCAGCTTTGCCGACACCAAACCTACCGAACTCTTCGGCTGCAACGTCTTCAACGACAGCGTAATGAAGGATAGACTTCCCAAGAAAGTCTACAAATCCCTGAAAAAGACTATTGAAGAAGGTGCTGCGATCGATCCTTCCATCGCCGATACCGTTGCAAACGCAATGAAAGAATGGGCCATGGAGAAAGGCGCAACCCATTACACTCACGTTTTTTATCCCCTGACCGGCCTGACCGCAGAAAAGCACGATAGCTTCATCTCCCCCGATGGTAACGGTAACTGCATTGCCGAATTCGAAGGCAAACTCCTCATTCAGGGTGAGCCTGATGCATCAAGTTTCCCCAACGGCGGCCTGCGCGCTACCTTTGAGGCTCGTGGATACACCGCATGGGACGTAACCAGCCCTGCCTATATCCTTGAAAATCCCAACGGAACTTTCCTCTGCATCCCCACCGCATTCATTTCCTGGAAAGGTGAGGCTCTCGACAAAAAGACCCCTCTGCTGAAAGCTACTCAGGTAGTTAACACATCCGCACAGCGCATCCTTAAGATTTTCGGTGACAAGTCCGGTAACCGCGTTGCTTCCAATGCCGGTCCCGAACAGGAATACTTCCTCATTGACCGCAACTTCTACTTCGCACGCCCCGACCTCATGATGTCCGGCAGAACTCTTTTCGGTGCCAAGCCCGCTAAAGGACAGGAACTGGATGACCACTACTTTGGTGCTGTTCCCCGCCGCGTACTTTCTTTCATGATGGACGTTGAGCACGAACTCTACAAACTGGGCGTTCCGGTAAAGACCCGTCACAACGAAGTAGCTCCCGGACAGTTCGAAATCGCTCCTGTCTACGAACAGTCCAACATTGCTACCGACCATAACCAGATGGTCATGACCACACTGAAAAGCGTGGCAAAACGTCACGGCATGGTCTGCCTGCTCCACGAAAAACCTTTTGCAGGAATCAACGGTTCAGGTAAGCACGTCAACTATTCCCTGAGCAGCAACGGGCACGGCTCCCTTTTTGATCCGGGCGACAACCCCAATGAAAACGCACAGTTCCTCATTTTCTGTTCCGCAGTTATCCGCGCAGTACACATGCACAGCAAACTTCTGCGTGCTGTAGTTGCCACCGCTTCAAACGATCACCGCCTTGGTGCAAACGAAGCACCTCCGGCAATCATGTCCATTTTCCTCGGCGATCAGCTTTCTGAAATTCTTAACAAGATCCAGGAAGGCAATTCCCCGAATCCTACTTCCACTGGTTTTCTCAAGGCCGGCGTAGACACCCTGCCTCCGCTGCCCAGAGACGCTGGCGACCGTAACCGTACCAGCCCGTTCGCATTCACTGGTAACCGTTTTGAGTTCCGTGCAGTAGGTTCCAACCTTTCCATTGCCGGACCTCAGGTTGCATTGAACACCATGATGGCAGAATCACTTGATTTCATCGCTGATGAAATGGAAGCTTTCATGGGCGGAGACGAGTCCAAACTCAATGATGCTGTGAATAAAGTCATCAAAGACATCATGGACAAACACGGTCAGGTTGTTTTCAACGGCGACGGCTACTCTGAAGAGTGGCACAAGGAAGCAGTTGAAAAACGCGGCCTGCCCAACCTGCGCACTTCCGCTGACGCAATCCCCGAGATAGCTTCTGCTGAATCCGTAGAAATGTTCACCAAGTACGGTGTGTTCACCAAAGAAGAACTGGAAAGCCGTAAAGAAATCTATCTTGAACAGTACAATCAGGCTATCGTCACAGAAGCTGCACTGGTAACCAAACTCGCCAAGACTCACATCCTCCCCGGCGCAGTTCGCTACCAGAAAGAACTTGCTGAAACCTGCGCTGCAATGAAAGCCATCGGCGTAGAATTCACCACCGGCACCCTTGAAGACGTAACCGCTAAACTTCGCGGCATGCAGACTGCAAACATCGAACTTGAAAAAATCATGGCTGCCAAGCCTGAGGGCGATGTAGAAGAAGAAGCAAAATACCTCTGCTGCACCGCACTTCCCGCAATGCTGGAAGTCCGCAAATACGCAGATCAGCTCGAAGAAGTTGTTGCAGACGACCTCTGGTGCCTGCCCAGCTACTCCGAAATGCTGTTCATCAAATAATTAATTACTGCCATATCCCAATACCAAGAAGGGTCTCTGCTTCGCATGAAGCAGAGACCCTTCCTTTTTGATCATCCCTCTTTACAAAATCTCAATTTAATATATATCCATTATCATTAGTCGGGGGTAAATAATCTGCTTGGAGGAATGATGCTTAAAAAGATACTGTTACTGGTCGCATTGACCTTCCTTTTCGCATTCACAGCGAATGCTATGTCCCCTCTTACCGGAGATCAGGTAGAGAGAGTGGTAAAAACACTGGAACAGCTGGACCCGATCATGGACCAAATGGAAGAGGAAATGGAAAATTCCGGAGAAAGCGATGCAGACCCTTTGGATCCTGAAATGCTTAATAAAGAATTCGCAATGCTTTATGGCTACACCCCGCAAGCAAAAAGAATCATTGAAGCAAACGGATTCACATACAAGACATGGCCCGAAACCGCAGGCCGCGTAGTTAAGGCTTTTGCCTCCATCGCCATGGAAGCGGAAGGGAATGCGGGCATGGCTGAGCTTGAAGCCGCAATAGCCCAGATGGAAGCTGATCCGAATATGAGTCCGGAACAGAAAAAAATGATGAAAGAACATATGCTTTCTTCAATGAAGGCTGCCAAAGCTATGATGAAAGCACCATCTGAGGATGTAAAAGTTGTACGTCCTTATTTTGAAAAGCTTTCAAGTGCTATGGAATAAATTATATATTCTAATGTTGCTTAAAGAGGCCATATGGCCTCTTTTTTTTGCATAAGCCATTATGACACAGAACATAACATACTAAAAAAGCTTCAATTAAACAGGCTATATCTTTAATACGAGTCATTAGTGTGCTAATATGACTCACTTTTGCATACCCAAAACAACCCAAACAAAACCCTGTCCATTGTTACAATAGAAGAACAAACACATGGCACTATACATGCTTCAGGTCACTCAGCACTTCTACCAAAGAACGGGAGACTAAAATGACTGTACGCCTGAATGCCTTCATTGCAATAATTGCCCTTCTCCTTGGAGCAGCACTATTCTTTATCCATAGTCAAATAGCTATCATTATTATTTCAGTTTCAATTGCATCATTGATCACCTTCGCCTTTCTTATAAAGCGCCATATAATTTCACCGATTAAGATGCTCATCGGTGAGGTAGAAAGAATTTCAAGTGCAGACTACACTCCCATCGCCCACCACAATTTCATGGCAGAAATCGGAGTTCTTTCAAATGCAATCGAAGGACTCAACAACATACTGAATGAAAAAGTAGGCATGAGTGAATCCATGCTCGAAAATATCATGACTCCTATGGTAGTGGTCGATCCTACAGGCAACATCAGATGGATCAATGAAAGCATTATAAAATTAATTGAAGAGGATGAAGAACCAAACAAATACATCGGTCAGGACTTCTCAACTTTCTTCTACGGCAAAAAGCAAGAAACGGTATCCGAAAGATGTATGGAAGAAAAAAAACAACTCTTCGTCAAAGGACAAGTTGACGGACGTAAAGGCACCACAAAATATATATCTGTTGCCTCCTCACCAATTTATGATGCCAGAGGAAATCTGCTCGGCGGTTTTACCACCATCATGGACTTCACAAACATCAAGCTTAAAGAAGATTTCATCACTGCCCAGAATGATAAAATTGCCAAGGGAGTGACCGATGCCACAAAAATATCCGAACAACTTGCAGGAACTTCAGATGAAATAAGCTCCGAAATCCATAACTCAAGCAAGGGCATCCATGACCAGCGAGCCAGGACAGAAGAAGTGGCAACTTCTATGGAGCAGATGAATGCATCCATCCTAGAAGTTTCCAGGAACTCGAGCGATGCTGCCCGTATGGCCCGACAGACTCAGGAAACTGCCAACGACGGTTCCGGGCTTGTCGAGAATGTCATCGGGGTTATGGACGAAGTGAACATGAAGGCCGAAAACCTAAAGCAGGAGATGAGCACTCTTAAAACCCACAGCAACGGCATAAACACCATTATGCAGGTGATCTCCGATATTGCCGACCAGACCAACCTTCTTGCCCTTAATGCCGCTATTGAAGCAGCCAGAGCCGGGGAAGCAGGAAGAGGTTTTTCCGTTGTAGCCGACGAAATCCGAAAACTGGCTGAAAACACCATGCACGCAACCAAGGAAGTTGGCGAATACATAAGTGCTATTCAAAACAGTTCACAGAAAAGCACTTCTGCCACAGAAGAGACTCTGCACAGCATTCAGCAGGCCACAGAAATGTGCAGTAAAGCTGACACAGCACTTAAGCAGATACTTGATATATCCAAAAAAACAGCAGGCCAAGTGGAAGGGATAGCAACTGCAGCAGAACAACAGTCAGCCGCCAGTGAAGAAATTACAAGCGCAATTGAGATGGTGAACAATATCGCAACACAGACATCAGACTCAATGGATATGGTTTCCGGTGCGGTTTCGGAGCTGGCATCACTCGCAACAGACCTAGATGAATTCATGAACAAGATGCAAACTCAAGAGGCATAAAAAAAGCCGGGATCTTGCCTGATACAAGGGCCCGGCTTACTCTCCTTAAAAATCTATTTTTTATTTTCTTCAATCTGCTGTACATCTTCGCGCTTAATCGTTGTCTGCTGGCCATCAAGATTCTCATAGGTATAAGTATTGGAATCTTTGTTATATTGCGGTGCGCCCACACTTACCGCAGTAGAGCCATCTGTCTTGGTAATTGTATGATGCTTTGACCCGCATCCGGCAAATATCAGCAAACCAACACACAATAAGCCCGCAATTAAAATATGTTTCATTTTCCACTCCTTCTATGGTTTGGAAAACTTTAACAGATTATTACATCTACAACAACGGGCATAATCAACTACTCCACTTCCTTCATCACGTGCCCTACTTTAAGAGCCTTTTCGGTGAAATCATTTTCCAACCGCTCGATATCACGTTCAATAATCGCCGCAACATCACGTGCTTCATATTTGGATTCCAGTTTCAGCACATTGCCTGCACCGCTGCCACGGGCTGCCCGGTTTATTGATACAGCAGAACCGGACTTACGCTTATGCTGAACCTTAAGCTTACCCTGATACACCGCAGTTTTCCCTGCCTTGGCAAGCATCATGTCATGATCAAGGTCGTCATACTGGGTAGGAGAATAACGCAAATCAAAATCTCCGCTCTGGCTCAAAATATCCTGCCTGAAAAGATGAAAGCATCCGGTAACGGAAACGCAGGGACGGCAATAATCAAACTGCCCGTAATCAAGATCCTGATTATATGGATCAAGATAAGCAAACTCGAAACTACGGACCACATCTTCAAATCCAGCAGGAGTTTCACGTAGATGCAAGTCCGCATGCTGGATTACTTCCTGCTGATCCTCATTAACAACCTTGCATCCCCAGACACCGGCTTCAGGGTATGATTCCACCGCCGCACTGAAATGAGCCTGCCAATCAGCCGGAATAAAGGCATCATCATCAAGGTAGGCCACGTAATCATAGAGCTTAAGCTCATTCATATTCTTCAACCAGTTACGCGCCGCCGGAGCACCAACATTAACCGGTAGGTCTATGCGCCTGAAACGATCACCCAACTGCGCTTTCCAGCGGCTTAGTACTTCGGAAGTATGATCTGAGCTTCCGTTATCAAGCGCGAAAATATGCACATTATCCAGCGGGGACTGCGCCAGCGACTTAAGCGTCTCATCAAAGTCATCCGCTTTGTTAAAGGTATACAGACAAACTGCAACCTGACCGTCGAGCAGTTTAGAACCACCACCGCCGAGCAAACGGTCATAAACCTTAAACCAGGTATTAACCTGCCAAGGACGGGCTGTCATACGATCCCGCCAAAGGATCATTGCTTCATCGCGCCTGCCCATACGGTCCACACTCTCAGCAAGACGCAGCAAGTTTTCACCCAAAATTAATGCGCCGTCAGAGATGTCGGAATAAATTGCCTCGGCCTGCTCATAATCGCCGGAGCAGAAAGCAATATCCCCGGCATATTTATTGAGCACCATGTTCATGGCTGTAGGCCAGTCACGGGCAAGGGCAGCACTGGCGACCTCATGTCTGCCGAGAAAAAATGCCAGATCGAGCAGATGGGACAGCCAAAAAAGATTTTCCGGTTCACGCTCAGTCTGCTTGGAAAGATAATCGAGCAGCTTATCCTTATCATCTTTAGCGATAAGCCGTTGCAGATACCCCAGATTTTCCGGGATGGCACTATTTGAGGCAATCAGCGACATATTTTCCACCAGCGGCGCTGGCAGAAAGTCTAACTGCTTGTTGATAGCCAGCAGATTGGATGCAAGTTGCCCGTCTAAAGGACTGGCTTCCCAAGCAGCCAGAAGCATATCCACACCCAGATCAATGAGCGTACTTTTCTCGCGGCTGCTCTCGGCACTGTTGATGACGCGATTTGCAGTTTCCATAAGATGAGGCTTGCCATGTCCTGAGACAAGAAGCCTGTAACGGGAAGCAGTATCCAGAAATCCCCAGAATTTACCTGACATAATCTTATTCCTACCCGAATGTTTGACGCATTTTTTCCAGCAAAACGGAAAGCCTGTGTTCGTAGGTATGTTCGGCCATAATCCGTTTACGCGCGGCTGCAGTCACCTTGGCCCGTCCCACATCATCGGCCAGCCATTTTTCCAGCAACGGGCCGATTTCCGAAATTTCATTATAGGCAATGATCTCAGTGCCCGGTTCAAAAAGAGCTTCCATTTGCTCCCGGTAATCCGTAAGCACAAATCCTCCGCAAGCCGGAACATCAAAAACCCGCTGATTGACCGCGCCTTTCATCTGCCTGCTGGTACAATTGAATCCGACCTTGGACATGGGATAAAATCCGGGCAGATCATTATAGTAATCCAAAGAGGGCAGATAACGCCAGCTTCCTTTTGCCAGCAGTTCATGCCAGCCGTCATCACCTACAATAAGTGGATTAAAGGGTAACAATTCCCGTACACAGGATAAACGATATAGGCGGGTTGCCTCCCATGTAATCAGCCCCTCAAAAGAGAGCCTGTTTTCATCAGTGGCTAAATTTTCCATCCTCTCCAGAAGTTCCGGATGCGAATTACGCAAAAACTCTTCCACAGAAAGCTCTGCCCGTTCACCGAACTCTATTGCCAAATCCGGCACTCTCTGTTCCAACTCAGCATCCAGTTCACTGGACCGCAGATACTTATCCACCGCATGAACCATGGAATTGCCGAGAAAAGACACCTCAGCCCGCCATTCATCGCGCCCCGAAAGCCCCGGCTTAAAACGCTCCACATCCGTTGCGAGCGGAAGGTAAAAGACATTTTCGAACCCCTTCTCACTCATAATTTCCAGATTTCCGGCATCATAAGTAAAGATGGCGGTCAAATCAGGCGAAACATCGGCATAGCGGTAAAGAATCAGGTGCGGATTATCCACAAACCAAGAGGCCAGCGGTAGTTTGAGTTTCAGCAGCAGATCGGTGAGCTTCCCTTCCCGGTCCACCCCAAAATGGTTCACGGTCAGCGCAAAATCGGGCTTGAAATCAACAAGAGTACGTAACAGATCTTCCACAAATCCTTCACGAACAGTGTCCCCGGTGCCGATATCCACACTGCGAAATTCAACGCCCAAACGTTCCAGCGCGGCGGTAATCTCGCCCATCAGGAAATATTTACGATGAAAGAAAAGTACTTTCGGCTTTTCATTTTGGAATTTCGGATAGGCAACCTCGGACCAGAAATCCACAGGCTCGGAATCCTTTTCATCCGCAAGGGTATTGCCGATAGCGAGATACCATTCACGATCCAACCGCTGGTACAATGGAATCTTCACAAGTTCCAACGGACCGTTACCATTAGTCGAACGCCACTGCCGAACCTGTTCCAGAACCTGCACCGGATCACCGCTCAGCCATGTAACCTTAGGATGATCCCGATACTCAGCTGCTCCGGAAGTTTCAGCTATTAAAAGATCATTATCCAGCACTGCCACCGGGCCGGATTTCAGCAATTCTTCTATACACACCCCAAGTCCGGCACCAAGCAACACGGGCAACTTTCCGGGCGTAACCGCTTCAGCAAGTCCGCGTTCGCGTTCTGCCCCTTTACGGCCCCAGAGATGCCATTTCTTACCGTCGATATGGATGCGCACATCAACAACGCTATCCTGATCCATCACTGGTTCTACATTGTAAGCTCGTTTCGACATATTGAATATGTATGTCATTACAGCATGCTGTGACAATCCTTGAATGTGTTTTTTTTGGATAAGTAATGAACTGTTTACGGACCGCCCTTTCTTTCGTTATAGCTGGCCCAAATTCGATTTTAAAACTAAAAAATATATACGGGAAAACTCATGACAAACAAAGCTCTGCTGACTGAAAGCAAAATGGAATTTCTGGACATGGAAACATGGGAACGAGCTGAACACTTTACCTTTTTTCAATCCCTGTGCACCAGCCGCTACGGTTTCACCGTGCAGCAGGATGTGACCGAACTTCTCAACTACCGCAAAGAACAGAACAGCGGTTCTGCAAAAATTAGATTCTCGTCCATACTCTACTATCTGGCAACCCGTGCAGCAAATGAAATACCTGAATTCCGCACCCGCATAGTGGAAGGCAAGCCGGCAATTTACGATGTGATCCATCCGGCATTTACCTACATCCCAAAAGGCCGCAATCTGCACGCCAACTGCCTCTGCCGTTTCGGCGAAAATTTCAGCGAAACAGCCTCCAATATCGAAGTTGCCCGTCAGGCCGCAGACGAAAAACCGACCCTCACCCCAACAGGGGGAGATAAATCCAATCTGTTCTATTTCAGCGTGGTCAACGGCGTGGCCTTCACATCAGCCAGCAACCCGTGGGGGAATTGCAACACAGACTCAGTGCCCCGAATCCTGTTCGGTCATGTGACCGAAAATGAATCCGGCAGAAAGATAATGCCCGTGGCAGTTGAAGCCCTGCACGGCCTCATGGACGGCAAGCATTTCGGTGAGTTTTTTCAGAAATTTGATGCGATGTGTAAGGGACCGGGGGATTATTTGTAGTGCCTCCGGCGACTGGGGAAGGTAAAACTTTTTAACAAGCTTCGCATATAGCGCGATAAGGCGTTTCGTTATTATCTTTGCGTCGCCAACTCCCTCAAAAAAACAACCTTCTGCGCAGCCCGTTTCCGCTTAACAGAGTACTCAGCGCGATAGGCTGCTCGTTTATCCGGAAAGGATTCATACGCTTCAAATTCAACAGGCAACCGGCAACGGGTGTACTTTGCACCCTTGCCGGAATTGTGTTCTTCCAGCCTGCGCTCCGGGTCAGTGGTTACACCGCAATAGAGGGAATTGTCGCTGCAACGCAGCAGATATACGTACCATGTGCTCATGAATTTGGGATAGCCGTTACTAAGGTTGCGGTCAAAACTTTATTCTTGAATCATATTTGCTGATTAACGTCCGGTAGCACCCATTTGCCCTTGCATTCTGCGCCTTGAACATATAATTTGACGGGCTTACTTAGTTTATGACCGCCTAACGCAATCATTCCTGCGTTTCGCGTATCTATATTACAAATTTCATTATAATTTCTGCCTTTTTGAGAGGGCCGATAGCCCTAAACCGGAGACATGATGCCCAGAATTACTATTTCATCCCTTGAAAAATCCTATAACGGGGAAGACCTTTTCAGCGACCTTTCATTTGAAGTGAGTGCCGGAATGCGCCTTGCCGTAGCCGGACCGAACGGTTGCGGTAAATCCACCCTGCTCAAGCTTATTGCCGGAAAGATCGAACCGGACGCTGGTGTGCTATCCATCTCTAAAGGTGCCCGCCTCGGCTATGTAGCTCAGGAATTGACCGGGGAAATCCTTGAACAGACCCTGCTCAGCTGGGTTCTTTCTGCCCTGCCCTCATGGAATAAGCTCTGGGAGCAGTGGGAAGAAGCCGGACAGAAAAATGATCAGGCTCACATGGAAAGGCTATCTGAAAAGCAGGCCGAACTTGAGCATCAATTCGGATACAATCCCGAGCACAAGGCCAGAACCATCCTGACCGGACTGGGGTTCTCCGAACACGACCTGCTCAGCAAAATCAAGGAACTTTCCGGTGGATGGCGTGAACGCGCCAAGCTGGGACGTGTTCTGCTGCAAGGTGCAGACCTGCTTCTCTTGGACGAACCTACCAACCACCTTGACCTTGAAGCTGTTGAATGGCTCGAAAGCTACCTGCTCTCTTTCCGTGGCGCGGTAATCTACGTGGCTCACGACCGTATTTTTCTAGATAAAGTCGGCACCCACGTGCTTTTTCTCGGTTCCGGCCGTCCTCAGGTCAGACGCGGTAACTTCACTGAATTTCTTAAATGGCAAGCTGAAAACGCTGACCAGCGCAGCCGTGAAGCGGCCAAGCTTTCCGCGCGCATTGAGGCTGAGAACTCCTACATCAACCGCTTCCGGGTCAAAGCACGCAAAGCGGCGCAGGCCCAGTCCAAGATCAAAAAAGTGGAAAAGATGTCCAAGGAGCTGAACAAGATTCAGGAAGAAGCCGAACTCAACCGTTCCGGCAGAACCCTGAGCTTCCGCCTCCCGCCCACTTCACGTGGAGACAAAGCAGCCATCAACGTGGTTGATCTTGAATTTTCCTATGACGGAAAGCCGCCATCCATGTGGCCTCTGCTCAATTTCCAGCTTTTCCGGGGCAAGAAAGTCGCTCTTGCCGCGCCTAATGGTGCGGGTAAATCCACCCTGCTCAAGGTGATCATGGGCACACTCAAGCCTAACGCCGGTTTTGCCAAGGTCGGACAGAACACATCTCTCGCCTACTTCAGCCAGCACCAGAGCGACATCCTGCGTGATGAAGCTACCGCATTGTCCGAAATCCGCCGTCTCTGCGACCCGGACACCACCGAGGAACAGCTTAAAAGCGTACTCGGACTGTTCCTGCTTGGAGAAGGATACTTTGAGCGCAAAGTTTCCGCCCTTTCCGGTGGAGAAAAGAACAGACTGATCCTCGCATCCCTTTTTCTTTCGCGAGCCAACCTGCTCATTCTTGACGAACCTACAAACCATCTGGACCTTGAAAGCCGTGAAGGTTTGATCCGGGCCTTGAAAGACTATGACGGCACTCTTTTCTTTGTAGCGCATGACCGCTACCTGCTTGGTGAAGTTGCTGATGAAATATGGGCTTTGACTGATTCGGGAACCGAAACCTTTTTCTCTTTCGAAGAGTACGATAACTACCGCAAGGAGAAGCTTGCAGCACCGACCGCCAAAACCGAATCCGAGGATTCCAGCGACAGCTACAAGCCTGCCAATCGCAAACTGAGCAAGGAAGACAAGCGCAAACAGGCTGAAATCCGTAATGCCCTGTACAAGGAACTCAAGCCTAAGACCGCAGAGTACGAGAAGCTTGAAAAGGACCTTGAAAAGACTCTTGAAGATCAGGCGGCCATGGAAGAGCGGCTTAACGATCCGGAACTGTACAGTGACGGAGCAGCCGCTGTGGAACTGAATTCACGCTACACAGAAACCAGCGCTTGGGCTGATGAACTAATGGAAAAAATGGCTGTACTCGAAGAAGAAATCACCGAACTGGAAGAACGTAAGAAGCAACTTTTGGAAGAAGGTTAATGAATAACAAACCAATTGAAGTTGTTGCAGGCGTTATCTGGAAAGATGGTCTTTTTCTTTCTGCAGAACGCCCAGCAGGTAAAGATTATGCTGGCTGGTGGGAATTCCCCGGCGGCAAGGTCGAGTTTAATGAATCCTTGGGTGATGCACTGGTGCGTGAACTTCAGGAAGAACTGGGTATAACACCTACAAACTTTGACTTCTGGATGGAAAAGACTGTAGAGTACCCCGAATATACAGTACACTTAAATTTTTTCGACATCTGGGAATTTTCCGGTCAAGTGTCATCACTTGAAAATCAGCGTTTTGACTGGTTTGATATAACCGACATACGCAATGTAAAATTCCTGCCCGTCAATTACGAAATCCTAGAAATGCTGAAAGAACGGGAACTTAACAAATAAGCTCTCTCCCCTCACAATCTGCCTGATGGAACGGCGAAGCCTGCTGAAAGTTTTTGGGATTATTAAACCCTTTTGCGAAAGGGTTTAAGCCGCCGGCGGCGAAATCAAATCGTCAAAAGCGCAAAGCGCATCAAATTGGAGTTAAGCATGAAAATTATCGACTTGATCAATAAAAACGGACAGTTCATCTCGCTGGAATTCTTTCCTCCCAAGGATCGTGAATCTTGGCCTAATTTTTTTGAGGTTGTAGATAAACTCAAAGCACTGAATCCTCTTTTTGCTTCCGTAACTTACGGTGCAGGTGGCGGAACACAAGACAATTCACTTGAAATTGTCAAAAGAATGAAGCAGGATGCAGGCATTGAGCCTCTCGCACACCTGACCTGCGTCGGTGCCAGCCCTGAAAACATCAGTGAATTTGTTTCCGCACTCCAAGAGGCCGACGTTGAAAACATCCTTGCCCTGCGCGGCGATGCCCCTGCCGATGATAAGGATTTCGATTTCAACACCCAGACCTTCAAGCATGGCTCCGATCTGGTTACTTACGTTAAAGATAAGCATCCCGGCGTTGGCATTGCTGTAGCCGGGTACCCGGAAGCACACCTTGAATCACCTTCTATCAAGGAAGATTTCAAGTGGATGAAATACAAAATCGATGAGGGCGGCGAATTCATCATCACCCAGCTCTTTTTCGATAACCGGGTCTACTTTGATTTCTGCGACAGACTCAAGGGAATGGGCATTGATGTTCCAGTGCTCCCCGGAGTACTTCCCATCATGAGCCTCAAGTCTGCGAAGTTCATCCTTTCCCTGTGCGGTGCTGCAATTCCCGGAAAATTCCTCAGTGCACTGGAAAAGGCCCATACTGAAGGCGGAGATGAAGCGGTATACAAACTGGGTATTGAATTCGCTACCAGACAGGCACAGGAACTGCTGGACGGAGGCGCACCCGGAGTTCATCTTTACACTTTGAACAAAGCTAAAGCCTGCCTTGAAATCGGTCAGGCATTAAAATTTTAATACGGCTATCGAACAGCATTTTACATGCTTAAAATGATTAACAAATAAACCGGACTGCCGATGGTCCGGGTCAAGAATACGGAGGTTTAGCTATGAGTACCAAAAATCCTAGAGTTGCTGTTGTAGGGGCCACAGGCGCGGTTGGACGCGAAATGCTCAAAGTCCTTGAGCAGCGCGACTTTCCCGCATCCGAAGTTGTTCCCTTTTCTTCCGCCCGTTCCGCCGGAACCAAAGTTCCCTATAAAGGTGAAGAACTCACCGTTATCGAACTGAAAGAAGACTCCTTTGAAGGTTTTGATCTCGCTCTCTTTTCCGCAGGCGGCGGTACCTCCGAAAAATTCGCACCCCTTGCTGCCAAAGCGGGCTGCGTAGTCGTCGATAACTCCAGCCAGTGGCGTATGGACCCCAAAATTCCTCTCGTTGTTCCCGAAGTGAACCCCGAAGACCTCGACTGGCACCCCGGCATCATCGCCAACCCCAACTGTTCCACCATTCAGATGGTAGTTGCGCTGAAGCCCATTCACGACGCTGCAAAAATCAAGCGTATCATTGTTTCCACCTATCAGGCTGTATCCGGTACCGGACAGAAAGCCATCACCGAACTGGAAACTCAGGTAAGCAGACTTTTCAACGGCAAGGAAATTGTTCCCAGCGCCTACCCGCACCAGATCGCCTTCAACTGCCTGCCGCACATCGATGTTTTCATGGATAACGGCTACACCAAAGAAGAAATGAAAATGGTCAACGAGACCAAGAAGATCATGGGCGATGACTCCATCAAGCTCACCGCGACTACCGTGCGTGTACCTGTTTTCTACAGCCACTCCGAGTCAGTCAACATCGAAACCGAGGAAAAAGTTACTGTTGAGGAATGCCGCAACATGCTTTCCAGCTTCCCCGGCATCACCGTTGTGGACTACCCTGAGAAGAACCTCTATCCCATGGCTATCGACGCCACTGGTGAAGATGATGTATTCGTCGGACGTATCCGCGAAGACGAAACCATCGAAAACGGCCTGAACATGTGGATTGTTTCCGATAACATCCGCAAAGGTGCTGCACTGAACACCGTACAGATCGCCGAGACTCTCATCGAGCGCGATCTGGTTCGTGTAAAATAGCATAATAGCTACCTATAATTTTAAAAAGCGGTGAAGTTTATTAAAACTTCACCGCTTTTTTATTCTGTATTCCCACTTGCGGAAGATTGTCCTTTGGCGATAGTATAACAAGGCTTTGTTAATGAATATTTCTGCAAGGCTTATGGCGGTTATGATCCCTGACGGGGTTTAAATAAATTTACGGAGTCCGGAATTGATTAAAAAAGTAGACAGCAACGAATATATTGATGCCATGCTTTCCGCCATGCGTGCGGGAACCGAAAAGATCTGCGCATTTTACGAACACCGCATCGGATTGGTCTGCACTGACCCGAAACTCATGCTCATGCCTTGGGATGACCACTTGGTCCATCGCGGAGATGGTGTATTTGAAAGCATGAAGTTCGTAGACGGCAAACTATACCAGCTTGAACCGCACCTGCGCCGCATGAAACGTTCTGCACGCACAATCAGCCTGGAACCGCCCTGCTCATGGGATGAACTTAGAGAAATCATTCTAGAGGTAGCGGGAGCATCCGGTGTTGATTCCGGTATGGTCCGGGTAATGCTTGGACGCGGCCCCGGCGGATTCGGCATCACTCCTTATGAATGTCCGGTTCCGTCTCTGTACATTGTAGTCTACAAACTCGAGCCCAAGCCTGAATCATGGTACGAAAAAGGAGTAACCGCTTTCAGAAGCAAGGTTCCGGCTAAGCAACCTTATCTGGCAACAATCAAATCCATCGATTACCTGCCCAACGTAATGATGAAGATTAACGCCAAAGAGGAAGGATTTGACGTTCCCTTCTGCTTCGATGCCCTCAGCTTCCTCGCTGAAGGTGCAACCGAAAATGTCTGCATTGTCGCTCAGGACGGCAAGCTGTATACCCCTAAATTTACCAATTCTCTGGCAGGCACAACCATTGCCCGCGCCCTTCAGCTCATTGAAGACGAAATTGAAGTTGATTTCAGGGCCATCTCAGAAGAAGACATCCTGCTGGCCCGTGAGGTCATCATCTGCGGCACATCAATCGATGCCGTAGGGGTTGTTCGCTACAATAAAAAACCCATCCACGATGTCCGCCCCGGTCCCATCTGCAAACGCATGCGCGAATTGCTGCAAAAAGACCTACAGGAAACAGGGACACCGATTATTAAGAGCTAAGAAAAACAGGCCGTGAATCTCGATGGATTCACGGCCTGTTATTTTTTAAATATAAACATTACTACTTACGCGCAGTCAGCAGCATAAGTGAAAGATAGTTCGTTTTTTCAGGAACCTCATTGATATCCAGATAAATGGCCTCGCCATCCAGCCCCAGACGGGTGTAAAATTTTACGTCCATCTTATCCATTTCCTTAACGGTATCGCGCAGTTCAGGGAAGTTGCGATAGGCTTTGAGAATCACGGCATTATCCACATTATCCAAAGACTTGGCGAACTTTTCAGGATCGGCAACCCCGGATGTAAGAAGTAGGTTTTGACCAGACTCAACCAGCACCTGCTGCGATCTTGCTGCAGCGGCCTGATACGAAGTAATGCCCGGCACAACCTCAAATTCCACATCAGGACACAGCTGCTTCATGGTCTGCATCATGTAGCCGAAAGTGGAATAAATCAGGGGATCACCAAGGGTCAAAAAGGCCGCTGTTTTACCACCTTTGAGCATATCGCAGGCGATACGGCAGTTTTCTTCCCATGCCTCGCTCAGAACATCCTTATCGCGAGTCATTGGGTAACCAAGCTTAACCACCTCACAATCATCGCGCACAAATTCAGAGGCAATTTCAAGGGAATGGGAATACTCGTTTTTAGTGGAAGAAGCAGCGAAAACCACATCAACTTTCTCAAGTACCCGCACCGCCCTAACGGTCAGCAGATCAGAATCACCGGGACCGACCCCGATACCATATATTTTTCCAGAATTACTCATTTACTTCTCTTTGTTATTAAAGAGGAAGTCCGCAAGAATCTCCACGGCTTCCACATTTCTGGGACCGGGCCGGGAAAAGACCGACTCGTCCACCTTTAAAATTCGTTCATTACGCACCGCATCAATTAACTTAAAATGACTGCGTTCATCTGGCCTGACCGGAGAAGGATTCATCCGTCCGCTCTGATAAACATAAGTTCGCGGGTTAAGCCTCATCAGCTCTTCCTCGCCCATACGCACAATCTTTTTATGATTGCTGATGCAGTTAATTCCTCCGGCATGGCGGATTATGTCATTAACTATCGATCCCTGCCCTGCTGCCAGCAGATTGGGATAACGTATTTCAAAAAAAACTGACGGCAGCGCGGATGAAGTAACGTTCTTTTGCAACACCGCATCCAGCCTCGCATTCATGGACTCAACTAAACCAGAAGCTGACTCGGGTTCCCCGGTAAGCATACCGAGTCTACGTACCATAGAAAACATTTCCTCAAACGAGGCAACCTTGAACATAGCGCAAGGAATGCCCCTTGTTTTAAGCGGTTCGAGAGCTGTTGCCGCCTGAGACCTTCCGGCCATCTGCAAAACAAGATCAGGCTTCAGGGCTACGATCAGTTCCGGGTTAGGCCGCATGTGCGTACCTATGGACGGCAGCGACGCAATCTGCTCCGGGTAATGGTCTGCAGCTGTCCGGGCCACCAGCCTATCCCCAAGGTCCATAGCGTACAAAATCTCATTGAATGAGCCGTAAAGGGCCACAATACGCTTTGCCGGAGCCTGCAAGGTCACCTCATTACCGAAATCATCAGTAATGGAAAGCGCTGCCTGCCCCGCGGACGCAGTTCCTGCTAAACTAATCAGTAGCAGGAGAAAAAAGAACCTGCGGAACGCCGAGACGCGGATGCTCAACAACCGCCACAGATGTTTCATAAACATTTGAAATATTATCCTCTGTCATAACTTCCGCAGGCGAACCGTCCAATACCAAATTTCCCTTACGCAGAAAGACAAGACGGTCAAAATACAGAGCTGCGAGATTAAGATCATGGATCACGCAGGCGATTGTTGCGCCATCGCGGTTCATACTTTTCAGCAGATCAAAAAGCTCGATTTTCCCAGCGACGTCCACACCTGATGAAGCTTCATCCAGCACCATAATCCGGGCCTGCTGCGCTACAGTGCGAGCCATGAGCACCCGCTGAAATTCACCTCCGGAAAGCTCGGCAACCGAACGCTCAACCAAATGACTTATACCGACTCGCTTTATGGCCTCGACGCAAATACTTTCGTCTTCGGCATCATAACCGAAAAAGCCGGAACCGTGAGCATAACGCCCCATCATGACCATGGACTTCACGGTCAGCCCGAAAGCGGGGTCCACCCTTTGCGGGAGTACAGCCATGATACCGGCCAGTTCTCGTGGGCGGTATTCGTTGACCTCCCGTCTCTCAATCTCAATCCGGCCCTCCAGTGGAGAAAGCACCCCGGAAATAGATGAAACAAGAGTCGTCTTGCCGCTACCGTTGGGTCCAAGGATGGCGGTCATGGAACCAGTGGGCAAATCGAGGTTTATCCCGTGCAGGACTTCACGCCCTGCATATCCGGCTTTCAGATCCGTGATCCTGATCATGCGCTGCCTCCTTTAAAACCGGAACGCAGTACAATGCAGAAAAACGGCCCGCCGAGCAACGCAGTTACAACGCCCACCGGAAGTTCTTCACCACCGGAAAGCAGCGAACGGGCAATGACATCAGACCAGACCAAAAGTAATCCGCCCAAAAGGGAAGAAGAAATCAGCAACGGCCTGTGCTCCGCGCCCTGAAACATACGCACCAGATGGGGCACAATCAGTCCCACAAACCCGATGATCCCTGAAACAGCCACCGCCGCCCCGGTCAATAGACCTGAACCGATCAGCAGAGCCATACGCACCTTGGAAACATCCATGCCAAGATGGCGGGCCTGAGTCTCACCTAGTGAGAGGATATCCAGCTCGCGGGAATAATAAACCAGCGGAATCATGCCAGCGATAAAGTACGGCAGAAACAGCTGCAAGTGATCCCAGCCACGCCCCTGAAAGCTGCCCATGATCCAAAAAACAATAGAGGTAACGGACTCTTCATCAAGGGACTTAAGCAGGGAAATTAGCGCAGAAAGAAAAGTCGCCACCACAATCCCGGCAAGGACCATGGTTTCCCGGCGAAGCCTTCCACCGATGCGCCCGAGCATGAGCACCGCACCGAGTGCAGCCATCGCTCCGGCAAGAGCTGCCAGCGGCAGGAAAAGATTCCCGAATCTGGTCCAAAGCTCCGCACCCAGCATGGTCGAGCCGGAAAAAATCGCCAGACTGGCCCCGAAAGCCGCCCCACTGCTCACCCCAAGAGTAAACGGGTCAGCCAACGGGTTACGCAGGATTCCCTGATAGACAGTCCCGGCTACAGCCAAAGACATGCCCACCAGAAACGACAGACAAACCCGGCTCAAGCGTAAATCAATAATAATAAAAGAAAGGGCCTGATCTACCTTTTGTGCGCCGATTCCAAGAACGGATTTGAATACCGCAAGCACCTGCGTCGGCTCAGTCCCGTAGGCCCCGAAAAGACAGGCGGCAAAGATGGAAATCGGCACAAGAAATGACAGCACACAAACTGCCAGTGCTCTTCTATTGCCTGAAAAAACCATCTTCACCGCCCGATTTAATTAGTGGTCACCAAGGTGCTTGAAAGCAACCTTGAGGTGGTCAACCCAGATATCCAGAACCTGCGGGAATTCGGCTGTCCCCTTGAGTACGGGAACGCACTTATAGCCCAGCTTGGACAATTCGGATTTCCATGAGTCAGCTTCATCACCAGCCATATCGTTACGGGCATGGTCACCGGCAACAGACATGTAGGGCATGAGATAGACTTTCTTAGCCTTGCTCTTCTTGAGCAAAACTTTCACATCATCAAGAGAAGGAGCACCTTCAACAGTGCCTACAAAAATCTTGGGATCAACTTTGGAGAAGTAATCCTGAGAAGCGGGATAGTAGATGTTGGCAGCATGGTGGGTGCCATGCCCCATCAGCACAACAGCATCCTTGGCCTTACGATCCTTGGGGATGTTGGCGATAATGGCTTTTACGGTACGCTGCATGTCTTCGTCAGAATAAAGAAGCGGCTTACCAACAGTCACTTTGGTCATGCCTTTAGGCATACCTTCGAACCTTTTTACAGTGTCGTAGATACCTTCAAATTCTTCACCGGGGATGGTGTGCAGGGACTGCACTGCCACATGAGTAAAACCTTCATCCATCATTCTGGTCATGGCCATTACCGGAGAATCAACTCCACGGCCTTCTTTAGACAGAATGTTCCTGATAATCGCGGAAGAATATGCCCAACGCACAGGCACGCCGGGAAAAGTCTCTTTCACAGCCTTATCAATGGCATCAAATGCAGGCTTGGTTTCAGGCATGCTGGAACCGAAAGCTGCAATCAAAATACCTTTTTTAACAGGCTTTGCATCGCCATGTCCGGCCATGGCAAATGAAGGGATTAACAGAAAACAAACCAGAAGAAATGCGGGGATGAACTTGAATTTGTCCCCAAAACGGTACTGCATAACAGTCTCCTCAAATTTGGGGGGCTTAAAAATAGCGGCACCGCACACATAAAATTGCGCAGTGATTTCTGACAGGTAAAAGCCCCGTTATCCGTCAGAATGATCGTGATTTGCACCCGGGCAGGTCTTCCGACTCGTCCCATTTCACCCGGCCTTCCCGAAAATTTATTCAGTGGCACACAGGACCGGATTTATTCCGGCCACACGGGGTAAAACCGTTAAGGACTCACGGCGGCGGGTCCGTTCCCGACTTTAACGGGATTCCCTATTAAGCTCGTGAGAGCGCCTCAGGCAAAAGCTAAATATGATTGTTCACTTAGTATGTCAATATCAGCGTACAGCTAGCGGCCCATCACCGATTCCGGGCCAGATGCGGATCATCCCAAGCAAAGCGCGCAGTGTGGTCCATAATCCGGCCACAATCCAAATCCAAAACAACATCTGCTGCGGATGAATCCAATCTACCACAAAAAGAACCGTCGCACTCATCAATACTGCCGTAAGCATGGCATTACGCAGATAGCGAAAATCTCCTGTTCCCAGATGAATTCCGTCCGTGGCAAAAGAAAGCGCATTAATGGGCTGCAGGAATGTAACCGCCAGCCATGCCGGTCCAAAAACCGCAGCAGCTTCTTCCGGTACCAGCAACCAGGCCACAGGCTCTTGACCCAGATACATACCGATAGTCAGCAACACACCGGTCCCAAAACTCCATTTGCAAACCAGAGAGGCAACTTTACGCGCTGTAGCCCGATCAGCACGGCCCACAAAATAGCCTACCAGCGACTGCCCGCTGATGGCGAAAGCATCCAGAAAAAGGGCCAGAAAAACGAAGAACTGGCGAATAGCCTGATGCGCGGCCCCGGATTCCGCTCCGGCTTTGGTGGCAAAGCGGGTACAAAGCAGCAGGAACAGACAAACGCAGCCAGTGCGAACGAACATATCTCCGCCGATAACAAAAAGCCTGCGGGCATCCGCAAGGCTGAATCCGGTATTAAAGCCGTAATGCTTGCGCACTACCAGCACAGCCCAGACCGCTCCGATCCACTGGCTGATGGCACTTGCCAGCGCAGCACCACCGACTCCCATAACCGGAAACGGCCCCTTGCCGAAAACAAGGCACCAATCCAGTACAACGTTGATGGCATTCATACCCAGCGCAATCCACAGCGGAGAGCGCATATCCTGATAACCGCGCAAAGATCCAAAACAGGAAAGCACCACCAGTACCGCCGGAGCCCCCAGCAGACGGTAGCTCATATAATCCACGGCCAGATCGCGGACAGCACCTTCACCGCCCATCAATCCGGAAATGCTCCCTAAAAATGGAAAGACTGCAAGCATCAACACCAGCCCAATTACGGCAGAAAGGCCCGCCGCCATCCAGCCAAGGGATGAAGCTCTTTCCAGATCGCCCTTACCAAGGGCATGCGAAACCTCGGTCTGGGTGCCGATTCCAAGAAACCCGAAAACCCAGAATACGGACGAGAAGACAATGGTCCCGATACCAAGTGCAGACAACGCTTCAGGTCCTAACTTGGCAACAAATGCAGTATCCACCAGACCGGTCAAAGGCTCAGCGACCATAGAGAAAAGAACCGGAATTGCCAGTGTCAGCAATGTCCGGTTCGGTTTAATTTCAAATGGATGTTGTTTCTTTGTCATTACTTTTTAATATTCTCTTCAAACCAAGCTTCAAAAAGATCCATTGCTCGTTTGCCATACAGTTCCTTGCGGACGCGCTTAGGTGCACGTTTTTTAAGTGCAGGCATAAGTCCGAACTGAACGTTGGAAGGCTGAAAATTCTTCTTGGCTTCGCGCAGATGCCCGAGCAGTGCTCCCATGGAAGTTTCCGGCGGAGGTGCGGGAAGTTCGTTGCCCTTGGACTGCTCGGCGAGCATACGCCCTACCCAGAGACCACAGGCTGCGGATTCAAGGTAGCCTTCAACCCCGGTAATCTGTCCGGCAAGATGAATACGCGGGTCAGCTTTGAGGGCCAGCTTTTCGTCCAGAACTTCAGGGGCATTGACGTAAGTGTTACGGTGAATGGAGCCCATGCGCAGGAATTCAACATCTTCAAGACCGGGAATCATACGAAAAATGCGTTTCTGTTCCGGGTACTTGAGCTTGGTCTGGAAGCCAACAAGGTTGAAGGCGGTCTTATCCTTGTTTTCTGCACGAAGCTGAACCACAGCGTAAGCCTGCTCTTCAGTACGAGGATCAATAAGACCTACGGGCTTGAGCGGTCCAAAAGAGAGGGTCTGTTCGCCACGGTCAGCCATTTCTTCAATGGGCAGACAGCCTTCGAAATGGATTTCCTTCTCGAATTCGCGGGGAACAACGCGCTCGCCTTCTTTCAGTTCCTTAATGAAAGAGTAATACTGCTCCTCGGTCATGGGACAGTTCAGATAGTCATCATCTTCAGGCTTGTAGCGGGATCCGAAAAAAGCCACATCCATGTTAACGGAATCACGGCTCACGATAGGCGCGATGGCATCATAAAAGTAAAGACGCTGTTCGCCGATTTTTGCGATCAAGCTCTCGGTCAGCCCTTCAGAAGCCAGCGGCCCTGCGCAAACAATTATTTTGGAAAAGTCAGCAAGTTCAGGATCATCAAGGGATGCAATTTCCTTACGGACTACGGTGATGAATTCATTCTGCTCGATTTCTTCAGTGACCAGCTTGGAGAATACCTCACGATCCACAGCCAAGGCGGAACCTGCGGGAACACGGGCCTGCATTGCAGCTTTCATGAGTACGGAATCAAGAGCTTCCATTTCCTTCTTGAGAACGCCGATAGCAGTATTCAGCTCGCCGGAACGCAAAGAGTTGGAACAGACCAATTCAGCCAGACCGGGCAGATGATGGGCCTCGGAATATTTATCGGGCTTCATTTCATAAAGAACAACCTGAATTTCAGCCTTTGCCAGCTGCATTGCACATTCACACCCAGCCAGTCCGCCACCGATTACAGCAATTTTATCCACGTATATTACTCCAAAGTCGATTGTATTTTTCAGTTATCTCAATTAATAAATGATAGATGTGTTTCGCGATCCTGCAAAATTATATCTAACTCACCATTTATGACCGCACCAATCTTAAAAATCAAGAATCTGACCACATCTTTCGCCACTCCGGGCGGAATCATTAAAGCTGTGGATAATGCCAGTCTGGACTTAGGGCAAGGAGAAACTTTAGCCATTGTCGGTGAATCCGGCTGCGGAAAGACCGTCCTATCCCTCTCGGTAATGGGCCTTATCCCAGATCCTCCGGGACGAATCACCGCAGGACAAGTGCTCTATCGCGATCAAGACCTTGTACAACTATCTGAACGGGAAATGCAAAAAGTCCGCGGCAACAAACTTTCAATGGTTTTTCAGGAACCCATGACATCGCTCAACCCGGTTTTCAAAATCGGAGACCAAATCGGCGAAACTCTGCGGTTGCACAAAGGGATGGATAAACATCAGGCCGCCGAAGCAGCAGTGGAAGCCCTCAAGCTGGTCGGAATTCCTAATCCCCATAAACGGATCAGCAACTTTCCGCATGAACTGAGCGGAGGGATGCGTCAGCGGGTCATGATCGCCATGGCGCTGGTCTGCTCACCGGAAATCCTGATTGCCGACGAACCAACCACCGCACTGGATGTGACCATCCAATCCCAGATTCTACGACTGCTGGATAACCTTAAGAACAAAATGAACGGCTCGCTCATGCTCATTACCCACGATCTCGGAGTGGTAGCACGGGTAGCCACCCGGGTTGCGGTTATGTATGCCGGACAGATTGTGGAATCCGCGTCCATCTCGGATACTTTTAAGGAACCTCTTCATCCATACACACAGGGACTGCTTAATTCAGTGCCACGGCTTGGCTGCCGCACTGCACTGACTCCCATTCCCGGTAACGTCCCTGCCCTGCTGGACTTGCCAAAGGGATGCCGTTTCCATCCCCGATGTGACCGGGCTTTTGATCTTTGCCGGGAGCAGGAACCTCAACTTTTAAATAAAGACGGCAGACAGGTGCGCTGCTGGCTGCATACATAGCATAATGAATGAAAACATACTGGAAATAAAAGATATTAAACGCCACTATCCCGTCAGTAACGGACTTTTCTCCCTGTCCAAATCTACGGTGAAAGCTGTTAACGGCATTACCCTTGAAGTAAAAAAAGGAGAAACCCTCGGTCTTGTAGGCGAATCAGGATGCGGCAAATCCACCCTTGCCCGATTACTCACCGGGCTGGAAAAGCCGGATCAGGGCAGCATAAATTTCAAAGGCCGCAGGCTTGACGAATGGACCGCAACTGAGCGCAGTACCATGCTTCAAATGGTCTTTCAGGACCCGTACTCTTCGCTCAATCCCCGCCAGAGAATCGGAAAGATTATATCCGAGTCCATGCGCATCCATAAATCAGGTAGCAAGGATGAAATCCAGCAACGGGTCGAAGAATTGCTGGTACAGGTAGGATTAAGACCTGAACACCACAAACGTTACCCCCACGAATTTTCCGGCGGCCAGCGCCAACGTGTGGCAATCGCACGGGCCATTGCCATGAACCCGGACCTGATCATCTGTGATGAACCAGTATCCGCGCTGGATGTGTCAGTGCAGGCGCAGGTCCTCAACCTGCTAAAATCAATTCAGCGGGAATTCGGCCTGAGTTATGTTTTCATTTCCCACGACCTTTCGGTAGTCAGCCACATCAGTGACCGGGTGGCGGTCATGTATCTTGGGCAGCTCATGGAGATTGCTACAGCCGAAGAGCTTTATCACAATCCCCAGCACCCATACACCCAAATCCTCCTCGAGGCTGTCCCGGTTCCTGATCCGGCAGTTCAAGGGGAAGATGTAATCATAACGGGTGATATGCCCAGCCCTATATCACCACCTACAGGCTGCCCCTTTCATACCCGCTGCCCCAAGGCCATGGATATCTGCTCGCAGACCCAGCCGGAGCTGAAAGAAACTGCAAGCGCACACAAAGTTTCCTGCCACCTGTATTAAAGAACAAAGGCCGGAGCATTTGCCCCGGCCTTTCGTATTAAATTTATATCACTTGCAGTTACTTGGAATTAGAACGTTCATTATAAGCTTTTGCCAGTCCGCCAGTTGAAGTTTCGCGGTAAAGGCTTGGCAGGTCATGTCCTGTTTTCTTCATAACTTCCACGACTTCATCAAAAGGAATGCGATGAGAGCCATCGGAAAGAATGGACATCTGAGCACGTGCAAGCGCACGGGTGGAAGCGCAGGCATTACGTTCAATGCAAGGGATCTGCACCAATCCGTCCACGGGATCACAGGTCAGGCCCAAGTGATGCTCAAGACCCATTTCCGCAGCATATTCAATCTGGCGCAATGTTCCGCCCATAAGCTGTGTTGCTGCAGCTGAAGCCATAGCACATGCAGAACCGACCTCACCCTGACAGCCGACTTCTGCCCCGGAAATGGATGCATTAGTCTTAATAACATTGCCGAACAGTCCGGCAGTAGCCAGTGCACGGAGCAGATCATTCTCTTTAAGATGCTCCTGAGTATCTTTAAGATAGCGTAAAGTTGCCGGAACAATACCGCATGATCCGCAAGTAGGAGCAGTTACGATTTCACCACCGCCTGCATTTTCTTCGGAAACAGCAAGGGCATAGGCAGTGGTCATACCGGTCAGCTGCATATCAGGACCGGCGTGTTTAGTGCGGCGATAATAAGATTTAGCCTGCCTGCGAAGTCCGATAGACCCGGGCAATACGCCCTCGGCTTCAAGACCGCGCTCAAGAGAAGCTTCCATTACTTCCCAAACTCCTCGCAGAAAATCCCAAATTTCAGGACCTTCACACTGTTCTACATATTCCCAGTAGGTAATACCCTTGTCTTCACAGTGAGCCATAATCTCAGTAATAGTGATCAAACCGTAGACGGGATCTGCGCTGGATGATGCAGCACCTTCTTCACGGATGGCCCCACCACCGACACTGTAAACTTTCCAAATATCGATTACAGCACCGGAACTATCCAAAGCTTCAAACTGCATTCCATTCGGATGCTCTGGCATTTTCTCTTCAGCTTTCCAGATCAGCTCAGTTTTATCATCACCAAGAACACTAAGAATCGCCCAGTCGGTAAGGTGCCCCTTACCTGTAGCGGCAAGACTTTCAAAAAGCGTTACCCTGAATCGAGATGCATCAGAATGTTTCTCCAGAAACCTTTCCGCAGCCATACGCGGTCCCATTGTATGACTTGAAGAAGGGCCCACTCCAATACGGTACAACTCTCTTAAAGACTCCATCTCTCCTGCCGCCTTGTAAAAATTTATAATTCATCCCCTGAAAACGCATTGTGTTTACCACAATCAGAAACGCTTATATTACGCAATAGCTAAAATTGACAACCAAAAAATACTGATTACGTGATCAATAGACCGTCAAACAGATTAAAAAGGATACAATTCATATAGTTCAACGAAAACAGACCTTAAAATACATGGTTATCATAAAACACGATACCCAAAAAAAAGCCCCCGGTCATGAGACCGAAGGCTTATACTACATAAAAGCAGAGATCGTTAATCAATCAACCCCTCAGGCAGGGTCTCAACAAATCTCCTGATTTCATCGCGGACTTTCCGAAAACTATCAAGCTGCTCTTCATTAGAACCGCCCCGCTCCGCGATTTCTTTTGCCATTTTCGGCGGGTCATCAAAGCCGACATGAACAACTTTGCTGCCGCCGGGAAAATAGGGACAAGTCTCATGGGCATGATTGCAGACAGTGACCACGATATCAATGGGAACATCTCTAAGTTCATCAATATGGGTAGATTTATGCCCGGAAATATCAACCCCTGCTTCAGCCATAACCTTGACAGCCGATGGATTAAGCCCATGTGTTTCAATGCCCGCAGAATAAGCATTGATTTGATCTGATTTCAAATGTCGAGCCCATCCCTCAGCCATCTGGCTTCGGCAGGAATTGCCTGTACACAAAAACAAAAGATTTATCTTGTTGTTCATTCTTTCACCTGTTTGGATATTTTGCCAAAGAGGAAAACTCAATAAAAAACCATTCCATTTGAGTCAAGCGGACATAAAAGTTGTAACTAAATTGGCACAATCCGAATTACTATTCGCGCATACGAGCCTGTTTTCTTATATAATGAGGCAATCTGATCTTCCATCGATCCAACTCATATTGACTGAAAACAAACTCTCCCTGAGCCGGAATAACGGGAGAAATAGAAGTAACAGGAGTGCCGCCAAGAATCTTCATTACGATCTCACCGGCAGCACGCCCTTGCACCTCACCACTTAAGACCATTCCCCCAACGGCCTTATCTTTACCCACACTCATTTCCCAGAATGCAAAAACAGGAACCGGAGAATTTTCTGAAGTCCATGTCAATACTTCCTCCCCATCAACATTGATCCCTTCATCAAAAAGACTATGGTATAAACCAATCACAATAGCGTCATATCCATTTTTGCCGGAGTTTATCACGGCCTTACTCCATTTGCCGTAATCTGAATAAGAATTTACATCCGCCTTAATTCCACTAATCTCCATGCTCTGTTGATCATGAAACACAGACGACCTGAAAACTTCCGAAGTAGTTCCCTTATCAAGCAAAATCAAAACTTTCTTGCTGTTAAAAAGAATCAATTCCTTTAAATATCTTATTGTTCTCTTATAAAGAGGACGCTCAAGCACTCCGGTAACATTTCCCCCCAACGGGCCATAATTACGGGGGTTATTGTTAATACCCATATAAACTACAGGAGTATCAGTTTTTAAAAATCGCTGTTCAAGAAGCATCAGGGCGTTATCATCTGAAATCACGACAACGTCCGGCTTGACTTCCAAATAATATTGCCATGCTAAATCAGCCTTTTCCTGATACCGAGACGGAGCAACCCGCTTGGTATCCATCTGAAAATTATATAACTCAACCTGATCCTTAAATATGGACTCAAGTCCAGCTCTTTGCTCCTGATCCCATGCATATCCATCATGATAACTCTCAATATAAAGAACCTTGGGCTTCGCATGCGCAGTAGCAGCACAAATGAACATTAAGATCATCATAAGTGCACTGATTTGTTTTAACATACCGCTCCCGGACTAAAACACATAATTGTTTCCATTAATTAACAACCCAGACGGTGCACCCTACAGCAGACTGAACAACTTTAGTTGAAACGGAACCGAACAGGAACTCCTCCGCTTTGCTAACTCCGCGCCTCCCGATGACAATAGTTCCATACTCGCCTTCTTCACGGATACGCAAAATATCCATTCCTATGCTGCGTCCGATAGAACAGATGTCTGTTTCATGAAACGGAGATTTGCAACTGGCAAAGTACTCTATTTTGACTTCTTCAGGATTTACTCCCATTGACACGAGATTCTTCTCGGCCTCTGCCAATTTCACCATCATAGCCTGTTCATTTTCGCCGCACTGTTTTTCCCAGGCCGCGTCATCGGGAAAAATATCTTTATCCGGCAGTCTTTCAACATATAGCAGTACGATTTCTTCACCTGAACAATTACGGGCAATATTCCCGACATATTCCACCGCCTTGAATGAATTTTCAGAACCGTCAAAGGCAATCAGCATCTTCATGGCTTTCATAATGATTTCCCCTCTGCAGATTTAAACTGCACAATTCTGCCTACAAATTACGTATTTCCTTCAAACTGTTATTCATATCCAGCATCAATTCATCAACACTCTCATAAAAAACTGAGCTGGAAGATGAAAAATGCATGAGTATATTATTTAATGACTGAGGAATGTAATCATAAATTTTTTTCAAATTTACGACGCGATTCCCGATAACCACCGAATAGTCCCCCGGAGCTATGGATGAAAGCATAGACGGATCAATGTTATGATCCTTCATGGTCTGCGGTATTATATTAGCTTTTCCCGCCAGGTAAATGAGGATACTTCCAAGTCCGAAGACATCAAGGCCAAATGGATTTTCATAAAGTTCAAAAGCGTAATCGAAATCTATCCACCTGTAATCTCCGGTATCATACTCGACCCAGAGATGATCACGACGAATATCACCGTGCTTTTCATCATTATCGTGCAAAAACTTAATGGCTTCACAGGCCCCGATATACTTCTCCAAAATATCCGGAAAATGCTCATGAAAATACGTTTTATGATCCACCGGGATATTATGTACCCAGACATCAAGGCGCTTACCGCGGATAATATCCAGCACCCGCACATTATTTCCCGCAGAGTCCTCTGCCGAATATCCCTGCATGAAACGCATATCGCCCTTAACCAATTCAAGAATACGCGCTTCCTTACGCGGACTTCGAAAACACTCAATCTTGAACGGCCCGATATTCATGGGAAATTTTTCATAAAACGCCAGCTTCAAAATCTGGGGCTGCTTATCTTCCAGCCGCTTGCATCTCTTGACCCAATACTTGGGATCATCAAGACCAAACCTGCGTTCCATTTCATTTTTAGAGACAAGAAAATGCTCATTACCAAGCTGGATAACATCACTGAAATCAATATTCATGAATTCAGAGGTATCAGTATACAGTTTCCCGAAACGGGAGCTGCTGTAGTCAGGCAGATGCGTCTTGATCAGATCCCGGACTTCCTTGCTCATATCCACTCCCACGATTCAAGCTGTTAGGCTAAATCCACTTCTGTCCTTACTGTGAATTTAACACACCACCATCAGTAATGAAAGGAAAACAGAAAATAGAAGAGGATGATTATTCAGAAGCAACGGGAATTTATGGGACTCCGCCCCTTGCCTGTTATCCATTTGTACTTTAAGTTGTATGATTCAGATAAACACTTCAACCACAACATTCTCAACAGAGGATTTCTTGAACGAAAAACACTATTCACTGGATGAATTGGGCTGGAAGGACTGCTTCAAGGACCAATTGGATACTGATGACTTTGAAATGATTCCCGCTCGGGTTACAATGACTCACAAGGGACATCTGGTTGTCTCCACCGGACATTCCGAACTACTGCTGAAAATAGCAGGCAAAGGCATAGGCAGCTTAAACGAACAACCCACGGTAGGTGACTGGCTGCTTATGGACCGCGAAACCATGGTCCCGGTAAAAATTCTTGAACGCACCAGCTTGCTTCAACGCATGGCTCCCGGTCAGGAAGTTAAGTTACAACCCATTGCCGCCAATATCGATACACTTTTCATTGTCTCCTCCTGCAATACCGAGTTCAACCTGAACCGCATTGAGCGCTACATCTGTCTGGCCCTAGAGGCCGGGGTAAATTTCGTGCTTGTGCTGACTAAGGAAGACCTTACAGAAGAAGCGCAGGAATACCGCGAGCAAGCCAAACATCTTTTCGAATCCATGCCGATTGTGACTATTAACGGCAAGGACCCGCAAAGCGTGCAGAGTCTTCAGAAATGGTTCAAACCCGGTGAAACAGTGGCCCTGCTCGGCTCGTCCGGTGTGGGCAAAACAACTTTGCTCAACACCATAAACGGCACCGAAAAAGAAAAAACCGGAGCCATCCGCCACGGGGACGACAAGGGCCGCCACACAACAACCACCCGCTCATTACATGTAATGCCAAGCGGTGCCCTGCTTATTGACGTCCCCGGCATTCGCGAGTTGCAACTGCATGACTGCCATGCCGGTATTGACCGGGCCTTCAGTGAAATTGTGGAAGCCGAAGAAATGTGCCGCTTTTCCGATTGCAGCCATGAACGTGAACCGGGCTGCGGAGTACGCGATGCACTTGAGAGCGAGACTATCACCCGGCGCAGGCTTGAAAATTATCTGAAATTAAAAGAAGAAGCCGAAAAAAATACTACAGAGATTGCAGAACGGGCCAAACGGAAATCCGGAAAGAAGAAAATGTATTCTCGCAAATGGAAAAAATGAAACCAAAAGGGCAACCAATCAGGTTGCCCTTTCGCTATCCAAACAAAAACACTGTGTTTAAGACAATACTTCCCGCAAGGCCTCATCTGCATCGGGAAAATTAAACGTGAATCCGGCAGAAATCAGTTTTACAGGCATTACAAATTGTCCGCTCAAAAGAACCTCCTCAGCCATTTGGCCAAGAACAAGCTTGAGCACAAAACCGGGAGCACGAAACCAGACCCGTTTACCAAGTACACTGCCGAGAGTGTCAGCAAACTTATTAAAGGTCAGTGGACGAATGGAGCTGAGATTGAAAATGCCCTTGCATTTCTCATTTTCAATCAGAAAAATAATGGCCCGGACTTCATCTTTAATATGAATCCACGATACTCCCTGATGCCCTGCACCAAGATAACTGCCCAATCCCGCCTTAAAAGGACCTACCATCTTAGCCAGCGCACCGCCGTTTCCAAGAACCATAGCCGTACGGATAATTGCCCGCCTCACCCCGTGATCTTCAACCGAAGCTGTGCTCGCTTCCCATTTTTCAACTACATCGGAAAGAAACAGGCTACCTTTTGAAGACTCTTCATTCACAGGCTCTGGCCCGCAATCACCATAGTATCCAATGGCAGAACCCTGAATGACAACTTTCGGCTTATTCTGCACCTTTGCAACAGCTTCACTTACCGCTTCGCCTGCATCTACACGGCTACCAAGAATGGATTTTTTCTTAGCTGCAGACCAGCGCCCGGAAGCGATATTGTCTCCGGCAAGATTAACTATGGCATCCGCACCGTCTGCATATTCCAGCCAACCAGCTGAAGTTTTACCATCCCAGACAACGTTACGAACTCCGGAAATTTCAGAAGGACGACTGGAACGGGTCAAACAAATAACCTGATAGCCCTTTGCAACTAATTCCTGACTTAACCTTTTTCCGATAAATCCGGTTCCACCGGTAATCACGACTCGCATGGTTCCTCCTTGCCGAAATCAGCACAATCCATCTAATATGAAGCACTCTTCTGTAATATTATTAATAAACCATCTCCAACTATTTTTGTCCAGAATTACAAAGAATACTTCCCCTTAAAAACAAAAATCCCGGACAGCAAAAGCTGTCCGGGATATAATAAAACAGAGTTGCAGCAATAAAGCTAGGCAGCTTTAAGAGCTCTGCTGATAAAATTCAAGATTTCCTTATAAAGACTGGGAGGACTGTACGGAGTAAGCAGATTGGTCCTAACCGCACCAACAAGGTTACACTGTACAACCGCTGCTGTTTCCGAGACAGGCAGATTGGGGATGGAACCGTCCCGAACACCTCGGGCAACACAGTTTTCAAGCAGGACTGGAATCTGGACAAACTTATGAACCATTGCGTCCCGATCTTCCCCGGTTTTCAAATCACTGTACGGTGAACATCTGATCAGCACCAGAAAATCCTCATCAGGATCAACGGAAAATTCAAGATAGCGACGGGCAAATCTATATACGGCATCGAAACCGTTCTCTGCCTGCACCACTTCATCCTGCAAAGCGAGGGTCAAACGTTCAGCAACGTCAAAGCCAGCCGCACGGAAAAGCTTTTCCTTGTTCCCATAATGATGAGAAAGCAATCCCACTGCAACACCGGCACGGTCTGCGATCTTCTTGAATGTAGTACCACTATATCCAAGTTCCCCGAAAAGCTCTTTAGCCGCCTTTAAAACTGTATCCTTTTTGGTCATTATAAAGTCTCGTTATTTCAATTTGTTGAAATTTATCGACACAGAAAAATCTTTACACGTAAAATCAAGTAAAGGTCAACTCAGAAAGTGAACACACCCCTAGCAACAACTTTAAGTATTTAATCCCTATTCTCCAAAATACTTACCACTAACCTTTGCCAGAAAGAACAAAAGCCCCTCCGGTGGGGGAGGGGCCTATGCTTTAAGGAATGGAAACGGAAGGTGTTTTACTAAGCTGATCTATAAAAACCTGACATCCGAAACATGTCCGCACGTCATGGGTTTTTATCTTGATCAATGCCGATGTCCATCAGACTCGGGGAGAGATGCGGGCTTCCCCCCGTGTTGTGTCAAAGTAACTCTTACAATTTGCTGCTGCGGTTGAATCGTCATCCAACTTTATCAGGTGAAGCTTTCAAACTTTCTCCCTAAGACCCCTACAGTCGCCGGAAGCAGGAAACTTACTAAACCTGAAGGCTACATCAGCCTCTTGCAGACATCTACCCTGAACTCGTTTTCAGAGCGACATCAACTGAAAACAGTATCTACGTTCAGTTATGCGTCCTGTCAACATTTTTTTTAGAACTTTTTGATTTTCCAATCAGCTTTTCATATAACTGTCTGTTTTATTGGTATTTTTTAAAATAAATATTGACTAAGACAGCTCTCTACATTCATAATTAATGACATAATATACTGAAAAAACACCACTGATCGAACATTCAATCAGCCTTAAGCTGACAATTTCGTCCATAAATATTTCCGCTTGTTGCAGCAACTGCCCGCTTCAAGTATTATCCTCTAAACATCCATAGAAGGAGAACAGACATGATTTTTACCAAGATATTAATTCCCGTTGACGATTCCAAACACTCTGAAAATGCTATCAGCTATGGAGCTTCCCTCGCGGAAATGTCTGGCGGCAAGCTTATTGTTCTTCACTGCCACCGCCCTGTTCCTACCGGACTCGGTGAACCAAATTTCCAAAAGGCCATCGACGATGCAACCCGTGAATCCTACGCAATCCTTGAACAAAAGACCGCCCCCCTGAAAGACAGGGACATCAATCATGAAGAAAAAATAATCGGCGGGTCCATAGCAAAATCAATCAAGACTGTTGCAGATACAGAAAAATGCGACCTGATTATTATGGGCTCAAAAGGAAAGTCTGATCTTGAAGGACTGGTTGTCGGCAGCGTAACCCATAAAGTCCTGCACACTGCCGAGATCCCTGTTCTGGTCATTAAGTAGGCAGGCGGAAAAATTCAACGAAACTACAATCTATAATTAAAATGAGATTGTAATTAAAACTATTTTCAATTAAGTATTTCAAAAAAATATTCGTGTAATTTTATTATTCCCAGCATACGGAGAGTTTAATGCGGCTTTTGACACGATCAGACTTTGACGGCCTTGCCTGCGCTGTCCTGCTCAAAGAAATTGGAATCATGGATAACTGGATGTTTGTCCATCCCAAGGATGTTCAGGACGGACGCTACCCCGGTGACCCCAACGACATCGTTGCCAACGTTCCTTATATCGAAGGTTGCGGATACTGGTTTGACCACCACTCCAGTGAGGACGAACGCCTCAATATGAAACTGGACTACAAGGGAATGTCTAAACCGGCCAAAAGTGCAGCCCGTGTCATCTGGGAATACTTCGGCGGTCATGAAAAGTTCGCTGATAAATTCGATGAAATGCTCCACTATGTAGATAAAGTGGACAGCGGAGACATCACTGCCGAGGAAGTAGCCAACCCCAAAGGCTGGATACTGCTCGGCTTTATTATGGACCCGCGCACCGGACTTGGTAGATACAGACACTTCAACGTCAGCAACTACCAGTTAATGGAACACCTCATCGACTACTGCCGAGAATTACCTATCGATGAAATTCTCAATCTGCCCGATGTCAAAGAACGCGTAGACCTTTATTTTGAAAGGGACAAACAGTTCCGTGGAATGCTGAAAGACCGGACAGAGATGTTCGGCAATGTCGCTATTCTCGACCTGCGTGAACAGGAAGAAATCTACCCCGGCAACAGATTCACCCTCTACTCCATGTTCCCGGAATGCAACATAAGCATCCAGATCATTTGGGGCAAAATGAAGCAGAACACCGTATTTTCCGTAGGTCACAGCATCCTTAACCGCACCAGCAAAGTCGATGTAGGTAGCGTAATGCTTCAATTCGGCGGCGGCGGACACAAGCAGGTCGGAACCTGTCAGGTACCCCATGATGAAGCCGATGCTGTTCTCGGCCAGATGGTCGCTATGTTCATGGATAAGAAATAACCATCAGGAACCTGATCGCTGCGATCAGGTTCTTTTTTCGGTATATTGTTTATCTAAGATTGACATGAATACAAAAAAGTCAATACAAGATAAACATGAAACAACCTTTTATCGAAATATTCGCACCTGAGGCCGCAAACAAAATTGAACTGCCGTTGCTCCTATCAGAGGTAATCGCAGGATTCCCCTCCCCTGCTGACGACTACATTGATAAAAAGATGGATCTCAATGAGCACCTGATCAGTAACAAGGCGGCAACATTTCTCATCCGGGCCTACGGGGACTCCATGATCGATGCCAATATCAAAGAGGGGGACATACTTGTTGTCGACCGCTCCATGGACGCTCATAACAACTCCATCATCATAGCCACCTTCAACGGAGAGCTCACTGTAAAACGGATCAAGCAAAGAGAAGGAAGGCTCTTCCTTATCCCGGAAAATCCGGACTACCCTCTGCTGGAAATAACCGAAGAGACTTCTTTTGAAGTTTGGGGAGTCGTAACCTACATCATCCACAAGGCTGTGTAATGAGAATCTTTGCACTGGTGGATTGCAACAATTTCTATGTTTCCTGTGAAAGACTCTTCCGACCGGAAATCAAACACCGTCCGGTTGTGGTTCTTTCTAATAATGATGGCTGTGTAATTTCCCGGTCACAGGAGGCAAAAGACATAGGCGTGCCCATGGGTGCCCCGGCATATAAATATCAATCATTTTTTCTACAGAATCATGTTGAGATATTTTCATCTAATTACGCTCTTTACGGCGACCTCTCGCAACGAGTGACTGCTACCTTAGCTTCCCTCACTCCAGACCTTGAGGTCTACTCCATCGACGAATCTTTCCTTGAATTTCCGCCCTGCATGCTTCGCGAACTACCATCTATCGGCAAAGAGATCAGAACCAGAATTCTCAAATGGACCGGAATCCCGGTCTCTGTCGGATTTGGCTCCACCAAAACTCTGGCCAAGATTGCCAGCCGATTTGCCAAAAAGTATCCACAAACAGAAGGAACTTTCAGTCTTTGCGCCAGAAATGATCTGGACCGCCTGCTGGACAAAGTTCCGGTAACTGATGTCTGGGGCATAGGCAGACGGCACGGGAAAAGATTAATCACGCGAGGAGTAGGTACAGCCAGAGCCTTTAAAGACCTTCCGAACCTCTGGCTTAAAAAAAACATGTCCATTACCGGATTGCATACGGCCTTTGAACTGCGCGGAACCCCCTGCTTTGAATTGGACAATTCACCGAAGTCCAAAAAAACTATTTCCTCATCCCGTTCTTTCGGACGCCCTGTTTCGAACCTGTCCGACCTTGAAGAATCCGTTGCAGCCTATGTTGCCCGGGCCGGGGAAAAACTGCGAGAGCAGCAATCCCTCACCAACGGAGTCATGGTTTACCTGACCACCAACCGTTTCAACAATCTGCCACAATACTCCAACTCCGCCACCCGCATGCTGCCCATTGCCACGGACTACACCCCGGAACTGATCAACACCGGACTGCAATGCATCCGTTCCATATATAAGGAAGGATTCAGCTATAAAAAGACAGGGGTAGTTCTGCTCGACCTTTGTGGAAAGTACAACCGCCAGTGCAATTTACTGGAACTGGATCACAAAGCCGAATCAACCAAGAAAGAAGCAATTATGGACCTCCTTGACTCAGCTAACACGCGTTTCGGCAGACGCACCCTGAGCTATGCTTCCGAAGGCCTCGAACAACCGTGGCAGATGAACAGGAAGCATAAATCCCCCGCCTACACTACCAACTGGGACGAACTGCCAAAGATTGGCTAGACACCAGAAATCAAGGAACGACAATGATTCCTGAACGGAGAACAAATCTTCAGCTTCCCGAAAATTCGAAAATGTTCTCCCGATCCTGCTTGCCCATTCGAAAACTTTAGGGCATTAAACGAAGTGAAAGTAAAACTCAAAAGCCCGTAGTTGGGAACAAACAGAATTACTGTCTACAAAACTATGAATAAAACATTTACCAGCATCAGGACCAAGGCTACCTTGATCGGACTGCCCCTGATCATCGCAGCCCTGCTTACCGGCTGCGGCACAAAAAACGAAGCCGCAGGGCTCCATCAGACAGGAACCGTCGCCTTCATGCTTAACAAGGACAAGGCTGCCTCTGTCTACTTTGAAAAGGCAATCGATGCCAATCCGGAATACGGTCCCAGCTACATCATGCTCGGCGACTGCTACCTCCGTGAAGGCAAATACAAAGAAGCTGTTGAAGTCATCAGCAAAGGACTCAACCTTGAACTGGATCAGGGCCACATCAGGCTTGCCCACAGGAAACTGGCACGGGCCTACAAAGAGCTCGGAAATTCAGACAAGGCACTTGAGCACATAACAATCTATACCCGCATGTCTGTCTGGCAGGAGAAATTCACTCCGCAGAAAATCTCTGAAACAGAAACTTTTGTCGCGGACTTAAATCTCCCGGATGAGCAAAAGAAACTTGCGGTAGACAAAATTATGGAAGAATCCACAAAAGCAAAAGCCGGACCTGCTACTGAAGAAAGTCAGGAAGAAGAAACCGACATTCTAAACATGATCAGCTTTGGGCTTATTTAGTTTTTTGCGCAAGAGCACCTTAAATCCCGCATTTTATAGTATAAGATGCGGGATTTTCTTTTTAAAAGTATTAATGACTGAGCATATTCGTAATTTGACGAAATGCACGTGTTTGTTTTATCAGGGCAAGCTGAAATGAATTCTGGCGGAGTTCATGATTAAAAAAACTGAAGCAGTCCTTTAAGGTCAACTTTCAACAAAACCACCAACCTAACTCCGCTTACTGGTTATAATTTTGTCCTAAAAATCAGAGCGGGCCCTATTATACCTACGTAAGTGTTAGTTATATTTAACTTGACAGAAGCCTTATTTGGCTTAAAACGGTTGCGTATTTTTTTGAAAAAAAAGTTTTAACAAACATAATATAGAATTAACCAGAAAGACTCAGGAGAGTCATTTTGAATCCCAAAACAGATAAAGTACTTATTGCTAACCGAGGCGAGATCGCTGTGCGTATCATGCAGGCATGTAAAGATCTCGGACTCAGTTTTGTCAGCGTATACACGGCAGAGGACAAGGATTCCGGGCACGTAACCCTCGCAAGGCAGCTCGGAGGCGAAGAAGCGATCTACATGATCAGATCCTACAACGATGCAGGAGATATCCTCTCTGTTGCAGATGAAACCATGTGTACCGCTGTACACCCGGGCTACGGCTTCTTCTCTGAAAACTTTCGTTTTGCCCGCAGGGTAACCGAAAGGGATCGTCCCATGACCTTCATCGGGCCTTCCTGGTGGGTAATTCGCGACCTCGGTGACAAAATCAACACCAAACGTCTGGCTAGAAAGCTCGACGTTCCCACCATCCCCGGCTCTGACAGAGCTATTTACGATGAACTGGAAGCGGAAGAAATCGCATCCAACCTGTTTAAATTTCAGGCAGAACAGGGTGTACGTAATCCCGTTGTTCTCGTAAAGGCTTCCGCAGGCGGCGGTGGTATGGGTATTGACGAAGTTTACTCCATCGAGGAATTCCGTCAGGTGTACCGCCGTATCAGAAACTACTCCCTGCGTACCTTCAACGACGAAGGCGTACTTATCGAGCAGCGGATCTTCGACTTCAACCATATTGAAGTTCAGATAGTTTCCGAACGCTCCGGCAAAAAACACGTTCACTTCGGCACCCGTAACTGCTCCGTGCAGAGCCCGGGCCGCCAGAAAAGAATTGAGGTTGCCCCCGGATTCTGCCCCGACAGCATAGCCTACTCTTTTGATGCTAAAAAAGTTCTCAAAGACGTTGTGGAACACTCCCTGAGCATGGCCCGTGAAATCAACTATGACAACGTGGGAACATGGGAATGGATTGTAACCCCCAAAGGTGACCCCTTTCTCATGGAAGTAAACACACGTATTCAGGTTGAAAACGGTGTTTCCGCCGCCATTTCACGCATCAAGGGCAACCCGGACGTAAACCTGATCAAAGAACAGATCAGACTCGCCCTCGGGGATGAACTGGGCTACACTCAGGACGACATCACCTTCGAAGGTGTGGGAATCGAATACAGAATTATTGCCGAAGACACAGACGACAAATTCGCTCCGTGGGCAGGCGAAATCGAGAACCTCCGCTGGGATGACCATGATTGGCTCAGAATGCACACCCACATCCCCAAAGAACTGCCCTACCAGATTCCCACAGAATTTGACCCCAACCTGGCTCTGGCCATCATCTGGGGCAAGGACCTTGAGGAATCCAAGAAACGCGGACTCGAATTCCTTGATGAATTCGTTCTGGAAGGCAAGGACAGAAAGGAAGTTTCCCTGAAGTCCAACCTTAAGTTTCTGGCCAAGAAAACAACAAACATACTGGAATTCTAATAATACATTATGGATATTGAAAAGAAACTGGACGGGTTGGTCAAGAGAGTCCAGTATGCGCGTGACATTCTCGGTGATGCCGAGGACAGACGCCTTACTGCATTCGCAAACAAGCTTGATGCCTTCCTTGAAACCAGCATAAATAAGACTCAGGAAGAACTGTGGGACAAGCTCAACACTTACGATGAGAGCCTCGCAGTACTGGAAAAAGACATCGACAAAACCCTGTCCGCCATGGACAAGGTCCGTATCGTACGTCATTCCGAAAGAATCTGCCTCGAAGACATCCTTGAGAACGTCTACGACAACTACACTGTCGTAGGTGGTAAGGATGACATGAGCATTGACCCCGGCATGGTTATCGCCCGTGCCTACATCACCCGCCGCGTGGGCAAAAAAGTCCACAACCAGCCGGTTATGGTCGTAGGTCAGGAAAAAGGCCACGGTCAGGAATTCCGTAACGGCGGCTGCATCAAGCCGTGGGGTAATGCCAACGCCCTGCGCTACATGAAAGTTGCTGCACGTGAGAATATTCCCATTCACACCTACGTATTCACCCCCGGCTCCTATCCGGTGGAAGATTACCCCGGTGCAGCTCAGCAGATCGCGGAAAACATCTATGAAATGTGCGGCCTTGATGTGCCCGTCATTTCCGTTATTTCCGAAGGCGGCTCCGGCGGTGCGGAAGCAATCGCCATGGCCGATAAGCGCCTCATGCTTTCCCACGGTTACTATTCCGTTATCTCCCCCGAAGGTGCAGCTGCAATTGAAGGCCGTATCCGCGGCGGAGAACGTGCTCCTTCCGAGCTGATCGAAACTTGCGCCAAGTCCCAGTGCATCACTGCGGATGACAACCTGCGTTTCGGTTACATCGACGGAATCATCCGTGAACCCGCACTTGGTGCGCGTCCCGAACATTTTGATTTCTACAAGATGGTCCGCTCTGAAGTAATTCGGGCTACCGATGAAGTGGTTCTGAGCGTTAAAGGCCTGCGCCTGTTCAGTAAGGCCGCCATCAAGAACCGCAATAAAAAAGATCTCACCGACGAATCCGTATTCGTCCGCTGGCAGATCAGCCCCAACGCCAAAGACAGGCTGCTCTGGAAGCGTTACAAAAAATACCGCCGCATGGCACAGGATGCTTTCGACGACAAACGTTCCTTCCTTGAAAAGCTCAACTCCGCAAAAGTTGATGCCATGGCTGCAGCGTACTCCACAGTTCGCTACGACATGATCAGGAAGTACCAGTCCAAGATTCAGGCCCTTGCAGATGAAGCCAAGGACGAAATGCATGTTGTGACCAACAAATTCGACAAGCTCAAGCACATGCTCCTCGGCAAGATGGGCGCAAGCACCAAGAGCGTGTCTGAAGTTGAAGCGGCCCTGACCAAGCTTTCCGTTGATGCGGAACCGGATATTCCGCCGTCTGATTACCGTCACTACATCAGCCCCCGCGCCAGCGAAGACAAGGAAATCACCTGTCCCAACGCTGAGAAGAACGGCTGCCTCGAAATCTGGTCCCGCGACCTTTTCGATGAATTCGCCGGAGTATGCCCCACCTGCGGACACCATTTCCCTATGGAATACCGCTGGTACATGGCTAACCTCTTCGACTGGGGCACAGTGCGTGAATTCAACAAATCCATCTGCTCAGCCAACCCCACCGGCTTCCCTAACTTTCAGGAAAGGCTGGACGGCGCAAAAGCAAAAACCGGACTGCAGTCCGGCTGCATCACCTTTGAAGGTGCCATCAAGCACACCAAGGTGACCTGCGCTACCCTCGTAGCCCCCTTCCGTGGCGGTTCCGTAGGTGCAGCAGAAGGTGAAAAATTCATCCGCGCCCTTGAGCTGGCCGGTAAGAAGCGTTACCCCTTCCTCGCATACGTTCACGGTACTGCCGGTATCCGTATTCAGGAAGGAACCAACGGTCTTATCCAGATGCCGCGTGTAACCATGGCTGTACGCCGCTACATCGAGTCCGGCGGACTCTACATTGTTCTTTACGATACCAACTCCTACGCCGGTCCGGTGGCAAGTTTCCTCGGATGCTCCCCTTACCAGTACGCTGTGCGCTCTTCACGCGTCGGTTTCGCCGGTCCTGGTGTTATCAAGGAAACCACCGGTATGGACATCCCGCCGGATTACCATTCCGCATACAACGCGCTTTCCAGAGGTCACATTCAGGACATCTGGGATCGCCGCGACATCCGCCGCAACCTGCATCAGGCATTCCTGACCGTAGGTGGCCGCAACCTCTATTACAGATAGAGCCACTACACTCTATTCCTCATACCCCAAACACCCCCTGTTCCTTATGGAGCAGGGGGTGTTCTAGTTTGTAGCTGTCATAAATCATGGGAGTGGTGTATAAATAAATGAAGAATGAACCTTTTAAGCAGGAGGCAGCAAATGAAATTTGCAATAAAACTATTTATTCTGACACTTTTGGCAGCCTTCCTACTCCCTCAGATTTCCATCGCCCAAAACATGGCCGACGGCCTGCAATGCCCTTCCGGATGGCAAAGATCCAAAAGGATGCCTCCGCTGTGGGACGTCAACAACCTTCTCAAACAATGCTATCCACCGACAAATGATGCTGTAATTCAATTATACTCAAAGGTAACCTCAGCTTCGCTGACTACAGAACTTAATAAATGGACTCTGTATTTAAGAAGCAAAGGCTTGCCTTACCAACGACTTTTAAACGAACAGCCGGGGCACGTATCCGGCTATCCGGCAGTACTCAGATTTTTTTCAGGCTATGACCGTGACGGAAAATGGTACGACTCTTACCTTGTGGTTTCACGCTATAAGGGAGTGAACTATATTTTCATAGGCTACGCAATGAAAGGGCATGACCGGGTTAGAATTCAGATGAGAAATGCCATGAACGCATGGCATTATCCCGGAGTTTCAGGGCCTACGAATTCAGGTTATTTCAGCACGAACAACAATCAGCAGAACCTTCCCAATTACGGCCCGAATATCAGTCAAAATAACAATGCCAACGTGAACATCAATCCGACAGTCAACGTTAACAGACCGGGATGTACACGGCAGACCAGTCAGAGTTCCACTTACACAAACACAAACACAAACAATGACTCCGGCAACTCATACTCAAACAGTCAAGACACAAACTATTCCAACTCAGGAAACACATATCAAAACAAACAGGACACTAAGCCGGACAATCCTCCCGCCAACTCAAACAACAATAATAACCAGAACTCCGACCGACCCAGTGACAATAAATATCTGGATTATATTCTGGATTAAACACCGCATTTACAGCAAAAAACACCCCCTGCTCCATATGGAGCAGGGGGTGTTTAAATCGAATCAATTAAATTCTGTCTATTCTACTTGCTGCTACCGCCACCAACATTTGAAACAGTTGCAGAAACTTCACCGGATGTATCAACGGTTTTGCATGCTACACACGAAAGGCAAAGCAACAAACCAAGAGCAAGAACAGGTAATTTTGTTTTTATAAAATTAAGACAATTAAACATCATATTCTCCTGAACAAAGTAAGAAGTTCTTACTTCTTACCTTTCTTCTCCTGAGCAATGCGCTCCATATCTTCGTCATAAGAAGCTACATTCCAAGGAAATGATTTACGGGCGGTCATGACCGCAAAATTCTCAACTTCCTGTACCCACTGGCGATAATCTTCAAGAACCCTTTCACCCAGCGGTGTGAGGCTACAGCCTTTGCGGCCACGGGTTTTAAGGACCAGAGAATCCCCGAGGACTTCCTCGGTGTTTTTGAGCCTTCCCCATGCTGCACGGTAAGACATTCCGAGCGCCTTAGCTGCTTTATTCAACGAGCCCTGTTTTTCAATCTGTTCCAACAGTTGCGCCCTTCCAAGGCCGAAAAGCATACCTTCTTCTGTTTCCAGCCATAAGTTCAATCGCACTCTAGGACAGAAATTTTCATCGCTCGCCATTATTCAGCCTCCTTATATTTACATTCGCTTTCTGTTTACTTTTTTTGATAACATAAACAAAGCAGCGCACAAAGTACATGCCTCAAACCAATGAGAATAAATCTATAACCTGCGCAATCAACTGCAAGAGCAAAAATAATATTATAGCTGTTCAACTCTTGCTTTTCCTGAAACTGTAACTAAACTCCTAGCTCCGCAGCCAAATCCGCCTTTCCTCTGATTTTTTTACGCCGGATCTGCTATATAAGGCTGACTACGTTTGAATTTATACGGAGTTTTTCCCGCTTATGAATATGACCACCGCAGACATGACCAACTCTCCATACAAAACCATATGGAATCTGTCATGGCCTCAGATACTGATGATGCTCTTCCACTTGATGATCGGTCTTGTGGATGTCTGGGTTGCGTCCAAACTGGGCCGTGAAATTCAAGCCTCAATGGGCATGATCAGCCAGTCGCTTTTCTTCTTTCTGGTCATCGCCATGGCCACTGCCAACGGATCAGTAGCGGCAATCAGCCAGTCCATCGGTGCTGGCATGATGCTGAGGGCTAAGCGATACGTTGGTCTGTGCTTCATCATCGGAGCCATATTAGGACTGATAATTTTCACTATAGGTTTTCCATACAGAAACGGAATCCTGACAATTTTGCAAGTCCCCGATGAAATGCGCCATGTGATGGAATATTTCATTGAAGTATTCCTTTACCTCGTGCCCATCTATTACATGCTGATCATTACCAACGCGGTCTTCCGGGCCCAGAAAAAGGTAATGCTGCCCCTGTACAGCATGATTATCGTCACTACAACCAACACCATCGGTGACTTGGGACTGGGAATGGGCATGTGGGGTTTCCCCAATCTCGGATACAAGGGACTGGCTTGGGCAACCTTCGGTTCGATAACCATGGGCGCCATATTCAACGTCATCGTGCTCATCAAATCAGGCGACCTGCGGCGCAAATGCATCGCTCCGTTACGCTGGATGAAAAGCGCTTTTCCCTACCTTTTCAAGGTAGCGTGGCCTAGCGGTCTGATGCAGTTGGTCTGGCATTCCGGATACATGGTACTCTACTCCATCACTGCCAGTCTGCCTGAAAACAACGTCATCGCACTGGCAGGCATGACTGCGGGTATCCGCATTGAGTCTATCCTGTTCCTGCCCGCATTTGCTTTCAACATGACAGCTTCGATCATTATCGGACACTACCTTGGTGAAGGCAAAGCTGACGAGGCAAAGAAATTCGGGTATAGGATATTGTTTCTGGCTATCGGATTCCTGAGCATTACAGCACTGCTGCTTTGGCAGGTAATTTATCCGGTAACCGCCATCATCGCCCCGGAACAGGTGGTCCTTGATGAAGCTGTAAACTATCTCTATTATAACATGCTCGCTATCCCGTTTACCCTGACCTCAATGATCATGGCCGGAGCCTTAAACGGAGCTGGAGCGACCCTCTACAACCTGTTCATTTTCGCCATCACAGTCTGGGGATGCAGACTGCCGCTGGCCTATTTTCTGGGGCACGAAGTACTGCATTCAGCCACCGGAATCTGGATGGCCATGCTCATCTCGCAAGGAGTACAGGCATCCATAATTTTTTACACATTCTCATGTAGAAACTGGCAGAAGTTCAGCATGATCAAGAAAAACAATAAAAGGACCAGTAATGAATAACGAATTCAAGCCCATCACCCTTGAATGCCAAGATGAATTTGAAAAAGCTCTTGCAGCCTGCCCGCAACGAACCTCTGATTTCACCTTTGCCAACATCTGGGGCTGGACCGAACATTACGGTCTTGAACTGAGTTGCGGAAAATCAGGGCTCATCCACGTACGCCAGACCAAACCTGAAGTAATCAACTGGGCACCCATTGGAGACTGGTTCAGCGCGGATTGGGAAAAGTGTGAGCTAATGAACACCCCCGGAACCAAATTCACACGTGTACCGGAAAAGCTGGCCCTGCATCTCAAGAAAATTTTCGGTGATAAAATCGAAATCACAGAAAACCGCGACCATTTTGATTACATCTATTCCGTTCAAGAACTGATTGAACTCCGCGGCAACCGTTTCCACAAAAAGAAAAACCTCTACCGCCAGTTCATGAAAAAGTACGACTACGAATACCGTGAAATCACCCCTGATTGCGTGGAAGAAGTGCTGGAAATGCAGCTGGAATGGTATCGTTGGCAGGAAGAAAAGAACTTCTCGCCCGCCCTTGTCGCCGAGAATGAAGCCATTGCCAAAGTTCTAAAGGAAATGGACACCATCAAACATCTCACCGGCGGAACCCTGCGAATCGAAAACCGCATCATCGCGTACACCATTGCCGAGCCTTTAGGTGAAGACACCATCGTGATCCATTTTGAAAAAGGAAACACCTATTTCAAAGGCGTCTATCAGGCCATCAACCAGATGTTCCTCGAAAACAACGCCAGCGACAAAAAATTCGTTAACCGTGAGCAGGATCTCGGCGAACCCGGACTGCGCAAAGCAAAAGAATCATACAATCCAGTACATTTTATGAAGAAGTATGAGCTTGTAGTTTTGTAGTTTGATTTGATACGCTTTTTTATGAAAAGACTTTTGCCTCCGGCGGCTTAAACCCTTTGAAAAGGGTTTAAGAATCCCAAACTTTTTTAGTATGGCTTCGCCGCTTCGTTATATTCTATTGTCACTTGATTTAATATGCTTTTTAATCAAACTGAACGAAAAAGATTCGTAGTATTGGGGCTGGATGGACTTCCGGCCTCTCTTGCTTTGAAGTGGTCGAAAAGGCTGCCGAATCTAAGCCGTATTGCAGGAAAATGCGAGCCAATCAACGCCGAATTACCGGAACTTTCCCCGGTAAACTGGACATCATTCTTTACTGCCCAAAAGCCGGAAAAACACGGACTTTACGGATTCACATCCATTGATCCACAAACCTACACCCTTTCCATCAATAACTTCGAGCAGGTGCTTTGCCCGACAATTTTTGATGCACTTGGCAAAAACGGATTAATCAGCAAGGTCATCAACCTGCCCAACACCTACCCCGCCAAGCCGCTGCGGGGTATGCTCATTTCCGGCTTTGTTGCCGATTCTTTTAAGCAAGCAGTTCAACCTCCCTTCCTGCTCGGCCCACTTCGCGAAGCAGGCTATCAGCTCGAAGCAGACACCAGCCGGGGAATAATGGACCCGGATTATCTTTTTGATCAGGTAGCACACACTCTTGAAGGCCGTTTAAAAGCGCTTGAATTACTTTGGAATGATCTTGCATGGGATTTATTCACCATTGTCTTTACGGAGACTGACCGCCTGTTTCATTTTTTCTATCCCGCTTTCGAAGACGACAACCATCCCCTAGCCTCCAAGGCTGCTGAATTTATGCATAAGTGGGACCATGCTATCGGTATAGTACTGGATAAATTCGAAGCTCTTCCGGGAGATAAAAAGCTTATCAGTTTTGCGGATCATGGCTTCGCTGCCCTTGAAACAGAAGTAGATCTGAACACCTTTCTATTGCAACAAGGCTATCTCGAGTGCGCGCAGCCCGCAAAGGACCAGTGGGATTCCACAATAATTGCGCCGAGCAGCAAAGCATTTGCCCTTGATCCCGGAAGAATATATATCCATACCTCTGATTTTACGCGTGGTCATATCGATCCGGCACAGGCAGATAAAATCGCTGCTGAAATAGCTAACAAACTCATGAAGCTTGAGTTTAACGGACAAAAGGTAATGGAGCAGGTTATCACCAAACATGAGGCATACGGCGACAACCCCATCGGCTACCCTCCGCACCTTATCTGCACCGCAAAACCCGGATTCGATCTTAAGGCTAAATTTGATCGCGCTGAAATATTCGGTTTCCATGGCAGAACCGGAACTCATACGGTGCAGGACGCATTTTTCTACAGCTCCGATGGACAGCAGATAAGCACCATGCACCAGACCGGACAAATCATACTTGACTGGTTTAATATTACTCTGCCAGATTGACAAATTCACAACTAACTTCCATACGAAGCGGCAAGACCTATTAAAAAGTTTACCTTCCCCAGCCGCCGGAGGCATACATACATCATGATAGATTTCAAAAGCGAATTGAACCCGGCACAATACGAAGCAGCTACACACCCTCAGGGTCCCGTGCTGGTAATTGCTGGTGCAGGCAGCGGCAAAACCCGTACAATTGTATACCGTCTGGCATGGCTGGTAGAACAAGGTATCCCGCCGGAATCCATCCTGCTGATGACCTTCACCCGCAAGGCCGCGCAGGAAATGCTTCAGCGTACCGAACTGATTCTGGGCAGAAATCTGCACGGCACTCAAGGCGGAACTTTCCACGCTTTCGCTTATTCCGTACTGCGTCAAAACGCGGCTGAAATCGGCTTTCCCAACGGCATCACACTTATGGACCGCAGTGACTCTGAAGCCGCAGTCAAAGAAGTAAAAGACCAGCTTAAATTCGGTAAAGGCGACCGCTCATATCCCAAGAAATCCACCTTGCTGGATATGATCAGTAAATCTCGTAACAAAGAACTTTCCATTGATACGCTGGTCAATTCCGAAGCTTTCCATCTGGCAACCTACGCTTCCGAAATGGAACAAATCTCCAAGGGCTACGCTGTTTATAAAAAACAGCACGGTTTGATGGATTATGACGACCTGCTTTTTTATCTTGAAGAACTGCTGACAAAGGACAAATTCCTGCGCAACTCCCTGCGTTCACGCTACCAGTACATCATGGTCGATGAATATCAGGATACCAACCTTGTGCAGGCCCGCATTGTCGGTTTACTGGCCGGGAAGAACGGGAACGTCATGGCTGTTGGTGATGATGCCCAGTCCATCTATTCCTTTCGTGGCGCAGATGTAACCAACATCCTTAAATTTCCTGAAATTTTCGAAGACGTAAAAATTGTACGTCTGGAACAGAACTACCGTTCCACCCAGCCCATCCTTGATCTGACCAACGCTATTCTGGACGGTGCTGAAACAAAATTTGATAAGAAACTTTTCACTGAACAGACTTGGGGCGACAAGCCGCAACTCATGGTTCCGCTCAGCGATTTCAGCCAGTCAAACCGCGTGCTGGACCGGATCATTGAATTACAAAAAAAACATGGTCCCGAAGAAGTTGCTGTACTTTTCCGCGCCGGATACCAGAGTTACGGGCTGGAAGTTGCCCTGAAACGGTTGGGCGTAGGCTTCAAAAAATACGGCGGCCTGAAATTCAACGAAGCCGCACACATCAAAGATGTTCTCGCTTTCATGCGTCTGGTCAGCAACCCGGCTGATATCATCGCATGGCAACGCACTCTTGGCCATATCAAGGGAGTCGGCCCTAAAACCGCCACTAAAATAGCACAGGCTGTTATTTCTGCAGACCAAAAGGCACTCGGTAAATATACGAAGAAATACCAGTTACTGCAGGATATCCTGCGTGACCTTGATGGCTTGCGAAAGAAGAACTCTTCTCCGGCAACCTGCCTTGAGATCATAGTGCCGCTCTACAGGCCGTTACTGGTGGCTCAGTACCCGGACGATTACCCGCGCCGCGAAGCTGGAATCGAGCAGCTCAGCCAGATTGCGTCCAACTACGATGATCTGGAATTCTTCCTGACCGACCTCTGCCTTGATCCTGATCAACACAACGAGGAAGAAAAAAAAGAAGATGTGGTTACTCTCTCCACCATCCATTCCGCCAAGGGGCTGGAGTGGAATGCGGTCATCATCATTGACCTTGTGGAAGACCGTTTCCCTTCCCGTAAATCCATGCAAAAGCCTCAGGAATACGAGGAAGAACGCCGTTTGCTTTACGTGGCCTGTACCCGAGCACGCAAGGAACTGATCATGTGTGCCCCGGCATCCATCAACCGCAAAAACACCGATTTCTCCGAACCTGCGGTGCCCAGCCCGTTTCTGCGTGAGCTTGATACCGATCTTTTCGAAGATTTGCAGGAATCATATTCCGGCGGCATGAATGTAAAGAAGAATACTCCAGTGCAGCCTGATCCCTACTCAGCTCCTTCGGTGACTACCACCAAAAAGCCCTCGCCCATGAAACTTGGCCATTGCAAGCACAAGATATTCGGACGCGGCAAGATCATCGAACGCATCGAGCCCAACAAGCTGCGCATCAACTTCCCCGGCTTCGGCCCAAAGGTCATTGTCGAAGATTTTGTGGAGATGTTGTAAGTAATGACAAAATTAAATTCAGAACAGGATTTCCTGACCCTGATCGACAAATATTTTCCATCCGAAAACGGGCATGTCACACTTGGACGCGGGGATGACTGCTCTATCCTTCGTTCCGGCACAGACCTGTGCATCAGTAAAGATCTGTTTCTGGAAGATGTGCATTTCAGACGCTCGTACTTCTCTCCGGCAGACATCGGCTACAAATCACTTGCGGTGAATATCAGTGATATTGCTGCAATGGGAGGACAGCCATGCGGATTTGCACTGGGTTTAATTATCCCACCCAGCCTGGAAAGCGAATTCTGGGAACCCTTCTTTCAATCTATGTCCGCCCTTGCACAGCTGCACGGATTGATCCTGGCTGGCGGCGACCTTTCCGGCGGTCAGTATCTTGGAATTTCAGTTACTGTCTGGGGAGAAGCTGCGGGAGGACGTTTTATTTCTCGTGGTAATGCCGTGCCGGGAGATGTTTTATTCCTGCATGGCCCGTCAGGTATGGCCCGCACCGGACTGCTGGCACTTGAAGAATCAAACGCAAAAGCTGCTGATTTTTACCCTGAATGTGTGCAAGCGCATCTGCGCCCGCCCATGCGTGTAGCAGCCGGCATCAAACTGGCTGAGTCGGAACACGTAAAAGGACTGATGGACCTCTCGGATGGTCTGGCCCGTGACCTGCCCCGTTTTCTGGGCTGCTGTGAAGGTAATTTGGGCGCTGAAATTTCACTTGATGAATCGCAGTTGCACGAAGAAATCATCCGCTACACTGAATCAAAATCAATTTCCGCTACGGAACACGCTTTTCTCGGCGGAGAGGATTATGCCTTGTTCGGGGCTGCATCAGCTGATGGATTTGCAGAACTGAAAGCAGAAATCCCCGGCTTGCACCAGATAGGCACAATCACCGGGGACACCAAAATTTTACTTAACGGCAAAGAATACACTGCCGGTGGTTTTGATCACTTTTCCAAATAATTACCAGCCTAATGCAGTAATATATTCATACATTACCCAGAAATGGCAGAAACTTCCGGCCATGACAAACACATGAAAGATTTCATGGAAGCCGAAGAATTCCGGCCACGGATCGGGCCGTTTCATTGCATAGATAACTGCACCGATTGAATACATGATCCCGCCGGCAAGCAGCCAAAGCAAGGCTCCGACCTGTAAAGCCTGAATCAAGGGATAAGCTCCGACAATTACCAGCCAGCCCATGGCGAGATAAAATCCGGTAGACAACCAGCGCGGCGCATTCAACCAGACCATTTTTGTAATGATCCCGGCCAATGCCATAGTCCATATTGCGGCAAACAATGACCATCCCCACGCGCCTTTGAGTCCAACAAGACATATCGGCGTGTAGGTTGCGGCGATATAAATGTAGATCATGGAATGGTCGAGCTTACGCAGCCACATGATCCCCCGCTTGGAGAGTGGCAACCAATGATAAAGAGTGCTCGCAAGATAAAGCAGAACCATCCCCCCGCCAAAAACCGAAAAAGTAACCACGTGCATTACGCTGGTCGGATTTACCGATGAAACCAGCAACGCAACCAGCCCGGCAATAGCGAGGCAAAAGCCTATAAAATGAGTTAACCCGCTCATGGGTTCGCGTACGTATTGCAGCATAATATCCCGTCCTTGAATAGCGTTGGATAACTAAATTCGGCCCTGACATTTTTTCCCAAAAAAACAACTTGCAGAAGATATTGCAAAAAGCGGGCAAAAGCCCATATTCAAACGATCGTTTAATCTTAATACATAACATTACACAAAAAAAGCCCGTAACACCAGCGGTGTTACGGGCCATTATCATCTATAGAACGTACAGAGCGGCTCTTATGATATAATCAGGACTATTCGGAAAGCATGCGTACTGCGCAGAATTTTCCGCACATAGCGCATTCTTTTTCATCTTTATGATCTTTTCTACGAGCACATGCCAGAGCGGGGTCAATTGCCAGTTCAGCAATACGGTCCCAATCAAGTTCCTTACGTGCGATAGAAATATCTTTATCACGCTGAACAGCATCCTTGCGTCCAAGTGCAACTTCACCACACTGGGCAGCAACGAGGGAGGCTTTAACACCGTTCCAGACGTCATCAATTTCAGGCAGGGTCAGGTGTTCTGCGGGGGTGAGGTAACAAAGAAAGTCCACACCGTTCATAACAGCAATGGCACCACCTATTGCACCTGCAATGTGGTCATAGCCGGGAGCGGAGTCAGTTACCAGAGGTCCGAGAACGTAGAGAGGAGCATTGTAGGTCGCTGCCTTGATTCCACGAATCTGAGATTCAACGAGGTGCATGGGCACGTGGCCGGGACCTTCGATCATTGCCTGTACGCCGTACTCGTGAGCACGCTTGGCGAGCTTGCCGAGCATGAGAACTTCTTCCCACTGTGCGGCATCACCGGCATCTTCACCTGCGCCGGGACGGAGGCCGTCACCAAGGCTCAGGGTAACGTTGTGCTTGAGGCAGATTTCGAGAAGACGATCATAGTTGGTGAGCAGAGGGTTTTCCTCATCATGATCACGCATCCAGCGGGCAAGGATGGAGCCGCCACGGGAAACGATTCCCAGCAGACGCTCGCCTTCTTCAGTTGCCCACTCTGCACCACGGCGGGTCAGGCCGCAATGCAGGGTCATGAAATCTACACCCTGTTCAGCTTCTTTTTCCACTTCAGCAAAAAGTTCATCGATGGAGAAACCTGCGGGATCTTCATCACGTGCAACATACTGCTGCGCCATAGCGTAAATGGGTACAGTACCCAGCGGCAGGGGGCAGCTATTGAGCATATCGGTCCTGATTCCGTCAAGATCACCGGCGGTGGAGAGGTCCATAACGGCGTGTGCGCCTGCCTTCCATGCGGTATCAAGCTTCTTCATTTCCTTTTCACGGTCATTCTTAAAAGGAGAAGTACCAATGTTAGCGTTAATTTTAACCTTCGCGGGCTGCCCGATAAGGGTGGGAGTTACATTCTTGTGGTTGGGGTTCCCGAGCAGAACCATAGTCCCATCTTCAATGCCCTGAATAATGGTCTCTTTGGAGAGCCCTTCGCTCTTGCAAAGTTCATCAATGCTGGAATCAAATATGCTTTTGAGAGCTTTATTTTTTGAAAACATCTGATTTCCTTATAACGTTATTTAGGATTGTGCATTTTTCGTATTCTCAATGGTGTCTGTACAGGCAAGTCCATACCCCAATTTACCAACGGGTACAATGGAACTTTTTACCCCGAAAACAAATAAGGGTACAACTTCCATCTAAGTTGGCAGTTCCGCTAATATTACTCTTTCATTAATTCTCTACGGTTAAAGTCTGTCATTTCGGAATTTTATCATGGAAAATTAAACAGATACAAAATCAAATTTGCATTTATGTCTAAATTCTAGTAGATCAGCAGATCATATTTTTTGCGACACATAATATTTCAAGGGGGAAATTTAATATGCGCAATTGGAGAGGACTGTTATTACTTACAGTTTTATTTACACTGCTCTGCCAGCCCGCATTTGCGGCTGACTCCAGCCTCGGCCCGGCCAATGCAAAAGTATTCGGTCTGTTTACACTCATTCCGCCGCTTGTTGCCATTGTTCTGGCCTTTATTACCAAAAACGTTGTTCTTTCACTTTTCATCGGTGTATTTTCCGGTGCTTTCATGCTCGAAGCCAAAGGTTTTGACATTTACAACGGTTTTGTTGGTGGTTTCCTGCGTCTGTCCAACGAGATTCTCGGCTCTCTTGCCGACTCTTGGAACGCAGGTATCGTACTCCAGTGTCTCGCCATCGGCGGTCTCATTGCACTGGTTTCCAAAATGGGCGGGGCGAAAGCAATTGCTGACGCTCTGGCTAAAAAGGCAAAAAGCCCGCGCAGTTCCCAGTTTGTTACTTGGGTGCTCGGCCTTTTTATCTTTTTCGACGATTATGCAAACTCCCTCACCGTCGGCCCTATCATGCGCCCGGTAACTGATAAAATGAAAGTTTCCCGCGAGAAGCTGGCTTTCGTCATCGACGCCACCGCAGCACCCATCGCCGGTATCGCACTGATATCCACCTGGGTTGCCTACGAAGTCGGCCTCATCCGCGACGGTCTTCAGGGAATCGGCTACACCATGAACGCTTACGGCGTTTTCGTAGAGACCATTCCTTATCGTTTTTACAACATCCTTATTCTGGTTTTCATCCTCGCGACCATCTGGTTCATGCGTGAATTCGGCCCCATGTACAAAGCTGAACAGCGTGCCCGTACTACCGGTAAAGTCCTTGATGACAATGCTAAACCCATGGTTGCAGATGAGGCTACCGAACTGCAGCCCGCAGAAGATGTTGATCCTAGCATCTGGTACGCAATTATCCCCATCGGAACCCTGATTGTTGCAGCCTTCCTCGGCTTCTACTTCAATGGTTACAATGGTATTATGGGCGGTGACGATGCTGCACTGAAGCAGATTTTCGAAGATGCTCCCATGAGCTTCTTAGCAATCCGTGAAGCTTTCGGTGCCTCCGATGCTTCTGTTGTTCTTTTCCAGGCAGCTCTCATCGCAGGTATTGTTGCTCTGGCCATTGCCATTGGCAAGCGCATCCTGACTGTGGATGAAGCTCTCTCAACCTGGGTACAGGGTGTTAAATCCCTGAACATCACCGCAGTTATCCTGCTGCTGGCATGGTCCCTTTCCGGTATCATCAAGGAACTCGGAACCGCGGCCTACCTCGTAAACGTGCTCTCCGACACCATTCCGACTTTCCTGCTGCCTTCCATCATTTTTGTGATGGGTTCCATTATCTCCTTTGCAACAGGAACTTCTTACGGAACCATGGGTATCCTCATGCCGCTCTGCATCCCGCTTGCTTTCGCGCTGGTACCCGAGCAGGGCTACGTAATCCTGAACATCGGTGCGGTTCTTACCGGAGCTATCTTCGGCGACCACTGCTCTCCCATCTCGGACACAACAATCCTGTCCTCCATGGGTTCCGCATGTGACCATATTGACCACACCAGAACTCAGCTGTTCTACGCCGTCCCCGTTGCGATCATCTCCATCCTGTTCGGTTACATCCCCGCAGGACTCGGAATGCCCGTACTGATGGTACTGCCGTTGGGCGTTTTAGCTGTTCTTGCAACAGTACGCTTCATCGGTAAGCCTGTTTCGAACTAATCGAATCAGCACATAAGCAATCAAAAATCCCTCCCTCCGATTCAATTCGGTGGGAGGGATTTTTTGTTTAACGCCATTGACACCTTCCATCTTCAAAGTTAAAGTGAATTCACATTCACATATTTGGAGAGTAATTAATGAGTAAAAGAATGGACCGCCTTTCAAGGCGCGAACAGATTGCTGACGAAGCCCTTAAGCTTGCTGCCAAAGGGGTTTCCGCCATTACGGTGAGTAATGTTGCCAAGGCTTGCGGCATCGTGCCTGCGGCCCTTTACCGTCACTACAAGAACAAAGACGCAATATTCGATGGAGTGCGTGAACTGATCCGCAAAAAACTCATCGACAACGCCAAAACCGCCATGGATGAAGGAGATACTCCTTTGGATGTGCTGAAACAACTGGCCCTGCGTCATGCAGACCTGCTGCATAAGCATCCCGGTATTCCGCGGCTGATATTCTCGGAAGCTGCTTTGGATCAAAAATCTATCCGGCGTAAGGCAATATACTCTCTGATGACCGAATACCGTGCGGCTGCCGGAGAAATAGCAGCTAAAGGACAGGAGCTGGGTCAGATTCGCAAAGATATAGACCCTGCGGATATCGTGTTCATGCTGCTGGGCACTGTAGTACCGCCTTCATTCCTCTTTCATATTTCCAACGGTGAATTTGATCCCCGCGAACAGGTCAAACGTAACCTGCAGTTGTTTGAAGAAACTGTTGCTGTAAAAAAGGAAGACTGATTATGAAATCCGGCCTGAAATTTTCTCATATAATCGTAGCGATCCTGCTCTCCACTCTGCTTTGCGGCTGCAATGAAACGGAATCAAAGCTCTGGCAAGGCTATGTTGAGGGAGAATTTGTATATGTTTCTTCCCCGATAGGCGGACAGCTGGATGAAATCAGCGTGCGCAAAGGACGGACAGTTGTAACCGGACAACCGCTTTTCACCCTTGAACGGGAATTTGAGAAGTCCGGGGTCGATGAAGCAGAAGGAAATCTTGATAGGACAATCAGCGACCTTGCCGACAAACGCAAAGGACGCCGCCCTTCCGAAATAGCCTCCATTAAAGCCCGACTGAGAAAAGCAGTAGCAGCGGAAAGGCTTGCCGCTACAGAATACAAACGGCGCGCTGATCTTTATAGTACCAGAACCATCTCAGAAGAGGAACGGGATCAGGCTCGCACGGATTATGAACAAGCCACCCAACTGGTAAAAGAAATCAAATCCGAACTTAAAACGGCAACACTCGGCTCCCGAAGTGATGAAATCAATGCTGCAGAATCTTCAGTACGAGCAGCGCAGGCCAAGCTTGAGCAAGCCCGCTGGAACTATGATCAAAAAGCACAATCTGCGCCCCGATCCGGATTAGTATTTGATACCATCCGCTATCAAGGTGAATGGGTTGCAGCCGGAAAACCGATCATTTCCATCCTGCCGCCGGAAAACCGCAAAGTCCGATTTTATGTGCCGGAACAAATTGTAGGCGGCTTCAAAATCGGTGAAGAACTGCTGGTTAATTTCGATGGGCTGGCAAAACCGATCCCGGTAACTTTGAGTTACATTTCAGCGCAGGCCGAATATACGCCCCCGGTCATATATTCCAGCCAGAGCAGAGCCAAACTGGTCTTCATGCTTGAAGCAGTTCCGGCAATTGACAAAGCCTTACAATTCAAGCCCGGACAGCCTGTGGATGTAAGCAGAACAGCGGAGGGATTTGAAATTGATAACGGATTCTTAACCCGCATCAAAAATTACTTCCGGAGCAGCGATGACTGAGCAGACTGTCATAAACGTATCCGGTGTGACCAAATCATTCGGCCCCAAGACTGTGGTTAAGGGTCTGGATATGCAGGTCCGCAAGGGTGAGATATTCGGATTTCTCGGCCCCAACGGTTCGGGCAAGACCACCTTTATCCGCATGCTCTGCGGCTTGCTGCGACCGGATTCAGGTTCGGGCACCTGCCTTGGTTATGACATCATTGAGGAAGCTGAATTCATCAAACCCAAGGTAGGCTACATGGCCCAGAAATTCAGCCTTTACGGTGACCTGACCGTAAAAGAAAATCTTGATTTTCTTGCCCGTGCCTACCAATTGCCCAACCGCCGCAAGCTTGTTGATGGAGCCATAGAACGCATGAATATGGGCAGATTCACCAACCAGCTTGCCGGATCACTCTCCGGGGGCTGGAAACAACGGCTGGCCCTGACCGGATGTACCCTGCATAATCCGCAACTGCTGCTCCTTGATGAACCTACCGCCGGGGTGGACCCTTCCGCACGCCGCGATTTCTGGGATGAAGTGCACAACCTTGCAGCGCAAGGCATCACCGCGCTTATCTCCACCCATTACATGGATGAGGCTGAACGCTGCCATCGCCTTGCATATATCGCATACGGAGATCTGCTGGCAAAAGGGACTCTGGATGAGCTGGTCAGCAATTCCGGCCTGCACACATGGACTCTTAACGGTCCTAACCTGAACGAACTAACCACGAAATTACGCGCCAGTGAAGGTATTGATCAGGTGGTCGCTTTCGGTAACACCCTGCACATCAGCGGACGCGATAACAATTTAATTGAAAAGGGAATCCGCACCCATGCCGGAGCGGAGAATAGATTTGAACCTTGCGAAACAAGTCTTGAGGAAGTTTTCATCGACCTCATGCGGGGGATGAATCCATGAGTTTACGCTTGTTCTCATTCAAAAGGTTTATGGCTATGGCTGGGAAAGAATTCATCCAGATGCGCCGGGACCGCCTGACTTTTGCCATGATGATCGGCATCCCGCTGATTCAGATTATCCTCTTCGGATTCGCCATCAACTCCGACCCGCGCCATCTGCCCCTTGCCGTGCTTTCCGGCGATAATTCACGCTACTCAAGATCAATTGTAGCCGGAATGCAGGCCAGTACCTACTTTGACGTGGACCGCTTCATAAATTCACGGGCCGAGGCCAAACGCTTACTGGAACTTGGCGAAGTGCAATTCGTGCTGACCATCCCCGAACAGTTCGGACTGGAAATTGAACGCGGAGAACGTCCCGTACTGCTTCTGGAAGCTGATGCTACCGACCCGATGGCTACGGGCAATGCAGTGAATTCCATGCGAGAAATAATAAACCGGGCCCTGGCGCGGGACCTCAAGGGATCACTCAGTTACTTGATTCCCGAAAATAGCGCTGTAGACCTGCGCATCCACGCAGATTACAACCCTGAAGCAATCAGCCAGTACAACATCGTTCCCGGCCTGATGGGGGTTATCCTGACCCTGACACTGGTCATGATTACCTCACTGGCAATTACCCGCGAGACCGAACGTGGAACAATGGAAAATCTGCTGACCACTCCGGTCCGCCCGCTGGAAGTAATGATGGGCAAGATCATTCCTTATGTCATGGTCGGCTACATTCAGATGATGCTGATCATGGCGGCATCCATATTCCTTTTCCACGTACCCATCAACGGCAACCCGCTGATTGTGTTCACATATTCAGCCATTTTCATTGCCGCCAACCTGACCGTAGGCGTGACCATCTCCACCGTAGCCCGCAACCAGTTGCAGGCCGTGCAGATGTCCATATTCTTCTTCCTGCCCTCGCTACTACTCTCCGGCTTCATGTTCCCCTTCCGAGGCATGCCGGACTGGGCACAAAACCTAGGCTCCATCCTACCGCTGACCCACTACCTGCGCTTAGTGCGCGGAGTATTGCTCAAAGGAACAGGCTGGGAAGAATCCCTCTATCACCTCTGGCCCATCGTGGTTTTCTGGATAATTGTTATTATTGTCGGGTTGAAGAGGTATCGGCGGACTTTGGATTAATATAGCCACTTCGAGAAGCAGATTTTGTTTAATAAGCCCTCACCCTGTGAGGGCTTTTTTGCGCCACATCACAAACACCAAGTCAAATTTAATTTTAAGATTGACACCTATTTTTAAAATTCGTAGCACATAAACACAATCAATCTATAATTTTTAACTGGAGTTTGTAATGAAATTTGTAAAACCAACCACTATCGTGTTGTCCTGTCTGCTCGCGGTTCTGTGCTGCTCAACCGCATTCGCCCATGAATTCATCATTAAACCTGTGCAGTTTACAGCTGAAAAGGACCATGTTGTACCCTTCAGCGTTGTATCTGCGCATGTATTCATGATTAGTGAAGAAATGGAGCCTATCAATGAAGTTAAAGCCGACCTCATTCTGGGCGGCAAGACCACTCCTTTGAAACTTGCTGAAAATGAAATGCTCATGACTTTGGACGGCCAACTCACCCCTAAGGCAGAAGGCACCGCCATTATTGCAGGACATCGGAACGGCATAATCTGGACCCAGACTACTCAGGGTTGGAAACAGCAGTCCAAGAAAGGTTTGAAAGGTGTTATCGGAAGCGGAAAATATGAAAAATTCTGTAAGACCCTGATCACTGTGGGTAAAGCTGACGGCAGCTACAAAAAAGCAGTCGGACACAAGCTTGAAATCATGCCCATGAGCGACCCCACTCAGGCTAAAGTCGGTGATGAAATCGAATTCCAGACCCTGCTGGACGGCAAACCTGTTTCCATCGAAAGCATGACCGCGACTTATGACGGATTCAGCATGACCCCCAACACCTATGCCTACTTTACTGAACCTTACGGAAACGGCCTTGCGAAAGTAAAAATTTCTGCTCCCGGAACATGGATGGTCCGTGCACAGTATAAAAACGCTAACCCCACTGCCGATTACGACAGCCATGTCATGCGCGCAGTGCTGGTTTTTGAAGTGAAATAAATGAGATTACTAAAAATTATTCCGGTCGTAACACTTGTTGCGGCCGGAGTTCTATACCTGAGCAATATCGCGTGGGCCCATGGGGTAGCTTATGAAATGGTCGAAACCTCACCGGCTGTGACATTCAAATCCGGATTCTCATCCGGAGACCCCATAGCCTACGGACAGGTGCTCATCTATGCACCGGATAATGCTGAAGTGGAATTCCAAAACGGGCGGACCGACAGGAATGGCGTATTTTCTTTCCTGCCTGACCGTCCCGGAATATGGAAAGTGGAAGTAGACGGCGGACTTGGCCATAAACTTATTTTTGATGTGGAAGTCGCCGGATCTGAGAAAAACGAGCTTTCAGCCCATGAAAAAGAAGCCCCATTGCAGGGTTCCATTGAGATCAAGGCCTTGCTGGGAATCAGCCTTATTTTCAACCTTTGTCTTGTTGCTTCCTACCTCCGGGCAAGACGAAAGACTACGGCGATGAAAAATGCTGACGGCTAGCCCTGATAATAACCGGGGAAAATATACACCCCGTTAGCCTGCATCCAGAAGCCCTGTTTGCCATTCTTGCTTTTGTACAATCTGCTGAGTCCCGCACGGATGTACACTTCTTCCCCTCCGGCGAGCAGGGCTTCCAATTCATCCATTCTGCCCTGTTGCACATATTCCATTGCCATACGGTGAAAGCACAGATCCGCAATTGGTGTAAGGCGAAACGTTTCGCCGGCCTTGTCAGTAAAAGCGAGACGCAATTTTACATCTTCACCTGAATTTATCACCGAAAGACTAACAGACTTAGGATTAATTCGAATGGTCCTGATCGAACGGGAGCAAGGCGATTCTACTGGAACGCACCTGTTCTTGGCTGTGACAATACCTTCAAAAGCTTCTTCTATTGAATCGACAGCGCTACGTTCCAACAAATCTTTAAATGTCTGCTCATCAACACAATCTAGCCAGACATCATTTTCAAAAGTACAATCTTCCACATGAGGAGAATCTGGATTCTCGTGTGGGATGACATCAGCTGAAACAATTATTCCCGGCCGGATATTCCTGAACTCGACAAAATCCAGGTTCTCATAAGGCAAAGGACGGTAACACGTGCAATCATCCTCATCCAGTAAGGCCATACAAACTTTATCACTATCATTAAAGCGTGTTAAATCAGTCAAAACCAGCATGTAAAAAATCCTTTATCTCAAAAAATAATAACTGACACCCTCGATCAAGCATAGAAAGCACAAATAATCAAAAAAAGTCAAGTACATCAATACCTGAAGGAATCTAAAAATAAGTCATTATAACGTCTCAGTCGTAATGCAACAAAAAAGCGGAGCCAAAATGACTCCGCTTTTAAAATTAATGCTGCATAATATGTCCGGCCTGATTAACCATCCCTTGCATCTGGGCTGGATTCAAACCGGAGTGAGACAGATCCTTAACGATGCCTGCTCCCATGGATGCAGCTTGCAGACCTTGCTGCAATTGCTGTTGTTTTATGAGCATATCCTTACGCATACTCCTCAGTTTTTCCACCTCATCACCGGAACGGACAATGCCGTTGGGAACCCCGATCAACTCCGCATAGTCATCCACGGCCCGGTCCATATCCACCTTATCCAGAACTTCGGGATTAGCCTTGGCCAGATTGCCTACAAACTGGGCCAACGACTGGATAGACTGGGTGCCGACCATTTTCTGGGCCTGTGCCAGCACCGAGATGTAGTCAATCTTAATATCCGCCCCTTCGAGTGCAGAAGGTGCTTCCGGCAATTGACCGGAACGCATCAGTATGCCGAAAACCCTGTCTATAAGCGGATCAAGCAGTTCCGTGTGCTGACGCTCAATAACCGGACCGAGTTGGATAAGTTTTTCCTCATGCCGCTCGGCCACCTCAGCAGCGGTGATGGTTCTACGATTGGTACCGGCCATCATCATGAAGATGTCGTTGTAAAAGCCCTCACGAATTGCGGTGCGTACATCCTGAATCTTGTTGCTGACCCCCGCAAGATCCGGACGAACCTGATAAAGCGGGGAAACCGAATCCTGCTGGTTCTGCTCCACCGGGTTCTGACCGCCGGGCAGCAGATTCAACCGCCTTGAGTACATGGAAGGAACTTTCATGGGCGGCCTGAGAGTCAAATGCACGGCCTGAATCTGACTTTTACTCATCTCCATGAGCATCTTTACATCCGCCAAAACATCCATGGCCGGAGAACGTCCATAAACATCCATAGCTGAGGTATCCCAGCGCGGAGCCATATACGGGTTCTCCATAAAACCGCTTTCGGAAAGCACATGCCCACCGTGACCATTAAGCAGAAACACGGATTCAAAAGGCATATTCATTGTATCCATCAGCTCTACGTCGAATTCATCGCGCGGCTGGACCACATGTAAAACATCGAACCAATGATCGCGATTCATGTTCAGGCTGCTATGCACCGTGGCAGGCAGGTTTTGCATGCCAAACCTTTTCTCAAGCTGACGGGCGGTCATCTTGAATTCACGGTAGACCGTATCCACCCGCCCCTGAGCATCCGTGGCGAGACAATACTCCCCGGCGGTAAGAGTACGGAACCTGATTCCGCGCTCATCATCCGGCTCACAATAAAGAATCCCGGTACCGAATCCGGCAAGTTCCGTATAGAGAGAATGGATGCAGGAATAAAAATTACTGCGGGCCAATGCCCGGTACATTGTGTTTTCCACCTTGGAAATCCATTCCCGCACAGACTTATGCCGCGATAAATCGCGATCTGAAATACCGAGCCTGAACCACGGCCTTGCCGGAGAGGTCAATCCGCCCTGCAAGCCAGCCGCAAGAATACGCAAGGCTCTAGTGGCAGTGGAATCAATGATCTTACCGGACCTCACCCGCCCGTCATTCGGACGATGCCCGCTATAAACACCCTTGCGCGGCAGAATGTAATCACTGATTTCCTGCCAGTGCGATTCCCAGCTGTTGCGCTCCTGGCGCAAACCCTGCAAACGCCGTAAATATTGATTATTTTCAATGTGTCTCATGTATTAATTATCTCCGACAATCCTCACTATCTTCTTGCACTTTGGGCACTTAACCTGAACCTCAACAACTTTGCCTTTCATTAAAAGCCTGCGGCAGACCGGACAACGGTGCTCACTCATTTCATTACTCCTTTAGAACGATTCAAAAATTCCTTACTGATTGTAGCCTTGGCTGCCACTCCGTCAGGTCCGGTCAGGATTGTCTTCTTACGCCCGAGCGCATGCACCTTACGCATACGTCCTTCAGATTCTCTGCGCCGTGCCATCTTAGCTTCAAACTCAGCATTCTGACGATCCACCTCCCGCTGACGTATATCGTTAGGATGCAACCATTCGCCGTTAATCCTGCTATATCCGGCATTCTGCATTTCACCGGGGGTATACCAATGTCCTGTCTTTTCCGAGAAAGTCCAATCTTCCGGGGCACGCCAGTCCGCAGGGGCGTTGAGCCCTTCTGTGGAAGATGAAGGATTGGTTCCATAGGTATAACGATGCCATTTGAAATAACCGTTAAAACCGGGGGAACCGTTGGCAAACCAGACATTGGACTGCCCTTCCTTTGCCGCAGGAAGATCAGGTCTATAATAATTAACCATAATTCCCCTACTGACCGAGCTTGGTCTTTTGGGCCTGTAAATTCTGGGTAGCCGTTGCCAGCTGTCCGGTATCGCCCTGCCCGCCAGTCAGCACAGTGGCACTGCGCCCTTTTTTCATACGCTCCATTTCACGCATTCTTTTGGCTTTCAGCTCCTCCTCACTCTTGGTGATAGCTTCCATCTTTGGTGGTTCAGGTGCCGGTGCCACCGGGGGTGCCGGTGGCGGTGAAACGGGTGAAATTGGTCCTTTTCCTCCTCCGCCTCCCATAATCATTCTCCTTGTTTAAAATTTAAAGCTTCGGGCATTTCGCCCTCTTTATTCCTAACCGCACAAAAGATTGCGGCATCAACGCTTTTATCTTCAGCCGCCAGATAAGCGGCCTGTGGCAGAATTCCCACTTTATTAAAACCGGACCGCTCTGCCATACGGCAGGCCAACGGATTGGTTACGGGTATCAATCCCTTTACGCAGTCGAAAATATATCCACCTGCCACGTCAGTAACTGACAACAAATGTCGCAATACCCCACGCCCCATCAACAAAGTCCCTTTACCGTGAAATCCGGGCATAATCGCGATATGCACAAAACATGATTTCGTGGTGAAACCGTTCAGCCAGAATAATCCGGCAGGTTGCTGATCCTTGAACCCGAAAAAGAAATGCTGATCTTCACGGAGGACGAGATTCTGAAAATCGCGGAAATTTCCCACGGTTCCATCATAAAATATTACCGGGAGTTGCCCGGCTTTGCGCATGGTTTCCCAGAACCAACGCAAATGACCATCCGCAAGAGACTGCGTGCCGTCAAAATCCCTGAATTTATAAAATGTGACGCCTCCGTTCACTTCAAATCCATACATCAACCCGCTCCTGTAAAAATGTCGTAATCCATCAAGGCCTGCATATCCTCCTGCTGTTCCAGCACATGGCTTGCCTTGGGAAAAACAGCTCCTAATGCGGGGTCCAGAATGCGGGCCATGCAGTCGAGCATGTCATCGTGCGGAGCCACAGGAAAAGCGAGATATTCGTCATCAATAAACTCACGCACAAGATCCCTTTCCCGTCCTTGATGATCCATGAACCGTGCCTGCCATGGAAGATAGAACCGCGCCTGCTCAAAAAGCGGGACCAGCTTCCGTATACGGTCAGCCTTGGGAACATTCCCGCCCAACGGATCAATGGCAAAGCGGTAATTCTGCTCATTCATCACGTAGCGCATATGCTCCACATCAGCCTGCTGACCGTATTTTTCGTAGCCCACCGCCAACGGCGAATAGGTTCGGTGCAAGCGGAACAAAGCCCGTGCACGCTCGGTAAGATTCAACCGATCGCGGATACCATCAATAAGATAATAATTGCGGTCCGGTCCCAAGCCGACAACCAGCATTACCGTGTAGTCACTGCCGGATTTCTTCTCACTTGCCGGGTCCACCAGAAGATAGCGATTGAACTGCTGCCAACGGATTTTACCCTTGCTGTCACGAGGGTCCCATCGGCTGATCCATTCTCTTCGAAATCCTTGCACATCATCAGCGCGAGGATCCTGCATCATCTGGCAACCGAACACATACGGCCCCATCTCCCGCCGTTTGGTCTGCAATTGTTCCTTGGTCAGCAGCACCGGCTCACCCTCCATAGTTCCGTCCGCAGTTGCCGGATATACACGGGCGATCGCAGCTTCACGCTTCATCATTTCACGGTAAGTATCGTTGAAATGATAGCGGGTTCCGATATAACGCTTAATACCTTCGCGGGTTCCAAGGTTGATTGACAAAGCCCAAGCCTCGGTGGTCTTGAAAATCATATCCGGCGAAGAAACCGACTCACGCGTGACCACATCATCATAAATGAGTCTTGAAAAATGCTTGCCAGTGGGCTGACCGTCCACCAATCCCCATGCTTCAACAGTTGCTTCTTTGGGGTTGGATTTACGCTTAACAATAATCCCGTCCTCTTCCGACCATTTGGGAGAATCCTTCTTAGGATTGGCCCAAAGCACATCGGAATAGCACTGCTTGAGCAATTCGTTACGCTCGAATTCCTGTTTGATCTGGCGCAGAAATCCCTTGGCAACAGGACGTGTATGACTGAAAATACCCACCGTGACTTCCGGGTCCCGCAAGATATCCTGTACAGTCAGGGCAAAAGTAATAATGGTCGATTTGTAGTGCTCGCGGGACCAGAGATCGAGGTGACCGTCCGGATTAGCCTGCACTTCCCGACAACGTTCAAAGACCCATTCGTTGTTAGCGTCTCCGCGCCCCAGCAATCTGGTAAGCAGAAAAAAAAGATCATTACGCCCGAGTTCAGCCATAACCAGCAACGGCTCTTTCTTTGCTTCAGCTTCGCGCAGGATCTCGGCATACCACTTATTTGCGCTGTCCAGATCCGTAAACTTCATCAAGCTTCTCCCTTAACTCCGGGCTGATGCTGCGGTTTTTCTTTACACTTTTTGCTGCTGCGCCCTCTTTTTTGGCATCACCGATGCCCCACGCTTTGCGCTCCATGTCATGCCGCTTGTGCATGATGTCGAGCTTGGCTTTCAGGTCCTTAACCATGTCAGAATCATCGCCCTCTACTGCCAGTGCGAATACCTCCCGGAACCGATCCAGTTCCTCTTTTTGTTTTTTTATGACTTCGTTTTTCGTCACTGTTTTCTCCAAAACATTTAGTTGATGCGCTTCGCGCTATTATCAGGTGATTTCGCCTCTGGCGGCCAAAGGGGATAATACCCTTTGGAATCCTTAGTAATTTATTTGGATTCCTTTCATCAGGCTGTGCAAAGGCGGTAATCATTGCTAATGCATCCATTTGTCATTGGGCAGGCAGGAGATTTCCGCCTCCGCCCGCTTCATGCATCTGCGGCAAAGCAGTGACTCGTGGACAATCTTGCGTCCGCCAAAGCTAACCTCGATCCTTAAGGTCTCCAGTACATCGGTACAGCCGCAACGTTCACAGCGTTTCCCTTCAAACATCCCGCCGATCCATGCCGAAGCTTCCGCCAATATTGACATCCCGATCATTTGAAAGCCTCATAAGTTACGCGTGCAGCAACTCCCGCCACAACCGCAGCAGTTCCCCATACGGCCCTTTCAAGATTGCGAAATTTCTCAGCGTGGGTATGGCAACGCCTTGCCCCGTTAATCTCTGCAATATCCTCCTGAATGGACTTGACCCGTTCATCGATCCGGATGAGCAGGTCTTGTAATTCACTCCTTTCCTCAACCATTTTTCTCCCTCCATGTTTTCGCAACTTTCTCGGCGCTGCGCCCGACTACGTACCCACCAAGCCCAAGTTCCATCAGTGACCAAAGCTGCGCAGGAAGTTCCAAATGCGGAGCCTTGGCCCAAAACAAGGCAAGATAGGGATACAGAAGGTAATTGTTGGCCACGATGGCGACGATGGTCAGCATCAGAATAGGACGCCATGAACGCTGCAACCAATTCCCGGACATTTCCGCCAGCATGATCTTGACCCTTGACTCAAGGTCCGCCAGCTCACCCCGATTCTGCATTTCCATAAGCCGGAGCTTGGCTTTCTCACGCTCTCCGGCATCGGGCCAGATCTTGTCGATTATGGTCGAACCGAGATCAAGAATTGAACCGATCATCACGACACCTCGACTCCACTTTTGCCGACCCTCACTGAACCGGAATAAATAGGATTAACCTTGTGTCGCTTGTAATCGAGAAGGGAATTTCCGCTTTCCAGCCAGTCAGGATGTTCCTGAATAAAGGCTGCATAGTTTTTGATGGTTCGCCTCGTCTCGAGCGGATAGAGCGCAGCGAGTGTTTCTGCCTTGAATTCTTTCATTATTTCGTCCTCCTTTACCTATAAGATAATTGGCCGGGCGGACCTGAATCAGAGGACTGGGGTCCGCCTTCAGGACTTTTTGAGATTAAGGCAAAAAAAAATCCTCCCCGGCAAAACCGGGGAGGACAAATACAAACCCTATAAAATTTTTTATTACTCGAACCTATCGCACAAGACTATCCAGCCCTTGAACATGATTTCCATCAGGAAAAATTTCTTCATATCGACGTGCGTATTCCGCAGCCTTTTCATTCTGTCCGAGTTGCACAAAACAACGAATGGCACCATAGAGAGCATTCTCGTAGTATGGTGTATTATGATGTTCGCGAATGATCCTACGGTAAGAACGTAAGGCTCCGTTTACATCATTCAGATGGTAAAAATACAATCCCCCAATCTGAAGAAGGACCTCACCTTTCACATTCTGTCGCGAAGTAAGCTCTTCTGCGATGAGCAGTGCTGTTTCAGCATCAGCGGCTTTTCCGGCATCGGCCAGATAATGGGCATAATTTATGATCCAACGGGCAAGAATTTCGTTAAGCTGCGCCTGCCCTCTTAAGGATGCGGGAATCTCAATTGAAGTCAGCAAAGATAATCTGTCCCGGGCCTGAGACAAACCTGAAGACTTACTGAATGTAAACACCGGTAATGGCTCACGCCCCGCATAAGTTGCAGTCATCTGCCTTGCTTCAAGCACGGCAGTGGTTCTTTCCGACTGCACCCCCACTCGTCCTTCATCCAGAAAATAAAATCCGGCGTTACCTTTCTGAGTCAGGGAAATATCAGTCCCCCTAATGCCGATTAATGAACGGGGTGTGGCTATATATGACCCCTCACGTTTACTTAGTATGGCCCTCAGCACACCACGATAAAAGGTTCCGATAAGAGTCCGCTTATCATTCTTTATTTCCCCGCCGAGCATAAATTCACTGTTCTCACCAAAACTCATGATCGATCCCGCATCCAGACGCAAAACCGCCTTTCCCTCCGGTCCGGTACGCAATATATCCCCAACCTGCACTTCCTGACCTATCTGCACCTGAACAAAAAAATCCTGATTACAACGGCACAACTCAACCCTGCCGGTTATTTTCTCGAATGAAGCAGCATAAGCCACAGTATTAATCATCCAGAATAGTAGAATAAGTGTAACAAGAAGTGCACGGTGCATGGCAATCTCCCTTTCATAAGTAAATTGAAGAGAACCGCAAATCACGAAACCCCATATAGAATGCTCAACAATAACACATCACGCTCATGGAGACTACGAGATACAGAAGCTAAACCTTCTCAAAAACTTAGGCAGAGCTAATTGATAACATAATCATATTTCCCCCTTTTCATTTCGATCACATGGACACATAAGAGCAATGCTTTTTTGATAAAAAGAATAACGTCACATTACCATAGAGTTTTAGTCTGATTTATGACACTAACAGGAATGAAAATCGCTATCATACCAACTAGCGTAAAATATGAGGAAAAACTAATGAGCCTAAAAATTCGTCTTACACTCTCCGTCATCACCATGTTTGTAATAATTTTATGTATGTTTGCCGGGACTACATACGTAGCTTTCAAACAAAAAGATGACGGACTTGTAATAAACCTTGCGGGCAGGCAGCGTATGCTCTCCCAAAAGATATCAAAAGAAGTCATGCTTTATATGCTGGACAGCAGCGAGGAACACAAAAAACTTGTCCATAAAACAGAGCAAGTATTTTCAAAGACACTTGCTGCTTTGACCAATTCCGGACAAGCCCCGCTGACTCTCAATGTAAACGGCCCAGCAGCTTCTATCCCTAAACCTGATGCAACTGTGGCTGTGCAGCTCAGAAAAATTGACTCCGTATGGAAGAGCTACTCCGAAATGGTCGACAAAATTCTTGACGGCTCACAACAAGTTGCCCCTGACGCCCTTTCCGCCAAAAGCCTGGAGCTTTTGAAAGAAATGAATAAAGCAGTGGTCATGCTGCAAAAAAATGCCGAAAACAATACCAGGGTGCTGGTCTTGATGCAGGTTGGATTCACAGTACTGGCAATCATATGCGTCTTAGCAGTACTTGTCATGCTGAGAAAAAGAATATCAAGCCCGCTGGAACGTTTAAAAAATTACGCACTGGCTGTTGCCGGCGGAGACCTTGATGCCAAGATTTCGGGGAATTACGAAGCAGAACTTCTGGAACTGAAAAATGCTATCAGCGATATGGTCAATACAATCTCACAAACTATTGCTGAAGCAGTAGAAAAGGGTGAACTGGCTGAAGCAGCCTCACGTAAGGCAGAGCAAACACTTGTTGAAGTTCAACAAAAGCAAAAAGAAGTGGAAGAACTGCTGTCCTCTATGGAAAGTGGAGCTGAAGAAGCTAGCAATATTTCCAATGACGTATTCGAATCATTAAGTGAATTGGCTGCACAGGTTGAGCAGGTAAACAGAGGTGTCGATGTACAACGCGACAGACTTACCGAAACTGCAACCGCTATGGAAGAAATGAACAGCACAGTGCTTGAAGTAGCCCACAACGCATCAAACGCCGCAGAGAGTGCTGATCAATCACGCAAGAATGCCCAAACTGGCGCACAAGGGGTATCTAGAGCCGTTTCCTCCATTCACCAGATTCAGACACGTATCACAGGCTTGAAAGAGACAATGAATACTCTAGGTCAACAAGCCGACAGCATCGGTCACATCATGGACGTAATTACGGACATAGCCGACCAGACAAACCTTTTAGCCTTAAATGCAGCAATTGAAGCTGCCCGTGCTGGAGAAGCCGGGCGTGGTTTTGCGGTAGTTGCAGATGAAGTACGCAAACTGGCTGAAAAAACAATGGATGCAACCAAAGAAGTTGAAACAGCAATTTCGAGCATTCAGGCAAATGCCAAGGAAAATATCAACGCAGTTGAACTCGCAGCCGGCGATATAACCGAAAGCACTGATGCAGCCTCTGAATCCAAAAAATTCATGGATGAAATCGTTGACATAGTCGATGAGACAGCTGGTCTTATCCAGTCGATTGCCGCGGCCAGCGAGCAACAGTCTGCGACATCCGAAGAAATAAACCGTGCACTGGGAGATATTTCCACAGTTGCCTCTGAAACAGCTCAGGGAATGAATACTTCAGCCGATGCCTTACAGGAAATCAGCGACAACGTAGAACGATTAAATTCAGTAGTACAGCAACTGGCTGTTTCCAAATAGTAAACAAAAACGACCTGCAATATCTCATGGTATTGCAGGTCGTTCTCTACATCCTAACCAGAACCTTCAATGCTCCCTTGCCCATAGCGCGCTCAAATGCATCGTTGAAATCAGCAAAATCGTACTCCGCTTCAATCAAGCCACTCACATCAATCATGCCCTGCTCCAACACATTCATTGCCAGACCGATATCACCGCAACGGGAACCGACAATGGAAATCTCATCAACAACCAGCTTGGCGAGGTTAATTGAGCTGGGCAGATGCGAAGTAGTCTTGGCAACGACAGTTCCTTCCGGGCGCACAAAATCAAGGGCATAATTAATGCCTTTCTCGCTCCCTGTAGCTTCTACCAACAAATCAAATTTGTCCCACTTTTCAGCCAGCGCAGTTAGCTCTTCAGGATCATTGATACAATAGGTCTTCACACCTTGGTTCGCCGCAATAGCAAGCTTGTCCTCATGCTTACCCACCAACAGAACATGGGGATTATATAGTTTCAAAGCCAGCGCGGTCAGTAATCCCAGCTTCCCATCCCCAAGCACCATGACCCGCATATCCCCGGTCACATGAATCTGCTGACTAACCTCCAATCCGGCAGCAAGCGGCTCTGCAAAAACAGCAGCCCGGTCCTCAACGTTATCCGCAACCACACAAAGATTTTCCGCAGGTGCTTTCAAGTACTCGGCAAATGCACCATCATGATTGACTATACCGATAACAGTTCGGTTGGGAGCATGCCTATGGTCTCCCTTAAACACTCCTACCGGACAGTTAATATCTGCCACAACGCGCTTACCGATCAACTCCGGCCTATCGGGGCATTCTTCTACTTCCGCCACAAATTCATGCCCGGGCACACCTGCAAATCCGTAATAGCCCTTATATAATTCAATATCCGTATTACAAATTCCGGCCAACCGAACCTTAAGCAAAGCTTCGCCGGGAGCAAGCTGCGGTTTATCCCGTTCAACAAAATCAATTTTCCCATTTTCAAAATATATTGCGCGCATGTAAACCTCAAAATTTATACACAATTAAACGCTAATAACGACAACGGACAAATTAAACTGCCATCATATGTGATTTTTTTCTCAAAAAAAAGCTGTGCATTATACAAAATATATATTTTTTAATCGCCCGATTGTGAACCATAGAACTTTAACATTAAAAATTGATTTAAATTCAAAAAAATGTACGAGTCAGCCATCCTTAAAGATCTATTATTTTCAATCTCGGAGGCAGACATGAAAATCAGTCATAAGATATTGCTACCACAGGCCGTTGCAATTATTTTCCTTGGATGTTTGAGCGTTATCATTATCAGTTCATCATTTAAATCCATGAAAACAATGCACATAGCAACCGTCGTGAACAGTGCCTTCGAATCAGTTTTAAACAAGGTTGAAAGCTCAGCAAAATCTGCACAGGAAACGGCAGCGCTATTTGCAGGTTCCCCCGAAATTATAGAGGCTTTTACGATTGCCCACACCGGTAACATCAGTGATGAACGTTCAGAACAATCGCAAGCCGCACGCGAATATATCCGCGAATTCATGCATGACGAGCTGACCAATTACAAATCAGTCAGCGGCAAAAAACTACGCCTACATTTTCACCTGCCCAATGGACGAAGCCTTGTCCGCCTCTGGCGGGACAAGCAAGCCAAACGATCAGGCCAATGGGTAGACATCTCAGATGATATTTCCAGCTTTCGTCAGACAGTCCTTGATATAAACCGGCAAGGACGTCCTTTGGGCGGAATAGAACTTGGTCGCGGAGGATTTGCCATCAGAGGTCTTGTTCCTGTGAAGGACAGTACGGGCAGAATTCTCGGATCCGCAGAAGTCCTGAACAGCTTTGCCCCGATCCTGCAAAGTGTAAAAGACGCTGGAATGTCTGCCATGCTTTTCATGAACAAAGATAAACTTAGTACGGCAACATCCCTTAAAGACACCTCCAAATACCCTATTTTCGGCAGCGATTATGTCTTTGTCAGCGGCACTAACAAAAATAAAGATTTTTCAATCATAACCAAAGACCTTCTTGATAAAAGCCGTAATGAACGAGTTGTTATTCAGCTTGAAAACTCGGCAATCGCCACCCTGCCTGTCCGGGATTATCTTGGAAAACAAATCGGCGTACTGGTCGGCATCATCGATTTGAATGAAATGGCAGCCCTTTCCGGCAAAGCAAATAAAGTTCTTTTCGGCTGTATTGCCGCCATGCTCATCATCCCCCTTATGATGATATACTTTACACTGCGCGGACAGGTAGTAAAACCAGTTGAAGCAATCAGAAACAAAATAAAAGACATCAATGAAGATCGAGCTGACCTTTCCAGCCATATAAACATCAAGTACAAAGATGAAATTGGAACCATGACTGAAGAGTTCAACTCTTTGTTGGGCAAGATTTCAAAAATGGTTAATGAAATGCAGCTCTATGTTGATGTGGTCAACTCCGTCCCCGACCCCATCTTTGTTGTAGATAAAGACTTTAATCTCATCTTCGCTAATAAGCCGGTTATTGATTTCACAGGTATGACAGAACACGGCCTGAAAAGCTCAAAATGCCATAATATTTTCAACTCCGACATCTGTAATACAAATAGATGCCCGGTAGAGATGACCCGCAAAAGCGGCATAAGGGAAATCGCAGAAACAACTCAGTTAACGGACCGAAACGGCAACAAGATTTATGTTCAGCCTGTCTCCGATAGTATTAAAGACTCAAACGGGCAAATCGTTGGTTACTTTGAAGTCGCCCGCATCGTAACGGAACTGGTGCTCAAAGAGAACGACATCAACAAACAACTGCAAAAAATCAACGATGTCCACGAATCTGTGCGAGAAGCATCAAGCAACATCTTTAGCCGCTCTGAAGAAATGGGCCGCGAAGTAGACGTTGTTGATAATGCAGCAACTGACCAACAAAGGCTTCTTTCAGAAACCGTGGCGGCTTTTGGACAAATGAATGACAGTGTTCTCGACATAGCTGAAAATGCATCTCTTGCAGCAGGTAAGACACAGGAGACCAGAGATAAAGCCGAAGAAGGAGCTCGCATCGTAATGGATGCCTCCACAGCAATTAATTCAGTGCAAACCCAAACTGAAACCATGCGTGCAAGCATGACCGAACTAGAAGAACAAGCGGATAAAATTGGAACTGTCCTCAATGTGATTAACGACATCGCCGATCAAACTAACCTGCTGGCCCTTAATGCCGCTATTGAAGCCGCCCGCGCCGGGGACGCCGGACGAGGATTTGCCGTTGTAGCTGATGAAGTGCGCAAATTGGCTGAAAAAACAGTTGAAGCCACGAAGGAAGTTGAGACTGTAATAATAGGAATCCAAAATCAGGCAGGTACCACTCGCCAATTAACGGAAAAGACTAACAATCTTGCTGAACAAGCTGCTGAATTTGCAAATAAATCTGGAAAATCACTGCAATCAATTGTTGATCTGGCTCAGGATTCAGCATCAAGCGTAAGCAACATCGCTACAGCAGCAGAACAACAATCCGCCAGCTCTGAACAAATTAATAAAGCAATGTCAGAAGTAAATCAGCTTGCAATGAAAGTTGCGGATAGGGTCAAGAATTCAGTTGAGTCACTTAATGGGATCATCAGGCTGGCAGAAGAACTTGGCGATGAAGCCGGCAAATAATAAACACATATTCTAACAAACAAAGCCCCCGGCAACCTTCTGGTTACCGGGGGCTAGATAATATTAAATGATCATTTAACTATCATGAATATCCACATAAACCAAAGTCTGGTTCAAAAGCTGATATGCAATTTCGCCAAATGTTATGGGCCCTACAAAAGGATCTGTCTTTTTGCCTTCCAGTTCTGAATAGAGATAATTAAGGATGCAGTTGCAGGAAAAAGCGATCTTCTTGCCTGCAACATTATTTTCCATGAGCTGTTTACTAAAGGCTCCAGCATAGTCAGCTAAAGGCTTAGCATGCTTATAGTGAACGCCGGAAAATACGGGTGCGTAAAAACTGACGCCGTCTTCAGGTGACACAGCCTGAAAACTAATATTAATCAGTGCTCCGTAATAGTCGGCAACAAGAGGCAACTTTGTATCAAGGTCTTTCTCGGCGATATATTCCGCAAAATTCTTTTCAATTCCGTTGACCAGGACAGACTCAGCTGCAAAAGCATCCTTACTAAATGTCAGAGTATCGCCGTCCCCCTGTTCAAAAATGTTGACAATCCCAACATCAATTGTCTTACCGGGAAGCAAGTCCACATGCATTACCAAAGCTTCTTCTTCATAACTATTACCGGTAGCACCGCTGAAAACCTTTGGCTTCACCTTTCCAAGATCATCAAGCAACACACCGGAAATCCAACCAACCAGAGGCTGAGACCCGAAATCCTGATAATTTGGCGCGTTGAGGGCAAAAGACACATGTGCAGGGCTGGAAGCAGGTATTATTATAAAGCTAAACCCGCCTTCTCCGGCATCAAGATATACATTCCCGAGCTCGTTCTGAGCATATTTTTTCAAGGTAACCGAAGCTGCAACATCAGAAATATCACTTACAAAAAGCTGCTCCTGAGTTGCAAGTCCACCCTTGGAAGAAGAAACAAAATAAGGAATGGTTCCACCAATCCACTTACCCTTAGGAAGTTCGGCTAGAAGCTTTTCATCTCCAGCGATCAGGAGTATTTTTCCCTCAGCAATCATATCAACAGTTTCTTTGACGCTACGAAGTACTTGGTTCATACCCCCTCCTAACCGAACATGGTTTGCAGATCTTCTTTCGCCGAAGCATTATCTGCATTTTTAGTGTAAATAGCATGAAGTTCAGCAACGGCCTTAGACACATTCTCCGGAGAACCATCCGCTTTAACATTACGTACAAGACGCCCCAACAAAATTTTTGCAGCCAAAAATTTTAAAGTGTAAGCTTTCTTGCCAGTTACAACATCTTTCCACCTAGAGTTTGAACTCGGAGGAACACCCATTAAAATACCCTCCACTTTAATTAAAAACGACTCAACTCAATCCACTAAATAAAACATTCTCTTTTGATGATTACCAGCATACTAGCATTCATCCTTTTTTTTGTCTTGCTCTTTAAAAAAATACCTTCACACACAAAAAAACCCGGAAACGTTAATACGTAACCGGGAATTATCATTACTTATCGAAAAAACAGCTTAATCGAGCATCTGCTGATCTTTAAACCAGCAAACCGCATCCTGAACCGCTTCAAGAGCCGGACGATGAATGTAACCCAATTCTTTTTCTGCCCGCTCAGAACTGTAATACATCTTTTTAGATGCCATGCGCACACTATCCATGGTCGCCACAGGATTCTTGATCAATCCCAGCCTTGCCATAACTTCTCCGGTAAACCCCGCAATATACATTACGATCTGCGGGACCTTGAATCTTGGCCCCGGCTTATCAGTGATCCGGGCGGTCATGGCAAACAAATCCTTGAGACTGATATTATCACCGCCAAGGATATATCTTCGACCAATTGTACCCTTCTCCAAGGCAAGTAAATGACCGTGGGCAATATCATCAACATGAGCCACATTCAGCCCTGTATCAGCATAAAACATTCCGCCGTCACGAGCAGCATTGAGCACCATGGTTCCAGTTGGAGTAGGTCGCGAATCACCCGGCCCGACCGGAGTTGAGGGATTCACAATCACAGCCGGAAGGCCCTCGTCACGAACCATATCCATAACCACTTTCTCGGCTAAAAATTTAGATTTCTTGTACGGACTGATCATATCCGCAACTGTTGATTCAGCGTCCTCGTCAGCAGGGCTCCCATCAGCATTACTACCAAGCACGCAAACACTGGAAGTGTAAACAATACGTTCCACACCGGATTCAAGGGCTTTCTGCATAAGCAAACGCGTGCCTTCCACGTTAGTACGGCTCATGCTTTCCGGGTCGGGAACCCAGAGACGGTAGTCCGCTGCCAGATGGAAAAGATATTTACACCCTTGCAAAGCCTCTTCAAGTGCGGACTCGTTATTCAGATCTCCACTTATAAATTCCACTGGTTCTTTAACAAGCTGCTGTGCCCGAACCGTGTCGCGGACAAGAGCTTTAATATGGAATCCTCTCGCAGCAAGGATTTTGACAAGACGTGACCCAATCAATCCGGTTGCACCGGTGATCATTACGTTCATAATTTATGGTTGTTTATTGGTAAGGTATAGATATGAAATATTTTACTGGGCCTGTTCAGCTTTCCTAAGAGGGACTTATACGAGCAGGAATAAACTTACGGAAAGCCGTGCCTGCCGTTTGCAGGAATGAATGAAGGAATGGTTTGTGTCAAGTTTGGAATTATAAATATATTGTTGCTTAATTCAATTCATCAAGAAAATTTTCATTATGTGCGGCTTTAAGTCCGGCCCGTATTTTTACTTCAATTTCATTATAAAGATGCGGAGGACAATCCATATAAAACGGTTTGCTGTACCACGCTCCCTTAAATCTTATGACACAGTCATCAGGATGCCAGTTGATCTTCTTCATATCTGCAAAACTGATTTCAACATACTCATCAGATTTAGCCAGTATCCCCTGTCCCATGGCTTGAGGATTTTCCATCATAGCAGCCAGAACGACTATCCCATTAGCTGCATCTTGCACCTTTCCCGTAAACATTCGAGAATAGACTGATTTATCAGATACTCCGAATTGATAACGGAAAATATGCCCCATCAAGGCAAGGGCCATAAGAATCAGCACCCCGAATCCACCTATGGCAACAATAGAAATATAAAGAGCCGTCTGAAGCTCCCTCACGCCTCCATCCACAAAAATAACGATAAGGCCCATCAAAACAATAAACATCACCAAGACAGCCAACAGCAATTTACCGAACTCCAGCATTCGATATTTATCCGCAAGAATATGCTTGGCGTTCCAGTTCCAGATTATTCCTGATTCATTGATGGTTATATCTGTGGCCCGGTCTTCTGGTTTCATGGGTTGCGCTCCTATGCCAGCACTGCCTGATTTATACACTTATCATTTTAACCTCTCTCAAAAAATATGTACACATCCTTCACAAAATACCCCCGGCAGCCAACAGGCTACCGGGGGCTTCTTCATTCATAATATGTGCTGAAACGATCAGCTAGGCGCTATCAGTAACTCCTTGCGCATCTTCTTCACCACCATAAACCTTCTTCATGATCAGATAGGTTTCAGCAATCATCCAGATTTCGAGCACGAAGACGATCAAACCGACAACGAAGAGCAGCCACTTGCCGCCTGCGTAGAATTTCTGGAGGTTAAAGACCATTGCCCAACCGGTCATGGCGATCATAAAGACCATGGGGATACCGGTGTAAATGGCTTTAACTTTTTTACGTGCAAGATAGACAGTGATAATCAGCAAAGCCAATGCTGCCAGCAACTGGTTTACAGTACCGAACAGCGGCCAGAGAGCGAGTGCTCCTTTTTTCAGTGCGCCGATGGAAAAACCACCGTTAAAGCAAAGTATGGCAGCAGTCCCCACGGCAATCAAAGTTGCGGGAACAGCGCCGGACAAGGCTGGCATTTTATATGCCTGAGCCAGTTCCCCCACAACGTAACGCTGAATACGGGTTGCGCTATCAAGGGTGGTAGCTGCGAAGCTGACCAGAAATACACCCATGATTGCAAGGGCAATGTTTGTGGGAATACCGTAGCTGGCCATCAGGTTTGCAGAGCCTTCAACAAAAGCACCAAGTTTTGCGCCGAGTCCGGCTGCGGAAGCCCATGATGCGTAGTGGGTTGTGAAAGCTGCGGTTCCGGTCAGGAACTGACCGTCAGCTGTGTGCTTTCCAAGTCCAAGTCCGGCACCGACAGCAACGATAACGAGGATAGACAATGCTGCTTCCATAAGCATGGAACCGTAACCGATCATACGGGAATCGCGCTCGGTCTCGCACTGCTTGGCGGAAGTACCGGAACTTACCAATGAATGGAAGCCGGAGATAGCACCACAGGCGATAATTACGAACAGAAATGGCAGCATCGGCGGAGCACCCTGCGGATCAAGATCCAGTGCCGGAGCTACGAATGTGGGATGAGCCACAACAGCACCGACAACCAACAAGATCAAAGCGACGAAGAGCTGGTGTCCGTTGATGTAGTCACGAGGCTGCAGCAGCGTGGTGACCGGAAGGATGGACGCGATAAAAGCGTAGGCCAGCATAATCAAAGTCCAAACTACGATGGGGTTCATACCTGCGATGGCGGGCATTTTGAAGGGCAGATAAACACCGACCACAACAAATGCGTACATAGCGATAAGAGCAAGAATGGACCATACAGTATGGTTCGCACCTTTCTTGTACATGAGCCAGCCAAGTCCGACAGCAATGGGAACCTCACTCCAGACCGGAATTACCGCGGCAGGATACATATTGAAAAGAATAGCGATGATCAGTGCAAACACGGCAATTACAATCAGCAGCTCAAAAAAGATAATAATCAAGAACAATGAGCGCACGCGATTGTTGAGCAATCCTGCTGCGAGATCACCGACAGAACGGCCCTGATTGCGTAAGCTGACCACGAGAGAGCCGAAGTCATGAACAGCACCCATAAAGATGGCACCGAAGAAAACCCAGAGGACAGCGGGTACCCAACCCCAGATAATAGCAATTGCGGGACCTACAATGGGACCAAGTCCGGCAATGGAAGTAAAATGGTGCCCGAAGAGCACTTCCTTTTTAGTAGGAACAAAGTCCTTACCGTCTTCAAGTTCACAACTGGGACAAACCTTGTTCTCATCAACCTGAAAAATCTTTTTTGCCAGAAATTTGCCATAGGTATGATACGCAACAATATACCCCACAAAGCAAAGACCGGCGATAACGAGTGAGTTCACCTCAATACCTCCAAAGAAAAAGAACCAATACAGGCAGAAAGACATGATGCCTTTCCGAAACCACACACTTTACAAGCACTCTGCTTTTAAAACCCGTTCCGGATTCAAACCGCCCGTTGTTAAGAAACAACATTATAACAATGAACCCGGCCCCCTCGGGACAGCAGTGGGCACTTATAATAATTTTAGGACTCTACTACCTAAATTATTTCAGCATGAATTACCAGTTCCCTTTTAAAAACCTCGTAACCTCAACCGTTTGCAATTTCACGATTCAAAATAATACGTGCGATATTAGCGATTAACCTGCAACAATTTCACCGAAAATATTTTTTGCGCAAATAATGCGGGTACAATTTAATTTCAGAATCATTACAACACACTCTTAAGTGCCTTCCACCACATCACCACTCGCAAAAGCAGGCTCATGCAGCGGAATAAGTATATCGGCCATCTCTTTGACCTTTAACATTATGTCATAAGCTTTATAGGTATTAACCGAAGTACCCGGAGGGATAACTTCCATCTCCATACCCCGTACTTCCGGCGGAGGATTGAAGTTCTCCATAATCACACAAAATCCGGTAATAGCTGCTAGTCCACCTTCAGTGTCAATCAGGACAGTCATGCCGCCCGGTGTGTGCACAGGGGTATGCATCATGCGGATACCGGGAGCCACATCGTAATCGCCGTCAACAGCAACCACCTGTCCGGCCTCCTCCACATCCTCCACGTAATCTTCCAGATAGCGGAAATCCAGCGGATGAGGATCGTGCACGTGATCAAGCTCCTTTCGGTGCACATAGAATTTTGCATTGGTGCATTTGTAATCGTTCTCGCAATGATCGTTATGCAGATGGGTATGGATAACAATGTCGATGTCTTCGGGCTTGAGGCCGAATTTTGCCAGTCCGTCTTCGAAAGTATGAATTTTGCCACCAAGATCAGCTTCGCGGTCCTCGGAAATAATGGGCTGCATTTCGCCGGTATCAACAAGAATTTTCTTATCGCCGCCCTCAAGATACCAGCTGTAAATGGGGATGATGTAAGGCTGGCCGTAGTCATGTTGATAGGTCATCATGCCTTTGTCGAATCTCTTCGTACCTACAACGATGGGGTGAATTCTGTATTTGGACATTGTCAGCTCCTTACCCGGACAGCTATCCGCCTGATGCTGCTTTTATTATATTAATGATGGCTGCAACATAGCACTGATTTACTTCGGTATCCATTGCTTTAAACGTGACTCGGAAATGAATCCCTCGATGACAAAGGGATCGCCAGCAATAATTTCAGCAGCCGAACCATCATCTTCAGTTTCAAAAAGAATCATGCCGCCGGAGCCATCTGCAAACGGCCCTCCCCGAAATCCTGCCAGATTGCAGGTCTTCCAGTATTCCACATGTGCAGGCACTGCCTTGCCGATTGCATCCGGGTTGCCTTCCATTAAATAGTAATAGACGAACGTTCCCTTCGAATCATTTTCCATATCGCCTCCAAATGCCGGGGTTACTGAAAACATCACCAGAAACGCCAAGAGAACCCACTTCATAATTCCTCCTTATTCCATGGGGCGGATGGCACCTAAAACCTTAACCACCTGCCTCAGTTCATATTCTGGAATATGTTGCAGCCATTTTTCATTTAATGCTTTCATCTTAACCATACATCGCTCAACAACATCCCGGCCTTCTTCTGTCACCTCACACAGGACGACACGGGAATCATCCACGGATCTGGAAGTTTGGATCAAACCAAGAGCGGAAAGGCGCGCAATAGATTTGGAAACGTTCGACTTCTCATAGAGTAAATCCGAAAGAATCGCCTTTTGCGAAACAGGACCCTGCTCTTTTATAGCTACCAGCACTACAAATTGCTGCTGCGCCAAACCGAACTCACGGGTAACACGAGCACCCTCCCGCTGCAGATAAGCTCCCAGACGGAGCAACTCGATCACCATTTTATTAGCGTATGACATTACTTCTCCATTTAGTTTCCTAGTCAACCTTTCATTTAAATCTCCCGTTTTTAGTTTCCTTGTCAACTAAATATTTTCACAAGACCGGTAAAATACCCTCAGAAATCACGTGAAAATATAAACAACACAAGAAGAGGTGTCTTAAAATATATTTAAAACTAACTTTAAAACAAAAAATATAAATCAGAACAAATATCTATAATGTTCTGAAATTAATATTTTTATTAAATATATTGTTATTTTTTTCACGATACTTTATTCAAACACATGTGCTTCAAGTGAGTCTTAATGTGAAAAAATGTTATTTTTTTCTTTATTCCAAAAAAGTTTGTTTATTTTTTCACAGGCCCATAAAAAGAGTGTAAGTTGAAAAATCAACGAACAATCACAGCACAATTGTTATTTAAACCTAAATAAAAGAAGGAAGTGAGGAGGTCACTATGACTTACAAAGAGATCCAAGAACTGCTGATGAAGGAAATGAGACTTTATCATTACCCTGTAGCCGTTAAATATTTCTTCGATCAGGCTGAAGTGGACGAATTCAAGGAAAAAGCCGATTTCCACGTTCCTCTCAAGCCCATGACCTTCTGCCAGTGGGAAATAGCAGCCCGCATGAAAGGCCAGACCGTATACTCTGATGTTGAAGGTCTCGGTTGCGGTAACGCAAAATATGCTTTCGCATGGAAGGAACTGGATGAAGGTGAAATTAAAGGTCACTCCAAATATGTTGTAGATATGGAGCAGGCTGAGAAATTCGTACTCAGCAAGCCCCGCATCAAAGAAGGCCTCATCGGTATCGCAGTTGCCCCCCTTGGCTCTATCGATGGTATCTTCGAACCTGACGTAGTACACTTCTACTGCGACAACATGCAGGCTTACCACTTTGCAGTAGACTACGCTGCAGCCACCGACACCCATCCCCTGCGCCCCAATATCACCATGAACTCCTCCGCTTGCGCAGGCTGCGTGTTCACCTACAACGAGCAGGAATTCAACATGGTTCCGGCCTGTTCCGGCAGCTACAACGCCGGTAAAACCGAACGTGGTGAAATCAACGTTATGATTCCCGGCACCAAGTTCAAAAAAATGGTTCAGAGACTTGTGGACCGTATGGAAATCGCAAGTTCCTCCATCACCAAACCCGGCGACGGCTTCCCCGGTCAGGATGTCTGCAAAAACTGTCCTCTGATTATTTTCAAGAAAGAAAAATAGTAAAAGCAAAAAAGCTATCCCCGGACACTGCAATGCCCGGGGATAGCACAAATAGGAATGAAGGCGCTGTTCCTGTTCAATCTGAATCTGATAGGGTCTCCGGCTGCAGACACAGCCGGTAAGGAAGCAGAAAGCAGACACAGCAAAACCAACTTTCGATCAAGGAGATACACTATGTTTAAATCACGCAAAAGCCTTTTGATCATGGCTATCGCGGCACTGGCAGTGGTGGCCTATATCCAGCCCGCCTTTGCAGACCGCCTCGCAGATGCCATCAGCGCTACACCCAAAGGTGCTGAAGCTGGCCAGATCAACACCGAACTCGCTCCCGGTTTCCTCGGAATTCCCGGCGGTCCCAGCGTTAACCTCGTAATCGGCTTCGTATGGGCGATCTGGGTAGGTTGGATTTTCTCCACCGTTGGCGCATTCGGCGGTATCATGGCCGGTGTCGGTCACATCACCATTTACGGTTTCGGTAACTACGCATCTACCTTCAAGAAGACCTCTCCGGTCATGAACAAGCTGGTAACCGACTCCATCCGCGTATCTAACCAATGGCTGGTTGGTACTTCTGCGGCAATGTCCTCCTTTAACTACTACAAGATGGGCCGTCTCGTTCTGCCGCTGGGTCTTTCCCTTGCAGCAGGTTCCATTGCAGGTTCCTATCTCGTACCCTGGCTTACCGCCGGTAAAATCTCTCTGAAATCCTACATCGGATTCTTCGGTCTCTTTGTACTCGCTCTTGGTTGCTACCTGTTCTACGAAACCACTCCTAAAGGACAGGCTGGCAAAAAGCAGGCTAAAGAAGCAGCAAAGGCTTTCGAAGCTTCCATTAAAGAAGAAAAAGAAGGTGCAAAAGTTGATACCGCAGCCATGGGCGTAAAGGTTGTCAACTTCTCCATGACCAAGTGCGTATTCACCTTCTACGGCGTTGAATTCTCTTTCAACCCCCTTATCCCCGTAGTCGGCGGTTTCATCATCGCAGCACTTGCTTCCTTCCTCGGCGTGGGCGGCGGATTCCTGCTCGTGCCCTTCCTGACCAGTGTTGCAGGCCTGCCCATGTACCTCGTTGCAGGTACTTCCGCACTGGCAGTACTAGTAGGTATGACCACCTCCGTCTTCACCTACATGGTTGTTAAAGATACCCCCGTGTTCTGGCCCCTTATCGGTGTTGAACTCCTCGGTATCCTCGTGGGTTCCTTTATCGGCCCCCGTACTTCCAAATACATTCCGGACGTATGGCTCAAGCGACTCTTCGTCGTACTGGCTCTGTACGTAGGTATCCGTTACTCGTCCAAGGGATTCCTCGGCTACAGCCTCCTGCCTCCGTTCTAATTAACGATGCCTCCGGCGGCTGGGGAAGGGAAACTTTTGAAAAAAGAATCCCTTCCCCAGTCCCTATCCCTTCCAAACTTTTTAATATGGCTTAGCCTCTTTGTAAGCTAGACCGGAGTAAAGATGTTCGAGTCAATTTATCCCATCATAGACAGCCTGCTTATCGCACCCTACCGCATCGGTTTACCTGCCCTTGCGGCTTTTTGGCTTGGTACTGCGGTAGTAGCCCTGTGGTGTACTATTGTCGGAGAAATATCCATGAGCCTGATCTACATCTGGAACAGGGAATATTACACTGACTTGAACCGCAAAATGACCCGCATGAACAATATTTCGATTGAAGCTATTCGCCATAAACAAAAAGATACCTTCAAATCTGCCAACAAGTGGGCCAATGAATATTTCGGCAAAGTTTTCTTTTCCCATGCTGCGCTGTTTGCTGTTTCGCTCTGGCCCGTTCCTTTCGCTATGGCTTGGCTGCAAAGCAGATTCTCCGGAATCGATATCCACACCGTGCCCTTTACCAAATTTTCACTCGGCTATCCTTTCGTTTTTATTTTATCTTATATTATTGTACGCTACGGATTCTCCAAGATAAGACCATTTATACCTGTACTTAAAAAAATTGACGACTTGAGAGCGGAAGACGCAAAAAAGGCCGGGGAACTCACTTCATGGGACGAACTTGCGCAGATTCCTGAAGAAAATAAGGAAACTGCAAGCGGTAACAGTCTTGAAAGCAGGGCTTAATCATGAACAGAATTCTCACCGGGAAAGGCGTTCCTCTCTTGAGGGAGAATTCATGTTCAAGCTCAGATACACTCTCCCGGCAATCTTCCTGTTGGCTGGAGCGGCAATATACTTTTTCGGTTCACAGCCTGAAGAAAAAGTTGTGCGCGTGGACATGTCTATCCGTGAGGAAGTGCGCGTACCGGAACCACGTCCAGCCATAACCTATGCCTACCTGCCCCAGTATTCACACCGGGTTTCATATTTACGGCACAGTAAACTAATCGACTACCTATCCCGCGAGTCGGGTTTTACAATTCGTCAGGTATTCCCTGATACTTTCGAAGAACATCGCCGCATGGTCAAAGACGGCGAAATCGATATTTCCTTCTCCAACCCCATGACCTACGTAAGCATTGCCAAAAGCGGTGCACGGGCCTTTGCGCGAATCATCGAACCTTCCGGCAGCCCCACATTCAGGGGACAGATTATCACCCGCAAGGACAACCGGGCCATCACACGACTCAAAGACTGCATCGGAAAAACATGGATCGCCGTGGACCCTCTTTCCGCGGGCGGCTATCTTTTCCCATTGGGCCTGTTTCTAAAAAATGGAATCAAGGAATCTGATTTCAAAGAAATATCATTTGCCCCCGGACCGGGCGGTAAACAGGAAAAAGCGGTCCTCGCAGTCTACGCCGGTAAATACGATTTTGCATCCATCCGTGAAGGAACCCTCAACGTTGTTCGCGATAAAATTAACATCGATAAGATCAGGATAGTTGCGGAAACCGAACCTTTTCCGGGCTGGGTCTATGCCGCCCGCAAAGGCTTGTCTGAAAAAGTCGTCGATAAAATCAAATATTGCATGTTCCGTATGTCCATGGATGAACCGGAACAGGCCGCGATTCTATATCAGGCAGGAATGCGAGGAATAATTCCTGCTCAGGACAGCGATTACGATTCGGTAAGGAAGCTTACAGAAGAATTAGGACTGAACATTGATTACGGACAATAGGGAGGCCAAAATGATAGAAATTTTCTCCCGGCTTAAATTCCGGACTAAGATCAATTTAGGACTGACCTTAATTGTTGCTTTTACATCACTGATCATTGCAATTTTCGTCATCCGAATGTCCTCAGATGCACTAATTGAGCAATCCCGCAAACGTGGTGAAGTACTGGCCGGTAATCTGGCTATGCGTGCGGAAAACCCTTTGCTTTCAATAGATTTGCTGAACCTTGGTTCTATGGTTAACGAACTGAAAAAAGCTGACGATGAAATCGTTTACGCATTTATCATGGACGACCAGAACCGTGTGCTTGCAAATACCTTCAATGAAGGCTTTCCAATCCAGCTTAAGGATGCGAATAAAGGGGAAAATAACAAAATCAGCGTAGTCACCGTTGATACTGGCAAAAAGCGTATTTTCGACTTTGCCGCCCCTATTTTTCTCAGCGACAAAAAGCTTGGGACAGTCCGTATCGGCCTTTCGCGGAGCGGAATCCATGCCGTAGTCCAAAACCTTATTTTCGCCATTTTTGCCCTGACCGGAGCTGTACTTCTTCTTGCGGTACTCATCTCTACACAGTTTGCACGACATTTAACGTTCCGTCTCGGCTCACTGCAAAAACATGCGGAAGATATAGTTGCCACCCACCTCGGCCCCAGCCTGCGTAAAGAAGATTGCAAGGCAGTAAAATTCACAGACAGGTTTAAGCGAGCCATAACCCACACACCGAAAGGGGATGAAATTCAGGAATTGACTGACACTTTCGACGCAATGGGCATGAGTCTTGCCTGCCATATTGAAGACCTTCAGATAACTGAAGCAGACCTGACCAGACAGAAAGAACTGCTCAAAACCATCATCAATGTTTCACCTGATTTCGTTTCCCTGCTGGGTCCGCAACTGACCTATCTAGCTGTAAATAAAAGTTATGCTGAGCATCTGGGACATACAGAAGAAAAGATCATAGGTCTGACCGATCAGGAGCTCTATCCGAATGATATCGCCGCAGCGCGCATGGAAGAAGCCCGTATGGTTCTTGAAACCGGGCGCACTGTGAACAAAGAAACACGCGAACCGGAAACAGACGAATCTCCGGCCCGCTGGTTTCACACTATCCGTGTTCCGGTTCATGGTCAGAACAATAATATTATCGGCGTACTCTCCACTGCCCGTGAGATAACCGAGCTCAAAAATTATCAGGCGCAATTGATCCAATCCCAGAAGATGGAATCCATAGGCAAACTTGCCGGGGGTGTCGCTCATGAAATCAACACCCCGCTTGGGATCATCCTCGGCTATGCCCAACTGTTGCAAGAAGATTTCAAACCCGAGGACCAAATATCCAAGGATCTTGAGATCATAGAAAAACAGGCCCGGGTATGCCGTAAAATCGTTGCCGACCTGCTCGGATTTTCCCGCCAGAATGAAAGTGAAAAAATAACCATGTGCTTCAACAACTCCATTCTGGAGGTAGTGCAGTTGGTCAGCCATACTTTCAAACTGGAACAGGTAGAAATTTCCACTGATCTTGATGACCGTTTCCCCATAATCCACGGGGACCCCGAAAAGCTTAAACAGGTCTGGCTGAACCTGCTTTCCAATGCACTGGAAGCAATTGATGAGAAAGGACGCATCCACATCTCAACTAAGCTTGATACTGATTCCATGACCATCACCGCTGTCTTCGCTGACAGCGGGCATGGAGTTGAACTGAAGAATATAAATGCCATTTTCGACCCCTTCTACTCCACAAAACCTGTGGGCAAGGGTACAGGATTGGGCCTTTCCGTTTCTTTCGGGATTATTAAAGACCACGGCGGCACCATTAAAGCTGTCAGCCCGCTTCCGCGAGTATTGCGCCGCAGGCTGGAACTGCCCGAAAACACAGGTCCCGGCACTATGTTCGAAGTCACCCTGCCCCTTGATGAACTCTCTGAAGAGTAACTTAGGGTTTTATAAATACAACCACTTGTGATATGATTCACTACTATGAAATTCCGACACGTATTCAGCCATTGGACTTACGAGACGTTCCCACCCGGACGGTTGCTCAGACGCAGGTACAACTCTTTTAAAAAACTCATGGAGCTTGAGGAAGAGTGCCTTAAAGCCATCTCGCATATCGAAGATATCGGCTTCGGACAAACCGTCACCGACTGGGCCTACGTGGAAAAACAGGCCGCTGATCTGGGTATCAATATCCGAATCATGCTTGAGCATTTACAGGACATGAACCCTGTGCGCTTCATGGACATCATGGACTATTACAACAAGATCAATTTCTACGTACGCATGGCTGTAACCGTACCTGATCCTGAAATTTCAAAGCCATTTACCTTTCCCCTTGAAGATGCAATCGATTATGAATTCAAAGCCGGAGCCTGTGCCGCCGACCTCGCTAGGCTGAAGCAGGCAGGAGTGCCTGTTCTGGACGGCATGGTCATCGGTTCCGATGTTTACAATTATTTCATTGAAGCCAACAACCTGCGTATTGCCATTGATGAGATTCTGGAATCAGCGGTAACAACAGGAATTGCAGACCTGAATAGAATTTCCCGGACCATCATTGATCGCTTTATGCAGGGCGTAATGCCGGAAACAATTGCCACTGAAATTGAAATTGCCGCCCTTGAGACCTCGCGCGGAAGCGGCAATCTGAGCCTGACCGCATCATCCACTCCGGAAGGAAGCCTCTATGCCCTGCCCGAAAGCTGGTGCACCATCTCCCCTGTCCCGGTACAGGACATTGTTGAGGCATGGAAAAAAGCGGTTACCTGCAAATTTTCTGCTGAATCCATAAGAGCGCGTATTGAATCCGGTTATGCAGACCGAGAATGCCCTGCCTCGGTAGTCATTCAACCCATGAAAGACATCCATGATTCAGGGGTTATCGAAACCCTGCACGAATCATCCGATCTGCCGCCCAAAGACCGGGAAAGCGGTTGCTCTGCAATTTTCAGCCACAATTCCACAACACCTTTCCTGCTCTCCAGACGTGAAAAGCAGAGGATTATCTCTCGTCCTGAGAAATCCCCGCTATCCACCCACTCGGCAAAGACAATTGCTTCTCTGGGTAAAAATGCTGAAGAATTGTTCGATACTCCGCAAAAATGCTACTGGATCACGGACCTGCGAAACAGAGTCATGATCACATCGGCTCGTTCTTACCCATTTCAAGGGGAAAAAGAGACTGTACGCATCAAACAGGCCCTTTCTTACATCGCCAACTTGAATATTTCGCCGCGCAATACTGAAATGTTCCTGCCGGAAAAAAGCCGCTCCATGTATGATCTGGTGCGCTTTGCCAATGAAAAAGGCATTGAGGAAATGTTCTCTCTGGTCAGCAAAAAAGGTTTGGGAATTGATGGTGCAAAACATCTGAAGGCTCGCCAGCCTATTTCCGTAACTGTGCTTAACCTTGCGGACGGCCTGTTCAGTACGGCGGCCGGGAAGATGGATATTTCACCGGATGACATCAAATCCGCGCCCATGTGGGCTCTCTGGTTCGGGCTTGGTGCGGACCGCGCAGGTTGGGATGGAGACAACAGCATTGAAGGCTACGCCATTCTTTCAAGAACCTACATGAATATCACCCTGAAATCGGAAAAAGACCTGACCGAAGTGGATGCTGTCTGCGATCCCGATGCACAGGCCAACCACATCCATTTCCGTTTCAAAGGCGGCAGTGGAAGCCCGGCACAGCGTATTGCGCGAATCAGATTCATTAATACTACCTTGAAATCACAAGGATTTAAGACGAATCATCAAGGAGATATGATTGAAGCTAGATTTAAGGGAGGCAGTGAACCGGAAATTCAAAAATTGCTGGCAACGACAGGACATTTAATAGCCCACATAGGCACTCATTATCCGGTAGTTAAAGAAGGAGAAAATGCCGATCAGGTAGCGGCAAGATTTATTTCGGGACTGGGGTAATAGACTCTCGGCTCAGCTTTTGACCTGCGATTTCTTATGAATCTGGACCAAAAAGTGGACCAGTTTATCCTCAATTTCACGATCATCCACATATTCGATGATCATTTCCTTGGCTTCTTCAAGATCATACTCTTTAAGAAGCTCGCGCAAGCGCATACGCAACTGCGCTTTTTCACGCTTTATCTGCAAATCTTCCAGAATATCTGTAACGTAATCAAAATCTTTCTTGGCGAGGGCTTTACGAAAATTGGTCCGTACGAAATGAGAATAAAAACGGCCTGAAATACCGGAAAGAAGCGTACCCAGCCAGACACCTATAACCAGCGTTACAAGGTCGGCGGCCCTTTCCTTGGCAATGTTTATCCATTCGTAGAAGTCACGATCACGCAATAAGTCCTGTGTCTTGCGCATTTCAAGAACCATGCGCTTAGCCACAGGATTGTTTTTATTGATATCCAAAGCCTTACGGAACTGGGCCTCAGCCAGTTCCAAATCACCCATCTTAAAATAAGCCCGCCCGAGCAGGCTGTAAAGCCAGTCCGAGCGGGGGTGATTCTTCAAACTTTGTTCAAGGCTGGAAACCGCAAGCTCATAATCACCGCGGTCAATCAATTCCTGCCCCATCCTTCCACATGAAACTTCTGATTCAAGGGAAGCCTGTGAAACCGTATCTGCACGACATTCAATGATGCCTATCATCACGGTCAGGGTTAAAATAACGCATATCAGCCAGATAATTCTCTCTGTTCTGTTCATTAAGGGCCTTTATCTACCAAAGTAACCGTAAATAAATTCATTTTACGAAACAACATCTCAGACCAAAACTTCAGCATTACCAAAGCTGCTTGATGCTGCTACCCGGATAGTAAAATTTCAAAATGTGATCGTATTTCTTGGTTTTACCCAATTCCGCAGCTCCCCACTGCGAATATCCTACACCATGCCCCCAACCACGGCCTTTGAATGTATAATAATCTCCCGTCTTGTCAATCTTCAGGAGAATATCAGGCAACTTCAACACACGTGAGCTTCCGAGGGTCGTCCGTGTCCGCAGATCCCGATGCCCTGATTTGTACTGGATACGAACTTTGACAATCCTGCCGGAAGGCCCATTTTCAAGGGCTTTTATGGACCGGATACCGGGAACCGAAATACCGATTTTCTTCAGCTTGGCTTCAATATCCTTCCTACTGTATTTCTTGGTCCATGAAGCCATCTTACCCTTTAAGCTTGCCGAGTCTTTCTGAGCAATAAGGTAATCCTTACCTGCACCGAATATAGCCTTGGCATCGGCGGTAAAACCACCGCTGTTAGCCGTATACTGGGAAAGGATCGGTTTCTCCTTGTAAAGCATAACCTGACCGCTGGTCTGTTTCACCGCCTTGTCAGTGCGCTTATCCTCGCGATCCACCCCAGCGTACATCTGATCATAGGTGTCGGCGTAAACATCATAAAACAAGTGGGTACGATGCTTCTTCTGGTAGTAGGCATAAGTCCTTGCTGCGACGGCCTGAGCTTTCAAGGTCTCGGCAGGCCATGAAGCGTAGGATTCCGCCGGAACCACTGAGCGCAAATAATCTTCTATCTCGATAAGATTAAGGACCAGCAATTTACCCTTGCGGATACTGACATCGATAATTCCGCGCACCTTCTTGGTTTCTGAGCCGTAACTGACTTTAAGTGAGCCGTTGGACTTAAACTTAATCCTCGTAGCGCTGACCACTTTGCCGTCAAGAGTCAGCTTATTACCGGAAATACCAACCTTATATTTCCGTCCGCAGCCCAGTTCATCAGTACAAATTTTATCCTTGCCCGTTCCGGTGGTAACGATCATGGACGTAACCTTGCGGCTTAAACACACGCGCAGTGTCGGCTCCTTGCCGATCTTGGAAGGTATTTTCTCACCGGGCTTAACCTCAGTTTTTTGGTCCGGTTTCTGATCAACTTTCTGTTCCTGCTTAACCTGCATGGAAGAGATCACAGCCTCGGCCTGATACTTAAATTTACCATTGGGAAAATAACGCAAATACTGCCTGAACACGGAATTAGCCCGGTCATATCTGTTCATCTGGTAATAGAGAAATCCTAGGCGATAAAGAGCGGTATCAGCATAATCCGGGTAGTTACGGCCAACCATGCGATAAACGTCAGCAGCCTTTTCCGGGGCATCAAGAAATGTGGATAGCACCATAGCCTTACCGAACATTGCATTGACTCTGGTTTTAGCCACCGGGGAATAGTCTACAGCTGTATCGTATTGTTCAAGGGCCTCAAAATACTTTCCGATATCAATCAGATAGCTGGCGTAATTAATATGCCACTGGGCCTGAGCCTGATCTTCCAGTTCAATCGGAGAATACTTGCGGGCTTGAGCAGTTATCGGAATCAAAAGCATCAAAAGCAGAACCGGAAGAAAAACATTATGAAGCATACTAAATTTATTTTTCATCATTTTTATCCTTATTTTTATCTTCTCTTGCTTTCTCTTCATCAGTATCGATCGGTACGGACTCAGTCGGAACCGCAAGATGATCAAGATAATCCTTCATATAAAGCAAGTTGCTGTCCGCCGGACTGAGCTGCAACGCCTTATCCAAGACCTGCCTTGCCTGCTTGATATCACCCTTATTCAGCAGGTAACGCACATTGAGCTGGTGCAACCGGACATCATACGGAAACTTTGAAATACCTTCATCCAAAATTTCAGATAAGGCCACATCATCACCCAGAGCCAGTAGGGTGTAGGAAAGATAAAGGTAAATATCACGGTCATCCTTCATCTTAACCGCCTGAATCAAAGCCTGATAAGCATCGCCGTAATGCTGACTGTGAAAGGCATTCACACCTAACGCCTTGAGTTCGGCAAATTTTTTCTCACGCAATTCCGGAGTAATTTCCTTGTCGTCAATAAGCACGACCCTGCGCCCATGCGGATACGGTGCATCGAGGATTGATTTTACAAGAATATCACCCGCCAGCTTCAATTTCTCAACCGAAGCCGAACCGAAATAATTATCGCTGACCACAAGCTTACCTGCGGCTACAATATTGCGCTCATTATCAAAAATATTATTATCCTTGATCTCAACACTTCCGCCTTTGAAATCAATTCCCTGCGTGCAATTGGTTATACTTGAGCGGACAACGGAACCGTTCCCGGCACTGAGAACCAGCCCCTTCCATACTCCGGATATACGTAATCCCTTGAAATCATAATGACCTGTTTCAGTCACGGCCACTGCATATTCGCCCCCACCGAATGAAGAGGAGCGGATTTCAGTATATCCGCCAGCAGAAGTAACGGCCTTGCTAAACCCGTTGAATTCACACTGGGAGAACAACGCCTTACCACCGGACATAACTTTTATGCCCACAGTGGAATTGGATTCCAAACGTACCGGGGCACTGATTTCACCTATGGATTCAAGTTCGCCGAAGACATCAATCCGGCCCTTGTTTTCAAAACGTATCTTCGTACCGGACTGAAGGGTAAATTTAGAGCCTTCAGAAACCGTCACCGGAAATCCGATACGGTAATTGCCCTTGACCAAAACCCCGCTCAATTCACCGAAAAGCTCACGCTCATCAAACTGAGGCATGATAACCTTATGAATTCCATTTAAAGGAGAGAGATTTCCGGCTTTATCTTTTATGCGAACCCGATAGAACACAGCTGTTCCCTGCTTCACATCAGTATCAACAAATTCAGGAGTCCGGGTCCGGGCGATAGTTTCAAATTCACCAACCGGATCATTTCCCTTTTCTACTACAAATTCTTCAAGATCGGCTGCAGATGGTACCAACCAATTAAGTTTAACACCGTCGCGCCCGGTCTGAAATTGTATTGTCTCCAGAACCGGCGGAAGCACGCCATCAAGGGAGATAAGCGAACCGGATTCAATCCAAAGCCTATCCACACCATTCGCCTTACGCATTTTAACCATCACAGGCTCATTAGCTGCTTTATCGCCCTCAGCAACAACATAAAAACCTTCATAAACACCCTGTGAAATCTGTGGCAGCGGTATGTTTTTCTTGAAATCCCCAATACTGAAAGAACACTTCAATCCCGGCTCGGCATCAACGCGTACCGCCACCCTCTGCCCAACGCCGAAAAGCAGATTATCCACGTTGGTATCAACTGCGATAACCTCTGGAAGCTTAGGCCCCTTGGGACAATCCGGCAGTACTTGCGCCATATTCCATGCCCAATCATACACAACCATACGCATCTGCCGTCTGATAGGATCGGAAAAGACTTCCTCAACAATAGTTCCGGCAAGACCAATCACTCCGGTAGGAACGGAAATTCTGCGTTTCGAGGCACTGTCCCGCCACTTACCAACCAGAGTCCCGGCTGCGTTATACATCATAACTTCAGCGTCCAGCTGGAATAAATCAAAAGCCAAAGCCTTGATCATGTCCGCGCTGTAAATATCAGTCTTGACGATGCCATCCGCATTAAGAAGCTTGCAAAGATCCACATCACTCATCTTACGCCAGCCGTCATCTCGCCCCAGTTCAGCAAGAGTGTTATCCACCACATCCTTCTGCAAGGGCATGAAGCCCTTACCGGCCAGCTGATTAGTGATTGCCGCACGTGCAATATCCGCAACAAACAAACGATCATCATCAAGCACAAGAACGGATTTATGTTCTGTAGAGTTCTCAGCATGTTTGATGTATTCAGCAGGCAACACCGCGATTTTATACGGAATAGCCTCTTCCTCTGTATACTGAACGGCTTGAGTGCTCTTCTTGGCAAAACAACCGCCCAGCAAAATTGCTGCCAGCAGCAGAAATATTAGAGAACTGTGCTTGTTAATCATGGCTATGACTTCAACTTCCTGTCTATGTTAAAGGAATTGACCGTACCGAGAACGGAACGAACCTTCCCCTCCAGCTGCAAATGCTTGTCTGCAATAGAATACGCCCCCCCGCCCCAAGCCTGCAATTGCCGCCCGCTAAGGTTAAAAGAATTAATCAGCAGCTTCTTTCCGCTCAAAGCCGCACGCATCCGGGCTGTGGAAAAATTAAGCCCCTCCCCGCCTTCAGGATTAAAAGAGACCGCATCCAGCAAATCGAGGAAGAATCCCAGCCGAGGATCAAGGTTGGCAAGGTTGAAAATATGCAAATCATCAATCTTTGCAGATGCCTCCCCGCGAACGGATTGAACCAGCTCTTCAGCATCGCCGCCCTGCATGAACAGATTAGCGTTAAGATAGATTTTACCGCGCAGGGAAACGGAAAGATCCTTTGCAAAACAGGCAATCAGGCTGGGCAGGCTGGTGCCGCGTCCCTTTACATTACATTGTGCTGCAAGTTGATCCTTGGCCAGCACAACATCTGCGTTCAAATTAAGATGAAAAAGTTTACCACTGGCTTTAAGCAAGGCACGTTCGTTACCGGAATGGACAAATATAGAAACATCGCTGAAAGGCCAGTCATTATAGTAAAAACGACGAATGGCAGCCTTGCCGCTGATATCCCGACCCAGCAATGCTTCAAAATTAAATTTATCTTTTACTTTAGCCACATCAGATTCGGTATCCCCATCATCCTTTTCAGGAATGCGGACACTCAAAGATTTTAACTGCGCCTCATAGCCGGTCAGATGATTGCGAGGGGTATTAAAATAACCGGAAGCTGAAATTTGTGTTTCCTTGTGGCTCAACTGAGTATCAAAAACGGTCCGCAAAGGATTTTTTTTTTCAGCCTCGCAAGTGATTATGTAGTCAAAAAGTGTGAAATCGAGGGCCTCAGCCTTGAATTGGACCTGCTTCATATCAATGGGGAACGCCAATGATGCCTGTGCATTGAAAGTTCCTCCGGATGCGGAAGCAACAGTAAAACTGCGCACGGAAACAACGGGCTTGCCGTCCTTAAGCTCAACATCAGCATCTATCTCGGAAATGCTCAGTTCCTGCTTTTTGCCATCCAAAGATTCCAGAACCAGCACCAAATCCTTGGCACTTACTGTCATCTTACCGGACAAACCCTTGTTCGCGACACTAGAAGGAGGTGTGTGCAGTGCAAGAGACTTAAAAATTAAGGTACCTTTCGGCTTGATGGACTTCAATTTGGCTGACTCACACAGAGAACGAGTGGCATTACGTCCCCGTTCACTTTTCCGGGCCATTGCATAAAGTTCTCCGGCATCAACCTGAGCTTCATCGAGCGTAACCTGAAATGTTCCTCCCTGCCCCATTTGCAAGGACAGGCCTTTGCCGCTGGTGGAATCAAGTATCAGTCCCCCGGCCTTGATATCCATACTTCCTGCAGCACTATCCATACTGAAATCAAGATCTGTAGTTTCAAACCTTCCGGCCTCGGCCAGCTCTGGAATGGTAGAATTGGCCATATAACCGAATCCGGTCAAAAAGCCCAAAAAGGCTGCCGGATCAATTGAGCATTCCGTAGCTTGAAGATTTAGTTTCAGCGGAGAGGTGGAAACCATATCCAGACGCCCGGAAAACTTAAATCCAAGCTCGGCAATGGAAGCACTGCGCACATTAAAGACAAAGCCGCTGCTTTCCTTTTCCACACTGGCAGAGACAGTAAGAGGCTCGGTCTGATAACTGTTAGTCAGCTGCAACTTGCCGGAAACAACATCAATTTTATCAGGGAAGAGAGAAGGCAGTTCAAGCGCACCGGAAGAAGCATCTCCCCCTTTTCGATGAGCCTGAGCCATCACGTCCGGGTCCTGAAGGACCACATGACGCAGTTTAATCTCACCGCTGAGCAGGCTGGGGATATCGGGAAAAATTTCCAATTGCGGAATACGGACTGTATCCATACCGCTCTGAACACGCAGGTTGGTAACCCGCAGGGAAGGAAGGGGGGAGTAACGGAGTTCGATATCCTCCATTACCACCCCCATATTAGTCATATCTGAAAGCAACTTCTGTGCGGCATCCACAAAGTGAATCCTGACCAGCACCATGGAACCGACCATAATCACGGCCGCAATAATTCCGCCAATGAGGAGTCCCTTCTTGTGCATCATCACAGATACCGCCTTTTTATTACTTAAGAACGAATACTACCCTTGCCTGTGCCAGCAGGTTGTACTTCTGGTCATAGGCAAATACGGTAGAAGCATCTTCAACGCTGACCACAGCATCAGTTACATTTTGTACGGTCTTGCCTTTAAGCACCATGGGAGACTTGCTGCCCCATGATTCAAGCAAAGCACGGGCTTTTTGCAGGTCAGTGGTATAACCGCCGCAGCCTCTTTCGATCAGGACCTGATTAAGGACCTTGGAAGGATCAAAAAGAACTTCATTCTTTTCAGTCAGGATGCGGTTAACCAGCGCAGGCTTGAAATCAAAGTCACGCACGTCAACGATTATGCCATCAACCGGGGTAGCCACAGCTTCCTGAATTTTCTCAGAAGCAGGTTCAGTTGTCTGTACTGGAGCCTCAGCAGGTACTTCCACCTTTTCAACAACTTCACTAGGAGCTTCTACCTTTGCAACTACTTCTTCTTTCTTATCTTCCACCGCAGGAGCTACGATTTCCGGAAGAGTTTCAGGTTTGAAAGCAGGAATCTCACGAATCTTTAGTTCCTTAGGTTCCTTTAAAATAATTTCATCAAAAGCACTGTATACAGAGTCATGACCGTGCAGGTTCAAGCGCAGGCAGACTCTGGCATAACCCTCGGTGCGATCAAAAGATTCGCCACAGGGAACAGCACCGCGCAAGGTACCGTCAACAGTAGTCTTTACCTTTTCACTTGCAAGCATTCCATCACGGACAGTTGTTTGACCGCTCAGGCGTAATCCCTGAAAGATTTCAAGCATTCTTCTCTGAGCAACCACTTCGGCAGCGCGTTTGGCCCGATAACGGCTCTGTCCCGCCTCGGACTCACCTATTACCTGAATGTACCCTTTCTGGAATACTTCATCCGGATTAACAACCTCGACAATCTTTTCTCCGGCTACAGCGGAGCCTGCAAAAAGCACTACCGCTGTCAGGGCTAGCAATATTTTTTTCACGTTATCCTCCACTGTTAGTAAATATTCATTATGTTACGCAAACGCATCAGAGAAAGAATGAGATCCGCACCATCCATATTGGCATCAGGACGGAAAGCGCCAGACAGGTCGGTTTCCATCAGATTACGGTTAACCACGGTAACAATGGCGTTGTACCATGCGTCAGTGGACTCCACATCAGGATAGAGAGACTTTTTCTGACCCATATGCTGAGTAGACATGGAATCATCACCGGTCAGCTTGATAAGCACATCTTCCAGTACAAAAGCCAATTCCTTGCGGGTCATAGGCTTCTTGGGATGAAAAAGATAAGCACGGGTCTGCTCATCATAAGTGGGTTCGAGCCCCCGGACATGCCACTTAAGCACAGTCATAATTTCAGGCTCAAACATATGCCCTACGACATCGGCGGGAGTGAACTCGGCTTTTTTATCATCACCGGGAACAGGAATTCGTCCGGCAAAAAGTCTGTCCAGATGGAGCTCATCCACCAGCAGTGCGGCAACGTCAGCCCGGTCAACTTCTTCCTTAACCGCGATCTGCTTGGCAACGTCAGTCAGAGTATAATTGCTCATGGCCCGCAGAATCTTCTGGGCGCGATTGTAAAGTAGATTTGCTTTATCGTGCCACTTGCCCGGAGAAGCGGAAAGAACAACGCCGAGAACATCTTCGGCCTTACGGAATTCTCCACCCTTGAAATAGGCTTCACCCATGAAATAATGCGCTGCTTCAGTATGGCGGTAGTAAGGAAGGTCCTCTTCAACCACGTACTTAAGCATCAGCTTGGCATCGGCATAGAGGTCTTCAGCCCTCTGCAACCACCCGCGAGTGGCGATATGGCTGTAAACCCGAATACCGGTCACGTAGACACTGAATTTCTGGGACCTGTCGCGCCTTGCCTCACGCACAGCCTTATCAAACTGGTCAATGGCCCTTTCAGCATCGACGGCACTGTATTCTACATCGCTTTCAGCCTCGGCACGCATTGCGTAAACCAGAGCCTTACCTGCAATGGCAGGTGCATATTCATCGTCAAGGACTACAGCCCGCTCAAAACGGACAAACGCCTTATCAGGCATACCCTGGTCTATCAGTTCCATCCCCATCAGATAATGATGGGCCGGGTTGTCCTCAATAGACATGGGTTTTACTTTTTTTCCGCATCCCGCAAGGGAGAGAATCAAAAGCAGGCCCGTGAGAAATATTAAATATTTTTTCATCCGGTTATCCTCCATGCATTAGAATCCTTCAGGATTCTGCCAACGGAATTTTAAATTCCTACCATCCATTTTACTCTGGAATTTCTCCACCCCTACATTCTGCAATGCGGTGGAAACGCGCTTAAGCAAGGTTTCGGCACGCAAAGTAGACCAATAGGTCACTTCCATATTCATACCGTTCTGGCGCTTTACTTCCTTACGCACAAATCCGGGCACATCCTCAAGAGCTGTACCGATATGGGAAAGCTCGGGAAAACCAAGGAAAGTCAATGTGTAGCGAAAGCCCTTACCTCGATCCAACTCAGACTCCATGTGCTCAAGCAACTCACGCGCAATCCGTACCGAAGCCCAGTAAGCTTCAGGTTCAGCGGCTTCAACAGCCCGACTATATACTTCAGCAGGTTTACCGGAAAGGCTCACATATTTTTCAATAGGCCTGCGCACTTCACCGACCTTGAGTCCGTCAGAAATTCTAACGCAGGTCAAATGCATTACAGGATTGGCATCCCTCGGCAACTCAAGATCGACAGTAACAACGTAATCAGCCTTAAGCAGCCTGTTGAACTTGGCAGCCTTTTTAAGATTCATGGAACCTTCAATCTCGCCGTACTTGGCGCGGGACATGGGCCAGTCGATCACTTCAAACTGGAATTTGTTCCCGAAAGTACGCGAAACAGCATGTACAAGTTCTTTCATTGACTGGGGCGGAACGGAATTGAATCCGGCCCCGGAACCGAAAATGAGCAATCTCGGCAGGCCGGACATTTTTTGCAGAATGGCAAGGGTGGTGTAGTCGGAATACATGAGCTTACTGTCGACAACAGCATCAATAGTAATGACGTACCCGTCATCAGTAGCCCCTTCCCTCAACACCTTATACGAAGAGATATACCCTTTTGAGTGGCTGGCTATTTCGTCACGGACCAATACCCCGGATTCTACAAGAGACTCAGAGGCTAAAGCCGTACCGATCTGCATTTCAACAGCAGTGCGCAGAGCAGAATTGAGCGCCTGATGACGATCAACCCCCTCACCGGTGGCCTCCACAGCAAATGCTGTGGAGGCAGCCAGTAATATTGCAAGCGAAATGGCAACCACTTGAGAGTACAGTTTTGCTAAGGACATACAGACCTCATCTTTTTGCGGCAGAAGAACCTACCATTCACTGTTACTCTGCTTTCTACGCTGCTTAACGCGGTGCTGCTTAACGATCTTCACTTCATTACCGGAAATGTAGACACGGCCCTTCATGTTCAGTTTTCTGAGCATGCGAACCATGTTGCGCTTCAGGTGTGCGGAATCAATGGAAGACTTGTACCACAATTCGTGATGGGAAGAAGTATTCAGAGCATTGCTCTTAGGACGATGGCTATCGTAACCGGTGAAGATAGTGATGTAATCTTCAACGTCGAGCATATCATCATCGCTGAAACCATCAAAAACAAGAGTCCATTCGAGAAGACGTCCACCGGAACCGATACCGGAACCACCGCCGGATCCGGATCCGGTACCGCCGCCATCGGAAACGCTGCCGCCTTCGGGATGATACTGGTCAAGACGATCCGCAAGTACAGCGCCTACGTCTGAACCGATAATTTTGGACATCTTACCGACTGCTTCGAGCACATCGTTACGGCTGTAAGGTCTGGGAACAAGCTGGTACTGCTGGGGTTCGGCCTCAAAATTCCCCATTCTGGAACCATCCCATACGGACAGGAGTCTTCCTTCTACACGAGCGGTAACCCTGACGCTGTTCTGGTTACTCTTGGCATTGGGGTAAATACTGAAAATACAAAGGACATCAATACCGGCATCCTTAGCGATTTGGATAAGCTCGGCATCATTGCGTCTTGTGCGGCCCTGAACATGGGTCATATGGGTCAAGGCTGTTTCGTCTTTAACATCGAAACCAAGATTGACCATCTCGTTGGAAATCGCGTTAAGTACCCGTTTAAAAACTCTTGAACTGCGGGGAACTGTATCTGGATCAACATCCTCGCCGACAATCATAACCCTCGGAAGATCAGTAGCCAAAGCCATGGAAGGCGCCACCAAAAAGCAGACTATGGCAATGAGAAGCAGTATTGGTTTCCTCATGTCACTCTCCTTGAAAATGTATGGTTACATCATTTTGCCCGATTCCCGATGTCCGGACAGCATCTATAAAACAAATCCTCAACCCTTATCCCGACTTCGGAAATGGTTGAACCTGCCTAAGTTAAGACAACTATAATTAGTAAATATATTATATTACACGACTTATGCAACATAATTTAAATTTACCATTCCCGTTGCATACACACACGACTTTATTTCTAAAATAACCCTGAAATATTGAAAGAAACACATCAACGAGTCAAACCACTAAAAACTACTCGCATTACCAAATAATTTTCTTATATCTTTTAAGGGCCCCTCTTGCCGATACGGTCAGGCTACATTGTGTATATTGAAAAACACCCTGTTTTATGTATACCACATATAAACGATCTTTATCCACGTTTTTTATATTGAAAACATTGGTTGGCAAAAGCGAGGGGAAAAAGAGATCCCGATTCCCCACATACTTAGTATAAAAAGAATTCTGGTTAACAACCTCAAAAATGAAGGCTTTTCTTAATGAGACCCAAAAAGACGAATACAGCGACTAAAACTTGGGAGATGATGCAGTGCTCCCGCGAAGCACTTGGTGCAACCTGCATGCAGAAAATATTCTCAAGAGGTCAAAGCCAAATCAACCGTTACTGTTCATCACCACAACACGAAGACCACCAACGCAATCCACTGGACAGGCTTCATCTGCTATTCAGTAAACTTGAAGAAGAAGGAGAAAAGGAGCTTGTTATCGCCGCGCTCAACCACCTCTGCGGCTCAATCGGGTACAGAGTCAAAGAACAGCAGGTGATCATTCCCGACAAAGCGACCGTGGAAGAAGAATGCCTTGATGACTATCCGGAAAAAGTTGAATTGGACAGATTGATCGCCATCAATGCCGCTCCGGAACTTGTCCGAAGACAGGGTGAACACACCTGTCGGGAAATAATGGAAACAGTGACCAGTTACGAGGAACACTGTAAAAAGAAGGGATAAGAAAAACCCCGTCCTGAAATTGATTCAGGACGGGGTTAAAATTCAAACGAAGTTCTTTTACTAATTCTTCATATTCACAAACTGAAAAGGCATATCGAGATCCGAATCTCTGACCAGAGAAATAACGGCCTGCAGGTCATCCAGTTTTTTGCCGGTAACGCGGACCTGATCATCCTGAATAGCTGCCTGCACTTTCATTTTACTGGCTTTGATAAGTTTTACGATCTTTTTAGCTGTATCCTTATCGATCCCTTCCTTCAATTTAATTTCCTGCTTGAGCTGAGCACTTGAAGTAGGCTCCACTTTACCGAACTCAAGAGATCTGGGATCAACCTTACGTCTGGTGAAATGAGTGATCATCATATCCTTAACGGCCTTGATTTTCATTTCATCGCCGGTAACGAGGCTGATGGTATTTGTCTTTTTATTCAGATCAATCTCAGTATTCACCCCGCGAAAATCGTAACGGGTATCAATTTCTTTAAGTACGTTGTTTACAGCGTTATCAACTTCCTGTGCGTCGATCTGGCTGACAATATCAAAAGATGGCATTGTATATCCTCCATATAAAGATAAATAGCTGTTTGAAGTCGCCCGTAATCTAACAATCGGCAAGACATAGTCAAGTCCTGCGTGCCCATGAGGATTAAGATTTCAAGGCTTCACCAACTGATGGGTATATGTTAAAAATGGTATTAAGCTTAGTGAGCTTGAATATCTGCTCCACTTTTGAATGCAGTCCGGCAATCAAAAGACGTCCGTCTTTAGGCATGCAATTCGTAATAGGAATCAATCCGGCAAGACCGCAGGAATCCATAAAGAGTACGGCAGAAAGATCAAGCACAACGTTCCTGTCTCCTTTATTAACCAAAGAAGACACATGCTCCAGTAATTCGGAAGAATTAGTTGCATCAACCCTGCTTTCACCAACATGCAGAATGACAAAGTCCCCGACCCTTTCATGAGACAAAATCATAATCTGCTCCTTACCAATTTATATAGTTAGCCTGTATTCCATTGCTGTATACAAAAAGACCTGTCAATTCGAAACATTACAATGTACTACAACACCAACTAACAATATTTAGCATTCCAAGCCGGAGAGGGCAACAGCTATGTATATTCTGAATCTAAACTACATTAAGCCATTAGAAAATATTGATGCATTACTGGAAGAGCACATCAAATTCCTGGAAAAGCATTATGAAAATGGAACTTTTATCGCTTCCGGGCGTAAAGTTCCACGCACCGGAGGAATCATTCTCGCCAGAAACATTGATCTGGAGCAACTTGAAAAGACCATTAATGAAGATCCCTTCAAACGCGAAGGAGTTGCTGAATACGAAATTATTGAATTCATCCCTACAATAATGGCAGATGGGTATGAAATTTTAAAAGATACTTCAGAGTAATATCCAACCTTTTCCGCCAGAAACAACTTTTCAATATATCCCCATCCTCCCGGAGCTTCTTAGCAAAATTTTAATTTTGTACTATTTTAATGAATTAATTCTATTTGTGAGCTTTCGAAATTCATTTTTCATTTCAAGATTCTGAAACACAACCAGATCAGGAGTTTGCAATTCAGAAATGCGATCCAGCATGGCATTGGCATCCTGCATAAGGGTAATCAGGCTGTGCGCCCCTTGAACCGTCTCAAAGGTATTCAGAGCTACCTCATATTCATGAGAAATACCGGATTTTGCATCCGCAACACGTTTTTTATTCCTACGCAGGTAGTCATCATACATCTTAGCTGTTCTAACTGTCAGCCCCTGTGCTGCAAGATTAGTCTTGTATATGCCCCGATATTTAGCAGGTTCACTATTGATTTTTTCTACAGTCCTCTGAATTAACCCTTCCTGCTTCTTAATTATCTCCGCTATACGGACCAGATAAACATCATCGATTCTCTGTTCATAATTATCATAAAGATTAAGCAGAATACGCAGAAGCAAGGTATGCATGCCATAATACCGCTTGGCCATTTCAATGTTCTCATTTGCTTCAGCTGTAAGACGCTGTAATTCCGTAGTGATCAACTTAACATTATTAAATACGGAAACAAGGCGCACGTCATCATCACCGGTGACGCTATAAACAAGTGTTTCCACCTGTTCCCGGTCAACTTTCATACCGATACCCTGCATCTCGCTAAGCAACTGATCAATCAAGCCTTCAATACGCTTATCATTTTCTTCCTCACGTATTTCAAGCTCCCGAATCTTTGCATCAATGGAATCAGCATCTTTTTTCCAGACTTCCCACTTCTTAACTTTCTTAGGGGCAGCAAGGCGCTCGGTCTTAAGCTCAGCCACCTGTTCTCGACAATACCGCGAGTCCTCTTGTAATTTTCGGATGGCAACCTTGGATTCCGACATACCGGAAATCCCCAGAACCTCGATACATTCATCCAACAAATCATTAATTTTACTATCTACACTATCCTTATCAGCTTCCAGAGGGTTCCAGGAAGAATCAGGCACATTGGAGCGCAGATCCAACTCCGACACGGCATCAGAAAGCAAGGGATGAACCTCGCCCCAGACATCCTCAAGCGAGGAAGCTTGGGCAGAAGAGCCAAAACAAAAAAACAACGCAATCAAACAACAAAAAAATCTCACCAGTCTCCACCTCTAAATACAAATACTGAATAGTTCGAAGCATAAACATAACACCTTACAAAAGCAGGTGTCATGTATTAAATGCAAAACTTAAACGCATCATTATAAGACGCCAAACAACAACTTAACCTTTTCATTTCAATAAAATGTGAATTTTTTCCCATTTATAAACTAAAAATCATATAATACTATGATTTACCCCTTCACGTCTGGACATAACCTCAACAGAGGCATATAAAATCCGCCGAAGGATAGTGGATTACATCCACCTCGTCATACTGATACCTGCGACACCGCCTCTGGACCATCGCCAGAAACAGGCCCTCCGGCAGTGCCCTATCCCCGGTTTAAAGCTGCACGCAATTCCCGCGAGCCATCTCAATCACACTACAAATACGAGATATGCCGGGACTCTTACTTCAGTATTTATTGTTTTACAGATCTAAGCGAATGGAGAGAAGCTATGACCCAATCATTGGCAAAAACTTTTGTGAATACCTTTCTGGGGCATGCCCCGATGTGGTACAAACTGGCTATTCTGGCCTTCCTGATCATTAACCCCATAATCATGGCCACCGTAGGACCTTTCGTAGCGGGCTGGGTTCTTATTGCGGAATTTATTTTCACCCTGACAATGGCTCTTAAATGCTATCCCCTTCCTGCTGGCGGCTTGCTGGCAATGGAAGCAGTTCTCATCGGACTGACCACTCCTGAAACCATCTATCACGAAGCTCATCACAACTTTGAAGTAATTCTGCTGTTGATCTTCATGGTAGCTGGTATCTATTTTATGAAGGACTTCCTACAGTTCACCTTCACCCGCATTCTGGTCAACGTCCGCTCCAAGAAGCTGATCTCCCTATTGTTCTGCTTTGCCGGAGCCTTCCTTTCCGCATTCCTTGATGCGCTGACCGTTACCGCCGTTATCATGGCTGTTGCGCTGGGCTTTTACAGTGTTTACCATAAATACGTTTCCAGTGGTGCTGACGCAGGGTCTCACAACCTTGATTCCGATCTGCACCTCAAAGAAAAGAACCGTGAGGAACTCAAAGAATTCCGAGGCTTCCTGCGTAACCTGATGATGCATGGCGCAGTAGGTACAGCTCTCGGCGGTGTGTGCACCCTAGTCGGTGAACCCCAGAACCTGCTCATCGGTCACGAAATGGGCTGGCACTTCATCCCATTTGCTGTAAACGTAGCGCCCGTAACCATGCCTGTATTTGTAATCGGCTTGCTCACCTGTCTCCTGACAGAACAGTTCAAGATCTGCGGCTACGGCTACAGCCTTCCGGGCAACATACGCTCCTTCCTTTTTGAAGAAGCCATGCGTCAGGAAGAAAAACAGGGACAGGCAGGTAAGGTTAAACTTATCATTCAGGCACTGATCGGTGTCTGGCTGATTCTTGCACTGGCTTTCCACCTGGCTGCGGTTGGTATTGTAGGCCTCTCAATTATTGTACTTCTGACCGCCTTCACCGGTGTCATCGAAGAAGGCCGCATCGGCCCGGCATTTGAAGAAGCCCTGCCCTTCACCGCTCTGCTTGTTGTATTCTTCGCTGTAGTTGCCGTTATCCACTCTCAGGAGCTTTTCAAGCCGATTATCTCATACGTACTGAGCATGCAGGGTCAAGCGCAGCTTATGGCCTATTACGTGGCAAATGGAGTCCTCTCAGCTATCTCTGATAACGTATTTGTTGCAACAGTCTACATCTCCGAAACCAAAATGCATTTCGTACACGTACTTGATGCGATCCCCGGTATCGGCATGAGCGGACAGGAGCTGATGGCAAAACTGACCGATCCCCACGCGGTACGCGCGGATATCATCGCAACACTGCCTCAGGCAGCAGGTGCACAGGTTCAGGCAGCTATGCACCAGTTCGACAAACTCGCTGTTGCAATCAACACCGGAACCAACATTCCGTCCGTTGCAACACCGAACGGACAGGCTGCATTCCTCTTTCTGCTGACCAGTGCACTGGCCCCTGTCATCAGGCTTTCCTATGGCAGAATGGTCTTGCTGGCACTGCCCTACACCATCACCATGTCCATCACCGGACTGCTGGCTGTAGACTGGTTCCTGTAAGCCATACACAATAAATAACCACAAAAAAGCGGGTAACCTGATGATTCAGGTTACCCGCTTTTCTTTTGTCTCTCTCTGGACATTGAAAAATAAAAAAACTACCTTCTACATGAAAATCGAAATCAACTACAGTTCTAAAAGACGCACCGGAGACTATTTATGGACACGACTCTTGAAATCATCGGTTATTTACGATCAGACATAAAAACACGCGAGAATGCCCCTAAGCAAGGCTGCGAGGGCGGAATTGAAGCTACAGTTGAAATAAACGAAAAATACAGGGATGCACTGGATGGATTGGAAGCAGGATCTGAGATATTGCTCTTCACATGGCTCCACAAAGCAGACAGGAGCTACCAAAAGGTTCATCCGCGTGGCGATGAATCACGTCCAAAACGGGGCGTATTCTCGACCCGCTCCCCGGACAGACCCAATCCTATCGGCCTGCATCCGGTGACCATCACCGCCATTAACGGCTGTAAAATAAAAGTCCGTCCTATGGAAGCCATAGACGGAACACCGCTGGTCGATATCAAAATAGACCAGCGTAAAAAATAGGACATACCTCCATGCCGGCAGAGACTAAATTCTTAGCACCCACCATCGCAGCAGCCACTAAATTCATCGATATGAATTTTGTATAAAATAAATCAAATCTATTTCAAGGATGACCACCATCGCAGCAGCCATGAAATTCATCGATATGAATTTAATATAAAATAAATCTAATTTATTTTAAGGATGACCACCATCCCAGCAGCCATGAAATTCATTGAGATGAATTTTGTATATAATAAATCAAATATATTTTAAGGATGACCACCATCCCACGGGGTCGGTTACAGAAGGACCGACCCCGCATGGGGTATTCCATCGATACAGGTATCGTGAAATCTCGGGTAGTTACTACCGGGGACGGTAAGTAATTCTGCCGCGAGTGAGATCGTAAGGAGAGAGCTCAACTGTAACTTTATCACCGGGCATAACTCTGATGCGGAATTTACGCATTTTGCCGGAGATGTGAGCCAGAACCTCATGACCATTTTCGAGCTCTACGCGAAACATAGCGTTAGGGAGAGCTTCTTCTACAATACCATTAACTGCAATGCCTTCTTCTTTAGCCAAAACTTTTCCTCTTACTATTATTAGTTATCATAAAAAAAGCCCGCATACGCAACTGCGACAGCGGGCTTATTTTTCGATTTTCCCGGATACGGGAATATCAAGACTGTCTTTAGGTACAAAATGGTTCCAGCGAGAATTACATATTCTCACCAGCCCAAAGGGGCTTTATACCAATTCGCAACAAATTACCAGCGTCTGGGACGTGGTTCGCGGGGACGAGCTTCGTTTACTTTCAGATTACGTCCGCCAAAGTCAGTACCATCAAGATTTTCAATAGCCTGAATAGCGCCTTCATCTTCCATTTCAACAAAACCGAATCCGCGGGGGCGGCCAGTTTCACGGTCATTGATGAGTTTAACGGAAATAACTTCACCAAACTCTTCAAAAGCGGCCCTTACATCTTCCTCAGAGGAATTCCAAGGCAGATTACCCACGTAAATGTTCTTCGACATCTCAAAAAACTCCATAAAACGTTAAGACTTAAAACAACCCAGACAGCCGGCTCGAATCAAAATTCGTCACCACACTTTGCTACAGGCCAGAATTACGCCTCTAACCCATAAACCATTCAACTAAATACCCATACAGACAATCCACGATATTCGGCTGAAATCCGGTATCCTATTTAGCCCCATACCTCAGCAAGGATAAAAAAGCAACAGGCCTGCGTAAAAAAAGTATATAAATTATACTTTTTTCACGCAGGCCATAAACTATCGAAAAAAAGAGTAACTACTTACTTCTTAAGCCAGCTCATCATTTTACGGAGTTTGCCACCGACCTGTTCGATCTGATGTTCTTTACCGATGCGACGCATAGCAGAGAAGTGAGCCTTACCGGTCATGTTCTCAGCGATAAATTCACGTGCGAATTCACCCTGCTGGATTTCTTTAAGGATCTTTTTCATCTCTTCACGGCTCTTATCGTTGATAACGCGGGGGCCGCGAGTCAAGTCACCGTACTCAGCAGTATCGGAGATGGAATCACGCATCTTGGCGAGGCCACCTTCATAAATGAGGTCGATGATCAGCTTGCACTCGTGCAGGCACTCAAAGTATGCGATTTCAGGCTGGTAACCGGCTTCAACAAGAGTTTCGAACCCAGCTTTGATCAGCTCGGAAAGACCACCGCAGAGAACAGCCTGCTCACCGAAAAGGTCAGTTTCTGTTTCTTCGCGGAAGGTGGTCTGCAGAACGCCGGAACGGGTTGCGCCGATACCTTTTGCGTAAGCAAGTGCGATATCAAAAGCTTTACCGGAAGCATCCTGATCGACTGCGATGATTGCAGGAACAGCTCCGCCTTCAGTGTAGGTGCGGCGTACGAGATGGCCGGGTCCTTTGGGAGCAGCCATGATTACGTCAACGTCAGCGGGGGGAGCAATCTGTTCGAAATGAATGTTGAAACCGTGACCGAAAGCAAGAACGTCGCCGGACTTAAGGTTGGGGGCGATGTCATTTTTGTAGACTTCAGCCTGAACCTGGTCGGGCAGAAGAATCATGATCAGATCAGCCTGAGCAGCAGCTTCAGCAGCGCTGACAGGTTCAAAGCCGTGTTCCTTGGCAAGCTCATAGTTGGCGCCGCCGGGACGCTGACCTACAATAACTTTAACACCGGAATCACGAAGGTTCTGTGCGTGGGCGTGGCCCTGGCTACCGTAACCGATGATGGCAACTGTCTTATCTTTAAGCAGATTCAGATCAGCATCATTTTCATAATAAACTTTCATTGCTTTCTCCTGATTTTTCTCTTTAATTCGGACACGAAACTCGCGAATAGTTTCCCGGCGGCTCGCCTTGAAAAAAGCCAGACGGAGGGCACTCCTGTGCCGAAATGTTGATGAAATTTTTACCTAAACTTGCAGGGCGCGCTTCATAGCGACGGTACCTGTGCGGGCGACTTCCTTGATACCGAATCTGGTCAATAGGCTGATCAATGCTTCGATCTTGCCGTGGTCACCGGTGACTTCAATAGAGAGTTCATCCGGGCTCACATCAACAACTTTGCAACGGAAGATATCCACAATACGCAGAATCTCAGCTCGCTTGTTGTCTTCGGCATTTACCTTAAGAATGACCATTTCACGCTCAACAGCCTTGTGTTCAACCATGTCCACAACTTTAATAACCGTAACCAGCTTGCGAAGCTGTTTAACGATCTGCTCAACGATATGTTCATCGCCGATGGTTGTGATAGTCATGTGGGAAACTCCCTCCTCAAGGGTGGGAGCAACGTTGAGGGATTCAATGTTGAATCCTCGCCCGCTGAACAGTCCTGCAACTCTGGAAAGAACCCCGGGCTCGTTTTCAACTGTCACGGATAAAGTATGTCTCATTACTTCCTCCTAAACGAGCAGCATGTCGGTTAATGAAGCGCCGGCCGGGACCATGGGGTACACGTTCTCTTCCGGATCTACACGGACATCGATGATGGTCGGCTTTCCGTTAGAGAAAGCTTCCTTGAGCACCGGCTCGAGGTCTTTTTCTTCAGTAACCCTGTACCCGGCAGCTCCGTACGCTTCGGCAAGTTTAACGAAGTCCGGCTGGGCATCCATGCAGGTTTCACAGTAGTTGCGATTGTAAAAAAGCTCCTGCCACTGGCGGACCATTCCGAGATATCCGTTATTTAAAATAACAATTTTTACGGGAAGGTTGTTGCAGACAGCAGTCATCATTTCCTGAATATTCATCTGAATAGAACCGTCACCGGCAATATTCACCACAAGTTTGTCCGGGAAGGCCATCTGGGCACCGATAGCTGCGGGAAAACCGAAGCCCATGGTACCGAGACCACCTGATGAGAGGAAAGATTTGGAGCGTTTAAACTTATAGAACTGGGCAGCCCACATCTGGTTCTGGCCTACTTCAGTAGCAACAATGGCTTCGCCGTTACTGATTTCGTAGACTTTCTCCACAACTAGTTGGGGCTTGATGTATTCGGTGTCGCCCTTTTTATATCGCAGGGGATGAGTTTCTGACCATTCCTGAACCTGCCTGACCCATACAGCGTGGGCAACTTCCCAGTCCACGGAATCAAGGTTCGGTTCCATTTCACTCTTTAATGCAGACAGTGCGCTTTTGCAGTCAGCGACCAGAGGCACATGTACGGCTACGTTCTTCTGAATTGAGGTGGGGTCAATATCGATGTGAACAAGAGTGGCTTTGGGGGCAAAAGTGCTAACCTTACCGGTAACACGGTCATCGAACCTCGCCCCGATTGCCAGGACGAGGTCCGCGTTATTTATTGCCATGTTTGCGGCATAGGTGCCGTGCATTCCCAGCATCCCCAGCCAAAGGGGATCATCTCCGGGAAAGGCGCCCAGCCCCATAAGGGTAGCGGTCACCGGAATGTTCAGGCTCCGGGCGAGCCATGTCAATTCATCCTCAGCTCCAGAGCTGATAACCCCTCCGCCTGCATAAATCAAGGGTCTTTCTGCACCTTCGATCAATTTAGCGACTTTTTTAATCTGCCGCGCATGCGGTTTCAGATTGGGGTTGTAGCTCCGCAGCGACACATCTTCAGGCCATTCGAACTCGAATTTCTGTTGCATAATGTCTTTGGGAAGGTCAACAAGAACCGGGCCGGGACGTCCTGTGCGGGCCAGATAAAAGGCCTGTCGAACAGTGTAGGCAAGGTCTTTAATGTCCTTAACCAGATAGTTATGCTTCGTGCAGGGTCGGGTGATTCCTACGATATCCACTTCCTGAAACGCATCGTTTCCGATCAGCGGTGTAGGAACCTGTCCGGTGAAAATTACCACCGGAATTGAATCCATATACGCCGTTGCTATGCCGGTAACAGTGTTGGTTGCTCCGGGACCTGATGTCACGAGGCAGACCCCTACATCGCCGGTGGCGCGTGCATAGCCGTCCGCAGCATGAATTGCACCCTGTTCGTGCCTTACAAGTATGTGCTTAAACGGATAATTGGGCAATTCGTCGTATATATCAATTACGGCTCCTCCTGGGAATCCGAATACGACGTCCACACCCTCCTTTTTCAGACATTCAAGAAATATCTGAGCTCCGGTGAGCTCCATGGCTACCCTCCCTTATTTATGCTTGTCGAGCAAAGCTTGCAGCTTTGTCTTTCCAGCGAGTTTTTTCTTTTTGAGTTCTTTGACCTCCTGAGTTTCAGTGTCACTCAGGAAGGACTTAGCTTCCATTTTATCAATGAGTTTCTTGAATTCATTGTGCTGATTCCATAGAGCGTTAATTTCGCTATTCTGGCCCACTAGCTGCTCGATCAGATCAATTTCTCTCTGTTCCATTTGAAACTCCTTTTTGCAATGGTTTGCAACTCAGGCGCCGGCAGGGATTATCCCTCCCCAGCGCGGTTCAACATCGGACTCCACCAGTAAAACCTTTTTACGGTTGGAATGCCCTGATGCAATGGAAATATTTCGCTTTTTGAGACCCAGACGGGTCGCGACAAATGCGGCAAGAGCCTTGTTGGCTTTGTTATCAACAGCGGGCGCATTTATCCGCACACGCACACTGTCCTGATACTCCCCGGTAACACCTTCGTTCTTGGCTCCGGGTTGCACCCATACAGAGACCCTCCACGAACCTTGTCCGCAGGGCCTTATGTAAGATGGGAGTTCAGCTATAACTTCGCTCACTTGGCCTTCTTGAAGAATTTAAGTTTGGATTCGATGGCTTCGACTTTATCAACTTCGGGATCACCTATCTCCAAAGTTTTGAGATGGGATTCAAGGAGAGCTTTCAACTCGACCTCAAACCGGATTCTCTGCCGTTTCAGCTCGTTGATATCCTCATGAATCTGAGCAAGCCTGTTATGGGCCTGCTGCAAAATCACCTCCGCCCTTGAATGGGCTTCATTGATGATAACCTCGGCCTCTCTCCTTGCGGTAGCCTTAAGGTCGTCCACCATCTTCTGGGTGGTCATCAAGGTATCGCGCAGTGTTTCTTCACGCTGGCGAAACTCAGTGATAGTGCTCTCACGACGGGAAACCATCTTCTGGAGCTGCTTTTTCTCATCGGCAGAAGTCCCCAGAACCTCCGCGAGTTCAACCATGAGCTGGTCAACTTCACTCTTGGAGTATCCGAATAGTGACTTCGAGAATTTTTTATTAAGTAAGTCTATTTTTGAAAGACTCATGCCCACCTCCGGCATTTACATACCATAAGCGAGTCTGGTGAGATTACCCACCAGAGCAATGTCGATCATCTGGATAACCAGAAGGACAACAATGGGTGAAAGATCAAATCCACCAATATTTACAAAAGGAAGATACTGACGAACCTTGGCAAAAACAGGTTCAGTCACACTACGTAAAAATCTGACAATGGGATTGTAGGGATCAGGATTGACCCAAGTAATCAGGGCGGAAATGATAACCACCCACATATAGAGATTAAGTACGAGCGAAAGGACCTTCGCCACGGCAAGAATCACGTAATCCATTTAACATACTCCTAACGGGCTGGATCAGAAGCGGCTGCTTCCGATCTTGACTATAAATTGGCACAGCAGGATTCAAGAATCAACTGTTTTTCCAAATTTAACTAAATTCTATTAAATATAAGAACATGAATCACAAAGAAGACACAGGTAAATCAACCCCTGAAGGTGCTACCCTGCTCTTTTATATTAATTTAAATAAACTTTTGCTGATCGCAACCGCAACTGGACCAGACATCGTTCCGGGCCTTTTCCAGCAGGTTGCAAAGAGTCCAATAACTGTCCACATGCAAACGGGCGCTAAGAGTCGGGCTGCGGTAAGCCCAGAACTCAACTCCGGCACGCTCGGCACAACTCTCATCCACCCATGTATCACCGATATAGACAACCTCTTCAGGCTTCATTTTCCATTTATCAAGAATGTAATGAACGCCCTCAGGATGAGGCTTGGTATTAGGCAGGGTCTGCGAAGTAACCATGGGGGCAAAGAAGCCCTCAATATCAAACATCTGCAAAACCAGCGGGAGAGTATCAGTACGGTTGGTATTGATGCCCATACGAATATTATTTGTCCTCAGCCACTCAAGTAGACGGATCAGTCCATCTTCCACTTCAATATAATTAATCCCTTCTTTAAGAGAGGGATCTAAGCTGAAAGCAAAGGCTTCTTCATGAAATTCTTCAGGCAGGATATGCTTCAGGGCAGCGGCATGAGTTAATGCGTGGACAGCCTTTTCTTCTTCGGCATCCATAGGGTCAAGTCCAAACTTTTCCTTGAACTTGTTGTAGTACCACTTATTGGATTCAAAGGAATTGATCAAGACCCCGTCGCAGTCAAAAATCACACCTTTGATTTCTTTAACCACGTCAGGAGGTGTTACGGCACTGAGATATATTGATTCCATAGGATTTCTCCCTAAACTTCTTTCACTTTAAGAACTACGGTAAATTCCCGGTCAAGCCATGGCTTGTCTTCGGGCAATCCGGAAAGGCTCAGTAACTTCCACACCTTTTCGCGGAGCACCAAAGCTTTCTCCTCCAACAATCCTTCCTTTTCATAAAATTCAATATCGCGGTCCTTCCAAAGGGAGACTGCATCAACATCACTTGTAATCAAAACAGAATTCTCAGGCAGAAGCAATGCAAAGCCTTCCAGTACCTTCTGCCATGGCAGCTGAACATCTCCGCCGCCCAGTCCGGGCAGGTTGGCCATAAGCCCGCCAAGGGCCATAGCCTTGCGGTCATCTTCGCTATCCACATCCAGACCGAGACTTTCGCCAAATCCGGCCCATTTCTCGTTCAGGTTTTGCTCAAGGGATCCAAGTTCTATATTTTTTTCTTCGTAGGCGTAACAAAGAGCCAGAACCACCTGGTTCTGAATGCGTGCTTCTTCATCGCTTTTGTCAACAACATTAGGCGAAATACGTGCAGCCAGCTCATTCTGGATGGCGCTGGTTCTTTCACCGAACTGATCTTTGTCATTGGACTGGGGGTTGGCGATAAACTTGAACATAGCGCCGAGGCTTTCACCGTAGCTGATAAAATCATCAACCATACGGCGGCAGGTCTGAGGTTCTACAGGCAGATTTTCCGGCCGATAGACAGGCACATCCCCGGTTTCATCACGATCAATGCCCGGATCAAAAATCAAAGCACCCTCAACCTTTTCCTCCACCAACTCTTCATGCATTTGCGGAAAATATATCAGCACGGCAGAACTCCTTTTTAGACCCAATTATTCTCTGAAATTTATTCTTTACGCGGTTTGAAACGGCTGCACACGCCTTCACATTCTGGCTGCTCAAAAAGACAAACCTCTTCATGCAGCGCAGCACAGAAGGGAAAACCCTCTTCATCACGCGGAACCATCTTGCGACACACCACTGTGGATTTCAAGTGTTCTTCTATTCTTTGTTCCCAAAGATCACGGAAAGCCTGTTCATCCAAATGGAAATTATCGGCCTGCAGAAGAAGTTTGTCATACTCCCCTTCCAGATCCTTAAGAACCCGGCACCGCCATTCGCGATTATATCCGGGATTAAGCGTTTCTTCGTAGAGACATCTTCCATTCTGATAAAACCGGCACATACGGCCCGGCATTTTAGTTACCTTAGCCAAAAAACATCCCCCCCGGGACAACACGGCCAGCGGCCTTAAACTGTTAAACATTCAAAGGTTGAAGTATGTACGCATCGTTGCTTTGTAAAGATCAAAAATATAAATTTTTCCGTGTCATTCCAAGATAAGAAGACATTCTTGACCAAAGAGCGAGGCACGTGTAAAAGTTCACTACCGTCTAGCATTGGAGGATAAAAATGTTCGGTTTAGGAATAACAGAGATTCTTTTAATTTTGGGTATTATCATCCTGATTTTCGGAGCTAAAAAACTTCCCGAAGTGGGTAGCGGTCTTGGCCGTGCAATTCAGAATTTTAAAAAGGCAAGCAGCGAATCTGAAGAAATTGACGTAACTCCGTCAAAAGACAAGAACAAAGACGCTTAGTCTTTGCTGCCAGCTTGATTTATTTTGCAGGCCCAGTCTGCAACACCCCGGTTTGTTCTGCAAGCCGGGGTTTTATTTTGCCCCGTTTTCAAGAGCCTCAGCAAACATTCCCAGTCCGCGCCGAAGATATATTGCCCCGGAAACAAAAGTAAAAAAAGCAGTGACAATATCTATTTCCGGATGCAGGAATCCCACATCCAACCCGAACGCAAGTCCGGTCAGGACAGAAAAGACAACCAAGAGCTGTAGTGCGGTAGTAATCTTGCTGGACCAAAGGGGCTTAATTTTCTTTTCCACTTCCACACCATAAAATTTCAGCAAAAAAAGCCCCCCTACTATGATCAGATCGCGTGAGACAGCAAGGACGGTCAGCCAGACGGGAATGAATTCTTGTGCGGAAAGACAGATGAAGGACGTTACAAGCAGAATTTTATCAGCAAGGGGATCAATCATGGCCCCGAATTCGGTGCGCTGTTTCATGACCCGAGCCAGAAAACCGTCCAGCCCATCCGAAATCCCGGCAACCATAAACAGCAGCCAAGCAGCAAGAAAATTGCCGTCAAGGTAAGTAATAACAAAACCCGGAGTCAGCAATATCCTGAAAATGGTGATCAGATTGGGTATGGTCCAGATTTTCCGGCTCTGCACGATCCGTCCTTCTTATTTTGCCTCCTCAAGTCCCTCCAGACTGAAAGTCAGCCCGCGGGGAGGCAGGTAGTCATTTAAATATCCTCGCAGCACCCACTGGTCGGAAACTTCAAGGGACCAGCTCGCAGAAACTGCGGTGGGCTGCATTTCAACATCAAGCAACTTCACTTCCTGTACTGCGGAATCCCAAGACTTAAGCTTACGTCCGAATTCACGCACGCCTTCGGGGTTAAACCAGCCGTTGACGACCAGAACAGCCTTAGGATTCATGAGTGCTTCGATATTTTCAGAACCAAAATATTTGCCCCATAGTTCACGCCAGACACGTTCCATACTACTCCCTGAAGCATACCATGTCCCGTGGGATGACTTTAGATCTCCAGTCCAACGATTTTTGGAAGCATGACGCACGGAAAGAACTACAGCAGTTTCGTTACTATCGGCAGCTGTAACATTGCTCAGTCCGTAAAGAGCAATCAACTCATTGATTTTGCCATTCTGTTCCAGCTGCTGAGCCTCGTTAAGGGCATATTTTCCGTTGGAAACATCGATCTTGACAGGAACTGCGGAAACTGAAAAGAGTCCCATTTTTTTCATCGCAGTACGCAAAGCCTTACGGTTCACGCTAACATCAATGGCAACAGAAACTCCGTCTTCAGCCATTTTGACGTTCATGTCCTTATAGCCCTTGATGTACTCTTCATAATAACTGCCGAAAGCCTTCTTAACCGCCTCTGTTCTTTCTGCGGACAAAGTGCCGGGAAGCATGCGTGAAGCCTCAGCAAATAGAGCTTGAGCGAAAGCTTCAGTGACTGCTTCCTGACGCATAGTTCGCTGTGAAACTTCCTTTTCAGGATCAACGGGCTTAAAAATCTGAACTTTAACTGCATGGGCAGGCAGAGCGGAAAAAAGCAGCACCGCAACGCAGGCTGTCAAAACAAACGGCTTTATCTTATCTGAAAAATTCAACTTATCGCTCCGGTAAATTTATCGCTGTTGATTATGATCGACAGAATTTGCATCAAGAGACTCTTCCTGAATCTCACTATCATCATTCACCGCATTAGTATCCTGCGGCTGTTCTTCATCTACAGAATCCACAGATTCATCATTGTCTGCAGCCCCGGCGGCCTTATCCACGAGGATAACCACCGAACAATTCTCGCTCACAATCTTACGTTTAAGCACAGCTCTAACCTTAACAGCATCATCAAGAGAAAGAATAAAATTGCTGCGGGAAGTTCCGTGGGTGTTGACTGCCTTGACCTTCAATGGAAAGTTTCCAACCCGTGAACGCAGATTTTCAGACTTATCATCAGTCATATAAGTCACAAGTCCACGCTTAAGAACAGACTCCCTGCTGACCGCAAAAGGACCGTACACTCCAACTCCCCGACCATCATAGATAAGAGGGAGGAGTACTGGTTTATAATTAAGCCCACGGGCATCAATCAAAACACCGCTATAGATTGAACTGTCAATGTAACCGTTTTCCCCGTTTTCCAAAGCCTGAAATTCAGCCCCGGCCTCACCGCGTTCACCGGATATGGTCGGCGGAATACCGGTCTGGAAGGAAAGTGTAGGTGGAATGATGATGGACGAAAGTCCGTTACGCAGGTTGAGGGAAGAGGTAACAACCACGGCTCCGCTTTCATCAACAGCAGTATTTAATAATGAATTCTGCACATAACCGCGCAGGGAATTCAATGACTTAATGTCATCCTCAATGAGAGCAGAAACATTGCGGCGGCTGTCCAATGGCAAAGAAAGGATCATATCCAACAGTTTCTTGCGGGACTCAACGCCACCCTGCCGCACGGCAAGGGCCTTGCTGCGCGCAGGATCAATGCTACCCGGCAACAGCTTGATGGTAGAAGAAGCGGAAAGAAATCCGTTTCCCCAATTAATAAGGGTTCCGTCGGACTTCTCAATCAATCCGCCATAACCGTTGCCGTTCTCTGCAGCTTGTCCCTGAGCGGACACGGAAGAGACTGCAAATATCAGGATAAGTAAAACGAAAAATATATATTTTTCCATATGCATTCCAAATTAGCTTAATTATCTGTTCTGGGATTACTTACCCTTCCCGGACTCAATCCGCAAGCCACTGCTCTACAAATGTAACAGCCTTGTCATACTCATGGGGTGCGAACCAGTGAATATCCTTCTCGCGCTTGAACCAGGTCAGCTGACGCTTGGCATAGGCGCGGGTATTCCTGGCCCATAGCCGGATGGTCTCATCCATGTCGATTTCGCCCTTGATGTAACGCATCAGTTCAATACAACCGATCCCGGTCCAACCGGGCGCATTCTCATCAGGACAATTTTCCCAAGCCTTACGCGCTTCTTCAACTGCCCCGGCCTCAAGCATCTTTTCAATGCGCAGCTTAAGCAGCGGAGTCAGCTCATCAAGATCAACCTTAATGCCGATCTTCAAAAAATTATACGGGGAAGGCGGGACCTCGCGATTGTGCCACCAGCTAAAGGGCTTGCCCGTAGCCTCATAAACCTCAAGAGCGCGGGCATTACGCTGACGGTTGTTGGGATGGGTACGCTTGCAGTATTCCGGGTCCACCTTCTCCAGCTCGGCATACAGCGCCGGACCGCCCTCTTCTTCCGACCGCTTGCGGATACGCTCCCGAATCTCATCCGGGATGTCGGGGATAGGCGCAAGACCGGAGATCAAACTTTGCAGGTACATACCTGTTCCGCCGACCAGTACCGGAAGTTCACCAACTTCGGCAGCATTAATACGCCCCTTGGCAAGGTCAACAAAACCGGATGCATTAATGGTCTCAGTGGTCGGCAGAAATCCGTAAAGTTCATGCGGACAGACAGCCCTCTCTTCCGGGCTGGGCTGGGCGGTGATTACCGGAAAATCAGTATAAACCTGCCGGGAATCAAAATTGATTACCCGCACCGGAAATTTCCGGGCCATTCCGAGAGAAGTGGCTGTCTTCCCGGCCCCTGTGGGACCGAGAATGCATACAACTGGTCTGCGCTTTTCCATCATCTATTTTCCGGGAACAAGCCTTTCAATTACTTCATCGTATATCTGACGCGGCACAAGACCTTTGATATCCCCGCCGTTCACAGCCACATCCTTGATGATTGTAGAGCTGAGGTACATCCACTTGTAATCGGTCATCAAGAAGACGGTCTGGATATCGTTATCCAGACGGCGGTTCATGAGTGCCATCTGAAACTCGTACTCGAAGTCGGAAACCGCACGCAATCCGCGCATGATAACATTGGCCGGGCTTTGCTCCACATAATGAACCAGCAAACCGTCAAAAGATTCGACCTCCACCTGCGGGTGGTGCTCGAAAATGCGTTTTGCCATGTCCACCCGCTCCTCAAGAGAAAACTTTGTATTCTTGGAGGTGCTGCCCGCTACGGCGACAATAACTTTATGAAATGTCTTGATTCCACGCATGACCAATGAAAAATGACCACGGGTGAAAGGATCAAAAGTTCCGGGAAATACTGCTGTTACTGGCTTTACTTCTGCCATAATAAAATCCTTGTTTGACCGTAGAGTTTGTTTACCAGCAAATCAAGGCGCTCCACATGTTCCGATTCAGGTGGCTCGACTTTATCCTCGACTTCCGCCAGCACAAACCCGTCCTCGGAAAGCCAGCCGCTTTCAAGGGCCGCATCAAGGGCCTTGGGCAGCAGGTCATACCCGTAAGGAGGGTCGATAAAAATAAGATCGTAAGGTTTATCCGGGGCTTTTCCGAGCACTTTAAACAGATCGGTCTTAAAGACCTTGTACTCCTTGGGCGAAACTCCCAAATCCTTAAGATTGGTACTAATCAAGTTCGCGGCACGTCCGTTTTTCTCCACAAAAAGAGCGAACTCCGCACCGCGGCTCAAAGCCTCAATGGCAAGGCTGCCGCTCCCGGCGAACATATCCGCAACACGCAGACCGTCCCACTCCACGCCCCTTGATTCGAGCATGGAAAAAATCGCCTGCCGAACCTTGGAGGTTGCCGGACGATATCCGGGTCCGCTGGCGGTTTTTATTACCCGCCCGCCGTATTTGCCGCTTATAAGTCTCATATCTACAATTCCGAAATAAGTTCCACAACCTGCCGGTTGATTTCAAGCAGCCTGTCCCGCAGCTCGGTCTGGCTGAGGAAGGGCTGGGCCTGAACTTTATCAAGCCTGTTTCTGAATTCAGTAAAAAGCTTCTCAGAATCCTTGAGCAGAAAATCCCAGTCGATTTCCGGCTTGGCAGGCTTATCCTTGACCACTGGTTGCATTTCGCCGCCGGGAACAAGCATGAGTTCTTCCCGGTAATCAGCAATATGCACCTTGTAACCAAGCTCCTGCTTGATCAGCCCTGCCAACACTTTTTGGCCTTTCGGCTCGCCGTGGGTCAATATGACTTTCATGGCCGGACTGTCAAAGTTTTTCAGCCAGTCAATCATTTCATCCTGACCGGCATGACCGGAAAAACCGTTAATAGTGAAGATTTTCGCCTCCACAGCCAGTTTTTCGCCGAAAATGGTGATGTTGTCAGCGCCGTTTACAAGCTTACGGCCCGGAGTACCCACACCCTGATACCCTACAAATACCACACTGGAGTCTTTTCGCCAGATATTATGGCGCAGGTGATGTTTGATACGCCCTGCGTTGGCCATACCACTGGCAGAAATAACAATGGCCGGACCATCTGTATTGTTAATGGCCTGCGATTCTTCCGTGGTCAGGGTAAATTTGAGGTTGGGCAAAGAAAGAGGATCATCGCCGTTATGCATCAACTCTTTAGTATTGAGATCAAAAAATTCCGGGTGGTTTCTAAAAATTTCGGTGGCTCTGATAGCAAGAGGACTGTCCAGATACACAGGCATGTCAGCCGGAAGCTTGCCGGCTTTATAAAGCAGGTGCAAAGTGTAGATCAGCTGCTGGGAACGCTCCACAGCAAAAGCCGGGATAACAACCTTGCCGCCGCGCTCGTAACTCCATTTAATTGCCTCAGCCAATTCATCGAGGCTATTGGAAGAATCCTTGTGGTTGCGATCACCGTAAGTTGATTCCATGAGCAGGTAATCAGCCTTATCAATGATGCTGGGATTGCGAACAATGAGCTGGTCCTTGTGTCCAAGGTCACCGGAAAAAACAACTTTGGTAGTCTCTCCGCCCTCTTTGATCCATAACTCAATAAATGCGGAACCTAAAATATGCCCTGCATCCTTGAAGTTTACAGTCACATCTTCAGCAGGATCGAAACTGGCTCCATACTGAACTGTACGCATTAGCGGGACAGTCTTCAGCGCATCATCCTGCTGATAGATGGGAGAGATAGGAGACATGCCCTTGCGCAATCTTTTACGGTTGGTCCACTCCGTTTCCATTTCCTGAATGTAGGCACTGTCCAGCAACATGATATCAAGCAGATCGCGGGTCGGAGTGGTCATGTAAATGGGACCTTTGAACCCGGCTCTTACCGCAGCTGGAAGCAGTCCGGTATGGTCGATATGGGCATGGGTGATCAGGATAAAATCGAGATTCTTAGGGTCGTATTCCGCAATACCCCGGTTACGTTTTTCGATCTCGGCGTTACCCTGATGAAGACCGCAGTCTACAGCAAATCTGGTATTTTCTGTCTCAATTATATAGCAGGAACCGGTAACTGTTTTCGCGGCACCCATAAAAGTAATCTTCATTATTCCTCCCTAATCTAAACTTGAATCTATTACGACTATGCTTGGTTTTCTTTTTTTGATAATTCGAATGCACTGTTACATGCACCATTAATCAGATTCAGGCAACAGCGGAGCAATTAGAAATGCAGCAGCACGATCAGAAAAAAGCGTACCTCTATGGGCTTTCAGCCGTTCTCATATGGTCCACGGTGGCCTCGGCATTCAAAATAGCCCTGGGCTACATGGACCCGCTGCAACTGCTTTTCTATGCGGTTATATTCTCCACCTTTTCCCTCTTCCTGATTTTGAAGATACAGAATAAAACCGCGCTGATAAAGCGCATGAGTAAAAAAGAATTACTTAAAAACGGCCTGCCCGGACTACTTAACCCATTCCTATATTATATAGTACTGTTCAAGGCCTACGACCTGCTTCCCGCACAGGAAGCCCAGCCGCTCAACTACACATGGGCTATCACCCTTTCGCTGCTTTCCATTCCTCTGCTGGGCCAGAAGATGACCATGCGGGAACTGCTGGCAATCCTGACCAGCTACATGGGCGTTGTAATCATCTCCACCCACGGCAACCTGCTTAACATCCAGTTCAGCAATGGTTTCGGGGTATTTCTGGCTTTGTTCAGCACCATACTCTGGTCGCTCTACTGGATCATGAATACAAAAAGTAAATCCGACCCTCTGGTGGGGCTGTTTTTAAACTTCTGCTTCGGCCTGCCGCTGGTAGCCGGGGCAATGCTGATCTTTTCCGGCCCGCCACCATTCAACGTTCCGGCGATTCTTTCTGCTGCATATGTAGGCTTTTTTGAGATGGGGATAACCTTCGCACTCTGGCTGAACGCCATGAAGCTGACTGAAAAGGCATCGCGGGTAAGCAACCTGATTTTCCTGTCACCATTTCTTTCACTGATCTTGATTCACTTTATTCTTGGTGAGGAAATCCTGCCTTCAACGCTGGTAGGTCTTCTGTTTATTGTGGGTGGGAATTTGATTCAGCAGTTGGGCAAGAAGAATTAAGCTACAAAAATACAAAAGGACCGGGCTGGAGGTGTCCCGGTCCTTTTTGTACTTAAAGGAGTGATGATGAGGAATGAAGACTATATGTATATTCGGGCACTTGTTGAAGAAAGTGCAGGGGAACAACTTCTTCGCCCGTCTTGAATTTCTATTTAGCATCTAGCGTGCCAAAAACACTATCCCTTTATTTACAGGCACTTAAGAAATTACATACTTTTCCCCTCCCAACGTGCACACTCTTTTGCACATCTTTTTTGCACATATGTGCAATGCACAACTTCAAAAACTGCACATCCATTCAGTCATCTACTCAATGTTAAGTTGAAGAAATGACGACAGAACGGTTAAAACCGCGCAACCCACTGTACATAACAGTTTTTTCGTATTATGTTATTACTAGTGGTAAACAAAGAAACATTGAATCGAAACTCAATATACCGAGACACCACTTAGAAGATAAGGAGGAAATTATGCATACACGCCTATCAGATGTGTACCTGAACCATGAAATCAATGAAAAAATTGAAGAAGCCTGCCAGAATCTGGGAATCAGCAAAAGCATGTTTTTAAATGTGCTGCTGCAGGAACTGTTCAGTAAGGCCGGCCCCGAAGACCTTTTCTATAACCGAGTGAAGCTTTGCAACGACAAAGACCTCACACCCAAAACCGAACAGATTCCTCAATAACAAAAAACACTGAGAATTACGGCCGCCAAAACAAACCACAAAGAACAGCGGCAACACAGACAAAAGCGGCGCAAAAATCAGGAAATTACTGGCAAGACGACCTGCATTTTTGCGCCCATGTTTCTTCATAAATCCCACCACAGGGAATTTACCACGCAGCATATTAATGCTGCTTTTTTTTGTTCCTCTCTATTTATATTTCAAACTCAAGACATTTTTATTATGCTCTCCATAACATATGTAACATTTGACAATAATTTCCCTTCAAAATATACGGTTATTCCAATTTCCCTATAATTTTAATTATCTTAAACTGGAGAAAAAAATGCGCTCAACATCATTAGGAGTGATTCTGCTTATGCTTTCACTGGTATCCGCTATTCCGGGATTTGCAGCCGAAAAGCTCAGCGGCGATGTAATCATGTTCCACGCCGGCAGCCTTTCCGTTCCGCTTGCTAAAATGGAAAAGGAATTCGAAGCCATGCATCCCGGCGTTGACATCAAACGTGAAGCCGGTGGTTCCACTAAAATGGCACGTATGATCTCTGAAGAGGGCAAACCTGCTGATATCATGGCTTCTGCAGACTACGTGGTCATCGACAAAAACCTGATCCCCAAGTTCGCAGACTTCAACATCCGCTTTGCAACCAACCAGCTTGTGCTTTGCTACACCGCCCAGTCCAAGTACGCATCTGAAATCAATGCCGACAACTGGTATGAAATCATCCAGAAACCCGGCGTTGTATGGGGCCACTCAGACCCCAACCTTGATCCATGCGGATACCGCAGCGTAATGGTTATGCAGCTGGCCGAAAAATTTTATGGCAAAGAAGGCCTCTTTGATAAGCTCATCAAGCAACGTAAAAAAGAATGGGTCCGCCCCAAAGCAGTTGAACTGATATCACTACTCAAAAGCGGAAACATGGACTACGCGTGGGAATACCTCTCCGTGGCAGTACAGCACGGCCTGAAATACATTACCCTTGATAAGCACATCAACCTTTCCGACTACAAATACAACAACTTCTACAAGCAGGCGAAAGTAACTGTAAGCGGCAAGAAACCCGGAAGCACCATCGACCGTGTCGGTAAATCCATCACTTACGGTATCACTCAGCTTAAGGATGCTCCCAACAAAACGGCAGCCACTGCTTTCATGGCTTACATGCTCTCCCCCGAAGGCGGCCTGAAAATCCTGAAAGAAATGGGACAGCCTCCTTTTGTCCCAGCCATTATTCCTGATGAAACTATGCTTAAGAACATGCCCGTTGAACTGCAGAAACTTGTTAAAGTAAATAAATAATCCGACCAAACAGGAAAGCCGGGATTACCCCGGCTTTCCTCAATTTCCGCCCATGCGGTAATTATAAATGGTCAGATCCTGAAAAAAGAGGATGCATATTTAGCATCCTCCATATTTTTTAATATATGTGCAAACTAAAGCCGCCTAAGCAAATTAACCGCATCTTTCCGCTCTGGAAAGTCGTCTTTGCTTTTCAGCAGGTTATTCAAGATTTTCTTCGCCTCATCATTTTTCCCTTCACGCGAATATACCAAGGCCTTATGAAACCGGGCTGCTGAAAAATCCGGCAGCAATTGCAAAGCTGAGTTAAATACGTGCAGGGCCTGCTTGTATTCGCCCTTCAGGTAAAGCACGTAGCCGAGGGTATCCAGAGCTTCCGGGCGTTTACTGCTGGCCGCCACCCGGGCGAGCCTAAGGGCCTGCTCCATGTCTTCTTCATTGTCAGAGAATCTTGTTGCCAGCAGGTAAGCCAGATTATTTGCCGCCAGCTGAAACCCGGGATGCTGTTCAAGAAGTTTGGAATACACTTCTCGGGATTTTTCATATTCCCCATTCTGCTCATAAAGAAGACCAAGCAGAAATTGGGGTCCGGGGTTTTCACCGTTCGTTTTTATCTCTTCCTTAAACTTGTCTATACCTTGTTTAAGCTTTTTATTACCGACATAAAGATCACCGATACGCATATATGGGAGCATCCATTCAGGCGCAAGAGTTATAGCTCTGGAGTAATTGGTTTCTGCGTCTTGAAAATTGCCCCATGCTGCGTGCACCTTACCGAGAAGCTCATAGATACGGGCATTGTCCGGGAATTTCTGAAGCAATCTTTCACAAAAATTAGTTGCAGCTGTATACTTGTGTTGAAGAATGAAAATATCCACTTTACCCTGAATAGCGGCAAGGGAATCGGGTGCGACCTTCAGTGCCGCAGTATAATGCATCTCGGCCAGCGAATTCTTACCCAAAGAGCGGGCTAATTCAGCCAGCTTCATCTCTCCTACCGGAGAATCGGGAAACTTCTCACTCAATTCATTATAGGTGCGGCTGGCAAGATGTTTATCACCTTTAATGTAATAAACATCACCTATTGCAGCCAGTATCTCTATATCATCCGGCCTTTTTTCTCTAAGGCTCTCCAACTCTAAAATAGCCTGATGCCAATCCTTGCGATCAAGATAAGTATTAATCAACGCTTCCCTGGCAGGGGCATAGCCCGGCTCAAGCTTGATTGCTTCCTCAAGATTTTCAATGGCAAAATCTGTCTTTCCATTAACCAAATGTGCCTGGGCCAATAAGACATAAGCAGGCGCACTTTCCGGGTTATGCCTGACTACCTTCCGGAATTCCGAAACAGCGAGATTGCCACGCCCCTCAAGAAGATAAATCTGCCCACGCAGATAATGTGCTTCTACATCCTTTGGATTCAATTCGATTACACTATCAAGCTGCTCAATTGCTTTGCTGGATTCATTCATGTCCAAATACATTGTTGCAAGCTTCTTGCGGTATACAACTTGATCGGGACTTTCAGTCCCTTCGGGGTCCAAAGCCACGCCGTCCAACATAACTTTAACCGCCTCTTCATGCCGCCCCTGCGACATATAAAGATCGGCCAGAAAACTCCTGACCGCCAATGAAGACGCTTCAACGGACAGACCGTCCTTAAGAACCTTTTCAGTTTCAACAAATTTTTTCTGGGAACTAAGAACCTTTGAATACAGCACCCTGTATTCTGCTTCTTTCGGGTAATCATGAACAACTTCAGACATCAGCTCCGCAGCCTTGGCATCGTTGCCCATGGAGGAATAAAACTCAGCGGCAAAAACCTTTGTACGTGGATCAGTGGCGCTGCTCTGCAAAAGTTTTTCCACATACTTCAATGCATTATCCGAATCATTATTCTTACGATAGAATGCAACAACCTCCATCAGCAGGGGGGTGTTCTGAGGAAGGCGATTCAGTCCTTTAAGCAAAGCACCTTCAGCCTTTTCCATATTGCCTTGTCTGATAAAGACACTGCTCATGGAAAGATATACATCTGGATTTTCGGGATCTTCGTTTAAAGCAATTTCTAACATTTCCTGCGCTTCACCGAACTTCTTGCTCTCAACAAGAACAGATGCCAGCACCAAACGTGCCTCAATATTTGAAGCATCTAAATTTAAAGCCTTGCGGGCCATCTCCCCGGCATCATAATATTCACGGTCAAGCAGATACAGCTTACTGAGTTCCACCTTTGCTTCAATCAATGCGGGATCAAGATCTGCTGCATATTTAAAATCGACTAAGGCCCTCTGCAAATTACCCTTCTCCAAGGCAATCTTTCCGGATAATAACCGGCACGGAGCACATTCAGAATCAATGGATAGAGCGTTCTTTATTTCAAGCCCAGCCTCAGTGATCATTCCTTTATTGTAATATTCCACTGCCTTCTGATAAAAGTCATCCCGTCTCTTTTCACATCCTCCAAGGAGGCAGACTGTGACAATTATCAAAAGTAGAGCAAACAAACTCTTTCGCATTGATTTCCCCGTATTTTTAAATTCACCCCCAAAAGACTATTCAGGAATGTAAGGTTTGAGTCTCGTTGAAAAGTTCTTAATAAAATCCTCAAGAATCTGCTGTCCCTGCTCCACGCTTTCATCTTCCTGCAGCAGCAACTCAACCCTGATAAGAGCGCCGTCTGTACGTTTTTGAGTAATGGAATCAACGGCCAAATAAACTCTATTCACATATTCATCTGTTATAACTCTTCCTCGCTGCTGGAACCAGTATAAAGCCAACAACTGTTGTCCCGGTTTATCAAGCAGCAATCTGCGAACCTTAAAAGGACGCCCGCGTTGTGGATCGGCTGGCAGATCTCGGGATGAAGCAAGGCTCCATCCTCCCCCGCCAAACAGGCAGTTTACCGGATTTTGGGCCACTCTCTGTGGTTCCTGATGATCATAGTATGTAACCACGGCCAAAATTTCGCGGCCTGTTCGCTTGTCCTTGAATATCCCGGAGAGATAATCATCAGAACCAAGTGACCCAATGACTTTATCCTCATCGAAGTTTTTTTCTCCAGTATAGTCGCCTATTTCCATTGGAAAGTTATCAAAACCGGTACGCTGCGGAACGACTCTTCCTGTAAACAAATATATATTTCCGGCAAAATAAATCCCAAGGACTACAGCCATTAAAAATACATGTAAGGCCCTGCCGGTCGGTACTCCATAATACCCGGGCCGGGAACCGGCCCTCTGCTCAGGCCTCCGACTCCCCAAAAGATTCAACAGCAGACTCCATGTTGCGAGCGCAATTATTGAAAGCACATAAACCACAACACCGGAAGCATCATGAAAAAAGCTCTCAGCAGTTTCCACCGAAACATTTCGGGCCAGATAACCGACAATGGCTATACGCAAGGCATTAGCAAAAATGGCTGTAGGAACTGTGGACAGAACGACCAGAATACGCTGCCATGTGCGGGAATTAAACCAATAGGCCATCAAAATGCCTAAGAGAATGGTAGGGAAAACATAACGCAGTCCACTACAGGCATCCACCACATGCAATTGAATCACACCCAGATCAATAACGTTCCCCTCCCGGAAGACGGGGAGATCGACAAACTGCATTATGCGCACTGAGATGTCCGAAGAGATAAGACGTAGCTTGAAAGTAAGGATGCGATTAATGAAAGGCGGCGGCGGAACAGCAAACGCAAGCACAAGCAACGGAAAAAAGAAAGCCTTCATGGAGCGCCAACCGTAAACAAAAAATACCACGGACAACACGGTCAGCCACATGGATGCAAACACCAAAGCGTCAACAGCAGCAGCCTTTCCCAAAAAGAACAGCACACCACTGAGCAGCAGAGTCAGATAACCGGACCCCGGCGATGGAGTTATCACTTTCGGAAGTAAGTCTTTACGCTGCCACGCCACATAAAGGGCCAGCGGAACAACCAGCCAGCAATAGGAATAGTCATCGGTGTTCCACCGCCGTAAAAGAGGTGGAAAGGAATCCCAGTACAGCATGACCCATGCTGCAATAACAGAAATGAATGAAAAAAGGGCTGCCACGTATTACACTCCCGAATCATGAACTCCCGCAAGGTTTGCAGGAATAACCAGTTTTATCATTCAGTAACAGAAAAAAGCATGATCAGAAACATCAAACATCCTGAAATAAAAAACTTAGTTAAAAAAGAGCTTCTTGATCATAGTCGCTGTTCAGATTCGTGCATTGCAGCTTCCAATTTTTGCTTGAACTCTTCAGCCAGAACAGCAGCAACATCCACTCTTCCGTCACGCTCCCGTAACAACAGTTTTACGGTTTCAGCCCCCTCCCCATATGGCGTAAATATGCCGAAACAATTCTTAAACACATTGTAACAGCACAGTAACAACCGACTCTGGATTGAGAGTATTTTTCTCACACCGTATAAAATTGGGATTTCACTCAACTGACAAGCTGAACACTGACAATATTCCGGGGAAACATATGTTACAATTACTAAAGAAAAAGGCTGCTGAATTTACCGAAAGCCACAAAGAAGAAATCAATATTCTTGAAGGCCCCGGCATAGGAAGCCTCATACAAAACGTAGGCTGGCTAAATATATTATACTTTGCGATTCAAGACTTTCCGACCCTCGCCGCCATGTATGGTCCGGAATGGGCGGAACACTTGGAAAAACGAATCCGCGCAGTAATTACAAAAGAAGGCAAAAAGAACCTTAACCATTCTGATTTCCACCTATTTTCCTTTAACGCGGGAGAATTCTTCTTACTGGACCCTACCGATAATATGAAAAATTCATCCCTGCAAAAACTAGCTTACAAATTCAAAGTAAAAACTGAAAACAAACTAAAAAGTGAACAGATTGTCCGCACCGGCAACAATGTAACCATCAATAGCGGACACTCATCATTTAAAGCAGAGCACTCCAACGATAAGCTTTGGTCAAACTTCCTTTCAGCAATAGGTGAAGCACGGCTTGAGGCACAAAAAGGTCTGGACATTTCCAACCTTGAATTAAGCAATGAATTCAATGACATTTTGCATGATTCAAACATCCGCTGCCACTACCAGCCTATAGTGAACTTGGAAGACAAATCAATCCACGGCTGGGAAGCTTTAGCTCGGGGGCCGCACAACTCCCCTTTTCGCTCGCCTTTAACCTTGTTTGATATGGCGGAAAAACTTGGCAAGCTTTTCCACTTGGAAAAACAATGCCGGGAAGCGGCCATCAAAGCTTTCGGAAATCACGGCCCCCAGCACAAACTTTTTCTTAACATCCACCCCAGAACAATAGTCGATCCCAACTTCACCACCGGGGAGACCAAAAGATTACTGGACAAATGGGGCCTTAAGCCGGGTAATATTGTCTTTGAAATCACCGAACGCCACAGTGTGAAGGATTTCAAAACCTTCCGCAAAACATTGGATCACTACCGCAACCAAGGCTATCTGGTCGCCATAGATGATGCCGGAACCGGATACTCCGGATTGACATCCATTGCCGAAATCAAGCCTGACTACATCAAAATGGATAAATCCTTTGTCGAGAACATTGAAATCAATCAGGTCAATCGGGCTTTGATCGACACATTTACCGACTTTTCAGAAAAAATCGGCGGAAAGCTAATTGTCGAAGGCATTGAAACCCAAGAGCAGGCGCTTACCCTGATTGATATGGGGGTACATCTTGGGCAGGGATACTTTTTTGCCAGACCGCAGCGCGAAAAACCGCAACTCAGCGAAGAATCTCTAACCCTGCGACGGACCTCCGACCTGATCCCCAACACAGGAATTTACGGAATCCCGGTAAAAAAACTGGTCAACAAGGTTGAATCGGTCGAATCCGACACCCCGGTGCCAATGGTGCAGCAAATTTTTAAGGAGGCTAATGCCCTAAGCAGTATCGTAGTGGTCAAAAACAACACACCTTGCGGTCTGGTTATGGAATACAGTCTGAACAAACATCTTTCCGGCAAGTACGGTGTAGCCCTTTATTCCAATAAGCCCATTTCATCAGTAATGGATGACGGCCCACTCATTGTAGACCTCGAAACCACGGTTGAGAAAGTATCCCAACAGGCTATGGCCCGCCCTAGAAAACAGGCTTATGATGATGTCATAGTTACTTTGCAAGGCCAGCTTTTAGGTACTGTATCCGTGCAACGGTTGCTGGACACTCTCGCCCATGTGCAGGTTGAGATGGCTAAAGGCACCAACCCGCTCAGCGGGTTGCCCGGTAATCTTGATATTGAAAAAGAGATAGACCGCCGCATGAAGGCTAACGAGAAATACAGCATCATTTACGCCGACCTCGACAACTTCAAGGTGTACAATGACACATACGGATTCAAAAACGGTGACAAAATAATTCTTCAGATCAGCAAGATCATCGCATGGGCCAGTAAAAAACATGGCGCAAACGGTGACTTTGTCGGTCATATCGGAGGAGATGACTTTGTCATGGTTACCAAGCCTGCAAAAGCCGAACGTATCTGCAGATCGATAACCCGCATTTTCAAAAGGCTGGTCAAAAACAACTACAATGAAAATGATGCCACGAACGGCTGGATGGAAGGCAAAGGTCGCGATGGGTCCATATCAAAATTTCCACTGGTTTCCGTCTCATTAGCAATCCTCGACTGCGAACCGGATCAGCATCTCATGGAAATCGGAGAACAAGCCGCGTCCCTGAAAAAATGGGCCAAGTCAATCGAAGGAAACTGCTGGGTCCGCGAAAGACGCAGGAGATAATATTTTGATACCGCCGGAGGCATTCCAGCCTACAATAAATTCTCGTCGAAAATTTGTTTAATGCGATGCCGCAGATTGGTAAATCTTTTGCCTGCGGTCACGTTATTCAAGCCGATTGTAAAGGCCCGTTTGCTGCCGATAAGCACTGCCAGCTTGCGGGCTCTTGTCAGTCCGGTATAAAGCAGGTTGCGCTGCAAAAGCATGTAATGCTGCGAAACAATCGGCATAACCACGGCAGGATATTCGCTGCCCTGTGATTTATGTACGCTGACCGCATAAGCGAGCGTCAATTCATCCAGTTCGGAAAGCTCGTAATGCACGATATTACCGTCGAACTCGGCTGTGAGTTCATTATCCTCGGTATTGATGTACATGACCCGACCAAGGTCGCCGTTGAAGACTTCCTTTTCGTAGTTGTTGCGCAGCTGCAATACACGGTCACCAACGCGGTATTCAACAAAACCGCGCTTCAACCCTTTCCCGTTGCCGGGATTAAGCCTTTCCTGAAGCACCGCGTTCAACTTCTGGGTACCGACATCACCTTTATGCATGGGAGTCAGCACCTGCACATCAGTCATGGGATCAAGCCCGTACCGCTCGGGGATACGCTCGCAGACGGTCTGGACAATCATATCCTGAACTTTCTGGGTAGACTCCTGCGGAATCCAGTAGAAGTCTGCTTCAGGTGCATCTGCCGGATGCGGCATGGGGAATTCCCCGTCATTGATGCGGTGAGCATTGACTACAATATAGCTTTCCTGTGCCTGACGAAAAATATGGTTCAGCACAGCGCTCTGGACCTGCCCGCTTTGCAACAAATCAGACAGAACGTTACCCGGTCCAACTGACGGAAGCTGGTTAACATCACCCACAAAAATTACGCGACAGGTCAACGGCACAGCGCGAAGCACCGCAAGACAGAGCTGAGCATCAAGCATGGAAGCCTCATCAACAACCAGCACATCCGCTTTAAGCTTCTGGTCTTCATTGTAATAAAAACCGCCGTCCTCTGGAGTGAACTGCAACATGCGGTGAATGGTGGAGGCCTGACGTCCGGTAGCCTCGGAAAGCCTTTTAGCCGCACGTCCGGTAGGAGCGGCAAGCTTAATCTTCAGCCCCACTTCCTTGAGGGTCATGACCACGGCTCTGGTGATGGTAGTCTTACCTGTTCCCGGACCACCGGTAATAATGAAAAATTTATTAACGCAGGCTTCAAAAACTGCCTCACGCTGTTCATCCGAGAGTTCAAAACCAAGCTCGGACTCAACTTCGGGCAAAGCCTTCTCGACCTTCTCTCTGCTCACCGGGGAAGGATGGCTGATCAGACCATGCAGCCGATTACAAATTTCTCGTTCAAAACGGTAAAAATGCATCAAGAAAACCGCTTCATCAATATCCTGTTCCGGAAGGTTTTCCACCCGCACACGCTTACGTTCTTCAAGTGAATGAATACCTTCGCTGATCAATTCCAGATCAATGCCACCCAGCATCTTGGCTACGTCTTCAACGAGTTTGACCTTGGGCGAGAACATATGTCCGCCCCGCTCGCTCACAGAAAACAAAGAGTAAATAATGGCAGCTTCAATACGCTGAGCAGAATCAGGTGCAAACCCAAGCTTGAGGGCCATAGCATCCGCGGTTTTAAAGCCGATACCGCGAATTTCATAGGCCAGTTCGTAAGGGTTTTCGCTTATCTTATTAACAGCCTGAGCGCCGTAAAGATTGAAAATTTTAGCCGCATATGTGGGCGGCACTTCGTGGGTGTGCAAAAAGAGAATCAGATTCTTAATTTCACGCTGGGATGACCAAGATTCCTTGATCGCTTCCAATTTTTTCTTGGAGATACCTTTGATCTTGAGCAGCTTTTCCGGTTCATCATCCAGAATATCCAGCACATCAATGCCGAATGTCTTGACCATATCCGTTGCGATTGCTTCACCGATGCCTTTGATGGAAGACGATTTCAAAAAACGGATAACCCCGGCTTCAGTTGCCGGACGGACCCGCTCATAAAAATCGGCCTCGAACTGTCGACCGAATTTGGGATGCTGTTTCCAGCGACCGTGCAATTCCACGGATTCGCCGGGCGTGAGTGACCCCAGAACTCCCACAACTGTAATATGCGAAGGCTCGTCCTTGGACGCGACACGGGCTACGATATAGCCGTTCTCTTCATTATGATAAACAACTGCCCGGACTTCACCAGTAAGCGTATCTGACATTATTTGTCCTATGATATGCCTCCGGCGGCCTCGCGGGGGCGTAATTTAGACGCGCTATGCGCTTTTATTGAAAATATTTTGCCTCCGGCGGCTTAAACCATTTTCCAAAAAGGTTCAAGAATCCCAAAACGTTTTAGTTTTTTAATTGAGGCTGTTCATAAATTTGTGAGTTTTCTTATCTATAGCTTTTGACGATATTCCAGCGACTGCCGAAGTGTTTCTTTATCTGTATATTTCACTTCAGACCCGATGGGGATACCCTGCGCAAGACGGGAAAGATCAATTCCGGGGTATTTGGATTCAACCATATTCTTGATGTATGAAGCAGTCGCCTCGGCATCAACTGTGGCACCCAAAGCAAGAATAAGTTCCTTTACTTCACCCTTTGCAAGTCGCTCTTCAAGTTTCTGAAACTCAAGCTGCTGCGGTGTAACCCCATCAAGCGGTGAAAGAAGACCGCCCAACACCAGATAATAACCGCGATATAACCCCATCTCTTCGATCGCAAGCAGAGAATCCCATTCCGAAACAAGGCAAAGCTTATCATGCTCACGCTTGGGGTCGGAACAAATCCTACAAGGGCAGGTATCGGTAATGCTGGCGCACTGCTCACAGATACAAAGCTTCTCGCGCAGATCAATAACACTCTGCCCGATGCCCGTAACTTTCTCTTTGGGCATCTTCAACATGGTCAAAGCAATACGAAGTGCGGACTTAGGGCCAAGACCGGGAAGTTTCGCCAGTTCCTGCGCAACAACCCGTAACGGCTCAGGTAAATTTTCCATAAAAAATAGTTTTTCCAAATACGGACGCGAAGCCCGCTAAAAGTTTTGGAAGGGGGAGTCCAGAGGGGGAAACTTTTTACAAAAAGTTTCCCCCTCTGGTCGCCGAAGGCAAAAATAATTAGAACATGCCAGGGATGTTCATTCCGCCAGTGATGGCAGACATTTCGGACTCCATCATGGCTTTTGCTTTCTTATTAGCATCGTTCACTGCTGCGAGTACGAGATCCTGAATCATTTCAACATCACCGGACTCAACGATGGTAGGATCAATTTTAATTTCAAGCACTTCTGAAGAACCGTTAACTTTAACGTTAACCATACCGCCACCAGCGGAGCTTTCTACTTCGCGAGTCTTGAGATCTTCCTGCAGAGCAGTCATTTTGCGCTGCATAACCTGAGCCTGACGTACGAGATCATTCATACCTTTCATTATATTACTCCTTGAAATTATTAACTTGTTAATTACCACACAGGACTGCCTGACAAACGGAAGTCCTATTAAACATCTTTGCGCGGATCAATAGAAAGAATACTCGCCCCGAAGGCTTCCATCACCCTTACAACATCAGGATGGGCTTCCACCTCGTCACGAATTTCCTGTCTGCTCCTACGCTTACCCTTGGAACTGATCTGGACTTCCAGCTCAATTTCAGGGCCGAAATAATCTTTCACCATTCGTTCAATAACACCACGTGATTCGCGTCCGGCAACCTGCCCCTGATGAAAGGAGTTGGCACAGGTCAAAACCAGCTTACCGTCTATGAGCTCGCCCTTACATTTGCTCAGACCGGAAGTCGATCCGTTTGCACCGCTGTCAGCGACATATTGCAAAAAGCCCTCAAAATCACGCGGACCACCGACCGATGCCGGAAACGCAGGCTTAGCCGGAGCTGGTTCAGGAACTCGCTCCAGCGGCGGAATCGATTCCGGCGCAGGATTTTCCGATTGGGGCACAGGGGGATTTAAATCACTATCGGTCTGTAAACCTGCCGCGTCAGGAAGGGAGGAATCATCAGCTCCCATATCGTTCGTAGAACGGTTACCCGCCGGAGAACCGGATTCAGTGCGTCCCATGGGACGTCCGTTTGCCCCCATGCCCTGCGGCTGCATTCCCTGATTCTGGGGCGGAACCTGCTGCTGGGCCTGCGGCTGCATTCCCTGCTGCGGATTGTTCTGCCACGGCGGAGTCTGTCCGCTGGGCTGTTGACCCATGGACTGATTTGGCGGAGGGGTCTGCGGCGGAGCCTGATTGGGTGCTGCCGGAGCCGATTGCGGTGCTTGTTGCGGACTGGGTGCAGCCGAAGCAAGCGCACCGGCCCGTTCCATGGAAATAAGGTCGGTAAGGCTGGCCATATTAAGCAAAAGCAGCTCAAGTGCCATAGCCGGTTCGAGGCTGGTCATGACCTTACGCTGTCCGTCAACGGTCATCTGCCAGCAGGCATGGATGAATGAACGATCAAAGGTCTGGGCCCATTTCATGAACTCAGCTGCTTCCTCGGATGAAAGGCCGAGTAAAGGTACTGCCCTCTCACCGGACTGGTTGAGCAGAAACATATTCCGCCAGCAGTTACCCAGTTCACGAATGAAAAATCCAAGATCAAGTCCGCGACCAAGTACCTGCTGTACTGTATCCCCTACAGCAACCAGATCACGTCCGTGGATAGCCTGCATAAGCGTAAAAAATACATCCCGCCCGGCAAGGCCTAAGATCGAGCGGACATCTTCTTCCAGCAGTTTCTCGCTGCCCAGAGCCAATACCTGACCCAGCAGGGACATGGAGTCACGCACACTGCCTGCGCCGCGTTTGGCGATAAGATCGACAGCTCCCTGCTCAAATTCGATCTTTTCCAAATTTAAAATATGGGAAAGATGCGCGATCAGCTCATCATTGGTGAGCATCTTGAATGCATAATGCTGGCACCGGCTGATGATGGTGGCCGGAAACTTATGCGTTTCCGTAGTTGCCATGATGAAAGTTGCGTGCGGCGGCGGCTCTTCAAGGGTTTTAAGTAACGCGTTAAATGCCTGCACGGTGAGCATGTGCGCTTCATCGATGATAAAAACCTTGTAGCGGAATTCAATGGGCGCGTAACCGATATCTTCCTTGAGCCTGCGGGCGTCATCAACTTTACCGTGTGATGCGGCGTCAATCTCAACCACGTCTACACCGACACCTGCTGTAATCTGGCGACAATTGTCACACTCGTTACATGGCTCGGCGGTGGGTGCGTTTTTACAGTTCAGCGCCTTGGCGAAAATTCTGGCAATGGTGGTCTTGCCTACCCCGCGTGTACCACTGAAAAGGTATGCGGGAGCAACCTTGTCCTGCGCTGCCGCACGGGAAAGGATTGTTTTGACTGCTTCCTGTCCTGCCACTTCACCAAAAGTCTGGGGACGGTATTTTGCTGTCAGATTGGATGTACTCATAAATTAAGATGCCTTCGGCGACCCTTTTTGATGCGCTTCGCTTCTGTTAACAGATATAACAAATCAATTTTGGGGACCTGTGCATCAGGCCCCCAAACTATTAATGACTAAATTTCGTAGTAATCCAGCCAGCCTTTGTACTTGTCATTACCGCCTTTAACGGCATTAAAGTACTCTTTCTGGAGGAGAGTACCGATAGGACCGCGCTTACCTTCACCGATAACACGGTTATCAACTTCGCAGATAGGGGTAACTTCAGCAGCAGTACCGCAGAAGAAAGCTTCATCAGCAATGTAGAGTTCATCACGGGTGAAGAGCTGCTCTACTACTTCGTAGCCGAGATCGCGGGCAACCTTCATGAGACTGGCGCGTGTGATACCGGGCAATACGGAAGTAAGCGGAGTTGTTTTAATAATATTGTCTTTTACGATGAAAATGTTCTCACCGGTTGCTTCAGAAACAAATCCGGAGGTATCGAGCATGAGAGCTTCATCATAGCCGTCTTTAACAGCCTCAACCTTTGCGAGGATGGAGTTGACGTAGTTACCGCAAGCTTTGGACTTGGTCATCATGACGTTTACATGATGGCGGTTGAAGGAAGAGGTCTTAACACGGATACCCTTTTCAAGAGCTTCTTCTCCAAGGTAAGCACCCCAAGGCCATGTTGCAATGCAAACACGAATAGGGTTGGAGCCGGGATGTACGCCCATGGCACCGTCACCGATGAATACGAGGGGACGGATATAACCTTCTTTCAGGCCGTTCACTTTCAGAGTTTCAAGAATCGCATCGTGAATTTCTTCAACAGTGAAAGGAATAGTCAGGCCGAGGATTTTTGCGGAATCGAAAAGACGAACCACGTGTTCGCGCAGCCTGAAAACAGCGGATTTGCCGTCCACAGTGGCATATGCGCGAATACCTTCGAACACACCGGCACCGTAGTGCAGAGTATGGGTCAGCACATGAACCTGTGCGTCATCCCAATTCACCAATTCACCGTCAAACCAGATTTTTTCTGCTTTTTGAACCATTATGTCCCCCTAATTTTCTTCTATAAATATAAAAAGCGCAGGCAGTGTGTAAGCCCCGCTTGATAACAACAGCGAACAACAGAATAAATGAAGCTAAAAAAAAGAGGGTCCAAGGTCAAGAAGGAACGGAAAGATCAAACTCAGGAAATAATTAAAAAGCACAAAAAAGAACGCACGAAATGGACGGGAACTGACTAGCTCCCGCCCTTATATGCGAACCATCATTGACAGAATCAAACGCTTACAACCGAGTTTTCACCATCTCCGTATGGAGTTATTTCAGTGCGGTCCGGTTCGGTATCATTAAACCAGACATTGTCCCCGGCCAGATAACGGAACTGGTAGTCACGCCCGGTTTCAAGATCAACGGTCACGGTATATTTACCGCTTTTCAATTTTTTCATGGGAGTAGAACTTTGATCCCAACCATTGAAATCGCCAACCAGATGAATAGCCTCACCGTTTTCAACCTGATCCTTATCCACTTCAAACTTAACCTTGCAAACAGGTTTGCTTTTAAGGAATTTCTTGGAAAGAGCCACCGGATCCTCCTGATGGTTTTATAATTTCAAAATGTCAGTGATAAAAAAATTTCTGTTATTAATTAATCGTTATTTTTTTTTAATGTCAACATAACTCTAAAAAAATACATATAACCGTCATCTACCCAATTTGATTAATTATTCTAAAAAAGAAGTTTTTCACCCTATTATAACATGCATAAAATTCTTAGTTTTCGAATTTAATTCTGTAAAACCAACTTAATAAAACTTTTTTTCTCCATAAACATTGTCCTACACACAAATATTAGTTTTGACAGCGATGGACACCATGGTTACAAATCACCTTTAAGTTTATATTTTTATTTAGGAGTAACGACCATGGACAAGTTTCCAAGAGTTCACCGGCTGCCCCCCTATGTGTTTGCCAAGGTGAACGAACTGAAAATGCAGATGCGCCACGAAGGTGAGGACATCATCGACCTTGGCATGGGGAACCCAGACCTCCCCACCCCCCAGCACATTGTAGACAAACTGGTTGAAGCGTCGCAGAAGCCCGCCAACCATCGCTACAGCGCGTCAAGGGGAATCAAGGGACTCCGCAGGGAAATGGCGCTTTGGTACAAAAGAAGATATGGCGTTGAACTGGATTATGATCAGGAAGTGGTCGTTACCATGGGCGCCAAAGAGGGGCTGGCGCACCTGGCGCTGGTCATGCTTTCACCCGGTGATGTTGTTTTCGCACCGGACCCGTCTTATCCCATCCACCCGTACGCAAGTATCATTGCCGGAGCAGATGTAAGACGTATTCCCATCGGTGCTGACCGTGATTTCTTCGAAGATCTGGAACTGGCAATGCGCCAGACCTGGCCCAGACCAAAACTTCTGATCATCAACTACCCGCACAACCCTACCGGAGTCACTGCGGATATTCCGTTCTTTGAAAGAATCGTCGACTTCTGTAAAGAAAACGACCTGCTTGTAATTCACGACCTCGCATATGCCGACTTCACATTTGACGGCTATGAGGCACCCAGCTTCCTGCAGGCTCGCGGCGCTAAAGACGTAGGGGTAGAATTCTTCTCCCTTTCCAAAAGCTACTCAATGCCCGGCTGGCGTGTGGGATTCTGCTGCGGTAATCAGGAAATGGTACAGGCCCTGACCCGCATCAAAAGTTATCTGGACTACGGCCTGTTCCAGCCCATCCAGATTGCGGCCTGCCATGCCCTTTCCGGACCGCAGGAATGCGTTCGCGAAATCATGGATATCTATCAGGACCGCCGCGATGCACTTTGTGAAGGATTGCAGCGCATCGGCTGGGATGTAACCCCGCCCAAGGCTACCCAGTTTATCTGGGCACCGATCCCTGAACAGTTCAAACATCTCGGTTCGGTTGAATTCTCCAAGCTGCTGCTGCGCGAATGTAAGGTGGCTGTTGCCCCCGGACTCGGCTTCGGACACTACGGAGATGACCATGTCCGCATGGCCCTTGTAGAGAACAGGCAACGCATTAATCAGGCCATACGAGGCATGAAAGACCTATTTGCAAAAGGGTAAAAGATAATTATTCAAATTTCTGGCAGGTTGCGGTATAAAGCAGCCTGCCAGTTTTTTTTGAAACATTTGAGAAATGAATTAATGAGGTTTTAATGCAGACTGTTAAGCTTGCCATTGCCGGATTCGGCACTGTCGGAACCGGACTCGCCCGGATTTTGGAAGAAAACGAAGATGTGATTCTCGCCCGCTGCGGGAAAAAATTCGAAATTACATCCGTTCTAGTCCGTGACGTTAACAAAAAAAGGGATTTCCTGCCCGGACCTGAAGTAAAATTCACCGCCGACCCCGATGAGTTCACATCCAGTCCGGATGTAGACATCGTAGTGGAACTGATGGGCGGCACTACCGTGGCCAAGGAAATTGTTATCAAAGCCCTTAAAGCAGGCAAGCACGTAGTAACTGCCAACAAACATCTGCTGGCTGAACACGGCATCGAACTTTTTAATATCGCTGCCCAGAATAAAGTCGGCCTGTACTACGAATCCAGCGTTGCCGGTGGCATTCCCATCATTCAGTCCATCAAGGAATCATTGGCCGGAAACCGCATCAAATCCATTGTCGGAATTCTTAACGGAACCGCCAACTATATTCTTTCTGAAATGTCCACCAACGGTCTGGAATTCGAGACAGCACTGTCACAGGCTAAAGAACTGGGCTATGCCGAAGCTGACCCGACCTTTGATATTGAAGGCATCGATGCAGCGCACAAAGTGTGTGTGCTGACCCGCATTGCTTACGGCAAGGATTATCCACTTTCCGATCTGCCCATTGAAGGCATCACCAGAGTTGAAGGTCAGGACATCCGTTTTGCACGCGAGTTCGGTTACCGCGTCAAGCTTATCGGCGCAGTGCAGGATGTAGGCGGAAAACTGGAGGCCGGAGTATTCCCCGCACTGGTCAAATACACCCTGCTGCTTGCTCGGGTTGGCGGCAACTACAACGCCGTCCGCGTTGAAGGCAACGCAGTAGGTCCCGCATTTTTCCACGGTCAGGGCGCAGGCTCAATGCCCACCGGAAGCGCAGTGCTGGCTGACATCATGGCCCTCGCAAAGACCGACACTCCTGACAACACCGGATTCTGCAATGCTCCCATAGAGAAAGCAAACATCCTGCCCCCGGAACTGGCTACTTCGGAATACTATTTCCGCTTCACAGTTCAGGATAAAGCAGGTGTCATGGCTGCTCTTTCCAAGTGCCTTGCCGAACATAATATTTCCATTGCGCAGGCTGTGCAGAAAGGCAATCCTGATGAAAAGGACATCCCGGTAGTATTTACCACCCACAAGGCCAGCACCAAGGACGTGCACGCAGCCATCGAAGAAATCGATAGCATGCCCTTTATCACCAAGCCGACTATGTCCATGCGCATTTTAAAAGGATAGCTTTTACTTATGAAACTTCTTTTTCTCATTGCTGACGGAATGGGCGGTTGGCCCATTGAAGAACTCGGTAACAAGACCACCCTAGCTGCCGCCAATACTCCGAATATGGATATGCTGGCCGGGAAAGGTTTGATCGGTACCTGCCGGACCGTGCCCAAGGGTATGGCTCCCGGTTCCGATGTTGCCAACATGTCATTGCTTGGTTTCGACCCCGCCACCTACCACACCGGACGCGGTCCCATCGAAGCTGCTGCACAGGGCCTTCAGCTTGACCCTGATGATTTGGTCTGGCGTATGAATCTGGTTAATCTTTCCGAATTCGACGAAAGCGGAACCATGTACGACTACTCTGCCGGACACATCGGAACCGATAAATCAGTGCCGCTGGTGGAAAAACTGCAAGCCGAGCTGGGCAATGATGAATTCACTTTCTACCCCGGTATCCAATACCGCCACCTGCTGGTCCATAAAGGTGGTGCCAAGAAGATGGAAGCGGGTCTGAATATCCGCCCCCCACACGACCTGACCGACAAACCCATTGACGAAGACATTCGCGAATTCGCCAAAAGCCCGCTTATGGACAAGCTGGTCCGGGATGCAGTGGAAGTACTTGCCGATAACGGTACCAAAGCTGTATCCATTTGGCCTTGGGGACAGGGCCGACCGCTGATCCTGCCGCCTTTTGAAGAAAAGTTCGGCATGAAGGGTGCTGTTATTTCTGCAGTTGACCTGATCAAAGGACTGGGTAATGCTTCCGGCATGGAAGTGATTGACGTGGAAGGTGCCACCGGACTGGTGGATACCAACTACGAAGGAAAGGTCGAAGCGACCCTGAAATTCCTTGAGCATGGAGATTTCGTCTACGTGCATCTTGAAGGCCCGGATGAATCCGGACACATGGGCAGCGTGGAAGATAAAATCAAATCCATTGAACGCTTTGATTCACGCATTGTGGCTCCCCTGCTGGAAAAATATCCGCTCGACAAAGCCAATTACGTGATCACCTGCGACCATTTTACCCCAATTGAAACCAGAACCCACGATGAAACCCCGGTTCCCTTCATCATGACTTCGCCGCGACTTATTCCTTCCGGCGAGAAGTCATTCACTGAAGAAACAGCCGACCGGGCCGGAATCATCATCCCGGATGGACACGATTTCATGCAGTGGGTGCTGAATAAGACAAGATAATCATGAAGACTGAATTCCCGACACCGCATTCATGGCTGGCCCACAGTGTTTCCTATGGTGAAACAGATGCCATGGGTGTGGTTTATTATGCTGAATACCTGCATTTTTTTGAGCGGTCCCGTTCGCTTTTCATTCGCGAACGGGGCATGAGCTATGCCGAAGTTGAAGAGCGCGGCATCTACCTGCCCGTACGCGAAGCCAATTGCCGTTACCGTATCCCGGCCCAATATGATGACCAGCTTGATATTCAGGTAGGCATCAGTGAATGGAAACGCGCTTCCATCAAGTTCACCTACAACATCTACAAAGATGAACGCTCAACGCTAATCGCAACCGGATTCACCGAGCACGCCTGCGTAAATAAAGACGGCAGGCCGGTTCGTGTCCCGGAATGGCTACGCGAAATTTTCTAATCAAACTTTTAATCCCCACTCGAGACTCTCGTCATTTTTCCTGACTTCAGATTCCCGTGAGAGGAAATAAGCAGAGTGTGAATATTCAATATTCACACTCTGAATCAGTAATTTCAAACACGGATATATACCCATGTACTACGACGTTCATACCCATGCATTCCACCCTAAAATTGCCGACAAGGTCATCCAGCAACTCCACGACCACTACGGCATTACAGCTGTAGGCAACGGTCACCCTGAAGACCTACTGAATCGTGCTTCACGCGCAGGATTGGACAGGGTCATAATTCATACAGCGGCAACAGCGCCGGATCAGGTCATTCCTGCTAACAACTGGTCCATTGAACTGGCAAAATCAGATGAGCGCATTGTTACCTTCGGGACCATGCACCCGGATTACGCCGACCCGGAAAAAGAATTTGCACGACTGGAACGAAACGGCATCAAGGGGCTGAAATTCCACCCTGACTTTCAGGGCTTCTTTATGGATGACCGCAAATTCTACCGCATCATGGAAATGGCGCAGGACCGTTTTGTATGCATGTTCCATATCGGGGATAGACTCCCGCCTGAAAAGAACCCATCCTGCCCGCTCAAGCTTAAAAAATTGCTCCAGAACTTCCCCCGTCTTAAAGCCATCGGCGCGCACATGGGCGGCTTGTACCATTGGAAAATGGTTGCCGAAGAACTGGCAGGAATGGATGTTTATTTCGATACATCAAGCTGCCTGCCCTTCATGGATAAAAAAGTACTCTACGAAATAATCGACAGGCACCCGCGCGAACGGATTCTGTTCGGCAGCGACTACCCTTTATTTGATCCACTGGATTCAATGAAGGAATTACAGCACGCACTCAAACTGAAAGACAGCGAACTGGAACAACACATGAGTGCAGTAGAAGAATTACTCGCATAAAATTAAACGCACAGGGGGAACCTTGTGCGTTTATTCTTTTGCAGCGTGCTTACCCATGAAATAGACCACCAAATGACTGAACGGCCTGATCAAATTGAAATAAACCGGACCGGTCCAATGTTTATAATGAACGATTGTAAATACATGGTAATGGTGCAAACCGGTTTCAACTGGTTCCGAGACTACGCCGATATATCCGATAAGATGCTTATCTTCGGCAGCACCAATCCAAAATCGGTCAGCTTCAAAATCAACTGAATTAAAAAAATCCACCTGCCCGCCACGACGAAAATCATAATCAGAGACTTCAAGACCGTGATCCATGAACTCATCATGTTTCAGCCCCATCATTCTAGCCAACACGCCCCTGACTTTGTAAAGACAAGTAAGCCACCCCGGTTTATAGGCCATCAATCGGATCAGAAAATCTTCCATATCGCGACCACTGTCAAAGCCCACTCCGTAGACATGATCTGCATCAACGCAGATTTTCTCCAGTTGGGGAATTGAACTTACGATTGCTGCTGACTGACTCATGGATTCATCCTCCCTGCTTCAAGGCCTTCAATACGCAACACCTCAAATTCACGAACCATATTCATATCTTTCCAGAGTAAATCATGTCCTTTGAAAAAACGGTACATACTTACTTTACCAAGGAAATTATCAATCTCATTCTGTGTTGCTTTTCTCCTCTCCCCTGTCCGGCAAAACAGTCGCAAGGCAGACTGAGAGGGGAACCGCCCTTTCCACAATGATTTAAGCCAGAATCCAGCTCCCGGGTGAGCTGCCATAAGAGTCATGCGAGCATCGCGTTCAATGTTTTTACGCATTGTTTTGGGAAATTTTTCAAAATAATATCCCTTGCCCTCTTCTGTGAAAGAGACTGAACCAATAGGTGAAATCCGAGGGAAACCATCAGCATCCACTGTTCCGAGTGACGCATGCTTAACTTCAGCAAATAAATCTTCAACCTCATTCCATAAAATATCTGACTGCATGATACAAACTCCCATTTTATTTCGCAGGTATTTTGTACAACTCCTGCTTCATTGTTTTGAGAATACAGCTATGGTCTTCTTCCGAGATATTGACCCCCATCATTCGAACACCTAGAAACATGGAATAACTTATTTTTGAAAGCAGAACAGCCCTATCATGGTCTCCACCTACCTCTTCAAAAATGGAACGCAAATATTCAATTCGCATACCGTCAACTCGCTCAATATACTTCTGTGCAAGCGGATCATGTAAAGCCCACGCCCTGATACTTGTCTCAGTCCCTGATGGCAGCTTATGTGATTTTTCAACAATCAAATTGAAGCGTTCAACGGCATCAACGCCCTTGTCTGCTGCTTCAATACTGGCAAGCGTCCAGCCCTTCACCCAATGCTCAAGCATCCTCTCCAGAAAGTCTGCGCGATTCTTGAAGTGATGGTAAAAGGACCCCTTCGTAACTTTCAGCTTCCGGCAAAGGGCATCAATTGTTAGTTGCTGCACACTGTCAGTTTCAAGCAACTTCAATCCCGCACCAAGCAGATCTTCAGCACAATGCCGGGATTCACTCCTCTCCGTTTTCTTTGACATCCTTACCTCCATCTAACGATACCATACCGTATGGTATGTTTAAATTATACAAAACATAAAACCAAGTCAATATATAAACACAACAAAAAAGCCGTCTGTGGGGCAACCACAGACGGCTCTAGCGAACAACTTCGAAAAGTTATGAAATACTTTCTAGTTGTGTGCTCTTTCCTGCTTGGGGTGACATGCGTTGTTTGCACAAGGAGCAGTAGCGATGTCAGTCTCGCCAGCCTTGTTCATCTTCACATGACAGCCACGACAGCTGATATCACTCTGAAGGGTATGAAAAGCCTTGAAGTAAGAGTGAGGTGCTGCTTTCTGTTTCAGGTTGTCATGACAACCGGGAGCCGCACAGCTTTTGATCTGAGACTTACCGTCCCAAGTGTGGTGACACTTAGAACAGTTAACGTCCTGGTGGTCAAAGTGAGAGAATTTGACCGGAGTAAACCGGACCTGATTCAGTACTTCAGGACGTTTGAATTCGAGATTTACGGGAAACCTAACAACCAGCTCTTCGGAAACGATTTCTACCTTCTCATTACCGGATATGCTTGCAATCTCCTCACTAAGATTGCTGGTCGCAGTTGAGTACACAATTACGAGAACGGCAAAAACAACAGCCGCTCCAACATACAGAAAATTAGTCTTCATTCTATTCCTCCTCATGAAAGTCGTACCTTCCTACTCAAAATCAGGGATTATTTCAATAAAAATACGTAGATGTACATACTATGCAACGCCCTAAAACAGCGGTTTGAGGGACTACACAACACAGATTGGGAAAATTTTCACACAAGTCGTTTTTATGCAAAACTAACACAATAAACCATAAAACAACTATAACTAAGCATATAAATATAATTTTACACAGCTCAACTGACAAAAGTTATATTCAGCAACCCTAGATTTAGTAAATTTTACACAAAACCATAAGCAAAATTACCAAAATCAATATCTACTTACTTCACACTATAATCAAAAAAAACTTCACATTTTTTCTATAATGACGCAAAAACCTTCCCTGTCCTGAATAACGGACATTCATAGACGGGAATTTATACCCCGCTTTATATTCAAAACAATAAAAAGCCCCTCTTTGTTACACAAAGAAGGGCTTACAATTATTAATCGTATATTTAGATCGAAAAAAACGAAGAAGCTACTCGCGTACCCCTGCCATAAGCAGACCAATGTTATCGACTTTCGCTTTGTCGTTGACTGAGAATTCGTCCATGATCTGCCCACAGTACATTACTGCCACGCGGTCAGCCAGTTGCAATGCTTCGCCAAGGTCTCCGGTAACAAGCAGGACACCTGCCATTTTGCGGGCCTCCAGCAGTCTATTCCAGACTTCCTCAGTTGCAGAGATGTCCAGCCCCTGTGTGGGCTGTTCAGCGACAATGAGATGCGGCTGACGGTAAAGTTCACGTGCCAGCACCATCTTCTGCAGGTTACCACCGGAAAGCTGCCATGCCAGAGCTCGGATACGCCCGGGACGCACATCATATTCCTCGACCAGATCTTCAGCCACCTTGGCAGCTTTATCGTGCTGCAACAGCGGTCCTGCGGAAAATCCCTGACGCGTGGTCAAAAGCAGGTTATCCACCAGATCAAGGTTACGGGCGGTAGCAAGATCAAGACGGTCTTCAGGGATGTAAGACATGGAATTATTCCATTTCATCTCAGCAAAGAACTTCCGCCACGGCTTGCCCATGATGAAAATTGTGTCCTTGGGAGGCTTGCGCATACCGCAGACTCCTTCCACAAGCTCCTGCTGTCCGTTACCGGCAACACCGACAATGGCAACAACTTCACCCTTGCGCACATCAAGATTGATATCGCGCAGGCCGATTCCGGTCATATTCTTTACTTCCAGAACCTTCTCGCCGACCTCGACCTCTTCCTTGTCCACTTCGAGGATGACTTCCTTGCCGACCATACGGCAGGCCAGATCAGCCTTGGAAGTAATCTTATCGCGGGGAACCTCGGCATCGATATTACCACGGCGAAGAATGGCGACCTCATCGGCAATGGCCATAACTTCTTCAAGTTTATGACTGATGAAGACCACAGACTTCCCCTGACGGGTCATTGCCCAAAGAGCCTCAAAAAGACGGAAAGCTTCACGGGGAGTGAGAACCGCGGTGGGTTCATCGAAAATCAGCACCCTGCTCTCGCGATAAAGAAGCTTGAGGATTTCCACGCGCTGTTTCTCACCCATAGAAAGGGTGGAAACTTTAGCGGAAGGATCAATCTCAAGTTCGTAATCTTCTGCAAGCTTACGTACTCTTGCTTCCATCTCCTTGGGGTTGACGAAAAATCCGCCTTCCTGACCAAGCAGCACGTTTTGGGCTACGGTCATGGTATCAACCAGCATGAAGTGCTGGTAAACCATTCCGACCCCGGCTTTAATCGCGTCCTTGGAGTTGGAGAAGTCAACGCGCTTGCCGTCAACTTCGATGTATCCTTCGTCAGGACGGAAACGCCCTGCAAGCATGGACATGAGAGTACTCTTACCCGCTCCGTTCTCACCAAGCAGAGCCTTGATGCGGCCGGGATAAAGATCAAGGGAAATATTATTGTTAGCGACAACCTTACCGAAACGCTTGGTAATTCCCTTCAAAGAAATAAGCGGAGCGCAACCTTCAAAACCGGTAGCCTTCTGGCATTCGGGACGGGTGAAATCCTGATGAGAACTCATTGCTGCCACCTATCCTTCAGGCTCGATGTTGATTCCCAGATGTGCGGGAGCATTACCGCTGCGTCCGCGCATAGCGGAGAAGATCAGTACCAGAATGGTCAGGGCATACGGCAGCATCAACAGCAGGGTGGACGGAATATGGGTTCCAACAGCCTGTAAACGGAGCTGGAAGGCCATGACTCCACCGAAAAGGTAAGCACCGAAAACAGCGCGGCCCGGTCTCCAGAAAGCGAAAATAACCAATGCAACCGCGATCCAGCCTCGTCCACCGGAAAGGCCGTTGGCCCAGAGGTGGGTGTAAGCGAGGGAAAGGTAAGCCCCCCCCAGACCAATAAAAAAGCCACCGCCCAGCAAAGCAATCCAGCGCAGACGAATGGCCTTGAGTCCCACGGCTGCGGCTGCTGCAGGCTTCTCACCTACAGCTGAGATAGCCAGACCGAGACTGGTGCGGTTAATAAACAGCATAAACAGCACAGGAATCAGATAAGAAACATATACAAGTGCATCCTGCTTGAAAAATATATCCCCGATATAAGGAATGGCGGAAAGCACGGGAAAGCTGAATTTGTCGAAACCATCAGTAGCGGTACCGATATACGGAGTGCCGAGGAAGTTGCACAGCCCTACACCGAGGATAGTCAGTGCCAGACCGGAAACAACCTGATTACCGAGACAGGTAATGCAGACGAAACCGTGCAGCGCAGCCATAAATGTTCCGGCAATACCTCCGGCGATGAATCCGAGCCACGGATTTCCGGTGGTCATGGTAACAAAAAAGGCCGCAAAAGCCGCCATGCTCATCATACCTTCGACACCGAGGTTGAGCACCCCGCCCTTCTCAGTGAGAATCTCACCGAGGGTGGCGTAGAGGATCGGTGTACCGGACTGCACTGTGGCAGCCAGCAGGGGGACAATAAAACTTTCCAACATTATATCACCCGACTACTTCTTCTTAACAATCTTATATGTAACCAGCATCTGGCCCGCAAGAACGGACATAAGGATCAGACCTTCCATAATGGAACCGAATGATGCCGGTGTCTGCAGTTCAAGCTGCATATTCTCAACACCTACGCGCAGTGCTGCGAGCAGGTAGGCGGAAATACCTATGTACAGGGGGTGCAGTCTAGCAAGCCATGCAACAACAATAGCAGTGTAACCGTAACCGACCATGATGGAGGGCTGCAGCCTGTTGATGGTGGCGGAAGCTTCAATGCATCCGGCCCATCCGGCTAGTGCGCCGGAGATAGCCATAACCAGAATGGTCAGCTTTCCGTAAGGCAGGCGGGAATACATGGCGATACGCTCGCCCTCCCCAGCAACCTTGATCTCAAAACCGAGGCGGGTGAAACGCATGAACGCCCACATGGCAAAACCGGAACCGACACAAACCGCGAAACCCCAGTGCAGACGGGTCTCGCCGATCTGACCGATGATAGCACCGGGAGAAAATTCAGGGGTAACCGGAAAACCGAAACTGGCCGGGTCTTTCCATGCGCCGAACACGAGGTATTGGAGCAGCAGGATGGCAATGTAGTTTAGCATCAGGGTTGAGATAATCTCATTGACCTGCAATTTGAGCCGCAGAATAGCCGGGATATAAGCCCAGAAAGCCCCGAAGATCGCAGCGCAGATAAACATGAGCGGCATGAGCAGGAAGCCGGGCAGATCAGGAAAAGTAAGCGCGGCCCATGTTGCCCCGATTGCGCCGAGCGCAAACTGGCCTTCAGCCCCGATATTCCAGACCTGCATCCTGAAGGCTGTAGCAACACCCAGTGCACAGAGAAAAATGGGAATAGATTTTAAAAGGGCGTCTTCCAAAGCCCATGAAGCACCAAAAGACCCCTGCCAGAGCACGAGGAGTCCTTGTACAGCAGATTTTCCCTGCAATTCAAGCAGGAGCGCGCTGATCCCGAAAGATAGAACCAGAGCGCCCACGATAATAATCGGGGCGCCCCAGTTCCAGGGTTCGTCACGCTTTTGTAAGCGATAACCCAACATAAATTATTACTTGGTATTTCCGATTACGCCTTCAACAAACCACATCATACCGAGCATTTCAGGATCGGTCATGGTTTTTCCGGCCGGAACCATTTCTTTGCCGTTCTGGTCCTTGAGAGGACCTACGAAGATTGCGTTTTTGCCTTCAACAATAGCTTTCTTGGCTTCAGCAACTTTGTCCTTAACATTCTGGGGAACCATGGGACCGTAAGGAGCGATATCTACGATGCCCTGATCCATGCCCCACCACAGGGACTCATTACCCTGCCAAACGCCGTCGCGCAGCTGCTCAACAGCATTCTTGAAGAGAGGAGCCCAGTTCCAGACAGCAGCGGTCAGGTGAGCCTTGGGAGCCATTTTGGACATATCGGAGTTGTAAGCGATGGAGTATTTGCCGCGCTCCTGAGCTGCTTCCTGAGGACCGGGGGAATCCTGATGCTGAGTGATAACGTCAGCTTTCATATCCAGAAGGGAGATAGCTGCGTCTTTTTCCAGTGCAGGATCGTACCAGGTCTTGGTCCATACGACGCGAACGCTCGCTTCGGGATTAACAGCGCGTACACCGAGGGTGAAAGCGTTGATGCCGCGGATAACTTCAGGGATGGGGAAAGCTGCAACGTAACCGATTACGTTGGACTTGGTCATCATACCAGCAACAATACCGGTCAGGTAACGAGCCTGGTACATGCGGCCAAAGTAGTTGCTCATGTTAGGGGTGGTTTTGAAACCGGAGCAATGCATAAATGCGGTCTTGGGAAATTTTTTGGAAACTTTAACCATGGGGTCCATGTAGCCGAAGCTGGTACCGATAACCATGTCGTAACCTTTGCGTGCGAAGTTCAGTACTACGCGCTCGGAGTCCGGACCTTCAGCAACGGATTCAACATAGGAAGTCTCAACCCAGGGAAGGGCGTCGATAGCCTTACGGCCCTGATCCTGTGCATAAGAGTAACCTTCATCACCTACGGGAGAAATGTAAACAAAACCGACTTTAACTTTGTCCTTCTTAGCACCGGCAAACGCAACGGATGCCAGCATCACGGACATGGCTGCAACAACAGCCATAAGCAGAACTTTACGCATCATCCACTCCTTGAGAATTTGTTAGTAAACCCTGTTGAAGTTCCGTATCAACGAACCTTCCCCTAAATGTGAAAACAAAAAAACAAATACACAACCAGCCCCCGGACTCCCTGCGTCCGGCAGCTGGAAATGCAAATGTCTGTAAACCTGAACCGAATTAAAGCCGTGGAAGACTTTAACTATTATTTTCCTGAGAAACCTTCACGATGGGCTGGGCAAATTGAGTTTCGCTGTCCCATGGGAAGAGAATCCAAGTATCCTGACTTACTTCTGTGATGAAGGTATCCACTAAAGGACGGCCTTCCGGTTTGGCATAAACCGTGGCGAAATGGGCCTTGGGAACCATTTCCCGGACCAGTCTGGCAGTGCCTCCGGTATCAACGAGATCGTCGACCAGAAGCCAGCCTTCTCCATCGCCTTTGAAATCTTTAAGTACAGTGGCTTTCTTTTCCTGAACTTTCCAATCATAAGTGGAAATGCAGACGGTGTCGATAAGTCTTATATCGAGCTCGCGCGCCAGAATCGCCGCAGGAACAAGCCCGCCGCGGGTAATGGCAAGGATACCTTCAAAAGGACCTTTTTCAAGCAACCGCCAGGACAAAGCCCTGCAATCTCGGTGCAGCTGTTCCCATGAAATGGGGTACATTTTATTATATCTGTCTGCCTTCGACAATTTATCTTCTCCTTAATTTCCATGCATGCACGCGGTTTCCCTAGCCCAAGGAATGGACAAGAGCAACATAAAAATAAACGCAATTCCACATTTATGGAAATTCAGGTATCTTTTCTCTCAGCTCAGATCGGCCTCAATTACCGTAAAATAACACTTTAAACAGCAACCAATCTTTTAACAGCAGAAAACTCATCCCGTCTACCCTGAACGGTCACTGCGAACACCGTTGAAGCCATTATTTATTTTTGATTTTACATAAAACACAGGCAAGGATAAAAGAATAAGCGGAGCTGAGAAAACCCGATCAAATCAAAATTAAAGGTTAGTACTTATGATATTTCATGATGCCGCCAGATTGCGCTACAAAATAACCATCCCGCTTATTCTTGTGCTGGCTCTCGCTGCACTTTATCTTTTTCACACTATAGTAATAGAGCGCAAAAACCTGCTGGATACCCAGAATCTACTCAGCGGATTGCGCACAACATCCGTAGAAATACTGACAGCACCCGCAGGCATGCAGCATGAATCGACTATAAGGATTTTCAAATCCATTCTTGAAGAATTACAAAGCTACCCTGCGGACAGCCGCTTAACCAATCTGCTGAACAACGAAGAGTCCAACTTTTTTACTTCGGCGGACACTTTTCTTAAAGCCGCTGCATCAGGCGACAATAAAGTGATTAACATCGCTACACGGGAACTGGATTCATCCATAGGCATGGTTTCAGGAGATATCACCAAGATCTCTGACGACCTTCATGTAAACATGGTGAAATATGAATATGGAATCCTTTTCATGATCTGCATCCTCGCGGCATTGCACCACTTCCTTGTGGACTCCCCCATGCGAGAAGAATTAATCCGGTGCGCCCGGGAAAAGGAAGTCAGCAAATCAACTATCAAGAAACTTGCTGAAAGGGATACCCTGACCAACCTTCCCGGCAGGATGAAATTCTACGAGGAAGCGGAAAAGGCTGTATCCTCCGCTACAAGATACGGCTCAGACCTCGCCCTAATAAAAATGGATATTCACGACTTTAAAACCATCAACCAAAAACACGGTCAGAAGGCCGGCGATAAGATTCTGGCAGGATTTGCACGCTTGGTGCGTAAAAATTTAAGACGACCGGACAGCTTCTTCCGGGTCGGAGGGGACAAATTTATCATCCTCGCTCCACATACAAATGTAACCAACGCTAAGAATCTTACAGAAAAAATCAACAAGCTGGCTTCGACCGCTAAAATCCTGAAGGCCATCCCATTCATGATGAATACCGGAATCGCCATGTGCGATCACGAGGAAACAGGTGAATCCCTGCTTAAAAAGGTTGATCTGGCTTTGAATGAATCCAAAAAATATGGTCCCGGAACCGTTTACACCCACCCTGAACCTGTAAAACCTGCTGAGTAATAAAATGAGAAAGCCAAGAGTTATTGTTGCTGTCTTTGCTGTCGTCCTTTTTCTGGGCCTTGCAGCCTGTTCCACCCACAAACCTGTTCCTACCCCGGCAAAAACGGATCTTAAACTCAAAGCAGGCCGGATTCCCCTGCGCGATTTCTTTAAAAATCCCGAAGCAGCAGGCTTTACGATCTCCCCTGACGGCAACAAGATTGCTTGGCTGGCACCTTGGAAAGACAGACTGAATATTTTTATCAAAGACCTTTCCAGCGAAAAAACAACCAGAATTACCAGCGCGACCAAAAGGGATATTTACGGCTATTTCTGGGCTGGCAGCGAACGTATTGTCTTCGGGCAGGATTCAGGTGGAGATGAAAACGTGCACACTTTTTCCGCCGCCATTGACGGAAGCGGAGAAAAAGACCTGACCCCGTTTGAAAACACACGCACCAACCTGCTGGACGAACTGGAAGGCGATGATGACCACATCCTGATCACCATCAACAAGGACGACCCCAGACTCTTTGATGTCTATAAATTGAACGTGATCACCGGAGATCTTGAACTTGAAGCCCGTAATCCCGGCGATGTCAGTCGATGGATGACTGATCATAACGGAACAGTGCGCCTTGCTATTGCCAGCCGCAACGGTCAGAACGTCATCCTCTACCGGAAAAATGCAAATAATTTATTCCGGCCCATCATGAGTATGGATTTCAGGACAGCGTTTACTCCCCTGCTTTTTGATTTCAAAAACGAAAAATTCTACGTCAGCACGGACATCGACCGCGACAAACAGGCTATTTATCTTTTCGACCCGGCGACCCTGAAGTTGGAGCACCTTGTTTTCGAACACCCGGATGTGGACGTTGTACAGCTCCTTTATTCCAAAACACGCAAGGTAATCACCGGAGCTGGATTTTATACAGATAAGCATCATTACGTCTTTTTTGATGATAAACGAGAAGAGGTTCAAGCCGATTTGGAGGCAATGCTACCCGGATATGAGGTGATCATCACTGATGCGAACAAGGATGAATCCAAATGCATTGTCCGTACTTACTCTGACCGCAGCCTCGGTGCCGGTTATATATATGATATTGAGAACAAGCAGCTCAAAAAAATTGCGGAAGTCAGCCCGTGGTTTGATCAGTCTAAATTGGCTGAAATGAAACCGGTATCCTTCACTTCGCGTGACGGGTTGACCATCAACGGATATTTAAGCCTTCCGAAAGGAAAAGAGGCTAAGAACCTGCCGGTACTCATCAATCCTCACGGCGGCCCTTGGGCCAGAGATTATTGGGGATTCAATCCCGAAGTGCAATTCCTGACCAACCGCGGTATTGCGGTGATGCAGGTTAACTTCCGGGGCTCTGTGGGATATGGCCGAGAATTCTGGGAAAAAGGGTTCAAGCAGTGGGGCCTCAACATGCAGAACGACCTGACTGATGCAGTCAACTGGCTTATAGATCAAGGCATTGCCGATCCTGAGCGGGTTGCCATTTACGGCGCATCATACGGAGGATACGCCTCTCTTGCCGGACTGACCTTTACCCCTGACCTGTATGCCTGCGGCATAGACTACGTCGGCCCGTCCAACCTGTTCACCCTGCTGGAGACCCTGCCTCCGTACTGGGAGACCGAAAGGGAAGAATTCTACATCAAGGTCGGTGATCCAGTCCGTGACTACAAACTCCTGCGCAAAGTCTCACCGGTATTCCATGCGGACAAGATCAAGGCCCCGCTTTTTGTAGCTCAGGGAGCTAATGATCCGCGCGTTAAAAAAGCCGAATCCGATCAGATAGTCAAAGCCCTGCGGGACCGCGGCGTGGCTGTGGAATACATGGTTAAGGACAACGAAGGCCACGGTTTCCATAATCAGGAAAACCGCTTTGATTTCTATGAAGCCATGGAAAAATTCTTGGACGAGCACCTGCTGCAGTAGGTTGATAATACCTAAAACAAACGCCGCCTTCTCAATGAAAGCGGCGTTTGTTTATTCTCTAAAATGTAATCGACTTATCTGCGCAACAGGGAAATCCCGGAAATCTTATTAAAGGTCCGCACTGCAAAAGTATCGGTCATACCGGAAACGTAATCCACAATCTTCTGGGTATTCTGATATACAGTAGCCTCAGTAGACGGAGCGTAAAGTTCCGGCAACAGTTTGACGGACTTTTTACATTTCGCACCCAGCTTACCCTTGGTATGAATTTCGATAACTATGCGTCCCAGAAAATCCAGAATCTTCCATAGCACCTCATAAGCAGCAGCCTCGGTTTCAATAACTTCTGTGGAATTGTATACCTTCTCGATTGCAACTTTCTTGAGTCTGCTGAACTCCTTGGCCTTTCTGATTTCCTCAGTCAGACTGGAATTAAATTCTCCAGCAAGAATTTCCTGTTCATGATCGAAAAAGACTCCACACGAACTTTCCACCAAAGCATTAATGGTGCAGGCCCGCAGATATTCCACCTGTTCTTTCTTGCCGGGAATGCGGTCAACTCGATCAATGATATCCGCTTTATTTTCAAGGATATCCAAGAAAATGCTGCGTAGTTCATCGAAAGAAATCAGATCAAGACGGTGCCCGTCTTCAATATCAATGACGTGATAGCAAATGTCATCCGCAGCCTCTACCAGATAGGCAAAAGGATGACGTACCCATTTTTTATCTTCCAGTTCAATCAACCCAAGATGCTCGGCAACCTCAGCGTAAATGTCAGCTTCACTGGCGAAAACGCCAAACTTCTTCTTATCCTTGATATGCCCGGAGACATAAGGATACTTGGTAAAAGCGGCCAAGGTTGCACAAGTCAGTTGCATACCCCCTTTACTGTATGGTCGCTGCAAGGCGAGGATATTACGCAATCCCTGCGCATTACCCTCAAACCAGATGAAATCATTTCGCTGTTCTGCATCAACCATTGAGCAAAGCTCTGAACCAATTTCGGAAGATTGGAACCAATCCCGGATAACATCCTCACCGGAATGTCCGAAAGGCGGGTTGCCGATATCATGAGCAAGGCAGGCTGTAGCCACCACTGTTCCCGGTTCAGAGGAAATCAGATCAAGGTCGGGATATTTTTCCACCAGCCGACTGCCGACCATATTACCGAGAGAACGGCCCACGGAGGAAGTCTCAAGACTGTGGGTCAATCTGGTTCGCACATAATCACTGCGCGAAAGCGGAAACACCTGTGTCTTGTCCTGCAATCTTCTGAAAGCCGATGAAAAAATTATGCGGTCAAAATCGCGCTGAAATTCACTGCGGTCCTTATCTGCGTAGTCTGATTTTTCTTTTCCGATTCTCTGCTTGCTTAATAACTTATTCCACTTCATTTACATTTTATCCTTTGACTACTCATCAAAATATTTTTTCTTTATCCGATCCAAAGTTCCATCCACACGCATTGCCTCAAGGGCAGCGTCAAATCTATCACGCAGACGCCCCAATTTGCGTTTTCTGGAAAAAGCAACATAAACAGCACTTATATTGACAGGAGGACCCAGCCTTCGAATCTGTCCCGCTACTCCCATTTTATGCATGGTATTTAAGGAGGAAAAAGTATCACCTACATAGATATCAAATCGGCCTCGAATAAGCTTAGCTATATTCATTTCCGGTGAAACGCCTACTTCAACCTGTGATTCAGAAACTTCGTTTTTAAAGAAGGAATCTACTTCCTTCCCATAACTGTACCCACTAACCACTCCGAAAGAGCAATTCCTAAGTTGATTTAAATCACCGTTAAAAACAAGGGGAGAGTCTTTGCGCACAAAAAAAGAAATCTTCTCTGCGCGCACAGGTTCACTGAAAAACATTTTTTCAACACGTTCAGGGCGCCTGAATATACCAAAAACCCCATCGGTTTCCCCGGCCATCCCCATTTTCAATGCCCGTGACCATGGGATAAGCTCAATATCCAGATCTTCACCCATGCGGCGGAAACATTCTTCTATGACTTCAATATCGTAGCCTTTAAAGGAACCATTCTGAGTATATGAATACGGCTCATACTCCAAGGAAACCAAAGAATAACCTTCCGCCCAGCCTGCTACGCTTACAAGTAAAACGCAAACAAACAAGGCGGCTAATAGTGCGCTATTTTTAAATGTCTTAGGAGTCATAGACTATTATTACCCTAAACCTACTCCCGATACAATGGATGTACTAAAGCGCGCAAAAACTGCCTACCCCCGATAAGAAAACAGAAACTTCAAAATACTGCGCACCCGGTCAGAAAATATTTTCTCGCCAAGCAATTTTCCGGCAACCTTCTTATTCATCTCCGCGAGAGTCGGATAGGGATGAATAGCCCCGGCAAGCGTTGCAAGCCCCACCTTACCGTTCACAGCAGCCACCCACTCAGAAAGCAACTCTCCTGCATGAACCGCAGCAATCTGGCAACCGATGGGCTTCTCTTTTTCATTGAGCAGCAACTTGATCCGGCCCCGTCCCTCACCTTCTGCAAGGGCACGGTCACTGGATGAAAATTCTTCAATTACCGTCTTATACTTAACGCCCTCCTCCCGGGCTGCCTTTTCATTCATACCCACACTGGCAAGTTCCGGGTCGGTATAAGTACACCACGGCAGCCATGTGTAATCAGCCTTGCGCGGGATTTTAAAGACTGCATTTGAAACGACTATTCCGCCTTCATATCCTGCGGCATGGGTGAAAAGATGCTGACCAGTCACATCGCCGGCAGCATAGATATGTGGAACAGAGGTACGCATGCGGGCATCCACCACAACTGATCCACGCTCAGTATCTATACCTATATCCTCAAGCCCCATCCCGGAAGTATTGGACCTGCGCCCCATGGCGACCAATAACTGCGAACCGGTAACGGTCAATTTTTCCCCACCTGATTCCAGCAGGACTTCAACTCCTTCATCGCTGTTCCTGACCTCATGGACCGTTGACCCAAGAATGAAACGCACCCCATCCTCAGCCATACCTTCCATGACGTAACTCGCCATATCCTCATCTTCCCGGCTGAGAATCTGATTGCTGCGCTGGATCACCGTGACTTTACTGCCCAACCGTTGAAACGACTGAGCCATTTCCACGGCTATGGGACCACCACCGAGAACAACTAATGATTCAGGGAGTTCCTGTAAGGTAAATATATCTACATTGGTCAGGTACGGAACTTCATCAAGCCCTTTGATAGGCGGCGCTGAGGGAGAAGAACCTGTTGCAAGCACCCACGAACGGGCCGAGACACTGCTCCCGTTTAAGGAAACCGCGTGAGAATCTACAAAACATGCTTTCCCGAAACGGACTTCAACGCCCAAAGAATTGAACCGTTCCACGGAATCATGGACCTGAATAGTGTCGATGACCTCGCTGATGCGCTTGGCAACCTGTGCGAAATCCACCGGGGGCAGCTCAACTTCGGGCAGGCCGAAATCCCCCGCATGTCCCATGAGATGACGGACTCTGGCACTACGGATCAAAGTTTTGCTGGGAACGCAGCCATAGTGCAGGCAATCCCCTCCCAGCTTATCTTCCTTATCGATCAGCAGGACCTTCACGCCAAGCTGTGCGGCCCCGGCAGCAATGGTCAGTCCGGCAGCTCCACCGCCAATGATGCCTAGGTCGTAATCATACCTTGCCATACTCTCTCCACTTTAAATATGCAGCACACCGCGTAAGGCAGCTCCGTAAAGCCCGCTCTCCTGATTGTCATTTAAAAAGACTGGAATCTGTTTCAAAAGATCACCCATGGAACTGGAATCGAGAAATTCTTCCATAAACACAGGCTGATCAACCACAAAAGGATTCTTAGCCACAATGCCTCCGGCAATGTACAACCCTCCGGTGGCGCAAACAGTAATGGCATAATTACGGCAGCAGCGGGCAGTAAAACGAGAATACCATTCAAGAGTCTTACCGCCCTGCTTCATCTTCTCGGCAACCTGCTTCGGTTCAAGATCTTCCCCGGTAAGGTAAAGGTGCAGCATGTTCAAGCCGCGTCCGGTGAGCACTTCATCACCGCAGCAATAAGAAATCTTACGTTTATCCATAACAAATCTACAAAAATCCAGCTCGTCTGCTGTCTGGCAGGGGAAGCTGATATGCCCGCCCTCGGACGGAACAGGAACATACCCCAGTTCGGAAACTGGAACAGGAACCAAAGCGCAATGCCCCAGTCCGGTACCGGCACCGATTACTCCCACCGTACCAATTGGTGAGATCTCGACATCATGGATGATCCGGCACCCCTCCACCGCCGGGGTGCGACAGGCATAGGCCTGAGCGGCAAAATCGTTGATCAGCACGGCAGCGTTGAAACCGTACTTTTTATAACCGCCCCGAAAATCCACATCCCAATCAACATTGGTAACATTGCAATAAACACCGCCAATCACCGGACCGGCCACGGCTATAACCGTGACATCAAAATCTGACGGCGAATACGGAAAATCACTCGCTGCCAACATTTTCATGAGATGATCAAAACTGCGTGCTTCAACACTAGAGAGCCAGACTGTTTCCTTCATGACCAGCTTATGGCCCGGACCGGACTCAAATGCGGCAAACCTGCTGTTTGTGCCTCCAATATCAACGGCAAGAACAAGTCCCATTATAGCAATCCCCTGCTCTGAAAATTAATTATCTTTTCCCGATAAACTGACCGAAATTCTAATACATTCATAGAAATAAATAAATGAGATTGATTCACTGCTCTTTATCTTGTCAAAATCCGGACACAGAAAAACCCGGTACGGACTGTTCCCTTTCGGGACGCCGTACCGGGATATTATTCAATTATGTTTGGAGATCTGATCTATACGCCTATGAAGCCTTAGCTTTCACTAAAGGGACTTCATGCAGAATCTTGTCCTTGGACTTCTTCTCCTCCCGGCGCATCTTGATATACTTGCGGGTTATATTCCTGAGAGCTTCAGCCTTCTCTTCGCGGTCATCCACAACTAGAAAAGCTGCAAGTTTTCTTTCCAGTTTGTAAGGATTCTGTTCATTTTTAATAGCAATTACGCCATCAAGTATCATCTTCTGGTTAATCAGTTCGTTACGGGTCCGGCAGCGTACTGTCTCAGCCATAGGGGCAAAGATCATGTTACTGAAGATTACGCCATAGAGGGTTGAAATAAAGGCAACCGGAATATGTTTAAGAATCATTGCCGGATTATCGATGCCCATAAGCAGGCCGATCAAACCGATTACTGAACCAGCAACACCGAAGGCAGGGGCAAAACGGGCCATGGACTGAAATACACGCTCGGATTCCCCGCGGCGCATATTGAAAAATGACATTTCAGTCTTCAGGCAATCCTTGATTTCATCTTCCTCAAAATTATCTACCAACAGCATGAGCGCATGGCGCAAGAAAGAAATCGTAGTTTTTTCGCCCGCTTTTTCAAGGGAAAGCATACCGTCCATCTTGGACCGGACACTCAGGTCAAGCAGGGTCTCAACAATCTCCTCATGGGTAGCCAGACGGCTGGAATAAGTATCCTGCACCACCCGGAATGCTTCACGAAGTTGCTCTACCGGATAGCTGAGCAGAACCGCAACAGCCAAACCAGAAAGGACAATGGCAAGGGCCGCGGCGTTCCAGTAGAGGGCAATTCCACCGCTAAGCCAGAAGCTACCGGCAAAGATGGACGAGGCGACGATGACACCGATTAAATTCTTTTTATTCATTACAGACCTCCTTACTGGGCATTGACGTCAGTATTAATAACCACGATCTCAACTCTGCGGTTGTTGCCTTCCACCTTGCCCATATCTCCGGGCAGTTCAGGGGCAACCCCGCCGCGTCCGCTGACTATAATGCGAACCGGATCGATTGATTTTGTATTGATCAGATATTCTGCAACCTTGGCGGCGCGTCTTGCGGAAAGCTCGAAAGCGTTCTGCGCGCCCACTTTAGCAGCATCAGAAGAGTCAGTATGACCTATAATATGAATGGCATGCTTGCTGGTCTTGAGAACCTCGGCAACTTCAGCAAGATATTGACGGGTCTTATCTTCAAAAACATTCTGTCCAGAAGCGAAAAAGGCGTTACCGCGCATGACGATTTTAAGTTCGCCATCTTCTTCTTTCATGCTCACGGCACCGTCATCGCTGCGGTACAACACATCTTCGGGAGTCATGATAACTCTGGCGGAACTGGACATGGCATCACGGTGAAATGAAATCATTTCAATCAAACCGTCAGCAGGATTCATTGCAACCTCTGACTGGGCGTTACCTTCGAAAATGACCTTTATATTTTCCTTCGATTGACTGTAGATAAACAGCACTACGAAAAGAACGAACATAACCATCATCAGGTCAGACCACGGAACAGCCCAGCCATTCATGCCGGAAGTGTCCGTATCTCCTGAATTAAACTCCAAAAGGTCAAGTTCACATTTCATTTCATCTAATTTCATACCATGCTCCATCGTCTGATGAGTTCGGGATAGCCCCGTGGTTCTCTTTCGATTCATGAAGCAAGGGTAATGCCAATCTCCGTAACAGTGTATATTACAGGGGCTAAGAAAGACTATTTTTACTTAAGGAAAGGATAAAAATTGAAAAAGTCAAAAATAGGACATAAACGGATGATCCGAAAAAAAAGACGCTCACCGTACTCGGCAAGCGTCATTCAATTCATCTGCTATACTGGAAAAATGCTACAGGTCGATACACAACCCGTCCTGAGCCATGATAATTTTATCCGGCCTGAACTCGGCAAGCTGTGAAAATTCAATGGTATCATCCAGAAACTTCTGGAGCTGGAAATCATCCCGCACCGGTTCCTGATGAAAAAGGCAAAGAGTTTTAACCTTAGCCATACCGGAAAGCTCAACCGCAATGATGTTGTTGGAATGTCCCCAGTCTTCTTTGATGGAATTAGCCTCGGCAAAAGAATACTGGGCGTCCATGATCAAAAGATCAGCTTCCTTAAAGAACTCGACAAACCCCTTATCAGCGAGGGCTGTTGCACTCTTGTGCTCACAATCAGTTGAATAGACAGCGGACTTGCCGTCTTTTTCAAAACGATATCCGAAGGAACCGCCCGGATGGTATTGGGCTTTAACCTCAATATCTACCCCGGCGAGTTGAAATTTCTGCCCGGTCTTTAAGCGAACGAACTCAAATTCTGCAGCCAGGTTATCAAAATGAACCGGAAAACAAGGTTCACTTTGCTGATTACGCAGAACTTTTTCAATACTAGGATGCCCGCCGTAGAATGTTATTTTATTACCGGGAATGTAAGCGGGGACAAAGAAAGGAAAGCCCTGAACATGGTCCCAATGCAGGTGGGACATGAGAATATGAAAATGCGCTCCCGGTGCACCATGACGGTCAGCCATAATCTTGTTGCCCAGATCACGCAATCCGGTTCCGCAATCGCAAATGATATATTCATCGCCCTGCCCTTCAATCTGGATGCAGGGGGTATTGGTTCCATAGGAACCTCGAACAGGAAAAGGGAGCTCATTGTCAATAAACAGGTCAAGATCCGTAGTTGAATCGATTCCCTTTTCAACTGCGATCTCAAGTGCGGCCTTGACTTTAGCTCTGGCTCTTTCGGCATTGAATGTGGCAGACAGGGAACCGCGCGCTCCCCAGATGCATACCTTCATTAATTACTCCTGCTCAAAAATTTATTAATTATTACATCCAGAAGCACAAAAGAGCAACAAAAGTGTATAAAAAATAACATGATCCCGACCAAGAGCATTCACATTTAATCATTTTCAAATTATCAACCAAAAGTATCAATTACTAAAAAGGAATCATCATGAGCATATATAAAACTGTAAAACCGCTGACACTTGGATCAGGCTCTCCGCGCCGCAAGGATCTGTTGCAATCAGCAGGACTGGAATTCGAGATTAAACCAGCAACATGTGAAGAGCCAACCCCGACCCCCGGTCAGGCTCCGGAAGACTACGCCATAAAAATGGCTGAACTGAAAGCCATAAACGTAGCTGAAAACAATCCCGGAACATACATACTCGGTTCTGATACCATAGTAGTCCGTGACCGCGACATCCTCGGCAAGCCCGTAAACCGTGAAGAAGCCTACGAGATGGTGAAGTCCCTTTGCGGACGTAAGCACAAGGTAATAAGCGGCTGCGCAATTATTTCCCCTGAAGGTGAGGAACTGAGCTATGCAGTCTCAACTGAAGTTGAATTCATAGATTTCAACGAAGCGGCAGTACGCGCCTACGCTGCCACCGGAGAACCGGACGACAAAGCAGGAGCATACGCCATTCAAGGACAAGGAGCATTTCTGGTCAAAGGAATCAGCGGATCATACACCAATGTTGTCGGACTGCCTCTTGCTCGCGTGATTGAAAGCTTGATGGATTGGGGTGTGGTTGTTGCGGGAGATGGATAAAGATGAAACCGGTATCTAATATTATCAGCACAGGACTCCGACATTGCTACACTGCGTCTGGCGAGCAGATTCCGTGTGATGGTAGTGGGCAGGATGCAGAGTACGGCATAGGAATCGTCACGGAAGGCAACCGCTTCGACGAACAAGAGAACTTAGTCCATGACAAGCTGACAGGTCTGACTTGGCTTAAACAGGCGGACGTCTTCACTTACCCGCTGGCATGGGACGAGACCCTTGATGCTGTTACCCAGCTAAATAAAGATAAATTTCTGGGATATAGTGATTGGCGACTGCCAAATAGAAGGGAATTGCGCAGCCTTATTTCGCACGGAGATAAAAAGCCGGCTTTGCAAAAAGATCATCCTTTTCGAAATTTATTTCTTGGCTGGTATTGGACTTCTACGACCTCTGCCCTTGCTCCGGCTTATGCTTGGCGGGTCCACTTTGAGGGCGGGCGGATGTTTTATGGCAACAAGAAAGATCCAAGTATGGGCTGGCCTGTAAGAGGGGAAAGCTCCATTCTGGCGCAAACAGGACAAAAGAACTGCTTTAATGTCACAGGGGACAGGATCAAGAGTGAAGGCTCATTTCAGGATGGCGCCTTACAGATGGGAAAGGCATGGCCCGATCCTCGGTTTAAGCTCACCTCGTATGGCGTGTTGGATATGATGACGGGGTTGATTTGGGCCAAAGAGGCAGATCTTGCCGGATTGGTCGACTGGCAGGGAGCATTGGATAGGATCAAAGACCTGAACATTAATTCTCAGTTAACTTGGCGCCTGCCCAACATTAATGAATTGGAATCTCTGATTGACGCATCACAGGCCAACCCCGCCCTTCCGGTCGGGCACCCGTTTGAGAATACAAACGAGGCATACTGGTCCTCGACCACGAGTTTCTTCGAAACGGACTGGGCTTATGCGTTATACTTGCACAAAGGGGCTGTGGGTGTAGGTTTCAAAGAAAAAACAGAATTCTATAGCTGGCCTGTAGCGGGGCCATTATGAGTAAACGCGGAGCAAACTTCTTTCATTTAAAAGCTCGATGAATTGGGGTGTTATTGCGGGAGAGGGTAAAAAACATACATTCGTGATGTTTTACTGCTGTGGTTCCTCTTGACCCAACTTAATTTAGCAGTCACACTGGCGAACCTATTTATATATAAGGATATGAGGAGGCTAGATCGTGAATCTGCAAGACACCCCGACCCTGAAAAATGCGCTGGCACTTAGTGCCGAGAAATATAGAGACCGCCCCGCAGTCTGCTTTGTGGGCGAAGCCCCTATAACCTACGGCGAATTCAAAAAGCTAGTGGACGATATTTCCCTGCTGCTCCACAGCCGCAGCATTACCAAAGGTGACAAAGTTGCCATCCTGAGCGAAAACATGCCCAACTGGGGGGCCGCATATCTTGCCATCACCTGCATGGGTGCTATTGCCATTCCGATACTCACCGAATTTCACGAAGGTGCAGTGCATCACATTCTACGCCATTCCGAATCCAAGGCCATCTTTGTTTCCGAACGTCTGCAGCACAAAGTGGATGAGTACGAATCAGACAACCTCCACACCATCATCACTCTCAATGACTTTTCGCTTTCCACAAATGAAGGACTGCGCCAGACTTTCAAGGAAGGCATGGTTCATGCTCGCAAATCTTTTGAACAAGTCAAGGAACAGGTCAAAGAACGAATCAGTAAGGAACTTGAAAAATACACGGATAAGGGCAAGGAATATATGCGTCCGTCTACTGAAATCGACGTTGATGATGTTGCCGCTATCCTATACACCTCCGGCACCACCGGAAGTTCAAAAGGCGTCATTCTCACGCACCGCAACATTGTATACAACGCCATTGCAAGTGCCAATATCGTTGACGTCAATACCGAGGACCGCCTAGTTTCAGTCCTGCCGCTGGCGCACACCTTTGAATGCACGCTGGGCATGGTCCTGCCGCTCATTCACGGAGCTTCCATTCATTACCTTCGTAAGCCGCCTACGCCCAAAACACTACTTCCAGCCATGGCCATGGTAAAACCAACCATGCTGCTCATCGTGCCATTGATTATCGAGAAAATTTTTAAGAACCGCGTCCAGCCCAAACTCAAGAGCTCCGGCATCATGCGCAGTGTCATGAAGTTTGGTGCCGCTCGCAAAAAGCTCTATGCGGTTGCCGGTAAAAAGCTCATGGAAGCATTTGGCGGACAGCTTCGTTGCATGCCTATCGGAGGTGCATTCCTGGCCCCGGAAGTCGAGGAATTTCTCGTAGATTCAGGGCTGCCTTATACCGTTGGCTACGGCATGACCGAAACCAGCCCGCTCTGCACCGGTGAGCCATCTAGCTCCACCCGTTTCCGTTCAGTCGGCCGCCTACTTGAAGGTATGGAAATAAAGATAGATAATCCCGACCCCGAAACCGGTGAAGGAGAGATTCTAGTCAAGGGCCCCAACGTTATGCAAGGCTACTACAAAGCACCTAAAGTCACGGAAGAAGTGTTCACAGAAGACGGCTTCCTTCGCACCGGCGACCTCGGTTACATTGATAAAGACGGATACATTTTTCTGCGCGGTCGCCTGAAGAATGTGATCATCGGTCCCAGTGGTGAAAATATTTATCCTGAAGAAGTCGAATCCATTATCGGCGAATGCGACTACGTATTGGAATCGATTGTCTATCGCGCTGATGGCAAGCTCGTTGCCCGCGTTCATCTCGATTACGTCAAATTTGATGAAGAACTCGGTGCCGGCAAAATGATTGAATCAAAAGCCCGCGATGCTGTGCACAAGTATCTGGATTCCATTAAGAAGACCGTCAACGGCAGGGTCTCCAGTTTTGCAAAAATATCAAAGGTAATCGAACAAAGCGAGCCGTTTGAAAAAACGCCCACTCAAAAAATAAAACGCTATCTCTACATAGACATGGAAGAGAATCAAAAGCGATAAAACAGATATGATCTACACGTTACAGGCCAATTTAGCACAGAAAAGACCGTCTAGAAGACGGTACAGCTCAGATTTCCAACCCCGCCCCAAGAACTAACTGTCAGTTCTTGGGGTTGGCTTTTCAAGCATTTGATTGCTGCAAGAAAGATGTCATGTTAAAGTAAATTTTTAATTGCAGGGATAAAATATGTGCTATCAATGGAAAATAAATTTATGCAAAATTTTAATAATAATTCTTTTGCTTGGTATAGCTGGAAACGCCCAAGCTTATGAACTTACCATTTTTGCAGACAACTGGCCTCCATATAATTTTAAGAAGAACAATAAGGTTGTTGGGATTAGCACGGAACTGATAGAAGCGGCACTACAAAAAGCTGAAATTAAATATAAAATTGTAATTCGTCCTTTTAAACGCGCCTTAATTACTGTTCAAAAAAATCCAAACACTATGCTCTATACTGTGGCACGTGTTCCTCAGCGCGAAGATTTGTATTCATGGATCGGACCTTTACACCCCAGAAAAGTATATCTCTTTAAGTTAAAAAATAGAACTGACATACAAATTGATAACGTAGAAGATATTAAAAAATATTATACCGGCGTTCTTTTGGGCGGATCTATTGAACATTTTTTTGTCTCCCATGCTTTCCATAATAAAAGCTACTATTCAGTAAGCAACTCTGAACAATTATTAAAAATACTCTTTAAAAAACGTATCGACCTTATTCCGGGAGACCCATTAGATTTGGCCTATCAAATGAATACTCTGGGATATAATTATTCAGAACTTGAAATTGCATACCTACTAACCGAGGAAGGCGGTTATTACATGGTAGCAAACAAAAAAGCTCCGGCGAACCTCCTAGAGAAGATACAGAAATCATTAGAAGAAGTTTTGGCAACAGGTCTCAGAGATCAAATCATAAAAAAATATGTGAAGTAAGCTATAAAAGATAACAAAATGATTCATGAGAACCCAATATTGGCAACATGGTCTTCCGTAGCTGAGACCTCTAAAATATTTCCCGTAATGCCCGACGGCTGCCGCGACTTGATCATCAAGCAGAACCCGGGCAGCCCGCCGCACTTATTTGTCTCGCACCTCATGTCCACACCCCAGAAAATATTCGCTCAAAAGGGCACTACATTCATCGGACTTCGGCTCAAGCCCGGAACGTCAATTGCGATGCACAGACTCAGCGGGCATCCCCTGCCGGATTCCATACAAGGGTTGACCGAAATAGCGTATGATACCGCTTCTATGTCTGGTAATGTTTCGGATATGATGCGCTGCTTAGCTTTGGCTACGTCACCTGCAACAGCTGCCGGTGATTTGGGTGTTAGCCTGCGTACGTTGCAGCGCCACACGATGAAGGAGACGGGGCGGCCCCCCGACTTTTGGCGCAGGCTGGCACGGGCACGAAAGGCAGCCCGATTAATCTTATCCGGAGCTCTTTTGCATGAAGCTGCCCAAGCGTGCCCTTTTTCAGACCAGGCCCATATGACACGGGAGTTAAAATGCTGGTTCGCCATGACTCCCGGAGAAATAGCCGCAAGTCGGGATGATAGCCGCCATCCGGCGTGGAGCATCTGCCACCTCGGCTATGATGCCCCGTAGACCGGCGAACAGATTTCGATCAGGTAGCCGTTGATATCCACAACGTAAGCTGTCGTCTGCCCCCAAGCTTCCTCGCGCACCTCTTGCACCACAGTAGCTCCGGCAGACCGTGCATCCTCAAGTGCGGCAACCACATCATCCGTTTCAAAAGCTATTTCAAAAACCGGAGATGACGGGTCCGGTGTTCCGGGGGATTTACCGAGCTCAGTCATAAGACGGCGCGATGAAAAAGACAGTGTCGTACTCCCGGTATCCAACTCGCCATAGTCTCCGGACTCATGGATCATGGTGCGTTGCAGGCCAAAAGCCTGCTCATAAAACTCGATACTGCCGGTCACGTCCTCAACGTAGAAAATGGTATATTTTAATTTCATTAAACTCTCCTTTTTTTCCAACTTACTACCTGTCCATATTTTAGTCTTGAATAATCGCGACAAAATTTGAAATGTGCACTCTAACTACGTTCGAGGGCTGACGAACAAGCCCATTGACGCTCAAGTCTTAGCGTTTTAAAACCTTAATCAATGTAATTAACTGACCAATTGCACAACAAATTGAAAGCCTGATGAATTGGAGTGTGATTGTTGCTGAGCAAGTCCGATCGCGTATTTTAAAAACAATTATTTTAAACGTAACTAATCATGACTACTGACATTCATACATTGGCAAAACATAATCAACAACGAGCACGTCGTGTCATTGAAGACACCAATATTATGCATATCTGGGCTAATTCGGGCATGAAAGCCGAGCTTGTTGGTTCTCTGCGCATGGGACTGATGATGTGCAAACTTGATATAGACATGCATGTTTACTCAAATCCATTCTCTCTTGAAGCCGGATTTGAAGCGATAACCCGCCTAGCGCAGAATCCCCGTATCCGGCGCGTCGAATACAAGAACCTGCTGGACGCTGAAGATCAATGTTTGGAATGGCATGCTTGGTATGAAGCGGAGGATGGAGACACTTGGCAAATCGACATGATGCAAATCCATACAGAATCGCCATATGCAGGATATTTCGAACGTGTCGCGGATGCTATCAAAGCAAAACTGACTCCTGAAAGCAAACAAACAATCTTGGATATTAAATACAGTATTCCTGAGGGAATAAGTGTCATGAGCATCGAAATATACCAAGCTGTGATTCGTGACGGCGTAAGCAACTTAGCAGAGTTCATGGAGTGGAAAAGTCGAACCGCGGCTCAAGAAATAATCCAATGGATGCCTTAACTCTGCAATAATAGAGACAAACCTAAAACGGAGGCATTCAATGGAAGATTTTACTATTCGCCCCATGGCTAGAGACGAACTGGACTGGGCTGTGGATATGGCAGCCAATGAAGGTTGGAATCCGGGCTTGAATGATGCCGAAGCATTTTATGCTCAAGACCCGGATGGATTTCTTGTTGGGTTGCTTAATAATTCGCCTGTCGGATGCATATCTGCTGTAAGCTATGGAGGGATCTTCGGATTTATCGGGTTCTATATTGTTGCCCCGCCTTATCGGGGAAAAGGTTACGGCATGCAACTCTGGCGAAAAGCCATGGAAAGAATGCAGGGGCATGTTATCGGCCTTGACGGCGTTTTCGAACAACAGGAGAACTACCGAAAAAGCGGCTTTGACTTCCAGTACAGTAATATTCGGTTTGAATTCCGCAACACTTTGCATTCAGCACCAACGCAATTACCTTCAGGGTTGATTAAAGCCGATCCTGCTATGCTGGGAGAACTTGTAGCTTATGAAGCCAAACTGTTTCCCCACTCAAGGGAAACTTTTTTATCCAAATGGTTGAACCTCCCAGACTCTGTAGCTCTTGCATCCCGCACAGGAGGGCGCATCAACGGATATGGCGTAATACGAAAATGCCGTTCCGGGAGCAAGATCGGTCCCCTATTTGCTGACAATCAAGAAGTTGCTGAATTTTTATTCCAGAACCTTTGTGCAGAGGCGGATGCCAATTCACTAATATATCTCGACGTGCCGGAAATAAATGACAAAGGCTTAGCCTTGGCAGAACGGTACGCCATGAAAAAAGTTTTTGGAACAGCGCGCATGTATGCGGGGACAGCTCCCGATTTGGATGTGAATCGAATCTTTGGTGTCACAACGTTCGAACTTGGTTGATCAAAGGAAATATTATATTTTCAGCTAAGATTTTATTCTATTACCGGAGAGACAGTACAAATTTTCAAATGTAGAGGGAAACTTCGTTTGCGAATAATTATTCACGAACTCAACAATCCCACATTTTTTTCTCCATCACTTATCTTTATTTACTTCTGTTCGATTAGCCTGAAACTTTTACAAAAAAACACATCATGGCCCGTAGCTATTATAGTTACGGGCCATATTAATTATTCCCAACTCCGCCCAAAAAAAGACACTAAAACGTTGTCGCAGTATAAAGATTTCTTGGCTCAATCAGGGCTATCATGATAAATTTGTACAGTTGAAAAGCCTTAAAATATCCTACCGAAATGGGTTGGAAATTTTAAGAATATATTCCTTGGGGATAGACATGACCAAAATAGAAGAAATACAAAAAAGAATCACCACAACCCCGAGTCGCGAAGACGTTAAAACATGCCTTCGGGAAGCCATTTCTTTGGCTAGAGGCCAAGATGCTCTTTTAAGCATACATTATTTAGCCCTCTCAATCTTTGGACTCCTTAAAATCAAAGATCTGACTAAGCCGGAAAAGAATGCTTTCAATGATAACATTGGAAGAATCTTGGGCAGAATTGACCTCATGCCTATTGTGAAAGAAGCCACCCGCGACGAGGATTCCCTGCTGACTACCTTTGAAAACAAAGGCCTGAAAAACATATTCGCCAGACTGCAAAAACTGAATAAAGACGTGAAAAAAGCAGAAAAAGAAGCAAATAAAAGAAAAAAAGTAGAGGATGAACAAAAAATACAAGTAGAGCTGACTGCAATATCCAGAGAACTGGCGAAAGGGAATGTAGCTGCAGCTAAAAGCAAAGCTGATCGCCTGATTGATAGCAACCCCAAAAGCAAATTCGAATTCTTAGATAAAATTATACCTGTTTTCGAAGAAAAAGAGTCGATCAAAGGTTGGTGGCACTATCTGCAACTGCGCTATGATCCAAATGAGTGCAATCTGGATGAAGCTAAACATTGTGCCTCCAAGGTTGCCAAGATCAAAACCCTTGATGACCCCAAAAATGCACAGGACTGGTTTCGCAACAATCTGGATTACCGCCTCAGAGTTTGGGAGCTAACCCCTAAAGAAGATCAAGCTGAAATTGATTCGATAGTAGAAGCTTGTTACAATCTAGCGATTTGTGTTTATTATTGCCGAGATGATATTAACGGCATGAAGCCACGAATCTTTGGACGTGCTTTGATAGAAGAAGGACTTAAATATGCGCCTGATTCTAGCCACTTAAAAAAGATGGCGAAAACATTCGGAGTCAGGATTTAAAAGTAACGTAGTCCATACTTTAAATTATAAAGCCGCCCATTTCATGCGATGGGCGGCTTTGCTATTGATGGTCTGCCATAGGCAAAAGCTTGTCAGAATCCTGATTATCAATGAGGTTGCCCTCTCCCTGAACATGCAAAGGACAGTTCTGTTCCACTGCCACTTGCCTCAAACCATTTCGTAACTATTATATCTGCAACCTAACCCAATGGAGCGGAATATGATCAGCTATGAATTTCTAATTACAGCACTAGTGGTGGTACTTATACCGGGCACAGGAGTTATTTACACTGTATCCAACGGTCTATTCCTAGGTAAAAAAGCAAGTCTTGCTGCTGCGGCCGGCTGTACAGCCGGAATAATCCCCCATCTAACAGCATCAACTCTGGGATTATCCGCAATCCTTCATATGAGCGCACTGGCATTTCAATTTATGAAATTTGCCGGAGCAGCATACCTGCTCTACCTCGCATGGCTTACATGGAAAGATACAGGTGGTTTAAGTTTCAACAAACCCGGCGAAAAGAATGATCCCCGGCTGTGGCAAATTGCTAAGCGGGGATTTCTCATAAATATCCTCAACCCGAAATTGTCCATATTCTTCCTTGCTTTTCTGCCTCTTTTCGTTCCGCAGGAAGCAAGCAATCCAACCCTGCACATGATTACCTTGAGCGTTGTTTTCATGGCGATGACCTTTGTCGTATTCATTGCATACGGCCTTTGTGCATCAGGTGTACGCCATCAAGTCATATCTTCACCTAAGCTTATACTCTGGATGCAAAGGTCATTTGCGATCATCTTTGCAGCTTTGGGACTGAGACTGGCAGCGGCTGAACAATAAGTTGACAGCCTTAACGGTATTTATCGTAAATTTTCGTAATTGTCCCGTCATTCAAAAGCTTGTCGATTGCCTTGTTGAACCTTGGAAGCATATACTGCTTGCTGGGTTGAAAACGAATCATCATGTCGAGAGAATCATAAGCTTTACCGACTATAAGCTTATCCTCAAGACCAAGCTCCCTGATCTGGTACAAGGCTGTATCTTTATTCATAAAAGCCTGATCCAAACGCCCGGCCAGAAGCAATTGCAATAATTTATCCTCATTTTCCAGCACATGAGTGTTTATTCTCCCATCGGCAAAGTACGCACTGTACACGGGATACTGATACCCCCGGACAACTCCTATGCTATTTCCAAGCAAATCTTGAGGGGTAACATCAGGAATAAATTTCTCTGTTCTAAACAAAATAATGGAATCAGATACAGCAAAAGGTTTACTGAAAACACCCAAAACCTTTGCTGATTGACGCCATGCCGGGTTAGACATGGGTTCAATATCGATTTCTCCACGATCAAATTTTCGCTGTGATCTATTAAACGGACATCTTACAAACTCAATGGTGTCCCCGGTTTCCTTTGCAAAGGCGTTGAAAAGATCTTTTACAATACCAGTTCTGGAGTCTCCTTCCTTGTAGTAATACGGCGGCAATGAACCCTCATGCAACATAACACGCAAATTTTCCGCAACACTTTCCCTAACAGAAACAACACTGATCAATAAAGAGAATATGACAAAACAAATCGCCATCTGCCTCATTTTTTGTTACCCCTCCCTATAATCCCCTCTTTAAAAAACAAACATGCTTTATACCGTAAAACAGTCTTCAAAACAATAGGACTTTAACCTATATTGATGCAGTATTTTTAAATAATAACACGACAATTTCATTTCAGGAGAAATAAAATGCTAGAAGCATTGTTCACTTCGTCTTCCAAGCTTCATAAACTCGGTACTATTGCACATGAAGATGCTGTATTTGTCTTGCCATTTATAGATAAAGAATTGACAAACCGGCTTGTCGAAGTTCTTGTGCGCAGGGCGTTGCACCCCGGCCTGCTGGTTCTTGTCGATGACGACGAACGTTTGGGCTTTATGAAAATTGCCAATTACGTGTGTTCTCATTCATCATCACGCTACTTCGGTTATCTTGCACAGGATGCATTTCCCGGTGACGGCTGGCTGCGCGCAGCAATACAGACAATGGACCAAAGTGGCGCATCGCTTCTGGCATTCAATGACGGTCGCTTCCATGGAACACTTGCGGTTTTCGGTATGGCCCGACGAACATGGCTTGCCAGCCTTTATCATAAATATTTATTTTTCCCCGGCTACAACAGCCATTTCGGAGACACCGAACTTACAGCCATTGCCCTTCACCAGAATAAATTAATCTACAACCCCGGGTGCCTTATGATAGAGGTTGACTATGAAAAACATACGCGCAAGAACAACCCGGACGACCAAAGTCTATATAAAATGCGTGAACAAAAGGGCTTTGGCGGGATCATAAAATAAAGAGGACACAATGCCAGTAATAGATCTTTCCCATACAATTAAAAACGGCATGCCCGTCTTTCCCGGAACAGAAACGCCCACTATTGAAGAGGTCTTCTCCCATGATATGCACGGATTTAGAGAGCACAGACTTAATATATTTTCGCACATAGGAACCCACATAGACGCACCAAATCATATGATTCCTGATGGTGAAACTCTGGATAGAATGGAAGTCAGCCGCTTTATCGGACCAGGGATATGCATAGATTGCACTCATAAGACGCCGGAATCACCTGAAATTAATATTGATGACCTCATTCCGTATGAGGCTGAGATAAGTGAATGCGACTTCATCCTTCTGAACAGTGGCTGGTACAAGAATTGGGGTAGGAATAGTTATTTTACCCGCTATCCGGCATTGAATGAAGCTGCGGGGCGCTGGCTGGTTGATTTTGACCTGAAAGGGGTAGGAGTGGACGTTATTTCTATCGATTCTGCAGAGATCAGCGGTTATGGAGTACACAATATTCTCTTGGAACAGGGGACAATCATCATTGAAAACCTAAACAACCTTCACCAATTGCCGGAAGACGGCTTTATCTTTTCCTGCCTGCCCCTCAAATTTGAAAGTGCTGACGGATCACCCGTAAGAGCAATCGCTACTTACTAACAAAAATGTATGTATATAGGAAGAATCACTGTAAAAATACAAAAACACAAAAACCCATACCACCCACATTAAAAACCCTCCACCCTACTCAAAAACCCTACCTTCAAATACAGTTCTAATCAGCTAAAATACGGACTTTAGCCCGTTTACAGAGAATCCTCCCAGCCACATAATGTAGTTGAAAAATGAGGGCAGCGACTAATCAGCCCTGCATCAAAGGAGGATTAAAATGAGCTATGAAACAATCACAAAAGTGACCCAGGATATTGTCCTTGAAGGGACCAAACCGGCCAAAGAAGTGGCCCAATCCATTGGCAAGCCCTACTCCACACTGCTGCGGGAAATCAATCCTTTTGACAACAACGCTAAGCTCGGAGCCGCCACCTTGATGGATATCCTCAAAACCACTCAGGAAACCAAACCTCTTGAATTTATTGCCGAGTCAATAGGATATACCCTCAAACCCCGTGTAAATTAAGCAAACAACAGCGACACATTTATAAGAAGAAGCCGGATTCATAATGAATCCGGCTTCTTCATTTCTGGACTTTTAACTACTTTACACCGATACTGCCGCCATGAAAAAAGTCAGCATAAACCTTACGCATGTGGCTACCCTAGGCCCTGTGGGGCATCTGCCGAAGGCTCCTGGTACATGGGGATCAGCCGCAGCTCTTATTACCGCACCGTTTTTGTTTCTACCTTTCCAGCTTCCCATCAGAATTCTCATTCTTGGGTTGATTTTTTACTTCGGGGCTAAAGCCTGCTCCGTAGCCGAAAAACAATTTGGAAAGAAAGATCCGGGCTGCGTCGTCATTGATGAACTACTGGGACAGTGGCTGGTATTTCTGCCTTTTCCTGCTGTTGTGGCATGGCACCTGATTGCAGGTTTCATACTTTTCCGAATCTTTGACATCCTAAAACCTTTTCCCATCAGACAGTCTGAGAAATGGCTCAAGGACGGTTGGGGAGTAATGATCGATGATGCCTTTGCAGGGCTTTACGCCATGCTTGTTCTAGGTCTGCTCCGATACCTGACCTAGATTCATCTCTTTAAAATTTTTAGAAGCGTTCAAATTCGTCATCAGGATTTGCCCGCTCAATAGCAAAATCCCCGGCTTCCTATGGAAACCGGGGATTTTACATGCTTTTTGATTAAACTAGTAAGTCAAACGAAACTGGGCTCTTCTATTCTTAGCCCATGCGGTTTCATTCTGACCGGGATCAAGGGGATCCTCTTCACCGAAACTAACAATACTCAATCTCTCAGGTGTCACGCCGAGCAGAATAAGAAACTCGTATGCTGCACGGGCACGACGCTCGCCAAGAGCAAGGTTGTATTCTTCGGTTCCACGATCATCGCAGTAACCTTCGATAACCATAGTAACGTTATCGTACTTCTTAAGAATTTCAGCCTTCTGCTGCAGTAAGGGGCGATACTCCTGCTTGATTTCAAAGGAATCGAAATCAAAATGGATCATATTTCCAAGCTCTACAACAGCATTATCAAATTCCTTTTTAGCGGCAGCAGCCTGACGCTCTTCTTCAAGGGCCTGCTCCTGGAGAGCTCTCTCTCTTTCCAAACGGGCCTGTTCTTCGTTCTTAAGCTGTTCGTTTTCCTGCTGCTGGGACATTCTTTCCTCTACAGCAGGACTGGCCGGAGAAGATTCAACTTGTTTCTTGGAACAACCAGCACCAAGACCGGCAATCAACATGAATACAACACACAATATTATCGCTTTAGCTCTCATTTGCCCTCCTGAATAAGGAACTTTTAAGGACAGGAGTTTGTCCACCCGCCAAGATACAATACATTAACTTAGACTTACAATATAACGACCCTAAAGTGTTTTGTAAAAAAATCAAGTCATGCTTGCAACAAAACGGTTAAATCACTCCTCAATTTATGATTTATGGGCCTTACCCCATGCCGGGGCCTTCGCAACACCGTTACCAGTAGGAACTAACATGGCCGGATCGCCATGTCTGGTGGTCAGATAAATCTTGTACTTACCGTTTCTACTGGAAGAGAAAGCTATGAAATAGCCATCTGGACCAAATGCCGGATCTTCATCATTGCCGGGACCAAAAGTCAGCTGCCTTTCCTGTCCGGTTTTCAAGTCATGCACAAATATGCGATGTCCCAAAGCGGTTTGACGTGAAAACGCAACGTATCGGCCGTCAGGGCTAATGGTCGGGTTAGTGTTGTATTTCCCTTCAGTCGTAATTCTGGTGACAACACCACTCTTCATATCCAGCAAAAATATATGCGGGTTACCGAACCTTGCGGAAGTAAAGACCATCTTCTCTCCGGTCCGGTCAAAATCAGGTGAAACCTCAATAGCCCAGCTTTTGGCAAGAGCCTTCTTGGGTTTGTAGTTTCCGTTAATCAGGAAAATATCAGAGTTACCATTCATGGTCAGGGTTGCAGCCATATTGCCGTCCGGGAGAAACTCCGGTCCGATAACGGTATTTCCGGGAAAGCTCTTCTGATCAATCTTTCCGGTTGCACGGTCCCAGACACAAAGCAGATGCTGACGTGATCCAAGACGCGTAAAAACCAGCCGGTTGCCATCAGGAGACCAGTTGGGACTGAGATTAATGCCGCCAAGTGAACTGATCTGCCTGAGATTGCGCCCCTGCGGGCTGACGGTATAAATCTCCTTATCTTTTCCTGTCTTACGCACAAAGGCGATTGAAGACTCAAAGAATCCGTCCCGTCCGGTAAGGATACGCATCAAGTGGGAGCTGAAACGGTCGGCAATCCGCGGCAACATTTCTTCGGTGACCATGGAATACTTTTTACCCAGAATGGTGCGTCCGTTGAATGTCCCAATGCAACGAATGAGCAGATTCTTCTCACCGTTGGGCCTGATTTCCCAACCAGTGGTCACGGCGAGGTCCACCTTGGAAAGCCTGAGCGGTTTAATATCAATATCACCGGGCCTTACTCCGCGAGAAGGATCACCACCCAGAATATCAGCTACAGGCACAATATTCAAAAAAGGCAGGAAAGCCAGGTCCTTGGCGAGGTCCTTATTAAAGGACACTGCCTCAGCTGGCAGAGGCAGATCCTTTTCCGTGGAACCTTCATATTTTCCTGCAGGCACGGTCTTGGGCGGCAGCAGGATGATATTCACCTTACGCTGACCGGGACCGTAAATATCCACAGTAAGAGTATCCGCTGCAAAAACATTTCCGGCAGCCAGAAGCATAAGCAACATAACCACCAGCAATCCAAAAGCGGATTTTTTTATACTGAACTTATTTTCTTTCATAATTAAGAACCTGCCCTACTGATCAAGATCATGCAGGTTAAAGTTTACAATGATGTTTCTGATCGATGTCCCCGGAGGCTTGGGCAACACTTCGGTATCGCGCAAAGCAGTAAGTACCGAGTCATCAAAATCAACATTTCCCGATGAATCGAGCAGTTTAATGTTGCTGATTTCACCGCTGGATTTCAACTGTATCTGTACTCGGGCCGTAAGATTCTGTTTTTGCCCGAAAACCGGATATCTCCAATTCTTGCGCACCGCTTCTTTGACGATTGAAGCGTAAACCTGAACCAACCCGGAAGCACCTGCGGTACCTTCAGCGGAACCGGTTACAGCAGTGGCTTTAGCACTCTCAGTAAGCGCAGCCAGATCACTTGCTACAGCCTGACGTTCGGCCTTCTCCTGTTTTTCAACAATCTTGGCTAATGAGGCGAGATCAGCGGCGAGGGCATCTTCCGCCGAAATCTCAGGTTTCTTTTCGACTTTCTTCTCTACCTTTTTAGGCGGCGTCTTTTCAGCCACTTTCTTTTTAGGCGGAGTTTTCTTTTCAACAGGTTTTTCTGCCTTTTTTTCCGGCTTTTTCTTGCTTGTAGTCTCTACTTTCTTGGATGAAATTTTAGTTGTATCCGGCTTGGGCTTCGCTATGGGTTTTGGCTTTGGTTTGGGCGCAGGTTTAGGGGCCGGAGCTTTAACTGTCTCAGGTTTGGCTTTGGGTACAACTTTCGGTTTAGCCTCAGGAATTGCAACGGCATTCGGTTTGGAAAGCTTGGCAGAAGGTTTCGGTGCAGGTGCTTTCTTAACAACCGGAGCAGCAGGCAGAGGGGCAAGGCTGACCAGATCAACCTTGTATACGGGCATATCGAGTGAAATCTTCACCGGAGGAGAGATAGACCACGTCAGGGCTAAAAATATCAGACCGGCATGGAGCAGTAAAGATATGAAAAGGCCGATGATTTTCATCTATAAATTCGCCTGTACCTTAGCTATTTCTTTTTCTTTTCAACAGGTTCTGCTACTACGCCAAGTCTGTCGATTCCGGCAGCCTTGATTTCACCCATGACTTTAACAACTTCACCGTAGGCAACATTCTTATCCGCGCGGAGAAAAAGCATCTTATTCTGCTTCTTAACCAGCTTTTCAAGATGGGCCTGCAATTCATCAAAACCGACCTTGTACTCATCAAGGAAAATCTCGCCCTTATCGCTGATTGAAAGCACGAGGTGTTCATTATCCTGCGGTAAAGAGCGCACGGTACGGGTCTGAGGCAAATCAACTTCAACCCCTTGTGTCATCAGCGGGGCTGTAACCATGAAAATGATCAGCAGAACCAGCATGACATCAACAAAGGGGGTAACGTTGATCTCAGCCAACATTCCCCGGTTATTGGTGGAAAGTCCCATATACTACTCCTCTGAGGCTGAACTTTTACCGGAAGGCTCAACCCATGACACTTCTCGTTCCACACGGTTGAGGAAAGTACCTGCAAAGTTGACCAGCTCTGTCTCAATGCCGTTCAGCACGCCGAGGAAAAAGTTGTAGAAGATGGTTGCGGGAATTGCGACACCCAGACCGATGGCAGTTGCCACCAGAGCTTCAGAAATACCGGGAGCAACTGCTGCCAGTGCGGCTGATTTGGCAGAACCGATAGCATGGAAGGAATTCATAATCCCCCAGACAGTACCGAACAGGCCGATAAAAGGAGCACCGTTCGCGCAGGTTGCCAGAAAAGAAAGTGAAGATGTCAGCTTTTTCAATTCAGAGCTGACCTTGCGACGCAGAATTCTGCGCAAAGTATCTTTAATCAGGCGACGCTTGTGGCTGGCACTGACCGCAGATTTTTCCAGCACACGGTATTCCTTCACCGCTGCGGTTCCGATACGGTTCAATGGGGAGCCTTCAGTCTTGCTGATTTCAGTCAGACCGGAGGAAAGGGAATCAGCTTCTTCCATAATCTTGTTACCCTTAAGAATCAGGGTTCGTGCCCTGCCAAGGGAGATCAGTTTCCAGAAGATGATTGTCCAGCTCCAGAGGGACATGGCAGCAAGTAAGCCAAGCACACATTTGACCACAATGGTGGCCTGATCGAGCATCGCGAAAATTCCGCCCTGAGGTAAGAAATCCATACTTCACCGCACCTTTTAATATAATTTATTTCAGCTTAAGTTCTGCACAATTGCAGGCAGAACATCTTCCGCCGCGCCTTGAATAAACACATCGCTGAACGAGGTGTAGGCAGACGGAGCCTTGTTTATCTCAATAATTAAGCCCCCTGCCTCCTGTATCCTCGGCGGGATCAGGCTGGCGGGAACAACTCCACCGGAAGTTCCGGCAACAATGACCAGATCGGACTGGTCGGCAAGCTCAAAGGCCGCTTTATAGGCTTCGGACGGAATCTGTTCTCCGAAGAAAACCAGATCCGGCCTTATCACCCCGGAACATTGCGGACAGCGTACCGGCAGTTCACTCCCGGACTCAATCCGCTCGGCAGGAAATGGAGCAAAGCACTCCATGCAATAAAAATCGCTGCAATTTCCGTGAAATTCAATAACGTTCACTGATCCGGCCCGCTGGTGCAGACCATCGATATTCTGGGTGATCACTCCCTGCAGGTAACCGTCTTTTTCCAACTGAGCCAAGCCCGTATGACCTGCATTCGGTTCGGCACTTTTGAGCATGGAATCCGCTTCAAGCAAAAATTTCCATACCGTTGCCGGATCAGACTGCAAGGCCCGGATTGAAGCCACTTTTTCAGGATCGTGCTTCGACCACAGCCCTCCCGGACTGCGGAAATCGGGTATACCGCTGGCAACAGACATCCCCGCACCGGTCAAAGCAATGGCGCAACGTGCCTTTTTAATCAGCTCTGCTGCCTGCTCTATTCGGGGGGTAAGGTCGCCCATGCTGCAACCCTATGAACGTTTCATTATTTTCTGAACCAGCTCGCGGGAATTTTCCTCGGCCTGAGCATATTCTTCAAGGCTGAGCCCCGCGCCCAAAGCAATCTTACGGCGCATTTCAAGCCCGACCAGATCACCGGGAGCGTGAGCATCGTTGTTGATGACCAGCTTAGCCCCGTGCTTGCGGGCCAGTGACGCCACATGACCGTTAGTCAGGCTGTGCCCCTTGCGGGTGGTAATTTCCAGACAGACTCCATACTCAGCAGCCAGCTTTACTTCCACGTCGGTAATCAAGCCAGGATGGGCCAGCACATCTACCTTGGCCTCAATTGCGGCGAGGTTTGTACCTTCGGCAACAGGTTCTACTATGGTTTCACCATGCACAACCACAATCTGAGCACCTGATTTGCGGGCGTGTTCAGCCATTTCACCGATCAGCCCCGGAGGGACATGAGTAAGCTCTACTCCGGCAAAGACATCAACATCAAAATAGTGACCGTGTTTCTTTGCAAATCTGCGAATATTTTCAAGAATAATATCAATATTGCTGGAATCGGCATGATCGGTCATCGCCAAAGCACGGTACCCCGCAACTTTAGCCCGTCTTGCCAATTCCGCAGGGATAAGCTCCCCATCACTGAAAACAGTATGAGTGTGAAAATCTATCATCGGATTGCCCTACATTTTATATTTAAAGTCATCAGGAGAAAGTCCTTCGAGATCGTCTTCCCAACCGGACTTTTCCTCAACTTTTTCTTCAATATCCCTCGTTCCGGCCACATCAAGAACCTTTTGGCTCACACGTACCGGACAGTCGGCACGAACAGCGATAGCCACAGCATCCGAAGGACGGGAATCAATTGCCACCATCTCACCGTCCTTGCGGACCATGATTTCGGCATAAAAAGTTCCCTTCTCAATATCAACAATATCAACGGACACGAGTTCACCGCCAAAAGTGGCGATGGTGGATAAAAGCAGATCATGGGTCATAGGTCTGGGAAAAGACACTTCATTGAGTACCATGGAAATTGCCATGGCCTCCATCGCTCCTATCCAAATGGGCAGGACCACTCCCAGTTCTTCGCTTTTCAAAACCAGAACCGGGGTCTCAGTATCGTTTTCCACCGCCAGACCGTAAACCTGCATTTCTACCATGGTTCTCCCACCTTCGCCCCAACAAGGGAATGATTCTTGGCTTCGGTAATCTTCACCTTGACCAGTTTGCCTCCGAGCTTCTGCTCTTCACCATAACCCGCAAAGTGAACATTGACCACCCGGCCTCCCGGATCTTTACCGCGCCATGTCATTCCACCTTCTTCCTGTCGCTTGCTAAGGCGTTCCAGCAGGACCACAGTTTCATGGCCCTCTAAAGCTTCTAGACTTTTTCTAGTAATACGCTTTTGTCTTTCCTGCAAGCGGGCAAGGCGAGCCTGAGCAACATCTTCGGGAACTTTCGGCTTCATCTTAACAGCCGCAACGCCCGGACGGTCAGAATATTTAAAGGAAAAGCTGCTTTCATAGCGCACCCTTTCCAGCATATCCATGGTCTGCTCAAAGTCTTCGTCAGTCTCGCCGGGGAAGCCAACGATCAAATCAGTAGTCAGAGAAATATTCGGGCAGGCTTCTTTAAGCCCTTCTACAATTCCCAGATAACGTTCGCGATCATATTTGCGACCCATTTTCTTCAAAATACGGTCTGAACCGGACTGCACGGGCAGGTGCAAACTGGGGCAAAGATTAGGCAGCTCACCAAAAGCCTTGATCACTTCAGGTGCAATGTCCTTAGGGTGGGAAGTGGTGAAGCGGATGCGTTCCAGTCCTTCAATGGCAGAAATCTTATAGAGCAACTGCGCGAAAGAAATATCGTCGCCCTTTTTATCTATGCCGAAGCTGTTCACGTTCTGGCCCAGCAAAGTAATCTCGCGGACACCGGACTTAACCAAATATGCGCATTCCTTGATCACAGCTTCCGAAGAACGGGATTTCTGACGGCCACGAGTGTACGGCACGATGCAATATGCGCAGAAGTTATCGCAGCCCTGCATGATATTCACAAAAGCCTGACCGGGAATGGTTCCGATTCCCGGAGGAATCAGGTCCGCATTGGGCTGAACTTCACCGCCCTCACGTTCCGGGTAATCCCCAAGGAAATCGGTAAGGACCAGACGTTTTTCATGATTAGCTGCAAGGTCTTCCAGCGCGTCCGGCGTCTGAGCAATACCGTCGCTGCCGAAAACAAGACGCACGTGCGGAAACTTCTCAAGGAAGCCGTCACCGATCTGCTGCGCAACACAACCGCCCACAGCGACAAAGCTGCCCGGGTTCTTACACAGCGGAGCCAGTCGACCCAGCACGCTATAGACTTTCTGTTCCGGTTTATCGCGCACAGAACAGGTGTTAATAATAAATATATCTGCTTCAGATTCTTCAACAGCTGTCCAGCCACGGCTCTCCATGGCCCGGATCAGCCAGTCTGAATCGTGAACGTTCATCTGACATCCGAATGTTAGTACTGTAAATTTCATACCCGGCTCATACGCTATATAAATATGATGGTAAAGCTTGGGGAGGTGGGTTTGGGTGGCGAGTTTAGGGATAAAAATAGCCCCCGAACTGAAGTCCGGGGGCTGGTGATTATTTGATAATATTCTCTTCGCTGAATGGAATGCCTTTCATGCAATGACGACAGTACACCTTTGGTTCAGACGATAAGTAGTAAAATGCTGGTGTTAGGAACAAAAACTCAAAGGTATAGTGAATTGTATTTCCAACAATAATATCAAAAATCAAACTTGACCCCGATATACACAACCACGACACACCTAATTGTGTATATGTTGTAGCTTTAATTTCTTTTTTACATTCAGGACATTTGATTTTTTTGGTAAACAAAATACCATAAACAACAAGTAAAACAACTACACTAATAGTTACTGTCCCACTACTCATGACCTAATTCCTGTATCTATTCCTAAATTTATCAAAAGAATCGTCCTTAATTTTATCGCGTTGGTCTCGAAAATGTTCTTCAGCTTTTTCAGCTGCAACATTTCTAGATTTTTTTTGATCCTTAATCGCACCGCCCAAACCTTCCAACATACCTAACGCTCCGCCAACCATACCTAAAGGAGTACCTGCAAGACCATATTTCTTAAAGCCATCATACGCAAAAGAAATGCCCCTATTACGCCCTCCTTTCATCATCGCATTAAACATTCCCTTATTCTTTTCACTCACATAACTCTCAAATTTAATAGCATTCTTCTCATCACCTTGAAGAGTATCAATTGTTTTTGCAACTGCCTTACCTGCTGCTTCCCAACTTTCTTCCATAGCCTCGCCTACGCTATCGGCAACATCGGCAACTGTTGTAAAAAAACCTTTATCCTTTTTGTCCTCATCCTTATTCATAAGAGAAGCACGCCGCTGATTATCCAAATGTGCTTCATCCGCAGCCTTACGATCCGCCTTCGCCTGGAGGCTGGCATCAAATTGAGCCTGCTTTTGCGCCAACCCATGAGCCAGTGTGTCCGCTTTCTGCCCAGCCTGTGCGCTTGATTGATTCAGATGATCTAAAGATTGCTGAGCACCTTTCTCAAAGGTCGCGTTGTTTTTAGCATTTTGCCCACCATTTCTGGAATTTACATTCCCTCCTTTTCCACCGGGAGTACCCCCACCCCAAAGACTACCTGCGAAGCTCGAGCCGTCAAGATCAACACTAGATCCAACATAATCACTAAAACTCGGCCCTGCGTAACCTGTCTGTCCATTATAGCCACCAAGTTCCGATAGCGACGAACCACCGGAACTTGAAGACGCTCCTCCAAGGGTATCAGATTTAGCACTTTCCCCGCCTCCGGGAGAATTGCTACTTTCTGCTCCGTCATCTCCATCTTCACTCTCATCCTGCAACCCAATCCGATCAATAAAATTAACCGGATCATCAGCACAATACCCATAAACATCAACATCTCCGCCAGCCAATCCCAGCGGATCAGGAGTTATGAACCGCCCGATGGAGGGGTCATATTCACGGAATCCAAAATGAACCATCCCGGTATCCTTATCGTACAATCCGGCGGCAAAGCCGAGCGAGATGTCCATTCGTTTATTGGTATCGATAATCAGATTTCCAAACGAATCGCGTATAATCCGCTTTACCTCATTTCCATCAGCGTTAGCAACTATATTAATAGTTCCAACCTGATCGGTGGCGAAATAATAAACATTTTCGTTGAAGCACATGGCAGTAGGATCACCGTTTTCGTCATACGCGAACTCTTTGCGATTGCCATAATTATCAGTCACAGCGGCGAGGGAAATGAAATCATACCAGAGATAGCTTTCCAGCTCCTTACCATTGATAGATTTTGCGATCCGCTTACCTTCCGGATCAATGGTGTAGCTTATGCTTCTACCATCGGGCAGTTTAACCTGCTCCAACTGCCCGGAATGATGATAGCTGAATTCGGTTACTTCCGAGCCATGCTTTTTCTTAATCAGACAACCATATTCATCATAAAAAAATTTCACATTCCCAGCCTGTTCCAATCGCAAACCCAGACCGTAGCGAAAAGTGCGCTGCGGCATGCGCGCTGTGGAACTGAAATAACGTTCACCGAATTCTCCATACAAATATTCTTCAATCAGCCTTTCAGCACTCCAGACTTTATGCAGCCTGCCTCCTTCATCGTATTCGTATTTCAGGTCCTGATTGAAATTTCCAAATGCAATCTGTCGCTCGGAAATGCGCCCATTTCCATCACACTTAGTTCTCAGCATCGAAAACGGATCTGATGTTCCCGGCACTGTGAACGAAGTTACACGGACATCATCTCCGCTATTAAACTCAACATTATCGCGCTCAAATTCATCAAATAAATCTGCACCTGTTCCGGTCTGGGGTGTGCGTGTTCTTATCTCCTTTTGGAAATTGTTTAATGACATTATATCCCTCCGAATTAAAAGTTTTAGGATCAGCCCTGAATCACTATGATTCAAAGCGACTATTATCCCTCACACTTTTAATTTACCTCTCATCCCGGTCCTGAATCAGAGAACTCAGGTCCGCAACAGACAAAAAAAAGAGCTTCCTGCTCACGCAGAAAGCTCTTCTCAATTCATATTTACTACAATCTAAAAGAAATCAGGATCAACAGCAGCCTTGCCGTTTTCAAGCATGGTCTTGTAAAACCTGATAATCTTTTCATCCACCGGAACTATTGGAAAATTACGGCGGCAGGCATCGCAGGTCGCCATTGCTGGCTGAGTCGGTGCGATGTAAGGCACTTCCCGGCCGCAGAACGGACAGGGAAACATAAAAATTATCTCCATCCCGCTAGGCTTGACCGGAGATAAAGGTTTACGGGATTCAGACATCAATTATCCTTTTAAAAGATCTTTACCGGTCATTTCTTCGGGAACGGAAATGCCCATGTGATTCAAAATTGTGGGGGCGATGTCACAAAGCGCACCTTCAGAAGGAGTCACGTCTTCAAACGCTTCACCGATGAATACCAGCGGCACGTTGTTCAGGCTGTGCGCAGTCTGCGGGCCACCATTTGCGTCAATCATTTCTTCGGCATTACCGTGGTCGGCAGTCAGCATAATTACACCGCCCTGCGCTTTCACTGCTTCTACAATCCTGCCGACACAAGCATCAACAGTCTCGCAGGCTTTTATCGCCGCCGGGATGATGCCGGAATGACCGACCATGTCGAGGTTGGCAAGGTTGCAGATGCACAGCGAATATTTGGGCAATGCTTCAATCAGCTTTTCAGTCACTTCCTCGGCGCTCATCTGCGGCTTGAGGTCGTAAGTTGCAACTTCGCGCGGGGAAGGCACGAGGATACGGTCCTCGCCTTCGAAAGGCTCTTCGCGACCGCCGTTCATGAAATAAGTTACGTGTGCATATTTCTCGGTTTCGGCAATACGCAGCTGCTTCAGCCCGTTCTCCGCAATAACCTCTCCGATAGGATTGCTGATATTCAGCGGAGGAAAGGCATTGGGGAAACTGAAATCAGACTCATACTGGGTCATAGTCACAAACCCGCTGAACTCAGGTGCCTTGGGACGATTGAATTCGCTAAAATCTTTCATTGCAAGCACCCGGCAAAGCTGACGGGCACGGTCGGCGCGGAAGTTGAAGAAGAACACGCCGTCGCCGTCTTTCAAGGTTCCGTCTACACCGGAAACAAGGCGCGGCTTGATAAATTCATCAGTCTCTCCGGCAGCGTATGCTTCCTCAACACCTTTAACAGGATCGGAAACTTCCTGTCCTTCACCGAGAACCAGCGCCTTGTAGGAAAGTTCATTACGCTCGTAATGTTTATCACGGTCCATGGAATAATAACGACCGGAAATAGAGGCCACTTTACCGGCCCCGATTTCAGCCATTTTATCCACCAACTGCTGCATGTAAACCTTACCGCTGGTAGGTGAGGTATCGCGGCCATCCATGAAAGCATGGACGAATATTTCTTTGATACCGGCATCCTTAGCCACTTCAATCAATGAAAAAAGATGATTGATGTGAGAATGCACTCCGCCGTCGGAAAGGAGCCCCATGAAATGCAGACGACCGTCCGCGGCTTTGACATTATCCATGAGGCTGCTGATTACCTTATTGGCTGCCAGCTCTTGCTTCTCAATAGCAATGTCAATGCGGGTCATGTCCTGATAAACAACCCGGCCTGCTCCGATGTTAGTGTGACCTACCTCGGAGTTACCCATGAATCCATCAGGAAGCCCCACCGCACGTCCAGCACATTTGAGCTGGGTCCGGGGACAGCTTTCCATCAGCCCGTCCAGAACGGGAGTGCTGGCAAGTTTGACTGCGTTGCCTTTACCTTCAGGGGCAATTCCCCAACCGTCCAGAATAAGCAGAACGGAAGGAGCACCGGTTTGTTGTGACATGTTTCTATCCTTGCGCAGAATTAATCCTGCGGCTTGAGATTTAAATCCATTCTGGTGCCTTCGGACCAGAGACCTTCCACGTTGTAAAAACCGCGGTTATCTTCCTGAAAAATGTGTACGATAATATCGTTCAGATCGAGAAGGATCCAGTCTCCGGTTTTGTAGCCTTCCATACCGAGATATTCGATCTTTTCCTTGGAAAGCTGCTCCAGAACGAAATCAGCCAGAGCCTGTGCATGGCGCACACCTTTTGCTCCTGCAACCATTACCACTTCGGCAATGGGGCAGATTCCCTGTACGTCTACAGCGGAAACATCACTGGCCTGTTTTTCATCCAACCATTCAGCAACAAGCTGAACTTTATCCTTAGTATCGATCTGTTTAAATTTCTTTTCTTTAGTTTTCATTCTTTTGGTTTAATTAACCGGCGTCTTCCCCTTTCGGAAAACGCGCTTGAATTCGGAGCACAAACAGCGGGAATAAAGGGCTTAACACCCCTGCGTGCCGGAGGTCCGTTACTCCCGGCCAGACGCAGTTCTCACATTTCGTCCAAAGTACAATATGATTATATAGAGAATTTACGTCCGCTACGCAATGCATCTATAGCGGACTTTTAAATCATTTTCAATTGTGAAAATTATTTTCGAACCTGAAAACAAACACATATGCAAAACCTCAACTCCAAGCATATCAAAAAAGACCTTTAAAGCATAACCCCTTTTGTACCTTTTCATCTTACAGGTCGGCTATAATCATGGGACTTCCCGCCATCTTACCATGCTCAGATTAAAGCTTCTGAATACGCTGACACAATGCTCTGTGTTCAATAGCTCTTTAATCCTTCGTTTTTCATCAGTCAAAATTCCATTTTCCTGTCCGGTAAATGCATTTCCACCGTTACGGGAAATATTCAAGGCGCCAAAGAATATTAGGGTAGATCACAAGACCACCAGCAACTTCGTATGAGTATCGTTTAAATTCTGAATCGTAATTCCGTCGTTTGGATTTGGGCTTTAGCTTCTACTGTGAAAATCAGGATAGCTACTTAAACTCGTGTCCACAGATCAATATTATTGCAGGATCATGGAGGATTGTACGTCTTTTGGCGGACAGACATAAACGCAACTGAGGTATATAAGCTTCGCATAGCATATAAATTTATTTCTGATGATAGCTATATAAAACTAGACAGATTTAAATTGGTACAAAACGGCTATTCTTCTTTGGTTTTAGTTTATTATAACATTAAAATGGCCCGAGCTTGTTTAGGAAAATTAATTTCTTATGCGGTTTCATCACGGAAACAATCTCCGGCTAAGAGCACAACACCAATAATATGATCTTACCCTCACGATTTTATATTTCACGAATAAATAGGTTCTCGTATGTTTTAGCGGTTATCCTGACCGCAATATTGTTGCACTCTACTGCATTTGCTGCTCCGGGTGATAAGAAGTGGGAGTACAGTACCGGTGATGAAATAGAATCTACCCCTGCAATTGACAGTGCCGGCACCCTTTACTTCGGGTCAACGGATAACAAACTGTATGCTATAAATCCGGATGGTACAAAAAAATGGGAATTTGCCACTGGCGATTCTATTCGATGCTCTCCAGCTATTGCGGATGATGGCACAATCTATATCGGGTCAAGTGATAAGAAGTTGTATGCGTTAAATACGGACGGTACAAAGAAATGGGAATTCAGCACGGGAAGTTATGTCGTCTCTTCTCCCGCGATAGCCGCAGACGGAACCATTTACGTCGGATCATATGACGGCAGTATGTATGCGTTAAACCAGGATGGCACAGAGAAGTGGGCGTTTGCCTCCGAAGGAATAATAAGGACTTCTCCGGCGATTGCCGGAGACGGGACGATTTACTTCGGGTCAACGGATAAAAAACTGTATGCCATAAATCCGGACGGTACAAAAAAATGGGAATTTACCACTGGCGGTAGCGTATACTCTCCCCCATCCATTGCCAGTGACGGGACTGTTTATTTTGGATCGCATGATACGAATTTGTATGCATTAAATCCTGATGGCACAAAAAAGTGGGAGTTTGATACAGGAGCTGGGTCTTTAGGCTCTTCTCCTGTAATAATGGAAGACGGCACAATTCTCATTGGATCAGCCGATACTAATCTTTATGCAATAAACCCTGACGGCACAAAAAAATGGGAATTTTCCACGACCAACCATGTAAACTCTTCATCCGCCATTGCTGGTGATGGAACCATTTATGTCGGATCCACAGATACAAAACTGTATGCAGTAAACCCGGATGGCACAAAAAAATGGGAATTTGTTACCGGAGGCGGCATAGAGGGGTCTCCGACCATTGCCAGTGACGGAACTGTTTACATAGGATCGTATGACGGCAAATTATATGCAATAGAAAGCGATTCTGGAGAATTGGCATCCACCCCATGGCCAAAATTCAGAAAAGATATTAAAAATACGGGGCGTAAAGAGCCCAGCGATGTACAGGCAAGCCAGACTCAAGCTGATGGCGTAGTTGTTGGGATACAGAACAGCTGCTCTAAAGAGCTGGATGCCACCGATCTTGATTCCAAATATCGGTCAGGAGGAGTCATTCCCAAGACGGAAGTGATTTCTTTCAATGCCACAGTGAATTCCAACGGTGCTGCGGCAACATTCAGAATCAGTTCCACAACTATTCCGACAGGTAAGGTTTCAGATTTAACTATGCTGAAGTTATATGACACCAATGGTACCTCCCGTGCTTTCAACAGCTATGCCCTTTCAGGACCCGAATACAATCTTGATGGACATTGGTGGCTGGCTGATTCAGATGATAACCACATGGCTCTGACAGACGACACAACCTTGGGCACCCAATATTATGTTTATTTTGTAATCAAAGACAACGGTGATTACGATGAAGACAGAGATCTTGGGGAAATATCCGATCCGGCTGTCGTGGGTGTAAACTCTTCCAGTGCTGGAACCGGGTGTACACTCAATCCCCGTTCGGGATTTGGGTTTGAATGGTTTTTGTTAGGGATCAGTGTTTTTCTGATGTTCCTTCGAGGGCGTTTGACACGATAAAATGGCAGTCACTTTTTTTTGGCTTTCATGATTAGCTGATAATTCACTTATGTTTATATGTTTTTGTAAACCATCCCGCTTGACGGCGGGCAAACACTTATGCATTATACACGACATGCTTAACCACGACCTTTTTTCCTTTTTCTTTTTTTTCTTTTTTAGGACTGAAATATAGTCATCCCGTGGTTATGGAAAAATACACTTTCTGAGAGTTTACCGGGCCACGGGCGCAAACCCCGTGGCCTTTTTTATTTTGTAACTTAAACCCTGTACGGGATCAGCCATATCAGGAGGCAAGCGATGATCTTCGACGTAGACAAGGAAACAATGCCGAGGGAAGAGCTGGAAGAATTACAGCTCAGACGTCTTAAACAGCTTTGCGAGCGAGTTTATGCCAACGTTCCTTTTTACACCAACAAATTCAAGGAACTGGGTATTGAACCCAAGGACATCAACTCCCTTTCCGACCTGACCAAACTCCCGTTTACTGAAAAGCAGGACCTGCGCAACCACTACCCCTTCGGCCTTTTTGCTGTCTCCCGCGAGAACATCGTCCGTATCCACTCATCTTCCGGCACCACCGGTAAAGCAACCGTTGTCGGCTACACCAAGCGCGACATCAAGAACTGGGCGGACCTCATGGCCCGTTCATTCGCCATTGCCGGCGCGACTCCTGAAGACAGCATTCATAACGCATACGGTTACGGACTGTTCACCGGTGGCCTCGGCGCGCACTACGGTGCGGAAGCACTGGGCGCAACCATCATCCCGGTATCCGGCGGCGGCACCAGACGCCAGATCATGCTGCTCAAAGATTTCGGTGCAGATGTAATCTGTTGTACCCCCTCCTACGCCCTGTTCCTGCACGAAACAGGCAAGGAAATGGGCATCGACTTCAAAAAACTGCCCCTGCGCATCGGTATTTTCGGTGCTGAACCGTGGACCGAGTCCATGCGCCGTGACATCGAACAGAAACTGAATATCAAGGCCCTCGACATCTACGGTCTTTCCGAAATCATGGGTCCCGGTGTTGCTATGGAATGTGCCGAAGAGCAGAACGGCCTGCACATCATGGAAGACCACTTCCTGCCTGAGATCATCAACCCCGAAACAGGCGAGCACGTTAAACCGGGCGAAGCCGGAGAGCTGGTAATCACCACCCTGACCAAGGAAGGTATCCCGCTCATCCGCTACCGCACCCGCGACCTGACCCGCCTGAACTACACTGCCTGCCGCTGCGGCCGCACTTTCGCCCGCATGCAGCGCATTATGGGACGCAGTGACGATATGCTCATCATCCGCGGCGTGAACGTATTCCCGTCCCAGATCGAGTCCATCCTCATCGAAACCGAAGGTCTCTCCCCGCACTACCAGCTGGTAGTTGAGCGTGACGGCAACCTCGACATCCTGACTGTGAAAGTCGAAATTTCCGGTGCAGCTTTCTCCGATGAAATTAAAAATTTACAGCGTCTCGAAAGAAAGATACAAAAAACTATTAAGGAATTCCTTGGCGTAACCGCCCGGGTTAAACTTGTGGAACCCAAATCAATTGAACGTTCCGTAGGAAAAGCCCAGAGAATTCTCGACCTGCGTAATCAGGACCAGCAATAGAACCTAATTCAAATGCGAGGAAACACCATGAAATGTGACCAGCTATCCATATTCCTTGAGAACCGTGCCGGAAGACTCGCCGAGGTAACCCGTCTGCTTACCGAGAACAAAGTCAATATCCGCGCCCTCTCCCTTGCCGACACTTCCGATTTCGGTATCCTGCGACTCATCGTGTCCGACTTTGAAACTGCACAGAAGGTGCTCAAAGAGGCAGGCTTCACAGTGGGTAAAACTTCTGTCGTAGCTGTCGTTGTAGACGACCAGCCCGGCGGTCTGCACAATCTGCTCGAAATGCTGCGCGGCTCCGGTATTAATGTAGAATACATGTACGCTTTCGTACACCAGTCCGGCTCCAACGCCGTAATCATCTTCCGCTTCGACCGTACCGATCAGGCCATCGAACTGCTTGGATCCAAGAACATCAAGATGATCCCCAGCGAAGAGCTGTGTAAATTATAAGCCCCCGGCGGCTGGGGAAGGGACACTTTTTGTAAAAAGTATCCCTCCCCCAGACCCCATCCCTTCCAAAACTTTTATTAAGCTTCGCATATAACGCATATAGACGGCGTAAAATTGATCGCAATATCTTGGTTGGTATTGCGTTTTTTTGTTATAAAGGGATTTATGAATATAAAATTACTTAAGCAAGAATCACCCTGCCGCTGGCGCATGGAAAAATACGGTCCCATGCAGGTAGATGCCCTATTCTTTGGAAACAAGGACATCATCCTTGAATTGGATGACACCACGGTTTCGCAGGTCCGCGATGTAGCATCGCTTCCAGGCGTGGTCGGCCCGGTCTGTGCTATGCCGGATGCCCATTCCGGTTATGGATTCCCAATCGGCGGTGTTGGAGCTTTTGATGAGAAAAGTGGAATTATTTCGGCAGGTGGAGTTGGATTTGATATTTCCTGTGGCGTACGCACCCTGACTACCGGATTGAAGAAGCAGGATTTGATCACTTGTGATACGAAGCTTGCGGATTTGCTTTTCAAGATAATTCCGTCCGGAGCAGGCGTTGGAGGTGACATTATCCTTGAAGGCGATCAGCTTGATGAAATGCTCCTTAACGGTGCTTCATGGGCTGTCGGGCAAGGACTCGGAAAACCGGAGGACCTCGGCAGGATTGAGGGCAATGGAAGAAATAGCTTTGCTGATCCGGGCAAAGTCCCTCTCAAAGCCAAACAACGTATGCGCAACCAGATGGGATCACTTGGGTCGGGCAACCACTATCTGGAAGTGCAGTATGTGGAAGAAATTTACGATAAAGCCAAAGCTGCGGCCTTCGGCATCGGAATTGACGATGTGGTGATCAGCATCCATTGCGGCTCACGCGGACTGGGGCATCAGATAGCCAAGGAATACCTGCCCATGATGGCTAAGGCCGCTCCCGGATTCGGCATCAAGCTTCCTCACAAGGATATTGCCTGCGCACCCATAAATTCCGAACTAGGACAAGATTACCTCGGAGCCATGGGAGCAGGCATTAACTGCGCCCTTGCCAACCGTCAGGCCATCACACACCTTGTGCGGCAATGTTTTTCGGAGATATTGCCGCAGGCTGATTTGCGACTGCTTTACGATGTCAGCCACAACACTTGTCAGCGTGAAGAATTCAAAATTAATGGAAAAAAGAAAAATTTATGGGTGCACCGTAAAGGCGCAACCCGTGCGCTTGGGCCGGGACACTCTGAGCTGCCAAGAGAATTCAAAAAATACGGTCAGCCGGTAATAATCGGCGGAAGCATGGGGACAGCATCTTACATCCTTTCCGGGACAAAAGAATCAGCTGAAATATCTTTTTCATCCTGCTGTCACGGTGCAGGAAGGGTTATGAGCCGAGCCAAAGCGCGCAAGAGCTTCAAGGGCAATAAAATCCAGAAAGAACTTGGCAGGCGCGGAATTATCATCCGTACCGGATCTTTCAAAGGCATTGCCGAAGAAGCTCCCCTTGCCTACAAGGACGTAGACATGATCATCGAATCAACTCAAACTGCCGGAATAGCAGAAAAGGTTGCCCGACTACGACCCATTTTATGTATAAAAGGCTAAAAATTGTGGAAATAGATTTTGATTTGGACTAAGTTAATCGAATGGAAAATAATGAAGTAATTAACAAGGATTGGCTGGCTTCCATGGCCTCCACCAAAAAGGAATTCCTGACCAAGCTTTTTGCCGTATTCCTGCGAGATGAGCCCGCCCGGGTGATCAAAATAAGGGAAGCTTTTGAAGCCGGACAGATGGATGAACTTAAATACCTTGCCCACTCCCTTAAAGGCGCGGCAGCCACTATGGGAGCAGACAGGGTTCGTGAAGCCTGCCTGAGACTGGAATACAGTGCTCGTGACGGTGACAAGGAACTCTCAGAAAAAAACCTGCATGTTCTGGAAGATGAGATGAAACATGTTTACGATTTCATGAGCGATTTCATCCAATAACTCAAAAATTTGCGCTGAATATTTCATAAAAAGACCGGGGAGACATTTCCCCGGTCTTTTTATATTTTGATAGCAGTTCCGATGGTAATAACTTTGTCTGCGGGAATCCGTAAATAGTCTAGGGGATCCTCTGAAACGGAACTGAGCATGATAAAAATTTTCCGTCTCAGCAGATGTTCTTTGTTATCCTTATTAAAGCGCAACAGCATGCGCCCGATATAAAAATAACTGTCCGTACTGCTAAGCCCCAACTGATTCCATGACTGCACCAGAATCAGCGACAAATTCGGTTTTTCCATGAAACCGTAATTCACAGTCATCCAGTATATATTCTTTTCAACATTTTTCAGGGAAATGCGTTTGTGCGAGTCAAGATAAGGCTCACTGGATGTATTCACACGCAGAAAGACCAGCTTCTCATGAACTACCCGATTATTACGCAGGTGTTGTAAAAAAGCATGCGGTATGAATTCGGAAGCGGAAAGAAACACAGCCTCCCCCGGAACCTTTGCCAGCATGTACTTTTCAATTTCTGGTTCCAGTTCGGAAACCTCAAGTCCGCGCGCCTGCAACTGCTCCTTAAGCCTAGCTCTGCCCCATATCCAGACGAACATGCCATAAGCAATCAAACCGGCCAGCAGTATGGGAAACCAACCGCCCCCCGCAATCTTGGTAAAATTTACGATGAAAAAACCAAGATCGAACAGAGCAAAGAACCCGGTCAGTATTACTGCAAATATCCACGGACAATTGCGTATTCTACGCAGATAGAACCAGAATAGATAAGTGGTGATAACCATAGTTCCTGTTATGGCTATCCCGTAAGCTCCGGCCAAATGCTCCGAGCCTTCAAAAAACAGCACCAGAAGAATACACAAGCCAGCCATAACCCAGTTTACTGAAGGCACAAAGACCTGACCCGGATTTTCTTCCGAAGTCTGTAAAATTCGAATACGTGGAATAAAACCGAGGTGGACAGCCTGAGCTGTCAGCGAAAAGGCACCGGAAATAATGGCCTGAGAAGCAATAATTGCCGCGAAAGTTGCCAGAGCGACCATGGGCAACGTTAGAAATTTTGGAAAAAGGCTGAAAAACGGGTTGATGATCGATTCGGGATTCTCGATCAGTATAGCCCCCTGTCCCAGATAATTGAGCAGCAGACTGGGCAGGGCCACAAAGTACCACGCAAGGGTAATCGGTCTGCGTCCAAAATGCCCCATATCGGCGAAAAGAGCCTCGCCCCCGGTAACACAAAGGACAACCGCCCCAAGGACCATGGTTCCGGCCAAACCGTTTTCAGCAAAAAAGTTCAATGCAAAATATGGACTGAATGCCTGAAGTACGACTGGATTGCCAACTGCTGAGAACAAACCGAAAACGCCGATTACCGTAAACCAGATCAACATGACCGGACCAAACAAACTGCCTATTTTTTCAGTGCCGCTGCTCTGGAAAGCAAACAGTGCCAGCAGAATTGTGCAGGCGATATGCGGAGTATATTGATGTGCAGCCGTTGTAGCTATATCAAGTCCTTCAATGGCGGAAAGCACGGAAATTGCCGGAGTGATAACCCCGTCACCATAAAGCAACGCCCCGCCGACCATAGCAGCGAAAAGCATAAATGAAGCAGACCTGCGCTGCCCTTCATGACTGACCAATTCGTAAAGCGCGAAAATACCGCCTTCGCCCTCGTTATCTGCAGCCATGACAAAAGTTACGTACTTGAGGCAGATCACAATCAAAAGAGACCAGATAATCAGGGAAAGCACTCCCAGCACGTTAGCCGGGTTGAGTGCAATGGCATGATGCCCGCTGAAACAGGCCTTCATGGCATAAAGAGGACTGGTTCCGATATCACCGAAAACCACTCCCAGGGCACCCAAGGCCAACGCAGCCTGACGGCTTTTACCTTTCTGTTTTATCATAATCTACCCGTGAGGGGTTTTGCCCAAAAAAAAAGGGGAAAACTATCCAGCAAAATAGTTTTCCCCTCCCTATGAAACATAATAAATTTACTCGCCCTTACGACCGTATGTTTCCTTCTCAATCAGCCACTTACCATCTTTGAGCAAAAACTCGAAAGAAGGATTAAACTTACCGCGCCCATCGTTGCTCCGGTAATCCCACTGCACCCTTATATTGCATTTATTACCTTCAACCGTGAATGAGGTAATCTTGAACAAACGCAATTTAAAAGAACTGTCCAGCCAATAAGAAGAGCAACGGGCCAGACTTTCACTGAAATCTGAAAACAAAAGTTCTTCCGTTGATTTGCAAGGAAAAGACATTACAACCGCATTATCTGCATACAGGGCACGAATAGCAGCAAAATCCCTGAGATTGTAAGCATCCTTATAATCGAAAAGGACATCCTTGATTTGATTGCGGACCCCATCTTCAGCAGAAGCTCCGACGGAGACAGCAGCACAAGCAACAACCAGCAAAATCATCATTGAGAATAAAACTTTCTTCACAACAAACACCTTATGATACGTTTATTTTTGCAACTTCATTTCCTTTAAAACAAATTTAAATAAAAATCAGCAAATCCCGTTCATCCTACGCCACTTTTGCAGACAGGTCTGCACCTCCTCAAAAGTTTCGTCAGGCGTTTTTCCGGCTGTATCCACAATGCACTCGGCATTATTATCTTCCTGAAATTTAACATCCACCCCGATAACTTCACCAAGATCCTTGAATTCCTTTCCGGTACGCTGCCGCTCAAGAGCCTTTTCATACAACCCGGCCATGACCAGCCCCTGTTGCCGCCCGGATTCCCGTTTCATGGCCATATTCACAGGACAGCGCAGATATACTTCAGCAAAAAAGTCTATTTTCTCACGCGCATCATTGCGCCAGCAAAGCTCATGAGCGGAACCGTCCATAATCACACATCGACCGGACTGCATGATTGAAAGAGCATCTTCCACAAAAAGATTATAGGCCCGCTGCCGTTCGTCACAGGTATATTCAGGATTGGGAATATACATTTTACGCCGCTCATCCATACAAAGAAGGACAACCTTAACTCCCTCTGCCCGCAATTTATCATATAATTTCCCGGCGATGGTGCTCTTGCCACATCCGGGCAAACCGGTAATCCAGATAGCCCAGTTTTTGTTAACGCATATACCTTTCGAATTGGACATAATCGAAAACCTCATCCTCAAGGACATTTTCAATAAAACGCATCAACGCATCCCGCACTTCCTGCGGATGATCTGGATACCATACAGGCGAGGCAATGACCAACCCCCTGAATACGAAAAATGGAGCCATAACCTGTAGAACCTCCATATCACCGGTCTCTTCCAAGTAGGTTTCCATATAAGTCATGTATAGATTGCGCATCTTGCTGGAAAATTTTCCGTCAGAATAAAGGCCGAAAAGAATATAATTGGTTGCCATACAGCAAAGATCCCCGGCAGGTTCGCCCCACTCACCCCGGCTGCGGTCAAGCACGCTGAAATCTTCCGGTCCGCCCATAAGTACATTCCATGGATGAAAATCCCCATGAACAGCACATAGGCGGTGGGTGTAATGAAAGAGCTTCCAGCGCCAATCAATCAGCTTCTTCTCAAGATTAACAAAGCGGCTTTGAGAAAAAAAATCGCAAGGGTGTTTGAAAGCCTCATCAATCAATCCCATAATGCATTCACTGGAACCGATCAGATCACGGATTCGGCGCATATACAGATGAGGATCATCTTTCTTTACTGAATGGATTTCCGCCAGCCACCCGGCAAGATCGGCAGCGCTCTGCACGTCCTGATCCGAGAAGTCTCCGTTACGGATGCGGTCAAGATCGTTAAAGTAGTCATAACCCTGTAACTTTTCATTGAGGATAAAAAATTCCTGCGGTTCATTGAGGGGAAGCATCTCGCCACTACGGTTGATATAGCCGATACCCATGGGCTTAACATGGCGTGGAAGCCGTGCCGAAGTTTCATACTGAAACATTAGCACCGCTGCCCTGTCCCAATAAAACTGGTGTCCGTAATTATCCCCTTTCATGATTGAAATAACGGTTTCGCACTCCTCGCCATTCACAGTGAAAAGCACCAGCAGCGGTTTACCGTAGCCGAACTTCTTCATTCCCTGCTTATCAAGCGAACCGATATCCCCGTAATCCACAAGGGCCGTGCCGGGGCCAAAAGCTTCTCTCAAGTAACCTTCAAGCATGGCAGCGGTTATTTCAATCATGGTGCATCCTCCGGGATTTTAATTCCTAGGATACAGGAACAGACAACTCACTTACAACTATTTTCGGCAAAAAAGAGGTCAAAGCACTTTGAATAAAAAAACCGGAACCCTGCGAGCAGGATTCCGGCGTAAGATCAGATTGCGTAAACTGGTAATTTTAAAGTTTACCGAAGTTTGCTTCGTAACGTGCCCAGAACTCTTCTTCAGTATATGAATGTTCCTGAGTACCGAGTTTCTCAACGCAGTAAACAGCACTGACAGCACCCACATGGGCAGATTCAACGAGGGTTTTGCCCATGGCAAGGCCCTTGATCAGTCCGGCACGGAAAGCATCCCCTGCTCCGGTGGGGTCTTCCACAACTTCAGCCTTGGCAGCGGGAACTTTGGTTTCGCCGTCTTTTTCAACAACAATACAACCCTGCTCGCCAAGAGTTACGATGATGGAATCACAAATTTCCATGAGTTCATCACGGGTCTTACCTGTGGACTTCATGATCATTTCCAGTTCGTAATCATTGGAAACAAGGATCTTGCAACCGCTAATCATTTCCAGCAACTGTTCACCGCTGAATGCAGGAATATTCTGGCCCGGATCGTAAATGAAAGAAACACCCTTTTCACGGTAAACCTTGGGGAAATTCTGCATATCATCAAGGTTACCGGGAGAAACGATTGCCAGTGCATCTGCAGGATTCACTGCGGAAAAATCATAATCGCAACCGTATTTCATGGCACCGGGGTTGAATCCGGTAATCTGGTTATCGGACTTATCGGTAGTGATGTATGCACCGGCAGTAAATTCGCTATCTATGCGCTTAATGCCTTCACGAGTAATTTTGTTATCGTCCAGCCATTTTTCATAGCCGTCAAAATCTTTACCGCCTGTACCGAGAATTACGGGTTTCTCATCGAGCATGGAAAGAGCGTAAGCAATGTTTCCGGCTGTACCGCCGAAACGTTCATCAAGGCCGTCCACAAGAAAACACACGTTAAGCATATGAATTTTATCGGGCAGGATATGATCAGCAAAGCTACCGGGAAAACTCATAATTCTGTCATAGGCCAAAGAACCGGAAACCAATATCTGCATTTGTTTGAACTCCTTAAATATGATTCGAGCAAGAAATAAAAAGCATACTCCCACCCGGTTTGCGCGGCTGAGAGTATGCTTTCTTTAATGGTAAAGTCAATAAACAGGCTAGCCGGTATGGCTTTTTACCCATTCAAAGAATTCTTCATTACCCTGCTTTGACTCAATGGCAACAATTGCAGGACAATCATAGCTATGAAGATTTTTTACCGTCTGCACCAACTTATCAACCAGTTCCGGTGTTGTCTTGGCGATAAGCACAGTTTCCTCGGAACGCTCAAGCTTTCCTTCCCACCAATACATGGATTCCATCTTCTCAAAGATATTCACACATGCGGCGAGATGGCGCATGACCAGCTCTCCACCGATCTCCCGCGCCTCTTCAACGTCCCCAGTGGTAATATAAACCATCATTATGGACATAAAGCCCTCCTACTTGCAGACAGGACTCTCACCGGGTTTGGCATTTGCAAGGTAGTTACTGATTGCATCCAGTTCATCAGCAGTAATAGTCATGCCCATATCTGCCATGCGCTGGTTGGTTTTTTGCCATGCAGCCAGATCTTTTTTACCCAATCCGCGGCAGACACGTTTAAGACTGTGGCAAGGCGTACACTTGGCAAGAACAAGGCTGGAACCGTCTGCAGCCCCGGAAGTAGAAAGTCCTAAACCGGAGATGGTAAACAGAGCCGCAACTATCAAACTTAATGCTAATTTCATATTCAATTCCTCCACTTTGGATTTGTATTAGATGATACATGAATTGACATGAACGGCAACATTTATCACCATCAGGGACATATATTCGATGATTGTAAGTTACACAAAGAAATGATAGCCCACAGCAGACATTATGAAAATGAAAAGCCCAGACAAAAAGACCCTGCAAAGAGCAACCATAATCTATGACCGTCTGATTAAAAGGTATCCGAACCCGGAGCCGGAATTGGATTGGAACAATGCATGGGAACTGATGGTTGCCACAGCTTTGGCCGCTCAGTGTACGGACGTGAGGGTTAACAAAGTTACCCCGGAACTTTTCAAACGCTGGCCCGGTCCTGCCGAAATGATCAAGGCGGATATTGCGGACATCGAAGAAGTAATCCGCTCCACCGGACTTTTCCGCAATAAGGCCAAAAACCTGAAAGGTGCGGCGGAAGTTGTCATGAATGAATTCGGCGGTGAAATGCCCCGAACCATGAAAGATATGATCAAACTTCCCGGAGTGGCTCGCAAGACCGCCAATATCGTGCTGTCTAATGCCATGAACGTTCACGAAGGGGTGGCTGTGGATACCCATGTAAAAAGGCTTTCATTCAGGATGGGCTTAACCGAAAGCACCAACCCAAATGTAATTGAAAAAGACCTGATGCCGCTTTTCAAGCGCGAGAACTGGGGCGATGCCAACCATGTTCTAGTCCTTTATGGCCGTGAAATATGCTCGGCCAGAAGCCCGAAATGCGACATTTGCGAACTTAACGATATATGTCCGAAAAACGGAATTGAGAAAAAATAATGAGCGAAGAGAAAAAGAAACCCGGTACCTTCACCGTACATGCAACCGACGGCCACGCGCGCCGCGGAACCCTTGTCACCGCACACGGTGAAATCCAGACCCCGGTCTACATGCCAGTTGGCACACAGGGTGCTGTTAAGGGTGTTTCCCCACGTGATCTGAAAGAAATCAACTCCCAGATCATCCTCGGCAACACCTACCACCTCTACCTGCGTCCCGGTGACGAGCTCGTTGCCCGCCGTGGCGGTCTGCACAAATTCGCCAACTGGGATAAACCCATCCTCACCGACAGCGGAGGATTTCAGGTATTCAGCCTTGAGTCCATCCGTAAGATCACCGAACAGGGCGTAGAATTCCGTTCCTATCTTGACGGATCAAAACACTTCTTTTCCCCGGAAAAAGTCATTTCCATCCAGAACAATATCGGCTCCGATATCATGATGGTGCTGGATGAATGTGTAGGTTACGGACATGACCGCGACTACACAGCCAAATCCCTTGAAATGACCACCCGCTGGGCCAAACGCTGCCGTGATGCCTACCCCGTAGGTTCCGGCGACCAGCTTATGTTCGGTATTGTTCAGGGCGGATTCCACAAAGACCTGCGTGAAGTTTCCCTTGAGCAGCTCCGCGAAATTCCTTTCGAAGGCTTCGCCATCGGCGGCCTGAGCGTAGGGGAACCCATCCCGGACATGTACGACATTCTGCAGCACATCGGCCCCAAGCTGCCTGAAGAAAAACCCCGCTACCTCATGGGCGTGGGAACTCCGCTAGATATCCTTGAAGGTATCGCCAACGGTGTGGACATGTTCGACTGCGTGCTGCCCACAAGGAACGCACGTAACGGAACCCTGTACACCAGCCTCGGCAAGGTCAACATCAAACGCGCCGAGTATCGCGAAGATGATTCTCCGCTGGACCCGAACTGCGACTGCTACACCTGCCGCACATTCAGCAAGGCTTACCTGCGCCACTTGTACACAGCCAAAGAACTGCTTTCCTACCAGCTGAACTCAATCCACAACCTGCGCTTCTTCCTCAAACTGACCGAAGAAGCACGGGATGCTATTGAGAAAGGCACTTTCGCAGACCTGCGCAAAAAATACGAAGCGGTTTACGAATCGCCAGTTAAATAATGAAAATTATCAGGCCATTATTAACGCTGATTGGAGCACTGACCGTTGCCGGAATGCTGGCGGCGGCAGTGCTTTTTTTCTTTGCCCCGGTTCTGCTTCAGCAGGAGGATGAACTTGAAAAGGCAGACGCCATCGTAGTTTTAGGGGGACATTACTACCGTCCCCTCTACGCTGCCGATCTCTATAATAAAGGCTACGCACCGCGTATTTTAGCCAGCAAACCGGTAATTACACCGGAAATTGAAGCTGTGCGCGATCTGGGCATACATTTCCCTTACCAATGGGAAGTTTTCCGGGATGTACTACTGAAAAAAGATGTACCGGCGGAGAATATCGATTTTTTCGGCAAAGCTAACATCAGTACCCTTGATGAAGCGGAAAAACTGAGAGACAAACTCACTCCGCAAACCAAGTCGATAATCCTTGTAACCTCGCCCATGCACACTCGCCGTGCCGGAATCATCTTCAGGGAGATTCTACCACCGAACGTCAAAATCATTGTTGTCGGCACTCCGTACGAAGTCACTCCAGATAAATGGTGGACGAATTTCCGGGCTGCACCATTTGTGGTTCTGGAAGTAGCCAAAACACTCTATTACGAATTTGGCGGAGCTTTCAGGAGCTCGGAATCAGCTATCAATTAAAAAGAAAAAGACCTTCCGGATACCGGAAGGTCTTTTGTTTTATGCTTTAGTCATTTTCTGCAATGCGCTGACTATCTTTTCCATTATCGCATCAATCTCCTCAGACTCAGGCAGATTGAGAACATTACCGTCTGACATCTGGCGTTCAACCAAACCGGACAGCTGCGGCATGGTGAACCGATTCTCCGGCAGATAATCCAGATTGGGAGGCTCCCCCCCAAAATAACGGTTAATAACCAGCACCTGTGTATCCAGTCCCAGCTCCGAGGCCATACGGCCCACTTCAGAAGCTGTCTGGAAGCTGCGCATGGAGGGTTCACTGACAACCACTAATCCGTCAACGTGCATGGCTGTCCCCCTGCCGAGATGCTCTACCCCGGCTTCAAGATCAACCAGAACGCAATCATCACTGTCCATCACGATATGAGCCAGCAGTGCTTTGAGCAGGGCATTGGCATCACAGGCGCAACCACCTCCGGCATTGGAAAGCCCGCCCATTACCAGCAGCCTTTTCTTACCCGGTTCAACACCGGGGAAAGGCTCTCCATAAAGCGGCAGTTCCACCGCAAGCTCTTCCGGCAGATCACCTACTTCCGGGTTAAGGTTGAGAAAACCTTCCTCATGTATCCGCTCCCTGACCAGATCAGTTCTTGAAGAAACAGGAACCGGAAGCGAACCAGCATCCAGACCGGAAGCCTGCCCCAGCGACAAAGCCGTGTCTGCATCAATCATCCAGACGTTCTGTCCGCTTCGGGCCATCCAGTCTGCCATCCACGAAGTAATGGAAGTTTTGCCTACGCCGCCCTTGCCTGCAAATGCCAGCTTCATACTCAACTCCCCTACTCGCTTAGACCAAGACCTTTACGTTTAGCCTTGATCCTTTCATCGAAGAGCTCGGCAGTCTTGACCGGATCAGGTTCAATGACAAACGAAGCACCGACCAGATCTTCAAGTCCGGAAACAGCTATGTTGGTCACAGTTTCGGAACCAAGAATATTCGGCGGATGTCCGAGGTGGGTGTAAATCCCACTGGCTACGGCATAAAGGCCGATTGCTGCGGCTTTTTCCGAATACCACTCAGGAGAGGATGCTCCGACCGGCAAGTCACTGATGTCCACATTCAAGGCATCAGCCAACGCTGCGCAAAGCTGCAGAATACGGGCATTATCCACGCAGGAGCCGTAATGCAGAACCGGCGGGATTCCCAAAGCACCGCAGATCTTCTTGAGTCCCGGTCCGGCCATTTCAATGGCATCGGGAACCAGCAGTCCGGCCTTGCCAGCAGCAGTGGTTACGCATCCGGTAACCAGCACAAGAATGTCCTTCTTGATCAATTCCTTGGCAAGGCCCACATTCATGGAATCCTGCTGGAACTTGGGGTTATTACAACCGACAATTCCAACAGCACCACGAATATCCCCGGCAGCGATGGCCTGTACCAGCGGATCAAGGGAACCGCCCAGTGCGGAGATAACGGCCTCGTTGGAGAATCCGGTCATAATTTCCACAGGCTCGCATGGGATGTCCACACGGGAAGCATCACGTTCAGAGTATGCTTTAACAGCCAGACGCACGATTTCAGTGGCCTGCTCATAAGCGTTATGCGGATGAATATCAAAATGAATGGCCCCGGTGAAACGGGCCTTGGCTGCGGTGTCGATAAATCTGGTGTGGTAGCAGCCGGAAATCTGCACAAGACTGGGCATGATACATTGATAATCCACAACCACGGCCTCAACCGCTCCGGTCAGGATTGCCAGCTCGGTCATAAGGTGGTTCCCGGCCATTGGTATGCCTTTACGCATGAGCAATTCGTTGCCGGTACAGCAAAGACCTGCGATGTTGATGCCTGCTGCTCCGGCGGCCTTTGCTTCGGCAACAATTTCAGGATCGCGGGAAGCTGCCAGAATCATCTCGGAAACAACGGGATTGTGTCCGTGCACAAGAATATTAACTTTGTCTTCTTTGATAACGCCAAGATTGGCCTGCGACATGGAAGGGGTCGGGGTTCCGAAAATAACATCTGAAAGCTCGGTACCGATCATGGAACCGCCCCAGCCATCAGCAAGTGAAGTCCGGGCTGCATGGAGAAGAGTGTTAGGCGCGTCATTATCACAGCCCATATGGGTACGATGCATCATTTCAGCAATTTCACGGTCAACACCACGCGGGACCATACCCAGCTTTTCCCAGATATCTTTGCGTTTCTGAGGAACACGGGAAAGAAAAGAGACCTGCTTTTTGCGGCTGCCGAAGTCTCCGAAGAAACATTCCATGGCATCCCGGGCAATGTCCTTGATATCCCGCCCTTCAGTTTCAATCCCTATTTCAGTGGAAATACGGCGCAGCTTATCCTCATCGGTAATTTTATAATCCTTGGTTTCACCCTCAACAATAGCCTCAAGCACCTCGATCAAATCCCGGCCATGATCAGAATGTCCTGCAGCTCCGCCAGCCACGAAACGACCGAAATTCCTTGCTACTACAACATCCGCATCAGCGCCGCATACACCGCGCGGAGACTTGGGGGTAATTTTACACGGCCCCATGGTACAGATACGGCAGCTGGTACCAAGTTCACAAAATTTGCAATGCGGAGTCTGCTTTTGCAGCCTCTCATGCACAGTTTCAATACCTTCTGCGCGCGCTTTGTTAATCATCGCACGGGCATCATCCCAAATTGTCAGTTCTTCAGCCGGACGGGGGTCTTTCGCCATTAACCTATCCTCCCTGTTTTACCGGAAGCATAAAAATCACTTCCGGTTCATTCCTATTAATCTAACGTAACAAGTCGGACTCAATATGTTTGTCGGATACCCGACAAAAGAAGTATATTTTTAATATTCGATATGCTCAGCAACCGTTATTCATCAAATATACTACTCTTAAAATAACATATTTCTCTTCCGAAACTGATTAATTTTCAGCGAGAGACTTCAATTGCTCAAGATCAATAACAAGCCAATGGGAACGGTCAATACGAACGAGTATCCCTTCACGGGTAAGGTTGTTCAGCAAGGTGGATACAGTCTGGCGGGTAGCTCCAAGGAGGGTGGAAAGCTGTTCGGTGGTTAAGTTGAGGTTGATCTCTATTCCTCCGTCAACGGTCTTTCCGTATTGGGAAGTTTCCTTGTACAAATAATTGCAAAGACGGGAATTGATGTCCTTGAAAACCAATCCATCAATTACGGAAAAAGAATTCTGCAGAATCTTTCCCAATACGCGAACCATGGTACGGTTAAAGATAGGAATATCAGCCATGCAACGCTTGACTGACTGGACATCGGTGGTCAGCAACATGCCATCTTCATAAGCCTGAACAAAGCATCCGGCATGGGTGGAATAAAGATCTCCAGGACCAAGTATCCCTAAAGTAAATTCCTTGGATTCGTAAGCGAGATAAATTCGGACACGTCCTTTCGCAACAATAAAGACCAGATCATCCTCGGTCTCAGGATCAAAAATAACCGCACCTTTTTTAAATCTGCGTTCACTGAAAACATTACGGATATCTTCGAAATCAGCCCGTTCAAGCTCATCCAGAAGATTGATACCGGAAAATTTCATACTTAACCGTCCTCAGGCGCGGCTGGAAGTTTTTCCAAAAATTTATCCATATTTTTTGCACAATCAGACAGAGACATATCACATCCGCTTTCTCGAATAACAACTTTAATATCATCGAACATCTTGGCGACAAAAAGCATTCCCGGATTTTCAACCACAGTGCTGGCTCCCTTACCTGAACCGGAAAGAATACCCATCACCTGCAACATGGTCAGGTTCTGGGGGGAAACTGCAAAAGAATATAACTCATTCCCTTCTTCTGCACCCTTAATCAGAACTCCGCTTTCCACAAATCTATCCAACAGAGGAGCGATAAACCGGACCGGAACGCCAATTTCCCCGGCAAGTTCTTCCAAATCATAAGGATGCTCGGAATTCTCAAAGCGCATAGTCATAAGACTCAGTGCCAGCAAGGAAAATTTCTGCATATCTTCCACTCCGGCATCGGGCATAAACTTCTGCTGTCTGTAAAGCCTCACATTCTGGACAGCGTAGCTAATCTCCGAGCCGAGCAGAACTATCACCCAGCTGGCGTAAAGCCAAACCAAAAAAAGCGGCAATTGAGCAAAACTGCCGTAAATTGCATTGTACTTGGTAACCCCGATCTGCCAGTTTATGTAGGCCCACTGAGCCATCTGCCAGACAGTCCCGGCCACAATCCCCCCAGCCAGAGCACTGGTTATCCGCACTTTAGTATTAGGCATAAAAGCATATATAAAAGTGAAAGATAGCCAGATAAGAACCAGCGGAGCCAGATTAATTAAAAAACCCTCTAGCTCCGTGATTCCATAGATACTTCCAAACTGTTGCAAAACAGCCTGCTTCTTAATGGAAACACTGACACTTGTGGCAACAATAACCGCCACCGGACAAATGAAAATTACCGAGAAAAAATCCGTGAATTTGCGCCAGAAAGTACGTCCGTGGCTGACTTTCCAAATTATATTGAAAGCTTTTTCAACAGTCCCCACAGTAGAAAGGACAGTAAAAAGCAAGGTTGCAACCCCTATCCAGCCGAGAGTCTGAACATTGGTATTGTCCACATACTCAAGAATTTTCCCGACCACCTCTTCTCTTCCGGCGGAAACTTTAAGCAGCATCTCTTGGATATAACTTGAATCCTGAAAGCCCATTCCTTTCATCAAAGAAAAGGCCACCGCAAGAAATGGGACAATAGAAAGCATTGTAGTAAATGTAAGAGCGGAAGCGCGGATAATACATTGATCTCTAAGGAACCCTATTGTGACAAGATAGCCCACCCGGGCCATGGTATGCAGGATCTTTATGGGACTACTGACATGGGAAGCGCTCCAATCCCAAATATCATTCAGGAAAAACTCGGAAATCCGTTTTCCAACTTTTCCACCGGTCATCGCGTCCCCCTGCTGGATTATGAGTATGTAACTGAAAGCATAGCCATACAAATATCAATTTTGTTGAACCATATCAGAATATAAGCTTCCTGAAAAACATAAAAGACTGCTCCGGAAGACCGAGCACATCATTAAGCACATCACTCCAACGTTCAAGCCCCTTCACCTCAACCTTGGGATCACTGAGCTTTCCAGTAACAGCCACATTAACCCCGGTCATAGCGTCAAGAAAGGCATTTACCAGCTTCAGGTAAAGGTTTGGCAGCTTAATAATATCCGCATTTACCTGCACGTTGATGGAGTTCTCTGGAAAACTGAATCCACCCTTGGCTGTTGCTGTCAGGTAGTCAGTTTTCAAAAGATAATTTCCAACCTTGAATCGACCGTCCTTTCCGTTAACAACACCGGACATTATGGAAAAACGGGTCGGGTTAGGGGATTTCTCTTTCTTCGTATCTTTTTCAGCTGCAGCAACAAAAAGATAAGAACCGTCTACAATTTTAAAGGCTAAGCCTCCGGTCATGGTATTTACGAAGTCAATATTGGCGGTGGAATGTCCGCTCAACTTAAGGGAGGCATCAGTCGCACCCTTTACGCAATCACGCCCCACGTAATCTGCAAAAAACAACCCGGCCTGAAATTTACGGACTTCAATATCCGTATCCAATGAAACCGTTCCGTTTTTAAGACCAAGGTCGAGCTTTCCTGCCAGATTACCTTCATGAAACTTACCCTGCATATTATTAATGCCGATAACCTGATCTTTCATATCCACGTCCGCACTGAGACTGCTGCCCGCAAAATCAAAAATACGAAAGTAATTACACTCTACTTTTCCGCTGGCATTAATAGCCCCGAGCAGTTGATCAGGGAATTGCCATTCCGGGAATTTAAAATTCTGGACTTCCTTGAACCCGTTTTCCTTACCTTTATCTTCAGTACTAGATGCAAAAACATCAGGCGGTAGAAAACGGTCTACATCCACCCTGTCGCCTTTGATAACGAAATTCAAAAACGGTTTTTTAAAATCAGTGACCTGAAAAGTAGCCTCTGCTTCAGCTTCATCAAGGCTGGCCTTATTTACCCGGAATGTTAGGTTCTCACCGTTAAGCTGAAAGGATGAATCCAGAGAAACAGACTCAAATGCATCGGGGTCCTGAGTTTCAGGTTTTCCAACTCCGAAAAGGTCAAAAAATTCAGCGCAAGCTACCTTAGGTAACTTAAGCACTCCATTTGCTGAGGCGGTTTCGCTGCCAAGCCTGCGGGCATCCACAGAGCCGGATAAATTAATTTTACCACTCTTCAAGGAAAAATTATCCAACTTCAGATTACCGGACTTAACTGCTCCGCTACCGGAAACAATAAGCGAAACATCTTTCTTAAGGACCGGAACTCCTTTGCCGCCAACAGAAAACTCCAGCTTGCCATCTCGTATATCAACATTTGCCGGATCAAATCTGCTGGTCAACACACCGCCGTTGAACCTGCCCTTAAAAGCACCCTCCGGTTCCAGTAAAGAGCCGGACAGTTTCAGATCAACCTTGCGACCGACCAGTCCCTGAGGAGTCTTCCCGGTCAAGGGTTCGAAATTCAGTGAGAATCCAGCTCGTTTAACCCGCAACTTTTTCAACTCGTCAGGGACGTTCTTGAAGCCCAAATCAGCTACAACGTCATTGCCCTCAAAAGTGGAATCAAGCTTTAGATTACGAACCAGTTCTCCGGGAGTGCGACCATTGGATCGCAGAGAGTTCAACTTAAATGCAGCTCTGCCTGCATGAAATTTAAAACCGTCCACCTTAAGGGGGATGCGCACTAATGAGAACGGAGAGACTGCACCCTGCCCTCTCAGGTAAAGCATATCCTTCTCACGGCGTTTATCAAAAGCCAAATCAACGGACAGACCGAAATCGCCGTCCAAATAAGAGCCTTTACCGACGCTAAAACTGGCGACTTTGGGGCCCGGCGAGACAGCAAGATTAACATTTTCCAGATTGATACCGTCATAAACAAATCGGTCCAGCTGCAACTTACCATTACAGGGAATCTTCTTCACCAGATCAGCAATGACCATATCGCGAAACGGATTATTCATCGCCTGCGGCTCTGCATTGCCCACAGTGCTGTTACCGTTCATATTTTTCTCTAGATCAAGAAGTTTTGCATAGGGATCAAAAAGAACGGAATCTGCATGCACATCGAACTCAAGCCAAGGGCTGCGGTAATCCTTGAGCGAAAAATCACCTTTGACGACTGTCTTATCCACCGCCAGAACCATGTGCGAAAGCTCGGTTTTTTCCAAGGTAGAATGGAAATCCATTTCAAAGGAAGCAACATTTAAAATATCTTTAAACTCCGCCGGGATGGGAATGGGCGTAAATCTGGAAAAAACTTTCTTGGGATCAAAACGGGTAGACTTGAGAGAACCTTTAAAATCAGGCGCATGATAAATATTCGTGCAGTTTGCCGAACCGCTCAAACGCACCCCTGCCCCTTGCAGCACCAGCCCCTTAACATCGATCATGCCTTCGACAAGATTGAAATCAAGAGAAGCTATGCCTTCCACAACCTCATTTTTGCCAAGCAGCTCATCGCTCTCAACCTTCACAGAGAGAGAAGTCTCGGAAAGGGATACCTGTTTCTCCTGCACGGAAAAATCCAGCAGTCCCTTAAGGTTTGCCTGAGCTTTAAGGTTGAACAGGGCAGCATCAAGCATTGCACTGAGATCAAATGCCAAGGGGGTCCCCTTTCGCAGCAGACCGGTACGAACATTAACGCCGGAAACCGTGAAAGAATGACCGCTCCCCTTATCACTGTACGAGCAGGTCGCGTTCAAAACGCTGAGCCCCCGGATACTGATGCTATCAAAATATTTTATTCCGACATCATCATTTTCCGCATCGTCATCAGCTCCAAGGAGGGGGAGATTTAAAGAACCGTCTTTGAGGCGATCCACATGAAGTGAAGGCGAATCCACAATGATTGTATCAACCTCTAATTCCCCGCTGAGCAACGGAATTAAACGAACCTTAAAGTCGATACTTTTAACGGTAAGCTGATGAGGATAGGCTGAATCTACTGGAGCGGCAACAGTCAAGGGCCCGGTCTCCACCCCCAGCCAAGGATAAAAAATCAGATCTAAATTTTCGTTGAAACGAACTTCACGTTCAAGCTTTTCGCTAAGAATATTTTCCAAAGTAATGCGTGGTTCATCCGACTCAAGATAAAACACACCACCAACCACCGCAGCCAAAATACAGAGGTCAAAAAGGATAAACAAAATCCAAAAAAGTTTTTTTACCCGCAAAAGCACTGCCAGCACCCATATATAAAGATTTACCCCGCCCCCAAACTATTACGTTATTAACCGGGAAAAGGTAAGGGAATTCCAAAGCAGCAGATTACCCTGCTGAAATTACTTTTCCTGACAGAACAATGATGTCTTCATAGGATGACCGGTAACATCAGCCACAACCGGACACTTTACTTTAAAGGCGTAATAGACATCCGGCCTGACACCCCACAGGGATTCGAAATTGCCCTGCCCTTTACTAAGTATCACAGGAGACTCTTCAAGACGGGTAAGGAATTCCGGACTGCAACGGTTAAGCACTGTTCCGGGGGTATCCACACCGGAAGTAACCACTTCGCATAAATCGGTCATACCGACTATTTTTGCATCTACCACTGTGGCATCATTAAGAATATTCTTACCACGCACAGCATAGGTCACATCAATACCCTCATCACGCAACAATCCGGTCAAGATAGTATCCAGTCCGATTTCACCGGCATTATCACCAAGCACCAGCAAAGACTTATGCTCGCGCACTTCATGGAGAAACTTGCTGAAAGCTTCATGATCAAGGCCATGCTCAAGGTTTTCGAGCTCAGCCTCCCAGTCATATTCACCCATAACGGCGCAATCCATATAGTTGCCGATAATGGACACTCCCATAGCCGCCAGCAACGGGGCTTCACTGGCCTGAACCTTGTTCTTTACGTCCGGCAAAAGCTCTAGAACACGCTTATTGGCTTCTTCCTTCTGGGTCTTAAAAATATCAATCTCGCCAACATACTCTGCAACTTCTCTAAAAAGACGCCCAGCCAGAGAAGGAGGAGATTCACTCAGATCGGCAGACGCAAAACCGGACGCCCAATGCTTTACAACTTTTTCATGAATATCTTCCTGACCGGGACAGGTTTGCCTGATCCCCGCCAGTGCCATTTTCAAAAAACATGGCAGGCAATCCAAATGAGTTCTCATAACTGTACCTTTCCCAACCTTAAAAAGATGGGCTAATTTTGCTTCCACCAGCAAGAAAAAAGGGCCTATTTTTAGCCCGAACATCAACATGAAAACATTTCTACCGCGCAATAAGACACTGAATTTATATTATTTACTACCGAGGCACGGCTGTTGCTAACATCAAAATGACAATAATTTAAACAGAGGAGCAAACAATGCCATTTACCAAAAGAAATAACAATAGCTCCCAAAGGGCTGGTCGGGGACAGGGTCCTTGCGGAGCCGGAATGTCCAGAGGAAGAGGCGCAGGTTTCAGGCAGAATTCCAACATAGACCCCGGAATGGGACGTGGAATGGGTGCCGGACAGGGACGAGGGCTGGGCTTAAAACGCCGGGATGGTTCCTGCCAGCGTATGCAGAATCAAGACTTCGATACCGACCGGTACGCAAACGATCTTGAAAGACGCATTGCCGACCTTGAGGCTGAAAACCAAAGACTTAAAGCCGAAATGAATAAATAATTAAATGGTTCCGGGACTTGATCTCGGGACCATTTTTAAGGACCTGATATGAAGATAGCAATTGCCAGCGGCAAGGGCGGTACCGGAAAAACCACCGTTGCCGTTAACTTCGCCGCCTACCTTGATTCCTTGGGCAAAAGTGTAAGTTTTACCGACTGCGATGTGGAAGAACCCAATGCCCACTTTTTCCTGAACCCTGATCTCGCTGACGAAAAAGACGAATTCCTGCCGGTCCCGGCTATTGATGAAGAAAAATGCATCGGTGAATCGTGCAGAAAATGCATTGAACTCTGCCGTTTTAAATCACTCATCTGGATGGTTGATTCCGTACTCAGCTTTTCTGAACTATGCCACGGTTGCGGACTCTGCGAACTCGCCTGCCCTGCCGATGCCATCAGCGAAGGCAAGCGTCTTATTGGGACAACTTCCTCAGGCAAAGCGGGTAATATTGATTTTACTCGGGGATTGCTGCGAATAGGTGAAGCGATGTCTCCACCCCTGATCAAGGCTGTTAAAAATATTTCCCCCCGGGCAGAGGTAAACATTCTGGATTGTCCCCCCGGAACATCCTGTCCGGTGGTGGAATCCATTGATGACACGGATTTTGTAGTTCTGGTAACCGAACCTACACCATTCGGACTGCACGACCTTAATTTAGCAGTACAGCTGATGCAGACCCTGAACATGCCGTGCGGTGTGGTAATCAACCGTGCCGGTATGGGTGATGACAGGGTGGAAAAATATCTTGAAGGAAAAAATGTCCCCCTGCTCGGCTCCCTACCGCACAGCCGTGAAGCCGCTTCCCGTTATTCAAAAGGCGATCTGCTCTACGAAAAAATCCCCGGATTCAAAGAGGAATTCGCAAAGATCTGGTCTTCCATCCAAGAAAACGTGAGCGGAGCACAATAGAATGAAACAATTAGTAGTTATCAGCGGAAAAGGCGGTACCGGAAAAACCAGCGTGGTATCCGGACTTGCCTCAATCGGTCCCAAGAAAGTCCTCGCGGACTGTGATGTTGATGCAGCAGACCTGCATTTGATCCTGCATCCTGAAATCAGGGATACACACGACTTTTTCAGCGGCGAACGGCCGGAGATAAATCCCGAACTCTGCACTCAATGCGGTCTTTGTGCCGAACATTGTAAATTCGATGCCATATCCAAAGACTTCACCGTAATGCCTGAAAAATGCGAAGGCTGCGGAGTCTGTTCATATGTCTGTCCGGTGGAAGCGGTCTCCACCGCTCCCAGACTCTGCGGTCAGTGGTTTCGCTCTGAAACACGCTTCGGACAGATGGTCCACGCAGAACTAGGTATAGGTGAGGAAAATTCCGGCAAACTGGTTACCACAGTCCGCAATGCTTCAGCAGAGATAGGAGAAGAGCTCGGTGCCGAACTGGTGCTGGTTGACGGTTCTCCCGGCGTTGGTTGTCCGGTAATCGCTTCCCTGACCAATGCAGATTTAGCTGTATTTGTGGCAGAGCCGACCATTTCCGCAGTGCATGACCTTAAAAGGGTTCATAAGCTGACTGAGCATTTCAAAATCCCATCTATGGGCATCATCAATAAATGCGGGATCAACTCAGAGCAGGAAAATGAAATCAAATCGTTCTGCGCTGAAAAAGAGATTCTTCTAGCTGGCGAGCTGCCTTACGACACTATTTTTTCAAAGGCCCAGTTGGCTGGGCAATCTGCAGTTGAATATGATCCGGACGGTATGGGGAAGAAGATCGAAGCCATCTGGAATAAAATGGAAGCAAATCTTTAAAGGAGAGTAAGCATGGGTAAGGAAAAAATTCTCATTCTTGGATGCAGTCAGGCAATGGATGATGTTTGCACTGGATGCTCGCGCTGCATGGTCGGCTTTAACCGTCGTGACGGTGAATTTGCAAATTGTGGAGATGATGCCGAACTTACCGCAATTGTCGGGTGTGGAGGCTGTCCGGGTGCCGGAATTGTAACAAGAATGGCTAACATAAAACTATGGAATGCTCCCATGGGAGAAGTCCCGAATAAGGTTTTTGTTGCCCCTTGCATAACCATGCACTGTCCTCACAAAGACGTATTGCTCAAAAAGATTAATGCAAAGGCCGGATGTGAAGTCATTGAAGGAACACATCCCTACATTCCCGAAAACATTTTCGCCGAATAAATTCAGAATATGCCTATTTACGAATACAAATGCCGTGAATGCAGTGCCGTGTATGAAGAGATTGTCAGCGCCGGAAGCGCTCCCGGACCCTGCCCTTCATGTGGAAAGGATGCCGGAGAAAAACTTATGTCATCAACATCATCCCTGACCGGTAAAGAAACTCCAACCCTCCCTGATTCTGCGGGGACCGGATGTTGCGGAGCCAACCCATCCTCTAAAGGATGCGTCCCCGGCTCCTGCTGCGGCAAAGCTTAAAAATAAGAAAAGCACCGTCTGCGATAAGACGGTGCTTTTTTTAATCTCTAGTCAGGACATCTTCAAACCCGGCCTTATAGTCCCGATCAAAAAATGCATTGAACTGCTTCGGGGTCCATCGCTGTAATATTTTTCTGTGCTCTCCGGATCGGATAACACTCTCTAAAACAGAATCTATTTTAGCTATGACCTTACGCCCCCACTCTGTCTTGGGAACGGCGTAGTAACCATAAATAGGTTTAACCGGTATCTCCAGACAAGGAACAATGTCTATCTGTTCTGAGAGATTGGAATCCCTCAAAATGAAATCAGCAATCAGCGGCCCGGCAAAAAAGAAATCGATTCTCTCTAAGGCCAGCAATTCCGCCAGCTTATCAAAATCATTCGAAGAGAAAGCCCGACCCTTGCTGTGGATGTGGTCGAAAACAAGCGGCTCCAAATCTCCGTAGTCAATCCCTTTCACATAACCGAATCGGTATCCGGAACCACTTAACGCAGCTTTTGCTCTAAATTGACCGTTTGCGTTAAGATACGAACTGTCACCTTTTCGGATAACAGCCAAGATAGTCCACGTCATGCGGCATGGTAAATTAGAGTAATAAAGATTTTCTTCGCGGGAAGGAGTCTTAAGAACTCCGCTGAGAATCCACTTACGACCTTCCCGAACAGATTGAAAGATTTTAAGTGGTGAAGCGGCAATTGTCTGGTGTATGTATTCTGGCATCTGCGATTGTAACAAGACACCAAGCTCTGGACCTATTCCGGTAAAATGGCCATCTTCATGGGATATGCTAAGGGGAGGGATATTAAAGTAAGGCCAGTAGACATCACTTTTAGCCTGAACTTTTGCGGCAAGGCCGAATACATATAAAAACAATGAAATAACGATTGATAAACGCTTATCAGACAACATAACCAAAAACTCCTCCAGAAATCCACCTTATCCATTCGGATAATAATAGATAAAAAGAGGAGTTCAATGATTCTTAGGATAACTCTTTATCAATCAATTCCTGATTCAAACCAACGATAGTAATTCCGTGCTTATCAGCAAATTGAATGGATTTATCAAGATCGAAAAACAGGCTTTTACCGGCCTCAACTCCCAGACAGGTAGCTCCAAGATCTTTCATCCCCTGAATGGTTTTAAGGCCGATTGAGGGCATATCCACCCTTTTTTCCTGACCAGGCTTGAAAACTTTCACGATACAGCAGCCTTTGCCGCCAAGTTCACATCCGCGCTTAACAGCGGCATCAGTTCCTTCAATGGCTTCAACGGCAGCTACAATCCCTTCACGCACGACCACACACTGACCGATATCAAGTCTACCGAGTTCACGGGCTATCTTCCATCCAAAGGCAAGATCACCACTCTCCACATCATTAGGCTTGCGCTTAGTCAAAAAGCCCGCCGGGGTAAGCAAATCAGGCGCATATTCATGTGGACCGACCACTTCCATACCTTCAGTTTCAAACTCACCGGCAATGGCCCTGAGCAGAACATCGTCACCTTTGGTAGCAAGCTTGAAAAGCAGCTTGGCTGCCCGGAAGTCCGGTCGGATATCAAGGGCCTTTGGCTTGTTAATAGTCCCGGCCATCACTACCTTGCTGACTCCGTTTTTCTTGAAAAAAGAAATCAGCTTGTTAAGCTGACCAAGCTTAAGCTCAATGGAAGCATCAGTATATTCACAGACATCAAAATTTGAATGACCTTTAAAAAAAACAGCCACAACACGATTTCCCTGTGCTGCGGCTCCTTTTGCAACCAGGAGGGGGAATTGTCCCCCCCCGGCAATAAGACCAATTGTCTCAGTATTATTAATCATACTATTTAGAACCGTGTCCGGCAGAGGTTACCCCCCTTTTGCTGGAACGGATAAATTCAACGAGGTTCAATACTTCTGGAATTTCTGCAAACTGCTGCTCAGCGGCATCCAAAGCTTCCTTACGGGGAATTTCTGAACGGAAAATAAGCTTGTATGCCTTTTTGAGGGCATTGCAGGTTGCGGCTTTAAAACCGTTTCTTCTCAGCCCAATGGAATTCGGACCCTGCAAAGCACCGCGAACACCGGTTGCAATCATGTATGGCGGAACATCCTGCCCAAAACCGGACATGGCACCCACGAAAGCATAATCACCGATACGCACAAATTGATGAATCCCGGACATACCGCCGATGGTAACATAGTTACCAACATCAATGTGTCCGGCAAGGTTTGCCGAATTGGCCATGATGACATGGTCACCCAGCACGCAGTCGTGAGCAACGTGAGCGTATGCCATAAGCATGCAGTTACTGCCGATGACAGTACTCTCGCGGCCAATATTAACACCGGTTGCGCGATGGACTGTTGCATACTCACGGAATATATTGTTATCTCCGATTTCTACCCAAGTCTCCTCGCCGGTGAAGCCGAGGTGCTGGGGCAGGCCACCGAAAACAACACCGCTATCAATGGTATTTCCACTCCCCATACGGGTGAATGACTTGATCTGAACATTCGCGTCAAGACTGCAGTTATCACCGATAATGGTGTTCCCTTCAATAATGCAGAAAGGACCGATCTTAACATTTTCTCCCAGTTGCGCACCTGAATCGACGATAGCTGTGGGATGAATTTCAGTAGCCACTACATGGACTCCTTGTCTACAATTGCTGCGGCAACTTCGCCCTGAGCGGCGATTTCACCATCAACAGTTGCAACACATTTCATTTTCCAAATATTCATCTTACGTTTTACATCGTTGATTTCGAGCACAAGTTTATCCCCGGGCACAACAGGCCTGCGGAATTTGAGCTTATTGATTCCGGTGAACAGAAAGACCTTGTCTTCGGTATCAACTTCATCTGTGCTGAGAACGATGATTCCGCCAGCCTGAGCCAGAGCTTCCACAATGAGCACTCCGGGCATAACCGGGAGACCGGGAAAATGACCCTGAAAAAAAGGCTCGTTCATGGTTACGTTCTTATATGCCCTGATGGACTCGCCGGGGGTAATTTCTTCCACGCGGTCAACGAGCAAAAAAGGATAGCGGTGGGGAAGCATCCCCATAATCTTTTTAATATCGATAATATTAGGAGTTGACTTACTCACTTTAATCTTCCTTGCTTAATTCTGCTTCCAATGCCTTGATACGCTTTTCCAAAGCAGACATTTTTTTAGCCATATCAGGCAGTTTACGATGGTAAATAGAAGATCTCAAAAAATTGCCTTTCTCAAGCAGCGGAGATCCGGCACCCATGAATCCGGCCGGGACATCATTGGTAACTCCAGCCTGAGCTCCGATGACGGCACCGTCACCAATCTTGATATTATCCACAAGGCCAGCCTGCGCAGCAAGAACAACGCCTTTACCAAGCTTGGTGCTGCCGGCAACACCGGACTGCGAAATAACGAGGCAATCTTCACCGGTTGTTACGTTATGTGCGATCTGGACAAGGTTATCGATCTTGGAACCGGCACCTATTCTGGTGACATCAAGAGCAGCCCTGTCAACACAGGCATTAGCTCCGATTTCAACCTGATCCTGCAGCTCTACAGTTCCAATCTGAGGAATCTTCATATGCTTGCCGGAAACCTGAGCATAACCGAAACCATCGCCACCAATGACCGCACCGGGCTGAACAATACACCCGGTGCCGATAACAGTACCGGCCATGATAGAGCAATTGGGATAAATTATACATCCCGGCCCCAGTACAACATCTTCACCGATGTAAGCACCGGCAAAAATTTTGCAATTGGGACCTATTTTGGCACCCTTGCCTATGAAGGCAAACGGATAAACAGTTGCGCTGTCATCAACTTCCGTTTCAGGATGAATAAAGGCCAACTCATGGATTCCTTCCAGGCACCCCTGAGGACGTGCAAAGACGTGCATAGCCTTAGCCAAATCCATATAAGGATTCTCGCTGATAAGCGCGGACTCAACCTGATCGGCGTACTTTTCCTCAAGTACAATTGCACCGGCCTCTGTAGTAGCAAGTGCAGATTCATACTTTGCATTAGCCAGAAAAGACAGCTCAGTAGGACCGGCCAATTCCAAGGTGTTCAGACCTGAAATTTCCTTATCCTTTCCAGCCATCTTAAGGCCGATTAAACCAGCAAGTTCTGAAAGTAGCATAAGGTCCTACTTTTTGCCTGCTCTGTAAGCACGGTTCAATTCAAGCATAAGCTGATTGGTAATATCGATGGTTTCATCAACATAGAGAAAACCGGAAGATTTCTTATCATAGATGGCAGTGTAACCATTCTTCTTACCGTATTCATTTACTACTTTCTGGAGAAGTTCGAGAACAGGAGTTCCGACTTTTTTCTGCTCAATCTGCATCTTACGCTGAGTAGCCTGAGTCATATCCTGGAAATCCCTTACCTTACGCTTGAACTCAAGTTCTTTATCCTGTTTGGCTTCAAGGGAGAGAACAAGACTCTGCTTCTGGAGGGCCTGCTTCAGGCTTTCCAGCTCCTTCTGCTTGGTTTCAAGCTGTTTCTTTGCAGACTCGAATTTCTTTTCCATTTTTTTCTGAGCATCCTGGCCAATTTCGGAATCTTTGATCAGTTTAGCCATGGAAGTAACTGCTATCTTCTGAGGAGCGGCAAACGCCGGGGTCTGAAAAGCAAAAACCAGAACCAATACTGCAAAAAGAATTCTACGCATTTAAAATTACTCCTTATAATTCCTATCTAATAATCAGGCGAAAAGGCATGCCGAAAACCGGCATGCCCTTCGTTTACATTAATATGTTAAATTCTGCTAGAAGAACTGTCCCATAGAGAACTCAATCTTATGTCTTGAACTGTCTTCGAGCTTATCAAGTCCGTAACCGTACTCTACCCTGATCGGTCCCATGGGGGAGAACCAGCGAATTCCGGCACCGATACTCTTATACATACCGAGGAAGAGTTCTTTTCCATCTTCCTGCTTGGTGTCATGGAAGAAACTCTGTCCATCATCCCAAGAGTTACCGATATCGAAGAACCCAACACCGACGAGACCAAGCTCTTCATTGATGGGGAACAGAAGTTCAAAGTTCATGTAGAACATCTTGTTACCACCGATTCGGTCATTGGAGTCTTTGTCACGGGGTGAAATTTCACGACTATCGTAACCACGTACGTTGTTAATACCACCGAGGTAAAAACGTTCAAACACAGGTATTTCGCCGCCGCCGAAGTTATCATGAATAAAACCGGCACTACCTTTCCAGTGGAAGACCAGATCCCAGAATACCGGGGTGAAGTAGTTGGAGTCGAAGGTGTATTTAACGAAGGAGTCATCTCCCAAGAGGACACCCCCACCCATTTCCACAACTAAGTTGTTCACAGTACCAGTGGAAGGGTTGAAAGCCTTATTAGTAGTATCGCGTTTAACACCTGCGGTAATTACACTTGACCAGTTGTCACCTTCAATGTCTTTGATTGAATCTGCCGCAGTATCTGCAACTTCTGAAATTGTATAGAAGTCCAAGCGGTAGTTGGTATAGAAATTGGTGTATTCACCGAGCGGATAACCGGCAGAGACAACACCACCGATGGTCTGTTTGTCATAATCGGTAAAGTCATCGTTACGCCAATAGGTATTAAAACCGCCGCCCCAGAGAGTATCATTGATGCGAGGGTCGTAGAAACTCAAGCCATAACTGATTGTCTTGGAGCTCCAACCACCGTTAAGAGAGAATTCCATACCGCGACCGAAGAGGTTGCGCTCGGTAATCTTTGCAGAGACAAAGACACTGTCGGAGGTGGAGTAACCGATACCACCACTGACCATACCGGTGTTTTTATCCTTAACCTTAACCTTCAGATCCATCTCACCGGGGTCGCCGGTAGGAATAGGTTCAATATCAACTTCACTGAAGTAGTCCAGCTTATTCAAACGGATGATAGAACGTTGCAGTTTGGAACCACTGAACTGGTCGCCGTCAGCAAGGCGCATTTCGCGCAGGATAACGTTGTTTCGGGTCTTGGCGTTACCTTCGATGATAACTCTGCGGATATGGACCTTCTGGCGCTTGGAGATGATGAAAGTGATATCAACAGCCTTCTCATCTGTATGCTGATCGAACTTGATATTGGCATCAGCATATGCATATCCGTAGTTGGAATAAAAATCAGAAACAGCTTTCATGTCCTCACGAAGGAGGGAACGGTCCAGATACTCACCGCCATCAGACATATCGTCAGCAGTGATAAGCTCACGCAGGCGGGATTTTTTGACAATCAAGTCCCCCTGAAAGCTGACTTTACCAACTTTATAACGGTCACCTTCTTTAACTTTGAAAGTAACGAAAATACCGTCTTCCTGAATATCCAGTTCAGGCTCACCGACCTTGGCATCAATGAAGCCGCGGTTACCATAATAGGCAAGTATCGCAGCGGCATCACGTTCTAAAAGCTCTTCTTTAAGCACACCGGTTTTGGTGAACCAGGAAAGCCAGCCTCTCTCAGTCAAAGCCAACTGGTCTTTAACATCGTCAGGATCAAGCTGTTTAGCACCCTCGATCTTAATACCTTCAATATAAAGTTTCTTGCCTTCATTGATATCAAGATTCAAGCGGGCCTGTGCACCCTCACCTTCTATGCTATAATCGATTTTGGCATTGTAATACCCTTCCTTGCGGTACATTTCACGCAGGGTGTTTAAGTCATCGGAAAGAACCTTCGGGTTCATGACCGCGCCTTTTTTGGTATTAACTGCCGCCAAAATGTCTTCGGCATCAATAGCGTCTTCACCCTTCACAGAAATGGCCTGAATGCGCGGCCTTTCCTTAACGTCAAAGATGATCTGCTTACCACCGGGCACATCGGCAACCTTGACCTTAACATCGTCAAAGTAGCCGAGAGCATAAATATTCTTAAGGTCTGCGTTGATTTTGGAGGGAGTGTAGATATCACCGGTCTTGATATTAGTTCGCATCAGAAGAACGTCTTTATCAAGAACACGGCAGCCACGGACTACAATATCTGCAATCTTATCCTGACTGAGCAATTCCAGTTTCATCTTAGAAACAAGCTCATCAACAGCAGGAAGAAGGTTGATCAACCCTTTTTTAGAAACAAAAAGAGGAACCGCCGGCTTCATACCGAACGCTTCAACGAGACGAACATCAAGACTCAAGTCTTCGCCGATCTGACTGAAACTGCCGTATACGGAATACCCCGCACCGGACAGAAGTGCCATATCCTTAGCAGCCTGAATGTTTAAAAATTCGTATCCCTGGTCATTGACAAGGCCCATAACCTTTTTCTGATCAACCACGCGGAATCCTGCTTCGCGCAATCTGTCTGAAAGAAGAGTAGGTAAACTGTCTTTGAGATATTGTGTATCAGCGTCAGCATTAACTTCAAAAGGAAGTACGGCAATAATAATACCTGAAGCATCTTCAGCCTGTGCCTTGCTTGCTCCGAAATTAATCAGAAAAGCAAAAGTTGCCGCAATCAGTAAAAGCAGAATTCTAGTTCTGGGCATACAGTTCTCCGGAACGCAACTCAAGCCGGCGTTTCATAACCCCGGCCAAATCCATATTGTGTGTCACAACGATGAGCGTCATTCCAAGCTCTTCATTAAGGGAAGCCAGCATTTCTCCGACCATCTTCCCTGTCTTCTCATCCAAGTTACCGGTAGGCTCATCTGCAAGCAGGACCTTAGGTTTAAGGAGGATAGCACGCGCTATGGCAGCACGCTGCCTCTCGCCTCCGGACAGAGTCGTCACCCTGTGATCAATCCTACTTTGCAATCCTACCAGTCCAAGGGCTTCACGGGCCATATCAGAGGCTTCCCCCTGACCTATGCCTGCCATCATGGCAGGAAGAGCAACATTTTCCAGAGTAGTAAACTCCGGAAGAAGGTGATGAAACTGAAAAACAAAACCGATGCCCCTGTTCCTCACTTCGGCCCGCTTTTCAGGTGTCATATCATTAATATCCATTCCCGCAAAATGGATATTTCCGCCGGAAGCGGTATCCAAGGTGCCGAGAATATGAAGCAACGTAGTCTTGCCGGACCCGGATGCTCCGAGAATGGCAAGGGACTCGCCGGAATCAACCGTCAGGTTGATATGATCCAGAATCCGCACAGTCTCGGTCGGTCCTTCGTATTCTTTTACGACATCGGTAAGTTCGTAAAGCAAATTACTCATACCTTAAAGCCTGTGCCGGTTCCAGAGCAGCTGCCTGTTTTGCAGGATACAAAGTAGCCAGAAAACAGAGCGAAAACGCTGCAACACCGATAATTGTCAAATCCATCCAATCCATCCTGATGGGCAGATAGTCCACCGGATAAACATTACTGGGCAGCTTGATGAACTGATACTTTTTAAGCAGAAGCGCCACCGGTATACCGATAAGGTAACCGATGGTTGTTCCGATCAATCCGATCAAAGTACCCTGCAACATAAAAATTCTTCTAATGCTCCCGGAAGTCGCTCCCATGGACATCAACACAGCAATATCCTTGGTTTTCTGCATGACCAGCATAACCAAGGTAGTGATAATGCTGAATGAACCGACCATGACAATCATTGCCAGAATGATGAACATGGCTGTCTTTTCAAGCTTGAGCGCGGCAAACAGGTTGGAATTCATCTCCTGCCAGTTCCTGATTTGCACCGGATAACCGGCAAGCTCTTTATCCAGAAGTTTACCTATCTTATCAACTGCATATACGTCAGCGAGACGAATTTCAAGTCCGGAAACAAAATCCCGCTTAAATCCAAGCAATTTCTGGGCTGCAGTATTGCTGATGTAAGCCAGTGAGGAATCATACTCATACATTCCTGTACGGAATATTCCACCAACCTTGAATACCCTGATTTTCGGGGTAAACCCGGCGGCAGTGCGTGTACCTGATGGGGATAACAAGTTAACAGTATCGCCGAGAACAAGCCCAAGACGACGTGCTAACTGATTTCCTATAACAATCTCCGGAAGCTTACTATCTTTTGAAAGACTATCCACACTTCCGGAAAGCATATCACCGGGAAGGCTCAGTACACCTTTAGCGGTATCGGCATCGACACCTCTAAGGACCACACCCTTCACTCCGCCACTGCTGGAAAGCATAACCTCAGAATAGATAAAGGGCGTTACACCTGTAACGCCCGGAATCTTTTCAATTCTATCGGTCATGTGATGGTAGTTTTCAAGCGTGCCGTCATATGCGGTCACGATGACGTGGGCATTAACTCCGAGAATTTTGTCGCGGAGGTCGGTTGAGAAACCGTTCATAACCCCTATCACCACAATCAGGGCTGCTACGCCCAAAGCAACGCCGCACACGGCAAAAAGAGATATGACTGAGATGAAGTTATTCTTTCTCAGTGTAAAGAGGTATCTCAGTGCGACGAAGAGTTCAAACTTCATGAGCCACCATTGCCGGAAGTACCTTCGGTTCTAAGCAGCGGGAACAGGATAACTTCCCTGATGGAAGCGCTGTCGGTCAAAAGCATGACCAGACGGTCAATCCCGATACCCTGGCCTGCAGCCGGAGGCATACCGTATTCAAGAGCGCGGACATAGTCCTCGTCCATGTTGTGGGCTTCATCATCACCGGCATCCTTCTCCGCAACCTGCTCCATAAAACGGCAGCGCTGATCAACGGGATCGTTGAGTTCGGAAAAGGCGTTCGCCAGTTCACGACCATAAATGAACAGTTCAAAACGGTCGGTAATATCCGGATTCTCCTCGTTCCTTCTGGAAAGAGGGGAAATATCTGTAGGATAATGATAAATGAAGTGAGGCTGAATCAGCTTAGGCTCAACCAGCGCATCAAAGAGCTTGGCCTGCAATTTACCGAGCTTTTCGCCTTCAACTGCTTTTTCACCGAGCTTTTTAACAAGTTCCTTACATTTATCGTAGTCATTGTATACCTCAGGAGAAACACCACCGACCTTCTCAAGAGATTCGTGGAAAGCCATACGGTGCCACGCTCCGGGAGTCAGATCGATCCTTTCTTCCTGATAATCAATGACTGTATCGCCATTCACTTCCTTACAAACAGAAGAAATCATTTCTTCGGTCAGATCCATAAGGTTTTCGAAGTTGGCATATGCCCAGTAGAATTCAAGCATGGTGAATTCTGGGTTATGCCTTACAGAAATACCTTCGTTACGGAAGTTCCGGTTGATTTCGTAAACCTTCTCAAATCCACCGACCAGCAGACGCTTAAGATAAAGCTCGGGCGCAATACGCATGTAGAGCTGCATATCAAGTGCATTGTGGTGGGTGGTGAAAGGACGGGCAGCCGCACCACCTGCGATGGGGTGCATCATGGGAGTTTCCACTTCCATGAAGCCCTTGGAATCCAGATAATTACGAATAGCCCGAACAATAAGGGTACGCTTCTGGAAAATTTCGCGTGCGCGAGGGGTTACGATGAGATCGACGTAACGCTGGCGGTATCTGGTCTCCACATCCTTGAGTCCGTGGTACTTTTCAGGAAGCGGGCGCATGGATTTGGTAATCAGATCTACCTTGTCTGCCTTGACGGTCAACTCATCAGTTTTGGTTCTGAAGAGTGTTCCTTCAACGCCGACAATATCGCCGATATCGAATTTCTTAAAAATTTTGTACAGGTCTGCGCCGAGATCATCTCTAGCTGCGTATACCTGAATCCTGCCGGTAGGATCCTGAAGATGAAAGAATGCGACCTTACCGAAAGATCTATGAGTGATAACCCTGCCGGCAAGTTTAAACTTCTTGCCCAGAGCCTCCAGCTCTTCTCCTCCGAGATTGTCATAATTGCCCCAGATATCTGAGACTTCTGTATCTTTACTGAAGTCGTTGGGATAAAGCGGAACACCTTCGTCGAGAAGGCCACAGGCTTTTTCCACACGATTCTTCAGAACCTGATTGAGTTCGTTCTGAGCTTGCAGAGCCTCAAGCATGGGCATAAATGATTGCACATGCTCTGATTTGGTTGCCAGCTTGATTTGCTTTTTCTTCTTGCCGCTCAAGTTATTAATTCTCCGTAACCGAATAAATTCTAGATAAATACAAGATCCGTTGATTGCCTAAGCTAATTACCCTTTGTCGTCAAGAAAGTACATCTTTAAATAGTTCACTTTCGCACACTAATTTTTTTTTAAAAAAGTGTTTGACAAGTGCGCGGCAAATCCGTAGAACCCATCTTCGTTGCAGCGGTGAACGCCGCAACAACCAAATATTCCTCGGTGGCTCAATCGGCAGAGCGGGTGACTGTTAATCACTAGGTTGGGGGTTCAAGTCCCTCCCGGGGAGCCAGATAGCTCAAAGGCTGCTTTCACAAGAAGGCAGCCTTTTTCTTTTTACTTCAAACAGCTGCCAAATTTCACAACTATTTCTTCCCAGAAAAACGTTTCCCCTACCTTTAAATATATATACCCGTAAATCGACTCTACCGGGATTTCTAGAGCCCCCCTCTGGAAGACTGTCTTGTCAACACAGCCAAATCCGTCTTTCTGCACCCAAAATCAATCCCTGAAAGAAAGTCTAAAGAAAATTTAAATTAAATTAAAGATAATATTTGACATGCCCGCAACAAATCCGTAGAAACCATCTTCGTTGAAGGGGAAAATTCCTCAACAACGAATATTCCTCGGTGGCTCAATCGGCAGAGCGGGTGACTGTTAATCACTAGGTTGGGGGTTCAAGTCCCTCCCGGGGAGCCAGATAGCTCAAAGGCTGCTTTCAAATGAAAGCAGCCTTTTTTATTGCCCTATTTTTTAACAATAGCCCTAAGGTTCTGAGGTATAACATCTTCAGGGACAACACCGTTCACATGATATCTTTTCAGGATTGAATAATAGGTTCCATCACGGGCAATTTTCTCAAACCCTTTCATAAAAGCTCTTTTCAACTGCCTGTTTCGCTTTTGAAAAATAACTGAAAGATTCATCTGCTCAATAGACTTACTGGTAAAACTGAACTCTAAAGCTTTTTCCGGAAACAACTCCCAGATTAAGTATTCCCCGGTAACACGGAAAGCTACGGCAAAATCAAACCGCCCTGCGTTCAATTTCAAAAAATTTATCCTGATATCTGAGGCTAGATCGGTCTCTAGACCGGCATTATCCAACACTCTCTGACTACTGCTGCCACGAACATTACCAAATGAATATTTGTCCAGATCCGCAAGCCTGTTAAACGCAACCCCTTCAGGAAATCTTTTAACCTGATAAAAACCAACAAAATTTAGTTGTATAATGTCTACAGCTTCAACCTTATCCTCAAGTCCGCTCTGCCTGAACCATTCCATGGAGCCCAAACAGCAGTCTTGTACCCTTTTAACAATCGACCAGACATTTCTGGACATGGGCAGGAGATCATACTGAGCAGAAAGGCCTTCAGCGGCAAAAGCCTCAGTGACGATATCCCTGAGCATTCCTTTGCCGAATTTTGGTTCTGCATCCTCAAAAACTAAAGGAGGATACAATACAGTTGCCACATTGACAGTTTCGTTGGCAGAAGCAGGCAAAAGCACACAGAACAGCAAGCCCAGACTTACGGCCAAACTGACAATCATTTTATTAATTTCCATACAACACCCTCACCAACAAAATTCAATCAACCTGAGACCATACTACCCTACCAGAGATTTCAACTGCTGTTCAACCTGCAAAAACACGGGATTCCTGCTTAAATAAAAAAAATTGAATTAATTTAAAGATAATGTTTGACAACTTTAAGACAAATCCTTAGAAACTATCTTCGTTGCAGGGGGAAACTCCTCAACAACAAAATATTCCTCGGTGGCTCAATCGGCAGAGCGGGTGACTGTTAATCACTAGGTTGGGGGTTCAAGTCCCTCCCGGGGAGCCAGATAGCTCAAAGGCTGCTTTCAAATGAAAGCAGCCTTTTTCTTTTATATATTCTTTTCTTTGCTCTTACCTGACCGACAGGCTATAATTAGATTATGCAAATAATCGCTCCCCCTACCCCCTGCTCTTTTCTGAAATCAACTCCTACCGACATAGATTCGGGCATCGAGATTGAGGATAAAGACGAACTGCATGAATCTGAGAAGAAAGCCATCACCTGTCGTGAATGTGGAGCAAGAATCACAGACAATTCATTTTCAACCAAGATCAACGACAACCATGAACACTCCTTTTTCAATCCTCATGGCTATGTATTTCAAATAAGATGCTTTTCTGCTGCAACAGGTTGCGTTAGATCCGGCCCCCCATCCAATGAGTTCACTTGGTTCGCAGGTTATACGTGGCAGATAAGCGCGTGCTCCAAATGCAGGGTGCACCTTGGCTGGCGTTTCCAATCGAACACAAACTCTTTTTACGGTCTGATCAAGGACAAAATCAAAGAATAAGAAAAAAGCTCCCGACACCTTCCGGTATCAGGAGCTTTTAAATTGGTACAATCAGTTAATTTTACTTGTAGTAAAGCTTAACTTCATTGGTCTTGGGCGTAGTCTGTCCCGGAGTAGGCTGACCGGAAACAAGAATGTATCCCTCGCCTTTTTCAAACTTATCGTTGGCTTCAAGAAACTCCACAAGACGGTCCCTATGGTTGGTAAGTTTAGACTCAGTAACAATAGGAGAAATACCCCAGAAAAAGTTGAGGTATGCAGGAACGCTTTTGTCAGGAGTCAAACAATAGACTGGCTGAGCAGGTCTACGGCTGCAAACAATCCTTGCGGAAGAACCACTTGAGGAATGGCAAATGATAGCAGGGCTGTCGATATCCTGAGCCAGCAGACAAGCTGAATAGCTCAAATATTTAACCGGATTGGAAACAAGCTCATCAGCAGGCTTATAGGGGCCCTTGATGCGCTCAAGGTAATACGGCTCGGTACCTTCTGCGATTTCTTTTATGTATCCGACAGCTTCAGCAGGATATGCGCCGATTGCAGTCTCTTCGGAAAGCATACAGCAGTCAGCACCGTCCATAATTGCGTTGGCTACATCGTTTGCTTCCGCACGGGTGGGGATCGGGTTCTTAACCATGGAAAGCATCATCTGGGTTGCAACGATAACAGGCTTCTGAGCATGACGTGCTGCGCGGATAAGCTTTTTCTGGATAACAGGAACAGTGGAGAGTTTGCACTCAAGACCGAGGTCACCGCGGGCAACCATGATGCCGCTGGCAAGCTCGAGAATGGATTCAATGTTTTCAACAGCATTCTGACGTTCGATCTTAGCAATAATCGGAAGCACCACACCATGCTTGTTCATTTCATCCAGAACGTCTTGAACGTCCTGCGCTGTCTGAACAAAAGACATGGCAATTGAATCAACACCAATTTCGATACAACCGGCCAAGTCAACTTTATCTTTTTCAGTAAAAGCGGGAAGGGCAATATGCTTACCGGGGAAGGTGATTCCCTTTTTGGATGCAAGCAAACCGGCATTCTGAGCCTGAAGTTTGTACAGCTTATCTTTCTCAAGAGTTTCGGTTACGAAAAACTGAAGCATTCCGTCACTGAGAGAAACTTCCATTCCGTCCTCGAGTCCCTGGAGCAATTCGGGCTGATCGAGAGGAATAAAAGGCATGTCTTTTGCCTTATCCGAAACATCCGGAAGGCCCAGATAGACATAAGCACGGGAGTCGATATCAAGGGGAGCATCCTCAATAACACCTACCCTGATCTTGGGTCCGCAAAGATCCCCCATAATAGTAAGAGGAATGGAAAGCTCCTTTTCAACCTGACGAATCATAGCAATGACGGGCTTAAAGCTCTCTGCGTCAGAGTGGGAAAAGTTCAAACGGAGGATTCTGACACCGTTCTGGACCATTTTGGTAATGGTTTCCACATTACTTGATCCCGGGCCGAGAGTGGCAACAACTTTGGTTCTCATGATCTTGTCCTCGATATTTTATTTGGGTGAAATTTTACTATCCCCAATTGATTGGAAAAATTCGGATCCACCTCTGTCCGATGTTCACTTCCGAAAATATTACTAGCATAATTTTCGGAAATGTACAAAATTTTAATTTCAATCCTTTCTAATTTGCTTCAAATGATTTTTTTATTTTACATGACACCCTTCCGAGTTTATACCGAATAACTCTAAATGAAAATATTTTTAACTAACGGAGTATTGAATGTTTAAAAACATGCTGAAATTAGCTTTGATCATTGCCATGGCAGCATTTATTGCAGGATGTCAGCAACAGGCATCTTCCGGCGGCAAAGTCGGATTTGTCGACACCAACAAAGTTTTCAAAGAATGTAAAGCCGGTATTGAAGGCATGGAATACCTCAAAAAATCAAGCGAAGAGTTTCAGGCAAAATTTACTGAAATGCAGAAAACTCTCGCCGGAAACCAGACCGAAGAAAACACCCGCAAGTTCCAGGAAGCTCTTGGCGAATACCAGAACAAAATGGGTGCAGAGCAGAATCGCATTGTAGAAGCACTGCAGAACGGATTCACCAAAGCAGTTGACGACTACCGTCAGGCTAACGGCTATTCCGTGATCATCTCTACCGAATCAGCTATCAGCTACGACAAGTCCGCTGACATCAGCGACAAGGTCATCGAATCAATGAACAAAATGGACATTAAAATCAAGCCCGAATAATTCCGGCTGATTCCATTAGATCTTAAAAATCCTTCTGAAACTTAGGTTTCAGGAGGATTTTTTGTTACAAAACAGCTGCTTTCGTAGAACATCCCCAACCTTTCCCTTGATTTTTCCCACCACACAGGAGAGTATCAAATTTTATTTTATCTCTTAATTTCAACAAGCTAGAGAATTATCTGATATGAGTTTAGCATTATTTGGAAATCTGTTCGGCGGACTTGGCTTATTTTTAATCGGAATGCGGTTGATGACCACAGGATTAAAACAGGCTGCTGGTAAATCGTTACGAAAAATTCTTGGACAATGGACCAAGAGTCCGGGACGGGGATTATTTTCGGGATTCCTGATTACCGCACTGGTACAATCTTCAAGCGCCGTTACCGTTGCAGTTATCGGCTTTGTGAATGCTGGACTCATTACCCTTTCGCAATCAATCGGGGTCATTTACGGTAGTAATATTGGAACAACAGTCACCGGCTGGATTGTTGCTGCCGTAGGATTCAGCGTCAACCTGAAAGCCTTTGCCCTGCCGGTTATCGCCCTCGGTGCAATTCTGCGTTTAACAGGTCCTACATCACGGCGCGCCTTTTTTGGTGACGCTTTTGCGGGATTCGGCCTGTTCCTCATGGGGATTTCCACCCTGCAAATGGCCTTCAAAGGCATTGAATCGTCCATCGATCTTACAGTATTTGCCTCCATGGGAGCCCTCTCCATCCCGATTTTTATCGGTATAGGCTTAATGCTTACATTGCTTATGCAGAGTTCCAGCGCGGCAATGGCCCTTGTGCTCACAGCCACTGTAAGCGGACTGATGGATCTCAATCAGGGCGCTGCTGCTGTCATAGGTACCAATATAGGTACGACCTCCACAGCCGCCCTCTCCGTTATCGGAGCCACTATCAATGCGAAAAAAGTAGCCACAGGGCATATCATCTTTAATATAATTACCGCCCTTGCAGCTCTTATCATGCTCCCGGTGCTCATAAAGTCCATCCTTTTCTGCATGGATATTATGCACATCTCGCACGAACCGGCTGTTGTTCTGGCCTTGTTCCATACTGCGTTTAACTTTATGGGAGTCCTGATTCTCTGGCCTTTCACGGATAAGCTTGTTTCATTTATTGAAAAAAGATTCGCTTCTCTGGAAGATGACCGGGGACGCCCCAAGTATCTGGACAACAACGTTATCGGAACCCCTACCCTGGCCCTTGATGCCCTAACCCTTGAAATGGAAAGGATAGCCCAGCTTACCCGAAGAATTGTACGCAAGGGGCTTAATTCCGATTTTGGATACGGTGCGCTTCCGATGGATAAAGCTGCACAGGACAGTCTTATAGAGGCTGCCCGCTCTTTCTGCGCCAAACTGCAATCCCGTCCCCTTACTGAACAACAGGGCCAGCAAGTGGCAACAGTCCTGCGCGTACTGCAATACTTCCGGACAGCCGGAGCTCTCTGCGCCTCTTTGGAAAAGAAAAGACTCAAACCTGCCCTTGAATTACTCGGACCGGATGCTGACATGGTCACGGTCTTCCGCAACTCCTGCATCGGCGTCTTAAATGTTGCAGAAAATCCATGTTCTGAAGAGTTTTGTAAAATCGACAACATGATACATGACATGTTATCAGCATACCACGACCTGAAAGCGAAACTGCTTTCTGCCGGTGGAACAGGCAATATCCCCGTCCCAGAAATGGTTGAACAACTTGAACTTTTCTCAAAAATACGACGAATTGCAAGACAAGCAGCCAAAGGCGCAGTATACCTTGCAGCCATGAGACCGGACTCCGGCGTATGCTGTCCGACCAATACCGTTAAATTTGCATGGAACCGCCATTGGTAAACTAACTGGAGCTGCAATGAATAAATTCAAAATCCCCGCAATAATATTTGCTATTGTTTTCGCTGCTTCCGCAACAGCACTTTATCTCTATGTGCAGAAAGATCTGGGTGAAAAAACCGGAGTTAAAGTTGACGCTCCCGAATGGGTAAACAAGGATGGTTCCAGCGGCAAACTGCCTGTGTCCGGCAAAGTGGCCAAATCCGGAACTTCAATAAAGACCGGGATGGAAAATACAACCGAACCTGCCCCCAAAAAAGACGATATAAAAATTACGGAGAAAGCGCCCATTGCTTCCACTGCTAATAAAACCGAGCAATCTCCAGTCGAAAAAGTGGTGGATAAAATAAAAGAGACAATCATCACCGAGGTCTTCCTTGATAACCTCGCACAATATATTGCAGACAACTATCACCCAGCAGGTTCTCTGCCTTATAAAGCCCAAAAAGGATTCAGCTCAGCTTCGTTCAAAGGTATCAATATGCATTTCGGACTGAATCTGCGAGGGCTTATGCCTGAAGCTGAAAACCTTATAACTGCCCGAGAATCCATCTGGTCTTACCTGCTTACTCCAGGCAAACTTGCTGCTCTTTCAAAATCCGAAACCGGGCAGCTACTTGACCTCATTGAGGAAAAAGGAATTCTGGCGGAAAGAAAATTTGCGGAAGGCGACAGTTTCTCTCTTCGTGAACTGACCAGAGAACAGCGGGCTGAGATGTTCCGTTCAAACAGCCAACCGCTGCGTCATGTTGCGGCTGTACTCAAAGCAGTAGCAGATAACCCCGACCTTCTGCAGGCTTTGGACAGCTATATCAAAGCTGAAAAACGAGTGGATTCGGCAAATGGTATTTTCCAGCTTGATCTGGACAACTACCGCAGGATTAAGTCTGAATCATCAAAAAGCAAAGCTGCCCATTCCGGTAAAATCCTTAAGGATGCCATTACCATCAGGGAAAAGATCAAGACCGGTATTACCCAAAAAATCAAGTCATATTGTGCTGGAAAATGCGACAAACCGGATGACTCTTTCTACATAGCCCAATGGATTTTCCGAAGAGTTCATACTGATGAACAAAAGCTCAAAGCCATTACTGCTGGAAGTGAAGCCTTGAGCTATATTGCAGACAAAATGATTGGAAGAGCTGAAGCAATAGAAAAATCAATGTAGTTAAATTCAACACTCAGCAGGAATTCTGATTATGATCTTCATGCCTTCACCCGGGCTGGTTTCAATTTCAAAAGTCCCGCTATGTTTCTGTGTAATGATGAAATAGGAAACAAAAAGCCCCAAGCCGGTCCCTTCACCGACCGGTTTGGTGGTGAAAAAAGGTTCCAAAGCCTTCTTGCGTGTTTCAACTCCCATTCCGGGACCATTATCTTCAATTTCGAGGCGAATAAAGCCGACTTCTTTTCTTAACCGTATAGTGATACGGGCGATATCATCTGCACCCCTGCTCTGATCAGCAAGAATAGCCTGCACGGAATTCTTGAGCAGATTAATAAGGACCTGCTCTATCTCAGACGGAGAACATAAAAGATGGGGCAGGGAATCATCGAATTCCTTAACTATTTCCAACCCTCCCCCACCGGATTTGCTGTAAAAATCATAACCGCTGAAAGAAAGTTCTATTGCTGTTTCAACGATCTGCTCTATATCTGAACAAACTCTTTCTCCACCGGACTGACGGCTGAATTGGAGCATATTGGAAACAATGCGGGCCGAGCGTTCGCCCATCTCCCTGACTGATTCAAGCTTGGAAAGGATCCCTCTTTTCTCGCAATAATCGTGTATGGAGTTAAAAGGAATCCCCAATTCATCAGCAGCAGCATGGTTTTTGGACAGATGTCCTGAAATCCTGCGCTGAATATTCTGAATACCCTGAAGGATCCCACCAAGCGGATTGTTAATTTCATGAGCCATGCCGGCAGCAAGGCCGCCCACAGTCATCATCTTCTCGGTTTGCACCATAACCTCTTCCATGCGGGTCCGGGCAGTAATATCATCAACACGAATAACGGCGCCAGCTTCATCTCCTTTAAACGGGAAGACAACAATTTCATGAAAAACATTGCATCCTTCCCGATCCATATGGAAAATTTCAGTACCACCGTCAATTTCACCGCGTATGGTTGCCGAAATCAAATGTTCAAACCGTCTTAATTCCGGCATCATTTCATAAACAAAATTCCCTTCTGCGTCCTCAGCAGCACGACCGGTTTCCTTGTGCGCATGGTCATTCCAGAGCACTACATTTGAATTTTCATCCACGCCAACCAGTATGGAATGCATAGAGTCGATAACATTACCAAGATAATTGCGGGTCCGCTGCAACTCCCTTTGATCAGCCAGTCTGCGCCGCACGTCACGGGCAACCATGACTATATAGAGTCTGCCACCCACAAAATGCACCCGAAGCGTCATTTCGACCGGAATTTGCGACCCTCCTCTGCCAAGCAGATCAGTCATGGAGACATCTTCCTTATCCCATGAAGAATAGATGTCATCATCAATCAAAACTTCATGCAGCAGAAAGCAGGTATCCTCGGGGAAGACTAATTCCGGCGGGCTGTCCAACAATTCATCCCTATCGTAGCCGGTTTTCTTTAAAGCGGTTTTGTTGACGTCAGCAAAACTCCACGAAAATGCATCAAGCACGAACAGGGCATCATTGGCATTTTCCACCAAAGCCCTGAAACGCTCCAACTCATTAATCCTTTCCCGAAGTTCCGGATAATAGCTTTTGCGCATAGAAGTCTCGCCAAGCCCGATAAGCTTGTTGCGGACATTTTCGTTGGAGTTCGGTTTAGAGCGCCGCTTCATAAATTTTCTCTACATCTTCCTGACTGAGTTCAATCGGATTAGTAACCATACAAGCATCTTTCAACGCCATTTCAGCCAATTTAGGAATCTCTTCACGGGTAAGCCCTAAATCACCAAGAGACATATCTATGCCCGCAGCCCTGCTCAAAGCGACAATTGCCTGTTCAAGCTCATTACAAATTTGCTCATCTGTTTTGCCTGAAACGGATACGCCCATTTTTTCAGCAATACGGGAGTATCTTTCAACAGCATAGGGGAAATTCACCCTGATCACATAAGGAAGTAAGATAGCGTTACACTCACCGTGCGGCAGATCTAAATGCCCGCCCAGACTATGAGCCATAGCGTGCACTGCGCCAAGAATCGCATTGGAAAAAGCAAGTCCTGCTTCCATGCTGCCGAGCATGACTTTTCCCCGCAATTCAAGATTGTCAGGTTCTTTGATAACGGCTGCAAGGTTCTCGGCAACATGCCCAATAGCATCAAGAGCCAGCAGATCGGTTAAAGCTGAATTGGCATTCGAGACATAAGCTTCTATGGCGTGTGTCAATGCATCCATGCCGGTAGCCGCAGTCAACTGAGCATCCATAGTTGATGTAAGCTCGGGATCAATCAGAGCAGCATCCGGGACCATGGCCTTACTGACTATGCTGATTTTAACATCACGCTCAGTATCAGTAATAATAGCAAATTGTGAAACATCGGCAGAACTTCCGGCAGTAGAAGGAATGCAGATCAGCGGAGGGCCGGGAACATCAACCATGTCCACACCCTCAAAATTCAAAATATGGGAATTATTAGTGGTGACAATCCCAATTCCTTTGGCACAATCCATCGGACTTCCACCGCCTACGGCGATGATGCAGTCACATCTGTTTTCCAGATAAAATTCAGCTCCGCGCATGACTTCAACATCACGGGGATTTTCAGAAACATCACTAAAGATAAAAGTCTCAATTCCGGCATCGTTCAAACTTTTTTCAACAGTCCTAACCCAACTGCATTTAACAATCCCGTTATCCGTGACTATCAAAGCCCTGGAGACTCCGAAATTTTCGGCATATTGCCCGGCAAGCTTGGAAGATCCCACACCAAAAACAAGTTCAGGAGCAACAAATTTTCTCATCGCCAAGACTTCTTTCACGCTGCCCTCCACCACTTGAAAATAAAATTCATGCCCAAAGGAGCTCAAAGGTATCAACTTTCACATTCACTCGCATAAGTAACATATAAACTTACATTTCCGCAACAATAGAGCACGAAAACGCATGTTCAAAAAAGAACATACCCAATGATATATTTAATCTTATTGCAGTCGTATGGATAAAAAAAATCTGCCTCTGTGATATTATACAGAGGCAGAATAACTTTTAACGCACTTATACCTTATTGTTTAACTACGATGTTCTTCCTTCAAAAGGTCATTAACAGTCTTGACCGGAGAAAAGGTACTCAACGGAACTTCCACAAATACAGTAATCCAGTCTGCCATGGAACCGTTCCAAAGCCCCGGAAGCTCCATTGCTTTAAGCTTACGGCCATCCTTGGACTTGTGTGAGATAAATCCGGTTTCAGGATCAGAAAAATTCTTCAAGGCATACCATTCACCCCGATGACTTCTCATGCCGCAAACCAAATCAACAGGGTTGAAATGAGTCGCAGTCTGCACGATCGCCGCCTGTTCGGGGTCGTCCATATCCACCTGACTCTTCTCTACAATCTGCGGAGAGATAAAGCCGTCAGGACCATCTACCCAGAAAGGTCCGCCGCCCGGTTCACCTTCATTCTTAACCATTCCGCATACACGTACAGGCTTGGATAACCGGACCCGCAGCATGGTAATCTTATCTTCAAGGCTCATCTGCCCGAAGTTCTCCGGCAACTGCATGGAAAGATAAGAAACAGCAAATATGGCCACCGCTGCGACTTCAAATTCACTGCAGTTATGATTCTCAAGCATATTCAGACACTCAAAAATCTGATCCTGCAACTTCACCAGCAATCCGCCGATTATCTTCTTATACTCAAGAGTATCGCCCTTCATACTGTCGGGAACGACATTATCAATATTTTTCAGATAAACCAGATCGCCACGCACCTTGTGCAGGTTATCCAGCAAAGCACCATGCCCGGCAGGACGGAATAAAATCTTTCCATCATCAGTGCGGAACACCTCATTATCCATATCTACAGCAACAGTATCGCTCTTCCTGCATTGCTGTGAAAAATCAATATCAAAACGGCAATCAGGATAATTCTGGACAGCCTTGGCAACATGATCACGAATGGTCTGCTCATGGGCCGGAGAAACAGTAAAGTGCAACTTGGCCTTGCCACGACGATCTTTGATATGGGCAGCAGCCTCAGCAATATGTTCTTCGAAAGGCGTACGGCAACCGTCTTCGTAATTATGGAAAGGAATCAAACCCTTAGGCATAGCCGCATAGTTCAAGCCCTTTTCAGTAAGCAGATATTCAAGAATCTGAGCATAATCCTGATCTGCATATGCATCTTCAAGATTTACGTCATCTTCCATCATGACCTGCTGCAAATCAGAATAAAACGGAAGCACGGGAAGCAGGTCCATAAAATCCTGGACCATATCGGTCTCTTTGTCAGAAAGCTCTTCATCATTCAGCTTTGCCAACAAATGTTTGAACATTCTGGTTGCCGCTCCTGAAGCCGGAACGAACTTGGTAAACCGACCTTCATCGGCAGCTTCTTCAAAACAATCCAGCAATTCTTCTTTTTGTTCGGGCTTAATTCGATAAATTCCATCGTTTAAAGTACAGGCCCGTTCGAGTTTTGTCGGAGCAAACCCCTTCTTGAATCGTTCAATCTGCTCAGCCAGTGCGGATGCGGAAATTCCTTCACCAATAATATCAATTAAACCATTCTCAATTTCGCGGAGATCATTTTCAGTTACCATAACGTACCTTCCCGTGCTTTAAATTGAAAAACAGTGTAAAATCATAATCTTAAGTCGGCCTATACACCATTTCTATGCGCAATCGACACTGACAGATACTTACCCCTTAACACAGATTTTCAGCCGTGTTTAGTGGCAAAATAAAGATATTTGAAACTTTTTTGCTTTTTCCTGATAACTCAAAAACTTAATACAACGTATTGAAATAAATCATTATTTAATCTAGACATTTTTTAAGCAATCAAAATAATGATAATTGTGTCCCAAAATTGAAACACTGAAGGCGAATCGATGACGAAAAGATTTCCCAGTCGAATAGAAATGCAAAAGTGAGGCCTAAAAAAGTCCCCAACATCGCTGTTCTTGCGATGATGAGGACAAAAAAAAAGACCCAACCTGATGGTTGAGTCTTTTTGATGAAGCATGGTGGTTGCGGGGGCCGGATTTGAACCAACGACCTTCGGGTTATGAGCCCGACGAGCTACCAAGCTGCTCCACCCCGCGTCACTGTGAGAGCATGTCTACATGCTCTGTAATTTGCTGTCAACAACTAGTTGAACATTTTGCAAATTATTTTTCAAATATTTTCAGGAGTTAAGAATACTTTGAGTATCAATCCCGAACTCAGTCAAATGAGGAAAAGCTATTCCGCTATTTGCCACAAACATTTCCGCCATGACCGGAAATATCGGTGGTTGCGGGGGCAGGATTTGAACCTACGACCTTCGGGTTATGAGCCCGACGAGCTACCAAGCTGCTCCACCCCGCGTCACTGAGAAGAGAAGAACTACAGTTACCCCCTACAGAAGTCAACTTAAAAATTAAAATAAAATGATTAAACTACAAGATAATCACAATAACCCATAATTTTAGACCTTTTTATTGAAATATCCAACCAGTTCACGGCGCAAGCCTTCAAGCAACTTAGTTTCAACATTCCAGGAATGCCAGTAGAGCGAAACAGGCACCCTGCCATGCGGCACAACCTCAATCAATTGCCCGGATTCCAATTCATCTTCCACTTGAAACTCAGGAACCATACCGTATGCAAGCTCACGGCAGATAATATCAACAAAGGATTCTGTGGACGGGATGTAAAATATTGGATGTGCCACCGAATCGCCCGGAAAGATTTTTTCCAGCATCTGCGATTGCGTTTCATCTTTACGGTTAAAGACTGCTGCCGGAGCCTTTGCAACCGACTCACGATTAAATCCGTCTTTAAACCAACGTTTGTAAAAATCCGGTGTGCTCAGACACAGGTAATCGAAAGTTGCCAGATAATCGCTGCGGCATCCTTTAACAGGTTTGGAAACAGTTCCGATACAACCCACAACTTCTCCCCGAGCAAGCATCTCATGGGTCCGGTTTTCATCATCTACATATAAATCCAGCAACACATTGTGCTCTTTTAAGAAACCATCAAGAGCATCCAGAAACCACGTTGCAAGACTGTCCGCATTAACCCCCACAGGCAAAGTCACGAATTCACCACTGGGATTAAGGCCCATGGAATCATTCAAATCATGCTCCATAATCCGGATGGTGTGCAGATGCTTAATCAGCTTGCGGCCATCCTCTGTGGGCTCAGGAGGTGTGGACCGGACCACTAATACCCGGCCCAATTGTTCTTCAAAATTTCTTATGCGCTGCGAAACTGCTGATTGGGAAATATTCAGCTTCAGTGCAGCCTTATCAAACCCACCTTCTTCAATTACCGCAGCCAGTGCTTCCAGAAAAATGTTATCAAGCATGCTTTCATTATAAGTTAAACTTATTAGAAATGAAAATATTTAATTTTACTAATTTTTACCTTCACCCTATATTCCTGAAAAAACAAACGGAGCAAACAATGTCATCACTTATTCCATATATGCAGGGTTTCGGGACAGGGGCAGGATTAATCATCGCCATCGGTGCGCAAAATGCTTTTGTGCTTACCCAGAGCATCAGAAAAAACCATCACATGACAGTATGCCTTGTCTGCGCTATCTGTGACGCGCTGCTGATTACGCTGGGGATATTGGGAACAGGTGAGTTAATCGCTTCAAACCCGATGCTTCTAAAACCAGCTGCATGGGGCGGTGCCGCGTTTCTGGCATGGTACGGATTCGGATCTTTACGTTCTGCCATCAAAGGAGCCCAGCTGGAAACCGGGGAAGTTGCCAAGACAGGATTGAAATCAATAATCCTGCTGACCCTCTCCATCACCCTGCTTAACCCGCATGTCTATCTGGATACGGTAGTCATGCTCGGCTCAATCAGCGGACAATATGACGGTCTGGATCGTTACATGTTCGGATTCGGTGCCATGACTGCATCTTTTGTATGGTTCTATACCCTTGGATTCGGCGGACGTGCCCTCGCACCGCTTTTCAAGAAGCCTGTAACATGGCGGGTGCTGGACAGTGCTGTATGCCTGACCATGTGGTTTATCGCATGGAATCTGGCTGAAAAGGCCATGAGTGTTTAAAAAAATCACTCATGGCCCTTTCAATTATTTAGATTTAAGTTCACTGATAACCCTGTTCAAACTCTCTGTCATTTCCGAGAGAGAGCGCATGGCTTCAGATGCCTGATCCATGAAGGTAACATTTTCAACTGCAATTTCATCTACTTCAGCAACACTACGGTTGATCTGCTCAGAAGCGGCAGACTGCTCTTCAGATGCGGTAGCAATGGCTTGAACCATTTCGTTAGTAGAATTGATCATTTCAACAATACCATCAATGGCCTCACCTGCCTGTCCAGCCAATTCTGTGCTGCTTTCCACGACTTTCGATGTTTCTTCCATTCTGCTGATGGAACTGGCTGTGCCATTCTGAATAGCATTAATAGCTTCACCAACTTCATTGGTGGCAGAAACTGTTTTCTCTGCAAGCTTACGAACTTCATCGGCAACAACGGCAAAGCCACGCCCTGCCTCACCTGCTCTTGCAGCTTCAATTGCGGCATTAAGGGCCAATAAATTAGTCTGGTCGGCAATATCGGTAATTACACTCATAATGTGTCCGATAGAATCTGCCTGCTGACCAAGATTATCGAGTTCCTCCCGGAGCATGATGGTTTCTTGGTTCAACTTCTTAGTGGAATTGACCACCTCATTAACAACTCTACCGCTCTTCGCCCCTTCCTGATGAGCTTTTTCAGCCATTTCAGCAGCCAATCCAGCATTACTGGCCACTTCCAGAACCGAAGCGTTCATTTCTTCCATTGCTGTTGCTGTTTCCGAAGAACGGACTCTTTGAGTTTCTGCACCGCTTTTTGAATTATCAATTTGAGCGGCAAGCTGAGTTGAAGACGAGGCAACCTGTCCAACTATCCCTTCAAGCTCGCTTGCGGCATGGCTCATTCCCTCTTGCTTTGCTCGTTCAGCCTGACGCATGGCCTCTTCTGCTCTTGCTGTAGCCTTCTCAGCCTGAGCAGCCTTTTCTTCCGCATCTTTTGTTTTAGCCGTAATTTCAGTTATATTATCGCGTAAAGTTGAAGCCATTGAATTAAGAGCTTTTTGCAGCAACGTAACTTCATCATTACCCTTTGCCTGCAAAGCAATATCAAAATTACCTTCGGTTATCTTGGTTGCTGCTTCAGCACTCTCCTGAACGGCAGTAGCTATCCGTGTAGAAAGAACACGTGCAAGCGCTAAGGCCGCGATAATGGATATTAAAGAAACAACAATATAGATAGCAATGGAGGAAGAGATTATGTCTTCCATTTTTGCAATATATGCCTTAACTTGCTTAGCTTCACCCTCACCAAGTTTATCAATGCTATCGCGCATTGCCCCGAAGTCCTTGCTGCTCTTTACCAAGAGTTCATTCTTTTTAATATTATCAGCAAAAGCCTCAGTTGTAAGAGCTATGTAAAGTTCTCCCTGAGTGTTCCAAAGCTTATAAAGCTTAATAAACTTTTGTTTTAATTCATCTGCCTCATACCCCAATAAATCCGCACCCTTAACAACACGATCAAAAGTCTGTGCCGCATTTTCTTTATAGCTTTCAACCTGCGCTTTAAGCTCGCCTACATTTTGCGCCCGATCAATGATCAGCACGGCCACATAGGCCTGATAAGCGTCTCTATCCGCATTTAGAATACTGGAAAGAGCCTGCGGACCAATTTGCAAAGCCCGGTCATTAGCCATCTCTCCAAGCTTATCAATTACATCGCGCATGCCGCCAAATGAATTCATAGCACTTTTTTTAGCTTCTGCCCTTTTGCTATTAATCTCCAATGTATTGGCGGTTATTTTCAAAGCCGCACTGTTGCCGTCCTTCCAAAGAGCATATCTCTTTTTAAAATCAGCAAAATCATTTGCCATGTCAGGGGCAAAATTTTCTGAAGGACCATTTATTCTATCCCAAGTCTGTTGTTGATTCTCTTCATTTGATTTTTCGGCCTGACTCAGAGCTGCCGCGTCTTTCGCTCGCTCTGCATCAATCATTGCCAATTGAGCCTGATAGGCATCACGGTCAGCATCAATCATTGTAGCGCGGTCCAGATGTAGAGTATTTACAAGACCGACATTTGTTTTAATTACTTCAAGACTAAAAAGACCTAGCGCCGAAAGAAGGAGTAAGGCCGCAACAGGAACCCCAACCATAATCAACATTTTAAATTTAATTTTCATAACAATTTGCCCCTCGATTTTGCCACAGGGTATGCGTCTCACCCCAGTGTGCTTACAATTATCACTCCACTAATGATAACACGGGTAAATTGATTACGTCTAACAAAAGCTGACTATGGGAGAATAAACTGCCTGCCCAGTGCCACCACCAGCATTCCTGCGAGCATGGCTAGAAAAACATTTTTGGTTTTGAAAGTGATCGCCACGGTGATCAGGCCGCCCGCAAGCCCTATTAAACCTTCATTAAAAAAACCGGGGGCGGCTAGGGAGATAAGAATGGTACCGGGTAGAGCTTTCAATGCTCTGCCGAAACGTCCGCCAGTGGGGAGATATCCAGCCAGCAACAGACCGCCTACGCGCATAAAGTAAGTTGCGAGCGCAGCAAGGGCGATAACCAGAACCGCATTTTCAGGACTGTAAAGATTCATTATGACGCATCCTCCACTTCTGCTTCCGCTTCAACTTCGGGAACAAACGCCGCACAAATTGCGCCAAGAATTCCGCCTACTAAAATATACCACTTGCCAGGGATGAAATACTCGGTAAGCACCGATGCACTGATGGCTACCAGCCATGGCAACACGTCCTGTCTGCCCTGCCAAAGGGAGACTGCCAGCGCGGTAAAAACTGCGGTAAAGGCAAAATCAAGGGCCAGTATTTTAGGATCAGGTATCAATCCACCGAAGTACATTCCCCCCATAGTCCCGGCACTCCAAAAGAGCATGAGCAGCAAGCCGCCGCCAAGCAGATGGAAGACATCACCTTCACCTTTGCGGGCCGCAACCATGGTCATGGCCCAGTTCTCATCAGCCACAAAATGCATTATCCCCAAACGTTTCAGCACCCCCTGTCCGGCAAACAGATCTTTAAGAGAAGCACCGATAAGAACATAACGCAGGTTCACAATAACCACCGCAAGTGCCATCTCAAGCACCGGAAGCGGAGCATTCCACATATCCACCAACACAAATTGCGCTGATCCCGCAAACATGAACACGTTCAAAGCCATCATATCGATCCAGCTTATGGACTTTTGTGCAGCCAAAACACCCAACACCCCTGCATAGGCAACGACACTGGGCAAAAGCGGGACATTAGCTTTAACGCCGCGCATAAAACCGCTCATATACAAACCTCCAGCATGAGGAAAATTACTTGAAAATAAGAAACCAAGAATAGAACTGCTATTTAGCTGAAATATGTAAAGGTTAAAAGATACAGATTAATCAAAAATCTACAGAACAAAAAAAGACCCGTCCAAAAGAACGGGCCTTTAAAATTATCGAATGCAATAAAACACTATTTCAACAAGCCACGAACCTCATCGCCGGATTTGGCAGCTAAAGCCTTTTCAGCCAAAGCACGGCAATCATCCATTGATACAGCGCGAATGGCTTCCTTCACTTCAGGTATGGAAGGCCCGCTCATGCTCAGCTCATCAAGACCGAGTCCAAGCAGCAATGCAGAGGCCTTAGGGTTCCCTGCCAGCTCACCGCACATGCCTACTTCAATTCCTTTGGCCTTAGCAGCATCGCAGGTCATTTTGACCATGCGCAGGACAGCTGGATTAAGGCTATCACAAATCTTTGCAACAGACTTGTTACCGCGATCCGCAGCCATGACGTACTGGGTAAGATCATTGGTTCCGATACTGAAGAAATCGCAGATTGCACCAAGCTTTTCAGCTTCTGCAACAGCGGACGGAACTTCAATCATGATTCCGGTCTTGATCTTATTAGCAATCCTTAAGCCTTCAGAAAGAAGCCCTTCGCGGACCTCGGCCTGAAATGCGAGAACACCTTCAAGCTCTTCCACCCCGGAAATCATGGGGAACATAATCCAGATATTTTCCTCGCTGGCAGCACGCAGTAAAGCGCGCAACTGGGTGCGGAAAAGCTCGGGACGGGCCATGCAGAAACGTACTCCGCGCTCACCGAGAAACGGGTTATCTTCAACCGGAGTCTCAAGATATTTAACAGGCTTATCTCCGCCGATATCAAGAGTGCGGATGATCACCGGATCACCGTTCATAGCCTTGGCAGCTTCCACGTATGCTTCGAACTGCTCCTGCTCATCCGGTTCCTGGTCACGATCCTGAAAAAGGAATTCGGTACGGAAAAGCCCTACACCCTCTGCGCCGTATTCCAGCACACGAGGCGCATCGGCAGGAGTACCTATATTACCCATGACCATAATTTCAGTGCCGTCCACTGTCCTGGCCGGGGCAGCACCTTTAGCCTTGGCTTCTTCACGATCAGCCAGCCACTGGTCACGCTTGGCGGATATTTCATCCAGCTTGGCCTGATCCGGAGCAGTCCAAACCATACCTCGAAAACCGTCCAACGCAATCATCTTGCCATCGGAAACCTGCTGAAAGCATTCCCCTGTGCCGATAACCGCCGGGATACCCATGGAACGGGACAGAATTGCAGCATGGGAGGTTGCCCCACCTATCTCGGTAACAATCCCGAGCACTTTTTCAGGGTCCATTCCGGCAACATCAGATGGTGTAAGATCATGAGCCACTATGATAGATTCGCGTTCAAGCCTTATGGCCTGCTCACCTTCTCCGGTAAGCACACGCAGTACGCGCCCGCCGCAATCCATAACGTCTGCGGCACGGGCCTGCATGTATGCGTCATCAAGTCCCCGGTAATCAGCAGCCATCTTGTCCATGACCTGAAACCATGCGAACTCGGCATTGACCTTTTCAGCGAAAATCAGATCAGCAGCGTTGTCACGCATATCCTTGTCGCCAAGGATCAAACCGTGCACTTCAAAAATTGCGGCATTGGCCTTGCCTGCGGTCTTTTCAGTTTCACGCTGCAAAGCCTGAATATCTGCAAGAGCCGTTGCGATTGCCTGATCTAGCCGCTTAGCTTCGGCATCAGTATCGGAAGCTTCAACCCGCTCCACTTCCGGCAAGGTTGCCAGATGCGCATAGACCGGACCGACAGCATAACCTGTGGATGCCGGAGCACCGGAGACAAATCCTTCTCCGCCGGCCTTGCACGGTTCGGTTTCCATGACCACTTCAGCTACGTCTTCATCACGCTCACCGAAATTATCGGCATGCAAAGTCTTCAAGCCTTCAATGGCCTGTCGCGCGTCAGGTCCGGTCGCAGTGACAGTGATGGTTTCGCCATTCTTGACTGCCAGCAAAGCAACCTGATTGATGCTCTTACCGGAGGCTGTCTTATCACCCTTGCGGATCTGGATGGCAGATTGAAATTTACCGGCCACTGCAACAAGATTTGCTGCCGGACGGGCATGCAATCCCATCTTATTGATGACCAACAGGTCGCAACTGACCTCTTCGCCTTCCAAAATGTCTTCCTGAACGGGACCGGCAGTCTGAACAGACTCTCCGGTAATCGGGGCCAGCTGCTCAATCTTTACATTCAAAGCTGCGCCAGCTTCGGCACTGACTTCTTTAAGAGAAGCGCCCACTGAAGCCTGCACTGCTGCAGCCATAGTTCCTTCAACAATAGGAGCCGAGCAAAGCAGAACCTTTTCCTTGACCTCATCGGGCAGAAAATCGAGCGCAGTTTCAGCACTCATGAGTGCGCTGCCAAGGTCCATTATGACCAGCACACCGTCTTCGGATTGTGCGGCAACGGATTCAATGGCCATCATAACCTTCATAGGGTCGGTACCGATGGGGTTGTCCGGATCATCGATGCCGCCTGCGGCTTCCATGACCACAGAGCCGCGAGTCATCTGCTCAGCCAGCTCCAAAACACCCTGAGCCAACATCTGGCTATGGGAAACAATTACTAATCCTACCATATTTAAATGCCTCCGGCGGCTCTCCGAGGGCCAGAGAAACTTTTTGAAAAAAGTTTCTCTGGACTCTTCAAAAACTTTTAATAGGGCTTCGCCACTTTTACGCAAAATTTTGCGATATATCAGTAGACAAAAAAATAATACGTTTTGGGATTCTTAAACCCTTTTGGAAAAGGGTTTGAGGCCCCCGGCAGGGCCGCCGGAGGCATATCACTTAAGAAAGAACTTCTTTTAAAGTTTCCAGCATGTAATAAGAAGAAGTTGCACCGGGGTCCTGATGACCGATGGAACGTTCGCCGAGATAGCTGGCGCGTCCTTTTTTAGCCTGCAAGGGGATGGTGTCGGCAAGGGCCTTTTCACCTACGGGCAGTGCAGCTTCAACTATGGCGAGAACATCATCACCGTTTCCGGCCTTCTCTTTAACCACTTCGAGCACAGGTGCCCAAAGGTCATACATGGTTTTGTCACCAAGATCAGGACGACCACGCTGGAGAATACCTTCAACACCAGCTTCGATTACTTTAGCGAAATCTTCGGGACTGAGTTCTTCCTTACCGCCCATGATCATGCCGCCCTTCATCCAGAAAGTACCATACAGGGGACCACTGGCACCGCCGACGCTGGACATGAGAGTCATACCAACTGTCTTGAGGATGGTACCGATATCTTTTGATTCTACGGTGGGCAGCTTTTCCATGACCTTACCGAAACCGCGGGTCATGTTGATTCCGTGGTCAGCATCACCGATAGCGGCATCGAGTTCAGTGAGGTATTCCTTTTTGTCGGCATAAACTTCGTTAAGCTTTCCGAGCCATGCAATAAGTTGAGCCTTGTTCATGGACATTTTCTATCCTCCAAAAGATGACGCCATTAAAAACTGGGTCAGGTTTAAAATTACGGTGGGCATATACGATAACAGCGTCAGCCCGGAAATACTCTTTGAAAAAGAGGTCTTATTTCTAAAACGGTAACGCAGACGTGGAAGAACTCTCCCACGCCTGCGCATTTTAAACTAATAATAAAGCAAAGTTAAGCCTAGCGTACAAAACCGGGAGTCTGTGCCGGAGCATCCCAGAACTTAAGCATTTCATCATCAACCTTAAGCAGAGTGATAGAGAAACCCTGCATTTCCAGAGAAGTGATGTAAGGTCCGACCAGATTACGGACAATGTTGATGCCCTTGGCTTTGCAGACTTCATCAAGCTTTCTGTACACAGCGTAGAGCTCGGAAACCGGGGTTCCGCCCATGCTGTTAACAAATGCGATAACGTTGTCGCCCTTGGCAAACGGCTCATCGGTCAGCTTTTTGTCTTCCCATTCGCTGCCGTTCCATTCGCGGACAGTGCGGGAGTATGCGGGGTCATCGATGATCTGCTCAGCTGCATACTGGGTCATTTCATCAACAGACTTAAGGGGCATACGCTCAATACCGGGCTCACCGTGGATACCGATACCCATTTCAACTTCGTCTTCACCGAGTTCGAAAGTGGGTTTGCCTGCCGCGGGAACGGTGCAGGAAGTCAGGGCCACGCCGAAAGAACGGCCATACTGGTTTACCTTGCGGCAGAGATCGGAGCATTTTTCGAGGTCGTACCCTGCTTCAGCAGCCGCGCCAACAATTTTTTCAGCCAGAACAGTAGTACCAACGCCGCGTCTACCTGCAGTGTAGAGACTGTCCTTAACGGCTACGTCATCATCAATCAAAATATTCTGAACCTTTACGCCTTCTGCTGCAACGAGTTCAGCAGCGGCTTCAAAGTTCATCACGTCACCAGTGTAGTTCTTTACCATAAAAAGAACGCCGGCACCGCTGTCTACGGCCTTGGCGCATTCGTACATCTGGTCAGGGGTGGGAGAAGTAAAAACTTCACCGGGGCAGGCGCCATCAAGCATACCTTTACCGACAAAACCGCCGTGCATAGGCTCATGACCGGAACCACCGCCGGAAACAATAGCTACTTTTCCTTTAACAGGAGCATCTTCGCGGACTACGTAGTAGGGATCGTAGTTTACTTTCAGTTCAGGATGAGCGAGGGCCATACCCTCAAGCTGTTCCTTAACCACATTTTCCACATCATTGATCAATTTTTTCATAGTTAAAATCACCTCTGGTTCTAGGTTCCTTACGTGATGGCAACATTAAATCAATTGAGAAACGTTGTCGACAAATGAACGCCTTTTTTTTCGCTTACATTTAAATCATTTTTATTTACGGAGTAAAATTTTCATTTTCGAAAACATTTTCCTTAATATTTTCCGTTATAAATGACCGTCATCGCTTTTTCATTCATGAGACAGTTTCAATTTAAACAAAATTCACGGGATTATATGCAGACTCTATCAAATGAGCACATAATAAAACCAAAAATCCTCCAGCAAAACATTTTCACTGGAGGATTTTTTTTACATGGTACGGATTCTAAAAATTACTTACTCAGATTGCTCACCGACTCCCGCTCAACAAGAGTAGGTTCAACCTTTATCTGCAAACCTTTGGTTCGCTTACTGGACAACCTATCGATAAGGGTATCCACTGCCCGGGCTGCTATTTCCTTCTTCGGCTGGTGAATGGTGGTCAATGCCGGAGCTGTAAACCGGGAAATATAAACATTGTCATAACCTATGACAGACAGGTCCTGCGGCACCCTGATTCCGAGCCTTGCCGCCTCACTCAGCACACCGATAGCCATCATATCGTTACAGACAAATACGGCACTGGGCAATTTATCAAGTCCGGTAAGATAGCGCATTGCTTCAACTCCGCCCTCACAGCCATAATCACCTACCACGATCCACTCTTCACGCACGGCAAGCCCCGTCTCGACCATAGCTTGTCGATAACCTTCCAGACGTTCCTTGGCAGAGCGGCGGTCCTGCGGTCCGGCGATGCAACCGATATCAGTATGCCCCTTGGCGATTAAATATTTAGTGGCCAGACGTGCTCCGCTAAGGGAATTGTCATAAATTCTGTCCACATTATCCGACTCCGGCCCCCAGTCAAAAACAACAATGGGAACACTGCGGTCAGCTTCAATCAGATTGATGATCTCATCATTAACTTCACTGCAAAGGAGCAGCAAGCCGTCTACACGCTTCTCCTCAAGCGCATCAAGGTTGGCTTCCATGCGGTTGATATCACCCTCGGTATTACACAGAAAAAGAGTATATCCACGCTCGTAGCATCGGCGCTCAACCCCATGCACCACCTCGGCAAAGAACGGGTTGCGGCTGGCAGTAACTAACATGCCCAAAGTGCGGGTCTGCTGAACTTTCAGGCTGCGCGCAATGGAAGACGGACGATAATTCAACTCCTCCACAGCCCTCTCCACCAGCTCCCGCTTCTCGTCACTGACGAATCGGGTCCGGTTTAGAACATGCGATACAGTAGAGGTGGAAACACCCGCCAATTTTGCTACGTCTTTGATGGTCGCCATAAAATTTTATGAATTATCCTTTATAAATTTATTCACTTCTTCAAGGCTGGGAATGGAAGTCTGAGCGCCAAGACGGGTTACAGAAATCGCTGCCGCACCGTGAGCGAAACCGATAGCCCGTTCGAGACTTGCGCCCTTCTGCATGGAAGCAACCAGCGCGCCGTTAAAAGTATCCCCGGCAGCAGTGGTATCCACAGCTTTGACAGTATAACCGCCGATCAACTTCTTCCCTTCGGCACGGCTCAAAAATGCCCCCTTCTCACCAAGGGTGATCAATACCGTTTCAACGCCTTTTCCGTGCAGAACGCAGGCGGCCATTGCTGCATCTTCCTCACTCTTCACCTTAACTCCGGTAAGCAGCTCCGCTTCGGTTTCGTTGGGAGTAATCATATCAAGATTCGCCAGCAGAGAATCGGGCAAGGCACGGGCGGGTGCTGGATTCAGAATTACTTTTGTCCCGGCAGCACGGGCTTCTTTTGCAGCAAGCTCAATTGTTTCCAGTGGACTTTCAAGCTGCATGAGCAGGGTTTCAGCTTCACGGATTAAACCAAGATGAGGCTGCAAAGCTTCAGGAGTAAGCGCCGCATTGGCTTCAGCAGAAATGGAAATGGCATTTTCACCGCCGGCAGCAATCTGGATCAAAGCGATTCCGGTAGGCAGACCTTCCACAGTCATAACCGCAGATGTTTCAATTCCGTCCTGCTGAAATTCATTGATCATACGCCGCCCGAAATCATCATCACCTACGCAGGCAATAAAACCGATTTCTGCGCCAAGACGGGCCGCAGCCACAGCCTGATTGGCTCCCTTACCGCCGGGTATGATCTGATAACCGTGCCCGGTAACGGTCTCGCCGGGACGGGGAAAATTATCAACCTGCAAAACATGATCGGCATTTACACTACCGAGAACGATTAATCTAGGGTAAGCCATCTCTGATCCCTTTTTAAAATATCTGGAAGTAGTCTTAACAAGCTAGAAGCGAAGCTTACTGAAAGGTTTTGAAAGGATGGGGTCAGGGGAAGGAAAACTTTTGCAAAAGTTTTCCTTCCCCTGCCGCCGGAGGCATCAATAATTATTTTACAACCATCAAGGGGACGGGAATGTAAGCATCAACCTTTTCGCCCTTGAGAACCTTATCGGCAGTTTTAACACCGAGAAGACCGATCAGTGCAGGCTGCTGAGCAATGGTTCCGGCCATGTCGCCGCGCTTAACTGCTGCAACACCGTCATCGGTACCATCAAAACCTACAACTACAACTTTCTTACCAGCGGCCTGAAGAGCGCGGATAGCGCCGAGTGCCATTTCATCATTCTGAGCAAAAACACCCTGCACATCGCCATTAGCGGCAAGCAGGTTTTCCATTACGTTCAGCCCCTTGGTGCGGTCAAAATCAGCAGGCTGTGAAGCGAGAACCTTGAAGCCGTTAGCTTTAACTGCTTTGGCAAATCCTGCGCCACGGTCACGTGCTGCGGAAGTACCGGCCAGACCTTCGAGCTGGATAACTTTTGCGCCTTTACCCAGTTTTTCTGCCATGAAATCACCGGCCATTTTACCACCTGCCACGTTATCGGAAGCAATGTGGGAAGCAACTTTACCTGCGGATGCTCCACGGTCGAGGGTCAGCACAGGGATATTGCTGCGGTTGGCAAGACGGATAGCGTTAACAACTGCATCGGAATCGGTAGGGTTGATTAAGATAGCCTTTACACCGCGTACAGTAAGGTCTTCAACGTTAGCCAGTTCCTTTGCAGGGTCATTCTGAGAATCGAGCACGATGAGTTCGTAGCCCATGTCTTTTGCTTTCTTAACAGCACCATCCTTGAGGGTGACGAAGAAGGGGTTGTTCAGGGTGGAAACTACAAGTGCTAGGGTTTCCTTAGCCTGTGCGGAAACGCTGAGGCCCAAAGTAAGTACCAGAGCCATGGCGAGGGTCATAAGTTTTTTCATCCTACACTCCTAATGTTTTTATTACTTGCTTTTGGTATCCACCAGAACCGCTAAAAGGATGACCAGCGCCTTGGCTATCATCTGATAATAGGAAGATACATCAAGCAAATTCAGTGCGTTATTTAGAAAGCCGATAATGAGTGCACCCAGCAGGGTTCCCATAATCGTGCCTTTACCACCCATAAGAGAAGTTCCGCCGAGAACAACAGCGGCAATAGCGTCCAGCTCATAGCCATATCCGGCAGTAGGCTGAGCCGAGGAAAGGCGGGAAGTTACGATCAGACCGGACAAAGCCGAAAGGAATCCGGCAATAGCGTAAACCGCAATCTTGATCCTATCCACATTGATACCGGAAAGACGGGTAGCCTCCTCATTTCCACCCAGCGCGTAAATGTACCGCCCAAGACGGGTATGATTGAGTAGGTACCACGCTGCGCCGAAGGTGAAAGCCATGATCCAGATGGGGAACGGAATGCCGAACAGATAACCGGTACCGATAAAGGCGAAAGAATCAGCAACGTCAGTAAATCCGGTGGAGATGGGCCGTCCATCAGTGTAAACAAGGGTCAGGCCGCGCACGAGGGTCATGGAAACCAGCGTGGCAATAAATGCCTGCACCTTGCCCTTGGCAATAATAATCCCGCTGATTCCGCCTAGAATCGCCCCGGCACCAAGGGACGCGCCGACAGCTACAATTACCGGCATCTGGGCCGCAATCAGGCTGGCACCTACAGCCCCGCAAAGGGCGAGTACCGAACCTACGGACAAATCAATCCCCGCAGTAAGAATAACAAGGGTCATACCCACTGCCATAACTGCGTTGATGGCAGTCTGGCGCAGTATGTTCAGGATATTCCCGGTGGTAAAAAAATGGGGATTGAGAAAAGAAACAATGACGATCATTACCACAAGAGCAATGAGTGTTTTCTGCTCAATCAATCTATCTTTGATGGACACTGTTTTAATCTGTCCGTTAACTGCTTCGCTCATGCGACCTCCTGTCCCGTACTTAAATATAAATTCACTGCCTATCGGCCCCTGCCGATGGCGCAGGCCATGAGTTTTTCCTGATCAGCTTCTTCCGCTTTGTATTCCCCGCAGATACGCCCCTCGTGCATGACGAGAATACGATCGGACATACCCAGAATTTCGGGCATTTCAGAAGAAACAAGAATGATGCTCATTCCCTCTTCCTTGAAGCGGTTGATGAGCTGGTAGATTTCTTTTTTGGCCCCCACGTCGACTCCTCGGGTCGGTTCATCGAGGATAAAAACCTTGGGTCGATCCATGAGCCCTTTGGCGATGGCTACCTTCTGCTGGTTACCGCCGGAAAGGTTACCGACAGACTGCTCCCGCGAAGGAGTACGGATATTGAAAGTACCTATGTAGGAATCCACAGCCTCATTTTCCCGGCTGCTATCAATGTGCCCTGCTGCGGATGAGAATTCACGCAGGGCGGCGAGAGTCATATTTTCTTTAATTGAGAGGCCCAGTACCAGCCCATCCGCCTTGCGGTCCTCGCTGATGTAAGCGATTCCCGCTTCAAGGGCATCGTGTGGGGATTTGATCTTCACAAGTTCTCCAAACATGGAGACAGAACCGCCTGTAACAGGATAGGCCCCGTAAATCGCCTTCATGAGTTCAGTACGTCCTGCGCCCATCAAACCGGAAATCCCGAGTATCTCGCCCTCATGAAGGGAGAAAGAAATATTCTCTAATCTCGGACCGGAAAGATCCTTAACTTCAAGGCTGACCTGTCCCGGCTGAACTTCTACGCGCGGAAATTGTTCATCAAGCCTGCGTCCAACCATCATTTCAATGAGACGGTCTTCGTCAATCTCGTCAACCGGACTTTCGCCGATAAATTGACCGTCACGAATAACCGTAACATCATCGCAGATTTCAAAAATTTCTTTTAAGCGGTGGGAAATATAAACAATACCGTGCCCGGAATCACGAAGCTCGTTAATTACATTAAACAGAGCGGCGGTTTCAGTCTCGGTCAGGGTATCAGTGGGTTCGTCCATGATGATAACCTTGGACTCAAATGAAATGGCTTTGGCGATCTCCACCATTTGCTGCTCACCAATACCCAACTCACCCAGCCTGGTTTTGGAAGACCGTTTCACTCCCAGCTTTGCAAGCAGCTTATCAGCACTGGCATACATATCCTTCCAAAGGATACGGCCCAAGGCTCCGACTTTTTCCCGGCCGAGAAAGATATTTTCAGCAATGGACAACTCAGGAAGCAGGTTAAGTTCCTGATGGATAATGCTGATTCCGGCTTGCTGGGAATCACGAGGCCCCTTGAAATTGCAATTTTGACCGAGGTAAGTAATGAAGCCCGCATCGCGTTTATAAATCCCGGTCAAAACCTTCATAAGCGTTGACTTACCTGCACCGTTTTCGCCCACAAGACCCATGACATTGCCAGCTGAAACATTCAGGTTAACGCCATCGAGAGCTTTAACGCCCGGAAAACTTTTTTCTATATCTTCCAACCTGAGCAGTACACTCATGGTTTCCCCCTAGAAAACTACGCCGGCCTTGAAAGTAATATTCGCGTAAGGAGTGAACTCTCCGGTCCGGACAATGGCAACGCTCTTTTTCGTGTTGAGCTTGAAATTTACGTGGCGCACATAATCCACCGGGATATCCTTGCCGCGCTGAGCAGACTCCATTTCAAGAACACTGATCAATTCATCATGTCTGGCCGGACTTACATCCTTGAACTCTTCTGCCAATTCAACAGATTCAAGCTCCATTTCCATAAGTACAGCCTTAACCACATCGATAAAGGACGGAATCCCTTCGGACACAGCCAGATCAATACGCAGCACACCTTCCGGAACAGGCAGTCCGGCATCGCATATGGTCAGCGCATCAAAATGTCCCAGCTTGGATATAATATATGATAATTCAGAATTAAGAAGTCCTGTTCTTTTCATGTTCTCTCCTATGTAAAAAGCATCCCCATACGGGCAAATTAACCAACCTGTAACACCATCGAAACGGTTGCGCAATCGATTCGATAATCAATTAGCGAGACAATTCATCTTAACGCCAACGCTGGACAATTTGACTTATACTACTCAATAACACATATTGATAACTTGGAGGAATCTCATGCAGAAGATTTTAATCTGGCTCACGTTATTATTCTGTGCGCAGCCTGCTTTTGCGCAGGACACTTTAAAAGCCGTCTTACTTGTTGACCGCCCACTCCCGCAGGAAACATACATATATAGACTACTTGAGCTTGCACTAAAAAATCAGCAGCAACCATATAAATTAGAGATTGAGGTTGTTGATGCAACGCAACCCCGAAGAGTTAAGATCGTAAGTTCTTCTCCGAAAAATTACGTCATAGCGCTAGGCAACCGCTCAGAACATGAAGAACTATTACAACCCATCTATATTCCTATTCAACTGGGATTAGGACTTGGGCACAGAATTATGCTGACTCGTGCTGACGTAGAAGACAGGCTGAAAAATGTTAAAAGTCTGGCAGATCTTTCAAAATTTATTTTTGCGCAGGGTCTGGGTTGGTCGGATGTAAAAATCCTGCGTGATGCTGGACTGAAAGTTCACACCCCGGCAGATACAACCAGCATTCCGGGGATGCTTATGCGTAAAAGAGTTGACCTGTACCCCCGCGGACTCTTCGAGATTGATCTTGAATACAAACGATATGCACCGGACCATCCGGGTCTTGTTATCGACGAGAATATAGTTCTTACCTATCCATTAGCATCTTTTTTTTACGTCAGAAAAGGGAATGCATTACTGCATGATGCGATCAGGAAAGGACTTAAAAAGGCATACTATTCAGGTCAATTGCAAGACCTGATCATGACCGATCCAACATTCAGCAAAACACTCCGCAACATCCATCTAGGTACACGAGTGAAGATTGAAGTGCCTGTTAAAAATCTTGATATTAGCGAAAAAGCATTATCGGCTTTGAAAGAGTTTATTTTTATGCCCGGAAAGAAGGTCGGAGAGAAGGTGAGATAAGGAAAAACATTTTTCAGGTCATTCGGTTGATAATTATGTTTTTTAAACAACAGAAAGGCTAGCCATATAAAATAAAAAAAGGCCCAACCTTTCGGTTGAGCCTTTCTGATGAAGCATGGTGGTTGCGGGGGCCGGATTTGAACCAACGACCTTCGGGTTATGAGCCCGACGAGCTACCAAGCTGCTCCACCCCGCGTCACAGGAAGAGGTTCTACAGAGGAGACTACTTCCTGTCAACAGCTATTTACAAATTATTTAAATTTTCTTATCTCATCTCTCGATATGACAAACCACTACGAACTATCTCTCGTGATCCCTGTCTACAACGAACAGGATAATTTACGAAAACTAATGCAGGAAATTGATTCGGCCTTAGAACCGACAGATATTCCATATGAAGTAATATTTGTAGATGACGGCAGCAAAGACAACAGCCTCGCCGTTCTCAAAGATATTTCATCAACCTATCCCAAAGCCCGCTATATTTCATTTGCGGAAAACCGGGGACAGTCCGCTGCCTTCTGTGCCGGATTCGATGAAGCCCGTGCGCCGCGTGTCGCCACCATGGATGCAGACCTGCAGAATGATCCTGCCGATCTTCCGGCCATGTATGCCCTCTACAATGAAGGACACACCATGACCATCGGCTGGCGTCAGAAACGCAAGGATGTCTGGATCAAGCGGATCGCCTCCAAAATAGCCAACGCCATCCGCAACAGGCTTACCAACGAAACCGTACAAGACACCGGATGCTCTCTTAAGATCATGGACACAGCCATGGTCCGCGCAATCCCACGTTTTAACGGCATGCACCGTTTTCTGCCCACACTCATGAAAATGCAGGGCGCCTCCGTTGCTGAAATGAAAGTTAACCACCGTCCCCGTTTCGAAGGTGAATCCAAATACGGCACTATCGACCGCGCAATTGCCGGTGGTTACGACCTGCTGGGCGTGCGCTGGCTGCTGGGTCGTCATTTTTCATACAGTGTAAAAGAACGCAGCGACGACAAGTAAATGAGTGCAGTAAGCAATGAATCAAAAGTAAGCATGAAAGCCCTGATCAAGGGACTTGCCATGCTCAGCGTATTGGGGCTTTCGGTCTATCTGATCCGCTATGCCGGACTTGCCGATGCACTTGATACTCACTGGATGGATGAACATGTGCGATCTCGCGGCCTTACCGGAGTACTCACCTATGTGGGATTGGCGGCATTCTTTTCGGCTGTCGGTTTTCCCAGACAGGTGATCTGCTTCATGGGTGGATACGCATACGGCTTCGCCCTTGGCACCCTGCTCGGAACCATCGGAACCGGACTCGGTTGCGCCGGGGCATTCGTCTATTCCCGGCTGGTAGGCCGTTCTTTCATTAAAAGGAAGTTCGGTGCCCGTATTCAGAAAGTAGATGATTTCCTGAGCCGCAGTCCCTTCAACATGGCTCTGACTATCCGTTTTTTCCCATTAGGCAGCAACGTGGTCACAAATATTCTTGCAGGAGTAACCAGCATTCCGGCCCTGCCCTTTATATTCGGCTCCACAGTGGGATACATCCCCCAGAACATGGTCTTCGCTCTCTTCGGCAGCGGTGTGGAAGTATCATCCACCCTACGCATGGTCATGGCTGTGGTTCTCTTTGTCATTTCCACCCTGCTGGGGTTTAAAATCTATCGTAAATATCGCAATCAAGCTGAAGCAGTAGTGGAATAATCTCCCTTCCTTAAGAAAAATAAAAAGCCGGATGCAAACGTATTCGGCTTTTTTTTGCGATTCTACATTGACATCGAGAATCGTTTTCAATATCAAAAACATTCATCTCCCAATAAAATAACAAAAAAACAGACGTGAGATTTACTTTATGAATCCTAGATTAATAGCCAATTCACTGCATACATTGATAAAAACCAAGCAGCCTACTTTCCTCTGGGGACCTCCAGGAGTTGGTAAAAGTCAGGTTGTAGCCCAAGTAGCTAACGAGTTGGACCTCAAACTAACCGATCTGCGCGCAGTATTGCTCGATCCGGTTGACCTGCGCGGCCTGCCCCGCATTTCCGATGAAGGCGATGCAAGCTGGTGCCCGCCCTCCTTCTTGCCGAAAGACGGCAAGGGTATCCTTTTCCTTGATGAACTTAACGCTGCACCTCCTCTGGTGCAGGCTGCCTGCTACCAGCTGGTCCTTGACCGCAAGCTGGGCGAGTATACTCTTCCAGAAGGCTGGACCGTGATAGCAGCAGGAAACAGGGAATCAGATAAAGCCGTAACTCATCGCATGCCGTCTGCGCTTGCAAACCGCTTCGTGCATCTCGATTTTGAAGTAAGCACCACGGACTGGCTTGACTGGGCCGCTGCAAACAACATTGCCGAAGAACTGCTCGCCTTTATAAAGTTCAGACCCGGCCTGCTGCATGACTTTGATCCGTCCCGCAATGAAAAAGCATTTCCTTCTCCCCGCTCTTGGGAGTTTGTATCCGGGATCATCAAGTCCTCACCCAGCCCGGAAGTCGAGTATGAACTTTTCAAGGGAACAGTCGGCGAAGGTGCTGCTGCAGAATTCAGCGGATTCTGCAAAATCTATCGCAAGCTTCCCGACCCTGAATTCGTACTCAAATCACCGGACAAAGTAGCCATCCCCGAAGATCCGGCTACTGCATATGCGCTTTGCGAATCAGTAGCATCCAAAGCAGCCCCGGAACATGCCGAATCAATCATGGTCTTTGCCTCAAGGCTGCCTGCGGAATTCGCTGTTTTACTGGTACGCAACGCAGTCAAAAAGGATCGGTCCATTGTCGAGTCAGATGGTTTCAACCGCTGGGCCACCGCCAACTCGGACATACTGTTCTAGGATTTTACCAATGAATGCTGACCGTAAACTGCTCAAGGCCCGTGCCGACCTGCTCCTAAAGCACCCGTTCTTCGGTTCTCTATGCCTGCGCATGGAACCGCAGGAAGACCGCACCTGCGACGGCACATGGACCGATGGCAAAACCTTTGCCTACAATCCGCACTTTGTAGACAAGCTTTCCAATGAAGAATTGCAGGGAGTACTGGCCCACACCATCATGCATCCGGCCTGCCAGCATCACAAAAGACGCGGTAACCGCGATGTGCGGCTTTGGAATATGGCCTGTGACTACTCCATCAATTGGATTCTGTTGGAGGCAGGATTTCAGTTGCCTGAGGGTTTTCTGGATGATGAAAAGTACCACGGCAAAAACGCCGAGGAAATTTTCACTGCATTGACAAAAGACTTCGACCAGTCCGGCAACCCTGAAATAGGCAAGCAGCAAAACGGCCCTAAACGCATCGATGTAGAATACGAAGACGGACAAGGCGAAGGCAATGACCTTGAATCCGGAGAAGACGAAGAACGTTCCCAGAACGGAGATGACGGCGAATCTTCCTCAGAGGGCATGGACTCGGAAGAAATAGAAGATTCCGAAGGCGAAATCGATCAGGATCAATCAGCTGACCCCGGAGGCACCGGAGAAGTCCGCGATGCCGATGAGGCAGAATCCGGTGACGGTGACTCCGGCGAAGAAACAGATAAAGACTGGCTGCTGGCACTGGCGCAGGCCACCAATCAGGCCCGCGATTGCGGAGACATTCCCGGCGGCCTTGAGCGGCTGGTGGAAAAACTGCTTTACCCGAAGCTGGACTGGCGGGAACTTCTGGAACGCTTCATCAGTGCCAGAGCACGCAACGATTATGCTTGGACACCGCCCAGCCGCCGTCACCTGCACATGGGCCTGTATCTGCCCTCGCTCTCAACGGAACAGCTGCCTGAAGTGGTGCTGGCTGTTGATACTTCCGGGAGCATCGCCCCGCAGGAACTGGAACAGTTTGCAGCAGAATTATCATCCATTCTGGAAGCATACGACACCACTATCCGGGTTGTCTGGTGCGATCTTGAAGTTACCGGCGAACAAACCTTTACCCGCGCGGACCTGCCACTCGAACTGCAACCGCAGGGAGGTGGAGGGACAGACTTTCGCCCCGTATTCAATTTTATTGAGAGTAAAAACATTGATCCGGCCTGCCTTGTCTATTTGAGCGACATGGAATGTGGACAATTCCCAGAACGCGAGCCGGACTACCCGGTGCTCTGGGCCAGAACAGGCGGCGCAGGATATCCCCCGCCCTTCGGAGAAACAATTGATGTAATTTAGTTATGATGCGCTTCGCGCTTTTAATAAATTGATTTCGCCTCCGGCGGCTTAAGGAGCTAAGCCCCTTAAGAATCCCTATTAGTTTTAAATTTATAAGGGGAAATAATGATCATCGAATGGAACATCACAAAAAAACGCGGGAACTTCCGCCCGGTACTGACTTACACAATCAGTCTGGAAGATTTTGAAAAGGAATTGGGGCTGCCGCAGGTGGTGCTGGAATCAACCATTCCAGAACCACCGGAGTCATGGTCTGCAAGCTGCCTTCCCGGTAAATGCGAACGTAACGGGTGCGACTGTACTGCATACCGTATCTATACTCCGGACCACAAAACCGGGGAAACCAGCGGCAAATTAATGCTCCCTTGGCGGGAAAACTCCGATTATCCTGAAATAGAAGCATCTTTCCTCAAACTCAGGAATAATTTCGAAGACGTACTCAAGGAAGCATACGACAGCCACCCCATTGACGTTGAAGGCAGGCTCGAACTTTCCGGAGACACACGCCGTCATATTGCCAGCGGTCTTGTCTCCCAGCGTTTTCTAAAAGCAGCGGGATTCTGATAATTACATAAAATCATGCAGGTCCCTCCACCGGCATGTTCAGGCGTAGCCGAGTATACGGTTACGCCTTTTTTATCACCATTTCCACTTAACAAACAAACGTAGTAGAGGTATGAGAACCACCTAGATCACTTAAGGAGTCCAATCCAACCATGCCTTTTTACGAAATTTTCATTATCTCCGTGGCACTCGCTATGGATGCCTTCACCATTGCCGTTGCTTGCGGTCTGTGTATGCCTGAAGTCAGTAAACGGCAGAATTTCAGGCTCTCTTTCCATTTCGGCCTGTTTCAGGCCCTGATGCCCCTTTTAGGCTGGCTGGCCGGACTTACCGTAAAATCAATGGTCGAAACATATGCTCCTTGGATTTCCTTTTTTCTCTTAGCATTTGTGGGCGGAAAAATGATTCAGGAATCTTTCGAAACAGACGATTCCTGCGATACATACAAGGACCCCACCAAGGGCCTCTCCCTGATATTCCTGTCAGTTGCCACCAGTCTGGATGCCTTAGCCGTGGGACTTTCCTTTTCCATAATGGACTATCCCATTGCATTCCCCTGCGTCATGATCGGGATTACCGCGCTGGTGCTGACTTCATTCGGTATCTGGCTGGGTAAATCATTTGCCAAAGCTTCGAGCTACAGCCATATTGCCGAAAGGATCGGCGGAGGAGTTCTTATTTTAATCGGGTTGAAACTGCTTCTACAGTAACTCCTTAACTCTCTTGGCAAGGATATTAATTACTTTGCGCATAACTCTTTTGACAGCGGACCTGCAAGCGTATATCGTCAGCTGAACTGTAAGCAACAATCAACCGGCTTCAATTGGGCAAGCCAAAGGATGGATATTTTTACCAAATGCCTTTATTGCAACCCCCTCCCTATAAACCCAAATTTCCTCTCCAATCGGGTCATCTCCAAACAATATTTCCACGCCTCTTCCGGAAAGTCAGCCTCCCGCCTGTAGTAAAAAGAAGAATCGAAACTCCTGACGGCGACTTTCTTGATATAGACTGGCACCTTGCAAGCAGCTCACGCCTTGCTGTCATCGCTCACGGCCTTGAAGGTAATTCCCGCAGACCGTATGTACTCGGCATGGCCCGCGCACTCGTGCTCGCCGGCTGGGATTGCATCACCTACACTTTTCGCGGCTGCAGCAATGATCCAAACAAGAAACCCGGAATGTACCATAGCGGCGACACCCGGGATCTCCACACCGTACTAGAATATGGACTTAATCATGGTATTTACGATGACGCTGCCCTTATCGGATTCAGCATGGGCGGCAACCACGTCCTGAAATACCTGGGAGAAGACCCTGACAAAGTTCCCGCTAAAGTTAAAAGGGCCATCGGAATATCTGTGCCCTGTGATCTGGAAGCATCTGCTGTAAAACTCTGTGAAAAATCCAATTTCATTTACAGCAGTTATTTTTTGCGATCATTGAAGCAGAAAATAAAGACTAAACACAAACAATTCCCGGATCTTTACCCCCTAGAGAAACTATCCTCCATCAAAAACATCGTTGATTTCGACAACGCGTATACTGCACCCATCAACGGTTTCACGGATGCTTACGACTACTACCGCCAATCATCATGTAAACAAGTCTTGAACAATATCAGGGTCCCGTCACTTATTCTGAGTGCAGAAGATGATCCTTTCCTGACCCCGGAATGCTACCCTGTTGAAGATGCGGAAAATAGCCAGTATCTGTACCTGCAAATCCCCAAGTACGGAGGACACGTCGGTTTTGCCGACCTGCCCATGGAAAAACAGCTCTGGTCAGAAGACAGAACTGTGAGATTTCTGAACACGTAATTAAAAAATCCCGGAGCGGTTGCCCCGGGATTTTTTATTTTTTGTTTGCATAATCGAGTAAAGGAATAAGCATCTTGCGTAATCGCATAAAGTAGCAACTTAGATACAAAGGGGAGGTACTATATGCGGCAGTTTCAATATTCCCCGCGATCTTGCTCAATTCATCAAGCCCAAGATTTACAAGACTTCCTTTCAAAGTATGGGCACTCGAAACAACAACTTCAAACTGCCCTTCATCGATTCCTTCATCAAGAGCATCCATGAGTACCTTCAGATGGATTGATGTTTCTTTCAAAAAATCAACCAGCTTTTCTGAGGGCAGACCGACTTTTTCAAGCAGGTGCTTCTCAACGATCTTGATCAGTTCAGAATCCATGAGCCCCTCCGGAATGCCGAATTAGGGACAGATAAATCTGTCCCTATAGCCTATCATTAATCTTCACTGCGCAACTCTTCAACCAGATTCAGAAGTTCCTGAACTTCAGTAGAAAGAGAACGGGTTCCTTCCGCGGCCAATTGACTATTATGAGCATTCTCCTCAGTCATAGTATCAATTTCACCAACACTACGGTTGATCTCTTCCGAAGTTGCGGACTGCTCTTCAGCAGCAGTTGCAATAGAGCGGACCTGATCAGCTGAGTTCTTTGCAAGCTCAACGATCTCATCCAGCATATCACCAGAGGAACGTGAGAGCTCGGTGGCACTTGCCACGACCTCAACAGTAGCATCCATACCCTTAACGTTTTCACGAGTTAAAGCCTGAATACCGCTGATGCTCTTTTCTACCTCATCAGTAGCGCCAATGGTCTTTTCAGCCAGCTTACGCACTTCGTCTGCAACAACTGCAAATCCCCTGCCTGCTTCACCTGCACGCGCAGCTTCAATAGCAGCATTCAGTGCCAGCAGGTTGGTCTGGTCGGCAATATCATTAATTACACCAAGCACATTACCGATTTCCACAGCCTGAGTATCCAGATGTTCCATAGATTCCTTCAGACTGGTGGTTCGCTGCTGAATATTACCCATAGCCAATATTACTTCTTGCACAACCTTGGCCCCTTCACTGGCCTTTTCCATAGACTGTGCGGAACTCTCATTGGTTTCAGTAGCGTTCTTAGCGACTTCAAGAACGGTAACATTCATCTCTTCCATGGCAGTGGCTGTTTCAGTAACACGCTGCTTTTGAAACTCACTTCCGCGCTGAATCTCTTCTGCATTACTGGAAACCTCAGTAGTAATACTTGAGACTCTTTCTACAACCTCCTGCAGCCTATCAGCAGCAGCAAGCATACCTTCCTTCTTTGCTCCCTCTGCCCTGATCTGGGCCTCGCGGGCTTCGGCTGCAGCTTCTTCTGCAATACGAGCCTGTTCTTGGGATTCAGCTTCCTTGGCCTTGATACTTTCAAGGTTGGCAGCCAAAGTCTCCACCATAGTATTCAAAGCAACCTGCAAAGTAGCGATCTCATTACGCCCTTCAGGATTGAGGGAAACGTCAAGGTTACCCTCAGCAACAGAAGTTGCTGCTTCAGTTGATGCAGTCAGCGGATTTACAATTGACCGGACCAAATACATGGAAAGAGGCAAAACTATCAGCAGCAGAACGGCTCCCGCCCCTATGACAATCTTCATAGTAAAAGCATTAGCACTTTCATGCATCAAACTATCCATCTTACCTGCTTCTACTTCGATATTATCAATGTAAACGCCCGTACCAATCCACATATCAGTGCCGGGAATCATCATGGAATAACTGATCTTAGGTTGCACACCGGATCCGGGCTTTTCAAAATAATACTTAACAAAACCGCCTCCAGAGTGGGCGACCTTGGAAAGCTCCTGAATAAGCAGCAACCCATTCTGATCCTTCAGCCCCCCAAGATCCTTACCATGCAGAGACTTCTTAGGAGGCATGACCATATTCACCGTGCCCTTATAGACAAAGAAATAACCAGAACTATCCTCTTCAAATCGAACTGGATCAAGGGCTGCGCGGAGGAATTCAAGCTTTTCATTTTCGTCACTGATATTCTTTATTTCCACACCAAGTGAACGGGCCATGGCAAGGGTGGCCACCTTGACCTTATCCTTTTGATCCTGGAACATTATTTCTTCTGTATTACTTACACCGAGATTGGTTACATCCCGAATGGCTCCCATAAAAAATAACCCAGTCACAATCAGGAAAAGCACCATCAAAGCCAGTAGCATAAAAAACCTTGCACCTATCGACAGATTCTTCAACATAGGCCCTCCCCCTCTTTATAGTTTTAGATAAAGATGCCCTCACACTTTATCAGGAAAAAATCCAAGTCTTAATAAAAATATACACCTTTGGTGGATAAATTCAAAGTTTTTCATAACAATTTTGCGCATAAATATTTACGCAAGAACATACACTGATGTACTTATCTTTACTAAAAACACCTCCTTTTATAAATATAAGCATTACTATTCAAAACACCAGTTACAAAAAAAGGCCGAAGACTTATCGTCTTCGGCCTTTTAAAGCGTATACAGCTATATTTAAATCACATAATCGATTGCATCTCGTGAAGACACTACTTCTTTGATAAATGCAACACATTCCTGATGCAGAGGATGCACTGCATAGGCCTGTAGGTCTTCCTTGCTGTCGAACTCTGAGTAAAGCACTAAATCCCATTTTTGTGTGGCTTCAAAAACATCCACACTGACCTCAACATGTTTGAGTTCTGCAATTTTACCGTTAAGAGCCTCAATCATTTCTTTGACTTTGACTCCATTTTCAGCAGCGGTTGCGCCGGCAGCTTCCTCTTTCAAGTTCCACATTACGATATGTTTAATCATTTTTTCCTCCGTTCCTTAAGTGCATATGAATAAAGGACAATGGATGATGTATTTCGAGGCTGTATTAGAGCCTATTTTTACAGGCTCCACAAGCCCAAATAAAGTTAACTTCTAAGTTCTTCCACCAATGCAACCAAAGCAGCAACTTCACGAGAAAGATCTGTGGCAGCTTCAGCAGCAAGCATACTGTTACGGGCGTTATCCTCAGTCATTGAATCAATCTCAGTTATGCTGCGATTGATCTCATCAGAAGTTGCGGACTGCTCTTCCGCAGCAGTAGCGATAGACTGAACCTGTCCTGCGGCATTTGAAGCCAGACTTACAATCTCAGAAAGCACAGCTCCGGAAGCACGGGAATGCTCAGTAGCACCACCGATAGCTTCTACAGCGTTACGCATACCTTCAATATTCTGCTTGGCGAGACCCTGAATAGAAGTGATCGACTTATCAACCTGATCAGTAGCACCAATGGTTTTTTCAGCCAGCTTGCGAACTTCGTCCGCAACAACGGCAAACCCCCTGCCAGCTTCCCCGGCACGGGCGGCTTCAATGGCTGCATTTAGAGCCAACAGGTTGGTCTGGTCAGCAATATCATTGATCACGCTCATAACATTACCAATCTCGATGGACTGGGTATTAAGCTGATCCATAAGTCTTTCCAGTTCATTGGTCTGTTCTTGAATGCCGACCATAGATTCAATTGTCCCTTGGACCACAGTCTGCCCTTCGCTGGCTTTATCTCTGGTTTGCTCGGTGTCTTCGTTGGTCTCAGTGGCATTTTTTGCCACTTCAAGAACAGTCGCATTCATTTCTTCCATGGCAGTAGCTGTTTCAGCGATACGCTGTTTCTGGAAGTCACTACCGTTCATGATTTCATTAGTGGACTTTTCTACATCGCGGGAGATTTTCACGATATTATTCAGAACGGACTCTAGTTTATTTGCAGCTGCCAGCATGCCCTCACGCTTAGCGCCTTCGGCCTGCTGGCGAGCCTCTTCGGCCTCGGCAGCCATTTTTTGAGCGACTCGAGCCTGTTCTGCCGACTCAGCTTCCTTGCGCTTAATATCAGTGAGATTCTCATCAAGAGTGGTAGTCATTGTGTTAATAGCCCGTTGCAAAGTAGAGATCTCACTTCTACCGGTCGGGTTGAGCGTGACGGTAAGATCACCTTCGGCAACACGGCTGGCGGCATCGGTAGCTTCCTTAACAGGATTAACTATGGAGCGGACGATAACGAGACAAAGCGGAGTAAGAGCAAAAAGCAGCATAGCGAGCATGATCAACACAATCTTGGTTGTGTCGGCTTTAACAGCTGAATCAATCATTGTTGCGACACGAAGCTTTGCCGCCTCGATGTTGTCAATATAAACACCGGTTCCAATCCACATATCAGTACCGGGAACCATGGTAGCGTAAGCAAGCTTTGGCTGAAGTCCTTTGCCAGGCTTATCGAAAATATATTGCACAAAACCACCGCCGTTTTGAGCAGCGCGAGCAAGCTCACGGACAAAAAACACACCGTTTTTATCTTTTGCTCCACTTAAATCCTTACCGTGTAAGGATTTTTTAGGTGGCAAGGCTACATTAACAGTACCCTTGTAAACAAAGAAATAGCCAGACTTGTCATTTTCAAATCTAAAACTGTCAATTGACTTACGGATAAAATCTATTTTTGCATCATCGCCGTCTACAGCGTGAAGCTGTGATCCCAAAGATTCGGCTGCTGCACGGGTGGCAACCTCCACCTTATCCTTTTGACCCTGTAACATAACGTTTTCAATCTCAGTGAGACCGATATTCTCGACCTGTCTGATCTCTGCAAGAAACATAACTCCGCAGACTATCAAAAAAACCAAGACTGAAGCCAGTAAAAGGACAAACCGCCCGCCGATTGACAGATTCTTCAACATACATATCTCCCTTTTTGTTAAAAAACTGCGACGATAATATCCTACGTTGCAGCTTAGAATTCACAATACAGATATATCGGAAGCATAACAACAAAAGTTAACCCAGTAGCCGTTATACTCAAATTACGAGAATCATTATTGCCCTTGGCGACTTGCAACAAAAAAGGCTTTTCCATCGGGCGAGCGAATGGAAAAGCCTTAGATGTGCGGCCTGTAACCGGCGTTTTCAGTTGCGAGGTGAAGGTACCGGGTTTGGAGGCATTATTACATGCCGCATTTTAAACCACTGTCCGCGACCGGCAAACATAGCCGCGGACAGTGAGCGTGTGTCATGTTTTATTTTCTGCGAGCTGCCATGTATTCAGCAATGTGCTTAACTTCGAGGTCAGCACCCTGCTTCTTGGCACCACCACGGATCTGCATTACGCAACCGGGGCAGTCAGTCAGCAGTATTTTTGCACCGCTTTCCTTCGCATTATTGATTTTCTTCTCAAGCAGCTGTTCGGAGATCTTGGGGAACTTCACAGAGTAGGTTCCACCGAAACCGCAGCATACTTCTTCTTCAGCACTTTCCTTGTAATCAAGTCCTGCTTTTGCCATCAGTTCGCGGGGAGCGGCTTTAACATCCAGACCGCGGCAGAGGTGGCAGGGAGCGTGATAGGTCACGGAGTCTCCGGCAGAATCAAGGAAGTCTTCTTTTTCAACACCGAGAACATCGTTCATGAAGGAGCTGTAGTCGATGACCTTGTCAGCAAATTCCTTTACGCGGGTTGCGTACTGAGGATCTTTGCCGAGCATCTTCATGTAGTTGTGCTTCAGGTGGGAAGCACAGGATGCACACATGGTCAGGATGTAATCGCAATCAGTACCTTCGAAAGCTTCAATGTTCTGGATAGCAACATCCCTTGCGGCAGTTACTTCACCCATCATCTGCAGCGGCAGACCGCAGCAGGACTGATCCATGGGGAATTCGAGGTTAACGTCCTTATTGCGCATGCTTTCCACGGTAGCAACAGACTGTTCAGGGTATACGAAGTCCTGTACGCAACCGGAGAAAAGACCGACTTTGTACTTGGGAGCTGCAACCTTTGCAGGCTGAACCTTCGCCCACATGTCACGGAAGGGAACTTCAGCAACGGTAGGCAGTGCCCTGAAGTCATGATCAGGCATGAAAATCATGGGCAGGTGACGCATGAAGCCGTCTTTGCCCTTCACAGGTTTCTGTGCAGTCTTAGCAATGCGCAGGAACTTGTGGAAGAGTTTGCGGTTCTTCATCATTTTCGCGAGGAAGGAGGAGTACATGGGATGTCCCTCTTCTTCCAGAATGCGGGCCTGAATGTCTTTAATCAGACCGGGCAGGTCAATTCCACCTGCGCAAATTTCCTTACATGCTCCACAGTTGATGCAGTTTTGAACAAGGTTCTTGGCTTTCTCAGTACCGTGGTAGAAGTAGGTAAGGATGAGGCCGATAGCCCCGATATAAATATGGCCCATTTTGTGGCCGCCGACCATGCGGTAGACAGGACAAACGTTGGCGCATGCGCCACAGCGTACGCAACGATGAACTTGAGAGAACACCGGGTCCTTTGCGAGAGCGCGTCTTCCATTGTCCAAAAACACGAAGTGCACTTTCTTCCTGTCATCCTCAGCCGCAGCACACTCGTTGGACCCGGTGATCCAGGTAACATAAGAGGTGATCGCCTGCCCGGTAGCGTTACGGGGCAGTGCCTTCAGCACGCGCAGAGCGTCATGAAGTTTGGGAGTCAGTTTATCAAGACCCATGAGAGCTACATGAACTCTGGGTAGAGTGGTAACCAGACGGGCGTTACCTTCGTTGGTAACCAGACCGATGGAACCGGTTTCGGCGATAGCAAAGTTACCGCCGGAGATGCCCATATCAGCATCAACAAAAGCCTGACGAAGTTCGCGGCGGGCAACCTTAACAAGAGCCTGAACATCATCACCCTGCTTCTGGCCGGTCACATCAGAGAAAAGGTCGCTGACCTGATGGCGGGAAAGGTGAATAGCAGGCATAACCATGTGGGAAGGCCCTTCGTGACGCATCTGAATGATCCACTCACCAAGGTCGGTTTCAACAACCTTGAGATTAAGATCATCTTCAAGATGGTGGTTAAGAAGAGTTTCTTCCGCAGTCATGGACTTGGATTTAACGATGGTCTTGCAGTTTTCCTCTACAGCGATGCGGCCGATGATTTCATTGGCTTCTTTAGCATCTTTGGCAAGGTGAACAACTGCACCGCGCTTTTCAGCTTCTTCTTTAAACTGGGCGAAAAGTTCGTCGATTCTCTGAGCAGCTGCATCTTTAGCATCTGCGATTTCACGAATCAGAGCTTTTTCATCCATATCTTTGAACGCATTGGCGCGGCTGCCACGATAGGCAACAGCAAATTTATCCATTGCGGTTCTGAGAAAATCGTTATCAAGGGATTCCCTGATCTCTTTCCTATATTCTTTAAGATTCTTAGCGTCCTGCATGATTAGTCCTCCAGAAGAAGAATATGAAGTTCAAGGGGACCGTGTACACCGATAGCGAGAACACGCTCGATGTCGGCAGTACGGCTGGCACCGGTGATGAATGCAGTGTAATCACCTTTCATCATGTTACCTTCCATCCATGATTCGAGATCGTAAGAGTTCTCCACAAGCTTGGACTTCGGCAGAACGGCTACGTGTACTTCACTGATCATGGTAGCAAGTCTCAATTCTTCACTGGGACAGTTGACTACGATGGTTCCGGTCTCGGCTATACCGTGGTCAGCATAGGTGAATGCGATATCAATACCGCCGAGATGGTTACGAACGCTATCTTTAATCAGGGTAAAACCGTTTTCCTCACACAGTTTTTCCAGTGCTGCTGACTCTTTCTTGGTCAGTGCCGGTGCGACGATGGTTTTACCAATTTTAGTTGCACAGAGCTGCTCAGCCTTGTTGGAGAGGTTCTGTTCACAACCAGAAATAAGCATTTTACAGGCTTCTTTTTTTCCGCAGAGATCCATTGTGTACTTGTAAGCTTCATCCAGAGAAGAAATCTCTGTTACTACAGCGGACACAAGCTCAGCTTTATCGGTAAAAAGCTTTACACTTTCAGCTTTAGCTGTCATTTTTCCCCCAAATACGATGGACGCTGTTATTAACACATTGTCCGTTAATATTTCCGTAAATGACCACCATATCCCTTCCACAAGACTGGTGGCACAGCCCCTTCCTTTAAGGCTGCTACGGACCGTTTCCTTCAGGCAGTGCTTCTTAATGATAAGCCTATCAAATTCATCGGTACGAATTTGATGTAATAAACATTAATTTATTGCTGGCTGTCACAGAAAATAAAGATGCCTGTCCATTCTTCTACCGGGGTGAAGTCTTCCGCACTTCACCCCGGTTTCTTTTACAATATATACTTGTCTACAGTCCGAGAACTTTGACAGTATCGTTAGCAATTTCGAGTTCTTCGTTAGTGGCGATGATCGCTACCTTTACAGCACCGTCGTCTTCACTGATGAAGGAGGGAGTTCTATCCCAGTTTTCGTTCTTATCTTTGTTGATGGTGATGCCGAAGTTTTCGAGACCGGAGAGGCAGTTCTCACGGTAAATTTCGTCGTTTTCACCAATACCCGCGGTGAATACGATAGCATCTACACGGCCCAGTTCGAATGCATAGGCACCGATGAACTGACGTACTTTGTGGCAAGCCATGTCCAGAGCGAGTTTAGCTTTTTCGTCGCCTTCTTCGATGCGAGCGTGGATGTCACGCAGATCGTTGGAACCGCAGATACCTTTGAGACCGGACTCGTTGGTCAGGGTAGCAACAACTTCAGCTGCGCTCTGCTTGGTTCTTTCAGCGATGAAACCTACGATTGCGGGGTCAATGTCACCGCAACGGGTACCCATGATAATACCGCCGAGAGGAGTCAGGCCCATGGAAGTGTCGTAGCACTTACCGTTCTTAACTGCGGAAATGGAAGCACCGTTTCCGAGGTGAACAGTAATGATGTTGGACTCTTCAAGAGGCTTGCCGAGAAGTTTAGCGGTTTCGCGGGCAACATACTTGTGGGAAGTGCCGTGTGCACCGTATCTTCTGAGACCCCAGTCTTCGTAGTATTTGTAAGGAACACCGTACATGTAAGCCTTGGGCTCCATGGTCTGGTGGAAAGAGGTGTCGAAAACGGCAACCTGTCTTACACCGGGGAACAGTTCCATAGCGGTTTCGATACCGATAACGTGACCGGGGTTGTGCAGAGGTGCGAGAGGAATACAATCGCGAATGCCCTGCAGAACTTTGTCGTCGATTTCAACGGGCTCGAAGAAAAGCTCACCACCGTGAACGATACGGTGACCGATAGCTGCGATTTCAGCTTTGTCTTTAACAACACCTTTGTCAGCATCAGTCAGCAGGTTGATGACTTCAACCATACCTTCCCTGTGAGTGGGGAAAGGCTGCTCAGCAGTGTATTTTTCACCGGTCTTGTAAGAGATGCTACCCATCGCTTCACCGATACGTTCAACAATACCGGAAGCAAGGTCATTACCGTTAGACATGTCCAAAAGCTGGTATTTGATAGAAGAGCTACCAGCGTTAATAACTAAGATTTTCATTAAATAAGTCCTTTTTCGGCCTGAGCCTGAATTGCTGTGATTGCGACAGTATTAACAATATCCGGAACAGTGCAGCCTCTTGACAGGTCGTTCACAGGCTTATTGAGACCCTGAAGTACAGGGCCGATAGCGACTGACTGTTCGGCGGAGCGTTGTACAGCTTTATAAGTATTATTGCCAGTATTAAGATCGGGGAAAATAAAAACGGTTGCCTGGCCTGCAACTTCACTATCCGGAAGCTTGGTTTTCGCAACGGAAGGATCGATGGCTGCATCGTACTGAATAGGCCCTTCGAGCTTCAATTCGGGGTTGCGTTCCTTGGCGATTTTTACTGCTTCCTTAACCTTCTCAACGTCTGCACCCTTACCGGACTGACCGGTGGAGTAAGACATCAGAGCTACACGGGGTTCAACACCGAATATCTTCGCGGTTTCAGCAGAGTTCAGAGCGATTTCGGCAAGCTGTTCCGCATTGGGGTTCGGGTTAACTGCGCAGTCACCGAAGACCAGTACTTTGTCTTTGAGGCACATCAGGAAGACACTGGATACGATGGACGCACCGGGCTTGGTCTTGATGAACTCAAAAGCAGGACGGATAGTCTGGGCAGTTGTGGTGATGGAACCGGAAACCATACCGTCTGCATCACCCTTCTGAACCATCATGGAAGCAAAGTAAGTGGGATCGAGCATGCGGTCACGTGCATCAGACATACGGATGCCTTTGTGTTCACGCAGCTTGAAGTAGGTTTCGCAGTAGTCATCAAACTGAGGTGCAGACTCGGGATCGAGAATACGCACATCGTTCATTTCAAGACCAAGCTGGGAAATCTTACCGGCAACTTCATCAGCCTTACCAAGCAGAACGATATCTGCAACGCCGCGACGGGTAAGAATATCAGCAGCGCGAAGAACTCTTTCGCTTGTTCCTTCAGGCAGTACGATAGTCTGCTTGTTGGCTTTCGCTTTCTGGACCAGCTTGTACTCGAACATCTTGGGAGTAACTTTGCTGGACTTGCTGGTGATAAGACGATGTCTGAGTTCATCGGTCTTTACATTTGCTTCAAAGGTACCGAGGGCGGAAGCAGTCTTGCGCTGATCGTCAGGATCAATTCTTCCGTACAGTTCGCTCAGTAACTGAGTGGTACGATAAGTGTTTGTTGATACGGAAAGGATGGGGGTGGGAACACCGGTCCAACCTTCGATAAGACGATGTACGGATGCGCTGGGCTGCAGGCCACCGGTAAGCAGAATACCGGAGATATCCGGGAAAGAGCTGGAAAGACGGGAAGCCAGAGAGCTCAGAATAATATCGGAGCGGTCACCGGGAGTGATAATAAGGCTGCCGTCTTCGATGTACTCAAGGAAGTTACCGATACGCATCGCTGCGATAACATAGTCATCAACGAGAGTATCGAGTCTTCCGTGGCCGTACAGTACGGAACCGTTCAGCCATTTACGTACATCATTCATGCTGGGGTTACCCAGGCTTTCATTTTCATCGATACCGTAAACAAGAAGTTCCTGAGTGCATCTGGTCTTGCATTTGATGCTGGACAGGATTTCATTCTTTTCTTCGTCGGTAGCAGTGAGCCTGTTGATGATTGCGGCTACGGTGTCTACGCCCTTGTCTTCGAGTGCATCGATAACAAGCTGGGTGGATGCAATTATGTCGTCAGCGCTCTTCCCTCTTCCGTTTGCAACCAGAAGAACGGGGCAGCTGAGGTTGGCGGCGATTTCCGCATTGATGTCAAACTCAAAGTTCTGGTCTTTGCCCTGAAAGTCGGTTCCTTCGCAAAGCACGAAATCGTACTTCTCTTCAAGCTGGCTGTACTTGTTGAGGATATTTTCCAGCAGCAGGGAGTGTTTGCCACTGTTGATGAGTTCACGTGCTTCCTTCAGTGTGTAGGCATAGGTGTCTTCATAACTGATATCCAGATTGAAGTACTCCATGATCAGATTGATATCGTGATCGCGGGATCCGGTCTGGTTATCATTAATGATAGGACGGAAGATGGCGACATGCTGCAGGTCTCTCAGCAACAGTTGCATCACGCCAAGAGCAATGGCAGATTTACCACTCTTCTCTTCGGTGGCTGTGATGTAAAGGTTTTTAGACACTGGGATTATCTCCTGTGTAAAGCGTGAACGGCTGGAACCTTCAGAGCCGCATTTGAAGAGTCCACGCTATTTCATTTAGTTAATCTTGGGCCGGATCTGAACTTTGACGATCCTACAAACCCGGAAAAATTGTTTCCAGCCAATCCCTATTTGAACGTTTTTTAGTGAAGTAGTCCAGAATGAAATCATTCTGGACTACTTTCGTATACTACTTCAGGGAATCGGCGTAGATTTCAAGGACGTGTTTTACCTCTACTCCACCGCCGGTCTGGGACAGCATGTCACCGAGTTGCATCATGCATGCAGGGCAACCGGTTGCCGCAACCTGTGCACCTGCGTCGCGGACATTTCCTGCCTTGCGCTCACCGATGCTCTTGGAGAGGTCGTAGTGGTAAAGGTTGAAGGAACCACCGCAGCCGCAGCAACGGTTGGCTTCGTTCATTTCCTTGAACTCATAGTTTTCATTCTGCTTCAGCAAGGTACGGGGCTGTGCAGTAACACCAAGTGATTTAGAGAGGTGACAGGGGTCGTGGTAGGTGACGACCTTACCGCCCTTCTTGGCTTCTGCAGGAGCCTTAACGCCCACGATATCAACGAGGAATGCGTTAATGTCCATAGTCTTAGCTGCGAGATCCTTAACTTTTTCAATAAAAACGGGATCTTCGTTTTCAATCATCTTGGGCCAGGTCTCATGGAGAGTAGCTGTGCAGGTAGCACAGGGAGTCACCAGATAATCATAGGTTCCGTTTTCGAAAGCCTTGATGTTCTGCTTCATGAGCGCAACCATGGTATCAGCATCACCGGAAGCCAGTGTGGGGATACCGCAGCATGCCTGTCCCTTGGGCAGGAAGATTCCGACGCCGTGGTGTTCAAGAATCTTGATTGCCGCATGACCTACATTGGGGAACATCTTATCCACAACACAGCCGGGGTAGAAAGCTACCTTGAGACCGCTTTTACCGCGGGGAGTATCCAGTTCAGGATAATCCTTGCGGAAAGGTCTTTTGGCCAGAGGCATGAAGTGACGTTCACCGAGAAGCGGGTTCAGCATGGCACAGCTTGCAGCACCGGATGCCTTGTCGGCGATCTTTGCAAACGGGCCCTGAAACTTCGCACTCATTTCAGTCAGAGTGTTAAAGAGCTTGGGACGGGTAAGCAGTCCCTTGAAGATCATCTTCTTAGCGGGAGAAAGTCCCTTGTAAGAGGTAACGATAACGCGCGCCTTCATGAAGATGTCCATAATCTTTACGCCGGACGGACAGTTGGCTGCACAGGAACCGCAAAGCAGACACCTGTTAAGCTTTTCGTTAACCTGATCAGCGTCTTTGACCATTTCATGAGCAAGCTTCTCAAGAAGAGCAATCTTGCCGCGGGTCACGTCAGCTTCCTGCATGGTTTCGGCAAAAACAGGACATACTGCCTGACACATACCGCACTTCATGCAGGCGACCATCTGGTCATCCAGCTCCATGAGGTTTTGAGCTAATTGCTTGAGATCTTCCATGCTATACGTCTCCGATGATCTTGGTGGGGTTCAGAATGCCCTTAGGATCAATAGCACGCTTCATTTTCAGGGAGTACTCAAGGGTAGCCTTGGAAGTTTCTTTTTCCATCCACTTGGATTTTGCCATACCGATTCCGTGTTCACCGGAAAGGGTACCCTTGAGGGAAAGGGCAACATCAAAGATTTCGTTAACTGCTTCTTCTACGCGGTGGAACTCTTCTTTGTTACGGTTGTCGCAGAGGATGGTGGGGTGCAGGTTACCATCACCGGCGTGACCGAAGGTTCCGATGTCGATTTTGTACTTAGCAGCTATTCTTTCCAGACCTTCCATCATTGCAGGAATCTGGGAACGGGGAACGGTAGCGTCTTCAAGAACAGTAGTCGGTTTCGCACGTGCAAGAGCAGGCAGAGCGTTACGACGAGCAGTCCAGAGAGCTTCACGCTCTTCAGCGGTTTCAGCCATTTTAACTTCGTTGGCACCGCATTTCTTACAAATGTTAACAACCTTTTCCGCATCTTCGATGACTTCAGCCTGATGGCCGTCAACTTCGATGAGCAGGATTGCGCCAGCATCAGTGGGCAGGCCGGCTTTAGTGAAGTCTTCCACGTAACGGATGGTGGAATTATCAAGGAATTCGAGGGTACAGGGAACGATGTGGTTCGCGATGATGGAAGCAACTGTTTCAGATGCTTTGTGAACGTCAGGGAACACTGCCATCATAGCCTTGGAAGCCTTCGGCGGAGGAACAAGCTTAAGGATGATGTTGGAGAACACACCCAGAGTTCCTTCGGAAGCAACCATGAGACCAGCAAGGTTGTAACCGGTTACGCACTTAACTGTGCGGGAGCCGGATTTAATCAGGTCACCGTTTACATCATAGAAATCCATGCCCATGACGTAGTCTTTGGTAACACCGTATTTAAGTCCGCGGAGTCCGCCTGCGTTCTCAGCAACGTTACCACCGATGGTTGAAACAGCCTGGGAACCCGGATCCGGGGGATAGAAAAGTCCTTTAGCGGCAACCTGTGCTGCAAACTGTGCAGTTACAACACCGGGTTCTACTACTGCGTAGAGGTCCTGCTCATTAATTTCGAGGATTTTGTTGAGACCGTTAGTCAGAACAACAACACCGCCGGGATGGGGAATGGTACCACCGGAGAGGTTGGTTCCAGCGCCGCGAACGGTCATGGGCAGGCCGTGCTCATTACAAAGCCTTGTTACGGGACCGAGCTGTTCGGTAGTGGTAGGCTTAATTACGAGTGAGGGTACCTGGGGATCGAGTACCGCGGAATCGTAAGAATACGCATGGAGGTCAGCCTCTTCGTGCATGACATTTCCAGCACCTACAATCTTTTCAAAGTCTTTTGCTAATTTAGCGTTGGACATGTTTTTTTTGCTCCTGAATCTAAAAAACAATCATTTATATGAATCAATCTGGACTAATCAAACTCTCAGGGCCGGAGCCGTCTCCGGCCCTGAGGGGACGTTATTTAATTAGAACAGAGTCGGATACATTACGAAGGAAAGTACGCAAGCTACGATACCTACAACCACACCGTATACGAGGAAGGGCCATACGGTACGTTTGAGGATTGCGCCTTCCATACCGGAGAGACCTACAACAGCACATGCTGCAACAATGTTATGGATGCAGATCATGTTACCCATTGCACCACCAACACCCTGTGCTGCTACTATGATCTGACGGGGCAGATCGAGTTTAGCTGCTACGCCCCACTGGAATTCAGCGAAGAGAAGGTCGGATACGGTGTTAGAACCGGTGATGAAGGAACCGAGACCACCTACGAAGGATGCAAACATGGGCCAAGTGTGACCGGCAAGACCGGAAACAGCTTCAGCCAGTGCCAGAGGCATGGACATGTAACCGTTGGGGTTCAGTGCTGCATCAGCAATACCGGAACCGCGGAAGATGGATACCAGCGCTACAGAGAAGAACAGTGCGATGGTGGGGTTCTTCATTTTTGCGATTGCTTCTTTCCAAGCGGTTGCAGCTTTAGCTGCAGGCATGCCGTGGATGAAGATGGTCAGTACTGCAACAAGTGCGAAAGGAATGGTACCGGGGAGGTACAGAATCTTGATGGAGTTGTTTACGGATTCAAACCCGAGAATGTTTTTAAAGGGAATTGCAACACCAGCGAGCATGCCTTTCAGGCCGAGCTCGGGGATACGGGTAATAACAAGGATGAGACCGATAAGAATGTAAGGGGTCCATGCCTTAAACTGGCTCATGTGAGCTTTAAATTCACCGGAGTTTTCAGCGGATACGGAACCGGTCCATTCAGCATCCCAAGTGGAGGGTGCGCCGAAGTCCCAAGATTTTTCAGGTACGCAGAAACCTTTCTTTGCGCCGAATACAGCGATACCAAGACCTACGAGACCACCAATAAGGGAGGGGAACTCTGGTCCTACGAACCAAGCGGTAAGGAGGTAAGGAACGGTGAAAGCGGTGGATGCGAAAAGGGAGAATTTCCATGCGCCAAAGCCTTCAGACCAGCTCTTGTTTTCACCGAAGAAACGGGTCATGAAGCCGAGCATGAAAATGGGCAGGATGTAAATCATGGGAACATGCATTACAGTTGCCCACTGACCAACGATGGAGTTGAACATTTCCATGGAGGAGAAGTTCAGGCCAGGAACTGATGCTGCGATAGCCTGGTCAACATAAGAGGTCAGGTATTTAAAACCGAGAATAACCGGGGTACCAACAGCACCGAAGGTTACGGGGAAGGAGTTGTAAACCAGACACATTACAACTGCACACAGAGGGGGGAACCCGAGGCTGAGGAGCAGCGGAGCTGCCAGAGCTGCGGGAGTACCGAAACCTGCGGCACCTTCAATGAATGCGGCAAACAGGTAACCGATAATCAGAACCTGTACGCGACGGTCACGGCTGATACCCTGGAAACCATACTGAATGGTCTCCATACCGCCGGAATATTGCAAAGTATAAAGAATGATAATAGCCCCGAAAACAATAATCAGGACGCCGATAGCGGTGATAAAACCGTGAACGGTAAGAGCAGCAACGTAAGTTGCGGGCAGATTCCAGACGGCAATTGCGCCTGCAACAGCAGAAAGCCATGCAACGGGCATAGCTTTAGTAGCGGGCCAACGCAGGCCAACCATCAGTACCAATGCCAGTACGATCGGGATGATCGCAACAAGGGCTAAAATTCCTACAGACATGTTTCCTCCTTAAGCAGTGAAAAATCACTTGTGTTCTTGCCGCACTCTGATGAGAACACTCCCATCATACCACATAAGTGCGGCACAGGCTCAACGTTTTTTTGGTAAGTCTGTTGAAACGACTTCTGCCCTGCCCTCCTCTTACTACGATACCTTCCACAATTCGCAGAAAGAGGGGGTGCTGCGGACGGGCCACCTGTGCAGGCCCGTCCGCAGGCGCGGGTGGTGCTATTTGCTTCCGCTGTAATCAGCTTCAGCCATATATTTCAAGATTTCGTACCTTTCGTTATAATCTTTTTCGATTTTAGCGCGGTACTCTTTGGATGCTTCGGGGTTGAGACGCTCGAGCAGGCCGTAGCGGTTTTCGCCAGCCATGAACTCCTGCATGGTTCCGTCAGGAGCTTTGGACTCCAGAACGAAGGGGTTCTTGCCTTCATCAGCAAGCAGGGGGTTGTAGCGGTAGAGCGGCCAGTAACCGGAATCTACTGCGAGCTTCATTTCAAGCTGGGTCTTACCCATACCCTTTCTGATACCCTGGTTAATGCAAGGAGCGTAGCAGATTACGAGAGAAGGACCGGGGTAAGCTTCAGCTTCCTGGATTGCCTTCATGAACTGCTGCTTGTTAGCGCCCATGGATACGGATGCTACGTATACGTAACCGTAGCTCATCATCATGCGGCCAAGGTCTTTCTTGCCGGTGTTCTTACCACCAGCTGCGAACTTGGCGATAGAGCCGAGAGGGGTAGCCTTGGAGGACTGACCACCGGTGTTGGAGTATACTTCAGTATCCATTACGAGGATATTGATGTCGCGACCGGAAGCGAGGACGTGGTCAACACCGCCGAAGCCGATGTCGTATGCCCAGCCGTCACCACCGAATACCCAGAGGGATTTCTTGGTGAACAGATCTTCCATGTCAGCGATCTCAGCGAGAAGTTCGGTCTGGGGAGCACCGTAGATGCCGTCCAGAACTTTCTGACCGTACTCTTCGGAGAGAGCGGAATTGTCTTTGTTTTCCAGCCATGCCTTCATGTCAGCTTCGAGTTCAGCGGGAACGCCTGCTTCGACAGCTTCGGTCACGAGGTCAGCCAGTTTTTCACGGCGATGGGAAATACCCATTTCGATACCGTATCCGAACTCAGCTGCATCTTCGAACAGGGAGTTGCCCCATGCGGGACCGTGACCGTTCTTGTTGGTGCAGTAAGGAGTGGTCGGAGCGGATGCACCCCAGATGGAGGAACAACCGGTGGCGTTTGCAATGATCATGCGTTCGCCGAACAGCTGGGTGAGAGTCTTAACGTAGGGAGTTTCACCACAACCGGCACATGCACCGGAGAATTCCATCAGAGGACGCTGGAACTGAGAACCCTTAACAGAAGTTCTGCTCATGAGGCCATCCTTTTCAGGAATGGTCATGGCAAAATCAAGGTTGGGAACTTCAGTGTCGAGCTGAGAAGCGATGGGCTTCATTTCCAGAGCAGGAGTCTTTGCGGGGCAGATATCTGCGCAGTTACCGCAACCAAGGCAGTCCTGAGCATAAACCTGCATGCGGTATTTGAGACCTTTGATCTCTTTACCTTTAGCTTCGATGGTTTTGAAGGACTCAGGTGCGTCTTTCAGCTCTTCATCAGATACGAGCACGGGGCGGATAGCTGCGTGGGGGCAAACAAATGCACACTGGTTACACTGGATGCAGTTCTCAGGCAGCCATTCGGGAACGTTGATAGCAACGCCGCGTTTTTCATACTGAGAGGTGGAAAGAGGGAAGAGGCCGTCAGGCTCAAAAGCGGAAACAGGCAGGTTGTCACCTTTCTGAGCAAGGATGGGACGGACAACATCGGTGATGAATGCCGGATCATCAGATACGGCCACTTCTTCATCAGTGAGGTCTTTCCAAGATTCGGGAACATTGATTTCAACAAGGTTGGCAACAGCCTGGTCAACAGCAGCGTTGTTCATGTTGACAATCTTGTCACCTTTCTTGCCGTAAGCTTTCTTGATGGATTCTTTGAGGTACGCAACAGCGTCATCAAAAGGAATAACATCAGCGAGCTTGAAGAATGCAGTCTGCATTACCATGTTGATGCGACCGCCGAGGCCTACTTCAGCTGCGATTTTAACAGCGTCGATGGTGTAGAACTTGAGGTTCTTCTCAGCGATGGTGCGGCGCAGTTCAGCGGGAAGTTCCTTCTCCATGTCTTCAGCAGACCAGGGAGAGTTGATAAGGAAGGTTCCGCCTTCTTTGATGCCTTCAAGCAGGTCGTACTGATGTACGTAGCTGGAGTTGTGGCATGCGATGAAGTCAGCGCTGCTTACGAGGTAAGTAGACTGGATGGGGCTGTGACCGAAACGCAGGTGAGACATGGTGATCCCGCCGGACTTCTTGGAGTCGTATGCGAAGTATCCCTGTGCGTACATATCGGTTTTGTCACCGATGATTTTAATAGCCTGCTTGTTAGCACCGACAGTACCGTCAGCACCGAGACCCCAGAATTTACACTGAACGGTTCCTTCGGGAGTGGTGTCCATATCAGGACCGACTGCGAGGGAAGTGTTGGTAACGTCGTCTTCGATACCTACGTTGAAGTGGTTCTTGGGACCGGCAGCTTTCATGTTGTCGAACACTGCTTTAACCATGTTAGGACGGAACTCTTTGGAACCGAGACCGTAACGGCCGGCAGTGATAACGGGGTTCATGCCGCTTTCCATGAATGCGGTGCAGATATCCTGGTACAGGGGATCGCCGAGAGCGCCGGGCTCTTTGGTGCGGTCCAGTACAGTGATGTTGGTGCAGGTTGCGGGCAGAACGTTGAGGAAGAACTCGGTGAGGAAAGGACGGTACAGACGGACTTTAATGAGACCGACTTTTTCGCCTTCAGCAACGAGCTTGTTAACAACTTCTTCAATAGCTTCACAGCCGGAACCCATAGCAACGATAACTCTTTCAGCTTCGGGGTGACCCACGTAGTCGAAAGGCTTGTAGTAACGACCGGTCAGGTCGCCGACTTTCTTCATGCAGCTGGTTACGATAGCGGGGAGCTGGTCGTAGAAACCGTTAGCTGCTTCACGTGCCTGGTAGTAAATATCAGGGTTCTGAGCAGTACCGCGGATAGCGGGGTTCTCAGGATTCATTCCTCTTGCGCGGAAAGCTGCAACGGCATCCCAGTCTACGAGAGACTTCATGTCTTCGTAATCGATAACTTCAATCTTCTGAATTTCATGAGAAGTACGGAAGCCGTCGAACATGTGCAGGAAAGGCACGCTGGATTCGATGGATGCGAGGTGGGAAATAAGGGCGATGTCCATACATTCCTGTACGGAGCTGGATGCCAACATCGCGAAACCGGTCTGGCGGCAAGCCATTACGTCCTGATGATCACCGAAGATGGAAAGAGCCTGTGCTGCAATGGCACGGGCGGAAACATGAAAAACACCGGGAAGAAGTTCACCGGAGATTTTGTACATGTTGGGGATCATAAGCAGGAGACCCTGCGATGCAGTATAAGTAGAAGTAAGCGCGCCAGCTGCGAGAGCACCGTGAACGGCACCGGCGGCACCAGCCTCAGACTGAAGCTGTTTTACGTTGAGAACCTGACCGAAGATGTTCTTGCGGCCCTGTGCTGCCCACTCTTCTGCGACTTCACCCATGGTGGATGAAGGAGTGATGGGATAGATGGCAGCAGTATCGCTCATCGCATAAGATACGTGAGCAGTAGCTGTGTTACCATCCATAGTTTTCATGTTCTTAGCCATTAAGTAAGCTCCTTAAGAGATTTTAATGTAGTAACCTCACCGAGTAATAAAAACCTTGCTGAAACAATCGGAACCCAAGGCGCAAGGTTGAACACTCACATAACCCCAGTTATCAATTTACGTGCCAAGTTTCTGACAAATGATAAAAGCACGGATATTCAGGCGTTTAACCGCCACCAACCCTTACATTCATAAGTGAACGCTCATCTATGTCCGATTTTTAAGACACTCAAAAATCGCTTTAAAAAAAGCATCTATCTGTCATAGGACTGAAACATTGAGAGAAAAGCCCGCATCCCAACGATTATTGTCCACAGCACGTAAAAAAAGCCTTGTCCTCAAAAAAAGACAAGGCTTAGTCTTAAAAACCAGACTGAATGTTTATTCAATGATTATTTTGTGTTTCACAATTCACAACAGGCACTTACTAACGTTAATCATTTATTCCATGCTTCTTCAAAAGAGCATAGAAATGGGAACGTGAAAGACCTGATATTTTGAGGATTGTAGCTGTATCACCCTCATGTCTCAAAAGCAGTTCTTCAAGATATTTTTTCTCGGCCATACCCTTAAAAATTTTAAGTGGCGGCAGCTCTTCAGTAAGTATATCTGTCACAGTACCGCCAAGAACTGAATCGTGGTTCAGTCTCGAAGAGTCTTTTTTTTCAGACACTGGTTGAACCGCTGGCTGAGCCACATTCCGCTCAAAAGAATTACCCTCTTCCGAAAGCACCTTACCACTCTTTATGAGGTTCGATTTGGCCAATTTGATACGTAATGAATCAGAAAGATGCATTGCATAGATAGTATTTCCGGAACCGGAAGCCACAAAAGCCTGTTCGACAACATTGAACAACTGGCGCACGTTCCCGGGCCAATCGTAATTGTCGAGGACATCATAAAAATCAGAACTGGCGACCTTTGGCGGCACGCCATACTGTGAACTGAGCCGTGAAAGATGGAAAGAGGTCAACTCGCGGATATCTCCCCCTCTCTCGCGCAGCGGGGGCAAATGAATATGGATCGTCTGAATACGATAAAGCAAATCCTGCCTAAACTCCCCTCTTGCGACCATAGCCTCAAGATCACGGTTTGTTGCGGCAATCAGCCTGAAATCACTTTTGAACTCTCTATTCTCACCAACCGGACGATAAGTGCGCTCCTGCAAAACCCTAAGAAAAGACTTCTGGACCGAAAGAGGCATCTCCCCCACTTCATCAAGAAACAAAGTACCCTTATCTGCTAATGGTATAAGTCCCTTACGGTCTGCCTGCGCCCCGGTAAAAGAACCGCGCTTGTGCCCGAAAAGAGTGCTCTCTACCAAAGTTTCAGTCAAAGAGGCACAATCCACCACTACAAAATTATTCCCCGATCGCTTGGAATTTTCATGGATGGTCTGGGCGAAGAGTTCTTTACCGGTTCCTGTCTCACCATTGACCAACACATTGGCATCAGAACCTGAAGCATGGGCGATAAGATCATAACACCCTTTAATTTCGACACTCTTCCCTACTATATTATCCAGATTCAGAGCCACGCACTGAGCTTTGTTCTGCTTCTCTTCATGGAACTCAAGAGCCCTGCGCATAGAAAGAGTGATCTGCTTTACAGATGAGGGTTTAACCAGAAAATCCCAAGCCCCGCCTTGAATGGCCAGCTCAGCACCATCAGCATCACCCTTACCGGTCAGGATGATCACTTCAGGACAACCTGAGGAATCCTTAACCTGCTGTAAATAATCAAGCCCATTCCCGTCAGGCAGGGAAATATCAAGGAATACAAGATCAAAATCATCAGACTTAACCTTGGAAAGGCCGTCCCTCAAATTGTAAGAACTGACAGCTTCATGCCCGGTCCGGACAATGAGACTCTCAATTGTCTCACAAACCTGAACATCATCATCGATAATCAGAATTCTACCCATCTATGTTCTCCGTAGAAGAAAGAACTTCTCGAATTGCGTCGGCAATAATTGTTTTATTGTAAGGCTTCATTAAAACCTTCTTAACACTTTTAACGTCATATTCAACATCCGCTACATAACTGAGCACATTTCGCCTGCCGGAAACCACCAAAATAGGCAGATCCGGAGCTACATCCTGAACCATGCGGGCTAATTCAAGGCCGTTTGTATGCGGCATGTCATAATCAGTTATCATCAAATCAAATCGCCCGGGTTCGTCCACAATCAAGTTAAAAGCCGCCTCCGGCGAAGCAAGGGCTGTAACCATATACCCGAGACTCTCAAGAATCCGCGGTGTAGTTTCCAGCTGATCCTCATCATCCTCTACGAAAAGGATGTTCTCCCGTCCCATAGGCAAGGACCTGAAACTCTTACGTGCAATATCACGCAGTTGGCCCTGCACCGGAAGATAAATTTCAAACGAAGTCTTAACATCAGGAGTACTGCTCACGGAAATGCCTCCGCCGTGCCCCTTAATCAAGCCATGCACAACGGCCAGTCCAAGCCCGGTTCCTTCAGCCTTGCCTTTGGTGGTAAAGAAGGGATCAAAAATTTTATCCAGTATTTCAACGGGTATACCCGGTCCGTTATCAGAAATTTCCAAACGGATATATACACCGGGAGCAACACGCATGAACTGGGCCTGCTCATCTTCAACCTCAACAGTGGTCAGCGCAACATCAATGCTTCCGCCCCGTCCTTTCAGCGAATGAAAAGAGTTGGTGCACAGGTTCATGATCACCTGATGGATCTGAGTCGGATCCGCCATGACCAACGGCGCCCCTTCCGGGACCCTGGCTGATACCCGAATATTACGCGGCAGTGAAGCCTTAATAAAATCGACTGTCTCCTTAACGACCTCACCTATGTCAGTAGGCTTGAATCCTTCCTGTGAGGGCCTGCTGAAAGTCAGGATCTGCTTAACCACCCTGCTGCCGCGCTGGGCAGCCTTAATGGCCCGGTCAAGGTCTTTCCACGTGATAGTACCTTCCTCAATATCGCTCAGGGCCAGCTCCACAGAGTTCATAATAGAAGTCAGGATATTATTAAAATCATGGGCAATACCACCGGCCAGAGTACCGATCGCTTCCATTTTCTGGGACTGAAAAAGCTGCTTCTCAAGGTTGACCTTGCGAGTCACATCCTCAGCGGTTGAGAGAGTACCGACAACCTCGCCTTTTTCATTGTAAAGCGGAACCTTGTTAATCTCCAACCAAACCGGGTCTTCACCATCACGGATAAGGGACCAGTTGATACCCATACGCGGCTTGCCGGACTTCAGCACTTTCTTGTCCCAGACGGCAGCCTGCTCCGCAAACCTACGGTGGAGATCTATCTCCGAATCATTTAATCCAACTACCGCCCACGGCGAGCCTAGTCCAAAAAAATCAGTAAAAGAATGGTTGGCCCCCAGATAACGTTGCTGCTTATCTTTCCAACAAATCAGCAGAGGAATGGTATCCATGAGGATTTCCTGAAAAGAAAGCTGTGCCTTGATGCGCTTTTCCACCTTACGCCGTTGCAAAATGGAAATGATCAGCATGACCAGGATTAAACTTAATCCAAGAATAGAGACGATAATTATCCAGAAAACCTGCTTATCCAATTTGTAAAAATAATCAGGTTCATTAATTATTATGCTGTCTTCAGGGAGGATATCGCTATTAATATTGAATCGGTCCAGCACGTTATAATCAAACATATAATATTCATTAGTAACCTTAACGACCCGTTCTTTAGGCATCGTGCCGGTCCTAAGCACGTGCAAAGCCATCTCAGCTGCCTTGCGCCCCTGATCATTACCGGAGAGCAGCTTACCTCCAACGATCCCGTGGCCAAGCAAAAACTCCCAGACACTAAAGATCATCACCGGAGAATTTTGATAAATAATATTAAGCACTTCTTCAGATGAAAAGAGCTCTCCGTGAGCACCTTTGTAGAATGGGGTAAAAAGAAGAATTTGGTTCTCAGTCATCGTCCGGGAATGAGCCAAAAGATCAACCAGAGGCATATCATTCCAATATTCAAATTTTATCACGCCCTTGAACAAGGGTTCAGCCTTCATAATCTGCGCCTTAATGGCTCGGGAAGTAACAGACTGGTCCCCCACAACAACGACTTTGCGAACATTAGGATTAATCTTCAAGGCAAGCTCTAAATTATCCTTGATATCCGGGTTCTCCAGCACCCCGCAATAATTATCAAGACCTTCGATAAGCTCTGGACGGAAGTCATTGATTCCGCTGAAAATAACCGGCACACCGGGAAAGAAAGTATCCCGGTAACGAAGCATAAAATTTAGGGCATTATTATCCGAAACAACAATGGCTGAGAACTTGTACTTCTGATATTTGAAAACGTAATATGAATGCAGGATCTCCATGAAATCCTGATCCTTAAAACGTTTTGTGTCCATATACTCAATATGCAGGTCGATATTAAGCCCGCTGGCCGCAAATGTATCGCGAACACCATCGAGAATATCATCCGACCACCTATAGCCGTTCTGATATGAGTTCAGGTAAAGGACGTTACGCTTCTCACTGTCGGCCTGAGCGAATGAAGAAAAGAATACGCTTAAAATAAGAAAAGTTAGAGTGAATAGCTGTTTCACTTTCCATGTTCTCCGGTTAATATGCCTTAAGAGCAAAGGTAGCCAAAATCCTATTTTCAGTCACACACAAAGGCTTCCCTATGCAGCTTTTACTATATACAAGAAACGTACCGTATTTAATCAAATTTTACGTTATCTGCATAGCTTATAATCTAAAAACGCCTTCTTCGAGATAAAAAAATTGAAAAAAATCGTTATCTTCATTCTCATTCTTTGCAGCACCCCCCTGAATTTACTTTTCGGGGCATCCTCTGAAATGAAAAATGCAGCCCAGCCGGAACTAAACCCAATCCCGATTACTTTAGTAAGCGAACAAGAAGGACCGCCCCCAGAAAAAATGGCGGATCTATCTCCGTCCGAGCTTAAATACCGTGGCACCTTGATTCTGAACAGCCCTTACCCTGCTTTTGGAGGATTTTCGGATATACTGCTCAGCGATGACCGCAAAAATTTTCTGGCAATATCCGACTTGGGATTCTGGTTGAAAGGGTCCCTGAATTACAAACAGGACGGTTCCTTAAAAGGTGTTGAGCGCAAAGCCGAAATGGGCCAACTCCTCAACACTGAAGGTAAAACTTTCGCAGTAAAAAACTATGCTGACAGCGAAGCCCTATGCCGTGCTCCTGAATCAGGCTACCTTGTCGCCTTTGAAAGAGTCCATCGTATTAACCGCTATGATTCAGGCAAATCTCTCAATCTTTCCGGCAAAGCAACTTCACTATCCATCCCTGAGCACCTGAAAAACATACCTGTAAACGGCGGCATTGAAACAATACTGAAGCTACCCGACAACAGTATTTTTACACTGGCAGAGGGTGATGACTCAGTAAGCCCCCTCTCGAAAGCGGCAATGCTGGTAAATGGTGAGTGGACCAGCTTTGAGTATAAACGCAACTCTCATTACCGTCCAACTTCTGCCGGGAATCTCGCTGACGGAAGAATACTGATTCTCGAACGAAAATACCTAGGTCCCGGAACACTGGGAATCCGTTTCTGCACCATAAACAGAGCTCAAATCAAAGAAGGAGCTATTCTAACCCCGGAATTATTTTGTGAGATAAATCTCCCCATTCCTCGCGATAACTATGAAGGCATGGATATTATTAATGACGAAAAAGGAAACCAGTGGATTTACATAATTTCCGATAACAATTTCTCTCCAGTCCAACGGACATTGCTGACCTTGTTTGAACTTAAAAAAATAAGCTTCAATTAGTCGTTAAATTCTGTATCCCTGCAAATTTATCTTAAAAATTACACAACTATTCCAAGCACTTAAACACAAAACAAAATATCCATACAATTCAAGAAGATTGAATTTATTTCCATTTTTTTTACTAAGAAGCGTTGTTTTGTTCCTCTGTAGAGGTTATCTTCTTACTGGGTAAAAGTACCTTTTAACCAACGGAGGAAGCCATGAAACAGAACAAGAGTCCGAAAACAAAGCCCAAAGTGACGGCCTGCCCGATCATGAACCTGAAGGACAAAAACGACCTGTTCATGATTTCAAGTGACAATTGGAACACTCAGGACAGCCGCACATTCATTATGAATGCAGATTTCCGCCAGATGGATTCAGCAAGAGACAAAAAGTAAATAGTCTCTGACCGTCTTCCCTCCCACTCTCGCAACGTTTACTCCCTGTCGATCCCCCCTTTGAATGAACTCTGAAGGGGGGATGAAAACAAAAAAGGCACCCTACTTCTAGCAGGATGCCTCTAGGTAATTACCATTTAATAACGTTAGAAATTCTTATTAATTGCCGACAGAATTCTTCGGGAAGCATCTTCATCGCCTAAAATCCCGTATCTGACTGTAACTTCGGTCACTTTAGTAGAGACATAGGTCAGATCGATAAACACATCCTTATCAACATCCAATGCTTTAATTGACGCATCACTAAGTCTTTTTTTGCTATCTTTCACCGTCAAATTCAAATCCTGACAGGCTTTGAGAGCTGCCCTATAAGTGCTGCCCAGATCGGCATTAAACTTTTGCTTAGCCTGACCGGTTATATATACATATGTGCCGCCTGCAGCAGCCCCGCCAAGCACAACAGCTGCGCAACCGGAAACAGCAATACACAGAGCAAAAGCAAGACAGAGAGCTAAGATTCGTTTTTTCAACATAATGCAACTCCTTGGCATAAATATTTACAAATTAATTATCCTGTCACCTGCGGCTGGTCAACAATTCCTTCCGGACCGGCTCAACGTATCAAGACCAAGCCTTCCTCGACAATGACACAACGAAGCACTCACACTTATTTAGCCATCATGCAAATATGAGTTTGGATTTATAATTTTGCGAAATGCGAAATTAAAAACATGCCCCACTCACCAACAAGAAAATCGAGCAGACAAACTTAACGCAAAACATCTTAAAAGCCGCACAATAACGCGCCTGAGCTGACTATACACTTTTCCTGCCTACTTGACACCCTTACCATCAGCAGGCAAGGTAAGCCTTATTTAGGGCATATTAGTGACATCGCCTAAATTTATTTTAGAGTAAAACTCTACGCAATCCGCAACCAAAATTTTTACATCCGCACTCAAATGGCTGCAATGAAAATCGGCTGCATCGGCCCTTCCGACTCCATTAAGCTTGTTACAGAAGTTGCCGCAAGGTGCTGCCCGGACATCTCCCTGCTCACTTACGTGAGAGAACGGGCTGAAGATTCGTGGGAAGTGCTTGAACAATGTCAGCGCGAAACAAGCGGAACCCTTTTTACCGGAATTGCGGTACAGGAAGGGGCTAAAGCCCGTGGAACGATCACAAATCCCTACGAGCACATTCAGCGCGGTGGATACAGCCTTCTGCGTGTGCTTTCGGAAATGAACCGGAAAGGTATCAAATCCGGCAGACTCAGTATTGACGTGGTCAGTGACGACATTCTTGTTGAGGTTGTGCGCGAATTCGGAGTTGAACTGGAAGACATCCATTCCATGCCTTTTGCCTTGCACCTTAGTGAGCAGGAATATTTAAACCGCCATATTGAACTATACGAATCGGGCAAAGTTGAAGCGATCGCAACAGGATTCGGCTATGTATACAGCGAACTCCGGAAACAAGGACTTCCGGTCTTCAGGCTTTATGCCAGCACCCTCCAAATACGCGATTCACTAAGCAGACTGACCGGACGCATCAAAAACTTGAGCCTGCGCTCCGCCGGTATCGCCATTCAACTTGTAAAGCTCAAATCCATCACCCGCAGTTCCATCAACCAATACGACGACATGAAGAATGGCGGCAGATTTTATCTGGAACTCCTCGAATACGTTCGCGCCATTCAAGGCAGTCTCTTCAACTTCGGAACTGAAGAACACGTCATCTTTGCCACCCGAGGCCTCATCGACAGCAAACCGCATCGCGAACACTTTGAAAGACTGCTTAGCTGGGGGCGCGAACGCAATATAATTTTTTCTTCCGGCATCGGTATCGGGGCAACAGCCTTTGAAGCTGAGAAATCAGCCCGCAAGGCTCTGGATAATGCAGTTAAACTCGACAAAGGAGGGCTTTTTATTGTCGAGGGTACGCAGATTCGCGGTCCTATCGGTGAGGAAGATGAGCTGGAGTACAGCACGCATGTCGTTGACGACAAGTTGCTTGAGATGTCTAAGAAAATAGGTATCAGCCCCAGCTATCTGGATAAAATCAGGTCCCTTATGGACAAAACCCGCAAAGACACTTTTGACACCTCGGACTTTGCCGCCTGCCTTGGAATTGGCGAGCGCAGTGCCCGAAGAGTCTTAAAGAAGTTTTTGGACAGCGGTTTTGCAGAAATCAACGGCAGGGAAGTGGCAAATCAGGTAGGCCGTCCCAAAAAGATGGTCCGCCTGTTGATTTAAGGGACTCTGCTTTTTTTTCGGCGCATTTTCGGACATATTTATGTCGTGTCCGAAAACAAATTATGGTCTTGCCTGCAAAGGCATTTTGTTCAACAACTTTCCGGCTGCCATACGCAGCCAACATCAGTGGAGTGTTTTATGAATGAAGCTGTGAAAAATGTTAAACTGCACCTCGTGGTTCTCGCTCTGGTTGTAGTTTCCGAACTCATAGGCATTATGACTTTTAAAGTAGGCCCGGGTAAACTGGTACTGCTGCCCATGCTTTATGCAATGTTTATCGGAATCTTCCTCGGCCCCAAATTCTGCAAGGTAGTAAAAGAAAAGGATATGTTTCAGGCCAGCACACTTGTAGGTCTGACACTGCTCCTGCTTATGGCCCGTTACGGCACACTTGTAGGTCCGAAATTCTTTGAAATCCTCAAGGCCGGCCCCGCTCTGATTCTGCAGGAATTCGGTAACATTGCCACCCTCATCCTCGGTATCCCCATTGCCATGTACCTCGGCCTTAAACGCGAGGCGATTGGCGCAGCCCACTCCATCGCACGTGAACCCAACGTGGCTCTCATCGGTGATATTTACGGTCTCGACTCCGCTGAAGGACGCGGCGTAATGGGCGTATATATCTGCGGTACTGTTTTCGGAACCATCTTCTTCGGCTTGATGGCATCTTTCCTTGCAGCCTTTGAAATCTTCCACCCATACGCGCTGGCCATGGCCTCCGGCGTTGGTAGCGCGAGTATGATGACTGCATCTGTTGGTAGCCTCAGTGCCGCATACCCGGCAATGGCTGAACAGATTCAGGCTTTCGGCGTGGCAAGTAACACCCTCTCCGGAATCGACGGCGTATACATGTCCCTGATTCTGGCCCTGCCCATGTCCAACAAGCTCTACAACTATATTTACAAACTCAAATATAAAACTGCTCCGGAGGGCGTATAATGACTAAGCAGCAAAACCTCATAGAATCCGTAGCCGTTCTCGTTCTGGTAAGCATCATGGTCCTTATCGGTAACTATGTCGGCTTCAACAACAACATGGTGGAAGCCCTGCCCGGTATGGGCATCCTGCTTGTACTCTGCATAGCCGGTGTTGCCACCAACATGTTTGTATTCAAGAAAATCCCTTCTGTACTCTTCGTTATCACTTACGGAGTAATTGTCAGCCTCCCTGGATTTCCCATGTCCGAAACAGTCAACGCGTATGTAGCCAAAGTCCACTTTCTGGCTCTGACCACCCCCATCCTTGCCTATGCCGGTGTCTCTATCGGTAAGGACCTTGACACATTCAAGAAAAGCGGCTGGCGAATTGTCATCGTAAGTATCTTTGTCATGATTTCTACTTATCTCGGCTCCGCTGCCATTGCCCAGAGCGTGCTCAAGTTCATGGGAGACATTTAAATGGCTTTGAATTCTGAAGTTCTTGCCCTTTTTGACGAAATGAAGGAAATCCGGCGCAATATCCACCGCAATCCCGAAGTGGGACTGGACACGGTGGAGACCGCAAAATTGATCAAGTACAAACTTGATGAATACGGTATTCCTTACTCTGATTGCGGTGTGAACTCAGTGGTAGCTGAAATCAAAGGCGGAGAAGGCGACACTACCGTGGCTTTCCGTGTTGATTTTGATGCCCTTGAGATGGAAGAAGAAAACGACTTCGCATACAAATCCCAGGTCGAAGGCAGAATGCACGCCTGTGGTCATGACGGACACTGCACCTCTTTGATCGCACTTGCAGCCTACCTCTCCAAGAACCGTGATTTTAACGGCACAGTACTCCTTCTTTTTCAGTCCGGTGAAGAAGGATACGAAGGAGCGCTCAGGGTTATCGAAGACGGTTTCTTTGATAAATACAAAGTGGACTACATGTTCGGATTCCATAACTGGCCCGGACTTGAAACCGGTAAAATTGCAGTTCACAACGGTGCCTGCATGGCCTCCGAAGACCGCTTTGAAATCCACGTGACCGGAAAAAGCGGACACGCTTCCATGCCTCATGTCAGCAACGAGCCTTTTGCCGCCGTTGCGGATATCATTAAGGGTTTGCAGTCAATAATCGTCCGCAAGGTTCCTTCTCATGAACGCGGGGTTATTTCCATTACCCAGGTTCATGGCGGAAGCATGCGTAACGGAATTCCTGACCGAGTCATGGTTCAGGGCAACGTTCGCACCTGCAACGAAGATGTTCAGGATCTCATTGAAGAGTCCATCGGACAGGTAGCCAAAGGAGCTGCGACCATGTACGGAGTTAAAGCGGAGCTGGATTATGTCCGTAAACATCCGGTACTGGTTAACTCGGTTCCTGAAATAGGCTTAAAAGCAGCAGAAAAGGTTGTCGGCGCAGAAAACGTCGTTACCGACATGGAATCATCCATGGCTGCGGAAGACTACGCTTTCTTCATGAAGCACACCAAAGGATGCTATGTCTGGATCGGTAACGGTTCCGACTCCGCCGCCCTGCACAACAGCAAATATGATTTCAACGATGAAATCATGCCCGTTGCGGCAAGCTTCTTCATCGCCGTCATTGACGAGCTTCTGTAATAAAAAAAAGCGGGGCCCTCCACAGGCCCCGCTTTTTTATGCAGCTTGTTTAATCGAAATTTATTAAAGAATGTTATTCTCACGCAGCTCATTCATGACCTGCACCTTACTAAAAGGTTTGACGATATAACAACTGGCATATCCCTTAAAAAAGGCCTGACTGACATTTTTAGTATCCTTCAGGGAAGTGATCATGACCAGCTTGAATTCATCCGGTCCATCAATCTTCAATTCTTTCTCCAGATCACGCAACTTCTTGGTCGCTTCATGACCGTCCATTTCAGGCATAAGAATATCCATAAACACAGTATCGAACGGATCTTCTTCTTCATATGCCTTCTTGTAAAGTTCAATGGCATCAGATCCGTTGAACACTGCCTCACACCGGGCATACGGTGAGAGCAGTTTACTTAGGTACATGTGGACGGTTTCATCATCGTCAATAATTAGAAACCTCATATCCCCTCACTTACACAGTATCAAAGTCAGATATAATTCAAGACCTGCAATTTGTTTAATTTCTACTCTATACAATAAAATAAATAAAAAACCATAGCAACTTGAAATTCAAAAAAATACACCCATATCTGCAAACAGATTTGCCATCCCCATGCAATCTGTCAACATACTATATTAAAACAAAAAACGCCGTCCCAAAATAGAGACGGCGTTTCAGATAAAACTAAATAACAATTAGATATCAACACCGTAGGCCTTGATGACCGCCATTCCACCCTGAGTGTTATGGACCTCTTCAAAACCAAGAGCATCAAGCATAATCTGAGCTTCATAGGAACGACCACCGGTATTGCAGACCAGCACCAGTTTCTTATCCTTCGGCAACTCTTCATATCTTTTAGGAATCTCACCCTGCGGAATATTGTGCCAATGTTCAGGATACTTTTCGAGAAAAGGCTCAGCATCGGCTTTTTCACGTACATCGAGGAAGCAGTATTCACCGCTTTCGCGATTTTCCCAATACTGAGCAAACATATCCGGACCATGACCGTGGTTCATACCATTGATTGCGTTATCGGCCATATTGGCAATAGCGTTGAGAACGTCCATGGCAGAAGCAAACGGCGGAGAGTAGGCAACTTCAAGGTTGCTGACATCTTCGATCGTGGGCTGGTATTTCATGATCGCAGCCACTGCGTTGATACGGCCGACAAGAGCATCGCCACCAGCAGAAATACCCTGAATACCGAGAACCCGGCGAGTTGCCTTATCAACAACCATCTCAAGGGTCATCATATCTTTTTCAGGATAAAAATGAGCACGGTCAGCCATGATCAGCATAACACTGATAGCATCAAATCCTGCCTGCTTTGCAGCACCAAGGCTCATTCCGGTACCGGACATAGCCCGCTCGAAGATCTTAACGCACCATGAACCGGCTGCGGCGGGAAAAGTTTCCTTGCGTCCGGCAAGGTTACCGCCGATTACCCGACCCTGCCTGTTAGCCATGGACCCCATGGGCAGGAACAAGGGAGAACCGTCTACAGCATTTTTAATGATTGCGCAGTCACCGCCGGAGAAAATCAGGGGATCAGTAGTACGCATGGTCTCGTCAACAATGATACCGCCACGCTCGCTGCACTCAAGGCCGCATTCACGGGCAAGGCTGTCATTGGGAATGACACCCGCAGAAATGATGACGATATCGGCTTCAACTTCACCGTCAGAGGTAATTACGCGCTCAACCTTGCCATCACCTTCGATTCTGGAAACAGTCTGGCCGAGTTTGAAGGCAACGCCCTCTTCTTCCATGTGTTTCTGGCCCATTTTTGCCAGTACCGGACTACACATACGGGGCAGAATCTGGTCGAAAATTTCTACAACAGTGGTTTCAATGCCCCACATGTCGGAAAACGCTTCAGCCATTTCAAGACCGATGAATCCTGCACCAACCACTACAGCTTTGCCGTACTGGCCCTTGGTGATGCCTTCTTTGATCTTTTCTGCATCATGCATATTGCCGACATAGAAAACATTTTCAAGCTCTTCACCGGGAAGACCAAGCTTACGGGGAGTGGCTCCGGTACCGATTACGAGCTGATCGTAATCCAGAACACTCTTTTCACCTGTCTTAAGATTAGTGATGTGAACCTGTTTGTTTTCACGGTCGATTTTGGTGGCTTCGGTAGAAGAAAGCACTTCCACGCCTTTAATGTCGTTAAAAAACGGTTCATCACGAACCATATGGAAAGCGGTGGTACGAAGCTGGTTGGCCTCGGACACATCTCCGGAGACAAAATAAGGGATACCACAACCGCCGTAGGAAAAAATTTCGTCCCTGTCGATAAGGGTAACGCGGGCATCCTGCCTGATTCTCTTATAACGGCAGGCCGCTTTGGGACCAAGTGCAACAGCACCGATGACAACTACATGTTCTGACATGAACTGAACCTCTGTTTTGAGATTTACATAACTACTGAAAAGCATCCAAATCAGTAGGGGAATTGTCTTTGGTCTACGAACTAATCATTTTAAAGGATAAACGCAAGCGGCTTAGAAAAGAAAAGCATGGTGCAATTGATGCTTTAAGCCTTTTTGCACAAGGGTTTAAGAAACCTAAAAAGCGTTAACGTGTCTCGTATATAGCGTGGGCAGCCAACTTTCATAAAAAAAGACCGCAATATCTCGAAAGATATCGCGGTCTTTTTTAAATTATCAAATTTAAAGTTTACTCTGCCTTAAACACTCCGGACTTGCCGCCTTCTTTGTAAACGAGTCGTACATCAGAGATAATTACATCCTTCTGTACTGCCTTACACATGTCATAAATGGTGGCGCAGGCAACCTGAACGGCTACAAGTGCTTCCATTTCAACTCCGGTTTTACCGGTGCAGCGGGCCTCGCCTTCAACTTCGATGGTCAGTTCGGCATCGTTAATTGCAAACCGCACATCAACGTAGCTGAGTGCAATAGGATGACAGAGCGGAATGAGGCGATGAGTTTCCTTGGCTCCCATGATGCCTGCAATCTTTGCAGAAGCAAGGGCATCCCCTTTGGGGAGAGCCTGCTGCTTAAGCAGATTGAAGGTCTCCTCGTTAAGGATGACCCGTCCCTTGGCAATTGCTGTGCGTTTGGTGTCCGCCTTAGCGGCCACGTCCACCATTACCGCATTGCCTTCGGCATCAATGTGGGAAAACTCACTCATGCTACTAACCCATCACTTTATCTTTAGCTTTCTTAAAAAGCTTCTTAACTTTCTTCATCGGCTTCTCTTCATCAAGGGCTTCGAATTCCCTGAGAAGCTCTTCCTGCCTGCTGTTCAAGCCGGTCGGAGTCTTGACCTTAACTTCCACCAGCAGGTCTCCCTTATGGGAGCTGCCGAGATAAGGAAGACCGAGTCCACGGAGCTGGAAGACCTCACCGGACTGGGTTCCCTTGGGAATGTCCATTTCGATGGGTTCATCCAGAGTAGGAACTTCGAGCTTGTGTCCCAGCGCAGCCTGAACAAAGGAAATCTCAGTGCTCAGAACCAGATCCTGTCCCTGACGCTTGAAGACCTTGTCCGGCTCCACAGTGATAACCACATACAGGTCACCGTGGGGGCCACCGTTCATCCCGGCTTCACCTTCACCGCGCAGACGCAGGCGTGAGCCATTGTCCACGCCGGCAGGAATGCGCACGTTCAGATCTTTCTGCTTACGCACATATCCGGCACCGCGACATTCAGGACAGGGATCAGTAATAACCTTACCCCGTCCATTACATGCGGGACAGGGAACGGAAATACGGAAAAAGCCCTGATTCTGCTCAACAGCTCCCCTGCCGCCGCAATGAGCGCAGGTCTCGGGAGATGTTCCGGGAGCGGAACCGCTACCGTCGCAGGTGTCACAGGTATCGGTTACCGGGATATTCAGTTCAACTTCGGTACCCTTGGCTGCGTCACGGAAAGACACAGTCAGGTTGTAACGGAGGTCGGAACCGGCCTGCATGCGATTTGCACCGCGGCCACCGCCACCGAAACCGAAGATATCACCGAAGATATCGCCAAAAGCACCGAAAATATCCTCGGAAGACTGGAATCCGCCAAATCCACCGTTCATACCGTTCATGCCCTGATGGCCGAAGCGGTCGTAACGGCTCCTTTTTTCAGGATCCCGCAGGACGTCATAAGCTTCCGCGGCTTCCTTGAATTTCTCTTCAGCTTCCGCATTACCCGGGTTACGGTCAGGGTGAAATTCCATAGCCTTCTTACGATAGGCTCTTTTAATTTCCCCTTCCTGGGCTTCTCTGGAAACTTCTAAAACTTCATAATAGCAACGTTTTGACATGACTTATTCGCTGCCGGGCTTTTTACCATCGGCAGTGTGGTAGCTCTCGGGAAGCACCTTGGCTGCGGCAATTTCCCTGAGAGCGGTTACGATTTCTTTGTTTTTGGATTCAACAAGAGGAGTGTAACCTTCACGGTACTGCTTCACTCTTTTAATGGCCATCTGGACAATAAGGAATCTGTTACCAACCTCAGCCAGACAATCTTCAACTGTGATTCTTGCCATGCGATCTCCAACACAATGGTTTTACCGGGTGTCCCGGTTATTTTCTGAGAGGAATCTGACCCTGCAGGTCTTCAAGCAGCTTGTCCGATACCGGATAGTATCCGCTGCCATCACCTAAAGATAGCCAGCATTGCCCATCGGGCAGTTCAGGATCTGAATAAAAAGAAACTTTAACGACGCGTTTGCCGTTCTCGTCAATTAATTCCAGATCCATTACCTTTTCGGAAGTTTCCGAAAGGGATGCCTTTGGTTCCGCCTCGAATTTTAATTCATTAAGTCGCCATAAGGACATGTCAATGCCCAGCAGCGGCTTTTTATCCTCAAAATTAATCCAGCTCTTATCGGATTTGATTCCGGTAAAAGTCTGATTACCCTGCACAACCCTTACAGTTCCAAGCTTTCCGGTCGCAATGGAAACAACGTTACGCTGCTGCATTGAAAAAGCTTTTTTATCCAATTGCTCATAATGTTCTTTACTGAGAACCAGATATCCGCTCTGGGAGGATGATCGGGCAAAATAAAATTTCTCTCCATCACCCGGCTCAAAAATTTCAAGAGTCTCAACTTTTTTACCGGATAATGAAATTTCAATATTTAAAAGGATCCTGCTTTCCTTATTCGGAATACTGGAAACAAGACCTTTTGCAGGCACTTCGAGCAATGAATGGAGGAAAAGGTCCACCTCACTGACGCTGGCCTGTTTTCCCCCAAGGGGGGCGGGAAAAGAAAATACGAACGGACCGTCCTTGCGGATAAGGGTCCATGAAAAAGAGCCTCCATGGCCCAAAGAAATAGCAACAACCTCGTCCGGTTTTCCCGAAACCAGATGCAGGTTATAATAATAGTCAGCTGGAAAGTCGCACCGACTTACCATTTTCTCCCCAAGCAAGAAGAGACTGCCTTCTTCCTTGGAATTAAGTGCATAAAAGCCTTCGCCGGAAGGATTTTCAGAACCGACGGAGATAGCAAGCTCCTGCCCGCCACCGGCGGCAATGCGCATCCGGGGAGATTCAAAACCATATTCAGCAGGAATGGGTTCCGAGACACGTCCCATAAAGCGCAGAGCTTTATCCTGAGCTAAAACATCAAGCAGGGAGTTCACCTTTTTCAGATCGGCTTCAACAGTTTCGCTCCAACCGTGCTGAACCACACCCCAACCATCTGTTCTACGGACAAGTGAAAAGCACTCTTCTCCCAGCGAGCACACGTCAAGCCTGTCTACCTGATCCTTATTAAGAACAGGCCAAACAGGCTCAGCTCGTTCAACCGGATTTTTCGGCGAACTCAAATAAAAGGCTCCGCAAACAATGGAGACCAGAGTCAAAAATATTAAAAACCTTTTCAGCACAAACAGCACCTTGGGATTACTAGACTCACGACATTATTCAACAACGGAGCAATTTGCTAAAATAAGAGATATAAACTTGCATGTCAACCTATTTTAAGGCAGAATCCCTATCCCGTCGGTCTGAAATAGACTCCGACGCTAATTAGGTACCAATAAAATATAAATACGATTTTTTCCACAACTTATTAGATAAGACTTGGAGCAAGAAATGGCCAAATGGGGAAAACTGAGCTTTGCCCAGAAAAAATGCGTATCCACTGTGGGTATGCTCATGCAGAAAACCGAAATGGTCAAAGATGGAGACCGCATCGGCATTGCCGTATCCGGAGGAGTTGACAGTTTCGTACTCATCCGCACTATGCTCATCAGGCAAGCCATCATACCATTTAATATAGAGCTCATGGTGCTGCATGTTAACCCCGGCTTTATTCCCGACAGCCACTACCCTCTTTCTGACTGGTGTCGCGAAAACGGAATTGCCTCCCACATCGAACTTACCGACTACGGTCCGAGAGCCCACGGCCCTGAAAATAAAAAAAAATCTGCATGTTTTTATTGCAGCCGATTGAGACGCAAAAGACTCTTCGAACTCTGCGACCAATACAATCTTACCCACCTCGCTCTCGGACACACTGCAGACGATCTGGTGACTACATTCCACATGAATATGCTTCAGAACGGACGGGTCCAAGGCCTCTCTGCCAATGAGTCTTTTTTCAAAGGAAAACTGCAAGTTATCCGCCCGACACTAATGCTTGAAAAGAAATACATCAAAGCAGCAGCACGGCAGTGGGAGCTCCCCATCTGGAGCAACAAATGCCCCTCCAATGACAACACCAAACGCAGTGAAATCAACAACTGGCTGGAAGAAGAATGGCGAAAAATGCCCGGCTCCAGAAACAACACATTCAATGCTTTAAGACGCTGGCAGCTTGACTTAAACATGAAAACATCTTAAAAATTTTTCAAATTTATTGCGCCTGTTAACCAGAGACATATTTAACGTCATAATTAAGCAAGGCCAAAAACCAATTATGCTATTAAAAAAATACCACGTAGTCATTTTTAAGAATCCCTGCGACAATGCCCGCAAATTCCAGATCCGCGGCTGGACATTCTTTTTCCTCTTCGCCCTTATCGCAGGCTTAGCCGGAGGAAACGTATACCTCTGGAAGTATTACCAAAGCTACTCAGGACTGGAAAATAATCTGGCCCGTGCCGAAAAAGCTGTACAGGAGCAGAAGGCACAGCTCATCTCTCTTTCACAGAAGATGCAGAATATTTCGCAGGATCTTGACCGAGTTCACAACTTTGACTCCAAATTACGCGTAATGATCAACCTTGACCAAGGTAATGTTCAAAACGTAGCCCCCAAAGGGGGATCAACCGGAGCTGATTTTTCCAACAGCTATCTGCCGCTGTACAGGCAGGAACTACTTGTCCGCAAAATGCATGACTTCCTCGCCCAGCTCAGCACAGAAGCAAAGCTGGAAGAAGTGCGCCAGCAGGAAATCATCCACTCCATGCGCTCCAAGCAGGACGCTTTGGATGCAACACCGTCCATCTGGCCCGCAGAAGGCTGGGTAACCTCACCTTTCGGATGGAGAAGCTCACCCTTCACCGGCAAACGTGAATACCACAAAGGTATAGATATTTCCTGCCCCACCGGCACCCCCATCTACGCTCCGGCCAAAGGAACCATCTCTTTTTCCGGCTTGCAGGGCGGATACGGTAAGCTGGTAAAAATCAACCACGGAGCCAACCTTTCCACCCGCTACGGCCACATGAAACAACCCATAGTGAAGAAAGGACAAGAGGTAACACGTGGAGAACTTATCGGTTACGCAGGTAACACAGGTCGTTCCACCGGCCCGCATGTTCATTACGAAGTAAGACTTGGCGGCGTTCCGGTAAACCCCATGCGCTACATACTTAACTAAGTCGCCGCAAAATCCAATAAAAAAAGGTCCGTAAGGTAATCACTTTACGGACCTTTTTTATTGGATTTGTTGAAAAAAATTTACCGTTATGGCTAGGCGGGCTTTGCCCTCTGCGGCTCTTAGTGATAATAGAGCGTAAAGAATGGGTCCTGATTTTGCAGACCCGTCTGAAACGAGGACAGCATGACTTTTTTTAATTTCAATCCCAGCGACCTGATGAGCTTTTATCTCACCCTGTTCAGGGTGAGTATTGTGCTGTTTTTGCTTCCCTTTTTTGGAGGGAACTCTATTCCCAAAACAGTTAAGGCAGCACTAACCATTGTTTTGACGCTTGGAATCTGGCCCCATGTAACCTTTGACGGAAGCCTCATGCCGGCAAGCCCTTACAATATTGCCCTGATGATTCTGGGAGAAATGGTACTCGGGCTGGTCATGGGAATCTCTGTTCATGTCATGTTTGCAGCAATCCAGACTGGTGGTAACCTTATCGGGGTTCAGATGGGTTTTTCAATGGTTAACGTCCTCGACCCGCTAACCGGGACAAATGAAGCTGTCACCGCCCACTTCCTGTACATGTGTGCAATTCTGGTTTTCCTTAGTATCAACGGACACCTTTACCTGATGTCTGCCATGGTGGAGAGTTTCAAATATATCCCACCGGGACAAATCTTCATTTCATCCACGCTGACCAGCCAGATAATGTCAATTTCAAAAGACCTGTTCGTACTTGCTGTTAAAGTAGCATCACCCATCATCGCGACCATTTTCGTTGTCGACCTCGGCCTTGCCTTGATCAGTAAAATGGCTCCTCAGATGAACGTACTCATGCTCGGTTTCCCTCTCAAAATTTTAGCCGGATTTTTTGTTCTGAGCCTTGTATTCACAGTCCTCTCACTGCATGTGGGAGAATTTGTGGCAGACCTGCCCAAATACTTATTAAGCATAATCAAAGCCGGCAGCCCACCGGCTCTACCAATCGGTAACTAGGAGGATGCTGTATGGCTAAAGATCCTAGTAAAACTGAGAAGGCGACACCCAAACGAATAAATAAAGCCCGAAAGGACGGAAGTGTCGCCAAAGGGGAAGAAATGGGCAAAATAATGACCCTTATTGCAGGTGTAATCTGCCTGCGGGCCATTATCGACATGTACTACGAGCAATTTTATGAAATATTCCAGTGGTTTTTTACTAAAGGTATATTCATTGATTTGGATAAACAATCTGTTTACCAGCTTTTTCAATGGTGCTCGCAAAAGCTGGCTGTCATACTTCTGCCACTATTTCTGTTTATCGCCTTCATAGCCTTTCTTGTCCTGCGCCTTCAGGTCGGTAAATTATGGACTACGAAGGTCTTCAAGCCCAAATTCTCAAAGATGTTCAATCTTGTGCAAGGGTTTAAAAGATTACTATTTGACCTAAAAACAATAATCAGACTCGTTAAAAGTCTGCTTTTTGCCATCATAGTAGGAATCGCACCCTACATAATCATTAAGAATGAAGTAGGAAATTTCCTGCCGCTCTTTTATTCCAGTGCCCATGAACTGGCCGTCTATATACTTCAGATCGGTTACAAAATGGTCACTTACACCATGCTGCCTATGCTTGTTCTTGCTTTAGCCGACCTCTGGTATCAGCGCCACAATTATCAGGAAGAGATGAAGATGAGCAAAGATGAAGTAAAGGACGAGCGAAAACAAGCTGAGGGTGACCCGAAGATCAAACAACAGCAGAAGCAAAAGATGATGGCAATCCTTCAGCAACGCATGATGGCGGAAGTTCCTAATGCGGACGTGGTCATCACCAACCCTACCCACTACGCCATTGCCTTGAAGTACGATCCTATGGTAGCCCCAGCACCACTGGTCCTTGCCAAAGGGATGAATAAAGTTGCGGAGCGAATCAAGGAAGTTGCCCGCGAAAATAAAGTACCGATCCGTGAAAACAAGCCTTTGGCACAGGCCTTGTATAAACAGGTTGAGATCGGTGACATCATTCCGGAAGAACTCTATAAGGCAGTTGCGGCTATACTTGCCAAGTTAAACAAATTTACCCGCAAATAAAGGCCTGAGCACCTCTTCCGGTGACCATAAAGATCACCAGAAAACAACCTGAAAGGGGTGTCAAAATCATGGCCGAATCAAAATCGATAAATTACCAGAAATTTGCCAAGCAGGGTGATATTCTCCTCGCGGGCGGCGTTGTAGTCATTCTCTTCGTCATGCTCATTCCCCTGCCGACAATGTTTATCGACTTCATGCTCAGTGTAAGTATTTCACTGGGACTGGTAATCCTGATTACCTCCATGTTCCTGCAGTCACCCCTTGAATTTTCCATTTTCCCTTCACTTCTGCTGGTAACCACCCTGCTCAGACTGGCTCTAAACGTAGCCACCACACGTGCCATCCTTCTTCACGGGGATGAGGGTACGTCGGCTGCGGGTAGTGTTATTCAGAGTTTCGGTGAATTTGTTGTCGGCGGTAACTATGTCATCGGTATCGTCATCTTTATGATTCTGTTCATCCTGAACAAAACCGTTATCGTACAGGGTACCACCCGTATTGCTGAAGTTGCTGCACGATTCACTCTTGACGCAATGCCCGGTAAACAGATGGCTATTGAAGCTGACCTCAACTCCGGTCTAATCGATGAAGAAGAAGCAAGATCCCAGCGTCTAAACCTGCGCCGCGAATCAGACTTTTACGGCGCCATGGACGGTGCCGGTAAGTTCGTACAGGGGGACGTTAACGCTGGTATGCTCATCACCGCCATCAACATCATCGGCGGAATTCTTATCGGTGTACTGCAGAAAGGAATGCACTGGACCGATGCAGCCCAGACCTATACCCTGCTGACTATCGGTGACGGTCTCGTATCGACTATCCCTTCACTGATCATCTCCACTTCCGCAGGTATCATTGTTTCCCGTGCAGCAGCAGAAGCCAAGATGGGTGAAGAATTCATCGGACAGCTTACTTTTCACTCCCGTGCACTCAAGCTGGTATCCATCATTCTTGTAATATTCGGAATTGTTCCCGGCATGCCCACCATTCCTTTCCTCTGCCTTTCAGCGATTATTTACGGTGTATCTCTCCTCGGCCGCGACACTGAAGCCGAAGAGCAGAAGGAAGAAGCAAAAGCACAGAAGGCAAAGGCCGAACAGCCTTCACTGGACAGCCCGGAAGAAGTTCAGGCACTGCTGCCGCTCGATTCCCTCGAACTGGAAGTCGGCTACGGCCTTATCCCGCTGGTTGACGAAGAACAGAGCGGCAACCTGCTTTCACGCATCCGCTCCATCCGCCGACAGTACGCTCTGGATATGGGTGTCATTATCCCGTCACTGCACCTGCGCGACAACCTGCAGCTCAAGCCCGGTGAATACCGTGTGCTCATCAAAGGCAACGCTGTGGCCTCTGCTGAGATCCTCATCGACCACCAGTTGGCTATGGACCCGGGTGACGCAAAACACAGAATTAAAGGTATTGAAACTGTCGAGCCTGCATTCAACCTTCCTGCTATCTGGATTCCCGATACCCAGAAAGAAGAAGCTATGCTCGCCGGATACACAGTTGTCGATCCCTCAACTGTTATAGCAACCCATCTTACCGAAGTATTCCGCCGCAACCTCGGTGAATTCCTCGGCAGACAGGAAACACAGGATCTGCTGGACAACCTTTCCAAACGCGCTCCCAAGGCTGTTGAAGACCTCGTCCCCAACATCCTTTCCCTCGGCGTGGTTCAGAAGGTGCTCCAGAATCTTGTTCGCGAAAACGTATCCATTCGTGACCTGCTGACTATTGTTGAAGCTATGGCTGACTACGGTCCTTCCATTCAGGACCCGAACCAGCTGACTGAATACGTCCGCTCCCACATGAGCAGGACCATTATCAAGCCTTACCTTGCCAGTGACGGCAGCCTGCCCATCATGACCTTCGGCCCCAATGTGGATGCCAAGCTCAATGATGCGGTTCGTTCATCTGAAAACGGTGGTTTTCTGGCCCTTGATCCCGGCAGTGCCCAGCAGCTCATCCAAAGCGTTAATGCAACCGCTGAAGGTGTACTGGAAACTGACGGTCAACCGGTCCTCTTGTGTGCTCCTCAGCTGAGAAGCCACTTGGCACAACTGATGGTACGCTTCTTGCCTACAATCCCTGTAATATCGCAGGCCGAGATTCCTGCGAGCGTAAGAATCATGTCTGCGGGTACCGTAGAGTTCTAAAAAGGTTGGTAATATGCGGGTAAAAACATTCAGAGGAAGCAGCACAGCAGCGGTCTTCGCCGACATCAAAGCGGAATTCGGCGACAACGCTATTATCCTCAGCAACAAATCAGTTGAAGAGGATGGCCGCAAGATCCATGAGATCATGGTCGGCGTTGACGGTCAGGAAGAAGCTGTTCAGGCGCAGGAAACACGGGACGAAGTCATTGATGCCGCAATGAACAACATCCCGGACTGGAATCAGGAATGGAACCAGATCAAGGGACACATGATGGCCCTGCTGAAGCCGCAGATGAACCTGAACCTGCTTGCCCCCCGCCAGCGCCTCGCGCTGGAATACCTTGAGAGGGAAGGCGTTGAAAACAATGTCATCCTTGATCTCTTTCAACAGCTTCGCGGCGACAAGTCCAAAGCCATCCTGCCCGAACTGGAAAAGATTGCTCCTGTCCGCGCACTGGACTCAAAGAATTGGCCCCAGAAATTTCAAGCCCTCGCCGGACCGCACGGCGCAGGTAAAACCTCCACTATTATCCGCCTCGCACTTAAGGAAAAGAAAGAAAATCCCGCAGCACGCATCTGTCTTGCCTCTGCTGATCAGGGACAAGGCAAGGGACGTCTTGTACTGCGCCACTATGCTGACCTCTCCGGACTCGAATTCAGGGAACTGGCCAGCCGCGAAGATTTTGCCAAACTTATAGGTGAAAGCCAGAGATTTGACAGAGTATTCATCGACCTGCCCGGCCTGGCCGGAAATGCAGAGCTGGAAGGCTGGCTGGCAGCATGCGGCATGCACGGCCCCTGCGATCTGGCAGTACATCTTGTACTGAACCCATACTACGCCCCGGCGCAATACACCGCTTTCCTTAAAAAATTCCAATCTTCCAAAGTAAAAAGCCTCATCTGGACCAAACTTGATGAAGCATGCAACTACGGAGCACTGGTTAATACTTCTTATGAAAGTGGCCTACCGGTTTCCCTGCTCTCTTACGGCTCAGGACTAAGAAACAGCATGAAGCCGGCCTGTGAAAAAGATTTCTGGAGACTGGTCTTCAAACACCAGCTCCCCGTACAGGAAAAAATGAAATTCGCTAAAGCGGTCTAACCGCCTTTTGCCAAAAAAATAAGATAAATCAGGTACAATATTCGTTGCATAAAAATCGCTGGCAACGTAAACAGTATAGATAAATAAGAACAGGGTGATACAAATGAATTCCAATCTTCCCATGGTATTTTCAGTAACCTCCGGCAAGGGGGGCGTAGGCAAAACGAATATTTCCGTAAACCTGGCCTACAACTTAAGCCGCATGGGCAAGAAAGTCTTGCTGCTGGATGCCGACCTCGGCCTCGCCAACGTCGACGTCCTGCTGGGAATAGCTCCCAAGTACAACCTTTTCCATCTCTTTCACGAGGGAACTGGTATCAGGGAAGTTCTTCACAAGACCGATTACGGATTCGACATACTCCCTGCTTCTTCCGGCGTAAGTGACATGGTATCTCTTTCTACCGGCCAGAAACTGGATCTGCTGGAAGCAATGGACCACCTTGAAGAAGAGATCGACTACCTGATCGTTGATACCGGTGCAGGAATCAACGACAACGTTCTCTACTTCAACCTTGCGGTTCAGGAACGCCTTCTCGTACTGACCCCGGAACCGACCTCCCTTACTGACGCATATGCACTTATTAAAGTCATGAAACTGCATCACGGGGTTGACAAATTCAAGGTTCTGGTAAACATGGCACCGGATATGAAAGAAGCCAAGGAAGTTTTCAAGAAACTCTATATGGCCTGTGATCATTTCCTTAGCGGAGTTTCTTTGGATCTGGTGGGAGTTATCCCCCGCGATCCCAACATGAGGCAGGCTGTCATCAAGCAGACTCCTTTGTGTAAGATTGCACCTTCAAGCCCGGCTTGTACCCAGATTGCTGAAACCGCTAAAAGAATAACCAAATGGAAAGCAACATCCGAGCTAGATGGTAATATCAAGTTCTTCTGGAAAAAACTCCTCTTCCAAGAACAGTCCGTGGCTTAATTTAGAGTCCGGATCTACTGGTTGGGAAGATTTTTCGCCCTCAGATCAAGAGGCGATAGTACGGCATTACTCACCGAAAATCCGTATCATCGCGCTCCGCATGAAAGCCAAGCTCCCGCAGAATGTGGAGCTGGGAGAGTTGATCAGTGCCGGAAGTTTGGGTCTTGTTGAATCACTTGGAAAATTTCGCCCTGAACTGAAAATCAAGTTCGAAACATATGCTGAAAACCGCATCAAAGGTGCCATGCTCGATGAATTGCGACGCATGGACTGGTTTTCACGCGGACTGCGCCAAAAAGTTAAGACAATCGAGAACAGCATTCGCGAGATTGAGCACGAGACAGGTGAAAAACCTACCAGTGCTCAGATTGAAGAAGCGACCGGATTCTCCGCCAAGGAAGTCCAGCAGGGACTCGAAGCCCTCCAGAATCAGCTTTGCGTCAATCTCGACGCATTTAACGACAATATTCCAAGCAACAAAGATTCCCAGCTTGATGATGAGCCGTTCCAGTCTGCTGTTTTTCAAGAAACAGTAGACAAGGTAGCTGATCTGATTGATAATTTGACGCCGAGGGAAAAACTGGTATTATCACTGTACTACGGGGAGGAACTCAATATGAAAGAGACCTCCGAAGTAATGGAAATTACAGAAGGCAGGGTATCCCAATTACACTCTCAGGCCTTGAAAAAATTGAGAAAAATGTTCCACGATAAATATTCTACGGAACCTTAAGGAGAAATAAATGGCGATTGATTACTCTATGAAAGTTCTTGTTGTGGATGACTTCGCAACTATGCGTCGTATTATTAAAAACATCCTCCGCCAGATCGGCTTCACCAACATCGTGGAAGCTGATGACGGAACAACTGCCTGGGAAACACTGAACAAAGATGACAGCATCGAGTTCATCGTTTCCGACTGGAACATGCCCCAGATGACCGGCATTGAACTGCTGCGTAAGGTAAGAGCCAGTGAAGAGTTCGCCGATATTCCTTTCCTGATGGTTACTGCAGAAGCTCAGCAGGAGAACATCATTGAGGCTGTTCAGGCCAAGGTTTCCAACTACATTGTTAAGCCTTTCACCCCTGATACCCTCGGCCAGAAAATTAATAAGATTTTTGAATAAAAAATTCCTGTTCAGCGGACATGTCCCGGCATGTCCGTTGAACCATATTTCAGGCGGCAGCTAAGGCAATTCCGCCCGGAACCTTGTCTATCAGGATACGTACATGCTCTTCCTCGCTGTTGATGATATTGATGATTCTGAATCCGGGGAAGATACTCAATCTTCAGCCCCTGCCAGCAAGGCAGCTCAAAAGGTAGAGCTGGACCTTGATGATGCGCCTTTTCTTGAAGACGAGGACGATGAAGACGATATTCCGGAAGAAGAACCGGAAGAACTTGAGGCTCTTGAGGAAGAGCCGGCTGAAAAAAAACCGAAGACTAAACTTTTCATTTTTATCGGAATCGGAGTAATCATACTCCTGCTTGTTGCGATTCTGGTAAAACTTTTCTTTTTTGACTCTCCACCACCGCCGCCCAAGGAAGAAACTGCTGTTGAAGAAACAGTGGAAGAAATTCCTTTGGAAGTCCCCAAAGACACTCCTCCGCCTCCACCGGAAGAACCCGGTGTAACCCTGCTGCGCATGGACCCTTTCTGGATCGAACAGAAAGATAAAGACCAGCGAACAAGATTCCTCATAGCCCGCTTCGCCATGACAACAACTGATGAACGTGTTGTTGCTGAATACGGACGCAAAACTCTCATCTTGCGTGATGCGGTCTACTTTTACCTCAAAAATAAAGATTTACAGTTTTTAGCCGATGAGAAGAATGTAGAGAAACTGAAAAAAGACCTGCTTATGGTGATCAACCAGTACATTGTTGCAGGCGAATTTGAGAAAATCCTGTTTGAGGAGTATCTCGTGAGGTAACAATCATGCCCGGTCCAGTGGATATGCCCCTGATCATTTCGCAGCTTGCGAATGTCCAGAAGATTTCCAACTCTGAAGTTACCAAGTCCGGACTTCAGCAAACCCTTATGATCAATCCGGAAGAGCAGGAAAAGAACAAGGAAGCGCAGAAACAAATCCAGAAGACCGAAAAAGATGAAGCCGCTATTTCTGTGCGCGACGATAGCGGAAGCAAGGGTGGGCAGCAGTTCAAGCGCAAAAAACAGAAAAAGGACGAAGAGCCTGAAGAAGAAGCCCCGACCAAGAAATCTCCGTGGTCTGGAAACATAATCAATGTAAAGATTTGAGTTAGCGCACCTATTGCCCTTCTTCAGCAAACAGGGCAAACTGTCACAGATTCTATGAACCTCTACCTTAGCTAATTATGACTGTATTCCTGCTCATTTTCTTTTCCATAACTGAGATAGCCCTGCTTATCGCCGTAATCTTTTTTTTCCTCAGGCTGCGCAAGTCCGAAGAACTTGTGACTCGGTTGCAGGTTAAGCAGGAGGAATTTGTCAAGAAACTCCAGTTTAACACCCAGCTTGAAAACGAGATGATGAATACTTTTGCCGAACGGCAAGAAGAGTTGGCTCAATTGGATATGATGCTGGACCGCAAATCCAAAAAGCTCAAAAAGATACTGTCTCAGGCTGAAGAATTTTCGCGCTCACCGCAGTTCCTGCGCCAGATCATACTTACAGGTCACAAAGAAGGAAAGCCAGTCAGCAGGCTCGCTAAAGCCACTGGGCTGTCTATTGAAGAAGTAGAGCTTATTATTGATCAGCATAGTTAAACTATCATGAAAATTTCAAGATATGGTAGCCGCGGCTTTGGTGGAGGCGGCAGCAAATCATCGGCACGCTCTACCATGTTTCGCAAGAGATTTTCCGTTGGCGATATCCTGCAAGGAAAACTGATAAAATGGTATCAACCCAAGCTGGGCTGGGTAGTTATTGAAGATTTGGAACTGCTTGCCAGCATCCAAACGAATGCAACCCCGGGAGACATTCTCACTTTCCATGTCGAGCAACTTTACCCGGACATAATTCTCAAAGAAATCAACCCGAATCATCTGAACGGGCAAGGCGCTTACATTAACCCGACAGAGGTTACCCGCGAATTCGTCAGTAACCGGGCAACATTCCAATCACAAGCCAGCGCTATTTTCAAAAAACTCAATGAAGAGAGAATTCCCAGCGCCAATGACCGAAAAGAACGATTTCTTGAGCTGCTGGAAGATGATGTAAAAACAGCAGTTATATTTTTTAAGACTCTCGGGTGTGCCGCGAAACTTAATTCTGTTTTAAAATCGACAAAGCTCTACTACATGCCATGGCTGGTTCCCTGCGGATTCAATCAAGAAATAGTGCTCAAAACCAGGATAGATAGCGAAAATACCGACAATTCATTCTATGAATTGCTATTTTCGCTGGACCTTCCCCCGTCCGTACCTGCTCGATTTAAAGTCATGTATAAGAAGCCGCAATGCGGATTCAAGCTGCTTGCTGATGCCCCGCGCATAAAAGCTTTGCTCGGGCCAAAATTCAAAGATGATTTCAGCGAATTTCTCGCCATGGAACGCATCCCGCCGCATAACGCTGGCGGGGTCCTATCTGAACTGTTCTCCAGTTAATCCTTCTCTACCTTGAATGCAGCAACTTCTTCCTCAAGGCTGGCAACAGAATTTGAAAGCTGCTCGGTAATTGATACGAACTCAGTCAGAGCGTCTTTGGTCTGAATGGATGTTTCGCTAAGCTGAATCATGGCTTTGCTGATCTGCTCGGCCCCTTCGCTTTGATTCTGCATACCTTCGTTTACAGATTCGAAACGCGGTGTCAGGGTCTGAACCTGATTTACTACCCCGGTAATTCCATCTCCAAGCACCGCCACATTGCTGACTCCGTTCTCAACCTGCTTGCGGAACTTATCCATTTCCATAACCCCGGCAGAAACAGCGGAAAGCATCTCCGCTACGATTTTTTCGATATCAAGGGTGGACATGGCTGTCTGGTCAGCAAGCTTACGGATTTCACGCGCTACAACAGAAAAGCCCTGCCCGAATTCCCCTGCTTTTTCTGCTTCAATTGCAGCATTCAAGGACAGCAGGTTGATCTGTTCAGAAATCTTGGAAATGGAAGTCACCACTGAACTGATGTTGGCAGCTTTAGAGTTGATTACCGAAAGCTTGGAAAAAATTCCGCCGGAAGCATCTCTCATGGCATCCATGGTTACACCCATCTCACCAAGGTCACGAACTCCCTGAGCCGCCAACTCACCGGTTGAAACAGCAACAGTCGTAGATTCGTTCATCGTCCGGGCCAGTTCCTGCGATGTAGCAGAAATTTCACGGGACGAGCTGCCCAATTCCTGAGTTGCGGCAGCCTGATTCTCAACAGCAGCTTCAAGCTGATTGATGGCAGTGCCAAGCTTTAAGGCCGACCCGGTAACCTGATCCCCAGACCTCTGGACCTGACTGACCAGTGAATTCAAGGTGAGCAGCATGGTATGGATAGACTTAACAAGGTGGTCCACCTCATCAAACCGCTTTTCTTTTCCAGTCTCAAAAGAATCCACGACTTTTTTCAGATGCCCCTTATCAGTGGCCATAGCAAAAACTTTCTTGGCCTCACGCAGATCCCCTTTGGAAACATGATGGGCGACCTTTGAAACACTGCGGATAGGCAGGCAAATTCTGCGAATCACATAATAAATCACACCGATGGTCAGCAACAGAATGATAAAGCTGATTGCGCCCTGCTTTACGATCAGCTCCTCCACAGGTGCAAATATCTCCTGCTTGGGTACAGTTGAAGCCACGTACCAGCCCAAGGGGGCAAAATAGCGCACGTATGATTGACGCTCGACAATTTCACCGTCCTGCCGACGCACCCGATAATCAAGACGCCAATCCCCGAGTTTGCCAACTTCCTTAAGGTCATGCATCAGGGAATTGCCGGTATTCAAATTCAAAGTTTTTGCGAAATCAGGTCCCGCACCCAAAGGCGGAACAAGAACTTTCTTATTGTTATCAAAAATAAAAAGACGTCCTGTTTCTGCCAGCCTGATTTGTGAAAAGCCCTTGCGCATATCACGAATTAGGTCCTGTTTCTGGTTTTCAACCGCGCCTTCAATATCATCCACATAGGCTCCGGTACCAATAATCCATCCCCATTTCGGAAAACCTTTAACATATAAAAGCTTTGAAATAGGTTCTCTCTCACCCAGTCTGGTCCACAGCAGATTTACAAACCCTCCACCCTCGCGTGTGGCCTTACGAATCATGTCTGGACCAAAGGCATACCCATTCTTATCAACACCCTTTGATAGATCACGACCTTCAAGAGAACGGTCCGGGTGAGCAAGAGCTTTTAACTTATCAGTATAAATGAAAAAATAATCATTATTGAAATATCTTGTATTGCGGGCAAGTTTGTATGCTGCTTCCTTGGCTTGCTTTTCGCTTAGCTCTCCGGCCTTGTACAATTCGTAAAAACTGCCGACCTGAGCGAGAAAAAGAGTCATCGCATCTTTGACTGCCTGCTTGCGGTCTTGAACTGCATGTTGGCGATAGCGGTCAAGAGCCTGATGGCCTTCCTGCAGATAAAGCATCCCGACCCTGATAGTGTTCCGGGCTGTCCGACCTTGAAAATGCGCCATGTCTTCTTCCAGAGTCGAACTCGTAAACACAAGCGTAACAAGAGATGAAGCAATGACAACGGCTGCAACTATATATGAAATTCTAGTGCTGATTGACCGGAACATGAATTCTCCTTCAAAATGAAACTACCTACAGGCTATTGAAATCAATACAGCCATTTTTACCGCTGCATACATTGTAGTCAAGCCTGTCCCTGAAATATCTGCATAACAGCAAAAAAAAGACCCGCCAAAATGACGGGTCTTAAAATTTACACTGCAAAGTCCTTGCTATGCCGGTGCAGGGACAGCTTCGGGAGTAACAGGAGTAAAAACTTTTTCTTCAACTTTTCCGGCAGCAGGTTCAAGGACACGCTCTTCCAGATAATCAACTGCATTTTCATGTACATAACGCAGGAAAGCATTGTTAAGAGCATGACCTGAAGCATACACTTCAAAACGGCCCTGCAGGGGAGCTTCAAGAACAGCCATATCGCCGATAAAATCCAGCATTTTATGTCTTACAAACTCATCAGCAAAGCGGAGGCCGCCGTCATTCAGGATGCCGTAGTCATCAAGAACAACTGCGTTATCAAGAGAACCGCCAAGAGCAAGACCGTTGGCATGCAGATATTCAACTTCTTTCAGGAAACCGAAAGTTCTGGCTTTTGCCAGCTCGTCCATAAAAACATCAGGAGTAATTTCAAGAGAGAGAGTCTGTTTACCGATCTGGGGATGTTCAAAATCAATAGTGTAATCAACAGCAAATCCGTCATGGGGAAAAGCCCTGACATACTTGCCGTCCTGCTCGAAATTAATGGATTTGGTCACGGCCAGAACCTTGCGGGGCTTAGAAAGTTCACGCACTCCGGCCTGACGGAGAAGATATACAAAAGGACCGGCACTGCCATCCATAATGGGCAGCTCGTTACCTCTTACTTCAACATGAATGTTGTCGACACCCATCCCGCGCACAGCGGCGAAAAGATGCTCAACAGTGGAAACAGAATCCTGCCCGTTGCCGATAGTAGTGGCAAGTCCGGTGGCTACAACCAGATTAGGATTGGGAGTTATAAAAGAGCTTCCGGAACCGGTGTGAACTGAAAAAAGGATACCGGTATCGGCTACAGCGGGCCTGAGTACGATTTCCACCTGCTTACCGCTGTGAAGGCCGATACCCTTGCATCTTACTGTATTCTGAATCGTTGTTTGTAGCATATTATCTCCTGTTGCCCCTTCTTACAGCAAATAATATGCCATTTCTAGAAAACATCATAAGTAGCTATTTTTAATAATCTTTTAGGTCGTGAAAAACATCACGACCTCTAACTAGTTGTATTTTTACAACAACACAAAACATACATTGTGGTTTTTTTGCAAACATGCAGCAAAGCTATCTCTTTTTTGCCACAACGATCCGGTCATGCTCAGAAAGGTCTTTTTGAACCTCCACACAACCGGAAAACTCCGAACAGGAGTCAAAAATACTGTGAGCAACCTTGCCCTGAAGATATCCAATCTCCATAAACACCGTGCCACCCTGCTTAAGAGCACTAGCAATACGTGGAGCGCTACCCTTGATATCTTCATCACCGTCAGGACCGCTGACCAGAGCAGACACAGGTTCAAACTCGGCTACTTCATAACTGATCTCATCCAGCTCTGCTTCACAAAGATACGGTGGATTGGCTAAGATCAGATCAAACTTAGTATCTGCTAGAAGAGGTGCATTAAAATCAGCCCTGACAAAAAGTACGCGATCTGCCACACCGTGCAGATGGGCATTATCCTGCGCAATCACCAAAGCCGCAGGACTGAGATCAATTGCGATCCCACGCGCCTTCGGAAACAGCTTAGCTACGGTTACGGCCAGTATTCCCGATCCGGTACCGAAATCAGCAAACAGGAATTCATCGTCCGCACTGAAAAGCTGCTGAACCTTCTCGACAATTTCTTCAGTCTCAGGACGCGGAATAAGTACGCCGGGACCGACCTTGAAATCAAAGCCGAAAAACTCTTTTACGCCAAGGATATATGCAGCTGGTTCACCGGAAGCCCTGCGCTTTACAAGAGCATCAAACTCAGCGGCTTTTTCTGGATCCACGGAACTTTCCAGCTCCATGATCAGTTGCACACGATTCAGATCAAAAACCTTTTCCGCAAACAACTGAGCAGATAAGGCAGGAGAATCAACGCCAGCATTATTAAGCTGCGCAGTGGCTCTAGAAAGAACTTCTTTTAATTTTTGATCAGCCAAATCTTTTCTCCAGAAAATAAAAAGAGCGGGATATTTCGAAAATATCCCGCTCGAATATTCTAAACTAAAAGAACTAACCGTCCTGAGCCTGCTGCTTCAGGGCTTCGGACTGGTAGTGACTGATAAGGGATTCTACGAGTTCTTTCATATCCCCTTCGATTACAGCATCCAGTTTGTAAAGGGTCAGGTTGATACGGTGATCGGTCACCCTGCCCTGCGGAAAGTTGTAAGTACGGATACGTTCGGAACGGTCTCCGGAACCAACCTGAGCGCGACGCTGCTCAGCCATTTCCGCATGCTGCTTATCCTGCTCCGCCTGCAGAAGGCGGGAACAGAGAACCTTCATTGCCTTGGCCTTGTTCTTATGCTGGGACTTTTCGTCCTGACAGATAACAACCAGCCCGGTGGGAAGGTGGGTAATGCGGATAGCGGAGTCAGTGGTGTTAACGGACTGACCGCCGGGACCGGAAGCACGGAAAACGTCGATACGCAGATCTTCGTTACGCACCTGAACGTCAACTTCCTCAGCTTCAGGCATAATCGCCACAGTAGCTGCAGAAGTGTGAATACGTCCCTGAGTTTCGGTTGCAGGCACACGCTGAACACGATGAGTGCCGGACTCGTACTTCATCATGGAGTAAATACGGCTGCCGCTGATTGCTGCGATGATTTCTTTGAAACCGCCTGTTCCGGTGGGGTTGGAGTTCATGACTTCAACCTTCCAGCCGTTGGATTCAGCAAATCGGGAGTACATACGGAAAAGATCAGCCGCGAAGAGAGCAGCTTCTTCGCCACCGGTACCTGCACGAATTTCAAGAATGATGTTCTTGCCATCCATGGGATCTTTAGGCAGCAGGAGGAGCTTGAGTTCTTCTTCCAGCTTGGGCAGACGGGCTTTGATCTCAGCAATTTCCATCTCGGCCATTTCACGAATTTCGGGATCGGAATCCTTGGCCATTTCCTTGTTGTCTTCAAGGTCGGCAGAAAGCTGCTTGTACTCGCGGAATGCTGCCACAACATCACCAAGCTCAGCATGAGCCATGGTTACTTTGCGGTAGCGCTCCTGATTATTGTAAACTTCCGGGTCTGCAAGCTCCTGCTCCAGATCCATGAAAGAACGTTCAATATCTTCCAATTTGGCAAACATCAGCTGTTTCCTCCATCAGCATCGGCAGCAACCGCCGTATTGAGCGCCGCAAGAGCAACTTCGATCTGCTCTTCGTCCGGCTCACGGGTAGTCAGCAGCTGCATTCCCATCCCCGGCAGGCAGGCAGCCTTGCACAGGGCTTTGTCCTCATGCTTGGAAGACACCTTGATCATCTCATAGGCGACCGCACTAACAGGAGCCATCAGCAGCAGCTTGATACCGACTATATATAAATGTTTAAGCACAAACCCTTGCGGTGCCCAGATAGCTACGATCAGGGGAACCAGCACGGTAAAAAGCAGAATACTCACCACCAGTACGAAAAGCAGAAATGCTGTACCGCAACGGGGATGGAGCCTGCTGAATTTCTTAATATCGCAAACCTCAAGATTGCCGCCAGCTTCATAAGCCCAGATAGCCTTGTGCTCTGCGCCGTGATATTCGAACACGCGCTTAATATCCGGGACGAATGAAATGGAAACAATGTAGCCGATGAACATGAGCATCTTGAAAAAACCGTCCCAGATATGAAAACTCAGGGAATCCACATCGCCGGAAACGCCCCACCATTTCATGGCTACGGAAAAAAAGTGCGGCAATACCACGAAAAGGCCCAGTGCAGCTCCAAGAGCGATGACCATGGTCAGCACGAGATGAAAGGTGGTCAATTCGCCATCTTCCTCTTCATCAAGAGCCTGAGTTGCGGAATAGTTCAAAGCTTTAACCCCGTTAACCATGGTCTCCATAAAAATAGGAAAACCGCGCAGAAAAGGTTTTTTCATGAACGCGGGTGTCATTGAGAACCAGGGACGAAGTTCAACAGTAATTTCGCCGTCAGGACGACGGACAGCGATGGCGAGGTTGTCCTTTGCGCGCATCATAACGCCTTCGATAACAGCCTGTCCGCCAACGGTTTTGGCTGCGGACATAAGAAGAGGTAATTTCAAATCCGTTTCCTCACTGATAAAGACCTCACGGCCCGTAAAAATAGTAATGTTCTCAGGTAAAATAATCATTAACAGCCGTCAAGCAAGACTGAAATTGAATATCATTACAAAAGAACACAGCGGGGAGGGATTTGAAATGTCCCACCCGGCTACGATGCAGGACTCTAAAATGTTTAAAAAAAGGACATGCCTCTACCGTAAAATACGGCAGAGGCATGTTCACGCGGCAAAACCGCAGAAATATGAGCTAGTTGCCCTTAACTTTGCTTGCTGCGTCGAAGTTACCAAACTTCTTCTTGAAGCGGTCAATACGACCAGCGGTATCAACAAAACGCTGCTTACCAGTGTAGAAAGGGTGGCAGTTGGAACAAATTTCAGTGCTCACCTCTTCACCGATGGTGGAGTAGAGTTCGGACTCGTAACCGCAGTGGCAGCGTACAGTTGCCTTATGAAGTTTAGGATGGATATCTTTTTTCATGACTTTCTCCTGTCTTTGTTAACCGTGAAAACAAGGCCGAATACACCTGCATATAATAATATGCAAGCATTATTTGCCCAGTTCCGCAATTTTTGGTGCAATAAGTTAACAGGCTCGCCGGACATACGTCAAGCGACCGGGTTGAGCAGGCAACCAGATGCCTACTGACACTTCAGCTATTTAGCGGGATACATCTAAATCTCTTCCACATAAATAACCGGAATGTCACCATTCACCTACTTGCCGTTATCGAACAAAAAAGGCGGGACCGCGAGGATCCCGCCTGAATATTCTGAAAGCTGTCTGGAACTAAACGCAGCCAGTAGGCTTAGGCAGACCAGCCATCTTACAAGCTCCCTTACCGGGACCGGAGGGGAACAGTTCGTAGATGTGCTTCAGTTTGAAACCAGTTACTTTAGAAAGGATACGCACCATGGGAGCGATACCGTTCTTCTTGTAGTAGTCCTGCAGGAAGTCGATAACTTTCTGGTGTTCTTCGTTGAGTTCTTTGATGCCTTCTGCGTCTTTGCAGAAATCAACCCACTCAGGGCACCAGTCTTCAAACTTCAGGAGGAAACCATCTTCATCAACGTCAAAGCTTTTGCCTTCGAATTCTACGATAGCCATAACAATACTCCTAGGAATATTTACATTTATTACTGTAGGTTCTAACTGAGTTGAACCCGCCATATCCAAAAACAGCGATCCGCTGTTTCACGACTATTTTTTAATTCGCAAAATCATAATGTGTTTTTGCTCAGACTGAAATAAGCTTTAAATCCGGTTCTTGTCAATCAAGTACGGAATTTATTTGTCGAGTAATTCCTGAAGATGCGGCAAAGCATACTCAAGGGAAGGGTCGAGTTCAAGCGCGGTACTCAGGTACTCAATCGCCTCATCATCTTCACCCATAAACTTATGACATAACCCCAGATTGGCAAGGTCTGAAGCAGACCCGCTGTCCAAAGCAAGCGCTGCTTTAAAATCAACAGCAGCCAACGCATAATCTTTAGCCTTGAATTTTGCTACACCGCGCAGGTTGAAGTACTCTTTGGCTTCATCATCAAGCCCGATAGCTCTGTCGAGATAAGGAATTGTTTCCGGCCAACGCTCCTCAAGGGAAAGTGCGTAAGCGGTATAGAATGCGGAAAGAGCCTTTTCTTCATCTGCAGGCTGCATATCAACCGCAATGCTGAACATGTCCACCGCTCTGGAAGTATCACCGCCACGCAGTGCCAGCATTCCTTCAAAAAAAGGAACAAAATACGGATCACCGTAAATGTCAGAAATTACGTCCAAACCGTCACCTGCAATATCAAGGGCAACTTTCTCGGAAAGGATGCGGCCGACAAAAAGTCCGAGGCTGGCATGAGGGGTACGCTCGCGAAACTGGAATCCGGGCACAAAGTTGTAGTTTGCGGGCACACCCAGTTCAGGATGGGTGGTGTCCACTGTGTACAAGGTGTAGCCTTTCTCTTCCAGCTGAGCTGCAAACAGTTTCAGTTCATCGTAGATGTCGTCACTTTCTACAGAAGGCAGGGATTTCATCTTCACGCATTCTCCTGCACCAAGCCAGCCGGTCTGCTCAATCTCGGTAAACTTAGGCAATCCGGAAGCTTCATACACCCTGCCGGTCTCAAAGTCCCCGGCAAGCTGCGCAACTTCGGTAAAGGCGCGAATTGCAGCTTTACAAGGCGAAGCGGATGTTCCTGCGGTGAAGACGATCTCACTCATACCCGGAAAGGTGGAGGGGTCCCATGCAGTGACCGCAACCGTGGGCAGAGGCATGCCAAATGAAAAATCATTGATAATATACTTGATACCGTTGTCATCGAAGCATTTGCAAAGATTGGACAGCACTTCATCTTCGCAGGAAGCCGGGTCAATAACCGGAACTTGAGGGCGCTCTCGGTCAATAACAGCGCATACATGCCTTTCAACCAACTCACTGCCGCCCTGCAGAACAGACTCCTCGGGAGTATTACCAGCAGAAGAACCATTGAATTCATTAAGAATCTTAAACCAGTCCAGAGGTACATACTCCTCTTCTCCGGTGTGCACGTTCAGCGCGGGGTAAAAATGCCAACGCACCAGATCAAGGATCACCCGCGCTTTACCGGGGTCCATTTCTTCGCCTACAGACTGCAAAATCTTCTCAATGGAAATAACCTTACCGGGCCAAAGCTCTTCAGCCTCACTGTAAGTAGCAAGAGTAAAATTATCAGACTTGGACCAGAAACTAAAAAAACTGAACCGCTCTACAAGCTCCATAAGTGCGGAAGCTTCAGCCTGAATAACAGAAGCCCCCTTACCCATCTGTTTACGGGTAGGCATAACTTCACGGGCAGTATCACCGCATTCACTGATAAATACTGGAATCCCAAGACGTCCGGTATCGACTTTGCGGGTACATTTAAGGACTCCATTACACTTCTCGCCCAGCAGAGCTTTAACCCGTGAAACAGTCTCTTCGGGGCTGACCGCCTTATCCTGATCCTTGGAGTAAATTTTAGGGCATGATTTGAGTTCCAGCATTATTTAACTCCCATCCTGACCAAGGAAACAATTGATTTTCCTTCACCGGCATTTCCGGCAAAAGGCACTTCCTGCTTCATCAGACGATAACTATCCTTGGTCTGTTCAAAAAATTTCTTTCCGCCGCGTTTTTTATCCATAGCCAGCAGCACTTCGGAGTCCTTGGACTCTTCCAGATGCTTGGCAATGAATCCGGGCAGAGCTTCAGCAACATCGTCACGGTGCAGGATTTCGCATCCGATAATATAATTAAACTTTTCTTCCAAATCGGTCTCAGCGAAATCAACCTTGCGCATGCTGACTTTCTCTTCAAGCTTGTTGCGGGAAACATTCAAGCGCGCAAAAAGCAAAGCATCGTCATCAGTATCGGCCAGAACAACTTCATAACCACGGCTGGCAGCAATCATACCGCAGAGGCCGCCATCAGTGCCCACTTCAAGAAACCTTGCACCTTCGGCAGCCTTAAATTTGAGCGCATAAAAACCGAGCACGAGAGAAGAAGGCCAGATTTTCGCCCAAAGAGGCAAATCAATCTTCTTGCCGCCACGGGCTTTATTCACAAGCTTATCAAGGTACGCAGGCATATCTGCAATCTGGGCCAGTTCAAAAATCTGATCACCAACTTTAACTTCTTCAAACTTGATCGCACCGAATTTATTCCGGGCCGCTGCAAGCAGCTCATCAAATGTTGCATCCGGCTTTAACGCTATATTTTTCAAGGAGACCTCCTGAAGGGAATTCTATTTATTTCATCCTAGCGTGGTAGGAAATTTTTCCTTATCTTTCTGAAAATGTCAGCCACAGAGGAAGATGAATAATCATTAACCTGAAGACGGTCAACATTCGTCACAAAATGCACAAAAAAGGGTCGACCATATTGATCGACCCTGAAATTCTGGAGCGGGAAACGAGATTTGAACTCGCGACCTCAACCTTGGGAAGGTTGCACTCTACCGCTGAGTTATTCCCGCTGAAATTTAATTGTAAAAAAGAAAAAGGGTCGACCTTATTGATCGACCCTGAAATTCTGGAGCGGGAAACGAGATTTGAACTCGCGACTCCAACCTTGGCAAGGTTGTACTCTACCACTGAGTTATTCCCGCTGATGGAGGCGGCATCCAGATTTGAACTGGAGAATGGAGGTTTTGCAGACCTCTGCCTTACCACTTGGCTATGCCGCCGAAATATTTGGAGCGGGAAACGAGATTTGAACTCGCGACTCCAACCTTGGCAAGGTTGTACTCTACCACTGAGTTATTCCCGCTCAGCAAGTTTTTCTTCAAGTGGCCTGAAGAAGGGACGATGCAATATCGCCCAAGAAATTTAGTGGAGCGGGAAACGAGATTTGAACTCGCGACTCCAACCTTGGCAAGGTTGTACTCTACCACTGAGTTATTCCCGCTCGTGGAGGCGACATCCGGATTTGAACCGGAGAATGGAGGTTTTGCAGACCTCTGCCTTACCACTTGGCTATGTCGCCGAAATTTTTTGGAGCGGGAAACGAGATTTGAACTCGCGACTCCAACCTTGGCAAGGTTGTACTCTACCACTGAGTTATTCCCGCTCACGAAAAGCGAAGCAGTTTTTAACTTTATGAGTTTAAACTGTCAACACTTTTTTATTTATTTTTGCTTTTTTTTGCTTTCCTTAAATTGGCAAGACGCAGATAAATTTATCAATTATCCTGACAGCTTTAAGTCCTGAAAGTCAAACAAAATATTTTCAAAGAACCGACGCGAATGTCGTGAAAGAGTGTTTAGGGCAGCTGTTTTTTTTTGTCAACCGTTTTATTTTTTTATTTTTTTATTTTTTTTTATCATGCACTTTACTTCCATGCCCACTTTAGGATAATACCATGCATCTTAAAAATAGTTTGAGTTGTTTTGGCAAATTGTAACCCCACCTCCTATCTTTTAAAGAGAGGTTATCAATATGGAACAGAAAGATATTGAATACTTCCGTGAGACCCTTAACAAGATGCTCGACGACATCCTCCAAAAGGGACAGGAAACCATTGAAGACATGACAGAATCCGGGGAAACCTATGCAGACCCCGCAGACCGAGCAACCGCTGAGTCCGATCGTGCCTTCACTCTCAGACTCAGGGACAGGGAACGCAAACTGATCAAGAAAATCCAGAAGGCCATTCAGCGTATTGATGACGGTGACTTTGGTGTCTGCCACGCCTGTGGAGACGACATCTCTGTACCAAGGCTTAAAGCCCGCCCAGTAACCACCCTCTGTATTGCGTGCAAGAGCAAGCAGGAGGAAGAAGAACAGAACCGTGGAGATTAATCCCGGACGAATCTAAATGGATGCACACTTCTTTCGTGCCCTGACCGGAGAACTTGAGGAAAACCTCAAGGGACGCAGGGTGGAAAAAATATTTGCCCCCGCTGAGGGAGTGTGGACTTTCGCGCTCCAATCAAAGGGAGGTAAGGAATATCTTCTTTTCAGGCCCGCCAAATCGGTGGGCCTGCTCTTTCTTTCAAGGGTGAAACCGGTCAATCCTTCCAGTCCCCCGTCACAGGTGATGTGGCTGCGCAAGAGACTGGCAGGACGCAGGCTTTTCGAAGCCCACCATGACTGGATCAACCTGCGGGTTGCCTTCACCCTTTCACCATGGAAACAACGCGATAAATATCGCTACCTGCTGTTGGACATGAAAAAGGGAGTATCCCTGATCCATGATCTTCCGGAAGGATTCCCTGCGCCTGTCAGCTGGCCTTCTTACGAGGAAGCCCGTTCCAACGAAGAAATCTGGCGAGAATTCCCGCAGATATCCCCTCCCCTGCGCAAAACTCTAAATGCACTGGAGGAGAACGAAGGCCGTGCCCTGCTGCACCGTCTTGAGATCGGAACTGCTGACCATTTCTATATTGCAGAAAAGAAAGGCGAGCTCACTCCGCCACGCGTATGGTCAAATCCAAAAACAGATGAACAGGTATACGATTCGGCAATCGAAGCAACTTCCGTCTATGGCGAAAAGATTCTCTTTCCGGTCATGGAACGCATGGAGAATGCCGAGCAACGCAACACTCTCAAAACCGGCAAAAAGAAATTCAAAAAGATTTTCACGCGCATTGAGCAGGAAGAGGAACGTTTACGCGCCCTGCAAGCCCGCAAGATCGAGGCTGAAGCCCTGCAAGCGGAGATGTACCGCCTAAAAGACCTTCGCGAGCTGGACAAAGTAACAGTGACCCATCCTGAGCACGGAGAGATTGAGGTAAAGCTTGATCCGCTGCTGACTCCTGCTGAGAACATGGAAAAAATATTCAAGTTCGCAGCCAAGGCCCAGCGAGGCTTCAAGCACATGGAACGGCGCAAACAGGAAGTTGAAGCTGAACACGAGCAGTTCCTCAAAGCCAACCTCATGCCCTCAGCGGAAAAAGGGCGTAAGCAAAAAAACATTGAGATACCTAAGAAATACAAGAATATTGCGGCCTCACTATTCATATCATCCGACGGATTTCTCATGATTCGCGGCAAGAACAGCAAGGCTAACCACGAAATTCTGAGCAAGGTATCGTCAGTTTTCGATTACTGGTTCCACGTACAGGGCGGTCCGGGATCACATGTGATCCTTAAACGAGACCATCCCGGTCAGGAAGTACCTGAGCAAACCCTGCGTGAAGCCGCCGTACTGGCAGCCCTGAAAAGCTACCGTACAAATGACTCCAAAGCAGACGTTATGTGCGCGCTGGTAAAAGATGTGCGTAAAGTCAAAGGCTGGGCGCACGGGCAAGTAGCAGTAGACAGTGTGCTCCAGAACCTGCACGTTGATATTGATCAAAGTTTAGAAAAAAAACTGGCTAAGAAATAATGCCTCCGGCGACTTAAACCCTTTTGGAAAAAGGGTTTAAGAATCCCAAAACTTTTTAGTAGGCTTCGCCGCCTCGCGAGCTGAATCGTACAAACAAAAATAACCGTAATATCTTTCGAGATATTGCGGTTATTTTTATGAAGGTAGGCCGACAAATATTATGCAAAGCTAATTTATAATTTTTGAAAAGACAGAGTCTGGAAAGGTATACACCTACGCCGTCTTGGAAATTCCCTTTAGCATGGACAGAACCATGTTCTGCTCCTGATTGAAGCGGCTGGCTACGCTCTTCTGTACTCTTTCAGTGGAAGAGCCGAACTGCCCCTTGCGTTCACCATAGATTTCCTTAACCAGATCGGCAGGGAATCCTTTGCTTTCTGCGTTGGCTGCCAGCTTATCTATAGCTTTGGCGATCAAACGGGACGCTCCGGTAGGACCGTGCTGTACCGAGGTGGACCAAAGCACTTCACGTACAGGCGCGGGCAGGGAATTCATGTCGATGCCGGTTTTCTCAAGAATCATTTTAGCAGCGGGATCGTAGTGGCTGCCCTGAATAAAATCGTGCTGTAATTTTTCAAAACCAGTGGGATCAGCATCAGCTATCTGCTTCCAGATATCTGGCATTTCACCTTTCTTTGAACCTGTGTCCGCAGGTCCGGCCCCAAGCAATTTATTGGCAATTTCCGGGGCCTTATCCTTCAAAAACTGGATAAATTTATCCATAGTCCCGGTTTTGGAAGCTATCTGATACTTTCCGTATGAAGTGCCACCAACACGGTCATAGCCGATAGCGGAAACTCCCTTTGAACCGGATTCAAATTTTGCGGAAAGATCACCGGACACAAGCGAGGTGTCCATTTTTTTGACAGAGATATTGTCCACAGCTGCAGCTTTAGCACGATAGGAATTCATAGCTTGGGCATTTTGCATACCAGCCCCGCCCTGCAATCCCTTAATGGAATTGAGCGCAGTAAGGGCTTCCAGCATAAGCACATCATTCATTACACCCATGTCCATGCCACCGGCAGAGAAGCCATCATTGGAACCGCCTGAAAACATTTTGTTTGCCATCATCAGTTCCATATCAAAGGCTCCTGCCTTACCTTTCATGGCGGCAAGATTAGGAGTACTGCTTCCATCTTTCCCGGAAACATTACCCAGCATTTTCATCATCGCTGCAATATCATTGGTCACGTTAGTCATGGCTTACCTCTGTCAAAAAAATATTTTTTCAACATAGGTTTTGCAGCAAACGTACCAACAGCAACTTTTATAAATTCCACCAAAAAAGCCTTCCCGGAAACAAACCGGGAAGGCCTTGAATTTAAATGTAATCAGCAGATCAATCGTCATCCTTACCGTCATCGATGAGAAAAAGTTCCCTTTTCTTTTTCTCGAAAACTACCGCTGCACGGAAAGCAGCAATGGCAAGGGCCAGAATACTTAAAATCAGAATTAAACCTTTCTGAAACTCCCACTTCTGGCGAATAATCATATCGACAATGAAATTCGATTGAAAATTATTCGAGTAGTAGATCAACATGGGAATACACAGCAAGGCCAGCCCGAGAAAGACCACTTCCAGCCAAATAAAGCTTCTTCCCAAAAGCATAATGAACAATGTTGAGTCACGAATAACCCGCAGGGTGACCAGCCTTTTGCGCAACTTCCTCAGACGGTCATCAATACGGTCCAAGTAACGCTGAGTCTTGCGGAATGTTTCAGCAACATTGAGCTGCTGGGTCTTAATCCAATAAATTTTATCCGCGCAATAGTTAAAATCACCATTAAATTCAGTCAAAAGCTTTGGAAATGGAAACCATGAAGCCTCACGCTGAACATCCAACAATTCCTCACGATATATTTCAAGCTTCTTGTTGATTACCTTAATCTCGTATTCAACACGTTTCTCAATTTCCTCAGTAAGACGGGCAATACCGCTGGTCAGCTGTCTGAAAGCTACATAGTTCTTAATTTTGGACAGCTTATTCATGCGATCCATAAATCTGGCAGCTTCGTCTGCAAATTCGTGCCCTTCCTCAAACCACTGGGCAATATCAGAAGAAAGAGTATCCATCCCTGACGCAACTTCTTTGGCCTCTGCTTCGGCAATCTCCCAAAGCTCTCCCATCTCCTGCAAAACGGTTAACCTGCCGCGATCAAGCTCAGGGTCGATTGCTACACGGTTAAAATAGTGCGGATCCTTTTCGATTATATTCTGGAATGTAGATATGGCCTGCTCCGCAAATCCCATTTTAACCATGCAGACAGCTCGTCGATACTGTGGCTCAAGCCATTCCGGGCACATATTTTGTGCTCTTTTATAAATATCATTGGCCTCACCGAACTCGCCCATTACTTCTCGCATCCTGCCCTGCAAATAGATAAAATATCCTTGCTGCAATGGTGAGTAACAAAGTCTTTCAGCTTCCTGCCAATAAAAATATGCCTGTTCAAGATCGCCACCCTCAAGTTCATAAAACGCCATCAATGAACGGGGCTGAAAACTGCGGCTGAACCTGATCATAGCATTTTTAATCAAGGTCTCAGCTTCACTTCTCGCACCGTTCTGCATGGCTTCATAAGCCGACCAGATAAGTTCGCCCTCTTCCGGTCCCTGATCCTTGATTCCAAGAGGCCAATCCTTGCCACGGCTACGCCACACCAAGTATAAGGTTCGCAACTGAGAAATAGCATTAATTGCAAACAGAGAACGGGTTATAATTCCTTCATATCCCTTACCATTATGCAATAGCCTGGAGAACTCTTCTACAACGTTTTCCTTGCCCTGCATCTGCAAATCAATATTCTGAAATCCCTCATTGAACTTTTCACTTTCAATGGCTGCAAGCTGTTTCCAAACCACCGGATCAAGACCTTGCAAGGTTCGGCTTGGACATTCCGAAGGATGATGGTTCTTCATGCCGCAATAAAAACAATCATCCATCTCACCGACAGAAACACGGCGCGAAATTGTTACGGAGATTGCTGCTGAACTTGTATCATGAACCCCCTGCCTTAAACTGACATGACACCATCCATCCACATTTTCCTGTTCACTACCGAAACGAACTTCGTTTACGGCAAAATCAGATCCTAGCAAAAACGCATCCCGATAACGCAAGTGAGGGCAATCAGGGGTAAGCTTATCCCAATCAAGGTTTACCTTACGAATAACCTCATCGTTAAAGCTCATATTCATCTGTGGAACAAGAGCCATAACTGAGGGCCAATAAGAGACCTCCTCGGTCTGCTCATTACTCCTGACCCGATTAATGAGCATGAGCAACTCACGCAAAAAAGTCCTCAATAAAGAAAAAGACGCAATGGGCATAATTACTTTGACGTCCGAAGTTATGTACTGGATGCCCAATTTTTGGAGCATGACCTGAACTTCAGAGAAGAAAGAGCGCCATCCCTTAATGAATTCCTTGTCTGACGGGTTGCCCACCGGAATAAGAATAAAATACCAGTTCTGCAGGGAGTCATAGCCCAACCCCTGATCAGGGACCAAAGCCTGCCAGCCGGATTTGGATATCCCTGTAGGTGTTCTGGTATCTTCCAGATTCAATCCTGCTATGGTCTTTACCGAATCGGCAAGCTTGGGATGAATTAAAATCTCAAATTCCGTAGGCAGAGCTGTTTCCTGATTAGTAAACTCTCCATCAACTTTAAGCGAAAGATTCCGATTGTAGTCTACAAGGAGTGTTGCCGGCATAACCTGAATGTATACAGGCATAGGATTGAGTCTTGCCCAGATTTCAAGGCGGGCCACGACCCGGAAAACATCATCACTGAAAAAGAACCAATAAGCCTGATTATGCTCCTCACTCATGAGCATACCGCCAAAATCGCGCATGCTGCGGACAATGGAGTCTTCAAGAGTGTCAGCCCAGACCATCCAGACACCGAATCCACGATTTACCATGCGTGAATGGCTGACAACCGGGAATTTTTCAAATAAGCTTGAGATCGAATACAAAACAACAACTCCTTACTTACGGAGGTACTATGGACATTTCAAAAAAAATTGCTGAACTCAAACAGGACCCTGAATTCGCCGATAATGTCGGCATGATCCTGATCCATAACGGAGTCGTCCGAGGCTGGTCGCGAGGTACCCGTGAAAAAGTAACCGGAATCGAAATCAAGGCCGACCACGCAAAGATTGAACAAATCCGTCAGGAACATGAAAAACATCCCGGAATTTATAAAATTGTGGCCCACGCTAACGAGGGCGTGTTCAAACCCGGCGATGACGTACTTTTTCTCATCGTAGCCGGAGATATCCGCGAAAACGTCAAAGCATGTCTCTCCAGCCTGCTTGACACAGTCAAGGCCCAAGCTTTCACTAAAAAAGAAGTTCTGGCCTAAGAAATTATTCAGGGGACCGGGTCAGTTTAAAAACATCCCGGCCCCTTTAGTTTTCGATAATTTCAACAGGCAGGACCGTCTTTCCATCCACAATATCCTGCACCAACCGTTCTATTCGCACGGCCTGTTCATCGCGCCCCCGCTTCCTGCATCCGCCGATATAAAAACCGGCCTTACGCTGAAGTTCATCAAGGGCCATCTTCCGCTCATCAGCAGACAGGATTCCTGCTTGAAGCAATTTCACTATAGCGTATATTCTGTATAAATCCAAACACCCTACGCTATTAGATAATTGATCTGGACGGCCGCCATGTTTAATGGTCAGTCGCTCGCGCAAAAGCCCCACCGGATACTTAATCCCGGCCCGAATCCAGAGGTCATAATCCTCACAGGCAGGCATCTCTTCATCGAAAGGTCCCAGTTCATCCCAGAATTTCCGGCTGAAAATCACACAAGAAGGACTGACCATACACATTTCAAGTGAACGTTCGAAAAACATCCCTTCCGGTTTTTCATGCTTTTTACACTGGTTGACCCGCTTGCCCTTACGAATCCAGATTTCGTCAGTCTGACTGATTTCAAAGCCAGCCTTCTCCATAAACGGCACCTGCTTCAGAAGTTTTTCCGGCACCCACTCATCATCGGAATCAAGCAACGCAATAAAACCACCGTGCGAGGCAGCGATGCCGAAATTGCGTGCAGCAGAAACACCTTTGTTCTCCTGCCGGATAATCTTCAACCGGGGATCATCGAATTCCGCAAGCCTTTCAGCAGTACCATCAGTGGAACCATCGTCCACCACCAGACATTCAAAGTCCGTAAACGTCTGCGCCAGAACCGATTCCACTGCCTTACACACCCTCTCAGCCCGATTATAAGTCGGTATAATCACGGACACTTTGGGTTCATTATTAAAACTTTCCAATTAATCACCTGTATTATTGCAATAAAAAAGCATGTCCATATAAAAACGTATTTGATCATGTTAATAAAAAAACATAGGCTGTGTATAGCTGCACATGCACGGATTTTTAATCTGAACGAATTGAATATCGGTTATTTTGCCCGACCCATTAGTTTTTTACGGAATATCATATACTCACATGCGAATTTTCCAAGTCATCAACGTACGCTGGTTCAATGCCACTTCGTGGTATGCCCTTTACCTGAGCAAACTCCTGCAGGATGCCGGACACGAAGTCCTTCTCATCACAGTCCCCGGCTCTGAAACCGAGGAAAAAGCAGTTGAAATGGGACTCAATGTTAAAACCATTGAACTCAACTCCGCTCATCCGCATAAACTCATCAAGGCCTGTGCTCAGGTATATTCCCTGATCAAAAAGCACAAACCGCAAGTGGTAAACTGCCATCGCGGCGAAGCATTCTTCTGGTGGGGTATCCTGCGCAAAATAGGTATGGGTTACAAACTGGTCAGGACCAGAGGTGACCAGCGGCTACCAAAAAGCGACTTCTTCAACCGCTACCTGCATTCCAAAGTAGCTGATGCAGTTGTGGTAACCAATAAAAGAATGGCCGACCATTTTCTAAATAAAATGGAACTGGCCGAAAACCGCCTGTGGTTAATCCACGGCGGTGTAGACAGTGATAAATTCTGCTTCGATCCCGAAGGTCGCCAGCAGGTAAGAGGAAAATACGGATTCAGCGAAGACGATGTTGTCATCGGCATGCTTGGCCGGTTCGACCGGGTTAAAGGTCAGAAGGAACTCATCGAGGCTCTGGCTAAAACCCGCAACAACGTTCATGGCAAGAGCATCAAGCTATTCCTGATAGGCTTCCCAACAGCGACCAGCAAGCATGAAGTTGATACTTGGCTCACAAGTAACGGACTGACCGATATCACAGCCATCAGCGGAAAATGTGAAGACGTAACAGCCTGCATCTCAGCTATGGATATCGGGGTAATTGCTTCGCTCTGGTCTGAGACCATTGCCCGTGCTGCGCTAGAAATCATGGCCTGCGAAATACCGTTGATCTCAACATCAGTAGGTGTAATGCCCGACCTTCTGCCGCAAGAAGCACTCGTACCCCCGCAGGATGTCAATCAACTTTCGCTCAAGCTGACCGAAGCAATCAACGACCCTGAATTCAGGCAAAGACTTCTTACTGAACACAAAAGAACAATGTCCCAACTATCAGGAGAAGACTTCCTGAAAAGGACCATGACTTTATACCAAGGCATATTGTGATGCCCCCGGCGTCTGGAGAAGGGAAAACTTTCACTATGCTTCGCATATAGCTTATCAAGATTAATATCAAAACAAGACCGCAATATCTCGAAAGATATTGCGGTCTTGTTTTGAAAATTGCCTAGCCAATTTATACGCGAAGCTTAACAAAAAAGTTTGGGATTCTTAAACCCTTTGCAAAGGGTTTAAGGCCCCGACAGGGTCCCCGAAGGGTCGCCGGAGGCAAATATTACTCAGGTCCGAAAGTGGAACGTATTTTTTCGAGCTGCCGGGAGACTTCGTAAATCGTCCGGGCGTAGACCATGGAATGGTTATAGCGGTAGATTACTTTGAGCTTCTTTTTCTTACTCAGGGAATTTTTCCAGCCGTGGCGTTTCAAAAAACTTGCCATGCTGAAAAGGGCATCCTCGCGGCTGAAAAGGTCGATACGCCCATCCTTGTCGCCATCTACAGCGTAGTGAATAGCGGTACTGGGCATAAACTGGCAAATTCCAAAAGCTCCGTAAGGGGAGCCGGGAATCTCTGTGGGGACAAGGGAGTTTTCAGATGAAAACTTTAATAGCGCGGAAAGCTCACGGTAGGCCCAGTCAGCCTTTTTCCTGGTCCTTTTTTTAAGCCAGGCCAGATCTTTTTCTTCCAGCTTTTCATAACCGAGTTCATCAATAAATTTAAGAGGATCAGGGCTGGCAGCCATGTTAGCAAGGTTGCTGAAAGCAGGAGCATCGCCAAGGGTAAACCCAAGCTTGGTCTCTACCAATAGAAGTGCAACCAACACTGACGGCGCTACACCGTATTCTTTATCAATTTTCTGCAGCAGAGTGTAATGCTCACGAAGATAAGAGTATCCGCCGGCCAACATGATCGGACCGACGTACCTTTCATCAAATTCCTTTTCCCGGGCAACTTTTTTTGCCGGGGGCTCAAATCTTCGCTTGAGTAAAACCCGCATCTTGCGAGCCATCATAGCCGAGTCATACTCCAATGAACTGACGGAAAAGACAGTATCAACATACTCGCGGTTGAATCCATCAGCCACAAGTCTATCTTTTAGTTCGTCCCAGCTATGTGAATCTCCAGCGTAAACAAAACCGCTGCTTCCAAGAAATAAAATAAGAAAAAGTACTGCCAGTTTCCTGAACATTTTACCGTCTAACTCCGTTAAAGCCTGTTCATGGGTACATTAGCCATTTCTTCTTCAAAATCGTCGTCTATGTATTCCGAATAATCAGCTACATTGAATTTACTGCCGCAGGACCCGCAGCGTAAAAACACGCCGCGTCACTCGCGATGCGTATACAGATCTCCACCACACTTGCTGCAACGCCCCTCTTGATCGGGGTTGTTGTCATGCTTCTTATTGAAAAGACTACGCCCTCTAAACATTTTCCCTCCGCTCATCCGCAATATAAATTTCATCAAAGCTTTCTGTCCACAACAAAAATCCGGCAGACTGCCTACTGGCAGTCTGCCGGATAAAATCAATCATATCAGAGTATGATGATCCCGGTCCTTAGTTAGTTTTAAGGGAGGGATTCATGTCACCCATGGCAACGTAAAGTTTAGCGAGTGCAACCTGATAGTCAGACAGAGCCTGAATCAGCTGTGCTTCACTGTCACTCAAACGGGACTGAGCGTTAAGCACTTCGTTGTTGGTGCTGACCTGAGCCTGATAACGGGCCATGGCCATTCTGTAACCTTCGCGACCTGCTTCAACGGACTTACGGCCAACACCGATACGGTCGGCAGCAGCTTTGAGTCTGAGCAGCTGGTCCTTAATTTCGTAGGAAGCTTCAAGGCGGGTATTATCAAACTCAGCCTTGATTTTCTTTACGTTGTCTTCGGCGCGCTTGGTGTCGTAGTAAGTCTGACCCCAGCTGAAAACTTCCCAGTTCAGGTTAGCGCCTACATTCCAGGAATCGGGGCGGTTGCGGTAGTTGTATTTGTTGGTGCTGACAGAAGGATCATCACCATCACTGCTGTAATTGAAGTCAGCAGTAATATCGGGATAAAAACCGCTTTCGGCGATGGTCACATCTTCTTCTGAAATTTCAACTGCCTTACGGGCAATCTTCAGGTCGGGACGGCCTTTGTCAGCTTTCTCAATGCACTGATCAAGAGTCATTGAAAACGGCAGGTAGGTCAGCTCACCGGAGTAATCCACTTTTTTCTCAATGGGCAGGTTGAGCAAAGTGTTCAACCTTGCAGCCCTCGAATCCACGGAGTTCTTGGCGATAAGCAGATCCTGTTCTGCGTTTGCAAGCTCAACTTCAGCCTGCAGAACATCAACTCTCGGACGAAGGCCGACCTGATAGAAAGCCTGAATAACATCAAGCTGGGACTGCAGACGGGCAACAGAGTCCTGCTTACTTTTAACTTCCATACGTCCCTGCAGCAGGGTCAGGAAAGAAGTCTGAATATTACTGATCAGGGTCAGTTCTGCATTGTAAAGGCTGGCCTCGGTTGAAGCACGCTGCAGCTTGGTTTTCTGGTACTTAGAAAGCAACTCGAACCCCTTGAAGACAGGCTGGCTGACATTAATTGAAAAAGCCCACTTGTCCTGATAGCCGGCCGGAGTATCTCCTGAGCGAGGCGTGTCATCAAAATGAGTGTAACCGTACTTGGCAGTAACAGGACCACCGAAGGCTCCGCGCTGTCTCTTTACATCGCTTTCAGCCGCCAGCAGATCTTTACGAGCTGCAATGATGGACGGGTTCTGCTTCAGCCCAAGCTTTACGCACTCCTCAAGGGTGAGTTTAACCTCAGCACCCACAGCGTCATCAGTGACAGCCTGCGGGACCTGTGCTGTAGCCTCTTCCATAGAGACCGGTGCTTTTGCTTCACCGAGGGTGTTTTCTCCCTGATCCTGTGCATGAGCAAAGGAAACTGATGACAGCATGAAAATCAAAACTAATAAAAACGGAACATTGCGTTTCATTCTACACATCCTGAACGTGTGGTTATTATCTTTGGAAGAATTAATATACAAAAATCAAAACCTATATAGATGTTCCAGCGGAAGGAATCAAGCATCAATTTTGTTTTAAACACTAGGAAACAGCCGCACAATCGGTTTTATCTCCCTGCAGCTTGTCCACTGCATGCTTCAAAGCGGGCAGTACAGCTTCAAGACTTTCCCGCACAGCTTTGGGACTACCGGGGAAATTAACAACTACACTTTCCCCGAGCGTACCGGCAACAGCACGCGAAATCATTGCGTGGGGAGTTTTTTCCAATCCAGTAGCGGTGATAGCCCTTTCAAATCCCGGTAAACGCTTTTCGATTACGGCCAGAGTAGCTTCAGGAGAAACATCGCGCGGCCCAACTCCGGTTCCGCCCGTGGTCATAATCAGGTCATAACCGTCTACGTGCGCCAGATGCATAAGCAGAGCTTTCAAATCAGCGCACTCATCAGGAATGAGATAACCTTCGGCAATGGAAACCGGAAGTGCATTTTTTATCATTTCGGCAATAAGCGGCCCGGCTTCATCTTTTCTTTCGCCTGCGGCCCCCTTATCACTCAAAGTGACGTAAGCTAGGGAGTAGCCTTCTTTTTTTATGGTTAAAGGAGCAGTCGTATCCGGCAATTCAGCAAGGACCTCAGCAATCCATGACTTTGCACCCGGAACCCCGGAAGTCCAAAAGCCGGATATAATGCGCAGTAGTTCGACTCCACCGTTCTCAAGCACCATCCCGGCCCGCAGTCCTTTGGTCCCCCCGAAAACTGCAGCACAGACACATCCCTTCGGCAGGAAACTGGAATCACCTAACACAATTCTGCTTCCGGGACCTACTCCATTTGTCGTAGAAAAATCACATTCAAACACAAAAAAACTCCTTATGAAAATCAGGCCAGCAATACAGCCAGAATCCCGGTAATAAAAATTCCGTCAAAAGTTCCGGCCCCGCCGATAGAAACCACCGGAGCATCAAGCACCCTGCGGGTGGCCGGAGTAGCAAGGTGCAACAGGTCCGCACCTATCAAAGTACCGAGGCTTCCGGCAACATAAGCCGCTATAGGTGCCATTTCACCCTGCACAAAAATCAAAGCCGCCAACGCGGTAATTAATGGCGGGATAAGCACCGGAATACCAATCCCGACACCGGGAATAGGCCGGGCAAGGGCGTAAGTCGCCGCGCTCACCAATGCCACGCAAAGCAGAATAGAAAAGTCAAACCCGGATCTGCTAAGTAAAGACAAGGACAGCAGAACCGGAATTACGCAACCGCCCAAATTCACGGCAACAACCTGATTGGTTAGGGTTGCTGCTTCGCGCTGTACATCCAGCGGAGAATAGGGGTTAAACATACGTACCTGCCTGATTCGCACATCAGGGACAAGTCTTTCAGAACGAAAGACCGGGATATTAACCCCGCTTCCGAATAAAGTGGCTATAAGGAGCAGAAAACCCTGTCCCGCAGTCAGCCCCAGCTTTGAGAAAGCTACGGTAATGAGACCAACCTGTACAAATATAAACAAAAAGAATATGAGGACAAAAAAAATGACGCCCAGAAAAACTACAGTGGGCAGTGAAAACATGGGGCCGCGCATAGTACGTAAACTCCTTGTTTGCGAAGTTGGACAAATTCAGGCTATTTAATGCTATAAATGCAGACACCTCAAGAATTTATTGTTAATTTAATTACGGCTTACCAGAGAGAATCACTGTAAGGAAGGTATAAAATGAAAGGAATTATTCTGGCCGGGGGGTCTGGTACCAGACTTTATCCCCTGACAAGAGTGGTCAGCAAACAGCTCCTGCCTGTTTATGATAAACCCATGATCTACTACCCGCTTTCCATCCATATGATGTCGGGTATCCGTGATATCCTGATCATATCCACCCCGGAAGACCTGCATAGATTTAAAGACCTTCTTGGTGACGGCTCAAATCTGGGGATCAACATTTCATATGAAGTACAGCCGAAACCGGAAGGTTTAGCGCAGGCGTTCATTATCGGTGAGGATTTCATAGGCGATGACAGCGTAAGCCTGATCCTCGGCGACAACATATTTTACGGACACGACCTGCCGCACATCCTGCAAAAGACAGCTGCACTGGAAGAAGGCGGGACTGTTTTCGCATACGCAGTCAAGGACCCCAAACGATATGGCGTTGTAGAATTCGACAAAAACCAGACCGTGATCAGCATTGAGGAAAAGCCGGAAATCCCCAAATCTAAATTTGCGGTAACAGGGCTCTATTTTTACGACAACTCGGTCATTGAAATCGCCAAGAGCATCAAGCCTTCTTCCCGCGGAGAATTGGAAATCACTGATGTGAACAACGAATATCTCAAGCGCGGTAAGCTTAATGTAGAGCTGCTTGGGCGCGGATATGCATGGCTGGACATGGGTACCCACCAATCTTTGCTCCGCGCCGCTTCTTATGTTGAAGCGGTTCAGGAAAGACAAGGATTCATGCTGGCCTGTCTGGAAGAAATCGCCTTCCGTATGGGATATATTTCCATTGAAGAACTTAAAGACATGGCTACAGATATGCTTAAAAATGACTACGGACAATATCTGATGGGAATCTACAACGACGCAAAGGCGAAAAGTTAATGAAAAAAACAATCATCACATTGATTATCACCTTGGCCCTGCTGGCCCCATGTGCAGGATTTTGCGGAACCTCGGACATCTCAGCCCAGTTTGATAAGCTTTCAGGAGTTGAAGCCTCCTTCAGAACTCTAGGCATGAAAATAGAGAAGATAGCCGGAGCCGACACCAAACCGGACCGGGTATACGCACTGCAGGACATGGCCGACATGTGCAAAACCAGCAAAATGCAAGTTCACAGCCTGACTTCGCTTTTCTCTGTAGTCAACCTTGTTAAACGCGAAAAGAATTTTCAAAACAGGGAAGCGGAATTACTTAAAAAGAAATGTGGATATGCACACAACGACTTCAGTCGGCGCAAAGCATTCATCCGGGATATTCTAGCCAAAGCCAAAGATCAGAAGCTGAAAGATCTCGCTCATATCTTTGACGCACAACTTGAGATAGTGCTGGAGCAATTGACAGCGATAAACAACAAATTCAAATAAAAAAGGCCCGCACTTGCGGGCCTTTTTTATTTGAAAAGAACAAATAGTCTTTTCTAAAATTTCTTAATGATGACCTTCGTTTTTGGTTTCATTAATCCTGCGGAAGATCATGAAAAGCATCCATGCAAGATAACCAAAAATGAGTGATACACCTACAAAGCCAGCAGTGGTGCTGTGGCCCATGTTGCTGATAAGTTCGCCGATCATTCCCAAATACCTCCAAGTATTTAACCCGATTCATTACAAAAATTTTAATTAGTCTTCGCTATATTTCTCAATAATGTCAAGCTCTAGTTTAAGTATAAATATTGACAAACTGCTTCATATATATATGATAAAGCATAGATAGAAATAAATTAAGCTTAACTATACTAGCGAATTATACAACAGCTAGTTGATGTTACTCTTTTTAATTTCACCAGGGGATGAGAATGGGGAAGGATAAAACAGAGAGCAAATCCGGACTGATGGGCAAACTAAAGACCAAGCTGGACCGCATGCTTGGTAGAAATGCGGAAGAATCACTGGATATTGAATTCAAGCCGCAAAAAGATATACCTGCCGCAAGGCGTGCTTTCAGAATTGACGTGGATAATATGCATGTCATCTGTCGCACCCCAAGAGTCAAATGCCGCATACTGGACATCAGCGCCGGCGGCATCGGTTTTGCCAGCAACAAAGAATTTCCCGTAGGCACTGTTGTCGAGGCGGTACTGCTCTGGTCCGGAAAACCGGTTCTGAAAAATGTTAAGCTCAAAATTGCCAGAAGAACCCCGAAAATAGTGGGCTGTGAATTTATAGAACTTGAAAGAGCTCAAGACAAAGTTATCAGCAAGATAGTACTTGCCGCCCAGAAACGTTTAATCGAGAAAAAACACTCCGGCAAACACCCTGACACAACAGAAGAAGAAATGGCAAAAGAAATTGAAGCCCAAAAAAAACGCGGCATCACTCCTGCTTCCAAGAAAAAAATAAAGCTCTAACCCCGACTACAGGCCGGAAATAACAGGAAAAAGCCCATGAAAACAGTTATTCTTGACAGCTACACATTAAATCCAGGCGACAATCCATGGACCGGACTGGAAGAGCTCTGCGAACTGGCTGTATATGACCGCACTAAACCGGAACAAATTCTCGAAAGAGCCGCTGAAGCGGACATTATTCTGACCAACAAGACCGTTCTGAATGCGGACACTATCAAGGCTCTGCCCAAACTCAAATTTATTTCAGTACTTGCCACCGGATATAACGTGGTCGACCTTGATGAGGCAGCAGCCAGAAATATCCCGGTATCAAATGTCCCGGACTACTCTCCGCCCTCTGTTGCCCAGCATGTTTTTGCCATGATTCTTAACCATGCCAACAGAGTCGCCATGCACGATCAGGCAGTGAAAGAAGGCCAATGGGCACAGCAGGAAGATTTCTGCTTCTGGAACGCACCGCTCATCGAACTGGCTGGCAAGAAGATGGGAATCGTCGGATTCGGCGCCATCGGCCAGAAAGTTGGAACAATAGCCAATTCTTTCGGCATGGAAGTTCTAGCCTATGCACCAAGACCGAAACCGGAACCGCATTACAGTCCGTTTAACTTCGTCTCCCTTGAAGAACTCTTCCGGGAAGCTGATGTAGTCTCCTTGCACTGTCCGCTGACAGCCGAAAATGAAAAATTTATCAACAAAGAACTGCTTTCAACTATGAAAGCAAATGCATACCTGATCAACACCGCGCGCGGACCTCTCATTGATGAGGCTGCCTTGGCTGAAGCTCTGACAGAAGGAGTTATAGCCGGAGCAGCTCTTGACGTGGTAGAGAAAGAACCGATGCTCCCCGGCAATCCCCTTTCAGGGACACCCAACCTGACCATTACTCCGCATATCGCTTGGGCAACCCTTGAGGCCCGCTCAAGACTGACCGGAATTACCGTGGCTAACGTGAAAGCCTTCCTGCAAGGAAAAGCGGTAAATGTAGTTAACGGGGTTTAGGAACCATCACTAAAATAATAAAAAGGGCTGATATAGATATCTATATCAGCCCTTTTTATTTGGTCTCATTTAACTATATAAAAATATCAGATTTCACCGGCACCGTATTTCTGAACAGTGAAGATGAGGTCTGCCTTGCGAACAGGTTTGGTCAAAAAGAAATCACAGCCGACCTCATAAGCTTTGTCTTCATTTTCCGGCAATGCATGTGCAGTTACAGCGACGATGGGGGTTTTTTTCCGGCTGTTTTCTTTCTCAAAACCGCGAATAAGTGTGGTTGCCTCGTAACCGTCAGTTACAGGCATTTCAATATCCATGAGAACCACATCATATTCGTTACGTTGGAACAATTCGAAAGCTTCGCTGCCGTTTTCAGCTACATCAATGGAATACGGAAACTTCTTCAAGTACAACTGCACCAGAAGCACATTGTTCTCACAATCTTCTGCAAGTAAAATATTCAAAGGCCTAACCGCTCCATCCAAAACTTTTACACCGACAGCACTTTTTTCTGCATCAAGCATTTATACACCCTGCACTAACTCAAAAAAACAGACCCCCGAAAACAGCCTGCTCCTCCCTATGCCCCGACCAGACTTGATATACTAACACATCACCAAAAGCAACCGCCCATAGAGACAAAATAACACAGCTAACCAAAGTAGCAAGTGCTAACTTATTTATCTTCCGGACATTGCCCTTACCTTTGCCGCAAACAACTCCAGATCATTAGGATCTCCGTCCTTGTAATCATCCGGATAAAGAAGTGCGGACATAAAAAAGACACTGCCAACCTCAAGGGACTGGGAAGCAGAAAGAGAAAAACGCTCAATGCGCTCTTTTACTTCATTCTGAACTGATTCAGTCAATGGTGCAATTTCATCGAAGAGACCTGCCAGTACCATGGCTTTTCGGCGCATTAATTCTTTGTAGCCGGCGTCATCATTATTATCATAAAGTACTTTATGCGCCTCTGCTTCTATTTCGCGAATCTGTTTGGCAATACTTTCAAGCCTGTCCGCCAGCAATTCATATGGATTACCGGAAACCATAACTCCTCCAGCTTTTGTTTTGCAGGCATATTAGGACCCGGCCAGCACAAAAGCAAGAGGAGTTAAAAATATTCAGCCTATACTGAGTTCTCATAACGAACCGCACATATGCCGGTAGTTTCCGCATTCAATTTTATTCATGAAAGGACAAGGACTTTTCATAAACCACTTCTTGCGCGGACACCAGAAACGATCCTTAAACGGCTCGTTGCATCCATCGGATGTCAACTTTTTTCTACGCTGATTACCAATTGTTATATAGTTACCTTCGGTGCGTACTTCAATGAGAGTCATAATGACCTCCACCGGCTTGCTTCAGCTCATATTGACTGAATCCTCCTTTGGGCAGTTACCTGATTTACAATCTTCTACAACTGAAATATATTATGCACCTAATATGCCATACTAAGCAGATAGGAAATTCTTTCCCTTTACATCCTGAAAAAATGGTCATAACAGATAACGTTTGTGTTTATCATCACAGCGAAATAAATCCGGCAGTGCCAAAAGGGTGACAGTCGGTTCAAGGAGCATACTTTGCCAATACTTTCAGCCAGCACAGGAATCACCAGATACAGGATCCTGGAAGACGTCAGCGATGATCTGATCCGGGAAATACCCGAAAAATTAGCTAAATTTGCTTTCAAGGATATTGACCATACTGCTGAAGAACGTTCCTTCGGCTGGGTAAACATGGATGATATGCTTGATGACAAATGGGCTGTATCTCCGCCGGAAAAAGCCCAGTACTTCACATTTTCCCTGCGCCTTGATACCCGAAGAATCCAGCCCGCAGTACTGAAAAAACATTTCCAGATTGCGCTTAATCATGAGCTGGCTGAAGCTAAGAAAGAGGGAAAAAACTTCATCTCCCGTGACCGTAAAAGGGAAATCAAGGAACAAGTTTCCCTTAAGCTGCGCGCACGCTCCCTGCCCATCCCGGCGGTTTTTGATGTGGTCTGGAACGTACCTGAAAACCGGGTCTACCTTGCTGCCACCAACTCCAAGGTCATGGACCTGTTCACAGACCATTTTTCAGACACTTTCGAACTGACTCTCGAACCACTGACTCCCTTCTTTCTGGCCATGGAAATGCTCGGCGAAGAGGCTGTACAGAAACTTGAATCGCTCGACCCCACCTACTTCGTAGGCTAGGGAATTAAAGAATCTACTCAAAGGAGCACCAGTTATGGACCTCATGATGTTAGCCGAAAGGGAAAACACACTTCTGGGTCAGGACTTTCTGACCTGGCTCTGGTATAAAAGTGAAATTCAGGACGGCATGTTTGAACTTGAAAACGGCGAACGCTTCATGCTCTACATGGAACAGCGCATGTCTGTTCAGGGCGGCGACGGCGAGAACGTTGATACCGCAACAGTGAACTCCGCCAGCGGCGATATGACCGAAGTGCTCTATGGCCTGCGCACCGGTAAGAAAGTTACCCGCTGCCAGCTGAAGATGGAAATCGACGAGAACCTCTGGCAGGTTCAGCTCAAGGCTGAAGATTTCACCATGAGCGGGCTTAAAACCCCTAAAGTGGAGATGAAAGACGAAGAAGGCGATGATCCGGATGCAAAGTTTCTGGAAAAGATCTATTTGATCGAAAAATGCATTTCCCTCTTTGACCACGTCTTCAAAGAATTCATAACCGTCCGCATTTCAGACCAATGGAAAGATGAGGTTTCCCGCTTCCAGAGCTGGCTGCGCGAAGGAGAAAAATAGGCATGGCTAAGATCACATTGGCGGCATTCGGGGACAGTCTAACTGAAGGGTACGGTCTTCCGGCTTACAGCTCCCTTCCGGCACAGCTTGAACGCAAACTGCTGGAAGAAGGCTTCCATGTGGCTATTAATAATTTCGGCCTGTCCGGGGATACTTCCGCGGACGGGCTCTTCCGCCTTGCCAATGTTATCGAAAGCGAACCGGATGCAGCGTACATCGAATTCGGCGCAAATGACTGCTTCCAGCTCATGGACCCCGAGCAGACCAAGATAAATCTCTCCCGCATGGTGGAGGCATTTCAGGAAGCAAATATCCCGGTCCTGCTGCTTGGCTTCAAACCCATGAACTTCACCCCGCAATCCTATTCATCCGAATTCAGCAGCATCTTTACTGACGTTGCCGATAAATTCAGTGTTCCCCTCTACCCGTCCCTGACCGAAGGGATCGGTGAAGCCCCTGAATATTACCAGCCTGACGGCGTACATCCGAACAGCGAGGGTGTAGCGGTAATGGTCAACAAAATGTTTCCTGCATTCAAATCCTTTCTGGAGTCCATCTCCGGGTAATTGATATTGTTTTTTCCACTCAGCCCATGTATCTTTTGCATTAAAGCATGGGAGAAAAGATGGAAAAGAACAGTAGCCCCGAATCTGCTACAGCCGAAAATACAGCAGAAGAACAAATTATGGGACCTCAAGCCCCTGAGCGTCCTTCTGTTGCATTGATCATAGGTTCGGAAGGGATAAAATCATTCTGCGCTCTGCCTTTTATAGAATACCTGCAAGAAGAGAAGATTAACCTTGATCTTGTAATAGGGGTCAGCGGCGGAGCTCTGCTGGCCGGATTCATGGGTGCAGGCTATGATCTCAAGCAGATTCAAGAAGTCTTTTCCAAAACCGTAGACCCACGCTTTTATACCGACGTAGACTATAATTCCGTACTTGAAATAGCCAGCACCGGCATGGGCAAGTTCACTGCCGAATCCGGTATCCTTAAGACAGACTGTCTACGCCGAACTTACGAAACCCTGTTCAAAAAAACTGACATTTCCGACCTTTCTCCCAAAACCCTAATTGCCACCACCGACCTTGAAACCGGAAAACCGGTCATTCTTGAAGAAGGTAACCTTGCGCAGGCCATCTATGCCAGCAGCGCAATCTACCCGCTCATGCCGCCGGGAAATGTTGACGGCAGGCGACTCATCGACGGTGCATTCTCCTCACCTGTGCCGATCATGGAATGCGTAAAGCGGCAGATAGACATCATTATCGCCATCTATTTTGACGATGCCTGCAACCCGGAACCGGACAGTTTTGTATCCAGCTACTTCAATACCTCGCGCATCTTCAAACGCTCCATACTCACCAGTCAACTTCCTCTTTCCATAGACATGCACCACCATGAAATCATTCCGGTATACATCAAACATCCACGTCCCATAGAACTCTGGGAAGTAAAGAAGCTCACTGAAATCGTTCATGCAGGAAAAGTAGCCTTCACCAATAAGAAATCAGATTTCAATGAAGCAGTCTCAGAATTTAAAATTAAAATGAAGCAGCGCGAAGCAGAGCGACAGGAAAAAGAAGCAGAACTGAAAATAGAACAGGAAAGAGCTGCTGCCGAAGAGAAAAGACATGAAGAGGCCTTGAAAAAAATGAAACAAGGAACCTCTGCAAAGAAACAACCTGAACAGCCTAAAGCAGAAGAACCTCCCAAAAAACGGAAGTTTAAAATCGTCAAAACACACAAAGACCGTAGGGGAAGCGGTGTATGAAAACTTTCATTTTGCTGCTGGCTATAATCTGCATGCCAATTCCGCTGCATGCCGGGGAAATCGTACTGGGCGCTATGTTCGGCCTCCGGGACAGCCAAGCACCCACGGCTCAGGAAGCCCTGAACGGCGCATTACTGGCGGTTAAAAAAATAAATAAATCCAAGAGCGAGATTAAAATAAGACTCGATATTGAAGCCACCACCGGAGAAACAACAGGTATTCTTAACGGTGCGAATAAGTTAGCCCAGTCCAAAGGAATCATCGCTGCCACCGGAATAATTGATGACAACGCGGCCCTCACTGCCGGACCGGCATTTCAAGCTGTCCAACTTCCATTCCTATGTACAGGAGCACAGTCAGACGCGCTCTCCCATATAGGCTCAAACATTTTCAGCCTCGCTGTTCCCGACATACGAACAGGGCAACTTCTGGCAGAATTCACTACCAACACAATGCAAATCAGCAACATAATGCTTATCCGTTCCGACCTTGCCGACAGCACTGCCCGTCAGGCAGACAGCTATGCCCGCCGCTTCAAACACAACGGCGGCAAGATTATGGCAGAAATGCGCATCACCGAACCGGAACCGGACCTCTCTTTCATCAGCACAAAACTACAAGAATTAGTTCCCCCGCAACCAACGAACAGCACGGTGGTAAATGACACAGTTGGAGTCAGCGACTTCGTAGACAGTGCAGCAGGCATTACCACCCAGAAACGGGAAACCGAACCAGCCAAGCCGCAAGTGGAAGCCGTTGTAATCTTTGCCCCGGCCTATATTGCCACTAACATACTTGGACAACTGCAAAAATACGAACAAACCTATTCCATAATCGGCGGGACTTCATTCGATACCGTTCCCATGCAACAGCCCATGAAAGATTACCCATCAACCGTTTATTTTGCAGCTCAGGCAGCCATTGATAGTGAAGCACAATTGGTGCGTTCTTTCGTTGATTCCTACAAAGAACTGTTCGGCAATTCTCCCCAGACAGGCTACGCTGCCTTAGGTTTTGATTCCATCATGCTTCTGGCTGCGACAGCGCAAAAACATGGAGCATCATCTGCAGCAGTTCGCAATGGGCTGGGACAGATTAAAGACTTCGAAGGAGTGAGTGGAACAATATCATTCCAAGGCAATGGAGCGGAAAAACCGCTTTATGTGATGCAATTCAGATCAGGTCAAAAATCAATGGCGACAATACTCAAATAAAATCAGTCATCTTCAAGACTACGCCTTACAGCACGAACCAAAAGAAGTATCAGCACTGCTGCGGCTGCCAGCACTGCCACCATTTCCAAATTCACAGTGCCCATGCGTACTCCGGCAGACAAAAGATGCCCGCCGGCAGTTAGAAATACAGTCTCAGGTATCAAACAAACCACACTCATGATCAGGAACGGCAGGAAGCGCACGCCAGTTGCCGCCCACAGATAGTTGGCAATAGAATAAGGAACCACTGGGACAATCCTGCTTAAAGCAAGAACCTTAAGCGGATGCTTGCGGCTGAGCATTTCCATCTTCATAAAATTCGGGTTATTGCGAAATATTTTGAACATCCGCCCGCGCAACACAAATCTTCCCAGAAGAAAAGACAAAGACGATCCCACAGCCATGCTGACCAGACACATGGCCGTTCCTTTTACGGCCCCGAAAAGGACTCCGGCAACCACAGTAAACAGGGTCTGTGGGATTACCAGCACCATGCCGATCACATTAATAAGCATAAACAGAAATGGTGCAAAATTGCCGCTGGCCTCAATCCATGCAGTAAGCGCGGAAAGGTGCCCTTCTCCGTAATGCTCGATTGCAAAAGAAAGAATCCCCACGACCGCCATAATAACGACACCGTGCAGAATCAGTTTTTTCGAATGAGATTTTTCCGAATGCATATTCCCCCTTCACTTGACGCCTTAAATATCATACCTTCACGGTCGGAAGTTGACGTGACATCCATCAAGGATAAGGATAACACTCGCTGACCGACTCACTATTTAATTACTGAAAAAATCAGTTTCAGAAAACAATAATCAGGGGAAAATATGCGCTACGAACTCAAACTCATGGACACCCTTTCCGGAACCGGATGCTTTGCCGCGTTCCCCGGTCCCAACCTGAGCTTCTCTGAAGTACTGGCCTATCTGGAAGAACATCCATACGACGAATTCATGCACCGCCATATGCTGGACATGCTGGGTAAACACCGGACCCGCAAAATCCAGAAGCTGATCAAGGAGATCAAGGGTGATCCTAAAAAGAAAGTTCTTGCCGCCCTCATTTACGAAGCAGCCATCACCCATCCCCGCCTTGCCTCTTTGCGTGCTGAAGTGGAAGCAACCTTTGATGCTGAGGAGCTCAAAGAGTACAGCCCGACTCTGCACCTGCGTTCCCATCTTCTGGAAGACCAGCCCCTGCACAACAAGTGGACCGGTATTTTCTCTGACAATATGGAAATGCACGAAGAACTGCCCACAATTGAAGAAGCCGGGATTGAGCAACTCTACAAGCCAGAAGAACTGCCCTCCAAAGATTTCACAACCGCTTCCACCATCCGGGAGAAACTGGGCAATGAATCAAAACTTCCTCCGGCCAAGGAGCGCGCACCAATTGAGGAAGTAACCGCCAACGCCAACAAGAAACTTGAAGCTATCGGTGTTTTCATGGGTCCTCAGATGCGCCAGAAAGGATGCCTCAGCCCCTTTGCTGTTCTCCATCACTGGATGGTCGACAACCGCACAGACAACGGCTGTCTGAGCAACTCCCTGCGCGCCATCCAGACCAGTTACGGTCGCGGTTTCACTTTTGAGCAGGCCTGCGTATCCTGTACAATGGAGGTTGCCGAAAGAGTCAGTTCCTATGCAAGTGTCGACAAATCCGGCATTGCCAACCGTACTGCCTCCCTGCCTGTCAGCAAGGGATCATACGAAGAAATTTCCAAAGAAATTCCGGCAATCAACCCCGATGACCTCGGCCTTGAAGCTCCTTACGAAGGTCAGGAAATCTGGTGGATGCCTGCGGAAAAATTTGACGGGGAAAAGCATGTACAGGCGAAAGTTCCGGTACAGCACGTCTTCCTGTTCTGTAACCTTGACGAACAAAACCTGTTCAGCGGACTCAGCTCCACCGGACTTGCATCCGGCAACACCGTTGCTGAAGCACGCCTCAGCGGCCTGCTGGAGGTTCTGGAACGCGACTGCAACACCACCACTCCCTTTAATAAAGAAAGATGCTTCACCATTGAATCCGAAGCCCCCGAAGTTCAGAAACATCTCAATGCCATGGAAGAAAGTGGTATCAAAGTATGGTTTCAGGATATGACATCCGAACTGGGTGTTCCCTGCTACACCGCCTTTGCAGTGGGCAAACACGGGGACATCAACAAAGGTGGAGGCTGTTCGCTTTCCGGCAAACGCGCCCTGCTCTCGGCACTAACCGAGATTCCATATCCGTTCCCCGGACCGCCCACTTCTGAAATTCCTGAGGGGCTCCCGGTACGCAAGCTGGAAGACCTGCCCGACCTGACTACCGGAAGTGCGGACGGCGATGTGATGGTTATTGAAAACACACTGGCTGCCAACGGTTTTGCCCCCTACTACGTGGACCTGACCCGCAAGGATCTCGAAATCCCGGTAACAAGGGCAATCATCCCCGGACTCGAAATAGTTTCTGATCTCGACAAGTTCTCACGCATCAGCAAAAGGCTGTATAGAAACTATCTCGACATAAAAAATCTTCTGTAATATGTTCTCTCTAAGCTTGACTACTTAAAAGACAAAGTATATCAAGCATTACTTCCGTGCCGGGATGGTGGAATTGGTAGACACCCGAGACTTAAAATCTCGTAATCCTTGCGATTGTGCGGGTTCAAGTCCCGCTCCCGGTACCAGATAAAAATAAGGGTTCAGCTAAAATCTTAATGATTTCAAGCTGAACCCTTTTTTGTTTCGATATTTGAATATTTGGCTGTTTATCAGAAATTGCCAATCAATATGCTGGAATTGAGCAACATGTCCGCAACAGACATCTATGCTCGTTTACATTCAGTCACTATCTGCTGCACACCAGTAATATTCACTGGCAAGATCATCTTGCTGTCAGCACCTTTGCTGCTACCATCACCCAGCAGTACAACAAACGGCTTCCAATTCTCCACACTCTGAGCGCGAACCTCATCAGCTACCTGCTCAAAAATATCTCCCGCCAGATCTTCACTTATTAAGACAATGTCGGGCCTCAACAAAGAAACTGCCCGCAAGCCTTTATCAACCGTTTCACGAATGACCAGAGTAAAGCCGTTCCAATTGGAAGATATTTTTCGCATTTCATTAATATTTTCGGGATCATCATCAATGCACAAGATAGTAGGAACAGGCTCATCGTCTTCCACCTGTTCAGGCTGTTCATCCACTTCAGTATTAATGGCAGAATTTTCGGGTTCAGCCATTGAAAAATCGAGAACTTCCGAAATAATCTCTTTCAAATGATGAACGGCAGATGCAATATTCTCTACATCGGAACGCATTTTTCCCGGTAGACCATCATCACTCAATAAAACATCTGAAAATTCAACAATGGTATTGAGAGGGGTGCTCAGCTCGTAACTCATACGGGATAGGAACTCTGATTTTGCCTTACTCGCAGCATCGGCAGACTCCTTCGCATCCTTGAGCTGCTTCTCAGCTAAGACTCTATCGGTGATATCCACAAAACTTTCCAGCAAATAAGCATCCTCACCTCGCTTGAACGGTACAACACTTTTTAAAATAGATTTGCCATTGGACAACCTGCGTACAGCATGATCAACTTCCTGCCCGAAATCCGTCACCGGGCACTTCCCAACTTCAGCAGGACATATATATTTGTGGCAGACAGTTCCCAAAGCCTCCTCGCGATTTACACCGATAATCCGGGCTGCCGTTTCATTCATATCCGCAATTGTATGAGTATCGGCAGCAATGACTACAACTCCGGCCTGCACCCCCTGCAAAACAGCGTTGGTATAATCCTGCTGATCCTTGAGCCGTCTTTCCATCTCACTGCGCTGGCTGATATCCATAAATGCTTCAAGAACAAGACGCTCGCCTGACAGAGTGATATAAGCCGCATTTTTCAGCACTGTGAGTTCTTTACCTCTGGCGGTCTTAATCTTCACCTCATTTTCATAAGAACTCTCAATATTACGCGAAAACGGGCAGTCATGTTCAGAAGAAAAACAAAAGACCTTATCACAACGATTACCGAGAACCTTTTCCTCAGAGTCGGCCTCGAAAAGACGCAATGCTTCGGAGTTGGCCTTAATCACTTCCCGGTTCTCGTTGACAATAACCATCCCGACCGGAATCGAATCAAGGATAATTTCAATGGCTGATTTGGCATCTTCAAGGTTTTTAGCCTTGGATTCCCGGTCATCCAGAATAGAGCGGATGTTGAAAATAATGCGAAAAAAAATGAACAGACAGAGCGGAATGGAAACAATAATAACCCCCAACCTAAAATTATTCATTCTGGCATTCGCTTGCGCCTTAAGCGAACTCAGACGTTTTATTTCTATCTGAGTCTCATGAAAAATCTTACTGGAAGATTCCCTGGCCCTGAGGATAAGGGCTTCTATCTGCATACCCCGAAAGTTCAACGCATCGTGAACTTTTTTCAGCGTAGGACTATCATCCGAGCCTAGCAATTTCCGCAAACCAGAATAAATACCTTCTGTCGCTACTTCCAGCTCATAAATCTTAGGGTTCAGATCAATAACTTCCAGAACATATCCGGCTTCCTTTTCTCTGTGAAATGAAATCAACTCATCAACTTCATCCCTATCGTAAAAGTTTGCCGGGAAAGTGTTCTTAAAAGTTCCGCCCCCCTGCAGCACAGACAAAATATCTTCAAGCTTGCTGAAGCTGTGATTAATATCCTTATTGAGGACCTCAACTTTACGCAGGTCCGTGGTATCAATCATCCTTGCTATGCCCAGTTCCACCATAAGTAAGCGATGCATAATCGCCTTCCCCAGCTCCGAACGGGCCTGCTGGTTTTCAATTTCACGGTCATATCGATTCAGATAGTTCAGCTGCAACCTGTCCACGACATAAATCACTGCAAAAGTGATAAAGAAAACCAGGCAGAGAAATAAAACTTTGGAAGTAACCTGCTCTTTGAGCAAGCCGGAAAGTTTTCTATTTAACATCATATAATCCGTATTTATTGAATATGGCCTTGCCTTCAGCGCTGGACGCATACTCCATAAAAGCCTTGGAAATATCAGGGTAACGGGAGAATCGCAGCAATCCGATTATTAATTTCTTTTTTCCTGCATACTTATCACTGATCGGCAATACACTTAAGCTTTCACTGTTTTCCGACCAGGTTGAAGTAGCGTACCAGTTAATAACAAGGTCAGCCTCTTTATCCTTAAGAACACGGACAAGATCTTTTGAGTCTGTGGTCATCATCTGCACATTGTCGGCAACTTGTGTGAATATTCCTTTTTTGGTCAATATTTTCTCGGTCTCGCGCCCGATACTGCCACTTTCCGGGTTACCGATTACCACGTAATAACTTTTGTCGGCCATGCTATCCAGATTACCCGGAATATTTTTAGGATTACCTTTTTGAACCATCATAGCAGCCTTATTAAATCCAACATGAACGGTATCCGTGACCAATCCCTGCTCAAGGCAGGCCTGAATATAAGAACCTGAACCGGGCAGATAAAGATCTCCGATCTTGTTAGCTTTAATGGATTTTAAAAGATTCCCAGATCCACCCTTGGTAATCAGTACTTTGCAATCATATTTTTGCTCGATAATGCCTGCTATCTCGGTCATGGGCTTAATCATGGTAATGCCGCAATAGATCAATATTTCTTTTTCCTGCTCAACTTCCTGCTGCTGGCACCCGGACATGACAACCAAGCCCAGTACAAGTAAGAGAGTGAGAACAAATTGATTAATATTTATATTTAGCTGACACAATTTCATTTTACTTTCCCTGATTCAGGTTTGCTTATGTTGGTGAAAACGATCCATATCATAACATAAATTTGAATCAAATATTGAGATATATGCCTGAGCAAGAGAATTAAGCTCTCACTTATACTCAGTCAGCCATAAAAAACTTGCATTTATCCCATCCATAGGGCACTCAACCCGCGGCGTCAGTAGCACGCCTGATCCACGCAATAATAAACTTTTCACCTTGAGGCCAATCACCATGGACAAACAACCCAAGGACTGGCGGTTTGCGCAGGCTAACAAAGAAGCCCTGTTCACTCTCGGGGCTTATGCCCTCTATTTTATCTGGTGGTACGTCTGTGCCTACGGCATGGGCAGCGGAGATCCGGACCAATACGAATATGTTTTCGGACTGCCGGAATGGTTTTTCTACAGCTGCATTGTGGGCTACCCGCTCATCACCATTCTGCTCTGGGCATTGGTCAGATTCAAATTCAAGGATATGCCCCTTGATGATGAAGTTGACGAGATAAATAAGGAGAAGCTGTCATGAGCACCACAATGATGACCGTCATTCCTGTAATTATTTATCTGGCATTGTCATTCGGAGTCGCTCTCTGGGCGCGCAAAAAAGCCGAATCCACAACATCCTCCAAAGGATTTATCGAAGATTACTTCATCGGCGGACGCTCCATGGGCGGCATGGTGCTGGCTATGACCATTATCGCCAGCTACACCAGCGCCAGCAGCTTTGTCGGCGGCCCCGGAGTAGCCTACAAGCTGGGCCTGAGCTGGGTGCTGCTGGCAATGATTCAAGTCCCCACAACTTTCCTTACTCTTGGAATCCTTGGTAAACGTTTCGCCATTATGGCCCGTAAGACCGACTCCGTAACTATCACAGACTTCCTGCGCGCCCGCTACAAAAGCGACGCTGTAGTCATCCTTTGCTCTGTGGCCCTGATCGTATTTTTCATGGCTGCAATGCTGGCACAGTTCATCGGCGGGGCAAGACTTTTCCAAACCGTAACCGGATACCCGTACATTGTAGGCCTCGTTCTTTTCGGGGTCAGCGTAGTTCTCTACACCGCCATCGGAGGATTCCGGGCTGTAGTACTAACTGATGCCATTCAGGGTATTGTCATGGTTGTTGCCGTGGTTGTTATCCTGCTGGCGGTCATTAATGCGGGCGGTGGCATGGAAAACTGTATTCAGTCTCTCAAAACCATTGACCCCGGCCTGATTACCCCCACCGGACCGAAAGAAGCTGTACCGCAGCCGTTCACCCTTTCCTTCTGGGTGCTGGTAGGTATCGGTATTCTCGGCCTGCCCCAGACCACCCAGCGTTGCATGGGTTACCGTGATTCTAAAGCCATGCATGATGCCATGATCATCGGCACCCTGCTCATCGGATTCATGATCCTCTGTGCCCACCTTGCCGGAACCCTTGGACGTGCTATTCTTCCCGAGCTCCCGGCAGGTGATCTGGCTATGCCGTCGCTTATCGTGGAGCTGCTCTCCCCGGTCTGGGCCGGAGTTTTCATTGCCGGACCTCTGGCGGCAATCATGTCTACAGTAGACTCAATGCTCCTGCTGGTCTCAGCCGCCATCATCAAAGACCTCTACATCCACTACCGACTCAAAGGGGATGCCTCACGCATGACTCTGGTCAGCCTCAAAAAAATGAGCCTGATCTGTACCGTAGTTGTAGGCCTGATGGTGTTCGTGGCTGCCATTGAGCCGCCGGACCTGCTGGTCTGGATCAACCTTTTCGCTTTCGGCGGACTGGAAGCGGCTTTCCTCTGCCCCATTGTAATCGGGCTGTACTGGGATAAAGCCAACTCCACCGGAGCCATATCCTCAATCGTCATCGGCGTGGGGACCTTCATTGTGTTGACCATCATGAAGCCTGCCATGGGCGGGGTACATGCCATTGTGCCGACAACATTGGCCTCTCTGACCGCTTTTGTACTCGGTTCATATGTCGGACACTCCAAAACAAGGAACGACCGGACTCCTGCATAAAAGAACTTGTGCCAGTTATATCCACTATCCCGAAACAGGGACGACATGTTTTCGTAACAAAGATAACGTAATTGCTAACTGCGAAGCATGTTTGGAAATAACTGCCACTGAATATAAAAGCCCTCCAGTCCGGGCACAGGAGTAAATGATATGGATATGCACCATCCTCTGAAAGTATATGAAGAGGAACTTGCCGACCTTCAGGGCCTTGTCCTTGAACTCGGTAATCTGGCTCTCGACCAGTTGAATAAGGCTATTAAGACTTTCGAGGACAATGATCCCGAAAAAGCTGAAGCTATCGTTAAAATGGATGAGAAGATCAACGATCTTGAACATGAAGTGGACAAAATGTCCCTGATGATCATCACCAAGATGGAACCCAAAGCCGCTGATCTTCGTTACGTCCTGACAGCCAGTAAAATTGCTTCCGACCTTGAACGCATTGCCGACTATGCCAAGAGTATTGCAAAGAAAGGCAAACGCGGATTCGCCGAAGAACACACCCAGCATCTGGGCTATGTTCAGCACATGGGTCAGGAGTTGAACGCCATGCTCTCCAGCATCCTTGAAGCATTTAAGGAGCTGAGCGTGGAAAAAGCACTTGATGTCTGGCACAGCGACAACAATGTAGATGCCCTGTTCAAGGAAGGTGTAACCGGCATGAAAGACTGCGTGGAAGCTGAAGACCTTGAAGGGAAAGGATTCATCTCCCTGCTCTTTACCATGCGCTGCCTTGAGCGTGTCGGCGACCATATCACCAACATTGCCGAGCATATCTATTTCATTAAATATGCTGAGTATTTTGCCGGTAAAAAATAAGATTTATCCATTGTATTCAAATGGCGGAAACACTGTGGTGTTTCCGCCATTTTCTTTTTCTCCTTTACACGACCAACCGTTTTGAATAACCTCTTTCGCTGCTGGGGGTGCCTTATCTGGCTGAGATGGCGTAATAGCCTGTCCCTTCGAACCTGATGCGGGTAATCCCGCCGTAGGGAAGCTGCATAGATTCTGTCGTTATATCTATTGTTGCGCTCGCCCTACGTGGTGAGCTTTTTTTTTACGGAGTGAAAATGATCGTAAAATTGAATGGCAAAGAAGCCGAACTGGCCGAAGACATCACCATCCTCGAACTGCTGGAATCCAAAAATCTCACACCGGACACTGTAGTTGTTGAACTCAACATGGAAATCATCCCGGCTGAAAACTACGGCTCCACACAAATAAATGACGGGGACCACCTCGAAATACTGCGCTTTGTAGGCGGAGGTTGATTACAATGAACAACGATATTTTCAAACTGGGCGGCCTTGAATTCAACAGCCGCCTGCTGACCGGAACAGGCAAATACGCCGACGATTCCGTAATCCCGGATGTATGTGAAGCTTCCGGCTCCCAGATCATCACCGTGGCCCTGCGCCGCGTTGACCTTGAATCTGACACCGGAAACGTCATGGACTTTATTCCCAAGCACATGCAGCTGCTGCCTAACACTTCCGGCGCACGCACAGCAGAAGAAGCGGTTCGCATCGCCCGTCTTGCCAAAGCCATGGGCTGCGGTAACTGGATCAAGATCGAAGTCATTTCCGACAACAAATACCTGCTCCCCGATGGCTACGAAACCGCCAAGGCAACTGAGATCCTCGCTAAGGAAGGATTCGTGGTCCTGCCCTACGTGAACGCCGACCTCTACATCGCCCGTTCGCTGGTGGATGCCGGAGCAGCAGCAGTCATGCCGCTTGGCGCACCCATCGGAACCAACCGAGGCCTTAAAACCCGCGAGATGGTCCGCATCCTGATCGACGAGATCGACCTGCCCATCATTGTTGATGCCGGAATCGGCCGCCCGTCTGAAGCCTGCGAAGCTATGGAAATGGGTGCTGATGCCTGTCTGGTTAACACCGCCATCGCCACCGCATCCGATCCCAAAATGATGGCTAAAGCATTCGGTCGGGCAGTGAAAGCCGGACGCGAGGCTTACCTTTCCGGTCCCGGAGCAAAACACAGCCATGCCAAGGCCTCCTCACCCCTTACCGGATTCCTGCACGAAGGATAAAATAAAATGAGCTTCTATCCCATCTGCGCCGAATACAACGACGCCCCCCTTGCCGAGCAATTCGGCTCCGTAACTGAACACGATGTCAGGCGCGCTCTTAACAAGACAACTTTAAGCCCGGAAGACTTTCTTGCCCTGTTAAGCCCCGCAGCAATACCTTTTCTCGAAGAAATGGCCGCAAAAGCCAGCCAGCTGACTTTGCAGCACTTCGGTAGAACCATTCAGCTGTTTACCCCGCTGTATATGGCTAACTTCTGCACCAACAAGTGTGTTTATTGCGGCTTCAACACCAAAAACAACATTCCTCGCTCCCAGCTGGGACCGGAAGAATTGGAAAAAGAAGCCAAAGCCATTGCGTCCACCGGGCTTAAGCACCTGCTCATCCTCACCGGGGATGCGCGGGCCAAGTCTTCCCCGGAATACATAGAATCCTCGGTGGAAATCTTGCGTAAACATTTTCCGTCCGTTTCCATTGAAATTTACGCCATGACCGAGGAAGAATACTCCCGACTGGTGAAGGTCGGCGTGGACGGCATGACCATGTTTCAGGAGACCTACAACGAAGAACTATACCCGACACTGCACCCTGCAGGACCGAAGCATGATTACCGCTTCCGCCTCGATGCACCTGAAAGGGCCTGTAAAGCCGGGATGCGCGTGGTCAATATCGGTGCCCTGCTCGGACTTGATGAATGGCGTCATGATGCGCTGAAAACCGGTATTCACGCCGCGTATCTGCAAAACAAATATCCCGAAGTGGACATCGCCGTCTCACTGCCGCGCATCCGTACGCATGTTGGTGATGCCTTCACTCCGAAATCCCTTGTCAGCGACACCGCCCTTGTGCAGAACATGCTGGCCCTGCGTATTTTCCTGCCCCGCTGTGGAATCACCATTTCCACCCGCGAGGCACCCGATTTCCGCGAGAACATCCTTCCGCTGGGCGTAACCCGCATGTCCGCAGGTGTTTCCACTGAAGTCGGCGGGCATACCTGCGAAGAAGAAGAAAAAGTCGGACAGTTCGATATCAGCGACGAGCGCAGTGTGGATGAAATGTGCGCGGTACTCCGAAAACACGGTTACCAGCCCGTCTTCAAAGACTGGCACCCTTTGCAGGAAGCATCGTGAACCGTACAGAACAAGGCATAGCAAAATATCTCGGTGAGGATCGTCTGCGCTATCTGCAAACGGTCCGCATCGGCATTGCCGGAGCCGGAGGGCTGGGTTCGAACTGCGCCATGCATCTGGTTCGCAGCGGGTTCAAGCAATTCGTCATTGCCGACTTTGACCGGATCGAGGAATCAAACCTCAACCGCCAATTCTATTTCATGGAACAGGTCGACACCAATAAGGTTGAAGCCCTCTGTAATAACCTGAAGTCCATCAACCCGGACCTCGACATCACTGCCCATGCTACCGCCGTCAGCCGTGAAAATGTCCATGAGTTGTACGACGACTGCGATGTTATCATCGAAGCCTTTGACGGCGCAGCGGCAAAAAAAGCACTGGTGGAAACATTCCTGCCCACGGGCAAACTGCTGGTAACGGCATCAGGAATGGGCGGAACAGGCAATACGGATGAAATCAAAACCCGCAAGGTCCGCGACAACTTCTACATTGTCGGGGACATGAAAACCGAGTGCAATGCCGAGACTCCCCCGCTATCGCCAAGGGTAGCAATCTGCGCCGCAAAACAAGCCGACATTGTTCTCAACCATTACCTGAACAAATTCCAAGAAGCCAAATAGGGACAAAGAATGAGCACCAGAAAAATCACCCGTCAAAACATCCTTGATACAGATATTTACTGCCTTACCGCCCTGAAATTTTCTAAGGATCGTTCCAATATCGAAGTTGTCCGCGAGATGCTTGATAACGGCATCAAGCTGATCCAGTACCGCGAGAAGGAAATCAAGTCCGGTCAGAAATACGAAGAGTGCATGGAAATCCGCCGCATGACCCGCGAAGCAGGGGCTGCATTCATCGTCAATGACGACATCGATCTCGCCATGATGGTCGGCGCGGACGGCATCCATATCGGGCAGGAGGATTTTCCTGTTCATGCGGTAAGAAAACTCATCGGTGATGAAATGGCTATCGGTCTTTCCACCCACGCGCCCGAGGAAGCACAGGCTGCTGTTGAAGCTGGCGTGGATTACATCGGCGTAGGACCTATTTTCAAAACCTACACTAAAGACGATGTTGTTGATCCCGTGGGCTTCGAATACCTCGACTGGGTGGTCAAAAACATAGACATCCCCTTCGTAGCTATCGGCGGTATCAAAGAGCACAACATTGCCGAGGTAATGAACCGGGGTGCCAAATGCGTAGCCCTTGTCACCGAAATCGTCGGTGCAGATGATATCGGCGGCATGATTAAAGACCTACGCTCTGCAATGCCTAAATAAATTTCAAATCGGAACCACTCACACGAAGACACCCCTGAACCGAGAAATAAGTAAGCTCCGGTTCAGGGGTGCGGTGTTGAAACGTTTTAATTAAAACGGCTGTGAATTATTTAATGGATTATTTGTATCTGTAAATCCACCTGCCCCACTTCTCATTCTCCAAATTGATCCAATCAAAGCTTTGCGCAATTTCGAATCAGACGAAGACCACTCAATAGTTGCATATCCGGCAGTTCTTTTAATTCCTGAAGGCGACTGCATCCAATACAGGCGGGTACTGTGAGCGGGGATTTCGAAATCTCCAGTCCCAGTGGCAATAGTAGGCCAACTACCTTGGCCCCCTTTAACAATCTGACTAAGATGAGTTATATCATTGTCATCATGGTCATATACTCTGACTTTGCATTGAATGGTTTCACCTGTAATATTTGTTAATACAAATCGCGGAAGCATATAGTTAGAGGAACTTGTGTACAAATAAACAAGTCCCGGAACGGTTATACCGCCCTGAGGCACAAAAGAACTCTGCGCCATCGCCCCGCCGCTCATCAGCACAAGCATAGCCATCGCCAATACAATCTTCATTGCTTTTTTCATTGTTTCTCCTTACTCATCTAGAATTATGTCTATAAAAACACAGGTAAAGTATTCTTTACATAACCCAGTTTTATCTGTCTAGAAAAAGCCTAGAGTATACAATGTTCAAGCAAAAAGAATGGCCCTTCTCCGATAAGTCAGGCCAAGAGTATATCTTCGGAATATTCGCTAAAACCCGCCCTATTCCTGAATACGGCGGGATCTACATACTCGCCTATACACACCCGCGCGGGCACCGGGCCGGATTTAAGGTAAACATGCTGTACGTTGGAGAGACGGATAACTTCCGCAAAGAACTTGCGACCCCACCCCACGCTGACTGCTTATGGGATGGCTGTTGGAACTGTATCTACCTGCTGAAAATTGATGAACTCAAAAATAGAAAGACTGTGCTTGCAGATCTAATTGCGGGCAATGATATTTCCTGCCAACACTAGAATTTTGCAGCATTAATCTCATTATTTTATTAGACTCCGCGAACCACAACAATCTATTTTATTTCCCTGATATTTAAGTTATAGTTAATTAGTGAGGTTTCTTATGCTTAGATATCTACTTACCACTATATCCTTATTATTTATCCTGAATGCCACAGCAACGGCCCAATCACTGAATGACACTGTCTTTATTACTGAAGAACTACCGCCATACAACTTTGAAATTGACGGAAAGCCCACTGGATTTGCCGTAGACATTCTTTTGGCAGCACTCAATGCTACAGGGATTAAAGCTGATATTTCAAAGGTGCATGTCTATCCTTGGCCAAGGGCTTACAAGGATGTTTTAGCCAAGCCCAACCACTGCCTTTTCAGCACGGTACGCAACAATGCCCGGGAAGAATTATTCAAATGGGCCGGCCCCATTGCAAACTATGATGTTGATTTCATCGCTACTAAGGGCCAAATTAAAATTAATGGCATTGATGATATTAAGAAGTTCAAAATAAGTGTGATCAAGAACGATATTGCATATGAAACTATTCTCGCTGAAAAGTTTGATGAAGAGCATATAGACCTATCATATTCTGTTATTTCAATGATTAAAAAACTCAATAAAGGCAGAGTAGATATAATAGCCGGAAATAGGGAGGCCATATTCTATAAAATGGAGCAAAAAAATGTAAACCCGCATGCTTATGAGGTTGTGTTCTCGTTAAAAATGCCACCTCTATACTTCGCTTTTAACAGATATACGAATGATGCTGTAGTTAGAAGACTTCAAATAGGAATTAATAAGATCAAAGAAGAAGGCAAGCTGGATTGGTTAGTAAGAACGTATCTCCCAGACAATTGATTATACATTGACTGTGTATGCAAACACAAAAACCGCCACAACCTCACAGGCTACGGCGGTTTCCCATTTCAGTTTCCCAATTAAATTCTACAGCACATTCCAAGGAGTTTCAGTCAAAGGCAGATAATCCTTTTCCTGTGCGCTGATATCAAGATGCACAAGTCCCAGCGGAGCGACACGTGGGTCCGGCTGGTCGCTGAGTTCGCGGGTATCGATGGTAACGAAATAATGCTTGCAGGATTCACATACATCGACACGCTCATTCTTGCGTTCATCTGCCTGCAGGTAACGGAGCTTCTCGATATCCTCATTTTCGCACCACGGGCAGGTATTACGCTTAAAACGCCACTCGTGCCCGCAACAGGAACAATGTAACCAACGCTGACCGCCATGTGACTTCAGATAAGCATTGTCATCACCGGATTTTTTGAGCAAAGCCAGATCAGGAAAAGTACCGCAGACCGGACAGTATCCCTTGTGCCAAGCCATATTTTCAACAGCCTTAGCTGCTTCGGGTTCCATACGGGCCATAAAAGGCTTAAGGGCCAGCGTACCGATAAATGCCAAAGTCTGGTCATCAATCTTCCACTTTTCAATCAAGGACCGCAGCAGCTTGCCATCCTCATCCCAAAGAGCCTTGGCAAGATCATTAAAATTCTCGACCTCACCTACTGCAATTACGATCTCATCGACCTCTTTGGAAATGGCAGGCAGTCCCTCAGCAACCGCCCCTGCAACCAGCATGAACACTTCGCGATACTTTTCGCCAAGGTCAGGCAGGTCCATGTCAGACAACAGTGCAACGCCCTGCTCAAAACGCGGGGCATATGCTTCCGGGATTTCATAGCCATTCCAGTCGGCAAGCAAATCATCAGCTTTTTCCAGAGCTATAACCAACGGCCCGAAAGCATCGAAAATATTCTCAAGAGCAGGCATTCTCTTACGCAAAGCAAGAAGCCCAGCCTGAACGTCACGTTTTTTCTTATTCTTACCCATTAATAATGCTCCAGAAATATTTGATGCGCTACGCGCTATTTATCAAAATATTTCGCCTCCGGCGGCTTAAACCCTTTAAAAAGGGTTTAAGAATCCCAAACTTTTTTACTAAGCTTCGCATCCGGTAACGAAAGACTGTAGAAATTTGTTTTATTTTAATTCAACCCCATTTCATCATCCCCAACGGCGAAGCCCTACTAAAAAGTTTTGAAGGGATGGGGTCTGGGGAAGGGAAACTTTTCCCAAAAGTTTCCCTTCCCCAGCCGCCGGAGGCTATTCTTTACCCAAACATGCGTTTTGCAGGCTTGGCGAGATTAGCGAGGAACTCTTTGCGGGTTACGCCTTTGCCGACGCCGGAAGCGTCTGCGGTAACGTACTCGTAGTAGAGTTCAGGTTTATCCTGCACCAGATAGATGACGTTGACTTCATCAGCGTCGATTATTGCTGCGTTAGGATAATCCTTCTTGACCCGCTCAAGGGCTTTTTCAGCCAGAGCGACCATTTCTTCGCGTTCACCGAAGTTCATAGTGCCGGTGGGACAAGTCTTAACACAAACAGGCACGAGTCCGGCCTGCTGGCGATCAATACACATGTCACATTTAGCCAACAGACCGGTACCGGTATTACGACGCGGAATGTTGTAGGGACACGCTTCGGTTATTTCCTGACATTCTTCAGCACTGAGCCGTTTAGTCTGATCGGTGAAAATGACTGCGCCGGTAGTTTCATCCTTCACAACCGCGCCATTCACATACATATCACCGATGTCCTTACAGGGAGGCACATCGCAATGACGGCACTGATCGGGAAAGAAATACCACTCGACCTTGCCGTTGATGCGGTGCTCGCTGAAACGGACCAGTTTATAGTTAAAGGGGTTCAAGTCCGGCGGGTTCTGGTGCGAACCGCGCTGCTTGGTTTCTACTGCGGGCAGATCGTGCCATTCCTTACAGGCAACCTGGCAACCGCGGCAAGCCGTACATCTGGAGGTATCTACAAATAATGCTTTAGGCATGTTTTACTCCTTGGTTGCAGGTTACTCGTCAATCTCGGTGAGCTTTTTCGCTTTGCGAACGTTCACCAGACAGGCCTTGTACTCAGGAATGGTCGTGTTGGGATCACCTACAGCCGGGGTGAGGCGGTTGGTAGCATCACCGCAACCTTTAGTGGTCCAGCCGAAGCAGAAAGGCATACCGATTTCATGAACGGTCTCACCTTTGATTTCAAACGGGGTCATACGCACGGTAACCATAGCAATGGCTTCAACCTTGCCGCGTATACTTTCAACGATAACAGGATCACCGTTTTCAATGCCCTTTTCCTTGGCCAGCTCAGGGCTCATTTCTACATAAAGCTGAGGTTCGGCTTCCAGCAAAACGGGGGTGTTTCTGGTATCACCGCCACCGCACCAGTGCTCAGTCATACTATAAGTGGTTAGTACGATGGGAAAACGCTCGTCAGCGGGCTTGGCAAGCTTGTCCATATCACTGTACACGCGCTTGTAAACCGGGCTGCTGAGCTGACGCGAGAAGGGATGACTTTTGATAGGCGTTTCCACCGGTTCGTAATGATCGGGAAACGGACCATCCTGTAGGCCAGGACCGTAAAGCTGTCCGTGACCTTCCTTACGCATGATGAAGGGATAGCGGCCCTTACCAGTTGCGGTCGGCGCCCATCCGCCATCAGGGATATCGCCTTCCCACTTAGAACCGTTCCATTCGATAACGGCCTTCTGCGGTGCCCAAGGCTTACCGTTGGCATCGACAGAAGCACGGTTGTAGAGGATACGGCGGTTAACAGGCCAGCACCATGCATAGTTGGGGTAGAGATTGATCTTCGCCTGCATGGGGGTCTGTTCCAGACTGCGGCGTTTAGCCTTGTTTCCGCCCTCTTCAGTGTAACTGCCTGCGTACAGCCAGTTGAAGGAGGAAGTAGAGCCGTCATCAGCAAGAGCTACGAAGGAAGGCACCTGCTGGCCCTTTTTGTACTTCTTGCCCTTGAATTCCACATCCTTGGTGAAACGGCCGTTAATACGCTGAGCCATGTCTTCGGCATCGTAGTAAGCAGGCCAGTCAAGGGTGAGCAGAGGTTCGGGGTAGGTACCGTTCTCTTTGCTGTAGAGGCGGCGTACGTGGTTGATGATGTCCACATACATTTCACCCATGCTCTTGGATTCGCCCATGGGGCGGCAGGCTTCATAGTGCCAGAGCAGCCAGCGACCACTGTTGGAGATGGAGCCGGCTTTTTCCGCACGCTGGGCGGAAGGCAGCAGGAACACCTCAGTCTTGTTCTGGGTGGGATCAACGCCGGGACGGTGCCAGTTCTCGGAAGTCTCTGTGTGGTGAATCTCACCCACAACCAGCCAATCGAGGTTATCAAGAGCCTTACGGGTCTTGTTGGAGTTAGGCACACTCATGGCCGGGTTGGTTCCGAATGCAAAACCACCCCTGATCTCGCCTTTGTACATGCGGTCGAAGATGTAGATGTAGGAGTAATCTTCACCGTCGTCCGCCTTGGGCAGCATCTGGTAGCCGAAGCCGTTATCTGCGGAAGCGTTGTCACCGCGCCAGGCCTTGAGCAGTGAGGCCATGTACTTGGGCTTATGCTGCCACCAGTTGGCACTTTCGGGATCGTGGGAAATCGGAGTGGTTTTCTCCACGTAATCTTCATAAGATCCCATGCTGGCTTTAGGCACAGGCAGGTAACCCGGCAGGATATGCCAGAGAATACAGTGGTCAGTTGACCCCTGTACGTTAGGCTCACCGCGCAGGGCGTTGATACCGCCGCCAGCTACACCGATGTTACCGAGCAGGAGCTGCAATATGGCGCTGGAACGGATGTTCTGCACACCAACAGTATGCTGGGTCCAGCCCAGTGCGTACATGATAGTACCGGCTTTATCTTTCTTACCTGTGGAAGCGTATTCCTTGTAGACCCGAATCAGGTTGTCTTTGGAAACACCTGTGGTCTTGGAAACGTTGGACATGGAATAGCGGGAATAGTGCTTCTTGAGCAGCTGGAATACACAGCGGGGATGCTTCAAGGATTCATCGCGTTTGGGTACGCCGTCTTTATCAAGTTCAAAAGCCCATTGGGATTTGTCATATTTGCGGGCTTTCTTATCGTAACCGGAGAACAGTCCTTTAGTGAACTTGAAATCCTTACCGACGATAAAAGCTGCGTTGGTATAATTGGCAACGTATTCCTTGAAGAACAGGTTGTTCTCCAGAACATAGTTGATCATACCGCCCATGAAAGCAATATCTGTTCCCGATCTCAAGGGGACGTGGAAGTCACACCTTGCGGAAGTACGGGAGAATTTGGGGTCAACATGCATAACCGAGGCGCCTTTGTCCTTGGCCCGCAATACCCATTTAAAGGAGATAGGATGGTGCTCTGCTGCGTTACTACCGATGATAAGAACGGAGTCCGCGTTTTCAATATCGCACCAATGGTTGGTCATCGCACCGCGCCCGAACGACTCTGCCAGAGCCGCAACTGTTGCGCTGTGTCAGATACGTGCCTGGTGATCAAAATGCACCAGGCCGAGGCCGCGTACACCCTGATGGACGACTGCACACTCCTCGTTATCCATCTGTGATGTACCAAGATGGAAAATTGATTCTACACGGTTGACTTCCTGCCCCTTGGCATTGAAGCGCTTGAAGTCGGCATCACGTGTTTCCTTTACACGCCGGGCAATGCGGTCAAGCACGAAATCCCAGCTCTTTTCTTCCCATTTAGTGCTGTAGGGAGCACGATACAGGGGTTTCTCAATGCGGTGGTGGCTGTTATGCATGGCGAGCATAGCCGCACCCTTAGCACAGAGAGCACCTTCACTGACCGGGTAATCCGGATCACCTTCAGTGCTTACAATCTTTCCGTCTTTGACATGGGCGATGAAATGGCAACTGACCGAACAGAACGGACAGATGGAGATCACTTCTTTCGCACCCTTAATCTTCAACCCGGCAGCATAAGCCTGCGTAGGGGAAAGATCGAGTCCCAGCTGGCTCATACCGATACTTGCGACACCAACGCCCGCAAGTTTCATGAACCCTCGCCGTGAAATGTTCATGAGATCCTCCTCAGTTTAAATCAGGCTCACAAAACCGCGTAAATGCCTGACAATTACTTTGATGATCCCATAGAATCTTAAGCTTGAATTAAAGTCAATAATTCGAATATGTTAGATTTAGCACATATGAGAAAGATTATGCGGGGACTGAAGGGTGTGTTTTTGCGAGGCGGGGGAATAACTATTGATTTCAATTGTTCTGATGTAGACCTGATTTGGGTATCTCAGGTCTATTTATGAAAATTTTCAACCATAATATATCGGTTGAACAAAAACAAAAAGGTACATTCTATCCTTATGGCTTTTTAAAAACTAACTCAAACGTATCTGCCAAATCAATACTAAAAATAACCCAATTCGATTCATTATCGATATATGAGTATAATGAATTATGAGTCTTAAGCCTATCATCCAAAGCTGAAGAAAGAAGAGTCCGCCTATCATTTTTACCAGTATAAGAAATATCTGCAGTATTATTATGAAAAACTCCATTTAAACTCATTTTAGTTTTATCTTCATATGTAGACTCTTGGCCCATACCATAAAGCCCGAGCCCACTTTTCACAGATACTACATGTTCCCATTCAGCTTTTATTCTATTATCTTCCGATAGTACTTCTAAAATAATTCCATTGGAGTCTACCCATTTACCCAAAAAAGGATTCTCATTCATATTTCTATCTTCGTAGTATGCTGTCACATATTTATGAACATGTTGCTTAACTTCATACCCCCTTTTCTTATACAATTCCCATTGTTTATTTTCATTTTCAACAGATTTATCTATTGCTGACATTAACGCATGATTACTCTTATGGGGATTAGGACTGGCTAAACCTTTTTTCGCCATATCCCTTGCGTGATCAATAAACCCGGCATTCAAATATTTATATCCCAGATTGGCAAATGAAAGAGAATTTTGTTGCTCAATTGATTTAAAATAACTTTCAATTGCTTTATTCTTTAATGCCACCTGATCACAACTTACACCAAAATTATTCAATGCATTCTCACTTTTTGATTTAAATTCAGTCAACAAACTATAGTTATACAGAGCAAGTGATTCAACGTTTGCTTCACTTTGTGAATATGCAGTTGAAAACAGATCTTCAACATCATTGGAATTGATATCAAGCTTCTTTTCAAGACAAAAAGCACTTAAAACGGAATTACCAATCTTACCCTCGACTTCAGCAAGGACTTTATAAATACGACTTTTCTCACTATCATTTTCAATACAAATCAACCTTTCTATTAGTAAGTCATGAGCACTATAGTAATCATTCGTTTTCATCAAAGAATTGGCTAAAGACACAGTCAAAGAAGTAATTACATTTGGATCATTCACATCTTGAAGAACTTTAGAAACTACATCACGCTCTCTTTTATAATCTTCTACTTGCCTATAACACTCGCTCCACCATGTAGCCACTGTTTGTCTTTCAACATCTGTATACGACTCAGCATACATTTTCTCAAAAGACTCAATAACAGCATGTCTTTTACCACTTACAAATAACTGACTCCAAAAATACCCTTTTAAGAACTTAATATCTTCACCTTTCACTGAGGCAATAAATGAATCAAACGCCTTTTCTGCTTCAAAGGCACCATCATCCTTAATCATCCTGCAAAACTCAAAAACTTTTTCCCATGGATTTTCAGGATCTCCGCTATCAGCTATCGGTTCCACCTTATGATCTTGTTCAGGCATCGCAATCTGCTCACCCCGATCAGTAACGTCAACTTCTGCAAGTACATGATCTTCAGACTCTAGCTCAACCCCTAAGGCTTTTACTTTCTTTAGTTTGCTAAAAAAGTCACACCACGAAGAACGAAAAATAATAGCAATTGCTATCACAATCAAAAGCACTGTTCCGGGCCATACGAACAAAGCTAAAATTTTTATATTTTCTTCTGACATTGAGCCTCCAAGAGCATTAATAAATATAAAACATTTTCTTTTTTGCTCTCAAATGAATAATTTATCAAGACAAACCCATCAATCCCACTCCCCCATAGACACAATCCCCCCACAATGGCAGAATAGCACCTAAAACCATACTACCCTGCCACCATAACCAATAGGGGGATTACCTATGGGCCAGACAGTTATCCAGCATTTGCTTGAACGGCTGAAAGAAATCGGAATAACGGATATTTTCGGGGTTCCGGGCGATTATTCCTTCCCGGTGAATGATGCCTTCTGCACAGATTCAGACTTCAACTGGATCGGCTGCTGCAACGAACTCAACGCCGCATATGCAGCAGACGGTTACGCCCGCATCAAAGGTAAATCCGCTGTCTGTACTACCTACGGCGTTGGTGAACTCAGCGCCATTAACGGCATTGCCGGATGCTATGCTGAGAACCTGCCTGTCTTCCATATTGTGGGCATTCCCAAATGCTCGGTGCAGCGCAACGGCAACCTTATCCACCATTCACTAGGTAACGGTGAATTCGACCTCTTTTATAAAATGACCCAGCCTGTGGTCTGCGCCAGTACCATCCTTACTGCGGAAAATACCGTGGCAGAGGTGGAACGCTGCATTAACGCCGCGCTGACCAAGAAACAGCCCGTCTATATTGCGGTGCCTGCGGATGAAGCGCTCAAGAAACTGGGCTGCACCAAACCACATACCCTGCCCGTGCCTGTCAGCGATCAGGACACCCTTGATACGGTCATTCCTTTGATAATCGAGAGGCTGGAAAATGCTGAAAGTGCCATCGCTATGGTCGGTGCCCTTATCGGACGCTATGAGCTGCACGAACCCATGCTCGAATTCATCGATAAATCAGGCATCCCGTTCACTTCCATGTTCATGGCTAAGGGTACGCTCTCCGAAACGCATCCTAATTTTATCGGGGTCTATAACGGGCGCATTCTTGATGAGAAGGTGCAAAAAACCGTTGAATCTGCTGATCTGGTGGTCAGCTTCGGTACTATCCGCTCAGACATCAACACAGGTGCGTTTACCGTAAACATCAGGCCGAATCATGAAATCAAAATTCACCCTGACCGCGTCTGCATCGGGCATGCGGTTTACCATAATGTGCTGCTGGAAGACGTATTGCACGAACTGTCAGCGCGCATCGGGAACCTATCCCTGCCAATCCTCATGACTCCGCAGGGCCTCGGTGAACCAGTGGGGGCAGCTGATGATGAAATCACTGCGGACTCGCTTTACCCACGCATCGAACGCTTTTTTGCGGCGAATGACATCATCATGGGTGAGACCGGAACGCCTTCAATGGGGCTGGTCAATGCCCGCCTACCCAAGGATGCGGTCTTCTTCAACCAGACCCTCTGGGGCTCCATCGGATGGGGTACTCCGGCAGCTTTCGGGGCAGCACTTGCCGCGCCTGATCGCCGTACCTTACTGATCACCGGAGAAGGAGCGCACCAGATGACCGCACAGGAAATCTGCCAGTTTGCTCGCTTCAAGCTCAAGCCCATAATCATCTGCGTGAATAACGACGGCTACCTTATTGAACGGCTGCTCTGCGAAGATCCCTACATATATTATAATGATCTGGCCCAGTGGAACTACAGCAAACTGCCTGAGGCATTCGGTATGGACGGCTGGTTCAGCGCAAAGGTGACCACCAACCGCGAACTGGACGAGGCATTGCAAAAAGCCGCTGCTGCTGACAACGGTTGTTACATTGAAGTAGTGACCGGAATGATGGAAAGCCCGAAGATGGGGCGTGTCCTGAACGAAATTGTTGTAAAAGGACCGGGCTGGAAGGCTTAATTTTAAGAGCTGATACCTAACCCATAAGAAAGGGCCGTACATGTTGATTCATATACGGCCCTTATGATTTTCCTGACTCTTAACTTTCCCCGAAGCTCTTGGACTTCCAGGGAAAAATCTCCTCCGCTCTTGTGCGGGCATCCTGCTCAACCTTGTTGAACCACTCTAGATACTTGTCGCGCACAAGACGCCCGGCCTCGGTCAGACGGTAACCGCTGCGCCTGCTGCCTGCCCGTTCCATGAGCTGGAATCCCAGAACCTGCTCGGTCTGTTTGATCTTACCCCAAGCAGCGCGGTAGGACATGCCCAGCTCTTCGGATGCTTTTTTAAGCGATCCGCAGGTTTCAATCTTATCCAGCAAAAGCAGTCTGCCGTAACCGAAGAACACCCCCTCGCCTCCCTCCAGCCAGAGATGCAGCCGGATTGTTGGATTGTGGGTATCCATCTGGACCAAAGCCGCGGTTGAACCCAATTCGGGCGGGTCGATGTTCTTGTTCATACTCGCCTCCTATTTTCCAAAAGGACATTTGGGGAAAGTGCAAACCTTGCATTCCATACAGTATCCGCCGTCAGCAAGTGCGGCGAGATCACTGCGGGTGATATCCTGCCCTGCAATCACCTTGGGAAGTACAAGGTCTAAGCTGGTTGTCTTGAAAAAAAGCGCACAGGCCGGAACACCGATAACCCTTGCTTTGCCAGCCTTAGCTAACAGCAACATAGTGCCGGGGAGTACCGGAGCACCATACAGGAGGTCGGATACTCCGGCATCCACCAGGCCGTGGCGGGTCACGTCATCAGGATCAACAGACATTCCGGCGGTTGTGATGAGCAGGTCACAACCTTCTTTCATGAGAGAAAGGGCCGCGTCGCGGATTTCTTCACGATTGTCCGGTTTGATGACAGAGCGGACAACTTCGCAGCCCAATGCCTGCACCTTTGCGGTGATGACAGACTCAAATTTATCGTCAATCAGGCCGTTGAAAACTTCATCCCCGGTGATCAGGATTCCGACCTTCTTACGTTGCAGGGGAAGAACCTTGAACAGCGGATCGCCGTTCAGCGCAGAAACAGCGCGGGAAAAATTCTCGCGGGAAAGGTAGAGCGGAATGGCCCGTGTTCCGGCAATACGTGTGCCTTCTTTGACCAGAGTGCCACTCTTACGGGCCGCAACCATCACATCTGGAACGAGGTTAAAACGGTTCATCATTTCAAGATCACTGACCAGAATCCCGTCATGTTCGGCAAGCAAAGTGACCTTGCCTTCCTTGGGCTCGCCGTCGGGACAGATTCCGTCCCCGGCCATGATGCGACCAAATGTCCGGGCAGCCTCGTTCTCGTGCACCCACTCCCCTTCGGGAATATCGCCCTCATCCACATAAATGTGGTTCTTGCCGATCATCTGTAATCTACAGATATCGTGGGCAGTGAAATCATGATCCTTGCGGAATTCAGGTCCCTTGCTTTCTCCGGGAACAATACGGGTCATGTCGTGAACTGCGGTCTTGCCTTCAGCTTCATCCACCGGGACAACTTTGAGTCCTTCAGGCAGCTTAGCTGTGGAAGCCTTGAGTCCGGCATCGCGACTGGCGTACGGACTTTCTCCCTGACAGCTTCTACAGATAGCCCCGAAAGAACCGGGATACGCATCGCCGCATATGGGACAGGTAGTGATTCCGCCCTTGCTGCGCTTGATCATCGCTTCCGGTTTGATCTGCACAGCCTCGATGGAACAGAAAGAGGCTCCGGCTTCTCGGATTTCGGCATGAAGCTTTACTGAATCCTGTTCATGCTTTGGACGTCTTTTAAAAAACCATGATTCAGTTTCCGGCCAGTCTTTAAGCTTCTCGGGGTCTACCCGGATGCGCACACCCTCGCCAGTGTACTTATCGTAGAGAGACAGGGCATAGACCCCGAGATTCTTAACTCGCAACCAGCCGTTTCCTGTGCTGCACAAAGTCAGCATCTGCACGGCATCCGGTAGGCACCACGAAGTCTCGGAAATTGCATCGAAAAGTGTTCCTTCAGGAAGATGCTTGCGGGCCTCCTCCATCATATAGCCACCGAGGATAAGTCCCGGCGCAGGGCTGCCGTGAAATCTGCGGGCAGCTTCAATAAATTCATCATATGTATACGGACCTATGGAATCATCGCGGACCGGTGTGTTTTCCTGACAGATAGAGGCTTCAAGATTCATATTCTCTCCATATTCTAAAAACTTTAATTATGCCCTATAGGACACAATTAAAGAAAGCAGGAGCGAACTTCAAAAGAGATGGGATTAAGTACGGTTTGGAACAAATTGTTTTTATTATTATATATCAGCATCTTATAGTAGCAGTTTCATACCACAGCAGTAGAGAAAAGATTTTTATTTATAGCTTTAATCAAATAAATCAACATCAATTAGATCGAACTAACCTATTAATCATAAAGATTTTTCCGGTCCATAATACTGAAAAAAACCATATATGTTAAAATAAACCATTTACTGAGATCGTAAATTCTACCGCGCGCATAGCGTCCTTCTATCTTTAATAGATCACCATCGCAGTTAAGAATCACAAAAGCCAATCATAAACTCATCAAGTCATTTCAAAAACCAATTGGACGCAACAATAGTTCTGTGATCATTTAGCTCGGGAAATTATGACCTTACAAGATAAAATGAACTAACATTCACTTTTAAATAAAGGATGAAGCCGTGAACTTGAAGCCGTTCATTTCTTTTTCTGAATATAGTCTGGCAGAGCTTGAAGACTGGAAAGATCAAGGGAAAAAAGTTGCCGGGGTCTACTGTATTTATGCTCCTGATGAACTTATCCGTGCAGCAGGAATTGCTCCGGTAAGTCTTTGCGGAAAAAAGCAGGCACCAATTAAGGAAGCTGAACGGGAGCTTCCGGCCAGTTTATGTCCGCTCATAAAATCCAGTTACGGCTATGCCGCCACAGATACCTGCCCATTTTTCGGATTCTCAGACATCATCGTCGCCGAGACCACTTGTGACGGCAAAAAGAAAATGTATGAGCTGATGAAAGCCATCAAACCGCTTCATCTCATGCAACTTCCGCATACCCAGAAAGGGGAAGCCCCCTTCCAATACTGGCTGGCATCCTTGCATGAACTTGAAGATTTTCTCGTCAAATATTCCGGCGTAGAAGTTACCGAAGAAGCCCTGCACGCTGAAATCGTCCTGCAAAACAAAATCCGCAAGGAACTCTATGAACTGTTGGTTCTCTGCGCGGACAAACGTTCTCCGCTCACCGCCCGCGACATGCTCGCAGTGCAGGAAAGCAAAAGCTTCGCAGTGCATCCCGAAAATTACCTGCAAAAATTACAGACCCTGCGTACTGAGGTTGATGAATATCTGAGCCGCCCGAACCTGCCGGAAAAGAAAGGCGTGCGCATAATGCTTACCGGATGCCCGGTAGGTAAAGGATCTGAAAAAGCAATTACCATCACCGAAGAACTGGGTGCACACGTGGTCTGCATGGAGAACTGTTCCGGGCTTAAGGGCCTGACTCTTCAGGTGGATGAGACAGGAAATCCCTACGAAGCAATCGCCCGTCGTTACCTACAGGTTCCCTGCTCCTGCATGAGCCCCAACCCCGGCAGACTGGATTCCATCAAAGAGATGGCCAAAACCTTTGAAATAGACGCAATTATCGATCTCACATGGCTGGGCTGCCATACCTACAATGCAGAATCCACTATTCTGCGTAATTTCGTGGAGGACGAAATAGGTCTGCCATTCCTGCACATTGAGACCGACTATTCCGAATCAGACATTGAGCAACTACGGACCCGCATTGAAGCGTTTGTAGAGCTTGCTGAATAAACAATTCAAGGAGACAAGGATGAACGTTAAAGGATTTTTCAACAAAGGATTTATGATCCTCGCGGCACTGCTGCTGGCTTGCAGCTTCAGCGCCGGAGCTGCGCATGCTGCGAAGAGCAAACTTCCCAGCCTGTACATGGGTTACATTTTCACCACCCATCACACCCCGATCATGGTGGCGGCAATCAAGGGCAAGGAATTTCAGAATTCCGGTGCTTATCTGGAAGAAATGGTTCCCAAGCAGAAGTTCAAGCTCATGAACGCTGAAGGCAAGCCTTTGGCTGTCATCAACCTGATTGTATCCAAGAGCGGTTCCGAAACATCCACCCTGTTCGCCATGAACCGTCTGGACCTCGGCCTTGCTTCAAGCACCGCTTTCATGAGCGGAATCGACAAGGGAACCAAAATGAAAATCGTCTGCCCCCTGCACGTGGACGGCATGAGCATGGTTTTCCCGGAAGGCAGCAAGGTCAATGGTTATGAAGACGTAGCCGCAGCAATCAAAGCTTCCAAAACACCTTTCAAAATCGGCTACCACTCCCCCACCAGTGCACCGCGCATCGCTTTTGAAGGGGCTCTATACAATGCCGGATTCAAAGTTACCGGTAACCCCAACGATGCAGAAGCCGACATCCTCATGGTTGACCTCAAGTCCACCTCCAACCTTATTCCGGCACTGCTCAGCAAGCAGGTTGACTGCTGGGTCGGACCTGCTCCTCATCCCGTTGTTGCCGAGCACAAACACGTTGGTCACATCGGTCTTGATTCCCGCGATCTGCCTCCGGCAGGTGCATGGACTGATTTCCCCTGCTGCGTAATGGGTGCCAGCGAACAGATCATCGCCAATCAGCCTGAAGTTGTGCAGGCCATGACCGATCTCATGACCGCTGCTTCCAAGTGGAGCAATGCCAATAAAAAAGAAACCGCTGCTATCTCCGCCAAATGGATCGGAGTTCCTGCTGAAGCAGTAGAGAAATCCACCATCATCTACACCACCGATCCTACCGAAAACTGGATCAAAGGTGAGGCTAAGTTTATCGCCATGCTTAACAACATGAACAAATTCAAAGGCACAATGAAAGACGCGGATATCACTGCCGCAAAGCCCATTTTGTTCGATTTCTCTTTTATAGAAAAAAGCTTGAAGAAATAATTTAAGAGGCCTCCGGCTGCCCTGCCGGGGGCCTTAAACCCTTTTCCAAAAGGGTTTAAGAATCCCAAAACGTTTTAATAAATTAGCTTTGTCATGCAACGGACAAATTTGCGTGAACGATAATACGCAAGCCCTACTAAAAGTTTTTGAAGAGTCCAGAGAAACTTTTTCCAAAAAGTTTCTCTGGTCCCCGAAGGGCCGCCGGAGGCTTTCCATATGAAAACACGTACTTTGTCACTTACACTTCCTATTATGGCTCCGGCTTTGCTGGCTGTAGTCTGGATCGGCCTTGCCCGCGAGATCGGCAATCAGGTCATTCTACCCGGTATAGAGCAGGTCGGTCATATCGTATTCAATCCCACAGAAGACCTGATCAGCATGGGGTCTCTGGCTGGCAATGTGCTGGTCAGCCTTGTGCGGGTAATCATGGGCTATACTTTGGCTGCTGCTGTAGCCATCCCGCTTGGGGTGGTCATGGGATATTACGGGGTGGTGTTTAAATTTTTCAACGGCTTCCTGAACCTGTTCCGGCCCATCCCGCCCTTAGCATGGGTTCCGCTGGTCATGGCATGGTTCGGTATTTCCAGCCTTGCGACACTAAGCGGTGTGGAAACAGGTCAGCTGTATATCTATCTGGACAACATCAAATTCTCCATGCTGTTCATTATCTTCATCGGAGCATTCTTCCCCATCCTGACCTCGACCATTCACGGAGTGCGTAACGTTAATAAAACGCTGATTGATTCCGCACGGGTTCTCGGTGCAAATGAACAACAGATTTTCCGCAAAGTCCTGCTCCCTGCGGCAATGCCTTCCATCATTACCGGAATGCGCATCGGGCTTGGTATTGCATGGATGTGCCTTGTTTCCGCTGAGATGCTTCCCGGATCACTTTCCGGCATCGGCTACATGATCACCCATGCTTTCACGCTGGCCTCCACGGATATCGTCATTGCCGGAATGATTTCCATCGGCGCGGTAGGAGCTGCAATGGACGCGGTATTCCGCCACATTGAACACAAACACTTTTCATGGCGCAGGCAGGCGGGCTAAATGAATCAAGAAATGGAACAAGTCATAGAAATCGACAGACTGAGCAAAGAGTACACCACCGGAACAGGAAATACAGTTCTGGCTGTAGACGGTGTCAGCCTGCAAATTCCCCGCAACTCCTTTACCTGCATAGTCGGGCCTTCCGGCTGTGGTAAATCGACCATTCTACGCATAGCTGCGGGACTGGAAAAAAGTTCTTCCGGCACAGTTCATTACAATGGAACTGCGGTCAGCAAGCCTTGTGCGGAAATCGGTCTTGTCTTTCAGGAATACTCGCTATTCCCGTGGCTGAGTGTGCTCGATAATGTTGCTTCCGGACCGGAATTAGCCGGAGTGGATAAGGATAAGCGGTACGAAGATGCCCAACGATACATCCGCATGGTCAACATGATAGATTTCAAGGATGCCTATCCCCATGAGCTTTCCGGCGGCATGCGCCAAAGGGTTGCTATTGCCCGTGCCCTTGCCAATGAACCGGATGTCCTGCTCATGGACGAACCCTTCGGGGCACTGGATGCACATACCCGTATCCTGCTGCAGAAGGAACTTCTTAAAGTCTGGGAAATGACCCGGAAAACAATCGTGCTGGTCACCCACTCTGTTGATGAAGCTATATACTTGGCAGACCGTATAGTAATTATGTCCAGCCGTCCCGGCCGCATACGTAAAGTGCTTGAAGTGGACATGGAACGTCCCCGCAGCCGGGCCATACCTGAATTCGGAGAGTTGACTGATTATATTTTAAAAGAGCTGGAGCATTAACCTCAAAAAAAAGAATAGGAAAAAAGGAGTTAGCATGAAAAAAATTTACAGTATTTTCCTCTCCATAATGATTATTTTAAGCTCTGTTGGAGCATGGGCTGCAGAATATACGCAAATAGACACTGTTGAAGCAGGTAAACTGCTTAGAAAGGATGGAGTTTCTTTTGTAGACACAAGGTCCCCCGATGCTTTCAACGGTTGGGCGCTCAAAGGCGAAAAAAGAGGCGGCCATATCCCGCTGGCAACCAACCTCTCTGCTTCTTGGATCACCCGCGATCTTAAAAGGACACCGGAAGTCACCGCTTCCAAAGGTTTGGACAAAGCCGCTATTGTCGTTGTTTACGGTGATGAGGCGAAAGAAAACACTATTGTAGCTGATTACCTCGTTAAAGCGGGAGTTAAGCCAGAAGCAATCAGGATTTACAAGGACAACTACAAAACTTGGGCAGCAGGCGAATTACCGGTCAGTCACCTGCGCCATTATGAAAGCATCGTCCCGGCTTCATGGCTCAAGGAACAACTTGATTCCAATAAAGCCATCGTAATTGAAGCTGCATGGGGCAAAGGCAAAAAATTTAACGAAGCACACATCCCCGGTGCGGTTCATCTGAATACGGACCTGCTTGAGTCGGAAAAAACGAACTGGAATTTATTGCCAGATTCAGAAATCGTCGCCAACCTGTTAAAACACGGCGTAACTGCAGACAAAACCGCAATTGTTTACGGTGAAGTAGGCATTGATGCTGCGCGTGCGGCTATTGCCATGATGAAAGTAGGTGTGCGCGATGTACGCATGCTTAACGGCGGACTGGATGCATGGCGCAGTGCCGGATATCCTTTGGAATCAGGAGCTGTAACTCCTGTTCCCGCAGAAAATTTCGGTAATGCCCAGCCTAGGAAAAATCTGGTTATCAATACACCTGAAGCCAAAAGAATCCTTAAAGATCCTAATGCAGAACTGGTCTCAATCCGCTCCTGGCCTGAATATATCGGAGAAACAAGCGGGTACAGCTACATCAAGCCCAAAGGCCGTATTCCCGGCGCTGTCTGGGGGCACTGCGGTTCAGATGCATACAATGTTGACGACTTCAGAAACCCTGACAACACAATGCGCGATTACCACGAGATCGAACACATCTGGGCGCAATGGGGCATAACCCCGGACAAGGAAGTTTCTTTTTACTGCGGAACCGGATGGCGGGCAGCGGAGACTCTTTTCTATGCTCTGGCCATTGGATTTGACAAAGCCACCCTGTATGATGACGGCTGGTTTATCTGGTCCATGGACCCCAAAAATCCCATTGCCACAGGCGATCCTAAGTGATCAAGCGATCTGTAATTATTGGGAGGATGATGATCGGCATAGGACTGAGCATGATCATCCTCTCCTGCTGTGCATATTACTTCTCTGAAAACAGCATGGGAGTGGCCCGCGATCTTGCAGTTCGAAACAGAGCCCTGAACGACATTCTTGAATTACCACTCTTCCAATGGGGAGAAAGAATAATCGCAGTACTCTGCCTGCTTGAGTTGTTACGTAAAGCGAAAACAACAACCGTAACCTCACTCTTAGGAATAGCATTCAGCATCGCATGGATTTGGATGAGCAACGGAGAACATGGGCTTGCCCTCGCAGCGCCATGGATGCATCTCAGCCTGATCATTCTAAGCCTTGGATGCGTGTTAACGACTATCCGGCTACAAACAAAACAACAATAAAAACAAATTTAATGCCCCGGTCTTCTCTAGACCGGGGCATTAAATTTTTTATAGACAGGTCTCTTGATTTTTATCCTCCGTCCCCATAGTAAAACCGGAAATACAAACCCATAATCATCAGAGATAAATATCATGCAAATCTGGGTCGACGCCGACGCCTGTCCCAAGGCCGTAAAGGAAATACTATTCAAAACCGCCATGCGCCGGGAAGTAAAACTTACCCTAGTGGCCAACCAGTATATGACTATTCCCACATCACCTTTCATTAATATGATCAAGGTCGGTTCCGGATTCGATGTCGCTGACAATGAAATAGTTAAGCTATGCAGTGACGGCGATCTGGTAATTACCGCAGACATCCCGCTGGCGGACAAGATTGTTGAGAAAGGCGCAACAGGTCTAAATCCACGCGGCGAGCTTTACACCGAAGACAACATCAAGGGTATACTTAGCATGCGCAACCTTATGGAAGAGCTGCGCAGTGCAGGAACAGTTTCAGGCGGTCCAGCCGCATTCAGTGCCAAAGACAAGCAGAATTTTACAAACCAGCTGGATAAATTCCTGACCCACAGCTTGAACCGGATTTAACAAAACATAAAAATATTCCTGTAAATATATACATCGCCTCCCTAAATCTGCTAAGCTTAGTATGAAAACCATGCTCTGATTATCGGATACGCAAGGGAGGCCAGTATGACCGATCTCCATTTCTCTGACCAAAAGACAGCTGAAAGACATCAACTGGAAAAGCTGAACCAGATTCTGGGCACTGCCGTTAAGGCTCCTTTTTATAAAAGACTTTACCAAGATATCGAATTGCCCCTTAGAAGTCTGGATGAGCTCAAGCAGATTCCGATTATTGATAAGCAGACCCTTTGTACAGAAGGGGAAACCTGCAAAAAGTCCCTTTACACCCGCACCACCGGGGGATTCTATAAGTTTTCCACCGGAGGCACTTCCGGCAGGATGAGTTTTGCCCGCTACGGTCTGGATGAATTTCAGGAAGTATGCAATGGAGCGGCCTATGGTCTAAAGGCTTGCGGGATAACTCCTGACGATCTGGTAGCCAACTGCATAAGGGCCGGAGCTTTCTGGAACGGATTCCTGATCAGCTACCGCGCCCTTGAGATAATCGGCTGCAACATACTGCCCATCACAGACAACCAGCCGGTAGAACGAACCCTTGATTATCTGGAAATGATGAGCCCGAACACCCTTTTCGGAATATCCCCCACACTGGTCCAGATTGCTCAAGCAGCCACACGGCGCGGCCTGAAGCTCGATATTGAAAAAGTAGCCTTCGCCTCCACGCCTCTGACCACGGAACAGGAAAGCTACCTTGCCTCGGTTTGGCCGAATGCTTCTTTTCATTCTGCCGGATACGGAGCAGCCGAAGTAGGCCCTATCGGCTTCCAATGTGAATACTGTACCGGAACAGAGCATCACATCCTGCAACCGCACTGCATTGTGGAACAGGATGATGACGGAAGCATCATTTCCACCTCCCTGATCAGAACCCTGCAACCTGCCATCCGAATGAAGGTTGGTGACAATGTCGAATGGGTAGATACGAAGTGCCCCTGCGGCAGGACCAGTCCACGCTTCAGATTGTTACAACGCTCCGATGAAATAATCGAATTTCAGTACGATTCCATGTCACTGGATCAGATTGATTCCTGTCTGGGTAATTTCAAAGAACTGACTCCGGTCTTTCAAATACGGCTGGACCTGAATGGAGAAGAAACGGACATAATTATACGTGTGGAAGCTGCTGACGGAGATGCTGTGGATGACTACCAGCTCAGCTCTAATGTCTATGAATGCATGACAAATAAAATCCCGGCAGTAGGCGCCAACCGTAAGAAAAACAGCATCAGAGCCTTCAAGATTCTGGTTGTACCCTCCGGCGGCATACAGAGGGTGGAAACCACGGGTAAGATCAGAAGGGTTATTGATAAGCGGTTCATGTAATTTTAAACTAAAACCCAAAGCCCCTCTTTACCGGAACAGATAAGGAGGGGCTTTGCTATGGTGAAAGTATTATTTCAATTCGTCGCATCCAATCCCTGCGCCATCATCAGTTTGAACAGCAATTCTATGAACTTGCCGGAAACAACATCCGGCAACGCAAAAAGCGGCAGCTTTCCATCCTGCATGGTTCCGGTACAGGCAAGCCATATTTCATTGGAAATTCTATTCAAACCGGGCATAAGCTCCTCGCGCCACAGCCGCCCGTTTTCTGAAGTATCCAACCCGAAGGCCCGACATTGAAGGGGGCGATAATCAAAGAGGCGGCATTTGCCTTCCTCCAGCAACGGACAAATTGAATCCACACCGGAAAGACAGAATCCGGCTTCGTTATCGCTGGAAATTTCACGCATAGCCAGCCGCTCAGCACGAGCGGTAGCGACAGCTTTTTCAATGACGGCCAAACGATCATCGTGAGTCAGCTCAAGATTCACACAATGGCTCAAATGCAGGGCCTCAGCCAGAGTCATTCTAAGCGGAGTCCGGCAACAACGATCATGATTAAGACCACATTGCTTGAGATCTTGCATCCTTGCTGCCCGCTGCTCAACTTTACCAGCCAATTCCAAGTAATCATTGAAAAATGGAGAGAGATCAACTTTACGCTTAAATTCAACACAGGGGGTTCGTGCGGTAAGTTTTCCACTTTTGCGGCCATACTTGCGAATGGTCCACCACTGAGAAAAATTGGCTGGTTTTGAGCGTAATGCCTTCATTTTCCGTCCGGCCAGTTTGTGCCCCAGACCTCGCCGCAATAGATATGCATTAAGCACGGTCCCGGTCCTGCCGATGCCATGACGGCAATGAATTAAAACCTTCTTGCCCAGATAAATTGACTCGTCCAGCCACTCAAGAGCCTTTTCCAGCTCCACCAGCTCCGGGGCCTCCTCATCTTCAAGGGGCAAATAATAGACCTCGAACCCTGCCCCCTGTTCAATCTCATGCAGATCGCAAAATTCACCACAAAGATTAATGATCCCGTCAATTCCCTGCGCTTTGAGGGAATCCAACTGGGCATGACTCATGGGGGCGCACCCCACAGCAAGCTGATCGGTCACCCAGCAGGGGGTATAGGCCTGACAGCTATTCTCCTCAGACATCAATTCCCTCCGCTACGGTCACAAATTTTGCCAACTCCGCATCCACCTGACCGGAATTTTCCAACCTCATATCCATCAGTCGAGTCACAGCCATAAGATATCCCAGAACAGCGAGTTGTTTTGCCGTATCCTTTAAATTCAAGCGGGAACTGAAGGCTAGCAACATATCTCCACGAATTTCAGTTTCAAGTCCATAATGTTCAAGAGCCTTACTAATGAACTCCAACCGCAAAATCCGGTTATCAAATCCGGCTCCACCGCCCTTAAAACGGAATTTTATATAATTATGACCGGAAACAGGTCCGCACAAAGAATCAATTTCAGAGAAATGATAACCGAAACGAACCAGCAAATGCATATAATCTTCTGCCAGCAGACCGTAGCTGGCGAGCAGTTTGGAATCCTTACTGAAAATTCCTGCGGACATACGATCAAATTCCTCCCAGTCCACATGAGTCATTTCCTCTGGCCAGTCCACCCGCTCATCGGAAAGACCCTTCCAGAATACCTGCATGGGAAAACTTTTAATTTCATCAGGAGAGACTTCCTTTTTTTGCTCAACAGTAGAATCAAGGCCCCGCTCCAAATCAATCAGGTATATCACCAACGGCAGGGAGGTCTGCAGCCGTTTTGAATTTCCCATGCCCAGACCGCGCTTATCCACCAGAGAAAACATTTCCTGCACTGCCATTTCATGACAGTACCGAATTAAATCATGCATGGATTTACAACCCGAAGGACTGAAATTTTCTGCGTTCGGGTCAACTAAATTCAGATGAACCAGCAGCGGAGCCATATCCTTGTATAAATCAAGGATACGTTGCGGAACCTGCGAATCATTGCAGCTACGGGTCAACACACTCTCTATGCAACCTTCATAGACAGCTCCGGCTGTTCCATCCACAGTAATCAACTGGCCCGGTTCAAAACGGTTCAACACATCACCCACCAGCACAGGAATTCCCATTTCCCTTGCAACAGACCCGAAATGACTGGCCCTGCTTCCGGCAACGGAGAGCACACCATTCATCTTTGCGGCAAAAGTCAACAAGGAAGGCTTCAAAGCCGGAGTGACCACGATGGCCCCTTCAGGGATTCGAGCTATCTCTTCACCACTGCGGGCAAAATAAACTTTACCGCACCCAGCTCCGCCAGCAGCACGCTCTAAACCTTCAATTAGCGGCATTGCTGCTATGGGCGCAAATTCTCGGACCTGCCCCGCCGTTTCCTGCTGCAAGGGCCGTGTCTGAAGAATATGGAACTGACCTTCCTGATCCAAAGCCCATTCCATATCCTGCGGACAACCGAACTGTTCTTCCAGCTTCAAAGCGCATTTAGCCAACTGAATAAGCATCCGTTCATCAGGCAATGCAGCACGATCAAAGGCACAATCACTGACCAGTCGAGGCTCACGGTCCCGGAACAACGACCCTTTAACCGGAACAACGCTGCCATCAACAAGGGACGCACCCAATCCCGAAACCCCGTAAATCCCGACACTATCCCGACTGAGACAATCAGGGTCCAAGGAATAAACAACCCCGGAACTGCGGGCGTCTATCATAGGCACAATAAGTACAGCCATTGCAGTATCATTATCGGTCAAACCATTGGAAATACGGTAAGAAACAGCACGTGGACAATACTTCCCAGCCAAAACCCGCTTATATGCTTCGAGAACATCATCTGGATGCACATCAAGTTCGCTTGCATATTGTCCGGCAAATGAAATTTCACTGTCCTCGGCCAAAGCACTGGAACGCACCGCCAGTCTGCCGGTACCGTCAAGATAGGTAGCAAGACCCTGCTTTATCTCTGTAGAAACTTTGGGGGGGACTTCTCCAGCGAGGAAAAGCTCTTGAAGTTCGAGGGTTAAGGATGAAAGCAGGCGAACATTACCGACCTCCATCAGACAAAGCCTCTTGTTCACAGCCTCGCGTAAATTGTTATGCTCCAGAAAAGCATGAAAAGCATTAGCAGTTACCACAAAACCGGGAAGAGCCTCTACGTGTCCCAACCCGTGCACACGTCCCAAGTTGGCTCCCTTTCCCCCAGCTAACTCAGGACATTCACCCGCAGCAGCAAGAGGGACCGAGTACGGTGGGCCGGGATTAGGAGCAGGCATGGCAACTGCGTTGCGTACTTTTAAATTGATACGCTGAAATTCTTCCATCAAATCTTTGAATTTATGGGGATGCATCTCCTGTAATTCCTCAACCATTCCATACACGGCCTGCGATATCTGGGCTTGAAGGCAATTAGCCTGCATCCGGTCTGATAGATTTCTGCCGTAGAACAACTCTTCAAGGTCAGCAACAAGATCAAGAGCTTGCGAGTCGCATTCCAGCAGAATTTTGAATGCTTCATACTTACGTTGTTGCAAAGATCTCGGGGCAAGAAAGGTTTCAGCCCAATATTTCAAACTTTTAAGAGGAAGCATCGACTCTCCGAAACATATGTGGTTTCATTTTTATGTTTTACGAACAGATTATCTTATTACAATAAAAAATCACAGTCCGGAAAATCCATTCCAACAATATATTTTATTTCAATCCCATCATCGGCAACACATCTTTTTCCCACCACATATTGATTTTATCTCTCTGCCGAGATAAATATGGAACAGTGCCCTTTGCGCTACAGATACATGATTCAGGGATTCTCCCTCGACAAAATATTCGGAGACGTTTGCAGACAATGAATTATTTAAAAAAGTGGTGGCTGACTATTTGCTTCGTTTCACTGACAGTCCTCCTGACAGCTATAATTATCATCCCCCACTCCACCACATCCCGCAAGGCCCTGACCGAACTGGCGCATGAGATTATGCTCAACATCTCTTCGTATACGCTGGACAAATCGGAGAGTTACCTCCGTCCGGCGGAAAATGCTGCAGAACTGACACGTTTCCTTGCAGACAGTAATATTGTCAGCAGCGATCATTACGAAAATATGATTCGGTATTTCAGTGAACAGCTTTCCCTATACCACCAGCTTTCGGGTATCTACTACGGGACTACCAAAGGTGAATTTTTCATGGCTTCCCGCTCCAATGCCAAGGTAAAAAACGGTCTTCTTTCAAAAACAATTCTTTTTGAAAACGGTGAGCGCAAAACCACAATGACCTGGACCACGGCTGAGAATAAATTTCTGCAAAGCGAATTGGCGCCGTTGGATAGATACGATCCCCGAAAGCGGCCATGGTTTATTGAAGCACTGATGACCAATGATGTTATCTGGACCGAACCCTATATTTTTTTCACCAGCCAGAAACCGGGGATAAGCACAGCCAGCCCGGTCTACGATGAGAATGGCAAATTGCAGGGAGTTGTGGGTGTAGATATCACAATTGCTGAACTTTCCACTTTTTTGAATACACTTACCATCGGCCAGAGCGGTAAAGCCTTTATTGTAGATACGAACGGAAATGTTGTTGCATTTCCTGATGTTGAAGCTCTCAAACAGACGACACAAAACAACAAAATACGCTTAAGCAAAATCAATGAGTTACCTGACGAAATATGCCAGAAAGCCTATAAATCCCTAAGTGTGCATCCAGACCAAATTCCTCAAAAACCGGTATTCACAACTTTTGAACATCACGGCGCACGCTATAATGCAGTTTTTACCCCTTTTAAGAATTCACACTGGCCTTGGATTATCGGACTGTACATCCCGGAAGACGATTATCTGGGGGCCATAAAAAAAGACTATAGATTAAGTCTCATGACAGCAGCCTTAGCTATTCTTCTTTCCGGCCTGATAGGCTGGGTAGTGGCCCGAAAACTAAATGCAGCAAAAGAAAACGCTGTAGCGGCAAACCATGCCAAGAGCCAATTTCTGGCTGTCATGAGTCATGAAATCAGAACTCCCATGAATGTAATTCTAGGCACAACAGATCTGCTTAAAGACTCCCACCCGCGTGATGACCAAAAAAAATATATCAAGTTGCTTGATAATGCAGGAGAAGGTCTACTCGCTTTGATAAATGACATACTCGATATGTCCAAAGTGGAAGCTGGTCTGCTGGATCTTGAAAGCATAGACTTCAATCCCTCAAAAATAATGCGCCAGTGCTGCAGTGTCTTTGAAAACTCAGCCTCCCAGAAGGGAATTGAATTGGCCTGCCGTGTAGACGGCAAATTGCCCGGTCTTGTCCAAGGTGATCCTGTAAGAGTCAAACAAATATTACTGAACCTGATCGGCAATGCGGTTAAATTCACTGAGACCGGCGGAGTATATGTTCAAGCCGGATACAAACAGCTGACGAACAACAATGTTGAATTAAAATTTGAAATTCAGGACACCGGTCCCGGAATTCCCAAAGACAGGCAGAATGCCATTTTTGAACACTTTACTCAGGCCGATAGTTCCATAACACGTGAATATCAGGGAACCGGTCTGGGACTCTCCATCAGCAAAAAGCTGTGTGATATGATGAATGGCAACATTTCAGTTTCAAGTTCTCCCGGGAGCGGAAGCACATTTACCTTCACTATCACCATGAAAGAAGTGAAAAGTTCTGACACTAAAGGAGAGAAATTCAACAACCTACCCGAAAATCGCACACTGCCACGCAAGGTGCTGCTTATTGAAGACAATAAAAGCAATCGTCTTCTTTTCAAACATTTCATTTCCGATTCGCCCCACGTTATGAAATGTGCTTCTAACGGAGAAGAAGGAATTGAAATATATAAAGAATTCCAGCCTGACATTATTTTCATGGATATCGAAATGCCGGTTATGGATGGCTATAAGGCTACGGAAGAAATCCGCGATTGGGAAAGAATAATCGGCCTGTCCCCAGTGCCCATTATTGCCCTCTCCGCACATGCCATCAAAGGTACAGCAGAATCTGCACGCGAAGCAGGTTGTACCAGTTATATGACAAAACCAATTACCAAGCTGCAATTTCTTGAGCGCATTGAGCGCGACAGTCAAACAGATAACAGGAACCATTATTGACTATTGCCAAATTTAGCGTATAAACAATTTAAATCACCATGCAAAAGTATTATAATAATGAAGCATCAACAGGAAAACCATGTAAATAAAAACCTTAAGGAGACTTTTATGAATTCCAGAAGAAAATTCATGGCTATGTCAGCTGCAGCAACTGCGGCAATCCTGATGCCTGTAACCAATGCCGCGGCTAAAAAAGGTGGCGAATATCCTTCCAACATTGTTTATACCCAGAAAGACCCCGGCGTATGGAGCAAAAAAGCAGCGACTCATCTCCCTCAAGTTGAAATTAAAAATGGTAAGGCCATTATCCGCACCCTGCATCCCATGACAGAAAAACACTATATCGTCCGCCACACATTAGTAGATGACAAAGGCAATGTTATCGGCACAAAGACTTTTGCCAATACTGATGAGAAGGCTGTTTCCAACTTCGAACTTCCGGCAGATAGTAAAGGTAAAAAATTCTTTGCAACCAGCTTCTGTAACAAGCATGATTTCTGGGTGAGCCCGGTAACTTTGTAAAAACCAAAAGCGGACTCTGCCTCTCACGCTCTAACATTGAATTCACTTCAGGAGAACGCATAAATGTACTTTAAACAGCTAACCACAGAAGGACTGGGTTGCTATTCATACGTCATCGGCTGTCCGGCCGCAGGTGAAATGGTGATAGTAGACCCGCGCAGAGATGTTCAGGAATATCTGGATATTTCGCGCGAGGAAGGCATGAAAATCACCCGGGTCATCAATACTCATGTGCATGCCGACCATGTTGGCGGTGAACAGGAGCTTAAATCCATAGTCGGTGCGGAACTGTATATCCATGAAAATGCCGATGTGGGCTATGAGCACACCTCCATTAAAGAAGGAGACTCCTTCATTGTCGGGGCGGCCAAATTGGATTTCCTTTACACTCCCGGCCATACTCCAAACGCAATTTCCATTCTGGTTACTGACACCATGCGTGGAAATGAACCTTGGATGATTCTTACCGGCGACCTGCTTTTTGTTGGAGACATCGGACGCCCGGACCTTCCGGGAGATGAAATTCTCGATGAACAGGTAGCCAACCTTTATGACAGCCTGTACATAAAACTTGGAAAGCTTCCGGACTATCTGGAAGTTTACCCTGCCCATGGGCAGGGGTCCCTCTGCGGAAAGGGTATGAGTGCAAAGCCTAGCAGCACCCTCGGTTATGAACGGCGCTATAACCCAATGCTGCAGTTCAAAACCTTTGAAGATTTCAAAGTCAAGGTATTGGAATCATTCCCCAGTCGCCCGAAATCATTTACTCACATCATCAACACCAACTTTGAAGGCGCTCCTCTACTCGAACGCTGCCCCCTTGACCGGGCCATGAACCCGGAGAAATTCAGGCAGATGATTGATCAGGGATGTACGGTAATTGATGTGCGTGATGCTGCCGGATTCGGTGGTTTCCATATTCCGGGAAGCATCAATATCGGCCTTGAAAAGCAACTCGCCAACTGGGTGGGGATGGCCGTAGAACCAGATTCCGACCTGCTGCTGGTGGTCAATTCCAAAGAAGATTATGACCGTATGTGCACGGAGCTGCACCGCATTGGTTATGATCGGATTTTCGGTTACCTGCACGGCGGAATTGCCGCTTGGCTTATGTCAGGATATCCGGTTGAAAATCTGGCTCAGAAATCAACTGAGCAATTGCATGATGCAATGGCGGAAAACAAAAAATTCACCCTGCTTGACGTACGCACCCCCGCTGAGTGGAGCAACGGTCACATCAAAGGAGCAATCCATAAGCCCTTCGCGAGAGTACTTGAAGAAGGAATTGATGTGGATAAGGACAGTCCGGTCATCGTCATGTGCGGATCGGGCTACCGTTCCAATATTGTCGGCAGTTATCTGCAAGGCAACGGATTCACACAAGTCTGCTCACTGGCAGGCGGAGCAATCGCCTGGTCGCGCTCAGGATACGAGCTGGAATAAATAAAAACAAAACCCCGGAGTAACGAACTTCGGGGTTTTTAATTACTTTTTTAAAATCAAAAGAACATCATCTACCAATCTTCGTATATTAGGCAGCAGGTCTATAAGCTGTTCAGCTGAAATTCCAATCCTGTCCCAAGCTGTTTGGTCAATAACACCTATTACCGGAGAAATTCCCAGTTCATAACCTAGGGCCTGAGCTACAAAATCAGCCACATGGGTGACCATTGCGTCAGGATCAGTCTTGATCTTACGCGGACTATGATGTCCACCAGCGGCAGCTACCAACTGCCGTGGAAAATTCCACTGCTCTAAAATATAACCGCCAAGGTCAGCATGATTGAAACCTAGAACTTCACGCTCAGCTTTGTAAAGATTGTACCCATCTTTGTTGGCAACCTTATAAAGCTCGACCCCTATACTATAGTTGCTCTCAAATATCACATGCAGACCTATATCATGCAGCAGTCCACCGGCAAAAAAACGCTCAGGATCACCAAGATTAGCGGTTATAGCAATTTCCTGTGCCACAACACCACAGGCGATGGAATGCTTCCAAAATTTAACCAGATCAAGAACAGTTTTATCAGTACGCTTAAATAAACTCAAAGACGCAGTACCTAGAGCTAGCCCTCCGGCTTTTCTGAAACCAAGTACTTTTAAAGCCTTGGAAGGAGTATCTACTTCTTCCTCTGTTTTATAAAGCTCACTGTTAGCCAGACGCATAACAGCAGCGGACAACTTGGGTTCCTTACTGATTATCCTCGCAAGGTCGCTAATAGAACTTTCAGGGTTGTTAAGAACTTCCTGTAACTGAACTTGAATATGCGGCAATAAAGGAAGGGTAACATGCCCCTTCAAAAAATCTGCGGGGCCAGCAGGTTTTATCCCATCCCATGGCTCAATATCTGTAGAGAATGTCTTGGGTAAAAAAGAATCAGGATCTTCAATCATCTGTTTATAAATACGCTTGAAGGACTCTTTTTTGAGCAACCTCACCAAACTGGAATCTCCGGCATGCAAAAAAAGTTTATTCACATAACGCGATGCCGCCTTTTTGATCTCCGGCCTGATTTTAGATGAAGCCTGAATATTACTCATTAATATCTCGTTTAAAACTGATGGCTATGCCGGATTCAGTATTTCAAAGATCTCTTCAATCAACTTCTGTACTTCATGAATCATGTCGATAAACATTTCTCCGCTAACCCCAAAGCTTTCATAGATCTCATGATCCAGCACCCCAAGCACGGGAGACAGCCCGAGATGGTAACCCAATGCTCTGGAAATAAAATCTGCCACATGGATTATTCCGGCATCGGGATCTTTCTTGGCCTTAGTCGGGTTATGATGGGCAGCTGCAGCAACCACTAAGGATTTAGGAAAATTCCAATCCTGCAGAATAACCCCACCTAGTTCCCCATGACTGAAGCCAAGCAGTTCCTTCTCAGCATCATACAGGCTGTTGCCATCTTTGCGGGCCAACTCAGCTAGGTCAGCCCCAAGGCTTTTATTGCTTTCAAAAATAACATAAATACCAATATCATGGAGCATTCCTGCAACAAAAAAACGCTCAGAATCATGAAACCCTGCCAGCTTCGCTATTTCCTGCGCAACGACACCACAGGCTACGGCATATTTCCAAAATCTTTCGACCTTCAGAACCTGTGGCCCTTCGCTCCTTTTAAAAAGACTAAGTGAAACAGTTCCAAGAGCGAGAGAACTGGCCTGCCTGAATCCTAAAAGGGCTACAGCTCTAGAAGTAGTATCAACCTCAGTTCGAAAACTAAACATGGCACTGTTAGCCAGACGCAAAATAGCAGCCACCAATTTTGGATCCTTATTGATAACAGCGGCCAGATCATCAGCTGAACTCTCTGGATCTTTAACAACTTTCTGAATTTCCAACAGAACCTGAGGTAAAGACGGAAGAACCAGCTTTGACTTCAAAAAATCTCTAGGATTATCAGGCTTAGGTCCCTCCCAAGGCCCAATATCAGAAGGACGAGGTTGAGGCATAAACTCATCCGGTTCCACAATCATCTTCTTATAAACATTTTTAAATGCCTCTTTTTGTAGAAGACGAATAAAATCAGACTCATCAGCCTGACTGAAAAGATGTCTCACATATTTGATCGCGGCATCTTTGACCTGTGGATTAAGCGTTGTGGTCTGCTCAATTTCGTACATAGATATCCTTGATGAAAATTAGGACTTAGATTTCATGGCCCAATCAACAGTTCGCGCCAATCCTTTCTCAAAAGAAACTTCGGCCTTAAAGCCTTCAGCTGAAATTTTACTTACATCTGCACGGGAATGCCTGATATCCGCGGGACGCTCGGACTTAAAATCAATTTCTTGCGGAGCAGAGGTCAAGCCCGCGACAACCGTAGCAAGCTCACGCACAGATCTGCCTATTCCGGTTCCTACATTATAAATTCCAGTCAAAGGACCCCGTCCCTGCTTATCAAGCCCTGCGGCAATTAAATATGCAGTAACCACATCGGAAACATAGAGAAAATCCCTTGTCTGCTCCCCGTCCCCGAAGATTACCATATTTTTACCAGCCAATCCGAAATCCACAAAACGGGAAATAACGCCACTATACTGGCTGGTCGGGTCCTGACGCGGACCGAAGATATTGAAAAAACGCAAAGAACAACCATAGCCGATCTCTTCAATGTACGCCGAAGATTTGTATTTGGCTACTCCGTAAGGACTTAACTGTTCAGCATCCTGAGCGAATTCTTCCTTAACCGGAAGTCGGTCTTCATTACCATATTCTGCTGCAGATCCGGCAAAGACGAAGCTGGAAATTCCAAGCTGCTTTGCGCTATCGAGCATAACCTGATTAGCTTCAAAGTTGACCTTCATCGTCAATTCAGGATGTTCCACTGAATATGGAACGCTTACAACGGCAGCCAACTGAAAAATAACATCCAGATCAGGATAAGCCTGCTTCAGTTCCTCCAGCAAGCCTGCTTCGACTATAGACCTTTCATAAAATGAAAACCTGCCATGATCGATAAAACTTTCCATATTACTGGCATATCCACTGGCAAAATTATCAACACCTACAACAGAAATCCCTGCGTCAAGCAGAGCCTGTGTCAAGTGGCTACCTATAAAACCGGCACACCCGGTAACAAGACAGGTTATCGTCATCTCCCCTCCAGTATATCATCAGAACAACGGCTGACTCGAAAAAGTTAAATATTCCAGATCACGAACACTTTTTGAAACAAGATGGTAAGCACACATCAATGCAATGAAGCATGAATAGCAATAACCATAACCGTAAAAAGTGAAGCCAAGCTGCATGCTCAACCAAGTCAGCCCCACGTTACTTATCAGAAAGACAAGGGTAACCGTCAGCACTTCCTTACGCTGGTCAAAATAAAATAAAATGATCACAGCCACAGAAAGCATAACCTGCAACAGAGAACCAACCAGAGCAATCTGCAGAAGAGGCTGTTGTAAAGGAGAAAGACCTACCAAATCAACAAACTCAGGAGCCATAAAAATACAGAGCATTGTCAGGGTCCCCTGTACAATCAAAATCTCACGCAAACTTTCCTTAAGCATTTTAATCATGCCCTTCTTTTCCTGCAAAATACTTGAGAGGTCTTCTTTGGATATTATTTTTGCAAAATAATCATGATAATGCTCGTAGAACTTAGTTTCAATTTTAACCAGAAAAATGGCCAGTGTAGGCACAATGGTCAGGTAAGCGAAGAAAATAGGGCCTTCATACATGTCATGGGTGCGTAGATAAGGAACCACCATTCTGGAATCCGGTGCAAACCAGAACATGATTTTATCTACCCAGATGGCAAGGTTGAAAGATATACCGATCAAGGCCAGTTCCCAATATTTAATAAAATACGAAAACATTTCCGAATCCCAAACCCTGCCTGGCGGGAACTCTGCAAGCAAGCGGGCCATAAGCCAGAAAAAAATTACAGCCTGCCCCAGAGTATACCCCAACAAATACCCCGCAAGCCCAATCAGCGGATAAAGGAGAAAAGCGATCCCCACGCTGCACATAGTCCCCACTGCAAAAGCCTGAACTATGGACCGGAAATCTTTAACTGCCGAAAGAAAAATCATAGTCAACCAGACCATAGATACGACAAGAAAAAGTATAACCGCAATAATCTTATAGGTTAAGCTCAGCTCAAAAAGCCAAATCCCCCCAATGCCTATGACTGCCCCAGCAGCAAGCACTACAAGAGCGCTGGTAAAAAAAGCGGTCAGGGTAACCTTCTCGTCACCCAAATAAAAACGGTCAGCAAGATAACGACTCACCACCAGTTGGATATAGCCCACATAGATAAGGGAAAAGGCATAGACATAAACAATGGTAGTCCGGAAAATATCCTGATCCATCCGGGAAAAACCGGAATAAGAATATAGACCCAGTACAGCCAGACAAAGAACGCTCATAAGCCAAGGACCGGATGAAACCATAGCCGCATATAAATATGCGGACACTTCGGAAAGGAAGCTGTCCCCGCGGAGCATTTTTCTCAGTTCAAATCCTATTCCTGCCATAATCTACTCCAGATCTTCCATTGCCATGTAATCTTTATAAATATTCAGATAGGTCTCGTTTAAATCAGACTCTTTGTAAAAAGTCTTCACCCGTTCAATTCCTGCTTTCGACATCTTGCTGCGTAGAATCGGACTGGTCAGAATCTTCAGAATCGCCTCCCCTGTACTGACCGGGTCCGCAACCTTGGTCACTATCCCGGATGGACCTAAAGCCTGATCGGCTACGGTACGCCCCTCCAGAAGTTCCCGGCAGGAGCCTACATCCGATGCAACAGCCGGAATACCCGCACAGTTTGCCTCCATAATAACCAAGGGCTGAGCCTCACTGATGCTGGTAAGTACAATTACATCAAGTTTGGGCAGGTAATCCGCAACCCGGACCTTCCCGGTAAATTCCACCACATCTTCAAGATGAAGCAAACGGACAAGGTTAACGCATTCCTCGTAATATTCCTTATCCTCCTCAGTAGGCCCCATTATGTAAACCTTAAGCTTCTCAAGCTTAATTGCTACGATCTTGATAGCCCGTAAAAAAGTTTTAACGTCCTTGATAGGCACCACGCGCCCGACAAAACCAACAGCAAAATCAGTCTGGCCCATGTAATCATGATCGAGGGGCTTAAGTCCCAGAAAATCATCAAGATTGATTCCATTAGGGATTACCCTGATCTTGTCCGGATCAGCTCCCTCCTGAATCTCGAGCTGCCGGTTTCCTTCATAGAGGGTATAAATGGCCGAAGAGTAATCATAACACAACCGGGCCAATTGCTCGAACATCCTTATCCAGAAAGTCTGAAACGCACCAAGCTTACTTTGAATGCGCATACGCTCATCTTCCTTGCGGTATACCCACTCAGCCTGAGAAATTTCAATTTTGCGCTCTTTAACGTAAATACCATGCTCGGTGAGCAATAGCGGGCGACCGGTCATAACACGGGCCACAACTCCGAGCAGTCCTGCATATCCAGTAGAAATAGTGTGGTAAACCTTAGCCTTGGGCAAATCGAGCGGCAGCATTTTGAAAATTGGCAAATGAGTAAAACGATATGTCCAGAAATAATCGATAAATGACTCATCATTTGAATCCGGCTTATATCGTTCCACAAGAAAATCCCAAGCCTTCTTTCCATGAAATAGCTCGGAAAGCGGATACTTATCATGACGAAAAAGATCGACCATATCTTTCATCATACTGATATCATTTCGCTCAAGCCGGTAATGAAATTTTTTAAGCTTCTCAATATTGGTTGCAGAAATTTTCTTAAATGGGTTCTGTGAGATCTCGACAGGGTCATGCAAGTAGACAATTTGAGGATCAATAAAATTATCCGGCACATCGTAGCGATATTCGGCTTTTTCTTTGGAAGAAGCGAGAATACAAACAGCCGTAAAGGTCAATTCCGGCATCCCTTTGATCAGGTTATGAATCCATGTGGAAACACCACCGGATACAAACGGGTAAGTGCCCTCAAGAAGCAGGCAAACATCATATTGCTTATCCGAACTCATTGCCCACCTCATTGAAATCAGCTTCTACTTTCGCTCCCTCTCCTGACATTAGATCCTCCCTCCAAAAATTATAAATCAAAGCCTTAAAAGGATCGGGGGATTCCAGTTCCGGTCGCGCCCGCAGCTGCTCAACTTCATCAAACAGTGCAATAAAATTACCCATTTCAAAAAAAGTCCTGCAAATCCCAAGGCGAGATTCCATTTCAAGCTCAGGCGTTTTCATTGTCTCACGATAGATATGTAAAGCTTCGCTGAACTTTCTACTCTCGACATATGCCTCAGCAAGACGCATCAGGTAGTCTGTACTTTCCTGATCCTCTTCGACTGCCTTACGCCAATGCTCACATGCAAGCCCCATGGAACGCTCCTGCATATTCACTTCCGGCAGACCGCTGCGGGCATAATTCCGATAAACAGAGGCAAGCTCAGCATGGGATTGCGCACTATCATATTTGTCTGCTCGGAAACGAGCCTTCTCCACCGCTTCCGCATAGTCTTCTTCAAGCCGTGTCAAAGCGGTATGAGCATAATAACGGACCTCGGCACTTTCATCGGAAAGACTTTTACGCAGCAGTTTTACCGCCTCGGCAGAACCGATACGACGAAGCAGATTGACGGCCCCCCTCTTCATCTCCATATCATCCCCGTTCAAAATATCCGCAATGGGATGGACATCAATTTCGTCATATAAAAATTCGGAAATATCAGTGGGTAGGTCTACATTGACCCCTCCACCCTCGTAAGCCTTTTCCTTGTATTCCTCAGCAAGACCATAACTTTTCATAAAAATACGGGACATAAGCAGAGTCAGCGTAATCCCGGCCAACCCGATCAAAGGCATAAAAAAAGTAAACAGAGCCGCAATACGGGGATAGTAGAATCCAATACCGGGAATTGCGCGTGGCTTGGGAGCAGTAAAAAGCAAAAAAGAAAAAGCGGAAAAAGCATGCGCCGCAATTGCAACGTAGATGTACCAAGAGGCAACGCCCCTATTCAGGTAGGCCCACACAGCTCCACCTTCAAATATATAGGAAGCAGCAAAAGCCCCCAGTAGGCGCATTCGCGCCAGTCTGATTACTTTATTCCGCAAAAAGTACACTGACCATGTCCTCTTTCACATTCTTGACCAGTTCTGCAGGATCTTCCATACCAAGCGTGTAACCAGCCACCCCGGCACGAAGCTCAACAAGATTCTGATCTGTTTCAAAAGCCATCACACTGAGGGCCTTGAAAGAGCTGAGCAGGTTATTGACCACCACCCGAGCACCGGCAGTAGGTGTGGTCGGCAGGATCAGGTAAAAAGCCCCCGGTTCATCACTGATGAACAGAATATCGATTTCTCGAACCTGATTTTTGAGGATCATACTGAAAGCCATGAGAACCTCGTCACGCCCTTCATCCGAGGCGTTGGAAAGTCCCGGGAATTCCAGCATAATCAAAGACAAATCCAGTTCATAACGCCGTGCTCTGACAAACTCCTCCCGAAGCCTGCGCAAAAAATAATCAAAAGTATAAGCATCAGTGATTTCATCGGCGATAAGCTTATCTTTTGTCTCCGCAAAAACAGTGGCATTTTCAACACTACTGCCGCACCAGTCCGCAACCAGTCCGGCCACTCGCACAGAATCACTTGTGAATTTGAGAAAAGGCATCTTCTCTACGTTCAATACTCCGACCACATGCTGGTGATTATCTGCCAGAATAGGGGCGGAAATGATAATACCGCTGGGCATGCTTTCATTGCTGGCAATATCCCGGATGGAAATAGCTCTCTTCTTAGCCGCAGCAATACTCATTAAGCTTTCACCCCAGGGAATAACTTCAGGTAAATAACTTTTCCCATGCCGCAAAGCGGTATCAAGCCTGAATTCGGTTCCATCCAAGAGGTAAATGGAACACTCCTCCACATCCATAAACTCACGGAGAATATCCAGTACTGCCGGATAGATGCTGTCGACACTCAAAGTTCGCAAACCCTGCGCGGCTTCATAAAGAGTTCCCAGAGTACTTTCCTGCGAAAGAATTTTACTATCAAGCTCCTGCTTAGCCTCACTGAGGATATCGTATTTGGTTTTAACCTTATCAAAAGCATCATGATAAGCATCCCTTTCTTCGCACACATCGGAATATTCCCTGAGATGCAATTGACGAGTCTCGCCAAGGACAACCCCGACAATAAAGAAAAGGATCGGCTTACCCCACATGGCTAAGGTTCTAAAATCCATCGGCTCAATATCAGGGATGGATAGACTTTTAAAAACTATGAAAAATAAACCGGCCATTATCCCGGAAAACAACCCTCCCGCAAAACCGTAACGAGTCGAAGTAAGCAGGACAACGATCCAGTAAGGATGAGGTGAAACAGAAAGGAATCCGGGGTCATGGCGAAAAAAGATGAGGTTGGCCGCAGTGATGGCAACCAGCCCCAGCAATACCTCGTAATATTGGGAGAGCTTATATCTTTTTGCCTCTGTATTGACTTTAAACATATTCACCGGCCTGATTATTTTCAAACACTTTAGAAAACAAAACCGATCCCACCACTGACGAACTGGGTTTCCCCGCCCCCGGCAAGCCCGGAATCACTGCTGTATTCATAATTGAGACTCAACTCAAACTTGCCCAGCCTTAAAGATAATGACGGGCTCCCGAAATAACTGGGGCTGTTCTTGAATTCATCAAGCCTGATCCCTCCGGCAGCCTGAAAAACTATTGTATCACAAATGGACTTACTAAAACTGGCGCTGAAGGTGTGGATACTCTCATTTTCCACCACTTCAAACGGCTTGAACGTTTCATCATCATACTTGAAGAAAGAACGGTAGAAAGAATAAGAAACGAAAAGATCGGGATCTGAAAGAAGCCTACGGGTCAAAATAATATTATAGATTCCCTTGGCTCCATAATTGCGTTCAGATTCCAGCTTATACTGCCGTAGCTGACCATTAAGAAAGAGTCCCCATGTATCATCATAAAATCCATCGTAAGTCAGGGACAACTGATTGTAATGACCTTCGTAATTGGCGGCCGTAGGTTCATCGAGCCAAGGATTATTGTAATCGATCATGGCAGAAAAAGTTCCGGGGTCATGGATGCGCCAATCAAAACCAAGAGCACCTGATACACCGGACGAAGTGCCTTCATATCCACCAACTCCGGCAATACCGGTAAAAGTACGGGTAAAATCACGCCTTAATAAAAGAGCAGCCTGATTAACATCCTTATCGATCTTCTCAATTCCGTCCCCTTGCGGACGGTAGATGCGGGTGTTTGCGTAATAGATCTCCCCTCTGGTCTGATCCGTAATCTGCATGGCAAAACGACTGCCCAGAGCAGTAGTTATAGATTCATCAGACTGCAGATATACACTGGGAGTCAGCTCAAGACGGGGCCTCCGTTCCATGAGCAGGCTGGATAGAGCCTGCCGTGCTTCATAGTTCTCGGGCTCAGCGTCGACAAGCTGGGAAAAACTTTCCACAGCTCCCAGCCAATCTCCTCCCTGCTGGGAACTGTAAGCCTTGGCGGAAATGGAATCAGTATCTCCGGGCCGCAACCGCAGCAGATAGTCGAGGGTGTCAATCTGTACGGAATAATTACCGGCCAATAAACGCAAACGGGCTTCCTGCCGCAGGGCGCGAGGAGATTCCGGGTCAAAGTTAAGCCAACGACGCAACATGGCTTCGGCCTTTGACAGCTCATTATTATCGATAAGTGCGCCGATATATTCTTCGCGCAAATCCAAATCATCGGGAAAAGTCTTGAGTAGTTTTGAATACTCTCTGAGACCGTCTTCAACATAACCGCGACGAATCATAATACGGGCTAAAATTACTTTTTGCTGCCGTTGCCCGGTGGCCCGCAATACATCGCCCTGATCCAGTTCGTAAAACAGAGATTCTGGTGCACCTACCAATTTAGGTTCAGTTGCAAGAGTAGTATTTGCAACAGATCCCTTCGCTTTAGCATTTTTTGCTGCCAGCTCTGCGGATGGTGCAGGCAGCAAATCTCCCGGAAATTCCAGTGTCCGCTCTTCCAACATAACTAGAGGCATGGAGCGGATAAGATAATCTAGTCTGGTTCTATCCTTAAACAGGCGTCCTGCTGTCCGTGCCTGACTGCGGGTGGGGTAATCTCCTATCTGGACCACATACCAGCCCCTTGCCTGTCTATCGTAAAGATAAACCATTGTAGGAGAATACCCTTCACTTTTCAGATAGGACATGAAATTCCATGCGGCATCTGCCTGCAAAAAGGAACTTACTCTGACCGTCCAGATAATCTCGCTCTTATTTTCTACAGCCGCAGCGGTAGTGTCCTCCGCCCGGAGCGGAGTTCCATGTATGACCGGCAGCAAGACCGTCATTAAAATAAAAGTCCAAAAAACTATTTTTTTCAAAACACTACCTATCGATTATATTTATATCCCTACCTGAAATATCCACACGACCTTCACGGCGGATTATGCGTGCAGCTCGCTTAAACTCGCGAACAGCGTCATTTTCCCGACCCATAAGTTGATATATTTCACCCAATTGATAATGTCCTTCGGCATCATTGGGAACCAACCTTAAGTATTTCCGCAACTTGGAAACAGCCCTTTTATACTGCTCCCGTTCGCCATAAATAATCCCCAGTCCCTTAAGTGCGGTATGGTTTTCCGAATTAAGCTTTAAAGCAGCCTGAAAAAGTTCATACGCATCGGTCTGGAAATTGTTAAATAAGGCTTCCGCACCCAGACGGGCCAAGAAGACTTCGTCATTATTATACTCTTTTTTCAACCTTTTATAAACATCGGAGGCCTCATCACCGCGCCCGGCCATCTGCAATGCCGAAGCCAATAAAAAGCCTTCAAAGCGGGGTATTTTTTTGAGACGGGCATAAGGTTCCAGAATCCGCAAAGCGGCTTCAGGTTCACGCCCATCAAGATAGGCCCGGGCCAGCTCTATACGCTCGGTTTCAGGGAGTTTTCCGGCAGCCTGCAATTCCCTGAAGACCCTTATCTGGTCCGCAAATTTTTCAGCAAAACCATAGACCCTCGCGAGATCAAGCTTCACCTCATAGTCGCGAGGCTTAATACTTACAGCCCGCTCATAGTAAGCTGCTGCTTTGATATACTCTCCGGAATCAGCCAAAGCCTTTCCTGCACGCTTGGCAAAATCAAAGTCTTCCGGAGATTCATCGGAAATTTCAGCATAAAGCTTAGCGGCAACTGCAGGACGTGCGGTCCATTCAGCCAATCTGGCAAGACTTTCCCTGATCTCCTTACGCTTGTAATCACGCGAATACAACTCATCATAAATACGATAAGCCTCTTCACTCAAACCAGCCTGATCAGCAAATTCCGCCCATTGGTACAATATATCCAAATTCTTAGAGCTCTGCCCTGCAAATTGCGAAATGAGCAATTTCGCTTTTTTACTATCACCGGCAGCAGCCCATACCGCAGCAGCCAGCAATGCAACCTGCTCATCATCCGGGCGCAGGCGGATGGAGGTCTCAGCTGCATCACGGAAAATAGCCTTATCACCGGTATAAGATGCAATCTGAATAAGGTTCATGACATACTCACGGTTACCCCCGGTCATGATGGCCGCTTTTTTGTAATATGGATAACCGTCTTTGGGTGAATTCAACCAAAGCATGATTTCCCCGGCCTGCGCGATTACCTTTATATCCTTGGGCGCAATCTTTACCGCATACCCAGCTGCCTTCTTTGCCAGCTCCAAATCCTGAGTTTCAGAAGCAGCCAGAAGCATATCAAGGATATCCTGTTGCTCCTGCTCCCTTTTCAACAGCTCACGGTAAATAAGGTAAGCTTTGTAAGGCTTATTAACATTTCTATATGCTGCGCCGGCAGTACGCATAATATTTATATCATCAGGATAAACTTTGAGAGCAAATTCCACAGCATCAGCAAGCAATTTGTTATCTGCGGTAGTTGCAGCCGCATCGATAAGGTTCTGGTAATCAGTAAGAGTTGCACCGGGGCTGTCCACCACCTTGCGCAAGATATCATATGCTTCACGCGGTCGTTCCAAAGTAAGCAGCAGTTCCCCGCGGGTCCGCAAATAGTCCGGCTCTGAAATATCGGCAGTCTTGGTCTCTTCAATAACTTCAGCCATTAGTTCCCGATCTTCGCTGAACAAGGCCGCCCGCAGCATGTCATGTGCATAAGAAAGCCAACTGCCGACCCGCTCAGCCAACCTGCGAAAGAGATCTACAGCTTTGCGGAAATTGCCGGTCTGCATGTAAACATCACCGAGAGCCTGTTGGTGAACAGTGTTATCCGGCTCAATCTGAACCAGTTTTTCCAGAACAACCTGCGCCAGATCAGGTCTGGCTGCAGCGCGGGCCATCCATGCTGTTTCAGTCAGCAATACTATATTATCCGGACTGATCTTAAGCAGTCTTTGCGCCACTTCCAAAGCCCTGTCATAATCTTCTGACCATCCCAGAACCTTAACCAGCTGCACTCTGCTTTCAACATCAAGTCCGGCCTGTTTATCCATTCGGGCAGCATATTCATAGCCATCTTCAATACGGTCAACTGCAACGAAATACTCCAGCACGTAGAGCACGTATTGCAAATAATCGACCTTCTCTCCGGATTCGGTACTGAGTTCGGTTTCAGCCTTAAACTGTTCCCCGACAATAAAAATTCGTTGAAGCAAAAAATCGAGATATGGATCATCCGGAGTCTTGGCGTGCTCTGCGCCGAGCAACTCAATCTCATCATTGAGCACACGCATAAAATCCCCGACAAACGGCCTTTTGCCCTGCAACGTATTAAGCTTAATTATGGCATCCACTTCCTGCGGGAACATATTGAAATAACGGTAATACATTACCATCTTTTCCAGAGGTTCCATCTTATCAGGCTCAATATTTGAAATCTTTTTCCATGTATGGAGAGCCTCACGGGGCATTACGTTCCATTCAAAAACCTGCACCAGCTTGCGCAACGCAGGGACTCGACGCGGCTTCTGTTTCAAAATCTCTTCAAGACTGGCTATAGCTTTGTCTGGCATCCCGCGCTCAAGGAATACATCCGTCCCGAGGGTTAACAATCTCAAGTCATGAGGATCTTCTTCCAGAAGCTCACTAAGCAAATCCGCCGCCTTGGAAATTTCCCCACTCCGCAGGTACAACGGGACCATATCCCTGGGAAAGGGATATATCAGCACGGTCGTCCCGATTATGATGAGTACGAAAAGCAGTACCCGCCAGAGCTTTATGTTCAAATCAGATCAATCTCCATAGGCCCGGAAGCAACGTCTTGGACTGACAAAACGCCCTCTCCATCAGTAATAAGTTCCTGTAGCGATCCGTCCTTGCGGATAAACTTGTACTTTCTGTTCGGAATCAGCCCTGCCACCTCAAATTTTCCTTTACTGAAACATTCAAAATCAAAGCGGACACCTTTGTCTGCGCGCTCAAAATCACGTACCCAGCCAGAACCGTTTTTGAGATACGGAAATCTATCGTTAACAGTCTTATCTGAGGTCAAAACAATCTCAGCCCGCTGAGTACCGGGACGTAGATGAACAAAAATACCTTCCGGTTGAATGTCATATCCGAGTACATTTTTGCATTCTTTCAGATTCGGGACCTTATCCATACCGTCCAGCCGTACGGAAAGGCAGTCGACATAATTGCTGAAACCAAACCTTTCCGGTGAAATTTTTTCCACCTTTGCAGCAAGACAACCGTTGACCATTTTGATGTAGGCGGAGGCATAAACTCGTGCAGTGTCCTGACTGAGGACCCATTCATAAACATCTTCAAGGGCCTTGAGTGAGGAAAATTTTTCACCGCTATAGAAATGGTAATAAATATCAATGGGCATAATCCGGCGCGGAGAGCCGGTCCGCTTCATGGTATCCACGATATTGCGGAACCCGAAATACGGACCGGACCAAAGATTGGTCAGGATATTCTCATTGGCCTGTCCGGTATAGATCTGGTTGTATTTGCCAAGCGCACGGTAAAGAGGCGAGACCCCGAAATAAGAATTACGACGGGCATCGAAAACAGTATCACCGCCGTTCAGATTCAGAATTCCGGCATTCTCTGCAATGGCAACCTGCTCTTCAGTGGGCTCACACATGCCGGACCAGAACAGAACCCGGCAGGGCTTTTCCACCGGAGCAAGATTTTCGGAAATATAATCGCAAGACCCCACAATCTCGTAATGAGCGTCAAATTTATATCCAGCAACCTCATATTGCCCGACAACAAAATCCTCGGCATATTCCTTGGATTCCCTTGTCTTCGCATTCCATGCATAAGGATGGGTGTAGGAATGGGATGAAGTCTCTACATTTTCTAATTCAAAAAGGGTCTTAGCAAGATCTACATTATCCAAGCTCCCCTTAACATCCGGATTGATCTCCCCGGCGATAACCGAAGCTGAATTGGGAAAGTCGTAACGCTCAAAAATGCGCTCCATTACAATTTCCCCACAAACTTTATTCTGATCCACCTCGGTGTAGCCAACAAAACCGTCACCATCTATATGGGCAAAGGCAACCCGCTTACCATTCAACGTGGTAGGGGTAAGAGCCGGCATACCCTTTAAATCCAAATTAACTCTTAGGAATTCAAACGGATTCAAGTACCACTGCTTCTTAAAATCTACCGGGTCCTGCCAGCGCATATAACCATCTAAAGCAAACCCACCACGCGGTCCCAAGCCCACAGCTGCTGCAGTTGTACTTGATTTTCCCTTCACCCCCACACTTACCCATGATTTGACGTCCTCACCCACGGGGACAATCTGAATATACCTGTCTGGAAACAATGGCAGTTTACGCTCAAAGTTCATGTTCTGCGGATCAACATACTCATATTTCAAGCGATATTCGACATTCGTAGCATTAGCCTGATATGAAAATCCGAGATTGGAAAAGACCTTCTTGATCAGCAATGGTTCAGCCAAAACATTGTCGTAATCGTTAAATGCACCCAAATTTCCAGCGATTATGACCTTCTTACCCTGCTTCTGCTGCCAAATGAGCCAGTTAAGGAACTCATTAGGATTATTCATCGAGCCTTCAGAAAAGGAAGTAAAGACCGCCCGGTATTCCTCCATGTCTTTGTCAGAAGGCAAAGGGCGCTTCGCAACATCACGCACCTCGTACAAGAAACCGAGGTAGTTAAGTGGTGCGGCAAAGCCTTCAATGAAATTATTATTCACTGCGGAGCGGTCTTCTGCTCCATTGTAGAGCACCAAAACCTTGCGCTTGACCGGCTCGGCATAAGCGCAAGAAAAAGCAAGGATGACAATCAGAAATGCGGCAAAAAGCCTATTCACCAGACTCATGAATAAACACCTCATTTAATGCCGGAGTGCTGACATAAGGAATAAAGCCCAGATTGCGCGAGAAATCGTAAGCTTTAACAATTTCCAGTTTCTCTCCAGCAGGAACGTAATCAAGGGTCAGTACCACCAGTTCGGGGTTGGCTTTCAAAGCGGAATTCGCCTTGGCAATAAGAAAACTACGATCTGCTTCCGGAACATCTTTACGAGTGGAAGTTGCCAAATCCATGGAGCTGCTCAACCCTTCAATCAACAGGTAGTTGATATAGGGAGCCGTGCGCCGCACAATTTCAAATCCTCTGTTCTGGCAAAGCAGCATTTTGGGGAATTTTTCCCTGATAGCGCGAACCAGAGCAACGCAAGAACGTTCTGTGCCCTTGAAGATATCGGGGTCGCGCCGCTGCATATCGATAGGGGAATCAAGCGTATCAAAAAAAAGCCCGTCATATCCGGCCGAGAGGGCATCGGGGATAATTCGGGCAAAAAGCAATTCGCTCCATTCCGGACGGCGCACATCCACCACCCATGAATCCCAGTTCTCATTATACCTTACAAGCAGATCAAGATGCTTGGCCTCCTCGTAATAAGGTCCGTTCGCCGCGACCTCACCAAGGCTGACATAGCTCAGAACCTTTACCCCTTTTGCACGCAAAGGTGTTGGGTCCTGCCCTCCGGAGTCAGAGACCAGCAGATCAAAACCGGACAGTTTATCCGTCCGGTCTTCACTTCCGTAATAACAAGCCCACGATTCGACATCATGACTCTTGCCAAAGGCGAAAGTCCTTCCGAAAACTGAAAAAGTAATCACAAGCAGCGCGATTATTGTGCAGAAACGGAAGACATTGCTTCTATCATTTCCGCAAGGGTCTCCTGCGCTACACTGTTCAGGGATTCCGTACATCCGAAAAAGCACCCCCCACTCTTTGAAGAAGATGAAGCCCACAGAACATTACCGGAAGAAACATCAATCATTCGCAGATTGATACCCACTGAAGGGCTCTGATTAACGCCGCGCTTATATTGGTATTCGGTAACAGAACCATAAATGACAGTATCCACTCCAAGCTTGCTGCCCAATTTCTGAGCAACAACATCTTCCATCACAAATTCCAGATCGTCCTCATCTCCTTTGATGCGCTTGAACATTTCAGTGGATTCCATGAGGTCGAACTTGGTGGAAGCATAAATTTCGGTAGTCAGCAGATCACCGACCATACGCCCGGCATTAGGTGTATTGGTCAAGTTCACCAGCGGCAAGACCGCAGCATGGCGAGCTTCACTGGCAACCCCGTTGGGCTGGACGTAATCTTTCATGTAGGTACCGGAACATCCGGCAAGAAAGAGAATAAAAATCAAAGTAGTGAAAAAGCTCTTTTTCACAGCACCCTCCTTATTTTATCGAAAATTTTAATTTTTAATCCATTTTAAACATACGAATTAAAAAACAAATTTATCCCCACCTAAAAACAAAAATTATAGCTATATATTAAATCATTCATATATTTAGAACACTATAATCAGAATCTATAGCTATGCAAAGTATTTTTATTTGTAACCTTCAAAAATTACATTATATTTTGTGCTGCATTTCAAGATTGCACACTTTAATTTTGTCTTTCACCATGCTATTATTCCAAAACACAAAAAATTAACCGGAAAATCTTAATTATGAAATTACATAACATAGCAATCCTGACATTTTTATTTCTTGTTAGCGCCTGCGTATCAAAAACAACTCCCCCGCCTTCAAGTACAGTAACAAAAAAAACGACACAGGAGACACGAATGACCCCGCCGAATAAGGAAATCAACAGCTGGGCATACCAACTGCAAGGACCGAAAATAGCGCCACTGGCTGAATCTCCATATGACCTATTGGTAATTGACTATTCAAAAGACGGCTCCGATAAAAATAGATTTTCCGCCAAAGAAATATCCGTACTACACAAATTCAATAAAACCGTACTTTGTTACTTTTCCATCGGGGAAGCAGAAGAATATCGTTTTTACTGGCAGAAAGAGTGGAAAGAAAATCCGCCCCGATTTCTAGGACCGGAAAACCCGGACTGGGCCAAAAACTATAAAGTAAAATACTGGCGCGAAGACTGGTGGGAAACAGGCTTACGCCCTTATTTGGACCGCATCATAGAAGCCGGGTTTGACGGCGTATATCTGGACATAGTCGATGCTTACTGGTTCTGGCATGAACAGGGAATGGAAGTGCGGAACACTGCAGACGATATGGTCAAGCTGATCAAAAGAATTGGAGACTATGCCCGAAAAAAAGCAGGAAAAAATTTCATTATCTGTCCCCAGAACGGTATGAGCGTATTTAACGACTGCTCCCCGGAATACAAGGATGTCTATTTCAAAACCGTAGATATGATAGGTCTAGAAAGTCTGCTCTTCAACTACTATAGCGAAAGCGACAAAAACTACCGCCTGCAACTGGCAAAACAACTTGCTGAGGCAGGCAAAACAATTCTTGATGTGGAATACATTGAAAAGTCGCAATACGCTGACTACCTGAAACAGGTAAAAGCACTTGATTTCAAGCTGGTTCCTTACGGATCAACACCTGACGCCGCCTTGGACGGGATTACGGATTTTTGGAAATTTAGAAATTAAACCGCAAAATACCCCCGGCATGCAGGGCATTCAGCGCAATGGCAATTCCTGCCAGCATGACCAATCCGGCACTTAGCACGGGCAGGTTCTCGATCCACCTGCGCGAACCGGCAAATCTTTCGGTAAGTTTCGAGGCCCGCACGGTCAGAATTCCGATAATGATCAACACTGCGGCAAGACCAAGGCTGAAAGCGAGGATCAATAAAAGACCGAACACAATTCTTCCGAAAGCCACCGAAGCAAGCAATACGACCAAAGCAGTAGGACATGGCACCATACCACCGGCAATACCGAGACTGAGCATAGACCACCATGATACAGGTTCGGATTCTTTGCCGTGATCGTGCGAGTGATCATGCGAATGTCCATGATGGTGATGGTCGTGGGAGTGCCCGTGGCTATGTAATGCTCTGCGGGCGAGCATCATGTAACCGACTCCGAACACCAATGCCCCGGAAAATGCTCCCAGCCATGGATAAAGATCGCCGGGCAGGAAGTAACGCGAAAGCAGCAAAGCAGCGATACCGAGAACAATTACACTGGCAACATGAGTAATGGTCACAATGGTTCCGAGGGTGAAGGCATCACGAATACGACCGCTGCGTCCTATGAGATACGCAGCAACCATGGCTTTACCGTGCCCGGGGCTGAGCGCATGTCCCATCCCCAGAAAAAAGGCCAATCCGAGAGCGAATAGAATTGTTCCCGGCCCAAGATTTTCCTGCGCAAGATAATCCTTAAGCGCAGCCTGACTTGAATCTTCCTTTGGAGTCGGGACCGAAAAAGATGCTCCTTCTCCCTCCACTTTCTTAGCAAAAAATTGATAATTCAATTCCCGGGAATCAGGCGAAGTCCTGACCACGCTGAATTGCGGGTCAGCCTGCACCTTCCATTTCAACCACTTCAACTCCCCGGTCTGAAAATTGTTGTCTGAAAATTTTAAGTAATGCTTGCCGAAATCCTCGTCCGGCAAAGATATGGCGTAAACAAGATTTGAGCGCAGCCCGTTATTATACCCTCCCGGAGCCGCTGAGACTGAATCATAATACAATTCAGGAACTACAGGCTTATCATCTAAGTATACTTCCAGATTTGGCAGCAGCAGGGAGTTAATATCCCGCGAAAGCTTTCTTTCTTCTGCCCCGGATACCTTACCGTCATGGTCGGCATCGGGAATAAGTGTTGCGGTAATGGAAGGGCCGATGGAAGTATCATAAACAATAAGCACCCTTGTCCCTTCGTTCATAACTGTGGTTTCCTGCACTACTTCCCCCAAAGGATGGGCTTGAACAACTACACCACTCAGGCAGCAGATTATGACAATGAATATGATAAACAGCTTTCGCACTTTGATATTTCCTCTCGGTATTCTTGGATTCACTCACACCAAATTGTCATAGATAGAAGTTGACAGCAATAGGGGGCAAAGCTATACACCATAAAAAAATGACCAGCGGTCACTTTATGACCAAAGGTCGCAAAAAGAAGTAACCAGAAAAATAAATGGCTAGAAAACAACAGGAAAAATCGCTTCAAACCAAGAAAGAACTCATGGAAGCCGCCAACGAACTTTTCGGCAAGAAAGGTTTCGTGGAAACCACAGTGTCTGAAATCACCAAACATGCGGGATACGCCAAAGGCAGTTTTTACCGCCACTGGGTAAGTAAGGACAAACTCTTTCTGGAAATTGTCGAAGAAAAACTGACCGAGTATCGCAATTCCCGCGATGATCGCTTGGGCAAGGCTGAATCCCTTGAAGAAGTCATGAACATTATCTGGGATTTTCTGGAAAACATTGTCCGCGACCAAAACTGGGCCAAAGTCTTTCTGGAATTCACCATATACGCTTCAAGGGTGCCGGAACTGCGCGAAGACCTTAGTCTAAGTCAATACCGTCTTTCCGAAGAAGTCTTTGCAGATCTGGTTCGTGATTTTGTTGAGACCGACTATCCGCCGGAAAAGATCGGAGCCTTCAACACCGTACTATTTGAAGGATACATGGTCAGAAGTTCCATTGAAACCGGATTTATGATCCAGAACAACAATGGAGCCGGATTGATCGGATTTAAAGACGTGCGCGAAGCGGCTGTAACTCTGGCCTTAACCAACGGACTGAAAAAAGCTTAATAGACAGCCATTTTTAGATAAAAAACGGAGGGAACATGAAAAAAATTTTAATTACAGTAGTGGCCGCAGCCATGTGCATGTGCGCCCTGCCGCTCACGGCAGGAGCAAAATCAATTAACCTGACCTACTCAAACTTTTTTCCGCCCACCCATATCCAGTCCAAACTGGCCCAGCAGTGGAGTGATGAAGTTAGCAAGCGCACCGACGGCCGCGTAACCATCGCCTACTTTCCCGGCGGAACCCTGACCAAAGCCAAGCAATGTTACGACGGCGTTGTGGAAGGTCTTTCCGATATCGGTATGTCCGCGCTGGCATATTCCCGTGGCCGTTTCCCGACTATGGCTGCAGTTGACCTGCCGCTGGGTTACAAATCCGGGGTTGCCGCAACCAAGGTCGCAAACGCGGTTTACGATAAGTTCAAACCAAAAGAGCTGCGTGACGTAAAGGTTCTTTTTTTCCATGCACACGGTCCCGGACTGCTCTTCACCGCCAAGAAACCGGTTAAGACCCTTGAAGATATCAAAGGAATGAAACTGCGCGGAACCGGAAACTCCGCCCAACTGCTCAAAGCTCTCGGCGCAGCTCCGGTTGCCATGTCCATGCCCGACACCTATCAGGCAATCCGCAAAGGCGTTGTTGACGGCGGCGTATACCCCATGGAAACCAACAAGGGCTGGAAAATGGGCGAAGTCGTTGACTACTGTACGCTTGATTACCCTGTCGGCTACACCACCACTTTCTTTGCAGTCATAAATAAGGATAAGTGGGAAGCTATTTCCGAGCAGGACCAGAAAATCATTATGGAAATCAGCCAAGAATTTGCAACCAAACACGGTCAGGCCTGGGATGAAAGCGACAAAGAAGGCCGCGAGTTCCTGACTGAGAAAGGTGGACAGTTCATCGAGCTGAGCGAAGCCGAAGGCAAACGCTGGAAAGAAAAAGCTGCGCCCATGATGGATGATTACATTAAGAAAGCAGGCAAGAAGAAACTCGACGGCAAAGCTGTCCTCGACTTCACAGTAGAGACTTTGAACAGCATTCAGTAATCACAGGATAATCTAGATTCCATCTCCCCCACTCTGTTATGCGGAGTGGGGGAAATTTTGTAAATTTGGAGATTGTAGTGGGTAATCAAGTCATAGTCCTCATTAATAAATTTGAGGCATTATTAAAAAATATTGCCGCCGTATGCTTGATCGGCATGGCCCTTTTAACCGGGGCGGATATTATTTCACGCGGCGTGCTGGACACCCCCATTTTCGGGGTCGAAGATATTGTAGCTGTGCTGGCTGTTCTTACCACCGGACTCGCGCTTGGTTATGCCGAGAGCCAAAAGGCAAACATAGGAGTGGAATTCCTGTACAGTAAAATGAATGCCCGCACCCGGCGCATTGTTAAGATCTGCACTACTTCCTTAAGTGTTGCCCTATTTGGACTGGTTACCTGGAGACTGTATCTTTACGGCTGCTCCATGCGTGAATCCGGGGAAGTTTCAATGACCCTTGAATTACCCACAGATATGGTCATTTTCGCTCTGACTTTCGGTTTCGGTTGTTTCACTCTCACCCTGCTGAAAGAACTCATCTTGCTTTTCAAAGGGGAAGAATAAATGGAACCGACCACTCTTGGAATTATCGGCATCTTTGTGATGCTGGCCCTGCTCATGACCCGCATGCCTGTGGCCTACGTTATGACTCTTGTCGGCTTCGGCGGATTCTCCATGCTCATCTCCGTAAAAGGCGGTATGAACCTGCTTTCGCGCAGCTTTTACGACACTTTTTCATCATACAGCCTTTCCACTATTCCCCTGTTTATCCTCATGGGCCAATTGGCCTTTAACAGCGGGATCAGCCGCAGGCTCTACAGTGCGGCTTACCATTTCTTTGGCCACATTCAGGGCGGCTTGGCCATGGCGACAGTTGCAGCATGCACCGCTTTCGGGTCGGTCTGCGGCTCCAGTCCTGCTACTGCTGCCACAATGGCGACTGTCGGTATTCCGGAAATGAAACGCTACGGCTACTCCAACTCCCTCGCAGCCGGTTCCGTTGCTTCCGGTGGTGGTCTGGGAATGATTATGCCGCCCAGCATCGTGCTCATCGTCTACGGCATCCTTACCGAACAATCCATCGGCGAACTGTTCATGGCAGGGATTCTGCCCTCGGTGGTGCTGACCATCCTGTTCATCATCGCCATTGCCATAGTCTGCCATCGCGATCCCAGTCTCGGTCCCAAGGGCGAAACTTTCCCCTTGAGTGCCAAACTTAAATCCCTAATGGGTCTTATGGATACCATCGCCGTATTCGCCCTTGTAATCGGCGGTATGTTCTTTGGATTCTTTACCCCCAACGAATCAGCGGCTGTCGGTGTACTGGGAATTCTCGTACTTGGAATCATCAAACGTCAGCTGACATGGCAGGCTTTTGTTAATTCGCTTTATGAGACCCTGCGCACATCAGTAATGGTTCTGTTCCTCGTTGCCGGGGCGCTGATTTTCGGTAAATTCCTAGCCGTAACCCGCATTCCTTTCAATGTTGCCGAATGGACTGCATCATTTGACCTGCATCCATTGATCATCGTTTCCATGATCCTCATTGTCTACTTCATCGGCGGGTGCATCATGGACGCGCTGGCCCTTATCATGCTGACTATCCCGGTATTCTACCCAGTCATCACCACTCTGGGCTTCGATCCCATCTGGTTCGGAGTCATTATCGTGCTTGTTACCCAGATCGGTGTCATCACTCCGCCTGTCGGGATCAATGTATACGTCGTCTATGGTATGGCTCAGAAATTTGCTCCCGATATTACGCTTGAGGATATCTTCAAGGGAACCATGCCCTTCCTGCTGGCAATTTTAGTAGGAATCGTACTCTTCGCAATCTTCCCGCAAATCATTTTGTATCTGCCACAAGCGATGTATTAAAAGATACGGTTCATAAAAATACAAAAACCGCAGTTTCAGTTGGAACTGCGGTTTTTATTATTTTCATTACGTAGCATCCAAAATCAGAAAAACATTCGCATCCCTGCCACTAGCACGACCAAAAAGATGATCGTCATCCCGGCACCCGCGCGTAAATAATCAACAGCCTTTAAACCTGCCGGGCGCATAACCAGAGCATTTACCTGATGCGTTGGCAATATGAAGGTATTAGACGCAGCCAAGGCCACTGTCATGGCTGCTACGCGCGGATCAGCTCCGCATGAAAGAGCTAGGTTCATGGACAATGGCACCAGCAAAACCGTGGCCCCTACATTGGAAGTAAATAGTGTAAAAAATGAAGTTAGCAGCCCGATACAGATGAGCAGCACAGTTGGCGATGGAACTCCAACAGCGTTCATAAGCATATCAGCAATCAATTTGGCTGCACCGGTATTCTCAAAAGCAAGCCCCAGTGGAATCAATCCAGCCAACAGAAATACAGTCATCCAATCCACGGAACGGTATGCTTCATCAATAGTCAAAACCTTACCGAGAATCATTGCCATAGCTCCAAATAATAATGAAATGGAAAGCTGAATATCCAACACAAGAATCATGAACATGGTCACAGCCAGACAGCCTAAGGCAAATGGAGCCTTCTCCTCACGCTGCAATTCACCTTGAATCGGTTCGGTAAAGATCAAATCGTTCTGATCTTTAAACTGATGAAAAGCGCTCCACTTACCATGTAACAGAAAAGCGTTCCCTTCACTTACAACCAAATCGGAAAGATCACTAATATTCATCTCATGTCCAACATAAACAGCCAACGGAACTACACCGAATTTCTTACGCAGCTGAATATCCCTAACGGTCATTCCGACAAATTGAGATCTGGGAGAAACAATACCTTCCATAATCCCTGAATTCGTGGGGGCAAGATCATCAGCAAAAACTTTCAATTCAAGGGAGTACGACCAGCCATAGTCAGTTGCGAGTTTTTTTATAAACATGGCCTCGCCGATTACGGCAATAGTATCTCCGGGACAAAGAGTATCTTCCGGTCGGGGAGCAACATTCCTTTTATGAGTAACTGCGTTATATGAAGCCAGAACAGAACATGCGTAGTTTGAACGGATTTGAAGCTCTGAAAGACACTGCTCATTAAAACCATGAACAGGTATTTTCATTTCATAAATCTCGCCCACGTTATGATAAGTCTTATCCAGCAAAGGAGAAAGAGGTCCACTAACCTTGCTGGCCTTAGTATGGGGCAGAATCCATTTTCCAAACACATTGAAATAAATCAGAGCAGAAATTATAAGCATGATCCCGATCGGTGTCATACTGAACATTCCAAAATGTTCATAGCTGACACCACGCACGGTCAGTAGATCATTCAGCAAAATCAAAGGGCTTGAACCGACAAGAGTCAAAGTTCCGCCGATAATGGCACAAAAAGCCATAGGCAACAAAATGTGCGAAGCCGGAACCCCGGTCTGAGTAGAAATTCGTCTCGCAGCCGGCATAAAGAGCGCAGCAGCTCCGATGTTCTGCATGAAGCCGGATATCCCGGCCACGGTTGCAGAAACCATAGAAGTAATCTTCCTTTCGTCTCTTCCGGCAAACTTGAGAATCAATTGAGCAAGCTTATTCATTACACCGGTCTTATCAAGACCGGCCCCAATTATGATCACAGCAATGATAGAAACGACGGCGTTACTGCTCAAGCCACTGATTGCCTGCTGCGGGGTAACCAAACCGAGCAAGGGCAAACAGACCATGACCATAATACCGACCATATCTACGCGTACCCATTCAAAGATGAAGAAAAGTACAACTAGAAATAAGACCGCAAGAACTAGGATAATATCGGGAGTGATAGGCATAAAAAATCTAAATTCCTTTAAACATTTAATTTACATCATCTAAAATGCCTCAGTTCTATTTGTAACACAAGGGCGCAATTAAGGACATCTTGTTATAAAATATCATCTCTTTTTATCTCTCCCCAAGCCCCCCCTTACGAATGACGTCCCTGAGCATCAAAAACAAATCCGCCCCAACAAGTAAAGCCCCCTTGAGTTAACAAGGGGGCTTTGAAAATAAAAAAGCTTGCGGCGACCTACTTTCCCACTAGCTACCTAGCAGTATCATCGGCGAAGGAGAGCTTAACTTCCGAGTTCGGAATGGGGTCGGGTGTGACCTCTCCTCAATGGCCGCAAGCAAATTTAGCTTGCTTTTTGAGCAAAAATATATGGTTTAATAGAGAAGAATTAGAGTTCCATTAGCTTCAATCGTTTAGGATTAAAGTTAAGGGAAGAGAAGAAAAATAAGTCGCACGATTTATTAGTACTGGTCAGCTGAATGCATCACTGCACTTACACCTCCAGCCTATCAACCAGGTGGTCTACCTGGAATCTTTAGATGCTAAAGCATAGGGATAACTAATCTTGAGGCAGGCTTCCCGCTTAGATGCTTTCAGCGGTTATCCCTTCCGAACTTAGCTACCCTGCAATGCCACTGGCGTGACAACAGGAACACCATAGGTTCGTCCACCCCGGTCCTCTCGTACTAGGGGCAGACCCTCTTCAATTATCCTACGCCCACGGTAGATAGGGACCAAACTGTCTCACGACGTTTTAAACCCAGCTCGCGTACCACTTTAATCGGCGAACAGCCGAACCCTTGGGACCTGCTTCAGCCCCAGGATGTGATGAGCCGACATCGAGGTGCCAAACCGCGCCGTCGATGTGAACTCTTGGGCGCGATCAGCCTGTTATCCCCGGCGTACCTTTTATCCTATGAGCGATGGCCCTTCCATGCGGAACCACCGGATCACTAAGACCAACTTTCGTTCCTGCTCGACATGTCTGTCTTACAGTCAAGCTCCCTTATGCCTTTGCACTCGACGGCTGGTTTCCAATCAGCCTGAGGGAACCTTTGCAAGCCTCCGTTACTTTTTGGGAGGCGACCGCCCCAGTCAAACTACCCACCAGACACTGTC
>NZ_JBLZNE010000001.1:1927500-2367500 GCF_048612815.1 Maridesulfovibrio pacificus (SeqCode)
CGGATTGGGAAACTATGTAATCCCGCTCCGAATGTCAACCGTTTTACGACCGGTTAGTCAAAAAAAACTCAGCTGTGCTGCACCCGTTCAGGGCCGTCATCAGCCGAGGAAAGTGGTTCTATGGAAAACTGCGCTTGGGGTCAAGGGGTTTTTGAATTATTGTTGGTATATCTAATGATTAAATTATAGAAATGGCTTAGTGGTGCGGGTTTGCAGAGATTGGTATTTTATTTAAAAATATAACCAACTATCTATTGCCAACTTTCTTATAGTATACATATTAATAAGCCTTACTTTCAACTCTTAACCAATCAGGCATACTGAACATATTATGAAATTCGCAGCTATCAACCCTCATAAAGCTCATATCAAACATGGCATCAAAACCGGCATCGCCGCTGTCCTTGCATTTATTGTGGCGGATCTATGCAGCCTCAAATTCGGATATTGGGCAGCATTGTCCGCAGTTATTGTCATGCAGATCAACGTTGCCGACTCAATTAAGATGTGCTGGTACCGTTTTTCCGGTACAGCCATCGGCGCTTTCATCGGTGTTTTATGCATACTTATCTTTCCGCAGACACCTTACATGACCATGCTGGCACTTTTCCTTTCAGTTGGTTTCTGCGCTTACATGACCAAATACAACAACCGCTACAAAATGGCGGCAATCACTGTGACCATTGTAACGCTGGCTAGCCTTGGCGAGCCGAACCGTATTGAATTCGGACTCTTCAGAGTACTTGAAATCGGTATAGGTGTTGCCAGTGCCTTTGTAACCAGTATTTCAATCTGGCCATTGCGTGCATCTGAAACACTAAAAGCCGAATTATTTAATCAATTCGAAGAATGCGCGGCAAACTATGAAACACTCATGGAAGGTTTTCTCGATAAACAGAGCTGTCTAATTCCCAGTGCCCTTGAATCATTTAACAGTAGACTGGCTAAAAACAGGGAAATCTACGCCAAAGTAATCCGTCTTGAAAGGTTCATATATGTAGAAGACACCCAGTTACTGGGCATGAAAGTCGAAATCCTTGAAAAGTGCGCTTCACACTTAAGGGCCATGCTGCATGCTTTGAGTCATGTGCACGGAGAAGGCTATCATATCATAATGGAAAATGAGCTGCGTCAACTCGCACAAGCAACTTCCAAGGCTATGCGCGCTATCGGCTCCAAAAAAATACCGAACGAACAGTCTCTTCATGACGCTTTGGTAGCTTCTCAAAAACGCCTTGAAGATCTGCGTAATGAGGGAGCAACTCGCAGATTTTATTTACAAAAAATGATTCAGTTTTTTGCCTTCTATCATAGTGCTCAATTCATTTGTGAAGACCTGCTCCGCTACACAAGAGAAAGAAAAAAAATCAACGCCCAAAAAGACAAGACTAATAAACACCAGCCAGACTAAGTAATAATTTATCAGCTTGCGGCTTGTCATACTTATGGCTCAAGAGCAGCTCACGTACGCTGACTTTCTTCCCATAATATCTTTTATTGAAGTCGTTGCTGACCATGAATGCTCCTGTTCGAGCAGTCATGCCACCATACGCTCCGGCCTGATCGACCAGTAGCACGACATTTCCTTCAACATCAAAAGTCCCGCGATTGCTGCGGTCGGCAGTATGCCCCACGGCCATATCCACGCCCAAAGAAAGGTCGATTTTTCCGCCAAGAGCATCATCAAGAGCCTGATCATCCATAAGAAACACCAGCAGTGTTTTACCTTCAACCCCACCCTGCAGGCCGATATCAATACCGGCCATATTAAAAAAAACGGGACCGTTCCAAAATCCGGTATCGTCCTTCGCACAAAGAACTCCCGGCCCTACTTCAGCTCCCACAAAAAATGCGGCCTTGTACACATCCGGAAAGATGAACACAGCCCGCGACTCTTCCAGTAAATAATCAATATACGGCCCCTTCTCTTTGGATCTCATTTGGTTAAGGGCACAAGCCGATGAATCGACAATACGCTGCATTGTCGTTGAGGCATTGCTGACGCAGGGATTACCTACAAATTGTTTCACCGGAGTACACGAGCTAAGTATGGCAATTGCCAGTCCCAGCAGGACTGCTGTTATCTTCTTATTCATGATGTAATCTAACCTGAGATGATTCAAATCAGCAACTGGCACCGAACTCAAATTTCTCTTCTTTTCAAGAAAATTATCGAATGATAAAAAATGTCATGTCAAAGCACGCAAAACATGTTTAGTAAATATTAACGAAACACATTCAAGGAAGAATAAATGTCTACCATATTGAAACCGTACAATGAAAGAATGATGGAGGTACTGCTCTATATCCAGCGTAATCTGGATGGAGACTTATCCCCGGAGATACTGGCTGAACTAGCCTGTTTTTCCGTTGCCCACTTCCATCGAATTTTCAAAGGGATGGTAGGTGAAAGCTTAAAAGAACATGTCCGTAGATTACGCTTAGAGCGTGCTTCTTATCGGCTTTGCTATTCAAATACCACTGTTATGGATATTGCCCTTGATGCCGGCTTTGAATCTCCTGAGACATTCAGCAGGGCATTCAAAAAAAGATTTCTGGTTCCGCCCAGCGATTTCAGGAACAACGCGAGAGCCATGCTTGCGCTCGGAGGTGACGGAAAAATCCATTATCGTCCAGACCCAAGCATTGGGAGCTTCGAGTTCGATGCCACCCCGCATTCCTGCGAAGTTGAAATCCGTACACGGGATGAAATTCAAGTAGTATTTATCCGTCATGTAGGTCCTTACCATAAGGTAACTAAAGCATGGGAAAAACTTTGCGGATGGGGCTATGGTAAAGGTCTGTTTTCCGAAAAAACAGAATTCCTTGGACTCTCCTACGATGACCCGGACGTTACCCCGGAAGGTAAAATCCGCTACGATGCATGTTTTACTGTTGATGAAGAAGTTGAAACTCCCCCGGAGATGGGGATTCAGGTTATCCCCGGCGGAAAGTATGCGGTGACTACCCACTACGGACCTTACGAAAAAATGCACGGCATATACCGTGATCTTTATGGTAAATGGTTACCCAGCAGCGGCTACCAACTGAAAAACACCATTCCGTCATTTGAAAAATATATAAAAGTCCCACCGGATGTTCCGCCCGAGGAAGCGGTTACGGAAATCTGGCTGGCAGTTTATTAATAATTAAAAAGAGGAGCGCTAAAAATGGACGTACAAATCTGGACCCTTGATGCGGCGACAATGGCTTATGCTGAACATGTTGGACCCTATGAAGAGGTAGGAGAAGCATGGAAAAAACTTTGTGCATGGGCTGGTCCTAACGGTCATTTCAATGAGAAGACCAGATTCTATGGAGTTTACCACGATGATCCGGGCCAGGTTCCTGCAGCAGAACTGCGTTCCGAAGCCTGCATTACTTTGGAAAATAGGGTGGAAGTTCCTGCCGGAATCAAACTTAAAGATTTTCCTGGTGGCAAATATGCAGTTGCTGCACACCTCGGACCTTATGAAAAGCTCAAAGATTCCTGGACCGAATTCTACGAAAATTGGCTTCCCCAAAGCGGAGAAACCCACGCTGAAGCACCCTGCTACGAGCAGTATATGAACGATCCAAACAACACAAAACCTGAGCATCTTGTTACCATTTTGCTCATGCCTTTGAAGTAGCCAACACTCAAAAACGCCCCGCTTTCGTACAAACGATTGCGGGGCGTTATCTTTGTAAAACTGAATTAATATCCGACAATCATAACTTTATTTTCCAGCATCATTGGAATCCAGAGCCTTTTCTCTTTTTGGTCCAGATAAAAATCAGCAGGACCGCCGAGCTTCTCTCCAAGATCAAGCGTTACACTCTCCCCTGTTTTTACATCCTGCTTTATCAAAATGCCTTCTTTTTTGAAATCTACCCAGTCGGAAAAGATTATATTTCCCTCGTGATAAACCATCCCGTCATAAAATCCATTTCGTGAACTGACTTTCTCAAAATAAAACTTTCCCGCATCAATATGCCCTTTACCTACAATTCCATCAGGCTGGTGGTTCTTACCGAATGAGCAAAGATAAACTGTTCCGGTCTTGGAATCATAAGAAAGACCGTTGGGACCGAAAAGATCAGAATCACATTCAAGCTTGGTAAAAACAGGAGAGGTGGATGTGTCCAAAAGATAAAGAGCCCCGGTATCTATAGCAGAAACAAGCAGCTCATCTTCGCCAATAGCAACAAGCCCGTTCAGAAATGAAGTCCCTTCAGCGGAAAAATCAACATCAGCCACCTGATTTCCATCTGCCACTGAATAACCTTTGATCCGGTCAATATCAGCAACATAAAGAATGTCATTGAGTACGACCATTCCTTTCGGAGCGTTCAACCCCTTAATGAACTTACGCTCAAGAACTTTTCCTTCATCAGAAAGTCGGGAGATATACCCATCTCCATCCTTATCCATTGGTTTAAGTTCTTCCCCCACATTGGAAACATAGAAATAATGACCGTCAGAGGTAACACTTTCTGGGGATGAAAAACCGTTGATGATGGCTTTTTTAGTTGAGCAGGCAGCAAGCTGCAAGATCATAAAAACACAGATTGCGATAATTGAATATTTACGCATAAACTTTCTCCTTGTTCTGTTTGAAGAAAAGCTAGCGCAAAGATTGCTGCATTACTTGCGTTTAAAGATCAGATTTTGCTGAATTCAGTTCAGCTCGATATTCTCGGGGAGTGACTCCGTAGTTTTTGCGAAATAGAGAGCTGAAGTGGGACAAACTTTCGTATCCGGATTCATATGAAATTTCAGTAATACTCTTGCCTGAATTACGCAGAAGCTGCTTCGCCCAAGACATACGGCGCTCACGAATCCAGCGCGCAGGGGTGGTGTTAAAAGTTTTTTTAAAATCACGTTTAAAGGATGAAAGACTTCGTCCAGATAATTCCGCCACAGTTTCAAGGCTGATATTTTTATTAAAATACCGCTCCATAACTGCTGACAAATCCCCCCTGCTACTGTTTCTGCAAGCTATCAAAAAGCTGACGAACTCATCATTTCCTGATGCGGTACATATATAATGTAGCAGTTCGTGAACTTTCAGCCGCAGAAAATCATTATTCTTACCAAGCGGCGAGTCAAACAGAGAAAGCATAGAAGAGAGATAGATACTGACCTGCTCTGAAACATTAATGCAGAAAGCAGACCTATCCGTGGAAGATATTGGATTATTTTCAGCAGAAAGATGATCCACAAAATTACCAAGCATGGCATCATCAAAAAAGAAAAGAACGGTATCAAATGTCCCGTCATTTTCCGGAATCATCTCAGACATGAGATGACACCCCTTACGGCAGAAAAATGCTTCACCCTTACGAATCACCATATCACCGTCAGTAGAATGGATATATTTAGTACCCTCCAGAACAAAGACGAGGGAGTGCTGCGACACGCAAACTTCGTGACGGATCTCTGATTTTCTGCTTTGGAATTGCACAAAGGTAATTCCATCGACAGTGATATCTGCGAATTCTGGAGAATTATGAATGAAACGCGGGATTGTCAGCATTGGAAAAAGAAAGGGCCGTGCAAGACGGCCCTTTATAATTTAATTATTAGAATTCAAGATTCTTAGGAGTTCTGGGGAACGGGATAACGTCGCGGATATTGGTCACACCGGTGAGCAACATCAGCATACGTTCGAAGCCCATACCGAATCCGGCATGGGGTGCGGATCCGAAACGGCGGGAATCAAGATACCACCAGTAATCTTCGGAATCCATTCCGGTTTCGGCAATTCTGCTTTCCAGAACATCGAGTCTTTCTTCACGCTGAGATCCGCCAACCAGCTCCCCGATTCGGGGAACCAGCAGGTCCATAGCAGCAACGGTTTTATCATCGTCATTCATACGCATGTAGAACGGCTTGATTTCCTTGGGGTAATCATAAACGATGACCGGCTTTTTGAAATGCTTCTCAGTGAGATATCTTTCGTGCTCGGTCTGTAGGTCCTGACCGTACTCAGGGTAATATTCAAATTTCTTGGCTTTCTTGCAACGCTGCAGCAGATTCACTGCGTCTTCGTAACGAATACGTTCAAAGTCGTTATCAAGAGTGTTGCGCAAAGTATCCATGAGAGTTTTGTCCACAAATTTTGCGAACAATTCGATATCGTCAGCACAATTTTCAAGAACATGGTTGATCAAATACTTAACCATTTCTTCGCCGAGATCCATGTTATCATTAAGATCGGCGAAAGCTACTTCAGGTTCAATCATCCAGAATTCAGCTGCATGGCGCGGAGTGTTGGATTTTTCTGCACGAAAAGTAGGCCCGAAAGTGTAGACCTGACCGAGGGAAAGAGCATACATTTCAGCATCGAGCTGACCGGAAACAGTCAGGTGTGATTCCTTGCCGAAGAAATCATTAGCTGCCTGATCTTCCTTTTTCATGCTAGAAAGGGCTGCGTGGTCAAGAGATGTAACCCGGAACATTTCCCCGGCACCTTCACAGTCGGAACCGGTAATGATCGGGGTATGTACGTAAAAGAATCCTTTATCGCGGAAAAATTTATGAATCGCGTAGGAAAGCTCGGAGCGGATGCGGAACATTGCACCGAACTTATTTGTGCGGGGGCGCAGATGAGCGATAGTCCTTAAGAACTCATCAGAATGACGCTTCTTTTGGAGCGGAAAAGTTTCGGGATCAGCAAAGCCGAGCATTTCAATAGATTTACCACGAACTTCCCATTTCTGACCCTTACCCGGAGATTCAACCAATTCACCGAGGATACTGACTGACGCCCCGGTGGAAATTTTCTCAAGTTCGGCCTCGATTTCGGGGGTGTGGTCGATGATTACCTGCACATTCTTCAAGCAGGATCCGTCGTTAACCTCCAGGAATGAAAAGCCCTTATTGTCACGCTTGGTGCGGACCCAGCCTTTAACCAGAATTTCTGATGCAGCATTTTCCGCATTCAAGATATCTTTAACGCATGTTCTTCTCATAAATTGTCTCCAATCACTCGGTTTTGCGCCGATAATTGCGCTTCGCGTAAGATGTAGCTTCTAGACGTGCAAATTTCAACTAACTTGTGCATCATTAATATATAGAGATTTAGAGCCAATAATTTTTTAAAACTATTTACATTTTTTACTTGCATTTCATAATAGGAATCGTTACTAATTAGTTCAACGAAGCGGAACCAAGATTTTTTAATAATAAATTCACACCCAAATTGTAACACAAGGAGAATTCCAATGAGCAAGACACTTGAAAACCTCAAAGCAGCTTTTGCAGGCGAATCCCAGGCTAACCGTAAATACCTCGCTTTCGCAGATAAAGCAGAAGCAGAAGGCAAACCCGGTGTAGCAAAACTTTTCCGTGCAGCTGCTGCCGCTGAAACCATTCACGCTCACGCACATCTTCGTCTCATGAAAGGCATCGGTTCCACTGAAGAAAACCTCAAGCAGGCTATCGAAGGCGAAAGCTACGAATTCGAATCCATGTATCCTGAAATGATGGAAGATGCGAAATCTGAAGGTGAAAACGCAGTACTCCGCTACTTCGGTTTTGCCAACGAAGCAGAAAAAATCCACGCAAACCTTTACACTGAAGCTCTCAATGCAGACGGTGATGTTTTCGCAGAAGCAGAATTCTACATCTGTTCCGTATGTGGTCATACCCAGAACGGTGAAGCCACTGAAAAATGTCCCATCTGTGGGGCAGCCCCCAAGGCATACCACAAAGTGGACTAAATCCACCTCCATCTTTTAGATGAATATCAGCCCCGCCCGCATTTATGCGTGCGGGGCTTTTTCATTCATTATGGGGAGAAGACCTAGACTAATTCCATTGAATACCTATCTGTAATGCTGACAGTGAAAACAGCCAAAACCGGACGGTTGCGCATCCGGGATTACTGCGCTATCTTCGCCTGTTCAAAATAGACTGCAAAGGGGATTTCAATGGGATTCTTTTCGAAAGTAAAAAAATTGTGGAGCAGCCCGGAAGACAGGGCTGAACAAGCACTTAAAGATTACCTCGGCGATGATTATGAGCCGGAAGAAAAAATAGAAGAACCGGAAGTAGAAGCTGAGCCGGAGCCGGAACAAGCACCTGAACCGGAACCTACTCCCGAACCCGAGCCTGTTGTTGAAGCTGAGCCGGAAGTTGCGGAAGAAGTTGAACCCGAGCCAGAAACAACCGAAGAAGTTCCTGTAGCAGAAGACCAGCCGGAAGAAATTGAAGAAAAGGCTGAAATCCCGGTAGAAGAAGCTATTATCGAAGAGCCGGCCACTGAACCAGGGGGTGTGGCAGAGCCAGAAATTTCATTTGAAGAGCCCGCTCCTGAGCCGGAAACTGTTGAAGAAACTCCAGTAATTGAGACTGAACCGGAGCCCGTAGAAGAACCTGTTGTTGAGCCGGAAGCTGAAGAAGCACCTGCAGTTGAAGATAATCCGGAGCCGGTTGTAGAAAAAACAACAGCGCCTGCCGGACCGACCATTCTTGAACCGGTTATGGAAACCGAAGCACAGCCCGCTGAAGATAAACCGCAGTGGCAGATTGAGCTGACCAAATCTCTGCAGCAGGCAGAGCCGCGCCTTTCGGTATGGCTGGGCCTGATTCTTAAAGATATTGAAGAAGCCGGAGATGATCTCTGGGATCGTCTCGCATTCCTGCTGGAAGCTCTTGAAGCACCCAAGAATGAAGCAGAAGACTTCATCGCCCGTTTCAAAGACTGGCTTGAAGAGATGGACTACGAGTATGTGGAAGATTTCCGCTCCGAACTCCAGTACCGTCTGGCTCTCGCCCTTGAACTTGAGGATGAGGAAGATGAGCGCAGCCGTTTGTTCATCAAGCTTTCCGAAGGTCTGAACAAGACCCGCGAGCAGATCACCAAGCGCATCGACTCCATGCTCTCCAGCCACACCGCCTTTGATGATGATTTCTGGGAAGAATTCGAAGAAATCCTGATCATGGCCGACGTTGGTTATGACGCATCCATGGAACTTGTGGAACGCATGAAAGAGCGTATCCGCAAAGCCGGAGAAACCAACCCTGAGAATTTCAAAGACCTGCTGCGCGAAGAACTGGACGAAATCTTCAAGGTTCCCAAACGTATTAAAGCTTTCAACCCTCCGGAAGTTGTCATGATGATCGGCGTTAACGGTGTCGGTAAAACCACCACCATCGCCAAGCTGGCCCACCGCGCCCAGATGCAGGGCCGCAAGGTTCTCATCGTTGCCGGTGATACTTTCCGCGCCGCCGCAATCGGTCAGCTGGAAGTCTGGGCCCGCCGTGTAGGTGCCGGATTCTATGCCAAGGCAGAAGGCTCCGACCCCGCAGCGGTTGCTTATGAAGCTATCGATTACGCTGTTAAGAACGGTTACGATCTCATGCTTCTCGATACTGCCGGACGTTTGCACAACAAAGCAAACCTTATGGAAGAACTGCATAAAATCCGCAGGGTCCTCGGCAAAAAGCATGATGAAGCACCGCACCGCAGTGTACTGGTCATTGATGCCACCACCGGACAGAATGCCCTTTCCCAGACCAAGATCTTCAACGAAGAAATCGGTGTTGATGAACTGATCCTGACCAAACTGGACGGTACAGCCAAAGGCGGCGTCATGATCGCCGTGACCATGCAGCACAAAATCCCCATCACCCACATCGGTCTGGGTGAAAAAATGGAAGACCTCAGGCCGTTTAACGGCGAAGACTTTGCCAAGGCATTGTTGCTGTCATAGGAATTAAAAGAATATAGAATATGAAAATCCCGTCCGGCTTGTTGAGCTGGACGGGATTTTTAAGAACCAAAGCGAAAGATGATTTCACCAATAAAAAAATTACATAAAAAAATAGTTTTCTTTAGATACGACCTAGTTTCCCGATATAAAAGAATTTTTCTTATTAATTTGAAACAAACATTTCGCAAGTTAATTTCTATTCAACTATTTCTCACTGGACTTTTTGTTACTCTTATTGTTTTTGGATTCATTTTATCCAAACTGCCAATTCCTGAATACTTTGTAGGACTGACCTCTCACCTAAAGGAGGGCGCAAAGCAAGGCACGGCGAACTATCTAATATATCACAATATCGGCCTAATAATATTAGGATTAATCGGAGTATGCTTAGCTTCATGGAGATCAAAAAGCCTTTCTAAACAAACATATATTGCTGAACAAGGACACATCACAGAGCGAATTATCAAAGCAACAGAGCAACTTGGAAATGAACAAATGTGTATAAGAATAGGCGGCATATATACACTTTGGAGAACTGCTGAGGACTCTGACAAAAAGAGTGACAAAAAAATAATTCTCGACCTCCTATGCGCATTTATTAGAAATCCTACCAATGATCCGAGCTTAAACACAGATGAAAATCCATTAGAAGTAGGAATTCGTAATGATGTTCAAATCGCCACTTCACTAGTAACTAAAGAAATTTATAAACTTGATTTGCTTGACGAGTATCGGGCTGATTTGTCAAATGCTTTCTTGGCACAGGCAGATTTAATGAATGCAACATTAATTGAAGCAAATCTCAAAGGTGCTATCCTGCATTCGGCCAACCTAAAAAACTCAGATATGCAGGGAGTAAATTTAGAGATGGCTGACCTTACATATTCCAATCTAAACAATACAGGTTTACAAAGGTCAAATTTGAGCTGGGCCAAACTTAACGAGGTAGACCTCAAAACAACAAAATTAACCAAAGCAAACCTATGGGGTGCATTTATAGAAAATTCTAAGTTTAGCTCAACAACTTTCGATAATGTCTTTTTGACTAAAAGGCAGTGTGAAGCTCTAAACATAGAAAACCACGGACTTATACATGATAAAAATGATATTAACTTTTTAGATTTTCCTACTCCCACCCAGCCTCACAAACAGCCTCAAATCCCGGCAAAACGATCTTGCGATGATGCAGATACATCCTGTCCGCTCCATCTTCATGACCGTAGATAGGATCGCCCACTATAGGGAATCCTACATGGGCGAGATGTGCCCGGATCTGGTGACGGGCACCTTTGGCGATGCGCACTTCTAGAAGCGAAGTGCCGTCCTCATAACTTTCAACTACCCCCGCACTGGACCAACGTTCGGCCGGAGCCTGCTCATCAAGCACTTTGGTGTGTTTGCGGTCGGCAGTATCAAGCCTGTTCTTTACAACAAAAGGTCCTTCAGGAATGCCGTGCACTTTGGCGTGGTAAATTTTATCCACCGTGCCGGAATCCTCATATTCACGAAATTCATTTTCCCGCTCTACTCCGAAAGCAATAAGCAACATTCCCGAAGTAAGAAAATCCAAACGATTAGCGAGAATAGGTTCTTTACCGGGGAAAATACCGGACAGACATTCTTCCACGGAAGGCTCCGCGCTTCCGGCAATTGCCGCAGAGTGCAATTCAGCTGGTTTATACACGGTTCCGAATCCGTCGCCCTGTTTTACAACCTTTACCTGCGATAAAATCTCAACAGCACAGGCACGATCCTCAACTTCCAGCAGCACTACTTCCGCACCGGGAAACATTTTCAGGCCCGAACGGCAACTACGGCCATTGACCATCACAAAACCGTTTTCTATCAATCGCCTGCGTTCACGCAATCCGCTATCTGGCAGCAGCTTGAGTAAAAATTTATCCAAGCGCAAACCTTCGTCACTATCACCCGCTATAATTCTGTCAATTTCATTCAATTGTTTTTCTTCCGTTTCTGTTAGCTGATTACCGTTCCAATTCATTAAACGGGGTTTACGCTGCAAGGGAAACAGCATACAACTCACTAAGCACAATGGAATTTGTTCAAGTGGCCGTTTTTAAAGCAAGTACACACTTTTAAGCTGCCAAGTTGACCTTCATCAACCTTTTCCCAAGATAGCAGGTTTTGCCGTGAATATTAAAGGCTGTATTTTCGTCATCTGTGCCGCGATCATGTGGGGGCTGATCGGTCCCATATCCAAATTCCCAATTGAACAGGGAGTAGCACCGCTTGAAAACGCCTTCTGGCGGGCTGTTTTCGCATGGATGCTCTTTGCTGTCCACGCCTGCCGCATCCGGGCTATCAAAATAGATATCAAGGACCTGCCCCAAATCATCGGATTCGGTTTCGTTGGAGTAACCATATTTTACGGTTCCTACCAGCTGGCGGTGCAAGACGTGGGCGCAGCTCTGGCTTCGGTACTGCTCTACACTGCCCCGGCATGGGTAGCCTTCATGTCTTGGCTGTTGCTGGGCGAAAGAATGACTCCGATCAAAATCTCAGCCATGCTGATCACCATTTTCGGAGTTGCCTGCGTATCTCTCGGCCCCCATATTTTCGGCACTGGAACCGAAATGTCCTTCACATGGCCGGGTATCATTTTCGGACTCACTTCCGGGTTCACATACGCGCTCTACTACATATATGGCAAAACCATCTTCGCCCGCTACACCACGCCGACAATATTTTTATATGCCCTGCCCATCGGCGCACTCTGCCTGTTGCCCTTCTTTGAGTTCACCCCGAAAACCGGGACTTCATGGATGAGCATTATCGCGCTGGCCCTGATTTGTACTTACGGAGCCTATTCCATCTACTATGCCGGACTTAAATGGCTGGAACCAACCTCAGCCTCGGTAATCGCCACCATAGAACCGGTAATCGCAGCAATTCTTGCGTGGCTGTGGTGGAACGAAAGTTTCGACTGGACCGGATACATTGGCAGTGCTTTGATTATTTCTGCTGTGCTTATGATTGTCATGGAAAATAAAATTGTTGAATTCTTTGCCGCCGGAGGCAATTAAATAAATGCTAAAACAAGTTAAGGCTTCTGCCGGTTCCGGTAAGACATATGAACTTACCGGACGTTTTTTATCACTTTTAGCCGGAGCACAGGAAGAAGACTCCATCCCGGTCTGTAAAAGCTCACAGGGTAAAGGCTACTGCTGGCCTGAAATCATGGCTGTAACCTTCACCAACAAAGCTGCGGCTGAGATGAAAGAACGCGTGATCCGTTCCCTGAAAAATCGCGCCTTGGACATCGAAGGAGATGGTCTGGGAGCGGACTGGAAACCACTGGATGCCAAGAAACAGCTCATTCCTATCCTGCAACGCTACAATCGGCTTAATATTCGTACTATTGATAGTTTGCTGAATCTGCTGGTGCGCATCTTCGCTCTTGAATTGGGCCTAAGCCCTGAATTCGAATTGCTCTTTGAGCCGCAGGCATTGTTCGAGCCTAACTTCAACAAATTTCTCGCTCAATGCGAAGAAGGCGACCTGCTGCGTAAAGAACTCTTGGACGATGCGGTGGACAGCCTCGTGCTCAAGGAAGAAAAGCAGGGATTCTGGCTGGCCGAACAAATGCGCATGCGCCTCCTTTCCATCCTGACTCATGTCATCGACCATCCGGCGGAAAGACTCACAGATCAGGAAGAGATAGCCGGACTGCTGCAAATCGAATTTGATGCATTCCAGAAGGCCGTCCGCGATTTATCAGCACTCATTGATGCAGACAAGCTTGCGGCCTCGGCCCACTTGAAAAAATATCTGGAGCATGCCTCAAAAATAGATTTCATGGACCTGCCCAAGGAATCGACAATGGTTGCCAAGGACAGCTTTGAAGATTGCGTTAATAAAAAATCCAAAGGCGACATCGGTTCCTACCATGAAAAGGTATATGCGGACTTAAAACAGGCTCACGAGATATACCGCGACAAAGCGACTATCCTGCGCGGTGCATATGCACTGGCACCTTTCGTGCGCATTGTAGAAGAAATCCGGGCCGATATTATCGAATACCAAACCCGCAACGGAATGCTGCTCAGTGCGGACCTACCCAAAGTGGCAAGCTTCGTACTCCAAGGCGGAAGCGCATTGCCTGATGCATTCTGCCGCATGGGATCTCGCTTGCACCATCTTCTCGTTGACGAATTTCAGGACACCAGCCTTGCCCAATGGCAGGCCATGATTCCGTTAGCTGTGGAATGCTTGTCCAAGCGAGGCAGTCTCTTTTACGTTGGTGATGTAAAGCAGGCCATTTACAGTTGGCGCGGAGGACGTTCCGAACTCTTTGATGAAGTGGGACAGGACCCGGAACTTACCGGACTTTCCGAATTCACCCCGGCAAATCTCGACTACAACTGGCGAAGCCTTGAACATGTCATAGGCTTCAACAACGAATTCTTCGATGCGCTGGCGGATTATGATCTGGCAATGGACCTTTCGGAACGGCTCTATCCCAACGGCCCGGAAGACCAGCAGATTGAGCTGGCCCAGAGGATTTCCCATTCATTTGATAAAGCCTCCCAGCAACTGCCGCCGAATCAGGATCGAACAGGTGGATACGTGCGGTTACAGCGGGTGTTCGCTTCCAGCTCACAAGAAATTGTAGATGAAACCCGCCGCAACTTCGACCAGCTCATGGAAGAACTGCTTCCCCGCCGCGAATACCGGGATATCTGCGTACTTGTCCGCTCCAACGGTCATGCACAGTTGGTCTGCGACTGGCTGGTGGAAAAATCCATTCCGGTAATCACCGAGAACAGCCTCCAACTGGACCGCCACCCCATTGTGCGCCAGATGGTGTCCCTGCTCAAATTCCTTGATTATCCACAGGACGATCTTGCATTTCTGGAATTCATCTGCGGACAGGAAATCTTCGGTCATATTTCAGATATTGAGCACGACGACCTTTTCAAATGGCTGGCTGAGCGGGACAAAGGACCGCTGCACCGCCGCTTTTCCGAGCAGTATCCTGATTTCTGGAACACGCAAATTTCACCCTTCCTGCGCAAATCAGGACTGATGACACCTTACGACCTTGCCAGCGAAATGGTCAGCCGCTTCAAACTCGTCGAGACTTACCCGCAGGATGAACTATACATACGCCGTTTCCTTGAGGTCGTTCATCTTGCAGAAGAAAAACGTGGGACCTCGCTGGCAGCTTTCCTTGATTTCTGGGAACTTTCGTCAGCCGAAGAAAAAGTCCCCCTGCCGGAGTCGGTCAACGCAGTACGCATCATGACCATCCATAAATCCAAGGGGCTGGAATTCCCGATTATCGTAGTGCCTTTCCATAACTGGTCCGTATCCGGCCCGGATACATCTCTGGCGGATATTGAAATCGACGGACAAACCATGCTCACCCCCATGAGTAGCAGTTTGGGCGAGATTTACTACGAAAACCGGACCCGCATGTTCAGTGAGCAGCTGAATCTGCTCTATGTGGCATGGACTCGCGCAGGGCAGGAACTGTACGGCTTTCTGCCCTCGGAAAAAACTCGCGGGGTAAGTCCGGCATTAGCGGCTATTGAACTAATCCTTGAAGGTAAATTCAACGATCTCGGCCTGCTTGAATACGGAATTACGCCGGAAGCTGCTGATGATAAACTCATCCCAAATGAACCGGAAGATTCCACTAAGAAACCATGCGACGATTTCTGTGAAGCTGCCCCAGAAGGACTCCTCGAACCGGAACTCATGGGCTGGCTGCCGAGATTACGCGTCTACCGCCACAATCTCGAAGATTATTCATACGATGCGCGCATGCGCGGGGAACTGGCTCACAACGCGATGGAAAACCTGATCCTTACCGGAAATGACGAGGCCGATTGCCGCCGCAGTGCTGAGGCCGCCTTTGCCAAATTCCCGGCAGTTACCGAGGAAGAAGACGTGCTGGTCCCGGAAGTGACAAACATGGCACTCTGGGCCTTATCGGTCCCGGATATCCGCGCTGCCATTGAACGCGGCAGGCCGGAAGTAGCCATTATGGACGCGCAGGGAGAAACCCATCGAGCTGACCTCCTGCTACTCGAAGATAAGCGGGCCTTGGTTGTGGAATACAAAACAGGACAGCCCTCCCCGGAAAACGAGAAGCAGGTCAAAAGATATTTAAAACTGCTGCGAGACATGTACGGCAACGAGAAGGAATTGCGAGGGCTATTGGTATACTTGGACGGCAAATTTACACGGGAAGTTAATATTTAGTTATGAACAATAAACCTATCCAGATCATATCGTGGAAAGAAGATTTCATTGAGAATCTCGCCACGACTATAATTAATGATTCCGACGGCGACCTGAGTAAGGTTACGGTCATTGTTCCGCACCACCGTCCGGCCCGATATCTTAAGAAAGCACTTGCGGCATCGGAACAATTGCCCAAGCCGTGTATTCTGCCTGAGATTTATTCATTTTCCGACTTTGTGTCTTCGCTGATCCCCAAGCTTACTGCCGAATTTCCGCGCAAGATCGGCAAACTGGATCAGGTTGGGCTGCTCTTCAACATCATTGAAAAACTGCGCAATGAATCGACAGGCATACTCGCAAAAATGCCTACAGATTTACAGTTGTTCTTCCCGTGGGGCACCAGACTGGCATCCCTGCTGGAAGATCTGCTGCGCCAAGACATCAAGCCGCGCAACCTGACCATGCTACAAGGTGAGGTGCTGGAATGGGCAGCCGCACTGCTGGAAGAGTTGGAAATAATTTTCGTGCGCTACGTGGAAGAGCTGGAAAAACGCGGCTGGACCACTTCAGGCTTGGAAAACCGCACGCTCGTAGAGAATTTCAACGGACTTGATGACATCCTCAAAGACCGCCAACTTTACCTTGCCGGATTCTACGGTGTCAGCGGAGTGGAAGACATGTTCTTCCACTATCTTTGGGACAATCTAGGCTTGCAGATCATCTGGCATAGTGATCCCGGACTTGCCGAAGGTCGCAAAGGCCACTTTGCAGTGCGTGAACATAGGCTTTGGCTACAGAACTGGAAAGCTGAAGCAGTATCAGATCATTCTGCAAATGGAAGCTGCGAACTTCCGGAACTGAAATTCTTTGAAGGATTCGACCGCCACTCCCAGCTTTCTGCAATGCGCGATGAACTCTGCTCGCAAAAGGTGGAAGGATGCGCCGTGGTCCTGCCGGACACGTCTTTGCTCCTGCCCGTAATGCATCATTTGCCCGAACAGGACATCAACATCAGTATGGGCTATCCACTGGAACGCTCCGCTCTGAACGGACTGGTGGAAGCCGTCCTCAAATTGCAGGAAAACCGCAACGGGCGAACCTTTTACTGGAAAGACATTCTGGCCTTGATCCGCCACCCGTACTTGAAAATGCTGGAAGTAAACGGCGATCAGCCTCTGCGAACCATCTTCCACCAATGGGAGAATGCACTGCGCCATGGCGCTCCTTATGCGGATGTGAATGATTTCGTGCCGGTGTACAGTGACGATAACGGCAATCTGGTCGATAACCCGGAAACCACAGAAGAACTGCGTTCCGAAGCCGTGCGAATCTGCATTGACGGATTAAAGGATATCGAGACCCTTTCCGAGCTGGCTGATAGTCTGCAAGCCATGTCGGAAATGCTTCGCCAACGCGGCGGTACCCTTTGGAATCGTTATCTTCTGGACTCCGAATGTTTATTCCGACTGATGAATGAAGTCATCCCCGAACTGCGTGAAAGCTCCATCAGTAATGAAATATTCGGGCAATCGCTCTGCTTTTCAATTTTCAGACAGCTGCTGTCATCGCAACGCGTATCCTTTGAACCGGACCCGATTTCCGGCATGCAGGTACTCGGTATGCTCGAAAGCCGCCTGCTTAACTTCAAGCGTACATTCATCCTAGATACCGTAGATGAGAAACTTCCCGGCGCCGATCCTTACGATCCCCTGCTCCCCGACCAGTTGCGCCACCTGCTGGACCTTCCCGATTCCAGGGAAAGGGAATCAGTCGCGACCTACAACTTTTACCGTTTGATCATGGGCAGCGAAGAATCCTGCATCTTTTACCAGAGTGGCGTGCAGCCCGGATTACTCGATTCCAAATCCATCCGCTCTCGATTTGTGGAGCAATTGCTGTGGGAAATTGAACAACAGCGTAAGGAAATCATCACTCCGGGCGAGGAGTTCCCTCTCAAGGCTGTTAACTTTCCGGTAGGGGCAATTGTTAATAATCCGGCGGCTATTCCCAAGGAACCGTTACAGGATAAATTGCAAAACCTGCTCAAATTCAAAGGGCTGTCCCCTTCGGCAATTGATTGCTACGTAGGCTGCCCCAAACAGTTCTTCTTCCGCTACCTCTCTAATGTCCGCGAAAGTGTGACAGTTGATCAGGACGGCGACCGCGCCGGATTCGGTGATCTGATCCACTCAGTACTCAAGGACTTCCTTGAACCGCACCTGAATAAAGAAATATGCGGCAAGGATCTGGATGCGCAAACTTTGCAGGATTTATTCATGCTCCGTCTGGAAAGGGATTCGCTCTATCCCAACCTCGCCTATGACATCAAAAAATCTCTGGAGCAGGCAGGCAAAAACAGGTTGGCCTTGTTTCTCAAAAGCCTGAAGCCCACTAAAATAGTGGAACTGGAATCTGATTCACAAGCTGAACTTGAAATGGATGAATTCAACGTCAGGATTCATGGCCGCGTTGACCGTGTTGATGAGCGGGATGGCGAGCGCTACGTGCTTGATTACAAGACCGGACGGTTGCACCTGCCACGCAAATCATTCTGGGAAGATGAATCCATCTGGGGACCGCTGCTGGATGATCCCCAAGCTATCTACCACGACGGCACACCCTTTCTTGAAATGATCAAAAATTCAGCGGACAGCCTGCAACTGCCCCTTTACCTGCTCATGGACCATCACACTTCCGGGGAACTGCCGAGACAGGCATCCTTAGTAGAATTGGTCACAGATGGACGAGAAATGGGATTATTCGATTCCAAAACCAGTGATGAAGAGCGCGAAGAGATCATTGAAACCAAAATTCCGGCCCTGACCAAGGTAATCATCAACAATATGCTGCAAGAGGATAGTTTCAAACCAATCCGTTCCAATATGTGCCAATGGTGTGCATACCGTGAAGCTTGCGGAAGCTGATGTCTCTGCATTTTAATGGTTTGACATTAGCAGTTCTCTGTTGAAGACTATTCTCTTAATAACAAAAAGAAGAGGAATACAAATATGAAGACTGCTGAAATCATGATTTGCGGAGCTGGAATTGTAGGTCTTACTGTAGCGCGGGAACTGATTTCCAGAGGACATAATGATATTCTGATCATTGATAAAGAGCCCGAGATTGCAAAGCATGCTTCAGGACGTAACAGCGGCGTCCTGCATGCCGGAATTTACTATGCTCCGGGTAGCCTGCGTGCGGTATCCTGCCTTTCCGGCAACTTCAGGATGAAAGAATATTGTCGTGACAAGGGATTGCCCCTGCTGGAAACGGGCAAGGTGATCGTAGCCCGCAATGAATCCGAACTGCCCACCCTGCATGAGCTATATAACCGGGCTACCGCTAACGGAGCAAAGGTCGAGATCATTGATGAACAGCATCTTGCAGAAATAGAACCCAATGCAAAAACAACCAAAGAAGCGTTGTTTTCTCATTACACTGCTGTAGTAGATCCTCGTGCTGTAATGCAATCCCTGTACAATGATCTTGAATCAAGTGGAAAAGTAACCTTCATGCTCGGCACTAAGTTTATTACTGCAAAGAGCAATAATATTATTGTTACCGACAAAGGAGAAACTAGCTGCGGCCTCTTCATAAACGCAGCAGGGGCCTACAGCGATAAAGTGGCCCGTCCCTTCGGATTTGGTGAAGGCTACCAGCTCATCCCCTTCAAGGGTATCTACAAAAAATTAAAAAAAGAAAAAGCCCACACCATCAAAGGCAGCATCTATCCTGTCCCCAACATTAAGAACCCTTTCCTCGGTATCCACTTCACCCGCGGTGCAAGCGGCGATGTATACCTAGGCCCCACTGCCATTCCTGCATTCGGACGTGAGAACTACGGTATCCTGAGCGGACTGGACAAAGAAGCATTCGACATAATGCTCCGTGATGCTATTCTTTTTTTCAAAAACCCCAAATTCCGTTCTGTTGCATTTGAAGAACCCCGCAAATACTTTTTCAAATGCTTCTTCAATGATGCTAGAGACTTGGTCAAAGATCTTTCTCCGGGCGACATTGAAAGCTCACCTAAAGTGGGTATTCGCCCGCAATTAGTTGATCTGAAACGTAACGAACTTGTTATGGACTTTTTAGTGGAAAGTGATAAAAAGAGTGTGCACGTACTGAACGCTATTTCACCTGCCTTCACAAGCTCCATGTACTTTGCTGAAATGATTGTGGAGAATTACATACACTAGAGAATGTATGTTTTCTGCATTGTAATAACCACATTTATACATTCCGATACCAAGCTGTAACAGTCAAAAAGAACTTGACTTTAAACCTCATACAGGAAAAAACTTTTCTCGGACTTCAAAGTTGCCTCTAAACAATAAATACACCGATGTATGTATCTTTTCAGATACCTGCCACAAAGTGTTTTTGATGACAGTATTGTTTAAAATTCAGAAGCAACTCTTAAATATACAAGTCATAGGAGAACTTTAGTATGAATCTTCCTCAGCTTAAGATTGGTGATCTGGTAGCAAAGGTGCCCGTCATTCAGGGCGGCATGGGAGTGGGAATTTCCCTTTCCGGCCTTGCTTCCGCAGTTGCCAAAGAAGGCGGCATCGGCGTTATCGCTGCTGCAATGATCGGCCTTACCAACAAAAACGGCGGTAAGGATCACGCAAAAGCACACATCGAAACCCTGGCCGAAGAAATTCGCAAGGCCAAGGAAATGACCTCCGGCATCCTCGGTGTAAACATCATGGTTGCCCTGTCCAACTTTGCGGACATGGTCAGCACTTCTGTAAAAGAAGGCGCAGACGTTATCTTTTCCGGTGCCGGTCTGCCTCTCGATCTGCCTAAATACCTGCATGACGGAGCAAAGACCAAACTGGTCCCCATTGTTTCCTCAGGTCGCGCAGCTTCCATTATCTGCAAGAAATGGATTTCCAAATTCGACTACCTGCCTGACGCATTCGTAGTTGAAGGACCCATGGCAGGCGGCCACCTTGGCTTCAAGCGTGAACAGCTCAACGATCCCAAATTCGCTCTCGAAAGCATCCTTCCCGAAGTAATCAAGGCTGTTAAGCCCTTCGAAGAAAAAGCTGGCCGCACCATTCCGGTTATCGCTGCCGGCGGTGTTTATTCCGGTGAGGACATCAGCAAGTACATCAGTATGGGTGCTGCCGGAGTCCAGATGGGAACCCGTTTTGTTGCCACCCACGAGTGCGATGCTGACGAAGAATTCAAACAGGCTTACGTAAACTCCACCAAAGAAGACATGGCTATCATCCAGAGTCCCGTAGGACTCCCCGGCAGGGCAGTAAACAACGACTTCCTGCAAGCGGTAACCGATGGCAAAAAATCTCCTTTCAAATGCCCGTTCCATTGCATCAAGAGCTGCAAAGTAGAGGACAGCCCCTACTGCATTGCTTCCGCCCTGATCAATGCTCAACGCGGTAAGCTCAAAAACGGTTTTGCCTTTGCAGGCTCCAATGCTTGGAGAACCGAAAAGATTATCTCCGTTAAACAGCTCATCTCAGATCTCAAATCTGAATTTGATCGCGCCGTCGCACGCTAAGCTGATTTCTCCATACGATAATAAAAAAGGGCGTTTCGCATTTTGCGAAACGCCCTTTTCATTTTAACAAACCCACCTTTCTAAAATATACTTTTCCGTACCTTACGATAAGTATTTGAATCAACGGTATAGTTTCGCCGTGTAATCACAAACAGGGAAAGCAAGTCTGCCATAATGTACAAAAAGAAAACATCGGCAGCCCCAAAAAAATTCACTTCGGTGTAATCAAGGCAAAGATAGCCATATATCTTACGACCCTTTTCCTGCTGAATTGCCCCTACAAATTCATCACTTAAGGTATTGTTCCATAGAGTCAAAGGTACTATTAGGGTTGATTTATAACAATCTTGAGGATCTATCCCATCACCTGCGGCATCCCAACACTCAACCCATTTCGTGTCAAAATTAGTATTTTTGAATAATAGATTAGCAAATAAATTAGGTTTATAGTTTGAAACCTTATCAAGGTTCAACCTAGGATTTCGATAGTAGCCCAACTGTGCTGCTTCGGGGATATTATTGCAAAAAAAATACTGCCCTGTTTTTTGAATAAACTGAAACCCGGAATTTGAAGTACTCGGATAGGACAAATTATATTCCACTGATGTACTGCGAAAAAGGCAAACAATGCTATCTTCATAAGTAGCCTTTAGACAAACACGCGGTATAGCCCTGTTTTCTTCTTCAAAAAAGCCTTCTATATACTGAAAATTACGATGACAAATTTTTTCAAAACGATCATTCAAGTAACTTTCTAAATTACATAGGGCAGTCTCTGCCCGCTCATCAAGAGCGGAATCTTCACGCAAACAATCTTTCAGCTGCATATGATACCTACTGGCTAAATAGGCATACTGCACAAGCTCACCCTGATTGTAACAAGCTATATCTTTTATATAGGGAAGGATACTCATTTTACTTCTTAATTATTGAACAAACATTCTTTTCTTTGAAAATTTAAAAAGACTCTTATCTATCTCAACCTCTTTATTCGCAGTTGAAACGTCTATTACTGAACATAAACTGGAATAAAACTCTATTTCAGAAGAGAATTCAGTGCGCTCAAAAGCATGTAAATATGGCTTAAAAAAGAATCTAAAAAAGACATAAACCAACAAGCAGACAACTGACGACAACAACAAAAACTGAGCCCAAAACAAAAAATAACTAAGCAGCATCATTAATAATCCTTTTTTTACTACTTTCCAGCTCTCTGATATCATGGTCGCTGAACACAAAGCACAGAAAAGAAAATATAAAACCACACAAATACATAACTAAATATATCTGCGTAATCATCTCTCCATTACGATCACCTGAATATATTGGGATTGCGCCATAAAAAGCAGCAGAAGTGACCATTGTCAAAATACTAAAACATGAAATTATCGTTTTATAGATCTTTTTACTACGCTCGGTTGTTATAGTAAGAAGTCGTCCTGTTGCAGCAGCCGACATTCCTACAGTAACTAACAACAATTCTCCTTTTGGAGAAACATTACATAAGACATTATTATAATCTAAACTATGAGCAGCACATCGTATGCAATAGCTTATAACTAAAGGAACCATTGACATGCCTACACTAAAGACTAGCCATACTATAGCATCTTCTCTTTTTTGCCTGAGATACAATTTGTCTGGAAACAAAAATCTGCGCAACCAATCCACACCCACCTCCAATGTCCAACCGCCTATTTGATATTAGACTATTATATAAAATAAATCGACTAATCAAGATAAAAATAGCTTTATATATATTAGTCTCTATAAAAAAAGGGCGTTTCGCATTTTGCGAAACGCCCTTTTCATATTGTGCAAAAAAATTATTTCTTCTCAGCCGCTTTCTTATCTTCCTGTTTAGGCTCTTCTTTGGGAGCGGCTTCTTTCTTGGGTGCTGGCTTTTTGGGTGCTGCTTTCTTGGCGGCGGGCTTCTTGCGCTTTGTGACTAAAGATTCCAGCTTTTCAGCTGCAGCTTGAGTCTCATTGGATTCACCTAAATAATGCATTTCGCCCTGAGGGGATATCCAGTGCCATCCTTCGGGCTTCTTAAGCACCCGGGCCCCCTTTGAATCAAGATAATCCTTGAACGATGCTTTCTCGAGGCTTTCGTCAATCTGCACGGTCAATTTGCGGTTCTCAGCCATGACCTGAGTGTGGCGGAAAATTTCAAAAGCACTATGAACCAGATCAAAGGCAGGGTCTTCGATCTCACTTTTTTTGGAAGACAGCTCTTTTTCAAGCTGGGCCAGATCCTTTTTCAGGCTGCGAATTTCAAACAAGGCATCCTTACGGGCTTCTTCACTCTTGTCGTTAATTGCATTAGTTACTGTCGCCGCGGTCTGTTTTTTCATCAAACGTCCTCCAAAGATTGTTAAGTTAACTTTTGCTTAACACACTCATTTACAAATATCTATTCCTTTTTATCCTCACCTGAATCCGGCGACTGGTTCCCAGCCAGCGGATGAGCCTTATCATAAACATTCATGATCTGTTGCAGGTTCAAATGGGTGTAACGCTGGGTGGTGCTTAAATGCTCATGCCCCAAAAGTTCCTGCACAGATCGCATATCAGCCCCTGATTGCAGCATATGCGAAGCAAAGCTGTGCCGGAGCATATGCGGATGCACTCCTTCATGCAGTCCTGCACCCTCGGCCATACGGGCCAGAATTCGGTTTACCTGTCTGCGGTTGATCCGTCCGCCACGGTTTCCAACAAATAAAGCCTGCTCCTCAAGGGCAGGCCCCAGCTCGGCACGGACAGCCAGATAATCATTAACAGCCTTGCAGGCCGCATCACTCAGCGGGGAAAGCCGCTCCTTGTTCCCCTTACCGGAAACACGAACCACCCCGCTGGAAGTATCTATATCGAATAGGTCAAGCGTAATAGCCTCACTGACACGAAGCCCGGAGCCATACAGCATCTCAGCCAGAGCCAGATCACGCTTGTCCGCAGGTTCATCCCCCACATGTGCATCCATCAAATTCACAGCCTGATCAACGTTCAAAGAACGGGGATGACGAATTTCCTGCTTGGGATTCCTGATTCCGACCATGGGATCATTCTGGATAAAACGATGCTTGGTCATATACTTGAAAAATGAACGCAAAGAGGAAAGCTTGCGCGACATTGTCGACTTTGCCAACCGCTGACCATGCAATTTAGCCAGAAAAGCGCGTACAAGGTCCGGTGTGACTTTGTCAGGTATGGCGAGGGTCTTTTTGCGCGTCTCCAGAAATTCCTCGAACTGAGAGAGGTCCTTTGCATAAGAACGTAGAGTGGCAGCGGAAGACCGCTTCTCCACATCCAGATAAGTCATGAAAACCTGAACAGGTTCTGGAAGATTATTTATTGTTCCTGCGGTCGAGGACATAGCTGCTCTTGGGGTTTTCTTTGGCTTTCTTCTTCAGAGCCATTGCAATTGCAGAGGCTTCACCGAAATGCTTCATCTTGCCGTTGATGTTAAAAACAACGGCAATTGAAATTGCCATCAGCGGAAAAGTCTGAGTCTTGCCCTGACGGTCCTTGGAGACAATGGATTTGCGCTGACGGTCTTCCATGTCATAGAAATTAGGCACAATACCGTCGAATGAAAAAATAATGCGCTGGCAGACTTCTTCGATTATATCCGGGGAAGTAATAACCACAAAATCATCGCCGCCTACATGTCCCACAAAGGTCTGCTCTCCGACAAAGCTCTTAACCGTGTTGACGATAATTCGCGCGCTCATCATCAGGACTTCATCGCCACGGGAAAAGCCGTACTTATCGTTAAAGGACTTGAAGTAATCAAGGTCGCAATAGGCAAGCGCAAAATCCTGTTTGCGGTCAATCAGACTTTGAATCTTCTGAATTATGGAAGTATTGCCCGGAAGCTTGGACAAGGGGTTGGCATCAAGAGCACGGAGAGCGCGACAAAGAGTCAGGTTCACCCTTTCCCTGACAACAGGCAGAAAAAAAGGCCGAACCAGAAAATCATCAACCTCAACCTTGTTCCAATCCCATGAATGCTGAAGATCGGTATCATCCAGGCAGATGATTACCGGGAGCTGCCGATAGACATTCTCGCTCTTGACCAAACGAGCCAGTTCCTGAGCCGGAACATCTTCCACCCTGCTGTCCACAATGAGCAGGTCCGGCGGATCATTGAAAAGATGCTCTACCGCTCCTCGGGCAGCCGTATAGCAAGTAAATTCCAACACTTCCTTGGGCCAGATCTCAAACAACAGATCGCGCAGGGAATTGTCAGGTGAAACCAGAATGGCCGTATGTTTTGCCAGCCCCAATAGGCCGTGATCCTTATTCTTGTCCATAACGAACCGTTTAACATCAACCATTGGAAAACGTCAAAGCTCAAGCGGACCACGCTCCGTAAAATTACAAAAAAAATAACAGATAGAGCTAGAAAGTCAGATCGGATATCTCCATGAACTTATCTGAGACTTCATCCATGACCGGCTCAAGGTCTTTCATTTTCAGCTTCAAAATCTTCATAGCTGCAGGCTTGAAATACGAAATCTGATCATCCCCACCGTTTCCGTATTCAAAAAGCCGGACAATAAAATCACCAACATGAACCACTGCGGCAGTCTGCTGGTAATGCTGTGCACGATCAGGATGATGGTGATAAGTCATAGCTTCGCGAACATTAGGCGGAAGGTGCCAGTGTCTGGCCAGCCAAGCGTTAATGCGGTCATGACCGAACCCGAGAATATGCCGCTCAGCCTCGTAATATGTAAGGTCCTTCTCCTTAACTGTCATGTGTACAGCTTCATTGAGCTCCGGCAGCTGCACAGCAGTCACAACCTTACCGAGATCGTGAAGCAGCCCAGCCACGGTGAATTCTTCCGGGTCTTCGAATCCTGCGGCCTTGGCAATGGCACCACTGGCCATGGCGCAACCGAGGCTGTGTTCCCAAAGCCCGGACATAGCCTGCTGAATCATATCAAAGACAGAAGTAGAAATAATAATGCCGCGAATGACGTTCAGGCCGAGCAACACAAGGGCATGCTGAATGGTGGTGATTCTTCCCGGAAAGCCGTAAATTGGCGAGTTAACCATTTTAAGGACTTTTGCAGAAAGCACCTGATCCTGTGAAATAACTTTAGCGACTTGCTCGGTTGAAGAGTTGGGGTCATCTACAAGCTTGGTGACCTCATCAAGAACAGAAGGCAGGGTCGGAAGGTCGGAAGTAGAAAGAATCTGCCCCTTCACACTGGTTTTAAGATCCTGATCGGCCATCTATACACCCTCTCCGTTTGCTGCTGCCTCTTCTGCTGCAGCGGCTTCAGCTGCGGCCTGCTCTTCAGCCAGTCTTTCCGCTTCCTCTTCAGCCTTTTGAGCGGCAGCCTTGAGGTCGAAATATTCTTTAAAAAATCCTTTAACCCGAAACATCCACTTGTCTTTGGAATATCGGCGAAAAAGGTGGTCGAGACGTTCCGACTTCTTGGACCATGAGGAATCGTCGTTGTCACCCAGATTAACGGGATTGCCTTTAACTACAATACGCTCAACGTCCATGGACTCCAGTTTCTGGATAATCCCTTCGGTAAGCTCCAGCCCTTCGGCAAGAACAACCATACCATTATCGCGGGTTACTGGCTTGGCAAGCTTCATGCCCGGAGCCGCAAGTTTAACCGGAATTTTCTGCATCAGTCGGACTTCTCCTAATAAAATTCAAAAACACCCGCCCCATATTAACAACGAAGATCATAATACATGCCGGGAAAGCGCACAACCATTCCCTTGACCTCCATGCCCAGTATAACCGCCCCGGCCACAGAAACATCAATTCCCGCCGCGCGGGCTATCTCATCAATGTGCAGCTTCCCTCCACTTTGAAGAGCTCTGGCTATGTCATATTCCGGCGATTCAAGGGAATCAATATCGACAGCCGGAACAGCGGGCTTACTTATCACAGAAGCGTCAGCCTTTGGCGACCTGCTTTTGTCCTCTCTTTTAACCGGGAGCTTACGCTCAACTCCTGCAACCGCCTTTTGCCCGGAAATATTCTCAATATCAAGAGCATGCCTGATGTTCATTAATACATCATCTGCGGTTTCCACAAGAGCCGCGCCTTCCTTAATCAATTTCAAACATCCGGCAAAACTTTTGTCTCCGCTGGGACCGGGCATAGCCATTACGTCCCTGCCCTGCTCACCGGCAAGACGGGCCGTAACAAGACTGCCGCTGGCAATCTCGGCCTCCACAACCACAACACCTATACTTAATCCGCTGATCAGACGGTTGCGAAAAGGAAAATTACGGGCAAAAGGCTTTGTTCCGGGAGGAAATTCAGAAATGATCAGACCGGACTCAAGCACTCCCCTACGCAACCAGTCACTGTCCGGAGGATAGGATTCCACATCAAGACCGGTACCCAATACGGCAATGGTTGAACCGACCCCATGCAACGCCGCTTCGTGTGCACAAGAATCGATGCCTTTTGCAAACCCGGAAGTTATAGTGAGACCGCTTCTGGAAAGATCAGCTGCAATCCTTGAAGCATATTCCATTCCGAGCCGTCCACTGTTGCGCGATCCTACAATACCGACAGAAGGATTGGAGAGAAGTTTCGGGTCACCGAAGTAGTATAGACAGGTTGGAGGATCAGCTAATTCTTTAAGCAGTCCGGGAAAAAGAGGGTGAGTCCATGGCAGGAGTCCAAATTCGAGACGCATAGCCTCGCGGTATTCTTTTTCCGCTTTTGGACGCCATTCATCATTTTGTGCAGCCTTAGAACTCTTTTCAGATGCAAGCTTAAGGGATGGCCAGTTTACCGCGTCTTTAAGGCCATCGTAGGCTGTGGGGTAATGCCTGAGGATCGGTCCCCATGATTTTGGTCCAAGCCCCGGCGTATAGCGCAGGGCCAGACATGCAAAATATTCTTGTTGAAGGGAACTCACCTACGGACGCCGTTGAAGGCACTAGCCTTCGATTGCACGCAGACGTTCCCTGCCGATTTTGGCGGGACCAGACTTTGGATAATCTTCAATCAAAGTGCGAAGGTAAAAAACAGCGTTTTCACGGTCGCCAAGCTTATCATAGGCCAGACCGATCTTGAGCATAGCATCGGGGACCTTGGTTGCCTTGGGAAAACGCCTGCTCACTTCCTTGAATTTAAGGATGGACTGGGCAAAGCTTTTTTCGGAGTAATATGTCTCACCAATCCAATAAAGAGCATTCGGGGCAAGCTTGGAAGATGGATTCTGGGCAAGATATTGCTCCAGCAGGCCACGTGCCTTCAGGGGATTATCGTTCATCACCAGCCGCACGCCTTCCTGATACAGGGCATCACCGCTCAAAGCGGAAACAGTCTTCGGAGCGGCTTTAGCGGAATCAGCCTGAGCTGCACCTTCAGCAGTTGCGGCGGCTTCACCGGGAACAACCATCCAAGGTTTTTCTTCGCTGCTGGTATTGCCACCCATGACAACTTCTTCAGTCACTACAGCTTCCTCTGCAGGAATCTCCTGTTCGACCTTCATAGCCATCATCTTTTGCTGATTTTCCTTAAGCTCGGCAAGAGTGGTGTCCATCTCGGTCATCCGCTCCTGCAGCTTTTCAATTTGAGCAGTAGTGTCTTTGTGATTGCTTTCAATCAGATCATTCTGTTGGCGCAGCCCTTCCTTGAAATGCAGAAAATTTTCTTCAAGGCTTTTAAGGCGCCACTCTTCGCTTCCGCCCCAGGCGGGTTTAACAGGCTCTTCAGACTGCTTCGCCGCAAAACATCCGCTGACAACGAAGGCCAGAACAACAATAAGAAGGATTCGTAAGTACTGCATCAAATATTCTCCGAAAGACATGTTGAATCTAACTGGTGAATTTGGTTCAAGTTTCAACGAAATTAAAGTAGGCCACTTAATTAGATTTGGCAAGCATATCTAACCTTTTACATAATGGACACCCCCTACCCTTGCGTCCTGTGCAAATTTAGGGCAAAAAGTGCACACAAAAGAAGTCTTTAAAACCCTTATTTTAGGAAAGCAAATATGAACATCCCCATGGAACCCATTCGGCTCACGGCAATGATGAGTGCCCAGATGCTGCCCAAAGCTCTGGTGGACTTTGCCACGCTTGCGGCTATCGGTGCCCCGATCATGGCTGTGATCCTTGAAATTACGGCCAAGGCACGCAAAAAGATTTTTTACGATAAACTGGCTCAGCAGGTCACAGCACTAACCTTGGTCCTTTACCTGCTCTTTACTATCTGCCTCGGAAGCGCAGCCGCCTTCTTCTGCCGCCAAATGCCATGGCTTAAGGATTGGTTCATCAACCCGGCTTCTCCGGTAATGATGTTTTACATCACTCTGGGAATCGCCCTGGCAGGCCTCATTCCGTATAAATACAGCTGGAAGAAGCTTAAGAAAAGCAAACCGCTGCACATCATGCTCGGCACAGTTGGCGCGCTTGGCGGCGTTGCCTCCATCCATGTTGCCACAGTAATCATGCAGAAATTTTTCACCCTGCAGATCGAGAGCCCCACTCCTGCGGTTCCGGCAGTTCCTTTTTACACACATTTCCAGCAGATACCCGGTAAGGCAGGCCTTTGTCTGGCCGGAATCTACCTGATTATGGCACTTGCCTTTGCTGCCACAGCCGCCGGTCTTTATCTGGTGCTGCGCCGCAACAAAGACGACTTCGGCCGCGATTATTACAAATTCACCCTTCCGGTGGTTGCACGCTGGGCGTTATTTCCCTCCCTGCTGCAGCTGACTGCTTCATGCGGTGTAATCTACTACATCTGCGGTCCCAATATTGCCACTTTATATCAGAATCTGCCCGTAGCCTTAAGCTTAGGTGCTTCCCTGCTACTGACCACCATATGCTGCGCAATATGGATAGTTACGTGGAGAAGCGAAACACCCATGCGTCACAAGATCGGCCTTGGTATCGCTCCGCTTCTGGTTATACTTGCCCATGCAACACTCATGGCAGGAACTATGAGTTTATATCTGAGCCTGTCTTAAGGCGACCAACATACAGACAAGAAAAGGCTTCTTCGTTGATCGTAGAAGCCTTTTTTATTGCTTAAAAAAGATCCCCCTGAAGCATAAGCCTCAGGGGGATTTACTTTCACTTTATGTAACCGACGGCTACTGGATACTGCCGCTCTTAACCGTTGCCATGCTGTAGATTTCATGGGGATCAAGGATGAGAACAACGCTACCGTCGCCCATAATGGTGGCACCGGAAACGCCTTTGAGATCAAAGCCGTTGAGGTAGTTACCAAGGGGCTTGATAACGATCTCCTGACGTTCAAGCAGTCTATCTACAACCAGACCGAGCCGGCGGTCATTGTCATGGACAATAACAACGGGCAGAACCTCTCGTTCTGGATCGCTGACAGGCTGCTCAAGCAGTTCGGCAAGCTCGGCAATACCAAGCACCTCACCACGCAGGGTAACGGCTTTACGGTTGTTGACTTCAGTAAGCCTTTCCGCCTCGATCTTGGTGGTTTCGGAAACCGCATCAAGAGGAATGGCGTAGTTTGCACCGTTGATCTGAACCATAAGCGCGTCAATGATCGCCAGGGTCAACGGCAGGGTCAGGGTAAACTTGGACCCCTTACCTACTTCAGAAGAAATGTGGACGCTACCTTTAAGGTCCTTGATGTTGTTACGTACAACATCCATTCCCACACCTCGACCGGAAATGTCAGTAACCTTTTCAGCAGAGGAAAATCCCGGAGCAAAAATCAGTTCAATGGCTTCGCGGTCATCAAGGTTACGGGCTTCTTCCGGGGTAATAACACCCTTTTTGATGGCGACGTTACGCATCTTTTCAGGATCAATTCCGCGCCCGTCATCCTCAACCTCAATGGCAACAGAGTTACCCTTGTGATATGCGCGAAGCCAGACATGCCCCTGAGGGGTCTTTCCATTGGCGAGACGCTCTTCTTCCGGCTCAAGGCCATGGTCGACAGAGTTCCTGATCAGGTGGACAAGAGGATCGCCGATTTCCTCGACAACACTCTTATCGAGTTCAGTCTCTTCGCCTTCAGTTATCAACTCGACCCGCTTGCCGCTCTTACGGCTAAGGTCGCGAACCAAACGCGGGAATCTTGAAAATACAGTCTGAACCGCAACCATGCGGACCTTCATGATAGTATCCTGCAGGTCATCAGAGATTCGGGACAAAGCGTAAGTTGTCTCGGTCAGCTGCTGGGCAACAACCGGAACTTCAAGATGTCCTTCCTCAAGACCACGGGCAAGCATGGTATAACGGCCTCTGCTGATGATGAGCTCACCGATCAGGTTCATGAGATGGTCAAGCTTCTGGTGGTCAACCCTGATAGTGGACATAGCCTTGGGCTTGGAACTCTTGACCGGAGCACCGGCTGCAGGCTTCGGCTTCGGCTTTACCGCCGGCTTGGCCGCAGGCTTGGCAGCGGGTTTAGGAGTGGCTTCCACCTTAGGCGCAGGCTTGGGTTCAGGCTTAGACTCGGGCTTCGGTTCCGGCTTGGGCTCGGGCTTCGGTTCCGGCTTGGGTTCGGGCTTCGGTTCAGGTTTGGGCTCGGGCTTCGGTTCAGGTTTAGGCTCGGGCTCAGCAGGAGTCTCTGCACCGCCTTTAAGATCACCAACTGCAGAATCAATCATTTCTGAAATAATTCCACATTCCTGACGCAGCAAGTCAAGCATCAACCCGAAATCCATGTCAGAGGAGCGGGCCTGATCAACCAGTCCTGCGGTTCTCTCAGCGTATTCCCGCAAGTCGTCAAAGCCCATGTAGCCACCAGAGTTCTGGATGGAAACAAGACTCCTGTAAAGTCCATCAATATAATCTTTTTGGCTGGAATCCTCACCTAGAGTTTTCAAAGCCAGACCAATATTGTCGACCTGCTGATGAACGGTCTGTTCAAAAATTGCAATATCTTCCGGGTCCAGTCCGTCTTCTGCCGGTTCCAGCTCAACTTCAGGTTCTGGTTCGACTTCGGACTCTTCAAAGACCTCATCCTCTTCAGGAAGATCGGCGGTGACAACTTCACCCTTTTCAACGGCTTCCTGAAGCGGAGTAACGAGCTGATCAATATCAAGAGGCTGAACGTCGCCTGTTTTCGGGGATACGTGGGCAATAAGCGACTCAATACCATCTACGACCGCCAAAAGCAGATCGATCATGGTACGGGTAGCTGCAACTTCCCCTTTTCTAACCTTGTTCAGCAGGGTTTCAGCTTCATGGGTGAGCGAATTAAGCTCACGAAAACCAATGATACCGCTGTTACCCTTAAGGTTGTGGAAATATCTGAAGATATCATTGATAAGGTCGTCATTGCCTTCAGGGTCCTGCTCAAGCTCAAGCAGACCATTGGTAAGGTTCTCGATGATTTCATGGGCTTCTTCGAGAAAATCGGCCAGATGACCTTCCCCTACAGTTGTCAACTTATAGGGTTCGGCTTCCTCATTAACGATGGCTACAAACTGAAAAGCCTGTTTGCGTCCTGGATCTGGCATATTGGACTCCTGCTCGATTTGGGTCTCCGGCAAATCTGTCTCAACTTCAATAATTTCTTCAACCGGTTCAGGTCCCTGGTCTACTTCTTCCAGAACAGGTTCCGGCTCGGGCTCCGGTTCAGGTGTAACCTCTTCCACAGGGGATTTGGCAGGTTCTGGGGTCTCTCCGGCCATAATGGCATCGATTCTTTCAATTGTAATTGAAGTATCAACCTCACCTTCATTGCCGAGTTCATCCAGATTATCAATCAACTGACGCAACAAATCGGTGGCGGCAAGAATTACATCCATAATTTCAGATGTAACCGCAATCTCGCCTTTCCGAAGTTCGTCAAGAATATTTTCCGCCCTATGGGCAAGGCCATTGATGATATTCAGTCCCAAAAAGCCTGAAGCTCCCTTGAGGGAGTGCATTGGCCTGAATATTTCATTCAGAAGATCAAGATTCTCGGGATTATTCTCAAGCTCAAGCAAGTTGGGCTCAATAGTTTCGAGATGCTCTTTAGCTTCAATAATGAAATCCGCAAAAATTTCAGGATCCATGAAATCCTGGCTCATCTAGAGACCCCTTCTTAAAAGTTCTTCTGCAGTGGTCAGTTGCAGTCAAGTCCGGAAACAGTCTTCGTAGACTGCACCGCTATTGCATTATCCGAGAAGCATTTTAATATTCTTAACCATTTTTTCAGGCTGGGCGGGCTTCACCATATAAAGGTTGGCACCCAGGCTCAGGCCGGTCTGAATATCTTTTTCCTGACCTTCAGTCGAGAGCACAATAATGGGGATATCTTTATATGCATCCTGCTCACGAACTGTTTTAATGTAAGTAAACCCGTCCATTCTCGGCATATTTACATCGGAAATAATTAGATCAACTTTGTCCAGACTGTAAAGCTTTTCAAGGCCGTCCAGACCATCTTCCGCGGTAGTTACCTTGAACCCTTCTTTTTTCATGATGAAGGCGACGAGGTTCCTTACAGTCTTTGAATCGTCCACTATCAGAATATGTTTAGGCATTTCCCTCTCCTTCACTCTTTAAAATTTGTTCTACCAGTCGATCCACGGAAAGAATGTTGACCAGTTTTTCACCATTTTTGTAGAGGCCAAGCAAAAAATCAGAACTCACACCCACTTCTGATTCCACTCCCCAAACCAGATCCTTATTGTATGCGCGATACATTGTTCTCACCGCGCTGATAGCCAACCCGATCTGCAATCCTTTATGTCTACAGATAACGACAAATTTATCCTGTACGCCCATTCCGTCATGCAGCAGATGTCTTAAATCAAGCACCGGGGTAACCCGTCCCCTGAGGTTTATAATGCCCTGCATAAAACGAGGAGCAGCGGGCAGCAACGTCACAGGAACTTTTCTGACAACTTCCTGAATGACCATGATCGGCAGACCATATTCCCGGTCTCCAACAACAAAACTGACGAGCTGGATTTCATCCTCTTCCTTGAGCTTTTCCTCAAAGTCTGCGGAGCTTCCTTCTCCCCCGTAATCATCGACCGGACCGGAACCTAAACCGGGAAGGGTAGAATCACCACGGGGCTCAACCCGATCCAGACCGTTAAACGCAGCCTGCCCGCCTATGCCCATATATTTATCCATGAAAGCTTGTTCGGCATCAGTATATCCGCCGTCCTGCTTTTCTTCACTGGGCAGGTTCACGTTTTCAACAAAATATTCTTCAGGCGTTTTCATTTCTGACTATCTCTCTTGCCAACTGCATATATTCCTGAGCGCCACGCGTTTTAGGATCAACATCAAAAATAATCCTTCCGCTGGCGCAGGCCTCTCTGAACTTGGTATCCATGTGGATAACGGTACTGAAAACCTTATCGCCCAACTTTCTCCTGATCAGATTTAAAATTTTCCTGCATGCCCCCGCTCTACCGTCATACATAGTAGGCAAAGCCCTGAATTTGACAGGGCTTGGAAGCACCTTATTTAAAATCTTGATCGTATCAAAGAGCAAACGGATACCATAAAGAGCTAAAAAGTCAGTCTGAATAGGGATCAGAACTATATCCGCGGCCACAATGGCGTTAACCAGCAACACTCCCACATGGGGCGGACAGTCAATGAGTATGTAATCGTAATACTCTTTAACCTCATCCAAAGAATTGGAGAGGACCATCCCCTTATTCTTCCTGTCTTTAAGGTCAACCTCCAGTTCCGATAAACGAATGCTGGCCGGAACAAAGTCAAATCCCACCCATTCGCGTTTTTTGACTATCTTGCCCCAGAGGCTCTTAAAATCCGCATCATCAAAAAACAGATCGTGAGCCGAGATTGTGACGGTTTCAGGAAAGTAAGACATATGGACCGAGGCATTCGCATGGGGATCAAGATCAATGACCAGTACTTTTTTTCCTTCCCTGGTCAAGGCCTCCCCAAGAGTCAGAGCCGTGGTCGTTTTGCCTACACCTCCCTTTTGGTTGGCGATGGCATAAACCTTCGCCAATGATGCAGTTCCGTCCGACTGCTTTATCTTCATGTTTTCCATATCAGCCCGCAGCTTTATATAAATTTAACCGCAGACCGGTATTATTCCAGCTTCTGGTAAATAATCGCGCCCGGATGGTGTACCGGCTTGAATGCCCTGGTAATATTGTGCAGGGATTCAGAGTGTCCGATAATCAGGTAACCACCGGGAACAAGGTTATCGTAATAAGCATTGATAACCTTTTTCTTCATGGCTTCATCAAAATAAATGATAACGTTTCGGCAGAATACAATTTCCGACCTTTCAACACGTCTGACCTGCATGCGGTCGCTAAGGTTGATCTGGCCGAAACTGACCAACTGCTTAATGTTGGGCTTTACCTTGTACTGCTTGCCGTCCTTATCAAAATACTTGGCTATGATTTCCTTAGGGGTCGTACGCAGCGAATATTCACTGTAGACCGCACGGCGCGCGGACTTGAGAACCCTTTCAGAAAGGTCATTTGCAGTAATCTTGATATCCCAGCTGCTAAGCTCGGATCCAAGAACGTCGTGAATGATCATGGAAAGGGTATAAGGTTCCTCACCGGTGGAACAACCGGCGGACCAGATGCGCAGCCGCTTACGCCTTTTCTTGCGCAATTCATCCAGCACAGCAGGCAATACCTTGGTCTGGAATACCTTCAGCTGGGGCGGATTGCGATAAAAACTGGTCTCATTGGTAGTGATTACCTCGAAGAGCTTATTCAACTCCGCCTTTTTACCCGGATCATACTGCAGGTAATAATAGTACTCGCCAAAATTCTTGAGGTTGAGTTCCTTCAAGCGATTGGCAAGACGGTTTTCAAGCAGATATTTACGGTTACCCGCAATAAAGATACCTGCCTGATCGTAAATGAAATCACGGAGCTGGGTGAATTCCAAATCGGAGATTTTCAGCTCTTTCCGCAGCGATATTGTCTTTGAAAACAGAGAAGACATCTAGTCTCCTTCTCCTTGCTCTTCCTGAATTCTCAAAATGGCCTCTTCGGCGGCCTGAATAACCTCGGGATCGGAGTCGGAATTGGACGCTTCCAGAAGAGCCTGAAACGCCATAGTTCCGCCAATGGCGCCTAATACTTCAATCACCTTAAGGACCACAAGTTTATGTGGAGAATCCAACATTGTTATAAGTTGAGGCAATGCACTTTCTTCACGATGCTCACCAAGAGCTTCTGCAGCTCTGATTTGTACCCAGTCATCATCATCCTGAAGGGCCTGAATAATGTAAGGTATAGCTTCCTCTGTGTAGCAGCTTCCCAGAAGTTCAATCACAGTCAAGCGCACATCGCGGTTTTCATCATGAAGTCTTGAAAAAATGAGTGACATACTTTCGGAATCAGCAGAGCAATCATGCAACGCTTCAAGAGCAATCTTCCTGATATCAGGGACTTCATCCTCTAGAGCACTCTTGATATGTTCAAGGTTACCGTGAGCATCAATCTGACCCATAGCAAACACGGCCATAAGTCTTTCTATGGGCTCATCGCTCCTGAATAATTCAACAAATCTCCGGTTCACATCCTCTCCGCCGATGGCAACGCAGGCATTGAGGGCTGCTTCCTTAACATCATCGTAGGAATGAGTGAGCAATCCGAAAATAGAATCGACGGCATCAATATCCTTAAGCTTACCGCCAAGGAAATTGATGGCAGACTTGAGCATAGAGCCATCCTGCTCATTCTCAAGAACATTTTCAAAGAAGACCTTGGCTTCTTCATCAGCGGTACCGACCAAAGCTTCAAGAATTCCACGTTTAATGTCCCGGTCTCCACTTTCGAAAGCTTCCATGAGGACCTTGGAGACTTCCGGACCTTGCAGCCCTGAAAGAATCTCAATAACAATAGCTGCCTTCTTGAAATTGCCGCTGTTAATAGCAGTAACCATAGACTCGTTAAGGCCTATATTTGAAAGGTCACCAATTATTACAGCAAGACGGTCGCGGTCACGGTCCGGATCAAGCTCGCTGGCAAGATTAAGCACTTCTTCAGTGGCTTTTTCGCCGCCAACGTACCCCAGACCGGAGATAGCAGCATCCTGCACATCTTCGTCTTCATCTTTTAAGGCCACCAGCATATATTCGCGGAGTTTTTCCCGCTCACTAGCAGAAAGAAGTTTGAGGGATTTACCACCAAGAATGCTGACTATCGCCTTGACGATTTTGTTGCGCAAAGCGGTAGGACTATTATCCAGATGTCTGAGCAGCATGGTTACAGCCTTAATATTACCAACCTCACCAAGAGCATCCACAATCATGGAGGCCACAAGATCGGAACTGGTATTCAAAGCCTTGACCAGCGCATCTACAGAGCTGGAATGCTTAATTTTTGCCAGTGCTTCGATAACAGCATACTGCACCCACTCGTCATCCTGCATGGCCTTATTCAAGCAACGGGCTGCAGCGGGGTTGGCGAGATCGCCAAGACTTACAGCAGCCTGATAGCGGACATTGACCTCAGGATCTTTGAGTAGAGCATCGCAGAGTGGCTCTACTGCCATAAAGCTGTTGGTAGACCCCAAAATGTCAGTCGCGAAAATTCTGATATCAGGATCATCGTCATGAACCAGCTCCACAAGGGAGGCAAAATCCTGTGCACCGACTTCGCGCAAAATGTCCATGGAAAGGTTCCTGACCGGGGCTTCATCTGATCTAAGCAGGGGTACTACCGCCTGAACAGCTCCCTTACCGCCGATATTTCGTAGAGCATGATCGGCGGCTTCCTGCAATCCCAGATGGCTGGTCTTCAAAAGATAGGCCAGCAGAGGAACGGCATCTGCACATTTCAACTCCCCAGCCTGAAACGCGGCCTCACGGACGACTTCATTATCGTCACTTTTCAGTTCTTCAAGAACCTTGGAACAATCCGTCATTTCAAGTCCCCATTTTGTTTAAATCCGTAAGACATCTCACGGTTGCGTCTTAAAAAAAATTACAGGTAAAGATTATTGATGATAGCATTTGCCATATCATCAATATCTACGATTTCATCTGCAAGCCCGTCATCAACGATAGCTTTCGGCATACCGTAAACAACACAGGAAGAATCACTTTGAGCAATGGCCCTGCCGCCCTTACTCTTAAGCTCCCTGATGCCGTCACGTCCGTCATTACCCATTCCGGTCAGAATAACCCCGAGAGCTCTGCGTCCAACCGCCTTGGCAACCGAAGAGACAAGCACGTTTGCAGAAGGTTTATACAGGGCCTCTTTGGGGTCGGGTGTTACAATCAGATCAATTCTGCTGACTTTCTGGTCAATAACCAGATGGGACCCGCCGGGAGCAACAAATGCGTGACCGGGCAGAAGCCTGTCTCCGGTCTCAGCCTCTTTGACCTTAATCTGGCTTACTCCGTTAAGACGGTTAGCAAATGGTCCGGTAAAGGCCTTCGGCATGTGCTGAGCGATAACGATACCAGCCGGAAAATCTTTTGGCAGAGAAGAAAGAATTTTCTGAACCGCCGGCGGTCCACCGGTGGAAACACCGATGACAACCACGTCACGCTTAGCCCTGCCGCGCGGAGTCCTTACCGGGACAGCAGGCTTGCGGGCGGCAGAAGCCGTGCGCAAGCGAGGCACAGGGCGCATCTTTCTTCTGGCAACAGACTTAACCTTGGAGATCAGGTCATTTTCAATCTTTACAATGTCGAGGGAAACTTTTGACAGCTGCTTGGGAATAAAATCAACAGCACCAAGGTCCATGGCTTTCAGGGTGGCCTCTGCACCTTCAGTGGTCAAAGAACTGACCATGAGCACCGGACGAGGCATTTCCATCATGATATGCCTTAGCGCGGTCAGACCGTCCATCTTAGGCATTTCAATATCAAGGGTAACCACATCCGGATTATGTTTCCGGATAACCCTTAAGCCTTCCTCCCCGTCACGCGCAGTGGCTACCACCTTGATGCCGGGGTCCTTTTGCAACATGGTGCTTATAGCTTTACGCATGAAAGCGGAATCATCTACAACTACGACATTTATCACTAACCCGATCTCCTTTCTCTACGGCGTCTACTCAGCTCAGTCTTTAACAGTTTGTATACAAAGACGATTTTTCGAAATAACCCAGCCGTTCAAATAAAAGTGAACCGCAACCGTAGATAAAACTTGTCACATATGAGTATTTTTGTCCAACAAACTCCCTGAATTTCACTAAAAAATCATACAAATCAATTTTTAGGACAGATTTTAATACTCACACTTTTATCACTTTAAAACATTGGAAGTTTATGTGCAAGAATATAAAAATTCATGTGCAATCTTTTTGAAATTATTTTTTTTCTTAATTTTTTCCTTGCCAAGCACTTCAGGATTCGATAGATACCCAATCTCACGACGGGATGTGGCTCAGTCTGGTAGAGCGCTGCGTTCGGGACGCAGAGACCGGAGGTTCAAATCCTCTCATCCCGACCAGATAATTCAAGGGTTTACGAAGCAAGCTTCGTAAACCCTTTTATTTTTGCTAACCTATTGCTAACAGGTAGCGCGAAAAAATAAGAATCAAGCGTCTGACCAATTAAGCAAAAATTTAATTTTCTTGCATTCCTTCCATACCGTCAGTCTGAACCTGCTTCAAAGTCTTTCCGTCTTCATCTTTCCAGCAGATACGACCATTCGAGCTTCTGCCCAGAATTACACCAGCGGCTGTGCTCGGAGACGTAAAAACATAATCCGCCGTGAACAGATACTTACCGTCATTCTCGGCAAGCACTCCCTTGTTCTGTAAATCCTTACGCAAGGTCACAAGATATTCATGGATAGACGGAACTTCTTTAAGAACGCACTCGGAACCATTCTGAACCACAAAGCCTTTGCTGGACTCGTACCCCTGAGCCTTGATCCCCTTGGCCTTGATCTTGAAGAAATGTCTTTCATCTGCTTCGCCTTGCTCAGGGACTTCAAAGACGGAAAGCCCTACCAACGGGAACACACTCAACATATCCTGAATAAAGCTATCCATATCCGCCACATCAGCTTCTGCCAGATTTGGCTGACTGGAACTATTCGAATTGTCCAGATTACACTGTCGAGCTTCTTTAGCCATCTGGATCAAACGGCTTTCAAGATATTTGACGTGCGCTTTATTCAAGCTGCTGTTGCTGGTCACAAAGAAAGCCCCCCAATTCCAGAAGTCTTTCTTGGCATAATGACTATCAATACGCGGCCGCACAGGATCGCCTTCACCTATGTACACAGTCGGAAGGCTACTATCTTCAGAAGATCCGACCAGCACATAAACTCCGGTCCTTTGAAACTCATCCCGTTTCAGAGCCGACTTATAGCCTGTACGGGTGAATACAACTCCAACGCCTGTCCAGTTCGACTTTTCAATAATCCGCAAGCCGTCCGGGTCACCATCTGGCAAGAACATTTTTATGGAATATGGGGATGATTGCTGTGCAGACATATTAACTTTCCTCGCTCCATTCATCGGCCAGTTCCTCAGCCTGCGACAGTACCTTCTCTACGGCCTCTTTCTGTGCGTCTGGCGGATACTTGTACCTTTTTAGGATACGACGTACCAGATTTCTCATTTTAGCGCGTACAGACTCTTTATGCTGCCAATCCACGGTAACGCTGTTTCTTAACTTCTGCGTCAACTCACGGGCGATGGCTTTAAGCACCTCATCACCCAAGTCACGAACAGCGGATTCGTTTAACTCAAGCGCATCATAAAATGCTATTTCTGACGAATTCAGCCCCAGCTTTTCTCCACGCTTAAGGGCTTCGTTCAGCTCTTTAGCCAGCTGTATCATTTCTTCAATGACCTGTGCTGTCTCAATGGCCCTGTTACGATATTTTGTCAGTGACGCTTTAAGCCGCTCTGAGAACTTCTTACGCTGAGTTTCGTTTCTGCGGGACTTTGAATGGACCTCGTCATTAATCAACTTTTGTAGCAGTTCAACGGCAAGATTGCGGTGCTCCATATGCCGCACATCTTCCAGAAACTCATCTGATAAAATCGAAATATCGGGCTTATCAAGTCCAGCCAAAGCAAAGATATCGTCCACACCTTCAGGAACCACGGCCTTTGCCAACAGCTGATTCAGAACAGCTTCCTTTTCCTGCTGCGACAACTTCTTCTTCGGCTTAGTGGCCTTGGAGATAAACATCTTCACGGCCTGAAAGAACGTGATCTCATCCCGAAACGCCACAGCTTCGTCTAGAGTGCCACATAGGGCCTGTGCGCGTGTCATGGCGACCACGACATCAAAAAACTCTTTCTTGCGGTTCTCGTTGGCTACCACATAATCAGCGGCAGACGGCAACAGTTCTACAGCTTTAGTGGCGTACTCTGAATAGTCAAACTCATGGAAAATATCACGGGCGACCTGCAACTTCTCTTTCAGAATGAACAGAGCCTCGTTCACATCAATTGTCGGCCTGCCTCCACGCCCACCACTGTTCGTGTAAGTATGAAGCGCATTCTTAAGCTCACTTGCAATGCCTATATAGTCTACAACCAATCCACCCGGCTTACCCTTGAACACACGGTTAACACGAGCGATGGCCTGCATCAGGTTGTGCGCCTTCATGGGCTTATCGATGTACATGGTATGGGCGCACGGAGCATCAAACCCAGTCAGCCACATATCACGGATAATTACTATTTTTAACGGGTCGGCAGGATCTTTAAACCGCTTCTCAAGTGCCTTTTTCTGCTGCTTGCTATAACTATGGTTCTGCATAGATTCAGGGTCAGCAGCATTTGAGGTCATGATAATTCTTATGCCTCCGTCCGCAGGATCGTAAGTGCCGTCACCCATCTTTGATCCGATCCATTCAGGGCGAAGAGCTGTAAGCGCATCAAACATCTTCACGCAGATTTCACGGCTCATGCAGACAATCATGGCCTTGCCGTCGATGACCTGCAACCGTGCTTCAAAATGCTGTACTAGATCTTCCGCTATCTGCTTAAGTCTCGGTTCAGACCCGACAAGCTTAGCAAGCGCGGCCCAACGACCCTTGGTACGTTCAGCCTGTGCGCTTTCCTCATCTTCGGTCAGCTCATCAACCGTATCATCGATGACAGGCAGTTCTTCTTTGTTCAAATCCAGCTTTGCCAGCCGACTTTCATAGTACAGCGGAACAGTAGCCCCATCCTGCTGAGCCTGTTCGATATCATAGATACTGACGTACTCACCAAATACTGCCTGCGTATCTTTGTCTTCCAGCGAAACCGGGGTACCGGTGAATCCGGTAAAAGTCGCATTCGGGAGCGCATCCCGAATATGCTGTGCATACCCAACTGTGAAAGCTCCCTTCTTCTCGTCCAGCTTGGACTGAAAGCCGTACTGCGAGCGGTGGCACTCATCAGCGATAACAATGATATTGCGCCGCTCCGACAGAGCGGGAAATACGGTTTCGCCGTCACTGAGTGAAAATTTCTGGATCGTGGTAAAAATTATCCCGCCGGACTGCCGCTCATTAAGCACCTTTCGCAGCGATGTGCGGTCTTCCACCTGTACAGGAGTATCGCTCAACAGGTCTCCGGCCTTACAAAAAGTCTCGTAAAGCTGACCATCAAGATCGTTCCTGTCGGTCACCACCACTAAAGTTGGGTTAGTCAGCTCAGGATGACGGATCAGCTTTCCGGCAAGGCAACACATGGAAATCGACTTTCCCGATCCCTGAGTGTGCCAGATGACGCCCCCGCGCCCTCGCTGTTCATCCGATGCCCCAGCAGATGACGCCTGAACTATTGCCTCCACCGCATGACGCACCCCGTGGAACTGGTGGTATCCGGCAATCTTCTTAATCGTGCTGGTATCATCCGACTCGAACAGCACAAAATCGCGCACATATTCAAGAAACAACTTCCGGTCAAAAAATCCTTCGACAACGTTTTTCAGCTCATATTCAAATGAAGGGCGGTCATCCTCTGATTTGCGGTAACGCCACGGTAAAAACCATTCACGGCTTGCTGTCAGCGAGCCTACACGGGCTTTAATGCCGTCAGAAGCAATCAGAGCCTCGTTGAACATGGCGAGATCCGGTAGCTCATGTCTATAGGTCTGTAACTGATTGAAAGCCTCATCCACGCCCACGGAATCATCAACCGGAGATTTCAGTTCAATCACCGCCAACGGCAGGCCATTCACATACACGATCAAATCAGGTCGCCGTTTATCCTTGGTGCCCTGCAAAGTCAGTTGATCCACAACCCAGAAGGTATTGTTCTGCCATTCCTGAAAATCAATCAGAAAAGCCTTATCAGCTATGGTCTCGCCATCTCTTTTATACGACACATCCAGACCGTTGCGTAGCAAACGGTGAAATAACTGGTTGGCTTTAACTGAGACAGGATGGGAAAGGGTTGTAAGCTGGTGGATAACATCATCAACAGCCGAGGAAGGAAGCTGCGGGTTGATACGGGAGACGGCAGAACGCAAAGGGGAAAGAAGCAGCACATCATCAAAACTGGACCGCTCACCGCTGCCGTCCGGTTCCGGGTTCAGGTCCGGGCCGTGGTGAGACTCGTATCCTTCGTCTTCGAACCAGCTTATGGCTAGTTTTTCCAGTGCGGCTTCATTGATCATTATTGTTCTTCCTTGTTCTCGTCTTCTCGGATCATAGTTTCAACAATCTGTTCAACAATGGGAGTTCGAAATTCTTCAGGTATATTGTAGTTTCGCAACATAGTGCGGGTAATATTCTTAAATCGGGCATGGGCTGATTCTTTAACCTGCCAATCAGTGACTTTGTATTCTTCGAGGGTATTAACAAGTTTGTTGGCGAGGTCTAACAAATCGTTATCAGAAATTGAGAACACAAAAAGCCTCGAAACGATTAAATCTGTAACGCTTTTTGCGATAGGATAGCTTCCATCTTCATCCTTACTAGTATGTGATGAGTTGACTAACGGAGAATTGAGTTTCTTAACCTCTGTCACATGGAAACACTCCGTGATCGGCTCTACTTTAATTGTTTTCCCCTTACTTCCGAACCCGCTCTCGTCAATAATCAAATTGCAATATTCTGATGCCCCGATCAAATCAGGAAATAGACTGGCGTGATGAACGTTCATTCGGCGCAACAACCGGATACAGCCCTGCGGGGAATCATTTTTGATATAGACCTTACATACAAAACGACCCAAGGCTTGAACACCTTCTTCCACACTAAGTTCACCGTATCGTTTGCCATCAATTAAAAAACTATCCTGCGTTACAACATCGACAATCTTATTCTCAAAAGTGGCATCCTGCGGCGAAACGGTAAAAAGCCCCGCCTGACTTACCAATCGTCCCTGATCGTCCTTTTCCGGCTCCAGAATTTTGATCTTTAGATCATTAAAATTATTATTTAGACGGTCTTTGTTTAAAATATACACAGCACGGTACGGGTTATCATCCTCTGCAACAGGATCTGGCTGAAAAAAAGAAAAAAATAAAGCCACATACGGTGAGTAGGTCCAGTCCAGTAGAGGAGTTTTCAAGCCGTAATGCTGACCGATAGCCCACAGTTCGTCTTCCTCGGCAACAATATTGCTATCGCTCAACCGTCCGCGTGCAGCTTTTTTAAAATTTGCAAGCTGTTTATCCGCCAATTTCTTAGTAATGATCCCGTCACTGGTATTGCGAGAAAGTGAAGGCATAAGCCGCCAATCCGAACGGCGTTGACCACGGAAAATAAATTCGGATTCTGGGTCATGAAACATCGAATCTGAAATAAACGGAGTAAAATGTTCCCAGCTCTCAAGACGAAGAGACGGAATCTTTTCGCCCAATTCGCCTTTGGATGTTCCAAATACTATTTCACTGCTTTTCGGTGTCCAGACAGGCAGATCATCATAATTTTTAATATCTTCTGAATCATTCATCAGAGCTCAGCCTCCAGCTTCTTCTCGACTTCTACCACCGACAACTCGCCTGAAATCAATTTGGGTAGGAGGGTGTCTCGGAGCGAGATTAACACGCTTACTTGGCTATAATTAATCTGCATTTTTTCTACCGCAGATGAGATCATATCTCGATATTTTTCTTGTATATCCATACGTGGAACTAAAAGAACAACCTCTTCAACTTCGGCTCGCTTAAGTTCTGTCTGTCCAGTGCTGCCATGCCCCATAGATTGAAACATACTTTCATTCTTTATGGCCCATGCACCGAAGTATTCCTTTAGAACACTAGATTCATTGGGTCTCAGGGTAGTGACATGAGTATCAGTAATTGTCGTTTCATCAAGACTAACCACCTGAGCCACGCGTCCAAGTGTGCCTACCCCTGTTGAATTAACAACAACATCACCCGGCATAAGCTCACGACCATTGATTTTTTTAACCGTGTGGTTATGCCGCCTTGAAACCGTAAAATCTATCCAGTGGTTACGTATGCATCTTTGATTAATTACTCTTGTACCGCCTTCTTCTAAATATTTAGGCTGTAGGCCTCTTTTTACAAAAGAACATGCCTGCTTAAGTTTCAAAACCCGCCACCCATTCGGAATCTCTCCCAACTCCGAAGGCTCAAACGAGTCAGGAAACAAAGCAGCAGTCTCGGCATCCATCCCCACAGGCTGTTCTCCCTTAGCCTTGGCTTTAACCGGATCGAAATCAACAAACCAACTTTTGAAAATCGCCTGAACCATGGCTTCAAGGGTTTCATTCATTCGGCGATTGAGGTTTATTTTGTCATCTATGGTGCCGAGGATGTGGGCTATGGCTTGCTGGGTTTTTAAGGGTGGAAAAGTTAGTGGAAGAAGCCCCAGAACTTTCTGGTTAAGAGACAGCATCGTACTTCCGCCAGAGTTTTGAATAAGCCAGCGTTGTACTTTAGGAAGTCTTACCTGGTAACTAACAAATTTAGAATCCATCTCGCCAGACAGACGAAGCCGAATACCATCAGAACCCAGAAACCAACCGTCTTGATTTTTGTTAACAATAGCGTTTCTTTCAACACCGCCTTTACGCCCAAAAACAATATCACCATGTTTTAGAACATACTTTGGCAATCTAGCGAGAGTTTTTCCATCTATTCGAGGCGTATCAGGAGTCAACTCTAATGCCCCATCACGAATCTCTCTAACAGAAATTAACGGAACTCCTCTTTCACTATATTCCGCGGCTTTCAACACAGTCCCAAATGGTCCGGTCTGTAAATCAGCTTTCCCCTGAGTTATCAAAGTTGCTAGGGTTGTATTAACCCAATGTTCAGTGTTGGATATTTCTTGTTTACTCATCACTAAAACCCAAAACCTTCAAATTCGCACTAATAATCTTATCTAACCGCTTACCTTCTCTCATCTGTTCATAAAGACTGGAACTCAACTCGCTCATCTTCTCCTCAAAGGGAGGACCGTTATCTTCGACTTCTTCAACCCCAACGTAACGACCGGGAGTGAGCACATAATCATGTTTGCGGATATCATCTAAATCAACAGCAGCACAAAAACCGGGAACATCTTCATATGGCACTGAAGACTTATCGCCCATCTGCCAACGCAGAAGAGTTTGGGATATACGCTGAATATCCTTTTCAGAGTCAAAATCTCGCAACACACGGTCAACCATGTACCCGCAATTACGGGCATCGATAAAAAGAACCTCGCCTGTGCGTTTACGTAAATCTTCAATGTTTTGACCGTTGGACTTATCCTTGTTTAGAAACCAGATACAGGCAGGAATCTGAGTGTTGGTAAAAAGCTGCCCCGGAAGAGCAACAATGCATTCAACAAGATCATCTTCAATAATCTTGCGTCTGATCTCACCTTCACCACTTGTTGCAGACGACATGGAACCATTCGCCAGCAACAATCCCATCTTACCCTTGGGGCCGAGGTGATGGATCATGTGCTGCATCCACGCGAAGTTCGCATTGTTGTCCGGTGGTAGGCCATATTTCCACCGAACATCTTTAGCAAGCTTATCAGCACCCCATCCTTTTAAGTTGAAAGGCGGGTTCGCCATGATGTAATCGAAACGCTTTTCTGCATGCTGGTTATTCGCAAAAGTATCGGCAGGTTCTTTACCGAAGTCATACTCAATTCCCCGGATAGCCATATTCATAGCTGCCAGCTTCCATGTGGTGGGATTAGACTCCTGCCCGTATATGGATAGATCGGCGGGTCTATGAGTATGGGCCTCTACAAACTCTTCACTGGAAACAAAGAAACCACCAGATCCACAAGCTGGGTCATAGATGCGTCCTTTATAAGGACGTAGCATTTCGGTTATGAGGGTTACGATAGACTTGGGTGTATAGTACTGCCCTCCTTTCTTACCCTCTGCTGCTGCAAACTGCCCTAGGAAATATTCATACACATGACCGAGGATGTCCTTGGCCTTAAGGGAATCATGCTCGAAAGGGATAGTATTGATCAGGTCCATTACTTCGGACAGCTTGCCATCAGGAACTTCAAGCTGAGAATAGTTCTTGTTCAGAACATTTTTCAGGTTCTTGTTGTCCTTCTCAATAGCAGCCATGGCATCATCAATTAGAATGCCAACACTTTTAAACTCTTCCTTTTCTGGCTCTTCATCCTTTTTCTTCTTTTTCTTATCCCAAGGCAGCTTTTCACCCGGATTAAGCTTTGCGCAGTCGAGAAGAGTTTGCCAGCGTCCACGTTCAGGGACCCAGAACACATTGGCTTCGGTGTAGTAGTCTACCTCTTCCAATTCCTCTTTGATGACTTCAGCATTATCGGCATCGTCATCAAGATAGTAGTCATTATCCGGGTTCTGAAACAATACGCGAAGTTCTTCCTGACGCTGAGCAAAGCTGTCGCCGACATATTTCAAAAACACTAAACCCAGCACAACGTGCTTATAAACAGCAGCATCAAGGGAAGGAAGCAGCTTGCAGGCCGCATCCCAGAGTCGTTTATCGAGATCTTTAAAAAACTTATGTTGTTCGGCAGTGGTCATTATTTACCTATTTTCTTCGATTTCATAATTTATGATGATCAGGCACATATTCGATTCCAAGGTTCTACGACAAAACCACTGAAAATATCAAATTAAGCGCGGGATTACGGTTATCAGATGATGGCTGCAAATACCATCGGAAAATTTCTCTAAAAATGGAAATTTATCTACTCAAAAAAGCGACATGCGAAGCGTCGCCTCCGTCTCGGTTTTAAATGTTCGCGCAACCTGAATATTCAGGTTGCGCGAACATAGGGATTTCATATTGATTTGGTGCTTTTTGTGTGAGAAAATTGGCTTTGCAATTTTGGCGCAAAAAACGCCGAAATCAATATGAAATCCCCACACTCCTCTCACCCCGAAGGAAAGGGGAGAGGAAGCTCTGTAACGCAGTGAAAGAGCATAGGTGAGGGGTTAATTTAGGAGTTAGTCATGAACTTTGATTCTGCTGTTGAACTTAGCAAAAAGATACTGTCAAAGAGACGTTCTCCACGAACTTTGACAGACTATCGGAGAGCAATAAAACTTCTAGAAAATCACACTCCCCAAGAATATCGTTCACTCTCGGCTTTTAAGAAAGGCACCCCTATTTCCAAAAGTCGATATAGACTTCTAAAGGCAGCCTACCAATTCGGATGTGCTGAGAGACTCCTTTCATACTTAAAACAAGCAGAGGAACTTTCAACTGCAGGCGACTTTGCTTATGGGAACGCGCTTAAAGCTAAAGCCTACATTGAAAGCGCACGACTTTTAAAACAAGCCCCGGATTATGAACGCCAGAGATTCAGGCAAAAACTTGGGGCAGCCCACCCTGCTGTAGCAACAGAAATTTCTTCTAAGAAGCACAGCAAGCGTAGATTTGTAGGAAAACTTAATAAAGAATTTCCAGATAGAGAATGGCAATTTAAAATATTAGAAGAACTACCTGACCATCATACCTTCTCGTATACTCTTTTAGCTCTGACAGGCCTTCGCCCATCAGAACTTCAAAATGGCGTTTCACTCAAAAACATTGATGGATTCCTACACGTGAAAATTGAAGGAGCCAAAATTACGAACTTTGCTGGCCAACCATGGCGAGAAATGGTTTTCAATCCGAAACAAGATGAATTCGCGTATATGGTTTATGAGTCTGTACAAGCCGCAGGAGGGTCAGACATATGGCTACAGCCTTATTCTCAACAAGCACTACGGAAAAGCCATAGCAAAGCAGTGGAGAAAGCTCTTGGTAGCAAATGGAAGAATAAAGTAAGCCTCTATACTCATAGACATGCGCTGTCAGCAGATCTCAAGGCTGCGGGATATAATCCAGAAAAGATAGCCCTGGCCATGGGGCATTCATCAGATCGCTCACAGGCATATTATGGTATGGCCAAACAGGCGACCGGTCATACTGGCCGTGGATTAGTTGAGGTAAAGGCAGCTAGGAAAGTAAAATTAAATGAGCCTGTTGGGCAACGAATGACCAGAACGTCACTCTCTTTTGATTCCGGAAACGGTCGATAAATTAAGATTTATTGTGGACTAAGTGATTTATTACACTCCATTTCTGCCAGGAGTCTCCAAGGCAAACCTTTACCCTAAGTACAAACAGCTCAGACACGCTCAAACACTACCAAATATTTTCTCACTCATTATAAGTAGCAAGAAAACAAATTTACCATAAAAGCACAATTCATAATTTCCATAACGACCATTCAGTCACATCCAAAACTATCTAGCCAACACTTTTATACCGCATTACTATCACATTACGTATTGCAATAATCAAACTATTGATATAATTACCTACTCCTAAGAATAGGAGAGGTGATGGATTATACGACACTTGCCCCAAATGATAGGCTAGTATCAGGCCGAGTTGTACAAAAGGATATTGGCGTTTTTCATATAAAGTTGAACCCCAACAGTATAAGAGCTGATTCCGCAAGAATAAGTAGTGACAACTGTCCAGACAATTTTTGTATAGATGAACTAAAAATTGGGCAAGAAGTCACAGTATTTTTACTATCCCCCAAATTAAATTCAGGAGGGCTGTGGTACGCAAGCCTACTCCTAGCAGTTGAAGACAATCCATGGTTTACAAACATAGTCAAACGAGGAGAAATTGTTGGTGGAACTGTTGTAAACTATCATGGATATAAAACTGCAATAATAAGACTTGACCATCCATATACCGGACTAGAAGCACGCTTAGATATTAAAGATATACCAAATTTTGGCACCGATATTTCCGATTTTTTATTAATTGGAGACATAGTTAAAGGGAAAATATGCGAAATAGACATTGGTAATATCCTAATAAAAATAAGTGTGAATGAGCTGTTGGAGGAATTAGAAGATAAGGAGCTAGAATATAGAGAAAAGATGTTAAATGAGTCCGATAGGACAGAGCATCTCCCTCAGCCTGCACAAAACAAAGATGATGCCATCACCTCAGATGACACAAAAACATTAAAAGACTGTTCTGTATTAATTATCGATGACGACCACGATTTTACAAGAGAATTGATGCTATGGCTCAAAAGTCTAGGCGCTACTTCTATGATATGCAGAACACCTGAAGACGTAAAACTAAGACTGAACAAACATTCTTTTTCTCACATATTACTCGACTATCAGTTAGACCAAAGTCCTTATTTCAAACAAATCAGATCATTTCTTAAAAACATTCCTATACCTGTCAGCATAATGACAGCAGTAGCATACACAGACATAAAAAGCGAAAAACTAAATTCTTGGGGGTACTTACAAAAACCACTTTCATGCGACAATCTAATGAATTGGCTAGTATCTGGCGAGCAACCCGAATACTCGGACTCACAAGTATTTGACCCAATATGGAAAAATAGTACACGGACCGATGAAGTTCTTTGCAAAGTAAACCGTTTTTTGGGTGAACTGTGTGAAGATATTGGAAGCTGCGCTGCCTTATGGTGTGTTGAAGAATGGAAAAGGAAATTCTCTATTCGAGCATGGTTCAACTTACTTAGAGAGGACATGCTAATGTTACAACCATCATGCCAACACACAGCTATTCGAACTGCAACTTCTTCAGGGACGCCTATAGCTTTGCCTCTATACAAATCTGGGGCACTGGAGAAATGTGCGCCCAAAGAAGCAAAGCACGTTCTTGCCTGGCCATTGGAAGTCGACGGAAAAACCGATAGATGCATCGTTTGTTATAGCAAAAAAGAATTTTCGAAAACACAAATTTCAAAAATTCAACACAACCAATCCAGAATGTTAGACCTAGTTGATTGGTTGCAATTGACAAGATATTTAGATGAAACTGAAACATTTGCTGCAATGGGACGGGTCGCTGCAAGTAGTTTGCATGAAATTAGAGGTGTTGCATCGCCAATTGTACAAAGTTCCGTCAGACTGAGAGCAAAGGCAAAACGCATTAGTTCATTATCAAAAACAGAGATAATGGAATTACAAGAAGATCTCAGAATGCTTGCTGTCAGCGCGAAAACTCTTGAACGAACAGCAAAAGCCAATTTGGCCCACATTCAACTTGAAAGACGAGAAAAATTTAGAGCGAGAACCAACATTAAGCGAGTAATTAAATTAATAAAATCATCTGCTCTAGAAAAAGAAATAAGAATTATCACTGAACTTCCTAATACAAATCTAACCACAAGCATAGCTCCAACACCAATTGAGCAGCCCCTATTAAACATCCTGACAAATGCTATTGACCACCTTGATAAAGATTGTTGGGGAACAATAACGGTTACAGTTGAATTTCATTTCGAAGATGATCCCCAAAGGCCTTTACATATCTATATTGAAGATAATGGACCAGGAATCAAGAGTGACACTAGAGAAAATTTATTTACTGCACGTAGTAGCACTCGCGGCATTGATGGAGTTGGACTGGGGCTCTACCTATCCCGCAACCTACTGAGATCTATTGGCGGAGACCTTCTGCTTGTTAAATCAATTAGGTGGATTGGTACAACCTTTTGTATGAAAGTTCCTGTGAAAATTAATTCCTAAGGAAGAAGCCATGAGCAATCAAAAAATAGACATAATTATTATTGATGACGACATTCAATTCCGTCAACAGATGGCAAAATACTTCCAAGATCATTACGGATTAACAGTTAGACATCCACAAATATGGAAATATGATAGAATAAGCGAGTATCTAATCAACAATCCCAGCTGCGTATTACTACTAGATGAATTCCTGGGAGAAAAAAATGGAATTCCAATTTCTGCATTAAGTTTATTGAAAAATATTAAAAGAACCAATTCATTTGATAAGATAAAAAACAAAATATGGATAATTACTGGAAATTCATCACCTGCAATTAACAAGCTACAAAGAATCACGAGTAATGTGCAAAACAAATGGTTAGCAAAGCCAACAACATTCGAACAAATTCTTCTATTTATTAAAAGTGATGGAGAGGAAATAGAAGGCATTGTCCCTCCTGACCTGGACGACAACAATACATGCTATAGAATTATTAATGACGAGAATGAAGTAATTTATACAAACAACTGGAATGGACCATTTAATAAACCAGATCCAACACATCTTTCTGCAGGACGCAACCCTAACAAAATAAAAAGCGTAACTATTGAAAGAGAATTTTGGGGAACATGCCCTCTGTCAGGTGAGGTTGGAGCTTTTACAATAAATCAAATTCCTGCCAAAAAAAAAGGGTTTTACATTCAATCTGTTGTTGACTCAAAAAGCAAGCCGAATGATCAACGAAAATTTTTTATTATAAATTTTTTAAGGTCATTAGCTGAATATGGTTTCCCACGAGGACGCTACTACGACCTAAGAGATGTGTCTGGCTCACAAGGAACAATAACACTACGCTACTGCAACCACAAAGAAACAACCGTACCAGCCCCATGGCAAGCTCTAAACGGTTCTTTACTAGAAGTGGTTAAAAATTTTGAAGGAAAAGACGCTAACGATAACAAATTGATCTACAGTATACTGCCGCAAAACCAGCTACACGATGTAGATTACTTTGATAAAATCATTGACAGCAAGGGAGTACAAGACTGGCTACTAATCCCTTTTCTAAAAAAAGATTCTACGACTATGACCTTTAAAGTTAAGGGACTCTTTGTTTTTGATCGAAAAAGCATAGCACGCCCCACAAAGGTAGAAACAAATACTGAAAAAGACACAAATATTGACGACACACAGGTACAAAAAATTGCCCCCCTCTTCAGACCTGTGTTCAAAGACTTACGTGATCTTGAAGAAAAAAATCACCGCAAAGATTTAATGAAAAGATGGGAACGCATTAGAGACGCTTTAGACGCCCTTGCCCCAATTCAGGAAGCAAAGTATTTTTTCCAGACATATGTCAAGCTTGCTTGCGAAATGTCTAAAGCTGAAAAAGGAATTTTGATTGTCAAATGGGGACAGATGCCTATTGTGACTATTGTGGCAATTAATGAACAAGTTGAATGTTTATCTTTTTTTGAAAAGTGCAGACTTCCTGAGAAATCTAATTGCAATTTCCCTTTCCATTGGAGTGACACAGTTGACGGAAATCCCGAAAAACCATTCTCTGGCATAACTATCGAAGACTTAACTAAAGTAACTAAATATGGTCTCGGAGGCGATACCAATAGAGACCATCTAGAACGTGGAGTTGAATGTTTAAACAAAATTGGATCTTCAATTACAATCCCACATAAAATAAACGAACAAACAATAGCCTGCTTGATACTTCTACACGATGAAGTATACGCTTTCAGCGAAAAACTTTCTTCCATCTCACGAGATTTTGCAGCAGTTGTTACCCCACAACTTCAATTTTTAATTTCTAGATATAACAAAAAAATGTGGCAGCACAGTTTAGTGCATGAAATTGGTGGCTGTTTATGGGGAGCAAAAACGCCTATTGACGTGCGAGCCAAGCACAATCCCGAAGAATACTCAGCACCCTTAATGTTTTTACAGCATGGCCATGATTTATGCCAAAACTTTCTTGACTTGCATAAAAATATAAGGATCGACACTTCCAAAAAATTTCTGCTACATGAAGCAATCGATGATTGTTTTAAGCTATATCTACCGCTTTCAAAAGGGCACAAGCAAAACATACATTACTGTTCAAGATACAAAGAACTTGGCTCTATTTCACTTCATGGCAAAGAATATTTTTACCGAATCCTAAGGGTCTTGATCCATAACGCTATAAAATTTGGAGGAACAGAAGCAACGATTGATGTTCAAATAATACTGAATCAAAAAACAGCAGAGGTTATTATCAACAACCCTGGGCAAATGTCAGAGGAAGAAAATCAACTTAAATTTCAATCACATATTATCCCTAGAAACAAGTCTGGAAATGTCGGAGCACACGTAGGTCTTTCATTTGCCAAGCATCTTGTTGAAATGTGTGGTGGAATAGTTAGCGTTGAAAACACAAAAAACAAAAGAGTACAAGCGAGGGTAACATGGCCACTTCAATTAGAAGTCACATCAAAGACAAATTAAAGGGCAAACATATACTTTTAGCTGACGATGAAGTTTTAACTACCGCTGAATATGAAAATGCCTTAATTGAAGCAGGTTGCAAATTAACAAGAGTAAAGTCTATCGAAGAGGCTTATCAAAGCATCAACAAAAACAAAAACAACATTGATTTTATAATTCTTGACTTAGACCTACATACTGTTCCTACTGAATTAAAGAATTATATCCTTGAAATGGGGGATAATTGCACGACGAACAAAGCACAAGTACTAGGGCTATATCTGTGTGAGTCAAAAATAGACATTAGTTACTGCTACTATTCTGTTGTGGCAAATTCATATTGGAGAAACAAATTTGAAAAGGATGTAAATGTCTATGACAAATTTGACCTTGCACCGATCGACCTTGTCGAAAAAATATATGAAACCTATGTAGATCAGGACAAGAAATGATACTTTTTAACAGTGAAGCTCTTACAATTGGGGTAGCATTCTTCCTAGTTTTTATTGGACTCCAAGTTCACAAGTCTACAGGAGAGGGAAAAATCCCTCTTCATACATCCTCTGAAAATAAATTTATTATAATTTTGTTCAAAATATACAATTTTATATATAAAACATCTCAGCAAAATCCATGTAAAAGTCTATTTACAGCCATACTATATGCACTAGCTATCTCACTATCTTTTGATCCAGTAAAAGATATGTTTAGCAACACAGGACAAGGAGGAGCATTTCAAAATGCTATTGGCATTTTTGCTCTTGTATTAACATTCTTATCAGGTGTTGCAATTGTATCAGCGCGAGATGCATTAAAAGACATATACAAGTCCAAAACATTGGATAAAAAGATAGCTAAAGTAGAAAGAATGCTATTAGTTGTTCGCAAAAACAGAAGACTTGCTAAATATTTAACCATGTACACACGTGAACTTTTAGCCCCTAAGGAACAAAGAAATAGGAAAAAATTACTAACATTAGAAATGATAATTGGTTTCTATGAAGAAATGACTGAACACTGTCCTTTAGACCACAAGATACAAACACTTTGCAATTGTCCACAAAGCCGAACAATGCTCGACAGAAGCGATTGGGAAATAATTAAAGCTTTACCTAATTTTTATCGACAATATCCAAATTACAGTAACATGGCTATACAGCTATATAGTCACCGCCCTAATTAATTTTGAACAACAATAGTAACGGGAAAAACATAGATGATCATTACATGAAGTAATATGCTTATTTTAAAATTCACCTTAAGTGCAAGAATTCCAAATTGATATGAAATTTATCTTTGAAATAGAACAGGCTATCCCTTTTTATTGAAACACTAAAGAACAATCAAAACAGAGCAACGTGTTCAACGAGAACCACAAGTCTAGTTGCGGTCGAATACCACTAGCAACTATGCTTATGGGAAAGAACTCTGAAACGACAAGGTTCTGATTTTAAACTAACCTAACAATTTTGAGTCCATTAAAAAATGGTGGATGTAAGATCAAGTATGATCTACTACAGCACCCTTCGCATATTTTTTATCTCACAACTACAAGTGTAACACACTAGATAGTCACGCATACTTGCTTTCGTGAACAAACTATAGAACAATTATCTACTTACTAATTTAATCTAAGTCCGAAGTTAACACTCTATAAACATCCGAATACATATAGCTCCGCCCACGCTGTTTACCTGTAGTCTCAACAACCATGCCTAAGTCCTCCAACTCACGTAGTACCTTATTCACAGTTGGCATTCTTAGTTTCGTATCTGATGCAACTCTCTGGGCATTAGCGACACCTTGAGAGAAAAGAACCTCAAAAGTTAGCAGGATACCGGAAGTCTTTTTTCCAGAAGAGAACAGCTCTTCCTTGTCTCTTTTATAAATATTATCAAGTTCTTGAATAGCACTTATTACATCAACTGATGCTTTAGATATTCCTTCTAGGAAAAACTCTAGCCATCCCTCCCAATGTCCTGAAAGTCTGGCATCTAATAATTTTTCAGTATAGATTTCTTTGTGTTTCAGTAAAAAATGACTAAGAGACAGAAGTGAAGCGCCCTTCATTCCTGACTCAACAAGAACAAGCGTAACTATCATACGACCAAAACGTCCATTTCCATCTTCAAAAAGACAAGTTGAATCGAAATACGCGTAGGCTAACCCAGCAACAATTAATGGCGGAACTTGCGAGGACTTGAATTGAATAAAATTAACAATATCTTTCAAGTTGTTCTCTATTTTAGATTTCCCCACTCCCTTACTGATAAAAAGCTCTGAATGCATGCTGCGAATCAAATCTACTGACAATTCCTCCCCAGACTCTAGCTTGGACAATCCTAAATTCAATACCCTGATATAATTTGCAGCCATGATTAAGTCAGCGTCATACTTTGACTCATCGCACATCTCATAACCAAGCAAATCATCCAAAGTAATATTGCAGTTATCTAACTTAAAAGAAAAAAGTGTCTCCTTCTTCATTAATAAAGGATAAATACTCTTGAAGTTATGTGAAAGAAAGAGACTTTCAAGCTGACCTAAATAGAATGTTGCTTCAAACAATTTATTGATCAAATTGTTTTCGTATTGAATATCAAGAATCAATGCTTTAACACCCTCCTCTCCTAGACATGAAATTGTATTAATCTCAGTTGACTTTATTTTCATTATATATCCTTAATTAAATTTTGCTCATTTTTTTTAATAAGAAAAATCTTTATTAAAAAAATTTAATTAAGGTCACTACTAGCATGTAGCAGAGTTCATTTATAGCCCTAACTAAAAGTATTAATGGGATGACATCACTGTCATCCCATCATTTAACTTGTTCCTTACGGAACAACAAATGTCAGCCTCTTCAGAATCCCTCTCTATTCCACGAATTGTTTTAACAAAACAGAAAGAATACTCAAATATTTCAACGCATTGTTTCCATATACTTATGTATATATTCGATTGGTATCTGAACGTCTCTGATCATTAGGTGAGTTCCCTGAAATTGCTTAATAACTGAGCTAAACTTTTCAGCTCCATCTCTAAGGATCAACTCAGACAGCCACTTATCCCAATCAGCATAGGTATATCCGGAACTAAGTTTGCTTTCCTCAGCTTCCTTCTTAAGGACCTCAAAGTCGCCGTCCCCCCTTCTAAACCTCTCCCTTACTACAAATGCCCACTTTGCAGGTTTATCTTTAACCTGCGCAACGGACCAAATCATGTCTTCTATTTCTTGAGACAATTCACCTGAACAGATTGCAGCACAACAACCATCACTTTTAGTTCTGGTTGTTTGAGGCCTGCTTCGGTCTTTTGGTATAGTAGGAACAATGGACTGGTCTGTTAGGCCCTTTGTTCCGCTTTGGGCGGCCCTACTACCCTCTTTAACTGGCCCCAACGGCAGGTTCAAAAATATTGAATGAAATAATAACAAATATGAACAACTTCGTTGCCTTTCTGGTTTCCTTTTCAAAACAAAACCTTTCTGTTCAAGACCAGTAAGAGCTTTCCTAACAGTACGCTCATCAATCCCAGCACGTGTTGCAATTTTATGTTGAGCAGGAAAACACTTGCCGTCATATCCAGCAAAAAGAGCCAGCTCACGCCAAACAGACCTTTCAGAATGGGTCAACAATTTCTGCTGGCGAATGAAGTCAATTATCGTTGCCCCAAAGTCTCTTAATGGCACAAAAACAAAACATGTCTGCACTTGCTTTTTGGGTAGGGATGAAGGAAGGTGGATTAAATTACCATCAACATGTAGTTGATGCTTCTTGGGAGTTAGATCTTGCTTGGCGGCTTTTCTAACTCCCATATTTTTTTTTACGATCACAATTAACACCCTCCTCTTACGCTCTGTAGCCCATAATTGTCATAAGAGTCGGTAGTTTCAACTTTGGCAGACTCGACGAACATCCGTAAGTCACTAACTTCATACATAACTCTCCTCCCAATCTTTGAATACCGAGGCCCTTTACCATGACACCTCCAAACCTCCAGTGTTCCTGGTCTGAGCCCTAAAAACAAAGCTGCTTCAACCGTATTAATTAGTTTTGACATTTATAATCCTCCTTAAAATTTAATTAAGCTGGATCATAAAATTTATTTAAATTCAGTCTACAATATTCTGAATTATTGAAGTCTCAGAAAACACTCCCTAGCTTATCAGGACAAAAAAAAACTAGCCTTCAAAAGAGGCTAGTTTAAAAAACAAAACTACAATTGGCCTACACAAGAACAATTCTCCAAGCTTTATCGGGGTCAATTAACTTTCTTCGCGATCGTTTATATACCACCCCTCTTTCCACAGCTTCCGAATAATACTGATTAACAACTGAAACAAATCCTACTAATCCATTCTTGAGACATGATTTACGATCTTTAGGAACCAGCGTATCTAATGCCATATAATCTTTTCCACGGTTAGTAACTTCAAAATTCAATAAAGCTGCCCACCAATGAGCAACAATTTTTCGAGGGCGCCAAATGTTATTAACAATATTCTTTACATCCCCACCGTATTCTCCAATCATTTCTATATCGTTTGCTCTTGATATTATATCTGAAGCTGCTTCAGAAATGCCCATATTCTCATACATGACACGTTGGAAAATCATACCTGCAATTCTGCCTTTTTGAATTGCAGAATCAAGAAAATTATCTGGAATGATATTTTTACTTTCAGGAAAGACAAACAAAGTAAAATTTTCCCATGTCCCGTACATGTCTTCAGCAAGAGTCATAAGCACACCGTCTATGTACCGTTCTTTATACTCACATTGTTCAATTAAAAACGGCACTGCCTTCAATAAACACCTAGCCCTATAGTGCCCTAAACGCGTCAAATCTTCGGGACTAGGGAAAAGCATAATGGAACTTAAGTCTACTGACATTATAAAATTAAGCCCGGGATCATCCTGAACCAACTGATCATGGACTAATGGAAAATCAGGCATTTACGTCTCCCTTTTCTTCAAGTAAAATTTTATCCACACAACAATTCAGCAGCCCTATTACTAGCCTGCTTCTTAGTATCTGGCAAAAACTGTCCATATCTCTTCGTCATTGAAGTGTCTTTATGGGTCAACAATTCTCCGATCATATCAAGCGAAAACTCACCTGAATTCGCCAAAGTCACGGCGAAATGGTGTCTCAAACCATGAAAAATTCGGAATTCTTTTGGAAGAATGGCCTTTTGCTTGATCCTATTGGCTGCTGAACAATTTACTCTCATCGCACCTTTCTTGCCGGGAAATACAAACTCAGACTCAGGAAAAGTCTCATTTTTCCACTGAATTTGATCAAGCAACAAATCAGCAACAACGCCATTCATTGGAATCGACACACTCTTTCCTCCCTTGGGAGCGCGTAAGAAAATTAGCGACTGCTGAAAATCACAATCTCTATCTTCGAGTTTAAAGATTTCGCCTCTCCGCATACCAGTGAACATCGCAATTTTAAGCATCCTGCACACATCACGAGAGGGCCACTCTTCAAGCACTTTAAGAAAACGCTTCAACTGATCCGAGGTAAGATATTCAACAACTTCATTATCTCGTCGGGGCATCTGGATAGTAAATCCCAACGGTTCGCACAGACCGTTCTTTGAACCAAAATTGATTATACGGCGGGTGATCTCAAGACCTCCCCATATAGAAGCAGCAGACATGCCATCCATTTTCTTTTTGATGCGTTCCATATCAAGCTGGCATAAATTCCTAACTGGCCTTGAACCTATCACTGGGGAAACATGGTTATCATAGCGACCTTTGTCTATTTTGGCCCCCTTTGAAGACTCGCCGCGCACCTTAAAATATTCATCAGCGACATCATCCAACCTGATATTGGCCTTGAGATCTGCCTCGCGCAATTCTTTGTGCGTTTTGACAGCTTCGCCATGTCTAGCCTTCTTAAGCCGATCAGAGCGGATATCCGAGGCTATCTGTGGGGTGTATTTCTCAGACTTCCAACCTACTTTCTCCCACTTAAGTTTGCCATCGATACGATAAGCAACGTGATAGCAAACGTCCGGCTTTCCCTGATGACGCTTTTGCTGGCTTTCATAAGAATAAACACCAGGCCACCTATTCTTGTTCACTAATTTTTTTCGGCTCGATTTAGCTTTGCTCATATTGACCTTTTCAAATAATTGGAGGCTAATTTTTGCTAACCTATTGCTAACAACTAGCGCAAATTTGACCAATTTATTTCAAAGTCAATAAAACTCATTTTTTTATTTCTGTCAATTTTAATCAATAATTTCAAAGTCTTTAAAACTAAACAAAAGAAAATAAAATTCAGTTAAAGGTAATCAATCCTGCGTTCGGGACGCAGAGACCGGAGGCTCAAATCCTCTCATCCCGACCAGATAATTCAAGCCCCTTACGATTTTTCGTAAGGGGCTTTTATTTTTTGGTAACCTATTGCGAACAAGCAACTCAAAAGGGTCTACACCGAAAAAAGGGACGTAAGGCCGATTGACTAAATTTCCAGCCGTTGATTCTAGACTCGAACCCCCGCATGAGAAGAACGATATACCGCCTATAAACTTATTTTACCCCAAATCGAAACACCAGAAAAATGTTCGATTTCTTTCGCTTAACCAAAAGAAGCACAGGCTTGTTTTGCTTAGCCCCTGAGTCAAGGATTTTACAAAAGGAAACGGCACTATCGATATCCTTCTGACCTGCCTGCAAAATAACATCACCAGAGAGCAGGCCGGAAGCTTTAGCCGGAGAGGAGTCCTTTACGCCCACTACTTTCAGGCCAGATTCCCCGCTGTCTTTTTTACTCCAGTCAAGAGTGATGCCAAAATCAGCAGCAGCCTTTTCAGCTGCTGCAATTCTGTCATTTTTAGAGGCAGTCTTTATGCCTACAGTTAAATCCAGTTCCCATTTCCTTCCATCCCGCCAGACAATCAGGGGAACCCTGCTCCCGGGCTGATGATCTGCCACGATTCCGGCAAGATCCGTCGCGGTATCAACCGGATTGCCAGCAAAATCAAGGATAACGTCCCCGACTTTAACTCCCCCCCTATCCGCAGGCCCTCCGGACACAACATCCGCCACCAAGGCACCGTTGCTTACCCTGCCACCAAATGCTGAAGTAAAATTTTTATCCACACTCTGGATAGACAGCCCCAGCCAGCCCTTCTCCGTCCGACTCACGGGAACCGGAAGAGCAGCCTCTTCATCAATAACAAAACTCTGATCGATATATTGATCAGGGTCGACTTCATAAGCTGAGGCAAGGCCAACCGTGCCGAGTAAAAAGACTACGATCAGCCAACTAATTCTCATATCATTCAGAATTGCAGGCTGCTTCATTCAGCCTCCACCTCAACTTCCCCCTGCCCCATCACCCACTGGCGGTAAAGGGCAAGAGCCATACAGGTCAGCGGCAGGGCCATTACCAGCCCGAGGAAACCGAGAAGCTGCCCCCAGATGGAGAGCGACAATAGGATCATCCAGGGGGACAACCCCATGCTTTCACCCTGTAAGCGCGGGACAAGAACTGCGTCCTGCAGCACCTGCACGACAGCGAAGACTACGCCTACCCCGCCTAAGGCCAGCCAGAAATTACCGCCTGTTGCCAGTGCATTAATCGCCGCCAGCAGGAAAGCCGGAATCAATCCGGCAATCTGAAGGTATGGGACCATGTTCAGCAGCCCGATAAGCATGCCCAGAAGAATCGCCAGCGGTAATTTAATGATCAAAAATCCCAGCGAGAACAAACAGCCGATAATCATGGCAATAAGAGCCTGTGTGCGGAAATAACGGTTTGTCACATTGGTAAAATCATCCACAAATGATGCTACCCGCTCGCGGTATTTGGGGGGAATCTGCTCCCGCCATTTGCTGAGCTTATCGTAATCGGTAAGCAGGAACACAAGATAAAGAAAAATAACAAACAATCCGGCCAGCATACCAAGGGTGTGGGCCGAACCGCTTACAATATTCCATATTCCGGGCAGGGCTTTCTGAGCCGAGACTTTGAGCATATCAGTCAGGCCGGACTCAGTAAGAAATGACCGCACATCTTCCTGCTTAGCCAGATCGACTATGGTATGCCAGAGATCTTCAGGGATATACTCCGCTGCTCTTTGCGCCACAGCAGAATCATTGACCATTCCAGCCAGCATCACACCGGTTTCCTTCATTTCAATTCCGACTGTCCGGACCATCATCCAAAAGATCTTTACCAGAGGGACCATTAAGGCCAGCAAGGTAAGCAAAACCGCGGCTGTACGGTTCTTGATGTATCGACCGACAAAATTAACCAGTGGATTCAGCAGGTAAGCAAGGGTCAAAGCCACAGCAAAAGGCACCAGCACCGCGCTCAAGGTATTCAGCAGGGTGATTGTAACCCAAATGAATCCCGCAACAAGCAGTAGGCGCACTACACGGTCAAAAGTATATGGGGTGTTGTCGTTGATCATAAATATCTCCTAATTACTATCCCGCCCGTAGCGCAGGTCATGCATTCGTTTTCCAGCTCTACGAATTTCACCGCCGAGGGCACGAATGTTCCAGATGAATGCCGAAATATTGTTACGCCGCTCAAGGGGCACATCTTCAAAATCGCCCCGGACTCGGGCATCGCCAACTGCGGCCATAAAGTTATCGATAGCCTTATCAAAATCAGGTTCATCAGGGCAATCTTCTGGAGTAAGGGAATAGCATTCAAGCCATTCATAATACTCAGTTGTTGCTCCCAGCACCTCGGCCATTCCATCAGCAATGGACGGCAACGGCCCTCCGTACCCTCGGCGGATAATAGTCGACATGGTCATGAGCAAACTGTGCATGCGTGTGAAAGTACGGATCAAGCGGGTCAATTCACTTCGCTGCCAAGCCTGCAATCCCGGTTCTGCCGCTGCCTCGCGAAATGACTCCGCACAGGTATCGAGCATGCTGGAAGCTTCAATTCGGGTCTCAACAATTCTAGCTTCAGTTATTCCGCCATGCAGATATGATTTGGAAAGAATCTTAAAATGCGTGGACTGCAATTCAATCAGATTAGCCATTTTCTCCCGCAAATTTTTACGGGCCATATTGGGCCAGACCCCGAAGGAAGCTGCAATACCGATTGCTATACCCAGCACAGTATCCAGAATACGCTCAATCCCGAACTGCCAGCCGTCAGTGAAGAGCACTCCCAGCAATAGGATTACCCCCACAGTCAAGGAGCAGGAAAAAACGGTGTAACTGAAAACCCTTACAAGAATCATCAGGAAAAATGAAAGTATAATCAGTCCCGCAAGAACCGGGGTTCCAGGCTCAAGAAACAAGATACCGACCCCGATGCCAGCGCCGATGACCGTACCCCAAAGCCGCTTCCAGCCGATACGCAATGTCCCGCCAACCGAAGGGCGCATGATCACAATCACACTGATAGGCAGCCAGACTGCATGACGAAGTTCCAGAAAACGGGCAGCAACAATGGCAAAAGTAATTGCAGCCGCAGCCTTGAGAGCATGGCGAAAAGGAACCGAATCCCAACGGAATTCCTTTTTCAAGATAGCAAGAGAATCAGCGAACACTGCAGGCCCCTCCCTTGCAACAGAGCTTGCTCATTTCAGCAAACTCTACGCTCAGATTGCGCAAACCGTAGATTGCTCCCCAAGCCTCGAGAAATTCATTGCGCAAGCCGTCATCACGCTTGTAGGCCCCCAGTCGAAGCAATTCACTTTCAAGTTCTGAAATCCCCTCGTCAATGCCGCGCAGATCAACCTCTCCCTTACCAGTAGACAGATTTGCCGCCAGCACGTCAAATGCCACGGAACTGCGCCCTGCAATATCGCTGAACTTAAAACGCATATCCTTGAAAACAGGACTATGCTCGGCAAACTGACGACTGTTGGCCAACCCGACAACAGCCTCAATCATGCGCACCAGCAATGCATACAAAGCCGACGGGCCTTCATAACTGCCCAACTCCTTAACCGGGTCCACGTTGATTGCTTCCATGAATCTGCGATAACGGCGTACGGATTCCACAGACCGCTCATGAATTTCTGCAATCTCTTTTAAATCATCTTTACTACCTGTAGATGAGGCCACGGCGCGGAAGTAGTCACCGATATCAGTCAAAGCCACAGCCCCGGCCCGAGTAAGAACCTTTTCAGGTTTCATGGGCCAGAGATAAAAAATGAACAAATAAGAAGCAGTGGCGCCAAAAAGAACCGCACCTGAACGTTCCATACCCACCAGAAACGTATCCGGCGATGTTAAAGCCAGAAGATTAACGATAAGTGTACCGATGGCAGCAGTTGCGGCAGAGACACCGAGAACGGGCGTAAAAAATACCGCAAAGGCCAGCACAAAAAGATACACTTCCAATAGTAATGAATAATTACCGACTAGCGTTGAAACAGGAACTAGACACATTACAGCTAGAGTCAGCCAGCGGGCCACCGCCTTACGTTTAGCAAGAGTACTACCTGCACGAAAGACGACCACTACCATAGAGCCGTAAACCGACCATTGCAGAAATTTGGTGCTCATGCCCACCAGATAAGCCAGCAGCAGCGCCACAAGGCAGGCACAGATGGACTTGGCAGCGTACTTGGTCATGAACAGGCCCGGATCAACCGGCCTGATAAATATTCTGTAAAATTCTGATATCAATTTCATATTCATAACCATTTAAAACAGCGAAGATTAAACTTCAACTCCTGTATAAAAATACAGATTATAAACTATCTTGCCTGCGGCAGTTAAATTTGATGGAACAAACCTAAATCTGATGATATATTCAATAAACACAGCTTCTGTATGCAGCAAATCATTTAGCGCACATTTTCCGAATATGGAGTTAGTAATGTTTAAGAACATAAAAATCAGTACTAAGACAATCGCTATTGCATTAGCAGGACCAGCAATAACAGCCCTTATAATGGGTTACCTACAGGTTTCATCCATTAAAGATGAAGCGCAAGATGCTATTCTGAAAAAAAGCAGAGCCATCGTTCAACTTGCTGAGGCATCACGGGAACAAATGAACAAAAAACTGAACGATGGCATTTTAATGCCGTTCGAAGACATCCCGCCAGAAAAAGTGATTCAAGCTGTCCCTGTAATTTCTGCCATCAATGTTGTTAAAGCAAATGCCAAGGCATCCGGCTACACTTTTCGGGTTCCTAAAGAATCCCCCCGTAACATTGAGAATGCACCGACTCCATTGGAAAGTCGAATTTTAAAGCAAATGAAAACTAGCGGCAAAGACGAAGCCACTGTCATCGAGGACGGACAGATTAGATATTTCAAGGCCATCCGATTAACTGAAGAATGTTTATATTGTCACGGGGACCCTGCCGGCAGCAAAGATGTTACAGGCGGTACCAAGGAAGGATGGAAGGTTAACGAAATTCACGGTGCATTCGAAATTATCAGTTCACTCGGACCTGCCCAAAAGAGGACGGTCTCAGCTATAATTGATGTATCATTATGGACACTTGCTATATTCGGTTTCATTGCGATTGCTGCAATCCGTCTTATCAGCAGCACTGTTGCAAAACCCTTAAACGAAATTACGGAACAAACAAGAAACATGAGTACCGGAGATTTCAGCCAAAGGCTGGTTTCAGTCCGCAATGATGAAATCGGAACAGTAAAAAACACCTTAAATACAATGGTTGACAGCATCGCTGATGTCATTCGTACTGTCACCAGAGCTACAAATTCTGTAAATACCGGCAGCAGAGAACTCTCTGATGCTGCGGACAGTCTTGCAAACGGTGCTGCCAGTCAGGCATCCAGCATTGAAGAGATTGCATCAACAATGGAAGAAATGACATCCAGCATCAATCAAAATGCCAACAATTCAAACAAGACCGCTGATATTGCGCGAAATGCAGCGGAAGATGCGGAACAAAGCGGCATTGCATTATCACAAGCCCTTTCAGCTCTCACGGAAATATCAGATAAAATACTGGTAATTGATGACATCGCACGCCAGACAAACCTTCTGGCATTAAATGCCGCAATTGAAGCTGCCCGCGCTGGCGAACACGGAAAAGGGTTTGCTGTAGTAGCATCAGAAGTACGTAAACTTGCTGAACGCAGTGGTGAAGCTGCAGTTGAAATCATCACCATATCCAACACCAGCTCAAATGTGGCAAATCTCGCTGAGGAAAAACTGGCCGCACTGGTACCGGAAATTAAGAAAACAGCTGAATATGTACAGGAAATAGCAGCAGCCAGCCAAGAACAAAGTGAAGGAGCAACTCAGGTCAATACAGCCCTTCAGCAACTAGATAATGTTATCCAGCAAAACGCATCAGCAGCGGAACAGATAGCAGCAACGACTAAAGAGTTGTTCGGGCAGTCGGAACAACTGGCGGACACAACGTCTTTTTTTAAGATCAAGGATGATGAGTGACAATATTGAAGGTCGGAGGCGAGACCTCTCCGACCTTCAATATATTATAGCAAACTACTTGGCTGCGAGCTTAATTATCTCGCGGCAAAATGCGGGCAGATCGTCCGGTTTGCGGGATGAAACCTGATTGCGGTCAACTATGACCTCGTCATCTACCCATGTGGCCCCTGCGTTCTCGAGATCGTCCTTAATTCCGGGGGTGGAAGTGCATTTGTAACCATCCATAATCTTGGCTGAGATAGGAATCCAACCGCCATGGCAGATATGAGCTACGACCTTGCCGGCCTCGTGGATTTCTCTGGTTAACTCCAGCACCTTGGGATCACGGCGCAATTTATCAGGAGCAAAGCCGCCCGCTATAACCAGAAGGTCAAAATCAGCAGCACTCATATCATTAATAGCCGCTGTTGATTTGAAAGGATAACCGTTCTTGCCCGTATAGACCTCACCATATTCAGGTCCGGCAACTACGACCTCAGCACCCTCCTCAATCAGACGATAGTAGGGGTAAAGAAGTTCCATATCTTCAAAAACATTATCTATAAACATCAGGACACGCTGGCCGTTCAATTTCATGAGATGCTCCTTATGGTTTGTTTGTTCAACCTAACTACCATCAGATACCATAAAATTGCACAAAAAAAGACCGCAATATTGTGGAAGATATTGCGGTCTCTGATTCACTATAGCTGTTCTGTTTACAACAACTTATCCATAAATTCTTTAATGCGCGGATGCTGGGTTTCGGCAGAGAAGAATTCTCCGGGGGTTCCCTTGGCTATAAAATCCCCGGTCTCCATGAAGATTACGGTATCGGCAACTTCACGGGCGAAACCCATGTTGTGAGTAACGATAACCATGGTCATACCGTCGTCAGCCAGAGAGCGAATGGTATCGAAGACCTCGCCGACCAGTTCCGGGTCGAGAGCCGAGGTAGGTTCATCGAAAAGCATCATCTTCGGCTTCATGGCCAGTGCACGGGCAATCGCCACACGCTGTTTCTGACCACCGGAAAGGGTCACCGGGTAAACGGTGGCACGGTCGGAAAGACCGACCTTTTCCAGCATCTGAAGCGCAACATCGCGAGCTTCTTCCTTGGACTTGCCAAGCACAGTAACCTGCCCTTCCATAACGTTCTGAAGAACGGTCATGTGCGGAAAAAGGTTGAACTGCTGGAAAACCATACCTATCTCGGAACGCAGAGCGCAAAGATTCTTCTGGGAATCCAACACCGGATTACCGTCTTTATAGATATAACCGCAGGGCTTTCCTTCAAACTTGATTTCCCCGGAATCAATGGTTTCGAGGAAGTTCATGGTCCGAAGCAAGGTGGATTTGCCGGACCCGCTGGGACCGACGATAACCACTTTCTCGCCACGGGTAATCTTGAGGTCGATATGGTTGACCGCAGTAAGACTGCCGAATTTCTTGACGATTTTCTTGAGTTCTAAAATTGTTTCCATTTAGCGCCTCTCGTATACCCCGACCTTGTATTCGATTTTCTCGAAGAAGAAAGTGAATACGGAGGTAAAAATAAGGTAGATGACAGCAGCCATTACCAGCACGGTCACGTTAAAGTAAGCATTGAACATCTGGTCCGCAGCACGCATAAGTTCGACCATGGCAATGGTGGAGACCAGTGCGGTATCCTTGATCAATGCAATAAATTCGTTGGCAATGGGCGGGATGATCCGCTTGTATGTCTGCGGAATGATAACCCGGCGCATAGTCTGGCCGTAAGTCATGCCCAGAGCTTTTGCTGCTTCGGTCTGGCCGTCATCAATGGACTCGATACCGGCCCTGATAATCTCAGCAAGATATGCAGAATAGTTAATACCCAGACCGATAAGTGCCGCAGCCAACGGAGAAAGGGTAATGCCGATTGCAGGCAGACCGTAATAGATAAAAAAGAGCTGCAGCAGAAGCGGGGTGCCGCGGAAGAACCAGATAATAAACCAGCTGATAGCCATAAACGGCTGCATGCGGCTGATCTTGCCAAGGGCGATAAAAAGGCCGCCGATGGGAGAAACGATCATGGTAAAGAAGACCAGCACGAGGGTCATTGTCGCACCCTTGAGCAGATTAGGCATGAAACGCTTACAGTCCTCAAGGGTCTTCTGCCATTCAGGCTTGGTCTCGCGATCAAGAGATGTCAGGAAATTTTTCGCTTCCACGTTGTCCGGATAGACGGCAACAACCTGTTCGGCGAATTCGCGGGCCTTGCCCGCATCTTTCATGGAATAGCTGATGCGCGCCAGCTGCATACGGGAATAAACAAACTGCCCGTCATCACCTTCAGGACCGGGTGCGGGTACCTGCTTGAACAAAGTCTGGGCCTGATCGATCTGACCTACGGTCAGAGCATCACGGGCCTGCTTGAGCAGCGCGTCAGCGTCAACAGCGGCTGATGAGACAGCCGGAAAAATCAGAAGTGCAAACAGCAGAAAGAGCGAGGCAAACGCCCCGCTCTTTCCGAGTTTTTTATTTGAATAAATCATTTCTTACCATTTAGCGGGGTTGGTGACATCTTCACCGAACCACTTGCGGGAGATTTTACCCATTGTTCCGTCTGCGATCATAGCGTCGATGGTTTTCTGTACTTCTGCGCGCAGGGAATCTTCACCCTGACGGAAAGCAATACCGAAAGCTTCACTGGTGATGTAGCCGGGAAGCGCAAGGTATTTACCGGGACGCTGAGCCATGGAGTAACGACCGGCAATGTTGTCAACAACTACGCCGTTAAGACGACCGGATTCGAGGTCAAGCAGAGCTTTAACGTTAGTGTCGTACTCACGAATTTCCTTGGGTGCAGGCTTGAGGGACTTAGCAGCCTCAAGAGCGGGGGAACCTTTCTGTACGCCGACAACTTTGCCGCCGAGGTCTTTGTGAGCCTTGATGGACTTGTTACCCATAGCGATAACAGCGATCTGGCCGTCCATGATGTAAGGCTTGGAAAAAGAAACTGCTTTTTCGCGCTCGGGGGTGATGGTCATGCCGTTCCAGATGCAGTCAAATTTCTTTGCATTCAGAGAGTGGATAACGCCGGACCATGCAGTGGGCTGCCATTCAATCTTGATACCAAGGCGCTTACCAACTTCTTCAGCAGCGTCAACGTCAAAACCGACCAGAGTTCCATCGTCCTGACGGAAGCCCATGGGTGCAAAAGTGTCATCAAGCCCGATTACAAGCTTGCCTGCTTTCTGTACTTTCTCGAGAGAACCGTCACTAGCCATTGCGGTGGTTGCGAATGCCAGCATCATTGCAACCATGAGAATTAATACCCTTTTCATGCGTCACTCCTAAAAGAAAATGTAAATTTCCGCTCCTGCAACATTTAAAAAGGCTGTTACGGAAAACACTTCCATTCTGCCTTTTTAAAATAAGAAGCGATGAACCGAATAGCCCATGAAGCGGGAACATGCAAGACTGTAACCCCTTAAAAACAGAACTTCGACTCCCTTTTTTGTCAAAAATGTGAGGATCATGCCGTAAAAATGTATAATTTACGTATCCAAATTTCGGTTATTACAAATACAACTTCTTTTGCTCTTTCTAATTGCAAAGCGGTTGCTAAACTTTTTGCCTATGTGTTAGCGTGGATTTAATTGATATTCCCACCTGTTCTAACAAGGAGACTGCATATGCCAAACCTGACTTCGTGGGGAAGCCGAGAACTTGAAAGATTGAAAACCGATATGGACAGGCTTTTCAACAGCCTGTGCCAAGATTACGGCATCCCTTCTGTTTGCGGAATCATTGATTGCACGCCACAAACCAGCATGAGAGAGGATGGTGAAGCTCTTGAAGTTAGTACCACCATGCCCGGATTTCATGCCGAAGACCTTGAAGTCAAAGTTACTGAAACTTCCATGACCATTTCCGGGAAAAAAAAGGTAACCTTTGAGGGTGGACGCCAAACTAATCATTTCAAAAAGACGCTCCCGCTGCCCTGCCGGGTGGACCCTGAGAATGTAAACGCGACCTTCAAAGACGGAGTACTTAAAATTGTACTCAATAAATGCGTAATCAAACCTCAAAAGGTTATTTCCATAACATCTGAATAGCACCAGACCGGAGACCTCCATGACTAGCATCCTGAACGAGAGAGAACTGCCGCTTGAAAAACTGAGGTGGACCCTTGCCCCGGAAGAACTTCCTTTCAACACTACTGCTGACCTTGACCATGAAGATGAAATTATCGGCCAGTGTCGTGGTGTCGAAGCTTTTCGTTTCGGCATGGGGATGGGACTAAAGGGCTACAATATTTTCGTTACCGGACCTGCCAACACCGGTAAGCAGGCCACTGTAAAGAAGATGCTCACCGAGCTTTCCAAGACGGATAAAAGCCCGGACGACATCCTTTACGTTAATAACTTCAAATCCACTGAATCACCAATCCTGATCCGCATGCCCGCCGGAGAGGGGGCACTCTTCAAGAAAGATATCCATGACTTTCTGGAAGGCATCAAGCGCGAAGTTCCGCAGCTTTTTGAAAGTCAGGAATATATGGCCCGCAAAAATGAAATCATTGAAATGCACGAAAAGCAGACCCGAGAGTTCTTCCAGGGCATTGAAGATAAAGTTAAGGATTCCGGGCTGGTTATCGTCAACATGCAAATGGGACACTATCAACGTCCCGATGTTGTTCCTCTGGTGGACGGGGAGCCGATTCGCATGATCCAGCTGGAAGAAAAGGTAGATAAAGGCCGCTTCCCGCGCGATGAATTTGAAAGGCTCAAAGAAAAACAAAAAGAACTGAAAGACGAAATTGATAAAATTCTGGCTCAAGTCCGCAACCTTCAGAAAGAAGTAAAGAAAAAGAGCGAAGACGTGGACAAGCTCATGTTCATGACTCTCGCGCAGGATCTGATCGCCCCTCTGCAAGAGAAATACAGTGATGAAAAAATACTCAAGTACTTTGAAGCCATGCTTGAAAACATGAGCGAAGAACTTGATTCCCTGCGTATGATCGGCAAAAAGCCGCAGGCCGGAGAAGGCGGCATGATGTTCATGCCCCCGCCGTCCGACGCCATTCTTCATCCCTACAAAGTCAATCTGCTGGTGGACAACAGCGAGCAAAGTAGTCCCCCGGTAATATTCGAAGCCTATCCTACCTACCGCAACCTGTTCGGTTCCATTGAAAGAGTCATGGACAGACACGGCGGCTGGCGTACAGACTTCACCAAAATCAAGGCTGGATCATTCATCAAGGCTAATGGCGGATATCTGGTATTCAACCTCATGGATGCCATAGTAGAACCGGGAGTATGGCCGACTCTCAAACGGTCACTTAAGACCGAGAAGATCGAAATCCAGACCTTTGACCCCTATTATTTCATATCTTCCACCGGTCTCAAACCGGAACCAATCTCAATGGACGTAAAAGTTGTCGTTCTGGGCGACCCCTATCTGTACCAACTGTTACGCCATTACGATCCTGATGTTCCCAAGATTTTCAAGGTACGTGCCGACTTTGAAATTTCTATGGACCGGGACGTGGACGCTATCAATTCAGTATCCAATTTCATCAGCCGCATGGTGAAAAAGGATAACCTGATGCCCTTTGACCGTTCGGGTGTCGCTGCCATCATTGAACAGGCCGTGCGTATGTCCGGCAGACAGGAAAAAATAACCACAGCCTTTCCGCTATTGGCAGACCTACTGGGCGAAGCCAGTTACTACGCCGGACGTAACGGCTCCACTGCTGTAGGGGCAAAACATGTTATTCAGGCCCTTGAGGCCCACCGCAAACGCTCGAACCAGACTGAAGAACGGTTACAGGAAATGATCGACCGTGGCAGCATCTATGTTGATACCGACGGTGCTGTGACCGGGCAGGTCAACGGTCTGGCTGTTTATTCCATGGGTGATTACTCTTTCGGTAAGCCTTCACGCATTACCGCCGTAACCGCCATGGGTAAGGGCGGAATTATCAACATTGAGCGTGAAGCTGATATGTCCGGCCCGACTCACAATAAAGGAATATTTATTCTTTCAGGCTTCCTGCGCCGTCAATTCGCACAGGACAAACCGCTTTCCTTGACCGCAAGTATTGCATTCGAGCAGTCCTATGGCGGTATCGACGGCGACTCGGCTTCATCCACGGAACTCTACGCCCTGCTCTCATCACTTGCGGAAGTGCCCATCCGTCAGGACATAGCCGTAACCGGATCAATAAACCAGAAGGGTGAAGTCCAGCCCATCGGCGGCGTAAACCAGAAAGTCGAAGGGTTCTACCTCTGCTGCAAGCATGCCGGACTGACCGGAAACCAGGGAGTCATGATCCCGGAACCCAACGTCAAAGACCTCATGCTGCGCACAGAAGTTGTGGAAGCTGTCCGCGAAGGCAAGTTCCATATCTGGTCGGTGGAAAACATCGAACAGGGAATCGAAATCCTCACCGGAGTAGCAGCTGGCGAAAAGGACGCTGAAGGTAATTATCCCGAAGCTTCTATCTATGGAAAAGCAAATGCACGTCTCATCAATCTGGCTGAAGGGCTTAAGAACTTCGGCGGTGGAGATGAAGAAAAGGACGAGAAGAAAAAGGAAAGCGGCGGCTCTTGCGGCTGTGGTAAGTAGTTTGGACTCTCCTAAAACTTTTAGTATGCTTCGCATATGACTTGCTAAGAATACGTTCAAAAACAACCCGGCAATATCATAGCTGATATTGCCGGGTTGTTTTTATTTACAAAACTGATGAAATTCCCTTCACCTTTTTCAAAGCCACTGTCAGCACCCAACATACTATTGTTGATCCGATCAGCAGAATGGGAGCTTTAATGAACGGTGAAGCCTGCATACCGAGCAGGTAGTAGGCTCCGTAGTAAACGGCCAATGAATGGAAAATATAAAGCCCATACGAGCATGCCGAAAACGACTTCCAAAAATCATTGGAGCTGTTTACGAAAGCCTTGAATAGGGCCACTCCGGCCATGAGGGTACTGTAAGCAAAGATATTGAAACCAAGAGAATTGCCTAATTGAATTGGCAATTCGGTCCCTCGGGCATGCATCATTCCCTTGAAGGTAAGATAGACTACTGCCGAGGCAAGGCAGACTATCGACCACGGCAGCAACCTTGGAGTATATCCCTGCCGGGTAAACCAATTGCGTTTCCAAGCGAGGATACCCAGCCAAAAATAGAGCAGGTAAACAAAAAAACGCAAGGGCTGAAAAACGATCAGGTAATAATCGTTAATCCATGTATCAACCGGAAAGAACTGGTTCATGCCCAGAAAAATACCGCTGGAAATTGCTATAAAAAGGACAGAAAGCAATGGCGATGGGTTGCGACTCAAACGCGGAGGCTTTTGCAGGCTCGGGAAATACTTATAGCAGCCGCTAAGAATCAAATAAAAGAGAGCCAGCAATCCGAGGAACCAGAATACGGACTGGCTGTACATGGTCGTCCAGAACGGCCCGGACCAGAATTCCATAAAAGATGGAGCCTTGCCCCTTGAAAGCAGGATCATATACATGGCCGGGGGAGAAAGAAACAAGACTCCCAGAACCCATGGAATAATTATACGCTTAAATTTACCTACCCAGAATCCGGGCAACCCGTGCTTCTGTAACGAAGGAAGGGCAAAATATCCTGCCAGAAAGAACATTATAGCCATGATGGGAACATCAATGAGCATAACAGCATAGGTGAAAAACATACTCTGCTGCGGATCAACAACAAACCACCACTGCGGTGCGAACTTCATGTAACAAAGAGAAACGTGAAGTATTACAACACAAAAAATTGTTATCGCGCGCAGATTATCGAGGAAAAACATTCGCTGATTCATAACGCAAAAACCTCATAACTAAACGATTGTATAATCAACTTCTGATTATTCTCCTGTTAATCCCAAGTCAACCTCTATCGCCAAGCCCATTCACCCGCAAACAAAAAAAGGCCGGAGAAAACCCCCGGCCCTTGAATGTTCATACGATTTATAGTGCTAAGCTCTGCGCAACTCTTCAATCAGTTCAGAAAGCTGCTCACCGAGATGCATGAGTTCTTCCACCGCAGTGGATGACTCGCGCATGGCCTGAGCATTGTCGTTGGCAATAAGATTAACTTCTTCAATGCTCCGGTTGATCTGTTCACTTGCTGCAGACTGCTCTTCAGAAGCAGTAGCGATGCTGCGAACCTGTCCAGCGGTCTCCTCGACAATCTCAACAATGCCCTTGAGAGCCTCGCCAGCCTTGTTAGCTGACTCGGTGCTAGCAGAGACTTCGGCTGCCGCTTTGGTCATACCGTCAATATTGTCACGGGTTCCGCTCTGGATGGCAGAGATATAGTCGCCGACTTCCTTGGTGGCATCCATTGTCTTTTCAGCCAGCTTGCGGACTTCATCGGCAACAACCGCAAATCCGCGTCCGGCCTCACCTGCACGAGCAGCTTCAATTGCCGCGTTCAAGGCCAGCAGGTTGGTCTGGTCGGCGATGTCGGTAATCACGTTCATGATCTTGCCGATTCCATCAGCCTGCTCACCGAGCATACCCAGACCTTTTTCCATTTCTACGGTCATACCCTGAACACGGTTGATTCGATCAACCACATCATTAACGATGGTTCCGCCATTCTCCGCTTCAGCTCGGGCGTTGTCCGCAGAGTCAGCAGCTTCGGCTGCATTACGCGCAACTTCCATTACACTGGCGTTCATCTGTTCCATAGCAGTGGCGGACTCAGCAGTGCGTTCACGCTGGGTCTCAGAACCTCGGCTGGATTCATCAATCTGGGCGGTAAGTTCCTGGCTTGCGCTGGCAACTTGAGAAACAATTCCTGCCAATTGCTCAGCAGCATGGAGCATACCTTCGCGCTTGGCATTTTCAGCTTCAGCACGGGCCGCGTCAGCTTCCTTGAGAGCCACTTGAGCTTTCTCGGTCTGATCCTTGGCTTCCTCGGCCATCTTTTCAGCCTTGGAAATGTTCTCTACCAACCCGCTCAACATGGCGCGCATAGCTGAATGCAGGTCTTTGAGTTCTCCACCGAAAAGGGATTCGTCAAGACGGACATTAAAGTTACCGCCTGCAACTTCCATAGCTCCATCAGCAATAACTCTGATAGGTTTGGAAATGGAACGGGCTACAAAAAAGATTGCAATCATGACCAGAACAAGGGCAATCCCGCCCATAGTCAAAAGGTCAAGGGTAAGAGAGTGCGCATCAGCGAGAATTTTATCCAATGGTGCGCTGACAGCAAGATACCAGCGCTGCCCACTATCCTTGAATTCAATAGGGATATACTGAATCATGGATCTCTTACCATTCGCAGCAGCCACGCGAATCTCAAAATAGGAATCCCCATCTTCTAATGCCCGGCGTAAATCAGCTTTATTGGCAGACTTATCAACATCGAACATATTCTTACCAATACGATCTTCTGATGGATGGTAGATAAAGTCACCGTTCGGCATCATCAACCACGCATAACCAGTTTCGTAAGGACGAATCTGAGAAACAAGTTCGTTGATATTGGTGATGGGCATATCCACACAGACAACACCGAGGGGACGACCATTAAGCATGATGGGTGCGCCGATAGTAGTCAGCATCAGACGTTTGCCGTCAACATCGTAAGGGTAAGGAGGCGTAATATACGGTCTGCGCCTTTCAATAGGCTTCAGGTAGTAGTCACCGTCACCGGGCACAAAATACTCGGCAAGGGGAACAACCTTGACTTCCCCCCCGGCCCAGAAAGCATATGGAATGAGACGCCCGGTTTTGTCATGCAAGTCAGTATTTGCATATTCGGCATCACGACCGTCAAATGCATTAGGTTCCCAACCGTTACTGCCGCCGATAAAGTTCTCATCACCCTTGATAAGCCCGACGAGCATGGAGATGGCATCTTGCCTGCTAAGTTCAATATTCTCACGTCTGAACTGGGCAAAAGTACTCGCCAGCCCCTGAGCCTGTCCTTGCGCATGGGTCATAAAATTGAGAATACGTCCGCTATATTCTCCAGCAAGGGCGGAAATTTCTTTTTTTGCTACTTTTTCAATAGCTTTAGAGCTACTTTGCATTGCAAAGTATTCCATACTGCCCAAAGTCAAGAGCAATAAAGCTCCGACAGGCAGCATGATCTTATACATCATTCTTAAATTCCTGAACCATTTCATCTGGTCACCACCTTAATTAAAGTTATAAATGATACCCTCACTATAACCCCGTCGCGCTAGTTATTTTCATTTTCGCTATGTGTCAATATTGACGTTTAAGATATTACAACAATATCGCAATCCATTTTCGGCAATATTTTAAATAAATTTATACACAACTCGAAAACTTTACCGCTATTCATATCTGATCTATCATCTTCACAAGATCATCAAAGGACGAACAATGAAATCAATAAAAATCGCCATAGTCGCGGCAATGGAACAGGAAGCCCAAGCTGTTTGCCCTGCACCGCAACACGAAAATACAGGTAAATTCCCGATCCTCTTCGGAACCAATAAAGACAACGCAAGCTATCGCTGCATTGTTTCCGGAATAGGTATTGCGCGTGCAGCTGAAGCTGCAAAGCTGCTTTGCGCTGAAAAACCGGACTTGATCCTAAGTATCGGTGTTTCCGGCGGACTGGCTGCCGGACTCGAAGCCGGAACACTTGTAACAGCAACGAGCATCCATTCAGACATTGCGGAATTTGATTCATGGTTTGAAGGAAATGACGATGCAAGGCTGCGCAGTGAATTCATTCCCAGTTGTGGAGAGATTCAATGCGGAAAACTGATTACAGCCAAAGAGGCAGTACTCACCCCGCAGGATAAATTGTTCATGCATGAACGAACCGGGGCACTGGCGGTGGATATGGAATCTATAGCAGTGGCGCAGACAGCCAAAAAAGCAGGAATTCCCTTCAGCTGTATCCGGGCAATCAGCGATGATTCAAAACGGGGCATCCCGCAGGAGTCACTGACCGGTGTTGATGAATCCGGGAAGACACAGCTGGGACCTATTTTAAAAGCAATAATGAAACGGCCCAACCTGATTTTTGAGCTGATCCCCATGGGGCGGGATTATTCCAAGGCTTTGAAGGCCCTTGAAAAAATTTTGAAATAAGAAATAACGATATCAACAAGAACATTCTGATTATTTTTATCGCCCCCTTCTACACAACACAGAGCGACTTATATACTATAGACAAACACATTGACTACATCCCCTTGGAAGTATAGTAATTACCACAACTACACTCTGGAGGAATCATGAAAAAAAGTTTACTGCTCATTTTGTTTCTGATTACGCTTACTTGCACAGGATGTGTTGAGAAAAAGATTGCCACGCAAAATGCTTTTTATTCAACGCGCTCCCCATCGATAACAATAGAATATCCTGAACACGTAAAATTTATTGGCGAAGAGTCGAAGGTAATAGATAAAACTAAAATTAAGACATACTACTACGCAGGAACAGATGAATCACCCTCCGCTAACAGGCTAAGTTTCTTCGAAATTCAATCAATCCCGTCTGGATATTACTGGGAACCGAAATATTTACCAACAGGCGCAGGTCCATACACCAATATTTATACTAAGACAGTGGGTGGAGAGGATTTTTACTGCAGAACATTTTTAACCAACTCAAACATTGGCTATTATGCTAAATTCTATGAAAACAATGAAGTGACTATACCTGAAGCAATTGATGTTTTAGTCTGTACTAAAAAAGTTTCTGACACAAAAAAAGCACTCTTTGCTTATATGCGCAGAGCAAACTTAGATAAAATCTACACTGTTTTTGATTATGAGAACTTTGACCCCAACGCACTTACCAGTGAACAAATTCATTATTTTAATGACGTAGATAAAGAACTATCATCAGAACTTACTGTTAAAAAGTTTAAAGAAAGCGACCTGCAATAAATATCCGATATCAAAAAGGCCCGTTGAAGAAAACTTCAACGGGCCTTTTTGAATTCTACTGAACTATTTTACACTTACACCTTTCAGGGCAAGCATAGCTCCTTTGATGGGGCGTTTAACGGAATCTGCAACCGCTGTGGGTTCGAAACCGCAGTGAACCATGCAGTTTGCGCAACGGGGATCGTTACCTACGCCAAACTTATCCCAATCGGTCTCCTCCATGAGTTCTTTGTATGAAGAGACAAAGCCGTCTTCGAGCAGGTAACAGGGGCGCTGCCAGCCATGCACGGAACGGCAGGGGTTACCCCAAGGAGAGCATTTGTAATTGGGCTGGTTTCCGGCGAGGAAGTCGAGATAGAAGCTGCTGTGGCTGAAATCCCAGTTCTTGTTCTTGCCGATAGTGAAAATTTCACGGAAAAGCTTTTCACTCTGCGGACGGGTAAGGAAAGCATCCTGATCTTCTGCTGCTTCGTAGCTGAAAGCAGAGGAAAGGGTCATGCCGTCTACCTTGAGGTCCATGAGGAAATCAAAAAAATCAGCTGCCTTTTCAGCAGTCTGACCGCCAAAAAGGGTGGTGTTGGTGTTTACCCGGAAGCCCTTGGACTTGAGCAGTTTGATGGCGCGTACCGCGGAATCAAAAACACCCTGTTTGCAGACAACCTTATCGTGAACTTCAGCAGGACCGTCCAGATGGAGGTTGAAGGTCAGGTACGGGCTGGGTTTGAACTCGTGAATGCGCTCGGGCATGAGGATGCCGTTGGTGCAGAGGTAAACAAATTTTTTACGCTTGATCAGTTCGCTGACGATGGTCGGAATCTCGGGGTGAAGCAAAGGCTCACCACCGGGAATGGAAACAATCGGAGCACCGCACTCTTCTACTGCATCAATGCATTCCTGAACGGAAAGACGCTTATTAAGGATTTCCGGCGGCTGGTTAACTTTACCGCAGCCCTTACAGCGCAGGTTGCACTGAAAGAGAGGTTCGAGCATCAGCACCAGCGGGTAATGCTTGTTGCCCTTCAGTGTCTGAGTGAGAATGTATTTGCCTAGTCTAGCTACTTGAATTGCAGGAATTGCCAAGGTTTTAACCTCATTTCCGCCGCATGGGGGCGGGTTGTTTTTATTCAGCTGTCTTTTTGCCTTCGCAGGCTTTGACCAGCTTTTTACAGGAATCAACTTTTAATAATTTTTCATCATAGCATTTGCTATGCAGGGCCTTGTTATAATGGACGCAGGCTTCCTCTACTTCGTCATCTTCCAGCAAGGCTGTTGCCAGTCCAAGACGGTTCATAGCAAAGTCAGGCGCGAATTTAACGGCCTTTTCATAAAATTCTAAAGCATTGTCCATGTCCCCGATACTGATGGGAGCGGAAGGAGCTTTCAGATAAAGCTCACCCAGAAAGCGATCCGGGCCGCCATGATCAACCTCAGGAGAAAGTTTGGACGCTGCGAGTGCTTCTTGCTCCATACGGGGCACAAGGTCAAGACCCTTCATGGGAGCAAGCTGAGCCTCTTTAGCAATTAAATAAGCCAAAAGATAGTGCCCCAGGCCGGATTGCTTATTTTTGGCAAGATATTTTTCTAATTTTACCTGTGAAGATTTAGCATAATCGGCACTCTTGACCGCCCCGCTTTCCAGCAACCATGCGGAACAGGCGGCTCCCTGCAGGATATCTTTATCCTTGGAAGAATTAGAAAGAACCTCAGCCTGCGCCTTTGAACAGGGCTTCCAAAGGACGACCCCATCCGCATCATATTCATAAAGAGGAAGGTCATATTTTGCGGAACAACCACAGATCAGCAGCACAATCAGTAATGGTAATAGACGCAGCCCTTTCATTATTTCAAATCCTTGTCTGCGGGATTAAAGCCGGAAGTCTGCAGCAGATCAAGCAGCTCCTTAGCTGACGGGTCCTTAGACATATCCAGAAGCACAGCCTGCAAACGGAGAGCATCATCGTTAGTCTTGCCAAACCAAACCACCGGACTGTTGGGAAGTTCATTAGAAGTATAAATCACCTTGGTGCCGGAATAGCGGTCTGAATCCTTGATTACAGAATACTGCACAGCATCAAGAACTACACCGGAAACCTTGCCTTTATTGACCTTCCTGAGCATACGCAACGCCTTATGCGTACCTTCCACGGTAAAATCCCCGCCCTTTTTACTGCCGAACAGAATTTCAAGGGACTGCGGAGTGTAAAGCATGGAACCGTAAACTGTATCTTGAATACCTTCCGGTGAATCAGGACCGGCAGCAGGAACAATCAAACGCCAGACATCCTTTTCCATGCCCTGCGGTAAAGTTGAAGCCACCGGAGTCATGGAAAATTTAGAACCGTACGACTTAAAGAATGTCAGCCCGCAGATTGACCAAGCTGGTTTGCTCTTGCCCAGATAATCGAGAGCCGCGTTCAGATCATTGTAGTAAACGCCCTTCACTTTCTCACCCAGTTTGGCGGAAAGGTAATTAGCCAATTCATCCATAACCGGCTGGGCCTCGGCAGTGGTTCCCGGCTGACCGGGTTGAATAATGGCGAAATCAAATCGTCCGGCATGAACAACAGAACTCAATCCAAGAACCAGAACAAATGCAAATAAGATAACTCTTCTGAACATAGATTACTTTCCTTTGATCCTTTCAATCAGTCTGAACACGGCAGGCAGGACCACCATGCAACCAACAAGACAGGTAGCAGAACCGGTAACCATGATCCCGCCCAGCGAAGCAAGGCCGCGGTGGTGGGCCAAAAGCAGCCCCCCGAAACCGATCATGGTGGTACAAAAGCTAAGTCCAACCGCCACCGGCGTGCTGGTATGGTATAGACGTTCTCCTTCGGAGAGCTCCTTCCAACGGGCCAGAAAATGGACCCCGCCGTCAACACCGATGGCAATAAGAACAGGAATAGCAAAGAAATTGGCTAAATTAAAGCTCAGTCCGGTAATTCCCATAATCTCCAACAGCCAGAAGATTCCGGCAAAGAGAGGTACAAGGGTCAGCAGCACGTAGCTGATACTGAATGAACTGAGGAACAGGATTACTGAAACCAGAATGATGGTCAATCCGGCTGCCTCAAGGAAAGTCTCCCGCATTAACAGAGACGATTCAAGGACGACCACCGGAACACCGGTCACTTCCGGGTCGATCTTGCGCAGATCAGCCACGAATCCGGTCAATTTATCGAAATCCCAGACATTCTCTACCGGAGAAATCTTGACCATGAAGCTGCCGTCCTTACCCACATAGAGAGAACGCAAATGGTCAGGTAAATCTTTCGGGGCAACGGACTTCACTTCCAGAATTTCTTTGAGCCAGGCAAAAGAACTGGAAAGCTCATTAATCAAACGGGCCTGAAGCGGAGTCAGGTTGACGGCATCCGCAGGATTCTTCTGCAGAATTTCAAGACAGGAATCAGCCCGCTCAAGAATTTGACCAACCTGATCCAATTCCTGCTTGGCTCCTGCGGAAAACAGTTTTTCCTCAAGACCTTCAAGGGATTCAATCAAATTCTCAAGTGAAGCGATGACTTCAGCAGGAACCAGATGAGCATTGCGAGCATCAAGATTGATTCCCTGCAGCACCTCGGCTTCACCGCACAAAATATCTGCTTTTTCCTTTTGTCCGTCAGGCAGAAAATCCAGAATGGACTCAATGCGTCCAATAGAAGGAACCTGTTTCAATTCCGAGATTAAAGACTTTACAGACTCAAGGTCTGGTCGGGTCATAACTGCGAACCATGTGGATTCATCAGAATCGTTGATCAACACGTGCTCGTATTCAACAGATTCCAGCCCCTTGGCCTGCAATTCAAGCAGGTTATAGTTGAATCCGGCCTTCTGAAAACCGGGAAAAGCCAGCGCGGTAAGCAGGCCGAAAACGATAAGCACTGTTACCGGACGGGAAATGACCTTTTCCATGAACGGCATGGTAGCCATACGCGGACGGGAAGAAGGAAACCAGTTACGCCTGCCCGCGATAAGCATTGCAGACGGTAACACGGTCAACATGGCGATCAGACAAAAAATGATCCCGGTTCCACCCACAAGGCCAAGCTCGGCAAGACCGACAAAATCCTGCCCCAGTACGGCATAGAAGGCACACACAGAAGTCAAACCACCCAGCAATACTCCGGGACCGGTATGGACTAATGCTTCTTCTACCGCCTCATCCGGGGACAGACCTGAATCGGAAGCCTCCACATAACGCATGACAATGTGAATACCGAAATCCACACCGATACCGACCAGCACAAGGGCAAAGACAATGGACAGCAGGTTCAAACTGCCAAGCGTGACCAGCGTAAACCCGAAAGTCCACGCCATGGCGCAAAACAATGATCCCATTACCAGCATGGGCCGCAGCCAGCCATGAAGGATGAACATAAACAGCAGGCCGACCACAATCACTGAAATGATGGCCGCAATGGTCATATCCTGATCCGTGGTGTGCATTTCATCAGCAGAAAGAACCGGACGTCCGGTGAGTCCGGCTTCTACTTCCGGGTAGTCTGCCCGTACAGTTTCCAAAGAAGAACGCACGAAATTAAGCGAAGGCCCGATCACATCCATAACCCGGAAATCCTTCTTGGGCAGGATACGCATGATCAGCAGCTTACCGTTGCGGGTAAAGAAATACTGGATTCCGGCCTTGTCCAGATCAAAAACCGGGGCATTCATGGTCTCAAGGGTCGGACCGGATACAAGGGAGGACTCCATCTCGCCCACAAGGTTGCCCAGCGCGCCGATAAAAGGACCGAACATTTCCGAATCGGCTGTGCCGCCTTTTTCACCGGAAAGAAGCCCTGAAGTCATATCCAGAAAACGGGACAATCCAGGAGCTTCAAACCACTCTTTACCCAGCGGACCGAAATCACGGGCAAGGGAAACAAACTGGCGCAACTCATCCGGAGAGGCAAACATAAGCACGCCCGGTCCCATATCACGGGCGGACATGGCATAATGCACTTCCTTGATCAGATCAGGCCGCTTATTAAGCTTTGTGGCAAGGGTCGAGGCGAACTGCTCGGCCTTGCTTTTACCAGCGTCAGAGCCTCCGGTCTTGATGACCACAAACATGTATTCCTGATCACCGAAATTCTTTATCTGCTCAAGATTGCGTTTCTGGAAAGGAAGTTCATGAGAAATGAGATTATCCTGATCGCTGTCCAGCTTGAGCCAGAGAGCGGAAGAGCCTGCGCAAACAACCGCCAGCAATACAGCAGAAATGACAATGGCAACAGGTGCCTTGCGAACCAGCTTCCAGATGGAATGGATCACTTTTTCTAGAAAACTATAAAAAATATTCATTCAATAATGCCCGCTGCGGAAAAACCGTCAGGGGTCTTTTTTTAAACATGGCGAATAATCAAAGAAGGCAAACTATCATACAGTTTGCCTTCTATAATTACCACGAATTTCAATCTTCCGGGTAGGGAAGAGAAATCCGTTTACGAAGTTTTTGCAGTACGGATTCCAAGGTCCTTCACGGTTTTCCATGCGGAACCGGTGATCTTGTGAGCTTCCTTGAGCACATCATCCATAGCAGCGATGAATTTATCTACATCTTCATCGTTAATCATCAGCGGAGGCAGAATTTTAACAGTATCAAGGCCGTGTCCGGCAACCTGACTGAGTATATTGTGCTTCTCCAGCAAAGGCATGGTTATCATCTGGCAGAACAGATCATCATTCATCTTATGCAGCAGCTTCCAACTGGCCTTAAGAGCCATGGATTTAGGCTCGCCGAACTGCATGCCGATCATGAGACCCTTTGCGCGCACTTCAGTCAGCATTTCGTACTTATCAGCAAGCTTCTGCAGACCTTCCTCAATTCGCCGACCCATCCGGGCGGCATTTTCCACCAGATTTTCCTTTTCAAGAACTTCAAAAGTCGCCAGCCCTGCAGCCATGGCCAGATCGTTCTGGCCGAATGTGTTGGAGTGCGCAAAGCAGCGTTCCATGGAATCAAAAATTTTGCCGTGAATCTCACGGGTAGTGATAATTGCGCCCACCGGGATATAGCCGCCGGAAAGAGCTTTGGAAATAACCAGAATATCAGGCTTAACGCCCCAGTGGTCCACCGCGAACAATTTTCCGGTACGTCCCATGCCGCACTGTACTTCGTCGGCGATCATGTAGGTACCGTACTTGTCGCAAAGTTCGCGCACACCCTCAAGGTACCCGTCTTCCGGTACGAAAACGCCTTTACCCTGTACGGTTTCGAAAATAAACGCACCGACATCACCGCCCTTAAGTGCTTCTTCCAAGGCCTCAAGGTCATTGAACGGCACAGGCACACAATCGGGCAGAAGCGGTTCGTTACGATCCCTGAATTCATGGTTTGCGTTTACGGACAGAGAACCGAGGGTCAAACCGTGAAAAGCGTGGTGGCAGTGAACCAGCTTATGTTTGCCGCTGGCCTGACGGGCAAATTTAAGCGCACCTTCAACGCCTTCAGTACCGGAGTTGGTAAAAAATACGGCTTCAAGATCACCGGGAGCAAGCTCTGCCAGCTTTTCCGCCAGCATGCCGGACATCACTCCGAGGTCCATCTGTACGATGCTGGCAGTCTTCTCATCCATAACTTCCTTGAGTACGTCAGCAACATGAGGGTGATTGCGGCCAATGTTATAAACGCCGAACCCGGACAGAAAATCAAGCACCTGAACGCCCTTGGCGTCGGTCAGGTATGCGCCCTCGGATGAAACGTAGTTGCGGTTATAACCAATAACTTCAAGGACCCTTACAAACTGGGGGTTTACGTATTTCCGGTGCAACTCGTAGGCTTCAGCCATTCTTTCTCTATATTTATTAACAATCTCAGAACTCATTTTATCAGGCTCCAATTTATTCCAATATTAACTGCAAATTATTTTTTCGGGGAAAATACTCCGCTTCCCCCCTGTGGTCAATGTCTTATAATCAAGTTCATCCCAAAACTGTGCCATTGCCAAACGAAACGATGAAATGTAGTATTACAAGTTAAACAGAAAACAAAACGGCGACACGTGCCGTGAATTATATGGAGGCCTAAATGGTTGAAGTTATCAGGGCTGAGACAGCCGGATTCTGCATGGGCGTAGACCTTGCGCTCAATAAACTTGATTCCCTCATTGAGAAAGACGAAGACAGAAAGATATATATTTTAGGGCCGATTATTCACAACCCACAGGTTCTTGAAGATTACGAAAAGCAGGGTGTTTTCACCGCCACAACCCCGGAAGAAGTACCTGACGGAGCCTACGTGGTAATCCGCGCACACGGCATTCCCAAAGCAGTTGAAGAAGACCTGCGCAAGCGGGGCGTAAACGTCATTGACGCCACCTGCCCCAAAGTGAAAAAGGCGCAACTGCTCATCCAGCGCAACACCGAAGATGACCGCGTACTGCTGCTCTACGGTGAAGACAGCCACCCGGAAGTAAAAGGGTTGCTTAGTTACGGCCCTGCCGGACCGCATCTTTTCGACTCCCTTGAAGAACTTCAGGCTATTGATCTGGACCCGAACCAGAAATACTGCCTTGCAGCCCAGACAACTCAGGACCGAGCGGTTTATGATGACTGCATCAACTATCTTGAAAACAAAGGCATTGAATTCGTAACTCTTAAAACCATCTGTGATGCCACCCGCCAGCGTCAGGAAGAAGCAATTTCTCTTTCCGAAGAAGTTGACCACATGATCGTTGTAGGTGGACGCATTTCCGGTAATACCCGCCGCCTGGTACAGGTTGTTGAAACCGCTGGAACCAAATGTACCCACGTTGAAACTGCCGATGAGCTTCCCCTTGAGGATCTCAAGCATATGAAAAAAATCGGACTCACCGCCGGAGCTTCCACCCCCAAACGTCTGGTGGATTCCATCCAGCAGATTCTGGAAGCTTTATAAAGTATAATCAATAAGCACAAAAAAATGCCCGCAACTCTCAGGAATTACGGGCATTTTTGCTAATTCAACCCTTTAAACCACAAACACGGCATTACTTATTAAAAACTTCCTGTCTTTGAAGACTGCAATGCATCATACATCACTTCAAAAACAACTCCCGCATCATCCTTTTTTGAGATACTTGCAACCGCAGCCGGAACACTGTCAAAATTCGGAACAGAATGATCCGCCGGGCCAATTTCAAAAGAAAAATCAGAATCCAGCATAACCCGAACTTCCTCTCCTTCTTTCAGCTCTTGCTGTAAGGCCATAGCCTCTCTCATCATGTACGCAAGTTCTATCTTATCTTCCTGCATAATAACTCCTTTTATATCGGTTGAACACCGGCATAACCACAAACCGAACATCTTCTAACAACAACTGAATCCATTTCAGTGAGATCATGGAGAGTCTGGTTGTTACAATTAGGACACTTGTTTCCTTTACCGCCACCTACATTCTCGACAGGCATATTTGCAGGCCAACCAACATACTGACATTCTGAACATTCATAGTGGCTGCCTTTCGCATGATAAGTCTGCTCTTTACAGTTCGGGCATTTTTTCCCCATAGCCATACAAAGCACCTCCAATTTAATATTTGTTATCAAATCAAGCGAAAGACATAAATATTCATTGTCTGATTTTTGTAAACAGCAAATATGATTTTTTTTAAAAAAAAGGGAACCCATGCAACCATGGATTCCCAGTCAAACCTATAATATTAAGGATGTTATATAAAAACAGGATATAACTTACACATCACTACCCTGCTCAACCACAGTCTGATTCCATTCGTATTTTTTAAAACTCTGCTTAAAGAAGAGAGAATAAAGAACCGGACAAAGAATCAAGGTCAGCACCGTGGCGAACATAAGCCCGGACATGATGCAGTTGGCCATGGGCCGCCACATTTCCCCGCCCTGCAGTGAAAGCGGAACCATACCGATAATGGTTGTGGTTGCGGTCATAATGATCGGCCTTGCCCGCTCAAGGGAAGCAAGCACAATGGAGTTATCCAAAGCAAGCCCCCGACCGCGCAGGATTTCAATTCGGTCAATGAGCATAATGGAGTTGTTAACGATAATACCCAGCAGACTGATCATTCCAAGCATAGGCATGAATCCGAAGGGAGAATTGGTCAGGATCATACCCGGGATAATACCGCACATCATGGGCGGCAGGGTCAGCAGGATGATCAGCGGGCGGCGGATGGAGTTGAACTGGAAAATGAGAACCAGCACCAAAAGTCCCATTGCAAGAGGCATGTTGGCGTTGATGGCTTCCTGACTTTCCTGACTCTTCTCGAACTCACCGCCGTAAGCTACGGAATATCCCACAGGCCAGCTTTCCGACTGAATCATCTTTTGAATTTCAGGACGTACGGCTGCAAGGGTCTGCATAGCAAAATAACCATCAAAGAGGTCGGCCTTAACGGTCATAGTCCTTGTCTGGTCCCTGCGACGAATATCCGAGGGCTGCCAGACCAACTCAGATGATGCGATCTGGCTCAGCGGTACATTCTTCTGATCCTGATAGGAATAGACATTGAGACTTTCCAGCTTATCCAAACGGTCGCGAAAATCGCCCTCACTACGCAACATGATGGGAATGTTGGTATCCCCGTCACGATAGGTCGACGCCTGATAGCCGCTCATACTGGATTGCAGGCTGAGTGCCACATCTGAACTGGTCAGTCCGGCTTGACGGGCTTTATCCTGATCCACATTCACTTCCATTTTCTTGGTCCACTGACCCCAGTCATCCCAGACACGGGCTACGCCGGGAGTTTTCTCCACAATAGCGGCAATCTTATCACGCAAATGGTAAAGTGTTTTCTGATCCGGACCGGAGATACGGATCTGTACGGGAGCACCCACCGGAGGGCCGTTCATCAGCTTCTTGAGACTGAAATCAGCATCAGGAAACTCGGACTTAAGCTTCATGCGGGTACGTTCAATAACTTCATCGGTAGCTTCTACACTTTTGGTATTAACTACAAATGTGGCGAGGTTGTCATTGCGCTGCTCAAGGTTGAGCGGCAGATACCAGCGCGGACCGCCGTGCCCGATAAAAGTACCGATACTTTCAACACCCTTATCAGCAAGCAGGAACTGCTCAAGCCTGCCGACCTCATCAGCTGTGGAGGTAATATCGGTTCCAAAAGGCTGCCAGAAATCAATGGTGAACTGGGCTCGCTCGTTAGGCGGGAAGAACATTTTGGGTACGAACTGGAATCCCCAGAACGCTGCCATACAACCGATAAGTACCACAGCAAGAAAACCGGGACGATGGCGCAGGCAAAAAAGAAGCATAGTCCTGTAGATACGGTACATGCGACTTGAAAAAGTCTGAATCACTACTTTGGGCTTCAGTACGTAGTAGCAAAGCATAGGCACCATGGACATGGACAGCCCCCATGAACAAAGCAGGGTAAGGCTGACGACGATAAACAGGGAGAAACAGAATTCTCCTGTGGCATTCTCAGCCAGCGGGATGGGAAGAAACGCGAAAACAGTAGTCAGGGATGCAGCCAGAAGCGGCATCCATAATTCGGAAACTGCTCCGACAACAGCCTTTAACCGCTCCTCCCCGGTAGCCAGACGCACAAGAATGGCTTCTGACACAACAACCCCGTTATCGACCAGAATACCGAGCGAAATAATCAGCGAGGCAATGGATATCCGCTGCAGGCCTACGTCAAACAACGGCATCAGCCCAAGGCAGCCAAGCATAGCCATAGGCACCAGTGAACCGGCAATAAGCCCGGTTCGAAAACCGGCGAACACAAGGATAACGACAACAACGAATATAAATGATTCAAGCAGGTTGATCATGAAATCGGTAACAGCCGTATCAACATAGTCCGGCTGGTATACAACCACATTATATTCCATGCCGTGGTAGAGATTCTTGGAAAGTTTCTCAAGTTTGGCGGTAACCAGTTCACCGACTTCCATGATGTTGTTGCCGTCAGCCATGGAAATAGCCAGCATGATGCACGGTTCGCCGTTGTAGCGGGCCATAACTCCCGGAGGATCGGCAAAGCCGCGGGTGATCTCGGTGACATCGGCAAGCTTTAGCGAAGACTTCATGCCCTCAACGCGCAATGACATGTTTCTGATATCATCAACAGATTTGAATTCCCCGGTAGGCTCAATATAAATACGTTCCGGTCCGACCTTGGCCGAACCACTGGGACGGATCATATTCTGCTGGTTGAGCATCTGGGCCAAAGCAAAAGGAGTTATCCCTGCAGCAGCCATACGGGAGTTGGAAAAGTCCACAAAAACCCGCTCGTCCTGCAATCCCCAGCGGTCTACCTTCCCGACACTCGGGATGGAAAGCAATTCATCACGGGTATAGTCGGCAACATCCTTGAGTTCGCGATAGGTAAAACCGTCTCCGGTCAGTGCCACCACAATACCGAACACATCACCGAATTCATCGTTGACCATCGGCTCATAGGCTTCAGCAGGAAGGTCCTTTTTGGCATCGAGGACCTTGTTGCGCAGCTGTTGCCAGATCGGGGTCATGTTTTTCTGGTTTTCCTGAAACTCGACCTCAATAATGGAAAGACCGGTCATGGACTGGGAACGGACGTTTTTGATCACGTCGATTTCCCTGATTTTCTCTTCCAATTTATCAGTTACCAGTTCCTCCACCCTCTGCGGGGAGGCACCGGGAAAAACCGTGCTGACAACAGCTGTGCGGATCGTAAAATCAGGGTCTTCAGATTTCGGGATGCTGAAAAAGGTGGAAACCCCTGCAAAAGCAATTAAGACAAACAGGGCAATTGATGTCCTGTTGTTTTCAATGCACCATCTGGCAAGATTCACGACAGCCCCCCGACATTACGGACCTTCAGACCATCCTTAAGTGAGTGTACACCTCGAGTGACCACAACTTCCCCTGATTTGAGACCATTCTTAATCAGAACACCTTTAAAGGAAATGTTGCCGATTTCAACTTCACGGCGCTTAACCACAGAACCGTTCTCCACAACCCAGACATGCTTGCTGCCGTCAGGATTGCCTACGATAGCCGAGGGAGCCACATAAATGTTTGAAGTCTCAGTACGTCCGACAAATCTGACATTACCGGACATCCCGCTGCGCACCAGCTGCTGGGAATTATCAAGGTAGACCTTAACCGGGAAGGATGCTCCTTCGTTAGTTCCGATCCCCACTTCCATAATTACACCCTGCATAACCTTACCGGGCAGAGCGTCAAAAGTGACCTGCACTTTCTCACCTTCACTAACTGTTGCAATCAGAGTGTCAGGTAAAGAGATGGACATCTTCATCTGCTTCCCGGCATTGAAGCCGACAACTTTCTGACCTGACTGCACGTTCTGATGGATGTTTACAGCCACAGCACCGACCCAGCCGTCAAAAGGAGCCTTAAGCACAGTGTAGCGCAGGCGCTTGCGGGCAATATCGAGCTGCTTGGCAGATGCATTCAGCTGAGCCTGATAAGACTTGAAATCCGCTTCGGCCTGATCAAGCTCGGACTTGGAGACAACCTTGCGCTTATAAAGCTGCTCAATGCGGTCAACATCGGCCTTGGCGCGCACATAATTAGCCCGAACCTGTTCAAGGTTGGACTCTGCCTGCCGAACTTCAAGCTCGTAATCAGCAGGATCAAGGCTGGCAATAACTTCTCCGGACCGAAATTTGCGACCGATCTGGTCACCGGGGAAAGAAGTAATCTTTCCGCCCACACGGAAGGAAAGGTCTGACTGCAAGGCATCCTCGGCAGTACCGGAGAAAACCCACTGCCTGCCGAAACCGCCTTCACCCACTTGCATGGTCTTTACAGGGCGCAGCACTTCCTGCACCGGAGAAGGCTTTTCCTTACAACCCGTCAAAGCAAAACCGAGCACCAATATTGAAATTAATATTAATTTTTTCATTTTATATCCTCCTAGCAGCAGATAAAAGCCACTACTCTTCTGGACAGGATTTCAATAAGTTCTTCAATTCGCTCAGGAGTCATTTCATCCCAGCCAACACGGTCAGTGAAAGCCTTGGACTTTACGAACTTGAGCACGACACCAATCAACGCAGTACTCACCACCATAATTTCGGTATTTGAAGCGTCTTCAGCCATGGCAGCTTGAATCACTATATTCATAGATTGTATGGACGGTTCAAAGAACTCTTTATCCAACAAGGGATAGACTTCGCTGGGAGCAGCCATTTCACGGTTAATCAACATGATGGCCCAGACAGTAATAGGATCGCTGAGCACTCCCAACATCTGGGAACGAAATAGCCACGAAACCATTTCTTCCTTGGAAATTTCACCGGAATTGTAACGGTCAATCTGTTTTTGAGAGGTTTCAATACTGGGCATGATCTCTTCACGAAAACGAATAATTTCACGGATAACCGCTTCATACAGTCCCTGTTTGCCACCAAAATGATAACCAACAGTAGCCAGATTGACTTCAGCCTCTGAAGCAAGATTGCGCATGCTCACACCGTTGAAACCGTTCATGGCAAATAGTCTTAAACCAACTTCAATAAGCTTCTGCCGTGTTTCTTCTCCACGTGCCTTATTTGTCTTTCCCTTGGGATGTTGCGTCATAATATTGAGCCTCTCAACTGAGTTTTTGATTCTTCACAAGAACAGAAATAATCAGCGAACAACACGAAGTCAAACGTTTGTTTAAGTATTTCGTTTAAAAAAGACGTTTAAAACTATTATTTATGGACTTAGAGCGTAATTACGGGAACTTAAGCCAAGCAAAAAAGATGACACTTTCCAAAAACCCAATAATATTTTAGAAATCTTCCAATTAAAGGATCAAACGCTCCACCCTAAGGAAATCAACATGAAAGCATTACTGGTCATAGATATGCAAAAAGCATTGTTCGCAGCAGGACACCGCTACGACGCTGCCGGAGTAATCAACAGAATCAATTCGCTTATAGCGAAAGCTCGTGACAATAAACTCCCGATAATATTTGTCCGGCACAACAGCGAAGATGATGGGCTGCGACTGAATTCGGATGGCTGGCAGGTTTTAGACGAACTTGATTTTCGCCCTGGTGACCTAACCGTTGAAAAGAGCAATTGCGACTCATTTTGCCAGACCGAACTTTCTAAAATGCTGGATGAAATGAACATAAATGAGCTGATCATCACCGGATGCTGCACAGATTTCTGCATCGACACCACCGTGAGACAAGCCGCAAGTATGAATTTCAAAGTACTCGTGGCTTCAGATGCGCACACCACAGCAAGTAAGCCTTATCTTGATGCCGAAACAATCATCAAGCACCACAACTTTGTCTGGTCGGAAATGTATGCACCGCAGTTGATAGAGGTGGAACCTACAGCTACAATCCTCAACGAGTTGTAAAACAAAAAAGTCCCGCCAAAACAAGTTTAGCGGGACTTAATTTTATTAAAATAAACCAAGTTAGCTTAAGCGTGTAGCCTCCAGAACATGCTCAATAGTCTTGAGCTTGTTCAGGGAACGGTGCAGATGCCCGAGGTCGGTGACTTCCACGGTAAATTCCAGCACGGAACTGCCGTCCAAATCAGACTTGAATTCACCGGAATCAATGTTCACGTCCATCTCGGTAAGCACGGTACAGATTTTTGCCAGCATACCCTTGTGGTTGCGGCAGCGGATACGAATCTGAGCCGGATGCTGGGACTCTTCCTGTCCTCCGGTCCATGAGACGCTAAGTAGGCGTTCCTCTTCGAGGTTCTTAATATTGGGACAAGTTGCGGAATGGATGACAACTCCTCGACCACGGCTGATATAGCCGATGATCGGCTCACCCGGCAGCGGAGTACAGCACCCTGCAAAGCGGATCAGGACATTGTCCACACCTTCAATATCAATGGAATTCGCTGCGCTTTTAGCCTTGCTTTCTTCTGTCGCGTGCTGCGGATGTTCCTGCTTGGGTACTCCTGTCTCAACACCCTCAATTTCATTCATGACAGCATGCAGACGGCCCAGCACCTTACGCGGAGTTATCCGCGAGTAGCCGATATTTGAAAGCAAGTCATCCACATGGCCGAAATTAAATTCATCGGCCAGCATGACGAAATAACCGTCTTTCATGGCCTTGGCCACATTGATGTTCATGCGCCGGCCTTCTTTCTCAAGCAACTCCTTGGCAAGCATGATGGAGCTGGTTCGCTCCTCGGTACGGATATAATGCTTGATGCGGGTACGGGCCTTGGCTGTCTTTACAAACTTAAGCCAGTCGCGGCTGGGCTTGCGCTTCTTATCGGTAAAGACCTCAATGGTATCACCGTTTTTAAGCACAGAGGTGAGCGGAACCATACGCCCGTTAACCTTTGCCCCGGCACAATGGTTACCGACCTCGGTATGAATCGAGTAAGCAAAGTCAACCGGAGTCGCCCCGTCAGGAAGCTCTTTGATATCTCCGGAAGGAGTAAAAACATAAACTTCGTCATTGAAAAGATCAAAACGCAGTGAAGCCATAAATTCGCGAGGATCTTCAAGTTCCCGCTGCCAATCCATAATCTGCCTGAGCCATGAAAAACGCTCGGCATCACGGTTTTGCTTGGAATCACTTTTGCCGGACTCTTTATATTGCCAGTGAGCGGCAACACCGTATTCCGCCACCTGCTGCATCTCTTCAGTTCTGATCTGAATCTCAATGCGTTCACCCTCCGGCCCGATAACCGTGGTGTGCAACGACTGATACATGTTGGCTTTAGGGATGGAGATGTAGTCCTTAAACTTGCCTGAAATCGGTTTCCACATGGAGTGAACCAGACCCAGCACGGAGTAACAGTCCTTAACGGATTCAACAATTACCCGGAAAGCAATAATGTCATACACCTGATCAAGACTCAGGTTCTGACGCTGCATCTTTTTATGAATACTGTAGATATGCTTGGTGCGACCGTAAATGGTCCCCTTGATCTCGTTGTCATCAAGAATTCCATTCAGCAGCCCGATAACGTTATCCACATATTCTTTACCTATGGTGTGCTGACGCTCCAATCCATCGGTAATATCCTGATAAACGTCTGGTTTGAGATAATAAAGACAGAGATCTTCAAGATCACGCTTAACCATGTACAGCCCGAGCCTGTTGGCAAGGGGAGAATAAATATCCATGGTTTCCTGCGCGATGAGCAGCTGCTTGTAATTCTTTTGAAAATCGAGGGTGCGCATGTTGTGCAGACGGTCGGCAAGCTTAACCATAAGCACGCGGATATCCTCAGCCATGGCCAGAATCATTTTACGGGTGTTCTCTGCCTTGGCGATGGCCTTGGATTCAAAATCCATCATGCTGATCTTGGTTACGCCGTCTACGATATCAGCAACTTCCTCACCAAAGAGATCCGCAATCTCATCAATGGAGGTGTCGGTATCTTCCACCGTATCGTGCAGCAAACCGGCAGCCACAGTGGGTTCATCTAGACGCATGTCAGCCAGAAGCTTTGCAACGTGCAACGGATGGGCAAGGTAAGGCTCGCCGGAAAGACGCACCTGCCCTTCGTGGGCACGGGCGGAAAAGACGTAAGCCCTCTGGATCAGGTCCAGATCAGGATCATCAATATAAGAACTGACAATGTCAGTGATTTCGTTAATGCGTATCATAATTACTGCTGTAAACTCGGTTTCTTCTGTAATGGTGCGGGAATCCACCACTCGTTGGCATTATAGTCCAGCCCTGCGGGTTCCACTTTCAAACCCTTGATTCTGCTACTAAAAACAGGCAGACCCATGGGCACATAAAGGAAGCAGTACGGCTGCTCTTCATGCATGATTTCCTGAATGCGATCATAAATGACCTTACGCTCGGACTGATCCAGAGTGGTTCGTCCTTTTTCAAGCAGCTCATCAAGCTCGCTATTCTTATATTTGATAAAATTCAGCCCGCCGTCGACGGCTTTGGATGAATGCCAGACAGTATAGCTATCAGGGTCCTGTAGGATATTCCAACTGAGTATTGTTGCATCAAAGCGACCTTTCATAATAAATTCCTTTAGGAAAGCCGCCCATTCTACAGTTCTGATTTTAACTTCGATTCCGATCCCCTTCAAACGATTCTGAATAATTGTTGCGGCCTTAATACGCAAGGAATTTCCCTGATTGGTAATAATAGTAAATGAAAACGGCCTGCCGTTTCTATCAATTATTCCGTCTCCGTCACTATCCGTCCAGCCGGCTTCCTTGAGTAAGGCTTTTGCTTTTTCCGGTTTATAGCCATAGGGTTTCAACTTATCATTATAAACCCATGTTCCGGGTTTGTATGGCCCCATAGCCGGATAGCCCATTCCAAGCAGAACTCCCTTTACAATCTCCTTCTTGTCTATCGCATAGTTTATAGCCTTGCGAACCCGTACATCTTTAAAGAAGGGACTTTCCATATTAAAGCCAAGATAGGTATAAGAAAAGGAAAGATATTTAAATTTCTGAAAATCACGATCCCAATTACCGCCCTTGGTCTGAAAGGCATACTGTTGCGGAGTAAGCCCCATTTCATCAAGGCTGCCGCTTTTGAGTTCAAGAAACTGGGTGGAAAGATCCGGGATGACCCTGTAAACCTTCTCATCAATATATGGACGTCCTTCAAAATAATCATCATTTGCTTTAAGTACAACCCTGCGGCCCGGAATCCACTCTTTAAGTTTATAAGGACCGGACCCTACCGGATTGCGCCTGTATTTTGTAGTATTCAGGTCCTCATTCTCCAATATATGCTTGGGCAGAATGGATAGGGCCCATGTTATCAAAGAACGGGCGAAGACCTTCTCGTAACGAACTTCGAAAGTATATTTGTCGATTAACTTAAATTCTTTAACATTTAAAAAATCCCCCGCATAAGCGGTCGGAGTCTTGGGATCAATCATTGTCTTGTAGGTAAACTCTACGTCCTCAGCAGTGAGCGGCACTCCGTCAGTCCAGCGAATGTCTTTGCGAAGCTTGAACCGCAGCAACTTGCCGCCATCAAGAACCTCGTACGACTCTGCCGCCTCCGGTACCAACTCGATGTCCTTATTGTACTTCAAAGGGGAAACATAAAGCTTTGACTGCACATCAGAACTTGCCGAATCTGATGAAAGCAGAGGGATGAGACACATCGGCTCGGCCAATGTCGGCTCTCTATACCTTCCGCCATAAACCGGCTTTGAAGTATCTATATTTTCAATATCAACACCAGAAACGCTCTGCTTCGGCGCATCGTCATTTCCGTCCTGAGCACAAGCGGAAAGGAGAGCAAGACAAGCCATGATGAGCATGGCGAAAATCAATCTGTTCATGTTAACCTTGTTTTTTAGAATAAAAATCTTCCATTAAGCCAACTACATTGATAATATATTCAGTATGGACTATTGTGGAATAAAAGCCAAGCAACCGGGCGATACAGATTGACCTGAACCGCATTTTACTTTACGGATTCAGCGAAAGCGAACTTAATGCAATTATTTTATATAACATTACTTTTGTTTCATATAAGATATAATTAACTAAGGAAAGTTACAGTTCTGGGGAAAACGTAATCATGTCTCAAAATGAAGAAGCTGTAGTAAAATCAATTCTCAAATCATTCGTCTCCGACACCATTCCGGAATACATTCTGGATGGCGCGCGCACTATCGTGAATTCTGAAGGGGTCCAGAAACTCGACCTGAAAAAGCGCGAAAGATACTGGGATATCGATGCAACAATCCAAGGTGACGATTTTCAGAATTACTCTTCTGAACTAGGTCTTAACCTTGCTGAGGAAAGCATCAACCATTATTGCAACTGCCCGGAATCCTTTTCCGGTGTATGTAAACATGTAGGTGCTGCCGCACTTAAACTGCTCCTGTCTCTCGATTCAGAAGAAGAGGAAGCAGAAAGCAAAAAACAAACTGACTGGCGCCAGAATTTCCGTTCTTTCTTTGCAACAGAATTGGAACCTGAAGCGGGCAAACACTACATCATCTACCGCATGTATCCTGAACCGGAAAGGTTACAGGTGGCCTTTTTCCGTGCCCGCCAGAACAAATCCGGCCTTTCACAGGTTCAGAACGAAATTGAACTGCAAAATGTGATCGAAAAGCCTGAGTGGAGTGAAACCTCCCCCAGCCTTCCTCATGTTGCAGAACAGATAGGACACTACCTTGATTACCGCGGGCACCGGGTGGAAATCCCTGCCGGTCTTCACGCGTGGTTCTTCACCGCTATCAAGGATGAATACTACATGTTCCTGCGCGATACGGATATTCCAATCCGTATTGAAAGCAGAACCATGCAGCTTAAGCTTTCCCCGGAACTTTCCGAGGAAGGACTCTCCTTCGACATCCTCCTTTCCGATGAAGGCAAACCGCCCTTCTCCATCATGGATGACGATGAAGTATTTTTCTACGGAAGATTGCCTCTGTGGGTTTATTGGAAACAGGGTTTCTACCCTGTACAGACCACTCTTGCGCCTAAACTGGTGCAGGAAATGCGCATACAGAATCCGGTTATCCCTCCCGGGGATATCCCGGAATTCCTTGACCGCGTCTGGACCCAGATTCCGGTTTCCGACCTGCACGACCATGAAGAATTCCTTGAGAAAATGCAGCCGTTCTTTGTTCCGGCTACATTCAACCCCAAGCTCTACCTCAATGAGGAAGGCTCGCTGCTGACCATCAGGGTCGACAACACCTATGATACAGAGCACGGGGAAATCTCCATGGGCGAACCCAACCCGGACCTGCAGACAGGAAGTTACAAGGATGGAGAGAAATCCTATCTTGTACGCCGTGCGCAGGACGAAGAAGCACAGCTTTTTGCCGAGCTTCGCGATATGGGTTTCCAGCCGCGTAACAATTCCATCTGGTTTATGGAACAGGAAGCGGCCATCACATTCCTGCTGGACCACTATCCACAGTTGGTAGAAGCATACAGAATTTATGGTGAAAAGAACCTGACCCGTTACAAGGTAAGGCTCACCACACCTCAGATTGTTGCCGAAGTTGAAACCGATGAAGACAACAAGTGGTTCAACCTCGACATCAACGTTGAATACGATGACCAGCGCGTTCCCATTGATAAAATCTGGGAAGCATGGAGTCAGGGCAAACGTTACGTCCAGCTCAAGGATGGTTCTTACACCAGCCTGCCGGAATCATGGCTCAAGAAGCTCAGCCATAAGCTCAAGGCTCTTGGTTATGATCCTGAACAGCCTCCGCGCCAGCAGTTTGAGCAGTACGAAACACCTGTGCTGGATAAAATCATTGAGGACCTTCCCGACGCAAAGACTGACGAGCATTTCGTGAAGCTGCGTGAGAAGATCCACAACTTTGATGAAATCAAAATGATTGATCAGCCCAAGGCACTGAATGCTACCCTGCGCCCCTATCAGGTACAGGGTCTCAGCTACCTGAACTTCCTGCGCGACTATAAGTTCGGCGGTATCCTTGCGGATGAAATGGGGCTCGGTAAAACCATCCAGACCCTGTCTTTCATACTTTCCCTGCACGAGCGGGGAATTACCGGACCGAACCTGATCATCGTTCCGACCTCGGTCATGCCCAACTGGGAACGTGAAGCGCAGAAATTCTGCCCGCATCTCCCCCTGCTGACCATTTACGGTTCAAGACGTGAGGACCTTTTCAAGAAAATCCCGGATTCCACAATCGTAATCACCACTTACGCATTGCTGCGCCGCGACCTTGAAGAGCTGCTCAAGCACGAATATACTTCTGTGATTCTTGATGAAGCCCAGAACATCAAGAACCCGAACACCATTACCGCCAAGTCGGTACGCAAACTCAAGAGTGATATGCGCCTCTGCCTCTCCGGTACGCCTATTGAAAACAACCTCTTTGAGCTTTGGTCCCTGTTCGAGTTCCTTATGCCCGGCTTCCTCAGCTCACAGCATTCCTTCCAGCGAGGTATCGTCAAACCCATTAAAGATGGTGACGAAGACACCCTCAATTACCTGCGCACAAGGGTGAAACCATTCATCCTGCGCCGTACCAAGTCCGAGGTTGCCAAGGACCTGCCGCCCAAGATCGAGACCGTGCATTACTGCGATCTCATCGAGGAACAGCGCGAGCTATACAACGCCCTTGCCAAACGCCTCAAGGATCAGGTTCTCAGGGACGTGGACGAGAAAGGCATGGCCAAAAGCCAGATGTCCATCCTCGACGCATTGCTCAAACTGCGCCAGATCTGCTGTCACCCGCGCCTGCTCAAGCTGGATATGCCAGGCCTGTCCACCAACCTGCCTTCGGGTAAGTTCGACGCATTCAAAGACCTCATCTTTGATATTGTCGAAGGCGGACACAAAGTTCTGGTCTTCTCCCAGTTCGTACAGATGCTGCATGTAATCCGTTCATGGCTGACCATTAAGGATATCCCCTTCACCTACCTCGACGGCTCCAGTAAAGACCGTTTCGAGCAGGTTGACCGCTTTAACGACAGCCCGGACATCCCCATCTTCCTCATCTCGCTGAAAGCTGGTGGTACCGGACTTAACCTGACCTCTGCCGACTACGTTATCCATTACGATCCGTGGTGGAACCCGGCAGTGGAAAATCAGGCAACTGACCGAACCCACCGTATCGGTCAGAAACGTCAGGTCTTCGCTTACAAGATGATCTGCCAGAATACCGTTGAAGAAAAAATTCTCGGCCTGCAGGAAATGAAGAAGAGCGTTGCGGATGCCATTATTCCCGGCCAATCCGCACTCAAGTCGCTCACCCGTGACGATCTTGAAATGTTGTTCGAAATTTAATGCCCCTAAGAAGAAAACAATTATGCACAACAACAAGGGCCCGGAATCATTCTTGATTCCGGGCCTTTCATATTCATAGTAAAATCATTACCTTCTAACTTATTATTTATCTCTTTAGAATACCTCCAGAAACGAATGTTTTTGTGGAAGCGAGAGTTTATGAACGCGATTTTAATTTAATCTTTGATGTTGACAAAACTTCAATCTCCGTTTTAATTGAAAATGAATCTCAACTTCATGAATAAAATTTAAGCGGAGGATAAAATGTTCATTCCCGATTCAATGTGCGGTTGCGCAGCTGAAATCAAACTCAATAATCGCGACGCAATGAGGGTTTCCCTGTTTGACGTACAGTTTACCCCGCAAGCAATGATCCTGATCGGCATGGGAATCAAAAAGCTTGCCGCTAAACACGGCCTTCCGGAAGGAATCATTAAAGAGCATATGAAAGGTAACCTGTTTATAGCGCCACCGTCTAAGAATCTATACTTTCTGTTCCGTGTGCCGGAACTTGACGCAGACATGCATATAACAATTCCACCCTGCCATTTTGAACTATTAGGCTGACACTGGACACCACAATTTTCACGGGAGTTAATCTGGCCAGACTTTCCACTTGATCGTGTAGGGAAAGTCCGTCTCCGGCACCTGCTTCGGCCTGCAGGTGAACAGGTTACTCCCGTGATTTTTATAACAAGCTACGGGGAGAATGGAGAAAGTAATGAATCAATCAAATAATCAGGTTATTATCTATACAGACAATCCTGAAACATACACAAACACGAACCTGTCAAAGTTCATAAATATGGAGTTCTGCTCCTGCCCGAACCAATTCTGCCATGCTCTGCTGGGGAATAACTATTCCGGTCTGGTTCTGGATGTCCGCAAAGTAATGCAAACGCCCTGCTGCGATAGAAACCGCATCTTAAGCGTTTCGTCCGGTATCCCGACAATCCGCACTCTTGAAAAGTACAAACACGCGATATTTCTAGACGACCATGAAAATTTCCTCTGCGACTGCCTGAACCGCAAGTACTCTACAGCAGGCCCAGCCTGCCCAATCAACGTTAACATTGAGACTGAAATCAGTCTGGAAAATGACCCTGCAATGGCACAAAGTATACATGGAACAATACATCATCTTTCCGAAGAAGGGTGCTCATTCCATACGAATGCTGACCTTAAAAATAACGACTTTATATATCTGAAAATATCATCTTTGAAAAACAGACTGCCCATTTTCTGCGGACTTTACTCTGAAAAGTGCGTTCACCATTGTTCCTGCGGCTTCAGAGTGAAATTTCTGGATATAAAAGAGGATCAGAAAAAAGAGATCCGTTCAACAATCAAACACAACAACATAGAGGAAATCAGCCTTGCTTCTTAACACGTAGACACCTGGTGTGCAGGTATGCGATAATGCTGCATCATGATCAGATATTATGCGCAGATATTCCGCATCCTGACCACGGCATCACTTTGTGGTCTCTTACTGGCATCATCAGGCTGCTCTATATTTTACAAACCCATAGAGCAGGCACAGTACTATGCCCTGAATCAACAATATGATGCCGCAGTGGATGAACTGAGTGACCTTATTGATTCCGATGCTTCCGAAGAGGAAATAGCGCAGGCCTTCATGCTTCGCGGCGAGGCCTATACATCACTGAAGGAATATCGCTACGCTTACCGCGACCTGCAGGTGGCATGGAAACTATCCTGCCATATTTATCAAATTTCTCCCGAACCGCAGCAGCCAGAAAAAAATGCCCCGCATCAAGAATCTACAAATGCAACACAAGAACCTGCTCCCGCACCATTCAGCCCCGCTCAGGCATGCATTGAACAACTCCCCCAGCTCATAGACAATCTCAAGCCATTCACCAGTGAATTCGGAGCAATTATGGCCACACAGGAAGCCTCAGCCATTGTAAAAAAGCTGTACCCTGAAATGCCGCGATAAGATTATTCATGCTAAAAAAAGAGCAGACCGGGTTATCCCGATCCGCTCTTTTTATATTGTATAGTCAGATTTACTTTCTATTTCAATTTCTTGCCATCGTGCCAAGCACGCCCGACACACTCACCTACATCCCAGTAGCGGTTATCAGGCATGGTCAAGGTAAATGGATTAACCTTCTTGATATCCGGTGCATCATCGATAAGCACATCCTCATCGCACCACGTAGCGACAACCTCACCGACAAAAAGCGTATCATTGGGCAATTCCATAGAATCGAAAACTTTGCATTCAATTGCTACCGGACATTTGCTGATAATAGGAGCGTTTTCCAGCTCGCCGGGTTCAACATCAAAAAGACCGGATTTATCGAGCTTTGAACCGGAGACAAGCCCTACAAAGTCGGTAACTTCAACCATCTCTACAGAAGGGATATTAACGCTGAATTCTCCACTGGTCTTGATAGCAATATTGGAAAAATGCCTTTTGCCCACAGAAATCATCATCAGGGATGGATTGTAGTTAACACGCGACACCCATGCCAGAGCCATGAAATTGTTACGCCCCTCATGCCTGGACCCCAGAATTGTCTGAGGCATTGGCAGGGTGAATCCCTGAACGCCTATATTTTTCTTAGCCATTTAAACTCCTCTGTAAAAAATCAGCAGGCCTAACAATTCCATAAATATAAATTGAATGCCACTGGAATTTATAAGAACATCAGCAACGATAACGCCATTACGGCCATACCGCAGACCAGCCCGTAAATAGAGAGATGGTGCTCGCCATATTCCTCAGCAGCAGGCAACAATTCATCAAGAGAAATAAAGACCATAATCCCGGCCACACCGGCAAAGATTATCCCGAATACAGTCTCGGACAGAAACGGCATAAGCAACAAATACCCGACCAAAGCACCGATGGGTTCAGCCAAACCGGACAGAAATGAATAGATAAAAGCTTTTTTCTTATCCCCAGTAGCGTAATAAATAGGAACAGAGACAGCGATGCCTTCCGGAATGTTATGGATGGCAATAGCTACTGCGATAGCAATACCGAGGCTGGGATCACTGAGCGCTGCTGTGAATGTAGCCAGCCCTTCCGGGAAGTTATGGATACCGATTGCAAGAGCAGCCATAGTGCCCATGCGAAACAGCTTGCGCTTGCCATGTTCACTCTCCAAGCCACCGCTCTTTTCAAGGCTCTTCGGATTCATCTCCTCAATGCGATGCATCTCGTGCGGGTTTTCGTAGGACGGCACAAGTTTATCGATTAGGGCAATTAAAGCGATACCGCCGAAAAAAGCGATCACTGCAGCCCATGTACCTGCCACTTCTCCCATATCGGCCTGCAAGGCAACTTTGGCTTTAACCATGATTTCCATAAAGGAAACATAAATCATCACCCCGGCGGAGAAACCAAGTGAGATGGAAAGAAAGCGCGGATTAGTACGCTTGGCGAAAAAAGCCAATGCAGAACCAATCCCTGTGGAAAGTCCAGCAAATGCAGTCAGCCCAAAAGCAAATAAGACACTTTCTGTAAACATATCCTGTCTCTACTTTTTCAAATTCAAACGACAGAGCAACGGAGCCTCAATCAGCAAAATTTTACGCGGTCCCAACTTGGAGTCCGGGTTGGCCTTGATGATCGGGTCAAGGTTGTCCTGATTGGAAATGTCCACCTTGTTCACCCCGCTGTTCCTTGTCGCATGGCAAAACCAGATATGCCCTTCGTCATCAGGAACGATTAGCCCGACATGGTAATGAAGAAGTTTATAGTTCTTGAATTTGATATCCTTGCTCATGGAAAAAAGATATACATGCCCGGGCTTCATCTGCTTTATGACATCGGCCCAAGCAACTCTATCACTAAGTTCAAAACCACGCAGACTCATGCCGTTATTATATTCAATTACGGCAGTCTGACCGAAAGGAAGAACTGCTCTGCGCTTCAACCCCTCAGTCAGGTTAAGGACGAGATCGTAACCAAAATCCCAATCCTCGCCAAAAGAAGAATCCGGGCCGCTGTCCGCAAGACGGTCAATAGTGGTGTCAGACAGGTTGAAATTACGAGCAAAATAGTAACGAGATGCCGCCACGGTAAAACCGCTGCAATTAAGCCCCGGTTCCTTGAGATAAACCCCCGGATCTGCAAAAAAAGTAAAGTCGCCGAAACGGTTGATGGCGGCATCCTCACGGTAGGGAATGCCTTCAAAATACCCAAGGATATCCACTGGACTTGAACATTTCACAGGAGCAGCTCCCAATCCACGCGGATCGGGAATGCTTGTTTTGACACATCCCACCATAAGCGATGCAGCCAAAATTAACAGCGATACATAAATCTTCCTACAGTGCATTTAAACCTCAATCTCCAACTCTCCCGGTTCCGAAGCAAGACACCTGAACCTTTCGATATTTTTACGTCCGCCAAGTACGCCGACAATATCGCCCTGCTCAAACTGGAATGCACCGTCCGGGTTCTGAATAAAATGATCATCCCGCAGCACCCCAGCCACGGAAACACCAGTCACAGTACGAATTTTACTACCTGCAAGGGTTCTTCCCCTGATTTCGGCATCTTCACTCACTTCAACCCAATTCAGGTTGAGAGATTCAGCAGCCTTGCTCAACCGAAAGAACTGGGCAGACCGGGGGTAATTTTGTTCCACATCAGTGGTATACCTCTCCCGGCGCATAGAATCCATTACATTTTGAATTTCAACCGCAGGAAGACAAAAATTGAACAGAGTCTGCCGGACCATCTCCAATCCGGTCTCAAACTCAGGCATAATAATATGATGTGCCCCCAGTTCATTAAGAACTTCCAGATGTTCCGGGTTGCGGGACAAAGCCACAATCGGACATTGAGGAGCCAAATGATGCACTTTCTGCAATACGGAAGAAGAACCGCGCACTGAAGGAATGGTTAAAAGCACCATCCGTGCGTGAGAAACACGGGCCGCCTCAAGAACTATTTCCTGTCCGGCATCACCATAAATAACGGCCCTTCCATCTTTCGCAGCCAACTCAATCTTATTGGCATTAAGCTCAACCACCACATGCGGAATATCAATTTCCCGCAGTGAATCTGCTACATATGAACCAAAACGGCCATAACCAAGAATAACGACATGCCCGTCCAGTTCACTCTCCGGCAGGTTGATCGTCTGAACAGGATCGCTTTTACGTCGGCTCTGGAGCAGTGAATAAATTGGTCCGGTACAAGAAGCCATAAGCGGGGTCAGCAGCATGGTTACGATTCCTGCCCCCATAAAAAGAGGAAAGTATTCCTTGGGAAAAGATCCGGATTCAGTTCCCTGCTGCAACAGCAGAAAAGAAAGTTCACCCACTTGGAACATGCCTAAGCCTAGTGCCAATGGAATTACATTTCTATAGTTGAACAGACAGGCCATAGAACCGAATATCAACCCTTTCCCCACAAGTATGGCACTGGCCAGAATCAAAATGGTGCCGATGTTTTCCCAGACATAAAAGGGATCAATAAGCATACCAACGGAAGCGAAAAAGATAAGACTAAAAATATCGCGCAGAGGCAATATATCGCTTAAGGCCTGATAGGCATAGCGGGATTCACTAAGCACCATCCCGGCCACAAAGGCTCCGAAAGCAAACGACAGGCCAAGCATGTGAGTTGCGTAACCAATTCCAAGACCGATTGCACTACAGGAAAGCATAAACATTTCCCGGGAATTCCAACCGGCCACAATTCGCATAAATCCCGGAATGACCCGCGAACCGAGCATAAACATGGATACAAGGAAAAGCACGGTCTTGATTCCGGCCATACCCAAAGCCTGCAGGCCGAAGGTGTCTGAACCAAGCTGGGGCATGATAATCAACATGGGCACGATGGCGATATCCTGCACCACCAGCATACCGAGCATTACCCTGCTGGAAAGAGTTCCAACCAACCCTTTACTTTCAAGGGTTTTAAGCACAACCATGGTACTGGAAAGAGCAATAAATGCCCCGAACCACATGGAAAGATGCGAGTCCCACCCCATGAGTTGCCCGGTTCCCCAGCCAAAAGCCATTGTCAAAATTATCTGCAAAGGAGTTCCGATTAAAGCCACATGGCGTACCGGTTTAAGTTCCTTGATGGAAAACTCGATACCCAAAGTGAACAAAAGTAAGGCAACCCCGATTTCAGCTAATAATTCAATCTGATGCACACCGGAAACAGTAATTCCGCCAGTGTGCGGACCAACCAGAACCCCGGCAACAATATAGCCCAGCAAAAGGGGCTGACGCAGCATGCGGGCAACAAAACCGCCCATCATACCCGCAACAATAAGAATAACCAGATCAGAAGCAATTCCCACAGCTACTCCTCAAGATGTTCTGCGCAGTACACGCAATATCTGCTTTCCGGAAGAGTCAGTAAACGGGCAAGAGGAATATCCTCGCCGCACTCTTCACATTCACCAAAAAATGAATCTTTTTCCAGACGATTCAGCGCATCCTCAAGATTTAGAATGCGCTGCCGGGACTGGGCAATCGACGACTTGTTGATACCCTGATTAAGCATGGTATCAAGGCGGGAAAGCCTGCCTATAGCTGCGTCTGGTTTGACCGGGGCCACAGTTTCTTCCATCTCTTTTACCTGTTTGGTCAGACTCTTAATTTCAGTTTTAATTTTATTCCTAAGCTCTTCTTTTTGTTTATCATTCATAAGCATCTCCATTAAGGATCCAATCCTACCCTCGCCCAGTTCGGCTTGCAAGATGAATCGGTCAAAAATAAAAAGCCCCCCTTGCCACGGCAAGGGGGGCTTCTGAATTTATTACTGCTGAATTATTTGTCAGGCTGGATGTCCTCAATAACTCTATTCAACTCTGAAGCCATTCCGGCAACATCCTGAACAGCTTTGGCTGATTCACTCATAACCTGTGAGGTTTCGAGGGAAATCCTGCTGATATCTTCAGTTGCCCGGTTAATTTCCTCACTGGTTGCAGACTGCTGTTCCGCAGCAGTGGCAATGGCCCGGACCTGATCCGAAGCATTAATTACCAGCTTAACGATTTCATCCAGCGTAAGCCCGGATTCATTGGCCAGTTCGCTGCTACGCTGTGCTGACTCCGCAGCATCCTCGGTAGCCGAGATGTTCTGTCTGGTCATGTTCTGAATCTTGGAGATGGCATTCCCGACTTCCCCGGTAGCGGACATGGTGTTTTCTGCCAGCTTACGGACTTCATCAGCGACGACTGCAAACCCGCGACCTGCCTCACCTGCACGGGCAGCCTCAATGGCAGCATTCAGAGCCAGCAAGTTGGTCTGGTCCGCGATATCATTGATCACGCCGAGCACGTTACCGATTTCCTTAGCTTCAACACCAAGCTGCTCCATGGATTCTTTCAGAGCATCAGCCTGACCGCGTACACCGTCAGCGGATTCGATCATCTGCTGCACCAGCTTAGAACCGTTTTGAGCCTTGTCACGCGCAGTATCCGCATCTTCGGCGGCAAGACCTGCATTCTGCGCAACCTCAAGTACGGTGGCATTCATTTCTTCCATAGCAGTAGAAGTTTCGGCCACACGGTCACGCTGTTCCTGAGTACCCCGGTTGGACTGCTCAATCTGAGCGGAAAGCTCTTCGGCTGCACTGGAAAGGGATTGTGATATCTGCTCCGCATCTGCTGCGGCAATGGTTATACGCTCATTCTGCCTTTCGATTTCAAGGGCCTGCTGCCTGATTTCAGTCATATCAATCCACATAGACAGGGACCCAAGCATATTGCCATCCATGTCATAGAACGGAGTTGTTGAAATATGGATATTTCTTAAATTGCCCTTGAAACTCTTGTACTCAACATCGACTACAACAGGTTCCCTTTTCCTTATAGCTTTTTGGGAAGAAGTTTCCTTCTGAGGGTCACCATAGTAAAACTCACCAGCAATGACCCCTATCGCTGTTTCAGGCGTATGGCGTGTTTCAGTCAAGTCACAAACCTGCTGGTTGCACCAAATCATAGTACCGTCAGGAGCTACAACCCCGCAGGGAACGGATAAACCATTAAGAACGCCTTCTGAAAAACCTAACTTATTCTTGAGTTCGGAGACCATGGTATTAATCTTGTCAGCAAGATTTTCAAATTCATACCGATAGGTTCCTTTCAACTCAGCCCTAAGGTTTCCAGAGGCAATTTCAGTTGAAAATTCAAGAATATTGTCAACCGGCCTGAGAACAAGCTTCTTAAGGATAAAGATCATAATTCCACTGAGAATCAGAACAATGACAGCCCCACACACAAGCAGGACATTGCGCTGATGTGTGGCTGCAGCCGTCAAATCATCCTCATAAGCACTGACCACAATAGCCCAGCCTGTTCCGGGCATGGTCTTGAAAACCATATATTTTTGACGGCCTTCCCATTCATAGGCAGTGCCGCCTTCCTTCGTGGACAAAATAGTTTTTGCGAAATCGTATTTGGAAATATCCTTAAGATACAATTTTTTATTTACCGCATGAGCAATAACCCGGCCTTTGTTATCCAGCATGAAACTGTAGCCATCCCTACCAATGCGGAAAGGATCGATAAAGCTCTGTGTATATCTTCCCCACTTTGGAAAAACACCTATCCCGCCGACAATTTTACCGGAAGAATCACGTACGGCGTGAGCAATGGCAAAAATCAAAATTCCACCACCGCTTTTAGAGATGAGAATATTGTCCTGAATATAAAACTCAGTACCGGAAAGGATCTTTTTTACATACCCGCGGGAGGATCGATCTGCTCCGGTCATATTACTGCCCTTTGCATTGTAACCGGCAACAACCTTCCCGTTTTTATCAAACAGAAAAGCCGCCCAGTAATCATCAGATGAATTTATGAGCGACTTAAGTAAACCGTCGATAGGGCCTGTTTTGCCATATTCGAGGGCCTCCTGAGCGGGTTCCCCCTTAGCCATGATTCTAACCACATCGGAAGTCTGGCCCATATAAAGTTCAAGCGCTTTCTCTGACTGATCAACCATGCTTTGCATTGCATTTTTCTGTTCTTTGAAAACAGCCTTGTAAGTACTGTCCGCAACCCACCAGACACCAATGGAAATAGTTAAAGCAATAAGTACAAAAACAATCACAGCGACAACGGAATTAATACTCTTAACCTTCATACGCAGTCTTCCCATTTAAATCGTTGTTGGACCCACACCAGCACCTATAAAAAATTTAAAAAACTCTAACACATATGTAACAAATTAGACAATCGAGAATAGATCAGAAAATTAATACATACTGTGGTATCGGCCACTTTTGCAGAAAAGTTAACAGGTGCTGTTTCCATTGCCTGATAACGTTTTTTCTGCCACAAGGGGAAAACGCAATAGCAAATAGCAACCAAAGAGGTAATAAAAATGAGCAACGAACCTGATAAGATCATATATTCCATGGTCCGGGTAAGTAAGTATTACGACAAAAAACCCATCCTGAAAGATATCTCCCTTTCGTATTTTTATGGAGCAAAAATCGGTGTACTGGGCCTGAACGGTTCCGGTAAGAGTTCACTCCTGAAGGTTCTGGCCGGAGTGGACGACAGCTTTGAAGGCGAGACCCATATTTCCCCGGGCTTCACCATCGGTTACCTTGAACAGGAACCGCTGGTGGATGAAACCCGCACTGTTCGCGAAGTTGTTGAAGAAGGTGCTGCAGAAGTAGTAGCCCTCGTTAATGAATTCAATGAAATCAACGCCCAGTTTGCTGAGCCCATGGAGCCGGAAGAAATGGACGCCCTTCTTGAGCGTCAGGCCAAGGTTCAGGAACAGATGGACAATTGCGGCGCATGGGATCTCGACTCCCGTCTTGAGATGGCTATGGATGCCCTGCGCTGCCCTCCCGGCGACACTCCTGTCTCCGTAATCTCCGGTGGTGAAAAACGCCGCGTGGCACTTTGCCGCCTGCTGCTTCAGGAGCCGGATATCCTGCTTCTTGACGAACCTACCAACCACCTTGATGCAGAATCAGTTGCATGGCTGGAAAGGCACCTCCAGAATTACGCCGGAACCATTATTGCCGTAACCCATGACCGTTACTTCCTCGACAATGTCGCCGGTTGGATTCTGGAACTGGACCGCGGCCGTGGTATCCCCTGGAAAGGCAACTATTCATCATGGCTGGAGCAGAAAGAGAAGCGCCTGGCCAACGAAGCCAGATCCGACGAAAAACGCCGCAAGACACTTGCACGCGAACTGGAATGGATTCGCATGTCTCCCAAAGGCAGACGTTCCAAGAGCAAGGCCCGTATCAGCGCATACGAATCCCTCGCCAACCAGCAGAGCGATGAATATTCACGTGATCTTGAGCTCTACATCCCGCCGGGACCGCGCCTAGGTAAGCAGGTTATTGAACTGAAAGGCGTGCACAAACAGGCTGGAGACAAACTGCTTCTTGAAAACACCAGCTTCATGATCCCCGCAGGTGCTATCGTCGGTATCATCGGTCCCAACGGTGCCGGTAAAACCACCATGTTCAAGATGATCAGCGGACAGGAACAGCCCGATCAGGGTGAAGTTATCATCGGGGAAACCGTACAGGTCACACATGTCGACCAGCACCGCGATGCCCTTGATCCTGAAAAGTCCGTATACGAAGTAATCTCCGGCGGCAACGAATTCGTCAAACTTGGCGACAGGGAAATCAACGCCCGCGCTTATGTCGGCAAGTTCAACCTGACAGGTTCCGAACAGCAGAAAAAGTGCAAGGTCCTTTCCGGTGGTGAACGTAACCGCGTCCACCTCGCACTTATGCTTCAGGAAGGCGGAAACGTACTCCTGCTTGACGAACCGACCAACGACCTCGACGTGAACACCATGCGCGCACTTGAAGAAGGCTTGAACAACTTCGGCGGATGCGTACTGGTTATTTCTCACGACCGCTGGTTCCTCGACCGTATCGCGACTCACATCCTCGCTTTCGAAGGAGACTCTTCTGTATACTATTACGAAGGTTCCTACTCCGAATACGAAGAGGACCGCAAAAAGAGACTGGGAAAAGATGCTGACCAGCCTCATCGAATTAAATACAGAAAGCTCACCAGATAAAATAAAACGGGGAAGAAAATTTAATTTTCTTCCCCGTTTTTTTATTTAACGGAAACTTCATCGCGATGAACCTGCCGGACAATCTTAAGACTTGCCGGGCAAACCAAATCCCGTCCGCATTTTTTAGCCCGGTACAGCTGTTCATCGGCCTCTTGAATCAAGCTCTTGAGATCATCATGTCCGCGTAGTTCAGCCACTCCGATGCTGACTGAAACAGGTAAATAAGACTCTCCCACGTTGAACATGCGCTCGCGAATACAGGAACGCAGCCTTTCTGCTACCTTTATCCCATCATGCACCCCTGAATGGGGGAGAATTACCAAAAACTCTTCTCCTCCTAACCGACCGAAATGATCAACTTCCCGGAGCACTTCACTGCAACGTGAGGCTGTTTCCTTCAGAACTTCATCACCCACACAATGCCCATGATCATCATTGACCTTTTTAAAATGATCAATGTCCATCATCAGCACCGACAGCTTGCTATTGAAACGAAGTGCGGACTTAAAAAGACAATCCCCGGCTTCCAGCACCCTGCGACGGCTAGATACCCCGGTAAGCTCATCTACAGCCACCAGCTTTTTCAAATCTTCCATTGCCGCATACTCCCGACGCAAAGACCTGCCTAAAGTATATAGAAAAAAAGCGCCGAAAACGTTAGCCAGCGAAAGATAAATTGCTGTGTTAATATAAGAACTCGAATTGACAGGAAGGACTGTTGCCAAAACAGATAGATAAAGAATTGATCCACATAAAGACGCAACAAGCGGCAGCATAATGCGTGGAGGCAAAAGGATGTAGTAAGCCAAAACAATAAAAACAGTTACCGGCACACTTAGAGAACCGATATCTGAAAATTTGACTATCAACTCCAAAGATTCAGCAGCCAGAACAGAAAACATACATAGAGACATACAAAAATATTGAATCTTCAAACTGACCTTGTCAGCCAAAAGCAGAATAAACGCAAAAGTCCCCAGCAGGCATGTGCTTAAACTTCCCAGTAAAATAGTATGAAATTTAGTCCCAAGGCCATAATCAACATAATGACTATAACCGCATGCAATGTATGTAACTATAGTTACGAAATACAAAAAAAGGAGTCTAAACCTGACTGAAGGCCATTTATTTTTTTGAAATGACTCTTCAAGAGCATAATCTTTAAACTCGCCCATAAAATTTAATTTATCCACAGCTCCCCCCGAGCAAAAACGAGGGCAAGATGTAACTGTAAGAACATTTTAAGTCAAGTTTGAGAACATTTCCCTACGCAGCAAAGGACTGAGCACAAACTAGAATAACGCGAATAATCATTTTCACATCACACATTACCACATCAATACAACACCTTAAGTTCTCACTGCAGAGATCAACCCATTTTTTATAATAAAAATGACCTTCAAATTGTTAACTTTTACATCAGGGATACACGCAGACCATTCTTCAACGATCTCATTTCCTATAATTTCATATCTGATATTATCCCACTGGTATCGTGATACAGTCTTCATTTTATTGAAATATTTCCCAAGTGATGGATCACACCCGTTCGGTAGCCCACAACAAGCACGCCATAAGGAAAGACTTCCGGCAAGAATATTCCAATCCAGACCGGGAGGAAATCCTGCAACCTGCGCAGCCGCCTGCATTGGAATCATGACTTTTCCTGCATCTGAAAACACCAGATTAACTTCTGGACTCCCTTCCTGAATCAGCTGGATATTATTCAACTTAAAAGGAGATACGTGCCCGAAATAGATAGCCCTAAAACTCCCGCTTTGAAGTTCAAAATCCAGCACCAGCTTGGGAATTTGTCCCCGTTCCTGCATAAGGTCCATGCTCTTAAACGTAAGCAGACCGAAATCAGAAGGAATTTTCAAATCCGAAATATCATCCGGTTTTCCAAGCAGCAAAGATAACAGGTTAAGCGAAGGTTTCTCAAAACAATAAGAAGACATTTCATTTACCAACATCAGCCCCCCTTTGGTCGCGCTGATCACAAACACCTGTAATACCGATCTTGCTCAATCCTTCATTCAAAATGCGGGCATAAAACTGGCCCTGTTCATCTTTACGAAATGCGACAAACAACTCGTTAACACCAAAAGCCCTTGGGTCTATCTGAACAGTATCGCTAAGCTTTCCCACTTCCGGATCAGTAACTGCCAAATAACTGAAGACCAAAGGATCGACCACTGCACAATCGATCCTGCCTTTGATCACTTTCATGATATTGCTTTTATCGGAAGGGGCAAAATCAGCATCAATGGTGCCATTTAACACAGCCATATCCAGTTTCGGAGTATTCACGTATCCGGCAACAAATCCCACCCGTAGTCCGGCTAAATCATCAACATTTCTCCAGTTAACCGGATTCTCTTTGCGCGCGAGAAGACTCACGGGACTACAGCCATAACCTTTTGAAAAAATATACTTTTCAGCTCTTTCCTTGGAGTAGTACTCCGGGAAATAGCCTATGACCATGAAATCAGTTTCCACCATACGCATAGTTCTCTTCCAAGGCATAAACAGAATCTTCAATTCGTAGCCCATGGCCGCAAAAGCCTGACGTACAATTCTGGCACTGGTCCCGTTTTCCGGAAGACGTTCTCCTACATACGGCGGCCATTCGAGGGAACTGAGATAGATAATATTATCGGCACTCGCACTTGAAACACTGATCCCAAGCAAAAGCAGTATTATCACCAAAAAACTTTTGAAGCTCCCGACAGGCATAAATTAACTCCATTTATATTTATAAATATGTACCTTATCAGCTGGTTGAGCAAGAATAAAACAAAAAAAAGAAATGCGGCATTTAATGCCGCATTTCAATCTAACCACAACCGAATATTTATGTAAACAGGAGGAGATTTCCAATCGCTTTCCACTTCACGAAAGAATTACTGCTACAATTCATTGTTTACACCGGACATACTCCGGTCAATTACCAGCAGACTCTGCGCTCCAAAGTACTTCAGAACGAGTGGACAACCTGATATCTGCAACCGACGTCATCAATGCCCGTTCAGTTGCTTTCCCGGCAAATCGGAAAACAGGATTGCGACCAATAAAGCTCCGTATAAGAGCCTTCGAGACCTCCTCCCGGTTAACTCATGAAAAAATAGATCTTAATTATAAAATAAGTCCTGTTTAGAATTTGTCATCCTCACATACGCTTAAAACCATCTCCGGACTCCAATGCCGGAAAAGTCTCTTCTTCTCTATGGATGACCGGAGAAAATTGATGCACATCTGTGGGTACAGTAAAAAATTGCATTGTATCCTGAAGCTTAACCGCCTGTGCAGACAACTCTTCAGAAGTGGATGATAACTCTTCCGCAAAAGCAGCATTACGTTGAATTACGTCATCGAGCTGAGTGATAGCCTTAGAAATCTGCTGCCCCCCCTCGTACTGTTCACGACTGGCAGCAGCCACTTCACCTACCAGTTCCTCATTGCGGTTAATGTCTTTGATCATGGTACCCAGAATCTGTTTGGCCCTCTCAGCAACATCGAGGCTTGATCCTGTCAATTCCCTGATCTCACCGGCTGCCACCCCGCTTCTTTCCGCAAGTTTGCGTACTTCTGAGGCTACCACGGCAAAACCTTTACCATGCTCCCCGGCCCTTGCTGCCTCAATAGCAGCATTCAAGGCCAAAAGATTAGTCTGGCGTGCAATATCCTCGATTATTGAAGTCTTTTCTGCAATATCCTTCATTGCAACAACTGTTTTAGAAACAGCCTCTCCACCATTAACTGCTTCACGGGCAGTTTTTACTGCTATTTCACGTGTCTCTTCTGCAAGCTCTGTATTTTTGGATATATTTCCTGTCATCTGGGCAATAGAGGCAGAAACCTCCTCCACAGAAGCAGCCTGCTCCGTGGCTCCGGCTGAAAGATGCTGGGCGGAAGCGGCAACCTCTTCACTGCCAGCAGCAACCTGTTCTGCGGCGGATTTCACTCCGACAACAACATCGCGCAGAGATGAAATCATACTTCCCAATGAACGCATCAGTCTGCCAATCTCATTGGGGGAGTCGCTTGTAACTGAATCAGTTAAATCTCCAGCAGCCATTTTTCCTGCTACCTGCATTCCACAAGTAACAGGAGCAGTTACCAGCCTGCGAATAGAGAAGAAAACAATGCCGCAAACAACCATAATGATAATTGCACCGACAGCAGTCAAAACATTGCGTTGCATGACAGCGGCGGAAGCCAGATCACTCTCATAAGCGGTAAGCATTACCAGCCATCCCGTTTTGGGGTCGGTTTTAAAAATCATGGCCTTGCTGCGGCCCTGCCAGTCATAAAATTCTTTCCCTGCCCCGGCGGCAAGTGCCCTTTTCATAAATCCGTACTTGCTTAAATCCTGCAGAATCAATTTCTCCGCAGGATGATAAAGCACCAGTCCTGTGGCATCTGTAACTACCCCGTAGCCCTCAGTACCGACAATAACAGGCTTTACAAAACGATCTGTGAATTTCGCCCAGTCACCAAAGACAGCAATGCCTCCCAGCAAACGTCCCTGTGCATCTCTGACGGCTGCACTGGCCCCGAAAAGCAGGCTTTTATCAGTCTTGGATCTGAACACCGACTTGGTTATGTAACTGTCTTCACCTTTTAAAACCGCTTTAACATAGTCTCGCGAACTTATATCCATACCGTCGAGAACGGTGCCTTTACTATCCATTCCCGATACAATTTTACCATTGCGATCAAATGCAAGCACAGCCCAGAGCACTTCATTATTGCGCATGGTCTCTTTGAACAACTTTCCGGCTGGAGCAGAAGAGGATTTATCTTCAAATAATTCTGTCACAGCCTCCTGTCCGGAAAGGCTCTTAACCACCGCCAACACATCAGTGACAAATAAATCCAGCGAAGAAGCAATAATGGCAGCCTGACTGGAGGCCGACTCTATTGAATTATCAAGAACCATTATATAGGACGAACTCTGAACGTAGAATACGAGCCCCCCAATTCCAATCAAGATAGGTATAATTATCGGCAACAATATCACTCTCAATAAACTTCTTGATACCCAGCTCATGCTAATGCTCTCCAGTTAAAATCACAAAGATGAAAATGACCGCTCACACTGAGTTGTAGAATAACCTACCCGACTCTACCCCAACTGGGTATCCTAGTCCAACATAAAAACTTACAACGCTCCCACTAACCCCCTTTAATATCCGGTAAAAAAAAAAAAAAGCCCGTAAGCGTGAGCACTTACGGGCAACAAAAAAGCTGAACTTAAATTATGCGTCAACCATCATTTCAGCACATTCCATGGCAGCCTTAAAGCTATCAAGAGAAGCTTTACCTGTTCCGGTTATATCATATCCGGTTCCATGATCAGGTGAAGTGCGCGGGAAAGGCAGGCCAAGAGTAATATTAACAGCCTCGCTGAAATGGAGCAGCTTGAGCGGAGCCAACCCCTGATCATGATACATAGCCAGCACCGCGCTGTAATCGCCCTGTGCTGCAAAATAAAAAACAGTATCACCCGGAAAAGGCCCTTCCACATCAAAACCTCTGGCCTGTGCTTCAGCAATGGCAGGTTCAATGACCTTGATTTCTTCATCACCTATACGGCCGGACTCCCCGGCATGTGGATTAAGCCCGCAAACGGCTATGGGTTTGGTTAGCCCCAACGACTTAACCAAGCCGTCAGTCAATTCAATACAACGCAGAATCCGCTCCTTGGTAACCAGTCCCTCAATATCCACAAAACGGGGATGGGTGGTAACAAGGCTGACCTTGAGCTTCGGGCCACCAAGATGCATGCATACATTCTCCCGCCCTACACCGGAACGGGTTGCCAGAAATTCAGTATGGCCCGGGAAATCGAATCCGGCCAGTTGCAGCATGGCTTTATTCAAAGGACAGGTAACCAGCCCGGCCAGAACCTTACGATTCAGCAGGTCTATGGCTGTCTCCATGGCTTCCCCGGCACAACGCCCGCCCTCAGGATCAGCATGCCCGACCTTTAACTCGAAATCGTCCAGCACTTTCGGGCAATACAAATAATATCCCGACTCGGCGTTAACAATCTGCTCTGGATCATCAAGTACAGTGTAAAATTTTTCCAGCCCCAAGCGCTTAAGATGGTACAGCAGACCATTCTCCGGCCCGATCATCAAATAAGCACGGTCAGCCTTACGTCCCGCCAACAGCCTGCAAGCCAGTTCAGGCCCCAAGCCATTAGGATCACCGAGAGTAATACATATATTTTTTTTCATAACTATTTCCTAAAATAAAAAAGGAGGCCGATAGCACGACCTCCCAATAATTAATAAATTTAAAACTACTAAAAAGTTTTGGGATTCTTAAACCCTTTTCCCAAAAGGGTTTAAGCCGCCGGAGGCCTTCTTCTACCCCTGCTTTGGTCGTAAAGCAATAGCTCCCAAAGGCGGCAGAGTCAGTTCCAGATAATAGGGGAAAGCGCCCAGATCTCCGGCCTTGCGAGCCTCGACCTTGCCGACATTACCCACGTTAGAGCCGCCGTAAATTTCAGCATCGGAATTGAAGATTTCTTCCCAGTCTCCGTCTTGCGGACAACCGAGACAATACCCTGACCGCACTACTGGAGTGAAGTTAAACACCCAGAGCACAGGACTGTCTCCTTCACTCTTGCGCAGAAAACTAATTGTCGAAGACTTGTAGTCGTTGAAATCCACCCACTCGAAACCGGACCAGTCCGTATCGTGCTTGTACATAGCCGGATTCTCGTGCATGACCCGGTTCAGGTCAATCACAGTGTTACGCAAGCCCTGATGGGAAGGAAAACCGAGCAACATCCAATCTAGCTCCTGACGGCAATTCCACTCATTCCACTGCCCGAACTCACAGCCCATGAAAAGCAGATTCTTGCCCGGATGCGCCCACTGATAACTGAAAAGCAAGCGCAGGTTAGCCATCTGCTGCCACATATCACCGGGCATTTTAGAAAGCAGCGCACCTTTACCATGCACAACTTCATCATGAGAGAGGGGCAGGAAAAAGTTCTCGCTGAAGGCATAGATCATGGAAAAGGTCAGGCTATTATGGTGAAATGAACGATGAATAGGACTCTTTTCCATGTAATCAAGAGTGTCATTCATCCAGCCCATATTCCATTTAAAGGTAAAACCTAATCCTCCGGTATAAACCGGCCGGGACACACCGGGCCATGAAGTTGATTCCTCAGCAATCATCATAGCGCCGGGAAATTGCTCGTGAACTACAGAGTTAAGCTTTTTGAGTAACTCAATGGCCTCGATGTTCTCATTTCCGCCGTGCTCATTGGGAATCCACTCCCCTTCACGGCGAGAGTAATCGAGATAAAGCATGGAAGCCACGGCATCGATACGCAGTCCGTCAATATGAAATTCCTTAAGCCAATAGAGAGCGTTAGCCAGCAGAAAGTTGCAGACCTCATGACGACCGAAATTGAATATGTAGGTACCCCAATCCGGGTGTTCCCCTTTTCTGGCATCGGCATGCTCATAAAGGGATGTGCCATCAAAACGTCCCAATCCCCAGTCATCCTTTGGAAAATGACCCGGAACCCAGTCGAGAATCACCCCCAGTCCGGCCTGATGACACTGGTCGATGAAGTACCGTAAATCATCAGGGGAACCGTGTCGTGAGGTGGGCGAATAGTAATGAGTAGTCTGATAGCCCCACGATTCATCAAGGGGATGCTCGGCAATGGGCATCAGTTCGATATGGGTGAAGCCCATGTCTTTTGCATAAGGAATCAATTCTTCTCCAAGCTGGCGATAGGTACGGTAATCCCATCCTTCCCTGCGCCACGAACCGAGATGAACCTCGTAAACGGAGACAGGCTTATCCAACGGCAGGCCGGTCTGGCGCCGCTCAGACATCCACTTTTCATCCTGCCATTCGTAATTATCAAGCCCCCAGGTAACGGCTGCATGACCGGGGCGCATTTCAGAACGAAAAGCAAACGGATCGGTCTTGGTTACCTCATGGCCGTCATTCTGAACCACATGATATTTATACATCTGTCCGGGCTTCACACCGGGAATAAAGCCGGCCCAAATACCGGAGACCCCCACGGGCAAAAGCTTGTTGGCCCGGTTATCCCAGCCATTAAAATCACCGGTAACAAAAATTTCACGGGCATTGGGAGCCCAGACCGCAAAACGGTAGCCCTCCTGACCTTCCTGAAGGTCAAAATGTGCACCGAGTATACGGTATAAATCCCAGTGTTCCCCTTTTCCGAACAGGAAAAGATCAAAAGGAGCAATATAGACAGGTAAAGTTTCTGGCATCAGGGTAAAGTCCTCTGCTTTGCTGCGATCATCCGTAAATTAAACAGCCTGTATAATTTTTTAAACCGACAAGAAAAGGTCCTACAATCTGGCACCCAGCTCGCGATATAATTTTATGTATTCACCCGCTGAGCGATCCCATGTGAATTCCTTGCGCATGGCCCGCTTCACCATTTTCTGCCACTCATCGCGGTCATGCCATGCATCCACGGCCTGAATTACCGCTTCATAAAACAAATCAGAATCCAGTTTCGCAAAAGTAAACCCGGTGGCATCAGATGCCGGATACGGAGTAATGGTATCACGCAAACCGCCCACAGCGGTAGCGACCGGGGGTGTACCGAAACGCAGAGCGTAAATCTGGGTCAATCCGCAAGGTTCATAGCGTGAAGGCATTAGAAAAATATCGGACCCTGCTTGAATTCCGTGGGCCAGATCTTCGGTATATCCTACCTGTACGCAGAACTGCCCGGGATACTCTTCCATGAACTCCAGCAACCGTGCTTCGTACCCTAAATCCCCCTCGCCAAGCACAATTACCCCTACATCTTTCTTCATCAGCCTCGGCAGGATGTCAATGAGCAGGTCAATTCCCTTCTGTCCCCGCAAACGGCCTATGAACCCTAGTACGGGCTTATCCTCCAGCTGATCGGACATGTTAAAATCTCGCAGCATGCTTCGCTTACACTCCAGCTTACCGCGGGTATCTTCTGCGCTGTAGCAACAGGGTAAAAACTTATCATTACAAGGATCCCAGATGGAATAATCTGCTCCGTTCAGGATACCGTGCAACTTGTGGGACTGATTATTGAGGAAACCTTCCAGACCGCAACCAAATTCCGGACCTAAAATTTCCTTAGCATAAGACGGACTGACCGTAGTTACCGCATCACTGTAAGCAATACTCGCCTTAAGCATGTTCAGGTCGCCGTAAAACTCGGCCCCGTGCAGAGTCCATGCTTCAGCAGGCAGGTCGGATTCATGAAACAGCCTCTCGGAAAAACGGCCCTGAAAGGCAAGGTTGTGAATAGTCGTCACGGTCTTGGTGTTCTTCCAGAAGGAATCCGTTTGCCGCTCAAAATACAGATATGGCGGAACCAGTGCGGACTGCCAGTCATGGGAATGGACCACTGCCGGGGGTGAAGGAAGCATGCGTGCCCACTTAAGTACGGCCTTGCAGAAAAAGATGAACCGTTCACAATTGTCGAAATAATCACCGTAGTGGGTGTTGTAATAATGACGACGATCAAAAAATTCACCACGAGCCACAAAATATACGGAAATACCATCGTAGTCAGTCTGGTAAATTTCCGCTGTAGTGTCCGGCCAAGGATAGCCCACATGCAGGTCGGAATAAACCAGCCGCAATTTATGACCGTCAAGATTCATCCGCCCGTAAAAGGGGGTGATTACAGCGGTTTTGGCACCCTTGGCGTGGATTGCAGGAGGCAAAGCCCCCATAACATCGCCAAGCCCGCCGGTTTTTGAAAAGGGATACATTTCAGATGTAACATAAAGAACGTCGTGCACTGGTCCGACTCCCTTTAATTTTCAGCTTGTTATTATTTATTGCCAACAGCAGCGTGAGTCTGCAACCGGATCAGATTGGAAGAGAAATCACTTAAAATGTCGCGATGATCGAAAACGAGATCAGGCAGACTGTCCAGTTTAAAAAAACGCGCCCCTCCGGCATCATCCCCGGCCTGCAAAGCTGAAGCATCACTGGTCACGGCACTATAGGTAACGCTTATGGTATGCTGGCGGTCATCACGGCAAGGCATGGAATAGACCCCGACCAGACCAGTCAAGACAACTTCCAGACCTGTTTCTTCCTTTGCCTCGCGAACAGCTGCGTGTTCAAGGGTTTCTCCGTAATCAACAAACCCGCCGGGCAAAGCCCAGCCCAAAGGAGGATTATTCCGTTCAATAAGCACAACCCCGAGGATAGGATCATAAATAATAACATCAACAGTGGGAACGGGATTACGGTAAAGTACAACATCTTCCCCACAGTGGGGACACGGTTTTGATCCGAGCATTAAAACGGCCTTTCTTTAATCGACTACAAATACATGAACTTTTATACATGGGAACAAATGCCTATCAGTACCTATAAATACCGCGAATGGAATGTCATTACAAGAGAATCCGCTTTTTTTTCTAAAAGTTCACCTTTGTAACATTCACACACCAGTACAAAATCTTGTACAGCCCTGCTCAGAGGCTGTTAATCAACACATAGTCATTGATTAAAGCCGTACTGCATCCCTTGATATGCTCTTCTGCGCTGATAGGGAATGAATACTTCTACGCCATAACAATGAAAAAGGCCCCGTCGGTTATTTCCGACGAGGCCCGTTTCAGCATTTTCTCAGCAAAAGTTTGAAGGTAACATGGATATAGCAATGGGTATGCCAAAACTTAAAACCACTCACAATCCAAACTCAAGTATCTAAAATAAATGAACAATACTTTGAAAACAGTTTATACCGAGAACCTGCCAATCAGTACAAAAACTTTTACCCATTCATTAAACAGCGCTCAAATCCCGGATAAGGGGTTAAATATTTTTAACCGTTCCATTCATTAATTGCCCACCATGATTTACACTGGCGATTCGCATATGATAAACAGCCTTGAAAGATATAAAAAATCGAACAGTCAGGATTATCCAACCATCTAACACTGAGGTTTCTACAATGCGTGCACCGACACTCATCCTTGCAATGGCCCTACTTTTCTTTGCTGCCGCTCCAGCATCAGCAGCCGGACAGTGGACTGACGATCTACCCAGAAAAATGGGGAACTGCCAATTATTGCCCCCGTCGTATGTTGATGGCACCGGACTCACCAGATTTATTTCCTACTTCACTCCAAAAGGCATGGCATATGGGATAAAAACTCAAGACGGCAAAACTTTCGATTTATCATCACAAGCTCTTGGCGGCCAAACATCTGTACCTATACAATCAGGAATCCCGCTTGATCAAGTTAAGAGGGTACTGGAAACAAAATGTGCCGAATAGCCACGCAACACTTCTCAATCCAATCAGCAATCCAACAAAATGAAAAAGGCCCCGTCGGTTATTTCCGACGAGGCCTATTTCAGCATTTTGTTCAGCAAAAGTTTGAAGGTAATATGGATATAGCAATGGGTATGCCAAAACTTAGATCCACTCCAAAAATAAGCTCAAGTATATAAAATAAATGAATAATACTTTAAAAACAGTTTATACCGAGAACCTGCCAATCAGTACAAAAACTTTTACCCATTCCAAAAGCAGCACCCGAATCCGGCATCGGGAGTAAAATATTTTTTACCGGACTTTTCGCCCACAGCAAACACTACGATTTTTGTCTGTCCAATCTCAAATTAACAGATTCATAAAATTTCATTCCTGAGCAACTTCGCCTTAAAATGAAAAAGGCCCCGTCGGTTATTTCCGACGAGGCCCGTTTCAGCATTTTGTTCAGCAAAAGTTTGAAGGTAATATCTATCTAGCAACCGCTGTGCCAAAACTGCAACCACATCAAAAGCACAATGTAAAACACTGAAATACAACGACAAAACAAGGACAACAGGTTAGACTAAATACCCGCAAATCAGTACAAAAACTTTTACCCATTCCAAAAGCAGCACCCGAATACGGCATCGGGGGTAAAATATTTTTTACCGCCCTAATAAAAAAGACCTACCCTTAAAAAAGGACAGGTCCAAACAATACTATTTGCTATAAGCAGTTAGTCCACAATCACAAATCCGGCATTGGTTAATTGCTCACGCGTAACCACACCATCCCGAAATATTTTGATTTTATTGCCTGCAAGCGGTTCCACAACAGTTGAGGGATTTCCGCCTTTCGGGCCTGGATCGGGGGTATAAACCCCTTCCACCATGATAGTCAGTTCTGCATCCAGCTCTGCGGCAACACCCGTACCGGGCTTGCCGCTCATATTTGCACTTGTGGCGATAAGCGGGGTGTGAGCCTTTAGGCACAGTTCTGCTGCGCGCGTATGATCGGTCCAGCGGACTGAAGTATATCCACGAGAATCCTTGACTGCAGAAGGAAGTTCTTCCCGGGCCTTAACCAGAATTGAAAGCGGTCCGGGCCAAAATTTTCTTGTAAGCTTTAGCAATTCAAAAGAGACAGATCCAGTAACAAGGTCAAGCTGGTCAATACTGCCGATAATCAGCGGCAGCGGTTTAGATACCGGGCGTCCTTTGATAAGGGCGACACGATTCGCAGCCCTTTCATCCATGGCATCTGCACCAATGGCAAAAAGGGTTTCCGTGGGATAAACTAAGACCCCACCGGTCCTTATAATATTTACAGCTTCCTGCTCAATCATACCTGTCTTACTCCCAAAAAACGCATTACAGCATACGGAGCGACTATTAATACCAGCTTTATGCTGTATGTCCAGCATCTTTTATTGCGCCGGAAATATCATTATTAAAAGACTACACTGAAGACGGTAGAAGCAGCATGACTTTATCATCTGTTTGGCATAATAAAAGATGCTGTCAGTATATGAACAAATGGAGATGATAAATGATTGCTGCCGCACATAATTTCAATACTGAGAAAGTTGAACAATTCCTTTCTGCAGTCAAAAATTCAATCCCCATCTGGGTTATGGGAACTGAAGAACTTTCCCACCAGAACGGATTGATCAACGTATTTCAGCACCTTTCATCCGGTAAGCCCATGTTTGAGGAAGTTAGTGCAGGACTGTCGCTGCTTGCATGGCAACAGAATCCGTTTGACCGTTCCGCAGCTGTACGATGCATGGGCTTAAATGATACTTCCTGCCCCGCATCTCAGCTGGGTATGCTGCAAAAATTAATCAAAACACCGGTATCGGAAATCCCTCTCCAAGACCTCGACAATCTCTTTCAGGCTGGAGACCCTGCCCTGATTATCCGTCATCTTTTTCCCCTGCTGCGCGGCTCGGACGGAATGAGCTGGCTGACCCATTCATGGGATACCCTCCTGCGTATGGGCAATGCGGAACTCCCGCGCACAGCTCTCGAACTAGTCAATTGGGATGCCGATTTATTGCAGCTTAAACAGAGACTTAAAGCGCAGTACAATTTTTTATACAGTTCAACAGAAGAGACTTTGCAGGCTCTAAATGAACTGGACCACGATATCTGGTCACTGTGGCTGGATTATATGCGCAGCGAATTGCTGATCCGTACCGGACAAACCGAAGAAGGAACGGCATTACTGGCTGAACTTTGGAAAAACAATATATGGAACCTGAACTGGGGACAAAAGCTGCACGGGCTGCTTAACCCGATCGAAACTTCCGATGCCCTCGTCAACTCTGAAGAAGTCGCCATTCTGCTGTACTCATGGAACAATGGACAGCTTATTGAAAATACACTCAAAAATGTAGCGGCTTCAAACATTGGTAACGCGCGGGTTTTCGCCTTGAACAACGGTTCTGACGACAGCACAGGGCAAGCGATCAATGAAGCACAGTATCTTTTCTGTAAAGATTGCTACAAACCTATACATCTGCAGGTTAATGTTGGTGCCCCTGCGGCACGAAACTGGCTGCTGGCAGAACCGGAAGTACGCAAAGCCAAATGGGCGGTATTTCTGGATGATGATGTGGAACTTGAACCGAACTGGCTGGAAGAGCTGCTGGCGACCGCGCAAAGTTACGGCAATCCCGGAGCTGTGGGCTGCAGGATAACATCAACCGGAGCACCGAGATCATTGCAGTCGGCGGACTACCATCTCTTCCCGCCCGGGAACGGAACTTCACAGATTGAAGGACTGACCGAACGGATCATGGTCTTTGACAGCTGCCGCAACGGTTTTGATTACGGACAATTTTCATATACCCGTCCGGCAATGCATGTATCAGGCTGCTGCCATATGCTGAATATGGAAGCAATTCAGCAGTGCGGAGATTTCGACGTACGTTTCAACCCGACCCAATTCGATGACCTTGAACGTGACCTGCGCGCAGCTTTAGGCGGCTTTGAACATATTTACGCCGGCCAGTTGCGCATCGGACATATCCAACACTCAAGCTTGGCCAAGGCAAGTAACGTACGTTCTATGGCGCAGGTTTTCGGAAACAAGATAAAACTGGAAAGCAAATACAGCGAGCATGACCTGAACGTCCTTTTTGGAAAGGATCTGGCCATGCTCTGGCAGGATGCTGAACGCAAATGGAAAGAGCTTGCAGCAGCCCTTACACAAAGATAGCTGAAAAACTTTATCTACTATCTGGCTAACCATTCAGCGGTGAGTTTCTCCATCTCTTCGGGGGTAAAAGACGGATTGTCATACATACCCTTAGCAAAGCGCTGGGAAAAACCGTGGTAAAGAATCAACGCAGCAGCAACGGATACGTTGAAGCTCTGGATCATGCCCTGCATGGGAATGTAGACTTCATCCGGTACCAATTCCGCAAGCTCAGGGGCAGTCCCGCTATGCTCATTACTCAGGATAACAGCAGAAGGTTTACTGAGATCAAAATCCATGAGCGGCTTTGCTGTCTCGGAGAAACCGGTCCTAAGTACCTGATATCCTTGCTCACGCAACCCACCAACCATCTTTACAGGATCAGTATGTTTAGTGCGCTCTACCCATTTCTTACCTGAAGCAGAAGATTTTTTTGCAAGTTCGGGCCATTGTGATACAGTATAGTATAAATGTATGCCGTATATGCCGAAGGCATCACAGCTTCTGAGGATGGCCGAAACATTGTGGGGATCCCATACATTATCAATAATGAGGGTAAAATCCTTCTGGCGCTTTGCCAGAACATCCCTGACCCTTGCTTCTCTTTGAGGTGTTCTCTGTCTTTCCATGGCGTACTGGGTACCCAACCTTTTGCAAGTTTGCAAGGGTTGACCTGAAACAGGTTACAGCGCGACACAAGCAAAACATGAGCAACCACATTTGATTGATTTAAAAAACATGATGTGCAATGATTTCAGAGGATATATATTTCACGGAGGCTGTAATGCGTGCGCTGATTGCTGAGGATGAATTTGTAGGGCGAAAACTACTGTCGACCTTTCTTGCTCCACTTTTCGTGATCGATGTCGCGGTAAATGGAAAAGAAGCGGTTGAAGCATACAAACTGGCTTACGAAGAAGGTGATCCATACAGTTTGATACTTATGGACATCATGATGCCTGAGCAGGACGGACTTTCCGCCCTGGAAGAAATAAGATTTTTTGAGAAAGAAAAAGGAATGGCCCAGCACTGCAAAGTTATTATGACAACAGCACTGGACGACCCGAAAACTGTCATCCGTTCCTTCCATGATGCAGAAGCATCAGCCTTCATTGTAAAACCCGTTAACAGAGAAAAACTGTACAAAGAGCTCAAGAAAATCGGGCTTATGAACAAATAGACATTTCCGGCAGATGGAGCACCGCTTATGAGTGAAGACGATTCTCTTATTGAAGAATTCTTTTCAGAAGTAAATGACAAGTACTACCCGCAGGTACTTGAAGGAATCGACCTCCTCGATGAACAACGCATTGAGGAAGGCATTGAAGTGCTCTCACGCCCGCTGCACACCATCAAGGGTGTAACCGGATTCATGTCCGGTTTCGAGCCGGCCTCGACTTTTACCCACAAGGTTGAAGATTACCTGAAAAAAATGCAGGCCGGAGAAGTCGAGCATGACCTCATGCAGATTGCTCTTGCAATTGAATCCGTCAATACAATTTTCATGCTTATCGAACAGCTCCGGGAATCCGGAAGCTTCGACAAAGCTCTGACTGATGAAATTGAATCCCGACTCTCAGGAGAAAGCAAGAAAACCGGAGCTGTAGACGAATCCGGCATCAATCCAATTGAGCAGGAACAACTTCCCGATGCCCGGATATTCACCCTCAAGGTCAGCAGAATATACAGCTCCGAGCAATTGAAGATGGCGGAAAAAAGTCTTCAGTCAATTAACGATGGAGACAGGATCCTTTTTGATTTTGGAATCACCATGTCTGTAGGGTCTGCATTTTTCGAGTTGATTGCCTCGTATTCCGAAAATTGCGACATAGGCATTACCGGCATGAACAGTCATTGCACAAGTACCTTTTATTCTTGGGGCTTCCAGCGCTACCTGACGGAATTTGACAGCAGGGAAAGCTTTCTGAATAACACTGGAGTTTAAGGATAATGAAGGACAGTATTTCCAGTTGTATAAGCCAGCTTCAAGAATCAATTATCAGCCTTGAGCACGGTTCCGGTGATATCAATGATGTGCTGAAAGCACTGGGGCTTGATAATGCCCAGATGAGATCAGCCCAGATAATCGCCCTTATGGATATGCTGAGTGACGGCATAACTCCCATCACGCCGGACCTGATCACCTCCCTGCTTGATATAGCTGAAGCGCAAAAAAAGTTTTTCTATTGCATCGGCGGGTTGCTTGATCAAGGCGGCGCACCGGTTGAGTCAAAAAAAGAAGCAGAACCTGCATGTGATCTTAAGTCCCGGGAAGAACTGGCAAGCGCACCGGATAAGTACGAACAGGAAATGATGGCCGAGATGCTGGCCATGACCGGAGAGACTCCCCTCGAAGATGAGGGCTGGGAGAAAGTTGAAGCACAGCAAGAAGATTCGCCTGTTGAAGCGGAGAAAAGACTGGAGCAGGCACCAGAGCAGGCTGAAAAAATTGAACCTGCTGCAGCTGCAAAACAAATTTCTGACGAGGAAGAAAGCACCACGGTCCAGCCTACTCCTTCGAAAAAGAAAGATGCTCAGGCTATTTCATCCATCCGGGTTTCCACCCAGCAATTGGATTCGCTGATTGAACTTGTAGGAAAACTGATGGTTACCTATGCAGTTATCGCGCAGACAAAAACAGACAATATTTCTAAAATTGCATCCAGTCTTTCAGAACTGGATAAAGTCATCCGCAATCTGCAGTCTGAAGTGGATGAAATCAGGCTGGTACCCCTGAAACAGATTTTTATGCCAATGCACAGGCTGGTTAAATCCACTTCCCAAAAACTCGACAAACGCATCAAATTCACCATTAACGGGGAAGAACTGGCCCTTGATAAAACTATCGTGGAATGCCTCAATGAACCGCTGGTGCATTTGCTGCGTAATGCGCTCGACCATGGTATTGAATCCACTGAAGACCGCCAGATGTGCGGCAAAGACGAAATGGGCAATGTCAGTTTGAATGCTTTCCGCAAAGGCGAATTCGCTTACATTGAAATTACCGATGACGGTAAAGGGCTTGATGCCGATGTATTACTCAGCAAAGCCCTGGAGCGCGGCCTTGCTGATCCTGAAAAGGACTATGCCAAGGAAGAAATTTACGAATTTATTCTCCAGTCCGGCTTCTCCACCGCCAGTGCTGTCACTGACATTTCCGGGCGCGGGGTTGGAATGGACGCAGTAGTCACTGCTATCCAGAATACTCTGGACGGTAAGGTTTCAATCTCCAGTGAACTGGGCAAAGGTTCCACCTTTACCATTGCAATCCCCTTAAGCCGCTCTGTGAATGAAGGAATTGTGGATGCACTTGTAACAACGGTAGGACCGGAAACATTCATCTTTCCCAGCCGGGAAGTTCTTGAAGTATACGAACCTGTTGAAAAAGAATTCACAGACCTTCCTGACGGCCGTGAAACTGTTTCCGTACGCGGTAAAATTCATCCTCTTATCCGCATATACAAAGTTTTTGACCTCCCGGCACCATCCGAAGAAGTCATCCCTAAAGTTATCCTAGTCAAAATGGGAGATACTGTTGCCGCGATTATGGTTGATGAGGTCCTACGCCAACAGAAGGCTGTAGTTACCGGATTCACCCTTCCTGTGAACTCTATCTACAAACTGCCGATTCTGGGCTTTGGAATGATGGGCGAGCACGACGCCCTTGTGATTGATACGGAAACTCTGATTGCTTCATACATGGAAGGAGATTCCTGATTATTCCTCAACTTTTCAGCAACCTTGGTTATATTTGTAAAAGTGAGTTTTCCACTACTAACATTACCCTGCATTAAAAGAATCACGCAAAAAGTCGCCTGTCCTCATGGTTTTTCAGCTGGAAGTGATATACCATTGTGTCACGAAGCTAAAGATTTAGCCTGAGCTATCCCTTTGGGAGGGCATAAAATGATCCATTTTATAAGAATATTTTTTTATTGCATATTTCTATTATGCGCGACGACAGCCTTTGCAGATCAAGAGAAGACACCGCAGGCAAGTGTAGCCACTGACTATTGGCCGCCTTTCAGAATCAAACAGCAGGGAAATAAGATTGGTGGTATCGACATCGATATGATGGCCCTGATTGGAAAGCGGATGGGAGTAGATTTCAACATTACCCGAATCCCTTGGCCTCGGTGTCTACTGTATATGAAAAACGGCAAAAAAGACTTCATGACTGGAATTGCAAGAACCAGCGAAAGAGAAAAATATATAGTCTACTCGAACACACCCTATTATTCATGCCGTCCGGCTTTTTATTCCCTTCAAAATTCGGGATTAACGATAAATGAATATGAAGACCTGAAAAAAGTAAAAGTCGGTTACACCCGTAATTCAGCATATTTTCCAAGGTTTGACGCAGACTCTTCTTTGAAGAAAATCGATAAGGACTCGGAAAAACAGCTTCTCGATATGCTGACTGCCGGCCGCCTTGATGTAATTATCGGTACAGATTGTCAGGTTGACTACGAACTCAAAATACGAAAATTGCAGGGAACAATTATAAAACAACCCTACACACCTGATCACAGTATTGACCTGTACATCGGCGCATCCAAAAAATCCCGATGGAACTTCAGAATGCGAGAGCTGAATAAGATACTCCGGGAATTAAAAGAACAAGGCGCGATAAAAGACATCGCTGATAAATACCTTAGCAAAAATTAAAAAATCAGAATTTTCCAAGCCCACAGGAAAAACTTTTCTCTGTGGGTTTTGTCTGCTATGCATGCGTGTTCACGAGAACGACAATAAACAGAGCAGGAAATAACAAGATGAAAAAAGCCATCCTTTTCGCAGCACACGGATCAAAAAATAGAGCCGCCAGCTCAGCTATGGGTAACATATTGAAGATGGCTAAAGAGGCCCACCCGGACATTCCGGTATTCAGTGCTTTCACTTCCGGCCACGTGCTAAAGAAACTTCGTGAACAGGGTCAAAAGCTGCCAACCGTAAAGCAGAATCTGGAAAATTTATCAGCAGAAGGATTCACCCATGTAGTGGTTCAGTCGCTGCACGTTATTCCCGGAACAGAATTCACCAACATCAGCAGATTGCTGGACCGTGTAGAAAAAGGTGAGATTAAATTTGAAAAAGCAGTACTCGGTGAACCGCTGCTGACCAATGATCAGGAAATTGATGAAATTTCCGATATCATCCTCGATCTGCTGGAAGAACGTAATCCGCAAAAAGAAGCACTGATCCTTGTTGCACATGGTTCCAAATATTCCGACAGCGGCAACTCCCTGTACGACAAGTTCAAGGAAGTGCTCGAAGCAAAAGATAAAAACGCCTACCTCGGCAAGCTCAATGCTGAAGGCGGTATCGAAGAAATCAGTGATAAGATCAAGGAATCCGGGATAAAAAAGACTTACTTGCTGCCCCTTCTATTCGGAGCCGGGAACCATGTAAAAAAGGATATGGCCGGAGAGCATAAAGACTCATGGATGAACATCGTTGCTTCCCGCGGTATTGAAACAATACCAGTTGCGAAAGGAATTGGAGAATTTGATATTTTCGCCCAGCGCTGGATGGACAAGCTTGAAAAGGCCATCAAGCAACTGGAAGAATAATCAACCCACAAAAAAATTTGCTGCTTGATTGTCCCCCGCACCGCATATACATTATGCTGGTGCGGTTAATTTTTTTAAAGACTGAAAACAATGGGAAAAAAAATCATCGTGCACAACCATGACGGAGAAGTCATGGAACTCGCACCGACAGAAGGGCTGAATATTGCCCAAACCCTTTTCCTGAGCGGAGCATTCCAAGGTGTGCCACTCTGTTCGGGCATGGGTAGGTGCGGCTTGTGTAAGGTGCGCTTTAAATCCGATCCTCCGCTGCCACGCAAGGAAGAACTGCATAAATTTTCCCGCGAAGAAATAGAATCCGGATGGAGGCTTTCCTGTCTGCATCACGCAAAAGCAGCCGAAATCTTTCTGCCTAGACCGGAACGAGTGGTTCCTAAAGTTTCAGATAAATTTTCCCGCGAACTAACCGAAGATCTGGCCCTTGCAGTAGATCTGGGTACCACCGGGATGCACTGGGCTTTTACGCTAAACGGAGAGACAGTAAAATCAGGACAGGAGCTGAATCCGCAGATCGGCCTCGGCAGTGAGGTAATGTCCCGGCTGGCCTTTGCCGCAAAACCGGAGCAGCGCGAGATTCTTTCCAGATTGGTCACCGAGCGGCTGCAATCTATAATTCTAGAAACGGTCCCGGTAAAAGAGCTGGTAATATCCGGCAACCCGTCCATGATCTCCATCCTTGCACAGGATAATGTGGAAAGTTTAAGTCGTGCACCCTACTCCCTGCCTGACAAGGGTGGTAAACGGTTAAAACTTGACGCAAAGCTCCCGGAAGCGTACATCCCGCCACATCTGGCTCCGTTTGTTGGAGCAGATATAACCGCCGGGATCGTGGCTCTGAATTTTTCCGAAGTAAAAGCGCAGCCGCCATATCTCTTCGCTGATCTCGGCACCAACGGCGAATTCGTACTCTGCCTTTCCGAAGAGGAATACATTGTCTGCTCCGTTCCTATGGGGCCGGCCCTTGAAGGAGTGGGCATGAGCAACGGCCGTACAGCCGGACCGGGGGCAGTGTCAGCTTTCACTCTGACCCCGTCTGGACTTACGCCGGCAATCATAAAAGCAGATACCCCGGAACAAGAACAAAAGCCCGGTATCACCGGGACTGGTTACCTCTCACTCTGTTCCCTGCTGCTCAAATCAGGTGTGCTGACCCGCGAAGGACAATTCGGTCCGGGAAACACTCCTTTTGCCGCAAAGCTGGCTGACAAGATGACAGAAATAAACGGGACTCCGGTCCTTGATCTGGGATACGAGGGACTTACCCTTCCGGCCCCGGATGTGGAAGAAATTTTAAAAGTAAAAGCGGCCTTCAACCTCGCAATGTCCGCCCTGCTGGAAAAAGCCGGGTTGGCACCTTCCGATCTTAAAGAACTGATCCTTGGCGGGGCAATGGGGCAGCACGTAAATATAAATGATCTGGTAGCAACCGGATTCATCCCTGCGGAAAGCGCTGCAATCACCCGCGCCGCAGGCAACACCTCCCTTAAGGGAGCAATAGTTTTAACACATAATCAAGAAGCAAGGGATTTCGCCTCCTGCCTGCCCGCACGTTCCGAAGTTCTGGAACTGGCCGGAAGCAGCGATTTCGGACAGAAATACCTTGAGAGGATGATTTTCAAATATGTCTATTAAAGTAAGTTCACTTTTCCCCCTGCCGACCAAGGAAGTATCCAAAGAGTTGGATAAATATATAAAAATTTTACAAAAAACCGTTCCCCTGAAAGCCAAACACAGCCACGAACTTAAGTACGCCATCCGCGATCTCTCACGAGACCTGACCGGAGAACGTTCCAACCTGTCCAACGACTACATGGGTGATCCGCGCAGCCTGAATGCATACCTGCGTTACTTCCTGCCGTGGAACCTGTACCGTCTTGCACGCCTCTTTCAGGGTCTTGATATCAAACTGCCCGATAACGGCGTGGTTGTGGACCTCGGAGCAGGACCGCTGACAGTTGCACAGGCTCTGTGGATCGCAAGGCCGGACCTGCGCGAAAAGAAGCTGACCTTCATCAATGTGGACCGCACTCCCAAGCCCATGCGCGAAGGCAGCCGTCTTTTCGAAGCATTGGCCGGCGAAAAATCCCCGTGGCGCATGGTTAACGTCAAAGGCGGATCCACCTCCAAGATACGCGAGAAAGCACACCTGTTGGTCACCGCCAACATGGTTAACGAAGTATCCTCCGGAACACGTACCCCGCTTCCGGTCTGGGCGGAGAAATTCTGCCTGTCCATGGTCCACAAGCTGGCCCCGGAAGGCCGTATCCTGATTATCGAACCGGGTATCCGCCGTTCCGGCAGGGTCCTTTCCGTAATCCGTCAGGAATTCGTCAACGCAGGATTCCCCATTCTCGGCCCCTGCACTCACACAGAAGAATGTCCTATGAGTGGCGAACAGGGCAAAGCATGGTGTCATTTTAATTATGATTCCGAACACGCCCCGGCATGGCTGCAGAAACTTTCAGCCCAATGCCGCCTTGAGAAGGACAATGTAAGCCTGAGCTTCCTCTATGTCGGTCTGCGAAAAGAAGAAGTGGAAGCTCCTCGCGAAGGCGAAATGCTCATCCGTGCGATATCCGAATCCTTCCGACTTGATGAAGGCGGCTTCGGTCAATACGGTTGTGCGGAACAGGGACAGATTCTGCTTTCAGCGCAAGGCGGAGCAAAAACCTTATATCCCGGTGGACTTATCGGTATGCCCATTCCCGAAGAGGAAAAACGGGACGAGAAATCCGGCGCATTGATCGTGCCCCTGCCCATGCGTGAGAGCGACAGGCGTAAGCGCGAAGAAAAAGCAGGAAAGCCGCAGCAGAAAGAAGATTCACGTTCTTTTAAAGACAGAAAGTAATTGGAATATGGACTTTATAGATCTTGGATTAATCGCTCACGGGGAAGCTGAGAAAATTCAGCTTGAACGTTTGAAACAGGTGATGGAAGGAACTGCTGAAGATGCTCTATATTTGTTGGAGCATCCTCCAGTGGTTACTTTGGGTCGTCAGGGCGGACTGGAGAACCTGCTCATCAGCGAGGAAGCCCTCAATGCCATGGGAGCAGAGGTAGTCCAAACCGCAAGAGGCGGTAATATCACCTGTCATTATCCCGGACAAATGGTGGTATACCCTGTCATGCGCATTGAGAAACGGCGCGGTGGAATTAAAAAATTCTTCTTTGATATGGAAGAAACAGCGATCCGCACAGCTGCCCGTTTTGGTGTTGAAGCAGCCAGAAGCGAAGGCAGGCCCGGAGTATGGGTCGGTCCCGGCAAACTCTGCTCCATAGGCATCGGGGTCAAAAAATGGATCACCTACCACGGCTTGTCGTTCAATGTTTCCAGTGACATGAAACTTTTCGACGCCATCACCCTCTGCGGGCTGCACGGCGCGCACCCCACTTCCCTTTCACGGGAGGCTGGCAAGGAAATTTCTACCGAGGAAGTAAAAAATGTCTTCAGAGAAGAATTCGGAAAAGTATTTACGGATACCGCCGTGGCTGCGGGTTAAGCTACCCACCGGAAGGACTTTCAACGATACCAGCAAAATGCTGGATGACCTGAATCTGAACACGGTCTGCCAGTCCGCAAAATGCCCCAACTGCTGGGAGTGTTTCTCGCGTAAGGTGGCAACATTCCTGATAATGGGTAACAACTGCACCCGTAACTGTGCCTTCTGCAACATCTGTCCCGGCTTGATCGAACCTCTGGATGCGGACGAACCGCGCCGTGTGGCAGAGGCTGTAACGCGTCTGGGCCTGAAATACGCCGTCATCACTTCTGTTACCCGCGATGACTTGGATGACGGTGGTGCAGCCCACTTTGCGGAAACAATCGAACGTATCCGTGCCGAGCACGCCGAATGTAAGATTGAAGTGCTCATCCCGGATTTCAAAGGCAACCTTGATGCGCTCAAGACTGTAATCGCCGCCAAGCCGGACGTAATCAACCACAACGTGGAAACCCCGCCCGAGCTGTACCCGGAAATCCGCCCGCAGGCCGATTACAAACAGAGCCTAGAGCTTATCGAACGGGTCAAACAGCTTAGCGATATCCACGCCAAGTCAGGACTCATGGTCGGTCTCGGAGAAACGGATGAGCAGGTCTATCAGGTCATCGATGACCTCGCAGCCATCAATTGCGACATCATCACTATCGGCCAGTATATGCGCCCGTCAAAAGCACATCCGGCAGTAAAACGTTACGTGGAACCTGCTGTTTTCGATAAATACGCCGAATACGGCAAAAAACTCAATGTGCCGCATATGTTCTGTGCACCGCTGGTACGCAGCTCATTCAATGCCGCCGAAGCTTTTGATAAGCTCTAAAAACGCTTTATTTCAGACTGTTACTAAATACGGAACTTTCACTACGAAAGTTCCGTATTTTTTTTGTGTACTGCCGCCAAAACAATCACGAAAATAACATAATCTATTATTAGTACTAACAACAAAGTCCGTTGGCAGAAGAACGAATTCAAAACAAATTACCTCATAATATAAAGATCTTAGCCATATGCAACGCTCATTATAGAAATCCATAACACCCAAACAAACATTGATATCTTCTTTACAAAAAAAACAAAAACGCGATATCCATTAAGCAAGGAACACAAATACTTAAAAAGAAAAGCAAGGAAAACTATGATCCCGAAAATTCTCTTTATCGATGACGATAAGAATATTCTGGATAGCTTTAGGGCTACTATGCACGGCCTTCGCAAAGAATGGAAAAGCTACTTTGCCTCCACCGGACAGGAAGCACTGGAAAAGCTTGGAAAGGCTGAATTCGATATTGTCATTAGCGACACGAAAATGCCGGATATGGACGGAAGTGAACTACTCCGTAAAGTTGCTGAGATACAACCAGATACCATCCGCATAACGCTATCCGGGCATTCGGATATGCAATCATTGCTGAAATCGGCAAAGCATACTCATCAATTCTTGAGCAAACCCTGCAATACAGAAGTCTTGATCGGAACCATCCGTAAGATGATGGAACTGCGTCCAGTTCTCACAGACCACAAAGTCAGGGAGATTATAACCGGACTTGATACTCTGCCGGTACTGCCGGATTTATACATCGAAATTACCAATGAATTAAACAAACCGGAACCGAATCTACAAAAACTGGGAGAACTGGTCAAAAAAGATCCGGGCATATCCACAACACTCCTTAAAGTGGTTAATTCTTCTTTCTTCGGCTTCTACAATTCCGTTTCCAGTCCTGCGCGGGCCACTATCCTGCTTGGGACCGACGTCCTCAAAGGATTGATCCTCGGGGTCCATTTCATTCAACAACTAGATAAAGATATCCTCGGACCGTATTCCATAGAAAAACTCTGGGAGCATTGCCTGCAAACCGGTTATCTTGCTAAAGAAATCTGCGCATTTATGGATAAGGATGAACAGACGGTTACCAACTGTTTTGTGGGTGGGCTTCTCCACGACATAGGTAAATTCGTTTTCATCACCGAGATGAACAAAAAATATCAGAAAGTACTGGAACATGTCCGTGAATTCGGCGGTCCGGTAATTGATGTGGAAAAAAAGATTCTTGGCGTAAGTCATGCGGAAGTGGGAGCATACCTACTGGGACTGTGGGGATTCAATGAAGAAATAGTAGAGATGGTTTACTACCATCACTCTCTTGATAATTGCGAAGAAATCTTTACTCCGACGCACGCGGTCCATGCTGCAGACACACTTCAACACGAGCTTATACCTCACAGCAAAGGCTATGTCTTTTCAGAACTAAATACAGACAAAATGGCTTTGGCAAATCTTTTAGATCACGTTAACGATTGGTGCACTGTATGCAACAACCTGCTGGAGACAACTAAAGATGAAGAAGAATAGTGTTCTATTTGTAGACGATGAACAGAACATACTGGATACTTATAGAGCACTACTGCGCAAACGATTTAAAGTAGATGTTGCACTAGGCCCTGAAGAAGGAATTGAAAAAGTAAAATCATCCGGCCCTTATGCAATTGTTGTTTCCGACCTGAAAATGCCAAAAATGGACGGAATTACCTTTCTGACCAAAGTAAAACAACTGTCCCCGGATACTGTCCGGGTAATGCTTACAGGACATGCAGATCTTGAAGCTGCGATTTCCGCAGTCAACGAAGGATCGGTATTCCGTTTCCTGACCAAGCCAAGCTCCATTGACGAAATGATCCGCACGCTTGAAGCGGCAATGAAGCAGTACTCTCTCGTAGTCGCCGAGCGGGAATTGCTTCGCGGTACTTTGCGCGGCAGTGTCAAAGTTCTCACCGATATTCTGTCATTAACCAACCCGGAAGCCTTTGGACGAAGCGAAAGAGTGCGACGCCTTGCCGGATACGTAGGCCAAAATTTAAACCTGAAACAAACTCTGTATCTGGACCTTGCGGCTATGCTGGGGCAACTGGGTTGTATAACCCTCCCTGAATCTGTGCTTTTAAAAGTGTTCACAGGGGAGACACTCACTGCAGAAGAGCAGCAAATTTACGACATGCATCCATCTGTTACTGCGGGCATGCTTTCCCAAATTCCGCGGATGGAAATCGTTTCTCAGATCATCCTGCACCAGAACGACCGACTGGACGAGAATCCGACCATGCCCGTGGAATCACGGGTCTTGAAGGCCTGTCTGGATTACGATTCACTTATCCAGCAAAAAACAGATAAAATGGACGCAATCGCCATTTTACGAGGCATGGAAGGGATATACGACAACAAGGTTTTAGATGTTCTTGAAAAAGGAACTGCCGGAGAAGACGGCTATGTGCGCCGGGAAATTGAACTGGAAGAGCTCAAACCGGGGATGATTCTTGATGAAGGTCTCTGGAGTGAAGATGAAGTTCACCTTGTTGCCGAAGGCACGGAGATGACGGAAACAGCAATCATGCGAGTAAGAAACTTCAGTCGAGCCAAGAAGCTGCCTCCCAGAATCCGGGTTCTTGTTCCGCTTAAATATATTGACTAGACTTGGCAGAATCCAGTTCAACCGAACAAATATAAAAATTAAATTCCGCCAGCAGGAGGTATTTTGTTCAAAAGCAACAAGGCAATGCTCGGGACAATTGCATTAATAGCTATCTTCGTTATCTCCATTGTCTGGATAAATTACAATTCTCCGGCTATTTCTCCACACGATTTGATGATATTCACTATCTCGGCGGCAATCCTCATTCTTGGCGTTGTACTTTTTCTTTTCAAAATCAATTCCCGCAACCTTACTCTTAAGATCCGGCTAGAAGAAGCTGCAAAACAGGCCATATTATTAGAACAAACCAACAAACAGCTTAGAAATGAATTAGAAGCGCGCAGTCGTGCAGAAAAAGAGCTTCAGGAGATTAATGCCCAACTAGAAAATCGAATGCAAAAACGGACAGCAGATCTGCAAAAACGCACGGAAGAACTGACCCGTGAGGTTCTGGACCGCCATGAAGCAGAAGAAGCCATGCGGCTTATATTCAACAACACCAATGATTCTATTTTTATCCACGATGCTGACGGAAGGATTTTGGACGTAAACGACACTATGCTTGATAAATACAAGCTAGACATGAGCACAGTACTCAACATGTCCATAAAGGAAGATTTTTCAGCTCCGGATATGGACATGGATATTTTAGATCAATATTGGCAGAAAGCCGTAGACGGAGAAGAAGTTTCTTTCGAATGGACCTCCAGAAGCCCCGGAGACGGCAAACTCTTTGAAGTGGAAGTAACCCTGAACCGTATCGAATTTGAAGGTAAAGTAGTCATTCTGGCCAATGTGCATGACATATCAGAGCAGAAAAAAGCCCTGATTCAACAGGCAGAACATCAGGAATTTCTAGGAACAATTTTCGAAGGAATCGGAGCTGCGGTATTCGTCTTTGATCCCGTCAAAGGCATTATGGTAGACTGCAACGGCGTTGGAGAGAAACTTCTGAAAATGGACCGCAGCGCAATTCTGAATGCTGCATGTCAGACCGAGTTTACATTTACCTCGGACACTAAAAAAGACCTGCTTTGCCCTAACTGGCATGAGCAGGGGACATATGAAGAGGGAGTTCTATCTCTGCAGGACTCAGCACCTTTGCCTGTTTCCCGCCATCTTTTTGAAGTCCACATAGGCGGCACAACCCACCTTGTTCAGGTAGTATTTGACATCACCGACCGCAAGCACCTTGAAAGAAAGCTGAACATCGCCCAAAAGCTTGAATCCATTGGCCTACTTGCCTCCGGGATTGCACACGAAATCAACACCCCGATCCAATATGTTGGCGATAGCATTCGCTTTGTTAAGGAAGCATATGCCGACACCAACGATCTGATTGACCTTTATGAAAAATTCATGGCTGCGGAATCCCCGGAAGAGCGGAAAAACATAATTGAAGAAATCGAAGAGCACAAAGATGATATAGATCTGGAATTTATAAGCAGTGAATCCATTAAAGCCTGCAGCAGGGCACTGGAAGGAGTCGAACGGGTTGCCACAATTGTTTTAGCCATGAAGAACTTTTCCCACTCCGGAGAAGAAAAGATCAAAGCTGTTGATATCAATAAAGCCATCCAGAATACCATTATAGTTTCGCGCAACGAATGGAAATATGTCGCAGACCTTGAGACCGACCTTGACCCCGACCTGCCGCAGGTTCAATGCCTGCCAGGTGCAATCAATCAGGTACTACTCAACGTGATTGTAAACGCGGCACACGCAATCGCTGAGAACACACAAGAAGATCAGAAAGGAACAATATCTATCAGCACAGAGTTAGATCCTCCTTATGCAACTATCAGTATCAAAGATTCAGGCTGCGGAATTTCAAAAGAAAATATACATAAAATTTTCGATCCGTTCTTCACCACTAAAGAAGTGGGCAAAGGCACAGGTCAAGGGCTGGCAATTGTTCACGACATCATAATTGAAAAACATGGCGGGACCATAGATATTGAATCTGAGCTAGGTGAAGGCACTACGTTCATCATTAAACTGCCAATAGAAGGTAACGCAGAAAACGACAGCTAACTAAAACCTCCCCCGAACCAAGCTCGGGAGAGGAAATCAATCAAGCTACGGCTGAAAACTAAGCCAGCTACTTCGTAGTTCTGAAACTCAAAGAAAATGCGTACCAGACACGGCGGGTATCATCGAGACGCTTTTCATACTTCCCGATAATTACCTGACGTCCGGCAGGACCGATTTTTACATTGATAGGTTTGGAATTTTTGAGATTTACCAACTCTGGATGTTCAATATTACGGTCAGTAGTGGTAGAAATCCGAGCGCCTGCTGCGGGCATGGGCTTACCTTCATAGAACATCATAACCGGAAGCATGTCCCCTTCTTTCAACTTGGTGGGATCCTTAAGAGGCACAATTTCAGCACGCTGCCCAATGGGTTTATCCATGTTGTCCATCCATTTGATGATTGTCTTGGAAAGCTTGTAAGAACGACCTTCGTCAATAATCTTGCCGCAAACCTGTCTGGGAAGATCAAAATTCTGCCAGCCGCCTTCTTCGGTGTGGTACCAATACTTGTTATCAAACTCGACCGTCAGCATGGTGTAGGTATCATCGATCCATGCGTAGGCCTCACCCTTATTGTAAACTGGCTCAAGAGAAGTTTTCCAGTTATTCTCATTGATACCTGTCAGAGCGGTAATACGGCTGATGGGGTAAGGATCGGTTGATCCGGGATGCCCATACATCAGATAAGCCTTGCGGCCTTTTTTCTCCAACCACATGTCATGGGCAGAACAAATAGAGGAAAAAGCCAAAACAAAGGCCATTGCTAAAATAATCTTCTTCATCATATATCTCCTTATTTGATTGTGAAAATGAATTTCACTTCCATAGTGAGTATGGTTACAAATTCAAAAATCAAAAGTCAATAACAATCACACCTCAAATTGGTTTCTTGACCTTTACGATTAATTGTTGCACTCCAGTGATGCGGTCGGGGTGATAACTTGGAAGCCATACTATTCGGCAATAATAAATCAGCCCGAATCCGTCCCTGCACGTGATTCTGCACCCAACGAGAGGATTACAATGCGCCACGCCCTTTCAGCACTTCTAATGCTGACAGCTATTTTTTTCAGCACTGCCTGCTCTGCAACAGATGACGTAAAACCTACTGACCATATCATTGCGGGCTATATCGAAAACGTATCCATCAAAATATGGGACCGTGAGACACCGATTATCATGGAAGCTAAACTTGATACCGGTGCGGACAGTTCTTCGCTTCATGCCACAGACATCACAATTCATAAAAAGAATAAAAAAGTTTCATTCACTATTACCGACCAGCATGGCAAAACCCAACGCATAACATGCCCCTATGCACGGATCGTACGTATAAAAAAACGCCCTTCCGGTTACCAGCGCAGGCCGGTTATTCCGGTACAGCTCCAGATTGGTCCAAAAAGTTTCGAAGCTTTCGTCAACCTGACCGACCGCAGCAACTTTGCATACAAAATGCTCATCGGCAGGAAAGAACTGCGTCACGGCATACTCATTGATTCTTCACGAGACCACAGGCTCAGCAAGCCCGTTAAATAAAATTCGCAAACACCCGTGAATAACTACGGAAAGATCCACTATGAATTCCATACAGCTTAAAATACTTGTGGCTCTGCTCCTCACATTGGGGCTGGGCATATTCAGCTACAAAGCTTTTGTCCTCGGCTTTCCTCTGACCCCGGAAGAACAGACTGAAATCTGGAATGTAGAAGCCCATGTTTCATTTGAAGCCGAGGGGAGTCCGGTTAAAGCCACACTGCAAACCCTGAACAAGTTGCCGCAGTATACTGTAACTGATGAATATTACATCGCTGACGACTACGGCCTGCTGCACTCCCTGCAATCTGCTGACGGAACTCCGCTGCAGTCTCGAAACCCTGACAACATCGTTGCCATGTGGTCCCGACGTTCAGCAAAAGGCAAGCAAGACCTATTCTACTCTGCCCGATTAAGACCGAAACACAGCAACGTTGAAGAGAGCTGGGTTCACCCCACTGAAATACCTAAACTCAGTGACCCGCATTTCACAGAAGCTGAACAGGTCGCTGCAAACTCTCTGATCACTGAGGTCGGGAGTGAATCAGCTGATATAGAAACCTTTGTGCCCCAGCTTATGAAGCGGCTTTTGGCGCCATCCAGCAACCCGGATGCAGCATACCTGCTCCGCGATACTGAAAATACACTTGGAGCCGTAAATATGGCCGTACGCCTGCTCCATTTTTCAGGCATCCCGGCCCAGTCTGTGCACGGTATCACCCTGACCACATCGAATGACGCCGGCTTAAAACACTGGCTGGAGCTTTATCACAACGAAAAATGGCACATGTTTGATGTAGCCAATAGAAGTTTCGGGACTCCTGTAAATTTTGTTACCTGGTGGCGAGGCGATGCACCACTGGCTACGGTCAGCGGCGGGAACAATTTAAGCGTTACACTTTCCGCTGTCCCGGCAACTGTCAGCACTCTGGGTAACGTTGTAGACCGTCTTGCAATCTCAGCTCCGACGATACTCGAATTCTCACTGTTCAACCTTCCGGTACAGGCTCAGGCTACCTACAGGGTTATCCTGCTCATCCCTATCGGTGTACTGCTGCTGGTATTTCTACGAAATGTAATCGGCATCACCACCTTCGGGACATTCATGCCCGTACTGATAGCCCTGTCATTTCGCCAAACACAGCTGCTCTGGGGTATATGCCTGTTTTCCATCGTCATCATCCTCGGACTGGCTGTGCGTCTATATCTGGAACACCTGAAACTATTGCTGGTGCCCCGTCTGGCCTGCGTGCTCATGGTTGTAGTGCTGCTCATGGCCGGGATCAGTATTATCAGCTTTAAGCTGGGCTTCCCGCGCGGTGTTTCGGTCAGCCTGTTCCCCATGGTTATCCTGAGTATGACCATTGAACGAACATCCGTCATGTGGGACGAGCTTGGCGCAGGTAAGGCCATACAGCAGATAATAGGCTCAATGGCTGTCGCTGTTCTTGCATACATCGCCATGAGCAACCTGTTTATCGAACACTTGATTTTCGTTTTCCCGGAACTCTTTCTTGTGCTGCTGGCAATGACCGTCATGATAGGGCGCTATACCGGTTTCAGACTGATGGATCTGATCCGCTTCCGCGCTTTCCTCAAGGAAGGTTAATATGGGCTGGTTCGGCAAATTAAAAAAAATCGGAGTTGTAGGACTCAACGGACGCAACGGGGCTTATGTACTGCCCAACAATCCGCGCAGGCTCTATCCTCTGGTGGATGACAAAATCACCACCAAGGAGCTTACTCAGGCGGCAGGACTCAACGTCCCTGAACTTTACGGAGTATTCCGGGCCCAGCATGAACTAAAAAAATTACCCGGCCTGTTGCAAAAGCATGATTCATTTGTTGTCAAACCTGCTCGTGGGGCTGGCGGAAATGGAATTCTGGTCATTACCGGAAAGCTCGGGCCTCGCTTCCGCAAGCCGGATGATTCTTTGGTTGCTGAAGATGCCATATCTTTCCACATTTCAAATATTCTCAGCGGCATGTACAGTCTCGGAGGAATGCCGGACAAGGCAATGCTAGAATATTGTGTGCAGTTCTCGCCCATATTCAAAGACATAGCCTATCAGGGTGTCCCGGATATCAGGATCATTGTTTATAAGGGGATACCGGTAATGGCCATGCTTCGTTTGCCTACAAGGGAATCGGACGGGAAAGCGAACCTGCACCAAGGCGCTATGGGTTGTGGAATAGACATGTGCACAGGTATGACCACCAGCGCAGTGTGGAAAAACAAGAATTGTACCCACCACCCGGACACACTGCACCCCGTCGCAGGAGTCCCTATACCGGACTGGCCGGAACTATTAAAGCAGGCCGCATTAGGTTATAGCGTAACCGGACTGGGCTACCTCGGCGTAGATATTGTTTTGGACAAAAATCTGGGACCGCTGATCCTTGAACTAAATGCGCGTCCCGGGCTGGCAATTCAAGTTGCTAATAGGTGCGGGCTGCAACACAGACTGGATAAAGTCGACAGTGTTCATCAGGATCTGCACTCTGAACAAGAGAGAATTCAATATGCCATGGAAAATTTCGGATCATAACATGCTGCAAAAACTTGTAATCCTTCTTTTCGGCTTAAGCTTATGCCTGCTTGCAGCTTGCAAACAGCAACCCAAAGTCATTGTACCTCCGGCACCTCCTCTTCCGTTGGAAATAGCTAAAGAGAAGGCACCGTTGGGCAAAAGAGAAGTGCGGTTAGACATAAACCTCACCAGACAGCCGGACAAACACAAATTACGCAAAGTCAGATCGCAAAGCATGCCCACTGGGGCACGGATTTCATATCCTGCCGGAGCAGATATTCTCCGCTTCTTGCAATATGATGAAGAAATCATCACTCTGCCCAAAATGCAGACGAATCGTGACTTCAAAATAATCCTGCTGACCAGGGATCAAAATCCACCCAAGACAATAAGCGGATATTCCAACGTAACATACGAGCTTATGAATTCAGGACTGCCCGGAGGTGTCATTCTGTTGGATTCATTCTTTGGAACATTGGAAAAAGACGGCACCCTTTCCTCGACCATGTTCATTCCCACGGATAGGAGTGATGTTTTCAAGAGAGTTCAGGCAGAAATTAGCCCGCGAAAACTTAAATTCAAAAAAGTAATCAGAACCAACGTCCTGCCGGATTCCGAGCACCATTATGTAATCAGATTTGTGGGCAAAAAAGGAATGACCATTCTCTTTGAAATCCGTCACCTCGAAGGCGGCAGCCGTCCTAAAGTAATTCACCGCCAGACCGTGGAAGTTCCGCTGGGAACCCCGGTAATCGAGATCAACGGACACAGGTTCAAAGTCCACACAGCTACTACTGAATTTATTGATATTGAGCGGCTGAGTTAACCAACCTTCTCTCCCCAACTAGGGAGTTCTGAGTGGCTTAACCTGCTTCCCGCCGGAGGAAAAATTAAACCGACAAGCGCGTAGGGCATCAACCGCGTCTTCTTGTATAATCACGAATGGTAAGTTCAATGGACGGAATGCCGTTGAACTTGTCTATCTTGGGCGAGAAAGCAAAACGCATGGTGGAACCGATGAGTTCGGAACCGAGTTCTTCAGCCATGCGCCATGCCTTGGCGGGCATTTTACGGGTCTTTTCAAGGTCGGTGACAGTAAGCTTTACGTGAGCTTTGCCCATGGGCCTGCGTTCAAGAACTTCCACCGGAGGGGTGGTGAAGACTGGTTCCGGGTTGCCCATACCGAAAGGCTGCATCAGTTCAAGCTCTTTAAGCAGCACGTAATCAATATTTTCCAGCGGTAATTCCCGGTCTACCTTAAGCGAAGCCTTAAGCGGATCAGAACCGATCTTATCAATTACCGCTTGATCAAAACGTTCCCTGAATTCGGGAAGCAGTTCAGCTTTGAAAGACATCCCGGCAGCCAGCTTGTGGCCCCCGAAATTAAGAAAAAGCTCGGACATAGAGGTCAGACCTTCATGGATATCAAATTCCTTGATGGACCGGGCCGAGCCCTTGACGACTCCGTCCTCCTCGCAAAGCATCACGGTAGGGCGATAAAATTTTTCAACTACACGGGAAGCGACAATACCGATGATCCCCGGATGCCAGTTCTTTGAGTAAAGCACCAATCCGGCACGGTTATCCCTCTTGACATGCTGCTCGGCCTGAGCAAGTGCTTCCTGTAAAATACGGTCTTCCTCAGCCCTGCGCTCGGTGTTCAACTCATCCAGAACCTTGGCAATAGGTCTTGCGGTTTCCATATCTTCGGCCATGAGCAATTGAAGAGCCCTGCCCGGATCACCCATACGGCCCGAAGCATTGATACGCGGAGCCAGTCCGAATCCAACCTGTCCTGCGCCGATGGCGGCAAACATGTCATAACCACTGACTACTTTCAGAGCTGCCAGTCCGGGACGCTTGGCTTCTTTAAGCAAGAGCAAACCGTTCTTGACCAGAATGCGATTCTGCCCCTGAAGTTCCACAACATCAGCGATGGTCCCGAGAGCTACAAAATCAAGATAAGCGCGCACATCTGCCGGATCACCGGGCAGCAGCCTGTTCAGCTGCGCCATGAGCATAAAAGCCACGCCGACACCGGCCAAAGTTGCACAGGGGCAGTTTTCGAAGGTCTGTCCGTTGTATTCTGTCAGACGCGGGTTGCAGATGGCTGCTGCTGGCGGAAGCTCTTCACCGGGAAGGTGATGGTCGGAAACGACTACGGTCATACCCAGCTCGTTGGCTGCGGCAATCTCTGCATTGTTGGTGATACCGCAGTCGACAGTCAAAAGCAGGTCTATGCCCTGTTCGTGCAGTTTCTTTATTCCGTCAACGTTGAGGCCATAGCCTTCTTCCAGACGGTTAGGCAGATAATGGTCGCATTCGTAGCCACGATCAGCCAGAAAAGTCTTAACCACGGCGGTAGAGGTTACCCCATCCACATCGTAGTCACCCCAGACAGCCATTTTCTTGCCTGCTGCAAGTCCATCAGCCAGAACCTGAGCCGCCAGTTCCAGTCCGGGGATCTCTTTGGGCTGGCAAAGATTGCGCAAACCGGGAGAAAGGAAAAGATCCATATCTTCACGGCTCTGAAAACCACGATTCCAAAGAATTTCCGCAAGTAACTCGGTAATTCCGAGTTCATCAGCAATAGCAGGTATGGAGGAGGGAAGTTCCTCCTCACTTCTAAGCTTCCAGATTTTAGGCAATTTGTGGCTCCGTGGATTTTCAGACTAGAAATCTATCTCAAGATCTAAGATGGGACCGTCTTTCTTTTGTTTCTTTTCAAAGGCATCGACAGCAATATTAAGGTTATCTTCTTCAGGGGAGATGTAACCGATGCCTTTAAGATAGGACCAAAACATGATCCCTTCTTCCAATTCAGGATTCAACTTCAAAGATTTCTTTATGTACTGGATGCAACAATCAAAGCTGCCTTTTTCATAATAGGCACGGGCAATGTTCAAGCAGAGGTTCTCATCTTGTTTACTGATTTCCTCAGCCTTATGATAATACTCAAGTGCCTGCTCGATCATCCCGTTGCGGCGCAGGTTGATACCGAAATCGTTGAACAGGTGTTTGTGCTCTGGCTCGTAAATAGCTCCGATACCCACCAGTCGGCGGAAGACGTCCTCGGCACGGGAAGTCTCTCCGCGCTCCAGGTAGGTCAAACCGAGCCCGAAATTAGCCCGCACATTTTCCTCGTCCACATCAATGGCATGCCCGAACTCATACTCAGCACTATAGCTTTCGCCATTCGCGCGATGCCCTTCCCCGCGCTTGATGGAGCCGTTCAGGGCATCCATGCTCGGGCGCACGACTTCAGCATAATATTCCGGCTCAGGATCGTAATTATCAAGAAACTTGTCCCGTTCAATTGTCATCTTCGGGCCGGACGGGACGTTATTACTGTTAAGTGGCTGCACTTCCAAAGCACCGGTATTCTGCTCTTCCGCAAACCAATATGTCTTTTGTACAGACTGGCGGGTAGTGGTTCCAGTACCGACAGAACTTTCGGTACGGGCCGAGAACACTCCGGAAATTCGGTTGGCAGCCATAAACAATCTCCCTTATGAATTCATTTCAGCGACGATCCTTCGTGCAGCTTCAGCAGGATCATCTGCACCGGTGATGGGCCGTCCGACTACAAGGAAGTTGGAACCGCGATCCACAGCCTGCGACGGGGTAACAACCCTGCGCTGGTCATCAGAGACGGAAGCGGGACGGATGCCCGGTGTCAGGGCCAGAAAATCCTTACCGCATTTTTCTTTGATAGCTTCCACTTCAAGCCCGGAGCAGACCACTCCGTCAAGCCCGGCCTGAGAGGATGCAAGAGCCAGATCGAGAACAGCAGAACCCAATCCATTGGGAACCGGGAAAGGAATATCGTCTTCGTCCATGCTGGTCAGGATGGTGATAGCCATGAGCAGCGGCCCTGCTTCCCCGACAGCACCTTCAGCGCGGCCTTCACGGGCGGCAACGGCCATGCGTTCCCCGCCAAGAGCATGCAGGCTGAGCATATCAGCACCGGCACGGGTTGCGGAACGGACTGCACCTTTAACGGTATTGGGAATGTCAAAAAATTTCAGGTCCACAAAAACCTTGAAGCCCATTTCTTTAAAACGGGTAATGATCTCAGGTCCTTCAGCGCAAAAAAGTTCAAGACCGACTTTCACCCAAGGGGCTACTCCGCGTACTTTTTCAGCCATTTCAATGGCGCTCCGCGCATCTTTAAAATCAAGGGCTACTACTAATTCAGACATATTACTCCCAAGTGCTTAAAATACTTTCAAGAAGTCCCGGATTGCTGCAGGGACGGTTTTTGCCGGCAAGATAAATAGCCCTAAGTTCACCATAAGCTTTATCCAGATCATCATTGACGATCCAATACTCAAACTTCGGTGCGGAAGCCATTTCCTTCATGGCATTCATCATGCGGCGGTTAATGACATGTTCGGTATCCGTATTGCGTCCTTCAAGACGTTTACGCAATTCACCATAAGACGGAGGCATCAGGAAAACGAAAATTCCGTCAGGCATTGATTCCATCAGCTGCATGCAGCCCTGAAAATCAATGTCAAAAAGGATATCCATGCCCTTAAAGAGCATCTTTTCAACAGGCTTTTTAGGAGTGCCGTAAAAATTGCCATGGACCTCGGCCCATTCCGCAAATTCCCCGGCTTCCAGCTTTTCGTTGAATTCATCAACGCTAAGGAAAAAGTAATCCTTACCGTCTTCTTCACCTTCGCGAGGATCGCGGGTGGTGCAGGAAATTGAAAAACCGATCTGAGGGAACTCTTCACGCAGTTTTTTTACCAGCGTACTTTTCCCTGTACCTGACGGAGCGCAAAGAACCAGCACCTGCCCTTTCTTTTCCGGGATACGTCGATCAGTCATTTTCAACCTCCTCGGAGGTATAGCGGTGCCCGATGGTTTCCGCCTGAATTGCCGAAAGGATGACATGGTTGGAATCGGTAACAATAATCGAACGGGTTTTACGGCCTTGAGTTGCGTCTACCAACCTCCCTTCCTGTCTGGCATCCTCACGCAGTCTGCGCATGGGTGAAGAGGAAGGGTTGACGATGGTGATTACGCGGCTTGAAACCACAAAATTACCGAAACCGATATTTAATAATGTCTGCTTCTGCATTTTACCGGATTACTCAATGTTTTGGACCTGTTCACGGCATTTTTCAAGCTCTGCCTTGAACTCGACCACAATCCTGCTCACTTCGGAATCCTGACACTTGTTACCGCAGGTGTTGATTTCCCTGAAAGTCTCCTGCAGCAGGAAATCAAGACGCTTACCTGCGTCCTTGTTGCCGCGCAGAACTTCGAAGATACGCTCAAGGTGGGCATCAAGTCTGGTGATCTCTTCGGAAACATCCAGCTTGTCGGTCAGGATAGCAACTTCCTGCACCATACGGTCTTCGATGTATTCAGCGCCCAGATTTTCCATATTGCCTTTCACTCTTTCGATTAGAGCTTCGCGCTTGATCTCAAGAATCTCGGGAACCTTAACTTTTACCTTCTCGGTGTATTCCTTGAGCAGAGTAAAACGCTCTTCAAGGTCGCGAACGAGGTCTGCACCTTCGTCTTCTCTGGATTCCTTCCAGTTTGCCAGAGCCTTCTCCAGACCTTCGCTGATGGACTTTGCCATCTGCGGATCAGGTTCGCTGGAAGCATCACGCCAGAGACCGGAAATATTGAACAGGCGGTTATAATCAGGAGTAAATGCCACACTATCAGCTGCAGCCATGTCTTTGAGCTGGTCGATCATCGCTTTGGCCTGCAACTGGTTCAGGCTGATGCCCAGCAGCTCGGTGCTGAAAACTTCAAGGTTCAGAGAAAGGTCCACACGACCGCGGGAACCGTATTTTCTTACGATCTTTTCCCAGCGGGATTCATAGCCGCGCAGTGAATTGGGCAGACGCCATTTCAGGTCCAGAAAACGGGAATTAACACTGCGGATTTCCCAAACATGGCTCCATTTATCTTCGGTGGTCTCAGCGCGACCAAATCCGGTCATACTTACGGGCATTTATTGCTCCTTTTGCCTTCGGCGACCCTGCCGGGGGCCTTAAACCCTTTTTGTAAAAAGGGTTTAAGAATCCCAAAAACTTTTACTGGGCTTCGCCGGGGTAAATTTATTTATTTTATTTTTACCAGTATGCTGTCTTCATCAGCTCGTACGGGTTTTACTTCTACTAAATCACGGGGCACTTCGTTTTCAAATCCTTCCTCCAGAATACAGGTGGAATAGAATTCACAAATGCCCTTATTTTTATTTTGGAAAAGGACTTTCAATGAGTCCATTTCTGAAATTTTCTGCAGGAATTCCTGCTTCTTTTCTTCGACCAGCTCACGCAGAATCCGGCCCCGTTCCTTCTTGGTCGGACCATCCAGTTGCCCCTTCATGGAAGCGGCTGCGGTGCCCGGACGTATAGAATACGGAAAAACGTGCGCATAAGAAAGAGGAAGTTTTCGGCAAAATTCAAGCGTATTATTGAATTCTTCCTCGGTTTCACCGGGAAAACCGGTCAAAATGTCCGCTCCAAGCCCAAAAACAGGCCAAACCTCTTTAAGCTTACCCAAAAAGACCAGCACGTCTTCAGGCTTGTAATGGCCTCTGCCCATACGCTTGAGCACCTGACGATCTCCGCTTTGCAGGGAGAGATGCAGCTGCGGACAGATCAGCTTGGACTTGGCGAAAATTTCCAACGCCCTTTCTTTAAGCTGTCCCGGCTCAAGGGAGCTGATGCGCAACCTCGCGCGCCCTCCCCATTCTTGGCCGAATTCATCCTCAATACGCTCCATGAGATCCCAGAAATCAATCTTCTCTTCGAACTCACGACCGTAATGACTCAAGTTAATACCGCTGATAATCATCTCGCGGAACCCAGCCGCCAGCAAACGACTGATCTCTTTAAGTACATCATCCACAGCACGGCTCACACTCGGCCCTCTGGTAATGGGTACGATGCAGTAGGTGCAGCGATGGGAACAGCCGTCCTGAACTTTGACCACCGCCCTTGAGCGTTCATAATCATCAATTTCAAACGGCTGGAAAATTGTGGTGTCGTCAGTTGATTCAGGTCCATCTTCAAGCTTGAGCAGCTCAAATTTACGTTCCTGCGGAATTACATCGGCAACTCCGGGGAGTTCAGCCAGTTCCTTGGCAAAAACCTGAGCAGCGCATCCGGCGATAATTATTTTACCTTCGGGGTTACGGCGGTTAATTCCCCGCACGGTCTGACGCAAATCACGCAACGCCGCTTGGGTCACAGCGCAGGAGTTAATAATGATCTCATGGGCCTCGGCATCATTTTCGGCCTGCTCATAGCCCATGCGCAGCCAACGTTCGCGTACTGATTCGCTTTCATATTGGTTGATCTTGCAACCTAAAGTGGTGATCCAGAATTTTTTCATTACCGTATCCATATTATCCGCTCCTTTTATCATGGAGCCTTAAGATATAAAACTATTACTTTTTATGTTGGGCATTGCGCTTTTTTCGACCATTTTTATCCGGAACAGGAGCAGCGAAATCAGGCTTGGGAATATTATAATTAAAGGTATCCAGATAAAAAAGTTCCAGTCCGTACCCCAGGGATTCTTCAATCTCGGCAAGCCGAGCCTTATCTTCATCAGCAACAAAGGTATAGGCTGTGCCCTTGGCATCCGCCCGTCCGGTCCTGCCGGTGCGGTGGACAAAAATTTCAACATTGTCCGGCATATCGTAATTGATAACGTGAGAAATATTGGAACAATCAATACCGCGTGCGGCAAGATCGGTTGCTACAAGCACGGTAAAATCACCGAACTTGAAACCGTTAAGAGTGCGGTTACGCTTGCTCTGAGAAAGATCGCCATGCAGGTCCGCAGCAGCCAGACCGCCCTTGACTAAACGCTGGGCAAGTCTTCTGGCCCAACGCTTGGTGCGAACAAAGACCAATACCCGCTCAAATTCAATTTCATTGAGCAGGACTTTGAGAAAACTCTGCTTCAAATGCAGGGGAACCGGACAACTATACTGGCTTACCCCGTCCGCACTGACCGTCACTGCCACCCGCACAACTTCAGGGTCATGCAGGATATTTTTGGAAAGATTATTGATTTCATCGGGCATGGTTGCCGAGAACATCAGATTCTGCCGCTCAGCAGGAAGCTTTGCGAGCACTTTCTCAACTTCATCCATGAAACCCATATCAAGCATACGGTCAGCTTCATCGAGGATCAGGGTATCCACTTGGGAAAGGTCTATTTCCTCACGTTCCAGCAGATCAAGCAGCCTTCCGGGAGTGGCATTGATCACACTTACTTTTTTAACTTCTTTGGCCTGTTTGCTGATACCGGCACCACCATAGACCGCAGCGCTGCGGATTCCGGTCTGCCGTCCCAATTCAATGAAAGCCTCATGTGTCTGCAAAGCCAGTTCTCGGGTGGGCGAAAGAACCAGAACCTTTACCGGACCACGCTTCTCAGCTTCCGCATCTAGCAACCGGTGCAGCACCGGCAATACAAAAGCGGCTGTCTTGCCAGTCCCTGTCTGGGCCAAGCCCATGACATCGCGCCCCTTAAGCACAGCAGGAATAGCCTTTAACTGCACAGGGGTCGGAACTTCGTATCCGGCACTGCGGATACCCGAAATAAGGCGCATGTCAAACTTAAACTGGTCGAAACTCAAACAGGACTCCATTAAAATTAAAAATAAAAAAAGCGCGCCCCTTGCGAGGCGCGCGGATCATTATATATTTATGATGTCGTGTAAAGTGCGGAATCTACCACCTGCGCGGCAGCCTGCGCTGTGCCCAATCAGAAAGATAAGGCAACAATTCCTCGCCAAGCTGATGCAAGGGTACGATATTTCCTTCGATTATGATACCTTGCGGGAACAGATTCATATCGTGATATTCCTTGGGTCCCTGAAAAGCTGTATTTTTAGCCAGCAGGACTGAAACATTCAAATCCTTGCAGAAAGCAATCAATCCTTCAGGGAAGAAGGCGGCATCTTTAATATTTTTACCAAGAGTGCGGAACAGGGTCCTGCAAATTGAAACAAAATGTTCGCGGCGCAGAGGCTGATGCATGGCTGCGACTGTCTCGTTGGAAACAAAAGTCACTACCTTATTGGTTAACGGTGCGTAATTCTTGGCATCCCGTGCATCGCCAAGAATAATTTCAGCAATGCCAAGTTCTTTGAAAATCTTATAGCTCTGCAACCCCACCATCTTATCATACTCAATACCGTACAGGGTTATCTCTTTAAAGCCATTGCGACGGGCATGAATATGCTGGGCGAGAAGCAGAATTCCGGTTCCGGTCCCTATATCAAGGCCGACATATTCATCCTGTTCAAGCAACTTGGGGGAAATATTCTGAGTCACGATGGAGCGAATAATGTGACTGGTCTTGGTAATATCAGCAAGCATGCGCAAGGAAAAAGACCACTGACGCAGATAATTCATAAGCTCAATATCATCATCAGGTTCATTGAGGCTGCGGTGGCGACTGAACATTTCACAGAGCTTACTTACTTCATCAAGGGGAACAGGTTTATCAAACCCGCCTTTATGTACATAGCAATAGAAAAACTTGAGTACCATTCCCATGATCATTGAATCGGAAATCCTGACCGAAGGATCACTCATGCGTTCCACGTCATCCAGCAAGGGGCTGTCGGTATATAGCGATGGATCAATAACCATCTCTTCCGGATCCATTAGCGCATGGTGAATATTACCCATCTTAACTGTGCTTTGTTCCTGCATTTAAACACTCCTTGCGAACATCATAATATTAGAATCATGGAGGCATGCTTTACCTACCGTACGAAGGAATGCATAGACCGTTCCCATTTTTTAGGAGGGGAATTTTTTTTGTATAAAAAAGTCTAGAACAACACTTAAACATCTAATTTAATTCATCTAATAAAATTAATACAACAACAAAAAAGGCCGTTTTCAAAACTGAAAACGACCCTTGCAGGCAAAAAATACCATTCAATACAGGCGGCAAAAAGTAACACCTGCCTATTACATAATCAGAACCTGCGAAACGATCCTTCACCGGAATATTTAGCTCTGATTCCATCAACAACTCCCCGATGGGCCTTGAACGGATTCAAAGGTTCGGCCTTCTCGGCAAGGGGAATAAGATCATGCTGGGAGAATCTCTCAATATGAAGATTGTACCCTTTGATCATGAGGTTTTCCAGATTCACACTATCCAGCACGTTGTAAGCCAGAAGAGTTTCAAGGGCGCGCTCATCACCGTTCATTTCATACTCATTCCAAAGCAGCACGGCGAAATAACCGTCCAACCCTTCGGCGTCACCTCGATCCATACCGAAATATCGTTCAATCCCTTTCAGTCCTCCGGTAATCCCCAGAGAACGGAAAACAAACCGCAGGTCGATATGCGCAGCTTCAATCTTAATTCCGAAATATTTTTCAATGAACGGCACATCAAAACATTTACCGTTAAAGCTGACTATGAGGGAATATTTAGCGATCTCTTCTTCAAAATCGTACAGATTTTTACCCTGCACATAAGTCTTGATTTCTTTACCATTCCAGAGAGCAATGGTGGTAATATCGCAACTATGAGCATCTGTCCCGGTAGTTTCGATATCAATGTAAGCGACATTATCGCGGAAATGAGAATACATCCGCCACTGGTCGGAAGCAGGAAGGCGGTCAGCGAACCAGTTAGCATCGTATGCTTCAAGCTTCTGCTTTGATTCACCGCAGCCTTTTTCCAATTCATTCATTTTTGCATCGGAAAGGGGCGTGGCAACTCCATCAAGGATGTCGTTCCAGCTATTCGCTCCAGCCTGCCAGATTTTGGCTTCAGTTGTGCTTCCAATTCCCTTGAGATGACAAAAAGTTCTTTCGAGCATTTAAAAACAGCCCTGTTTTTCAAGTAGTTAATCAATACGGACGAAGTGTCCTTTTATGCATATTCCCGATAGAATCACCGGAATAATGGCCCTACGTCAGGGACGAGGATTAGCCGTAATAGGCTCCTTAGTCCAGTAATTACGTAACATTGACATTAATCTGCCACTGATCATACATATATAGATGATATAAATATTTTCACCATAATAATAGTCGCTATGGAAAATTTGACAATGGAAAAAATTAATTTTCAATACATAATCGATCTCATTCAGACAGAAGTAATTACTCCTGTAAAAAAAATACTCACCACCCTGCCGCAGGAATCTCTCTACCTGATTCTTTCGGCTGCGGGACTTCTTGCACTGCTGGCAGCTATTTTCGCTTTTCTGCTGCTACGTCCTAAACCTAGAAAGACGCAAAAGCCTCAAGGCCCTCAGGACTTTGTTAAATTCTTCCAGAACAGCGGGACGATCATGGATATTGCCGCAGCCGGGGAGCATGAAAATGTAATTGGACGTGGAGTTCTCACTGCAGTAAAACCTGACCATATGCGTGTCGAAATTATCGATGAGAACGGAATTTCGCGCCTCACCCCCACTGCAGAACTAATCCTTATGTTCCCCCCGGAACAAAGCGCGGGCGGAAAGGTAAACTCATTCAGGTCAACCATTAACTCCATTGAGTGTGAAACCGGTAACTGCGGCAGAATGGTCCTGACCCCGCCAGTTAAATTTTCACTGGTCAAAAGACGCCGCCACAAACGCAAACGCGTCATTGACCAGCAATTCATCCGGGTCAAGCTGTGGCTTGGCAAGCCGGACAGCGACGACACCACTTTTGCCGACCGGATTCCTGACCTTGCTGTAAATTCATATGATCCCCGCTCCACCGGACATGAGGATAATCAGGTCATCAACATTTCCAATGGAGGTATCGGGGTCGGCGCTTCTCCCGTACTTGTTGAGTCAAAATTAAACATAGATGATGATGTACTGATCAGCATCTTCATGTTCAATTTCCGGCAGAAAGTTTTCAAGCCGTACTGGTATGCTGGAAAAATCCGATCCATGGAAAATATGGACGGCCAAACCTGCCGTGTGGGTATTGAATTCACCAGCACCGGAAAGATGCGCGATGAGAATGAACAGAATATTGACTGGGCAAAAATTTAAACAAGACTGAAAAGAAAGCTCCGGATGTAAGACGCAAAAAAAAAGACAGGAACGAAGCGTATTGAAGCATACGTGAGTTTCTGTCTTTTTTGCAGCTACGCCACAGATGGCGCTTTATCTTCAGTCTTAAAATCCCCCGCCGACTCAGTCAGCGGGGGATAATTGTACCGTGGTTACGCAGAAGGACAGTATTATGTATCGTCCTGCAATCTATCCAACCTTGTTAATATAGCGATTGGCAATCAAGGGGGTGCCGCGTGCGACACTGCCGTACCCCTTGAAGCGGGTACTTTCCTTCTTAACCCGCCCTATGTCCTGCCGCAGCGATGCATGAAGTCTCTTGGCCTCAGCAGTAAGCTGCCCCTGCAGGTTCTTGAGCTTGTTAAGCTTTTCCAGAATTTCATCCAGACTCACGCTCTCTTTTGTTTCCAGAGCCTTATCGGTGAGTACACCTCTTCTTTCTGCGGCATCAAAGGCATCGTCCACCTCGCCCGCCACAAGAAATCTCAACTCTTCGTATCCGATTTCAAGAGCCTGATCCAGAAGTTCCAAGGTTTGAGCCATAACAGTTACCTCTTGGCTACCTCCCGGAGATCCTCACGAATGATGGAGATAACATTCTTCCATTTTTCAACGGAAGGCAGGAATTCATATTCAAGCAAATCAGCCAGCAGAATCCAGTCCTCGTTTTCAAGGACTTCAGTCATTTCAGTGAAAAGACCGGAAAAATCTTCCACAACCTTTTCGAAATCATCGTGTTGTTTAATGGAGAAATGATCACGCAGGTTTCCGACCATGCCGAGGAAATCCCTGATAACATCAAGAAGATCCTGATAAAGTTCGAGGGCTTCAGCATCGTCTGCCTGTCTGAAAAGTTCAGCAACCTGCTTGCCGCCGCCGGCCATGATATTCACGACCTTGTAGAGTTCGAGGGTGATGGCAGAAGCCATCTCAACTGCGGATGCACTGACAATTTCAAGGCTGTCGATTTCGGAAGTTTCAATATCTTCCGACTGGTTGGGGTAAATTTCACTGAAAGGTTCATTGTTAACCTTAACATCGGTTACAATGCGGTCATCAAGGTGTCCGTCTTCCATCACCTTGTCAAAAACCTGCTCAAGATTTTCAAAACTTCTGATATCGAGATCAGTTTTGGTTCCGTCGATAACGATCATAATGACTCTCCTCCTAAATTAGGTACGTAATTTTTTCCGGTTGGTCCGGTACGTCCTCTTTTATACAAGAGTCATGCCAACATCATTCTATGGAAACCGACATAGCACCGACCAATGCCATATACCGATTCAACTGATCCATAACTCCATCCATACTTTCGTGGGTTCTGGATTCAAGCATCCACATGGAAGAGAGCACCGAAAGCTCAGGACAGGAGGACAGTATATCCTGTATTTTTTGCAAGTTAGCCAAAAATTTCATTTTCATGGCTTCAATAGGATCAGCCTGCAGGATCACGGCCTGTTTGCTTAGCAAAAATAAAACATCCCGACAGCTGTTAAGGGCACTGAGCAGTCTGGACCGCAAATCAGGGGAGAACGTCATTTTAGGGAGTTCTGCTGCAACAAATTCATCGCCGTCAAGAAAGCGACGGTAAAGTTCACGCTGCAAAACAATCCACTTATAACGATCACTTTGCGTATGCCCGGAAAGAGAAGTCAGGGAAATCATCCCCCTCTCATCCTTCCCGGTAAGATAAACACGCACGCCTTTATTTTCGATCCGGGGCCACTCTCCACTATCAATAAAATATGCGATAGCATCAAACACAGCATCAGGCTCAACTTCTCGGCGGCAGACATTCTCATAAGCGCACTTCTTCCCAAACGGACAGGGATGGCAATCAAGATCAGGCTCAAAACAGCACAGGTTTGCAGCAGCAGGACCGGTGTCCCACGGCTGTGCTGTGGCAAGGAAAATTGCCGCCAGCGGAGTTCCAGACCCGGCTGCAAGATGCATTGTCCCGGTATCGTTGGTCACCAATAGGTCTATACGGCGCAAAACTGCCGCAAGCTCCTGCAGGGATGTTCCTCCCATAAGATTTACAGACGGGAATTCAGCTCCCTGCAGAATGCGCTCGCCCAGTCCCCTCTCGCCTTCAGTGCCAAGCAGAACCGGAACCATACGCTTTTCCTTCCATAGCCTGCGGCCAAGCGCCCTGAAATACGCAACAGGCCAACGCCTGCGATCCTCACTGGCTCCGGGTTGAAAACCCACAAAGCCCTGTGCACCGGGAGCAGGATTCTCCAGCAGTTTCAGGGCCGCAAGCTTCATTTCCGGTGTAGGTTCAGCAAGCTCAAAAGGAGCAGGCTTATTGATCCCTGCGACTTTGCAGAAAAGATCAACCACATTAAAAGGACTGGACCCGCGGTTGGCGGAAGCCATTTGCAGGAATCCGGCCCAGCGGGAAGTATCGGCATTGAATCCGAAATCGTCCATGGCAAAGCCACGAACTTCGCGTCCCCTGCCAAGTCTGAGGGTAATCAACCGCGAGGAGACTGACGGGGTCAGGTTTATGACCAGTGCCGGATCAAAGGATTCTTCAATTTCAGTGCAATATGATTCAAATACATTAACTGCCTCGCGCCAGTCACGGTCAAGAGATGCCAGGAGAGAGGATCCGGGCAATGAAAAAGTCCTTGTCACATTGCGCAACAACTGGGTGGTCCCGGCGAAATTTTTCAAACACATGACCCCGACTTCATAGCCCTGATCAGTAAGGGAAGTGATTACCGGCTGGGTCTGCAAGATATCCCCGAATCGGGTAAGATTTATGACTAGCGCTTTCATATTGATGCCTCCGGCGGCCCTTCGGGAACCAGAGGAACTTTTTGAAAAAAGTTTCTCTGGACTCTTCAAAAACTTTTAATAGGGCTTCGCCGCTTTGTTTAGTAATTTGTCATCTTTTTAAGGGTATACCTTAACTATACAGACAACGCCACTCACAGCAAACGGTATCTTTTTCGGGTAAACGGCACGAACTTTCCGCCAAACGGTTTTTACTTCCGTTAAGTGATTTTCTTCCACCGTTTATCGAAAAGCATGTGCATGCAAACTGAAAAATGTATATAACTCTAGACATCCGGTAAAAATTTTCTGCTTACACATGCACTTTAAAAAAAGACCTCAGGAGGCCACCTAATGACTGAAGAACAAAAAATTGAAAGTCTCTCCAAAGAAAACAGGCTCTTTAATCCTCCTGCCGATTTCCCCGGCGCATGCGTGAAAAGCCTTGAAGAATACAAAGCCATCTATGACCGTTCCATCAACGACATGGAAGGTTTCTGGGCCGAACGCGCTGACGAGCTGCTCACCTGGGACAAGAAGTGGGATAACGTTCTTGATTATGATTTCGACAAACCGGAAATTAAATGGTTTGAAGGCGGCAAGCTCAATGCCTCCGCCAACTGCCTTGACCGCCACATTGAAAACGGCCGCCGCAACAAGGCCGCACTTATCTGGCAGGGCGAGGAAGACCACGAAGTAAAAGTCTATACCTACGACATGCTCCACCGCGAAGTATGCCGCTTTGCCAACGTGCTCAAAAAACTGGGCGTGCAGAAAGGCGACCGCGTATCCATCTACCTGCCCATGATCCCGGAACTGGCTATCGCAATGCTGGCTTGTACACGCATCGGCGCACCCCATTCCATCATTTTCGCAGGATTCAGCTCAAACAGTCTGCGTGACCGCATCAACGACTGCGGCGCAAAAGTACACATCACTGGAGACGGAGTTCTGCGCGGAGGAAGAAAAATCCCGCTCAAGCCCAACTCAGATGAAGCTCTTAAGGAGTGCCCCTCTGTTGAGCAGTGCATTGTTGTTCCCAGAGCAAATAATGAAATTGAAATGGTCGAAGGCCGTGACCTCCTCTGGTCCGAACTCATGGAAGACCCGGAAATCACCGACAACTGCCCCTACGAACTGATGGATTCAGAAGATCCGCTCTTCATCCTCTACACCTCCGGCAGTACCGGTAAGCCCAAGGGCGTTTTCCACACCACAGGCGGCTACATGACTTACGCAGCCCATACCTGCCAGTGGGTCTTTGATCTTAAAGATGATGATGTGCACTGGTGTACCGCTGATATCGGCTGGGTAACCGGACACTCATATATTGTTTACGGACCGCTTGCCCTCGGTGCTACCAGCATCATGTTCGAATCAGTGCCTACCTACCCGGACCCGGCAAGATTCTGGCAGGTTTGCGAAAAATTCAGGGTAAATATTTTCTACACCGCTCCTACCGCCATCCGTGCACTCATGCGCGAAGGTGACCAGTGGACCAAGAAATACGATCTCTCCAGCCTGCGCATTCTCGGCACAGTTGGCGAGCCCATCAACCCCGAAGCATGGATGTGGTACCACGAAAACATCGGCGCCGAAAAACTGCCTATCGTTGATACATGGTGGCAAACAGAAACTGGCGGACATATCCTGTCTCCCCTGCCGTATGCCACCCCGCTTAAACCCGGCTCGGCAACCCTCCCGCTGCCCGGTATTGATGCGGCAATTGTGGACCGCCACGGCGAAGAAGTCGGTCCCAACGAAGGCGGTTTTCTCGTTATCCGTAAACCGTGGCCCGGCATGCTGCGCGGAGTCTGGGGCAATAAGCAACGATTCAAAGAGCAATACTTTCAAGGCTTCCCCGGTGTATACGAATCCGGTGACGGAGCACGCAGGGATGAAGACGGGTACTTCTGGATCATGGGCCGCGTAGATGACGTTATCAACGTTTCCGGTCACAGACTTGGTACCGCAGAAATCGAATCCGCACTGGTTTCACACCCGGCAGTCTCTGAAGCAGCTGTTGTAGGTATGCCCCATGAGGTTAAGGGCCAGTCTATCTACGCCTATGTAACCCTTAAGGCTGAATACGACGAGGACGATGATCTGATCAAAGACCTGCGCATGCACGTCCGTAAGGAAATCGGCCCTCTGGCAGCACCGGAAGTTATCCAGTTTGCTCCCTCCCTGCCCAAGACCCGCAGCGGTAAGATCATGCGCCGAATCCTGCGCAAGATCGTAGAAGGCGACACTTCGAACCTCGGTGACACTTCGACACTGGCTGATCCTTCAGTAGTGACCGATCTCATCGAAGGTTATGAAGAAATAATGAATCCATAAGTATGGCAAAAGGTTGCCCGGAAGTTGCCCGGTTCTATTTAGAACCGGGCAATAGTTCAGCAGTCTTAACCATATGAAACAGGTTGATAAACAGCCTGACCGGATGAGACCGGGATATACGAAAAATGCTTCTATCTATTGTGGAAGGTGGCTATGGAAGCATCGTATATTCCGGTCTATTTTTTTGCCCTCGCTCTTGCAAATACACTCCATACTGTTACCATAAGAAATAACAATCTCAGTACACTTAGTGCAGGAGTATGCAATGCGACGAGAAATCGAACAGATATTTTATGGCGAACCGGTACACGAAGGTGCCGGGGTAAAATTACACCGGGCTTTCGGATATTTTGAAGCCTCCCTTTTTGACCCTTTCCTTATGCTTGATGACTTTCGGTCCGACAATCCCGAAGACTATTTAAAAGGGTTCCCGTGGCATCCGCACCGGGGCATTGAAACCATCACCTATCTTTTAAAAGGGGATGTAGAACACGGTGACAGTCTCGGAAATTCAGCTGTTACCGGAGCCGGAAGCGTCCAATGGATGACTGCGGGCAGCGGAATCATCCATCAGGAAATGCCCAAAGGCGATGAGAACGGTTCCATGCACGGCTTTCAGCTCTGGGCTAATTTAAGCTCCGAAAACAAAATGAACGATCCCGAATACCGGGAAATCCCATCCAAAGACATTCCTATTGTCAATCGTGAAGACGGCAGCAGCATAAAAATTATTGCCGGAAAGATAGACGGTACAAAAGGTCCGGCCAAAGGTATCGGCATAGACCCGGAATATCTGGATGTAACCGTTCCCGCAGGCCTTGAATTTATTCATCCCACCAAACGAGGCTACACAGCCTTTATTTATATCACCGCAGGAAACGGAACAGTTAACGGACAGCAGGTGGAAAACCGATCACTTGTTCTTTTCGATGACGGCGATGAACTGGCGGTAAAAGCAGGCAACAGCCCGATCAGCTTCCTTTTACTGACCGGAAAACCGATCAATGAAATGATTTACTGGCGCGGTCCCATTGTCATGCATACTGCGGAAGAGCTGGAAAAAGCTTTTCAGGAGTACAAAGACGGCACTTTTATTAAACACCCTAAACCACAAGGACTATAAAATGGAATTCCCTAAAATTCTGGAAAAACGCAGAGCTGTAAACTTCTTTGATCCTGCACGTGATGTTGACCAAAAACTGCTGGAAAAGATCATTGGACAGGCTTGCTGCGCACCATCAAGCTACAATTTGCAACCGTGGAAACTGAAAATTATCCGTGACATGGATCGTAAAAAGGCTCTCCGTGCACTGGCCTTTGACCAGCCTAAAGTAACCGAAGCCCCGGTAATCCTTATAGTACTTGCTGACCGTGACGGCTGGAAGCTGGAAAACCCAACTGTTGAAAATGTTTTCAACGATTTCGTAGCATCAGGAAAAATGCAGGCTGAACAAAAAGAATGGTTCTCCGGAGTAACTCAAGGTTTGTACGGACGTGATGAAATGGCAGCACAAGCCTTTGCCAACAAGAACGCCGGACTGTTCGCAATGTCACTGATGTACGCAGCCACAGCCAACGGTCTGGAATCCCATCCAATGGACGGCTTCGACCTTCAAGGGGTGCGCAAGGAATTCAACATACCTGATAATTATTGGATTCCCATGCTTATAGCCGTCGGTTACCTGAATCCCGGAACAGAAATTCCACCCAAGGGCTGGCGGCAATCATATACGGATATTGTTGTCGATTAGCACCGCACTCCCGGAAAGCGCCCATAAACGGAGCAATTCACGGGGCAGACGGCAAAAAATAAGACAAGGCAAGGAAAACGAAATTTGAATTCCCGTTCACCGAAAATAGAATGCAACAATAGTACAGTCATGCTTTTATGACTGCACGGATAAGGAGAACAGCAGAAACACCCGGATTGGAAAGAACAAAAATCAAACTACAACATCGGGGGATGAAATGAGTGACACAAAAGTGATGAACAGATGGTTTGCCGTAGTCGGCGCAGTGCTGATGCAATTGGCACTCGGCGCAATCTACGCATGGTCGGTATTCACCCCTTCACTGATTGCTGCGGGATGGAACAAGTTCCAGACTCAAGCTGTATTTTCCATCGCGCTGGTCAGTTTTGCCATATCCATGGTCTGGGCAGGTAAAAAACTCGCTCAATGGGGTCCCATGAAACTCTCTTTTCTCAGTGCACTCGTACTGGGAGCGGGTTATGCTCTTGCCGGACTCATCGGCGGCACAAGCTTTACCGCCCTCTGTATCTTCATCGGCCTTATCGGCGGTGCCGGAATCGGCTTTGGGTACGTGGTTCCCATTGCCGTCGGCATGCGCTGGTTCCCTGATAAGAAAGGATTTATCACCGGTCTGGCCGTTGCCGGATTCGGCTTCGGTGCCATGGCCTGGGTCAAACTGGCCGGAGCATGGGGCAACCTGATCGGATCAATCGGTATCTCATCCACCTTCTCAATATACGGAGTCCTCTTCTGCCTGATGATCGCAGTAGGCGGCATCTTCATGCGCTTTCCCCCGGAAGGATGGGCACCAGAAGGCTACCACCCTGAAACTAACTCTGATGCGGCAAACGATGCTGAAGAAGAAAATTTCAGCACCACTGAAATGCTCCGCACTCCTCAATTCTATCTCATTTTCGCAACCTTCACCTTCAGCGCGGCAGCAGGACTTATGTCAATTGGCCTGATGAAACTCTATCCCATGGAAGCTTTGCAGGCATCCGGGCACAGCATGGCTGAAGCAAGTGCCATAGCGGGAACCGCCATGGCCGTTTTTTTCAGCCTCGCCAACGGACTGGGACGCATCATCTGGGGAACCATGAGCGATAAGCTGGGCCGCAAGCGGTCCATCCTGCTCATGACCGCCATTCAAGGCGCGACCCTGCTGGCCTTTACAGCCATGGCCGGAAACGCTTTCCTGCTTTATGTGGGAGCAACCATCATCGGCTTTAACTTCGGCGGCAACTTTGCCCTTTTCCCAACCATCACAGCCGACACCTTCGGCACCAAGAGCGTGGGCCAGAACTATCCGTATATCTTCCTCGCATACGGCGCAGGCGGAATCGGCGGTCCCCTGCTTGGCGGAGTACTCGGCGATATGGGCAACTTCCCGCTGGCATTCACCATCTGCGGAGTCTGCTGCTTCATCGGTGCTGCAGCCATAGCAATGCTCAAGAAGCCGCATAGAAGTTTTAACGCCAGTCCTGAAACAACCACATAAAAACATTTCATCAGGGCATTGAGCTAAATGCTCATCTCTGAAGAAAATCCTTACGGAAGTTTAACTCATTTAACTTCCGTACCCCCTAAAAACTCCCCGCATTGTGTGGGGAGTTTTTAATTTTGAAATTAGCCTGCCCTTGAATTTACACTCCGAACTGCATATCATCTATCACCCGAACAAAGGAGTATACATGTCACAATCACGCTGCCAATGGGCACAGCACGAACTGGAAATAGCCTACCACGACAACGAATGGGGAGTTCCCCTGCACGATGATCAACGCCACTTTGAATTTATTATCCTTGAAGGGGCGCAGGCCGGACTATCATGGCTGACCGTCTTAAAAAAGCGCGAGAACTACCGCCAAGCTTTTGCTGATTTCGATCCTGAAATAGTAGCCCGTTTCACGGAAGACGACATTGAACGGTTACGGCAGAATGAAGGAATCATCCGCAACAAGCTCAAGATTAATTCCGCTGTGCGTAATGCCCGGGCATTTCTGGATATTCAGAAAGAATTCGGCAGCTTTGATGCTTACATCTGGCAGTTCACGGGAGGAAAAACAATCCAGAACAATTGGAAATCACTGGAAGAAGTTCCCGCCAAAACAGCGGAAGCGGAAGCCATGAGCAAGGATTTAAAGAAACGGGGATTCAATTTCGTAGGCCCGACAATATGCTACGCATACATGCAGGCCACCGGAATGGTTAACGATCATCTTGTAAGTTGCTTCCGCCACAAAGAGCTGCTTGCTGCCGGATAAAGCACATTAAAATATCCCTTCCAATTTACGCCTCCAACACGCCCTAAACCTTGACACACCGGACTTCAGGCACTAATTCTTACGAGTTGCCCAAAAGCGCAACCGCAAACCGGAACTGGATTTTATAAAACCCGTCCGGTCTTTTTTTTCTAATGAAATTTTAACAGGCCTGACGCAGCTAATCTCGCGCAGCCTGACAAGGAGAATTCTAATGGCGTACGATGTAAAACTTTTCAAACTCATCAACGGCGACATGGTTATCGGTAAATGGGATGAAGCAAACGACAAAATCAATGATCCCGCTGTTCTCCAGACCGTTCCTGCGCAGCAGGGCGTGCAGATGATGATCCTGCCTTTCGGCTACCCTTTCGATAACGAAATCGAAGGCGAGATCGAAGGCCGCCACATTCTCTACACCTACAAGAACTGTCCTGAAGATGTTTCCACCAAATACCTCGAAGCTTCCAGCAACCTGACCCTCTCCAGCGGCGGGCTCGGCGGCATGGGTGCAGGCATGGGCGGCGGTAACGTTTCCGACATTTCCGAACTGCTGAAAAAATAATTTTAAATAGCCTCCGGCGGCACCGCCGGAGGCAAATTCCCATAAATAGCGCAAAGCGCATCAAATTAAATTCAAGGGTTGAACTTTTGAAAAAGCTGCTCCCCCTTCTGCCCCGTCCTACCCGTTATCTGGGTTCGGAATGGGGTTCCGTCCACAAGGACCCTGCTAAGGTCAAGGCTCATATCGCCATTGGTTTCCCGGATCTTTACGAGATCGGCATGTCCTATCTCGGCCAGAAAATCCTCTATGAAATCGTCAACAAGCATGATGATTTCTACGCAGAGAGGGTTTACACCCCCTGCGAAGAAACCGCAGAAATCATGCGCGAACACGGTGAACTGCTGGCCACTCTTGAAAGCGATACTCCGCTGAAAGACGTGGACGCGCTGGGCATCAGCCTGACTCATGAGCTGTGCTACACCAACGTGCTTTTCATGCTTGACCTTGCCGGTATCCCGCTCAAATCTGCTGACCGTGACGACTCCTGCCCTCTGGTCATCGGCGGAGGCGGAGCCTGCTTCAATGCTGAACCTATTGCAGATTTCTTTGATGTAATCATGCTCGGCGACGGCGAGGAATCCATCATCAAAGTCATGGAAGTTATTGCCGAATGCAAAGAGCAGGGACTGGGACGTAAAGCTCGCCTTGAAAAACTTGCCGAACTTCCCGGCATCTACATTCCTGAATTTTTCGATCCCGAGAATCCCGGAGATTTCTTTGTGGAAAAGGCTGTGGTGGAAGATTTCGAACCCATCCCCTTTCCCAAGGAGCAGATTCTTCCTTACGGTCAGGTCATTCACGACCGCCTGACCATGGAAATAGCCCGTGGCTGTACCCGTGGCTGCCGTTTCTGTCAGGCAGGCATCATCTACCGTCCTGTTCGCGAACGCACCCCGGAAACACTGACCAAGACTCTCATGGAAGGTCTGGAAGAAACCGGATACGAGGAAACTTCCTTCCTCTCCCTGAGCACCGGGGACTACTCCGCTCTGGATACACTTTTTGCCCAGTGTTTTGATAACTGTGCAGCTGAGCAGATCTCCATTTCACTGCCTTCCTTGCGTGTTGGTTCACTTTCCGAACCGATCATGGAACGTATCGCCACCATCCGCCGCACCGGGGCCACCCTTGCGCCTGAAGCCGGAAGCCAGCGCATGCGTGACGTAATCAACAAAGGCATCACGGAAGAAGCCCTGCTGGAACATGCGCTCATGCTCTATGAAAACGGCTGGCAGAATATCAAACTCTATTTCATGATCGGTTTGCCCACCGAGACCTTTGAAGACCTCGATGCCATTGTCGACCTCTGTGTTAAGGTTCGCGATGTGGCAGGCAAACACATCAAAAAACTGAACATCACTGCTGCTGTTTCGCCTTTCGTACCCAAGCCGCACACCCCCTTCCAGTGGGAGCGTCAGATTTCTCTCGAAGAAATAGGCGAACGCTTGGATTACATGCGCGAAAAATTCAATAACCAGAAGCGCATTAAGATGAAATCGCATATTCCGCGCATGACCTTCCTTGAAGGTATTTTCTCACGCGGTGACCGCAGACTCGGCCCTGTAATCGAGAAGGCATACAAAAAAGGCGCACTCTATTCCAGCTGGAAAGATCACCTCAAGCTTGAGCCCTACCTTGAAGCCATGGAAGAGGAAGGACTTACCCCCGAAGAGTTCACCGGAGCACGGGACCATGACGCACGCCTGCCTTGGGATCATCTGTCATCCGGGGTCAGTAAGAAATTCCTGCTTACCGAGCTTAAACGAGGTATTTCGGAAAAGATCACCGGAGACTGCCGTTACGAAGAATGCCGCAACTGCGGGGTCTGTAACTTTGACGGCCGCAAATCTCTGCTCGAAAAGCAGGCAGAAAACATGGACCTGCGCCCGAAGATGGTTTTCGAAACCCGAGATCAGACCGGGGATGTTCCCGATTTCGTACAGACAGAAAAACCTGACCTCGGCATCAAGGGCAGCCATTTCCGTCTTTGGTATACTAAAACCGGAACCTCTGCCTACCTGTCACAGCTGGACTTACAGCCTGTGATTGAGCGGGCCATGCGCCGCGCAGAACTGCCGCTGACCTTCTCTCAGGGATTCCACCCCATGCCGCGTATGTCCTTTGGTCGTGCATTGCCTGTAGGCGTGGAAAGCTTGAAAGAATGGATGAACATCATGCTGCGGACAGAAATCGGTGCACAGGATCTGGTAGATCGCCTCAACAAGCAAATGCCCATGGGAATGAAAATTGTCGGAGCTGATCCGCTGTCTTTGTCCAAAAAGCAGAAGCATCCCGAAATAGAAGACTTTACCCTGATCTTCACCTGCTCCGATGAAGAGGCTAAAGAAAAAATCGAACGGTTGCGCGAGTACGCACAGTCGGATGAATACATTGTCTCCCACACCACAAAGAAAAAGGTGAAAGAGAAAAACATCCGTCCCATGCTGGTCAAATTCGATGAAATGAATGAGCGGACTTTAAAACTGACCTTCGACTGGACATCCATTTACATGAGTCCGGTGAAGATGATCGCTGCCATCTGTCCCGGCACAACTCTGCTGGACTTTAACCTAACCAAAACTGATCAGCGATTCGAATAAAAGCCCAATTCAAGACTAATTAAAACGGCCAGTTTACCGGAATATTCCCGTAAACTGGCCGTTTTTTTTGGAAAAGACCAACCTGTCAATCTTAAAATTAGACGGAAGCAATCAGCAACACTCGATACTACTCGGCTACAACAACCTGATTTCGCCCGGATTGTTTTGCCTTATACATAGCCTTATCCGCCATCCTGACTGTTTCTTCACTTGGCTTACTTCCATCACTTGCCGCACACCCTATGCTGACAGTCAAGGAATGATGTGCGCCGGAAGAAGGTAAATAAACCGTATTCGATTCAACGGATTTCCTGATCCGTTCTGCAAGAGCAGCCGCATGCTCAAGCTTGGTATCATATAGTAATATCAGGAATTCTTCGCCACCATATCGTCCAAACAGATCATTATTTCGTAAAACCTTCTTAGTTTTCTTAACAAAAGATTTAAGTATTAAATCGCCTGCATCATGCCCATGCGTATCATTTACAGATTTAAAATTATCAAGATCCAAAAGCAAAGCCGCAAAAGCACCCTTATCTCCATTTAATCGATGAAGCGCCTCATCCAATGCCCGCCTGTTATATGCTCCGGTAAGGGCATCTCTTGTTACGAATTCGATCATTTTGCTTCTGTTTCTTGCGAGCCAGATACTCCCAACGACACCTGAAACCATCCCCAATAAAATTGCTCCCAATGTGGCGATAATTGTTTTAGTTTTGAGATCGTGTATGGACTTGTAGGCCCTACCTACAGCCGCCTCTCTATGTGAAGCAAAACTATCTAAATCCGATGAAATATATTCTACACACAGGTCAAACTCCTCCATCAACTCTGCCGAGTGTCTGGAAATAAGACCGGCTACTTTTACCTGAAAAATCTGATCACCCAAAAGTATACAATTGTCCCATTTCTGTTTCAGAATAAGCAAACTTTTTTTTCTCTCAGCATAAGCAGGATTCTCAATCAGGAGTTTGAAGTAATGGTTTACTTCATCTTTCGACTTCTCCCAAACATTCTTTTCATCCATATTTCCATGAAGTAAATAATCATTGGGAGCCATCATGGAAGTCATTAAAGTTTTTTGCAAAACTCTCACTGGTCGTATTTCGTCGTATACAGTATCTGTGATAAACTCCATCTTTTCAAAAATTGGATGAAAAAACACAAATACTGTAATCAGGACCAATGACAAAATAGGTAACAGAGTAAATGAAACAACCATTAAATATCTTGACTGTCTTTCGGTATTGAAATCATTCATACGCACCTATCTTTTTTACTTACATCTCAGGTTCGGTTCTCCACCTCAAATTGTTTACCGCCGAACCACTTCTAAATTCTTTCATAATAACACTTATCCTATCAAAACGTCAGAAGTATCTTCAACCGAAATGTTAGGAATCACTTTCCTGATATAGACCCAAAAAATAGGGAGCGGTAAAACCACTCCCTGAAATCTAACATTCCTTTCAGCTCTACGCCGAAGAAATAATATCAACTTTAAAAAATACACACGAGAACTTAAAACACTCAACAAGTTAGTCCAATTCAGGACTTCGAGTACTTCATTGGGCAGAGTTTGGCGGAATCATCCTTAAATATTTGTTCCACCTCTAAAAAGGCGTCAACAATAACAGGATCAAAATGCTTGCCGGACTCGCTTTTGATTAATTCCATTGCCTTTTCGTGCGGCCAAGGGTCTTTGTATGGCCGCTTACTGCGCAGAGCATCATACACATCTGCAAGTGCCACTATTCGGGCTGAAAGTGGAATTTCTTCTCCACATACCCCTAAAGGATACCCTGTACCATCCCATTTTTCATGATGATAAAGGGCAACATCTGCAGCCAAAGCAAGGTAAGAGTCCTTACCAAATTCATTGATGAAAATCTCGTTTCCAAGGTTCAGAACTGTCCCCGCTACCTTAGTGTGTTCGCTTACAATCTCAAATTCTTCATCCGTTAATTTGCCTTGCTTCGATAATATTTCAACAGGAACAGAGGTCTTCCCGATGTCATGGAGAATAGAGGCCAAAGCCAGTTCGTCCACGTAGTTCTCTTTTTGAGTGAGATATGGCCTGTATGGTCCATTTTCCCTTAATTTTGAGGCGATAATGTATGTTAAATTTCTTATGCGGTTCAGGTGCTCTCCAGTATCCGGATCATAATTCTCTGCAAGAATGGCAAGTGATTGTATGGAGACTTCTTGCGTGACTTGGAGCTCTTGAGTCTTTTCATAGACAAGCTTCTCAAGATTTTTATTGAGCGACCTTACTTTTTCATCAGCTTGATCTCTATAATAGCTAAGCTTGCCAGCTCTAATAAGCACCACAACAATTATTATCAATAGTGAGAATGATATTGCAGAACCAAAAACGGCCTCATTAATTAAAAGGTTATCCAATTCCTCTTTTCTTAAGGTTAAATCATAATAGAGTTCAAAGGCTCCGGCAAATTTTCCATTATCCATTATTGGAATATATATTTCTGCCAAATCCTTGGAGACGAACCGACCTTCAAGAGTCTGTTGGTTCTTGGTTACGATCTTCGAAAAATTCTGTCCTTTCGCAACAATCAGTTTGAAGTAGTCATGCTTGTTAAGCTTTCCGATATCCTCTGGTGTGGTCGAGTATACAATATTTCCAGCTGCGTTGAAGATTTTGACTTTTTCAAGTCCAAACTTGAGTGTGGCATGTTTCATTAACTCATCAATATCTTTATTAACCTCAAGATCACCTGAAGAAGATATCGTCGTTGCTTCCATTGCCCAATACTTGGCCGTTTTCTCAGCCTCTTCTTCGGAATAATTCAGAAGTTTCTCACTAAAATAGGGCAAAACAAAAAAATAGCTTCGGAGAGGGTAAGCTATCGTCGTAATAATTCCGATGACTAAAAGAATTATTATCTCTGGATGTCTTTTTATGGTCTTTGCAACTTTCTCCATACTGATCTCCAAATCAATTAACCGGAAAAGGAATTAATATACACGATAGATTTATTAACAATTCCCAAAACTGTCTATGGATAATGAAAAATTATAACTCAGTATCTCAGAAGAGTTCTCATACATTCCAATCACTGCAGTGATGCACATTTTAATAATAGTCTTCTCCAGTTTACATTCCAAAGAGTTCGCGAAGCGAGGCCCTGCTTATGATTTTCAAGAATATATTATGATTTACGTCTTGTTTTCAAGATCCGTGTTGATAACAGTTCATTATCAATTCCGATAAAAGCGCACCATTAGTCTTACAACATGAAATGAACAAATATTCACAAGATTCAACGCGTATCACATAGAGCTAAAAAACAAAAAAAAGGGAGCGGTAAAACCACTCCCTGAAATCTAAAACTCCTTTCAGCTCTATGCCGAAGAAGTAATCATATCTTAATAAATCTATACACGAGACCTTAGAACGGAACCTCATCCATTCCGCTTGCTTCAGAAGGAAATGCGGGACCGAGATCTTCATCTTCGGGAAAACCGCCGCCCTGCTGCTGAGGCTGCTGGTTGTTGTACTGTTGCTGCTGAGGCTGGCCCTGATAGCCACCCTGCTGCTGGTTATTGTACTGACCACCGCCCTGCTGCTGGTATCCATTCTGCTGCTGGCCCTGATATCCGCCTGCGTCCTGCCTGCTGTCGAGCCCCTGAATGTTGTTGGCTACGATTTCAGTTGTGTACCGGTCCTGACCATTCTGGTCCTGCCATTTACGGGTCTGCAATTTACCTTCAACCATGACCAGACGGCCTTTGGTAAGGTACTTGCCTACGAATTCGGCAGTCTGACGCCATGCGACAACACGATGCCACTCGGTCTTATCAACTTTCTGACCGGAATTGCGGTCTTTGTAGCCTTCATCAGTAGCTACAGAAAGGTTGGCAAAGGCCTGACCGGAGGTTGTGTATGAAAGTTTCGGGTCCTGCCCGAGACGTCCTATCAATATTACTTTGTTCATGCTTCCTGCCATCTAGGCCCCCATTTATCTGAATTTTCTTTTTGATGCGATCTTTTCCGCAACACTCAGCTCATCTTCAAGATCATAGCTGATGGTATTGGCTTCCGAAGCTTTCCAGTCGCCAAGAGCTTTTTCCATACGCAATTTAAGATCATATGCTTTACGGATGGATTCAGCCATGGCTTCGGCCTTTTCTTCCGGAATCATGCCCAGCTCAAGACGGTCCTTAAGGTCCTCGACAAGCTCGATAACACCGTGCGGACGCCCCTCGGGCTGCGGTTCTTCCCAAGCGGTCTTAACCAGATAAGGCCAGTTTTTCTCAACTTCGGCTTCATCATATGTACGGGCCATAACCCTAATTTGGAGCACATTTCCCATGCGAAAAATCCTTTATTAATACGGAAAAAAAGAATCCGTCAATCGCTAGATTTCAAAAAGCAAAAACTCTTATTAATCAACCTCTTCCCATTCGCTCTGAACGCGGTTGACAACTTCCTGAATCTGCTTGAGCTGATCAGCAGGACAAACACCGATCAGGGGCTGGGCAGCATCAACGTTGTCACCGTTATTGAAATATACGGAATAAATGAGACCTTCGGGCCCGCTGTAGTTGAGCGGAGTTTCCCTTTTCATGCGGGAAACTATAAACAGATCCATACCTTCGGTGACCTTAACGGAACGCTCACCGGAACCTTTGATCTTGGCATCAACTTCAGGAGTGAAGTAGTATTTTGCTTTTTCAGGAGCATTGAACAGAAAAAGAGCTTTCTTGAGGATCAGCTGAATTACTTCTTCTTTAGAAAGGAAGTGGCGGATCTTGATCAGTACTTCCCCTGCTTCAACAAAACTGCCTTCCAGATCCTGACGGATGGAAACAATCTCACCTTTTTCAGGAGCAGTGATGCTCTTGGTATTGCGTTCACGAGTAAGTTTAGCCAGTACGGTGCCGGGCTTTTCCTTCCATTCACCGGAGGGACCTTTCACCTTGTCGCCAACCTTGAGACCGGTAAACTCAACAGTTCCGGTATGGGGTACGGAGATTTCAATTTCCTCGTAAGGAGAAGCCTTGATCTCTTCAAGCAGTTCCTTAATATTCAGCATTATATTAACCTCTGGATTATTTTTACTTATATACCGCCTCATTGGACGGAGATCATTATTTTTACATTTTAAACCGGAGCCCTAAGACCCAGCATCCGGTTCGGGCAATTTGCAGACATTATCAGGCAAAGTCAACCTGCTGCGAAACTCCCTAACACAGAAAACACTTTACGATAAGTACCTACACAAATGTAGGTATATTTATCTATAATACAAATTCCGGCCACCCATGGTCATAAGAGCCTGACCGATATTGCGGCCCATTTCGCGTCTATCCCAGATTCCTTGAATATGTCCTCTGGCAAGTGCATTCCAGGCATTGTGGTAATTAGGTGGAACAGGAATGCCCGTAGTTTCGGTGATAACCCTTGGTCCGGCAAAACCGATCTTGGAAGACCGTATCCCGAACTGATAGGGGGAACATCCCAGAAAACTTGCCACGGACCCACCGTAAGAGTTGGTATCGTAGATTACCAGATATAAGCCCCCGGCATCCACATATTTACGCAGAGCCATAGTACAGCGAGGCATCTGGAGCACACCGTTGGTACCTTCTTGAATGCGGATTCCGGCTGTTCCATGAGCATAAAAAATAAGCGGCAATTGTTTGCGCTGGGCCCTTTCTGCCGCTCGGATAATCTTCTCGCCTTCAGCCGCTCCCACAGAACCGCCCCTGAACGGCGCAGCAAGGCAGATAACCACGGCATTGATCCCGTCCAAACGGGTCTCGAAGGTTATGCAGGAAGAACGCAGACCGGTTTTCTTACGGGCTTCGTCAAGCTTCAAATCAAAACCTTCGTACCCCAGCGGGTTGGCAGATTCTATGCCGGAATTGAATTCAAAACCTTCAGCATAGTTGAAAACATTATACAGATACCACTGGTATTCCATAGTAAAATGGTGACCGCAATTACTGCAAACCCCGGCAAAATCTCCAAACAAATCCGGTGCCCAGAGATCAAGACAACCCTCGGTAGCAGAATTTGGGCATGTAAAAGTACGGTCATCCTTGCACTTGGGACTATTGTATTTCCAGCGGCCTTCTTCAAAACATGGTGACTGGTCAGAAGTGGAAAGACAGAGCAATTTGTCACGTACGTCACTTGAAATCTTAACCGCCGAGCCATTATCGACACTGTTCTTCTTTAGAAGTCTGGCTGTACGCTCCTTGACGAGATGGGCTTCGGCCTGAATCTCTTCCATTCCCTGCTTTGCAGCACGAACGGTACGCCCCACAAGGTTATAGACAAAGAGCGATTTAGTGGACCAAGCCACTCCCTGAACAGCAGCCCCCATTTTCAGGAACACGGAACGCTGGTCCATATATGCAGAGGTGGAAAGGTTGCGAAATTTCTCATAGCGCTTCTCAACCAACCTTGCGCGGGCACGGGAACTCAGGGCCCAGCGCATGAAAACGTCCTCACCCTCTTCCGGTCCCTTCTGCTTGAGAGCCATAGCCCGGAAAAGTTTGAGCCCTTTCACGGAAATACAAACTTCGTTGGTAGCCCGGATTACCTCGGAACGCAGGGTGCGGAAAAAATCATAACTGGCAGGCTTGGCACCCAGATGAGGTTCCTGCACCACGCGGTCAATGTACCCCATCTTCAGGTTATCTTCGGCAGTAATCCCTAGTTTGCGAGCACAATTCCCGATCAGTGCGTTATCCACCCGTTTGCCGCCCTTGAGATTAGCCTCAATGGCTGCTGCGCCTTCCGGGGAAATGACCGAGTAGTAGCCATGCGAAAGCATGAGCCTGCGGTCGGCAAGGCCGATGGCTTCAGCGCCGCCGGACCCGCCTTCGGAAATAACGGAGATGATGGGCACATCAATTTTGCCCATCTCATAAATATTTTTGGCTATCTGCTGCGCCGCTCCGGGGTAATCCTCAATAGGATACGATCCGGGGGTAAAAATATAGGTATGAATGGGAATCCCTTCGGCCTGCGCAACTTTCATGTAATGAAGGGCCTTGGCGTTACCCCAGGGTTTAGCAGAACCTCCATTACGGAACTCCTGCCCATGCCCTTTCTCCTGTCCGATAACCATAACCGGCTGATGGACAACCTTCTGCCCCACCCGTCTGGTAATGTAGGCCTGAGCAATGAGCATGGAAGGGTCGATGCTGAACTCACCCAGTCCGCCAAGCTCGGTGTAGTTGTCGTAAACATTTTCCAGAATATCAGTCAGGCAGATGCGCTGTGGATGACGGACAATGCGCACCCTGTCCATTGGAGTCAGCTCTTTCTCCAGCTTGGATTCAAGAAAAGAAAACAGGTCCTCAAGGCGGGCAAGCTTGCTCAGGGAATCTTTGGTTGAAATGGTCCCGCGCAAACCACGGAACTCATCCAGCTCAGAGCCGAGCATGGAAATATTGGCATTTTCGAGATTCCCGAAAATATCCTTAATATAATTGAGCCTTTCAGAAAGGGCATCGATGCGCTTATCAATATTCATACAATTCCTGAATTATTTCAGCACAAGAGGCTAAAATTCCAACAACCCGGAGCTCTTATCAATCAAATACGAAATATTTGACTCAAGCTTACGTCCCGCCCGATCATGCCCCTGTAGAATCAGGCCCTTTAAAAATTCAACTCCACGCTGCTTGGCATGTTCCAGATTGTCACCGCGGACAATTGCCAGCGCGAGGTTGGGGTCAAATTCAGTGGGGATTTCATACGGACGATCAGTGGGAACCTGAGTGTAAACCTCAAGCCACTCTTCTTGCTGCCAACCGAACTCCTCAATGGTTCCTACCCAAGGAGCAAAATCATTGTCCGGATTCTCGGCAATAATGCGGTATTCAATGGCAACTCCGGAAAGATCTACGTCCTCCTGAACGTAGCCTATGGATTCACCCAGCCCGAGGCGGACCTGCTCGCGCACGATATTCACATTACGCTCACCTTTTATTGCCGAGACGGCAGCGGAGACTCCGTTCTCAACCTGAATACGGGTGTTAACCTCCATGAGAAACGGTTCTCCGCGCGGGGTAACAATCCATTCCCATGTACCCACGTTATCATAATTAACTGCCCGTGCCATGGACAGGGAATGTTCGGTTATGCTGTCCAGCACACCGGAAGCGTTGAAAATATAGTGGATTTCTTGAGGCGCAAATCCGGGAGCAACTTCAATCCGCTTCTGATTTCCGCTACTCTGCACCGAGCAGTTGCGGGTGCCGAAATGAAGATGTTTCCGTCCGCTTCGTTCGCAAACAACTTGAACCTCAAGATGGTTGAATCCGTAGATACGTTGCTCGATAAGCACACCTTCATCATTGAACTGACGTTTGGCGTAATTGCGGATACGTCTGTAAACGGAACGGAATTCATCAGGATCGTTTACTTCTTCAATCCCCATTCCTCCACCACCGGCAGAGGCTTTAACCATGATGGCCGGAGCCTGAAATCCCTGCTCCTTCTGAAAAGCGAAAAGGCTGTCGGCAAGCTCGACAGCCTCAAGTTCATCATAAATCGGACTATCGGAACCCGGTACGGTAGGCACCCCCAAACTGCGCGCAAGACGTTTTGTGTTGATCTTGTCACCCAATTCCTGAATCACCCGCCACGAAGGCCCGATAAAAATAAGCGGTTGTTCTCTCTTCACCACTCGGCGCGCAAACCTGAAATCCTCTGCAAAAAAACCGTATCCCGGATGAATGGCCGAGGCTCCGCTACGGTCCGCAACACTGAAAATTTCATTGGCATCACGGTAGGAACTTATGCAAAAGAGGCTGTTCTCGTCACCATTTTCCCGCGCAAAACGAACATGCCCGCTTTCACTATCCGCCTCAGTATAGATGCAGACAAAATTTTGATTAAGTTCCAGACAGGCTTTAGCTATCCTGATGGCAATTTCACCACGGTTGGCGATGAGGACCTTATGTTCACCTTTATACACAGTAAAATACCAACCGGGAAATCAGGATGCGCCTTTTTTCTTGCGCAGCAGGATCATACGTTTCTGGACTTCTAAAACCAGCTTATCAAGACGTGCTTCCTGATACTTATCCAGATCGACATAAATACAGCCCATCAAACCTTTGCCGATATCACGCACCACCTTAACTTCAATTCCGGTCAAAAGTTCTTTTTTACCAAGGACAAAATCAACCTTGAACTGCTGGCCCACCTCAAAACTATCTTTACCAGCAGAAAAAGCCAGACCGTTAACACTGAAATCCTTCACACTGTAAGTGGAAGGATAACCTTCAATCCTGAGAGCCAGCCCGGGAAGACTGGTCCGGAAAGCTCCTCTTGCCGAACTGCTATCGAATGAAATATCCATTCTTCTCTCCAATCACATTCAACTGGTTAACACCGTTGAGACAAAACAATAATCCAAAATCTATTCCCCAAAATAAAACCATGTCTACTTTGAGAGTGAAATCATACTTTTAATACGCTATAATAATCGCGAGCTTAAGGACCGGTCATAATCTTATCCAGAACAAACTCAACCCGTCGGTTACGCTCACGGTTCCGCTTCGAATTATTGGGAACAAGGGGATCCATTTCCCCAAGCCCTGTCGCGGTAAGCCTATTCGGTTTAATCCCTAATTTCATTAGGTAACGCAACACATTTACCGCACGTAAAGATGAAATTTCCCAGTTATCTTTCAATCTGCTCTTACTGCTGGGCTGAGTATCATCAGTATATCCCTTGATATTGATATACTGGTCAGGGTGGCTGATAAAAAAGTTCTTTAAGGCTTTTACCGCATTCTGCCCTTTTTGACTCAGCTGAACCTGCCCGGGATTGAAGAGTACATCTGAAGGCAGCTTAAGGGTAATTTTGCCATCCTCAAACTTGGCGCTCATGATACCTTCCACGCCCTTTGTGGTCTGAAGATATTTAACATCTTCAAAGACCTTCCGCTGAGCCTTGATGATCTGCCTGCGGGTGACAACCTGATTAAGGATTGCCCCGGCTTCTTCACGAGAGGCCTTGCTGGTAGCAATTTTCTGCAATTTCCCGCTGATAGATTTGCTGACAGACTGGAATGTCATATCAAACTTTTTCGCATCAATCTCGGACATGGAGTAAAGCAAAATGAAGAAAACCAGCAGCAGCATGGATAAATCCGCAAAGGTGGTTATCCACTCATTAGGCTCATCCTCGTCTGCATCGTCATCACCAGCCAGCAGCGTACCTTTCAGAAGCTCATCATCCATGGCTTAATCTCCGCTTCTGTCCTTGGGAGCCTGGAACGAGGAAAGCTTCTCGTAAACCAGACGGGGGTTATTATTCTCAAGAATGGACTTGGCACCCTCGAAAATAATTTCAAGATGCAGCTGTTCCTGAAGAGTTCTGGCTCTAAGCTTTGCCCCGATGGGAATAAAAAGCAGGGTTGCCAACAAGGAGCCGTAAAAAGTAGTCAGGATTGCCACAGCCATAGCCGGACCGATGGATGCGGGGTCCTGCAGGTTGGAAAGCATCTGAACCAGACCGATCAGGGTACCGAGCATCCCGAAGGCAGGAGCCAGACCAGCAAGACGTTTGTATACGTCCTGCGCGATCTTATGACGCCTTTTCATGGCTGAAATTTCAATCTGTAAAGTAGCCCTGATGAGTTCAGGATCAGCGTTATCAGCGATGAGCTGACATGATTTACGCAGAACTACGTTTTCCGTCTGGACATTCTCAAGAGCTATTAAACCTTCACGGCGGCTGATTTCAGCAACCTTAACCATGATGTTCACTACTTCGTTTACTTTGACCTTTCTGGAAGAAAAGGCCTTAAACCCTGCAAGCATGGCCTGCAGAACTTCTTCAAAAGGAAAAGCAACGCAGATAGAGGCCAAAGTTCCACCGATAACAATCATCATACCGGGAACGTTGACAAATACATCAACAGCCCCACCGATAAAAATCGCACCGACAACAAGGGAAAGCCCGACCAGCATCCCGATTAAAGTGGAAAAATCCATAGAATCCCGTTCTCTTTTAAGTTACTAGTTAAGACGGATGATAGAGGAATCACGGCGCATCTTTATGCCCCATCCGTACATTAAACCCGAAACTACGAGTAAAACAACCCATGACCTCCCCGGAATCTATACATACTATTAGCAGGCATATACTAGAAAAGATAGATAATTTTAAAACTAACGCCACCGGGATCATTCTCGGTTCCGGTCTTGGCGAAGCCATAACCCGGCTGGATTCGGCCATTGAAATCCCATACTCTGATATACCGGGCTTCCCGCAGTCCACGGTAAAGGGCCATTCCGGCAGTCTTATCTACGGATTTATGGAAGGAAAGCCGGTACTTGTATTCAGCGGACGTTTCCATATCTACGAAGGATACAGCGCAGCTGAAGCCTGCACCCCGGTAAGAGTCATGGGAGAGCTGGGCATAAAACGGGTTTTTATTACGAATGCCGCCGGAGCACTCAATCCGCAATTTGATGCCGGTGACCTCATGCTGATCACCGACCAGATCAATTTCACAGGTCATTCCCCGCTCACCGGACCCAACAACGACGATTGGGGAGTCCGCTTCCCGGACATGAGCAAAGTTTATTGCGATAAACTGCGCGCCCTTGCCATATCTGCGGCAAAGGACAAGGGCGTCCGGCTTGAACGCGGTGTTTACGTGCAGGTAACCGGACCAAACCTTGAAACCCCGGCCGAAACCCGTATGTTCAAAAGGCTTGGAGCCGATGCAGTAGGCATGTCCACCGCCATTGAAGCCATTGCTGCCGTGCACATGGGCATCAAGGTAATGGGCATTGCCTGCCTGACCAACAAGAACCTCCCGGACTGCATGGCTGAGACAACCCACGAAGCCGTGATTGAGCAGGCAGCTAAATCTTCAACCGCCATGTCGACCCTGATCAGAGAAATTATTTCCCGACTGGATTGATCCTTACTGGCTATGATTGCCATTTTTCCGGCTTTATCTGCCCGGTTTGCCTCTGCAAATCAAATAGCCACGGGGTCAACAGGCTGTTTAAGCGGCTCTTTTGCTCCGTGGCATTTTCATTGCAATTAACTTAGCGTCAGCAACCTATTGCAATATTGCTCATATTTTAAAAACAGGGAACTTTCATGAAAGGCAGAACAATCAGCTTGATACTGGCACTGGCCGCACTTCTGGCCCTTGGCGCATGTTCAGCGGGCTATAAAGAACGGACCTTGGACTATCTCGGCAAACGGCCTACAACCGGACCGTTTTTCAAGGAAGATAATACCCCTATGGTGGAATTGAACTACAATGCCGGGGACCAGATTTCGAACCAGCTTGAAGAAAGGCTGCCTCCGGGTTCCCCCATTACCGTATCCATGTTCCGACTTCGTGGCAGTACCCTACAGACGGACTTTGCCAAAGTACTTACCGAGCAGGTTGCCTCACGTATTGCCCAGAAAGGATTCGCCATTGTTGCTGATAGTTCCCGCTTTCCTCTTGGCGCCCTTGATGAAGATCTCGCCCCGCCGGAAAAATGCGTTCTTGCCGGAGCATATTCCGTCGGCAAGGAACAAATTTTTGTTACCGCCGCAGTTTCAACAGTTGCTGACGGTGAAATTCTCGGATCATGGGACTGGACCGTGCCGCTCAATTCCAAGACTAAAGCCCTGCTGCCCATAAAAGAAGATCCGAACATCTATCCAATGGTCAACACCTCTGGACCGTATGAAAAACGCACCCCAGCTCAATCTTCTGCACAGCCGCAATACGTACCGGACCAGTTCAACAACCAGCCCGGTTTTGAGCAGGATATTATGAATTAAAACAGTCTTTTCAAATAGAAACGGGGCATCTCCAAACAATTCGGAGATGCCCCGTTTCGGCTTATATAGTCAAAGGAGGTAGATGAATCCTTCTTTTTGAAATCCTAGAGAGGTACAGGCTGGTCAAGGGTGGTCTTGGCCTTAATTTCACCGGTACGCTTCACAATTATCTTTTCTGCAGGAATATCAGCTCCGGCCTGCTTGAGGGCTGCAGCCACAATTCTACTGAAATTGGAGCAACAGGGAACTTCCATTTCCAGCACAGTGATGGACTTGATGCCGCTCACGCTGAAAATTTCAGCCAGACGCTGTACATAAAGCTGCACATCATCAAACTTGGGGCAGCCCATGAGAACCTTCTTACCGGGCAGGAATCTTTCATGATAGCCCGGCATCGAAACAGCCACACAGTCTGCGGTAAGCAGCAGGTCCGCACCCTTCAGGAACGGGGCATCAGCAGGTACTAGGCGGATCTGGATCGGCCAGTGGGTCAGATGCGAAGGACCGGCCTCTGCATCAGTCGGTACATTGGCCTGCTGACAGGGAGAAGCTGCCGGAGCAAAAGCCTCAATCCTAGATCCTGCACAGCCGCAACCTCCGGAAGCAGGCTTAGCCTTAGAACCATCCAGATGCAGGCTTTTAGGATCAGGCATGTGATCAGGAACCGCACGGCCCTGTTCGGTAAGCAGTTCTTTAACTGCTTCAGGGTCAAAATCATCGGCTTCCACTTCAATGACCTTCAGAGCACCGGTGGGACATTCGCCCAGACATGCGCCCAAGCCATCACAGTACTTCTCGGCCACAAGCCTGGCCTTGCCATCAATAATCTGCAATGCGCCTTCTTCACAGCCCGGTACGCACTGGCCGCAACCGTCACAAAGATCTTCATCTATAGAAATCATCTTACGTAATACTTTCATTTTATTATCCTCCTGCGCCCCTACAGGGCTTAGGATTTGATGCGCTTACGCGCTTTTTCTCTAAGATGCCTTCGGCGATCCTGCCGGAGGCCTTAAACCCTTTTCCAAAAGGGTTTAAGAATCCCAAAACGTTTTAGTCAGTTTCAGGTGTGCCTCGGGGGATTAAACCCAAAGCGGAAATTTGTATTAAATCGTAAACGCCGCTCAAACAGGTAAAAATAAATTTATGAGGTTAACTAAAAATCTTCTGATTAACAGAGCGACAGCTTATTAAAAGGTTCTGAAAGGGGTGGGGTCTGGGGAGGGGAAAACTCTTGCAAGAGTTTTCCCCTCCCCGGCCGCCGGAGGCATTCCCTAACCGAGAATTGCCTTGAGATCTTCTTCAGGGGTGCTGATGGGCATAATGTTGAAGTTTTCAACGAGGAAGTTCAGCACGTTGGGTGTTACGAATGCCGGGAGACTGGGTCCGAGGCGGATGTCCTTGATGCCGAGGTGCAGCAGGGTCAGCAGGATAGATACTGCCTTCTGCTCGTACCATGAAAGAATCATGGACAGGGGCAGGTCGTTAACGCCGCATTCGAATGCATTGGCAAGCGCTACTGCGATCTGGATTGCGGAGTAGGCATCGTTGCACTGTCCGATATCCAGCAGACGGGGAATACCGCCGATGTCGCCGAGCTGCTTGTCGAAGAAACGGAACTTACCGCAAGCGAGGGTCAGAATAACGGTATCCTGAGGAGCCTGCTCTACGAAATCAGTGTAGTAGTTACGTCCGGGCTTGGCACCGTCGCAACCGCCGACGAGGAAGAAATGCTTGATGGCACCGGCCTTAACACCTTCGATAACCTTGTCAGCTACACCGAGAACGCTATTACGGGCGAAACCGCAGAGAACCTTGCCGTTGTCAGTGTCAGCTTCGAAACCGGGAAGTTCCTGTGCCTTTGCGATTACTTCAGCAAAGTCACCGTTGGTTACGTGGGTAACTCCGGGCCAGCCTACGAGGCCGGTAGTGTAAATATTGCCCTTGTAGCTTTCAACAGGCTTCTGAATGCAGTTGGTGGTCATAAGGATTGCACCGGGGAACTGTGCAAATTCCTTGGCCTGATTCTGCCATGCGGTTCCGTAATGTCCATAGAAGTGGTCGAACTTCTTCAGCTCGGGGTAACCGTGGCAGGGCAGCATTTCGCCGTGGGTATAAATATTGATTCCGGTACCTTCGGTCTGCTCGAGAAGCTGGCGCAGATCCTTAAGATCGTGACCGGAAACGAGGATGGCCTTACCGGCCTTAGCACCGAGGGGTACTTCGGTAGGAACGGGATGACCGTAAGCGCCGGTGTTACCTGCATCAAGCAGTTCCATGGCCTTGAGGTTCATTTCACCGCACTTCATAGCCCAACCGACCAGCTCTTCCATGCCGAGCTGCTGGGGTACTACGGAAAGAGCTTCGTGGATCTGAGCGTAGAGTTCATCGTCTTCCTGACCGAGAATGGCGGCATGATCAGTGTATGCGGCAACACCCTTGAGGCCGTATACAAGGATCTGCTTAAGGGAACGCAGGTCTTCGTTCTCATCAAAGGAGGTTACAGGGAATGCCTCACCCTGCTTGCTCAGTTCAGCAGCAGTGCCTGCAACTTTGGTCAGCTTGCCACAGTCTGCACTGACCTTGGCAGCCAGTTCGTCACGGGCAGCAGCAACATTCTTAATGACCGGAACAAATCTTTCGTCGTCAAAGTTAACGTTGGTCAGGGTGGAGAACACACCTTCAGCGGTGAGACGGTTAACTTCGTTGGAAACCGCAATGCCTTCCTTGCGTGCTGCGGTAGCAACGGTACCGAGTTCTACAAGAATCTGTACCAGAAGGTCTTGGATGGCAGAGACTTCATCAGTCTTTCCGCAAACACCCTTAACGGTACAACCCTGTCCTTTCGCTGTCTGTTCACACTGGTTACAAAACATTCTAAACTCCTTTTCAGGTAATTGGTTTTCTACTTCTTCATTACCGAATATCGAAGTAACCTTTTTAAGTATTTGATTCAGATCAAAAGCCATAATTTTTCCCTCTTCCCGTTAAATTCTTTTTTAAAGTTTAACCTGAGGCGGGGTGTCATCCGCGATACCCCGCATTCAGGATTGATTTCTCATTCGTTGAGTCCAAATTAGGAAAACAACGGATAAAAGTATTTGATTCAGGTCAAGGGAGAGATTTTTTTTATAACTTTTTAATCTTCCCAAATAATACAGTTTACAGGACACATATCCATTGCCGACTCAATGCACTCTTCATCTGCCCCGTCGGGATTAGTGACCTGAGCCAAATCTCCGGGCCCCATTGCAAAAACATCAGGACATTCTTCAACACAAGCTTCACATCCGATACAAGCATCAATATCAATAGCTACAGTACGACCCATATTTTTTCTCCTTTCACGAATAAAGCAAACCAAACGGTTCAGGTAAGAAAATACCATACTATTAGGACCTGCGAAACCATTTTTGTAACCAACAATAAAAGCTCTATTAAGAGTACTTCCTAATAGAGCTTTGTAAAGTATAAATCTTAAATTTAATTGGTACTTAGATGCGCGCTACACCCAAAAATAAGGCATGCAAAGTAATCACGATAACCAAAAATATCATGCGGGCCGTTTTAGGAGTCACTATCGGCAACCGATACCCGAGACTGGAGCTGGAGCAACTTGAAATACAGTCTCCGCAGAGGGTACAGGAAATTCCTGGACGCCCCGCCTCGATATCTACGGGCTTGAGAGCATTATAGCGACAGGCCCTGCTGCACTTCATACATTTGCAGCAGTCGTCAGAAATTTTCATACGCCACGGAGAAATACGACCCAGCAGATTGGAAACTATGCCCATAGGACAAAAGGCCGTGCAGTGAAACATCATGCCCATGCGCCGGGAAAACCAAAACATGACCGTTATCCCCGCTAAACCGAACAGAGCGGCACTCCAGACCGCTATTGCAGCAGAAACTCCTGCCGCACGCATCCCCCAAGCTGCGCCAACCACCAAGACCAGAAGAACCAGTCGCAGCCAGATCAACCGGGAATTAAACTTACGCGAAGGTCTAAGGTTACCAAAACGGCTGCACTGATCATCCCACGCACCGATGTAGCAGAGATGACTGCACCATGCCGGACCGACCAGCAACACCGATACGGTAAAAAGGATAGGCATGAAAAAACCGGAACCGCGATATACCGGACCTGCGGCAATTAGCGCAGGAACAGGTAAATGAAGCTTTCCGGTCATCAGAAACTGCTCAATTCCTGCAAGTCCGAGGGCCAGCTGTCCGAAAAAGACCAGCGAGAACAAAGCCCAGATACGAGGGCGCATTATTTTTGCGCCTTCCGGACTGAACATTTTTCCACCCAGCCATGAAGCGTAGCAGGCTAAGAGAAATATCTCCGCCCTGCCCCAACCGGGGAAAAAGCGATCAACAAGAAGGATAGGAAAAGAGACCTTGTTGCGGGTAATTTCCAGCAACAGCACTGTCAGTAAAAATATACTTGCCCTGAACCACCCCTGATCCTTGCCCCGGCTGAAACGCTCGCGTCCGGCATGAGAGAAGCAATAGGCGGCAGCGAAAATAGTTAGAGCGAATAATGCCCCCATTATCACAGCCAGCCTGATCCAGTCCTCACCAACGCCGATACGCAGGTTGATCAGACTGGAACCTTTAACCAGCCAGATCAGCGAACCGCAACCGAGCATAACCCCGGCAACATTCCCGACCCAACGCTCCCTGCTGAAAGCAAGTCCGGCAGTTCCGATCATAAATACAGCCAGTCCGCCATCGCCGCCACGCAGGGCATGAGCAGCCAATAGCAGATAAGAAAGTGATATTATGAAAAGTCCCGACATTTTATCGCCTGTCGTTGAGCAAACTAAGATTCCAGCAGGATTTTATCGTGACCGACACGGTCCATAACCCAACCGAAACGCTTGCCGTCTACGTAATTATCCATCCAGAGTTTCATGCATCTGGAGATCAGCTCCAAAACTTCATCATCCGAATAAACACCGGGGAGCTCCATGCCAAGGCGAGGATGCCTTCCAAGCCTGCCGCCGACAAGAAAACGCCAGCCGCTACGGGAGCAAGAGATAACTTCCGTGGGACAGACATTGGTGCAATAGCCGCAGACAAGACATTTCTCGCGGGTTATGACTACCTTACCGTCAACCATTGCCATGGCTTCGTCAGGACAGTTGCGTATGCACTCTTCACAACCGATACAACCTTCATGATCAATGACCGGAACACAAGCCCGGATCAAACCTATATCAGCTACATGCGGGCGTGAACAACCATTGGGACAAGCAGCAGCGCTGACACTGACAAGCTTATGCCTATTGATCTTCTCACCGAACTTTTGGTGGAGGAATTCAGGCCAGCCACTTTTTTCAATCACCTTTTCAAGGCGCTCGGCAAAATCCTCATCCACATGCAGCGCAAAACGGCATCCCCCGGAAGTTCCCCGGCAGGCATTGATTACAGATGTTTTATCCATACTATTTCCTTTCTTCATTTTATCCGTTAGTTAATCGTACATGATACACTTGGCACAAACCCTGACTTAAGTCATTTACCGGGCACCATTAATTATAAAAGAATGATGTAATGAAAAAGATACACGAGCTTAACAAAATTTCCCTTTTCGCAGGCCTCAGTGCTGAACAGTTGGCAAAACTCGAACAGATCGTCGTTCCTCGTGAATTAAAGAAAGGTGAACAGATTTTTAGCGCAGGAAGTGATGCGACTGGCTTTTACTCAATTAAATCCGGGAAGGTAAAAATTTACCGGGAATCACTGGCCGGGAAGGAGCAGATTATTCATATTTTCGGAGCCGGAGAAATTTTCGGAGAGGTGCCGGTATTTCAAGGGGCATGCTACCCGGCAAGTGCGGTGACTCTTGCCAAATCAAAGCTACTGTACTTTCCTCGCGATAATTTTGAAAGAGTCATTCGCGAAGACCCGGACCTTGCCATGTCCATGCTGGCTCTGCTTTCTGGAAGGCTGCGTCAGCTGGTCAATCAGGTGGCGGCACTCAGCCTCAGCGAAGTCCCGGCAAGACTGGCCAGCTACCTGCTCCTGCTTAAGTCCACCCAGAATTCCAATACACTTGAACTGGACCTGCCCAAAGGATTGATCGCATCCTATCTGGGAACCATTCAGGAGACACTCTCCCGTGTCTTCAAAAAGATGAGTGAACAGGGACTTATCAAAGTTGAACGTAAGACAATTGAAATTATTGATGAAGCATCACTGGAATTAATCGCGAGCGGTGAAGAGCAGCTTTAACCTTTACATTTATAAAGCTCATCCAAGTCCTCTCGCGCCTGCTTTACCAGTGTGGCAATCTGTGGCTTGGAGTACTGGCGGTTCGCTCCGACTGCATCACCTTTATGCAATAATTCTTCAGTAATAAGAGAGGAAAAAAGATAAACGGTCAGATCACGTAAATTTGGATCTTCCTTAATACGCTTAGTCAAGGCATGCCCGTCCATTCCCGGCATTTCAATATCCGAGACAATCAGCTGTACGAATTCGGAAACATGCAGTCCGGTTTTGGACACTTTGGCAGAAATTTCTTTAAGAGCTTTCCAGATTTCGAGCCCGTTGGGATAAGCATCAACCTCAAACCCGCCCCGCTCAAGTGAATTTTTCACCAGATTGCGCATGGAACGGGAATCGTCAGCACAAATAGCCTGATAAACACACTCCACAGACTCTTCCACTTCTTCAAAAGCAGCCTTGTCGCGTGCAGGATTGAGGTCTTCCATGGCCTGCTCAATATCAAGCACCTGCAGGATACGGTCTGGATCGGTAAGCTTTACTGTTCCGATGATGGTGCCTTCAGCATATTTAGCCATGTTGCCTTGCAGTGATTCAAGCTCACTCCAGCTGACACGGTGAATGCGGTTAACCCCGGAAACAAGAAAAGCACTGACAACTTCATTAAACTCAGTGACCAGAACCATTCGCCGATCTTTGGAAACAGCTTCCATACGCAACCAGCCGCTAAGGTCAATGAGAGGAATGACTGTCCCCATAAACTCAAACATTCCCAGAACTAACGGACTTTTGGTATCAATAGAGGACGCAACCCTTGAAACGGAACCATCGTGCTTATGACCGGAAAATTTTGTAAGATCTGCTTCTCGAACAATTTTCTTTACTTTGGCTACGTTCAGGCCGAATGACCAACGCTTATATGAATCGCCGCTCCCCTCATCAAGGTAAAGTTCCAGAAGCTCAACTTCATTGGTTCCGGATTCAAGCAGAATTTTACTCCCCGACATTACTGGCTATCCCCTCAATTCACTTTAAAAACTTAATTAATTTTTTAATCCTGATTCATGAATTACCGCACCTGACACTTTCAGTCCAGCACTCTCAGTAAAAAGCACCGAATTGCCATATACTTAAATTTTTAGTTTCTTTTTCAAAGCAACCAACATGTTGTTAAAGACAAGATTCCAATCTCCCGGCTTTTTCTGGCGAAAAAGGGTCATGCTCGGATACCAAGGAGAATCCTTGCGCTTACGCATCCAGCGCCAATCCGGGTTATAGGGAATCGCCACCCACACGGGTATGTTCAAAGCTCCGGCCAGATGAGCAACTGAAGTATCCACAGTAATAATAAGGTCCAGCTGCTCCATCACCTTGGCCGTATCTGCAAAATCCTCACAGCCGTTACCGAGATCTCGTACCAGAACTCCGCAACCTAAATTCTCGCGTTGCTTTGTTTCCGGTCCCTTTTGCAAGGAATAAATGGCCACACCGGGAATTCCGGCAAACAGCAAGAAATTTTCAATGCTCACCGAACGATTGTGGTCATTTTTATGGGTAGGCTTACCGGCCCAGACAATTCCAATCTTAAATTTAGTACCTTCCGGGACATGAACCGGAAATCCTGCTTGTGCCGGAGCGGTAAGGTAAGGACATTCCCGGGGAATGGACTTCAGATCATGCTTTAAAATTCTCGGCAGGCTGAGTAACGGACTCTGGACATCAAATTCAGGTAGCTTATCACCGCCACTCACAATTTTTTCAATGCCGTCAATTCCTTCCAGCAATGAAATCAATTCCGGCTGGCACTCAAAAATAACCCTACCTCCGGCTTCGGCAACAAGCGGAAGATAGCGGCAAAAATTCAAAGTATCCCCGAAACCCTGCTCATGATAAATAAAAATTCTTTTCCCGTTTAAAGGGGATCCGTCCCAAAGCGGCTGACGGAAATGACGGGGAACCAGTTCTTTACGTTTCCAACGGTACTCATAAAGCTCAAAGCCGTTTATGAAATCACCTTTGGACAATAAAGCCAATGACTTATCCCAGTTAATTCTGTGGTCATCAGGCTTAAACTTCAGACAGTGATTAAAAAGCCGGATCGATTCATCCAGTTTTCCGAGATCCTGCAAAACCAATCCGAGGTTGTAATAGGCATCTATAAATTTGCGATCCAGTTCAATTGCCCTGCGATGGCAGGACACTGACTCCTTGAGCTGTCCCAACCTGCGCAGAACATTGCCCAGATTGCTCCATGCACCGGGACTGTCCGCATTAACGGCAATTGCTCTGCGGTAACACGATTCTGCGGCCTTAAATTTATCCTGCGCCCGCAAAGCCACCCCAAGATTACCCAAAAGGACCGGATCATCCGGCAGTTGGCTCAAAGCCATGGAGTACAGCGCTACAGCTTCCTCATAATTGCCAGCTGAATGAGCCCTTACAGCCCTAACGAAAACTTCCTTCACCCTGGGCGGAATAGTATCAATCCATTCAGGCTGCCTGCCTTCCTGTTTAGAAGAAACGGGGCTTGTTGTGCTCATCGTTCCCTCATGGCATAGCTCATGGAGCCCATGAAAGGTTCAAGAATATATTCCATCACCGAACGGGTTCCAATATGAATTCCGGCAATCACCCGTATACCGGGAAAAAGCTTGTAGTAATTACCATCGTGCTCAAAGAAATCCTTGTCAGTCTCGATACGCACCCTGTAGAAGGTCAATCCGCGATCAGTTGAATCTGCATCCGGGCTGATGTTGACAACCTTACCATCAATATTGCCAAACCGTGCGGCATCGCTTGAAGCCAGCTTAACCACCGCCTTCTGCCCGTCCTTAACATAACCGATATCACTGATAGGCAACCGCGCTTCAATAACCAGCTTATCCCCGGCAGGAACAATATCCATGATGGTCATACCGGGACGCACAACTTCACCCACGCTGACCACGTACAGGGTTTTAACCACCCCATCCACCGGGGAACGAATGATGGTACGGCTCAAGTTATCCGCAAATTTTCTAAGACGCTGGGAAAGCTCAGCAAATTCCCTTCGTGCTTCCTGAAGGTCTTCACGCACCGAAGCCAGATAGGAGTTTCTGATCTCCCCGATATCGGCCTTAGCTTGTGCCAAAGCAGAACGGGCCTTGGCAAGTTTCGCTGAATCCTCCTCAATAGAACTTTTCAGCTTCGACTCTTCTTTAAGAAAACCGAGATGCTTGTAACGTGAGGTCAACCCGTCTTCCAGTAATCCGGCACTAATTTCAATCTGTTCACGCAATAATTGCAAGCTATTGCGCGAGTTACGCTGCCGGGAAGTTATCTGCTTGATATCCTGTTCACGCTGCTTGATCTTTTCACGCTCCGAAAGCAGGTCACTTTCGACACGGGCCTTACGGGTCTGAAATAACTTCAGAGACCTCTCAATAAGAGCCGGAAATTTTTCATAAATATCTTTAGGATAATCAGGAGCTTTAAGCCCTTTATCCTCGGCAGACAGGCGGGCAATATTCACCCTCAGGGAAGTTACGCGAACCTCAAGTTCATCAACAGTGGAATCGCTGGCAGTTGCTTCAAGAACGACAAGTTCCTGTCCCTTTGCCACCATTTCCCCTTCGCGAACATTAATCTTCATGATAATGCCGCCTTCGAGGTGCTGAACAGGCTTAACCCTTGAGCTGGGAATAACCTCTCCCTCGGCCTGACTGACAATATCCAGCTGGAAGTAGCAGGCCCACGCCAGAAAGGCCAGGCACATAACTATGCACAGGAAAAGGAAAAAATGGCTGGCACCCGTTACTTCACCGGAATATTCCGGGCTCATGCTGTTCATTGCACACTCCCGCTTTTGGGTGATTCAGTATCCTCCGGCGCTACATCCTTTTTAGGATAAAGAACGTTTGGTTTCGGCTTATTTCCGAGGTCGATAATGATATCCGCACGCTGCATAAGACGCATATCCTGTGAAACAATAATCATGGTTTTCTTTACCTTGACCATGCTCTGGATAATCATGTCCATGGCCCGCAACCCTTCAATATCAAAACCCTCGGCAGGCTCATCAAGTATAGCGACAGCCCCCTGCACAGAAAGAGCACGGGCAAGAGCAAGCCTGCGCCTGATACCAACGGCCAATTCAGCTCCGCCGTTAACCACTTGGGCTTCCAGTCCCTGAACGCTGGTATCAAGATATTTCTTGAGTCCTGCGATTTCCACGACCCGATTCAGCCTCTCATCATCCATGCCCGGTGCATTCAGACAGATATTCTCCCTGATGGTTGCATTCAGGAAGGTCGGTTCCTGCGGCAGATAGATAACCTGCTTGCGCCACCACGGAGCAGAAAGCTGTCGGACATCTACTCCGCCAACAAGAATCTGTCCCCGTCCGGGATCAATAAGCCCCAGCAGCAAACGCACAAGGGATGTCTTGCCTGCACCGTTATGTCCGGTAACAATTACAATATTACCCGGCTCAATATTTACATCCAGCCCTTCAAATAAAGGTCCGGTAGAGCCGGGATATGCAAAGCCGAGATCTTTGATTTCGATTGCGCCCTGATAATTCTTAAGTTCTGTTCCTGTTTCGGATTCAAGGGGCTGTCGGACGAATTCATGCAAGGACTGCATCATCTGTCCGGCCTGAGCGATCATGGCCCGCGATTTCATAAAAGATGCTGATACAGCCAGAGCCTTACCTGAAAGAATGGAAGCACCGATTAATCCGCCGGTGCTCATTGATCCGGCAACGACTTCGCGCGCGCCCACAGCATAAACCATAACCCGCAATAACATGGCGATACTCTGCAAGACAGCCTGTCCTCGGGTTCCGCTCTGAACCATATCCCGCTTGATCTGCTGCAGTTTATCCATCTGGGTCTGAAAAACTCCAGTCAGATATTCACGCCCACCAAATGCGCGGACGGTATCAGCACCGCTGATGGCATTGGCAAGGTTGCCGCGATGGACCACAGATTCATTACGCATGGCATCATTCATCCGCTTGCCACGGCGAATGTTCAGCCACCCCGCAAGCATGGAACACGCTATTGCCAGCATGGTAATCAAGGCCAGCACCGGACTGAGAAAAAAGGTAGCCCCCACAAAAAGGAGCAAGAAAGGCATATCCAAAACAGAGCAGATAACGGATGCGTCATAGCCGGACTGCACAACCTGTATCCCGCTCATAAGCTCGTGAATACGAGCCGGGGGAATCCTGCCCAGCGTACTCATTTTGGCCCGTGCAAGGCAGCCCAGTACGGTCTCGGAAAGCATACGATCCGGTCCCACATTGACAGCCGAAGCCAGACGGACCCGAACCACGGTAAAAGCGTGGTTCAAAACCCCGGCAATTAGCATTCCGACGGTGAGTGTAATCAAAGTTCCGTCAAAACCATAACCCACGTAACGGTTCAGGACCTGAATTACGAAGATGGGAGAAGCAAGGGAAAGTATATTGATAAAAAAAGACGCGAGGCAGATCTCGAAGGCCAAAAACGGATGTAGCGACAATCTCCTCAACAACTCTCTCATGTGACCGACCCTCTGTCCAAAGTAAGAAAATCAAAAACTGTCCGGAAAAAGAAAATTCCATGAGCATGCACACATGGAATTTTCAGTAAACTTCTAATTCGCGCTTAAAGCTTATTTGAAAACATCAATGTTCATCATGCCCATTTCATAGAGAAGCTTGTAGGCAAAGATAATGTTATCAATGTCAGCAGTAACGCTGGCACTGGTAGCTGTGGAGTAATCCCTTTCACCTACAAGAATATCAAGCAACTCCACCTGTTCACCTGTGGCTCTCTTTTTCTTGATCAGTTCAAGGAATTCCGCAGTAATGTTAGCCTGAGTCCTGTATAGCTCTGCATTCTTACGCAGAGTCATAAGTTCAAGCCATGCATTGCGGACATTTTCCTCAACTGTGCGGCGAACATCAAGGGTCTGCTTGCGGATTTCGCGCAGATTGGCCTTGGCGGACTGAGTGGCCTCGTATTCATACAGGCCGGAAAAACCGGAGTAGCCAACCTGAAAAGTTGCCTTGTTCTCGGTTCTTACACCGCTGGCACCCTGATCCTGCTCCCTTCTCTTACCTTCAAGTACGAATTCGAACTTGGGGTAAAGGGTGGCTTCCTGCACACCAACATCGTGGGAAAGCCTTTCCTTGGAAAATTTAAGCTGCAGCAACATCGGGTTCTGGGCCTGAGCCTGAACGATGGCATCATCAAGGGATGCAGGCATATAGCTGGCAGGCATTGGCACCGGAACCATCTTTTCGATTTCATCTATGGCAATGGGAAAACCGTAGACAGCCTTGAAACGGTTGCGGGCAGTCTGGAGGGAGCGTTCAACTGTAACCCTGTATGAAGTCGCCCCGGCAAGCTGAGCCTTAATCTGGAGTTCCTTGTAAGACAGACCTGCTCCGCGCTTAACCAGTGTTTCTTCCATACCGGAAAGACGCTTCATGCTTTCTTCGGACTGAATTGCGTACTTAAGGGTTTCCCTTGCCCGGATCAAACCGAGATAAGCTTCAACACCCTGAATCATCAGTTGCTGACGAGTCTGTTCAAGAACTGCTTTGTATTCATTCAGCAAGGCTTTACTGCTGTCGATATCGCTATTCACACCGCCGAAGTCCCAGAGAAGCTGGGTGGCCTGAATTCTTTCTTCATTACGACCTTTGTTGGTTCCGCCACCGGGCTTATCGATTTCTTCACGCCCGCCCTCTACGGAAATATCAAAAGTCGGAGTCCATCCGGACCAACTCTGGGAGACAAGATGTTCTGCTGATTCAACACGTGCTTCAGCAGCCTTGATACGGTCATGTGTGGAAAGAAGGTCATTGAGAATTGCTCTGAGATAAGGCTTACCGTCAGCCTGATCAGGATTCATAGGAGCCATTTCCTGCTGTGCCGAAGCAATATTGAACGCCCCTGCCATCACGCAGAGTGCTAAACCCAAAATTAAAACCTTAATTGCTTTCACCACACAACCCTCCCCAAAAAACTAACTATATTAAACAGCTAAAGTTGAATGCTTTCTTAATTTAAACTTTATTGTTACAGATATATATAAATTTAATTGAAAAATCCAGACGATTCATACATATATAAATAGTATTTACCAATATCTATTAACATAAATTTTACCCCATATCCAAAAAAAATGCTGAGCGTACTAAAAAAAATCACCGGTTCAGATTCTTTCTTTTTACTTCTCACCGGGCTGACTATTTCATTTCTGACAGCATCCCTCTATATTTTTCAGCCGCCGATCCTGCAATTCGTGGATTACAAAATCTATGACCAGCTTATGCGCTCCAGCCCTGTAGGCACTAAAACCAATATCCCGGTAATCGTTGATATTGATGATGAAAGCCTTGCTGAACTGGGGCAATGGCCGTGGCCACGCTATCGTATGGCCCTGCTGCTGGCTAAAATCCAACAGTCCGGAGCACTATCAACCGGACTTGATATTCTCATCGGAGAACCGGACCGAACTTCCCCGGCAACCATTAAAAAAAGCCTGCACGAAGAATTGGGCGTAGAGGTTAATTTCAAAGGGTTGCCTCAAGGATTAATGGACAATGATCTGGTCTTGGCTGATGTGCTTGAACGCGGTCGTTTTGTACTTGGCTTTTATTTTGATTTTCTGGAAGAACAAACTCCATCTCTGAATGACCAGCCCTGCTTTGTTAAACCGTTACCCATTGCCCAGATAAAGGCCAAGGGGGCACCTCCGCTCAAGGATCTTACCCTAAGCGCACGGGATGCAATCTGTCCGCTGCCCGTTCTGGCAAAAGCTTCACCTCTGTGCGGTTTCTATAATTCAATCACCGACTATGACGGAGTTGTCCGCCGGGTTCCGCTGATCATCACCATGGACGGCAAACAATACCCAAGCCTCGCCCTCGCTACACTCATGAAGGCAATGGGCCGCAAGAACATCATTGCCAAGACAAGCCCCATCGGCATTGAGTCCATCCGGGTCGGCAAAACAACCATACCGGTTGACGCCAAAGGACAGATGCTGGTCCGCTACCGGGGCGGCATGGAAGAATTCCCCTACTACAGCGCCAAAGACATCCTCAGCGGAAAGGTCGGGAAAAAAGAACTCAAGGGTAAAATAGTGTTCATGGGTACCTCTGCTGCAGGACTGCGCGATTTAAGAGTTACCCCTTTTGCTTCGGACTATCCCGGAGTTGAAGTCCACGCCACCATAGTGGACAACATCCTGACCCGTGACTTCCTGCTTAAACCGGACTGGGTACCCGGTCTGGAGCTGCTACTGGTGTTCGCTGCGGGCATCATCTCCATGATCCTGCTGACATGGTCCCGCTCAATGTGGATGATCCTGCCCATCGCGGTCATGGGTGCCGGTATTGTTTACGGCTCGCTTCATGTTTTTCAGGCATACAATGCATACCTTACGCCCATGTATGCTCTGATCGCACTGGGTACAAACTTCACCTTGCTGACCTTGATCAAATTCTGGCGAGAGGAAGGACAGAAGAAATTCCTGCAAGCCACCTTCTCATCCTATCTGGCCCCGGAACTTATCGATGAGATGTTCAGCAACCGTGAAATGCCGGAACTCGGTGGTGAAGCAAGAGAAATCACAGCCTACTTTACCGATATCCAAAGCTTCTCAACCTTCTCGGAAAAGCTTACCGCTCCGCAGCTGGTTGAACTGCTCAACGAATATCTCTCGGTCATGACCGACATCCTCATCGAAGAAAAAGGAACTCTAGATAAATATGAAGGTGATGCGATTATCGCCTTTTTCGGCGCACCTATGGATGTGCCGGACCACGCCCTGCGCGCCTGCCGTGTGGCGGTAAAAATGCAGCGGGCGGGAATCGAATTGCGCGAAAAATGGGCCAAGGAAAGGCAGCTACCCAATGAGCCGGACCGCAACACCAAAAATTTCCCCGAAGAGCAATGGGCCAAGGGCGAAAAATGGCCCAAGGTTGTACACAACATGCGTACCAGAATCGGGGTCAACTCAGGTGAAATCGTAGTCGGCAACATGGGTTCATCCATGCGCATGGACTACACCATGATGGGTGACGCTGTTAACCTCGCCGCCCGTCTGGAAGAAGGAGCCAAGCAATTCGGCATATTCACTGCGGTTTCGCATTTCACGCTGGATCAGGAAGTGGATGTAGAAGGAAAAACCCACAAGATTCTTGATCTCGTGGAAGCACGGCTTATCGATAACATTCAGGTTGTCGGTAAGAATGAACCGGTGCGAATCTATGAACTGGTAGCCATGAAAGGCGGCCTCACCGAAAGCGAAGAAATCCTCTTCGACCTTTTTGCCAAGGCCCGAGAAGAATACGTTGCCCAGAACTGGGACAAGGCTATTGAACTATACAAAGAAGCCAACAAATACGAGCTGTACGACGACACCAAATTCACCCCCTCGGACGTATTCATCAAGCGCGCCGAGGAACACAAGATCAATCCGCCTGTCCCCGAAGGAGAACTTTGGGATGGGGTTTATCGGATGACTAAGAAGTAGGGAACAGTGCATCACCCAACATGAGTTAACCTACGTGCAACTAGCTCCTCCTTCTGACATTTGACATAATATCAATATAATAATAAAGACACTATATCTTTACATCTATCAAAAGGAGGGGGAGGGGTGATGGAGAATAGTGAGCAATGTATTGAAATTGCGAAGATGGAGCTAAACAGCATCGACGAAACAATAAAAAGTAAACAGGCAACTTTAAAAACAATCGTCAATACGTTCATACTTCTTAATTCTGGAATTTTTTTTCTTTTTTTCAAATATGTCGGAAACTTAAAAGAGTTACAAAACTATGGGTTGACAATATTTTCCTATTTAAACTTTTTTGCAGTTTGGGCACTTATATCCTTAGCATCACGCAAACTTGCAGAATTATATTCTCTCAAATTCTATAAGAATAGAATACGACGGAAAATATTAAAAACAATTGAGCATACCAGTTGGGAAGATGTAAAAAATTTATCTATTGACTACTTAAAATGCAATAAGCCAGCCATATCAAAAACTCTTAGGCATTGTGTTCCTTATATTCTTGCAACATACAATTTTGCCCTCTTACTTTTTTTCAACATAATATTATTTTACAACAACGAGGGATATTGTATTTGGTGGACAATGACATTTATAATATTGATAGTCATCTTCTATCCAAACGTTTGTACTAGATTCTGGATAAGAACAGTGCAACTATGGGGCGGAGTTCCATTCAACGAAGTTGATGATAAAATTATGAAATTGCATAAATCACGAAAAACAAGAAAGAAACTTAAAATAGCACTCAAGTATAAAATACTTATAGCTTTATCTATAACGGTCCATATAATACTATGGTCAGTGCAATGGTATATTTTTAATAACGACGTTTTAAATTATGACAATAAAAATTATTTCTACGCTGCAATGACAGTAAATTTTATGTTTTTTATATATACTAGAATTGACTATGAATTTATCTTAAACACTAATAAGCCATTAATAAGAAACTACTTTTTTAAACACATAAAAAGAACAATTTAAACAAACACGAAATCCCCCTGCCGCACCACGGCAGGGGGATTTCGTGTTTCTATATCCAAATAAATCCTACCTAACCCGAAAAACCCGCGCCCCCTCGGAGCTGTCTTCTACGTTGAAGCCAAGCTCAAGAAGTTTATCGCGCAGACCGTCGGCTGTGGTGAAGTCTTTGTTTGCACGGGCAAGTTCACGTTGTTCGAGTAGGTCCTTGGCCTCTTCGGGCAGAGATACGAACGGCACGGGCATGGCCTCGTGATCGAGGATGCCTAGGATGTCGTCCACTTCAAGGAGCTGGTCTAGACAAAATTTTGCTTCCTTAGCGGAAAGCTTGCCACTACCCAGCAGGGAGTTGATGGTCTTGGTGAAGCTGAACAGGATAGGCCAGAAGCGGTGCAGCATGAGGTTGTCGTTCAAGGCCTGTGAAAGGCCGGACTTGAGGGTGAAGACCTCTTGGTCGATGTCCTCGGAAAGCTGACCGGAATCCCCGGCGTGAATGCTCAACCCTGCGGCAAGATCCTGCAATTTCTGCTGGTTCTTGACCCACATGGAAATAGACTGCTCGCTGCACACCAGCGGTTTCTTGTAGGATGATGAAAGCATCCACATACGCACAGCGATGGGCTGACCGGACTGCTCCAGAAGCTCATCCACACAGGGCAACACCGGACCGCCGGGAAGTACCGGCTGGGCTACCATCCATGCTTGCGGCGCGACTCTGGCTCCGGCCCAGATAGCGCGCAGGTTTTCCAGATGCGGAAAGCGATGAATCTCCCCGGCCAGCACAAGACTTACTCCGGGCAGACCTTCAAGAGCGGTCACTGCCTGCTGCATGAACCAGCTGGGACGCACATTACCCCACTCGGTCTCGATGATGTCACCGAGTTTGAGGTCCTGCAGGGTTGCCCTCTTGAGCAGAGTAAAATCACGCGGATTTTCCTTTACGTAATCATCCATATCCACAGTCTTGCCAAGGCTGACCTTATCGATATCCATGTTGGACATCTGCCCGTAACCTTTGTCGCGGGAGATATCAAAATACACGGACCGCAGCTTCTCGTAAGCCAGACCATGAGCGAGCAGCGCGCGGCAAAGCTCCACAGTCCGGTCCACAGACTCAGAAGCACGCTCGAACTGCATGGATTTGCGCACGCCCAGCAGATAAGCGGCTTTACGTACCGCAGTGGCAATCTCAGTGGAAAAAGTTTCGCGATCCACACCCCGCTCACGGGAGGCGGCAAGGGTCTGGTCCTCGAGATCAGCCAAGCCTACCAGAGCGGACACCTTGGCACCCTCGCGTTCCAGATGACGGGCCAGAACATCGAGCAGCACTATGCGCCTGAACACTTCTGGGTCATAAGGATTGTCGAACGACGGCCCCATGGTGAAAAGTCCGGTTTCAGCTTCGGAAATGGAAAGAACCCGGTCTTCACCGCTGCTTTGATCAAAGATTTTCGGTCCTTTCAAAACCTGCGGACGGAACAGCGGGGTGGAAAGGTAGCGCTCCCCTCCATCGGGAAAAATCGCCACAACCAGTCCGTCTTCAAGCTCGGAGGCGATGGCAGCAGCCCCGGCCATGGCAGCGCCGGAACTCATACCCACAAATACGCCCTCTTCCTTGGCAAGACGGCGACAGGCGTCAAAAGCATCGTTATCCTGTACCCGGATAACACGGTCCAACTTCTGCTTATCGTAGATTCCGGGAGGATAGGATTCCTGCATATTTTTCAGGCCCTGAATCTTATGCCCCGGCTCAGGCTCAACAGCAATCATCTGGATATCCTTGTTCAACTCCTTGAGCCGCTTGGTGATACCCATGACTGTTCCGGTGGTACCGAGGCAGGCCACCACGTGGGTGACTTTCCCTTCGGTCTGATCCCAGATTTCCTGCCCGGTTCCTTCATAATGAGCCTCAATGGAAGCTTCATTATTGTACTGATCCATGAGCAGGTATTTTTCCGGTTCCTCGCGGTAAAAACGGTAAGCCTGTTCAATGGCACCGTCAGTAGCAAGATGACCGGGGGTGAGCAGAATCTCGGCCCCGTAGGCACGCATGATCATCTTGCGTTCCTCGGAAGCGGTCTCCGGCATGATCAGCATCAGCTTGTAACCGCGAACAGCACAAGCCATAGCCAGCCCGATACCGGTATTCCCGGAAGTGGCTTCAATAATAATTTTATCCGGGGTCAATTCCCCGCTTTTCTCGGCTTTGCGAATCATGGCCCCGGCTGCACGGTCCTTGATGGAACCGCCGGGGTTCATGGCTTCCAGCTTAGCCAGAATCTTGACATTTTTATTGGGATTGAGGACCCGCATTTCAACAAGGGGGGTTCCGCCGACCAGCTCAAGAATATCACGAACAAACATTTTATTTAATCCTTTCAACTAATTATCTTTAAGAAAATGATTTCAGGCCGCGTCCTTTTTACTTCTGGCAATCATTTTGCAAACAAGGGAGCAGTAGATCATCAGTGTTTGAAATCCGGGGCAAGGAATGAACCCGGCTAATTACAGCTAATAAACAGTCTGCCAAGGACGGAACAAATGTCAGCCTATCCTTTTCTTAAAGACAACATCGAAGCTCTTGCAACATACAACCCGCCCTTTTATTCCTGGCTGAGCAGTCAGGATATTGACGAAGAGAAACTGAAGGAATCTCTCTTCAAGAATAAGTGGGACATTCTCGACTGGAAAATGGAAAACGGCAGCGGCATATTTGAAACCGTCATGCCCAACATGATCTACAAGAGCTGGCAGGCCAAAGACAAACCAGAAACAAGTGCCACCATCATTGTAGGCTGTAACGTGGGTTACGGTGTCAATCAGGTATTGATGAATACTCCCGACACCCACAAAGTCATTGTCAGCGAACCGAATCCTGAGATGCTGCTCGCCTGTCTGGGCCAGACCGACTACCGTCCTTTCATGAAGGCCGGCAAGCTCCATTTTTGCCCGGTCGATGAAAACAGCCTGATGAATATCATTAAAGAACTCGACCTTCAATTCGTATACGGCAAAATTTATTTGAGACTGGATATCCCCAGCCAGCAGATCGGACCGGAATACGCTCGCTGGTCCTCAACCATCCGCAACAAGCTGGAATCATTCACCGTTGAGATGACCACCCTGCGCCTGAAGCAGGACGTTATGGTCGGCAACGAACTGGATAACTTTTCACGCATCCTTGGAGACGGCAGCATTGCTCCGCTCAAGGGAGCAGGACGCGGCATGGGCGCAGTCATTCTCGGTGCTGGTCCATCGCTGGCTAAATTCGGACCTGAACTGGCAAAAAATCCCGGACAGGCGGTTTTCACAACCTCGTTGCAGGGTCTTCCCGCTGTGCATAAAGCCGGAATCAAGCCCCACTTCTGCATTGGTATTGACTACAACGCATCCATGGGCCGTGTATATCAGCAGTTGGATCATGAATGGGCCAAAGACATTCCGCTCATCTACTCCACCAAGCTGGATCACGAAGTACTTGCCGCCTACCCCGGGCCAACTATTCCCATGTGGACTGTCGGTGGACTAGGTACCTTTGCCCTGAATAACCACGAAGAAGTTTTCGATGCCGGTAGTAACGTCAGTATCACTCTGGCAAGATTCCTCGACTGGTGCGGATTCAACCATGTTCTGATGGTTGGTCAGGACTTCGCATGGAAAGGTCAGGTTTCCCACGCATCCGGTCACCAGAACTCGGGCGCTCAATACAACCCGGCAATGCTGGTGGAACTGGAAAACGCGGACGGCGAAAAGCTGACCTCTACCGTCCAGTACATCACGTCCAAGCGTGAGATGGAAGATGACATCAAAAAACTGAGTACACCGTTCTATAACCTCTACGGCGGCTGTGCAGTAATCGAAGGCACCCGCAATGTGGATATGAATGAAGTCAACATGGAAGGCCTGCTCTCCGCAGTTCCGGGCAGCATGGAACATTTCAAAACAGCCATGAACATGACCGCCACTCCGCGCGATATTCCAGTATTCGAACCGCGCAGCCCGAAGTGGACCTCATCCCTGAACCACGTCACCAAACGGCTTGAAAAACTTTTCCGCAAGCACGGCAAGAATCAGGAAGAAATCCACAAAGCGCTTCATGAAGTATATTTCTTCATTAGGCAGGACCTGCTCTACCTGCCATACCTGTATAACGAAATCCTCGATATGGCAGGACTGGCAAGGGCAAAGTCACATTACGTACCCAAGGACCTGCCCCACTATAAGAGGATCATCAAAAAGATCCTGACCAAGGTCCGCCACATGGACCGGGCCATGAACGTGTCCGGAAACCGCAAAGCGGCCTGAAAGGATCAATCAGACAAGATCGTCCAGTAAGTTAATTCATCATAAGAAAGTCCCTTGCAGCACCTGCCCGCTGCAAGGGACTTTCGCATTGAAATTCATAGACAGATCACAAAAACTCATACCCGAAATTGATAAAATCATCCTCGTAACGCTCATTTACCAGCTTAATCAGCTCCGGGGTGTAGTAGTCCTTGATGTAATCAACTCTATCGGGTCTGGATTTATTTTTATGGGGAACTTCAATCTCTTCCCCAAGCGCAGAGAAGAAACTCTTCATATCGTCAGCAAAATTCTCCAGTCTTAACAGGGTAAAATCATCCCGCAGACCTTCCGGAAAGGTTAGATGTGCTGTCTGAGACATAAAGTGAACATCAGAGAACTCGTCTGGGCAAGCAGCTATAATTTTACAGAAATTTTCAAAGCTAAGCTGACCAACGTTCTTACTTAACAAAGGGTATAAAAATTTATTCGGCGCTTCCCGCATTACGTGGGCATATAAGGAAGCAAGTCGCTCATATGGATTTCTAACAATAGCAAACTTCAAATAATCTTCAAAATAAGGATCCGTGATATCGCTACAATTTCTAAGCTCTTTAAAATGGAAACATTGGTCTTTATATTTATCAAAAATCTGCCTTAAAATACCAACAGAACTTGATGCTCCATTCTTACAGATTTCAAGAAATAAAAGCTTTCTACCTTCAATGACTGAAAAGTTCCTGATTCCGATAGGACTTTTATATATAGAAATCGACCGCCCGAGTTCGGAAGTAATATATGCAGCCAAAGCTGCAAGTTGTGTTTTACGGCCATTAATATCAATAATACAAATATCTTTAACTTTAGCGAGGTCGATATCAGCAAAGATCTGTCCATGCTCATAGTCTAACAATTCAACAAAACAGTGCTTTAACGGTAAGGGAATACAATCCCCCAACAAATTGCGTACCGCTCCGGGACCATCTGCTCTACTACTGACATTAAATACATATAAACAGTCATCTTCTTCCATATCTGGAAGATTTGAAAAAATTGACATCTTATTTTCAGGGATTTCGAACAGATCTCTATATACATCTAAAAAACAACAATGTTCCACAAAAACGGAAAAATTTTTACATCCATATGCATATAACTTTTCTGCAATTTCTTCATAAAAAACAGATGCAACAATTACTTTACACCCCTTAAACCTGTCGACACCGTTTACATTAAAAACAGGAACACAAGAAAGATCACCGGAACAGATAGTACTATCCATAAAACATCGTATATTCACATCAGGACGAGTCCTCTTTAAAGCAAAAAACAATTCTTTTGCTGTTCCTCCAAGACCATAGATGACGACATCAGAACCAAATTCAATATCATTAAGATTATGAATATAATTATATTTCAAAACACACCATTTCCTGACATAGGACTACAAAATAAAATCACAATTAATATCAAATAAAGACATCATTCACTGAGATGTATATGACACCATACGATCAATTACAATCAAGACGTATTTTAATATAGCAACAGCCAAAACCATATTTACCGCAATGATTCCCTTGAATCCTCTCCCGTCAGCGTGTAAACCGTGCCCATGAGTGATAATAAGCAAGACATGCCCTATCTCATGGAAGACGGCACACTGGTTATCCCGTTCTCTTGTCCGGACCACGAATACAAGTACTGGAAAAAGGAAGGTAAAAATCTTTCCGAAGTACTTGCTGATCTTAATACCGACAAAGAGACATGGTATAAATTCACCACAGACAAGCACCCGGATGATGCTCCTGCAAAGGAAGAATCCGGTGATGGTGAGGAGTAGGTAATTGAATTCGTTTATTCATAGAAACCTGACCTTCTGCCATTACTTTCTGGGATCTCTGCCCCTGATACTGATATTTGCAGCCTTTTTTTTCAACTTCGGCAGCGAAGCGGAAGTATTGGCCTTTTTCAAGGCCCATTCGCAGGCACACCCGGACATCAAATCCTTTGCCAAGATCGTGACCAACTGGGGCAACGCAGCCCTTTACCCGATTTACATCTGGTTTCTGATCACAGGGATTAAACAGCGCAAGACGGATAAATCACGGTTACGTTTTGCCCTCGTTTTTATTGCTGTGCAGTTGGCTGTCAGCCTGATCGCCGTGCGCTTTCTGAAAATAGCCATAGGCAAACCCCGTCCGGGCGAAGGAACATTCTTCGAACCGATGTCAATGAAGGGAGCCTATCATTCCATGCCTTCGGGCCATACATGTGAAATTTACGGGGCAAGCCTGCCCTTGATTCTACGCTACCGTAACCTGCTGCTGACCTTGGGACTGGGCATTTTTGCCGCAACCGTGGCCTTCAGCCGAATTTACCTGAACTGGCACCATCCAAGCGATGTTTTCTGCGGCTGGATGCTGGGATCAGTAGCCGGATTCGCCATTCACCTTTTTTCCAAAGAGGACTAGTCCATGCGCTATGAAAAAAGACCGTTCATCTGGGACATCATGGAAGCCAACCCGTGGCTCAGTGTCCTGTTCATTCTCTTCCTGCAGTCCATCTTCACCATGGATTACCGCTCCCTGTGGTTTTCCGATGAAGTCCGCTACGCTGATGTCTACACCCAGATGAAGGATGCCGGACACTGGCTGGTCATGTATTTAAACGGTGTCGCCTACCCGGATAAACCGCCGGTATACTTCTGGTTCCTGTCCCTGATCGATACCCTGACCCCGGCAGACGGCATCAGTGTGTTTTTCCTCGGTTCAGCACTTTCCGCAGCTTTCTTCCTGCTTTCCACTGTAGCCCTTGCCCGCACCCTTGGCTGCGGACGCAAGACATCTCTCGCTACCGGGCTGGTGCTGCTGAGCAATATTTTCTTTATCGGCATAGCCCATTATTCACGCATGGACCTGCTCTTCGGCGGTTTCATTCTCTGGGCTAACATATGCCTGTATAAAGGATTCCAGAACCGGGATTCCGGGCGATACTTCCTCTGGGCTTTCGCTTTCATGGGAATCGCAACTCTTACCAAAGGCCCTCTGGGACTTATCTTCCCCCTGCTCACTGCAGCCTGTTTCCTGATCTGGAAAGGAAGACTGAAACTGCTGCGCGACAAAAGCCTGCTCAAAGGGCTTGGTATCCTGCTGGCAATTCTGCTGGCATGGGTTGTAGGTGCGCTCATTGTGGACGGATCATCTTTCATCCACAATATTTTCTACAAGCAAATCTATCAGCGCGCTGTAAGCTCTTTCCACCACGAAGAGCCTTTCCAGTATTACCTGATAGCCTTCCCGCTGGCATGGTTGCCGTGGACACTGGCAATCTTCGCCGCACCGCTGAAACAGATATTCTCCATTGACCACTGGGTAAAAGTGACTTCCCAACGCAAAAGCACTCAGAACGAAGGCCGTGACTGGGCCTGGATTATGTTCATCAGCGGCTTTGTGCTGCTTACCTGCTTAAGCATCAAGGTTCTGATTTACATCCTGCCCCTTTTCGCTCCGCTTGCCATGCTGACCGCACGGGGACTGCTCGGCGAAAACGGACAGGAACCGGTTCTCAATTCCAGGAAACTCTGGATTGCCATTGCCGGATTCTATCTGCTGCTCGCTGTGGCTGCGCCTTTTGCCGAAGTGCTGATTCCCTTTGATATCACCCTGCACGGCCTTTCCTTCACTGTCCTGATCATGGGACTGGCCGGACTGGCCCTCCTTAAATTCAGAGAATCAGGCGCATATAAAGGTTTGCTGGTCATGACCGCCGCCATGGTTATCTGGCTCCAGCCGCTGGCTCTGCTTACCCTGCCCTCACTTGATCCCCTCATGAGTCCCCGACAGACCGGTGAAATGATGAAGGAATACGTTGCTGAAGGCAGTTATCCTATGGCTCATAAGATTTATTCCGGCATTTTCTCTTACTACGCCGGAACCAACATCCACGAAACCAGCGATTTAGAAGAAATTGGAAAGGTTCTCGGAGAAAAAGACAACGTGATTCTGATCATGCAGAAAAAATACTATGACCGCTGGGAAGACAAGCCCGAAGGACTCACAGTAGTTAATGAACAGTTCATCTCCGACCGGCCCTATGTGCTGATAAAAAAATAACCGACATCTGCAATAGAAAACAGTGAAATCCCGCTCCCGCTTTACAGGGAGCGGGTTTTTTATTTTCAAAAATCCACGGACCGTGCTATCGTCATACCATTAGCAACAATTACAAACGACTATACATCCGATACATTTCATATTTCCGGAGATGATTATGGGCCGCTCTAAAAACATACTTTTTATCGACAACGATAAAGATCAGCTGCAAAGGCTTGATAAACAGTTGAGTGCTATGAAAAAACGCTGGCAAATTGATTATGCTTCAAACAAAGATGAAACCATGGCTCAACTCAGAACACGACCTTATGATATAATTGCCATGGAACTTCATATTGACGGTTTCGAAAGGGATGAGCTTCTTGATGAAATCAAATACCGTCAACCCGGAAGCATCAGATTCATCATTTCCGAATCAGTAGACTCAAATAACTACCTTAAATTTGTCAAATACGCCCACCAATTCATAACCAAGCCCTATCTTCAGTCAGAATTAATTGGAAAAATCAAGAAAAGTCTGCGCCTAAAACATGTATTTCTTAACGAGAGAGCTTCAAAAGGAATTGCCTCAATTGAAGAACTTCCATCCATGCCGGAACTCTTTTTGAAACTTGAAAGAGAACTGAGTAAAGATGATGTAATGATCAGTAATATCGGCAAGATGATAGGTGAAGACATGAGCATGACCGCAGGATTGTTAAAGCTGGTCAATTCACCATTTTTCGGCCTCTATTCCAAAGTAACCAAACCGGAACAGGCTGTTACCCTGCTGGGCCTTGATAACCTCAAAGGACTTGTGCTCGGCATTCATCTGTTCAACTCTACCAAGGGCGCCAATATTGATTTTTCCATAGAGGAACTGGGCAAACACTGCCAATACACAGCTCTCATGGCCAGGGCCATCATCAAAGCGGAAGGCGGCAGTAATGAACAGGCTGAACACACCTTTCTAGCCGGATTTTTGCACGACATAGGAAAACTGGTCCTTGCTACATCATATCCGGATGAATACAGCACAATCCTGAGCATAGTGCGTGAAACAAATATCCCTATACCGGAAGCGGAGAAGGACGTTTTGGGTTTCACCCATGCAGAAGTAGGAGCCTACCTGCTCGCTATCTGGGGATTTGACGAAGACGTAGTTGAAGCAATCTATTGCCACCACAGCCCCCAAAGGCTCGGCAGCGTAGACTTAAGCCCGGCTGTCGCCATCCATGTAGCTAATGCATTTGACCATGAACTGCGGGTCAAAAATAGCGAATACGCTCCGCACCTGCTTTCTGCTGCCTGGCTTGAGCAAAATGAATTCAGCTCAAAGCTTCCGGAATGGCTGCAGATATGTGCCGAAACAATGGAAGAGGACGCAAAAGCAATATAAAAAACACCCCGTCAAATCCACACTGATTTGACGGGGTGTTTATCTTTTATAAAATACGTTTCGACTACCCGGTAAACCTGCATGCAATGGGCATACGCCATCCGGTACCAAATGCCCTTGAAGTGATTTTGAGCCCCGGTGCGGCCTGTTTACGCTTGAACTCAGAAATCCTGATCAATCGTAGCACATGCTGCACAGTCTCAGCGTCAAACCCGGTTTCAGCTATTATTTCACTCTCTGCCTTATGGCCTTCCACCCGCAATTCGATGATCCGGTCCAGTACATCATACGGAGGCAATGAATCCTCATCCTTCTGCCCCGGGCGCAACTCTGCGGACGGTGGTTTCTCAATAATCGCCACCGGAATGATCTCGCCCCTGCCCTGCTCATTCAACCAGCGGCAGACCCGGAAAACAAGGGTCTTGTACAGGTCGGATATTACAGCCAGCCCTCCGGCCATGTCACCGTAAATGGTGCAATAACCTACAGCCAGTTCACTCTTGTTTCCTGTCGTAACCAGCAACGCGCCCATCTTGTTTGAAATCGCCATGACAAGATTCCCGCGTATACGTGACTGGATATTTTCTTCAGTAACGTTGGCGGGCAATCCTTCAAAGGTAGGCGCGAGGGCTTCTTCAAATTGACCCATGAGTTTGTCAATGGGGATGGTTGTGCAATTGATGCCGATATTTTTCACCAGATCAAGAGAATCATCAACGCTGCCCTTGCTGGAATAAGGGGACGGCATGAGCACTCCGGTAACGTGCTCAGCTCCGAGGGCCTCAGCAGCAACAGCTGCGGTCAATGCAGAATCAATCCCCCCGGAAAGACCAAGTACGACTTTACTGAAGCCGGTCTTGCCGAGATAGTCACGCAGCCCAAGAACCATGGCCTGCCATGCCTCGGATTCTTCGCAAAAATCATCTTCCTCAATGCGTCCGGCAGAACAATCAGATTCAACAATAACTACGTCTTCCACGAAACCGTGTCCGCGGGCAACCAGATCACCGTCTGTATTGAAAGCACAACTGCGTCCATCAAAGACAAGATCATCATTGCCGCCAACCTGATTGGCATAAAAAACCGGAACCTTGTACTTGGAAGCGATATCACCAAGCAGCTTTTCACGAATCCTCTGTTTGCCGATACTGAAGGGAGAAGCGGAAAGGTTGACCAGAACATCTGGATTCATATCCATAATCTGAGGAATGGGGTTACTTCCGTAGCGCCTTCCATTATGGTTTTCACGATCATTCCAGACATCTTCACAGATAGTCACCCCGATTTTCAACCCGTCAAACTCAAAGAAATTTATATTCTCAGCAGGTTCAAAATAACGCTGCTCATCAAATACATCATAGGTGGGCAGCAACCATTTATAAAATACTTTTGGAACAGCTCCGTGTTCGATCAGCCATGCGGCGTTGCGCAAAGGATTACCGATGCCCTCATGATTAAGATCGACTCCCCCGGCCAAAAGAGCCATACCCTCAGGCATGCGCCTTGAAATTTCGGAAACTGCTTCACGGCAACGGCAGACAAAATCCGCATTGAGCAGCAGGTCCCGCGGAGGATATCCGGTCAGGGCAAGTTCAGAGGTAAGGCAAAGCCTTGCACCGCGTTCAGCGGCCCTTTTAACTCCATCAAGGATGAGTTCAACATTTCCTTCAAGATCGCCAACTGTCAGGTTGAGCTGCAACAGGGCTATTTTCATTTATTCATGTCCGTCCTTAATATATTTGGGATGGGGGAGTATCTAACGTCTGAGAGGACTCTTGTCCATTGTCATGGAACAAATAATTGTCAGTCTCCCAAGCTCTTAACCTTGCACTGAATATGCTGGAATGCTAAACAGTTGTCTATATCTAAAGCAAGAGCACGGGAATTTGCCCAACGAATCAACCAACGGATTGAAATTGTTAAAAATTGATAAAGTACAAACCAGAATCGGGGTTCTGATCGTAGCTATATCCCTAATTTCATTCATTGTTTCCGGGGCATACGATTACAGCTTAATGCGTAGAAACATGCTGAACGAGCTCAATCAAAAGGCTGACGGCCTTGTTGAAAGACTCTCCGAATCGCTGATTACTCCGCTCTGGAATGTCGATCAGGCTGCTATCAACCGTATACTGCTATCAGAAATGAACGACAAACGCATTAAAGCCATTCTGGTCACTGAAGACAACGGCAACAATGTTTTTGCCGGAAAGATGCGTGACGAAAATTGGAACATAATCAATTTCAAAAACTGGCCCATCGGCAAATTCGTTAAACGCAAGACTGAAATTTCAATCATGAATCAGCCTATCGGTGCTGTTGAAATCTTTCTTTCCCCTAAGTTCATAGATGATGAGCTGTCGCAATCGCTCCTTAATTCACTACTGCGCACCATGCTGCTGGTTATGCTGATTAACCTTGCGCTGTTTGTGACCATGCGCAGGATTCTCATTTCCCCCATAACCAAATTAAGCCAGACCGCCAGACAGATTTCGCTGGATAAAAACTACAGCTCAAGGGTGCAAATCGAATGCAAAGGGGAAATGGAAAGCCTCGTCAAAAACTTCAACAATATGCTGCAACAGATTGAAGAGCAGGACCTTAAGCTCAAGCAATACAGCGGACAGTTGCAGGAAAAGATTCATCAAAGCAATAAAAACCTTGAGAAGAGTTACCGCGAACTGAAAACCATTAACCGTAAGCTGGAAATGGCCAAGGATGAAGCTGAAGCTGCATCCAAATCCAAAAGTGAATTCATGGCCAATGTCAGCCATGAAATCCGCACTCCCATGAATGCCATCATCGGTATGGCCGACCTGACCATGGAGACCGATCTTTCCTCCAAACAAAGGGAATTCATAAAAATAATTATCAGTTCGGGTAAGGTTCTTCTGCGGCTGATAAACGATATTCTCGACTTTTCAAAAATCGAAGCAGGGAAGCTCGGTCTCGAAGAAGTTAATTTTAACCTGCATCAACTCATCCATGACATCAGTGATCTTTTTGTTGAACAAATGGTAGCTTCACAGACGGAACTGGTTATTGATATCCGCCCCGGCGTGCCCCAGCGCATTATCGGTGACCCTTTGCGACTGCGTCAGGTTCTGGTCAACATTACAGCCAATGCGTTTAAATTTACCAGCAAAGGCGAAATCATAATAACTGTTTCCGCTGACCAGATAAACGCCACCAAAACTGAAATTGTTTTTGCGATCAAGGATACAGGGATTGGAATTCCAGAAGAAGTGCAGCCCTACCTTTTTGAAGCTTTCAAGCAGGCAGACGGTTCCACGACCCGTAAATACGGTGGAACAGGGCTGGGACTTTCCATTTCCAAACGTATCGTTAATCTCATGGGCGGAAATATCTGGTTCCGCAGCAGACCGGAAGACGGGAGTACTTTTTTCTTCACCATCACTCCTAATGTGGCAGTGGAAACTTCTTTGATTGAATTCGAAATACCGCAGGAACTTAAAAATAAACCGGTTCTGGTGGTAGACGACAACTTCGCGGTCCGTAGCGTGCTGGTACGCTATCTTAAACAATTCGGGTTTAAGCCCACCAGCGTTGCCAGTGCGGAAGAAGCAATCAAACTTATCGAAGATAAGAAAGATGACCAATTCAAACTGCTCATCATCGACCTCAAGCTGCCCGGCATGAATGGCGATGAGGCAAGTATTGAAATTCGCAATACGTACAGTAAAGAAGAACTCCCCATATTGATGATCACTGCTACAGAGCTTAATACCGCACTAAGTAAGGCACAGAACGCTCAAATAAACAGAATGATCAGTAAGCCGCTCAAACAGGCCACCCTCTTCAATTCCATCATGGAAACATTCGGTTACGATGTACCTAAAGAATACACCTATGAACCCTCAAAACCTATTAAGGATGAATTCAAATCTTTCAGACTGCTTCTTGTCGAAGACAACCCCATAAACCAGCAGGTTGCAGAACAGATACTTGAACCCACCGGAATTGAAATTGCTTCAGCCACTAATGGTGCGGAAGCTGTAAGAATGGTTCAGGAAGCAGGCTATGACATCGTTCTTATGGATATCCAAATGCCGGAAATGGACGGGTATGAAGCAACGACCATAATCCGTAATGACTTGAAAATGAAAGATCTTCCGATCATCGCCATGACAGCACACGCTATGCGCGGTGACAAAGAAAAATGCATAGCTTCCGGCATGGACGATTATATTCCAAAACCAATTGATAAAGAGCTGATGATCAGCATCATCCGCAACCATCTGAAGCAGGACAAACAGACTATACAGCCTGTCGCCATTTCACCAAAAGAGAAGTCAGCCAACACTCAGAGCGATGACACTAAATTACGGGAAATTAATGTTCCCGAAGTTCTGGAAAGAATTGGTGGGGATATGGGAATTCTGATCAGTATCCTGCGTAATTTCAGAGATTACAACAAAGAGTTCGGTGCAGACCTGCAAAAACTGCTGCAAGCCGATCAACTAAAGGAAGCCGGAGACAAAGCACACACATTAAAAGGTTCAGCCGCAAACATTTCAGCAAATGATTTGGCTATGGCAGCCCTTGAACTGGAAAAAAGCTGCAAATCAGATCTGAAGGAAGATGCTGAACTTGCCCTTGAAAAAACAACTGAAAAGCTCAATCTACTTTGCGACGAGATAGCCCTTCTTGAAAAAGATTTTGACTAAGTCCTGAATATCAGAACACGGTTCATTCATTCAGTTGAAATAAATTCATATTTGAGGCAGAAATCATTAATAAATATTGACTGTAAAAGAGGATTTTAAATATGGCGTTAATGTTTGGAAGCCCCAACCGCAAGACAAGCAGGACCATTGAAGATGCTAAAAAAGATCAGCGTCTTGAGATGGCCCGCACCCTTTATCTGGGCGGAAAAGTAAAAATTGTGACCACCGATGATGTCCCGAACAGGGAAGTTCTCGGAACATTCGGGCTTATAGTCTGCCGAAGCTATAACTTCGACAATGCATTTTACGGCCTCATCGCACAGGCAATTGATGCCAATGCTGATGCGATTGTGTGCTACAGAGAATCTGTATCATTCCATCCTGAAGGGGACAAATTCTATTCCTGCTACGGCACAGCCGTTCGCCTGAAAAAAGTTAAATAAAAAAGGACCGGAATTCCGGTCCTTTTTCTTATTACGACTTCACTGCCTTAATCTTCCAGATATCTTCAGCATATTCCAGCATGGTCCGGTCAGTTGAAAATTTTCCCATGCGCGCAGTATTCAAAATTGCCTTAGCAGACCAGATTTCCTTTTCAGCATAATCTCTGTCTATCCGTTTGTGGGCTTCACTGTATGATTTAAAATCAGCCAGATGCATATAATGCTCATTGTCAGCAAGCAGTTTATCAACCAGCCAGCGAAACAGATCCGGTTCATTGGGAGAGAACCTATTTTCCAATAAGGCGGTTAAAACCTGCCGTATTTCAGGACTGTGGTTATATATTTCACGTGGATGATAGCTGCCTTCCCGTAAAGCTTTTTCCACTTCTTCCTGCTTCAGCCCGAAAAGATAAAAATTATCTTGTCCCACCTCTTCCAGCATCTCAATGTTCGCGCCATCGTAAGTACCGACAGTCAAAGCACCGTTCATGGCAAACTTCATGTTTCCGGTACCTGAAGCCTCGGTTCCGGCAGTTGAAATCTGCTCACTTACATCACAGGCCGGAACAATCTTCTCCGCAAGGGAAACCCGGTAATCAGGCAGAAAAGCAACCTTGAGCAATCCTTCGGCACGCCTATCATTATTGACAACTTTAGCTACGGAATGAATCAGCTTAATAATCTGCTTGGCCTCCCAGTAACCGGGAGCTGCCTTACCTGCAAAGAGAAAAGCCCGTGAACATGAAGGTTCAACACCATTATCCACCAGATCAAGATAGAGATGAATTACGTGCAAAATATTCAGCAGTTGACGCTTATACTCATGAATGCGCTTGGCTTGAATATCGAAAATGGAATCAGGCGGGATATTAATATCCAAGGTAGAATTTATGAAATTGCCCAGCTTGACCTTATTGGCCCGCTTGGCTCCCATGAAACGAGAGCGGAATTCACTGTCATTGATATGTCCTTCCAGTTTGTGCAACTCATTCAAATCCGTAATCCAACCTTTACCTAAAGTATCGGTGAGCAATGTTGAGAGAGCGGGATTGGCCTTAAGCATCCAACGTCGCGGTGTTACCCCGTTGGTCTTGTTGTTGAATTTCTTCGGGGTAAATTCATAAAAATCTGGAAACAAACGGGTCTTAACCAGCTCGGAATGCAGTTCTGAAACCCCGTTTACGGAATGGGACCCGACCACAGCGAGATTGGCCATGCGCACTTTCTTAATCCCGTCCTCGCAGATGAGAGACATACGTCTCAATTTCTCTTTGTCACCGGGATACTTGCTCTCAACTTTTTTCAAAAAACGGCTGTTAATTTCATAAATGATCTGCAAATGGCGCGGCAGAACCTTTTCTATCAAGGATACCGACCACAACTCCAAAGCTTCCGGGAGCAGGGTATGATTGGTGTAAGCACAGGTAGCGCGGGTAATTTCCCAAGCCTTCCCCCATTCAATACGTCTTTCATCCACAAGATAACGCATCAACTCCACAACAGTCAGTGCCGGATGGGTATCATTAAGCTGAATGGCAACATACTCAGCAAACTCTTCAAAATTTTTATTCTGGGCAAGGAACCGGCGGGTGATATCTCGCAATCCGCAGGCGACAAGGAAGTATTCCTGAACCAGCCTTAATTCTTTACCGAAAGAAACAGATTCCGTGGGATAAAGGACCTTGGAAACCATTTCTGATTCTATTTTACGCTGCACGGCCCTGATGTAGTCGCCATGATTGAAAATATCCATGTCAAAATTATCTGAAGCTCTAGCCGCAAATAAACGCAGATAGTTTACAGTCTTTCCACCGTAACCGACCACAGGAATGTCATAAGGGACTCCGATAATATCATCCCAGTCCACCCACATAGGCAGATAATCCCCGCTAGGGGTAATCGCACTTTCCACCCTCCCGTAAAGCGGAACAATAACCGACTGGTCCGGGCGGGCAACCTGCAAGGGCATCCCTTCCTTCATCCAGTAATCGGCAAGTTCCTTTTGATAGCCGTTATGGATGGACTGCCGGAACAAACCGTACTCATAATGAATCCCGTACCCGCAACCGGGCAGATCAAGAGTCGCCAGAGAATCGAGGAAACAGGCCGCCAGTCTGCCCAGCCCCCCGTTACCGAGAGCGGGATCGCGTTCACTGTCCCTAACTTCGTCCAGATCGTAGCCGAGATCCTTGAAAAGATCCTCACATAGATCCAGAATCTCCATATTACACAGATTGTTACCAAGACTACGCCCCAGCAGATACTCGATGGAAAAATAATACATCCGCTTGGCCTTCACCCGCCGATAGCGGTCACGGGTATCAATCATCCTTTCCACCAACCTGTCGCGCAAGGCTAAGGCAAGAGCCTTGCCTGCATCCCATTCACTGGCATCCTTAACTTCTTTGCTCAACGAATAAATCACATGATTTCGGATGTCCTCGGTAAGGCTGACGCGATCATTCTTCTTCTGGATCTTGAAACTGCTTGTTTTCATGACTCCTCCTAACAACTACGGGGATTAGTCACAGAGTAACAGCTTGAAGGGTCTAAATCCACTTTTATCAAGTATGGAATTAAAACGAAAAAAGGCCCGGATAACTCCGGGCCCAATATTAGCAATAGCAATCTAACGAATAGCAAAAAATCAACCGGCAAGTTGACCGCTTTCCAACCGATAAATCGTATCCGACACTTCTTCCAGCCAAAGGTGATCATGGCTGACGATAACGAGAGTTGTTCCTTGTTCTTCACGGACAGAAACCGAAGCATCATGGATGAGCTGCGTGGATTCAAAATCAAGGCTGGCGGTGGGCTCATCAAGAAGCAGTACCCGTGGATTCAAAACTAGACGTGCAGCAAGGGCAACCCTCTGCGCCTCTCCGCCGGAAAGCTCAAACCAGTTGCGATGCAGAAATTTATCCGGATCCAAACCAACCTGAATCAGAGAATCGCAAACCCGGTCATGAATATTTTTTTCACCACGAAGTTCAAGGCCATATGCAACATTTGCTTCAACCGAACGCTTAAGGAGGTATGGCTCCTGCGTAAGCATGGTAACTTCGCGGCGTAAGCTCAAGTCCGGCTCCCGGACCTCATTGCCGTCATAAAAAATTTTACCGGAATCCGGGCTTTCCAGAAAAGAGAGCATACGCATAAGGGTGCTTTTTCCGCTGCCGTTATGTCCGGCTAAGCCGACAATAGCCCCTTCACCAACTGAAAATTCTTCAAGGGACAGAACCTGCCGGCCATTATAGCGCTGGCATATATTTTCAAGCCTGAACAAATCCTTCATTACTGGCCCGCCCTTTTTCTGACACCGGACATGGAATAGTTAACCGCAAAAGCAATAATCATAAGAACCAGACCGAGTGCGATACCCATAGCAAATTCACCCTTACCTGTTTCAAGGGCAATGGCTGTGGTGATGGTCCGGGTGTGCCATTTAATGTTTCCACCGACCATCATGGAAATACCGATCTCGGAAACTATGCGCCCGTACGCGGCTGCGGCGGCAAGGATAAGGCTGTAACGGGCCTCCCAAAGGATGGTCCGCAAAATCTGTCCATGTGAAGCACCAAGGGTAAGCAGAGTCTGCTTGAGACGCAGGTCGAGGTTTTCCACCGCTGTAGCCATCATGGCAATGACAATGGGCAATCCGAGCAGAGTCTGACCTACAGCGATGCCTGGGATGCTGAACAGAAGCTCCATTTCACCCATAGGCCCTCTGCGGGAAAGCATGGCGTATACGAGCAATCCTATAACTACAGTAGGAAAGGAAAGCATGGTGTCGGCAATAAGACGCAAGCATCTCTTGCCGGGAAATTCATGGTAGCCGAGCAGGAATCCTAACGGAGCACCAATGATCAGAGTTGCACTGATGGAAATGGTAGTCACGCAGACAGTGGTGTAAATGGCGGAATATGTTTCCGGATCAGCGGAAAAGAGCAGTACAAATGCCTGCCAGAAGCCGTTTAAAATAAAGTCCATGTACTATTAATCCCTCCCTTTCACATAAATCCTATTAATACCAAACGGCCTTACAGAGAACAAGAACGAAACATACTATAAAAAGGAGGGGAAAATGAGTGGAACTCCATAGGAGCTCCACTCAAGAATCATGATCTATTTAGCGTTGGGAATGAAGAGTTTTTTGCCGAGCAGTTTAAAGTCGCCGATAGCTTTCTGAGTTTTAGCAGAAGCCATCCACTCGGAGAACTTGGTTGCCAGTTCGTACTTTGCACTCTTGCAGTTGGCAGGGTTAACAGCCAGAACGCTGTACTGGTTGAAGAGAGACTTGTCGCCTTCCACCAGAACTTTCAGTTCGGGGGAACCGTTCTTGTTCGCGCTGTACTTAATGTAGGTGCCGCGGTCGGTCATGATGTATGCATCGCGCTCTTCAGCAACGGTGATACTTTTGATCATGCCCTGACCGGTCTGGATGTACCATTCTGCTTTATCGGGAACAGCCATGCCGGCAACTTTCCAAAGGGAAATTTCCTTTTTGTTGGTACCGGAGTTGTCACCGCGGCTTACGAAAGCGGCCTTTGAATCGGCAACAGCTTTCATAGCCTGCACAACAGGAAGACCTTTAATGCCTGCGGGATCAGAATCGGGACCGATGATTACGAAGTCATTATACATTACTTCGCGACGATCTTTGAGAGCGCCCATATCAACATATTTTTTTTCAGCTGCGGGAGCATGAACCATGAGAACGTCTACATCGCAGTTCTGGCCCATTTTGAGCGCCTTACCGGTACCTACAGCAGTCCACTTCAACTCAATGCCGGTATCCTTTTCAAACATGGGAGCAAGTTCATCAAGCAGACCAGTGTTATCTGTGCTGGTGGTGGTAGCCATCATCAGCGTTTCAGCTTTTACCAGTCCCGGAGCAACGAGCAGGGAAACGAGAGCGAGAGCAAGAAGTAATACTTTAAATTTTTTCATTTTTCCTCCAAAAAGAACTCTGTTTAAAAATTCGTGAATTCCAGATCATCCGCAAATTGAAATCACGCCGGATAATAAGCGTGCACAGTTTATTCCTAGACCAGAAAGAGCGCTCTATGTCAATATGAGCACAATTATACTCTTAGTCTTAACCTGATTTTGCACCAAAAGTGTGCAGAAACAGAAGCAGAAATTAAGATCTTGCCCGCAATGCCTGTTACACCTATGCTGATTAAAATATATCAGGCGGAGCATGATGAAAGAAAGTTTCAGCTATACAGTAAAAGAATATTGCGATGGTGAATTCAAGGATAAAGAGATCAGCAGCATCCTTGAAGTACCTTTGACCATCAACCTTAACGGCCGCGAAGTGGTTACCCTGCTGACCACGGCCCGCTACCCGGACTATCTGGCTGTGGGTTTTCTGAAATCCGACGCCTACATTTCCACTCGCGACCAAATAACTGATCTCAAGATCACAGAGCACGAGGACCGTATCATCGCGGATATCAGCACCAGCCATGATCCGTGGAAAGGCCGGGTTCTCGAATATTCCATTACTTCCGGCTGTGGTAAGGGTACCAACTTCGGACGTAATGTTTCCACAATCTCCAAACGGACCATAACCTCGGAACTGACCGTAACGCCAGAACAAATATTGACCCACGCTAATGAGCTGCATTCACGCTCCATTCTTTATAACAAAACACGCGGCTGCCATAATTCATCTCTTTGCACCCCGGAGGAAATGCTCTACTTCCGCGAGGATATCGGCCGCCACAATGCCATCGACATGATTGTCGGCCAGTGCTTTCTTGAAAATGTACCCACTGACGGAAAAATGATCGTCTCTACCGGACGCGTAGCATCGGAAATTCTGCTCAAAGCGGTACGAATCGGAGTCCCCATACTCGCTTCCACTGCCGTGGCAACCAGTTTTTCCGTAGAACTGGCCCGCAAAATCGGGATTACTCTTGTCGGAAACATCAGCAAAACCGGATTCTGGGTTTACAACGATCGTGGCCGAATCAAAGGATTGTAATTTTTCCGCATAGTTAAATTATACCATTTAGACCATAATATTTATTTAAAATAATCGATTAGACTTTGTGCCAAAACGCGATTAATTAACACTCTTATGCAGGTGCCACTATTAAGGCATATGCTTTTTTTAACAGGAATGAAACAAACTCGGCCGACCCTACAGCCGGGTTCCCCTTAAGGAGTGTTTTCTATAATGAATTTTGATTACAGCAGTGCAAAAGAACAGCTGGATAAAAAAGTATCCGAGCTGCGGGAAAAGCCCTTCCTCCCGGAAGAGCTTGTTAATTTAATTTCTAATGTTGCCGCAATCCAGCTGGAAGCGCAGCAGCACTCCTCCCCGACCATTCCGACGGACCTCGCTCCTGACGAAGCCAACCTGCAGGGACGCCCCCTGCTTGCCCGTGAAAATTTCACCTACGACTACGATCAGGCATGCAAACTTGTTGAAGAACTGGCTGAGCTGGTAGGCAAAGAAGAAGGTCCCATTGCCGAAGCAACCGCAATGATCACTGCATCCATCAAGTCCGGTGAGCTGGACCTGAAGCTGGCTTTCAAAGCCTACCTTGAAACCGATGATGATTTCTTCATGGGCTGGGCGGAGAAAATGCCCGAAGCACCGCGCACTCTCAGCTTTCTCGTCCAGTCTGCACTGACCCCTTCCATTAAGGCTGTTGCCGCCGCACTGGAAGAAAAACTGCCCCAAAAGCTGGCAGACACCACTGAACGAGCAGACAGTGTCGAGCTTGATTTTGAACTGGAGCAGCCCACACCGCGCAGCCACGGACACTGTCCCATCTGCGGTTCCGTACCCTTCATGCACACACTGCACCACCAGCAGGGATTCCGCTACGCCAACTGTTCCTTCTGCCATACCGAATACCGTGTTCGCCGCATGGCCTGTGCATACTGCGATAACACCAACGCGGACAGCCTTAAATTTTTCACCGTGGAAGAAGCACCGGGCTACCGTGTAGATGTCTGCGATTCCTGTAAAACCTATATGAAAACCGCAGACTTCAGGGAAGTGGATAAAGTTTCCGTCCCCGCACTCAATGACCTCGAATCCCTGCCTCTTGATTTCGTAGCAGTGGAGGAAGGATACAACCGGGGCACCCTCTCCGTCTGGGGATTCTAAAATGGTACTCACTGACAAGATAGGACGCACGGTAAATTACCTGCGGCTGAGTGTTACTGATCGCTGCAACCTGCGTTGCATGTATTGCGTAACCAAAGACTTCAAGCACATCCCCCACCCGGACATCCTGCGCTACGAGGAAATGCTCCGTCTGGTAGCTCTCGCTGCTTCCATGAATATTTCCAAGCTGCGCCTGACCGGAGGCGAACCATTTGCCCGCAAGGGATTCATGGATTTTATCTCGCAGGTTATGAACAGCCACCCGGAAATGGACCTGCGCATAACCACCAACGGGACCTTAATCGAACCGCTGGTACCGGAGCTTAAAAAGATCGGGGTCAGCAGGCTGAACATTTCGCTTGATACCCTCGACCGGGAAACCTTCAAGGACGTAACCGGACGCGATCATTTAAATGACGTACTGGCAACCATTTCCGCCTGTCTCTCAGCCGGAATCAGGGTTAAGGTCAACGCCGTGGCCATGAAAGGGATCAATGACAAAGAACTCAGTTCCTTCATCGACTTTGCGCGCGAAAATCCCATCGACATGCGTTTCATCGAATTCATGCCCATGGGTGACGAGACCAAATCCGACAGCCGGTTCTGGTCTGCGGATGATATCCTTGCGCAAGGCAGAGAATACGTGAACCTGATCCCGGTAAAACGTACTGCCGAGAACCGCGGCCCAGCACGCATGTACTCTATCGAAGGCGGTAAAGGGAGACTGGGCCTGATTTCCCCGGTAAGTTCGCATTTCTGCGCCACCTGCAACAGGTTGCGCATTACCTCCGATGGTCAGCTGCGTACCTGTCTTTTCTCCGATAAGACATACGGCCTGCGCGATATTTTAAGGAATCCCGAACTGGGTGACGATGACCTGCGTAAGGTAATTGCTGACGCAACTATCGACAAACCGCTGGGTTACCATCTTTTGGAACAAAGATCAGGATGTGAAGGTGTATGCGAGACACAGATGTCATCCATAGGCGGATAAAAGGATCTTCTATGGGAACTGTTTCCGATAACAGGGATGAACTGCTGGTGCGTCTGATGTCTTCTGAGGAGGAAGCCAGAAAATTCCTCCTGCACAAAGCTTTGGGAGATCGCAAACCCTTCTGCCCCCGCTGCCGGGAGCACAAGCTCTATAATCTTAACGGTGACCGCTACCGCTGCTCTTCCTGCAAGTACACCTTTCAGGATTTCAGCGGCCGCTGGATCAACAACGGCGGACTTTCCGCCCGTGAATGGGTGCGCCTGATCCAGATGTTCGCCGAGGATCATACCGCGCATGCAATTTCACTTGATCTGGAGCTTTCCTACAACGCAACCTACAAGGCAATCACCGCCCTGCGTTTCGCAATTCTAGCTCAGGCAATTGATGCTCAACAGCTGTTGAGCCCTGAGACCGGGTTGCATAAGCACCTCAAAAACAAAAAGCTGACCGGGGTCCCTTCTAAGAAAACCACCGGAAGCATTCCCGTATTCGGGATAATGGAAAAGAACGGCTGGGTGTTCATCGATTTAATGCAGAACATCACTGCGGAATCGGTGTTCCACTTCAACCACAACTTCCACCTCAAGCTGGTCCGTCACGGAAGTATTATCCACACCGACCGCTACCAGAAGTACGATTCCCTGATCCTCTGCGGAGACGATTCCCTACCGCTGGATTACATCCGAAAATACCCGGATATCACCCCGCACATAGAAATATCAGGCGGAGAGTTCTGGCAATTCGCACGTCAGCGTTTCAAGCGCTACAAGGGAATATCCCCGCACCGCTTTCCTTTATATCTGAAGGAGCTGGAATTTAGATTCAACAATCGCTCGAAAGATTTGTTCGATTTATTGACTAGTTATATTTGTAAGATTGTTCCTGACGTGGATTAGGTTAGGGATTTTTGATTGGGATAAATTAGAAAACCTCCCCTGCTTTGGTAAGCGGGGGAGTTTTTTATATAATTCCTAAAAACTTGGAATCTCCATCTCATACTTCATATATTCACGAACCGCAGGCTGAAGAATTGAATAGTATGATTGAATTCTCCGATAATCATGAAAAGAGTGAACATCTATGCTCTCTTTGCCGTGAGCAACAGCACATCGACCATACTTGTACATATCTAATGACAATTTTTCCGCATCGTCACCCAGGAATTCATTATCTGAATTGCCCCAATAAGTACTGCCCATAAAATTATCGAGATATTCAGTTAGCCAGATTCCTCTTTTTTTACCATCCATATTAATTTCAAGAATTTTAAAAAGACCTAAAAATCTAAAATAAACACTATTGCTACTGATGCCTTCTCTATAAAGCCCCAAAGCAAGTCTCTGAACATCATCCACCTCTAACGGCCAATGGTAGCCAAGATCAACGACAATTCGACCACCACGATGGCCAGCAAATTCAGTAATCCCCCGTATAGGTATTGAACCACCCGTATGCATTATTGAATGGATACGAACCTCAAATAACCATGAAATTTCACTTAAAAACATTAAGCCTGCAATGTGCGCTTCATGCTCTTTATCAGAATCAATTACAACTTGATTAGAAATAACTCTTGGAAACAGTCCTCTACCTCTGTCTTCATATGTCTCTTTAACCAATTTTAATTCAAATCCATTATAATCAGTAACAAACTCATCTTGTTTAAAAGAAGCGTTGGAATCAAAGGCAATAACTGAGTACATAGTAAGGGCCTCAAATATAGAAATATAAATCCGTATTAATCAATCACCAATATTCTTTCAAGCTTCAAATCCTAAAAGCCTCCGCACAACCAAGTTGTGCGGAGCTTTCCAATAAAAATATCAAATCAAAAACTTACCCCTTAATAACCTTATCCTTCCCCTGCGCCTTAGACTCATACATAGCCTTATCAGCCCTCACGATTAGAGAATCCAAGGTATCTGCATCAGCATACTGGGCAACACCGCAACTGACTGTGACTTTCTCACCGCAATCACTTGAGACAAGATCCTCATTACATGCATCCGCTACGGCAGCTCTGATCCTCTCGGCTACATCAAAGGCAAGATCAATTTCGCCATCTACAAGTAGAAGGAACTCATCCCCTCCCCAGCGGGCGCAGAAGTCTGAATCGCGGACGCAGGAGCGTATAATGGAGGAAATCTTCTTGAGTATGCGGTCTCCTTCCAGATGACCGCATTTGTCGTTAACCTCTTTGAAACCATCAACATCTAGCAAGATAATAGAAGAAGGACCGGACTTCTTCTTGATGCTGGAAACTGCGGAATCAAAAAAGCGTTCAAATGACCGCCGATTCCCTAAACCGGTCAATTCATCAGAATCAGCTTGCTGTTCCAAGCGCAACTGAAAATGATTGATTACAAGAATGCTCAAAACAACAATGAAAAGAGTAGCTATTCCACCGACTATAATCGTACGCACAAAATTATGCCGTGCAGCATCAAGCAGCACGGTTTCATTCTGCTCAACAATGAGCCACCACTCTAATTCCGGGATATAGCGTGAAGTCAAAAAGATTCGATCGCCGTCGAAATCAAATTCATATGTTGCAGGCTCAGCAGGGTTGCTCAAAACCTGCGAGGCAATCGAGCCATGCCCCGGCATATGCCTTAGGTTTATATTTTCTATCATTCCGACTTTATGGTGAACCTGTATAAGACCGTTCCCATCCACCAGAAAAATTGTTTTACCGTACTTTTCTGAGAACTTTTTCAGTAGTCTGGAAACATTGTCCACTTTCAAGCCAACACCGGTAACACCCAGCAACCTACCGTCATCACTGGCTAAACGGTGATTGATGAAAACAGTCAGGATATTGTCAGCAGCTTCATTGGAATCCACATCCAAATCATGATCCTCACCACTGCTAATGAAATCATAATACCAGACATCGTGTTCATCTTCATGGGAGATGGTTTTAAGAATTCCACCCGGATAATAGTATTTACCTGTTTCAGCGGAAACGAAAAAGGCGCTGAAAAATCCATACTTACCCTGAATCTCTCCAAGATATCTCTTAATTTTAGAAATATCACTTTCTCCGCTGGCGGCCCAATCCTTAAGAAAGGTATCATTCGCCATAAGGGAAGAGACAAATAAAGGCCGCATCAGTACGGTCTGAATTTCGGAATAAATATTATCGCGAGTCAGAGGGAGGGAGGAATTAACTATATCCCTGTGAATTTTTTTGCGGGATTCATTATAGTTAAAAAGGCTGAGTGAAATAAACGCAGAAACAAGAATCAAGGTCAACACGAGTATCAACTTTACCCGAACAGTCATTTCCCCTCCTAAAAACAAAAATCAACAGATATTAGAAAATATTAATTGAATGGATATAAATAGAAAAGAAAAAGACCTAACCTTACCTAAAACAAACTCCCCTGCCCGCCGGAAGAAACCTTCTGGAGATGCTGGTAAGCCCTTGCAGTTGCAACGCGCCCACGGGGGGTACGTTTCAAAAAACCGCACTGGATTAAGTATGGCTCATAAATTTCCTCAATGGTGCGCACTTCCTCGGAGCAGGCAACAGCGATTGTTTTCACGCCAACAGGCCCACCACCGAACTGGTCTATCAGAATAGAAAGAATCTTGCGGTCCATGTAATCCAGGCCTAACGGGTCAACATCAAGCTTATTCAGAGCCATGTCAGCCAGTTCGCCAGTAACGACCCCGTCACCATGCACGGTGGCGAAATCTCGCACCCTGCGCAACAGACGGTTGGCAATACGCGGTGTGCCGCGCGAACGCTTGCCGATAATCAATGCACCTTCTTCAGTCACTTTAAGGTCAAAAATTCGGGCAGCACGGGTGACTATGCGAGCCAATTCTTCGGGGGAATAGAATTCCAAGCGGAAGATACAGCCGAAACGGTCACGCAGTGGTGAAGTCAGCAAGCCTAAACGGGTTGTTGCTCCTACCAAGGTAAACGGTTCAAGATCGATCTTCACGGTACGGGCGGCTGGTCCCTGACCGATGATCAGGTCGATGTTGAAATCTTCCATGGCCGGATAGAGCACTTCCTCTACGTTGGCTGGCACACGGTGGATTTCGTCGATGAAAAGAATATCGTTGCGGGAAAGGTTGGTCAGGATGGCGGCGAGATCTCCGCTGCGCTCCAGAACCGGACCGGAGGTGGAAATGAGGTTAACTCCCAGCTCGGAAGCGATGATCCGCGCAAGAGTTGTCTTGCCCAGACCGGGGTTGCCGTAGAAAAGGGCATGGTCCATGGCGTTGCCGCGCCCACGCGCAGCCTGAATGAATACATCAAGGTTATCACGCAAGTCGTCCTGACCGATAAAATCGGTCAGCCGTTGCGGTCTGATGTGATCGTCTGAACCGTTGTTTTCCATCATATTCCGGTACTGCCTGCTGAAAAATTACTTGTTCTGGGAAATCTTTTTCAAAGCTACGCGGATAGCTCCACCAGCGTCAAGGTCGGGCTCTTCCTCAAAGATATCCTTGAGGAAATCGCGCACTTCATCATCTGCGTAGCCGAGATTGCGCAGGCCGGAAAGGGCATCGAGAAATTCACTGCGGTCACCTTCCACTGGGCAGGCTCCGCTGCGTACAGTGGCGGATTTCAGGGTTTCCATCTTGTCCTTGAGGGACCAGAGAATCTGGCGTGCGGACTTGGGCCCGATACCGGGCACGATGGAGAGAGTCTTCACATCCTCGCGGAAAACGAGATCCTGTAAATCCTTGGGACCGAATTGAGAAAGGATCGCCAGAGCCTTTTTGGGACCGAGGCGGTCAACTGAAATAAGGGTGCGGAAGACCTCACGGTCGTCAAAGCAGGGAAATCCGTAGAGATCGAAAGCATCTTCACGGATTACGGAATGAACGTAAAAAGTAACATCTGAGCCGGATTCCGGCAGGGTGGAGATAGCGGAAATGGTCAGGAAAAGTTCATAGCCCACTCCACCGGGGGTGAGGATAATGCAGGACTTGTCTGTGGCCTCTAGGAGCTTACCATGAATATAGGCGATCATCTTCCGGCTACCTTTGCGAATCTTCGTTCATTGAGATGGCAGATCGCAATGCCCAGCGCATCGGTGGTATCATTGGCCCACTTGGTGTCTTTCACCCCAAGGATGCGCTCCACCATGAAAGCGACCTGCGTTTTATCAGCCCGTCCACTGCCCACCAGATTACTTTTAACCTTGGTCGGTTCATACCCGGAAACCACAAGACCGGATACAGCACAAGCAGCCATGGCAGCGCCACGGGCCTGCCCCAGCTTAAGGGCCGAAGCCGGATTGGAGGCGACAAACGCATTTTCGATTGCCGCCTCATCCGGTGAATATTCTTCTATGAGCTCAGCTATGCGAGAGTATATCTCCCCCAGTCGCGAGCACATGGGCTTTTTGGTATTGGTCCGGATTGTCCCGGCATCCACAAGGGATACCTGCCCGGAAAGCTCTCTGACGATACCGTATCCGGTAACGCGGGTTCCGGGATCAATGCCGATGATTACAATACCTGATCCACCCATCTAGTCTTCCATTTCAGCCATGAGCTCATCGGGGAAGTCAGCGTTAACGTGTACGTTCTGTACATCATCGTTGTCTTCCAGCTTTTCCATGAGGTTCATGAGCTTTTTAGCGGTAGGTACGTCAACTTCAACGAGGTTCTTGGGAACGAAAGCGAGGTCAGAGCTTTTTGCTTCGCATTCAGCAGCTTCGAAAGCTTTCTGAACTTCACTGAAATCTTCAGGCATGCAATGTACTTCGAGGGTTTCATCTTCAGCGATTACGTCCTCAGCACCAGCATCAAGGCCGATTTCCAGCAGCTGGTCTTCGGTATACTTTTCAGCATCAAATACCATGACGCCTTTTTTATCGAACATCCATGCAACGCAGCCTGCTTCACCCATGGAGCCGCCGCCTTTACCGAGAGCGTGACGTACTTCAGCAACAGTACGGTTCTTGTTGTCGGTAGCTGCTTCAACGAGGATAGCAACACCGCCGGGACCGTAACCTTCGTACATGACTTCGGAAATATCACCACCGGCCAGTTCGCCGGTACCTTTTTTGATCGCGGTATCGATCTTGTCGTTAGGCATGTTCACTGCTTTCGCCTTGGCTATGGCGAGACGCAGGGAGGGGTTCATTGCCGGATCGCCTCCGCCCTTGGCTGCAAGGATAATGTCCTTTGCCATTTTGGTGAAAATTTTACCGCGCTTGGCGTCCTGTCTACCTTTTCTGTGCTGAATGTTAGCCCATTTACTATGTCCGGCCATTTTTTCCTCCTGAGAATATCAAAGTCCCGTCTGTTGGTTTTGATGGGACAGTATTTATATATAATGATGCCTTCGAAATACAACTCGGCGAAGCCTAATAAAAGGTTTTAAGCCGCCGGAGGCAAAGTCTTTTTTATCAAAAGCGCGAAGCGCATCAAATCAAAGAACCAATCTTCTTACCCTTCAATGCCGCGAAAGCCAAGTCCTACGATGAAGAACTCCTTGCTTTCCTCTCTGCAACTCTTCGGCTTGAATCTTTTCACTTTGGAAAACATCTTGCGCAGAGAGTCGATATATTCTTTAACGTCGGGCCCATCAAAAATTTTAACGATGAAATGCCCGCCCTGCTTAAGCCTGCTGGGCACGATATCACGCGCACGTTCGCAAAGCTCAAGGGAGTTGGCCTGATCGGCAAACTTTACCCCGGTTGTCTTGGGCGCCATATCACTGATGATAAGGTCATAGGGCAACTGCTTATCCATTGCAGCCAAAAGCTCCGGGGAATCCTCGAATACGTCGGCCTGCAAAAAAGTTGCGTTATCAGGGAAGGCAGTATCTGTGGACTGGATATCTACTGCAAGCACACGTCCGGTATCCCCGACTTTCTTGGCGGCAAACAGGGTCCATGAACCGGGAGCAGCCCCGAGATCCATAACATTCTGGCCTTTTGCGAAAACTTTGAAACGCTTGTCCAGTTCCTGAAGCTTGTATACGGAACGGGCAGGATAGTTTTCCTTTTTGGCCCTTTTGAAATAATGGTCGCGATATTGTTTCATATTCTGATTTATGTTTCGCAGTGATCCGCAAAAGACTTTTGCTACCGACTGCGTTATAAGGTGACTGGAAATTAACTTATTACGGCCCGCAAGCCAAGTATAGTAAGCAATGCAACGCCCCGAAAGAATCCGCATAAAGAACGAATCCGGTCAGCAGCAATCACTTCCCGAAGGTGAAAGATATTTTCAGGACCTCGGCGGCGAAGGGAAAATACTCTTTCTCGGCCTTGGACCGAATCCGGCAATAGCCGCGCAGCTTTTCCCGCAGGCGAAAAATTTATACTACCTTGAATGCCCGCAGCACTCCGCACAACTGCCCGAAGGGTATACAATCCCGTCACGATTTAAGCAAATCAGTACGAGCGAGACAACCGATCTCTCCGAATTCCGTATAATTCTGTATACACCCGGCAAGCGGTTATTTCCCGCTTTCTGGGAACCTCTGCTCGCCAAACTGACAGTTAACCGTGCCGGAATCATGCGCAAAAGCCGCACTAAAACCGTCTGGATTCCGGGCAATGACAACTCATTGCTGGTCCCTGAACTTTGCCGCGCCTTTAAGACAGAGGGGTTCTCTTACAGAGTTATTGAGCCGGACGCAATGCGCAAGAACCTGCTCTCCTTACTGCACAGCGAATTGCCGGAACTGATCGTAAGCGTCAATTTCAATGGTCTTGATAACGCTGGTGAAACATACTTCATGCTTCGCGAGGCCGGTGTGAAAGTCGCGGTCTGGATGGTGGACAATCCCTTCCATATCTTATCCGGCATCAAATCCACGTACTGGCAGGATGTCCCGCTCATGGTCACCGACCATTGGTTCATTCCTATTCTTGAAAAACACGGAGCGAGCAAAGTCGGGCACCTGCCCTTAGCCACCGATCCGAAAATATTCAATTCCCGGTTAGAACCATATCCGGACTTGGAAGAACGTACGGTCTTCGTGGGTCGTTCCAGCTTTCCAGCCAAGGATAACTTTTTTTCCGGCTGTATTTTTAATGAAAATGACGAACAAATAGCCCTGCAGGCCATCCAAAACGGCACAAAACCAGACTTTGAATGGTGGGCTGGTCAAGACGGTATTAAAAAATTATGGCCCGGAAAGGAAGTTCGTTTAACAGGTTACAAGACTGAACAATCAGGACTGATCTGGAGGATTTTATCATTGCAAAACGCCGGAAAGGAACTCACGGTTTTCGGTGATGAAAGCTGGAAACAATACCTGCCTGATGCAGACCTGCGGCCCCCGGTTGATTACTTTACCACCCTGCCGAGTATATATACCGGGGCCGGAATTAACCTGAATATGACCAGTCCGCTACTGCCCTGCGGCCTGACCCAGCGCAATTTCGATGTCTGGGCTGCCGGTGGATTCCTGCTGAGCGACTACACACCCGGCTTATCCATTTTCCCGGAAGAACTTCTTGAACACTGTACTTTCAAGACTCCTGCAGACCTGCCCGCCCAAATCGAATTCATCAAAAGCAATTCACACCTGCAGAAAGAGCTTTCAAAAATTTGGCAGAGCCATATAATGAAAGAACATACATATAAGAGCAGAATTTGTAAGATACTAAATTTTCTAAATTAAAAAATGTTTTAAACAAAACGGTATAGCTTTTGCTTCTCTGCACTCAGAAACTCTAATCAAGGATGATGACGAGATGCGGAAATTAATATTTTGCCTTACCCTGCTGGCTTTGACCTGCATGAGCGGATGCTCTGCTTCAGTGCTTATCCCACCATTGCCCGGACCGATGATGATTCCGTCATCAGTCGGGACCTTTTACAATGCCTACGCAATCGGTACAGATGAACGAGGTTTCCAGACCATCGTTGAAGATGAAATGCTGGAAACCCGTATCCAGTCTGAAATTCTCAACGAAAAGAATCTCAACATAATGGACCTGAGCACCTACGCATATAACGGACACGTTTATGTGGTCGGAGAATATGATCACAAGGAAGATTTTCAACTCATCCGCAAGATCGTCAGGAAGAACAAGAAGGTTAATTCTCTTACCACCTACCTGTTCGCTGAAGACGAGAATGCATGCGCCAAGACAGATGACTATATGATCCAAATGGCGGTAAAAAGTGCACTACTGAACGACGACTCCGTATGGGGAGCGAACGTAGCAGTTAAATCAGTACAGTGTAATGTGGTACTTATGGGCAGGGTCGCCAGCATAAATGAGGCGCTCAAAGCTAAGCAGATAGCCGCAGGAATTGGTGGGGTGAAGGGAGTAAAGTCATTCATCCGCTCCACCCGTCAGAACAAATATCTAGGGCAACAACAAAGAATAGCTGCTGCAATGCGTTAAGATTAAAAACAACTTGTGAAGATTAAAGAGAATAATGGTTCCGCAGAAGCTCTTTGGTAAGTTCAAGATCTCCCGCTTTAACAGCATTAACGATCTCTTTATGCTCTTGAGCGTGCGCACCAAGGTCTACACCATCTTCCAAATGCTGCTTTACCAAAGTGTGCATCCAGTAATCGTTAGCTAAAGCTTCCCATGAACGAACAAGAGAGCCGTTACCGGAACACTCCATAATTGTCCTGTGAAAATCAAGATCAGCCTGCCCCAAGGCAGCCATATCCTTACGCTCAACTCCAGCAAACATACTTTCAACTGCGGACATAAGACCGCCAATATCAATCCTATTCAGCTCGTACCCCCAGCTAAGAGCCAAAGGCTCAAGCTCACTCCGCACAGCAAAATAATCATATAACTCTTCTGAAGACAGTACTTTCACCCGGGACCCTTTATAGGGTTCGGTCTCAACAAAACCTCTGGCGGTCAAATCCCTGATCGCCTCCCGCACAGCACCCTGACTGACCTGAAGCTCCCGTGAAATTCTGGTTTCAATTATCTTATCCCCGGGTTTCAGCTGTCCTTTCAAAATACTGCCAACGATGTGTTCTACAACATCATCACGCAAAACCCGTCTTTTCAATCCAACACTGGATACCATAGAATTTTCCCCCTGAAGTAAAGGCCAGATGTATGCATTCCCCCTCTAAAACGCACATATCTTTGAGTGCGGAACCTAACCACTTTTTAAAACAATATCAAGGGAGGAAGTGTGCACCACAACAATATATTATATAAAATCAACAACTAACACGCACTACGAACAATACGAAAGCCCCATCTAATTACAAAATTAACAAAACACAATCAAACACTACGTGTTTTTATACAACATATCACCAAATACAACAGTTCAACTAAACCAATTATCGCAAAGCAGAATGCAGAGACTTTTATCGTGCCAATGTATTGCAAACATATTCTAATGTATTTCACAGTCGTCTGTTATTCGAAAATACGACCTGTTAACACCTCATTGCTACACTGGACAATAAAAAAACCGCCATCCTTGCGGATAGCGGCTTGTAAATAAGATTTGGATTCAGCGTTTAGACTTTTTTCAAATCATCAATAACACTCTTAAGATCTTCAGAGAGGCGGGACAACTCATGCACTGCCTGAGAGGATTGCTCCATAGCCTGTGATGTCTCAGCCGCGATACGGTTGATTTCATCAGTGTTACGGTTAATCTCTTCAGAAGCGGCGGACTGCTCCTCAGATGCAGTAGCAATAGCTCTGACCTGATCTGCTGTGGACTCTACAATATTTACTATTGAAGACAAAGACTCTCCTGCATCTGAAGCGTAAGCTGTACTTCGTTCTACCATGCCGGAAGCCTTTTCCATATCACTGATACTATTACGGGTTCCGGACTGAATAGCTGAAACCGCTTCACCGACTTCCTTAGTGGCATCCATTGTTTTTTCAGCCAATTTCCGGACTTCATCTGCAACTACAGCGAATCCTCGCCCTGCTTCACCTGCACGGGCGGCTTCAATGGCTGCGTTAAGAGCCAGCAAGTTAGTCTGGTCGGCAATATCGGTGATCACATTCATAACCTGTCCGATACCCTCAGCCCTCTTGCCGAGATTTTCAAGTCCGGTAGCCATCTGGCCCGCAGCGGCATCAACTTCACCAATGCTTGAAATAACATTGTCTACAATCCCGCCACCGGCATCAGCCTGATTGCGGGCATCATCTGCACTTTCCGCTGCCCGGGAAGCATTCTGGGCCACCTCAAAAACAGACGCATTCATTTCTTCCATAGCTGTTGCAGCCTCGGCTGAACGCTCGCGCTGAATTTCAGCACCGGATCTGGACTGCTCTATCTGTGCGGATAGCTCCTGCGATGCACTGGTAACCTGATCTACGATCTGTTCCAACTGACCTGCTGCCTGCAGCATACCTTCACGCTTGGCGTTTTCTGCGGCACTTCTTGCTTCCTCCGCATCAGCCAAAGCTTCTTTAGCCAGCTTTGTCTGCTCTTCAGCTTCAAGACCTTTCTCTTCAGTTGTCTTAAGCAGTTTCCCCAGATCGACAACCATATCTTTCAATGCCTGCTGCAAGGTGAGCAGCTCACCGGAAAAGCGGGACTCATCAGGGATGGCGTCAAAGTCCCCCTTTGAAACGGATTGCGCCGCTCTAACGAGCATCTGGATGGGGTTGGCAATAGACCGGGCAACAAACCAGCCAAAGAGGCAAAGCACGATAGCAATACCAAGCCCTATAAGCAGGGTGTCTTTTACAGTATCATATGCCCCTTCCATGATTTCTGCCTTATCGATCAGCAGAGCCAGCTTCCAGCCGAGTGCGGGGGAAGTAAATACCCTGACAAACTTCTCCTCTCCGCCAAGAATGACCGGAGCAAAGTCGTCGTTCATTTTAGCCAGTTCCTGCATTCCAGGATCATCAAGACTATCTGCCTGTTTAAAAGCGTAGTCTTTATTGGCAGGATCAGAGAGGATGGTGTTATCACCCTCCATTAATATAATATATCCGGTCTTACCTATTTTAATTGCTGAGACAACATCGGTAAGAGTGGACAGGTTGATGTCAAAACCGACAACACCTATTACCCGGCCATTATCTCTAATTTTTGAAGTGATGGAGCTTACAGCCACACCAGTTGTGGACTTATAAGCCTTACTGACAGCAGTATCCTTAGCCCCAGACATGGCTTCGGTATACCACGGTCTTGCCCGGGGATCATAACCGGCAGGCATACCATCCTCCGGGTACATATTGAATCCACCATCCTCCATACCGAAAAAAGCAAAATCATAAGCTTTATGACTTGTAACCATTCGTTTCATCAGGTCAAAAGCGTCCTTTGCCTTCTCATTCATCAACTCTCTTTTGACCGCATCAAGGCTCTTATCCTGAACCAGATTCAGGTTATTACCAAATGACTCCGTTACCGCCGGTTCCCCGGCCAGAAATTTTGCATTCAACTCTGCTTCATGCATAAACTCTGAGATAAAATTATTCACTTGCTGCAATTCGCTAAGCGAAGACTCCTCAAAAGCCGTCTGAGCCATATCAGTCATTTTCACAAAAGAAATCGAAGCCATACCGCCTGCACATAGCAGCACAGCAGCCAGAATCAACAATATCAATTTATTCTTGATGTCCAACCTCATTCAGGTAACCTCCTACCGAATTCTGTCCGAAATAAACGTAAGCACCACCCATGATACACAATTTACTCATCGTTCTAAACGGTCATTACTTAAGTGAACCAAACTAAATTTTATATTATAATCCACCTCAGTAGCACCATAACACAAAAAAAAGCCTTCCGACAGCGGAAGGCTTTACAGTGACACTTTTATTTAAATACTTAGCTATGCATTTTCATGACTATCCCCGGCAGGTAATCTGATTATGAATTTTGACCCCTTGCCCTCTTCAGACTCTACAAGGAATTCACCCTCATGGTTGCGGGTAATGATGAAATAGGAAACTGAAAGCCCAAGCCCGGTTCCAAGACCTACACGCTTGGTAGTATAAAACGGTTCAAAAACCCTTTTACGGACATCTTCATCCATTCCCGGACCGTTATCCTCTACTTCAACACGCACAAAATCTCCGTCCTTGCGGGTTCTCAGGGTCAAAGTAGGACGTTCATCCGTAAAGTCCTTATCGGCCATAGCCTGAGCAGCATTTTTAAATATATTCAAAAATACCTGCTCAATCTCAGTTTCAGTAATACCAACGGCCGGCAGATTCTGTTCATAATCCCGGCGGATTTCAATTACTTTAAAATCGTATTTTTTCTTAAGATCATAGTCATTTTCCGCAAGGCTCAAAGCTTTTTCAAGGATTCCCTTTACCTGAACCTGCGTACGGGAAGACTCACTTTTACGGCTGAATTCAAGCATATTACGAACAATAGAAGCTGCCCTGCGCCCAGCATCGCTGATTCCACGCAGATAGCCAAGAATACCCCGCTTATCCATATACTCGTGGACCTTATTCAAATCCAGCCCCAGTTCAGAAGCAACTTCTATATTCTTCTTCAGAGAAGGAGATAAACGTCTTTCCGTGCCCTGCACTCCAGAAAGCACTGCGCCCAGCGGGTTGTTGATTTCATGGGCCATCCCGGCAGCAAGTCCACCGACAGACATCATCTTTTCAGTCTGAATCATCATGTCCTCAAGGCGTGACTTCATGGTAACATCGTCAATAAGAACAACCGCGCCGCGCCCATCTTCACTTTCAAGCAGAGGATAAATCTTAATATTTTTATACTGGATATGACCGTCTGAATTAAACGGGATCTTATTCTTCTCACGAACTTCAAGCTTTTCAACCGAGTCCATAATTAAATCACGCTCGTCTTTAAGCTGTGGAAAAACATCCATTAACTGAGTCCCTGAGACCTGTTCGTAGGTCAGCCCTGTATCTTCCTCAGCAGACCGGTTCCACTGGTTGATACGCAGAGATTCATCTACACCGACCAGCATCGTCGGCATGGAATCAATGGTATTTTTAAGCAGGTTACGTAAACGGGCCAGTTCGTTTTCAGCAGTCTTTTTTTCTGTAAAATCAAAAGCAATTCCCAGAAAGGAAGTAACCTCACCAGTATCATCCCTGACAACCACAGTACTATCCGCGATCCAGTAAATCCGGCCTGTGGGATCTACGATCCGGTACTCATGCCGATAATGATCATCACCGGCATCAATGAACCCTTGAACCTCTTCCTCCACCTTGGCCTTATCGGCAGGATGAATAACCTCGCCGTACTTCACCTTGCCGGACATAAAGTCATCGGCTTTAAATCCCAACTGACTGACATTCTGGGAAACAAGCTCAACAGGCCAGTCATACTCATTTCTCCATTTAAAAAGAACCATGGGACTTTTTTCAACAATCATATTGGATTGCCGTAAAGCTTCTTCCGCTTTCTTGCGCTCGGCAATGTCCCTGATCAAATTGAGACGCATTTCATTGAAAGCTTCAGCAACGCGGTCAATTTCGTCCGGCTTGTTATTCTTCTTCCGCCGATTAAGCACTAACTCGCGCCCAAGGGTACTGATATCCATTTCCTGTGCATATTCAGCCATGGCCTGCAAATGACGCGTGACCATATAGTGGATAATCATGAGGATAAATAGCGCTACTAAAAATGTCTTAACAGCCTGCGTGAGCAGGACGACAAAGACCCTTAACCTTAACCGTTTGAAAACATTATCAAGATCAGCAACTGCACGCAGCTGCCCTACCTCAACGCTCTTCCCGTCAATGACATGCACCAGTGGAAAATTCTTCTCAATTACGTTGCCCCCGGCAGGGACTTTGCCGATAAATGCCACCGGATCAACAGACCCGAACGACATCTCAACAACCTCGAGGTAACGCATCCCCGGCAGCTTTAAAGCCCCTTCAAGCTGGATTTTAACATGATCTATATTAATATCCCAAAGACTTGCGGCTATAGTATTGACGTAGCTATTCTCAATCTGGCCGAATCCTTTTTGAATTTCGCTGACATCACTACGGTATTCCATATACAGCTGGACGCTGGTGCCAAGAATCGTAAAAAAGGAACTACAGATTAAAATATATACAAGAAGCTTGTATGGAAGGACCTGTCCCTTTCTTATTTTTAAAAATTTGACCATATTCTCCACCGGAGTAAATGTCGCTAAGGTATAAGTGAAAACTGTTTTTCGATACGAACTCTTCAGCGTATATTGACATAAATCGCTTAAGGATAAAAGATTCTTTTGTAATAAAACAATTAATTAAAACTAAAAGCCAGCCGGAACAGCAACATATTTTACAGATCAAGCATAGCCATACGGCAATACGCCTTTGAAACTGCAATACTTAACAAAAGAACAATCAAAATATCGACATTGACCACTGCGATACTGTTATTGATTGTGTCTTCTGTTGGTGCAGCCCACCTTACCAAAACGACATGAAAATTTATACCTCAAGTGACAGTGAGGGCTATAGTTTGGAATTGGCCATAGATGATGAGATAAACCACCAAAAGAATAAAAGGAAATCATTGAAAAGGTAAAAAACGGGACATTGCCGGCCCGGACAAAGAAAACCGCCCCCCCACGAAGAGAAGCTAAGGAAAGCTCAAGGTAAAAATTTAAATCGAACCCAAGGACACTTTTGCCCGCAGAGAGCTTAACCAGCTTGAAATCAGAGCAAACATGAAACTGATGAGAACGAAAGTCTCACTAAGACGTAACAAAGCGCACAAACGCTGGGACGAGCACGTCAAAAAAAATCGATGACATGCTGCGCCGCAAACGTAAGCGCAAGATTCTACTGATTCAGCACCGTCTTTACAGACCGTCACAAAGGATAGACTGCAAAGTGATCCTTCTTTTCGTGGAGTCTGCCCGGACGGGCAATTGAAGATCGATCCTTACAAAAACGGCAATATAAGATATCTTAAACCGTAATTAAGGAGCAGTCTGTACTACTCCTTGTGTTCCGCCCATTTATTTACGGCTTCAAGAAACATGAAAGTTTCAGTCGACTTTACGCCGCCGACGTTGGACAGATCATCAACCAGAAACTGGCGGAAAGCATTTCGGGAAGAGACAAAAACTTCAACAAGGAGGTCAAACCGTCCGGAAACATTCATTACAGACTGAACTCCGGGAACATTAGCCAATTTTTCCATGATCTCGGGGTTAGCTCTTTCTTCAAGGTCAATACCGACCATGGCGATAAGGCTGTTTTCAAAATAGAGAGGGTTTACGGAAGCAGTAATTCTCAAGTAATCATTTTTGATCATCCGTTCTGTACGCAAGCGCACTGTTCCGTCGGAAACTCCAAGCTTACGGGCGATGTTTTTATATGACTCGCGCCCATTACGCTGCAATTCTTCAATAATCTTACGGTCTACATCATCAAGTACCAAAGGACGCTCTTTCACGCGAAATCTCCTTTACTTAAAATAAATTCACTTTTTATCATTTAATGAAACATACATAGGAGGAAAATAACAATTCCGTCAATATCTGATTTCATTAATGCGAATTCATCAAAACAGACTTTTTATTAGCTTTCGCACAAAATTTATTATTAAAATTTTGCTTGACACAATTTAATATGTTGTTTTTTAAATAACGCGTAGCAACACTATTACTGGACGGGAGAAACGTATATGAAAAATAATTTACTTCAGGCACTTTCAGCCCAGACCGAAGAGCTGAAAGCCAATGGCCTTTACAAAGATGAAAGAATCATAACATCCCAGCAACAGGCCCTTATTTCGGTTAAGGGTGGTCAGGAAGTACTCAATTTCTGTGCTAACAACTATCTGGGACTGGCTAACAACCCCGATCTAATTGAAACGGGTAAAAAAGCTCTGGATAAATACGGCTTCGGACTCTCTTCAGTACGTTTCATTTGCGGAACGCAGGATGTCCACAAAGCGCTGGAAAAAAGAATCAGCGAATTTCTTAAAACCGAAGACACAATTCTTTACAGCTCTTGCTTTGACGCCAATGGCGGCCTTTTCGAAACAATCCTCTCCAAAGAAGATGCGGTTATCAGCGATTCCCTGAACCATGCATCAATCATTGACGGCGTACGCCTCTGCAAGGCTCAGCGATTTCGTTACCAGAACAACGACATGGCCGACCTTGAAGAACAGCTCAAAGCTGCGGAAGGCTGCCGTTACAAACTGATCGTCACCGACGGTGTTTTCTCTATGGACGGCATCATCGCCGACCTAAAATCCATCTGTGATCTGGCAGACAAATACGGTGCGCTGGTCATGGTTGACGATTCCCACGCAGTGGGCTTCATCGGAGAAAACGGTCGCGGTACTCCTGAATACTGCGGCGTGCTGGACCGTGTAGATATCATCACCGGTACTCTCGGCAAGGCCCTCGGCGGTGCTTCCGGCGGTTACACTTCCGGACGTAAGGAGATCATTGAATGGCTGCGCCAAAGATCCCGCCCATATCTCTTTTCCAACACCCTTGCCCCGGTAATTGCCTCCACTTCCATTGCTGTTCTGGACATGATTGCAGAGAAACCGGAACTCCGTGAAAGACTTAACGAAAACAGCAAAATATTCCGTACCCGCATGGAAGAGGCCGGTTTTGACCTCGTACCCGGCAACCACCCGATTATTCCGGTAATGCTCGGCGATGCCGTTCTGGCCCAGAAAGTGGCCGAAGGCCTGCTCAAGGAAGGCATTTACGTAATCGGATTCAGCTTCCCGGTAGTTCCTCGCGGACAGGCACGCATCAGGACCCAGATGTCCGCCGCGCACACCCCGGAACAGGTTAACAGAGCGGTTGATGCTTTCATCAAAGTCGGCCGCGAACTCAAGATCATTAAATAAGGTACAAGGCGAAATACAATGAGCACCATGAAAGCCCTCGTTAAGAGCAAAGCAGAAGAAGGCATCTGGATGGAAGAAGTTCCGGTTCCGGAATGCGGTCACAACGATGTTCTGATCAAAGTAAAGAAAACCGCTATCTGCGGAACAGATATCCACATTTACAACTGGGACAGCTGGGCACAGCAGACCATTCCCGTCCCCATGGTTGTTGGTCATGAATTTGTCGGTACCATTGAGAAAATGGGCGGCGAAGTTCAGGGACTGGCCCTTGGTGACCGCGTTTCCGCAGAAGGTCACGTTACCTGCGGGCACTGCCGTAACTGTCGTGCAGGCAAGCGCCACCTCTGCCGCAACACCATCGGTGTAGGCGTTAACCGTCCCGGCTGCTTTGCCGAATACGTATGCGTTCCCGCAGTCAACGTATTCAAACTGAATAACGCCATCACTGATGATGTAGCCTCCATCTTCGACCCCCTTGGAAACGCTGTCCACACAGCTCTTTCCTTTGACCTCGTAGGTGAAGACGTTCTCATCACCGGAGCAGGCCCCATCGGCATGATGGCCGTAGCCGTTGCCCGCCATGCAGGAGCAAGACATGTTGTCATCACCGACATCAATGACTACCGCCTTGATCTGGCCGGTAAAATGGGTGCAACCCGTACCGTCAACGTAACCAAAGAAAAGCTTGAAGACGTCATGGACGAACTTGGCATGACTGAAGGCTTTGACGTAGGTCTTGAAATGTCCGGCAGCCCCGCCGCATTCGGCGAAATGCTGGACAAGATGAACCACGGCGGCAACATCGCCCTGCTGGGAATTCTCCCTGACAACACCGCTATTGACTGGAACCAGGTAGTGTTCAAGGGGCTGAAACTCAAAGGCATCTACGGGCGTGAAATGTTTGAAACATGGTACAAAATGGCTTCCATGCTTCAGTCCAGCCTTGATGTTACCCCTGCAATTACCCACCACTTCAAAATCGACGATTTCCAGAAAGGTTTTGACGTGATGCGCACCGGTCAATCCGGAAAAGTTATCCTCGACTGGACCAAATAAATTATTTAGGGGCAGATGGTAATAACCACCTGCCCCTTTTTTATCCTCCCGCTAATTCTTCATCGAGGCATAGAGCCTACGTACGTGCCGTTTGCTTATTCCCAATCGCTCAGCAATATCAGCATTTTCCACGCCATAATCTTTAAGTTGAGCTACCTTTGCAGCCAACCCGGCATGCTTCAAAAATCGAGTTGAAACGTAAACGCTTTCATGAGCAAATTCGTTCATAACACTTAAGGCTGCTTTTTCCGGACATTTCATTCCAGATTTTACATGGTTCATTTCCCGAACCAAAACATCGTAGAGTACATTCTCCCTCATTTATCTAACTCCGTATAATTATACTTGAATAGATATAGACTACACTCTACTAAAGACACCTTCTGCCAGACCTTGTCAGTTTATAAAAAATAAGCGGGCCGGACTTATAAAATCCGACCCGCCACACTGATTAACATCTTATTAATACTGAACAATTAAAACAGTTTTTTAATCGCTCCACCAAGTTCCTGAACAGGATTCTTCTTGGTTTCTTCTTCGGTACCGGACTTTTTCTTTCCGGTGAAAGTATTGCCAATGCCTTCGAGAACATCACCGACACCCTCGATCACACTACCAGCAACCTTGAAACCGGACTTGGCTAAAATGGCAGCAAAACGAGGCAGATCAACCATGACAGAAGGATCGGCAACATCGCCGGTTATCGTCATGGGAACGGTTAATCCTACGAGATCCTGCATGCCTTTGCCGCCCTGCCCTTCAAGGGTACCGACCACTTTTGCATCCAATCCGTAGTCAATCTTCATCGTGTTCAAATCAAGCTTACCGGCACCGGCAGCACGCAGTAACGGGGATTTAAGCAACAGGTCACGGTTATCGGCAATGCCATTTTTAATTTTAGCAGTAGCAGAGACCTCACCGAACTCAGTCCGCTTACTATCACGCTTGCCGAAAACTCCACCCGTCAAAACAGAGAAAGCATCCCCTGCGAGATAAAGAAGGTCAAAACCGGACACATAACCGTCCAGAACCTTAAACCCAAGATCACCGTTCAAGTTGGAATAAACGGTTTTCATATCATTACCGCTTGTTTTCAACCCGGTATTAAAGCTCATATTTCCCGAGAACTTATCTTCTCCGGTCATCTGCTGCGAGAGGTCAGCCCCATCCAATCCGGTCAGCCCTGCTGTTACAGACATAAGCGGCTCCTTACCGCGAACATCCACTACAGCAGAGGAGGTAAAAGCCCCCTTGGCCACATTAAATGAAGCAGGTTTTACAGTCAGCACTCCATCCTTGGCACGGGCACGAACTACGATTTCAGTTACTTTAGCTTTCTTGGCTATAAGCTCTTTTATGTTCAGGTCTGCTTTAAGGGTAAGCTTGCGCAGCAAGTCCACAGGAATAAGCTCCTCCTTAGACTCGGCAGGTTTCTTTTCAGCAGTCTTATCTTCTGTTTTTTCGGCTTTTTTATCTGTTGCGGGCGGCAGGTAATTATCCACATTAATCTTATCAATGCCGAGCTGGGCCAAAATATCGGGCCGCTCCGGGTTGGCAAAGGAGAACAATCCTTTAATGATAGTCTCATCAAGATTAACCTGCAGATCCTTAATCTCCACAGACTTATTCGTACCCGCATAGTTAAAGTCCATACCTACAGAAGTCAGGGCTTTACTATCCGCAGTTTTCACTCCCATTCCCATTTCATCCAGAGTTTCTTTCAAGTTGAAACCGGGAATGCTCATATCGCCTGAAAAATTTATGGACTTGGAATTGAAGCCCTTTGCAGCAAGCGAACCTTGAGCCTTCATACCGTAAGCCTCAAGAACCAGCCCGACAACATCGGCACTGCCCTTAATCATATCAAGAGCCGCATCACCGGAAACCTTGACCTTCCCCTTACCACCGGGGACAGCATTACCGCTGGCATCAACCACAACATTCAACCCTTTCACGCTGAGCTGCTTAAAATCGGCAGAAATGGAGGCTTTACCTGTAGTTTCAATATCTGCTTTAACGTCAGGCTTTGTGGAAGAAAGAAGCACGTGGACATTAAAATCAAAAGGACTGCCCGGAGCGAATCCTTCAACAACGATATCACAATCATCAACTGCCTGCCGGACATCTTCCTTACGGTCATCCCAGACAACACGGGCATTCTGGATATTCACTCCGCCCGCAGAAAGGTTCAGTTCTGTTTTACCGGGAGAAGAGGTTTTCTGCGCTTCAGGCTTACTCTTTTTGTCTCCAGTCAGGTCATCCCAGTTGGTCACTCCAGCCTTGTTGCGCATCAAAAACAACTGCAAATCAACGACATCAACATTTTTAAGCTCAATCTTACCGGAAATAAGCGGTAAAAGTTTGAGGCTTACATCAGCTGATTTGAGGCTGAACATATTCTTTTCAGAAAAACCGGCAGCATTGGAAAGAGAAATTCCCCCGGTCTTGACTCCTATCCACGGAAAAACCGAAAGCTCTAAGTCACCATCAAAAACAAGCTCACGACCGGTCTTATCGCGCACTGCATCCGAGATGTCCCCTTTATAATCATTAGGATTAATCAAGATTACGGCTAGGACCATCGCCACGGCGACAACCAGAACCAGACCAGCAACTGATGCTACAACAATTTTTACTGCTTTACTCATTATCAAACTCTCCGTTTAGCGTTGGCTATGGACAGCGTTTATAAAAAAGGACTCATTATCATCAAATACAAAACAAATTATATCTTCTCGTGAGAGAAAATCAAACTATTAAATATAAAAAGAGTCTTACCTGTCTCATTACCTTCCAAACAAATTTCAAGAAGGATTTGCCAAGAGCGTTAGAATGAGGCAAACAATACCCATGAAAAATAAGAGGTCTTTACTTCTGGCGAGCATAGCCGCCTATATATTATATTTAGTGACGATGGTTAAACTTCCTGGACTTCTGGACCACCTCATTAATTCGGACTGGCCCAGAATGATCGGACATAAATTCGCTCGAAAGATGAGTGACACTACCTTGCTCTACTTCTGCCTTGGTCATATGGCCGTATTCGGAGCAATCATACCGCTCATCATTGCAAAAAAGTTCGATCTCAAGCCGCATAGAAAGGTTTCCGGAACAATCCTCTGGTCAAGTGTTGCAGTGCTGATCGGTGCTTTTATGTTTTACGCGCACGATCAAGGATTTCTGCCTAATATGCTCAATCCAGACCCCGACCCGGCCTATATGACCGAAGCTTTTTTTTACATCTTCCCACTATCGCTGGGGCTGTGTGTCTACTCGTGCTTCCTGCTGCCCCGTGCAATCATGCATCTCATGGATCAGAACAAATATTCACCGATCCTTGAGGCTCTCATAGCCGGGGGAACAATGCTGATTTCATGGAAAGTCTACACACTGAACCCACACATTGTACCGGAAAAAGTATTCTGGACCGGAATCGCCATTGCTGCGGCAGGAGCACTCTCACGCTCTTTCTACCTTGCTTTTATAGCCTGCTTTGCCACTCTCTATGGTGCATCGATGGTTATCCCGGTTTTCCATAAAATACCGTGGCAACCAATGTTGCCCGGTTTTCTGGCTGCTTTCGGGGCCTTCTGCCTCTATCTGCATTCGCGGGACACCCGTAAATTTCCATTACACTAAAAAATAAAAGGGGAAGAATCGACAAACTCGATCCTTCCCCTTTTTCTTAAATAAATAGCTATAATTAATTCAGCAAATCTTTAATTTCCAACAACTCAGCCCTAATTTCACGCAGTACTTCTTGGGTCTGCGCTTCTCTGGATTCTTCGTGGTTGAACAGGGGCATCTGAGCGACTGCATCTGAAAGCAAGGAGCCTGTCTCCTGAAAAGCATCTCCAGTGAGATCCTCCGGGGAATCAAGCCTCTTGCGCGCCCCTTCAATGGTCAAACCCTCGTCATGCAGCAAAGTCTTGATCCGGCTGATCAATGCAATATGCCCGTCATTATACAAGCGCTGACCGGATTCCGTACGAATCGGCTCCAGCTGATCAAACTCGCCCTCCCAAAACCGCAACACGTACGATTTCAGGCCCACAAGTTTGGCTGCCTGTCCGATTTTATATATTTTTTCTTCACTCTGCCCACTCATAGAAAAACTAGTATCAGAGAGCTACCCCTTAGAAAAGCCTAAACAGGCAAATATCTTCCTGATAATCATAATTCTTAATTGAATTATCCACGGAAACAACGCGCCAAACATCACAGCCAACACCCCAGAACACTTGATTATTTAGGAAAAGAGATAGAATCATAAAAAAAACTGAAAAACCAGCTTGACAGCAGAGGCCCTCTTACGTAGAACCTTCTTCGTCGACAGCGAGTCGACACCAAAAAATAGGCGCGTAGCTCAGGGGGAGAGCGCTTGCTTGACACGCAAGAGGTCAGCAGTTCAAAGCTGCTCGTGCCTACCAGAAGTTACAAGGACTTAAGAAGTAATTCTTAAGTCCTTTTTTCGTTTGGGAAACCGGCAAGAATCCCACTATGACACTCCGAACCGATCGCCCTGCTGTAGCGCGGCAAATGCTTTTGACACTCGCGCCACCCGTTTTTAACACCAAATGTGCCAAATTTTGGCCGGGGCGAACCTCTATTTCTATGGGGTCTGTCCCGGCCATTTTTTTATCCTTAATTTAACGATGGTTTAGGGTATGGAAACGTCTTCATCTTGAGGCGTGGTTGCCAGTTCTTTTTGATAAAGTAGATGTATCTGAACTGCCGCAACTTCTTCTTTTCGGCCCTGTCCAGATTGTCACGTAAATACCGTCCTCTTTTTCCTGCTTTCTTGTGTGCAGTCAAGAGCATCGGATGGTATGCCTCACCGTCCAACTCATAGAATGTGGTGTGATGGAAGCCGCAATATACAAAGTTGCTGGCCTGATAGACCACACCCAGACCGCCGCACCGTTCATCAGCAAATGACTGAATCCATGCGCAGGACGGGATAGCAGCCTTGATGTACTTAATAGCGTATGAAATCGCCTTGCTCTCGCTATTACGCGGAGCCTCGTCTGATAGCCACATCCTGTTTAATTCCAAGTATTCACCGACCACTGTATCAGCTACTATGCTGTTAGCACGGTGAGGGTTAAGGGCATAGCCAAATTGTAACACCCCGACCAGATTACCATCCATAAACACGCCTAAATGCACGTAGCTGTTGTTCACAATCCGATGTGAGTAATGGTGCTTAATGATGATATTTCTTGCCTCGGCAACAGGAATTTTCATTACATAATAATCCCGGTTGCCGAATCCGGCCACAGCCTTTGTACCGTGGATGTATCCTTTCTTTTCACTTGTCGGAAGCTTAATTTCTCCCGGTTCCGGTGGATGAAATGGTTTTCTTGCCATTTGAGTCCCTTATGGGAAGCTCATCGGCTCTCTCGCTGGAACTCATGGTTCTCAGGTGGTTTAATGTCCCGCATCGAGGGCATTTGATCTCAATATCTGTCGCGTGTCCTTTTGCCAGCAAGCGGCCACAGTGGCCGCATCTGATTTCTTCTTTCATTTCAGTTGTCAGAGGATAGCCCAAATGATAACCAACATTTCCGCATGATCATGCACGGAGTAGCGGGCAATCTCGGCATGTGGGTAGGTCCACATGTTGGGCCGTGGTGCGGTGCTCTAACACCGCGCCGGTTGGGGGTTACAGCCCCCGGCCTGCTCCAAATCGTACCCCGGCGATTCAGCACTTTTTTTGCTGAATCGCCAGTCTTTTTCTTGACTTATTTAGCTGTCAAAGATACATTTAACCAACTGCAATTAAAAGCTTTTATAGCGTTAGCAGTAGATCAAAACATACTCTTTCTTGAGTGCCTCGGCTCCCCAAATGGCCTTTACTGCCATTCTATCTGCTTCATTGAGCTGTGAGCCGGAAATTTTCTTAAAGTCGATTACAACGCGAATTAAACGGCCCTTTTTTTGGAAGCCATGCGAGATTGATACGAGCCGTCCAATACGACATGTTTCTTCATTCCACCGCTTGCCGTACTGCCTGATTTCATATTTCTTTTCCCCAGAACGGAACTTGATATAATGTTCCGTCATTAGGGCCATGAAGAGCGGTTTATCTGCCATTAGACTATCCCCTTACTCTGACCGGTAGGCGTTTCGCATTCAATCTGACAAGAATAGCCCTGATCATCCAGAGTATGTGCAACGCGCTGAATCACCCAATCGCCCTCCAGACCGTATACGCCTGAAACAGTCAACGCACATTCTGCTGCAATGGTTGGATTGCCACCCGTTGTCAGTGAAAGTGTAGCTGTACCGCGCTGGAGCTGATTGTATTTAGCTTGCGCCTTGGCGCGGGCTTCTGCCGGGGTTGCACTTGTTCCGCCTAAACAAAATTTTGGCTTGCCGCTACCAACTGTAATGGGCATGCGCTCGGCATCATCCAAACTATGCCAGTACGCTTTGACACTCTTATACTTTCCCCTGCTGGCGGCAGTCATATCCCAACGAGCAAGATCAGAACGCTTCAGAGCTATAGAGGGCAGCTTTTTGCCACTAGCTGATTTGGCTTCACCACGCGGAACAAACAACAACCGGGATTCAATTGGTTTGGCTACTGCATCGTGATCAGCCGCCAAGCGGGTCAGAAAATGCAAGTCTGATTCCTCGGTCTGATCTATGTGTGGAGTCTTAATCTCGCCAAGCGCGGAGGCAACTACCGGGATCAAACCATGGTTTGCGGCGATAGTGGAAACAATGTCGGAAATAGTCTTTTTATCCCAGCTCTTGGTATGCGGAGCTTTTAAACTGATCCGCATATTAGCTGCATGTGCTTGAATGGTAAGGGTGTCGGGAGGACCGGACAAAGTGATGTCTCCGGCGGTAAACAAGCCCATCCGTGTTAAGCCTGTCTCCGCGAATCCCATGTATACCTCCAACTCGGCACCGGTACGCGGGATAGAAATTGCTCCGTCACGGTTGTCCAGTTCAATCTCAACTGCATCTGAAGTCTGCCCAGCCTCGTCAGTAACAGTCAGACGCTTAAGGCGATCTGCTATTTTTGCGGTTATATCTACACTATCAGCTATAATTCTATACTTGGGTGTCATGGCCTAATCCCACAGCTTAACTGTTGCTGTTTCTTCTGTGGTTTCATCCAAATCAGGAAAGACAATAGTCACACCAGCTTTAAGTACCGCTCCCTTGTTTGCCAGACCGGGATTAGCTTCAAGTACCGCCGCCACAGCATCTTCACGTCCATATTGCTTGTAGCAAAGCGCATCCAGCATATCGCCGTCTTCGGTCAAGTAAGTAATGCTCATTTTGCGTCCTCGCCGTACTTGGCAATTCGTAATGAAAACTGCTGTTTCTTTGGTGCTCCGCCTTTGAAGTGGGCTGTTTGTTCCTCGCGGACTTCCTCAATGACATACTTACCCCACACTTTACCTCGACCATCAACAAGCATCAGCGGCTTTCCTTTTCCCGCTTCGGCCCGCATGTTATTCAGCTGCTCAAGACCTCCGAGAAATTGCGGGAATATTACGCCGCTTAATTCCAGAGTATCGTCTCCCGGACCAACAAACTGCAGGGCCGGTTCACGGCTTATGCGTTCCTGCTTTGCCCATCTATATGATGTAGTGCGCACCAGATTGTCATAGGCAGCGGTTATCATGGAAAACTTGTAGGCTCCCAGCTTCATCATAACTCTAGACGCCATCGTGTAACGCTCCTGAATTCTGACGTTTAAGAATTGCGGCAACCTTACGGGCCAGAGCTTCGGCGGACTCGCCGGGCTGCTGAATTATCTGGAAATGGTTGATTGTATCACCCTTGTGAACTTCTTTGACGCTTTGGCTACTGGTCGATTCTGAACGTTCAACTGTCCTTTCAGTATTTGAATAATTTTCGACAATCTTTGTTTCAGAATTGCTTTTCTCTGTATGCGATTCAATAAATCCGGCTGCTTCGGTTCCTGCAAACTCGCCAGCATAAGAACCAAGGACCGCTCCAAGAATTCCGCCTATAGCTGTGCCTATCACTGGCACAACTGAACCGAGAGTCGCACCGGCCATGGCTCCGCCTGCGGAACCGGCCATGCCTCCAATGGAACCGCCAATCTGTTTTGAATCACCGGAACTGACCGCACCAACAAGGTCCAAAGCATTGAGTGTTACACCGATGGGAGCGGCGGCTTTGCCGAGCGCTTTGCTACCGGTCTTAAAAATTCTGCTATTAGCTATCTTTGATCCGAACTTTGAGAAAAAGGCACCGGCCTTGGCTGTCAGCTTTGAAAATCTGCCTGTTTTTGAAGCAGTACGGGCTGCTCGGCCAGCACGGGAACGTTTGCCTGACTTACGACCTTTGCCTTCGCCCGGATCAACCAAGCCATCACCAAATGATGATCCGCCATCGGGCCAGTTGACCACCTTAACGGGCGTGATCCCGCTGGTGGCAGTCACGCCGTCTGAAATAGTTTCAGCTAATGAAGAGTCACCGGCATGACCTTTGTCCCTCTTGAAAAGTCTATGTGCTTTACGCCCAAGAACCAAAGCCCCAGCACTGGCGGCAGCAATCGCTCCGACATTAAGCAGGGTATTGGTTCCTTCCGCGCCGAGGCTGCTCATAACCGAGGCAGCTTCCTGCAACGGCGCAGTTAGTTTGTTTTCAGCCCACCTTTCGGCGGCGGCCAGCATGCTTGTCCATGAAGAATTGATAATTTTGGCGGCACGTTCAGCGTCTGCAACAGTTGTTTTGCCATCACCCTCCACGGCCATGAACTTATCCAGAGAATTAATCTGCCCGTTCTTCTGGTATTCGCTTGCGGCTGTGTTGAATGCGCGGATAGCTTCCGCATCAAATATAGTTCCCAAGGCAACTTTATCACCCGCTGTGCTCTGAACGATCTCCTTCATAAGCTCGTTGATAGGACGTAAAACCCGCTTACCTTCGGCAAGCTTATCAGGGTCGAAAAGTTCAATGCCCATCTTTTCAAGCTGCTTGATTTTGGCAGGATCGGTAACGGTGCGCATCACAGCTTCAAAGGCAGTTGCTGCCATTTCAGAGGAGCCTGTACCTTGTCGGATCATCTGAAGGGCCGCGCCCATTTCCTTGAGCGCATCCACGCCACCGCGTCCCGCTGAAGTGTAAGCGGTGATGACACGAGGACCGAGGGCTGCAAGGTTTTGCAGAGTGAATGCACCTGTCTTACCCTGAACGTTCAGGGTATCAAGGGCCTTCATTACATCTTCCGGCGCGGTGATGCCCATCTTCTGGAATTCAGCGAACAGCTCACCAATATCAAGACCGGCTGCACCTGTGGCCTGCATGGCAACGCCGATGTTGCGAATGTTGTCCTCTGCAAATTTCAGATCACCGGTTTTTTCAACGATGGCCTCAATTCCTGAAACCATTTCATCGGGCTTAACCCTGATTTTGTCGTCTTGAGCTATGACGTACAGCTTATCTTTAAGGGCGGTCAGCGCATCATCGGTTATCCCGGCCTGAATAGCGAGGCGGGTGAATCGCTCTTGAATGTTGCCGACCTTTACAGCCGTAGCCCCGGTTGCAACACCACCAACTAATCCCGCATATCGGTTATCAAGAGCATCAAGCCCACGCCCGGCAGCATGGCTTAATTTTTCAGTTGCACGGAGCTGCTTAAGATTCGCCTTAAGCTTCTGGCCATATTTCCGGGCGGCGTTTCCAGCACGGTCAAAAGTTCGGGCAAGGGCGGAGGTTTCACGGCTGGTTCGTTGGGTAGCACGTTGCTCACGCTCGGATGCACGGGTAATGACGCGGGCCTGACGGCTTGCGGTTTTACCCACATCGTCAAGCCCACGCTCGGTTGTTTGCAATGCACGGGTTAACTTGCTGTCAGTGCTTCCCGTGACCCGTATGGCTGCAACCATTTCTTTCATAATTTCTCCGCTACCTCAGCCCATTGTTCCAGTTCAGGCAAAGTGAATTTTAATACTTCCGAGAGAGACTGCCCTAGTTGCTTTGCTGTTCGGGCATAGAGGTATCGGACAAAGGGGCCGGTATCCTCGCGTATTCATCCTGCAACTGATTGATGTCCACTGCGTCCAGCCCTTCAATTAAAGAGACAGGAACATCGCACTGTTGAGCAAACAGGAGAAAGTCATTCTCCAGCGGGCTTTTACCTTTGCCTTCAATTTTCAAAAGGTCCGTGCCTTTAGGACGGCGATAGTTAAGGATTTTGATTTCTACACCGTCAATTTCAACAGGGTAATAAAGTGTTATCTCAGTGCTATTCATTTTGAATCTCCATTTAAACAGCTATTAAATACCCAGCGCGTCACGCTCACTGGCAAGCTGATCCACACCGCCAATAGTACGGATTATATTTACAGTGTCGATTTCAATCGTTTCATCACCGGCAATGGTTACTTTGTAGTAGGTGAGAGTTATTCCTACCTTGAGGGTTGAATCATCACCGGCTTTCCACGTTCCAGAATCCAGCTCTTTGACCTTCCCGCGCATTTCAAGAATCACTGCATCGGCATCATTTCCACCAGCTCTGATAGCCCCACGAAATGTGATCGGGATATCATCTTTTTCAAGTACGCCGAACTTCTCAAACAGTTCCGGGCTGTACTCGGCAAAGGTGGCATTGGCTTCAAGCTTTTCCATGCCCATGTCGATTTCAACGGGCGCATCCATGCCGCCAGCGCGGTACTCTTCAGTTTTGAGTGCCAGTTTAGGAGGTTCAAGTTCCTGTACTTTTCCCAAGTATCCGGTACCGTCCACCCACGCTGTGAATTTTTTTAACTTCCTCGGAAGTGTAGTAGCTGCCATTGTTTCACTCCTTATGCGGCCAGAACCTGATTAACCAGCTCGTCATAGTAGCCGTTGTTTCTGTGTGCCCTGAAGGTCAGACGCTCAAGCGGTGCCGGAGCTTCGTTGTCAAAATCAAGGTAAAGCTGACCGGCCATGAGGGTTTCCTTGGTGTTAAGTTCCGGGTCAAGCCAGCACTTGCCGCCGAGGGTTGCTCCAATTGCTTTCTGGTGGCGCAGAAAAGCGTTTACGCTACCCTGAATATCCAGAATGAGCTGTGCGCTAAAAGGCTTATCCATTGCCCAGAGAAATGCTTCCTCAATGGATTCGTAAATCATGTCATGCGCCCGGCGCACGGACAGGAACGCCCAGAGCGGATCAGTAGCGCAGTTGCGGTTACCCCAGAGGCGGTAGCCTTCACGGTGGATCACGGTTGCCACTTCATTTTCGTTGAGATAGTTCGCCGTGCTGTTGGAGTCGGACAAGTTGAAATCAACCGCGCGAGACAAACCGACAACGCCATTAAGGGTATGGTTGGAGGGCGATTCCCAATAGTTCAGCTTGGAAATGACCCCTGCAACACGGGAGCTGACCGGCTTACTTACGGGTTTATTCAAGGTTGTATCCCAAACAAGAACCGCCGGATCGACCACGTAAACACGGGGGCTGCCCCAATCATCGCGATAAGCAATAGCCTCGGCATCAGTGGTATTAGGACCGTCCGCAATGGTCACGGCGCGGAGCTTGTCCGAAATTCCGAGCAGCTCAGACACTACCGGGTTGGCGGCGTTGTCTACACGCTGAGAAGTAAAACCCGGAGCAATCATCACTTTAGGAGTTACATGAACGTGTGACTGAGAGCCGAGGAAAGCATGAACACCGGTGGCGTTTGCGCCGCTGCCTACAATATTGGAAAGGGTTGCAGCTTCGTCAGCTCCTTCAGGAACCCTGACCACAACAACCATTGCGCCGTTCTGATCGAACACACCGTCAATACCGTCTTTCAGGGTTCCGGTGCTGCCGAGCTTGGCGGCTTTAAGCTGATTACCGGGAATTAGTACCGGCTCATTTTCAGGAAAAACAGTGTTATCCGCATCCGGTGCGGTGCCTATCAGACCGATAACGGAGGACTTAACCACCTTAATCGGTCTGGTTCCATTGTTGATTTCAACGGTTTCGCAACCGTGCAGGAAGTCAGTCGACATACCTATTCCTCCTTGCGGCCAATAACCACAGTTCGTAAAACGTTAATCATTTGTCCTTGTGCTGCCAGTTGCTCCTCAACAGAGCTGGCATCGGCCATGGCCTGCTCCGCTGCCTCCAGTTCTGCATGTGTAGGATCGCCGATCATATTGGGATCGACCAGCCTCACACTGATCTTGTAGGCCTTCCCTTCATGAACAACGGTCATATCCGGGTTGCGCCGTGCATAGTCAAAGATAAGCGCGGCAGCTTCAGGAAGATTCTTTTTGAGAGTGTCCAGCATTATGATCCCTCCTTATCCAGATTTATAACTACTTCGTTAGCGCGGGTTTCGCTTCCTTCAGGCGGTTCTACTTGCACGGCAATCTGGCGAAATGCCGCCGGAGTAACCTTGGCAGTATCGATAACGACAGCCTGCGGGTTAGTCGGATCATCGTCAGTAACAAGTGTCGCCGATTCAATCGCTACCGCAGCATAATCGCCCTCGACAAAAGATGCGTTGGCAGCACCGGTGGCAACAGCAATCTTGGGGAGGATATGCGCACGGCTAGGCACACCAGAGAGGGCAGGAATTGTTGCTCGCCGGATTATGCCCGTCTCCTGCATCAGCTGACCAATCTCTTCAACGGTCAGAGCGCGATTAAACCAGCGCAGTTGATCCATCCGAAGATTGCGCGATCCGGTATTTGATTCCGGCCCCATGATGCGGACTGTTTGGCTGGTGAAATCAACAACCGCCTCACCAATCAGACTGCCATTGATATAGCGAGATACTTTGTTGTTTGTGATTATCAACGCCAGATGTAAAAAGGGAAAATCAGCAGGATCAGGACGCGGAATATTAATAGTGGAACCGGAAAACCGGGTTACCCATTCAACAGTACTGTCATATACTCGGGAATACGACATGTGGTCGCCCTGAGAATCAGTCATGTAGTTCATCGATGAGTTCGCATCGACAATGTTCGGCATGAACCAACTAAATGAAAAAAGATTGTTTGCTGCGGTTTGAAATGGGCTAAACGAAGTTGCCAGAGAATCATTCAAGACAACACCCTTGCCAATTTTCATATCCTCATAGCCAACTAATCCTGCGGCCTGGATAATGTTTCTATTTTCCTGAGAAATCAGGCTGTCATTAAAATTCCAGACATCAACGCCACTGCTATCACCAAAAAAATCAACCACCCCGGAGGTGTCTGTCTCGGTAACGGATTCAACCACACCGCTGCCATGTTCAGTTAAAACTGTATCGCCAACGGCTATGTAATCAGGAGTTTCCAGCTCATCCACTTTTGTACCTGACAACAGTTCCAACCCGGTACCGCGAACGACAACACGAACAGCAAATGCGACCCAATTAGCCTCATACTGCCCTTGCAGCACAGGATTACTGCGGAGAATTGCACCATGATTAAGCGCAACTCCGGCAGCACTGGCCTGTACATACTCCAGCCATGTCTGCCCGATGTATGCGGCTTCGTCAGTTACGATAAATGCCGCCGCAGTCCTGATCCCGGCCCCGACGGACCATTCGGACCACCCCAAAACCTCGCCACGCTGGCGACCTTCAACCTCATAGTCTCTGCTGATCTTGAGCAGGCCAGCCAGCAGCTTGTATGAGACACCGGGAGAAAGTTCTGATGAAGTCCAGATCACATCGCCGGTATCATTCTTTATCTGGTACTGATCGGCGACATGAGTGTCTGCTCCGCCAACTACCGCAAAGCCTGACAGGGATAAATCAGGTCTTTCCTGTACATTGGTAGCTCCTGCCAGCGGTGCAGTAATTGAAGGGCGTTTTACATAGACAAAATCGGAGCGTGTGGTCCATAGTGTTGCTTCTGCGCGGTCACTGATTAACCCGCCGGAAACATACTGTTCGCATGTCGAGCGAAATTGATTCCCCTCGGTCACAATTCCCCCCGGCAATTCATACAGGGTCAGCGCAGTGGCCAGAGGACCAGAATCATGGATCGGATTTAAGAACTCTGTATCAGCCGCCTCAGCCACCAGCCAGCGGGTGGCGTAATGTTCAGGCCCCTTGAGGATGGTCGCGTGCGGAGAACAACGCAGCAGCGGCGTTGCCCCCACATCATTCGTGCCGGTTGCCGGGGCAAGCATCAGAGGCTGGGGAGCGGCAAGGCGGTCAAAAAGATTATCGTGAGCTTTGGGGTCGGTGTTGTGGTCGTCAATGTCCACCTTGGTAGCCAGCACAACCATGTTGTTGATAGTAGCTGCCACGTTTACATTTCGGCCCACCACCAGCATATAGTCAATTACGTCCTCAACAATGTATGCAGAACCGCCGGGAGGGATGTAGCCACCAGCAGAGGCATAGTGCACGGCATAGAGAATTTTGCCATGTATGGGATCATCGGCATATATTCCGGTTTCAGTGTGGGAGAATCCCTCTGCCAAGCCGCTGTTAGTGAACGCAACGGTCAAAACCGCAGTCCCATCATTATCGTTTTTAATCTCCTGAATAGGCAGGGTCAGCTTGGAATCAACTAGGCTTTCCAGCTCTTCAAATTTGACATCTTCGGGATAAACACCCGTGCCGTATTCAACGTGTGAAAACTGAATCAGCGTCCCGGTGAGGGCGCGTTTCATAAGGTCGTCACCACGCTTCGTAAGGATTATTCCTTTAGAATCCATTTAAACGCTCCTTAAACTACGGCGGCGGGAGATACGCATAACGCCACCCATGTATAATGTGGTCGGTTCCGGTGTAATCGGCTTACACTCTGCCGGGTATACTTTACGGCGGCGGGCAAAGCGGATCGCGCCGATGAAATTCATGCTGCCCTCTGAGCCGGTCAGCTCAAAATGAGGATAAATCGTGCTACGGCGGCCCCGGTAAACAATGCCACCCATGTAGATGGTTCCTTCGCGCTGCTGTCGAATTTGAATTGCGTCACGCTCTTGGCTCTGGCGTTTGGCTACGTGATCAGCTGTGACTATGTTTTCATAGTCTTGAGTAGTCATACGCTCCTTGATCTGAAGCTTATAGCGGTCATGGCTTCCGTCATACTCGTGCCATTCCAAAACCCGCACATCATAATCAAGGGCTGCACACATCAGTTCTACCGCGCCGGGTGTGCCTTTTATCCAATGCAAGGCAATACTTTTAGCAATGACCTGCCGTTTCACCTTTTCCGGCCAATCCTCGTCCCAAACATCAACAGACAAAGCCCACGCTAGATAGGGCAACACGGAAAAATGGCATTCCCACGGATTCCAAAGATTGCTAACCGGCTTAAGATCCAGATCATCAATCCGGGCTGCATCAGACGCAGCCCGCTCAAGCTGGGAGGCATTCGGGGGTAACAAGCTTTTACTCATAACTGCACCACCTGAACGTTAATGGCCGTACAAAACGGAGCCTGCCATTCTTCACAGACAATGCTCTCAACCGGCTTGGACATCTGGACATCAACGACACCCGCAACAGTCAATGCGGCATTGATCCCGGAAAGAGTTACCCGGCCTGCAATCTGGTGGGCATTATCTGCATATTCCTGCGCGTATTCTTCAGCAGCCGCCGCAACCACAGCATCGGACGGACCATTAGCGACAGTCAGTACGGCGTTAATCTCGTACTCTCTGATCTCAGCAGCCCGGACCGTCAGCAGATCACCCTGCGGGCGAACTGTCCGGTCAGAAAATATGTTTTCAACTTTGGTAATTGTCTCAGCCACGGGAGTTCCGTTTCCATTGCGCCCCAGCACAGCCAGTTCAATGCAGCCCGGAGCCGTGCGCCGGGATCGTGCGTCTTTCACCTCAGCTGCTTTTAATGCGTGGAATCTGTAGCCCTCTCCCGGACCGGCAACAGAAAAACCTTCAGGGGCCAGTTGGGTTCTGGCACGAAATTCATCATTACTTTCCTCTGTCGGCGGAATGGGTGGCTCGGCTTCAGGATCACCGGGATCAACAATCTTGCGTTCAATCGGAACCAGCGCGGCAAGATGATCAAGATCAGGGCCGAATGCGTAAGCCAGCATCAAAGATTTTGCCCGGTCATTGAACTCCTGCCGGAGGTGCATCTCATCGTAAGCCGCTTCCTCCAGAATTTTGTAAATAGGATCAGACTCAACAATAGATGAATATTCAGGGTAATCCTTTTTAAACTTAGCAAGCTTGCGCTGAAAGATGGTTTCAAAGTCCAGCTCTTCAACAACTTGAGGAGCGGGAAGCTTGGCGAGGTCAATGCGGCTGAAACCGGATTTTTCACTCACAGCACTATCCTCTCAAGCCGAATTGTTTTGCCATCCGGCAAGTATTCACCTTCCACAGCCAGTTCCCAATGGCCCGGCTCGGCAGCAGTTACGAATATCTGCTCCAGCCTGAAACGCGGTTCCCAGCGGTCAAGAGCCACGGCCACAGCCGCAAATACATCAATTAGGGTGTCATCATTCATGGGCGCGTCAATCAGATCAGGCACATCACTACCGTACTCCCGGCGCATCACACGCGTATTAATGGGAGTAGTCAGGATGTCCCGGATGGACTGATGGAGATGGGCATAGCCGGAAAGAGGCTTACCCGTATTCGCACACACGCCCTGCATGATTAACCCTCAGCCTCGGCCTTAGCTTTGGAAGTCTTAGTGGAAGTTTCCTTTTTCACTTCCACATGACCACTCAGTTTCAGGTAACGTGCTTCGGGTTCAGTCATTTCCACAACTTCACTGGCTTCATGCCAGCCCTTCCCATGCTCACGAAAACGCACAATTACGTTGTATTCTTTAGTTTCAACTTCCATCTGTTGCTCCGTTGGGTTCATTGGTTACATCCCCATTCTCGTTATGGGTGTGGTGTGCATTGGACACACCTTTTGAAATAGTATCGCAGTTATGCTGGACCAGATCGCCGTCATAGTGATCAATCTTGCCCCTGATTTCACCGCCACCGCCATGCTGGCCGAGGCCATTGTTAATAATTCCGTCCAGCTCCAAAACGGGGGCGGCCAGCTTGACCTTGGAATCACTCTCAAGGGCTATGTCATCCTTGGCCCGCGCCGTAATCTTGCCTTCGGTGGCGGTCATGTTGATGTTGCCTTTCTCGGCAATCACATTGATGTTGTCGGTCAGAGCCTTAACCGTGACCTGTCCTTTGTTGGCAACCACATCAATGTTGCCTTCAAGCGATCCGACAAAAATATCGTGACCGGCAATGGCTTCAATATCGTGGTCACATTCAAGGAGTGCGGAGCCAGGCACATATCCATAGAGCCGATGGGCGGCTTTATCGTATTCGATAATTGCTCCGTCCTCATAAACGTGACGGTCAAGAGTCGGACGGTCCGCGCAGGCCGGGGAGGCAGTCTGATAAATTGCAGGCAGAACGACTCCCTGAGCCAGATCACCGCCGGGTGAAAGCACCATTACCTGTTCGCCCAATTCAGGTGCCCACCATGAAATATCGTTGCCAGCGCGGGTTGTGATCCACGGCAGCCAGCCGGTTGTCACGTCACCAGATTTGACCCGAAGACGGGCATTTCCGTAATCAGCCTCGCAAATCTTGCCGATGCGCAGGGTGTTTTCCAATCTGCGGCTAATATCGGCATAGGCTCTGGATAAATCTGCGTAGCCCACCATTATTCGCTGTCCTCACTTCCGCTTATAATTTCGGTGTAATCGTCTTTGTGCGCTGCGCCGATGTTGGGGGCTTGGCCGAGGAAGATGGATTTAAGGGTTACGCCGTCTTCCGGTTGCCACATATATTCACCGACCCGCAGAACCTGTTTAAATGTGACTTCCCATAGCTGAACCTTTTTACTGCGTAGTTTGCCGGAATAGAGATTGCGTCCATGAACATCTGTTACCGGGAATGCGTTTTCGGCAAATTGATGCTCCGGCAGAAATTTACCCAGAGCATTGACCAAACTGTTAGCAGCCTGAAATCTAGTCTTTTTAGTTCTGGCACTGTCCCCGGTAATAACTGCGATACTGATAGACATGTGCAAGTCGGTTGTTCCGCTGCTGTCGGCAACGGGATTAAATTCAAAGAGAGCTACGCGGAAAGCAGGACCGCGCATGGCTTCCTGCGCCAAATCCTCAATGGTGAAACGTCCGCAATGGACCTCACTGGATTTTAGGACGGAAAATTCTTTTTTAAACGTATCTGCAACGAGTTCTAAAAAGTCGTTAATTTCGTCAGGTACAAGTTCATTAACTTCAGTCATGGTCCTATCCTTCCAGTGCGTAGCTAAGAAATTCTTCTGTAATCTGGTCGATGTCCTGTTCGTCATCGTCATCCATACCCAGATAAGGCCGGGCCGGAACTTCAACCTGTTTCACAACCACCATTCCCTCGCCAGCCTGAAAACACAGGGCCTTGGCATTCTTGGGTTTGATGATGGCCCCGAACTGGTGGACGGCTGCGTAAATCATGTTGCTGCCGACATCGACACGGTCAGACTTTGCTTCGTAAGTGATGGAGTCTTGCAGATGTCTATCACGCAAAAGCGGCTGATCCGAGGGAGAATCCAGCCACTTGCTGCCGTCAGGGGCTGTGCTGGTTTCAAAACGGTTCTGGGTGGAAGCAACCATGGACATACCTATCTGCTCCATTAGCGGAGTCAGGTCGGACACGACCTCGGCAAGACGGTTCAGCCTTGCCTTGACAACCTCTGTGTCCAGATCAACAGTTATGATTGCTCCACCCATCGTTTAAAACCCGTTTAAATCCCCGAACGGAGACGGCTCATTGTAAGTGAGCATATTGCCGGGGGTTGATTCGTTTTTGTTTTCGTCCACATCCAGCAGGACGGTCCCGTTGCTGATCTTGGCAAGGAGCTTCCGGGCTTCCTTGGCCCGCTCTGTCACCAGCTCAGACTCACCCATTGCATTGACGGGCAGATTGGAGACAGCAAGGTCCGCGCAAATGCGGACAAGCATATCATCCACGCTTTCCAGTGGCAGCTCGTACCGCCTGCGCAGGTAGACATTGATTTCACTACCCGCATCGTTAAGGACCTTGGTGATGACGGCGACATTCAACTCACCGTTTTCATCTTCACCGACCATGGCCCACAGCTCGTCTTCGCCGTAGCGGTCTTTGACATCGGCAGGGGTGGCGTACATTTATTCGGCGTCCTTGGACTGATATTCGGCCCATGCAAGGTGGATGTCGTCAGAGGAAACATCCATGCCGAGCAGCTTTGAAACAGAAGCGACTTTGGGAGTACCGGCCTGAGTAAAGTCTGCGTCCTTGTCCAGATCGGGAATGACCTTGAGAATGGACTTATGCAGATCATCGGTTTCGTCCGTGGAACCAGTGGATTCATTTACAGGCTTATTAAGTTGGCGGGTTGTCCCTTCAATGCTTCCCAGTTCAAGAAGGATGTCAGCGGACTCTTCATCCAGCTCAATAAGATCACCGGCTTTGTACTGCTTGCCGTTATGACGGACTTTACGCAGACACTCATAAGTTTTTATTTCAATTTCAGACATGATCCCCCCTAGATGACGTTCTCAATGAGGTAGCCAGCGTCTTTTGCCAGCACCTTCTCCGAAACAGACTCACCGGCACGGACACGAACACCTCCACGCAGACCTATGGAGGAATCATATTCCTGCATTGCTACAGGCTTACCAAAGGGGACGGTCAAACCCCATGTCATGCCGCGCTTGTTGCTGGCAGTACGGTCCTGATAATGAAATGCGACAGAATTACCCCATGTGCGGACGGGGTTGGCAGCCTGTCCTTTACGGGCATTGTTCACAAAACTGCTACCTACGAGGAGGCGATCAATTTCCAGCTCCTCGCAAAGCTGTTTGCGGGTAATGGAACCTCCGCCGCCGTTAGGGTAAAAGGATTTAAGTACATTGGGATGACGACGAATCTTGCTCCATACCCCCTGTCCCATAGTCAGGGTGTTGCCACGGATAAACATGGATTCAAGAGCATCCGTTAATATTTCAAGAGGCTTACTGGCCGGATCGGTAAACATATCGGAGCCGGACAAGGATTCGACATTGTTCGCGTTGTAATTGTTGGGGTCCTGAACAACACTGGCCACACGGATTTCCCGATCGAGCTCAACCAGCCCCATGATGTATTCCACCGAATCGCCCTGAAGGTTGATCTTACGAGACTTGGCGGCATCAAGGTCAGTCTGCGGAATAAGATCGTCCAGACCATAGTCCTTGGTAGATCCGTCTTTCTCTTCAGCCTGAAAATCAACTTCGTTGACCTTACCTTTACGGCCCACAGCAGTTTCAGGAACCCTGATACCTTCGACGATGTCGTATTCAAGGTATTTGAATTCCATTGTCGGAATGGGGCTGCAACGAAACATTACTTCATCAGCGATGAGTGAGCCGTCCGGGTTGCGCCATGCAATGGCGATGGAAGTTAAAGTCGGATCAACCGGCATTCTGCTTTTCATTATTTTTACTCCTTAAGGCAGCACACCAAGAGCATGCTGGTAGGGTGCGATGTCGTCAGCCACGGCTGAAACATATGCGTAGCCGATAATCCGGGAACCACTGACTGTGGCCTTGATGGCCTTGCCTTCCGCGTCACTGGTCAGCGGATCGCCGCGCAGAACTGTGCCGCCGTATTGGACATCGGGAAGATCACCCATAGTTACATCAACACGTTCCCCGGCAGCGTCTGCGCCGAATTCGGAAGTTACGCCCATAAGGGCATCAGTTGCAGCGGAAGCCTGCACAACAGTGAGGTCGTTGCTGCCGTGGCCGACAATACGGTAAGGATTGATCACGCCTTCGGCGGTGAGGGTCTTGGTAAATCCGGGATTAGCCATTGCTGCCTCCCATGTGTTTACCGGCCTTGACGGCTTCTACTGCTTCGGTAACAGACAGCACCACGCCTCTTGAATTCATTGATTCACGGTAGGACACGGCTTCATTTGCGACTTCTTCCGCAGTCATGCCGCCGGGGTTTTCATCGTCTTCAGAACCTTTGGACTGCTCGCCGAAGTCAACTTGCTGGGGCAGACGCTTCAAGAAATCGGACATGAATTCACGCGGGGAAAGTTTCTTCTGGTCATCACCTTCACCGAATTCAACGATGGTAGTGCCATCCGTATCCAGCCCGGCCATGAAATCGACAAGACCTTCAGCTATGGCAGGGGTCAGTTGCCCGGCATCAACCAAACCTTTCACTTCGTCCTTGGCATCGCGGCGGCGGAACTGCTCTGCGAATTCGGCGTTCTGTTTTTTCAGGGCATCAATCTCGGACTGATTGTCAGGAGCATTGGCAGCCTGATCTTCAGCACCGGAATCATCCGGCTTGCCTTTCTTTTTCATTTCTTCTTCTCCCTGCCCGGAGTCATCCGGGGTTGAGGGTTTATCTTCACTGAATTCAGCCCTGCCTTCTTCACGCGCTGCCTGTTCCTGCACCCAATCCACATCCCAAGAAGACATGGCCCTGTCCGCCTCCTCTTTCCCGAACTTTTCAACAAAGAATTCACGCAGACTGCGGAGAATGCGGGCAACGGTAAGCTCTTCGCCGAACTCAACGGTTACGCAATCCTCATCGCTCCCGGCGAACTCAACGGGCTTAAGCCCTTTCACAGCCGGAACCTGCCCGCCGAGAAAACCGACATGGCGCAGGTAGTAAGAACCGGGAACGGGGTTGTTTTCAGAGTTGGGTAAGTAGAAGCTGGCCGAAATCTTTTTATAGCGACCGGCTTCAACGGATTCAGCAAAAGCCGGTTCGACCTGAGCAGGCTCAACCAGCAGTGAACCTTCGGAAAAAGACAGGGACTTAACCCAGCCGTATGCCGGATCATCATGTTTGGGATGCCCCTTAACCAAAGGGGATTCGTGCAGAGCGGGATCATAGCAAGAAGCACATTCGACAAGATCGGCCTCGGAGAAATCAATCACCTTGCCGTTCATGTCCTTGAACTTCCCGCATTTAAAAATCTCTATGAGCTTCATTCGATCCTCCTTCAAAACTTGAGAGTCGAATTCACCATAGGCACAAAAAAAAGAGCACCCGGAACAGTTCCGGGTGCTCTTTTCGGCTTTTCAATTTCGCTTGCCACCATAGTGCAAGTGGCGACATTTGTCACCCATGCATAGAAAATAGGCAGGATACATATATAGATATGTACGTGGTTGGGCGAGAATGCCGTTTAAATTTTGATTTAAAAAATACAGGCAACATCGACCCGCAAAATTAGTCTAGAAATTCTCTAAGGCCAAATTTAAGCATAGGTTGACCAACATAGAATTAAGGGCTATTTTATTTATACCGAAGACATGGATCGGGAGGCAGCCTCGTTAATCCATGTCGGGCGGTCGTGCGGCTGTCTCGCACATGACCCTTAATCCTTACCCCACACCAATTTCCCAACTCTATGCTTGTTTGCTTCGGCCATTCTCCTTATGGGAATGTATGTCCATGTTTCAAACATGCCGTTTGATGCCTGCGCCACCAGCAGCAACACTTTATTTTTATCCAGCTCCACCACTTTGATTAAACGCTTGCGCAGGGCAATGCGTCCTGTAATCTCGTGTTCCTCAAACGATATCCAGATTTCATAAGGATCGTTAATAAGGTCTGTCAGCATCGGGATAAACTGACTGCGGTCTAGGGGAATATGCCGGGCCAATGTTTCAGCATTGGCAAGCAGCGGGGAGCCGTCCGCCAGTGTAAATATTTTTTCTTCGCCGCCCAGTTCCTTACGCAGCATGGTTGCCATTTGTTCACGGTCAGCGGCTTTAGGTCCAAGTTTGGTAGTAACTTTTTCAGCTGGTACCAGAGGAGACCTTTTTTCTGATCTATGATCACCGGAGGAAAGCTTATTCCATTTCTTCCACTCACCGCTGGCCCGGTATTCGGATACCGCTTTATCAGACAAGGTGTTGCCCCAAGCAGCCTCACCCGGATTGTAATCAAAGCCGGGGTCTATCCCTTTGGGAACCTCTATTGTTTTCTTGCCGTTAATGGTGTTGATGGTGCGCTCTTCATATTCTATTGCCGGGGCTTCTTCTGAAATCTTGTAGCCGTACCGTTTAAGGTCAGCCTCACTCAAACTCTGAACTGTACATTTACAACCCCAACCATTCATGGGGTAATGAGTACGCCAGAACGGATGATCAACCGTAAGAATAGTTCCGTGCAGGGCTTTGTGTTCCGGTCTGCGGTTCCCGCCCTTACGAGCCACATAACGTAAGTAAGGACGTTGCTTTTTGGTTCGCTGTATCTGCTGCCAACGTCCGGCCATAGATGCTTGGCGCATGTTGGTATTGTAGATTACGCGGGAACGCCACCCCGGATTACCGTTGTAGCTCCAGCCATGCTTGGCAACGATGCTGTCAAAGTCCTTGCGAAAATCAGCCAAGGTGGTGCCATCCTTAATAGCCTTCTGGATGGCGGTGTGGAAATCAAGCAGCAAGTCATCCTTCATGGCCCCGGCCACGACAAACGCTTTTGCATGTTCGCCTTTCCAAATATCCGTCCATGTGGCTGTGGGTAACCGGACCTTGCTTTGTAGAAAATCAATGGCCTCGGTAAAAGGGACGGCACCAAACTTAGGTTCAGGTTTTGACATCATCGGCACCTTGTAAATAGGCCACGCTCATGGCCTGCCCCACCAGTTCACTTATACCAGACATGTCCATGCCGGGGTAAAGCTGCAAGAGCTGTTCGGCTACATAATCCAACCCTTCTCCCTGCTGTTCGGCCTGATCCAGCAGTCCGCGCACCTGATTGATTACATCGTCCATGCCGTCTACGGTGAGCTGGTCTAGCTGCCCGGAAATCAATTCAACGTCATCTTCTTCTGCGGGATCTCGTTGCACGGGTTGCTCGGCAAATGATGCCGGGGCCGGGTTCTCTTTGCGTTTCACCCAACCGGAGCCGTACTTTTCGGTGCAGGCTTCCTCGGTCAGCTCGAAGCCCATTGCATAAATTTTAGTATCGCGGTCAATCTGCATACCCACGCGTTCGGAATCTTCAACAATGCGTGAGACCTTCGGCGGAGTCGCGCCGGGATAGTTCCACTCGGTTAGCCAACAGGCCGGGCCGGTGTTGAAGGATTCACACAGCAGATCAGCATCGGAGCGCACCACATCCAGACGGACAGACTTATGCACGTTAGCGGTACCGACATAGGCCCCCGCGTTGGTTGTGCCTGTCTGGGAAAGTATGATTTTAGCTATGGCTATATCCCAATAGCTCATAAAGGACAGGTATGAGCCGGTTCCACTTCCCGTGGCTGACAACAACTCCAAATCAAAGCCTTCAGGGAAAGCCGATGCGCTGTTCTGCCGCAGAGCTTTTGCAGCTTGCAGGGCTACGCGCTTTTGCTTCTCGGTAGCGTTGTTGGGATATTTGGCTTTAACCGAGGGACTACCAAACTTATCAAGGTAGATGGCCCAATACTTAGCACCGTTTCGCTTAAGGAATACAGGCCACCAGAGATAATGCCCAAGCCCACGGCCATACGGCGAGTCGTCATCATCCGCGCCAAAGGACGCAACCCAAAACTTGCGTTCCGGCATGGCTTCGCTTTTGATCCTGTTAACATCATACAAACGCAGCTCGCGCATATCCTTACCGAAGCCGAACCGCCGCTGCTTGCGTACAAGGATTTGATCAAGGGCAATATTGCTGCCATCCTTGGCCCACATGCACTCAGCAACAGCATAACCGTGGAATACGCCGGAAAGCATCATCCGGGTTTTACGATCCCATGATATGCCGTTTAAATACTCATTTAAACTTTCAGCGGCCATCTGCGATTTTTTGTCTTTAGCTCCGGGTGTAACCGTCCAATCGCAGGCAATGACAGCATCCCGCCGCTGCTGGTAGCAACTTTGCACCTCATGGTCGCGAAGAAGCTTGGAATATTCTTCCAGATCGCCGCCAAGGGAAGCCAGAACGCTATCCTCATTGGGAATTATGTCGCCGATCCACGTATCATATATAGTATAGGTATCGTCTGCGGAAAATTCGATTAATTCGGGTCTATCGCTCATATTAATACTCCCAGAGCATATCTTCGGGGATTAAGGACATGGCGTCATTTATCTGGTGATTAAAGACGCTGTTGCTGGAGACTTCCTCACCGGAAGAATTGTCAGCGAGAAACTCAATAGGGGCCACGTCCATGAGCGTGGCTATGTAAGCAAGGAAGTGAGCTATAGCACTATCGCCATGTCTCTTTTTCTTCTTGCCTTTACCAGCAGCCTTGCCCCCATTGGACACAGTTCGGTCACCACGGGGAACCTTCGGAACTCCGTTTATCTTTTTAATTGCTTTATGATCCTGAACAACATCATCGTTATCAGGAACTGTTGTCATGCCTTCTTCAAAAGCCCGTTTAAATTTGGGCATGTTCTCTTTGTAATAGGCATCGGAAAGTTTAACCTGACTGATTCGCTCTTCTCCGAATTTCTGAGCTGCAACCTCGGCCAGATATGAACCGTTACCGGTTGCGTCCATAGCTCCAGACTGAAACAAGGGTAGGCCGTAAACAATATAGAAAAGGATTTGCTTCTGGGCTTCAAACGGGACATTACGCATTTCAACCAGAAACGGACAAAAGCGCACAAGGTTACGCTGAATACTAATAGGCCAGATAACAGAAAGGTCAGCCACACGAGCAAAGTCCTGCCCAAAGCAATGAACTAAATCTTTCGGAAGCTTATCCAGTAGTGGCTTTAAATTCTCCTCGCACCAATCATCAATCCATGAAATTCTCTTATCTTCCGGCCAGAAGGTAAACTCACTTTCAAGCTCCAAGGAAACAACAGGCACACCAGCTGCTCGTGCTTCAATAAGCATAGTGGGGAGGAATACACCGGAGCCTTTAGACGGGATACAGAACAACTCCTCATCAGCATCCTCGCCATAAAAATCAATTACGTCCTGCCGCCACTGAGCCTCGCCTTCAGGTGACCACTCCTGACCAGTGACCAAACAGATTCGCTGATACAGGCCATCTTTAAGGGCATCGTCAAACGTGATCTCGACCAGTTTACCCGGCCTGCGCTCAGAGCGGATGTCATCACACAGCTCATTAAACGCGTTTGCTTCACCATCATGAGTGGACACAACCACCACCTTACCGCCCCAGATCAGGAGGGCCATGGCCGCTTTGATCAGTTCCGGCAGATCATCATGAAATGCAGCCTCGTCAATTATGACCAGCCCTTGACGGCCACGTAGAGAACGGGGCCGGGAAGAAAGAGCGATAATCTCAAAACCGCTGGCAAAGCTGATCCTGAAAGCTTTGATATCCTTATCACCGTCTTTGTCGTCTTTATCAGTAAAGACGAAGTCTTCAACATCGGACGCAGCCTGATTGAATGCCTTGGCCCACATGGCGCACACGTCGATAAATTCGCGGGCCATATCCAGATTGTAGCCGATGTAAAGAGTATCCATTCCTCCAGCCCCTCTGGCAGCGGCAGAGGTCAGGACAGCAGAGGAACCTATTCCCCAAGTTTCGCCGATACGGCGAGACTTTGAAATTACGGTCAGGGGGTGTTCTTCAATAGAGCTATAGGTTTCTTTCTGATACCCAAGCAGAATATCAATAGCACTGCCGCCGGGTTCCAGAACATCCGGGAAAGATTGCATGGACTCGGCACGTATGTCGGCCCATTCTTTACGGCTTACCGGATTCTTACTCATGATCTACGCCTGCACCCTGATACCGAGGATAGAGGTTTTAATGGCACTGATAGTGTCGGTGGAAAGTCCTTTTTCCTTGCCAACGTTATCAACTTCTTTGGCAGCGGCTTTCTTAACCTGTGACTCAACATGTTCACGGATTTTGAATTCGCGGTCCGAGTCAAGTTTGCTGGCCTTAGCGATCTTCTCAACGATGATTGAAAGTGTTTTAAGGCGGTCAAGGTCCGGCCCTGCTTCATCTTCATCGCTACGGTCAAGCACGGCATCAAAGACCATTGTTTTAATCATTTCAGTTACAGCACGTCCCAGATCAGTATCCGAACTTTCACCAAGCCCACCGACCAAGCCTGCGGCAGCTTCACGGGCCTCACGAAGTTTTGATCCGGTTTCTTCAATATGCAGAGCATAACGATTGAGTGCAGACTTACTGATAGGCTCCGCGCCACGACCTTCAAGTAGCTCATTGAAGTGGTCGAGAATCTGCTTCTGGGTCAACCTGCGCTCACGTAAAGCGGTATTAATCGCAACCCGCAAATCTTCCGGCAGAAGATCAATGGATGATGGACGGCCACGGCCTTTGCTTTTTTTCTTGGGCATAACCGATCCTTACAGCGAGGGCATATCCACGCCTTCAACCTCATCCAATCCAGTAGCTACCCGCTTACCTTCGGCTGTAAGCTTGGGAGTCAAACATTTCTCGCAGTCATCGGGCAGGGTCACCAAGCCACGAGCTGCAAGCCATTTAATCTGGGTACGTAGACGTTCACGGTCTTCTGAAAATGCAAACCGTTTTACTGATATTTTTTCAATAAGACTTTCGTTGGCAGTTGCGCCGCCAATTTCCATAAGAATACGAAGAATGCACAGGCGCAGGCTCTCGTTGATGTATGATCCGTAATTCATTTTCTATCCTTTTTTCCTGAGATAATTATCAAGTCTGACAGCTAGCTCTTTAGTTGATATTTGGGCCTCCTTCACACCTTCAATACGCTCAGAAAGGATACCTATATCACCAGCTAGTTCTTTCATTGTGAGATTCAGTTCTGTAACTTCTTTAGCTGTGGGCTGATTTGCAAGCCGCTCTTCGTTGATAGAAATTCGATCCTCAAGATCGTCCACACCCTCATTTATTTTTTCTATGTCTTTAGCGACATCATCTTTCAATGTGTCAAAATCTGTACTGAGCTTGGCAACCGCGTCAGTGATTTCCTTACGACACTTTTCGCAATTACCTTTTCTGACAAACCGTTTATCCAGCTTGTACAAAAACCAGCCCATAACGAACTGCCCGGCAAATATTACGGTGGGTATCCACGACTTGATTTCAGAGAAGATGCTTGCTTCGGTACTCATTTACTTACTTTCCTTCTTCTTACGAGTACCGAACCACCATAGCAGTGCAGTGGTTGCGCAATACAGAATAGTATTAATGACCTGCTGATAAATCCCCAGAGCAGTCTTAGGGTCCATCACCGAGATATTTGACTGTTTGATCACATCCAAGACTTCACACCGAGTGGTCCACACAAGCCAGATCAGGAAGACCGTCAGGCCGGGGCGAACAAGCTTCCGTAAAGCCTCAATGGGAATGAGAAGCCATACAGACCAACCGGGCAGATCATGACCATCAAGGATACTGGACGAATCATGCTGATAGGAAAGTTCCATAAGATCATCGGCAGACTCTTCAAGGCGGGTTTCGGCCTCGCGATCTGCGGCCCGCTGGCGGTATTCCCACTCCTTGTCCATTTCTTTCATGTCGAGTTTGCGCATTTCGATTTCATGAGCGTTTTTGCGCTTATCTTCGAAGTACGAAAAAACTCCCGTAAAGATGGAGCCCAAAAGACCGGTAGCCCCGCCTGTCACTATGCTTAACAATGCATCTGCAATCATGGCTTACCTCATTTTCTTACGAATCTTACGGCCTGCAAACTGAATAGCGTCACAAATGCAGCCACCTACTTTAACAACGCCGACTGCTACATAGCCACCGAGAACAAGACCGAACCCCACACAGAAAGCGGTTCCACTAATTTCGAAAATATCAATCATTGTACGTCCTCAATTATCAGTTTGAACGGTTTATGATTCAGTGCAGACATAAAGGCAGAGAGAGCAGACCTGCTACATAATCCGGCAGTCTGTTTGCCCAGACGACCAATTTTACGAGCAGGAAGGATGCACCCGTGGGAATGAGTCTTCCAACCTAGCGAAGTATCTCCGGCATAGTTCCCGGAATGTATTAAAACGTGACTGCGTCCCGGCACATCTTTGACATGGTAAACCACACCAAAACGTGGAGAACGGACCAAGACACAGTCATAACTACCAGTGGGGATATGGGAGACATTAGAGCGGTTCTGTCTGTCCGGCAGCTCTATTACGTGGAGCCGTATGCCGGGACCACGCAGCAGCCCTAATGTTCCCTGATCACCGCAGTGATAGCGTTTAAGTCTGACTGTTATCATCACGTTGCCTTATCCCCAGATAGCGAGCACAACCCATGAAACAATGGCTATCAAGGCGATACCAATGCCGAGAATGACAGGTTCCGTCCCGGAGTAATTATGAGTGCCTTTAAATCTCTTTGCAGAAACCGCCCAGAGGATTAGACCCGCCACTTCGGCCAACAGTATCCAGTTGATCCACCACCACAGCCCACAATATGCCCATGAAATAACGGCCACCACTTCAAGCAGAAGCCCGGCAATATACAAGGGCAACTTGATGCTGACCTTTTTGATTTTGGGGTTATGGCAGCCCCAGACCATAGCGGCCATGGCCGCCAGCATGAGGAGCAAATTAACAAACAGTATTTTCATAACAGCCTCCTTAGATCAGTAATTTGATATGTAATCTTATGAATTTGATAGATACGGCAGGAGGCAGGATAGGAGGCACCCGGAACTGTTCCGGGCAAAAGAAAAGCCCCCGGTCATTTCTGGCCGGGGGCTTTAAAGGGATGTTTAAACGAGGATTTAAATTACTGTCAATCCCACAGGTTTACCTTCTGTTGGGCAACCGGGGTATTGTCAGGCTTTGCGCCGATCTTTTCGCAAGCCTGCATTTCTTCATAGCAAGCATTGGATGTGTCGTCTTCGCCCTTGCTCCAGAGCTGGCGGGGCTGACAATCAATGCCTGAAAATTTGGCCTGAACTTTGGCTTTGCAAGCTCTGATCTTAGCGCGGAGCACTGCGGCAGCATAATCCGCCTTCGGTACGGTTAAGAATTCAAAGTCGTCACAGGGCAGGCTTGTTTCGCCTGTCATTGCAGCGTATTCCTTGCAGTTAACACGTACATCCTCGGCATAGGCAGTGGAACAGATCAGAACCATAAACAACGCTATCATTGTCAATCTCATATATACCTCCTGATATATTCGCTAAGTATACAGCTAATAAGCAAAGGTCAACTTAAGCCGGGGAGCATACTTTGTTCAGATTTAGGAGCCTCATTAGCCACCCGGCGGACATACCTCTCACTTACACCCAGCTCACGCGCAATATCCCGGCCCGATTTCTGTCCCAGCATTTTCTGTATCTGTGGCTTTTTGGGATCAAGATTAACGCCGCGCGGAATGGTCATCCACATGCCACCATAGGTCTCGCACAGGATTCCCATACGTTCCATGCCAAGGAGTTTGGCAAGCTTATGACTAGGCTTTGCAGTCTGGGGGATATATTCAGATACGCCGCCCAATTCCTCAGCAAGCACAAGCGCAGGCTCCCGGCCTATGGTGTCGGCCAGCTCTTGCAATAACGGCGGCCATGATGATGTAGGCATAATAACCTCCTATGAGATTCTTGCTATCCACTGTTTGAGTGATTCTATGCACTGGTTGAGCTGCTTAGTTGTCAGCCATTCGGGATCACCAACACCATCAGGATGGTCCTCGCTCTTAGTCATACGTTTAACCCATGCCCGAAGAGCTTCACGGCTGGGATCGGAAACACCACCAGCCTCGTAAAGTTCAGTCCAAAGCCCGAAAAGCATCCGGGTGTGTGCATCTTTGGACTTCTTGTGCTTACGTTTATTGCCTTTGTTCTTGAAGACAACACCCCGGCTTTCCAAGTGGTTGATAACCATATGCAAGTCCTTGGCATTCATTTTTGCACATGAGGTCTTGTTCGTAAGATTGAAAAGCATGGTTTCGTATTCATCCCGCTTTTCAGGATCGTCTAAGCCAAGCTGTTTACAGCCGAGCTTGATCTTGCCGATAAGTTTATTGCGGAAACTCATTTAAACCACCTCCAGTTCATGAATAGGAACCTGCACACGACCCCGGCCAGCAATGGAGACAAAAACATGCCACTGCTGGTCCGCGCCGAGAAAAGCAGGAGAACCTACAAAACCCAAGTCCTTTCTTGGTCCAATATCCTCTTTACCGTTAGGCACGCGCACCCGTGTTCCCTGCGGCAGGTAAAGCCGCTTAGTGTTCACATTTGTGTTGTGATCAACCAGAGACAGAAAGCCGTCACGAAACACGGCTAGAATCTCAAGCTCATTCATGAAATCGTATTTAATGCCACGTGGAGTAAACCAGCAGCCTGCAACCTTCACACGGTATTTACCGTCCTCGGCTCCGGGCTGATCCGGCCACAACATGGAATCAAAAAGCTGGAGCTTGAGTACTGTCTTGCTCGTCTTTTTGATAAGTAAAGAAATACCTTCTTCGTCTTTGCGTTTTTCGCCCATGGTTAATAGCTCCGTAGCTCGTTCATGGCTTCCCTATATTTGTCAGCTCTAATCCAAATTTTATGCGCTTTTTCAGCGGTTACACATGATGCCACAATCGCCATAGTGTCATTATTGTCTGACGCTTCTTGCATTTCACGGTCTGCAACCTCACTAAGAGCTATGCTTTTCTCTCTAAGATACATCCAACGCGCATGTAGTAGCTCCCACTGACGAATCAGATTGAGTCCAGACTTTTCCCTTATCAGGATGATTAGTTCTGCTTTTGTGAGGTCTTCAAGGGTTAATTCTTTTGGCATTCCTGCGTTTCCTTTTGGTCAGCTATGAGCCGATCCAAAATCTTACCACCTCGGATAATTTCATCTTTGGCATTCTGGCAGTTGTCGGGATTTGCGATAATGCATTCAACAAGAATACGCATCGTAGCTTCCCAAGTAGGGGTAACATCGACCGTCATTTCTTTTTTGTTTTCAGTATTCATCATATCCACCTTTGGATTTTCATCAGATCTGGCTGCTCATCAGGGCGGAGCCACCACGCTCCGCCGACAGCCCCGTGGGGCTGTTTCGCATTACTGTTTTGCCTCAATCTCGGCGCATATAAGGGCCGCGCCGCATGCATCACATTGTAAATCGAACATCAGGACATTATGTCCCCACATGAGCGGGAAGCTGGACCCGCTGTAATCTCGGCAGACGACATAAACGCCTTCCTGCTTGGGTGCATTAATCATCCAATATTCGACTTTTATATCCTCAGTGACGAAAGTGATGTCTTCTTCGGTTCTTGTGAGGACGTGATTGGTTACATTGGTTCCCATGGCTACCCCAGCGGGTTAAACATTACGGAGTTAGGCGAAGGCATACCGGGCGTGTGATCAATGGATGCCCAAGGATCAAGTCCGCCTATGGAACGCTTCTTCTTATAACTTTCAACAGACGCAAGGGGCTTAAAAGCCGGTTTAGGTTTAGGCTCTGGCTTTTGGATTCCGTGCAAGCATTTATAGCCGCAAAACCTCAGATGACCTTTGGGGAGCGACTTCCCGCAGAATTCGCATAACGGCATGGCTATTCCTCCTCATCCAAACCGAGCGGAATGGAGGCCATGTTGAGGGAAAGGGCTTCGTAAGAGCCGTCTTCCTGCCGCTCATAAACGCGAACATAAGACTTGCTGCCGACAATTTGCAGACTGTCGTTAATAGCCCGTATTGCTTCATTCCAGCGTTCATCATTGATTTTCAGGCGGCGGAGGCCGAGAATTCTGCCGACCTTCACACGGCCTTCACTGTCGACTTTGAAAGCGTCATTAATAACGGCTTTTAGTTCTCCCGGACTACCTTCCGACCATTCTTGCAGGCATTCACCTATAAGAGTTTCTGCCGCTTCAAGACGTTCATCAAAGACCATGTGTTCCTGCATGGCACGTTCAATCTTGTACTTACCGTCAAATGAATGCAGGGTAACGTTGCCCTTTTTGCCGCCGCGCTTAACGCCGTATTCTTCCAGACTGGTCTGGACAAACGCTTCAATATCACCCATCATGCGCCCCTTGAGACGGCTCATAACTTTGCGCTCGTTATGGACCTGTCCTACCAGCTCCATCACAGTTTCGTGCCTGAGTTTGTCGATCTCTTTAACTTGGTCCAAGGGTACTTGGTGCCCTTGGGCATTTTCCATATAGCCTTCCATAATCAGCCCTCCATTCCCGCGCCCAGCTCGGCTGCGATTTCTTCGGACCGCCGGAAATCAACCTGCTTCGTCTTCAATTCACCAGCCAGATCACTGGCAATGGAGTTCGCTTCCTCGCGCAATTCGCAGGGCAGCATGTCTGCCAGTATCCGCATTCTGGCCACACAATCCTTGATCCTGTTCTCAGTTTTCCTTTTCATCTGTTTACTCCTTACGATTAAGGTTCTGTTTACACTTCTGGCATGCTTTCCAGAGCTGCACTTTCAACGAGCTGGCCGCGCTAAACGGCTTGCTCTGATTCTCCAGACACTGGCTGCTTCCGATCTCGCCCAGCACCGGGCAAGTGACGACATCGGTCATGAGCGCGGCCCGGACCTTCTTCTCAACATTGGGCAGGCTGCCGGGGTACTTGTTCTTCAAAATCTGGTTAACTGCGGTGGCAGAAATACCGACTCGCTTGGCGGTCTGGTGCTGGGATTCCTGATCATCACATGTCTGTGCCAAGGCCAGCACCCAATCCGGGACTGACTCCCAAGCCTTGTTGGTGGTTTCTACTGCGCTGGTGCGGCTCATGCTTTCTCCTCCGGTGTCCAGACAACCTTATTTAAATTGGGGTCAAACACCTGTTTAATGCGTTGAATTTTGGGGGGCAGCGGGCCAGTATTTTGGATCAGGAGGAACTTGAAAGCGTTTCCCTTCTTGCCGATATTCTTTACGTACCCGGCATGGGACAGATGTTTGATATAGTCCTTCGCGTCAGCGGGCTTGATGACTACCTCGTCCGTAGATGCCAAGGCCACCAGTTCACGGATGGTGAAGTTCTTATTCATGCGCATGGTCCGCCACATATGATCCCGCTTGGAAGGAGGCAGAAGCTTGCCGTCCCTGTCGACCTTGGGGGCAAAACGGCTCCGCTTGGCGATGCTGTAGAAATGACGGGTAATGATGCCCTCTTTTTCAGAGCGTACAACCTCCAAAAAACCTGCTTTCAACAACCTTCCCATGTATTCCTTGATCACTGCCTTGCTGGAGTTGGTCTTGCGGTAGACTGCGTCCAGAGTAAATCCGGCATCACAGTCCAACTGCTGCATAACCTGCCAATAGTGTTCCTGCCCACGCGGTGCATTCTCAGCGGCCTGCTTATCAATCGGCTTACGTCCCATTAGGCTCTCCTCATGGTCGGACGGGCCTGCCAGTAAGGCTGCCCGGCAACGTCTTTCATGGTTACTGTGGTCAGGCCCTTTACGGCAGCCATTTCCCGCACGGTCTCAATGCCGTGGCAGACGCGGCGGGTTACTCCGCTGGCCTGCGCGGTCATATCGGCAAGTATTGCTTCTTCAATTTTAATCTCACCCGCATACATCTTCGCCAGATGCCCGGCATCGGTAACGGTGCAGGGCTGTGCAGCAACCCAGCTCCGAACACGGCTATCGAAACGGGGCCAGCGGGACAAACGCGCAGGAAGGTTTTCTTCGCCGATCAGAACAATCGGACACCTCGCTTTGTCCAGTATTTCCCGGATGGTGTTGACTGATTTTTCCCCCATGTTGGTCACATGGTCGAATTCGTCTATAATCACCGGGCGGCTTTCCATGGCAAGGGCTTCAATTATCTGCTCTACAAGATCGGTAACGGTTTTTTTGATCTCACCTCTACCGACCAGTTCCCCGGCGAGCACCTGACAAAACTTTTTCAAGGTCCAACTTGCGCCGACCTCAAGGTAAAGCGCACCATGCTTGTTTGCGGCATAAGTAAGGCTTTTGGTCTTGCCGTAGCCGGGGAAACCAAAGAACACGCCCAGCGGGGTTAAGTGTTCAGGGGTGTCCACAAGTCTGTTCAGCATTTCCAATGCTAAAACCACATTAGAGAGCGGAGCTGTAAGTGCATCCTGTGCCATTTAATTCTCCTTAGTTTGCCTGATACGCTTGGTTAAAAAGTTCCTGCATATCACGGCGTGCTTTGTATTCTGCCGAATGCTGATAACCTCCAAGCCAAACAGCCAGTTTAGTATCAACATCAAGTCCATTGGAAATTTGTGCCTCCAGCTCAAGAGCCAGCTTGAACTGTTCGTCAGGATCAGAAGGAATGAGGTTGGCTTCCGCAGTCTTGATTTCAATCACTTTGGCGGAACTTTGCGGCACAGCCTCACTAAGCAGCTCGGCTTCAATTCGCTCCTGTTCAGGAGTCATCTTGAGCTTCTGGGCAACCGGAGCAGCCTCAAGAGCACCACCTATGCCGTGCAGCTCGGCATCAACTTCATCCATGTGAACCTGTAACCGCTTCTTGCGACCTTGAGCACGTTTTTCACGGGCTTGCTCAACAACCGGCATGGGGAAGTAATCTGCGCTGTTGGCTTCAAATCCGGCCTCACAGATAAATCTACCATCCAGATCACGCACCCAGACCTTGCTGGCATCGTGAATGTCGTAGCCGACTTGGACCTCTTGCTTGTGGTAGTCTTCAAGGCCTTTAGAAAAGTAACGGTTGCGGTAAAGATTGATTTCACAGCGACTAACGGTGCGGATTTCGTAAGGTCTGAACAGGTCCGCAACTTCGACTTCATTAGGAATAATAATATCGGCTTCGGTTTTCAGAGCAGCCCAGCGTTCATTTGGAGACTGATTGCGCTTTTTGCCAGTGCTTGAGTCAACAACTTTAGACAACGATGAATGAGGGCGGTCATTGTATTCAGCTACGAGCACTTTCATCATTTCAATGAATTGCTCCCAAGTAGGAATAATGCGGGTAGTTCCGGTTTCTTTGATCTCCTTGAGAGCCTTTTTGCGGACAAGCTGTGCTGCCTCTTTGTCCATATCCATGCCGCAGTAACCGGGCATGCGCCGGGCGTTACGGATCAGCTCTCGCTGGAACCGTTCAATCAAACCACGCGCTTGAGATGCATACGGCAAGCTGTGTTCTTTGCTCACGCCAAGTCGGGCCAGCATTCCCATACCCGGAGAATCAAGCATGGCATTCTTAAACCCTGAGCCGTTATCAACGTAGAAAATTGCGCATATACCGTGGTCAACCACCGACATACGTATGGCATCAGCAACGCCCCATGAGTTTTCAGCCAACCCTATGGACCAGCCCACACATTTACGGGTGGCAACATCAAGAATGCTGGTAACCTCTGGTCTGAACGGCTTGCCGTGCGCAGGATGCAACACGTACATATCCATCGTATGACCGTCTGCGGTGTAAACGTCAGTAGGGAGAAGCTTTTTGAACTCACGGCGAACAAAGGCTTTGAAGCGTTTAATTTCCCGTGGCAAAAGCCTTCCACGGTTTTTCTCTAATTCACCCAAAGCAGCGACCTTGCGCTCAACAGTGCGCAGGGATGGCAGATTTAAATCCTCTTTGAGGTCATAATAAATCTGCGAAATGCTCGGTTTTGAGGGCAAACGCCATTCACGAAGAAACGGCAAAAGCCATGCGGGAAATTGCTTTTCAAGGGGAGCCTGCGTCACTTTGGGTGCAAGCCCTTCCGCGCCTTCATTATTGTTGATCCTGCGCCAATTACGCAGGGTAGAAGCGGACAAAGCCCGCGCCTTACCCTTACGGGCATTAGCTTTAGCAATGAGGTCTTGATAATACTGGGAAAGTTCCCCGGTACGGGCCATCTTGGCAAAACGCTTTTCAGCTTTAATTATGCCATCTATGACCGCGATCCGCTGGACCTCTGCCAGTATGATCAAACGTGCTTCCATGATTTCGCGCTGCCAATCAGCCAGATTGACAGGCAGAACAGCCGGGAGTTGGGGTTTGGAGGGAGTCAGGGACTCCGGCTGTTCCGCCTGCATCTGCGAGGTGATTGATGCAGAAATTTGATCACGGGTTGACTCAGGCATGGAAGCCACAATCCAGAGCTTGCCGCCGCCACGGCCCGGACGAGGCTGTGACTGCCAACCTTCACGCTTGGCACGGCGAGAGATAGTCATAGCTGTGACTGTTAGCAGCTCGACAAGCTCTTGTGTGGTGTATGTGATATTTACCTGAGTCATGGATTCACCTAAGCAGTTATTGCGAGGGGGGTAGGCTGCAATTCAACCCAGCTCATAGTGACCGGGTCCAGCATTTCGACAACATCACCGCAGGTCTGAAAGGCCATACTTGATCCATAGGAACAACCTGTGGCGTACTGTTTACCGTTCACAAAAACACAGCCATAAAGATCAACAACACGCCCAAAAACTGCTGTTGTTGCAGTTGTATAATCGGGCTTGATTCCAACTGCTGCTATGAGTTGGGAGACACGGTTTGTTTCGGCAATCAAAGCGTCATGGACCTCGGCAAGCACCTGTGGGTCAAGATTACTTTCTACTTCGCCTTTGTGGTCGACTGCATAGACAAGTTCATCGCAGGGGTTGCCATGTTTAAAAATATCAACTCTCATTTCATCTCCTTCATATCTTCTGGCAGACTCAAAATTTTGGGTGAACACCCGACTTCGAGCAAAGCCGTTAAAACTCGTCTGTTGTTTTTCGCGCCCTTAACAGTGGCGTGAACAAGGTTGGGGCTAACGTCTATTTTCTTGGCTATCTGGGCCATGTTGGTTCCCAACTCATCCAGCCGCTTGCGGATCACCCAAGGGTCACGAAACTTGCCCGCTCCTGATGCGGCACTATTCATAAAAGCTCCTCCTCCATTTTCCTCTTATCTCGTTTGGTCTTGCGATCCTTGATTACAATTGCACCGTAATCGCGGAGCTTTCTGTCTTTAGGAGTCATGATGTCAGCACCATGAACCTGCAATTGCACCTGCAACGGAGTGAGATCTTTAACCACCTCACAGAAAGCATTGATGGCGCGACTGGGGGGAACATGGTGTTTTTCTTTGACCGACAACCATTTTTCAAAGGTCGCTACAGTGAGGGCTTTGGCGTTGCCTTTTGTCAGCTTAAACCGCCCTCTATCAGCAACAGCATTCATTGCGTCCACAATCTCATCCTTGCTTTTGCCACACCGCGCAAACGCCTGATGCATTGCTCTCGCAATAGCTGCATCAAGGTCACCCAAACGGGTGGCGGTGTCGTCAAAAAGAGATAACTGTGTGTGCATTTAAAGTCCGTTTACTGTCTGGGGTTTGAGGCGGTCATTGTCTGATTTAGACTCATCTCCAGACGTTGACCGCCTCTCTGTGGTGGGCTAGGTTGAGAAAGAACTATTTTTTTCAACTGCCCATGAGCTTTTTTAACCACAAAATTGAGTTAATATCAACCTCGATTTTGCGTTAAAGTTCAACTTTGTGATATCTGTTGGAAAAATCCATAAATATCAACTAGTTGTATAGCTATGCTTGGGTGTTAAAGTTTGTGTTAAACTTCAAAAAGGAACTTTAACCCTATGACTATTGGTCAAAGAATAAAGAAGATTCGCGGAAAGACACCTCAAAAAAGGTTTGCAAGCACAATAGGTGTTGCTCAGAACACGCTTGGAAACTACGAACGTGATGAAAGAACACCTAATGCAGATGTAATAATAGCCATAGCTAAGACTTACCGTGTGTCCTTCGATTGGCTTTTGACAGGAGAGGGTCCTACTGAGCTGGCAGAAGACTTTGTAATGAAAGAACTAGCATCTGCTGACATCATAGAGTTCGGTTCAGAACTAGAAAAAAGTAAACTTCTTGAAACTGAATTAAGCAAAGAGCGTGCGACTAACCGCGAACTAATGTTAGAGAACAGAGAACTATACAAAGAAAATAGACAGTTATGGAAAGAAAACAGCTTAATGAAAATAGAAATTGAAAAGCTCAAGGCGCGGGCTGCCCCGGATCAAGATATGCACAATGAAGCACATCGAAAGGTCGGTTAGAAACACATATAAGAAAAAAGCGAACGGGCAAAAAGGTAATCTTTTTGCCCGTTTAATTATTAATACAACACCAAGAACTGCTCTTTTTTATAAATATACTATTAGTATTTTAGCAATATCTTTGCGAAAAATAATAAAACTATTTTGCTCTATTTTTGAAGCAAAACAGTTTTTAAAGTCTGACCACCGACAGTGACAAAAGCAAATGCCGCAAACACAAGTTCACGGCATTTTTAGTGTCAAAAACAATTTGACCGAAATTCAACCTCAAATCCTACCTAAGCTCCCGTATCTTCCCGGTTAATCCCGGATAGTCCCGTATTACTTCCTGTGTTAATACCTAGTGTCGGGGTACACCTGCCCACAAACGAAGACCACCAGCACTGAATAAGGCCACAACCAATTGAATGGACTTACTTTATTTTTATCCAATTTTATTTACCGAAACCCGTGTTAGGTATATTCGTTATTTGCCCCGATAGGTCTTTCCTGACTTTGGGCGGGCGAATTTAACAACGGAGAAATACGTGAGCCTGATACACGGAGTGGATCACACTTCATGCCGATCCCATATCATTCGGGAGGCGGTTCCTAACGACTTAGACTTTGTAATGCAGCTTGAACGTGAGTGCTTTGCGGAGAAACGTCAGAGTTCAAAGCGTAGCCTGCAAAACAGCATATCCAGCGCCAGCCAGCTGGTGTTAATCATCGAAACCTCTCCCGGACGGAAAAAATCCGTTAAAATGGGTGCAGCCGTAATTATCCATTACAAACGTTCAATTCGAATATATTCGCTGGCCATCGACAGAAAGTATAGAAAAATGGGAGTCGGCGAAGCACTCATCAGACACATAATCAACTTCGCATCCAGTCATGGATATGAACGAATTTCACTTGAAGCGGACATTAGCAATCCGAGACTGATTGACTGGTACAGTAAATTTGGATTTGAGGCGGCAAGAGCCCTGCCAGACTACTATGGCCCGGGAGAATCCGGGCTCAGGATGTCTCTGGTGCTATCTGCCAAAAAGACGGTTCAGGACAGATTGCTCATAGTGACAGATGATGTCAGATCATTGAAGAAATGGTCTTCGGAACTGACTTTATGCTCTGCTCAAGACTACCTTTCGGACCAGAACTATGCCAAATCCAACAGATTTCATGTATTGAACATCTGTAATTCCTACAAGATCCACTCATTGGGATATTATGTATCTTTGCTGGCTAACGCACGCAATCACATGGTTATTCCGTCCGTTGTGAACATGAAAGATGCCACAACCCCAATGGTGGCGCAAAGTCTCCTTGATGAAATAGAGGATTATCTTGCGGCAAAGCTGTCACTCGTAACAGAGCAGGACTTCACCCTTACAATTATCATGGGCAAATCCAGCGATCAGCGATTTAATGAGCTGGCTCAAAAGTTGTTCCGCCTCTTTTCAATTCCATTCTTCAGCCTATGCCTTCAATTCAAAGAACGTTGGACTGTAAAGAAAATCAAAGTGCTGTCTGTGAAAAATATTATGGCTGAAAATGAACATTTGCTGCAGGAAGCTTTGGGAGAATACAGTTCGAAAAAACGCTATACCCGTCCACGACTCAAGCATTTTAAATATGATCTGGCAATACTGGTAAACCCTGAAGAGAAAACTCCCCCATCCTGCCCGGATGCACTCGATCGGTTCAGGAAGGCAGCGGAAAAAGTCGGTTTTTACGTGGAATTCATTACAAAGGCAGACAAACGTCGAATATGCGAGTTTGATGCCCTGTTTATTCGAGAAACAACAGCAATTGAAGACCATACATATGCCATATCTCGACACGCATACACCGAAGGGCTTGTCGTAATTGACGATCCATGGTCCATAATGCTCTGCTCAAACAAGGTATTCCTCTATGAAAAGCTTGTCAGCGAAGGGATTTGGCAGCCACGCGGATGGTTACTCACCAAGAAAGATATCTCTGATAAACGCATTCAATCATTAGTATTTCCACTGGTCCTGAAACTTCCTGAAAGCTCATTCTCACAGGGAGTATATCGAGTTGACTCTCAATCCGAGTTGCAGGAACGGTTAAATGAAATGCTGAAAAAATCAGATCTGGTTATCGCTCAGGAATTCCTTGTGTCGGAATATGACTGGCGCATCGGCGTTCTCGATAACAAGCCGATCTTTGCATGCAAATACTTCATGGCGAAGAATCATTGGCAAATATACAACTGGAATTCATCCGACACAGTCGGTTTCAGCGGCCAGCATGAAGCCGTCCGCATAGATCAGGTGCCGCCTTCAATTCTTAGGGCAGCGGTACGGGCATCATCGCTTATCGGAAACGGCTTTTACGGTGTGGATCTTAAGGAGATAGGCGGTAAAGCCTATGTAATCGAGGTAAATGACAACCCGAATGTCGATTTCGGCGTTGAGGATCAATTGCTCGGCAATGAGTTATACGAGCGAATTATGCAATCTATTTTCGATCGGATCGAATTGGAACGCCAACAAATCCGTTATATTTCCTAAAGATATTAACTTAATATCTTCTGACAAGAAGAGTTGAGCAATTTAAAGGCCGCTCGTGGCTGCCATTCAACTCAAGGACTTAAGAAATATTTCTTAAGTCCTTTTTCGTTATGGGAAAATCAGTCGAGTATGTTTAAGCACAATCACACTCAAAAATAACAAGAACAGAGACGCCTTTTTGCATCATTTATTCAGAATTCTACCTCTGGATCACCGGGAGTGTATTTTGAAAGCTCCACAGAGAAATGACCTACTGAAACTTCACTTTTAACTTTTACCGGAATGCGCAATTCATCCGCCGTGAACCACATTTTAAGTGTCGCGTCCGGGCTTTTCTTGAAAACGCCGCCCAGATCTTTAATCTCAGGCTCAACCACGAACGTATCATACTCTTTACCTGCAACAGTGATGGTCTCTCTTCCCGTAACCATAGCCCGGCCAATGACTGATTTTTTACCGTCTGTTATCGGACAGACAAACTCGTAACCTTCTTCCAAAGGCTGGGTACGAAATGAAAAGAGAATGGACAAAGGATCATGCTCGCCGGGATAGATGGGCAACTTCTGGCGAAAAGTCCCGTCTGAACCGTATCTGGTTACTGAAAAGGTATTCCAGTCGAAACGCAAGGTTATATCCCTATGGTAGTCCCCTTCGCGCTGTTTTTTAAAATAATAAAGAGCCGAATCCATGCCCGGAGTAGTAATGGATTCAATTCGATTTCTCACCTTGTAAAACACATCCACGAAATCATTTGTGCGGGCCGTTGCATTGAATATAGGACCGGATGTCCCGTTACCTTTTGATGTGGTCAGCTCCGCATATCCGGCATGAAATACAGTCCAGTAAAGATTGTATTCAATTTTTTCTCCGGGATGGAAGGGAAGTTTGGATTCTGCATGCGCTGCGCAGGCAAAGAAAAGAGTAAGTACGGCACTCAAAAAGCCAGCTGCGAGCAGAGACCTAACCATGTGATCGTATAAATATTTCTGCATACTTCTAAATCACATTTGAGCTAGTGGAAGTCAATATACGGATCAGATATGCAAATCTTTCTGATATTGGCTGGGAGGAAATCCGTGAATCGCTTTGAAGCTGCGTGAGAAATGAGCCTGATCAGCGAATCCGGCCTGTAAAGCAGCATCAACAAGCGGAACACCTTGGTCCACTGCTCTACGGGCTAGATAAACTCGACACTGCATGAGATAGGCATGAGGAGGGAGGCCGGTGATGGCCTTGAACTGCCGCAAAAAATAATATGGTGAAAGCCCTGCAACAGCGGCAATATCATTCACAGAAATATTCTCAGCCGCATTTTTACGGATATAGTTTATAGCTTTTTTCACGGCTTCTGTATTGCGTATAACCGGGCATGGAGACCGGCTTTCATCTCCGTGACGCAAAAAGACTTCCGCAACAACCTGCATCATCAGGCTTTCAGCAGCCAGCATGTTATTCTGGACCCCTTCCATAAATTGATGGGCATGGAGTAAGGCAGCAGACACATCCCGGTCAAAGAGTACCGGCGATTTAAAATATGAAACACTACGCCTATCGCCATAAAGACCGAAAAAAATATCGCTGAGCAGCTCATCATTAAAGTAGGCAACACGATAGCGGCATCCATCAGGAACAGCGGATTCACCGTCATGGACCTCACCGGGGTTTATCGCAATCATTGCCGAAGCCGGAGCGACACGCTTGGCACCACCGAGTCGAAACTGCTGGACACCATCTTCAATAACACCCAAGGCATAACTCTCATGGCTGTGCTTCTTGAATGAAAAAGTCTGGATCTCCGCCTTGTAAAGAGACACCCTGCTCTCTTTTACAGGCTTCCATAATCTGGCCCAATCTTTTTTATTTTTTCCCATTATCTTAAACACTCACATGTAGACAAGCAGTCAGTTTAAGGATCATTGGAGATAATTACTTGCCGCATAATCAGAAGCAAATCAACAGATATGGACTTTACGGCAAGTTATTATCTTGAAAGCAACTTATTGTTTGGATTGCGAAATCATCGAACAGTGGTGTATATAATCGATTAATTTACTGAGATAATATGCACAAAAAGTAAGGAGATCCCTCAATAATGCCTAAGGAAAAGTATACCGCACCCAAAATAGTCTTAATTTTTGGTTTAATAATTTTAGGACTTTGCGTGTCTTTTTCAGCACTTGCGAATCAGGACTATGATTTTTTACGGAGCAGGGTGCAGAATTATCAGGCTTTTGAGGCAGAAGAGCTTGCCACCTATGCGAGCGTTGAGGATATGATTGTTCAGTCGCAAAAAGAATTTGCAATACTGCTGCAACGTTCACAAATTCTTTTTATCTCTGAAAGAGCATCTGCAAACTCCCCGATAGAAAGGAAATTTGTAAAAAACACTCTGAATGATTTAAGAGATGACATTCAAGAAATCGTCGAAAAACTCAGAAACGCCAAATCTGAATGCCTGTCCAGAATTGAAGTTCTGAAATCCTTTGAACAGCTGGCTTCCAGCATGCCGGAGGGAACCCCTAAAGATTTGATCGCCATATATCGTGAAAGATTCAAATCAGTTTCCCAATTGCGTATAAAATCCAAAAAGCAGCTTTCACGCATCAACCTTTTAGATGCACAAGGCGTACGGATGCTTGACCGGATAGAGAAGCTTGAAAAAGGCGAAAAACAAAACCTTCTCCAGCTCTGGAAAGCTTATCTGCTGACAGGAAAAACTCCGATATTCAGCTCTGACTTTTGGGAAACATCTTTTTCTCTGCACAATTGGACCCAACTGAGAAGAGCCGAATTTACGGCTGCCCTGCAAATTTACAAAAACGACTGGCTCAAACATTTATCTGTTTTTATCGTTGTCCTTTTCATTTGTTTTTCAATTAAAGGATTAGTGCAAAAAACAATCACATGGCGATATTCCATACTCCATGAACATAGAAAGATAAGATTTTACACTTTTACCGCTCTATTCAGTATTTCTTTATGCATTGCTAATATCCTTGTGTTTACAGGAACACTGGAACTCTTTTTATATTTTGTTTTCTGCGTCTTCTTTTATTCTATTTTACGCCTGTCCAAATTCCTGTCTCGTGATAGATTCTTAGTCACCAGTGGCAGTTTCAGAATGAGTGTGCTGCTATTTATAAGTGTGGCGATGGTATCACTGCACGTCCCCAGTAAATATATTACTATATTTTTTCTATTATTCACCTTGGGTTCATGGACAGTCAGCTCCACAACCGCATGGCGCAAAAACGGATTCAAGGGACTTGTTCGATCAACTCAGAAAATAAGCTTCATTACTCCACTTGTTATCCTTTCTTTTCTGGGCTTCGGAAGAATGGCCTGTCTGGTCGCTATTCTATTGTGCCTTGGAATTTTCATACGTTCCTTTGGAAGACTATGGGGACAGATTCTGTTTGTAAGTACGGAAAAAGGCGAAAAGCTGCTCAAGGGGCTGATCAGCGGGCTGGCGGTCCCTCTAGGCTGGGGGATAGCCTTTTTGATTGTTTACTACTGGCTGTCAATATTTCTGGGGCCGACTGCCATTGATGATGTCATGGCCAGACAAATCAACATTTATGGATTCTCCCTGACAATAGGGAGCATTGTTTCTTTGGCTGTCCTGTTCTTTATAACCAAAAGCTGCGTAGCGGCGTTTAATGTTTCTATAGAACACGTCGGAAATAGATGGCCCAAAGGTAAACGCGGAGCAGTACCTTCAATGCAGACTCTCTTCACTTACAGTGTCTGGTCATTGTTTGTGATAATTTCCATGAGGGTTCTCGGGGTAAACCTTACAAGCATCGCCGTTATTGCCGGTGGTCTTAGTGTCGGTATCGGTTTCGGCCTCCAAAATATCGTTAACAACTTCATCAGCGGACTGATCCTGCTGTTTGGCCGGTCCATCCAGCAGGGAGATGTTATCGAGCTTAGCGGCCTCTGGTGCACCGTTCAAAAAATCAACATCCGTACAACCTTGGTTGAGACATTTGAAAATGCAGTAATCATGATCCCCAACTCCGACCTTGTAACAACCCAGATGACCAACTGGACCAAGAACAGTTCGACATTGCGGCGGGACATCCTTGTGGGAGTTGCCTATGGTTCCGATACTGCAAAAGTAAAAAGAACCCTTTTAGCAATTGCCGAAAAAAACGAACATGTTCTTGCAACTCCTGAACCTTATGTCCATTTCAGTAACTTCGGATCAAGCAGTCTGGATTTCATATTAAGAGTCTGGATAGATGACATTGATTACTCCATTAGAGCAATGTCTGACCTACGCTTTGAGATAGATAACAATTTCCGCAAAGAGGGCATAGAGATAGCTTTTCCGCAATTGGATATTCATGTTAAGAACATGCCTGAAGCTAAACCTTCCAAAGGCAACGCATAGCCGGAAGCCAAAACAGGAGGGAAGAGCATGCCGCTTCGAGTCATTGAGATAATTGCCCCGAGCGAAGATAAGGATGAAATATGTAAAACCCTTGAAGAACATCGTCCTGATGAGGGCTATGTATTTTGGATTTCTTCAAATGAAGAGGAGCACTCCCTCACATTCAAAGTCATTATGGATGTGAAAGAATCCGAAAATGTCCTTGATCGTTTAGAGTCCTTTTTTACATGGAAAGAAAAATACCGAATAGTTGTCTTTGCTGTTGAAGCCACTCTTCCGCGGCTGAAAGAAATAGAAGAAGAACCGCCTGAGGAAGACAACCCTCAAAATAACCGGAAAAAAATACAAAACAGGCTAAGCAGAGAAGAGCTCTATGCCGACGTGCTTGATACATGTGTGTTGTCCCGGAGCTACATTCTGCTCATAATATTTTCATCAATAGTCGCAGTCATAGGGCTATTGAAGAACAACGTTGCCATCATAATCGGAGCAATGGTTTTAGCCCCCCTGCTGGCACCGAACGTAGGGCTGTCCCTTGCCACAACACTGGGTGATAACGATCTTGCAAAAACGTCCTCCAAAACCCTTGTTACCGGTATTCTTTTAGCTTTTTCCATAACGTTCATTGCAGGGTTATTCACCGGAGTGGACATAAATGAGAACTCTTCTGAATTAATCTCAAGAGCATCGACTGACTTTTCAGATATTATTCTGGCAATAGTTTCAGGGGCAGCCGGAATCATCTCTTTCACTTTAGGAGTCCCGACCTCTTTAGTAGGCGTAATGGTCGCCCTGTCGCTTCTGCCGCCACTCAGTGCCTGTGGTTTATTTCTGGGAGCAGGACACACTTCACATGCCATCGGTGCCGCCACTTTGTTTTTTGCAAACATAATTTGTCTTAATCTCTCAGGTGTGGTTTCCTTTTTACTTATGGGAGTGCAGCCGCTGACCTGGTGGAAACGGGAGGAGGCAAAAGCATCATCAATAAAAATTATTGCGATTTGGGGTGCTCTGCTGGCAATATTAAGCGCTCTTTTATACTTTGGATTTGTTAAATAGGCCTGCGCCAAAGATAATTTAGGAGGATTTATGGCTAGATTTCTAAGAAATAAAGACCAAAAGGCCGGATTGCCTCCTGGATCGCTGATTTTCACAGGACAACACAAAATTTCCACGCCCGAACTCAGGCTTATTGAGTATGACAGCTCAAGCCTGACTGATACAGCCATAGATTCACTCGCCGACATTTCAGAAGAATCTGAAAGCACAAAAAAGACATGGTTAAACATAGACGGAGTTCACGATTCTGAACTGATGAAAGAACTCGGTGAACGCTTTAGTATTTCACCTCTGGCATTGGAAGATATACTTGATACAGGGCAACGCCCTTTCATTGAGGAATATCAAGACTATCTGTTTTCTACTATGAAAATACTAGTATCTGAAGATGTCGATCAGGAGATTTTTGCCGAGCAAGTCAGCTTTATCCTACAAGAAAAGTATCTGATCTCGTTCAACGAACAACCCAATTCCATTTTTGACCCGATCCACAAACGGCTTAAAAAGAACAAAAGCAAAATAAGAAACAATGGTACCGACTACCTCTTTTATACGCTGTTGGACTGTGTTCTCGAAAACTATCTTAAAGTTATAGAAATCACAGGAGAAAGAATAGAGGACCTTGAAGAGGAAGTAACCGCTGAGCCGTGTCCGGAACATTTGGAAAGCATAAATTTTTATCGCCGTGAAATTGCATACATCCGTAAATCAATCCGCCCGGTAAAAGAAATTATCTTAAAGATTAATAAACTTGATTCTGAGCTTATTTCCGATGACACAACAACATACATGAAAGATCTACTGAACATGATGGATCAGGCATTGGATTCGCTGGAAATTTATAAAGACATTCTAGGTGATCTATTCACCACCTACAGCATGTACATGGGTACCCGCTTGAACGAGACCATGAAATTCCTGACCATCTTCTCGACAATATTCATCCCGCTGACTTTTATTGCCGGGCTATATGGCATGAATTTCACGACCATACCCGGACTAAATTCCCCCAACGGCTTTTATCTATCGATCATAATTATGGGCGCAATTTCTGCAGGGATGCTGGTATTATTTAAAATGAAAAAATGGCTCTAAAAGAATTAGCGCAAACCTTGCCATAACGCTTACTAAAAACGGACCTTTCGCTCTTCAACGCCCGTAACTGCTGTCGAATCAACCTTCAACGACAGTTAAGGCCTCCCCTTATTCAATCATACAGATTCACGACCTCCTACGCTCAAATGGGTACACCCAGTACCCTATGAATACCCAATAGGTAGCCTTGCGGCTAAAGCTTATACCTGTTCAAACTTCTCTCGGACTAAGTTCATAAACTTTATTTACGTCCACTTAAACACGAACAAAGTGTAAAAACATCTGAAAACAATAATATTTGACATTATGTTTTTAGATATAAATCACTTTTACTTCAAAACTCTTCGTTCATAAATCAACTTATGACTAAAAACATCGCCGCAAGACCTGAAGTAAAATGATCATGTATTAACTTTTTTATCCTATAGGGTGATCACAACTTCGCCACTTTACCTGTTGTTATCGGTTTATTTATATAACCAACTCAAAATGCAGAATCTATGGAACATAATTACCCCCACATAATTTTGTGGGGTTTTTTCGTTTCAGGCAGCTGCAAAGCGAAGCCACATCTCCCTTGCACTTTTGTTCGCTAAACAAACATGGAGATTTTTTATGGAAAACTGGAAAGATCAGATGAAAAACATGGTTGATTCACTTGACCGCTTAAAACAGTATATTAACGTTACCTCCGATGAAGAGGAGGCCATAAACACTTTGAACACCAAGTGGGGGACAACCCCGCATATGGCTTCGCTGATGGACAAAGACGATCCTAATTGCCCCATCCGCATGCAGGCGATACCTTCTCTTAAAGAAACCAAGAATGAGTATGGTCTCGACAACTATCTGGTCTGGAAAGAGAACCGGGACACTGAGGAAAAACGCCCGGACTGTATCGCCCGCCAGTACGTTGACCGTATAGCCTTTACCGTCACCGATATTTGCGCCAACTACTGCCGCCACTGCTTCCGCAAGGAGTTGGTAGTAGATAAAAATCTGGAACTACGCTTTGATCTGGAAGAGGGAATAGACTGGATAAGGGAACATGAAGAAATACGGGATGTACTGGTTACCGGTGGCGATCCGCTGCTTCTTTCAGATGACCGCATTGATCACCTGTTGAAAAGCCTGCGCTCAATTGACCATGTCGAAATGATTCGTTTCGGAAGTCGTGTTCCCATTGCCATGCCGCAACGCATCACCCCGGAACTGGTCGAAATTCTGGGCGGAGACCATGAAGTCCCCGTATGGCTGAACACCCAGTGCAACCACCCCAAGGAACTGACTCCGCGAACCCGTAAGGCCGTTTATGATCTGCTAACCGCCGGTGTAAACATCGGCAACCAGATGGTCCTGCTCAAAGGAATCAATGACGACGTGGAGACCTTCCGCCACCTGCATCAGAAACTTTTACAATACCGCATCCGTCCTTATTACGTATTCTACTGTGAGCCTGCACCCGGTATCGACCATTTTCGCACTCCCATCGAAAAAGGTGCCGAGCTTATCCGTGACGGGCTTAGAGGGCACACTACCGGTCTTGCCCAGCCTATGTATGTATGCGCGACCAATATCGGTAAAATTCCGCTTATGCCGGACTACTACTGTGTAGATAAAAACGATAAAGAATACACTTTCCGCAACCACCGCGGACAGACAACTACTATGCCGGTGATCAAAGATTAAAAGAATTCAACGACAATACCGATCGAATCTTTCAAGGACTTACGATGCAAATCGTAGGTCCTTTTTTAATGGACCATCCTCAAACTTGCGGAGAATACCAAGAACTGCTATCAAACCCTACACTTTTCCGGATTTCATTCAAAATACTACATATTTTTTCGATAAATGAAAATTTGTTTGTCTGAAAATTCTATTTGAGCACACTCTTAACTTACATCAGGAGGGAAGATGTTTTCTTGGTACTTCAAAAGTAACCTGTTGATTCGAATCATTATCGGTCTGGTATTAGGAGCCATTACAGGACTTATTTTAGGGCCTGAAGCAAAAGTCCTGTCTCCGCTGGGAGATATATTGGTCCGTTCGCTGAAAATGATCGTAATGCCTGTGGTCGTCTCCACCATCATCGTAGGAGCAGGCAGTGTAAAGCCCAGCCAGCTCGGTAAAGTAGGCGCTAAGTGTATGGGCTTTTACATGCTGACCACCGGATTTGCTGTTGCCATCGGCCTCTTTTTCGGAAACATTCTCCAGCCAGGTAATGGTCTTGAACTCGCAGCAGAAGGCGCTACCCTCAAAGTAGCAGCCCCCAAGGCAACATCCTTTCTCGATATCCTGATCAACATCATCCCCAAAAACCCGTTTGCAGCTATTACCACCGGTGACGTTCTCTCAACCATATTCTTCTGTATCATCACAGGTATTGCCATCTCCATGCTGCGCCACAGCGAAGACGCACGCATCAAAAATGCAGGAGACTCACTTTTCTACCTTTTCGAAGGTCTTGCTGAAGTAATGTACATCATCATCGACTGGGTGCTGCAGTACGTTCCCATCGGTGTTTTCGCACTTATCGCCGTTGTTTTCGGCGCTCAGGGCTCCAAAGCCGCCGGACCTCTGGGTGTGGTCGTAATTGCAACCTACCTTGCTTTTGCCTGCCACATTTTCCTTATTTACGGCGGTGGCCTGCTGCTTTTCAAGATAAACCCCATCAGCTTTTTCAAGAAAGTTAAGACCGCTTCCATTGCCGCATTTGTAACCCGCTCCAGCAGCGGCGTACTGCCCATCAGCATGGAAGTTGCCGACAAAGAACTGGGCGTAGACAAAAGCATCTACTCCTTCTCCCTGCCGCTGGGCGCAACCATCAACATGGATGGTACCGCAATCTATCAGGGTGTATGTGCCCTGTTCATCGGTTACGCTATCGGTGAACCCCTTACCGCCAGCCAGCAGATAACCGTCATCGGGACCACTGTTCTGGCTTCTCTCGGTACTGCCGGTATTCCCGGCGCAGGCGCAATCATGCTCATGATCGTGCTTAATTCCGTGGGTCTGGAAATCACCGCAGGCTCCCCCACTGCACTGGCCTATGCCATGATCTTCGGCATTGACGCCCTGCTCGACATGGGCCGCACCTGCACCAACGTTACCGGTGACCTTGCCGTAACCTGCGCAGTAGCCAACAGCGAAAATGAAATTAATCATGAATGCTGGGAAGCTCGCGAAGTAACACAGGAATAAACACCTGTACCACAACGCAATTAAAAAGGCCGATTCCAGATGGAATCGGCCTTTTTAATTGCGTATTTGAAATCGACCTATGCATTCTGCGGATAATCGGTAACCAGTCCGGTCACACCCCACTTTGTGAGCCGCTTTATATCTTCCACTTCGTTAACTGTATACGGGTTAATCGCCAATCCTGCTTCACGCGCAGCCTTGACCTTATCTTCAGTAAGATAGCGGAAGCCCGGATGCCAAGCATCTGCTTTAGCAATGCGGGCAGCTTCAAGCGGATCTCCTGCATATTTATGCTCGGTCAAGACCCCGGTAAGAATATGCGGGGCAACTTCTTTACTCCTGCGCACGTAATCGTGATTAAAAGAAGAAACCACCACCTGATCATCCATAGACTGCGCCCGGATGACTCCAAGCACCTTTTCCACAATATCCCCGGCAAGTGAATCCGGGACAGCTTTACTGAGGTCCTTGATCTCCACATTGATCCACATATCCAGCTCCCTGCTGACTTTCAGGGCCTCAATCAAAGTGGGAATTCGCAAATCAGCAGGAAGATTTTCCGGCAGCTCCCGCCAAGGCTGCTCAATATACTTGGGCGGGCAGAAACGACGCGGGAAGATATCAGCGCTAAGCTCCTTTATTTCAATAAGGCTGAACCTCCACGGCAGAGCCGGAGGATTACCGATAAACAAAGGATGAACACTGGCATTGGTGGACCGCAGCAGATTCAGGTCGTGGAGGAGAATGACTTCCCCGTCCTTGGTGACCTGCACATCAAGCTCCCAGCCGTCCGCCCCGGCCTCTTTGGCCTTACGCACTGCTGCAAGAGTATTTTCAGCCGCAAGGGAACGTCCCCCACGGTGCGCCCAGATCAATGGACGTTCATTAATTAAATTTAGTGACATGTATAAACTCTAATGATTCAAAATCTGCTCAAGAAACATGCGGCTGCGCTCTTCTTTGGGCGCGGTAAAGAAGTCCTTTACCGGTGCATATTCCACGATCTGGCCCTTATCCATGAAAACCATGGTATCGGCCACTTCACGGGCAAAACCCATTTCGTGGGTAACGCAGATCATGGTCATACCCTGCTCGGCCAGCTCACGCATTACATCGAGAACTTCCTTAATCATTTCGGGGTCAAGTGCTGAAGTGGGTTCGTCGAAAAGCATAATCTTGGGCTGCATGGCCAAGGCGCGTGCAATTGCCACACGCTGCTGCTGACCGCCGGAAAGCTGTCCGGGGAACTTGTTGGCCTGCTCGGCAATGCCGACTCGCTCAAGGTAAGAATGAGCAAGATCAACAGCCTGTTTGCGGGGCATGTTGCGTACGTGAATAGGACCGGAAATAACGTTATCCAGAATGGTCATATGCGGGAACAGGTTGAACTGCTGGAAAACCATGCCTACCTCACGGCGGACACGTTCAATCTGTTTCACATCATTGGTCAACGGCGCACCATCGACAATGATGGAACCTTCCTGATGTTCTTCCAGCCTGTTGATGGTCCTGATCAGGGTGGATTTACCAGACCCGGAAGGTCCGCAGATAACAACTTTCTCCTGCTGACGAATCTGGAGGTTGATATCTTTCAGTACGTGAAACTGCCCGTACCATTTATTAAGGCCCTGTATATCGATCACAACCGGGCTGTCCCCGAGATGTGTAGCTGTGTTTATGTGTGCGGTTGTCATTATATTTCTCCTCTATTTACTTGCGGAAGGCATCTTGCGTTCAAGGTATTGGCTGTAGCTGGAAAGGGCGTAGCAAAGAATCCAGTACCAGAAGGCAATAAATACGTATGCTTCCTCCAGCCTGCCGAACCATTTGGGGTTCGAGGTGGTGGCGAATGCGATTTGCAGAAGGTCCACCAGACCTACGATGCCAACGAGGGAAGTATCTTTCAGAATTCCGATGAAGTTGTTGACCATGGGCGGGATAACAATGCGCAGAGCCTGCGGCAGAATTACCACGATGGTCTTTTTCCAATAGCTCATGCCCAGTGCGTCAGCAGCCTCGTATTGACCTTTGCTGATACCCTGCAAACCGCCACGGATATTCTCCGCAAGGTAAGCGGAAAAGAACATGGTGATACCGACCAAGGCGCGCAGAACCTTATCCAATTCCATGCCCGCAGGCAGGAACAAAGGCAGAACTACGGAAGCCATGAACAGAATGGTGATCAGCGGCACACCACGGATAAGCTCGATATAGGCCACGCAAAAAGGTTTCGCGATAGGCATGTCCGAGGTACGGCCCAAGGCGAGCAGTACGCTGATAGGGAAAGCAGCCAGCATGGCGACAATGGACAGCATGATGGTAAGCATCAAGCCGCCCCAGTAGTGGGTTCCAACAACAGGAAGACCGACAATCTCGCCGCCGTAAACAAGCGCGAAAACAACAATAGGCGAAACAAACCAGAGGATTTTTAGCCACCTGCTGCGGCGATAGGATGCCACAAGACTGAGGCTGACCAGAATCACCACTATGCACAGAGCTATCAGCGGACGCCAGCGCTCTTCAGCCGGATAAACCCCGGTCATGAACACGGGCCACATTTCACGGATAAATCCCCATGCCGCCCCGGTGTATTCCTTGGCTACTTCCGGGTCGAGAGTGATGGAGGCATTGGTTACCGCCCACTCCCAGAAAGGAGCCACCGCCGACCAGATGGCCCAGCAGGAAACAATGGTCAGCACGGCGTTGTACCAAGGGCAGAGCAGATTCTTGCACACCCAGCCGATTACCCCCACTTGAGTTGCCGGGGGCTGTCTGTCAGGAATATCTTGAATCATACTACCTCTCCACCAACGCTACTTTGCTGTTGTAAATATTCATTCCAAAAGAAATGAACAGGGAAATGCACAGGTAAACACCCATCCAGATACCCACAATTTCAACCGCCTGACCGGACTGGTTCAGGATGGTTCCGCCGACACTGACGAATTCGGGATAACCGATAGCCACAGCAAGTGAGCTGTTCTTGGCGATAGCCAGATATTCACTGGTCATGGGCGGAACGATGATGCGCATGCCCTGCGGCAGGATAACAATGCGCATGACCTGACGCTCGTTCATTGCCAGAGCACGGGCGGCCTCTCGCTGTCCCTTGGAGACAGCTTCAATGCCGGAACGGATAATCTCGGCGTTGAAGGCTGATACATAGACAGTCAGCCCTACTACCAGTGCGGTGAATTCCGGGGTCAAGCCGGTACCGCCCTTGAAGTTAAAGCCTTTGAGCACGGGGAAATCGAGAGTGAAAGGCTGTCCGCCAACCAGCCATGCCAATGCGGGCAGGCCGATCAGCACGGCAAGGGCAGGAAATAAAGTTTTTACAGGCTTGCCTGTTTCATCAAGAATTCGTTTAGCACGTCTGCGGATGACCCAGATAGCGGCAAATCCGACCACAACGGCAGCGCAAAAAATCCACGCTCCCTGCTGCGGTACCAATGCAGGCATGTAAAGCCCGCGCTTGTTCAGGATCAACCAACCGCCGAGATCAATGGACTTGCGAACGTTGGGCAACTGCTGCAGGACGATAAAGTACCAGAAGAAGAGTTGCAGAAGCACAGGCAGGTTGCGGTTAAGCTCCACATACCAGCGGCAGATATTGGAAAGCAGCCAGTTTGGTGAAAGACGTCCGAGCGCCACCAGCAGCCCGAGAACAGTCGAAGCCACACAGCCGATGACCGTAACTTTCAAGGTATTGCCCAGCCCGGTTAGCAGGGCCATGAAATAGCTCGAAGATTCAGTATAGTGCGCAATTTCAACGCTGTCCCGGAAGACATAGAGTGTCAGCATGGGTAACCCGATGCTGAACATAAGACAGACCGAGAGCCACTTGCTGTTCATAGGTCTATCTGACTTACTCTTCAGGTGACGTGAAATAAGCTGGGACATTGCAAGCCCGGCCACAAGGCTGAGCAGAAACCAGAGCAATCCGCCCTGTGGCAGAGGGATTCCGGTTACCTCGCCGATGCGGAATCCGGCTTCATTACCCAGAAACCCGAAACCGGAACTGATACCACGGGTTTCAAGGTTGACCAATGTATTCCGGTACATGGAAACTGCCAGCCAGAGAAAACCACCGACCATGCAGAGCTGGAACATCCAGGCCCTTCCCTGCGGACTGCGCCAGAAAGGAACCTTTTCCTGCGGTGCGAAACGTTCGGACATAGAAAAAACCTTTTATTAAAATAAAAAAACGCGCCGGGAAAAATCCCGGCGCGAATACTACATTATTAAGACCTAGCGGAAAGGCGGTGCGTAGATGAGGCCACCCTCATTCCACTGCTTGTTGAGTCCGCGCTCCATGCGCAGGGGAGTTTTGGGACCGAGGTTACGGTCAAAGATTTCACCGTAGTTACCAACAGTCTTGATGATACGTACGGGAGCACCCTTATCAAGGCCGAGGTCGGTCCAAAGAGAACCGGTTTTACCAAGCATACGCTGTACTTCGGGGTCCTTGCTGTTAGCGAACATTTTTTCAACGTTAGCCTGAGTAACACCCTTTTCTTCAGCAGCCATGGTCAGCCAGATAGTCCAGCGGACAATGTCGGACCACTGGTTGTCGCCGTGGCGCACAACAGGACCGAGGGGTTCTTTGGAGATAACTTCGGAAAGAATGATGTGGTCAGCAGGCTTTTCCATCAGGGAGCGCTGAGCTGCAAGGCCGGAAACGTCGGTAGTGTGAACGTCACAACGGCCGGTGTCGTAAGCTTTACGTACATCAGGCTGTTTGTCGAAAACAACAGGAGTAAAGCTCATGCCGTTTTTACGGAAAAAATCGGAAATATTAAGCTCGGTAGTAGAACCGGTCTGCAGGCAAACAGTTGCGCCGTCCAGATCCTTGGCATCAGTAATGCCGAGTTCCTTGCGAACCATCATGCCCTGACCATCATAAAGAGTGGTCACGGTAAAATCGAGGCCGAGTTTAACGTCACGGCTCATGGTGTGAGTAGTGGTACGGGAGAGAAGATCAATTTCACCGGACTGCAAAGCAGGCAGACGCTCTTTGGATGTAAGCGGGGTGTATTTGATCTCGGGGACATTAACTGCTGCAGCAACTGCGCGGATAAAATCAACATCAAAACCTACACGTTTACCATTGCTGTCCAGAGCGGAAAAACCGGGGTTTTCAATGTGGGTTCCAGCCTTGAGAAAGCCGTCTTTCTTGACGTTATCCAAGGTGCCGGCCTGAGCAACGGATGCCATAGCCACAATCATCAGACAAATGAAAGAAGTACGAAAAAGAGCCATTTAACTACCTCCACCCTCAAAACTTCACAACGCAACATTGTGAGGGAATTCCAGTCCGTATAACATATAATACGGATTTGCGCTGCATAGATATTGCTGCCCACCGACCGTGGAGTCTATTCCACTTCCGAAGACAGTCATCCTGTTAACTCACTGTATGAAACCGTGATACACTGTTGCCAAGAACAGCTCAACTGGTTTAAACCAGTTTTTCAAAAAAAGTTACAAATTCGTGATGACTATGAAAAAATTATGTGCCAAGTTGAGACCTTGAACGCTCTAAAACATGACTAAATGATGAAAAAAACCAGATATTACGAAATAGTGCGGGACATGATCCTGAAACGGCTGGCTTCAGGAGAATTGAAGGCGGGAGACAAACTTCCCTCCGAAAGAACCCTCTGCGCAGAACTGTCCTTGAACAGAAACACTATCCGTCATGCCCTGCTGAAATTGCAGCGCGACGGTAAAATTTTCAGACTGGAACGGAAAGGATGGTATGTGAATCCTATCCGCATGGTCTACAACCCCGCAGACCACGTCAACTTCGCCCAACTTGCCGCATCACAGGGACGCAAAGCAGAATGGACCACAGAAGACAACGGCATCATCACTATAAAAGAAGACATGGAAACATATACCGAGGATGGATTTGCAGCCGGGACGAAAGTCTATTCCATGGAGAACACCTTCTTCCTAGATGACCAGAAAGTAGCCCGAACCCTGAACTATCTGAACGCTGAGAAACTGGAAGGAATTGTACCTAAAACCGCCCAACGCGCTATGACACAGGTTGTTGCAGACGATTACGGGCTTAGCCTGACACAAAGAAACCTGCTCATAAGACCGCTCCTACTGCCAAGGGATGTAACATCACACCTTGGAATAACTCACGGTTCTCCGGGAATTTATGTACGCCGCATCAAAACTGACGGCAAAGATACCGTGCTAACGGTCGAACACGAGTACTGGCGTTTTGATGCCATTGAACTGCGTGTGGACCAAAATTAATTTTCAGTCCAAAACAAAAACGACCCGCAATTTCTCGAATGAAATTGCGGGCCGTTTTTGTTTTAACACAAATATTTATTGTCCGGCAGCATGCTCTTCCATCACGGCAAGCAACTGGCCGGTCTTTTCTGCTTCTTCTGTCATACCCATTTCTGTAAATCCCCGGAAAGATTCGCGCACAACAGCCAATCCATCTTGGATGTTGCCGGAGACAAAAAGAAGTTGCCCGAGCAATTCTCCGGCAAAGCAATGACCTTTTGATTCGCCCAGCTTCTGAAACCTCGAATAAGCCTCCATGAGCATAAGCAGAGCCTGCTCCTGATTGCCTTCACTGATCTCGAGCTTTGCCATTTCATAAAGGGTTTCTGCCTTACCTTTGGAATCTCCGTTCTTCTCACATTCCTTAAGTCTATTTTCGTATTCCGCCTTCAAATCTGCTGACTGGTCCATATATTCTCCAAAATTGTTTTAAGCTTTGTGCGCTAGGGATATTAACGGTTTTTCCAAACGTCAAGGCACATTCAACCAGCAAAGCAACAGTTCCTCCAGCTTGTAAAAAGCTCAGCCCCCGCAACCGTTATCGGTTACGGGGGCTAGGAGCGTGAGGGATAATGAACCTGGCTGACACCACGTCCTTTATTTATTTCATAAACATTTTGATCATTAATCTGTCCACGTCACACTAATGCAAAAGGTTCGGCAGAAATGTGATAATCGGCGGACAGAAGGTCATCACCAGCAAAGAGCCCAACAGTGCGATAAGGTATGGAGTCGAAGCCTTCATAACCTTTTCCAGAGGAACCTTGGTAATTGCGCTGGCAACAAAAAGGTCCAGTCCAACAGGAGGAGTAATGCACCCAATTGCAAGGTTGATGACCATCAATACACCGAAAAACAGCGGATCAATTCCCAATTTTACAGCAACAGGCAGGAATATCGGGGTTAGAATTACAACTGCCGCAGATGCATTGATAAGAGTACCGATGAAGAGCAGCAGTACGTTCATCATAATCAGGAACATTGCCGGAGAACTGGTCAAAGAGACTATGTATTCCCCGATATGATGCGGAATCTCAAGGTTTGTGAGCATCCAGCCAAAGACCTTGGCCGCCCCGACAATGAACATAATCATTGTGGTTCCCATGACAGCCTGAAAAATAATACGCGGAAAATCCTTGAGAGTAAGTTCCTTATAGATAAAGAAACCAACAAAGATGCCGTATACCGCTGCCACAGCAGCAGCTTCGGTTGGGGTGAAGATACCGCCGTAGATTCCGCCGATGATGATTACCGGTGTCATCAATGCCCAGAAGGAATCCTTGAAGGATTTAAGTAAATGAAGGAAAGAGAATGAGCCTTCCGCCGGGATACCTTCCTTTTTGGCAATAGCGTAGCTTACCAGACACATGGTCAGCCCCATGAGCAATCCGGGAATCATTCCCCCCATGAACAGATCACCGATGGATGCACCTGCGATAACCCCGTAGACAACCAAAGTAATGGATGGAGGTATAACAATACCTACAGTTCCGCCGGCAGCAACAATACCGGTTGCCAATTCACGGCGGTACCCTTTTTTCTCCATCTCATCGACCATAGTCGAACCGATAGCAGCAGTGGTCGCTGCCGATGAACCGGAAATGGCCGCAAAGAACATACCTGAAACTGCGACAACCTGAGCCAGACCACCGGTAAACGATCCAACCAGAGCCTGTGCGAAATTAACAAGCCTTGAAGTTACCCCGCCAGCAGACATGAATGATCCTGCCAGCATGAAAAAAGGAACCGCCATAAAGGAAAATGAATCGATGCCGGAGTACATGACCTGAGTGATCATGACCTGCGGTATATTCATGTAGTAATAAAGAATTATTGAGACAGAAAGACCCAGTGCGTAGGCAACCGGTACTCCCAGAAAGGTCAAGCCCAGAAATGAACCGAGTAATACTGCTTCCATGACTACCTCCCTACTTCCGCTTTCTGTTCTACCGCAGCGTTAGTCCCGCAGCGTTCTTTGATCTCTTTGAATATTCTTATCGTATCTTTGATCAGGTAGAGAATCATCAAGAATGCGCTGATGGGAATAATGGAATAAACTACGCTCATGGAAATCCCCAGTCCCGGAGCGACCTGAAAAGTCATGACGGAAGTCATCTTGGCCCCCTGAATCAACAGGAGCATAGTGAAGGCATAGCTGCAAAGATTGATAAAAATTTCCAATACCAGACCGGAAGCAGTACCCTTAAATTTAGTGGGCAGAATTTGAACGGCCAGATGCCCGCTCTCGCCCATTATCAATGCTGAACCAAGGAAAACAACCCATACGAAAAGGAATCTTGCCAACTCTTCGGACCACTCGAAGGTATGCCCGAAGAAGTATCTGGTTACGACTTGAAAAAAGATCAGGCCGAGCATGACGGTCATTGAAGTTACGGAAATCCAGTACAGGACCGCGCGCAGTTTTTCGAATAATTTATCCATCAGGAATCCTCCCTGAGAAGCCGGAGCCGGAGAACTCCCCGGCTCCGATTGAAACGGCTATTTTTTCAGAGCATTAATTCTGTCGATATTGTCCTGTCCTACGATATCTGCAAACTTGTCATAAACAGGCTTGGTTGCTTTTGCGAACAGCTCGCGGTCAACTTCAGTAATTTTAATTTTTCCGGTTCCTTCGATGAGAGCCCAGTATTCATCATCCTTTTCAGTGGAGAACTTGCGCTGCCAGTCGATTGCTTCCTTAGCTGCTGACATGAGGATTTCCTGCTGTGCAGGACTGAGTCTGGACCAGCTGATCATGGACATTACCAGCGGTTCTGGAGCATAGGAATGGGCGGTCTTGGATGCATATTTCTGAACTTCGAAAAATCGTTTGGTCCAGATGTGGGCACTGGGGTTTTCCTGTCCGTCAACAGTACCCTGCTGCATTGCGGAATAGAGTTCACCGAAAGCCATAGGAGTGGGGGATGCTCCGAGGGATTTCATCATTTCAATATAAATTTTATTGGTCATGACCCTGATTTTAAGGCCTTCCATGTCAGCGGGAGTCTTAACTTCACGAACATTGTTGGTCAGATGGCGGATACCATTTTCCATGTATCCGAGAAGTTTGATGCCCTTGGGTTCAAGGGCTTTCCCCAGATCCATACCAACGGTATCAAGAGATTTATATGTGTGCTCACGATCCTGAAAGAGGAAAGGCATATCGAAAATTGAAATCTGAGGCTGGAACTGACCGAGTACAGCCGTGCCTACCAAGGCCATGTCAACGGTCCCGAAAATGAGGCCTTCGATCAAGTCCTTCTGGCCGCCCAGCTGGGAGGAAGGAAAAACTTTAACGATTATTTCTCCACCGGATTTTTCCTTAACAAGCTCAGCGAATTTCTCCGCTCCCTGTCCATAAGGATGCACGGGCTCTGCTATATGCCCGAGCTTGAGAACCACTTTACCTGCAAATGCGGGAATCGACATTGCTGCAATCAACACCAGCACACATATTACTGCTAATAAACGTCTCATAAACCCTCCTCTGCTTCGGCAGATTTTCAAATTTTTTTTCATAGAGCTTCTTCCCAACTTTCAAAACCTGGAGCTGAATCTATATGAAAAAAAGAAGGAGGGGTTATTAACTGTTTAATATTCTTTTTATTCTTTATGGGAATTTTGTTCATATTGTTCACGGACGTGAGAAAATGAACAATAAAAGGCAGGCGATGCCGGAATGTATCCGGATCAATAATAATTCTTCACAGTCAGCGAGACAAATCAGTTCCTGAAATACTTACGCTCCGGGCGTCCGACTGTGCCATATACGACATCGGGATAAATACTCCCGACAGACACAAGGTATTCTAGATAACGCCGGGCAGTAGACCTACTAGCTCCTATTGTCTCGCCCACTTCTTCGGCACTGATTCCTTCCTTCTTTTCAACGTTCCCATCAGCGAAAACAGCTTTGACCTTCTTCAAAGTCAAAGGATCAATACCCTTAGGCAGAGTTTCAGAATCTGAACCTGACTCGGACATGGAAGAGGCCGGATTAAGATTGCGTATGCTGTCCACGTCACTTTGCTCAATGGATTCTTCTGAACGGAGACGCTGAAAATATTCTCGAAATTTTTCGAGACAGGTCACGAAACGATCAAGAATGACCGGCTTGATGATATAGTCAAAGACCCCGCCACGCAGAGCTTCCTTGAGCGGTCCCATCTCACGGGCGGCGGTAATCAATATAACATCGGTTTCAATGCCCTGAATACGGATTTCGCGCAGCAGATCAAGACTGGTTCCTTCCGGGAAATACAAATCAAGGAGTATCAAATCCGGTTTATACAACTCAATCATGGCTTTGGCATCATCAAGCCCCTGAGCAATAGCCACCACGCTGAACCCCGGCACCCTCTCGGTAAAACGGCGGTGAAGGTCAGCTATTCTGGCATCATCCTCGACGATTACAACTTTTACATCGATCATACTACAGTACACCTGACTTTCGGAATTATCACGGAAAAGAGGGTTCCTCCGGATCTGGCAGCTGAAACGGAAACAAATCCACCGAGTTCATCTAGACGCTGGCGGACCAGATATAGCCCCAATCCCCGGCGGGAGCTTCCTTTGGATGATATCCCTTTTTCAAAAATCTTCTCTATCTGATCCGGGGAAACACCGGGACCGGAATCCTCAATTTCAAAAACAATATCATTTCCAAGGTCAGTAAAGGAAAGAAAGACCTTGCGATTGTCCTTATGCTGCTCCAGCACAGCTTCAAAAGCATTGTCCAGCAGGTTGCCAACAACTGTAACTATTTTCTCCTGCTTGATCCAATCCGGCACATCAACCATGGTGCTTTCACGGTCCACTTTGAAATCTATTTTGAGTTCCTTGGCCCGATTGTATTTGCCAAGCACAATGGCAGCAATAACAGGATGGGGCACGGCTTTGTTCAGAAATCTAATAATATCTTCGTAGCCGGAGGATTCTCGGGAAACAAGGTCCAGAGCCTCTTGATAGGCTTCAATCTGGATCAGTCCGGCAATAGTGTGAAGTTTATTTGAATATTCGTGAGTTTGTCCTCGCAACAGTTCGGAATACTCCTGAATACTTGAAAGCTCATGGGAAATACGGTCCAATTCGTCTTTTCGCCGGAAGCTGGCCACCAGCCCTTTAATTGATCCATCCTTAAGGACCGGAACAATGTTGAAGATAAGCTCCTGACCATTGACTATGCGTTCCTGGTCAAACTCGCTTTCACCGGTGGTTAGAGCATGCTTGAGCCCGGCACACGGAATAACGTCATCAATGTGCTTACCTACCAGTTCTGCGGAATAGAAGCAGGTGTATTTAAGTGCAGCTTTGTTGGCCAGACGAATTTCCCCCTTGTCGTCCGTGGCAATGACCCCCTCTCGGATGGTTTCAAGTACGGCTCCTCGTTCGAGGTAAAGGTTGGTGATTTCCGCCGGTTCAAGGTTGAGGGTAATCTTTTTAAGATGCCGGGCGATGCAGGCAGTAATAGCAAAACCAAGTAGAGTCAGGAAAAGGATAAAAATCAGTGGACGATGCATGTGCTCAGCAATGCTTTTCTTTACACTGGTCGAAAGGTACCCCACTGAGACAAAACCGAGAATTTCTTCATTCTCGGAGAAAATAGGTACAAACGCACGTATGGATCGACCCAGAGTACCGACCGCTTCCGAAACATAGGATTTACCTTCTTTAATGACCGGTCCAGTATCACCACCAACAAAGGTCTTACCGATCCTTTCTGGAACCGGATGCGAAAAGCGTTTGTTTTCCACATCACCTACCACAATAAAAGTCGCACCTGTCTTTCTGCGAATATTCTCTGCTAAAATCTGAATTCTACCTTCAGGATCATTGCGCATCAATTCTGCCCTGATCATGGGAGTATGCGCAATTGACTGCGCAGTCTGGAGAGCACGCAGACCGATCTGTTCCTTAAGCAGGTTAGATGTAAGGTCAGAAATAAGAAACAAGGTAATGCCCAATTGAGTCAGGACAAGGCCGGCAACCATATAGGCAAGGTAGTGCTGTATGGTCTTGGGTTTTATGGCAGTCAGGATCTTGTACAAACGCATGGAAATCTTCTCCCTGCAGTTTTGTTCCGGAATCATTATTTAATGAACAGACTGCATATACAACTGTAATCTGAAAACACTTGATCCGTAGCAGTCAAAAATAATGTTTGCAAATCAATACCTGCTGAATTTCCAGACTGACTATTTACATTTAAGAAAACAAGACTATACTCAAGAAAGTGCTGCCTATCCCGTTTTCCGGGCGGCATTACGAGGAGGTTACATGAAATTAAAACGCTACATTGGATTACTTACTCTCATCACTGTACTCATACTGCCCGTATACGCACATGCGGACGGACTGCCTTCCTTTGTGGATCTGGCTAAGAAATGTGGCCCCGCCGTGGTCAACATCAACACTGTGAAAATGGTCGAAGTGGGCAACCCCATGGAAGACTTTTTCAAATTCCACGGCAGAGGCGGAAACAATCCTTTTGAAGATTTCTTCAAGCAGTTCAACAACCGGGGAAATAACAAACAGCCCAAGCAGAAACGCAAAACAGGTTCTTTGGGCTCCGGTTTCATCATTTCCAAAGACGGATTTGTGGTCACAAACAACCATGTGGTCGCCTCTGCTGATGAAATCACGGTCAAGCTCCAGAACGACGGTCACGAATACCCGGCAAAAATCATCGGCAGGGACAAGGAAACCGACCTTGCCCTCTTAAAAATAGAAGTAAAAAAAGACCTGCCCTTCCTTGAATTCGCAAACTCGGACAAAGCCGAAGTGGGCGAATGGGTGCTGGCCATCGGCAACCCCTTCGGTTTAGGACATACCGTAACCAAGGGAATTATCAGCGCCAAAGGACGCATCATCGGTGCAGGTCCTTTTGACAACTTCATTCAGACTGATGCCAGCATCAACCCCGGAAACTCCGGCGGACCGCTCATCGACCTGAAGGGACGCGTCATCGGCATCAACACCGCAATCATTGCCAGCGGTCAGGGAATCGGTTTTGCCATCCCCAGCAACATGGCTGAAAACGTCATCTCTCAGCTTAAAACCGACCACAAAGTCAGCCGAGGCTGGCTCGGCGTAACCATTCAGGACGCTGATGCAAAGACAGCCAAAGCACTCGGACTGAAAGAGGAAAAAGGCGCGCTGGTCAACTCCGTGAATCCCGGTGACCCCGCAGATAAGGGCGGCATAAAAGTCGGCGACGTCATCCTCAAGATTGACGGCGAAAAAATCGACGACACCAACGACCTGCTGCGTACCGTAGCAGCCCTGCCTCCGGGCAAAGCCGTAAGTATTCAAGTATGGCGCAAGGGCCGTGAAAAGAACCTGCGCATCGTGCTTGGCGAACGCAACGGTAAAAATGTTGTAGCTGAAGCTGAAAAGATGTCCCCCAAGGCAGCGGAAGAGAACCTTGATGACCTCGGACTGGTGGTCCGCAGGGTCAACCGCAAGGCTGAAGCTGATTCCCTCGGACTGGACAGACCCGAAGGCCTGCTGGTCATCGAAGTAATGCAGGGGACACCATCCGAAGATGCAGCCATCGCAGTTGGTGATGTAATTATAGAAGCCAACCAGCATAAAGTTAATTCCATCAAAGATCTGCAGAAGATCATCAATACTGAAGGCAAAAAACGCGGATTGGTTATGCTGCTGCTGAAACGTCAGGGCCATAACATTTTCCGCACCATTGAACTGAAAGACAAATAGTCTCCCGACTGTTGTTAGCTCTCAATTGCCCCGTCCTGATCCAACTCAGGACGGGGCTTCCTAATTCAGAATCTTTACGTTATTAGACTGCCCATGAACAAAACAATTCTTACCGCCCCGGCTAAGGTCAACCTCTACTTGAAAATCGTCCGCAAAAGAGAGGACGGCTATCATGAGCTGGACACTCTCTTTCACCCCTTCCCCGCTTTGGCTGACACCCTTGAGGTTACCGAAACCGAAGAAGGCTGTACCATCCACTGTGCGGATTTCGACCTTCCGGCGGAAGACAACCTTATATATAAAGCTTGGGATAAATATGCAGAGGCAACCGGGTTCCGTCCGGGACTTCATATTGAATTGATCAAGCGCACCCCCACCGGGGCCGGACTTGGCGGAGGCAGCTCCGATGCTGCATCCATGCTCCGTTTCCTGAACACCCACCCGGACAGTCCGGGACTTGAACACGACAAGCTGAACGCACTGGCTGCGGGTCTTGGCGCGGATGTCCCCTTCTTTTTACTTGATGGTCCGGCGTGGGCAAAAGGAATAGGTGAAATTTTATCACCTTCAGAGGTTGACCTTTCCGGCCTGACCGCGTTATTAGCCTGCCCGGATGTGCACGTGAATACCGCATGGGCATACAAGGCATGGTCTGGTCGTGACCAATCCACTAATTTCAAAAAAAGTGGAGCCTTTGACTTGACAACGTCAGCCAGCGGTAATAATAGAACGGCCTCCAAAACGAGGGTGACTTTGTTCAATGACTTTGAAGAAGTTGTCCTTCCCGAGTTTCCCAAAATCAGGGAGACAAAGGAATATCTGTTGAAAAACGGAGCCTGCGGAGCTGTCATGAGCGGAAGCGGGGCAAGTATCATCTCTTTCTTTAAAGAAGATGAAGCAGCTAAAGCAGCTGCCACCGGCTTGAAATCAATAAACATTGACTCAGTTCTTCACAGGTTTTGAAAATTTTAATATAGATATATTTCACATAATCTGTGCAGGGATGTCGCCAAGTTGGTAAGGCACGTGGTTTTGGTCCACGCATTCGCGGGTTCGAGTCCTGCCATCCCTGCCAAATTCATTTCTCATCCGAGAGGTCAAGTTGGAGACCGACATGAACGGTGAACTCAAGATTATCAGCGGCTCGTCAAATCTGGCGCTTTCAGAAGCAATCTGTGACCATCTCGGCAGCACACTTACTCCCTGCCTGCGTGAAAAATTCAGTGATGGTGAAATCCGCATCGAAATTCAGGATAACGTCCGCGGCTGCGATGTTTTCGTAGTCCAGTCTACCTGTGACCCGGTGAACTTTCACTTCATGGAACTGTGTCTCATGCTGGACGCGCTTAAAAGAGCAAGTGCCCGCCGAGTAACTGCAGTTGTTCCTTACTATGGATACGCCAGACAGGACCGCAAGGTTTCTCCCCGCGCGCCCATCAGTGCAAAACTCTGTGCCGACTGCTTGACTGTTGCAGGCATGCAGCGTCTGGTTACTATTGACCTGCACGCAGGCCAGATTCAGGGATTTTTCGACCTCCCCGTAGATAACATTTACGCAGCGCCCGTCCTGCTGGACGAATTGCGCACTCGTGAAGAAGACATGGTTATGGTTTCCCCTGACGCAGGTGGAACCGAGCGCGCAAGAGCATACGCCAAACGCCTGAACGCAGGTCTGGCTATTGTTGATAAACGTCGCGACGCTCCCAACCAGGCTAAAGCCATGCACGTTATCGGCGAAGTAAAAGATAAAGTCTGCGTGGTCATGGATGACATGATCGACACCGCAGGCACCATGTGCCAGGCAGCTAAGGTTCTCATAGACCACGGCGCTAAAGACGTAATTGCCTGCGCAACCCACCCGGTTCTTTCCGGACCGGCTATCGACAGGCTGGCTGCAGCACCTTTTTCCGAGGTGATTGTAACCGACACCCTGCCTGTTCCCGAAGAAAAGCTTGCTAACTGTAACGGTAAGATCAAAGTCAAATCCGTTGCCGGAATTCTCGCCAAGTGCATCCACAATGTGCACTCCGAGTCCTCCGTAAGCGTACTCTTCGTATAACATTGCCTATTCCCACCCTCTGTCGGTCCTTTTGAGCGGCAGCAGGTTAACCATAAGGAGAAAATAATGTCTGAAAAAGTAACCTTCAAAGCTGAGCTGCGTACCAAAACCGGTAAATCCGCAAACCGCCAGCTCCGCAACCAGGGCATGGTTCCCGTTGTCTTCTACTCTCAGGAAGGCGAGAACCTCGTTCTTTCCGTTAACGAAATCGAATTCGTTAAAATGTATCGTAAGATCGGTACTACCCGCGTCTTCAGCCTTGAAGTTGACGGCAAGACCTACGATACCCTGATCTGGAAAGTGCAGATGGACCCCGTCCGTCCCCGCCCTAACCACATCGACTTCCTCGGTGTTTCCAAAGACCGTACCCTCAAAGTTGAAGTTCCCGTTGTAACTGAAGGTACTGCACCCGGTGTTAAACTCGGTGGCCGTATGGCTATTTACCGCCCCAAGCTCACCGTAGCTTGTACCGCTGCAACTCTTCCTGCTGAAATCGTTGTTAACATCGACAGCATGAACGTTGGTGACACTGTATTCGTAAACGAAATCGAACTCGGCGAAGGTGCTTCTGTTGTATATGACAGCAACTTTGCACTCGTTCGCTGTGCCGCTGGCCGCGGTTCTAAAGCTACTGACGAAGAAGCTGACGAAGAATAGGTCTTTACAAGTATACTCATTTTCGGGCCCCGGTTTATCCGGGGCCTTTGCCGTTTGTTAAGCAGGAATATTATCATGGAATACAAAGCACTAATCGTAGGACTGGGTAACCCCGGACCGGAATACGCCAAGACCAGACACAATATCGGTTTTATGGCGGTTGATGCTTTGGCAGAAATGGCAACATCCCGTAAAAGCATGCGCTTCAAAGAAATGGGTATTTCCGGTGACTTCGAACTTTTCAGCCTCAATTTAGCCGGAAACAATGTGCTGGTAACCAAACCGCTCACTTACATGAACTTGAGCGGTAAAGCGGTTGCGGCCATCTGCGGCAAATATTCCATTGCCGTATCAGATGTCTACGTCATACACGATGAACTGGACCTCCCCTGCGGAAGGATGAAATTCAAGAAAGGTGGAGGCAATAACGGCCACCGCGGACTTGAATCAATTCAGGAGAAGATGGGGTCTCCTAATTTTTTCCGTATAAGGGTTGGTATCGGCCGTCCGGAATTTTCCTCACAGGTCAAAGAGTATGTACTTGAGGAATTCAATGCGCAGGAACTTTCGATAGCTGCCCAGATGTCACAGGCAGCTATAAAAGGTTTGAATCTGCATTTCAGGCGCGGCCAAGGAACGGCAACTCAGTTCATGAACAGTTTCATGCCAGATCTTCCTGAAACCGAACCGTAGACTATTTTTTACAATTCAGTTATAATAACTTTTCGTAGCAATTCCCTCTTAAGAAAATAAATATCAATTAGAGGGTAAAAGAAATGGGAAGGGCCTGTAAACCCGTTTTCAGCTAATCCTGAATTCCACGTAACCGCGCCACCACCATCTCGGGATATCCCCGAAATTCGCACCGACCTTTCCAAGCATTTCTTTAGCAAGTCCAAGGAGCCATGAGTGTTTGAGCTAGACCAGTTGGTTGTCTACCCTTCACAGGGAGTAGGCAAAGTAGAACGTATCGAAAGCCAGGAAATCGGCGGAGCAACCGCTGAATTTTATATTGTCCGCATTTTAAGTAACAATGTTACGCTCATGGTTCCGGTCATGAACGCGCATAACGTAGGTCTTCGCGCAGTTTGTGACAAGGACGCGGGTATGGAAATATTTGAAAGCCTTAAGGACAGATCTGATTTCACCGGTTACACCGGTCAGAACTGGAACAGACGCTACCGTGAATATTCTGAGAAACTTAAAAGCGGCGATCTTCAGGACGTGGCTTATGTACTCAAAGAACTGTTCCTGATCGGTCGCGACAAAGAACTTTCCTTTGGTGAACGCAGACTCCTTGAACAAGCTATGGGGCTGGTTTCTATGGAGCTTTCCTTTGCTCTTGATCTTGATCAGGAAGAAATTAAGGAAGATATCAATGCACTTTTCAGTGATGTTCTGGAAAAGCAGGAAGAGGAATCCTAAAAATCCTGTTCAAACGACTTGTCATAAATGATTCTTTCAGTTAATGCCCTATGAGTTGCAGTCTTTAGAACGTTTCGCGTTTCATCAGAAACAATCAGCAAAGCACTTCTAAACAAAAAGACTGCAACTAGGGTGGAGCAAGAATCAAAGACGGTATTAAAGTCGTTGTATTCGAACAGATAAACAGCCCCTCACTCAGGAAAATCCAATATAATTTTCATCATTTAGTTAAGGTAGAGCATTTCAGCAAGTACATGACCACGTCATGCGTGCATTGCTGAGGCTTTCCGATAACTTATAAATATTTTTATAACTTTTTAAATCCGGTTATACAGTATGGTCCAAGAAAAAAAGATAAACAACCTGAACCTGACTGAACTTAAACAGAAGAAGATGTCTGATCTAATGGATCTGGCAGCTAAATTCAAAGTTGAAAACCCCAGCGGCATGCGCAAGCAGGAATTGATTTTTGCCCTGCTTCAGGGGTGCGCGGCACAAAACGGACAGATTTACGGGGAAGGTGTTCTGGAAGTCCTTCCCGATGGTTTCGGTTTCCTGCGTTCCCCCACCTACAGCTACATGCCCGGACCGGATGACATCTATGTTTCTCCTTCCCAGATCAGAAGATTCGGACTGCGTAAGGGTGACATTATCTCCGGACAGATTCGCCCTCCCAAAGAAGGCGAACGTTACTTCGCACTGCTCAGAGTAAATGAAATCGGACTTGAACCGCCGGAACACTCCAGAAACCTGGTTCTTTTCGACAACCTTACTCCCGTATACCCGGACAACCGTTTCAAAATGGAAAACGGACCAAAAAATTTCAGTTCCCGGGTAATCGATATCCTTTCCCCCATCGGTCGCGGCCAGCGCGCACTGCTCGTTGCACCGCCTCGTACCGGTAAAACCATGATGCTGCAGAACATCGCAAACTCCATCAACGCCAATCATCCTGATGTTGATCTCATTGTTCTGCTCATCGACGAACGTCCCGAAGAAGTCACCGACATGGCCAGAACTGTTAAGGCCGAAGTGGTCAGCTCCACTTTTGATGAGCCGCCGCAGCGCCATGTGCAGGTTACCGAAATGGTACTGGAAAAGGCCAAGCGCCTTGTTGAGCGGAAGCGTGACGTTGTCATCCTGCTCGACTCCATCACCCGACTCGGCCGCGCATACAACGCCGTAACCCCTTCCTCCGGCAGGGTTCTTTCCGGCGGTCTGGATGCCAACGCAATGCAGCGTCCCAAACGATTCTTCGGCGCAGCCCGTAACATTGAAGAAGGCGGCAGCCTGACTATCATCGCCACCGCTCTTATCGATACCGGCTCCCGCATGGACGAAGTTATCTTTGAAGAATTCAAGGGAACCGGTAACATGGACCTTTACCTTGACCGCAAACTCGCTGAAAAACGAGTCTTCCCTGCTATAGACATCAACCGTTCCGGTACCCGTAAGGAAGAACTCCTTCTCGATGACGGCGTTCTCAACAAGGTCTGGATCCTGCGCAAGCTTCTTGCCCCCATGAACTCCATTGATTCCATGGAATTCCTGCTCGATAAGATGAAGGGCACTAAAAACAATGACGAATTCTTCGATATGATGGGCAAATAGTAGCTCCAGTTTATAAAGAATTATCAACCCCGCAAGTTCTGCTTGCGGGGTTTTCTTTTTGCTTCCTTCCTTTACAAGGAGCCATTCAAAACTTACTCTCTTCAACATACAGATAATTCTTCAACATCATTTATAGATTCAATAGATTTCAGTATGCTCATCAGAAATAAAATCCATCTTCAGATCATATCGTTAATCCTGATATTTTTTTTCAGCCTGTGCATGACACCACAGGCCACTGCCAATTCACTGTTCGGGGATTTTACTGTCACAGATGAAATCAAGCTCGGCGGAGAGTTTGATAAAATGGTCCGCAACAGGCTTCCAATTATCCTTGATCCGCAAATTGACGGCTATGTAAAGCACCTTGTTGCCAAGGTGGCTAAGCATATCCCCCCCCAACCTTTCCCGATAACCGCTACCGTTATACGCAATAATGCAATGAATGCTTTCGCGGTTCCGGGCGGGTATGTCTATGTTTACACCGGCTTGATCCTGAATATGAAGCATGAGGCTGAGCTTGCAGCGGTTATCGGGCACGAACTTGCCCACGTATCCCTGCGCCACGTGGCCCGCCGCATGGAAAAAATGAAAATGGTCAACTTTGCAAGCATGCTCGGAACATTAGCCGGGATGCTGGTCGGTATTGCCGGTGGCGGCAGCAATATGAGCAATCTGGGGTCAGCTATTGCCATGGGCTCCATGGGCGGCGCGACCAGTGCATACCTCAACTACACACAGGAAAATGAAAGGGAAGCTGACCATCTCGGCATGAACTATCTCGTTGCCGCGGGTTACAACCCGCAAAGTATGATTAATGGTTTCAAGGTAATGAAACAACGCCAATGGCATATAAGCAATACCAACATACCTACCTATCTTTCCACTCACCCCGGCCTTGATTCACGTATCGGATACCTGCAGGACCGCTTCAAACGCATGCCGCCGGAATACTTTCAGCGTAAAGATGATGATGCTGCTTTTTTCAAAGTCCAGACCCTTATCAGGGCGAGACTGACTTCGCAGGACGTTGCCCTGGCCCATTATTTGGCAATACCTGAAAAAGACCGCACCTGCCTCGACCATTTAGGGCTGGGGATTGTCTACACACGCATGAAACAATACAAAAAAGCTGAGCAATCATTTAATCGGGCACACGAGCTTTGCCCTGACGACACCCTGATCCTGAGAGAACAAGGTCGGTTCTACTTTACAATCGGAGAAATGGATAAAGCCTCCCCGCTGTTGCGTGAGGCTTACCTGCGTGAGCCGCGTGATGCCATGACCCTCTTTTTTATCGCCCGTATTGAAGGCACTAGAAAAAACTACAAGCAAGCCATCCTGACAATGTGCAGAGTAGCCGAAATGGTTCCCCATGATCAGGAAATACACTACCATCTTGGACGTATGCTGGGAGAATCAGGACACTATTTCGAAGCCCACAGCCAACTCGCATATGCGGCTTTGTATGGTCAGGATATGAAAAAAGCTCAATTCCACCTCCGCAAGGCCGAGGGACTGGCAAAAACCAAGAAACAGCGCGAAGAACTCACTAAACTGCAGGAAACAATCAACCCAAAACCGCCCGAGGAAGAGGGCAAGGGAAAGCTTGAATGATATGGGCTTTTGAGGTAACGGTTTTCGTTTCTAAAATCCTATCTCCAATTAAAAAGTGAAGCGAATATGATCATCGCAAAATCAATAGATGAAATTATCAAGCCTGAAAAAGGCGCATGCGTAACAATCGGAAACTTTGACGGGGTCCACAAAGGCCACCAAAAGCTGATCAGCAGCACCTGCAAAAAAGCACGAGCCAACGGCCTTGCCAGTGTAGTAGTAACCTTTGACCCACATCCCCTTCGGGTACTGGTCAACAGCAAAACCCCGCCTTTCATCACCCTTACCTCTCAAAAACTGGAACTTATCGCCCTGCATAAGCCGGACATAATACTGGCCCTGAATTTCACCAAGGAAATGGCGGCCCTTTCTCCCGAAGAATTCATACAGCAGTACCTCATTGAACCGCTCGGGATGAAAGAAATGGTCGTTGGTTATGACTATGCATTGGGTAAAGGACGCAGCGGCAATTACGAAACCATCGTGAAACTGGGTCAAAAGCATGAATACGGGGTCGAACGCCTTGATCCGGTAATCATTAATGATGCTGTAGTCAGCTCCTCCCGTATCCGCGATATGGTCAGCGAAGGTAATGTCTGGGACGTACGTCCGTTGCTCGGCCGTTTTTATCAGGTGCGCGGTGAAGTTGTTCACGGCATGAACAGAGGCGGACGACTGCTCGGTTTCCCCACAGCCAACATCAAGCTTGAAGATGAACTTTTCCCCAAGAAAGGGGTCTACGCCATCCGTGTGGAAGTCGAAGGTAAGGTCCTGCCCGGTGTTGCAAACATCGGTAAAAATCCCACTTTCGGCAATGAAGCCCTTTCCGTAGAAGCACACATTCTCGATTTTTCCAAAGATATTTACGGCAAGGATATCCGAGTACACTTCATCCAGCGCATCCGTTCCGAGAAAAAATTCAACGGTCTGGACGAACTCAAAGAACGCATCGGTATTGATATCGGCCTTGCCAGAGAAATTCTTTCATACCCTGAATCACAGGTCCGTCCCGGCCTGCATCTGAGCGAATCAGAATCAGGAGCAGAATAATGAGTCCTTTTCTCAATCTGCATACATGGAAAGACCTCGCCCGCTCCTATCGTAAAGTCAGCCATTTCCGCTGGCTGGTACTCGGTATTGTAGTAGGTATCCTTTCCGGTATAGTGGCCGTGCTTTTTTTTGGCGCGGTAGAACTTGGCAAACACATTTTCATGAGCCAGCTGGCCGGACTTTCCCTGCCTGCCCCTGAAGGCGAAGAGCTTTTCCACGGCCATGCCGGGGAACATCTGCGCACTTGGACCATCCCCATCTGCCTGACTATAGTGGGTCTGGTTACCGGATGGCTGGTCAACAAGTACATACCGGAGACAACCTCCGGCGGCACAGACGGTACTGACGCCACCATCAAATGTTTCCATCAGGGCAGCGGACTCATGCGCCCCATCGTGCCCATCATCAAAGGAATCACCTCGGTTTTCACCATCTCCTGCGGTGGTAGTGCGGGCCGTGAAGGTCCCATCACCCAGATGGGAGCCGGAGTAGGCTCATGGCTGGCCCAGAAGCTGAAACTTTCCACCAAGGAACGCCGTATCCTGCTCCTTTCCGGTGCAGCAGGCGGTCTCGGTGCGATCTTCCGCGCCCCGCTGGGTGGCGCACTCACCGCCATCGAGGTAATCTACCGTGAGGACTTTGAATCCGAGGCTATCCTGCCTTCGGTCATATCCTCCGTTGTTTCTTATTCCCTGTTCACACTTTTTTACGGCACTGAACCGATCTTCGGTATCCCGCGCTTTGTCTTCCATGATCCGCGGGAACTGATATTCTACGTGGCTCTGGCTTTCGCCTGTACCTTGGCGGGCTGGATGTATATCCGCACTTTCCGCTTTATCAAGTTCTCGGTGTTCAACCAGATCAGGGATCGTGTCGGCCTCATGTGGGCCACAGCTCTCGGCGGACTGCTCATGGGCATCATGGGTATGTTCTTCCCGCAGGTGCTCACTGGCGGTTACGGCTGGCTGGAAATGGCAATCATGGGTGAAATTCCGCTCATGATGATGATCGCTATTGTAATCGGCAAAACCATCGCCACCTCCATGACTATCGGTTCCGGTATGTCCGGTGGTATGTTTGCTCCCGCTCTTTTCGTAGGCGGCATGTCCGGCGGTATCGTGGGACAGCTTGCCGGGAAATACTATCCCGACATCGTAACCCAGCCCGGCGGCTACGTACTGGTCGGTATGGCCGCATTCTTCGCCGGGGTGGCAAAAGCCCCCATCGGACCGCTGATCATGGTCTGTGAATTAACACAGGGTTACGGCCTGCTGGCCCCGCTTATGCTCGCTTCTGCGCTGTGCATCGTTCTGGGACGCAGCTTCTCCCTTTATGAGCATCAGGTGGAAAGTAAATTCGATTCCCCGGCTCATATCGAGGACAAGACCATCAATATACTTGAAGGTTTACACGTAGATACCCACTACAAACCGGGCCGAGTAACCACCCTTGAAGAAGGAACCACGCTCAAGGCACTGACAGACATCATCGCCAACACCAACGAGCTTTACTTCCCGGTCAAGAACGAGGAAGGGATAATCACCGGAATACTGACCATTCAGAATGTCCGTAACCACCTCTTCAACCCGGATCTCTTCGACCTCATCCTAGCCAAGGACCTCGCCACCAAACCGGCAACCCTCAAAGCGGATGATGACCTTTACACCGCCCTGCTCAAGTTCGTAGACACCGACTACGGGCAGATTCCGGTTGTAAGTAAAGAAGATCCCAACAGGATCATCGGTATCCTGAACAGGGAGAACGTGTTCCGCGCTTATGCCAAGTCTGTTAAGGAATTAAGGGAAGCTGCGGAATAAGGGCTTCGCCGTTTCAAAGACAAATTGTCATAGATCGATAAAGCTCCCTCTTGCGTTTGCAGGAGGGAGCTTTAAATTTTTCTGGCTAATTCAAACCCTAAACAACTTCATCAACATATGTTCCCGGCGGAGGAACCGTACCGACAGAAGCACTGCCTCCTTGCACGGTCTGCGTAGACTCTCCGGTCAGATCGACCTTCTTATTACCTTCCGGTGCGACAGAACTTGCCGCCGCGACTGTACTTACCTGCTCAGCAGCCTGAACATTCCCGGCAACGGTCTGAGGTTCATCCTGCTCGTTGCCTTTTAAAATCTTGTCACCTCTGGCTTCAGTAGCCTCTTCGACCTTCTCCGCAATTTCCTCGGTAAGCTCCTCGGGATCAGGATCAGCGTCCAGAACCTGCTTGGCTCCATCGGGCATGAGCTTTTCTTCAATCTTTTCCTCGACCTTCTGTTCCTGCTCTTTTTCCTCTTCCTTACGCTCAGCTTCTATCTTCTCTTCGAGCTTTTCCTTAGTATAATTCTCTGCCTTTTCTTCTGCTGCCCTTTCCGCTTTCATACCGACAAGCATCATTTCGGCCATATTTCCAGGTGAAGCTGCAGAGGTAATCGCAGCATCAAGCTGGCCAGACTCAAGCACACTCTGCATCTGGCTACGGAATTGATCAGCTACCGCATAAGAAGTCATCAACCCGTTAATATAGCGTGACTCCTCATGATTCTGCTTGACGAAACTGTCTGCCATCATATTGCGCTGGGAAAAAGTATGCCCCTGATTTTCTTGAGTTGAAACTTGCTGATGAGTAGAATTCTCCTCTTCCTCAACAGGTTTCTTCATATCGAAAATATTAAACTTAAAGCCCGAAGATTCATTGATTCTCATGGCTGGCCTCGGATATTAGTGTTTTAGAGGTTAAGTGCGTATCAATATTATTTTCGGCATAAATTAATATTTCTTTAGGTTGGGGAGCTGGATTTTTGGAAGGAAGGGAAAGGAAATGGACCTATAGAGCACTTCTGACAAAAAAACTCCCTCCTCTGCCATTTGGTCGGGGGAGGGATGTTTTATTTATTAAAGAATTGAGTCAATAATTTTTATTAATGGCCTCGTTGTTCGTTTATAATTCCAATTAGCATGTTGACCATCGTGATAACGCTTTTGCCATTCTGGATTCATTCTTTCAAATGGAACCAAGCAACAAATCAAATCATCAGAAAAAGGATCTTCTTCGCGATCTGTTTCATTAAAATAAATTACATTTTGTATATCTTGCACGCTATTAGTTCCAGATCTAATCTTTGAATATAGAGATTCATCTAAATGCAACGTAAAACAAAGAAACAGCAAAATATACGGATTATCTTTAGCTAGACTCCCTCTACGTGCTAAAAAGTATCTAGTTGCTATCTTACTCATTGTTCTTAGCTCAATTTCATGATCTTCACAGAACATTTCTAAAGCATGAACAAAACTATCTGAGCGACTATCTTGCTCACAATCAATAATATCGAGCAAATAATGCCCAAAACTATAAACCGTTTTAACCGCAGAATTATCTTTGTTAGGAAATTTAACTCTCAAATCGTAAAATTTCTCTAAATACGTACCGGCGTGCGTATCCAAACCATAACTTGACGACACAGCACACTCAAGTTGCTCCATATGAGTAACAAGAAAAAAATGAATACCCTCTCTACTAAAGAAATGTTTTATCTTCTCCAAAACATCTAATGCAAATGTAGGCTTACACCTGTCCAACTCATCAATCACGATTATTAAAGGACGTTTTGAATTTTCCTCATTTGGAATATTCCCATCTATGTCATTCGCAACTAAGTAATCTTGAAGCTGCGAGGACATGTTAATTGCAACCGAATCAAGAATTTTACTAAAATTTTTAAACGACTTCCTTTCTTGACGTCTACTAGCCAGTTTAGCTTTTAAAATAGACTCCATACCATCAAACGCAACTTGAGTAGATTCGGTGAGAATTTCAGAGAGTTCTTCCTCTCCTTCTTTGCCAACAAATTTTTGAAGCCCTCTTTTTATTATTCCTTTCCCCACAGCTGAGGCAACTTGGACTCCCACCTGCGCTGCATTATCAATAAAATCTTGCGTGGTACTGGATGGAACATCTAACTCTTGCGCCGCAGCGACAACTTCCCCAGCAATCGCTATAAAAGCATCATCTGAATAGTCATGTTTAAAAGCATCAAAATAAATGACAGGAAAACCATGCAGCCGCATATGACCACACCACATTTTTATAAATGTAGATTTGCCAGCACCCCACGGCTCATCGAGAATTGCAACCATTGGGTCTTCAACATTTCCAAAAAGACTTCTTAACGACTCGCCGAACTCTTTTCGTCGGAATATATCTTTCTCTGGTGTGAAGCCTTCATAATCCCCAACCTCAACCTCTGGAGGAAAAATGCGCATAGCAAACTCCTTTTATCGTATTGAATATGTGTATATTTTTAAAACCTCACTTTCATACGCTCATTAATATCAAAAGCAAAGCCACATATAGACAAACACACTTACTCAAAAATAATAAACATTTAAACTCATCTTCATCCCTCCCCCCTTGCCATCCCCCCCACAGGTATTATGTTCTGGTAACCAAAAATTTCACGCCGCTATGAATAAATATCCCCCGGCGTAATTATTGAATTCATAAACAAATTGAACTCAATCCGTCATATTGAAATAGATGAATCAGGAGATGAACATGGAAATGAGAGGAACAACCATTCTGGCCGTTAAGGACGATAAAGGCACTGCCATGATCGGTGACGGTCAGGTCACTATGGGACAGGCTGTGGTTATGAAACATTCCGCAGTTAAAGTCCGTACCCTTTACAATGATGAGGTCATCGCCGGATTCGCCGGAGCGACTGCTGATGCATTTACCCTTTTTGAACGCTTTGAAAAGAAACTCAAAACCTACTCCGGCAACCTTGTACGCTCCGCCGTTGAGATGGCTACCGACTGGCGCACTGATAAATTCCTGCGCAAGCTGGAAGCCATGATCATGGTTGCTGATGCCGAGCATATCCTCATCATCAGTGGTAACGGTGATGTTATCGAACCTGACGACGGTGTCGCTGCCATCGGTTCCGGCGGCTCCTACGCCCTTTCCGCAGCCCGTGCGCTCATGCGCAATACCGATATGCCCGCTGCGGACATAGCGCAGAAATCCATGGAAATCGCCAGTGAAATCTGCGTTTACACCAATGATCACTTTGTTCTCAAAACCCTTGAAAAATAAAATTTCGCGAGCCTGAAAAATGAGCAATCTTACACCTAGAGAAATCGTTTCTGAACTGGACAAATTCATTATCGGCCAGTCCGATGCCAAACGGATGGTCGCCATTGCCATGCGTAACCGCTGGCGCCGTCAGCAGCTTCCGCCGGAACTGCGTGACGAAATCGCACCCAAAAACATCATCATGATGGGCCCCACCGGGGTTGGTAAAACCGAAATCGCCCGCCGTCTGGCTAAGCTTGCCGGATGCCCGTTCTTCAAGGTCGAAGCCACCAAATTCACCGAGGTGGGTTACGTTGGCCGCGATGTTGAATCCATGGTCCGCGACCTTATGGAAATCGGCATCAATCTTGTGCGTAAGGAAGAAATGGATAAGGTAAAAGTCAAGGCTGAAAAACACGCTGAAGACGCGCTTCTCGATATTCTGCTCCCCTCTTCCAAGCCCAAGCAGCCCGGCATGGGATTCTTCAATCCCGCTGCCCCGGAAGAACAGCAAGAACAGCCCGCAGCCGACCAGTCATCCACCCGCGAAAAATTCCGCAAAATGTGGCGCGAAGGCAAACTCGATGATCGTGAAGTGGAAATCGAAGTTTCCGTACAGGGCGGCGGCGTGGAAATTATGTCCATGCCCGGTATGGAAGACATGGGCATGCAGGTCAACGATATGATCGGCAAGATGTTTCCCAACAAGAAAAAAATGCGCAAGGTCAAAATCCGCGAGGCTTACGATATCCTCATCCAGCAGGAATCAGACAAGCTCATCGATATGGATAACGTGGCAGAACTGGCCCGTGAACGTGTTGAGCAGGGCGGTATCCTCTTCCTTGATGAAATTGACAAGATTGCAGGGAATCAGGAAGGCGGCGGCTCCGCAAACGTTTCCCGCGAAGGCGTGCAGCGCGACCTGCTTCCCGTTGTTGAAGGATGCGTGGTCAATACCAAGTACGGCATGGTCAAGACCGACCACATCCTGTTCATATCCGCAGGTGCATTCAGCTACGCCAAGCCCTCTGACCTGATCCCGGAACTTCAGGGCCGTTTTCCCCTGCGCGTGGAACTGACCTCGCTAGATAAAGACGACTTCTACCGTATTCTCACCGAGCCGCAGAACGCCCTGACTGTACAGTACAAGGCCTTGCTGGAAACCGAAAAACTGAGCATTGATTTCAGCCGTGAAGCACTTGAAGAAGTGGCCTTCAACGCCCAGAAATTCAATGAAGAAACTGAAAACATCGGTGCACGTAGACTTTACACGATCATGGAAAAAATTCTCTCCGACCTTTCCTTTGAAGCACCGGACCGTTCGGGAGATTCAATTGTTATTGATAAGGAATACGTACAGAAACAACTGCAAGATGTAACAGAGGACAGAGATCTTTCACGTTACATTCTGTAACAGACTTTATATTTGCATTAATTTAACAGTAAAGCGGGACAGTTGTAAGACTGTCCCGCTTTTTTACTAGTTTTAAAAATTGAGGCTCATACAGATCTGTGCTATACGCACAGAAGACATGTGGCTGACATAATTTTAATTATATATTCTAAACAGTAAGAGACAAAACAGACGTTATGGCTGAAAGCACAGCTTCCATGCCCAAAATAAAGGGCACTTTTTCCACTAAACTGATACAGGAAATCGGAACCGGAACGACTAAAAGAAAAGTCATCCAGTCTTTTCTGTATTTTGCGGAGGAAAAAGATAATGGGGAAGTTGGCTTGCGGGTGCTCAATGAAAATGATGTTCCCTCCGGTGAAGAGCAGATTATAAGCAAGGAAGAACTGCTGGAATCATTCACCCCGGAAGTGGAACTTTATACATCCACAGTCTTCCCGGCCATCCAAAAGCTGAAGAAGACTCTTGCCAAGGCCGACCGCCATCGCAAGGAAGGCAACACCTTCACCGCAGAAATGGAATACGGCAAAGCCCTCAGCATTGATGAAGATAATATCAGAGCCAACTTCGGCATCGGCCTCTGCTACCTTGACCGCAATGAAGCGGATAAAGCTACAGATGTATTCAGTAGATTAATCGATCTTGATGCCGCCTTTGAACAGGAACATAAACACCTCTTTAATGATTTTGGTATCTCCCTGCGTAAGAATAAAATGTTTGACGAAGCCGTTAATTTTTATTCCAGAGCATTAGGGCTTACCGATGATGACGAAAACCTCTATTTCAATATAGCCCGCTGTCTTTATGAAAAAGGGGACCGTAAAGGTGCTCTGAAAAATGCTGAGAAATGCCTCGGGATTAATCCTAAGTCTGCTCCTGCAATGAAACTTAAAAGATATTTAAAAAAGAAAGCTTCAGCCTGATCTCAAAAATTACGCCCGAAATCAGAACAACTCTTGAAGTCCTCTTAATGTTTGTTAAGAAGGACTTTTTTTCCGCCTTCTCTCCAAACACAGCTAACAAACCCTTGATATTACTTAATACAAACTTTAGGCACGCCCCTTGCTTAAGTACTGGTGACCGGATTTTTATTCCGGCCTACAGGTTTAACAGGTGCAGGCGGAGTCACAGTTTTAATGCCGACACCTATCAAGGAGTTCAATCATGGGTTTCAGCTCAATGTATACAGCCGCGACGGGCGTGAAGTCACACAGTGTGCTACTGCAGCAGATTGGTGCCAATCTTGCCAACGTCAACACCACTGCCTACAAAAGCGGCGACACATTTCTTGAAACACTCGCCAGCCATAGTTCCGGGAAGGCAAATTCCGGTATTGTATCCGGTGGAATCAGCACACCGGGACAGATAGGACTGGGAACAAGGGTTGCGGCTACCAGAATTAATTTTAAGGAAGGCTCTTTTGAGACCACCAACTCAAGCACTGATATTGCTATCGGTGGTCAGGGATTTTTCCGTGTAGCCGACCCGGTCTCAAATACCAGCCGCTACACCCGTGCAGGCAGCTTCCACTTTGATAAAAACGGACAGCTCGTAGACTCTCACGATAACATTCTTCAGGGCTACAAGATTGATGATGACGGTAACATTGGCAGCACCTCGCAAAACATTGTGCTGCCCATGAAAGAAGAAACCGACACGTACGGCAACAAAATCATGGTTGTGAAATCAGACCCGAAAGGGACAGATTCTGTATCTATGCGCACCAACCTTGATTCCGGTGCAGTGGATAACAGCAGCAACGAGGATTCACCCTTCTTTTCCCTGCTTCAGGAATGGGACGGAACCAAAGACACTCCGTTGACTGCTGACAAGTATGAATACAACAGCTCCATTCAGATTTACGATGACAACGGTAACAAGCACGATCTGGTCGTATACTTCGATAAAGTAACAAATGACGGCGACAGTTCCGATAAAAGACACTGGGAATACATTGTAACCGTTCCCCCCGGCGAGGACGCAGGTGCATTGACCGGAACCTCCGGAGCCGGACTTGTTATGGCCGGGACGCTCACTTTTTCCGGTGACGGAGCCCTGCTCAACCAGAGTGCCTTCACTCTTGCAGCAGGTTCAGCTGACGGTAAGGATCTCGCCAACTGGGAACAGGCAACCTTGAACAGCAACGGGCAGCCTACTTTCAGTATTACTCTTTCCGGGGCAAGCGGAACCGCTACAGCACAGACCATATCTCTTAATATGGGTATCACTTCCGGGGCCGACTCATGGAATACCACCGGAGTGACAGCTGCGGATATAGGCAGCAATGCATCCTCACTGCCCGGGATGGTTGACGGAAAACTCAACGCTCTTGCCTCTACAGATTACTACGGCTCATCATCAACCATCAGCCAGTCACAGGACGGATTCGGGGAGGGCTACCTCCAGAACGTATCCTTCAGCCCCGATGGAATTTTGAGTGCCCTGTTCTCCAATGGAATGAGCGCAGAACTCTATCAGGTAAACCTGTACAATTTTAAAAATGAATTCGGACTGCGCCGTGAAGGATCAAACTACTTCAGCGCCACAGTCGACTCAGGAGAGGCAATCCAAGGTGTAGCGCGAAAAGAAGGACTCGGTTCTGTGGTCAGTAACAGCCTTGAAACCTCAAATGTGGATCTGGCGGACGAATTTGCCTACATGATTCTTACTCAGCGCGGCTTTCAGGCTAACTCCAAGGGAATCACCACCACGGATTCAATGATCAACACAGCGCTTGGCATCAAGAAATAACCTGATCATTAAATAAGCAAAAATAAAGCCCCCTCTGAATATTTCAGAGGGGGCTTTTCAATACCTTCGCAGCGTAAGCTAGCTCAGCTTTTCTGCCAGCATGCGCAAATGCTTGCGTTCTTCGTCAATACATTCTTCAACGAATTTACGTTCTGCATCAGGAACCATTCTCTTCAACTCAGTGAAAAGAAGAATGGTATCCTTTTCAAAACGCATGGCAGCTCGCACAGCCTGCTCAAAATTGAAAGACTCATCTTTAAAAGCCTCGGTGTAATCAAAATTGAAAACATCGTGGGAATCAACAAGTGCCATCACATACTGGGTATATTCTTCATAATCGCTTCCCGGAGGGACCTCAATAGAACCGATACGGTCACGCATATCACGGAAAAACAGTTCATGCCGGGATTCTTCCTCGGCAAAGAATTCGAAAAATTCCTTTGCGCCGGGATCTTTTGCCTCATCTGCAGCCAACAGGTAGAAAGCCTGTCCTTTCTGCTCAATACGCATTGCAAGTTCTGCCACTTCATTAGCACTGAAAAAGGTTACCATATGTACACCTCGTAAATTAAAAACTTCCTGTGGAAATCGATTTATTAATGATCTATCTTTGGATAAATCCGCCAAATCTCTGCAAACAGATGGTCATTGATTTTTAATATTAACCAGAGTTCTCAAAAGCGCAACCGTAATAAGTTATATTTTTAGCGAACAACCTTTGCCATTTTTATCATTCAAGAATATAAAAAGATAATGGATTTCTTCTAAAAAAAATTGCACAAATATTTTTTAACCGACAAGCTGAACCTTGGTTAACGGGTAATGATTTACCCCGAACCGTCTTAAATAAATCTGCCAAAGGTGATAAAATGACTGATGATTTACAAGAAGATGTAGCACTGCAACATTTCGTGGAACAATCTCTGGACAAACTGGACCAGATTGAAAACGTACTCATTGAAATGGAAAAAAGTTCCCCCCCTTCTGCGGCCTCTGTCGCACAGGTCTACGGGATACTTGTCTCCCTCAAAGAGAGTGCATCGCTGCTTGAACTCACCAACATCAGTCGCGTGGCCGACAAGATAGGCAAAGTCCTTGATCAGGTATTTAAAAATGAAATTGAACTTAGCACCGACCTGTTGAATATCATCATTGATTCTTTCGACAAACTTAATGAGATAGTCAGTAACGCCACCCTGAGTGACGATTTTGACATCCGCATAATCACCCTGCCCCTAGAAATGTATTCCAAGCCCGTGACAAAAAATGAGGCAACGGAACCACAGCAAGTAGCAAAAACAGCTGCATCTACACCGGAGCCGGAACCTGAACCCGTCGCTGCACCGGAACCTGAACCCGAAGTAACAGCAGCTCCTGCTGAAGAAGTTCAGGAAGCCGAGATTCCGGAAGCCAAACCCAAAACCGGCAAAAAACTGAGCTCAGCTGCTTTTCGTAAAAAATATGGAATCAAAAAAGAAGTAGACCTTGCCAGTAATTCCAACCCGCTGGGAATATCAAAGGCCGTTTCTAACGCCATCATAAACATGGCCAACAACTGCTCCGCATTTGAGAACAGTTCGGCAGACAGCCTTAAATTCGGTCTTGCAAAACGGCATGATGTGCCGGAAGAGTGTTTGCTTATGGCCGGAGGAGCCGTTGAGATTCTTGATCTGGCCCTGCGCTTGACCGCCATACCAGGTGTTGACCATGTGCTCAGCTATGAATACGGCATGCCCGAATACAGCAGCGTCGCAGCCTTATGCGGTGTAGAACTTTTGCGCCTGCCCAGAGGCCGTAACTACTCACCGCCTTTGGATCAGCTGGTAACGACAGCAAATGAAAACACTGCAGCAGTAATCATCACCAACCCGGACGAGCCATCCGGTTACGGCCTTCCCGCTGAAGAACTTGCAACCATGTCCAACCTGCTGCCGAAACGGACCCTGCTCATTGTCGATGAAAGGTCTGTTGAATTTTCATGGCCGGAAGATGACTACTCTATGGTCAATTTTCTGGAGAAAGCACCCAATCTTGTTATCCTGCGCAGCTTCTCGTGGTCCTTCGGACTTAAGGGAGTCCGGCTTGGATATGCACTCATGAACAGCGAGCGGGCCAGAGAATTTGAAGAATCCAGACTTCCCACTCCTATCAGTCCACTCAATATCGAAGCAGGGCTGGCAGCACTCAACCACAATGAATTCTACTACTCTACCATAGCCCTGATCATCAGAGGCCGGGAACGCGTACAGAAAGGCCTGGAAGAACTGGGTTGTACCGTATACCCCAGCCAGAGTAATTTCATTATGTTCAGTTCTCCTGTTCCGGCAAAACAACTGTACGCAGAAATGTTAGACCATGGATTTAAATTAAGGAAACTGGATGATTTCGGACTCCCGGACATGCTGACTGTTTCTATCGGCAACAATTCCCGCAACAGAATTTTTCTGGCAGCCATGAAAAACATTTTATAAACTCGGAGGATTCCATGTTGAAAAGAGTTATTATAAGCAGCATCCTGCTACTCTTTCTGGCAGGCTGTTCAGGCCATACCACCAGCATGCAGGATGTAAGCTCATTTTGTAGATCACTAGCTACGGAAGAATTATGCGACAATCAGAATTCCATATGTGCTAAGTACTCCGAAATCACGCTTGCCCCATACAAATCCGCCAAGGAATGCCGTACGAGCTGTGAAAGTGTGCGTATGAAAATGAACGCAAGCCCTGACCGGCAGGAATGCCTGCAACTGCTCCAGAGCGTGGAAGAGAAATGTAACGAGTTCTGCGACTCAAATTACGAATAATAACCTTTCAATTACCACGCACCTTGCAAGTCAGAACTCTCTGGCGTATTGACTAATCAAATATATAGGCAGTGCTTCTATAAAAAGAGGCACTGCCTATGATCAATAGATAACAAACAAAAGGATTTTTTGCGCCATGCTGAAAAGGTTTACTGTCGGACAAAAAATATTCTGTAGTTTTATTGTTGTTTTCGCCCTTTTTGGAATTGTAAGTATGGAATCCATGCTTGCACTGCAAAAATCATCTTCCGGCTTTACTGACTACCGCTTATTTGCCAAGGATTCAAATCTGATAGGCAAAATTCAAGCCAGCATACTGCAAGGTCGAACCCACGTTAAAGATTACATTATCACCGGCGACAAGAAGTTCAGTCGCAAATACTTTGAAAACGCAAAAACGGTTTTCCCCCTGCTTGAGCAGGCCGAAAAGGAGCTAGTCTCAGGCGACAGGATTAGAATAATCAAAGAGATTAAAACCTTACTGGCAGAATATGACGCCAGCTTTGCCGAAGTGGAAAAAGCTCAACTTTCAAGAGACAATCAAGCAAACTCCATACTGGTCCCGGAAGGTGACCTTATGGAGCAAGATTTCGAACGCATAATCAACAATCTCGGAAAATCTCAAAGCAACTCAGCTGCACTTTACCACTGTGCCAAAGGAGTCCGACATCTGGTTCTCGCAAGGTTATACACCACTAAATTCCTAGATAAGAGTCTAGAATCACATCAAAAAAGGGCCTTGGAAGAAATGGATTCTGTCAACGATGAACTGATTAAACTCAGCTCAATTCTAAAAGGCCAGAATCTGATGTTGCTAAATGAAATTAAGGAAGCAAAAGAAAATTACTCCAAAAGCCTAATCGAACTGTTTTCACAAACAACAACCCGCGACAGACTGATTAACACCGAACTGGATGTAATCGGCCCTAAGATGACAACTTTGATCAAACAGGCCAAATCATCAGTTATTTCGGATCAGGAAAAACTAGGCCCTTCCCTGCAGGCCCGCAACGACAGAGCCATCATGAACACTTGGATCTTCGGCATTATTGCCTTTGTCCTTGGATTCATTGCCGTTGTAATTGTAGGACGCAACATAACCCTGCCCTTGCGCAAAGTTGTTGAAGCGGCCTACCGCATTGCCGAAGGCGATATGAGTAAAGAGATCAAAGGAACTGATCGTCAGGACGAACTCGGAGCATTGGCAAGAGCCTTCAACAAAATGACCGAGTCACTCAATAATATGGCTGAAGCCATGGAAAGAGTCGCCAATTCCGATCTCACCGTGGAAGCAAAACCGCGCTCAGAGAATGACACCATTGGTAAAGCACTCGCGACCATGGTTGAAACCCTCAAAGGTGACAACCAGCAAATTCATGAAACAGTACGGACCCTATCTTCATCCTTGAGCCAGATTTCTGCTGCTTCAGCAGAATTGACTGCAAGTGCCGCAGAAACAGCAAGTGCTGTAGCTGAAACAAATGCCACAGTAGAAGAAGTAAAGCAGACAGCTCACCTCTCCAATGAAAAATCAAGACAGGTGGCTGATGTAGCCCGTAAAGCGGTTATCACATCACAGCAAGGAAAGAAGGCGGCGGAAGACGCATCTTCAGGAATGAAAGATATCCGCACCCAGATGGACACCATTGCTCAGTCTATCGTAAAACTTTCCGAACAGTCCCAGCATATCGGTGACATTATTTATGTAGTGAATGATCTGGCAGACCAGTCCAATATTCTAGCCGTGAACGCCTCGATTGAGGCATCCAAGGCCGGGGAAGAAGGACGCGGATTCACCGTGGTTGCCCGTGAAATCAGAAACCTTTCTGATCAATCCAAACAATCCGTAGCCCAGATCCAGTCAATCCTTGCTGATATCCAGAAAGCCACCAGTTCGGCGGTTATGATCACCGAACAAGGTGGCAAGGCTGTTGAAACCGGGGCAACACTCTCCTCTCAGACCGGGGAAGCTATCCTTAATCTGAGCACAGTTATCAACCAGTCCGCCCAGTCCTCAGCACAGATCGCCGCTTCCAGTCAAGAACAGTTAGCCGGCCTTGATCAGGTCGCAGTGGCCCTCGGTTCGATAAAGCAGGCTGGTGAGCAGAACCTTGATAGCTCACGCCAACTTGAAGAAGCAGTTAAAGACCTCGACCAACAAGCCCGCTCTCTCAAAGATATGATGGACAGATTTAAGCTCTAATTTTAACACGTACTAAACAAATAAGCCCCTTAATGCCTGGCATTAAGGGGCTTTACTTTTTTCGAAGAACGTTGATTGTCCAATCATTCAAAAACTGTCAAAAAACGACTACCACCTAAACAACTACTTTTATTAACTATAATCAGCACAAAATTATTTACGAGCCTTAAAAACAACAAATACATACCGCAAGATTCCTTCCCCTCTTTCCTTTCAAGCTTTTAATTTTCACTTTTACAAAATATAGACCATATATTTTTGTGAAAAACAAAATGCAATTCTTAAATTTAGCTTTTTTACAATTTTATACTAAAAACTCATACAAGAAATATATCTGAAACACACCGCAACACATAAACAAAGCACCCAATAATTGATAACATGCTGATTTATATACACTTAATTAGAAGTAATAATTTTAACATATTATTTAACGTCTAAACCCAACAAGATAACACAAATAATCCACCTTGTACAATACGCTGTAATAAAAGAATATAGATAATATTATTTGCCTTTTTGCAAAAATGTCTTTTTAAAATCTTCCATTTGCGGTATTTTTTTTACACCCAAAGACAAATCCACAATTCCCAATGAACACTTCAGGAGGTAAAGAATGAAAAAAATGATTCTCAGGTCGCTTCTGGCCCTCATGGTGCTTGGACTGGCCCTGATCATTGTCAGCGGCTGCTCAAAAACAGAAGAAAAAATCAAGATCGGGTTCAACATTCCGCTCACCGGAGATATCCCCAAAGTTGGTGAGGCCTCCAAGAACGCTGCAGAAATGCTTCTTGCCGACATAAACGGACAAGGCGGCCTTGAAGTTGGCGGCAAAAAAATCCCTCTCGAATTCTTTTATGAAGACAACGAATCCAAAGCAGAATCAGCTGTAAACGTTGCCCTTAAATTAATCGAGCAGGATGGCGTAGTTGCAATCATCGGCCCCAACTCCTCTAAGCAGGCTGTCCCCGCAGGCGGGACCTGTAACGACAACCGCACCCCCATGGTTTCACCTTGGTCCACCAACCCGGACACCACCAAAAACCGTCCCTGGGTTTTCCGCGCAGCATTCCTCGACCCCTTTCAGGGACCTGTTGCAGTAAACTTTGCCACCAAACAGTTTAAGGCAAAGACTGCTGCAGTACTCTTTGATATTTCAAACGACTACTCCAAGGGACTCGCTGAAATTTTCAAGGAAGTCTTTGAAAAGAAAAACGGCGATAAAGCCATTGTAGCCTTTGAATCACACGGAACCAAAGATCAGGACTTCTCCGCTCAGCTGACCAAAATCATCAATTCTAATCCCGATTTCATCTTTGTTCCAGACAACTACAATCAGGTTGCCCTCATTGTTAAACAAGCTCGTGACCTCGGATACAAAGGTCCCTTCATGGGTTCTGATGCATGGGGTTCCGCTGAGCTGATGAAGCTTTGCGGTGACGATTGTAAAGGCCAGTTTTTCTCCACTCATTACGCCGCAGCCGGTGCTAAAGGTGCGACCAAGGAATTCATCGACCGCTATGAAGCAAAATATGGTGAAACTCCTGACGATGTAGCTGCCCTTACTTGGGATGCCACCCGCCTCGTGCTTCAGGCCATTCAGGATTCCGGATCCTATAGTTCCGACCTGAAAACCGAACGTAAAGCTATCCGTGATGCCCTCAGTTCCATCAGGGAATTCGCAGGTATCACCGGTTCCATGAAATTCGACAGCCAGGGAGATCCCATCAAATGCGCAGTTGTTGTACGCATTGACGAAAACGGTAACTTTGTATTCGCCGAATCCGTCTGCCCCTAGTTCATTGAAGTAATCTCAGGCGGCGAATCTGATTCGCCGTCTGAGAAAATCCCTCCCTGCAACACCCCAAAGAAAAGAGGAAAGACGGAAAGTGGATATCCTCATCCAGAACCTGCTCAATGCCCTGCAGTGGGGTAGCTTTTATGCTCTCATTGCGCTGGGATACACCCTTGTTTACGGTGTCCTGCTCCTGATCAACTTTGCCCACGGCGACATTTTCATGGTCGGAGCCTACATCGCCTTTTTCGTTGCCACTGCCCTGCTCGGCTTTCTGGATTTTGCCCCGTGGATGGTGCTGGCGCTAACCGTTCCACTAACCATGATCCTCACCGCCGGGGTAGGGGTAACCCTCGAACGTATTGCCTACCGTCCCTTGAGACGAAAAGGTGCACATAGACTTTATGTGGTCATCACTGCACTTATGTGCGGCCTAATCCTAGAAAACGGCAACCTTGCCCTGCTGGGTGCCAGCCGTAAAAAATTTCCGGAACTGCTCGACAAGGTTGTCTACACTTTCGGCAATGTCTCGGTGACCAACCTTAAGATTATTGTTATCTTCGCCGCCATTGCCGTCTTCCTGCTCCTGCAATTCATTGTTACCAAGACAAGAATCGGCATGGCTATGCGCGGCATATCCTACGATAAATTTGCCATTCCACTCATGGGTATACCCATCGACAACGTAATCGTATTCACCTTTGTGCTCGGATCAGGAATGGCCGGACTTGCAGGACTGCTCTTTGCCATGTCCTACCCTATCCTTGAACCGTACATGGGGGCTCTCATCGGCTGGAAAGCCTTTATCGCTGCTGTTGTAGGAGGTATCGGAGATATTCGCGGGGCCTTTATCGGCGGCTTCCTGCTCGGCTTCATCGAAGTCGGGGTTGTTGCCATATTCCCCTCAACTTTCCGTGACCTATTCGCCTTTTCCATCCTGCTTATCATCCTCTGGATTAAGCCCACCGGAATATTCGGCGTTGCCAAGACAACCAAGATTTAAGGCGGATACAGAATGCAGAAGTACAGTTTTAATATCGGAATCTGGGCCATGGCCGCCATTGTTGTAGCCCTTTCCCAGTTCGGCGCGCTCGACCTCTATATCCAGTCGGTAATCATGTTCATCGGCATCAACATTATCCTTTCATCCAGCTTGAATGTTGTGAACGGGTATATGGGAGAGTTTTCCTGCGGACATGCCGGATTTATGTGTATCGGAGCCTATGTATCCTCTGTTCTGAGCGTAATGTTTTTCGCTCAGGACAAGATCTTCGGAGCTCCCATACTGCCCCCGGAACTTGCCCCGCTTGGATTCCCGATTGTGGTAATTATCTCAGGACTCGTTTCCGCTGTGGCCGGTCTGATTGTTGCCGTCCCTTCCTTCAAAACACGGGGCGACTATCTGGCCATCATCACCATTGCAGCCAACTACATGGTCATATCCGCCATTGAGAACATGGACATCATCGGCGGCCCGCGTGGATTCATGGGTATGAAACGCGTGGTTAACGCCATGGAAGATGTAATCGACATACCGTGGATGATGATCTGGGTAATCCTCGGCACTTTCATGTCCATCTGGATGATCCGTAGATTTGTATCATCCACCTACGGCAAAGGCATCATGTCCATTTGTCAGGATGAAGTTGCCGCCGAGATCATGAGCGTTGATACCAACAAAATGAAGATGGCTGCTTTCATGCTTTCCTCCGGTCTTGCCGGGGTAGCGGGAGCGCTCTTTGCCCATGTACTCGGCTATGTAAACCCGCAATCCTTCAACATCATGAAATCCACCGAATGCCTTGTAATGGTTTACCTCGGCGGCATGGGGTCACTTGGAGGATCAATACTTTCGGCCATATTCTTCACGGTGATGCTCGAGTTGCTGCGTTTCATCATCCCGGCCCTCGACACCGGACTGCATTTCCTGAATCTGCTCCCGGACACTTACCATCTCAGTCAGGTCTGGAAATGGGTACTCATTCCGCTGACCCTGATCCTGCTCATGCAGTTCAGACCCGAAGGAATCATGGGCAACAAGGAACTGCCCGACCTGTTCCCGCGGCTCAAGAAATTCTACAAATTCAAGTAGTCAACACCGCGAGAAAAGGAGATAAAATGTCACTATTAAGTATAGACGGACTTACACAGAGGTTCGGGGGGCTACAAGCCGTTTCCGATTTTAATATCGAGCTTGAAGAAGGTTCCCTTACCGGGCTGATCGGCCCGAACGGGGCAGGCAAAACCACCATATTCAACCTCATATCAGGATTTTATCAGCCAACAGAAGGGACCATAACCCTCGCAGGAAAGCCCACCCGCGGCCTCAAACCGCATCAGGTAACAGCTCAAGGCGTGGCGCGGACATTCCAGAACATCCGGCTCTGGCACGATATGACCGTTATGGACAATATCCGCATCGCCCAGCATTACCGCATGGGCTACGGCTTTTTCGATGCCATCATGCGTACGAAAAACTACTACCTGCGGGAAAAGGAAATTGAGCGAATCTCCACTGAACTGCTCGAATTCATGGATCTCAGGCAATACGCCGAGGAGTTGCCCACAAACCTGCCCTATGGATTACAGCGGCGGGTTGAAATAGCTAGGGCCATGTCCATCCAGCCCAAGCTACTGCTCCTTGATGAACCCGCAGCAGGCCTCAACTCTTCTGACGTTGAAGGTCTGATCAAGCTAATCAAATGGATTCATGATGAATTCGACATCACCATCCTCATGATTGAGCATCAGATGAAGGTGGTTATGACACTTTGTAAGTGGATTAAATGTATTGATTTCGGCGCAACCATCGCCGAAGGAACACCTGAAGATATCCAGTCCAGCGAGACTGTGATCAAAGCTTATCTGGGAGATGATTCAATCTGATGACTACTCTACTTGAAATCAAAGATCTCCACGTGAAATACGGTAATATCGAAGCCCTGCACGGCATCTCTTTCAATGTTAATGAAGGGGAAATCGTCACCCTGATCGGCGCTAACGGTGCAGGTAAAACGACCACCCTGCTTTCCATCAGCCGCCTTCCCCCACCGGAAGCACCCAAGGTCATCTCTGGTGACATATCATGGAAAGGTGACTCCATCCTCGACATGCCGCCGCATAAGGTTATTTCGGACCTGCACTTGGTCCTTGTGCCGGAAGGAAGACACATATTCGGCAACCTCACCGTGGAGGAAAACCTCAAGCTGGCAACCTATGCCCGCAAGGATTCCATCAAGGATGTTCATGGTGATTATGACCGCGTATTCGCCCTCTTTCCACGCCTAGCCGAACGCCGCAAGCAACGCAGTGAATCCCTTTCCGGAGGCGAACAGCAGATGCTAGCCGTGGGGCGCGCCCTCATGTCCAAATGCAACTTCATTATGCTAGACGAGCCTTCAATGGGCCTTGCACCACTGCTCATGTATGACATGTTCCGCACCCTGAAAGAACTGAATGAACAGGGGCTCACCATTCTCTTAATTGAGCAGAACGCAAACCTCGCGCTAAAGTTCGCCCATCGCGGCTACGTGCTTGATACCGGGGAAATTGTAGCTCAAGGTTCGTCTGCTGAGCTTATGGATGACCCGGAAGTGAAGAAGGCATATCTGGGCGGTTAAAGGTGCCTCCGGCGGCCCCTTCGGGGAGACCAAAGAAACTTTTAGTTTGGCTCCGCCGCTTTGGTTTATCAAAATTACTCAATTAAAAAAGGCTGGTTTGACTTTTTGTCAAACCAGCCCTTTTTAATATATTAATTTGCGGGGTATTTAGTTCGCGCGACCTTTTGCCGTTGCGTGTTCGATATTAATTTTAATTACACGCGTCTTGTCCATATCATTATGGATGTACTTTTCGCCTGCGGGAATATGATCCGGAGAAAGCCTGTGCACCAGTGCGAGCAAAGCTTCTTTCTTCTCTTCACCGGAAACTTCCTCAGCCTTACCGAAAGCGACGACTGATTTGAACTTGATGCTGAATTTGGACGGCACAAGTTCAGCATCAACATAGACGCAAAACGAAACTTTGGAATTAAAATCGATGTTGTCCAACTTGTGTCCGGTTAATGCACAATGGAAATAAATCGCTCCGTTGTGGTAAACATAATTAAGCGGGGTGGCATAGGGGTAACCGTCTTCACCGCATGTAGCCAAGACACCCTCTTCGCCGGCTTTAAGAATTTCTTCAACAGACTCTGCGGGCAATATTTTTTTGGTATTCTGAATTTCTCTGAACATAATATTTCTCCAGTTTGAACTTATGCCCAGACAATTACTTCAGAAGCCAGCCAACATAAAGAGACAATTTCCACTAATATTATGATGGCAGAAAAAAGCCCCTGAAAACGACAGGGGCTTTAAATATCACATTGATCTATTACGTCCGCCAACCCTGACAAATTCGCCGGGAGGGCCGAGCCGGATATCAAAGACCACTGCGGCTCCACGCAGGACCAGAGTCGCCATAAATCCCGATGCCATGGCAACTTCGGGCTGTACGTGCAATGTCATCATGCCCACGTTGACAAACGCTCCTGCAAGGGCAGCCACAGCATAAAGCTCGCCGCAAAGGATCATGGGGCGGTTTCCGGTCAGTAAATCGCGTATCACCCCTCCACCGGTTGCTGTCATGACTCCCATGAACACAGCAACTGTCCACGGCACCTGCGACTGCAGAAAGGCGACAGTACTTCCGGTAACGGCAAATGCACTCAAGCCGAGCGCGTCAAACCATGCGGTAGCCTTATAGCGGTCTTTAATTTCAAGACGGCAAAAATAAGTGAGCAGCGTAGCCATTATGCACAGGTACAACTCCACAGGCTCATGAGTCCACCAGACAGGGTGATCCAGCAAAACATCACGCAAGGAGCCGCCGCCAAGGCCAGTAATGGTCCCGATCAACACATAGCCGACGATATCCATCCTGCGCCTTCCAGCCGCCAACGCACCGCTGACCGCGAATACAATATCACCGAAATACATAAATCCGTTGATTGCGGACTGAACCATTTCACCGTTAATAACACTCATATCCAACCTCGAAAGCAGATAGACTGCATTTATTTTTTCAATGTTCACTTTTCCTGAAAGCGAAATCGAGCCTGAAATAATTTCTGATTCGACAGTTGTAAAGGCGTTTTTTTATAATTTCGAAATTTTTAAACACATTTTTTAAAAACTCTCTCAATTTCAAATATTTCTCACCCACTACTTTGTCTTGCCTGCCAAGAGCTGACTTGTTAAAAGAACTCCCTTTTTTGGGAACAAATTTATTTATATATCGAGTTAAACAATGACATCATCAAGAGAATCTACAGCATATTTGACTGTATCCTGTAAGGACAGACCCGGAATCGTTTCTGCTGTTTCCGGTTTCCTGTTTTCCAAGAATGCAAATATCATCCATTCCGACCAGCATTCCAGTGACCCCGTTGGAGGTCGTTTTTTCCTCAGAATGAAATTTCACATGAACGGGATTGAAGACGGCCTTGAAGAATTCAGACAGGAATTCGCCGAAAAGGTTGCTGATAAATTCGACATGGAGTGGAATATCAATCCCGCATGGATCAAGAAAAAAACAGCTATCCTCGTCTCCAAGTTCGACCATGCGCTCATGGACCTGCTCTGGAGGGCTAAACGCGACGAACTCCATACCGAAATAACTATGGTCATCAGCAACCATGATGACCTGCGTAAGGCAGTTGAATCATTTGATGTTCCCTTCCATCACGTTCCAGTGGAAAAAGGCAACAAAGAAGCCTCAGAGAACAAAATCCTTGAGCTGATGGAAGGCAATGCAGATCTGGTCATTCTCGCCCGTTACATGCAGATTTTGACCCCCAAACTGATCGATGCCTATCCCAACCGCATCATCAACATCCACCACTCCTTCCTGCCTGCATTCGTTGGTGCCGACCCTTACCGCAGGGCCGGAGAACGGGGTGTTAAGCTCATCGGGGCTACTGCCCACTATGTTACCGAGGAGCTGGATCAGGGTCCGATCATTGAACAGGACGTCATCCGCGTTTCCCACCGCCACGACTATGAAGAACTCAAAGTCCTTGGCCGGGACATTGAACGTCAGGTACTCAGCAGAGCCGTAAAATGGCACCTCACCGAAAGAGTACTGGTAGACGGCAACAAAACTGTTGTATTTATTTAGTATTTATTGGTCAAAAAAACAAAAAGCTCTCCCTGTTTACTACAGGGAGAGCTTTTTTATTGCCTGAAATATAAATTTTACTTTGCAGAGCCCGAGAGCTTCTTGGCCAGTTGCTCATCGCTCTGCTCACCGATACCGAAACGCATGAACAGATCGTTGAGCTTGCCGCGAACATCCTTGGTAGCCTTGGCAACAGCCTGCAAGCTGATGAAAACAAGAAACTCGACCTTATGGTCGCCCTTCTCGTAAAGCCTTAGAATTGCTGTTGCCAATTCTTTTTCAAGAACCAGCAGTTGCATTTCTTTTACCAACTCTTGGGCGCTATTATGTTTAAAAATCAACCAGTTCTTGTTTGCAGAATCTTTCAGCCAGAGTCTGGACATACGGATGCGGGTCATACCTATTTCATTGAGTGCCAGCACACCCTTGGTAGAAGCACGCCTGCGCTTAAGCACACGCAGCTGCATCTTACTTTCCTCGCCCTGCATCTTACTCTTAAGTAAAGAGGAAAATTTAACTTCAGTAAGGTAAAAGAATAACTTGTCCAAGGCTTCCACCCCAAACATACGCAGAAAAATGGTCAGAACCTTTTCATCGCGCTGGGTAAAACTTTTCAGACCCAGCAGGAATTCTCGGACAACAATATCAAGGGTAAGGCTTACCCCGATGGCACATGCCCCGATCTGATCCTGAGAAAACTGCATGTTACGGGCCATTTCCGCCTCTTTTTCTGCACTATCAGCTGAATATGCAGACTCGCGCAGGGCTTCCATGGCAGCGTCATAATCCTGTTTAAATTTGGTAGTAGCCGGATCAATACAGACAATGCGGGCAATTCGCTCAACAGTATCATTACTTACAGGTTCCTCACCCTGAATCAGCACCCCGCTATCAAGCAAAGAGTTATATGTCATCTTCAGAACTTCCGCAGACTCTTCATCTGCTCCGACCTGCTCAAATGCATTTTGAATTCTTGTCTTATCAATGGCTGGAAGATCAGACGAAAAACGCCCGGTGACATCATCAAACGGGAAACGCAGTATAACGTAGTTCTTATCACGGGTAAGCGTGTAGCGTTCTTTGGTGATTATCTCGGTAAGGGAGGATTCGACTTCCTGTGTGATGAACTGCTCAATCAGGGCATTCCAGAAATTCTTATCCATCTCATACTGCTCAAGCAAGGTATTGTATTTCTTGAGCGCAGGTTCACCCAGATGACGCAGGGTTACTTCCTCAAAGTTATCGGAAATAAGACAGGAAGCATAAACCACACCCTGGACAGTCTTGATCAGCAGGGTCTCAGCATTGATCAGCCGGGAACGAATGCCATCCAGAGCATCTTTATCCTTGCTGTCCTTGAGCTTGCTGTAACGACCAATCATCAGGATGAATTCACTGAGAATCTTCTTGATATATTCGTGAGATGGGAGATCGGTGGAACGGTGACATAAAAGCGCGATAATCCCGCTCTGCTGTTTTTCGAGCAAAGGAAATTCATTAATGCAGTTGTTATTGTACTTGATGAACTCAAGGAAAACCTCGCGCTCAAGTACTTCACGCAGGGTGCTGCGCTCTTTTAGGCGAGCCAGAACCTTAAGGTAAAAATCAATCCGCTTATCTTTGTCAGGAATCTGCGCATTTTCCTGGGGCACGTCACTCATGAAAACTCCATCCACAATTTCTTAAATTATTTGCATGAAAATGTCTCAATTCAGCTATAATAGTCAAGAAGTTTAGAATTATAAGCCTTAACATACACTACTTATGCAAGAATTATAACTGAAGTGCCCTCCCGAAATAATCTATTTAAAAAAAAGAACCAGCTGAAAACAATGGTACTTTTCTTGCTTACTCCAGATAAACAAATAAAATATTGACGATCATACATATTTTATTATTTACCAATACCACTGAAACTTAATACCAGAACCTTCTGAGGGATTACAGCTTAATGATAACCTGCACCAAATGCGGCCAAAAGAATAACAATGCAGCAAAAGCCTGCTCCAAATGCGGGCATAAACTGCAATCCGGCCGAAAACGGCTGGAATCCGAAATATCCCAACAGGAACGCCGAGAAATGTTCCACCTGAAAATGGAAAAAAACAAACGATTTTCCAAGCACGGTGAAGCATGGGTCTACGCTCTTTTCCTGCTTGGAGCCGTAGTATTTTTTACTTATAACCAAATTTACTGGCCCCTTTATGCCCTGACCCCAGCTATTGCTCTTCTGGCTTGGTTTCGGAAGATTTAGCGGTCTTGTTCTGTAACACCTTCAGAGCCTTCTCCTGATCCTCTTTCAACAGGTCAGGTACGGAACGCTGCCAGAACTCAGCTTCCTTATCAGCCTTCAGTTCTTTCTCAGACTTTGGAAAACAGCACTTGATTACTGAACGCTTAGTGCAGGAAGCAGGAAAGTATTCAATAATCCCACACTCATTCTCATCAATATAATACTTAACACTGCGCCGGAATTTCTTTTTCCGGGACATAATCGTAATTTCACCGTTTTCTATCTTGCAGAAGAAATCCGTGTACTTGGCCCCGTAAAAAGAATTATAGATGTAAATATTACCTCTTTTTGTACCAACGTAGCTGAACTCATGCGGATCCTTGCACTGGGCACGAGCGAGGGCTTGTCTGGTCAAACACAGATCACGCTCCTCCTCCATGCTTCTGGCCTGAGCCGTAGAAGGCACATGGCAAAGAACAGTCAATATAGTAATGAGCAAAAGGCTTCTCATAATACCTCACGAAAAAGGGTACGTTTTCAGATAAATAACTTTTCGGCCGTAATGATGACCGGCTTTAGCCTTGGGGAGACATAGCAGCGCACAATAATTTCAAATTTCACTACAAAAATCTTTTCAAATCACATACTGCTATGCTAAAAGAACTGATCATTTTGTGCAACCGCACAACCTTCCTTACTATTTTCCCATACCTTGTCAAAAACTGATTCCCGGCATTACGAACAACTTTTTTTTCTAAACTTTGTTTAGAAAAAGTCCTGTTTTTCCGTGCTCTTTGAAGGTTATGAACTTGTGGAAAACTTTTTTGATTTTCCATTATTTGGTCACATTTATATATAACCGCTAATAATGACAATGTAACAACAATTTTTCTTTCACCCCCCTGTACAAAACTCAGGCCCTGAGTTAGTATTCTCTCTGAAATTGATTCAGCCCATAATCTACGGGACCTGAAACAAAATTCAGGCAAAAGCCTTCTCTAAAAAACACATAATTCAGTAAAAAAATATCATGAACGAACTCTCTTCTGGATGGGATCATCTCCGCGGTATTGAACCGCTCAGTCTGTGTGACTGGCCCGGCAGATCCTGCTGCGTATTCTTCCTCGGCGGATGTAATTTAAACTGCCCCACTTGCCATAACTTCGACATGGCATGGAATATGGAGCGACTGCCCCTTCTGTCCAGAGCAGACATGAAATCTTTCCTAAGGAACCGAGCAAAATGGCTTGACGGGGTCACTATCACTGGTGGCGAGCCTACAACGGTACCTAACCTTGGTGAAATTCTTTATGAAATCAGACAAGTATCCAAACTGCCCATCAAAATGGACAGCAACGGAATGCTTCCCGACATTCTTGAAGATATTCTCCAGCAGGGATTGGCGGACATGTTCGCCGTTGATGTTAAAGGACCGTATGAAAAGTATCCTGCCCTGACCGGGCAGGCCGTTACCGCTGAAGCAGCGCAGAAAAACCTTGAACAGATTTTCGAGCTTGCCGAAGCCAACCCCAAAGCCTTCTATTTTCGTCTGACCAAGGTGCCCATCCTTACAGATGAAGATGTTGAAACTGCCAAGAGTTATCTTCCGGATGGTTTTGAACTGACCATCCAGAACTACATTCCTCCAAGGAGAGATCATGCCCACGCAGATAATGAAGCGAGACGGCCGGTTGGAGACCTGGTCGACTGAGCGAATTGCACAGGCCATTTTCAAAGCACTGAGCGCGAGCGGAATTAAAGACCCGCTCATGGCCAAACGCATGGCCAGAAAGGTTGAGTACAAGCTCGAAGGAGTCGACATCCCTGAACAGGAACATGTTCAGAATATGGTCGAAGAAGTGCTTATGGATTCCCGTCTGCACTCCGTTGCCAAAAAATTCATTCTCTACCGTGATAGCCGCCGCAGGCTCAGAAATCAAAAAGACGCTTATCTCGACATCAGGGAAACAATTGACGAATACCTTGAAAAAAGTGATTGGCGCGTGGCTGAAAATGCCAATATGACCCACTCCTTTCAGGGTCTCATGCTTCATCTCTCCGGAACAATTCAGGCACGTTACGCCCTTGAAAAATACCCTGAGGAAATCAGGCAGGCTCACGAACACGGCTATTTCCACATCCATGATCTTTCCTACGGACTGGCCGGTTATTGCGCCGGATGGTCCCTGCGCGACCTGCTGCTCGAAGGTTTCAATCTCGAAGGCCGTTCCTGTGCCGGACCGGCACGTCATTTTGACGCAGTCCTCGGTCAGATGGTCAACTTTCTCGGCACTCTGCAAAACGAATGGGCAGGCGCTCAGGCTTTCAACAACGTTGATACCTACCTAGCCCCGTTCATCCGCCATGACGGCCTCAGCTACGAGGAAGTACGTCAGGCCATGCAGAAATTCGTGTTCAACCTGAACACCACCTCCAGATGGGGAGGCCAGAGCCCGTTCACCAACCTCTCTTTCGACCTCGTTCCGCCAAAACACATCGCCAAGGAAGCGGTAATCATCGGCGGAAAACTTCAGGACACCACCTACGGCGAATATGCCGAGGAAATGGAGATGATCAACCGCTCCTTCCTTGAAGTTATGGTTAACGGAGATCAGCATAACCGCATATTCTCTTTTCCCATCCCCACTTACAACGTAACTGAAGACTTCCCGTGGGATTCCAAGATCGGCCACACCCTGCTCGACCTGACCGCAAAATACGGTGTACCTTATTTCCAGAATTTCATTAATTCAGACCTCAATCCCGAAGATGTGCGCTCCATGTGCTGCCGCCTGCAAATGGACCTGCGTGAACTGCGCAACAAGGTCGGCGGACTCTTCGGAGCAGGGGACCTGACAGGATCTATCGGCGTAGTAACCCTCAACCTGCCCAAACTGGCTTATCTGGCACAGGGTGAAGAGGATTTCCTCGATTTGATTGAGGAATACGCCATTCAGGCCAAGAACTCTCTTGAGTTCAAGCGTAAACTGATCCAGACCAACCTTGATAATGGTATGTTCCCGTGGTCCCGCCGCTATCTCAAGAACGGCTATAAAGGACATTTCTCAACCATCGGACTGCTGGGCGGACACGAAGCCTGCCTGAACCTGCTGGGCAAAGGAATTGAGACCGCTTCCGGAGTCCGGCTCATGACCCGGGTTCTAAACCACCTGCGTGATCTGACCTCCCAATTCCAGGAAGAAACCGGAAGCCTGTATAACCTTGAAGCCACCCCGGCTGAAGGTACCAGCTACCGTCTGGCGAAAATTGACAAGTCCCTTTACGCCGACATCAAGACCTCCGGCAACGGAACTCCGTATTACACCAACTCCACCACCCTTCCGGTAGGAGTTTCCGAAGATGTTGTTCTGGCACTCACCCATCAGAACAAACTCCAGCCCCTCTACACAGGCGGTTCGGTGTTCCACACCTTCCTCGGAGAATCCACAGCTGACCTTGATGCGCTCAAGAGCTTTATCATCAAAGCATTCCGCAACACCAAGATTCCATACCTCTCTATCACTCCGACCTTCTCCATATGTAAGGAGCACGGATATATTCAGGGAGAGCACCATACCTGCCCTGAATGCGGCTCTGAATCGGAAGTCTATACTCGAATTGTCGGCTATTATCGCCCGGTTAAACAGTGGAATGAAGGTAAAAAAGCAGAATACAAAGACAGACAGGTTTACAATACCTTCTGCTGCTAACATCGATATCGCATTTTATAATTACAAAGGGAGATCTTTGAAAAGATCTCCCTTTTTTTCATTTCAACTCATAAAACTCAACTTTGCGCTCATTTTCATTGCCAAGAAAAATACATTGCATTATGGTTAATAGTGAAAATGAGACAAGTCTGAGATTGATTTCATTGGGCTTCATTGCTCAAAAAATCACAGATGATATGAGATGGAGAGTATATGCGAATTCTGGTTGTAGATGATGAGCAGATGGTCAGGGAAAACCTTGTCGACTACCTTGAAGACGAAGGCCTTGATGTCATTTCGGTGGGGAGTGCCGAAGAAGCCCTGAATCTTATGAAAACTGAACATGCTGACATCGCCATAGTAGATATGCGTCTTCCGGTGATGCATGGCAATGATCTCATCATTCACTTAAAAAAGCTGCACCCGGATATGGATTTTATCATCCACACCGGATCAGTTGACTATGCAGTTCCGCCTGATGTCCGTACCTACGGTATTTCTTCCGACAACGTATTGCTTAAACCGGTTGCGGATATGGATATGTTCATCCAGAAAATAAGAAGCTTATTCGGCACTAAATACGATATTTAAAGAATATATTTGAAAAAGCATCACCGCCGCTTCTTTAAAAGAAGTTGGCGGTTTTTATTTTATTCCACGCATTTTACGATAAAGAAGAACCGCCCCCGTATGTTCAGTGACAAAACGGTCTGTATGCCCTGCCAGAGTTTCAGTCGCCCCAAGCATGAGATATCCTTTGTCCGGCAACAAATCGTGAATGCGGTGTATAATATCTATTTTTGTCGCATCATCGAAATAAATCAAAACATTACGGCACATAACAAAATCGAATTGACCTAAAGACCTGAAAGAATCCAGCAGATTGAACTTCTTAAAAGTAACAAGCGATTTTACAGAAGGGCCTACCTGCCAGTTAATGCCATTCTTCTCAAAGTACTTATCATACCCGGACGGCAGTCCACGAGACTTCTCCAGCCTACTGAAAAGCCCCTGTTTAGCGCGCTCAATAACTGTACCGGAAATATCAGTAGCGAGAATTGAAAAATCATCCGGGGATATTCCCCCAACGGTTCTGCTCCACTCGTGAATAAGCATGGAAAGTGAATAAGGCTCCTGCCCTGTAGACGAGGCAGCACACCAGATTTTTATTTTAGCCCCCGACCTGCGCTTCTTCACAAGCTCCGGGAGCACTTTGTTTCTGATAGCTATAAAGGGATGGTTGTCGCGGAAAAAACTGGTTTCGTGGGTGCTGATTGCTGATACAGCTTCTTCCTTAAAATGGGTATCGCCTGAAACCAGAAGATTATAAAACTCCCCCCAAGAACGACAATTACGGGATTGATACAGAGATTTAAAACGATGCTGGATCAGGTATTCCTTACCGTCGGAAATAGTCAACCCGCACATGTGGTATATCTGCTTACGCAGCAGTTCAAAATCTTTTTTCTCCAGCTTAACGTATTCCCTGCTCACAATAATATCTTTACCCGCTCTTGATCAGATTAATTTTCCCGTCCCATCAGAACAACCTCATTGGCCCACTGCATTGCTGCCATATGACTTCTGGCCACAGCAAGCGACGAAAGATTATTCCCCATAATCAAACGCCCAACCTCATCCCATTCTGCTTTCTCAAGACATTTTACCAGATCAAGATATAGCGCAGCGTCATTTTGTTTACCAACCAAGGCCATAATAAGTTCTTTTTCAACAGGCAACTCTTCCATCAATTCTTCCATAGGCCTGCCCAGCAGGACATCGAGCAAGGAAAACAGACCCAACATAAACATTGATTCAGCTGGAAGCGGACAATGCTTCATTTCCAGACAGACCAGCTCCAGAAATTTGGCTCTTTTAATGGACAGGAACGCAAGTTCGTTACCTGCAGGGCCTGCACTCATGTCTGAAAGCAAAATCATGCGCAGCCAACCTGCAAGTTTCCTGTATCCGATCAAGGTTATGGCCTGTTTGATGGAATGAATCTCGTTGGGCAATCCAAATGCAGCGGAATTCATGAACTTTAACAGGCGATAGCTCACCGAAACATCAGAGTTAATAGCCTCTGTAAGATCATCAACGTCAAAATCTTCACCACTGATGGAACTCAGAAGCTGCATGCGGTTAAGGTTGCTGGTAGAAACTTTCTTTCCGGGTATAATCTCCGGACGACTGAAAAAGAAGCCCTGAAAAAGATCAAAACCCAGCTCCAGACAGCGCTGGAACATTTCATTATCTTCAACCTTTTCAGCCAGAAGCATCACGTCCAATTGCTTGAGATTACCAACGATGTTGACAAGCTCATCAAGATTCAAATCAAGACAATCGACTTTGACTATATCAGCCAACTCAATAAAAGGCTCAAAGCCATCCTGCCCGATATAGTCATCAAGAGCCAGAACATAGCCTCGTTCTTTTAATCCCTTAAGGGCTTCGAGAACATCGGGCTCTGGTTGAACATGCTCCAAAATCTCAACAACACAAACTTCGGAGGGCAGAAAATCCGCGGCTCCCTCCAGAAGCATATTGCGGGGAAAGTTGACCAGCAGTCTCTGTCCTTCATCGATATCTTCCTGTATCAATCCGAAACCGTCAGCAATAACCTGCGATGTGGCTGCATCCTCGTCACCCACATCAGCAACATTACTCCCTTCGGAATTGCGGAAAAGCAATTCATACCCCCAGACCCCTTTATGCACGTCAAATACAGGTTGTCTGGCAACAAAGAAAGAATCTAGAAAAACATCCGAACATTCCGCCATAACTTCGCATTCCCCAAAATAATTTTAAAAAAATACTATTTAGTTAGCAGAGCTATACCTCAGCGTTTTCTTAATATCAATCAAGATGAATTATAAAGAATCCGGAATTAAGGCATCATCGGAGCAAGAGACAAGCCTCTGGTTTCTTCAAAACCAAGCATCAGGTTGGCGTTGGCAACAGCCTGCCCGGATGCCCCGCGACAGAGGTTATCAATAGCTGCAATGATAATCAGCCTTCCGGTACGCTCGTCAGGAACAACCGCTACATCACAGAATATGGTTCCGCGCACCCAGCGTGTTTCCGGCAACTGACCCTCGGAAAGAAAACGGATCATCTTTTCATTTCCATATGCCTTTTCATACGCTGCACGAATATCTGCGGCAGTCACACCGGGCTTCAGCTTTGTGTAAATGGTGGAAAGGATGCCCCGGTCAATAGGCAGCAGATGTGTGTTGAAAGAAACGGTCATATCTTCACCGGAAGCAACAGCAAGTTCCTGCTCAATTTCCGGGGTGTGGCGGTGGGTGGTCAGACCGTAAGCACGGAAGGAATCCGCAACTTCACAGAAAAGGGTTCCTACAGCAGCCTTGCGCCCTGCTCCACTGGTACCGGATTTAGAATCAATGACAATATCGGAAGTCTCAACCAGACCTTCACGCAAGGCAGGGGTCAAACCGACAATGACGGAAGTAGGATAGCAGCCGGGGTTGGCAACCAGCTTGGCGCCTTTGACCTGATCACGGTAAAATTCGGGAAGCCCGTAAACGGCTTCGGGAAGAAGGTCTTCGCGGGTGTGGTCCACCTTGTACCATTCTTCGTAAGTTTCGCGATCACGAATTCTGAAATCGGCACTGAGATCCACAACCTTGATGCCTTTGTCGTAAAGCTGCCCGCCGATGTTCATGGCTGTCTTATGCGGCACAGCAAGGAAAACCAGATCACAGGCTTCAGCAAGGTCCTCAACATCCGGGGCGGTAATTTCAAGCCCACCGAGCTCCATGCCGTTAAGAAAAGGATAAATGTCGGCCAGTTTTTTGCCGGCCTCAGCACGGGAAGTCACACGGACAAGTTTCATCCCGTCATGATTACTCAGAATACGGGTAAGTTCCATTCCGGTGTATCCGGTTACTCCTACAAGTCCTACAGGTACGGCACTCATAACTATCCATCCTTACGATAAATATTTTAGAAAAGGGCGTGACTGAGCACGCCCGGAATGATCGGTATATAAAGACAGCCCGCTCGGGGCACAAAGGAAATGTCGAAAAGGTCGGCTATTTCTTGGTTTTCTGCACGTATTTCATGCGCAGATTGTAAAGCATCTCACAGAGGAGTCGTTCTTCATCGGCGGTCATGCCGTTCTTGATTTTATCTTCTAGCACAGCAAGAACATCAATAGACTGTTTGGCAAGCACCGGAGAAAATTCAACTTTACCGGTTGAAGGATCAGGAACTTCACCCAGATGAACCATAGCGGAAGAACTCATGGACATGACAAATGTTGAGAAATTAACCTCAGGAATGGGCATATCCTTAGCGTATTCGCTACCGCAACCGCACTTTTTATCATCAGACATAATTGAACTCCTTAAGTAATCTGGCGGATTCTAAAAATATTCACCGTAAGATTCAAGCATTTTAAAAAATAAACCTCCCAAAGCTGAGAGGTTTATCAAAAAAGCAAAGACTCATGGACGGGTTAAACCGCCGGAGATATTAATGTGCTTGCGCCCAGTTACGGCCCAAGCCAAGATCCACTTTGAGCGGCACGGCGAGAGTAGCCACAGTCTGCATATCTTTTTGCAATAGCTTACCGATTTCCTCGATATTCTCTTCAGGACCTTCAACTAAAAGTTCATCATGAATCTGCAGGATCAACCTGCCGCCGAGATGCTTGATTTCGTTGTTATCAGCCACCTTGATCATGGACATCTTGATAATATCAGCAGCACTGCCCTGAATAACTGTGTTGATAGCCTGCCTGCGGGCCTGTGACAGCACCTGCGGACTGGTGGAATGAAGTTCCGGCAGTAGACGGCGGCGACCGGAAAGAGTGGTTACGTAACCTTTTTCGCGTCCCTGCTCCACTACGGAATCATAAAATTCTTTGAGCACATCAAGCTTTTCAAAATACTTGGCAATAAACTCTTTCGCCTCGTTAATTTTGATACCCAGCTCACGGGAAAGCTTCTGCGGTCCCATGCCGTAAATCAGACCGAAGTTGATGGTCTTGGCATTGCGACGCTCATCGGAAGTAACGTCCGCCGGATCACGGTCAAAAAGGAGCGCAGCTGTGCGGGAGTGAATATCCTCATCATGCTCAAAAGCGGAAACAAGGGCCGGGTCGCCGGAAAAATGAGCCAATACACGCAGCTCAACCTGCGAATAGTCCGCAGCTGCTAAACGCAATCCCTCCCCGGCAGTAAAACAGGCCCGCATACGCTTGCCCTGATCCCCACGAATGGGAATGTTCTGCAAGTTGGGACCGGAACTGGAAAGACGTCCGGTAGCTGTTGCCAGCTGATTAAAATTTGTATGAATACGCCCTTTGGCATTAACCAGCTTGGGCAGAGGTTCGAGATAAGTGGACCGCAGCTTCTCCATCTTCCTATACTCAAGAATATCGGTGATGATTTCATGCTGTCCGCTCAGCTTTTCCAATACAGAGTTGGCTGTGGAAAGTGCCCCTTTAGGGGTTTTGCCGCCCGGCTTAAGACCGAGGGAGTCAAAAAGAACAGTAGCCATCTGCTGGCTGGAACGGATGTTAAACGGCTCACCGGCACGCTCGTGGATAACGCGAGTAAGCTCGTTAATACGTTCATTTACCTCGGTCAGAAAACCAGCAAACGCATCCAGATCAATGGTGATTCCGGCTTTTTCCATATCTGCCAGAACAGGAATAAGCGGGATCTCAAGATTTGCTGTCAGCTCATCAAGACCTGCGGATTTAATGCGGGGACCAAGCACATGCATAAGAGCCAGCGCGGCCATACCCTGCGCATCTGGATGAACCTCATCCACCGCATCAGGAAGTTCTTCTCCGGCAAAAAGCATAGCCCGCAAGCGGTCCCAAGCATAGTTGCGTTCTTCAGGATTGAGCAGATAAGCAGCGAGACTTAAATCAAACCAGCGGGAGAGCTGAATCTGCCCCCACGCGTCATCAGCACGCAGAAATGATTTTACATCAGCCACAACAATTGTCTTTGCTGATTGCAATCCGGCGGCAAGTTCAGCGGCAGTAATCTTGCACATCCATTCATCACCGTCGAACCCGATGAAAAACATATTGCCCTCGCGCACCAAACCAACTTCCTTACCTGTGAAATCAGGAAGTTCTGCAGCAGAGGAAACCTTTTTCAGCTCAAGACGATTTTCAGGAGCAGCAGGGGCAGGAGCCTCCTCCCCAAACAGGGAAAGCTGGCCACCAGTGGATTTCTTGGGCTTTGCAACCGGAGCCGCTGCAGGAGCAGCCGAACCGGAAGAAGCAGGGAACAAAGTTTTTACATCCCGCACAAGTGAACGGAATTCGTAGGTAGTCATGAATTCCGCAGCACGGTCACCATCCACAGAACGAAGCTCGCACTGCTTAAGGTCACAATCAGGGCAGCTGCCCAGCCGCATGCGGGTCAGTTCACGATAGACAAAAATATTTTCCAGCTCGTCCTTCATCTTTTTCTGGATGGCAGGCTTGAGCTTATCGTAGTTGTCGCGGATATCTTCCAGAGTCGGGTATTCGGCCATTATCTTGGTGGCAGTAACCTTACCCACTCCCGGCACTCCGGGGATGTTATCAGCGGAGTCACCAACGAGGGCCTGAAAATCAGCCCATTGTTCCGGCTCCAGCTTGGTATCTTCGCGGAAATCAGTCAGAGAAGTAATCTTTTCCTTCTTTCCTGCGGGATCCCACATGAATACATTTTCATCAAGACACTGTTTGAGGTCCTTATCCGCTCCAAGGATAACCACCGGACGTTCAGACTTGTAACGGGCAGCAAGGGAAGCAATGCAGTCGTCAGCCTCTTCACCTTCGGAGACAATAAGCGGAACACCAATAACATTGAGAGCTTCCTTAAGCGGCTCAATCTGGGAGCGCAAATCATCTGGCATGGGCGGACGCTGGGCCTTGTACTGGTCGTAAAGCTCATGGCGGAAGTTCTTGCCCTTGCCGTCAAGGATGAAGACCAGATATTTCGGTTTTTCCTCTTTGATGACCTTGAGCAGGGTCCGCAACACAAAAAACATGGCATTGGTGGGCACACCGTCGGAACGCTTGAGGTCCGGGTAAGCATGAAAGCCGCGGTAAAAAAAAGCGGAACCGTCAATCAGGAACAGTGGTTCGCCGTCTAAATTCAATTTATCTCTGAGTGCCATTATATGCCTTCGGGTTCAAACCCTGCAATTGTTTGATTGAGAAAGGATCAGATGCGTTTTACGGACTTTTTGCCCTTGGTCAGTTTCTTGAGCACAAAGGATTCCGGGTCGGCACCTTCCAATGCTTCCAGCTTGATTTCAGCTCGCGCGGCAGCTTTGTGACCACCAGCGGAACCTATTTCATTGAAAAGCTTGGCGGCCATTTTGCCCATATCCTTGCGCATGCCGTCACCACGGAAAATAACCACAAGGGTATCCTCGTAAATGCCGGAAACAACGTCCCACGAAACACCGTGAATGCGCATGAGAAAATCAGCAAGTATGACCAGAGTATCCGGGTTTTCCACCTTGCCGATATGAGAAAACAACCCCGGACCGATGCGGCGCAGATTGTAAAAAGCGCGGGAGAAATAGCGCAACCAGTCAGGATGGATTTCACTGCGGGTAATGCGCTTGATGAGGTCCATATCCGCATATTTAGTCAGATATCTGAAAGCCTTGACGTCATCATCAATGAAGGGACGTTCAAAACTCTGGGTATCGGTCTTGATACCGTAGAGAAGTGCGGTGGCCAGAAGTTTGGCCGGACGGATATTCAGGTTGTAGAGATATTCGGTCATCATGGTGCAGTTAGCTGCATACTTGGGCCGGATATCCACATACTCCGCATGGGGGTATGGCTCTTCCGGCAGGGGATGATGGTCGATTATCACAGAAAATTTCAAATCCTCGAAATCGGGATGATGATGCGGCTGCGAATCGAGAATCGCAAACCTGTCGTACTGGGCCACAAGGGTAGGAATCATCCGTTGGGCCGGAATACGCAGGTAATGAATCATGGCAAGGTTATCTAGACGCTTGACCTCGTTGATATGAGCAATGCCCACTTCAGCGACCCTGCGCCCGATTATACGTTTAAAAGCCATTGCCGAAGCCAGAGAATCCGGGTCGGCATTGACCACTACCAGCCAACGCTCATCCTTATTGCAAAGGGCGAGCAAATCCTGAAGCTGATCTTCAAGCTGTTTAAAATAAGCCATAGCTACTTCTTCAGGGTCAGGGGCAACCCTGCGGCCACAAGATAAACTTCATCTGCGATTGCGGCCATTGTACGGTTGATTGATCCGAGCCTGCGAACAAAACTGCGGACTTCACGTGTCATTGCCAACGGGCCGAGCCCCACCTCACATGACACCAAAACAACATCCGGCCCTTTCCATTCAGATAAAAGCCGGACAACCTCCCCGATCTGCTGCTCTCCGTCCGCAACTTCGGAACAGGAAAACAGCCAAAAATCCAAACTGTCCACCAGCAGGTGGTCGTACCCTTCTCTAGCCTTAAGCAGAACCTGACGCAAGTCCGCGCCGGCCTCAAGAACCGGAATAGACGGATCGCGCTCCAGCCGATGATCCATAATCTGCTGCCTAAAAGCCATATCTCGGGCTTTTCCGGTAGCAATGAAGCATTTCCGGCCGGAATATTCTGCAAACAGGTCGAGGGCGTAGTCTGATTTTCCCGACTTATTGCCCCCCAGCACAAATGTAATCAAGATTTCTCCTAGGTACATGAGTACAAAAGAACGGGAAAACTATCTTTACGTACTCTATTTCCAGCAAAGACTGCAACCACAAGAAAAATTTCACAAGGTTTTACTTTATTCTTCTTGCCGTACAATAATCACTCAATAATTGCAGAGATTTAAAAAAGGATTTCTCCTCAAAAACCTCTATAGTGACCGTACCGCCCTTGCCGAGCATTTTAAATAAAACATCAAGGGTTTCAACCCCATCACTACTAAGATGTTCCAATCCCAGATGACGGCCTTTCGGCCCCGGAGCATTAAGATGCAGCATGGAAACCTGCCCCTCAAAACCGGGGTCACGCAGAAGGTCATGTTGTGCGTAAGCCAGTATGTGACCTAGATCAAGGCATATTTTCATCCCGCAATCAGCAATAACTCCGCTAAGACCAAGCAAAGAATTTTCTTTTATATTCTCAAAAAGGACAGTCTCAGGATTTATCCCGCTGCGTGAAACAACGGCCGCAAATTCCCGTATTAAACCTGCTGCTTCAGTACCGGCAGACGGAGGATGGACAACATGGGCCGTAGGATTCAGATGCTCGGCTTTTTCATTGAGGGCCAGTACTATTTCAGCAACCCTCCCTCCACCTTTTTCCCAGGGCAGATCAAGAGGATGGTGAATATGAAATGTCAATCCGGTATCGATCAATTCCTTCGGGAGATCAGCTTTCGTGTAAGCAAGGCAGGATTCTGTTTCAAAAAACAGCAATGCTATCTCGTCCACCTTCCCTGTCAGAAAACGACAGTTCTCAAAAATGGTACCGGGAATGACCCAAGACGGCGAAGATAATTGAAAATGAAAATCAGTATTATTCAAAAAAATGGACATTTTTGCCGCCACTCACTTATTAAATCGATAATATATACTTCACTAATTCACCCAACACACCGGACCACAGATTGTTTTTATATACGGCATAAGTATTGCTTAAAACAAAGTAGATTCAATTATGTCAGGAGAAACAAAAATGAAACGGGTAAGAAACTTTTTTCAACATCACTTCAACCCGTTGCACATTTTCTGCAGGCTCAGGGGAGCAGGGTTGAGCGCTATGGCCGCAAGAAGAATGTCAATGGTTTATGAAAAGGTGGTTTACAAGGTTTTTCTGTTGTAACTCAAAAACCTTGTCTACTCTTTCAACAGCACGGAATGATAAGAAAAGCCTACATATCCAATAGGCTGATCTTCTTCTCCTTCTGAACCTTTCGTGCAACCATTGCAGACTTCTTCACTGATTCAGGAATATTTTTCAAAAACCGCGACACAGGCAACATCAGGGTCCGTCCGTACAAAGGTCTCTTGACCGCGTGGGACATGTAAAGATTTTTCTTGGCTCTGGTCATACCTACATAAAGAAGCCTGCGTTCCTCTTCGGTGTTTTCCTGCACCAACGGAGCGTCTCCGGAAATCTTTCCGGTCAGGATATCCGGCCCGGCAAAAGGCACGATTCCATCATCAAGTCCGGCCAGAAATACGGCTTCAAACTCCAGCCCCTTTGCTGCATGCATGGACATGATCCGCACCTTCTCTGCTTTATTGCGCACTTGATCCAGATCATTCTGCATATGTATCCAGTTTAACAGACCGGACCACCCCCCATGCTCCTTATACCCTTTAACCATATCCCGGAAAGGCTTGCTCTCCCAGAAAAGCTGGTCAAAAGGCGGCATGTCGCTCAGGTATGCGGAAAGCCCCAAAGGACCACGGGCAATAACTTTCTCCGGAACCTCGGGAACTTCATCATCGGCGTCCTCGGCAAAACCGAGCATCCGTCGCGCAGCCGCAAGGAGCACTTCCACCCGCGAATCGTGCCAGAAACTCTCAGCTTCAGGCACACTGCAAGGGATTCCCTGCCGCTTGAGCATAGCCTCAATGGGACCGATCAATGCTTTAAAACGGACCAGCACGGCAATATCACCGGGACTTAAGGTTCCATGTTCACCAGCATCCACAAGGCTATGGCTGGTAGCCCCTATGAGGTACTTGATGCGCTCCCCGATCCAGGAAGCTTCACGGCCGCTGTCTGGAGCGGAAAAAAGATGGATATCAGCTTCATAATCTTTATGGGCCTTAAGCTGCGGAGGGTTAGCCAGAACCGACGCCGATGCATCCAGCACCCCTTGCGCAGAGCGGTAGTTATCCTCAAGTGTTATTTGAATCAGATTTTCCCAGAAAGCACGAAATCGATTCGCCACATTTCCGGCTGCTCCACGAAAACCGTAAATGGACTGATCAGGATCACCGATAGCAAAAAGCCCCTCCCCGTCATCACCGACCAAGCGCTGGACAATTGCCAGTTGCAAGGGTGAAAGATCCTGCACCTCATCAACAAGTACGTGAGTAAAGGTACGCACATACTTGTCGGACTTCAGCTCAGAAAGCCAGAACTCCAGCAGGTCTGTGTAATCCACCAGATTATATTGATCTTTCTGGCGTGTATATCTAGCTAAAATTTCTGCGGGGCCTTCACTCAATGTCTCCAGAGTTTCACGGGCAAGGCTGATGGAATCCCATGCGGACTTGAGCTTTGCACCGTTCAGCTCGGGATTGGCCCGTCCAAACACCCTCCGCGCAGTCTCTTCATTCAATATGATCGGGTCATGATCAAAAGCCGAAGTCCAGTATTCAAGAGCCAAGGCATGCAAGGTATCGGCACGGGGCAAAACTTCTTCGTCTCCGAGCATATTGCGCATACGGTCATTCATTTCCTCGGCAGCCTTACGGGTAAAGGTCAAGGAAAGAATACGCCTTGCCCGGGTTCCCCTTTCAAGCAGATGCTTGATACGCCCCATGAGAGTCTGAGTTTTACCTGTTCCCGGTCCGGCAATAACCAGCACCGGGTCCGGTCCGGCTTCAACAGCTTTTTTCTGGGCCTCATTAAAACGTACCACCCCGCTTTCCTGTTCCGGTTCGGATGTTTTACGCACCTCCGCCTCAGGCTTGGGAGTATCAAGATCACCCTTGGGTTTGCGAACCACAACAAGCTTTACGCCGTTGACAATCTCATCCCTTTCCTGTGCGGAAAAAACGGAAATGGTTCCATACAGCCCGTCAAAACCGGGGTTACGGATGACCTGTCCCTCACGCATACGGCGGATGCCCTCTGCAAGATGTTCGTTGTGACGCTTAAGGTCTTCAACCGGAACCTGCTGCAGGATAGAAAATTCTGAACCGAAATCTTTAATCAGCGGAGCGTAAACTCCGAGCACTTTCTTGGTTTTGGGCCCAGTACCCACAACCTCGGAGATAAGTTCCTTGAGCGGTACCAGAGAATCAAATCCGGGCTGTCCCTTGGGCTGTTGTGCTTCCTCACGGTCAGCAAGCTCCATAACCCTTGAATAAACACCCATAGTCAAAGGCTTGCCGCAGACCGGACAAATGCCGCCACGCATCTTTGACTCATGGGGATCAAGCATGATCCCGCACTTACGGTGCCCGTCCATGTGATATTTGCCTTCTTCCGGGAAGAATTCAATTGTACCCATGAACTTATGGCCCAGCCCCTCACCACGCAGAGCTCGATAAATTCCCTCATAGGACATATTACCGCTGAAAATATTAGCCTCACGCCCTAAATTCTCACCGGAATGGGCGTCGGAGTTCGAAACCATGCGGTATTTATCCAGCGCGGAGATAAACCAGTTCATTTCCGGGTCCGAGGAAAGTCCGGTTTCCATTGCGAAAATTTCTGAAGCAAGGTCTCCGTAGCATTCTTCCACTGTATCGAAGCCGGATTTGGAACCGAAAAGCGAGAACCACGGAGTCCAGATATGGGCAGGAATGAGAAAGGCTTTGTCGTGAGTTTCGAGGACGATTTCAAGAAGGTCTTTGCTGTCCAGACCGAGGATTGGTCTGCCGTCCGATTTGAGATTACCGATGGTATCGAGCTTGGCGTTGAATTTCTTAACCGATTCCAGATCGGGCATGTAGACGAGATTGTGAACTTTGCGGGTTTTGCCGTATTTTTTGTAGATGGAACTTATTTCAGTCTGGAGCATGAAGCGGGTCTGTCCGGCAAATGGACCGTCCACCCAATCTATGGATTCCTCAAGCCCCTTCGGTTCCCGCAAAGAAAGCAACCCGGAGCCGTCCTCCACCAGTTGCTCTTCAATTTCGGCCACCCATTCGGGATGAGTAAAATCCCCCGTACCGATGACGTCAATTCCTTTCACCCTCGCCCATGCAGCCAGAAGGCGCGGATTCAAGGCTTTGCTGGTGGCACGTGAAAATCTGGAGTGGATATGCAGGTCGGCTATAAATCTTTCCATGGTCTACCGTTCTTCCCCGTCTTGATCATTTATTGATCAACTTATCTATAAGAGCATCACAACGTCCTGTCATAACTGCACTTTATCATATCATCATCTAATCATCACAACCCTTTCAAGGCTTAAAAGGGACACTACATGCAGCCTCAAAAGATTGCAAGGCACCCCCCACTTTGATAGGGAAATTTTAAAAGAATGCCTCCGGCGGCCCTTCGGGGACCAGAGAAACTTTTTTGGAAAAGTTTCTCTGGACTCTTCAAAAACTTTTGTTGGGCTTCGCCGCTTCGTATAAATTAATGGAGCCAAATTGAGAAACGCTACAATTTACGATATTTGTGATGACCCGATTTTAAGATGTGAAAACCCCACAGTTCCGGGCGAAAACCTGCGCAAACTCTACAAGAAACTTTTCGGAAATCCGCTTTTCAAACATTTTATCCTGCGCTGGTGCTCGCATCCGGCAATTTTCCAAAGCAAGATCGGTCCTTATCAGGAGATGATGGAAGCAGCCATGCAGGCCAGCTATGAAAACTGGCAGGATAAGCAATGGATTGAAACAACCTTTGCTCCGCTGGCTAAACTGCTGGACCGTGTTCAAGACCCCGAGTGGCGCATCAGGGAAAAAGCGGACACCCGCCCCCCGCGCATACGCGAAAAAGAAGTAAATGAAGTGCTGAACGCGGTTCTTTCAGACATTATCCGAGTCTGGAACAAGAATCCCAAGGACCCTTATTTTCCGGTTTCCGCTCAGGTAATCATGCCCGGTGATTCTATCTGCGACGGCGAAAACTTCATGAACATCATGACCGGACTAGGATCATACGAATTTCAAAACATCAACCTTCTTTTCGGGTTGATGCGCTGCTTCCTGCACTCCAACCCGCTGGCACTGAAAATATTCCGCCGCCCTTGGAAAGGAATCGCCGAACCGCTCTCCATGCGTGTTTCGTGGATAACCCACCGCACCGGATTCTATGACGATATTTTCTGGGAACAAATATACAACCTTTATATATTGGAAGAGTTGCCGCAGGCTGAGCAGGACAAACTTAAGGAAATGCTGGAATCCCTGCTTCATTTCCTGATTGTTACCAGCATGGAATGGCTGCAGGCCCCCAGTTCAGGAATCAAGCATCCGGCTATCACCTGTTTGCCCAAAGATGGAAACGGACAGCCGCTTTGCAACCTCAAACCCCGCGACTGGAAAGCCAAAAAAGAACTTGGGTTTGACGATTACGTACCCGATGTAGATACAACGTTCCTCGCACTGGCAATGTCCCGCAAATGGCTGGATCTGGTGGAAGAAAAAAATCTGAATACAAATCAGGAGCTTCTGCGCGCAGCGGAAGTATTCCTTGATTTCCCGTGGGTGGAAATCATCAATGAATACCAGATAGGCGGAGGTAACAAGACCAATCCTCCGACCATCACCATGACCCGTCCGCTGGATTACTTCGGCTGCGTACCGCTCTGGTTCGACAAGCCCTTCAAAAGAGACAAAGAAGACGGACGCATTGTGCGAGAAACTCTGGGCAATGAAATCTGCCCCGGTCATAACATGGATATTTTCGAATCCATCCTCGCCAACCGCTACCAGTGGAAAGCGCTTGAGGGAGAAAATCTCGAAACCGTAAAACGATTCCTGACCTTCCATCACAATGCATTCATCAGCGGCAACTTCAAGGAAGACAGCGCAGTACGATTCTACCTGCCGGAAATCTACGTCAGTTATACCGGACGCCTTTACGATACTTGGCTGACCATCCCTGAAGATGAACGGCAACTTATCGATCCTGACGGTAAAGTCGAACAAATCCGGGCCGCAGCAATGGATTACTGCAAATACGATATGCTCGGCGCAACGCTCAATCCCTTTGACGCATCACTTGCAGTGGCAACACTCTGCCTGTTGCGCTACCCCAACCGCGGAGACGGACTTATCGAACGAGGCATAAAAGTTTTACATGACCACCTCGGCGAGGGATGCTTCAGGCATCCCTACAAAGCCTACGAATGGACCATGGTTCGCCATCCGACACGGATTATCGTCGGCAGCGAAGTCACAACCTCGCTCTTCGCCATGAACGCCATAGCTTGCTACAAACACTACATGAAATAAAAAGAGGGGGAGTGCTCTGCACCTCTCATTTAATCCGCCAGACGACTTAGAAAGTGCTAGATGCAAGGCGCAAAAAAAAGGCAGGAACGTAACGTATTACACATACGTGAGTTTCTGCCTTTTTTACAGCTACGAAGCAGATAGTGCTTTATAAGCCGTCTGGTTACCATTTAAAAAACGGCGGCCCATCCTTGGTTATATCCATATTGATAACCTTGTAGGCATCTCGTGTATCATCTCCCGGTCTCTTAATATTAATGATAACCGGAGCAGCCCCCAGCCCCACGGTGGTAAATTCAAACCGCCAACGCCCGAAATCCCCCATCATCCCGGAGTCGGGTTTGATTATCTTAAACTTATCCAGACTGACCAGCTCTGGATCAAAAGAAACCCCGTCAAATTGATAGCCCCCGGAACCGGGATTACGCATTTCGAAAGCAAGCTGCTCTCCGGGCATGAGTCCGAGGCTTATCTCATGCTTACCGTCCATATCATATTCGGCAATCGAGTCTGCAAAAGGGTTCAACGAAGAACAGCCGCTAGACATAAACGTTAATAAAAGCAGACATAACACCCAGCCAAACGAATTATATTTTTTTATTTTCATAAATTCTGCATTTTTATGTGCCTATTTTGACACCTGTGTTAATAAAATATTTTTTACAAAGCATTTCAACAAGTTAAGAATTTGAGAAAAAACCAATTCAAGTGTAATAATATTAACCGCATACGGCAAGGGGAAGCCGTACGCCATAGCTGTTTTAACAGTTATAATACTCATTTCGATGCGCGTCTTCTTCAGGAATGTTCCTGAATTCCCGGGCGCTTGGTGCTTTTATTATTGTTTTTACCTTTTTTAAGGAGTGTGAGGATGAAACGTTCATTACTGTTTCTTGCGCTAGTTGCTATTCTAAGTCTCGGCCTCGCCGGTTGCAGCGCGGAAAAAAAAGAAGAGGCCCCAGCCAAAAAGGAAATCACTGAAGCAGCTCCCGCTGCCGCAGCAGGTAAAACCCTGAAACTGGCCATGGATGCCGACCCTGTCTCCCTTGACCCTCATGTACAGCTTTCCGGTGGTATGCTCCAGTACTCCCACATGGTCTTCGATCCTCTCGTTCGCTGGGCTAAAGACGGTTCCTTCGAACCCCGTCTTGCTGAATCCTGGGAACGTATTGACGATAAAACCATGCGCTTTCACCTGCGTAAAGGTGTAAAATTTCACTCCGGCAACCCCTTCACCGCTGAAGACGTTGTCTGGACCATTGAGCGCCTCAAAAAAAGTGCTGACTTTAAAGGCCTGTTTGAGCCTTTCGCTCCCGCAAAAGTTGTTGATGCCAACACCGTTGATATCATCACCAAAGCGCCCTACGGTCTGCTCCTGAACATGGCTACTTACATTTTCCCCATGGACAAGAACTTCTACTCCGGCAAAGACGAATCCGGACAGCCTAAAGACGCTATCGTTAAAACCGGCCCCTCTTTTGCCAACGTGAACGAATCCGGTACCGGTAAATACACTGTTGCCGAACGTGAACAGGGCGTACGCGTAGTCTTCAAATCCTTCCCCGAATACTGGGACAAAGCAGGTAACGTTGATACCATCATCCTGACTCCCATTAAAAACGATGCTACCCGCGTAGCAGCACTGCTCTCCGGTGATGTTGATTTCATCATGCCCGTTCCCCCGCAGGATCTGAAACGCGTTGAGTCCACTGAAGGTCTGCAGCTGGTAACCATGTCAGGTTCCCGCATCATCACCTTCCAGCTGAACCAGAAACGCCAGAAGCCTTTCCAGAACCCCAAAGTTCGTCAGGCTATCGTATATGCTACCGATAATACCGGTATCGTAAACAAAGTAATGAAAGGCTTCGCTACTGTTGCCTGCCAGCAGGGCCCCGAAGGTTTTGCAGGTTACAATGCAGAACTCAAGCCTCGCTATGACCTTGAAAAAGCCAAGCAGCTCATGAAAGAAGCCGGCTACGAAAACGGTTTTGAGTGCACCATGATCGCACCTAACAACCGTTACGTTAACGACGAAAAAATCGCTGAAGCATTCGTTTCCATGCTCGGCAAAATCGGCATCAAGGTTAACCTGAAGACCATGCCTAAAGCTCAGTACTGGGATCAGTTCGACGCTCAGGTTGCTGACATCCAGATGATCGGCTGGCACTCTGATACTGAAGACTCTGCCAACTACACTGAGTTCCTGCTTATGTGCATCAACAAGGAAACCGGTTACGGCCAGTACAACAGCGGTAACTACTGCAATCAGGAAGTTGACGCTCTGGTTATCGGCTCTCAGACTGAAACCGACCTTGCAAAGCGTAGCGAAATGCTCCAGAAAGTTGAAAAAATCCTTTACGACGACGCAGCATTCGTACCCCTGCACTGGCAGAACCTGTCCTGGGCTTCCAAGGACGGTATGAACACCGAAGAAATCGTAAACGTACAGAACTTCCCCTACTTCGGCGACCTCGTCATCAAGTAGTGAGGATCACAGCATAAAATCACATCCAAAGGGAACTCCGATACGGGGTTCCCTTTGATGTGTCTGAAACACAATTAATTTTCAAAAAATCAATCCCGTAAGCGGGATTCCAAAGGTAAATGCTCCTTTGTCCGCCGGAGGCGAAATCACTCGCCCCAAAGCGTGAAGCGCCTCAACTGTTTTCCGTCTGGAGTGAAATAAAAAATGTTTGCTTTTATAGTCCGAAGGATCGCGCAGGCGATCATTGTAATGCTGATCATCAGCTTCATCGGCTTTGCCATCAAGCAAAGCTTCGGTGACCCGGTCAGGGAGATTACGGGGGTTTCCGTATCTGCTGCTGAAAGGGAGAAAATCAGAGACGAACTTGGCCTCAACGATCCGTTCATGGTCCAGTTCGGCCGTTTCATGCAGGGAGCGGTCAAGGGTGATATCGGTAGATCTTTCTTCTACAAAAAGTCTGCTCTTGAAGTAATCCTGAACAAAGCCCCTGCTACTCTGGAACTGGTTATCTGTGCCGCCCTGATCATCGTAATATTTTCTGTACCGCTGGGTATTTACTCGGCCATCAGGCCCAAGGCCCTATTCGCAAGATTTGTCATGGGCGGGTCCATTGTCGGGGTATCAATCCCGGTATTTCTAACCGCGATTCTCATGATCTATGTTTTTTCAGTAGAGCTGCACTGGCTGCCATCATACGGACGTGGTGAGACAGTTGACTTAGGCGGCTGGCGTACCGGATTTCTGACAGCTGACGGCTGGCTGCACCTGATCATGCCTTCCATCGCCTTATCTTCCATCATGCTCCCGCTCTTCATTCGACTCATTCGTTCCGAAATGATGGAAGTTCTTGAAAATGACTACATCAAATATGCATGGGCCAAGGGTTTGATGCCCAAACGCGTATGGATTGTCCACGCTTTCAAAAACACCCTGCTCCCGGTAATTACCGTGGGTGGTGTCCAGCTGGGAACAATGATCGCCTTCACCATCCTCACTGAGACCGTATTCCAGTGGCAGGGCATGGGCTTCATGTTCATTGAGGCAGTGGAACGCGGCGATGCTCCGCTGATGGTAGCCTACCTCATGGTGGTCGGGCTGATATTTGTAGTTGTTAACACCGTGGTTGACGTCATTTACGGACTGGTCAACCCGCAGGTCAGAATCGCGGGGCAAAAATAAATGAAAACCAGATCACGCTGGCAGAGATTCAAAGAATCATATTTTCTGCACGATTTTCTGCACGACAAAGTTGCCCTCACAAGTTTCGGTATTCTGGTCGTGCTGCTGTTCCTGGGCTTTGCGGCCCCCCTTGTCGCACCTTTTAATCCCTACGATGCCCACAACATCAATATCATGGACGCGGAAATCCCGCCTTCATGGCTTCCCGGCGGGAACAGCGAATTCCTGCTCGGAACAGATGCACAGGGTCGCGACCTCTTCTCCACCATGCTTTACGGCATGCGCGTATCACTGATCATCGGTTTCGGCGCTGTCGCCCTTCAGGCTTTCCTCGGCATCATGGTCGGGCTGGTAGCTGGTTTCATGGGTAAAAGGGTGGAATCCATCCTCATGCGCATTGCTGATGTACAGCTCTCCTTCTCCACCTACATGGTTGCTATCTTTATTTCAGCCATCTTTCAGGCTGTATTCGGGGTCGCCAAATACGAAGACATCGCTGTTCCATTACTGATTCTGGTCATCGGCTTTGCTGAATGGCCGCAGTATGCACGTACAGTGCGTGCTTCCGTACTGGCGGAAAAGAAAAAGGAATACGTTGAAGCGGCTAAGGTCATCGGCCTTTCCCAGAAAAGGATTATGTGGCGACACGTTCTGCCAAACACCCTTTCTCCGGTCTTCGTTATCTCCACCATTCAGGTTGCAAACGCCATCATGAGTGAGGCCGCCCTTTCCTTTGTCGGTTTGGGCATGCCTGTAACCCAGCCTTCGCTGGGCTCACTGATCAACGTTGGCTTTGAGTACATCTTCAGTGGCTCATGGTGGATTACCATGTTCCCCGGTATTGTACTCGTTGTGCTCATTCTGGTTATCAACCTGCTTGGTGACTGGCTGCGCGACTTCCTCAACCCGAAACTTTACAAGGGGTAACCAATGCAACCGCTTCTTGATGTTAAGAACTTAAGTGTCGAGTTCGCATTGCGCCAAGGCCCCCTTGAGGCAGTACGCAATGTAAGCTTCACCCTTAACAGGGGGGAAAGGCTCGGTCTGGTTGGTGAATCCGGGGCCGGTAAATCTGTTACCGGTTTCTCCATTATCAACCTTATTTCCAAGCCCGGATATATCTCTAACGGGTCGATCATGTTTGAAGGACAGGACCTTGCGAAAATGCCCTTTGATAAAATGCGCGGAGTTCGCGGCAACCGCATTTCCATGATCTTTCAGGATCCCATGATGACCCTGAACCCGGTCCTGACCATCGGTACCCAGATGATTGAGACCGTGCTGGCCCACATGGACGTCACCCGCAAGGAAGCTGAAGAAATTGCGCTGGAAAAATTGCGCAAAGTCTACATTCCTTCCCCGCGCAAACGTCTGGATCAGTACCCGCATGAATTCTCGGGCGGTATGCGCCAGCGTATCGTAATCGCCATTTCCCTTTTGACTGATCCCGCGTTGATTATCGCCGATGAACCGACCACCGCGCTGGACGTAACCATTCAGGCAGAGATCATGGACCTGCTGCTGGAGCTCTGTGAGACCGACAACATGGGCCTGATTCTGATCACCCATGACCTCGCTGTTGTATCGGAAGTAACCCAGCGCATCGCAGTCATGTATGCGGGCGGAATTGTGGAGACAGGTTCAACCCGTCAGGTAACCGAAACCCCGGGCCACCCTTACACTCAGGGACTGATCGCAGCCCTGCCCCAGTCCGGTGCAGCTGGAGATCGCTTGACCCAGATTCCCGGTGCCATGCCTTCACTCATGAATATGCCCGCTGGCTGTCCTTTCAACCCCAGATGTCAGCACTGTACTGAGATCTGTAAGCAGGAACGGCCCGAACTTAAAGAAAATAAATCCGGTATTCTGGTGGCCTGCCACCATGCCGACAAAGTATAGAGATTCGTCATGCCAACCGATTCCCTCGTAAAAATAAAAAATCTGGTCAAGCACTTCGACATTTCCGGTGGACTGCTCGACCAGCTGCAAATGGAAAACGGACGCATCACACGCAACCGGACCATCGTTAAAGCGGTCAACAACGTCAGCTTTGAGATTAAAAAAGGTGAAACCTTAAGCGTGGTCGGCGAATCCGGATGTGGTAAATCAACCCTTGCAAGAACCGTAATGGGCCTTTATCCGCCCAACTCCGGTGAAGTGCACTACGGTGGAGAGCGCATCGATCACCTGCCTCACTCGCAAATGCTGCCCTACCGTACAAAAATGCAAATGGTCTTTCAGGACCCCTATGCCTCGCTGAACCCGCGCATGACCGTGCGCCAAATCATTGAGGAGCCCATTTATTTCCACAACAAGGGCATCTCAAGGGGTGAAGCGAAAGACAAGCTGCATAAAGTCATGCGCAGCGTCGGTATGGACCCGGAATGGGCCGGAAACTATCCCCATGAATTCTCCGGTGGACAGCGTCAGCGCATCAGCATTGCCCGCGCTCTGGCTGTTGAACCTGAATTCATTGTGGCCGATGAACCCATCGCTGCACTGGATGTTTCCATTCAGGCCCAGATTCTGAACCTGCTTATGGATGCTCAGGAGGAACGCAACCTGACCTACCTGTTCATCAGCCACGACCTTTCCGTTGTTGAACACATTTCCACCCGTGTGGCGGTTATGTATCTGGGTAGTCTTTGCGAACTGGGCACATCCAAGGAAATCTTTGCCCGTCCGCAGCATCCTTACACAAGGGCTCTGCTCTCGGCCATTCCGACACTTGGCGGGGAAAAGAAAACGCACATCCACCTCTCCGGTGACGTGCCTACTCCCATTCACCTGCCCACAGGATGCGTCTTCCACGGTCGCTGCACATTTGCAAATGACCGCTGCAGGGAAGAAGTTCCCATCGCACGCAATCTGGAAAACGGCACCCTCTGTGCCTGCCACGCAGTGGAAGAAGGAAGGCTCTAGCCGGCAATACCGATTCGCAACCAATATCGACTTACAAAAGAAAAGCCCGTTAATCAGAGACGGGCTTTTCTTTTGTATGCTATACTCTTGCAATAACATTGATCCAATTTTTTGCAGGATGACAGTATGAGCCAAGAAATAAAAGTGTTGGGTGTTTACTCCCAAAACATCAAGACCAGAATCGGAACAGGCACAACCTCGCAAAAATCCGAACATAAAACCTACCATTACGTCATCCGCGTAGGCTACAGTAAGTACCATGTGCAACCATTGAACGAGCAGGACATTCCTTCCGGGATGATTTCCGTTATTTCTGAAAAAGATTTCATCGCTCAGTTCAGCCCTGAATTATATTACTACCAGCGCAAAACCCTGCCAGCTTTAAAAACTCTGCAAGCCAAAATAGCTAAAGGTGAAGATGCCTTTGAAAAAGGCAACTTGGATGATGCTGAGCATGCTTTTGCCGGGGCTCTGCTCCTGGACCCGAATAACCCCAAAGCGAATCTAGGCATGGGTACCGTCCAGTGTACAAAAGAAAATTTCGATAAGCTTACTGAGATCATCCAAGTTCTACTGAATCTGGATGCAGTTTTTCTTGAAGAACAACGTCAGGAATTCAACCTTTTTGCCATAGTGCTGCGCAAAAGCAAGCGATACAATGAAGCCCTGACTTTTTATAAGAAAGCACTTCATATTTATCCGAATGACGAAAACCTGCATTTCAATATTGCCCGGGCTTATTTTGATACTGACAACAAGGAAAAAGCTCTTTCACACATAAATAAAGCTCTTGAAATCAATCCTGAGCTGGAATCAGCCACTCTTTTCAAAAAATATCTGCTTAAAAAAAAGAAAAGAAAGCCCAAATCTTCAAATTAAAGATTGCCGCCGAACTACAGGGCAACACTAATGATAAACCAAACAAAAATTCCTAAATATAAACTCCTTTTTTAAACAAGTTCTAATCGACTTTTTTAAAAAGCCTGCTTATAAACAGCTGGCTTTTTGTTCAACAAAAAGAAGAATACGTTCCAGTGTAAGTGCGCAGCTTATTTGATATACGTCTATGTGGGGAGACAGTGGATGGAAGATATTTTTCAAGTACTTGGTGTTTATTCCAAAAACATCAAAGATCACACCGGAGCCGGGACAACAATGCAGCGGTCCGAGAGCAAGACATACTACTATGTCACACGGTCCGGTGTGGATAATTTTCAGGTTCAGCCCCTCAATAACCAGAACGTTCCCTCAGGCATGGTGATAACTTTAAGCAAAAAAGAGTTTATCACCCAATATGCTCCCGAAATAAAATACTACGAAAAGAAGACCCTTCCAGCTCTAAAATCACTCCAAAACAAAATTGAAAAAGGGGAAAAGAATTTCCTAAACGGAAACCTTGATGAAGCAGAACAATCCTTCGCCAAGGCCCTTATTCTGGACCCGGAACACCCGAAAGCCAATCTGGGAATGGGTTCTGTGCAATGCACGAAGAAAAATTTTAAGAAACTTTCCGGAATAATAGACAGGCTTTTAAATAAAGACGAAATTTTCATGGAAAGCCAGAGGCAAGAGTTCAACCTCTTTGCCATCAGCTTGCGCAAGCAATCTCTTTTTGATGAGGCCATCACATTTTATGACCGGGCCATTCAGATCAATCCTAATGACGAAAATTTGCATTTCAATACAGCCAGAGCTCATTTCGATGCCGGTAATAACGACATGGCGTTAAAACATCTGGATAAAGCACTTGAAATTGCACCTACACTTGAAGTAGCTTCCATGTTCAAGAAGTACATCGTCAAACGGAAAAAGAAATGATCTCTCAAAAGGAAAAACTCAAGGCAGCCTGTACTCCCGGACTCAAGATAACCATTGAGTTAGGTGGACTGAATGACAAAGCCCCGACCATCGTTGTTGGGGGGGACTTTATAAAATCCCTTATTGTCAAAGAACCCATGGTCCACCATGCAGACAAATCCCTCTGGTCCGAATACATGTATCCCGGAAACGAAGCCACTATCCGCTACATTTATGAAGGAATCGCTTCAGGATACAAAACCGAAGTGATCAGAATGATCAGCGCGCCCGACAGACTACTTTTTCTTAAATATCCAAAGCGGATAGAATCATATAATCTCAGAAGACACAAAAGGATCTCCTGCTTCATGGAAGCACAAATTGAACTTGGAGAGAAAAAGAATACAGCTGTGCTGGAGGATCTAAGCACCAGTGGCTGCTGTGTGAGCTACATAACAGATAAAAACTACCCGGACCCTGAAATTGGGGACAAAATGAAAATTTACTGTCCCTACTTTGCAGACAACGGAACCAAGTTCATTCCCTGCAAAGTACAGCGTTGCACCAAGGATTCACGAAAAACAATTCTGGGCATGACCTTTGAAAAACCATCCCCGGAAATCCTGATCAAGATACAGGATTACGTAGCCACCATACTTTACCATTCCTAAAAATTTCAAAAAGAAGGCCCTGCTGGATAATTCCAGCAGGGCCTTCTTTTATATCGTAAAAAAAACGGACTATTTTTTAGTACGGACCGTAAGCCCCAAATCTTCAAGCATGGTCAGATCATGATCTATGCCCTGCCCGGAGACAGTCAGAAAATCACCTACCATCAGGCCGTTACAGCCGGCATGGAAAATAAATGATTGTAATGAGCGCAGTGCGGCACGACCTGCAGCCATACGCACTTCCGCATGAGGGTTGACCAAACGGAACATTGCGATAGTCAGCAGAATTTCCAGAGGCTGCAATGGTTCAACGTCCTCCAGAGGTGTTCCCGGAATGGGGATCAGGAAATTAAGTGGAATGGAATCAACTTCCAACTCTGCAACAGCAAGAGCAAGTTCCACCCGCTGCTGATGACTTTCGCCAAGCCCAAGCAACCCACCGCAACAGACTTCAAGTCCGGCTTTTTTGGCATCGCGCACCGTACGCACCCGCTCTTCATAGCTATGAGTGGTGCAGACATTCGGGAAATAGCTTTCCGCTGCCTCAAGGTTGTGGTGATAACGAACTACGCCGGATTCATACAATTTCTTCAATGACTCAAAATCAAGACAACCAAGCGATGCACAATGGTTGAAACCCTTTCCGCGCATACCGTCCACAGCCTCACAGACATGATCAAGAGATTTACCCTTTAGTGCCCTGCCGCTGGTCACATAACTGAAGAATTCAAGGGGTGATTGCCCTGCTTTTTCAGCACAGTCACGGATTTCCTCCACTGACATGAGAGGATAAGCCGGAGCCGGGGTGCCTTTGAAATGGCTGGACTGGGCACAAAAGGTACAATCTTCCGAACAATTCCCGCTACGTACGTTGGCGATGGAACAAAGACTGACTTCACGGCCGAAGCGTCGCATGGTCATGGTATGTGCGGCGTGCAGAATTTCTGCAAGTTCTCCGTGGGAAGCACCGAGTACTGAAACCGCAGTATGTTCATCAATGGCTCCGCCACCGTGAACGGCATTCCACAAAGCCTGTTTCTCGTTTCTATCCAAAATATTACCCCTGAAGGCCGATCACTTCACATATAGCGGAAGTCAAAGCCTCAAGTTCAAGATTCGAAATTACATAAGGCGGCATCACATAGACGAGTTTTCCAAAAGGACGAACCCACACGCCGCGTTTTACAAATTCCCGCTGAATGGAATTCATATCCACGGGTTCTTTCAGCTCGACAACTCCAATAGCACCAAGGCAGCGAACATCAGCCACCGCACCTGATTTAGCACAAGGTGCCAGCCCGGAACAAAGAAGCTCGGTAATCTCCGCTACCCGCTCCTTCCAATTACTCTTCAACAAAAGATCTATAGAGGCATTAGCCACAGCGCAGGCCAAAGGGTTGCCCATAAATGTCGGGCCGTGCATGAACACCCCGCCCTTGGAGGAAATACCTTCGGCAACTTCCTTTGTAGCAAGGGTTGCTGCCAGAGTCATCATGCCCCCGGTAATGGCCTTGCCAACACACATAATGTCCGGGTTGATCCCGGCCATTTCGCTGGCGAACATGGCCCCGGCGCGCCCGAATCCGGTAGCAATTTCATCACAGATCAACAGAACGCCATGTTCATCGCAAGCCTCGCGGACCCGTTTCAGATATTCAGGGGAATAAAAACGCATCCCCCCTGCTCCCTGCACCACAGGTTCAAGGATAACTGCAGCCAACTCATGAGCGTGCTTTTCAATCTTGCTCTTGAAATCCGCAAAATCTTCATCCGTACATCCGGCATCGAATCCACACTGTGGGGCCTCGGCAAAAACATGCTCCGGCAACACAGAGGTGAACATGGAATGCATGCCGTTTACGGGATCACAGACCGACATGCAGCCGATGGTATCACCGTGATAGCCGTTACGGATTGTCATCAACCTGTTTTTCTCAGGCTTACCCGTGGCATACCAGTATTGGATAGCCATTTTGATTGCCACCTCGACTGAAACCGAACCGGAATCAGCCAGAAACACCTGCTGCAAAGGTTCCGGGGAAATCTGTACCAGCTTACGGGCCAGTTCCACAGCAGGTTCATGGGTCAGACCGCCAAACATAACATGCGGCATAGTCTCGGCCTGATCGCACAAAGCCTTAACCAGCGCCGGATTATTATAACCATGAATGGCGCACCACCAGGAAGCCATACCGTCAATAAGCTCGGTACCGTCTTCAAGAATGATCTTAACGCCCTCAGTGCGCTTGGCCTGAAAAGTAGGTAGAGGATTAGTAGCTGATGTATAAGGATGCCAAAGATGATTTTTGTCGAATTCTAGAATAGACATGGTATGCCTCCGGCGGCCCTGCCGGGGGCCTTAAACCCTTTTTGTAAAAAGGGTTTAAGAATCCCAAAAAATTTTATCAGGGCTCCGCCGCGTTATTTATAATAAATCAGGAATCAAGAGCCTTATCTACTTGCTCCCAGCATTTAGGATCATTGTAGTCCCAATTTTCGATATATGGAATGGAAGCTATAACTTTCACTTCGGAAATTTTTTCGATGAAACGGATATTCTCTTCGGCCATACCGAATTCTTCCGGAGCGGGCTGGTTGGGAGAAGTCATGACCAGACCGGAAATTTCCAGACCGGACTGCTGCAAGGCCGCGATGGAAAGCAGTGCCTCGTTAATGCAGCCAAGCTTGTTTTCAACAACCAGAATCACCGGATATCCAAGCTCTTTCATGAGATTGAGCATGGAAGAATCGTCACTAAGGGGAACCATTATTCCCCCGGCACCTTCTACCAGAAGAAAATCATCACCCTCAAGTTCACGGACTTTCCGGGCAATCTCGACATAATCAAGCTCCACCCCGGCCAGCCTTGCGGCAAGATGCGGAGAAGTCGGCGGCTCGAAAATATAAGGACATTGTCTATTGATATCCCAGACCGCCCCGGCAGCACGATAGACATCGCCGTCCGGGGAATCGAATGAACCGTCAGGCAGAACAATAGCCCCGGACTGGACAGGCTTCACCGGAAGTATACTCCGCCCTGATTTCATAAAGAAACGGGCAAGCCCTGCGGTAACCACAGTCTTTCCTACATCCGTACCTGTTCCGGTAATAAAAAATCCGGCAGACAATTTAACTGGCCTCGCCTGATTCGATTACTTCCAACGGGTCACGGTCACTTGTTTCGGCAAAGAACAGTTCTTTGTCGTAAGGACCGAAATGGCCTTCGTCACCAACTAGGGTAAAAAATTCAATGCGGGAATAGCGGCGGCAGCGTTCTTCGCTGACGCGATTGGCGATGTAGTAATTGAATTTATCCATGGAATGGGTGGACTGTCCCAGATCGATTACCCGGTCTGCAAATTCGCACCACGCATGAGCTACCCACTTGTCATCTTTAAAAATCCAACCGTGAACAACTTCAACTTCAGTATTCTCACTGGCAGGTTCAAGGCAATATTCGTATGCGGAAGGTTGATTTCTACTCATTACAGGTATCCTTTTTCTTGGTATCAAGAGCCATTTTGATCGCGCCCAAGGCGTTACCAACTTCATGGTGGGAGGGGAAAACAGCTTCAGTGTGCAGTTTTTCAGCAACTTCAGGCAGCAACTTTTGAGCGGCTGCGCCGATACCCACGATGGGCAGATTGAGTGAAGCATCAAAGCTTACCAGCGAACTTGCCGCACGCCCGGAAATAAATCCGGCCATGTTGCCGCCGATTTCCTTGCGCACAATGTGTTCGAGCATGGCATTTTCAATTTTGACCCTTGTTTCTGAAAGGACCATTTCCGCAAAGCCTGCTCCATCAAGATCGAATTCCTTGCCCAGAATATCAGCCGCTGCTTCAGAAACAGACTTATCGCCGATATCCAGCTGTCCCTGCACGTGCAGTGCGTCAGTGGGGGTAAAACCGACTTCTTCCACCAACTGTTCGCGTACAAGCTTCTGGACCTTTCCGCTAAGGCCGATTTCACCGAGTCCGGTTCCTTCCATGATCTGCCCGAAGGTTGCGGGACCGTTTTCTAAAAGATATTTCAGGACTGCGTCATCGGAGCTTTTTTCCGCAGACGGGCCGACCTTAAGCAGATGTGACTCGTGTCCTTTGCCGATCCATTTTTCGGGAGCGGGAATGTCCCCGGCCATACACAGGGGTACAACCCTGCCCGGACCGACTTCAAAATTTCCTGATCTGTTGATGCGGGCAAAACTGTCTCCACCGACACCAACGGTAAACATTTCCACCGCCTCAACATGGGTTTCCCAGTCGCCGATAATGGAACCGCTTTCTTGAATTGTAGGCTGGGAATTACGGATCAAAGTAACGTCAGTGGTGGTACCACCCACATCCACGATGAGCGCATCTTTTTCCGGGGAATAAATGGAGCCGTAATAAGCGGTTGAGGCAGGGCCGCTGGCAAAGGTTTCAGCCGCACGCTGAACAGCATCTTCCATGCTCATGGGAGTTGCGTTACCGCGCACAACAACCACAGAAGAACCGAGGCCGCGTTCATTAAGGGCCTTGCCTACACCGGACAAAAATTCTTTCATTACCGGCATGAGACGGGCATTCAGTACAGCTGTAGCCGCACGTTCAGCCTGCCCTGCACGGGTACTGATTGTATGGGAGCAGAATACGGGCTGGGGATCGGTAAGAGAAATAGCTTTTGCTGCAATAAGTTCGTGCGCCGGATTCTTGATACTCATGGCCGAGCAGACAGCATATGCATCGACATGTCCGGCCATATCCTGAATACCGTCCACAAGGGATTCAATATCCAGCGGATCTTCTTCCATTCCGGTAATCTTGTGTCCGCCCTTAACGTAACGCAAGGTCACAACAGGCAGCTTCAACGCCTTAGTGGTACCGATCATAAACAGACCGACCCGTGCACCTTTATTCTCAACAACGGCGTTGGTAGCCAGAGTGGTGGAAACAGAAACAAGCTTGACCTCATCCGGGCTGATCCCGCTTTCCTTCATGGCTTTATCCAGAGAAGAAGCCAGACCGAGGCTCAGGTCATGATGGGTGGTGGGTGATTTGGCTGTAGCCACCACGCTTGAGTCTTCGCATTTTACAACAACAGTGTCTGTGTAGGTTCCACCTGTATCAATACCGATCGCATAACCGCTCTCAAAACTCATTGCACATATATCCTTCGCCCGCAGGAGGCATTTTTGTTCAATATCCGACCGCACCATAGCAGGTCTGAACAGTACAAATAATGCCGCTTTTCCCGATTGGCAAGGGCTAGGATTCTATTTCATAAACCAGACGTTAAGAGATGATCACTCCTGCATAGGCCACTACCCGTTCGTAGTCACCGGTTGCCTGCCCTGAATTTGTGTAATGCACAAGCTTGCCGGAAGAGGCACCAAGCTTCTTGGCGGCAAACATTGCCAAGGTCATGGGCAGAACCCCGCACATACTGATCTGATTGGACGAAACTATGGAATAAAGGTCGGAAGGATCCATACGGATAATCGCCTCAAGGGCCATGGAATCGAGCTTCTTGGCCTGATCTGCAGAGACAAAATGACTCATGTCGGAACTGACAACCATAGAGACAGGTTGTGGATGATCTTTCATTATTTCCGCAATGGCCTCACCTGCCTTGCGCAGATTTGACGGGGAAGCTTCAGAAACGCAGACCGGAACGATCTTCATTGCCGGATTAAGGTAATGCAGAAAAGGCACAATAACTTCAAGGGAGTGTTCCCGCGAATGAGCCTTTTCATTTGAAACAAAACCGGTTCCACTTTCAATGAGCTTTGCGGCCAGTTCCTCATCCACATCCAGCTTGCCACCGGGAAATTCCCAGCTTCCTTTATCCCAGACAGATAAAGGTGAACCGAGTCCGGTATGGTTAGGACCAAGCAGAAATACAGTGTCAGCCAACCTGCTCTGGGCAAGGGTTTTACCGCATGGTTCACCGGAAAACATATATCCGGCATGGGGAACCATGACCAGGCGGTCAACCGGACGGTCCCCATCAAAATTCAGGGTTCCTGAATACATCTCAAGCTCCTTACGAAGCTGATCAGGACTTTCCGGGTAAAAACGTCCGGCTACTACGGGCTGTCTGTTCATATTTACCTGCCTTAAAAATTATTGAAACACCGGGTCCGGCTGGAACTTGGAAGCATCCTTCTCAATCTTGTGGGTTGCCAGTGCGGAAGTAGCAAGACGTCCGTAAAGATCGCCCGGCTTTTGCTTGGCAACTTCTTCCATCAGTTTCTTCCACTCGGAAACAGCCCCGGCCTTTTCGTAGAGCTGGGCCAGACGGAAACGGGAAGAAGCCCATTCCGGATCAGAAAGCGGGATATACTTATCGTATTCCGCAGCCCACTTAAGAGCTTCCCGGTAACGCCCGGAGCTTTCCGCCGCGAAAATTGTCATAAGGATACAATCCTTGATCTTTTCCCGGTCTCCACCGGTCTCAAGTAGCATGGCTAATGCTTCCTGTGCATAAACGAAAACCTTCTTCAGCTCCTTCTTCTTCATGGAAGACTTGGCCATGTAATACATGGCATAAGCACGCGAAGACTGGGGTAAAAGCAGATTGGAAGCCAGCCCTGCCCAAAGCGGAGTACTGCGCTCTGTCTCCCCGAGATTCTCGTAAGCCATGGCCTGAGCGTATTCTATATGAACCTTCTGCTTTGGATCAAGTTTCCACTTATCCTTAGCAAGGTCGACCAGCGCGGTTACCTTGCTCCAAGCTTGCTCATCCACATAGATACCAAGGGCCATATCAAGAGCCATTGCTGAATACTTGGGAATTTCCTCACCCTGCAAATAGCGGTCAATCAATTCCAAGGCTTTCGCAGGCTGCTCTTTCTTCCAGAAGCTGAGCGCCACACCGAGCCTTGTCTCATCATTAACATCTTTGCCTTCGTTATTCTTTTGGGCGTACTTGTTCCAGTAATCGACCACCCGGCCGTAGTTCTCATCCCGAACCAGTTCCGGCACAGCCTTATCAAAAACTCGTGTACCAAGTTCACTGGCCCGCTCTCTCAACCCGCTACGAGGATATTTATCCAGAAAACCCTGAACCGCACCGAGACAATCACCGTACTTCTTGTTCCAGTAATACCACATACCGAGCTTGAGCTGTGCAAGCGGAGCAAGCGGACTATCCGGGAATTTTTCAATAATGTGGTTATAAATTTTCTGCGGCCTGAGGTTGTAAGGACGGTCAAAGACCTTGTCCATCTGGCTCATGCTGGGGTCATCATAAATGCCCTCTTCAGCAAGACGCATCATGGAAACCAGCCCACCCTCTTTATCAGGAAAATCTTTGGCTGCTTTTTCGTAAATTTCCTTGGCGGCGGTTTTCTGACCTGTCTTAAGATAAATATCGCCGATGCGAGCCAAAACAATATCCGCTTCAGGAGCTTCCGGGGCAAGGTTGTAGTAAGCCCAATAGTTTTCACGGGCCTGCCCTATCTTGCCCAGTCTGTTCTGGGTATTGGCCGACATAAGCAGGAAATTCAGATCTTCAATGTAGAAACGAGGCCAGCGTTTATCAATATAGTCAATAATTTGAAAAGCCTGTTCATCATAACCAAGAGCATCCAAAGACTTGGCAAGACCGAGCGCGGCATCACGGACAATCTTGCTGTCCGGATACATCTGAACCAGATACTGGAACTGATCCGCAGCCTTTTCGTATTCTTTCATGCCGAGGTAGTACTCACCCCAATAGTAACTGATATAAGGAATGTTGGGATCGTTGGGATACTGGGATTTAAGAAGATTAAAATAAGCCTTGGCCTCAGGCATGTTGCCTACTTTGAGATTAAGCAATCCCAGATTGAGTAAGGCCATGGGGACATTCGGAGACTTGGTGTCCGCATTCATTGCTTCCATCCACGCACTGGCAATTTCACCGAAATTATCAGCCATGGCATCGCGATGCAGCTCGGTAAGCGACTCAGCTTTACCGTAAAGTGCGCGCAAACGCATATCCAGCGGCAACTCTTTCATTAAGGAAACTTCAGTAAAGCCATCTATTGCAGCTTGAATCTCCCCTTCATCCAGAGCTCCTTCCGCTGCAAGAAGAACCCCCTTGGCGACCTTGATCCGGTCCTCAAGAGTAATTTCCTTTTCGCCTTCAACACCACCTTCTCCGTCATCATCAATCTGCTCGGAGTCTCCCACTGGATAGGCGTCAGACGCAGATGCATCCTGTTCACCTTCTGCCGCTTCATCACGAACATCTGTTCCATTATCTGCCTCATTGCTAGTCTCACCAGCTTCTTTATTTTCAAGAGCGGGGTAATCAGTAGCCTCAAAGGAATCTTCATTACTAGGCGGAGGTGTAATCTGACCAGACGCTGAGGAATCAGGCGGTGCTATCTTGCCGGAAACCTGACCTGATACACTACCTGCAGCCTGTCCGCCTGACTGAGATGGAGGAGGTGCAATCCTGCCGGAGACACTGCCGGACGCACTGCCTTCGGATTGCTGCGGCGGGGTGACTGAACCGGACGCACCTTCGCCTTCGGGAAATTCTTCTTCGTAAGCAACTTCATCAGCAGCCACGCCCTCGTCAACTGCTTCATCGACACCTTCACCAACAGCCTCATCTGACGGTGGAGGTGCAATGGTTCCGCCTGCCGAGCCACCGGAACTTTCCGGTTCTATACGGGCGACAACCTGCCCACCGGAATCGCCGTTATCAGCAACACGGCGGGCAATGCCCCCGGCCCGTGCCGGAGGAACCGAAGTATCCACAGGCTTAGCCTGCCCGGGGCCGACGTTGGCAACAGGAGCACGGTAAGTATAAGGAACTGAATAAAATGGACGTTTTACTGGCTGTGGAGGAACCTGTTCATCCGGAGTCTCTTCTGAGCCCTGTTCCAACTCCTGTTTGAGTTGCGATGATTCTTCATCTTCAGGCAGATCGACTTCATCAATGACCGGAGGCTTTGGAGGCTTAGCCTCAGCCTTCATAGCGGCTTTTTTTGCGGCTGCAACACGAGCGGCTTCAGCTTTTTCTTTTGCTTTCTTGTCAGCTGCGCGTTTTGCCTCAGCCTTTTTCTGGGCTGCTATTTTCTTTTGAGCCGCTTTTTTACGTTCGGCTTCACGGCGAGCTTTTTCTTCAGGGGAGCGCCATTTGGAACCAATGGGATCGCGGAAAAACTGAATCGTCATTTGACCATTACCCGCGGGCATGCGGATAAAACCAAAAGCACTGGTCCGGGTTCCGATGGTGATGGAGCTCGGGCCCATTTGTAGAGAATTAACCAAACGCAAAGAGGATAAAGGAGCCGGGGTTGGCTGCTTTTCTCCCTTAAGGGCATTTTTGGGAAAAGAAATGGTGATCTGCTGCCGTCCGGTACGGGCGACTTTTCCGGAAAGATTTTTCTGATCAAAGACAAGACGTATGGAATCCATGTCAGCCTTGGTATCAATAAAGTACTCCAAGGCATGACTAGGATAAGGGCAGGCAAGCCAAAAAACGACCGCCAGAAAAAGGGACCGGACAACTCCGGTAAGTCGGCTAAGCGTCACAATTAATTATCTTTGCAATTTTCCTGCCTACCCCTCACAAAATCCACACTTTTTTTAAAATAACTAAACTTCCAGATTCCTCTTCTTGATCTTTTCAATCAACGTCGTCCGCTTTACCCCGAGAAGTTCTGCGGCCTTATTCTTGACGCCACCTGCCCTTTCAAGGGCTTCGATCATGAGACGGTCTTCTACCTTCTCCAGAAAATCCTTGAGCCCGTTGGCTCCCTGCTCTTCCATATCTGAAAGGGTAGGCCAATTGAATCCAACAGGCTGCATAAGCTCGGCAACCTTTTTCTTGGGTTCCTTGCCCACATCTTTCCAAATTTTTTCCGGCAGGTCATCGGGAACGATTTCAGCTTCATCACAAAGGATGCACATACGTTCCATAAAATTTTCGAGCTCACGGACATTACCCGGCCAAGTGTAGGAAACCAGCATATCAGCTGCATCGGACTGAATCCTAAGCTGCTCCATATCCTTATCCTCGCAGAACCGGCCAAGAAAATGCTGTGCCAGCAGAAGCACGTCCCCGCCGCGTTCACGCAGCGGAGGGAGATGCATGGGAATAACATTCAGGCGATAGAAAAGGTCCTCGCGAAATCTTCCTGCAGCAACCTCGACTTCGAGATCGCGGTTGGTTGCAGCAACAATACGCACATCAACCTTTTTGATGGAAGTCCCACCGACCCTTTCGATTTCCTTTTCCTGGAGGACTCTCAGGATTTTGACCTGCAGGCTCAGATCCATTTCACCGATTTCATCGAGGAAAATGGTCCCGCCGTCAGCAAGCTCGAAACGGCCCGGACGGGAACGCACTGCATGGGTGAAAGCACCCTTCTCATGCCCGAAAAGTTCAGATTCCAGCAACTCCTTGGGGATGGCCCCGCAGTTTACCGGAACAAATGGCTTTTCCTTTCGTTTGCTGTTGCGGTGCAAAGCACGCACAAGCAGCTCCTTACCCGTGCCGGATTCCCCGGTAACCAGCACGGTACTGTCTGTAGGCGCCACCTTTGCGAGAATCGCAAAGACCTCCTTAAGCGCAGGACTGTTTCCAATTATTCCACCTAAATTAAGAGCCATTCGGCCTCCCAAATTATTCTAGTCCGGGGAACTTTTTTAGTTCTGTTCCGCCTTGTACGGATTAATCCATCATATAAAATAGATAACCCTACACATTCACTGTCAATGAAATGACGCAAAGTCAATATGCAATTGAATTTTTCTTGCAAAAATCAAATAAAAAACAGTCGAATATCATAATATCAGCCACGGGGGATGAAAACTCACTCCATATCTTCCAATTCCCTGCCCTTGGTCTCCCGAACCATAAAGAGAACAAAGAAAAATGATACCGCCGCAAAAAAGGCATAAATGGAATAAGTAATACCCAATCCGACCCAGCTTACAAGCGATGGAAAGGAGGCGGAAACCATGAAATTTGCTACCCACTGTGCCCCGGCCCCAAGAGCAAGAGCAGAAGCGCGGATTCTGTTGTTGAACATTTCTCCGAGTAACACCCAGACCACAGGCCCCCATGAAAATCCGAAGCAGAAGACATAAAGATTGGCGGAATACAAAGCGGTTGTAGCGGATGCTCCTTGCAGAACCGGATGCCCGGAAGCATCAAGGGGAGCATTGCCGAACAAATAGGCCAAAACACCAAGAGTAACCAGCATTCCGGCCGAGCCTGCCAGAAGCAAAGGCTTTCGGCCCACACGATCAATAAGCACAATGGCTACCAGCGTGGTCACGATATTTACAACCCCGGTAATCACGGTAATCCACAAAGAATTCTCTTCGGAAAATCCGACACTGCGCCAGAGCATGGAACCGTAATAAAAAATGACATTAATACCCACGAACTGTTGCAATACCGAAAGTCCAAGCCCGATCCAGACTACGGGATGCAGCCCCCCTTCACATCTCAGGGCTGCAAATGAAGGAGTACACTCGATCGTAAGACTTCCCTTGATTTCTTCAATTTTCTCAAGAGTCTTGTCCCCAAGGACTTTCGCAAGGATGCCCTCTGCCTCTTTCTCTTTTCTGGAAGCAATAAGATAGCGGGGAGATTCCGGGATCATCAGAGCTGCAAATCCGTACAGAAGTGCAGGCGGGACCTCAGCCCAGAACATCCAGCGCCAAGTTTCAAAGCCGAGCCAGAGCACATTATCCGCCGATCCTCCGGCGATCCCCACCAGCATGTAGTTGCTGAGCATAGCAACGAAAATCCCGACCACAATGGCTAGCTGCTGCAATGAACCGAAACTTCCGCGCAGGTTGGCCGGGGAAATCTCTGCGATGTAAGCCGGAGTAATAGCGCTGGCAAGACCAATCCCCACGCCACCGAGAAAGCGCCAGAAAATAAAATCCCAGACAGAGATTGGAATCCCGGAACCAACTCCACTGAGGGTAAATAAAAAAGCCGCGAGCAACATCGGTTTAATGCGTCCGTACCGATCCGAAACCGCCCCAGAAAGCAAAGCTCCAACTGCCGAGCCTATCAACGCCAAAGAAACAGACATACCCACCAACACCGGACCGACCTTGAAATAATTACCCAGCGCCACCACAGCGCCGTTGATAACCGCAGTATCAAAGCCGAAAAGAAAGCCGCCGAGTGCTGCGGCAGCTGAAATAAGGAGAACAAAAATTACCGATGCTGATTGCTTGGGATCGTGGGCGGGACTTGCAGACATACTTACCTTCTTAAAGTTGGCTAATACAGCTTAGTAACAGTAACAAACAATACAAGCTGTTACCATAATCTCCGTATCAATGTCACCACAACTTCAAGACAACCACCGCAAAAACAAAAAAAGGAGATACCGACCAAAGTCAGTATCTCCCATTCTTTCATAAAAGACGCGAAGTGAATCTTTATTTCTTAGCTCTTCTGGCAATCTCTTTAGCGGGGATGATTCCGGTAGCGGAAGCGGAAACAATGTTTCCTGCTACGCCCGGACCGTCACCTGCTACGAAAAGACCTTCCAACGCTGTTTCAAGCTGGTCGCTGGTTTCCACCTGAGTGGAGAAGAACTTGATTTCCGGTGCGTAAAGCAGAGTTTCCTCGTTGGCAACACCGGGAACTACATCGTTAAGCTTCTCGAGACCTTCGATGAGGTTACGTACGATACGCTCAGGCAGAGCCATGGCGATATCACCGCAGGTAACGTTCTTCATGGTCGGCTCAATAAAGCTGTTGCGAACACGATTCCATGTGGAACGACGTCCGCGCTTGAGGTCGCCGAAACGCTGAAGGATCGGCTTGCCCCCGCCGATGATAGTGGCGAGCTTACCGATGGATTCACCATAAGCCTGGTTATCGGTAACAGGCTCTTCAAGCACAACCTTGGACAGGAAGGCGAAGTTGGTGTTCTCGGATTTTTTATCCATATAGGCGTGTCCGTTTACGCAGACAAAATCCTGATAGTTTTCAAGAGCTACGAAGCCACCCTGGTTGGTACAGAAAGTACGAACCTGATCATCGTAAGTATTAGTACGGATAAAGAAGGTGGGGTCATAGATCACGGAACAAAGATCACGCATGATATCGCCGTGTACTTCCACGCGAACACCGACCTCGATACCACGCTGGGTGATGGCAAGGTCGTGCTTCTTGGCAACGCTGCCCATCCACTCGGAACCGACGCGGCCCGGAGCGAGAATAACATTCTTGGCTTTGTATTCACCTTTCTTGGTCACAACACCGGCCAATTCGCCGTTTTCAATGAGAATGTCTTCTACGTGCTCACCGGTGCGGAAGGTAACACCCTTGCTCATACAGTAATCAGCCATTCCGGCAATGTGTCCGGGCAGGTTGTCACTACCAAGGTGCTTCTGCTTGATCAGCAGCAGATCGATACCGTGCTTGAGAGCATCCTTGCGGATATTCTTAGCTTCTTCCATGTTGGTGGGGTAAACCTGACCGTCCATGTTGAAGCGGTTGAAAATTTCTTCGGTCTCATCGATAAGGGCTTTCGCCTTGGAAACCGACATAAACTGGGTAAGGTCGGTTTTGCCGAGCTTGTGAATATAGTTGAGCTTGCCGTCAGAAAAAAGGCCAGCCCCGCCCACACCGGAAAGGATGTTGCAGGGTTTGCATTTAATGCATTCCTGATCCCCGGTTATGGGACAATGTCGTTTAAGGGACGCCTTTCCCTTTTCGATGACCAGAACATCAAGGTCGGTATTCTCGCCAAGGTAATAGGCTGCGAAAAGTCCTGCAGGACCACCGCCGACAATAATTACATCAAACTCTTTCTTCCCGTTATCTTTCGGGCTCATAATATTCTCCAGTATTGGTCTTTTTCGCCTGCTTTGCGCTACCCGCGCAGGCATGCCAATATACGCTTTTATCCATAGAATTTCAAAATTGCAACCTTTTCTTATTTTTTTTCAAATCAAACAAAAACTATATATAATCAAACACTTAAACCACACAGAGCAAATTATCGGTTATAGTTAAAGCGATCCCTCTTGACCCAGAGCAATTACTTTTCTAAATGGATTAGTAAACCAAAAGGAAATTTCATGAGACTGACAACTAGAAGCAGATACGGAACCCGAATGATACTGGACATTGCTACGCACTGCACTGCAGGCCCGGTCCGTATCAGTGACATTGCCAGCCGTCAGGGACTTTCAACAAAATACCTTGAAAAACTCATCCGCGAATTGAAAAAGGCCGGATTTATTGCCAGCAAACGCGGCCCCGGCGGTGGACATTCATTGGCAATGGCCCCGGAAGATATAACAGTAGGTGCAGTGGTTAGAAGCCTTGAGGGAGACGCCGGACTAGTCGAATGTCTGGATAATGACGATCTCTGCAAACGCATAGACAACTGCCCCACCCGCGAGGTCTGGATCAAAGCCAGCAAGGCCATGTATGCAGCCCTGGATGAAATATCCATTGCTGACCTGCTTAAAGAAGGCTCTTTCTGCGTCAAGACTAATCCTTTCTAAAAATTACTCACATTAATTTTCCACCCCTGCCCCGTTTTATCGGTTCAGGGGCTTTTTTTTGAATAACACTTTCTTTACAAAAATTTCATTAATTTACCTTGCGGATAAGCCAAAGAGTATTCTACATTCACACATATGATTTATAAACTAACAACACTCATTATCATTATTTGCGCTGGCGCCCTATTTACCGCTGCCCATTTTTCTTCCCCTCCTAAAAATCTGGGAATTACAGGCGGCAATCTTTCTCCATGCCCGAAAAGCCCCAACTGCGTTTCCTCACAGGAAACCGACAAAGAGCATTCCACCCAAGCTTTCAAAGCCAGCGGCAGCAATAAACAAGTCATGAAAAAACTAAGGGCCTGCATCAAAAAAATGGGTGGGAAAATTACTTCCCGCAGCGGCCCCTACCTGCACGCTGAGTTCCGGAGCAAATGGTTCCGTTTTGTAGATGACTTTGAATGCATTTATGATGAAGCGGAAGGAAAGATTGATGTTCGCTCGGCAGCACGCCTCGGCTATTCCGATTTCGGAGTAAACAAAAAAAGGGTTGATGAATTGCGTAAACTTTTTGAGGAAGAATAAAATTCTGACCATACTCAGCTTCTATAGAGAAGCAGGATACCATTTAACTTTATCTATCAGTTTTAAATATTCGACGAATTCTTCTGCCTGAGCTTAAGGATTGATTCTAAATCACAATCAGGAGGAGAAACAAATGACTTTTAGTAAAAAAATGATGGTAATGCTCGGATTGGCAGCACTGCTTCTTTGCGTTGCAGGAAACGCTTTCGCCATGAAGGATAGCTACAATTACATGAGCCCCGCAGCCCTGCAGAATGCAATCGACACCAAGGCTGATGTTGCCATTGTCGATATTCAGGTGGCTGAAGAATTTAAATCTCACCACATCAAGGGCGCAATCGAAACCTGCGCTTACCCGGTTAAGACCGTCGCCGAAACAGAAAAACTTAATGCAACCCTGAACAACCTCAAAAGCTCAACACAGCCTGTAGTTGTCATCTGCCCGCGCGGGAAAGGCGGCGCAGAAAGAACAGTAGACTACCTCGCCAAAAAGGGAATCGCTCCTTACCGTTTATTCATCCTCACCAACGGTCAGGACGGCTGGCCCTATGCTGTTGAATCGAACTAAGAACAGCTAGACAAAGCAGACAAAAAAACTCCCGCCGGAAAATCCAGCGGGAGTTTTTTTTATCCAAAAGTGTCGCCGCAATCGCTCTATCCTTTCGGTAAGCAACTGCGGCTGTCTGCGGAGATCAGGTGGGGAATAATCCCCTCTGCCTCCTTACTATAATAGTAAGCACTTATTCAGGTTTGGCAATACTTGCAAAGGCACAATGATTGTGAATTGATTCAAAACTTTCCACATCAACTTGATACCACAAAATTTTAGCGTGTTTTTCAAGCCCCATAGCGGCATTGCGGACCACGTCCTCAACGAAGGTGGGATTTGAAAAACTTTTTTCAGTTACGTGTTTTTCATCCTCTCGCTTAAGCAAAGAGAACACTTCACACGACCCTGAAGCTTCGGCAATCTCCACCAGATCCTCGATCCAGACAAAACCCTTTGACTTGGTCCTGATGTGGACCACCGCCCTCTGGCTGTGCGCTCCTTCATCACTGATAGCTTTTGAACAAGGGCAGACAGTCATAACCGGAACTTTTACACCTAGGGTGAATTCCAGATTATCACCGACCATTTCGCCTTCCACTGTGCACTCATAACTCATGATCCCCTTGCGTCCACTGACCGGGGATTTCTTTTGCAGGCAGTAGGGAAAGCTGAGTTCCGCATGAGCACGTTCAGCTTCGAGACGGCGCAGGATGTCGCTGAGCAGATTGTAAAAACTCTGATAATCCAACTCTTCGGACCAATCTTCGAGAGCCTCTACAAAACGGCTCATGTGTGTACCTTTGAAATGCGCGGGCAGATCAACAGATAAAGCTACTTTAGCCATGGTGCTTTGACTGCCTGATTCCCGGTCACGCACCACAAGAGGGAGAGTCAAATCCCGCACACCGACCCTGTCGATGGACATTGCCACTTTTGCGGGACTGTTCTGTACGTCTTCCATTTTAAACAAGAGCCTCGCCGGTAGTAGTAAGGCCGAGCTTTCCGTGCTTTACGCCTTTGGTAGAGATAAGGCGGTGAGCCAGTTCCTTGATCTGCTTGCCGTCACCCTTAAGGACCATGACTTCGAGACAATTGTCGTGGTCAAGGTGCACATGCAGGGTGGACATGATCAGATCATGACTGTCGTGCTGCAGCTCGGTGAGTCGCTGGGAAAGACCGCTCTGGTGATGGTCGTAGACGAGAGAAAGAGTTCCGGCCATTTGACCGTCAGCCTCATCCCATTCCTTTTCCACCAGCATGTTGCGGATCAGGTCGCGAATAGCCTCGGAACGGGTCTGGTAACTTTTCTCGTCACAAAGCTTATCAAATTTCTCAAGAAGATCGGAATCAAGGGAAACCCCGAAACGTATAGTTTTACCCATTTCAAACCTCCGTAAAAATCATATGGATTTGCCGGGAACAACTTCCCGGATATTTACTGTCATTTCCGCATTACAACAGGCCGCCTTCTCAGTCAGGGGCAACGCTGTTTTCCAGCCTAAAGCTTCAAGCTTTTCCCAGACCGGAACTGAAACATCACGCCTTGGTTCGGCCATCCAGATGGTTCCGCCCGGTTTAAGCACCCGCCGGAAAAGCTTTTCCAGCGGATCAAAAAATCTTTTTTCGTAGAGAATATCCCCGCCCCAGATAAAATCAAAGGAATTCTCGGCAAGGGAAGGCTCGCGCCAGTCCATCTGCAGCCAGAGCGGCTGGGAAGTGTTATTGGAAACGGCGTTGTCTTTCGCAAAATAGAGCGGCGGCAATTCATAATCAAAGGCCACAACGTCAGCTCCAAGAGACTGCCCGATAACGGCTGTCAGCCCCAGTCCGCAACCGAGATCAAGACACTTTCGTCCTTTGATCAAGTCCGCATTGCGATAAAGCCATTCACCGAGTAAAACACTGGCCGGCCAAAGTTCCGCCCAATATGGAAGTCGTTCGTCATCGCCAAACTCTTCTTCACCGATTTCATCCCAGAGGGTTTCAAGATCAGCTGTGCGCTCAATCTTCCAGACCCGTCCGGCGGTCTCCACTTCTATCAATTCCCGTTCACCGGAAACATAATCTTTCAATGAAAAGCACTCCTATTTGGTCTTCTGCGTATGCTTTTTTTCGTCAAAACACAAGAGACAGTAACACGAACTATCCGAATGCAAAATTATTAAATCATTCATTTTTAAGTTATGGATAATTTTACAGAATTTTTTTCTGCAAATTAGCCCTATAGAAGCCTTTTATTTCTTAAGCAGGAATGCTATCAGGAGCGAGTTATCCATAAAGACACGGTCAAACAACAAAACAACTCAGTCTATCCATAAGAAGGAGGCCCCATGATTCCGCAGGAACTTCTTTACGCCAAATCTCACGAATGGCTCAAGGTTGATGGTGAAAACGGTGTTATCGGTATCACCCATTTTGCTCAGGAACAGCTCGGCGACCTTACTTTCGTCGAACTCCCGCAGGAAGGTGACACTTTCGCAGCAGGCGACGAATTCGGTTCCATTGAATCCGTTAAAGCCGCCAGCGAAATGTACGCTCCGGTTGATTGTGAAGTAGTTGCAGTTAACGAAGCACTGGAAGACGCTCCCGAGAAAGTCAATGAAGATCCTTACGGTGACGGCTGGCTCATCAAAGTTAAAATCACCGGCCCCACTGACGCTCTTCTTGATGCCGCAGCTTATGAAAAGGTTACTGAAGAAGAAGCTCACTAATCAGGAGCCGTTCTTTATCTAATAGTACACAAAATTCCCCGCCGACCGCTTAAGTCAGCGGGGATTTATTTTTATACCGGAGGACATAATGCCTTACGTACCCCATTCCCCGGAAGAAATCCGGGAAATGCTTGATGTTATCGGCGTGAACTCCGTGGATGATCTCTTTGCCGAAATTCCGGCCGAACTGCGCCCCAAAAGCTTTAACCTGCCTAAAGGTAAAAGCGAAATGGCAGTTCTGCAGCAGCTGGGAAAAATGGCAGCAAAGAACACCACGGACCTGACCAGCTTCCTCGGAGCAGGCTTCTACGACCACTTCATTCCCACAGCGGTTGATGCCCTTTCCTCCCGCAGTGAGTTTTACACCGCCTACACCCCGTATCAGCCCGAATCCTCTCAGGGAACCCTGCAGGCGATCTTCGAATATCAGACCGCAATGGCCAGACTCATGGACATGGATTACGCCAACGCCTCTGTTTACGATGGCGGTTCCGCGCTCTACGAAGCCACTCTCATGGCTGTGCGCAAGACCAGACGCAGGAAAATCATCGTAAGTGAAGCGTTGAACCCGATTTACAGGGTTATGCTCGACTCTTACACCACCAACCTGAATCTTGAACTTGTCACCGTGCCACACAATCATGGCCGCACCAACGTCAAGTCCATCACCGCAGCAGTAGATAAAGACACCGCAGCGGTTATCGTTCAGAACCCCAACTTTTTCGGCTCAGTAAACGATTTCACCGAAATGTTTGCAGCCGTACACGAGCACAAGGCATTGGCAATCATGTCCACTTACCCGGTCATGCAGTCCGTGCTGAAGACTCCCGGTCAGATGGGTGCTGACATTGCCGTTGCAGACGGACAATCCATCGGACAGCCCCTGTCCTTCGGCGGTCCCTACCTCGGCATCATGACCTGCTCCAAAGCGCTGGTCCGCCAGATGCCCGGACGTATTGCAGGACGCACCGAAGACGAAGACGGCAAGCCCGGCTACGTTCTGACCATTCAGGCACGTGAGCAGCATATCCGCCGCCAGAAAGCGACCTCCAACATCTGCTCCAACCAGGCCCTCTGCGCCCTGCGTACCCTGATCCACCTCTGCCTGCTGGGCGAGGAAGGTCTGAACCGCACAGCTGTCCTTTCAGTTGAACGCGCCCACTACGCAGCTGAACGCCTCACCGCCATTGATGGTGTGGAAATGTTCACCAAGGGTCCCTTCGGCAACGAATTCGCAGTAACCCTTCCGGTTAACGCTTTCGAAGTAATCGACAAGCTCACCGAACGCGGTATCATCCCCGGTTTCCCAGTGGGACGTTACTACGAAGGACTGGAAAATGTACTGCTGGTGGCCTGCACAGAAAAGACCACTGAAGAACAGATCGGCATCTTTGCTGAAATTCTGCGGGGGACAATCTAATGAAGACAGTATTTGAAAAATCCGTTCCCGGCCGCGAAGGCTGCTGGCCTGAAGAACCCAAATCCAAAATCGAGGACTTCATTCCCGCAGACCTCCTTCGTGATGGCGCAGGTATGCCTTCCCTCTCCGAACTGGACGTGGTTCGCCACTTTACCCAGCTTTCCCAGAAAAACTTCGGTGTGGATTCCAACTTTTATCCGCTTGGTTCCTGCACCATGAAATACAACCCCAAGTTCACCGAACAGGTGGCAGCAATGCCCGGATTCGCAAAACTGCACCCGGTCATTCCCCAGCTCAAGGGAGCAGGCCACCATTGTCAGGGCGCACTTGAGGTTATTCACGAAACCGAATCACTGCTCAGCGAACTGACCGGTATGGCTGCATTCACCATGCATCCCATGGCCGGTGCTCACGGCGAGCTGACCGGTGTTATGCTCATGGCCGCCTACCACCGCGACAAGGGCAACAAAAAGACCAAGATCGTCTGCCCTGACTCCGCCCACGGCACCAACCCCGCATCCGCCGCTGTAGCCGGATACGATGTTGTTTCTGTTGAATCCAAGGACGGCATCATCACCCCTGAAGCCCTTGCCGAAGTACTTGATGATGAAGTTGCAGGCGTAATGATGACCTGCCCCAACACCCTCGGTCTTTTTGAGACCCACCTGCAGGAACTGGTGGAAATGATCCACGCTAAAGACGCCCTGCTCTACTATGACGGCGCAAACATGAACGCCATCATGGGCAAACTGCGTGTCGGCGATGCCGGATTCGACATCGTGCACCTCAACCTGCACAAAACCCTCGGCACCCCGCACGGCGGAGGTGGCCCCGGTTCCGGCCCTGTAGGCGTCAGCGAAAGGGTTAAGCCCTTCCTGCCCGTTTCCCGCGTGGAAAAGCTGGAAGACGGCCAGTACTACCTTTCCTATGACGAACCTAAATCCATCGGTTACGTTGCTCCCTTCTACGGCAACTTCGGCGTTTACCTGAAGGCATACGCATACATGCTCCGCCTCGGCCGCGAAGGTCTGACCCGCGCCACCGAAGGTGCGGTCCTCAGCGCGAACTACATGCGCAAACGTCTCGAAAAGCATTACGAGATTCCCTACAACCGCATCTGCATGCACGAATTCGTTGCATCCGCAGTTGAGCAGGCCAAAAACGGCGTACGCGCTCTCGACGTAGCCAAGGCCCTGCTGGATAAGGGACATCATGCTCCGACCATCTACTTCCCGCTCATCGTGAAGGAATGCCTGATGATTGAGCCCACCGAGACTGAAAACAAAGAAACCATCGATCGCTTCATCGACGATCTCATCGAGATCGCTGAAATAGCGGAAAAGAACCCCGAAGCGCTGCAGGCTGCTCCGATTTCCATGTCAGTAAAACGACTGGACGAGACCAAAGCTGCACGTTCCATGGTGATTACCGATGACGTCAAATAGTTTCCCGACAGAAACACGCTCCTACGACCTCGTGGTCGTAGGAGCCGGTCCGGGCGGTTTTGACGCGGCTCTTGAAGCTGCGGAAGAAGGCATAAAAGTCGCGCTGGTGGAAAAAGAACTGCTCGGCGGGACCTGCCTCAATGTGGGCTGCATTCCCACCAAGATGTACCTCGGTGCAACTTCTCCGGTGGAAGAACTTGCCGCCCAGTCCAAGGCGCGCGTTGCCAAAGGCGAAATCGAGATTGATTTCAAGGCACTGTGTACCAAGAAGGACCGTTTTATTGCTGCTACCCGCAAGGCTATGGCCCAAAAAGCCAAAAAGCTCGGCATCGACATTTACCCAGCAGTAGCTAAAGTAATTGAGCCGGGCAAAGTGGAAGTTTCCCACCCCGAAGAACAGGCTGTACTTGAGTACAAAAACCTTGTTCTCGCCACCGGTTCCCACCCCACTGCATTCCCCGGACTGGAACCGGACAACGAGACCATTCTCGATAACACCGGATTCCTCGCGCTGGAAGAAATGCCCACTTCGCTGCTGGTCATCGGAGCAGGGTTTATCGGCCTCGAAATGGCTCAGATTGCTCACCGCACAGGATGTAAAATCACTGTAGTGGATGCCCTTGACCGCATTGCTGTTTATGAGGACCCGGAAGTTTCCAAAGCTTTGCAGGGAGTATTCAAACGTCACAAGTGGCAGTTCAATCTCGGCGTGAAAGTTAAATCCGTCACCGCTGAAAACGGACAGGCCGTGCTGCGCACCGAAGACGGAGAAGAATTCACCGCCGAGAAAGCGCTCATTGCTATTGGTCGCCGTCCCAATTCAGCGGACATCGGTCTCGAAACACTGGGTGTGGAAACCGAAGGTCCCGGTTTCGTCAAGGTTAACGAAAATCTTGAAGCCGCGGACAATGTCTACGCCATTGGTGACCTGAACGGCAAAATCCTGCTCGCCCACGCCGCCAGCCATCAGGCCGGATATGTGGTCCGCCGCCTTGCCGGAAAGACAGACGGTCCCTACGAGCACGGCCCAGTCCCGTCCATTCTCTACGGTTCCCCGGAAACTATGCGCGTAGGACTTATGCCCGCCGATCTCGAAGGTCAGGGTGAAGTAAAAGTATCTTCCTTCCCGCTGGTGGCCAACCCCATTGCACAGGCCTATGCTTCTACGCAAGGCTTTGTAAAAGTTGTCTGGCTTGACGGCAAAGTTGCCGGAATAACCACTGTGGGACACCATGTCTCCGGTTTTACCACCGCTGCTGCCATGATCGTGCAGGAAGAATGGACCAAGGACGACATCCACAAAGTAGTCTTTCCCCATCCTTCTCTGGATGAAGCATTACTTGGAGCTCTCAAAGCTGAGCAGCTTGAGCCCAAATAAAAGACTACATATTCATAAAATTAAAAAAGGTCCCCTGTTCATCCGAACAGGGGACCTTTTTATTGCTCCATTTGCTACGTCTATCCGCACGTGCTACTATACTTAAAAATCATCCTTTTTCCTGAAACACGGAGGGACAATGTCCAAATTGGCATCCGTTTTACTCTTGCTGATTATTGCCATGTTTCCGAGTAATTCGTCAGCACGCATGACGATTACTTTCGCTACGCAAGACTTCTTCCCCTTTTCATATCTGAAAAATGAGAAAGTAGCTGGTCCCGGAGCAGAAATTATCCGGGAGGTATGCAAAGAGATTGATGTAGAATGTGATATCAAACTTTATCCGTGGCGAAGATCACTGGCGATGAGCGAAAAAGGGCAAATTCAAGCTCTTTTCATGGTAGGCAAGAACAAAGAGAGGGAACAGGAGTTTTACTTCAGTCCACCTTTGATTGCTACCGAATACGGTTTTTTCGAATGCACGGAAAAACCGATAAATTATAATGGAGTCGAAAGCCTTCGCAACATGACAATCGGGACTTACGGCCCATCAAACACATCGTATAATCTTGAAAAATTTACCATCAATTTCAAAAGCAATATAAACATTGATATAACCCCTGATGACCTTACACAATTCAAAAAGTTATCTCGATGCAGGGTTGATGCGGTTTACTCAAACAGAGATGTCGGACTGGCGGCAATTAAAAGATTAAAGCTAAATAACATTTCCTACGCTGCAACAGAAAAAAGCCTGAACTATTACATAGCATTTTCCAAAAGATACACGCCGTCCGTACTTGTAAGAAAGCTCAATTTCAGTCTTTCCCAAATGAAAGAATCCGGGCGTTTACAACAGATTCTACAAAAATACGGATTACAGGCAGCAGACTAAGATCCCAAAACAAAACGCTCGATTTCGTCAATACGCTTTATATAGTCTGTTGTGTACAGAGGGCCATTGGCTGTAAATGAAGCTGCAGCATTACGATGGACCTGACACCAGTGGGTCAAAACCGGATTGGGCCAGATACGGGAATATGTTTTGATCATATGCAATGTATTATGGCAGACCGGGGTAAACTCGGCGGTACGGGCCAATAGCTCAGTGTAATCTTTTCCAAGATCGAGAAAAAAAGAACCGACAGCCCGTGCGCACTGATAGTTTGCGCCGGAAGATAACATATCTATAAGTTTGTCCTCGGGAAATTTTTCCGGCTGCCACGGACGCAACCATTCATCAGGAACAATCTCCGCACCGGAATATTCTATTCGCCCTTCTTTCAGGAACTGCTCTATTTTGCCAGCCAGCACGGGCCACATGGAACCGATATGCTCCACATCACGGCTGGCGTGCAGCCCTGTAATAGAATTATTTTCCTCGGTAATCCTGAATTTAAGAAACGGGCAATGGGCTTCAATCTTTTTCTCTGATCCGGCCCATATTCCGGCAAAAATGCGATCCAACTCAACAACATTCAAATCATCAATTTCACTCTCCCAGCTCTTAAGGACAGGTCTGGCGGTACGCCAAAGATCAGTCCATCCTTCAAGATAGGAATATGGATCGGGACCGAAAGCCGGATAATGAGAAAGCCGTGAAACTACAATGATAGGCACCTGCGGAAAACGATCACGAAGATTGCCGAGCATTTCCCGGTAACGCTTCAGGTAACTGCCCGGTGTTGCCTGTACCATGCCGCAGTTACCTTTCATCCATGCTTCGAATTCCGGGTGCTCATGCCACGCCTCGGGATTAACGAAAAATATATATTTAGATTCCCCATGCACAAAGAGTGGGCTATTTTCATGAAAAAGATTCATCACTATAAGTTGCGGCTGAGGGTCGTCAGGTGCAATCATCTGGAACTGATGAATCAGCTTCCGGTCGTGGTAATATTTTTCCAGCCCATATTTAGCGTCCATGGCCGCTAGTTCCTCTGGGATAATTCCCGGTGAACTGTTATATGTAAATGGGGAAGCCAGAACCCGGTAGGTGCAGGGGTAACCAGATTTTTCTACTGCCCTGCCGAGGAAATCCATTTGACAGTTTCCCAAAAAATAAAGCATTCTGACTCCTTGATGATCAGTGTTTAACTATCAGGATTTCACTCTATTGCAGACTTACAGTCAACCATTGAAGAATGAAAGAATTAAAGGTTGAAACATTTGTACTTGGTCCCCTTGAGACCAATTCCTATCTGCTCACCGCTGGATCTGAGGCAGTGGTTATTGACTGTGGAATGGAACCGGCCCCCATGTTGCAAGCCATCCGTGAGCGGCAACTGAACGTTCATTCCATTTACCTGACCCATATGCATTTCGATCATGTCGGCGGCGTAGGTGCACTGCAAAAAGAGACCGGAGCCACGGTCTTCGGCAACCACAAAGATTTATATCTCAATGATGTTCCCGTCAAAAACGGAGGTTCGCTTGAATTCAAAGAACTGCTCGATTTTGAAATCACTGATTTGAAGCAGGGGCGCAAAACCATTCTCGATAATCCGGTAATGATCATTGAGACTCCGGGACACACACCCGGAAGCCTATCCTACTTCTTTCCTGCTATAGGCTGCATCTTTGTTGGCGACCTGCTGTTCATGATCTCAGTCGGACGCACCGACCTGCCTGGAGGCAACAGCGATGAATTGCTCAGCTCCATCAGCAACAGAATTTTTATCCTTCCCGGTGAAACCCAAATATTCTCCGGACACGGTCCAATGACCACAATCAAACACGAAATGCGCAATAATCCTTTATTTGTTTAGAGATGCCTCCGGCGGCCCTCCGGGAGCCAAAGTAACTTTTTGAAAAAAGTTTCTCTGGACTCTTCAAAAACTTTTAATAAGCTTCGCTCTCTTAGTAACCCAAAATTTTCCACTACAAAAAAAAGGAGAAACAACCTTCAGGCTGTTTCTCCTTTTATTTTGAATTCTATTTTATTTAGTGAATCTAATATTTCAGGCCCAGCTGTTTTTTCAGGTAGGTGAAATCGATGTGTTTTTCTACAAGTTCAACACCGTGTTTGATCTTGGCAGACTCACGCAGCTTGTGGCGGGAAAGGATATCTTCCATTTTCTTGGCAACGGTAAAAGTATCGTCACGAACCACGATAATGGGTGTTTCCAGTACTTCTGAACGGGTCAGGATAATGTCATTCGGATAGAGATTACCGGTCAGCACCAGACACGGACATTCCCCTTCAAGGGCCACTAACTGAACATCAGAGCGGTCACCACCGACGATAACTGCTGAGTTACGATGCCTGCGGAAATGCGTCATAAAATTTTCCACCTGCATGGTACCGATGAGAAAACTTTCAACAGGCTGGTCGGAGCGATTGTGAGCAGTAATGATCTTTCCGCCAAGACGGTCAGCAAGATCGCCAACTTTAATTGTGCCCATGAGCGGGTCCTTGGGAATCACGCCGAGAACTTTAACGCCCTTCCGCTCAAGAAACGGTTTGATCAGGGTGGTAATCTCATCCATGAAGGTCGGCGGGATATCGTTAAGCACAACGCCCGCAAGATTATCTCCCAGAGCTTCTTTAAGCACTACCAGATAATCGTAATTAAGTTCCTTCTGGAAACGGTCAATGACCACACATTTGATGCCCAGCTTTTTAACCAGATGAATACCATCAACCCCGCAATATTTACCGGAGTACATGGAACCGGAACCGGCAACCAGAGTCAGGTCTTTGCCTGCGCTGATCTTGGCGTAACTGTCAACAATAGGCTGGACATGGTCCTCGACCTTACCGTTGAAAGCCTGAACCTTAAAATCGTGGGTAACAACCACCGGGGTGACAACATTCGGAGGATTGGAAACGCCGAGCACATCCTGAATAAAGAATGCATCTTCGTCGCCCAGTCGGCCATCAACTTCGGCAGGAATAGCGCCCACAGGCTTCATGTAACCAAGGCTGACGCCCTGTTTCTGAAAATGCAGCCCCAACCCCATGACAATCATGTTCTTACCGGAATATCCGCTAGTAGAACCAATATATAAACCGGACATAATGTCCTCCTTGTAACTAACTTACTGTCATCCTCATGTTGGCAACAACGGCACCATCCGGGCCAGCGATAACCGGATCAAACTCAGCTTCCTGAATCTCCGGAAGGTCAGAGGCCATCTGGGAAACCATGAGCAGCACATCTTCCAACGCGCCGAGATTTACCGCCGAGCCGGAACGTACCCCCCGTAAGATAGGATACGCCTTGATCTCACGGATCATTTCCTGAGCATCATTAAGAGCCAGAGGAGCCAGCCGTGATGATACATCACCAAGCAGGTCCACGTGAAGTCCCGCAAGGGAGAAATTTATAAGCGGACCGAACTGGGGGTCACGCTTGAAAGTTACCACAATTTCATGGGAATCCTTCGGCCCCATAGCCTGCACCAGACACCCGGTAATGTAGGCATCTTTGCACCTTCTGGTCGCCCGTGTGGTAATCTCCAAAAAAGCCTTACGCAGGGCCTGCGGAGTCTGGATATCGGTGATAACCAACCCAAGTTCCTGTTTCCGGGAGATCTGAGGGGAAGCCACCTTAAGCGCCACAGGATACCCGATCCTTTTGGCGGCCTTGGCTGCCTGATTTGAAGTGCGGGCTAATACGGTTTCCGGCACAGGAAGCTCATAGGCGGAAGCCAACTGCTGGGCATCCAATTCCACGAGTTCTGTCAATCCGGTCTTACGGCAGTTCTCTACAATGGACTTGGCCTTGGAGTAGTCACGTCTGAAACAGACATCAATAGGCCAATCTTTTTTCTGCCAACGGTAACAACGGGTCATGGCGTCAAGAGAACGGACCGCGGCTTCTGGAAATTCATAGCATGGAATTCCGGCTGCACGAAGCATCCTGCGTGCATTTCGGGTCGAATGGTCACCCATAAAACAGGTAATGATCGGCTTATCACATTCTTTTTCCAGCTCAATAATATCTGCGGCAGCTTTTTCCACATCTTCAAGAATATTGGCCGCCGGAGTCAAAATAACCAGAATGGAATGAAAAACATCGTCCTCGGCAACAGCTCTAAGTACTTTGTGATACGTATCAGCATTTGCATCCCCAAGCATATCGATAGGGTTGTACAGAGAAGCATAACGAGGAAGAATTTCCTTCATCTTCTCAAGAGTAGCCGAGGAGGGACGGGAAATATTCAGAGTGCCCTTCTCTGCCATATCGGTGGCGAGAATACCGGGCCCGCCGGAGTTGGTAACAATAGCAACATTGGACCCGCTGGGCAGAGGCTGACAGGAAAATGCATGGGCAAGGTTGAACATATCCTCAATGTCCACAGCCTGCATTACACCGGTCTGGTTGAATGCTGCATTATATGCGGTGGTAGCCCCGGTCAAATGTCCGGCATGCGCTGAGGCGGCTCTTGCACCGGAAGGGGTTTCCCCTGCCCGCAGCAAGATGAGAGGCTTTTTGAAAGTGGTGTCGTAGGCCGTGCGGAGGAAATCCTGTCCGTCCTTGAGTGTTTCGCAGTAGCCGACAATAACCTTGGTATCTTCATCGTTAGCGAGATAATTAAGCATGGTGGCTTCGCCAAGCACAGCCTTATTGCCGAGACTGATAAACTTTGAAAAACCGACCCCTTCGCTGTTGGCCCAGTCTAAGGCAGTGCTACACATGGCCCCGGACTGTGAAAGAAAAGCAATATTACCCTTAAGAGTGAAATCCGGATCAAGGCTGGCGTTCATACCCAGAGCGGTATTCATGAGCCCCATACAATTGGGACCGAGAATAATCATATCATGATTCTTCGCTGTCCTTGCCAATTGCCGTTCCAAACGATAACCTTCGCGTCCGGTCTCGCCGTAACCACCACTGGTAACTACTGCAGCCCGGACCAGAATTTCTGAAAGATCGTCTACAGCCTGAATAGATTCAGCTGGCGACAGGCATATCAATGCCAAATCGATCCCACGGGGTAATTGGGAAACCGAAGAAAATGCGGCAAGTCCGTGAACTTCGGCTCCTTCCCCATTGACGGGGAATATTTTTCCCCTATATCCAGAGGCAAGAAGGTTGGCAATAATTATGCTAGCCTTATCCTGAGGATCGGCAGAAATTCCGATTACGGCAATCGCTTTGGGCTCAAACAAGGCCTTTAAACATGAATATGAGTACATTCGTTAATATAAATTCAAGCAGGTTTGTATGGTAGAAGATTTTTCTCGCCTCCAGCAAGGTATCCACTATCGATTTTCTCAAGTCAAGCATTTAGCCACCGCACTGACACACAGTTCTTGGGCAAATGAACAACCTGAGCCTGTTGAAGATAACGAAAGACTGGAATTTTTGGGTGACGCAGTGTTGGAACTCTGCGTTACAGAAGAGCTGTATAAAAGGTTTAAGGGAGCCCATGAAGGGCAGCTGACCAAGATCAGATCAAAGCTGGTCAAAGAGAAAAGCCTTGCCACAATTGCCCGGGAACTGGATATCAACGATTTTTTAAAACTGGGACGCGGAGAAGAAGCACAAGGCGGCCGCAACCGTTCTTCCCTGCTGGCTGATGCTATGGAAGCAGTTATCGGGGCTGTATTTCTTGACGGGGGCTATGCCGAAGCACAGAAATTTATAATGCGGATATTTGCAAATAAATGGCCTGCTACTTTCAAGATAGAAAGTTCCAAGGATTTCAAAAGCAAATTACAGGAAGTGACTCAGGCCAGATTCAAAGAACGCCCGACCTACGTGCTTACCGGGACCAAAGGCCCGGAACATGAAAAAATATTTATGGTAAATCTGAATCTCCCGGACGGGAAATTTTTTGATTCGGAAGGTTCCAGTCTGAAAAAAGCCGAACAGACAGCTGCGGCCAAGGCTCTCGATTATCTCACAGAAGACGAAGATCCATCTTAAAAATAACCTTACTCAACTTTTTCCTACGCTCTGGGATTTGAAAAAGAACCAGATGCGAGGAGTAAAAAAAGGCTGAAATGATGCGTATACAACATACGTGAGTTTCAGCTTTTTTTTGCAACACGCCAAAAAGGTATAACGCTTTATTGACTGCCCAAAAATAGTTCAAGGACTGGGAGGCGGTGATCAATCGCCTCCACAGTCCTTAATCTTCACCCGATTATCTCAAGCGGCTTTAGCCGCCAATGAGCTGCATTGCCATCTTCGGCAGTGAGTTAGCCTGCGAGAGCATCGCTACCGCGGACTGAGTGAGAATCTGGTTACGTACGAATTCGGTCATTTCAGTTGCTACGTCCACGTCTGAGATACGGGATTCAGCAGCCTGAACGTTTTCTGCCTGAATGGAGAGGTTGGTAATAGTATTTTCCAACCTGTTCTGCATGGCACCGAGGTTCGCGCGAATCTTATCTTTTGAAATAATTGCCTGCTGGAGCTTATCCAGAGCAGCCTGTGCCAGCCCCTGAGTGGAGATGGAAGTCTGTACACCAAGGGCAGAAGCTGTGGATTCACCGATTGCGATGTAATAGTAGTCTTCTGCGGAATCGTTACCTGTTCCGAAGTGAACCTTCAGCGGGCCGGTGGAATGGAGTCCACTACCGTTATGGGTACCGGACCCCCCAGAAAGGTTACCGTTAAGCAGGTGGATACCGTTGAAGTCGGTAGCATTTGCGATACGGGTAATTTCCGAGGCCATTGCCTGGAATTCAGAATCGATGATAAGACGCTGGTCGGAGTTGTAGGTACCGGTGGATGCCTGGGTTGCCAGCTCTTTCATGCGGATGAGCTTTTCATCGATTACCTGCAGCGCGCCGTCTGCGGTCTGAATCATGGAAATAGCGTCGTTGGCGTTTCGCATACCCTGGTTAAGGGATTTAACGTCAGCGCGCATAAGTTCACGAATTGCGAGACCGGCAGCATCGTCAGCTGCGGTGCCGACTCTCAAACCTGAGGAGAGACGACGGGTTGAAGTGCCGAGGTTGCCGTACGCTTCCTGCAGGTTGCGCGAGGCGTGCATTGCCATAAGGTTGTGGTTAATGACTAAGGACATATCTGAACCTCCTTGTAGTTCACAAAATTCCGTTTTTGTTAACCAACCTTAAGCAGAGCGTGTGCCAAAACTATTTTTTATTTAAATTTCAAACACTTACTTATATAAATAAAGTCTAGACTTCTTTATATTCGGCTAAAGAGTCAATTTTTTCCCGCCCTTTCGGTCTATTGACCGTCATTTTTCAGAACAACGGGAAAAGCCGTCCCACACCACAAGCAAACCATTATTATAATTACATCTTAAAGGAAATAAGACCTGTCAACTAGGCATTTACTGCCGCTGTACCATCAATCCAAACCGGAAATAAACATCAAGAAACACAATCTGATTAATGTGGAATAAATATTCCTTAAGGTGAGAAGGTCCGGAAACAAAAAAATGAAAACCCCGCTTCCGAAACGGCATATTCGGGAGCGGGGTTTCCGGGTACCTGTGCAGTCAGGGGAGTCAATCCCGTCTGCGGAGGTTGTAGAAGGAGTTTTCTTATATATTCAGCATCTTCAGGATACTTTATTCACGCTAGCGCTTGAGCTGGATAAGCTCGCCCATCATGGAGTCGGTTGTTGTGATTACCTTGGAGTTCGCCTGGAAACCACGCTGGGTGGTGATCATGCTTACGAACTCAACCGCAAGGTCCACGTTGGACATTTCAAGAGAGTTTGAGGCGATGGAGCCCTTACCGCTGCTGTTTGGCAAGCCGGTCAAAGCATCTCCAGACTCCCTTGTCTGGGTGAAGAGGTTACCGCCTTCACGTCTCAGCCCCCAGTCATTATTGAATGAGGCAATGGTCAGTACGTAGAGTTCCTGAATCTGACCGTTTGAATAACGTCCGGTCAGAACCCCGTCCCTGCTGACGGAAGTACTCTGCAGGAAACCTGCGGTGTAACCGTCCTGAGACTGGAACAGAGTGGTGGAACCGGAGCTGTAACTGGTGGTTGAAAGTGCGCTCTTCTCAGCATCACCGAAGTTGGGGATACCACTGATGTCAGTAATGTTAGTACCGAGCAGGCTCGCGTTGGAGACCGTTGCCCCACCCCAACCTTTAGTTGTTCCAGTTCCGGAAAGGTCCTTGTTGTTTAAACCGAAGTTCATCTCGACCGTTACCGGATCGTTGCTGGCATCGGTAAAACTTGCATTGGACCGCGACAGGAAGTTTGCTGTCAGAACAGGCAGCCCGTCCTGTGAGAATTCAGCCAGAGACCATTCAGCCGGGTCCCTGAGGTCAGCTGCTGCGGTACCGCCGTTACTCTTAAGGGTAAAGGCCGATACACCGGTCAGGTCACCTGCTGCGTTGAAAGTCATAGTACCGGTCATGAGCATTCCTGCTGCAGAAGTTCCGGCAAAGTTTACACCGTCATCGGAGATACGACCGTCTTCTTCGGGATCGCAGGTTACGATAAATTCCCAGACCTTCTTACCGCCTGCGTTACTGAGAGTAACCTGGTCAAAATAAGTGGTCACGTTATGAGCGGAACCGTTAGCGTCATAAACCTTGATAGTGGACTGGTAGCCGTACAGAGAATCACCAAGAGGCGGCTCAGCAGCTCCATCCCAGGAATTGAAGAGGGAGAGATAGGGAGCAGTGCTGTCAGTTGAACGACTTGCTTCGCCTGAATCAAGGTTAGTGATCATATTAATCGTAGTGGTGGCCTTCGGTGCGGACTGAAAGTTCTCCAACCTGATATCGGTAGGCACACCAACAGTACGTACAGCATTACTGGTACTTACACTGGCGCCGGTGGCAACCTGTGAATTACTTTCATCCTGTACCTGCCAGCCCTGCAGCACATAACCGTGCGGGTCGGTAAGATAACCGTCTTTGTCGAAACGGAAGTTACCGGCTCGGGTGTAGTAGGAAGTCTCTTCATCCTTGGGAGAGACTATGAAAAATCCGTCACCACCGATTGCGAGGTCGGTGGACTCAGAGGTTGTTTCAAAGGACCCCTGAGCGAAGTCGGCATAGATTGCCCCAACCTGTACGCCTCGACCTACCTGTGCAACACCGGTAGCTGTGGACATATCCTGACTGATGGCGTCTTCAAAGTGCATCTTGGCACTTTTAAAACCGACTGTGTTTACGTTTGCAATGTTGTTACCAAGCACGGACATTTTGTCGCCGTGGGCCTGTAAACCTGTGATTCCTGAGAATAATGATGCTGATAAACCCATAAGAACCTCCTAAAGTCCTGTTGACTCGCGAATGTTTTCCTATCCCTTAAGCCGGGCCATGCCGTTGGCCTGATTAGCTTGAAGCGGATTCGGAGGATTCACTTGATGAATCAGAGACATCCGTCGGACTTACTACTTCTCTGATGTTGAGGAAGTTGATGTAGCGACCGTCTTTAAGGTGCAGGTATTGCTGCCCGCCCTCGGAAACAACTCCGGAGACTTCACCACTGACTTCCGTCTTTACCATTACCGGACTGCCTTCAGCGTCTTCCGCTGCCATGGCGATGGTGTAAACACCGTCCGGTACATCCTTGCCTGCCCAGTTCTTACCATCCCATTCGAACTCAAAAGTCCCTTCAGCCTTTGAGCCGAGTTGAACAGTGCGGACAAGGTTTTTATTGTTATCGTAAATATTGATGAACGCGTTTGCCACAGGCTCGCCGAGACCGTAGAAGACCTTACTGATCTTTCCGTTATCGCGGCTGATGGAATAACCTTCCGCTTTTACTTCTTTGCCGATGAAGCCTACTGCGGAGACCATCTGGTCCTGAGCGTTGTTATCGATCATAGTCTTGATGTTGCTGTTCACCTGAGTGAGCTGTTCAAGACTGGAGAACTGTGCCATCTGCGCCATGTACTCTTTATCTTCCATGGGGTTTGCAGGATCCTGGTTCTGCATCTGGGTAAGGAGAAGCTTCAGGAAGTCGTCCTGTCCCAGCTGATTTTTATGCTTTGGCTGGTTGCTTGCTGCCATGTCGGCTTCTGCTCTGCCAAGTATGTTGCTGAACCCTACGTATCCCATGACTACACCTCTTAATTTTTGCTAAGCGGGGCTAAATTTATGTTAAGCCACTATGTAAAGCCCGCTCTGGGAAATTTGTGCCTTCTGCTGTACAGTTTGCATTTCCCGGGCCAAAGAGGTTCCTTCTTGTCTCAAAGTATGCCAGCGCTTACGCATTTCAGACATCATTTCCTGATATTGCGCCGAGTTATGATCTTCAGCATTTTTCCATGAAGTGTCTGTCCGGCTATCTGAAATGCCGGTCTGGACCTCAAGTTTTTCCACTTTGAGACCCTGCTCTTCCAATGCCTGCTTCACAACTTCAAGTTGCTCGGCAATAACTTTCGCCGTATCAGGATTTTCCGCCCTGATTGTAGCCTGAACATCCTTGTTCTTGACCTGCAACATTACGTTTACAACGCCGAGATTGTGAGGATTAAGCTGCAATGTAAGCTGCTTGCGACCCTGACCGAGATTCTTGAATACGCCTTCCTGAACCTGCTCCAGAATGTTGGATCGGGCAGTTTTTTCCCACATGAGATCAGTCTTACCGGCCTGAGCTGACTTGACTGCACTTTGCAGGGTACCGAATCCGTTGCCGAAGATATTGCCGTTAAGATTTCCTTCGCCCTTCACGAAGGATTCATCAGTAAGCTTGCCGAAGAAATCATTCCAGCTGTCCTGATCATCAGAATCGGAAAGAAGCTGTTCCAGCCAATGACGGTTGGAATTCTTATCTTCAGTCTGGCCGGCATTCTGTTTCCCGGCATTGGCATCGCCTTTTAAGTCGGCACCGTTCTTGGAAGGATTGTTATCTTTCTGAGCAGGATTTTCTCCGTTCTGAGCATTCTGTCCATTCTGCCCCTCCTGCTTGACGCTCTCACTGACTTCCTTAGCCGCTCCCATGGAGTTGCTAATCACCTCAGCCGAGGCCATACGCATAGTGCTGGGAGACTGGTCGGAAGCTTTTTCCATGGCAGAATGCAAGGACTCTGCTACAGTCTTAACCAACTTGAGATCCTTTCCATCCTGCTCGGCCTGCTGCTGAGCAAGGGCCGACTTAAGAACAGAAAAACCTTTTTTAAAATCACCGACGGTAGCATTTTCAGCAGTAAGCAGCTGGGTAATCTTTTTGCCTGTATCACCCTTAAGCTTGAAAAGGTCGGTTAAGGTCTTGGTTTCATCTTCAGAAAGTTGAAGCTTTTCGGAGTCAGGCATAGCTGCCAGCTTGGCCTGCATTTTCTCAACTACATCACCAAGCTTACCCTGACGGATGGAAGCCAAGAGCCCCTTGGATTCATCCGGGGTAAAACCGAGCTGGGAAAATATGGAATTGAGATTCTGTTCTTGAATCGGGCTGAGAGTAATACCTTTCATGCCTTTCATCATGCCTGAAAGCTCAGACACCAACTGGCCATAGGTAATGCCGTTCTCGCTCATAACCTTCTCTTCAAGGTCGGCGATATCTTTTTTATCTAGACCGTACTCTTCAAGTTCTTCCTTGATTTCGTTCCAGTCTTCACGGCTTACCTTAAGATCCTGCGGCTGCTCTTCAACAGACTGCATGGCAACTTTTTCCGCAGCATCATCAATATATTCAGCAGCGGCTTCAGGTTCGGCATGGGAAGTTACATCCTGATGAACAGATGCAGCTTCATTCACGATATCCTGAACCGGCTGGTACGCTGCCTGCGCCTCGGACTGGCTGGAATAAAGGAAATTGTCGAACATTGATGAGCGAAAAGTATCCTCGGACAGTGATGTTCTATCCAAAAGATTGCTCAAGCCCTGATTAGTTTGTTCGTGATGTGGAAGTATTTTCATATTCTGACTCCTCGACTTTTCTTTATTCACGAGGCGTGCCAAAAACAAAAACACTTTATTTCAGCAGGTTAGAAGAGACACTCCCTCCAACTCGAAGGAACATTCTTCCCTTTTAAGGAAAATAATTCAGTGCTGGTCAGTTGCTGCTTAGAATTGCAGCAAGCAGTTCATAGTAAGATAGGACTCTGATCCACGACTCGCGGCTGTAGTCATTATTTTGCAGAAAAAGTTGTATGTAACCCGTAAATTGCCGCAAAATTAAAGGGCATGAATTCCAAAAAGAATCATCCAGAGGAGCGCTTCGGGCCAACCCGCGGCTGAACTCTTTACCCAAACGCGGAAGGTGTTTAGTCATCTTTCCAGCAAGCTCCGGTTTCTGGACAGCAAACTCTGCCCAAACCCGCTCGGAACCGTCAGAAGACCACAAGCCGAAAACCGTTCCAAAATACTGCTGCCAGAACTTACCCAATAAATCCCCGGCCTGTGCCCTGCTGCCGCTCAACTGGTTCAAATGATATAACCCGTTAGCATTACGTGCAGTTAAAGACATGCGCAAACCGGGCATATTGATTTTCTGTAAACTGGCCCGGTCTTCAACAATTATGCGCTTGGCAGCCACGGCGATACGAGAAGGAGTAAAAGGATTATGACAATACAATTGATCTCGGGTGCAGGACCAACACCCAAGAGCGCAACTCATGGTTGAGCGCAGGATAAAATGATCATTCTGATACGGGCCGGTTTCCCACGGGTTCACATTACCCATGGAAAGGTTGAGTACTTTTAATCCCGACCATGCAGCCAGATGCATGGGGCCGGTATCCGGGGTAATAAAGAGTTGCAAAGACTGCCCCACAGCAATCAATTCCCCCAGCTTAAGTTTACCGGACATATCCAGAACAGGACCTTTACACAGGCGGGCGACTTCCTGCCCCATCCCCTGCTCCATAGGCCCGCCGAATAATACCGGTCTAAGCCCCTTACCCAGCAGTTCCGTACACAAATCGGCCCAAAACCGGACCGAAGGACGCTTAGCCTCCTCACTTGCTCCAAGAAAAATACCGATTCGATTGGAATCCTTATGCAGAGTACGCGGCTGAGGCCATCTGGTACTGGCAAGACTGCTTAGTGGAACGCAATCCAAAGCATTCAAATCCGCCCAGTGAAAAAGATTATGGCGATTATTCTCGACCACACTGGCACGATAAAGCTGCCAGTTACCCAAGATGTGGGTCACCCCGTCCTTAGATGCCACCGGACCGAGCTTAGCTTCGGCCTGCAACTCCCCGGCAAGGTTTGCAGCCTGACTGCGGATACTCAGATTGACAATCAACTCATACTTATTCTGACGCAGAACCTGAACACCTTCCCAAGGGAAATAGGTGACTCTAGGACTGATCGGCATAAGAGGACGAAAAAATTTTTCCTCGGCCACCACCCAGATAGGATGGCCGGGATAGGTTCTTTCCAACCAGAGAAAAAGCGGAAAAGAGAGAATCAAATCCCCCATGCGCTGCATCTGAAGAACAAGTATCGGACGTTTAGACATGGGCGCAGTTTACAGTAATATTTTATAAAATTCTATGGGGAGACGGGCAGCAAAAAACCCGATCCTTAATACAAAGGACCGGGGTTATACTCGAACAGACTTGCCTAAATTACTTGGTAAGCTTCTCCCAGTCAGCATTAAAAGCAGCCAGCCCCTTATCTGTCAGGGGGTGGGCGGCAAGCTGGCTGATTACACTATATGGGATGGTAGCCACGTCCGCACCGATCAGAGCTGAATCCAGCACATGCATGGGATGGCGAATCGAAGCCACCAGAATCTTGGTGGGGAAATCATAATTATCAAAGATAGTACGGATCTGGCGGATGAGCTCCATACCGTCGTGGGCTATTCCATCCAGACGGCCAACAAAAGGACTAACATAAGTGGCCCCGGCCTTGGCAGCCAACAAAGCCTGCAAAGGAGAAAAAACAAGGGTCACATTGGTCTTTACGCCTTTGCGATAAAGGCTTTCTGTAGCCACCAACCCTTCGTTGGTCATGGGAACCTTGATAACCACGTTATCGCCGAACGAAGCGAGGTCTTCGGCCTCACGGATCATTTCCTCGGCACTCTCACCAACAACCTCAAGACTAACCGGACCATCAACTTCCGCGCAGATTGCTTCGGCCTGCTTGCGCCAGTCTCCGCCCTCACGGGAGAGCAGGGTCGGATTGGTTGTTACTCCATCCATCAGTCCCTGCGCCTTAGCCTTCCTTATCTCCTCAAGATTCGCAGTATCCAGAAAGAACTCCATGCACACCTCACAATTAACTTCAATCATTACTAAAACTTACAAACAAAAAACATTTTTTACCGGCACATATTATCCCCAACATAGCCCATTTCGCACTTTTGAAAAAGAGCTATATTTAAAAATAACCGAGGCTTAACCGGGATAAATATAAAATAAGGTTCACAAAATACTCCTTGTTGACAACTCTGCTGATGCGGAGTAAACACTTTTTCATTATGAACGTTTCTTACTCCAACTTTACCCTTTATTTTTGGTGGTGGCGCAGCTAATGCGTCGCGGTTGGTTACGTTCAAAAAACAGGTAACAAATAAAAAATTTCATAGAACCGCGACAGTGAGAACTGATCGCGGTTTTTTTATGCCTGCACAGCACTGTCGTAGAAAAAATTCAGGAGAGAAAAATGACTGACAACGCAACTATCAATGCAGACGGCTTTTTTGGTGAATACGGCGGACAGTACGTTCCCGAACAGCTTCTTCCTATCCTGAACGAGCTGGCGGAAACATATGAAAAGTTCAGAAAAGATCCTGAATTCATCAGAGAATTTCAGTACTATCTGGCTAAATATTCCGGCCGTCCCACTCCCCTATATCTCTGCTCCAACCTCACCGAAGAACTCGGCGGTGCTAAAATTTATCTCAAGCGCGAAGACCTCAACCATCTCGGCGCTCACAAAGTAAACAACACCATCGGCCAGATTCTGCTGGCAAAACGCATGGGTAAGAAAAAAATCATCGCTGAGACCGGAGCCGGACAGCACGGTGTAGCCACTGCCGCAACCTGCGCACTCATGGGTATGAAATGTACCATCGTCATGGGTGAAGTGGACATGGAACGCCAGAAGCTGAACGTTTTCCGCATGCGTATGATGGGTGCGGACGTTGTTGCCGCAACATCCGGGCAGAAAACCCTCAAGGAAGCAGTAGACGAAGCTCTTGCCGCATGGATCGGTGACGCGGAAAACACTTTTTACCTGCTCGGTTCTGCTGTCGGCCCCCATCCCTACCCGATGATGGTCCGCGACTTCCAGTCCGTGATCAGTAAAGAAGCCAGGCAGCAGTGCCTCGAAGACGAAGGACGTCTGCCAGATTACTGCATCGCCTGCGTGGGCGGCGGTTCCAACGCCATCGGCATGTTCGCAGAATTTATCGCTGATGAATCCGTCAAGCTTATCGGTGTAGAACCTTCCGGACGCGGCCTTGAGCCTGGTGATCATGCAGCCACACTCTGCCTTGGAGAACCCGGCGTAATGCACGGCTTCAACTCCTATATGCTCAAGGATGAAAAAGGCGAGCCTGCTCCGGTCTACTCCATATCTGCAGGTCTCGACTACCCAAGCGTAGGCCCCGAGCATTCCCATCTTAAGGACCTCGGCCGCGCTGAATACGTCCATGCATCCGACAAGGAAGCCACCGACGCATTCTTTAAACTTTCCCAGACTGAAGGTATCATCCCCGCACTTGAGTCCTCTCACGCGCTGGCCCACGCTTTCAAGCTGGCACCGCAGCTCGACAAAGACAAAATCATCATCGTCAACCTTTCCGGTCGCGGTGACAAAGACGTTGCACAGATCGAAGACATGATCAGCAAAGGCGAACTTACTTTGCCTTAAAATGTATGCCTCCGGCGGCTTAAACCCTTTTGCAAAAGGGTTTAAAAATCCCAAAACCTTTCATTAGGACTTCGCCATAATATAATAAAGCGGCCTGTTTTCTTTAAGAAAACAGGCCGCTTTATTATTACTAAATATTATTTACAGCTGGCCATTCAACTTCTCACCTGAAAGCCATTTGGCGTAAGTTCCTTCAAAATCGGTCAGAATCTGAGCCATCATAGGCATAAATGCCCCAATATCGCCCTCAATACCGAATCCTGCAAGGTAGGCCTGCTGTCCGGTGAATACCAGATCCTTCTGGACCATGATCAACGCATTCTGCGAAACCGTGACTTTATTTTTCGTGTTGAAACTTTTTTTGCAGGCCTCAAGATCATTTGAAATCCAGTTACGGCAAAGGATGGGGCGCACTTCATAAATGGCGCATTGGTCGGCTTTTAAAAATGGGCAGGGCTGAAAATAGTCCTGGGCAAATTCTTTAAGCTGACCGGGAACAAAATCACCGGCAGCGGTCAGGCATCCCTCGCTCAGCCTGACGAATTCATCTTCGGAACAATCAGCCGCCAGATGAAGGGCAATACGGAAAGCTTCTTGCGGGGTTACTGTGATGTGGGATGAGCAGCAATAGGAGCATCCGGCTGTACAGGCTACTTTGAATTCGGGGTCCAGACTCTGGCCCTGCCCCAACATGGCACTGAAATTTGCACCGAACAGGGTAAGCCCTTTTTCAGCCAGAAGAACAGGGAACTGCGGCATTTCAGGAGTAATACTTGCGCAATCAGCGCATACTGCCATGCTCATATCCCGCAACAGCTTGATCATTTCCGGGTGATCTTCAAAAAAGGGATAGGTATGAGCAAGACCGCTGTCGATGATTTCATCCAGACTGTTTTTCATTCTTCTCTCCTGAAGAAATTACTCGGTTACGGTTCGCGAGCAATATTCCCGAAATATTGTGCCAGAGGCTGAACAAAGCCCCGGGCAAGGCACTCGCAATACCAAAATATTTAGTCGCCAAGGCCACACCAAGACCGGAATTCTGCATCCCCACTTCAATAGCGATGGTAACGCTTTCGCGATGGCTGAATCCGGCCAGCCTGCCGACACCGTACCCGGCCCCCAGTCCACCCGCATTGTGCAGGATAACCGCAACGAAAACAAGAAGCGGAAAAGAAGCCAGCATATCATGGTTCAAACCGATAATGCAGGCAATCAACATGGAGATCACAATAATTGAGATGGAAGGGAAAATATACAGCACTTGATCAAGCCTGCTACGCAGAAATCTGCGCAAAATCAGACCATCCACAAGCGGAAAAATGACAATCCAAAATACGGATTTGACCATGGGCAGAAATGGAATTTCAATCTGCTGGTTAAGGATGACATAGATAATCAGCGGGGTCAGGAGCGGAGCAAGACAAGTCGAGACAAGGGTCATGGTAACCGAAAGGGCCACATCAGCCTTTGCCAGATGCGCAATTACATTTGATGCAGTACCGCCGGGACAAGCTCCGACCAGTATCATTCCAATCAAAGCTTCCTGCGGCAACCCACATAGAGCAGAAAGCCCCACCGCCAGAGCAGGCATGACCGTATACTGCAGCAGGACGCCAAGCCCTACCGCTTTATAGTTCCGTATCGCCGCAGCAAAATCGCTGAACTCAAGGGTCAGCCCCATACCAAACATGATTATGCCCAGACTGAGAGCAATATGCGGCTTAAGCCATGTAAATAAAGTCGGCTCCAGAAAAGCTAAACAGCTCAAAACCACTGCCAGCAAAAGAAAATGCCTCTCTATGGAACGACATAAAACACCAATCATCTTCACTCCTGAGGATACCTGATTGAAAACTTTACGTTGCTGTAGAGCATAATCCCCTACCCCGCAAGCAAGTGCATGCATACCTCTTGAATATGATTCTAATTTTGACATATAATAAGGCGGAAACCTTTAGCTTTATTTAGTTAGCCATGAATTTATATAAATCAGCACAATTTCGTTTTTTACACAGCAATGATCCGAAGTGTGTCCCGGAACTGCTGCCTTATCTTAAAATGTACGGCAACAGGTGTATGTCCTATTCGACAACACAACCGGGATTGAAGCACGCCTTGGTCGAATCCATCGGCTACATTTCGTGGCTGGAGGTAAAAAATTTCCTGTACGGAAAGAGCGCAGTAGTCCTATCCGACCCGGTCGCCGACCCGGCCCACCAATTATTTCTGATAAAAAAACTTGAAGAAAATCTGGGGCGGATAACACTGGTACAGATCAGTAAAGCTTTAGCTGAAACTCTTTTTAATGCAGGATATAGTGTTTACCAGATCGGGGTGGAAACCGAACTGGAGATACAGACATATTCATTGAGCGGAAAGCGCAAAAGCTCACTCCGACAATGGTATAACAAAGGACGAAAATCCGGTCTTATTGTAGAAGAAAAGAAACTTTCAAAAATGAATAGACAGGAGGTTGACAGACTCTGTCAAGACTGGCTCAGCAACAGAGGCGGAACAGAATTTTCGTTTCTGACTAGGCCACTGCCTGAAAGTAATGAAGAGGGAGTTCGTTTCTTCTGGGCCAGAATTAACGGAGAACTACTGGCTCTTGCCGGATTTGATCCCATATACTCTAAAGGAAGAATTATTGGCTATTACCACAACTTCGACAGGTTATGTTCAGGAGCGGTAAACGGAACTTCTGCCTTCACTCTTCTGCAGGCTATGGAAAAATTCCGATTAGAGGGCAAAGAATTAATAAGTCTTGGACTCTCGCCGTTATCAGGCATGGAACAGGGATATAACCTTTCGGGACCGTTGCAAAAACTTGCAGGTATTTTCTATGAATTCGGAGAAAAAGTTTATCCGTTCAAGGGAAATGACAGACACAAATCTAAATTCTGCGGCCGAAGAAGAAAAGTATACGTAGCGAGTAATGCAGGCTGGTTCAATACCATGATGGCGGCAACTACAGCTTGCGGACTGGAGTTGTAAAGAACCGAAGCAGGGTCGAATCAGCTGACCTGAATTTTCAGTTCATCAAGATAAAAACGGTATTTCTTAACTAACGGCTTGAGAGCATCGTCCAATCCAAGTTTGGAGACATCATGAATTGCCATACCAAGCCGGGAAAGAGGATCAAGACAGAAATTGGCAGCTGCACCCTTCAGGCTATGCCCAAGCCGTCCAACTTCTTTCAAATCTCCAGCCTCAAGGCTGCTTTCCATCTGCTGCAATTCGTCAAACTGATGGATTACAAAATGCGGGATCAATTCTCTGAGATCATCATTGATGATAAACAAGTCTTGTCCTGCGTTCTCTCCAGAAATCATTTTTTACTCCAGAATAATATCTTCAGGGAGATCCATTTTAGCAGCAACTGCCGACACAGTGGATCTTATGGTATCCCATTTAACCGGTTTGGATATAAATCCGTCACATCCAGCCTGTGCCGAATCCGTCCGGTTAGAACTGTATGCTCTGGCGGCAATAGCTACAATTATAGATTTTTGTCTTTCGCTGCCGAATTCAACTTCACGCATCCGCTTTACGGCCGAGATCCCATCCATCACCGGAAGCTCCAAATCCATAAAGACAAGATCGTAGCTATTGTCACTAAAAAGTTCCAAAGCCTGCAACCCATCTACTGCAACAGTTATGTCCGCACCAGTATCAAGAATGAAAAGTTCCAGAATTTTACGGTGGTTGTCATTATCTTCCACCAGCAGAACATTGAGTCCCTTTCCGGCTCTATGCCTGTCCTTGGAAGAATCCCCCACAGAAGCAAGGCAGCGGATCAGATCAGCATCAAAAACAGGTTTGATCAAGGTATAATCCGCTCCGACAAGTCTGGCATTCTGTCGCTCTTCCTCCGTACATCCGGCAGAGAACATCATTGCCACGCGACTAGGAAGCACCCCTTTCTGCTGTGCTTTTGAAAGGAAGTCAACCCCCGCCATGTCTGGCATATCACTATCTACAAACAGTAAGTCGTAAGCTTTATCGGAGGCCGCCGCAGCCACCAGATATTCAAGTCCCTCTGGGCCGTTGGAGGCCATAACCGCATCGATTCCGAAGGATTGCAGCCTTCTGGCTAGCACCTCACGCACAGTATAATTATCATCAACAAGCAATACGCGCGTACCGGAAAAATCAGCTACACTGCGTAATGGCTCATACAAAGATTTTTTAAAAGGGATAGAAAAATAAAAGATACTTCCTTTACCGCTTTCGCTCTCAAAACGAATTTCGCCATCCATGAGAACCGCCAGACGTGATGCCGCAGCCAGTCCCAAGCCAACTCCGCTGTACTCACGGGGAGATGTCTCGTCAGCCTGAACGAAACTGTCGAAAATGCTTTCCCGCCGACCTTCGGGAATTCCGATCCCGGTATCGCGAACAGTAAAAAGCAACCGTTCAAAGTCCTCACCAGACTCTTCAACACTCAGACTAACTTCAACCTCGCCACTGGAGGTATACTTAACGGCATTGGATACAATATTCATCAGAATCTGACGAACACGAACCGGATCACCTACCACTTGTGAAGGGACCCCCTGTTCCACGTCACAGATAACTTCAATATCCCGTGCATGCGCGGAATGGGCCACGCTTTTACATACGCTTTGCACATCCTGGGAAGGATCAAATGGAACTGGAACCAATTCAATCTGACCGGACTCAATCTGCACAAAATCAAGAATATCATTGATAATCTTGAGCAGCAGTTCTCCTGACCCCCTGAAAATTTCGACATATCCCATCTGTTCAGGATCAAGCTCAGTACCAAGCAACAAATCCCCCATACCGAGTATGGCGTTCATGGGGGTCCTGATCTCATGACTGATCATTGCCAAAAACTGACTCTTAAACTGGCTGGCTTTTTCAGATTTATCCTTTGATTTCTCCAGTTCGCGTACGGTGAAGGAAAGACTTTCCAGAGCAGCATTCAAATCCTTTTCGGCCCTGCGGCGGATTTCAACTTCATCTCTAAGTTTATAATTAATTTTACTTACAGCTTCAGTACGTTCACTTACCTTTTGATCTAATTCAGATTGGATTTGGATAAGCTTGGCATTAAGATGTTCAAGAGAACCGCTGAGGCTTCCTATCTCATCATCCCTGTCCCCACCTTCAAAAACAACCATTTCCCCTTGTTCAGCAAGCTTTGCCTGCTCCGAAAGCCTGATAACAGGAGAAAGGACAGTCCTGCCGATGAATAAACGCAGACACCCGCCTCCGATCAATGCAACACCAAAAAGAAAAGGAAATATATAAGTTAGAGCAAAAGAGATATTTTTGGCATAACCATTATTCAAGACTCCAACACGGACATGTCCCAAATATTCACCGTCTTTCAGAATTCTTTTTTCAACATAAAAGACATTGCCAGCTTCTTTTCCTTCATCCATTTCGTGAAACTGACTGATAACAGCCCCGGATTGACCATATACAGCACAAGAAACAATATCCTCACCAGAGCAGACATTTTGGACAAGTTCTTCAAGCTTGTAATTCTGAAAGTTCAGAATTGCCTCACTGCTTGAAAAAGCAACCACGGAAGCCACCGCACGCCCCTTGGACTCAATGGAATCTATAATTTCTGCATGATATAGTTCACTAAAGACATAACCCAGCGGCAACAGGATTGCTGCCAGCAGCCCTACCAGTCCCAAGGTAATCCTACGCTTCATCCTGTAAAAAATAGCCATCAAAAAATATCCTGCTTTACTGAGCTGAAGGTTCCACCTTGATTTTACCCGAAATAAGCCCCTTCCTCAAACTATCAAGACGACGAAGAACATCATTAGAAATAAGATGTTTACTATATTTCATTTCAGTCAATCCGACACCGCCGTCTGCAAGACCATATGCTTTACACCCCGGAGTAAAATTTCCATTCAGAACAGCAAGACATTCCTTGTATACAGCCACATCAAGCCTCTTCATCATGCTGGTCAGGACCGTCCCTTTAGCCAGATGGTCTTGATCAGAATCAACACCCACAACCAGATTACCGGTCTCACGTGCAGCCTGAATTATGCCGTTACCAGAGAGTCCCGCAACAGCATAAATAATATCTGTCCCGGCCCCATACATCTTCAAAGCCAGTGCATTAGCCTGCTGCGGATCTTCAAAACCTTTCTCGGAATTTCCCCTGCGCACGAACTTAACATCAACTTCAACGTCCTTGCCGGAAAGTTCCACCCCTCGGCGAAATCCTTTCAAAAAATCCATGATTACGGGCAGCTCATTTCCACCGATAAATCCGATTTTACCGGTCTTTGTCTGCCAAGCGCACAATGCTCCGACCAGACAGGACCCCGAAGCATGTGCGTAATCAACTGAAATAATATTTGGATATCCATCAATATTAGAATCATTGAAAATGAAAACAACCTCGGGATGATCAAGGGCTATTTCCCCAAAACGATTTCCTGCAGGCATACTGTTAACCACCACAATTCCAGCACCTTCGCCGATTGTTGATTTAACGGCATGCGTAACTGACTCTAAAGTAAATCCTCCCCTGAGGACTACCAATTCAACATGTCTATCTTTTTGAAGCCGACGCAAACCACAAGCGACCATCTCGTTGAAAGAGTTGTCATTAATGGTATCGCCGGAAGCAACAAAACCGATTTTTATGGTTTCAGCACAACAAATAGAACTATTTCCAAAACAGGAAATAAATATAAACAGGAATAAAACCATCCCAATATATACTTTTGCCCTACTCATAAAAAACGCCTAAGAATCAAGATTCATCAGTATCATCAGGATCGAGCAGACCTCCAAGGTCGGCTCCCAAAACGCGTCCGGGCCATTTGTAAAAACAGTAACCGTGTTCTTCCACAAACTTCTTGATCTTCTGCTGTCCTCCACGGGCGAATGGCAACGAGGCAAAGCCGATATGCTCCTTTGTAACCTCAATATCCCCGAACAAATACATCAGGTTGAACGGGACAGCTTTTTCAGGGTGTATCTCGGCAGGGACAACCAGATGCATAGCCTGTGAGTTGCTCCCCCTGAATACATTAATCTTTCCAGTCAACTCCTTGCGTTCTTCAACTTCATCCTTGAAAAAAGGTTCAATCAAACGCTTCAGTGTTCCATCCACCTTGGCAACAGCCAGCCCGTAGTTGGTGATAGGAACCTGCTGACGATCACAATCCCTGATCCTTCTAAGCATGTCAGCTCTCTCAGCCATACAGGCGCCGCAATGAACAACAAGCTTGTATTCTGCAAGATCAATGGGCAGACCGCACCCGGTCTTGGATTCAAAAATAATATTACGGTTTGTGTATCCGGCAATTCTTGCGGGAATCATTTCCTTGCCAAGATCCTCAGCTTTCGGATGGTGAGGGCAGGCCTCAACAATAAGCACCTTGTCCCCATCTTGAAGGTTATCAATGGCATTAGCCCCCTGAACAAGCTGCTCCAGATTACCCTTATGACGAGCAAAAAGAATCGGGAAAGTGGTCAAAGAAACATCGCGGGGAATCAGATCCATGACTTTCTTGATGGGCTCAGAATCAGCAATAACTAAAGCCGGACGGCGCTTATGGCCGGAGATGGTCTGATAAAGCTCTCCTTCCTTAACGATAACCGCTATCCCCCCGGCATCGAGGATTTCACGCAGCACCTGCGATTTGGGAAGCCCAAGTCTGCCTTTAGGTGAAACCGGATCTTCAGATACAACGCAGACCACAAAATCCCCCCGGCCCATAAGGTCTCTGGCCAGCACGGGATCAAGCATATTCTCTTCCGGCGCAAGAGCCATAATGGACTTTTTGAGCCGTTCAATACCCCGACCATCAACCGTGGAAGTAGCAACAAAACGGACCCCGCGAGAACCGCAGAACTCCATGTCAGCAAGACTGGGTCTTCTGATATCCGCCTTATTAAAAACCATAACGCAGGGAATGCCGCGATCACGCAATAAATTGGTCAATTCCCGTTCTTCATCAAGGATCCCTGAATCATCGGTAACGATGACCGCTACATCAACACTATACAATGCATCTTTGATGGCCCGGGCCCGGTCATCGCCGGGAACATGTGCATCAGTATCATAAATGGTCACCGGACCCAGCGGGTGAATCTCCGCTCTTGTAAGGGGATACATTTCATCTTCACTGGCCACAGGGCTGACTTCATCGCTCTCAATCCCTGAAAGAGCTCGTATTATTGAAGATTTACCAACATTACTTCTTCCGGCAATGGCAATAGCAAGCTTGGAACCGCTTTCAATTTCAGCAGTCATTCTTCGACCTCCGGTTCATATCTCAGTCAATCAAAATCACAATTCGAAATTCAGTATTATTAGTTACCCAAGAAATAGCACTTTATACAAAACATTTCATCCCAATTATCCACACTAATTTTATGGACAAACATGCGCCAGTGCAAAAAAAATGCGGGACCCCTTAAGGACCCCGCAAAATCTTATCCGCACCCGTAAGGGTACGGTATTACTTTTTCTGATTCTTGGCAATTTTCTTCCAAGAGTCACGCAAGGTGACTGTCCGGTTGAATACCGGTTTTTCAGAAGTATAGTCCGTGTCGGCACAGAAGTAGCCGATCCTTTCAAACTGACAGCGGAAACCGGGCTCCACATTTGCAAGGGAAGGCTCCACGTAAGCGGTGCGAACTTCGAGGGAATCAGCGTTGATGTGATCCTTGAAGTCGGAACCGTCTTTGTTATCCATGGGATTCTCTTTGGTAAAGAGATGATCGTAAAGGCGGACCTCAGCTTCAACAGCATGATCCACGGAAACCCAATGAATGGTTCCCTTGACCTTACGCCCGTCGTTGGACCAGCCACCACGGGTTTCAGGATCATAAGTACAACGGAGTTCAACAACTTCGCCGTTCTCATCTTTAATCACATCTGTACAGGTCACATAATATGCTGCACGCAGACGGACCTCACGGCCAACGGAAAGTCTGAAGAACTTTTTGGGAGCGTCTTCCATGAAGTCATCACGCTCAATATACAGAGTCTTGGTAAAAGGAATCTTACGGCTTCCGGCGGACTCGTCTTCAGGGTTGTTCTGTACTTCGAATTCCTCAACCTGACCTTCGGGATAGTTATCAATAACCAGTTTGATGGGATTAACTACACCCATTACCCGATTGGAGTGGGCATTAAGATCTTCGCGCACGGAGAACTCAAGCAGAGCGAAATCTACCATGTTGGCAGCCTTTGCCACACCGATGCGTTCACAAAAATTGCGAATGGAAGCCGGAGAATAACCACGTCTTCTCATACCGGAAATTGTCGGCATGCGCGGGTCATCCCAGCCGGAAACGTGTCCTTCTTCAACCAACTGAATAAGGCGGCGCTTACTCATTACAGTATAGCTCAGGTTAAGCCTTGCAAATTCAATCTGCTGCGGACGGTAAACCCCGAGAGTCTCAAGGGTCCAGTCATAAAGCGCACGGTTGTTTTCGAACTCAAGGGTGCAGATGGAGTGAGTAATCTTCTCAAGTGAATCGGAAATACAATGGGTAAAGTCGTACATGGGATAGATGCACCATTTATCACCGGTACGGTGATGGTGAGCTTTCCTGATACGGTAGATGGTGGGATCACGCAGTATCACATTGGGAGAAGCCATGTCGATCTTGGCGCGAAGAACGTGTTTACCGTCTTCAAATTCACCGTTTTTCATACGTTCGAAAAGATCAAGGTTCTCTTCAACGGAACGGTCACGGTAAGGGCTGTTCTTACCAGGCTCAGTCAGGGTGCCTCGGTATTCACGAATTTCCTCTGCGCTGAGGCTATCCACGTAAGCTTTGCCTTCCTTAATCAGCTGGACGGCAAAGCCATAAAGTTTGTCAAAATAGTCAGAGGAATAGTGCAGCCTGTCTTCCCAGTCGAATCCAAGCCAGCGGACATCCTTCTCAATGGATTCCACATATTCAGTATCTTCCTTGACCGGGTTGGTATCGTCAAAACGCAGGTTGCATGTGCCTTTGTAATCCTTGGCGAGACCAAAATTCAGGCAGATGGATTTGGCGTGGCCTATATGCAGGTAACCGTTAGGTTCAGGGGGAAAACGAGTAGCCACCCTTCCTTCGTATTTTCCTGTTTCATTATCTTTATCAATAATCGCGGTAATAAAGTTCTTACCTACACTGGACTCGGTTTTATTATCTGACATTTATCTATAATCCTTGATTTTTATCTTTCAGCTGCCCGGATCAGGTTTCAGCAGGCAAGCATCATTCACTAAGAATCTCATCTAAATACGAGAATTTATGTCTACGGTCAAATACCATGAAAGGTAGAGTAAGCCTGATTATTCTATTTGTTGCAGAGTCTCCATATACGGGCTGCATAAATCAAAAAAATAATGTCAAAATACTGAAAGCACTCTTAAAAAAATTGTTCATGATCTTTTTTTCTGTTAGGGTACTTAAAGCGCAACTGCATTGGAATAATTCATGACTTAAAACATGAAATAAAGGTGTGGCCGAAATTACAGGGGAAATTTTCTTTTGGCCTGCCGCAAAAACATATATGCCAACTTTTTTTTAAGGAGTCGCTATAATGAATGTAGAATTGGCTAAACCTTTTATCAAGGCTACCTCGGACATCCTGACAATGATGGCCATGATTACGCCTACAGCGGGGAAGCCGTTTGTAAAAAAAGGTAATGTCGCCAACGGAGATGTAACAGGCATAGTCGGCTTTACAGGATCAGTAAGCGGAAGCATCTCAATTACTTTTGAAAAGGCCTGTGCCGCTCAGATCGTGAAAAACATGCTCGGAGACGACATTCAGGACATCATTCAGGATGTAAAAGATGCAGTCGGAGAAATCACCAACATGGTTTCAGGACAGGCAAGAGCCGGGCTGACTGAAATGGGTTACAAACTTCAGGGCTCAACCCCCACTGTCATCATGGGGGACAATCATACTATTGCCCACGTTACAGCCGGTCCGGTTATGGCGATACCTTTCACCACCGACTATGGTAAATTCACCATCGAATTCGGCTTCGATTAAAAAAATCAGCCCGGAAGCAGATCTTCCGGGCTGATTTTTTTCGAACCCAACCTTCTTACTTTTCTGACGACTCTTCCAAAGTCAACTGCACCTTGACCTGATTACGACCTGCCTCCTTAGCTGCATACAAACCTATATCCGCAGCCTTGAGCAACTGCTCCAATGTCTTTGTATGTTCACTATAAGTTGCAACACCGATACTCACGGTAATATTCAAACTTCCAGAGCGGGTATTCATTTTAGTTGATTCAATTTCCGCCCGCAGTCTCTCTGCAACCTGAGTCGCCCCGTCAAGACCGGTATCAGGCAGAAGGATAGAAAATTCCTCCCCACCGATCCTGCCGAATACGTCAATATTACGTAAAATTTTAAGCCCTGTTTTTGAGAGGGCTTTCAAAACATCATCACCTGCATCATGCCCATACATATCATTGACCGTCTTGAAATAATCAATATCAACCATCAATAATGAAAGTTCACGCCCGTATCTGCGGGTTCTCTCTAAAGCATCCTCTGCACTTTCCATGAAAAAGCGGCGGTTGCTGAGTCCGGTCAGGGAATCAGTGGTTGCCAGTTTACGCAACTTATCTTCCGCTTCCTTACGCTCGGTGACATCCCTGAAGGTTCCTACCACCCACCACTGATCATCCTTGCGTAAGGGGGACAGAAGAACTTCTGCCGGGAAGACATCCCCTCCCTTACGACGTACATTCACGGTAAATGAACCGTAACTTGAGAGTAGCCCGTCAATATAGTTATCAGCTTCACCTAAATTTTCCGGAGATAAGTTGTCTTCTGCATGAAAACAGCATTGCAGACTTTCCCCGAGCATTTCATCAGCCCTGTACCCGAAAATTTTCTCCGCAGCCGGATTCCAAAAATGGACCAAACCTTTCTCATCCATCAACACTAAAGCATCCTGAACAGAATCACTTATGCTCTGAAGCATGTCTTCGCGATCCTGTAAGTCCTGCAGAGTCTTTTTCTGATTACTGATATCGGAGGCTGCCCCACGGAACCCGGTCACAACACCTTCAGCATCAAAAACCGGAACTCCGTTGAATTCAAGCCAGATCTTGCGGCCATCACGATTGACAAATCTAAAGACTAAACCTTTAAAACTGTTGCCGAACTGAGCTGCATCCAGAAATTCCTTACGTACATCCCATGAATATTCCTCATCCACAAAATCAAAGGGAGAACGTCCAATGAGTTCCTCTGCACTATAACCAAGAACATCCTCAGCCCTGCCGGTCACGAACACAAAACTTCCGTCAGGCCCGGTCTCCCAGATAAATTCACCGGCTGCATCAGCCACATCCATGAAACGCTTTTCACTGTCCTCAAGAGCCAGACGAATCTCCTCGCTGGCAACTGTCACGGAAGTTTGTCTCCAGAATAGATAACCGAGCATAACAACGAGAAAAGCCAACAGCACAAGCATGATATTACGGCGCGGAACCACTAAAGATTCATTAGGAACCCGGGAAATAACCTTCCACCCTTCACTGAAAACAACATCCTGCCGTAAAACATAATGAAAAGAGTTGCTGCTTAGCGAATCAAAGGTATACAGGCCGTCCGGACCTGCAAACTGTCCGTCATTTTTATTTTTTATTTCATTCCAGACTTCAGGAAACTCCTGTTCAAGAAGTCCTTCCTTGGGTTTGAAAAGAAATTTCCAGCTAAATGTTTCGTCCGGACCGACAATCCACCCCCCATTGTTATTAACAAGAAACAAATCGCCAAACGATTCAACTCCAGCTTCATTGAAAATTTTGAAAAGTATGTCTCCAGAAAAATTCAGGACGAGAAATCCAGAATTCATTCCATCCGCATAAACCTTTTTTACAATCCTGATTACCGGGGTATAAGGAATAACCACCTTGCCGAATTCCATATTCAAGTCAAAGCTCGAAATATAAACCTCGTCTTTTAGCTTTGCCGCTCTCGTTATATATAACCGTCCACTTTTATCCTGAAGATAGTTTCCAGCAACCCGGACCGGTCTCCCGGCATCAATATTAATCCTGACCAACTCCATCCCTTCAGACGAAAGATACCGAAGCTGCACACATCCCTTGCAACGAGAACCAAACACGGAAAACAGTTCCGCAATACGTTCACGCTTAGCAAAGGAATCCCCCGGACCAGCCAATTGCTCTTCGACCAGACCGGAAAGAATCGCAGTATATTCAATGTCGGATTCGAGCCACGAATTAAAAGCAGAAATATTACTTTTAACCAGATCGATCTCATGGTTTTTCACGATCTTATGATATTGGTCCCGCTGAGTAAGCAAAGCCCACGCTGAAACGGCAAGAATAAGCACAACGACGATGGAGAACCGCTTGAGAAAATATAAAATAACGCTTCTTGTTTTTTTTGTTTTCATAAAAACTGGCATCCCGGACGGAAGTTCATTGCGAGCATAACACAAACCCATCAGATCTCTTAGTATTCAAAATACACCGGTACAATAACATATTACATTATTTCGGTATCACGTTCAACGTAATTGGCGAAACTACGAATTCTCTGGGCAGTGCGTACCGAAATACCGAACCTTTCAGCCACTTGCGCCGGAGTTGCGCCACGTTCATACGCCTTGAGAATACGTTCCCGTAACTTAAGTTTCTGCAGTTCATCCAGATCAGGAACTGATACTCTTGTACCTCCCCAGCAATACATCAATCTTTCCGCGGCTTCCCTGCCCAGCACATTAATCAAACCTTCAGCTGACATTGCACGCCTCCCGTCAATATCAGGAAACATCACAGAACCTGAAATTTTGCCCCCTCCCATCAGCATCCCCTCTTTACTTTTGAAATTCACGACAAAACAGACAATGACGGGACCCTAACTATTACCAAAAACTCATCATAGCAAGCCATTTCGTAAATTAATAATACCAATTGGTAAATACTAACAAAAAAAGAAACTTATTGAGGACAAAATAATCAAAAAAATGTACTAATATTACCAAGGAGGAAACATGGGTTTCTACAATGATTTAGTCGAAGGGTTGCGAAACATGATTGGTCAGAATCGCAAGTACGCAAACCCGACACAAATGGCCAAGGCATGCGGAGTCGCTCCCAACCAGATAATCCGCTACATCAAACAAGAGCGGGGCAAACACATTCAAGTACTGGCGAGAGTGCTTGATGAGGTCGGTGCACGTATTGTTTTTCCGGAAGACAAGACCGCAAGTGATGACAATTTCCTTACTCCTAAAAAAGCGCTTGCCCGTGCAGACCGGAACGGCGAAAAGTTGAATATAAATGGCGAGGCTCAAGGGATGCTGGCATTCAACATCAATTGGATGGCAGAGAAAGGCGATCCGGACTCCATGAAGCTGCTAACAGTTACTGGAAATGCCATGGCTCCGCGTATTGAAGATGGTAATCACGTTCTGGTGGACGAATCTCAGAAAGATTTTTTTGAAGGACGCATCTATGCCGTGCGTATTGATGAAGAAATTCTGGTGCGAAGAGTAGCAAGGGAGCCGGGAAAAATTCTACTTCTTTCCGAAAACCAGGAAATCTCTCCCGGACCTATAGTCCTTGAAAGCAACAATCCGGCGCATAACTGGGCTCCGATAGGCAGGGTTGTTTTTGTAGCAAAGGACCTTCTTTAGAGCATCTGTTCCATGATTTTCAAAAAAAAAGCTATCACGCTGTTGACAGTTTTTAATAATGACTTACTTTCATTCAATCCCTGCGGCGGGATTCTTTTTCTACTAAATAATGAGAAGTCGCAGCGATCCACAGGCCAAGAGCCTGAAAGCAAAAAATAGTATCGAAATATTGGAGGAAAACTGATGAAACTTAAGCCGTTAGCAGACCGTGTACTGGTCAGACGCCTTGAAGTGGAAGAAAAAACCGTTGGCGGAATCATTATCCCCGACTCCGCAAAAGAAAAACCCCTCAAAGGTGAAGTTATCGCAGCTGGCCCCGGCAAGCTTGATGACAATGGCTCCAGAGTAGCTCTGGGCGTAAAAGAAGGCGACGCTGTTCTTTTCGCTAAATACGCAGGGACTGAAATCAACATCGAAGGTGTAGATCACCTGATCATGCGTGAAGACGACATCCTCGCTGTTGTCGAATAGTCAGACTGCTCCAGCAATCGAACATACGAACAGCCCAAGGGCTGCATAATTGAATACATTTCTTTCTTTTAAGGAGATAACACCAAATGGCTAAACAGATTCTTTTCGACGCCAAAGCTCGTGAAAAACTGAAACTCGGCGTAGACAAGCTCGCCAATGCTGTAAAAGTAACCCTCGGACCCAAAGGCCGTAACGTTGTTATGGACAAATCCTTCGGCTCCCCGGTCATCACCAAAGACGGTGTTTCCGTAGCTAAGGAAATCGAACTGAAAGACAAGTTCGAAAACATGGGCGCACAGATGGTTAAGGAAGTAGCTTCCAAAACCTCCGACATCGCAGGTGACGGAACCACCACTGCTACCATCCTTGCTCAGGCTGTTTTCACCGAAGGTGTTAAACTTGTTGCAGCAGGCCGTAACCCCATGGCTATCAAACGCGGTATCGATAAAGCTGTTGAAGCAATCATCGATCACCTCGAAACCCTTGCCAAGCCCACCCGCGACCAGAAAGAAATCGCTCAGGTCGGTACCATCTCCGCAAACAACGATGTAACCATTGGTAACATCATTGCCGAAGCCATGAACAAGGTCGGTAAAGAAGGCGTTATCACCGTTGAAGAAGCAAAAGGCCTCGACACCACTCTTGATGTTGTTGAAGGTATGCAGTTCGACCGCGGTTACCTCTCCCCCTATTTCGTATCCAACGCAGAAAAAATGATCTGCGAAATGGATGAGCCCCTGATCCTGATCAGCGAAAAGAAAGTAACCAGCATGAAAGAACTCCTGCCCGTTCTCGAGCAGGTTGCTAAAATGGGCAAGCCCCTGGTTATCATCGCTGAAGACATCGAAGGTGAAGCTCTGGCTACCCTCGTAGTTAACAAACTGCGCGGTACCCTCAATGTTGTTGCTGTTAAGGCTCCCGGTTTCGGTGACCGCCGCAAGGCAATGCTCGCAGACATCGCAGCCCTCACCGGCGGCGCAGTTGTTTCCGACGACATCGGCCTCAACCTCGAAGCTGTTGCCCTTGATCACCTCGGTTCCGCAAAACGCGTTGTAATCGACAAGGAAAACACCACCATCGTAGACGGTGCAGGCGAAGGCGAACTGATCAAAGCCCGTATCGGCCAGATCCGCAACGAAATCGAACTCTCCACCTCCGACTACGACCGTGAAAAACTTCAGGAACGCCTCGCCAAGATCGTTGGCGGTGTAGCAGTTATCAACGTTGGTGCTGCAACTGAAACTGAAATGAAAGAAAAGAAAGCACGCGTGGAAGATGCACTTAACGCTACCCGCGCTGCTGTTGAAGAAGGTATCGTTCCCGGCGGTGGTACTGCACTTATCCGCTGCATCCCTGCTCTGGAAAACGTAACCTCCTCCGACGATGACGAATCCGCTGGTATCGACATCATCCGTCGCGCCATCGAAGAACCTCTCCGTCAGATCGCTGGCAACGCAGGCCTCGAAGGTTCCATCGTTGTTGAGAAAGTAAAAGAAGCAAAAGACGGTAACGGTTTCAACGCTGCTATCGGCGAATACGAAGACCTGATCAAGGCCGGTGTTATCGACCCCAAAAAGGTTACCCGTATCGCTATCCAGAACGCAGCTTCCGTTGCAGGCCTCCTGCTGACCACCGAATGCGCTATTGCTGAAAAGCCTGAAAAGGCTTCTGACATGCCTGCTGGCATGCCCGGCGGTATGCCCGGCATGGGCGGTATGGGTGGCATGGGCGGCATGGGTGGCATGGGCGGCATGTACTAAGCCAGCCTTTCCATCCGGCTCACAAAGCCAATTAAAAATCCCCGGCAACCACAATGGTTGCCGGGGATTTTCGTTTTGCTCTCTTTTAGGAGGTAATGAGAACTATTTTTTCAGCCCCGCAAACAGGGCTGCATTGTAGGAGGAACGCACAAGGGGCGCACTGTACATATGCGGAACACCTTTTTCTTTGCCGTAGCAGGCATATTCTTCAAAAACATCGGGATGGACATAGCGCAGCACTTCGGGATGCTTAAGTGAAGGTCGCATATACTGCCCGATAGTTACAATATCACAACCGATGCTCGCAAGGTCATCTATTACCCCTTGCACTTCCTCATCATTTTCACCCAACCCGACCATAAGCCCGGACTTGGCAATGGCCCCGGCAGACTTGACGCGCTCAATAAGCTCAAGACTCTGCTTGTAATCAGCCTGCGGGCGGATATCATTGTAATGAATAGGAGGAGTTTCCACATTGTGGTTAATGATATCCGGGTGGGCTCCAATGACTAAATTCAGTGCATCTTCATTTCCCTGAAAGTCAGGGATAAGCACTTCAATAGATGATTCCGGCAACTGCTCCTGAACCGCACGAATTGTAGCGGCAAAATGGGCAGCCCCGCCGTCATTCAGATCATCACGGGTAACGGAGGTAATTACCACGTGCTTGAGACCCAGTCGTCTGGCAGCTTCAGCGACACGGGAAGGTTCAGAAGGATCGAGGGGCAGAATATCACCGCTCTCGATATTGCAAAATGCGCAGTTGCGGGTGCAGGTGTCGCCCATAATCAGAAAAGTAGCTGTGTGTTCAGAAAAACATTCAAACATATTAGGGCACTTGGCACTTTGGCAGACGGTGTTCAAGCTAAGGTCTTTAACCAGTTCCCTTGTGGCACTGTAAGTCTTGTTGCAGGGAATCTTGACTCGAAGCCACGGCGGGATGCGCAAATACGGTTTGGAAGGATCTTTAGAACACATAGCATACCTCCTGAAATTTATAGAGCGACCTGCAAAATAGCAGGCCGCTCTTAGGTATAAGCTCCGTCAAAGGAGTGGAATGTCCCGGATATGGGGTCCGGGAAAGGTGGCTTACTTGATTTTTTCTGCGTAACCTTCGTGATTGAGCAGCTGGCTCTTGTCTGCATCAGCATCAAGGGTAATACGCAGCATCCAGCCGTCCTTATAAGGAGAAGTGTTCACATCTTCAGGAGCGTCTTCAAGACCTTCGTTGATTTCCTCAACAGTACCGGAAATGGGCATGTACAGGCTGCTTACAGCTTTAATGGATTCAACGGTACCAAACTCTTCACCTGCGTCGAAATGGTCACCTGCAGAGGGCAGATCAACAAAAGCCACTTCGCCGAGCTGGTCCTGAGCAAAATCAGTGATACCTACGACTGCGGTGTTATCATCATTAATAAGAACCCAAGTGTGCTCGGGATGGTAAAGTACGTCTGCGGGAAAAGTAAGTTCACTCATGATTATCTCCAAAAAGTTTATTGTTCTGAAAAACTAATACCGGGATTAACAGCCGCGAAGCCAAGCTTCACAACACTCATAGAGACCTTCAGCGAGGGTCGGATGAGCATGGATGGTATGGGCAACATCAGCAGCAGTAAGACCTTTTTTAATGGCTAAAGCGGCTTCGGCAATGAGGTCGGTCGCATGAGCTCCGGCAATATGAGCCCCAAGAATCTTGCCGCTCTCTTTCTCACAGATGATCTTGAACATGCCTGCAAGTTCACCCATGGCCTGAGCTTTACCCAGCTCACGAAACTGGAACACCTGCGAGCGGACATCAATGCCCTTGGCGATTGCTTCTTCTTCGGAAAGACCCACTGTGCCGATCTCCGGGGAAGTGAAAATTCCGGAAGGAATCACGGAGTAATCAAGAGCACGCTCTTTACCAAGACAGTTATCCACTGCGCAAAGGCCTTCGTGTGATGCAACATGAGCCAGCATAATCCGGGAAGGTCCAAGAATATCACCGATGGCATAAATTCCTTCAACGGAAGTACGCATATTTTGGTCAGCTTTAATCCAGCCGCGCTGATCGGTATCAACTCCTGCTTCAGCAAGCTTAAGACCTTCAGTATTGGGAGTACGCCCTACAGCAACCAGAACCACGTCGGCTTCAATAGTGGTATCATCGCCTTTTGCCCCTTCGACAAAAGGAGAGGGTCCGAGTACACACTGGACTTTGCCATCCACAACTTCAGCGCTCTTCACAGTCTTAGCAAGCTGCACCTTAATACGGTGTTTCTTGGCTTCGCGCTGAATGAGCTTGCTCATATCCTTATCAACAGAAGGTACGGGAAGGAGGCGATCCATACCTTCAACGACAGTTACTTCGGAGCCGAAAGCACGGTAAATGAAGGCCAGTTCACAACCGATTACTCCACCACCGACGATAACCATCTTCGCGGGAACATGGTCCAGGTTGAGAGCGTCATCGCTATTGATAATATGCTTGTGATCCACAGGCAGTGAAGGCAGATCGAGAATGCTTGAGCCGGTAGCAATAATCACCTTATCGCTCTTGATTTCTTCTGAACCTTCTTCAGTGTGGACAAGAACGGTACGGTCTGCTGACAACTCTGCTGAGCCGCGTACGACACGGATATTAAGGGCAGAACAAGTCTTCTCAAGTCCGCCGCAAAGAACCTTGCGAACCCTTTCTTTACGGGCCACAACAGCTTCCATGTCAGCCTTGAAATTAACACCCTCTGCACCACTCTCGGCAGAAATACCGAATGCGGAGAGATTGCCTGCGGTCTCAAGGGCTTCAGCTGAAGACTTGATGGTCTTGGTGGGAATACATCCTGTGTTCAAGCAGGTTCCGCCGATATCAGCTTTTTCAACCAGAGTAACTTCAGCTCCCCGGCGTGCAGCTTCAAAAGCAGCAATATGGCCGCCCGGACCTGATCCGATTATGGTGATGGATGGCATGTTTAGCTCCTGTTTTGAAAAGTCTTACAGTTCTTCGAGATGGAGATTGTAGGTCATGGGGAATGCAGCATGGAGGGAAGCTGTGACCAGACAGCCCTTGCGCATAATTTTTTCAACACGATCAAAAATAAAACCGTAATCCTCATCCATGTGTACGGTTACATCGAGAGTAATACCTGTTACACGAGCACGTTTCTTCTCATCCATACCGGTCTCAAGAGTCGCGGTTCCGGTAATGCGTTCGTATTCTGCACCACGGGTCTGTAAAGCCTTTCCAAGAGCACCACAGAAGCAATACAGGGCAGAAGAAGCAAGCAACTGTTTGGCAGTACCGCCACGCTGATCTTCAGGAATGCCATTGTGATCGATAACGATTTCGCCGAGTACTTTTGAATTTGTATCTATAACCTGCTTATCGCCTTCGCGATCATATGAAACAGTGAGTTGAGCCATTTTATATTCTCCTTTGTGATTTTTCAGACAAACTTATTTGTCGCCCCCAAAGCTCTATTCGTGCCAACACAAACAACTCACATATTTTCAATAGCTTATAAAACAAAACACACCATTTACGACAGAAAAGACAGTTGCCCTAACAAATTTAACGACACAGATGTCATGTTGATTCTGGAAACAATCCTCTCATTGCGTTGATATCAACAACATCACAAAAACGACAACATTGTCGTGCGTCAACGTATAAACTCAGCACTTTCCCCTATATCCCTGTAAAACCAGAATCTATACTGAGAAAGTATATTTTCGTGACACAACGACACATTTGTCGCACATAATATTCTATTGAAAATTTACAAATAAAAAAGGCCGCGTAAGCGGCCTGATAAAACTGAAAAACGCGGTAAATTGATATTAAAAATCGAGTTTAATTGCTTTTGAAACTGCAGGCTTTTTAGCGGGAGCCTTTTTCTTGGCAGCTTTGTCTTTTTTTTCACCAGAAGAGCTACCATCGATATTAAAGGAAACGCTTTCCTTTTTACCTTTAGCTCCACCTGCTGAGGATTTTGCCTTCATATCACTGGCAGTAGCTCCCGGAGTATAACCGCGACCGAAAATTTTGGGTCCCAATTTATCAGAGATCTTCTTAGCCTCACGGTTAAGGGGGTTCACTTTAAGTGCAGCGGCAGCAGCATCATAAGCTTCTGTATACATGCGCTTTCCGAGAAAAAGTTTGGCCTGCCGGATATAAATACTTTCATTGGCCCCGAAACGGCGAACAATATCCTTAATTATCTCAAGTGCCTTATCCTGTTCAGTCATCATTTCGTAGGCTAAGAGAATCGAAATATACGGTCGGCTGTCCGACGGAGTCTTCTCAATAGCCCGTTCAAGATACTCTACACCGTCAGCAGGAAAACCGGATTTAACAAGCCGACTGCCAACATCCTGCAGCAGTCCCCTTTCCTCTGGAAAAGCCTCGGTGATTTTGCGGAAATATTTTTTGGCTTCCTTAACGTTCTTTTCCATTAAGAACTTCTGTCCAGCCAATACAAATTTATCGATTTGATTTTTCTGTTTACGGACCTTCTCAACTGCGGCCTTTTCAAGAGCATTTTTGATGGTGTCATGAATTTTCATCAACATGGCAGCCAATTTTTTTTCCTGCCCTTTGACATATTTCAAACCGCGGGGAAGTACGCGTTTGAGTTCTTCCATAGCCAGAAGCTGCCGGAAAACTTCATCAATAAGAATCCCGATTTCAAATTTCTCACGCCCGAAAACCTGACTGGATGCAAGCTCATCAAGAGACAGGCTTAATGCATGCAAACAACGCATGTAATCCTTACGCTGTCCGTAAGATTTTGCGCGGGCAATATTTTCTTTAATGCTCTTTGGCGAACTCATTCAGTAAAACTCCCTCTCAAACCCTCATCTGCCAAAAACAGATACAGATCAGACAAACAGAAAAAAGTAATTTCTTAATTTTAATATATAATTGTTGACTCTATACCATTTATTGTCAAGTTCAGAACTATTTTTGGATTTGCCAATAAATTATATGCTTGGAAGCCTGCATTGACGAGGTCAAGCCCACGAGGTAGTTATACGCCGTAACATGTTAACTACCCCGCTAACCCAGCGCAACTAAGTTTCAACAATCCAACCCCACTGTATTTAAACGAACATCTATCTATTCATTATCATATTTTCTCTCGCCGGGGCATGCCTGTTGGGTATTTTTGCCCGCCAGCTTAATCGTAAGGCCCTTTCCCCCGAACTTCCAGCGGAATTCAGCACCACTTTTGATGCTGACGATTACCGTAAATCGCAGGATTACACCAAGGCAGGCATCGGCTTTGAAAACATCTCAAGTTCAGTCAGTACGCTTATTACCATCCTGTTCATCCTTTTGGGCGGATTCAACGCAGTAGACCTCTGGGCCAATGGTTTCGGCTACGGGGAGATCCTCACCGGGCTGATCTTTTACGCCGGTTTGGCAGTGCTCAGCGATATCGCGTCCCTGCCATTTTCCCTCTACAGCACTTTTGTCATTGAAGAAAAGTTCGGGTTCAACAAAACGACCCTCAAAACTTATTTCATGGATAAACTTAAAGGCTATTTGCTCGGAGGTATCATCGGCGGCGCAATTCTCGGCGGTGTTCTCCTTTTCTTCAATGCTGCCGGATCGCTGGCCTGGCTCTGGTGCTGGATATTTACCGTGCTGATAACTCTTGGAGTACAGTATATTGCCCCCACATGGATTCTACCTCTGTTCAACAAGTTCACCCCCCTTGAGGATGGCGAACTCAAAGAAAAAATTGAACAGTTCGCAGCTGAAAACGGATTTGAACTTTCCGGTATTTTCATGATTGACGGTTCCAAACGTTCAACCAAGGCCAATGCCTTTTTTACCGGTTTCGGCAAAAAGAAGCGCATTGCTCTTTTCGATACCTTGATCGACAACCTTTCCACTGATGAAATAGTAGCTGTCCTTGCTCACGAGATCGGACACAGCAAGCTCGGACATATCCGCAAAATGATGACCATGAGTATAATCAATACCGGAGTAATCTTCCTGCTCATGTCTTTTTTCCTCGGCAACAAGGAACTCTTTGCAGCGTTCGGCATGCAGAATATTTCCGTACATGCCGGCCTGATCTTCTTTGCCCTGCTCTACACTCCCGTATCAATCGTGCTTTCCATCTTCAGCAATATCCGCTCTCGAAAACACGAATTTGAAGCAGATGCTTTTGCAGCGGAAACCACCCGCACCCCGGAAGCACTGATTGAAGCACTTAAGAAGCTATCGGTAAGTAATCTCGCAAACCTAACTCCGCACCCCTTTTACGTGTGGCTGGAATACAGCCATCCTCCCGTGTTAAAGAGGATTGAGGCACTTCGTAATTAGATTTGAGACGCTTTGCACTTTTGATAAATAAATTTCGCCTCCGGCGGCCAGAGAAACTTTTTATTATGGCTTCGCCTCGTTGTAAGGAACATTGGATATGTTGTTGCAGAAAGAAAGAGAACTTGTTGTTGAATATGGAAAGAAGCTGCTTGAATCCGGTCTTACAACCGGGACCGGCGGCAACCTGAGTGTGTTTAACCGCGAGCTGAACCTGGTAGCTATCAGCCCCAGTGGTCTTGATTACCGTCTTTCCACTCCAGAAGATATTGTGGTTATCGATCTGAACGGCAATATTAAGGATTCCGAACGCAAGCCTTCCAGTGAGTACGGTTTCCATACCATCCTCTACAAGGAAAGAGCGGACGTAAACGCAGTAGTTCACACCCATTCAGTCTATGCCACCACAGTGGCCTGCCTGAACATGGAGCTTCCGGCTGTACATTATCTGGTCGGTTTTGCGGGCAAAAAAGTTCCTCTCGCCCCGTATGCCACTTTCGGCACTCCGGAACTCGCTGAGAACGTGATCAAGACCATCGGCAACTACAATGCAGTGTTGCTCGCCAACCACGGCCTGATCACTGTAGGCCGCGCCATCGGCAATGCCTTTGACGCAGCGGAGGAATTGGAACTGGTTGCCAGAATTTACATTCAGGCACTTTCAGTTGGTAAACCTGTTATTGTTCCTGACGATGAAATGGATAAGGTTATCGATAAATTTTCGACCTACGGACAGGCCGGAGGGAAGGATTAATCATGGAAGCAGGACAGCTCAGCACAATCTTCGAGATCGCTTTTCCCCTTTTCCTGATCATGGACCCACTGGGAAACCTTCCAGTCTGCCTATCCATGCTCCGGGAATACTCTCCTTCACGGCAGCGTAAAATTCTGCTCCGGGAACTTTTCTTTGCTCTGGGAATCATTATCCTGTTCATGTACTTGGGCGCAGGCCTGATGAAGATGCTCAACATCCATCAGTCCACATTGCGTATAGCGGGCGGGGTAATCCTGTTTATCATTTCCATGAAGATGATCTTCCCGAAACCGGAAAATGCAGCCGATGACACAGAAAAAGATCCGTTCATTGTGCCGATTGCAGTTCCGCTCTTCGCCGGACCATCGCTGCTGGCAGCGGTTATGGTTTACGGATCAAAAGGAGATGCCGGGTTTAATGTCCTTTCCGGTGTGCTGATTGCTTGGGCTATGAGCTTCATCATTATGATGACAGGACCAACCATGGCCCGGATATTGGGTAAAAGAGGTCTTAAGGCCTGTGAAAGGCTAATGGGTTTGATTCTTATTCTTTTATCCGTCCAGATGCTGGAAGACGGCATTGCTTACTACATTACCAATGTTCTTCCGCGATAGGTGTGGCTGGGGCTATATCTGTCCCAGCTCTCGAAGACGCGCCAGAGCTTTTTCCAGCTCTTCTGTGCTTATCGGCTTTGCAATGTAGTCATTCACGCCCAAGTCGGACATTTTCTTGAAATCACTTTCCCGCCCATAAGCACTCATCACAATGATAGGGATTTCCCGAACTTCAGGACTCCCTGTTCTAATGGAAGAAATAGCATCGAAGCCATTCATTTCCGGCATTTGCAAATCCATAAGAACCAGATCAAACTCTTCATTATTAATATAGCTTAAAACCTCAACACCTGTACTTGCAGTCCGGACAGAATGTCCCCAGCCTTCGAGCTTTTTACGCATGAAAACCTGACTGCTGATATCGTCTTCAGCAAGGATAATCCTAAGACTCTGCATCGGCGTTAATTCATGATCAGCACCCTCTTTTCCCGCAGGCACTTTTATCCTGAAGCCCAACTCTGCAGTGCCCCCATCCTCAAAATACAATTCACCACCAATAACTTTTGCATTCTGCTCAAGGCAACCGGAAAAAGAACCTCCACTTAAAACCGGAACGCATCTTTTACCGGAGACAAAAAAAGAGATCACCGAATTACTGTCTATAGGAGGAGCCATCTTTACCCCGGCAGTAATATCTGAATCAGGAAAAATCTCCAAGGCACTATTTATCAAGCAAAATAACGTCTGATTAAGAACCTTACGATTACAGACAATGGCATCAGGCAACCCCAGACCGATAGACAGATTTATTTTTCTGTTCTGGATGGATGCTGCCGGCAAAAACAGTTCCGCCGACTTTTCAAGACAAGCCGCAGGATCCAATGATTCGAACTTTTGAAGATCGTGATTTCCAGCCAGATCACTCAAGGAATTATTGACAACATCTTTAAATCTTTCCGCCGAAACTACGCACTTATGTACATATTCCTTAGCTTCCGGCGAAAGGTCCATATGGTCAAGTACATGCAGACTACCGATAATTCCGGCCAATGGGGTCCTCATCTCGTGACAAATAGCCTGCATCAAGGCCTCGTCGCCTCCACTCTTCGCAGGCCTGATATCCATTTGTTTGTTATCAATCCTTCGTGCGCAACCGACTATGGCCTCCGGCTCGCCCTTGTCGTTGCGAATAAGAAAATGATGAACATCAAAGCGCAATCTCTCTCCACGTGAATTAATAGCCGGAATCTGCATGGTAAATTCATTTCCACCGGCTGCAATATCCTGAAGTCTTTCTAAAAATTGATCTGCAATCTGCGGAGCTAGATAATCATATATGTTTGTCCCGATACACATTTCCGGGGCAATTCCGGCAAAATCAGCGAATTTTTGACTGACCTTTAAAAAATTGCCTTCAAGATCGTGAATAAACATAGTTCCGGGAGCACTGTCCAAAGCAGCCACCAAATAACGCTGCCACAGTGCCGATTCAGCACATGCTCTTTCTTGTAATGAAATATCCAGAATTATACCGGAAAATCCGCTGATATTGCCGCCTGCACAATAGGTCGGCTGCAAAACATGGCTTAAACGTACTAATTGCCCGTCCGCCGCTGTCAGGTCCGCCTCAAATCGATAAACCCCATCTCCAGATGATATTTCCTTAAAAATAGTCTCCAGACCGTCCTCAGAATGAAAATGGTTCAACAACCTTGAGTGCGCGCCATTATCAACTTTTCCGAAAATTTTCCGCTCAAGATCACTGCAGGCATCATCACTGAATATCAGCGCACCCTGTGCATCTGTGGTGTAAAAACAAGCACCACTATTTCTTAATATTGAAGCTGTTTGTTGAGTCTGTCTTAAATCTTGGTCAACACAAAAAGCATGAAGCTTCCAAGCTGCCATGGCCAGAAGTGTCAACCAGCAAATGAAGAGGCTTAACTTCACCTCCCAATACGAGTCAGGTAAAAAAAGCGCAGCACTAAAAAGTAAAACCGCTACGCTAGCATATAATAAAACAAATCTTATATTCTTGGACATAACCATTCCTGATCTGCCTCATTGTTTTTAAAAAAGGGCTAAAACACAGGTCGCAGTTAAGATAGGCAGCATAGGCTTACTAATATTTTCAAAACATCACAACTAATGTCTCAATAATGTTCTTTCAGATGATTTGGAAGGATATATTTCCGTACACTTATTGGAATATACCAAGGCTCCGTCATGCCTTGCATTATTATTGAGAAAACAAAAGTAAAGCCCGCTTCCAATAAAGGAAGCGGGCTTCAGTATAATTATAATTCCCGGGTAGATCAAAACCACCGCACAATAAAGATTACAAACTTAAAGTCATTCCTTGATCGGAGGTTACTTCCGGTGCAACTTCGGCCGAGGCAGAATCCTGATGAACACTCTTGAGCATGGCCAGTTCTTCGACAGACAATATTTTATTAATATCAAGAATGATAACAAATTCATCATCCTGCTTGCCCATACCCCGAATGAATTCCGTTTTGATTGTAGTGCCCATCCTGGGCGGCTCTTCAATCATATTTTCAGTAAGCTCAATTACTTCCCGGACAGAATCAGCCAGAGCCCCCATTACCGTGCTTTCCCCGTCAAAAGATACCTCTACAATAATAATACATGTGTTTATTGTATCTTCTGTCCGGCTCATTCCGAATTTAAGGCGCATATCAACAACAGGGACTGCGTGTCCCCTCAGATTGATAACCCCCCGCATAAATTTGGGGGTTCTCGGAATTCTGGTTATGGGTGTAAGTTCCAGCACTTCCCTTACACTGGCTATATCCAACGCATAAATATCCTTGTTCAAGGTAAACGTCAGATACTGATTGGTCGTACTATTTATCTCAGAGTTCATTATTCCACCTGCCTCAATTTGATCATCCCTGTACAAAAAAACTACCTAATTGCTACAACTATATATCAAGCTAGCAAAAACAACCAGTGATTATCAGAATTTTTCGAAGTCATTGTCGGAAAAATCACTTCCCATGTCCAGAGAAACACCACTGATTTTTTCTGTTTCGGGCTGATGCTGCGATTGCGGGGCAGGAACCTCTCTAACCCGGGCCTCTGGAGCAGGCTTCTTAGAAGCGGGATTAGAGCGAACTACAGTCCGTGCAGGGAGTAAAGCTTGTGTTCTTGGTCTAGGCTGATTTCTGACCCTGAAGAAACTCATAACCTGCTGCAATTGTTCAGCCTGACTTGAAAGTTCTTCCGATGTGGAAGCCATTTCCTCTGAGGCTGAAGCATTCTGCTGAGTAACTTGATCAAGTTGTTGCACCGCTTTATTGATCTGCTCCGCTCCGGAAAGCTGTTCACTGCTTCCGGCTGCAATCTCCTGTACAAGCTCAGCAGTTTTCTTAATATCAGGAACAAGCTGAGTCAGCATCTCGCCTGCCTTTTCGGCAACACTTACAGTGCTTGAAGAAAGTTCACCGATTTCTCCTGCTGCAGCCCCACTCCGTTCAGCAAGCTTACGAACCTCTGCAGCAACAACAGCAAAACCTTTACCGTGTTCTCCTGCACGTGCGGCCTCAATTGCAGCATTCAAGGCAAGAAGGTTGGTCTGACGGGCAATTTCCTCAATAATGGAAATTTTCTCGGCAATATTTTTCATGGCATCGACAGCCTTGGTAACGGCTTCGCCACCCTCTTCAGCCTGCTGAGAGGATTGCAAGGCTATCTGCTCTGTTTCATGTGCATTCTCTGCATTCTGCCTGATATTAGCAGTCATTTCTTCCATGGAAGCAGAGACTTCTTCAACACTGGCCGCTTGTTCGGTGGAAGCCTGCGATAAATTCTCTGCAGTTGCTGAAAGCTCTTCGCTACCGGAAGCAACATTCTCTGAAGAAATGCCTACTTCACCAACAACAGCTGACAACTTGACCACCATATCATTCAAGGCAGCGGCTAAAATACCTATCTCGTCACGCTGATTAATATCCAGAGTTCTGGTGAAATCACCCTGAGCCATATGTTCAGCAAAAGAAACACCTTCACGGATAGGTCGGGTAATTATGCGGGTGACAGTGACCGAAATGAGCGCTCCAACCGCCAAAGCAAGAGCAAGGCCTCCAAAAATCATGGAAAAAGAAGATGTTATAACATCCTGTGCCGACACCTGCTGCTCATCCATCAGCACCTGACTAAGGCTCAGAGCGTCTGCACCAACCTCAGCCATGGCTTTCAATTCTGTTCCTTGAAGATCAACTTTCTTTACTATGGAATTGAATCCGTCAAGATACTCACGTGCAGCCTTTTCAAGGCCACTGACGTCCAGATCAGAATTAGAGGCAACCCAACTGTTACCGCGAAACTCATCGCACTGGTTGATTACAGAATTCAACAAAGAGCGGGTCTGTTCTACATATTCATCCTCGCCTGTGCGAAGATAGGTGGAAAAAGTAAACCGGCTGGTTATAAATTTTTTCTCCAGCTCCGAAATAGTCGAATAGGCATTAAATAAACTCGCCATATCCAGATCGGCAGAGGCTGTGCTCATCCCATGTTTCATGGCTGTGCTTGCGCGCTCTTGTATTTTAGATACGGCTTTGTCTAAATTTCCAACGACTGCAACACAATCACTTATGGCTTCATTTTTTTCCTGCTCATACTGAGCATACCTATTAAATATCTCACCATACTTTGTGGCCTTACCGGCAACACCGGTAACATCCTTAAGCCCTTTCCCGGAGAAAAGATCTGTATTGGCTGAGATGTTCTTTCCTATTTCAGCAATAGAACTGTGAAATTTGTCTTCATATTCAGCTGTTCCCCGCAAAGTGTAATAAAGAACCATCAATCTGGAATCATACATATCAGAGACGGCTTTACTGACAACATCAGTTCGCTTGGTTTCGCCTGCAACTTTAGACAATCCATACCAGCCAACAACACCAACAACTGCTGTCAGCAGCAGAACTACAACAAATCCACCGCCAATTTTCCACCCGAGCTTCAAATTTTTAAACATCTGATCTCTCCTATTTGCCAAACCCAAATACAATCCCACTACGATTCAAGAAATAACACAGCGTTTGGTTTCCCTTAACTATCGTATGACCCTCAGTACATTCTGTTTACAGCACAAAATTGGCATTTAAGTTACAATTTGTATTATATTCACGAAACAGCATTCACCACAACCACTAGTTGGTTAGGTGTTCCCGAACCGCTTCAAGAACTGCATCGAGCTCTAAATATACTTTTGGCATTAAATGCTTTGCCTTATCTAAATCGCCTTTTCGTGAACACATTTCTATTTTTTCAGCTAGCAGTGCAATGGCACTAGCCCTGATCGTGGCGGAAATCCCCTTTAATGCATGTGAATATTTCACAGCAAGATCCTGATCACCATTTTTAATTGCTTCAGCTAAGGATTCGGCCCTTGCAGGAGCATCCACCACATATACTTTTAATATTTCAATTGCGAGTTCGCGGTCGCCACCGAGGTGGGTATAGAAAGCCTGCTCATTAAAAACTACCTCAGACATGGATGCCCTCCGCTATTGTAATAATTCCAGCCAAGCTTCTAGCAGATTCAAGACCAATTAACCAACTTATAAAGCTGGGGAATTTCCAACTCAATTTTACGTTTAAAAAAACGGGTCTGCCCGCCCCTTTCAGCAATCTCATTTGCTGTTTCCAATTCTTTGAGTCCCTCCTGAAGCCGAAACACTTTTAAATTGGTAACAGCCACCTCAGCACTTATTCTCCAATCTTCAGGATAATGTAGAGAGAGGTGTGAGAGAAATCCGAGTCTGCTGGGCTCACCACCTTTTACACCATTAAAAATTGAATCGAGTTTCCTGTAGATTTCTTTGTCCGATGAGTCCCTGTGTAGAGCGGCGAAGTAACAATCTGAAGCACACGAGGGGATGTCTTTCTCCTCATTAAAAGCAACGCCGGATCGTATCCGTAGCCCATTCTTAGCTGAGATATCGCCCCAGAGTTTCAAAAGGTGAACCTCTCCTTCAGGCTTAATAATCAGTTCAGGTTGAGCGATGGAATTAAATGAATACCAAAAATGCTTCGCAACTTCCCACATTCCCAGCTTTAAAGCACATAGAGATGCACTCATATTAAAATAACAATCGACAGAGCTAAGACTCTTATCAAGGTAAGGACGGACAATTCCCATGAAAAGATCATTCTCCCCTGATCTGGCAAAAAGTCTTAACAATGCAACATCGCGCATTTCGCTTCGACCAATCCCAAGGAGGCGCTTCAGTAAATAATTCCAGTCAACATTGTAACTTCCTGACTCACCCAATAAAAATTCACTGAGACACAACAGGAGTTCAGCCTGCTCCTCAGATAGTTTCCTAACAGTCACATTTTGGGCAATATTACAAACAGCAGCAGCTCGCGAATCCGGCCGATGATCCCTTAAAACACGGGCATAGGCAGCCATACCATACGAACCGCTAACTGCGGTATCCTTGCCTAACCTATCAAGAATGTCCTTTAGCTCGAGGACATCGTTGTAGACTTCAATTTCTTTTCCAACCTCAAACAATTCGTCGAGACCACCGCCAACTTCAGGAGTCACAACAGCGCAACCGCATGAAGCAGCCTCAAACAATCTAAAATTAACTTCACCGAAAAGAGCTTCGTTGGGAGCTATTCTGGTATTCCTGTATAGCTCCATCATCTGCTGATAATTAAGATTATCTTGAAAATTTAGTTTGTAGTAAGACTTTAAAAACTCAACAAACCAAAGGCGGGACCGCCTATGCGATGTAACCCGGCCGACAAAACTCAAATCGTGTGCCCGCCTGCTATGAGGGATAAATTTTCCCTCGGTAGCCCCAACTCCCGAGATATTCCCCATCCAAGGTAACCATTCTACCTTTGTCTCACATACTTGGCGAAGCTCGGGGATATATTTTTTCTGCGTGGTCAATAGGCAGTCAAAAAGTTCAGCATAGAATTTATGCCAGTATAGATTCATATGCGTATCAATTGACCAAAAGATTTTGACACAATTCAACCTATGAAGACCATTCAAGAAGCAACGTCTGCCTAATGATTCCTGCTGTAAAATCAGGTCCGGCTCAAATTGAAACTCATTAAGCATGGCAGGAAGATCAAGATATCCCTCCTGACCATGAGAAGACTCCACCTCAAAGCCCATTTCAACAAAAGCTTTGACAAGCGGAGGAGTGCAATTAATCAAAAAAACTTTATGCATGTGGAAGATATACGCTAAGCATGTGCATCTTGAAAAGGTAAATCAGGCGGAGCCTTCCGCGTTCCTTATCTTGAAATTTGAATATAGATATTGAATATCAAATTCAATATAGTAATTGTTTTCTATCTACAAGATATAATTTTGATAGCACCAAAAGAACTCCTAAGTGAAAGGCCGCAACTCCCATGTGGATGCTGCAGCCTATTTTAACCAACTATGTACACGCGATACTATCGGCACCTTTCATTTTGGCCGCCTGTAATAGTCTCTCGGCACCGGAGATCATTTCTTCTAATGATTCAGCACTACTGGTATTAACACCAATTGAAACTGTCACCTTTATTTTATACTCGCCAATATCGAAAGTCTCCTTTGCAATATTAACTGCCAATTCCTTGAAAACAGACTCTACATATTCAAGTTTCATATCTGCGCATAGAATGCAGAACGAGTCACCGCCATAGCGGCTGACCACATCTCCCTTTCTGAAGCGATTACGAAGAATTTCAGCAACAAACCTGATGACTTCGTCACCAACCAACTGACCATATGTTTCGTTGCAAGCCTTGATATTATCAATATCAATCATTACCGCAACCAACGAGCCTTCAGAACGTTTCTGCTGAGCGAATAATTTCTCGCCATATTTAAAAAGCGCACTGCGACTAAAAACATCTGTCAAAACATCATTGTCGGAAATACGCTTGATAGTCTTAACATACTCAGCACTATCAAGAGTGTTATTTACGCGGCAGTAAAACTCTTCAGGTTCAAAAGGCTGCCTGATGTAATCATTTGCACCGCTCTTTAAAAATTCAGCCGATAATCCTGATCCTCCCTCACGTGAAAAGCCGATGATTGGAAGCTCTGCCTTTGTGTGAGTTTTGCGTATCTCTTTGATTGTAGTAGGTCCATCCATTACAGATATTTGATCACCGGTTATTACGAGATGGACTTTTTCATTGTTAACAAGTTCCAATGCCTCATTTCCGTTTGAAGCTTCAAGGATCTGGAAATTATTAACCAGCAGGAAATCCCGAAAAAGGGCTCTAGTCTCATCGGATTCATCGACTATGACTGCTTTTCTTGAAATATTCTTTTTGAGTCTATCTACAAGACCCACAACATGCTGAATGTCATCAAAATTTACTTTCTGAACATAATCGACAATTCGCTTTGACCACATTGTGGAACGTAACTCTTCACTAATCTCCCCAGTAAAAACAATCGATGGGATATTATATGAAACTACTAAATCGATAATTTCACCATTTGGAGCATCAGGGAGGACAATATCAAGAAGAGCCACAAAAAATTCATCACTACTATGCTCAAGGTATTCCTTCGCGCTTGCATAATCACCGAAGAGCATTATCTCAACGTTCAATTTTGCAAGTATGCTTCTTTTCAAAATACCTGCAAAAGTAATACTGTCTTCGACAATTAAAACTTTACTAGGACGGGTTACACCGGGTGAATTACTCTCTTGTGACATATACGCCTCAATTTGTTTTTTTGAAGACCAACTGTGCTGTGTTGCTCGCCAACGACTTTATGGCGGAAGAACTTAACAATAACACAAAATGGTAATTCCATTCTAGGACATTTATTAATACCCTGAATCAGAACAGTCAATTAACGGTAATAACAAGTTAAAAGCAAATGGAAGACAACAACGACACTAACACTGCGCAAATAAAAGACCAGACATATTATATTACTCACAGTTATACACATTAGCTTAAATTATATTCAGCGGATAGTCCGTCATTCAAAATTTTCCACGCAGGCATACATTCAAGATTCCTTATCCTCTCATTTGCTGTGCCGTAAAAGTTTGTTCCTTCAAATTTCGAGCCCCCCTTACGAATGACGTCCCTGAGCACCAAAAACAAATCCGCTGCAAACAAGTAAAGCCCCCTTGAGTTAACAAGGGGGCTTTGAAATAAAAAAGCTTGCGGCGACCTACTTTCCCACTAGCTACCTAGCAGTATCATCGGCGAAGGAGAGCTTAACTTCCGAGTTCGGAATGGGGTCGGGTGTGACCTCTCCTCAATGGCCGCAAGCAAATTTAGCTTGCTTTTTGAGCAAAAATATATGGTTTAATAGAGAAGAATTAGAGTTCCATTAGCTTCAATCGTTTAGGATTAAAGTTAAGGGAAGAGAAGAAAAATAAGTCGCACGATTTATTAGTACTGGTCAGCTGAATGCATCACTGCACTTACACCTCCAGCCTATCAACCAGGTGGTCTACCTGGAATCTTTAGATGCTAAAGCATAGGGATAACTAATCTTGAGGCAGGCTTCCCGCTTAGATGCTTTCAGCGGTTATCCCTTCCGAACTTAGCTACCCTGCAATGCCACTGGCGTGACAACAGGAACACCATAGGTTCGTCCACCCCGGTCCTCTCGTACTAGGGGCAGACCCTCTTCAATTATCCTACGCCCACGGTAGATAGGGACCAAACTGTCTCACGACGTTTTAAACCCAGCTCGCGTACCACTTTAATCGGCGAACAGCCGAACCCTTGGGACCTGCTTCAGCCCCAGGATGTGATGAGCCGACATCGAGGTGCCAAACCGCGCCGTCGATGTGAACTCTTGGGCGCGATCAGCCTGTTATCCCCGGCGTACCTTTTATCCTATGAGCGATGGCCCTTCCATGCGGAACCACCGGATCACTAAGACCAACTTTCGTTCCTGCTCGACATGTCTGTC